>NZ_CBDDIE010000003.1:1395000-4140555 GCF_965228805.1 Aliiroseovarius sp. | reverse complement strand
GCGCCGTGACCAGCCAGTTACTGAGCCGATCCGCGAAATACGGGTTGTCGAGTGCTTTCCAGGCCTCATCGATGATGATCAACGTCGGCTTGCGATCCTCGATCACGCGCTCCACCCGTCGAAACAGGTAGGAGAGAACCGCCATGCGTTCCTTCTCGCTTTCGCTGTCGAGAATGCCGGTCAGATCGAACCCGACCACATCACCATCGAGCGAGAAGGTATCCTCAGCGCTTTGCCCGAAAATCCAACCGTAGCGGCCATCTGAGGTCCATTCCTGAATCCGTTCGAACAGATCCCCTTCATCTGCCCCCGCCACAAAGAGGGAGGCCAAATCCTGCCAGTTGCGCAGGGCGGCATCGCTCGCCCCGGCGTTCTGTCGCACCACCTCTTGCATGCGGTTGATCTGAACCGGGCTCAGGGGCTTGTCGGTGCGATGCAAGAGCGTGGCCAGCCAATCAGACAGCCAGGCTTGCCCGCGCCCATCGATTTCAGTGCGCAGTGGGTTGAGGCCGGTTGCTTCACCCGCCTTGATGGCGCTGTAGCGCCCGCCATTCGCGCGCACAGCCATTTCCATGCCAGCGCGATAGTCGAAAACAAAGACGCGCGCGTCGCAGCGACGGGCTTGTGTCATGAGGAACGCCGACAACACTGACTTGCCGGAGCCAGGACGGCCGAGGATCAAGGTGTGTCCGCCGGTCGGCTCTTTGTCCGGCTGCCCCGTCTCATGGTAATTGAACAGGAAGCCCGAGCGTTCAGGCGTTGGAAACAGGGTGATTGGCTCGCCCCAAGGCACTTTGCGTCCGGGCTTACCCAGTTGACCGCGATGAAGCGCGGCGAGGTCGGCAAAGTTCGTATTGGTGATAGCGGCCTTGCGGCTGCGCATCTGTCCATTGCCCGGATGCTGCGCGAAATAGTGGGTCCGCGCCGCAAAGCTCTCGTTTACAAGATTAACGCCTTCACTGGCCGCGATGTTGCGGACCTCGGCGGCGATTGCTTCCAGCTTTTCCCCGGTTTCGGCGAAAACCGTCACCGTCATGTGATGATCGCCAAAGCTGAGGCGCTTCGACTCCAGATCGTCGAGCGCGTCGACCAGTTCTTCGGCGAGGGAAATCGCGCCGTCATCGCTGGCCTTCATCAGACGCTGTTGGCGCTTGATCCGGCTGGCCATGATGTTGTTGTTGATCGGCGTGAAAGAATGGGTGACGACCATGTCGACGGGAAGATTCAGCTCATCGAACATGGTGCAGCTGGTTTTTGCCGGGTAGGTCTTGATCGCAAAACTGGTGCCAAACCGCTTGCCCGCCGTCCCATCGTCGAGCGTAAAGCCTCGCCCCTGAAACGTGACGCGCGTGTTGGCGACATCTTCGGCAATGATGCCAAAGCGGGATTTTGCGAAGAGCGGTCGCTCTTGGCCGATGTTGAGCGCCCCGAGGAAGCCAAGTAGCTCACCGGTTTCAGCTCCGAGCAGACGCGGGTTCATTTCTGCGAAGGATGAGAGCAGAAACCCGACAACTTCTTCGAGCTTGCGCAATTGCTTGGCTGTCTGGTCTTTCAGCTGTGCGATTGAGTCTGCACGTTTCAGGCGCAGCCGCGCGCCGAGGGGAGGACGTTTCAGCACCGTGAGTGTGAGTGTCTTGTCCCGCAGGCCCGCCTGCGCCATGGCCAGCTGCCAGCGGGTGTCCAGCGCTTGGGCAAACCCCTCATTGGGCACGGGCGGCAAGCCGGTTTCGATCGCTTTTGAAACCTTGTGAACGTAGAAACCGTACTCTGGCCCAATCTGCGCAATGATCGCCGCGAAGAGCGCGCGGATCTTCTCCAGATGCGCGTCATCGCAGGTCATGCTGTTGACGCCATCTAGGCGGATGCATTGGAACAGGGCATTGCCGCGCGTGCGGATCGTAACGTCATCCACGAGGCTGACATAGGGCAGCATGCTGGCCATTGGGCGCTCTTTGCGTGCCCAGTCCGGTAGCGTCGCAAGATCATCCGAGGGGTTATGGAGCATAGCTGTCCCCCGAATGGATCTTGCGATTTGGCGTCGGGGGCGTTTCCTGCAAGGCGGTGGCCATCACCTCAAGAAAGGCCGGATCCCAATTTGCCGCTTTCCACAGCGCGGGATAGGCCAGAGCAGCAATGATGATCACCGGCCAGCTTTGGACCCAAAGAAACAGCAACACAAACCCGAAGAGCCAAACCATGGCATACATGATCGGCAAGCCGATGAGCTTTGGCGGCCGGATCAGGCCCAGGAAGAGGCGCGTTTGCGTTGCCATGCCGGATTTACGCGCCCCAGATCGCGGTCACGATGGTCGGTGCAGCTGCGATGCCTGCAATGGCAACCAGCACCCAGAGGGCTTGGCGGAAATCCAGAATGCCGAAGAGCCAAGAGAGGAACACACCGATCAGGGCCAAGGTGCCGATGACAATACCCAAGGGGCCGGTGATCGTGTCGACGATACCTTGCAACAGGTTCTGCACCGGCGAGAGGTCGATGCTCTGCGCAAAGGCGGGATTGGCAATCATCAAGCTGGCCAGAGCCAGCGACAGGATCGTGCGGAATTGTATGTGCATCAGGAGGCTCCAGTCAGTCGATCACGCACCGCCAAGACGCGGCGCACGTGATTTTGGGTTTCTCGGTAGGGAGGAATGCCGCCATAGCGCGCGACCGCGTCTGGCCCCGCGTTATAGGCAGCGAGCGCGAGTTCGGGCGTGCCGAACTGCGCCAACATCATGAGATGGTAACGAGCAGAGCCATCCAGATTGGCCTGCCAATCATGGGGATCCACACCGAGCTGCGCGGCCGTTCCGGGCATCAACTGCCCGAGGCCGATCGCACCAGCTGAGCTGCGCGCATTCGGACGATAAGCGCTTTCGATCTCGATATTGGCTTGGAAGAGGGCCTGCCATTCCGTCACCGACAGCCCAGCACGGCGCAGTGCGGGGTGCCCGCCATAACGGTGTGCGGTACTTTCAAGCGCTGCAAGGATTTCGGGGCGGGGAACTGCGCGGGCGGGTGCAGGAGGGGGAGTTTCAGGCTCAGGTGCTGCGAAAACAATCAACTCTGGTGGGTTCGCGCCAATCCCATCGACGTAGCTTTGTGCGAAACCTGATTGCGGTGCCTTGGTCTCTAGATGGCCATCGGCCCGCATGGAAAGCACGAAGCCTTCAGAATAGGCGGGTGCAGCAAGGAATGCTGCGAGGACGGCAAGTGGTTTAGCCTTCGTCGTACAGGTTGTGCGAGGCGATCTTGCCTTCAAGCATCGGTATCGAGACGATCGAAACGCCAAGGCCAGCAAGGAAGCTGGATAAGCCGTTGATAGTCTTGAATTCCCTGGCAGCCATGTTGTTTCGCGCGGTGACAAGCAGGCGACGCGTCTCACCATCTGGCGAGACGCAATGCACGGTCCATACTCCGGACCACTGAGCACCTGTTCGTGTGGGCGTAACCCGGCACACAACATCCGCCGAATGACCCTCGGCAAGCAGCGTGCGCAGCCCGTCTTCACTGACAACATTGGGGGCGTCTTGCATCAAATTCATAGGATCGAGCCTTGCAGAATTATGCATTGGCCCGGCAGTCCCTCATGGACTACCGAACCGATACAATATTATAATCTTGCAATCAATAGGTGCAATTTGAGTTATTGCGCCCTTCATGCGTTGAAACAAATTTACTGCAACGGAGTGGCTGAGCCAAGATAATATGGCGCTTTTGAAACAAACATGGGCGGTTATGGTCGTTCTGAGCTGGGGTTCTGCCGCGATTGCGGGCACTTGCCTGCCGCCTGCGCCGCCCTGGATGCCGACCGACCCCGATGATGTCAGGGCCTATGCGGATCTGTTGAAGCGTGATGCGGATACGTATTTTACCGATGTCGAACGGTACTTCCGCTGCCTTGACCAGCAGCGGCGAGATGTCTTCGAGCAAGCGCGCGCGGTCACTGGAGACTATGCGCGTCTCTTGGAGCTTCTGGACGACGTGAGGTATTGAGACCCGTCCTTGCCTATTGATAGCGGCCGCTCATCAAAGCTGCGGCAAATGTCGGCAATGCGGACTTAGCTGCCTTTTGCTCACGCAGCTATTGCCGACGCAGCATTCGTTCACACGTGCCGCAACCTCATCGACGCAATGCGATTGGTGTCGCCAGACCGGTCGTTCGCGGGCGCCAGTTTCGCGCGAAACGAAACCGCGCTTTCACTGCAAATTGATTAGACCATCCAGACCGGGACGAAACGGACCTTGGACGAGTGTCCTATGTCAAGATCAGCCGCAGGCGCGCATCATGAATTCGACATGGCAATCAACGCTTTCCTTGGCGAGATTGCCTATGGCCATCTGATGCGCGAGAGCGAGAACTGTTTGGGTCAGATGATCTACCAAGACCGGTTGATCTTTGGCCGGTACCCGAGCGAAGGCTGCAAGTTCCGCTGAAATCTCTGCGCGTAGCAATTCCATGATCTTCGGAGCTGAGTTTGCCAATGATGTAACGAGGAGTATCGCCTCAGAGTCATTAGTCGCAGTTTCCAGGATCATGCGCAGACAGGCTTCCAACCGCTTACGTCCTCGCGGAACGCCAGAATGCAGGGCATCAAACCGTTCCTTCACATCCTTCGCGGCCTCTTCTGCAACTGTCGACACCAAGGCGCCTGTGTCCTCAAAGTAATTGTAAAAAGATGTGCGGCCTATGCCTGCCCGTTCGCAAACCGCCATGACCGTAACGCCCGCAACGCCTCGATTGCCAAGCTCAACTCTTGCGGCTTCCAAGAGAGCCAATCTTGTACGCCGTGCCTTTGGTGTAAGGTCTTCAAAATTCGCGTTCATCTCGGGTCTTGCAAAAATTTCATTATTGACATACCCGTCATTTTTAACTGACACAACTGTCATTTTTGAGGAGTGAACATGATTTCGTTGATCTCTCAGTTGGCAACAAGACGCGGGTTAACCGTTCTCATCATCGCCTATCTCGTGGTTTTTGGCGCAATCCTGATGACGCTTGGGCAGCTCAGGGAAGTCAGCGGCGGCTTTGGAATTCTGGATTTCGACCAAGGATATACCAGGGAAAGAGTGACGGAAGTTCTTGGAAGCTATGGTGAGCGCGGGTTCTCGCTGTACGGCCGAATCCAGCTTCTGGATATATTCAACCCAGCTCTCTACTCGCTCATCGCTGCCGTGTTTACCTACATTCTATGGAAGGGGCGCGGCGTCGATTGGCTTTGTCTTGCACCACTTCTGGGTGGGATTGGCGACTATACCGAGAATGTTACTCTGTTTCTTCTCGCGCGGGGATACCCCGACGTCTCAGATGATTTGATTGCGCTGAGTTCAACACTAAGCCTGATTAAGAATGCCCTGCTGGTTGTGGGGTTGTTGCCATTACTCGTCGGGCTCATTCGATGGGGCATTGGGCGATTGCAAAGAAGCTAGGCGACATCGAAGTCTGCCGCTCGCTATGCCTTGGACCGATTAGCGAGTTGGGCTTTCAGAATGATCTTACGCCTCATGAATGGCGGGTTAGCGCATCTGTGTTCTGCCGAAGTCAATTGCAGTGATGCGAAGGGCGATCAGAGGTTCGCCCTTCGCCGGAATGCATAGGCTGCGTCAGCTATGCGTGCGCGACTTGTCAGGATCATAGATGGGGCTGGTGGTGATTGTGGCCGTGGTTTCCAGCCCCTCGCCCGACACCGTGAGCGTGGTGCCAACCGCAAGGCCCGGTCGGACATGGGACAGGGCAAGGGATTTGCCCATACGGTGCGAATAGCAGGGGCTGTTGATGATGCCGACTTCCTGACCGTCCAACATCAGGGTTTCACCGCCTTCGACCATGTCTGGATGGTCGATGTCGAGGCAAACGTTGTTGACCTTCTCGGCACCTTTCGCCGCCATGACTGCCGCCTTGCCCCGGAAATCGCCCTTGGTTCTGCTGATGGTGAAGCCCAGCCCCACCTCCCATGGGGTGTTGTTCTCGGTCATGTCGTAGCCGTAGAACAGCAGGCCCGCTTCGATCCGCACCTTATCGAGCGCCGTGAAGGAACAGGGCATGACGCCTGCTTCGACCAGTTTGTCCCAGATGTCGGTGATCACCGAGCCGTCAGCGAAGATCTCGTAGCCACGTTCGCCGGAGTATCCGGTGCGCGAGATGCGGCAAGAATGACCGAAGAGCACCGCAGTCGCATGTTCGAAATAGGCCAGAGTGCTTAGGTCGATATCCGTATGCGCGTTGAGAATTTCCAGCGAGGCCGGCCCTTGCACCGACAGGTCGTGAAGATCGTCAGTAAACGTAACTTGAGCATCGTGCCCCTCCGCCGAAGCCTGCAAGAGCGCCATCGTGTCGCCCGAACCGTGCACGATCATCCATTCGTCACCGCCGTTGTTCGACACGATAGCGTCATCGGCGATCCCGCCTTGATCGGTGAGAACACACAGGTAAGCCGCCTTTCCCGGTGCGAGTTTGGAAAGATCGCGTGTGGTCAGGTGGTCGAGAATCGCTAGGGCGTCAGGACCGCGCACGAACACCTTCTTCAATGGCGACATATCGAACATGCCCGCGCGCTCGCGAACCGCATCGTGTTCATCATTGGGGTCGGTGTTGTAGGTCCAGGCCGTTCCCATACCATTCCAATCTTCCAGCCCAGAGCCAAGTGCGGTGTGGCGTGAGGCAAGGGCGGATGTGCGGCTAAGCTCTTCGGTCATGGGCGTTCCTTTCTAGTACCATTCGTCCGGCATCTGCGCCTTGCGCTCGGATACGAAGTCTTCGAGCGCGGCTTGGATGCCGGGTTGCATTTCGGGTTGTTGATAGTCGTTCAGCATCTGATGCCACCGCGCCGTGGCGCGCTGATCAGCGGTCAGCGCACCATTTTCAGACCAGGTCTCGAATGGGCCGGCGTCAGATATCCGTGGTTCAAAATTCGCCGTCGTGTAGTGGCGCAGCGTGTGGCTGGTCGACAGGAAATTCTCGCCCGGGCCGGTCTCATGGTAGGCGTCGCGCCCAAAGGCTTCGTCATCGGTAGCGAAACCCTGCAAAAGCTTCAGCATCGCGCCGCAATGGTCGAGGTCCATGATGAATTTCTCATAAGACATCACAAGCCCACCCTCGAGCCAGCCCGCCGCATGCCAGACCTGATGCGCACCAGAGAGCAGCGTGGACCACATCGCGCCGGTGCTGTCCTGCATGGCTTGCCCGTCCGGCGCGTTGGACGCGGTGATCTGACCCCCGCCAGAGCGCACCGGCACGCCAAGTCTTCGTCCCAGTTGTGTGAGCGCCATCGTGGTCATGTTTGCCTCGGGCGATCCGAAAGTCAGCGCGCCGGTGCGCAGGTTCATCGTCGAATGGAACGAGCCAAACACTACCGGGCAACCGGGCCGCACCAGCTGTGCCAGCGCGATGCCCACCATGGCTTCGGCCAATGTTTGTGCCGCGACGGCGGCCGGGGAAAGTGGCCCCATGGCGCCTGCAAAAATCGCAGGAGAGACGCAAACACACTGGCCCGCCTCTGCATAGATTCGCAGGGCCGAAGACATAGTGTCATCATAGATCAGCGGCGAATTGACGTTGATATTGCCCTGCATCACAGCAAAGCGATCCATGACGTCACCAAAGACGAGGCGTGCCATCTCGATACTGTCGCGCGCGCGCGAAGGCGCCGTGACAGAGCCCATGAAGGGCTTGGTCGAGAGCGTTAGATGCGCCAGCATCATGTCGAGATGGCGCTTGTTCACCGGGATATCTGTCGGCTCGACCACCGTGCCGCCGGAATGGTGCAGCGCAGGGGCACTGTAGGCCAGTTTCACGAAATTGCGGAAATCCTTCAGCGTCGCATAGCGCCGACCCTTTGCCAGATCACTGACAAAGGGAGAGCCATATCCTGGCATCAGCACAACGTTGTCGCCGCCAAGTGTCACGGTCTTGGCCGGGTCGCGGGCATGTAGTTGAAATTCGCTTGGGGCCGTGGCGCACAGCGCGCGAACATGGCCCGGCTCAAACCTTACGCGTTCACCGTCCACCTGCGCGCCCGCCTGGGCGAAGAGATCCAGCGCCGTTTGGTCCCCCCGAAACTCGACACCGATCTTGTCCAATATCCAGTTCGCCTGACTTTCGATGCAGGCCAAGGCCGTTTCATCCAGCAAATCGTATGCAGGTATCTTGCGGCCCGTGAACGGTGTGCTCTCCGAGGGCGCGTTATGACGGGAAAGACGGCCACGGCGCGCGCTGCTGCGGCGACCCTGAGGGGCTGGCATGTCTGTGATTGCGTTCAAAGTTTCCAACGCCAGCAACTCCTTTTGTGAGCCTAAACGCATATCATGTTCAAAAAAGCAGCTTGAAAATCGAAAAAATCTGTTCTCAGCGTTTAAATAAATTATACGCTACCCCATGACTGCTCGTTTCCATCACCATGATTTGCTCAGGCTATTTGCCGAGATCGCTCGCTATTCCAGCTTCTCGACGGCGGCTGCGGCACTCAATATGACAAAAGGTGCTATCAGCTATCAGATCAAAACCCTTGAGGCCGATCTAGGCGTGAGCCTGTTCCAGCGCACCACGCGCGGCGTCACTCTGACCGGTGAAGGTCTGAAACTGCTGACGATCTGCCAGAGCCGATACGACGAGATCGAAGCCGAAATTCAAATGTTAAAGGGGGTCTCGACCCTCTCTCTGACAGTTGGTGTTTCGACCTATTTCGCCGCGCGCTGGCTGTCGCCACGCCTGATGACCTTCATGCAAAGCCACCCGGACGTGCAGCTTCGCATTCAGCCGATGATCGAGTTTTCAGGGGCCGAGATGCAGGGCGTGGATTTGGCGATCAGATGGGGCAACGGGAATTGGAAAGACGGCACCGTGACACCGTTCATGCCGATGCCGTCCTTTCCGGTTGGCAATACCAATGTTGCGGGCCGGGTGGAACGGCTGGGGATCAGGGAGGCGGTCCCAGAACTAACATTGCTGCGCGATCGCGAAGACAGCAACGCCTGGTCTGAATGGTTGGAGCTTGCGGGCCTGCCGCCACAGGCGCGGCGCGACGTGTTAATCGTGCCGGATCCCAACGTGCGGGTTCAGGCGGTGATCAACGGCCAAGGTATCGCCCTGATGGATGATCTTGTGAGCGAAGAGTTGGTGGCAGGTAAGCTTCATCGGCTGTCGGAGATCGTGCTGCCAGACTATGGCTATTTCATCGTCAGGCCAGATCGGGCTACAGCGTCAGAACCGGCGACGGTGTTCTCGGATTGGCTTCAGGATGCGGTTTCAGTCCGCAACCAGTCCATGAATGACTCTGCGCCTTGAGACATCGGCTGATCCGTGAAAACGACAAAGTAACCCGCGTTATCAACTCTGACATCGGACAATCTGACAAGCGTTCCATCGCCAAATTCAGCCGCGACCAGATTATCCCACAGGGCGATCCCCTGGCCATCCACCACCGCCTGAACGCGGCTGTTTGAGTCCGGGATAGTCAAGCTGGACCGGCTGGGCGTGTAAGGCAGCCCAGCGGCTTTGTGCCAGGCCCGCCAACCGGCATCACCGGAACTGTCCCCCAAGAGCGGCAGTTGCCTGACCGCCTCGGCCAACCCAAGACGGCTCACCTGCTCAGCAACTGCGCGGTTGGCGGTTGGCACAGCAGGCAGGGACAAAAGAAGTTCGCTCTTATGGCCCTCCCAGCCGCCAATTCCCCAAAGGACTGCCATGTCAACTTTCACAGATCTCATCATGTCGACGGAGTTGAGCGGTTCGATCCGCAGGCTGATACCGGGATTGGCCTCGAAGAACCGTGTGAGCCTTGGCGACAGCCAGCGCGACGAGAAGTAGGTCAGTGCACCAATAGTCACGGCACTGGAGGCAGTGCCACGCAGGTCTTCGATTTCACGGTCGATCTGGCTCAGGGCCGTTTGGGACACATGCCACAACCTGCGCCCTTCCTCCGTCAGTTCCAGTTTTGCATGCGCGCGCTCGAACAGACGAAAGCCGAGCTCGGCTTCGAGTTTATTGATCTGGTAACTGATCGACCCTTTCGACTGATGCACCTCGTCCGCCGCTTTGGTCATCGACAGATTGCGGGCAACAGCATCAAAGGTCTTGAGAGCATCATAAGAACGAAATCGCATGTATATTGTTTAATTTTTTGGAACGACGTGTGCAAATCATTAGATTTGCGCCAAGCCCATTTGGCCAAATATCCTTAACACAATGCGTGGCATCCATCTGTCCTTGTCGAAGGTCACCCGCAGGCGTCTAACAACTCTGAACGGTGAATAATATGACAACCGACCTCTCTCACACTCGTTTCGCAGTCAAAGCCTTTCCGAACAAAGGCGAGCGCCCGCGCGAACTGACCCGAACAATGCCCCCCCATCCGCTGAGCTACATGGAGCTGCCCTATAATCCCGAATACACGCTCTACAACTCGCGCCTGACGCCGGAGAAACTCGACACGGCCACGGATGACGAGATGTATTGGGCCGTGCGCACCAATGTCATCTTTCGTCACACTGGCGAGTTGCCGATCGAGATCAGCGGACCGGATGCCGAAACTCTGTTGAACAAGGTGTTCACCCGGAGTGTCAGCAAGGTGAAACCGGGCCGCTGTTCCTATCAGTTTGCCTGCTATCATGATGGCGGCATGATCACAGACGGGGTGCTGCTGCGGCTATCCCACGACAGGTTTTGGATGGCGCAGGCCGACGGCGACTTGTTCAGCTGGTACAAGGCCCACGCCGAGGGGCTGGACGTGAAAATCCACGACCCCAATGTCTGGGTCAGCCAAATCCAGGGGCCGCGTTCGCTGGAATTGTTGGCCGCGGTACTGGACGGACCGATGCCCAATCCTTTCCGCTATTTCGATTGCGCTGAGGTCTCCATCGCGGGCCAGACCTGCTGGATCAGCCGCTCGGGCTTCACCAATGAGTTGGGTTGGGAGGTCTACCTGCTGCCCGACACCGACATCCCCGCCATCGGCGACCGGATCATGGAGGTCGGCGCGGCGTTCGGCATCTTGCTGACTGGAACGCCGGTGTTCCGGGCGCGGCGGATCGAGGCGGGGTTGCTCAATGCCGGGTCGGATTTCGGAGCCGAGACGACGCCGTTCGACGCAGGGCTTGGCGGTTTTGTCGAGTTCGACGACCGTGACTTTGTTGGCCGCAAGGCGTTGGAGGCCGCTAACCAGTCCTGCCGTACATGGGGCATGCGCGTGTCCGGCGGCGTGGCGCAGCTTGGACGCGTCATGACCATTGATGGCAAAGATGTCGGCCGTGTCTGTTCCTCGGGCTATTCGCCGTATCAGGGCTGTGGTGTTTGCATCGTGCGCATGGATGACCCTGCGCAGGGGCCCGGCACGCAGGTCGATGTGCTCTGCGCCGATGGTTCCACTCAAAAAGGCGAGCTTTGCACCCTGCCGATGTATGACGCGGACCGGCTCATTCCGCGCGGCAAGCTTGTCGACATCCCCACAAGCCCAATAGCGGCGGAATAACCATGTATGACATGAACCTCACCACCTCGCACTTCCCGGCGCAGAATGATGCGGATGTCCGCGACGTCACGGTTGGTGGGATGCTGCGAGAGGTGGCAGCCAGCCACCCGAATGCCGTGGCGATGGTGGATGTCGCGGACAGTGGTGACTGTGGCCAGTCATGGACCTATGGTGAGCTGCTGGTGCAGGCCGAGCGCTTGGCCCGCGCCCTCGCCACCCGGTTCGAAGCGGGTGACAGGGTCGTCGTCTGGGCACCCAATATCCCTCAGTGGATTTTCATGGAATATGCCTGCGGTCTTGCGGGGTTGGTTCTGGTTACAGCCAATCCGTCCTTTCAGGCCTCCGAGCTCAGGTATGTGCTGGAACAATCCGGTGCCGTCGGCCTGTTTATGGTGGACGGGTTCCGAGGCAACCCGATGGCTGAGATTGCGCGCGAGGCGACAAGCGGCAACACAGCATTGCGCGAGGTCGTCAATCTGGAAGACGAGGACGCGCTCTACGCATATGGAGAACGACCCGCCCTCCTGCCGGACGTCCAGCCGGACGATGCCGCGCAGATCCAATACACCTCGGGAACAACCGGATTTCCAAAGGGCGCGGTGCTCAGCCACAAGAACCTGGTGAACAACGCGCGTCTGTTCTGCGCACGCAAGCAGGTTGGTCCGCATTCGGTCTCGGCCAACTTCATGCCGCTGTTTCACACGGCGGGCTGTGCCACGGGCGCGCTTGGGTGCCTTCAGGCCGCGGCCAAGATGCTGTTGATCAAGCGGTTCGACGCGGATGTCTTTGCGCGATTGATCGAGGAACAAAGCGTCACAACCTGTTTTGCCGTTCCCACCATGCTGTTCAATCTGCTGGAATCGCTGGACAGAACCCAACGCGACATGTCCTCGCTTGAGGTCATCACGACGGGTGGCGCACCGGTGCCACCCGATCTGGTCCGCCGGGTGCGGGTCCGTTTGGGCTGTCACTTGCTCAGCGCTTTCGGGCAGACAGAGCACAGCCCGATGATCTGCCTGAACCCTGTCGAGGCAACGCTTGAGCAGATCGTGGAGACGGCTGGCCAACCGCTGCCACAGACCGAGGTCTCGATCCGTTCACCTGAAGATAATCGTGTGCTCCCAATAGGTGAAGTGGGCGAGATTTGCGCGCGATCCTACGCGGTGATGATCGGCTATAACGACAACCCGGAGGCTACCATCGCCGCCATCGATGGCGAAGGCTGGCTGCATACCGGCGATCTGGGCACGATGGACGCTCAGGGGTTCGTGCGGGTAACGGGCCGTGTGAAGGACATGATCATTCGCGGCGGTGAAAACCATTTCCCGGCCGAGATCGAGGCGGTTCTTGTGACTCACCCGGACGTGGCACAGGTGGCGGTCGTCGGCCTGCCGGACGAGAAATGGGGAGAGGTGATCGCGGCATTCATCCTGTCCGACCAACCGCTCGACGTGGCCGATTTGCGCACCCACTGCCGGGCGCATCTGTCCGCGCAGAAAACGCCATCGGTCTGGGTGCATGTGCCGAACTTCCCTCTGACAGGCTCCGGCAAAGTGCAGAAATTCGCCATTCGTGAGAAGTTCCTCGCAGGTAGCTACGGAGAGGTTCTGCAATGAGTGTGCGAATTGAAAAGGACGGCCCCGTCTGGACCGTGATCCATTCCCGCCCAGAGGCGCGCAATGCCATGGACCCGGAAAGCGCCAAGGCACTCTATGAGGCGTTCCGGTCGTTTGACGCGGACGATACCGCCAGTGTTGCGGTGTTCTGGGGCGAAGGCGGTGCCTTTTGTGCCGGGTGGGATTTGAAGCATGCAGCCTCTCTTGCCGGGGCCGAAGCGCTCGATCCGTTCGACTTTCCGGAGGAAGGCGACCCACCGATGGCGGCCATGGGACCCAGCCGGTTGGAGCTCGGCAAACCGGTGATCGCCGCAGTGGCAGGGCCTGCCGTGGCTGGCGGCATGGAACTGGCGCTTTGGTGCGATATTCGGGTGATGGAAGAAACCGCCTTCATGGGGGTCTACTGCCGCCGTTGGGGCATTCCGCTGATCGACGGTGGGACAGTGCGCCTGCCGCGTCTGGTGGGCGAAGGTCGCGCGATGGACCTGATCCTGACCGGTCGCCGCGTCGATGCAGACGAGGCGCTGCGGATCGGCTTGTGCGAATACGTCGTGCCTGAAGGCGACGCGCGCGCCAAGGCCGAAGCGCTGGCCCATGACATAGCCCGTTTCCCGCAAAGCTGCATGCGCGCCGATCGCCGCTCTGTGCGGGCGCAGCACGGGTTTTCGATGCGCGACGCACTTCGGCAGGAATGGCGTGGCAGCAAGGCCGAGGTCACCAAAGGCGTCGAAGGCGCAGCCCGCTTCGCCAGCGGCAAGGGTCGAGGGGGCGATTTCAGCGATGTATGAGCTGAGCCTCACCACCTCCCATGCCCCGGCCCAGTCCGACATGGAGACACGCGAGATCACCATCGGCGCATTGCTACGCGAGGTCGCTGCGGCGCGACCGGAGGCGGAGGCCTTGGTCGAAGTCAGGCGGGACGGTACAGAAGGACGCCGCTGGACCTACGCCGAACTTCTGAAAGATGCCGAGCGGCTGGCTTTGGCTCTGTCCACACGCTTTGCGCCCGGCGAACGCGTGGCCGTCTGGTCGCCCAACAGTCCCGAATGGGTCCTGATGGAATATGCCTGTGCGCTCTCCGGAGTGGTTCTGGTGACCGCGAACCCGGCCTTTCAAGCACGTGAGCTGGCCTATGTTCTGGAGCAGTCACGCGCGATTGCCCTGTTCCTTGTCGAGGAGTTCCGCGGCAATCCCATGGGCCGGATCGGGGTTGAGGTCGCGGCGAACATCCCATCGGTGCGCGAAGTCACGGACATGGAAAGCGCAGCGCTTTACGCGGAAGGGCCCCGCCCGCCTGCTTTGCCCGAAGTCGCCCCGGGCGACGCGGCGATGATCCAATATACGTCCGGCACCACCGGCTTTCCCAAAGGGGCGGTGCTGAGCCATCGCGGGCTGGTCAACAATGCACGCTTCTACGCGTCCCGCTGCGGCGCGACCAAGGCGACCACCTGGGTCAACATCATGCCGATGTTTCACACCTCGGGCTGCGGTATGGTCACCCTTGGTTGCTTGCAGGCGGGATGCCGCATGGTGCTGATCAGCCTGTTTGCTCCGGATGTTGCGCTTGACCAGTTGGAAGCGAACGGCGCGGACATCATCCTTGGCGTGCCGACCATGGTGGTGGCGCTGCTCGACGCGCAGGAAACGCGTCCGCGCGACCTGTCGGCCCTGAAACTGGTCAGCTGTGGTGGCTCGATGGTGGCCCCGGAACTGGTGCGCCGAGTGCAGAACTTGATGGGCGCCGGATTCTCGACGCTTTATGGTCAGACAGAACATTGCCCGGTGATCACTCAACACCATTTCTCAGACAGTATCGACGACATCTGTAACACGGCCGGTCAGCCTGTCGCGCAAACCGAGGTTTCGATCCGCAGCGTCGATGACAATAGCGCTGTCGCCGTTGGCAAGGTCGGGGAAATCTGTGCCCGCGGTCCCTGTGTGATGTTGGAATACAATGACAACCCCAAGGCCACGTCCGAGACGGTGGATGAAGGCGGTTGGCTACATACGGGTGATCTGGGCCGGATGGATGCGCGCGGGTATGTGACCGTGACGGGGCGGGTCAAGGAAATGATCATCCGGGGTGGCGAGAACCATTTCCCGGCCGAGATCGAGAACTGCCTGTTGGAACACGCGCAAGTGGCCGAGGTCGCCGTGGTTGGCCTGCCGGACCCGAAATGGGGCGAGGTCATCGGCGCGTTCATCCGCGGCACAGGACCACTCGACAAGGGCGCGCTGCATGCCCATTGCCGCGCAAACATGTCCCCGCAGAAAACTCCGAATGTCTGGGTGCAGGTCGAGAGCTTTCCCCTGACCGGCTCGGGCAAAATCCAGAAATTTGTTCTCCGCGACCGTTTCGTCGCCGGGGAATTCAATGAACTCTGACTGACAGGAACCGCCATGCAGGACGCAACCAGACACTATATCAACGGCCAATGGATAGCTTCGATCGACGGGCGCGAAATTGCGGTTGAGAACCCGTCCACGGAAGAGAATATCGCCACGATCACTTTGGGTGGCGTCGCTGATGCTGACGCGGCCGTCGCCGCGGCCAAGAATGCATTCCCGGCCTGGGCGGCAACAGACCCTTTGGATCGGATCGCCGCACTGGAGCGGTTGATGGAGGTTTACAAGTCGCGGGCGGAGGATATGGCACAGGCCATGAGTGCCGAAATGGGGGCACCTATCGCACTGGCAAAGACTGCACAGGTCGGTGCCGGGGCTGGGCATCTCAAGAACACCATCCGGGCGGCCAAGGCTTTTGACTTTGAACGTCCCTTGGGAGACCACGCGCCCGGCGACATGATCCTATACGAGCCGGTTGGTGTCTGCGCCCTGATCACCCCATGGAACTGGCCGATGAACCAGGTGATGCTGAAGGTCGCCCCGGCCCTGGCGGCAGGCTGCACGGTGGTGCTCAAACCCTCTGAACTCTCGCCACTCAGTGCAATTCTGCTGGCCGAGATGATCGATGCAGCGAACTTCCCGCCCGGTGTGTTCAATCTTGTGAACGGTGATGGTGCCGGTGTTGGCGCGCATCTCACCGCGCACCCGGACGTGGACATGGTCAGCTTCACCGGGTCAACCCGAGCTGGGGTCGCGATCAGCAAGGCCGCGGCAGACACCGTGAAACGCGTCAGCCTCGAACTGGGGGGCAAGGGGGCCAACATCATCTTCGCCGATGCAGATGAAAAGGCCTTCACACGCGGCGTGCGGCACTGCTTCAACAATTCGGGCCAGTCCTGCAACGCGCCGACCCGGATGCTCGTGGAGCGCTCGATATACGACCAGGCCGTTGAAGCCGCCCGAGCCGTAGCAGAGAAAACGGAGGTCGGACCAGCGGACATCGAAGGCCGCCAGATCGGCCCGGTTGTTTCTGAAACACAGTTCAACAAGATCCAGTATTTGATCAAGCGCGGCATAGAGGAACACGCCACACTGATCGCGGGTGGACTTGGCCGCCCCGACGGGCTGAACCGGGGTCACTTCGTGCGCCCTACGATCTTTGCTGATGTCACGCCGGAAATGACGATCTGGAAGGAAGAAATCTTTGGACCGGTGCTGTGTATCACGCCCTTCGATTCTGAACAGGAAGCGATCGCATTGGCCAACGATACGCCCTTTGGCCTCACGAATTATATCCAGACCCCTGACAAGTCCCGCGCCCGCCGAGTGGCGCGTCAGCTGCGGTCTGGTATGGTCGAGATGAACGGCAAATTCGGCGGTGCGGGCTCGCCTTTCGGCGGCATGAAGCAGTCGGGCAATGGCCGAGAAGGCGGTGTCTGGGGTCTTGAGGAGTTTCTGGAGGTCAAGGCCGTCAGCGATTGGGGGTAGGTATGGCAAAGGTTCTGTACGAGAAAGATGGTCGGATCGGGCGGATCACCCTGAACCGACCCGAGGTGATGAATGCCATCGACGATGACCTGCCGCGCGAACTGGCGGCGGCGGTGGCAGAGGCCGACCATGACCGAGACATCCACGTGATGGTCCTGTCCGGCGCAGGAAAGGCCTTTTGCGCAGGCTACGACCTGGCCCACTACGCCGAGGGCAATGGTCCCAACAAGGTGGTGCAGGACATGCCCTGGGACCCGATGCAGGATTTCCAGTTCATGTGGGCTAACACACAGGCCTTCATGTCGCTCTTCCGGGCAATGAAACCGGTGATCTGCAAGGTGCACGGCTTTGCCGTCGCGGGCGGCTCGGACATCGCGCTGTGTGCCGATCTCACGATCATGGGGGACACCGCGCAAATCGGTTACATGCCCACCCGCGTCTGGGGCTGCCCCACCACGGCGATGTGGGTGCACCGGCTTGGACCGGAGAAGGCCAAGCGCATGATGTTTACGGGTGACAAGATCAGCGGGGTTGAAGCCGCAGAGATGGGGCTGATATTGAAATCCGTGCCTGACGATCAGCTCGATGCCGAGGTCGAAGCGCTGGTTGCCCGGATGGCATCCGTGCCGATCAACCAATTGGCCATGCAGAAAATGGTGATCAACGCTGCAGTGGAGGAAAAGATCAACCAGACGCAGCGCCTTGCCACCGTGTTCGACGGCATCACCCGCCATTCACCTGAGGGCATGAACTTCAAAGCCCGCGTGGAGCAAGTCGGCTGGAAACAAGCGGTGCAGGAACGGGACGCCGGAACATTCGACTGGACCCGCAACAAACCCTTCGACTGATAATTCGGGTACGGCGACCGAAATCAGTGCTTCGGTTTGATTGACCAAATAGCGGTAAGGTTCCGCACAGTATGAATGCGAAGTTTCAGATTTGCTGCGGCCTGCCGGAATGGCTGCATTCTTCTCTGCCATGCAGCGAGTAAAGTTCGGCAGTGCGGCGGGGAGGCACGCTGCGCGCGCTCGCAGCAAGAAAATCGAATTCACAGGTTGGGCTCTTTCCGGCCGTTAGCTGCGTTTTCCACCAATGTCTGGTTCAGCGGGATGATCCGAACAATGTGGTGTTTTAGAATTGCCGTCATCATACAACGCAGCCTGCGTCTCGCCGTTGTCCCAGCGATACAAAAGGCCGATTTCTTCACCTGTTTTGATGCATGAAATACGGCCGATGGCTTCGGCCGTTGTGCGAACACTCGTAATTTCGGGCAATATCAGCCCCTCTTGTTTAATAACTCTTGTGGGTCGATTTCGAGAGCAAGTGCGATCCGCTCCAGAACATCGATTGATGCTGAATTTTTGGCGAGTTCGATCTCGCTGATATAGCTGCGATCTACATCCGCAGCCAAAGCTAGCTGTTCTTGGCTCAATCCTCTGGAACTTCTTAGATTCCGGACATTTAACCCTACTCGTTCCCCTAATTTCATGGCCTCTATTCGGCCAGATCACAAGAACGGCTCTACGGAATATATTCCACAAAACGCGCGCGAACATCATAAACACTATGCTCGCATATGGTGTGGAGATTGAGATTGGAGCTAGTGTATCAATAATGCAGTAATGTAGTCAGAAGGCATTTATTGATATGTGGTGCAGACTTATCAGAAATTTGAGCGCCGGAGCTGTCGTGGCTCTTCTTTCAACCGTGGCCCCGCAGGCGGCAAAGGCCTATCAGGTCGATTGCGCCATTCTGCTTTGCCTGGCTGGTGGGTGGCCCGCGTCAGCAGAATGTGCCCATGCCCGCGCCGTGTTTATCCGTCGGATCACGCCCTGGCCGATTGAGCCGCCGTTGCAAATCTGGCGCTGCCCGATGGGTGTTTCTGAGCGTGTGCCTTTGCAAAGCACGGCCCCGAAGATCTGGGAGGCCAGTAACCAAATAGATAAGACGCTCGGCCAGGTCATTCTCGCTCAGGTGGTCGAAGACGGTGCCGATATCGACATCAGTGGCTTGGAATTCGATTTCGTACGCTCGCTCCGCGTCTGGGATGTGCGGTACTACAGCCATCGCGAACGTGGCCGCGACGATGAATGTTCTGAGAGTCATAACATGCGCCTCGGGACCTACGGCACGCAGGGCGAATTCGGCTGGCAACGCACGACCCCAGCGGCCGCTCCGCAATGGGTTCTGCCGTCGCGGCGCTGTTCGTCATCAAACTGGCGTCGCGGGGTCGGTGTCGAATGGGAAGATCACGAAGGCAACCATGGATATGAGTGGGTGGCCTACTAGGGTTATTCGCCGATGTCTTTCATGCGTTCCGCGATATCGCCCGCAATGCGTTCATATAGCGCGGCTTGTTTGTCCCTTGGCGTCCCAGGCTTTGGGTTTCTTCGACGGATGCGTTTGGCGAGCCAGAACAGCATACGGGCCGCTGGATCGGATGTCGCATCCGGTTCTGCGGCCGGATACTTCTCCTCTAGGGCGACGACGATTTCCTGAGACAGGCTGCGCCGGTTCAGTGTGGCATGCGTTTCCAGACGCTTCTTGAGCGCGGCAGGAAGCAAGAGTTTGAATTGGACCAAGGCTTCTTCTTTCATGATTGCATGATGGACAATATTTGTCCTCAATGGTATGGACATTTTATGTCCTTTTGTTGAGGTGTAAATATGAAGACAACCCAGTTCAAACTTAACCTTCCAGCGGACGTGAAAGCCTGGCTCGAAGAGGAGGCTGTGCGCAACTTGCGCTCACAGGGCGCTCAGGTGGTGTCTTGTTTGCGGGCAGCCATGTCGCGGCAAGAAGCCGTGGGTGAGAGGGCTGAAAAATGAGCCCAAGCCATATTCAGCTGATTCCGACCCCAGAGCTTGCGCTTCTCTTCGGCTACAGTGAGCCGAGCGCGTCCTTCTATGACTTCTGCCGTAGGACGGGTATCGCTCCGGTGCCAGGGCGGCGCGGGTGGTATGATCCGAAACTCATTCGCGCGCGATTGGATGCTGTTCAGGGCATCAGCGCGGCAGAACGCGAGGCCACTTCGCAACCGAGCCTCGTTGCACAGCGGAGAGCGCGCCGTGCCCAGAAGTAACCTTCCCAAGGGCGTCCACCGTGTCCGGCGCAAAGTTGTGTCTGGTGTTCGCTACCATTTCTATGCCTGGCGGGGCGGCCCCAAATTTTGGGAGGGGACGGACCCGAACCCCAAAGAGCCCGAATTCTTCCATGCGTTTTCGCAGTGCGGTACGCCCGTGAGCCCGGCTGAATATCTGACGACTCACTTGGTCGACGATTTTCTGTCCAGCGCGTCCTTGCCCAAGGCTGAGCGTTCAAAGGCTGATATCCGCAAATGGCTGGAGCTGTTTCGCGAAGAATTCGGTGCAGATCCTGTCGCGATGTTCGAAGAACGCGCCTCGCGGGGCGAGGTCAATAATTGGCGCAAGAAGTGGCTCCATTCGCCCAAGCAGCACGACATGGCGGGCACCCATGCGACACGCGTTCTGAATTGGGCGGTGGAAGAGGGAAAGCTGAAAGAGCATCACTGTCACAAGCTTAAAAAGCTCTACCAATCGAACCGCACAGAAATCATCTGGACGAGTGGCGACATCGCCCAGTTCAACAAATTTGCGCCGAAATGGGTGCAGAGGATCCTGACCGCAGGATGCGAAACCGGTTTGCGGGCAGCTGATCTGGTTCAGGTCAAAATGGACCAATTCGAAGACACGCCGCACGGCAAGCGCCTTCGTTTCAGGACCAGTAAGCGCGGCCAGATCGCATATATCCCGGCCACTTCAGCCCTTGAGAAACTGATCGCAGAGACGCCGGAAGGCACCTTCACCATCGACCGGCGCGAAGCGGAGATCCCACCGTGGATCGATGGGCGCGAGAAGACTTTGTCCGATACGCGCGGGACAGCGGCGACAAGATTGCTGAATGCCGATCTGTCTTTGCGCCAAATCGCAGTTCTGATGGGGTGGTCGGTTCGCTACGCGGCGCAGGTAATCGAGCATTATGCGCAGGTAAGCCCGGACGAAAGCGATGCGGTTCTGCGCAAGCTCAATCGAGCAAAATCACTGTCTCAAGACACAAAAATGTAAACGCCCCTGTAAACGCGGGGCCTCAAACACGGCAAGGAGTGATGTAAGTGATTGTTTTTAAATGGAGGCGAGTACCGGAATCGAACCGGTGTACACGGATTTGCAATCCGCTGCGTCACCACTCCGCCAACTCGCCGCCGAAGGGTGCAGGCGGTTTAGCCCAAGGTCGTGCCGGGTGCAAGCCCTGATCGGTGCCGGATTTGCACGGATTTCGCGTGGCAATCTTGCCGCAGGGTGGGGGGCGGATGTTGCCGCCCCCGGCGATCTGTGGCAAGACAGGCTCGCTATAGCCACGGATGGATCGACCATGACTGATTTCACCGCCCGCCGTACCATGATGGTGGACACCCAGGTGCGCCCCTCGGACGTGACCAAATACCCGATCATCGACGCCATGCTGTCGGTCCCGCGCGAGGCTTTCGTGCCCGACGACAAGCGCGACGTGGCCTATGCCGGGCGTAATGTGGATCTGGGCGCGGGCCGGGTCGAGATGGAGCCGCGCACGCTCGCCAAGATGCTCGACGCGCTGGACGTGCAGAATGACGAATGCGTGCTGAACGTGGGCTGCGGCCTGGGCTATGGTGCCGCCGTTCTGGCGCGCATTGCCGATTTCGTCGTTGCGGTTGAGGAAGACGAGGCGATGGCCGGCGAGGCCGAGGCGGCCCTTTCGGCCAACGGGTTCGACAATGTCGCCGTGATGGCCGGGCCGCTTGCCGAAGGCAATGCCAAGAACGGCCCCTATGACGTGGCGCTTCTGGGCGGCGCGGTCGAACACATGCCCGAGGCGCTGCTGGACCAGCTGAAGGAAGGCGGGCGCATCGCCGCGATCTTCGCCGACGGAATGTTGGGCACCGTGCGTATCGGCTACAAGATCGACGGCGAGATCGCCTGGCGTTTCTCGTTCAACGCGGGCGCGCCGATTTTGCCCGGATTTGAGGCCCGCCGGGCCTTTGTTTTGTAAACGGGCGTTCCTATCTAGGGGAAAACGCGATTAACCAGAGGGATGGCCGACATGCTGGCAGGGCTGAAACACAAATTCGTGAAAGGCGCTGCTTCGGCCGCCCTCGTTCTGATGCCGATGGGCGCGCTGGCCGAGACGCTGACGGACGCAATGATCTCGGCCTACAAGCACTCGGGCCTTCTGGAACAGAACCGCGCGCTTCTGCGCGCCGCGGACGAGGATGTGGCGGTGGCCGTGGCCGCGTTGCGCCCGACGCTGAATTACGTGGCCAACTGGACCTATACGGATCGTTCCTCGACCTTTTCGGGCGATGACACGTTGACCGGGTCGGTTGGGCTGTCATCCTCGTTGCTGCTTTATGATTTCGGTGCCAGCAAGTTGCGTATCGATATCGCCAAGGAAACCGTTCTGGCCACCCGTGACGCGCTGACCCTGGTCGAGCAGCAGGTGTTGTTCCTGGCGGTTTCTGCCTTCATGGATGTGCGCCAGGCTGCCGACTCGATTGCGCTGCAATCAAACAATGTGCGCCTGCTGACGCAGGAGTTGCGCGCCGCCAATGACCGGTTCGAAGTAGGCGAGGTGACCCAGACCGACGTGGCCCAGGCCCAGGCCCGTCTGGCAGCAGCCCGTGCTGCCGAAGGGGCCGCCCAGGGCCAGATGGCGATTGCGCGTGAAGCCTATAAGGCGGCGACCGGCCACTATCCCGGCGCCCTGGCGACACCGCCGCGCGCGCCGATGACCGCGACAACGCTGGAGGAGGCCAAGGCCATCGCCCGCCGTACTCATCCTGACATGCTGCGCGCCCAGCGGCAGGTGACCATTGCGGACTTGGGCGTGCAACTGGCCCTCTCTTCCATGAAGCCGAGCGTGTCAGCCAGTGCCAGCACGACTTTGAACATCGGGGCTTCGCAGGGGGTGGTCACGGATGCGGCCGGGGATCCGATCATGCCGATTACGCGACATCCCAATGACTATTTCACCTCGTCCGTTGGGGTGTCGGTCAGTGGCCCGATCTATCAGGGCGGGGCCCTGTCCGCACTCTATCGCCAGGCGCTGGCCCAGGCGGAAGCGCAGCGGGCCAACCTGCATGTGGTGCGTCATACGGTCGACCAGAATGTCGGCAACGCCTGGGCGCAGCTGGCCATTGCCACCGCCCAGATCGAAGCCACCGACCGCCAGATCCGCGCCAGCCGCGTCGCCCTGCGCGGCGCCCGTGAAGAGGCCAGCCTGGGCGCGCGCACCACGCTCGACGTGCTGAACGCCGAACAGGAACTGCTGGACGCCGAAGACGCCCGCCTCACCGCCGGTGTCGACCAGTACCTGGCGGTCTATCAGTTGCTTTCCTCCATGGGGCTTTTGACCGCCGATCACCTGCGCCTGGGCATCGTGACCTATGATCCCGAGGCCTATTACAACACCGTGTCGACCGCGCCGGTGCGCCAGGTCAGCCCGCAGGGCGAGAAGCTGGATGCGGTGCTGAAGGCGTTGGGCAAGCAGTAAACCTGGCAGACCAGATCCAAGGCCCGGACCCGCTCCGGGCCTTTTTTCTTGCCTTCTCGGCAGCCAAGTGGCTGAAATCGCGAAAATTCGGGCCATCTGTTGTTCGAATCTATCCCGCCCGTTAAACTGTGTCAGAGGCGTAACGTAACAAGAAACAGGGGCAGGGCATGTCCGAAGCCGTGACCAATGCCGAGATTGAGGATGTTCTGTCCTCGATCCGCAGGCTGGTATCCGAGAATGTGGGGGAGGCACCGCAGGCCGTCGCGCCTGAGGCCGCGCCGCATGTGGACGCGCCCGCCGAGCCCCCAGTCGTCGACAAGCTGGTGCTGACCCCGGCGTTCCGCGTGCATGAAGCCGCGGCGCCAGTGGCCGAACTGCAGGACGCGCCTGAACCTCACGCTGCGCGTGAACCTGAACCCATGCTGCTCTCGGACCCGATTTCCGAGCCGATCAGCGAAGAGGTGGCGGAGGACGCGCTGACGTCCGAGGGTGACGAGGCCGAGCTGGCGGAGATGGCCTGGCCGGAGCCGGAAGAGGTGGTCGAGACCCCGCAGGTATCTGAAGTTGAAACACCTGAAAGCCTGGAAAGCCGCATTGCCGAGCTGGAAGCGGTCATCAGCGATACGCCCGGCGATTGGGAACCCGATGGCAGCGAGGTCGAGCCCGAGGAACCGCAAACCGTCGTCTTCGAACATGCCGCCTGGGCGGCGCGGGACGGCGAAGAGGTGGAAGAAGCTCAGTTCATCGAGGCCGAGGTGCCCGTCGAAGAGGCTGAGGTGATCTCGATCGCGCCCGTCGCTGAGGAGCGCGCAGAGACGGAGGCCGCGACCGATCCCGACTCGATCGAGGAAGACGCCGAGGCCCTGTTCGACGAAACATTCGATGAGGCGGTGATCGACGAAGAGGTCCTGCGCGAGATGGTGCAGAAACTCGTGCGTGAAGAGCTTCAGGGCACCGTGGGCGAACGCATCACCCGCAATGTGCGCCGCCTGGTGCGCCGCGAGATCCAGCGCGCCCTAACCCTGCGCGAGTTCGAATAACCCGCTGAACATCCACGCAATTCACGCCCGCGCCTGTCGCGGGCGTTTTCGTTTTGGACCCGTGGGGAAAGGCCGGTCGGGCTCCCACCCTGGCCATTGTCGTGGTCGAGGCGAGTGGAACGCTAACCCTCCAGCCCAATCGGCCTTATTCGGCCAGTGCCAGCAGTGCGTCTATATCCAAATGCGCCTCCATATGGGCGGCGAGCGTATCCAGCGTGTCCTCGACCTGCTGGCTGTGGCTCTCTCCCGCGTTCTCGGCGCCCAGCCCGGCCAGGTATCCCGCGCGGAAGCGATCCGAGCTGAACAGCCCGTGCAGATAGGTGCCCTGGACCAGCCCATCCGCGCTGACCGCCCCCTCGGGCCGGTCACCGACCGTGAGCCAGTTGCGCGCGCAATCCGGCCCCTGGGTGCGGCCCAGGTGGATTTCATAACCTTGCACCGCATCGCCGGTTTCAACCCAGGTCGCCTCGGTCAACGCCAGGGTCTTGGCCGGTTCCAGCACGGTTGTCACATCCAGAAGCCCCAGCCCGTCAACCGTGCCCGGCTTGCCTTCCAACCCTTCCGGATCGGCAATCTCGCGTCCCAGCATCTGGTAGCCGCCGCAGATGCCCAGCACCCGCCCGCCTCGGCGCAGATGCGCCTTAAGGTCGATGTCCCAGCCCTGTGCGCGGAAGAAATTGAGGTCGCCGATGGTGGATTTCGACCCCGGGATCAGCACCAGGCTGGCATCGGCGGGCAGGGGGCGGCCGGGCGGCACGATCTCGACCGTGACCTCCGGTTCCGCGCTCAGCGGATCGAGGTCGTCGAAATTGGCAATCCGCGCCAGCTGCGGCACCGCGACCTTGATGGCGCCTCCTGCCTGCGAGGCGATGTCCAGCACATCCTCGGCGGGCAGGCGCCAGCCGTCGGCGAACCAGGGCAGCACACCTAGAGCCGCCCAGCCGGTGCGCCTGGCGATCTCGGCGTCGCCCGCCTCGAACAGGCGCGGGTCGCCGCGGAACTTGTTGACCAGGTAGCCCTTGATGCGCCCCGCATCCTCTGGCGGCAGCACCGCCTGGGTGCCCACCAACTGCGCAATCACGCCGCCCCGATCAATGTCACCGGCCAGCACCACGGGCACGCGCGCCGCCTCGGCAAAGCCCATATTGGCAATGTCGCCGGGGCGCAGGTTGATCTCGGCGGGGCTGCCCGCGCCTTCGACCAGCACCAGGTCCACGCCCGATTTCAGCCGCTCGAAACTCTCCAACACCTTGGGCAGCAACTGCGCTTTCAGCTTGCCATATCCCAGCGCCCCGGTGGTGGCAAAGCGCTGCCCCTGCACGACGACCTGCGCGCCGGTTTCGCTCTCCGGTTTCAAAAGGACCGGGTTCATATCCGTATGCGGAGCCAGCCCGCAGGCCAGCGCCTGCAACGCCTGGGCGCGGCCGATCTCGCCACCATCCGCTGTCACGGCGGCATTGTTCGACATGTTCTGCGGCTTGAACGGTGCGACCTTCAGCCCACGGCGCACACAGGCCCGCGCCAGCCCTGCCACCAGCATCGACTTGCCGACATTCGAACCGGTGCCCTGAATCATGAGTGCTTTCGTCATATCTGTCTTGTCCGCTGCCCGGCCCGCCCACGCAAGCCCGTTTGCGACGCTCCCGCTCCGGTCTTTCACATGGGTGTTACAGAATCGGGGTTGAAATGACTCAATAGATCGAGAATACCCGATATATGAATCGCGACACCGCCATATCCGCCTTCGCCGCCCTCGGGCATGACACCCGGCTGGAGCTTACCCGCCTGTTGATCCAGGCGGGTCCCTTCGGTCTGCCTGTGGGCGAGGTCTGCGACACCCTGGGCCTCGCGCAGAGCACCGTGTCCACCCACCTCGCGACGCTGATGAATGCCGGGCTGATCCGCAATCGGCGTGAGGGGCGGGTGATCCGTTACTTCGCCGACCAGGCGGGCATTGCCGGGCTGATCGGGTTTCTCGTCGATGACTGCTGCGACGGGCGGCCCGAGCTCTGCGCACCGCTTTCTTCCCCCCGGACAAGACAGGAGCCTCCCATGTCCGATACCAAGAATGTCCTGTTTCTCTGCACCGCCAACTCGGCCCGCTCGCTGATGGCCGAGGCGATCCTGACCCGCGAGGGGATGGGCAAGTTCCGTGCCTTCTCGGCCGGGTCTGCCCCGGCGGATGCTGCGCATCCCTATACGTTGGAGCTGCTGGCGAACCTGAACCACCCGGTCGATGCGCTGGCCTCGAAAAGCTGGGATCAGTTCGGGTTGGCGGATGCGCCGCAGATGGATTTCGTCTTTACCGTCTGCGACAAGGCTGCGGCAGAAGCCTGTCCGGTCTGGCCCGGCCAGCCGATGACCGCCCATTGGGGCCTGCCGGATCCGGTTCAGGTGGAAGGGGGCGAGGCCGAGCGTCGCGTGGCCTTTTCCGAGACCTATCGCATGCTCCTGCGCCGCATCTCGATCTTCGTGAATCTGCCGATGGAGAGCCTCGACAAACTGTCGCTGCAGCGGCACCTGGACGAGATTGGCCAAAGCGACGCACAGGGGTGACTTAGGGTCAACCTTTGCGTCCATTTACAACCTGAACGACTGCTGATCATACTAAAGGTCAGGAGGCGCGCTGTGTTGAAATTCCGGTTCTGGCCTGGTGAGGCCGTCATCGTGCAAAGTTATCAGGGGCATGGCTCCCCCGAGCAGTTGCGACGGTTCTACGAGATGATTGCGCAGGAGCCCGAGTTTGACGGGCTCTGTGACATGCTGATCGATCTGCGCGGGCTGACCAGCACAAGCTGGAGCGCACAGGATGTGCTCAAGGCCTCGATGCGTCTGAACATACGGCCCGCACCCCGGCGGCGCTTGCGCTATGCGATGATTGCGCCGGGGGAGCTGGCCCTGGGCATGGCAAACATGTTCGCAGGCTTTGCGGGCGTGATTGAGGGGATGCAGGCACGCAGCTTTGTGGGCGCGCCCGAGGCCACGGCCTGGTTGGGGCTGCAACAAGCGCCTGATCACTACCTGGATACCACCGGGCTTATTCCGGTCGACATACCCGATCCCGCGCAACCCTGCGCCCCCGCAGCTGTGGCAGGCGGGGCCTCTCACCCGTAAGCGACGAAAAAAACGCGCCCTGGATGGGCGCGCTTTTCTTGCTCCGTCACCGTGGCAGCGGTGCGGGTATTCTTCAGGCGGCTTCGGCCTGGGCGCGGCGTTCGCTTTCCTCGCGCGACAGCGCCACCGAGGTGCGCACGCCTTTCGAGACGAACTCCATCAGCCCCGAAACCACACGTTCGTTCGGGTCGATGCCGGCACAGCTCAGCACCTCGCGGCCGTCCCGCGAGCGCGCCCAACGGGCGATTTGCTCGGGACCATTGCCGTATTTCTTGTCATCGGCGATCGCATCGTCCAGGGCGGCAAGCACCACGGCAGCAAACAGTTTGCGTGCGCGGTTGCCCTGTTCGTTGTTGAATGCGGTACCGTCCACAGAATCCAACATTCGGCTTCCTTTGTTTCTTATTGCTCTTGCTCTTTCCGGCGTGCGGGCCAATATGGCTTTTTCCGCGTGATTCGGTATCCCTCCCAACGCATGACTGTCATGCACCTGTTACATGACTGAACGCGGTTTCACGCCGTATATGGTCAACTTGTCAGGCAGGGCCTCACAAGATATAGGGGCTACCGATACCGGTTCAACCTTTCAGGGTGGTAAAGACATGCCCAAGATCAACGGCAACGAAATTCGTCCCGGCAACGTGCTGGAACACAACGATGGCCTCTGGGCCGCGGTCAAGGTCGATCACGTGAAACCCGGCAAGGGCGGTGCGTTTGCTCAGGTCGAGCTGAAGAACCTGCGCAACGGCTCCAAGCTCAATGAACGCTTCCGGTCTGCGGACAAGGTCGAACGTGTGCGGCTGGAGCAGAAGGATCAGCAGTTCCTCTATGAAGATGACGGCATGCTGATCTTCATGGACACCGAGACCTACGAGCAGAACCAGATCTCGGCCGAGCTGTTGGGGGAGCGTCGCCCCTTCCTGCAGGACGGCATGACCATCGTGGTCGAGTTCTACGAGGCCGAGGCGCTGAATGCGACCCTGCCGCAGAAGGTGACCTGCACCGTCGAAGAGACCGAGCCGGTCGTGAAGGGTCAGACCGCTGCCAACAGCTTCAAACCGGCGATCCTGGACAATGGCGTCAAGGTCATGGTGCCGCCCTTCGTGGGGCAAGGCGAAGCGATCATCGTGAACACCGAGACGATGGAATACGCCGAACGCGCGTAAGCGGTCGGACATTCAGGACTACGAAGCGCGCCCTTCGGGGCGCGTTTTTTGTTGTCGTGTGGAAGCAGCGGGTCAACGCAGTCGCCGCCCCGCTGCGCGGTGCGTGGTGTCATCTTCACTAGCCCCGCCGCTGCTCCCCGAATCCAAAAAAGAAAACGCGCCCCGAAGGGCGCGTTCAGCCGTCAGTGGGCTCGGTCTTTCCTGTGTCCTTGCGGAGGTGCTCAGGCGATCAGTTTCGCCGTGCAGGCCAGCGCGCAGTTCGTCGCGCGGTCGAAATCGCCATTGCAGCCATGCGGGCAGCTCCGGGTGCAGGGGCTGCGCTCTGTCGCCTGGCCGGTCTTCGGGTCCAGCACGTCGAAGGTCGGTGTGCCGTCGGGCCGCATGGCGATCCGCGCCACCGCATCCCCGGTGTCGGGATGCAGCACGGTCGCCCGGTCAGGCCCTTCGACGCGGGCCCGCCATTCCACTCCGGAACGCGGATCCGTGCGGGTGATATACCCGCCTGTCTGTTTGCTATTGCTCATGTCGCTCCCCAGTCAGCGCTATCAGGACGTTAAAATGCCGCAAATCTGAATGCGGCACTTTGACCCGGATCAAAGCACGGTCAGAATTTTAACGCGTTAAGCCGCGCCTCCAGCATGGCGTGGTAGCCTGCGCCGAACAGCGATACATGCACCAGAGCGGGCCAGAGCTGATACACGGCCCGCCGGGTCGCCCAGTCACCCCCGGGCCGTCCGTAAGTCTCCCAGAAAGCCTCATGCGGGTGGCCGAACAGCTCCAGCATCGCAAGGTCCACCTCCGCATCGCCGTGGTAGCAGGCCGGGTCGATCAGGTGGGCACGCCCGCCGCCAAACAGCACATTGCCCGTCCACAGATCGCCATGCAGCAGGGCAGGGCGGGGCTGTGCCGGGATCAGGTCGGGCAGGCGGGTGGCCACGGCCTCCACCCGCCGGGCCAGCGGGGCGGGCAGGGCGCCCGAGAGTGGCAACAGCCGCCGTTCGGCCCAGAAGGTGGCCCAATCCTCCATCCAGCCATTCGGAATCGCGACAGATCCGAAGGCATAGTCCTCGTCCCAGCCATAGCCGAACATCTCGGCCCCATGCAGAACCCGCAGCCCCTCGCCCAGAGCGCGCCAGCCTTCCGGCGTGGCCCGCGACTCGGTCAGGTATTCCAGCAGCAGCACATCGCCGCCCACGCCCAACACCCTGGGCACCGGCGCGCCAAGGTCGCCCATGGCCGTCAGCATGAAGCCCTCGCGCTCCACCATGGCCCCGCGTTTTGCGACCAGCTGCCCGCCATCCGCCAGCGTGACCAGAGCGACCTCGGATAGGTCACCACCATGCAGGGGCCGGGTGGTCTGGACCCGTTGCCCGGTTATCTCGGCGATCAGGGCGTCCATGTCACCGTTGCTTCACCTGCCTGCATCTCGCCCTCGGCCCGGTCAAAGCGCAGGTAGGCAATTGCTCGGTCGCCCGCCCGCGTATGCAGCGTGCCCACCGGCTTGCCGTCGCGGGTGATCTCGGTGCCCGGTTCGGCAGGACCCTCCACAGTGACCGTCGCGAGCCCCTTGCGCAGCTCGGTCTTGTGTTTCATCCGCGCGGTGACTTCCTGGCCGACATAGCAACCCTTGCGGAAATCCACCCCGTTCAGCCGCTCGAACCCGCTTTCCAGGATATAGCTGTCCGGCCCCAGCTCCACGCCGGTCTCGGGAATGCAATGGGCCACGCGGATCGCGTCGAAATCGGTGCCATCGCCCGCCGCGCCCGCATAAGACCGCCAGCCCAGATCGGCATGGCGCGGGTCGGGATAGGCGCCTTCCGGCACCGGCCCGGTGCCCCGCGTGACCTCAAGATCAGATCCCGCAATCTTCACATCCGCGCGCAGCTTGTACATCGACAGACGCTGCGCCAGCCCCGGCGCCAGGGCACTGTCCACATCGATCCCGATCGCATCCTCCAGCGGCACCAGGAAGAAATCTGCCAGATACTTGCCCTGCGGCGTCAACAGCGCGGCATAGACCAGCCCGTCCTTCAGGCCAGCGACATCATTGGTCACCAGCCCTTGCAGGAAATCTGCGCGGTCACGGCCGGTTACGGTCAAAACGGTGCGGGTCATCTGCTTCTCCTGTCGCCTGGAAGACAGTATATGGGATCGAACACCGGAGAGACCACATGCGCGCGCCCTTGTCCATTGTCATTCCCACCCTGAATGCGGGTGAAGAGCTGCCCGGGGCGCTGGCCTGCCTCATGTCCGGGGTCGAGGCCGGGCTGGTGCGCGAGCTGGTGGTCACGGATGGCGGGTCCACGGATGGCACCGTGGCCCTGGCCGAGGAGGTCGGCGCCGAGATGATAACCGGCTCTCCCGGACGCGGCGGCCAGATCGCGCGGGGTGTGGTCGCGTCAAAGGGCGACTGGATCCTGATCCTGCACGCCGACACCCAGCTGGGCGAGGGCTGGGTCGAAGCCACCGAACGCCTCATGGCCCGCGCCGCCAGTGGTGAAACCTGCGCCGGATACTTCCGCCTGCGCTTCCGTGCCAAGGGGATGATGGCCGGGGTCACGGCGGGCTGGGCCAACCTGCGCTCCCGGCTGTTCGGTCTGCCCTATGGCGACCAGGGGCTGGTGCTGCCCCGCGTGCTGTACGAAGAGGTCGGCGGCATGCCCGATATGCCCCTGATGGAAGACGTCGCCATCGCGCGCAGGCTGCGCGGACGGCTGGTTGCGCTGGACGCCGAAGCCGCCACCAGCGCCGCGCGCTATCAGGCGACCGGCTGGGTCCGGCGCGGTGCCCGCAACCTCTGGACCCTTGCGCGTTATATGATGGGGGCGGACCCTAAGGCCCTGGCCCGGGCCTATCGACGCTAGCGACAAGGTGTCCGGTTTTTGCACCGCCTGCGGCTGATAGGGTGGCGGCATTTGCAGGGAACCTTGTCATGACCCACCGGACCGATCTTGAAACCGCATTGCTGACATCGGATGGCGCGGCGCGGGACATGAATTTCGAAGCGCCACGCTGGGAGGGGATCGCCGCACTCCTCGAACCTCTGGAAGAGCAGCTTGTCGAGGCCAATTCCCTTGACGGGGACGGGGCACCGATTGCCACGCCAATCTGGGCCTCCATCGAAGCGGCCACCAAAGACGCGGATATGGTTCACCTGAGCTACAGGCCCAACGTCGGACCCATCCGCCAACTGCAGGTCTTCGTGTTTCGGGAAGGGGATGGATCCCCCTTTATCGAACTGACCTTCTTCCCGGAGGACGTTACGCCGGTCGAACACCTGGAAACGGCGTTTCGCGATTGGGCGCAGCGGGTTACGGACACGCTGAAAGCCCGCCGGTGTTTCTGCCGCCATGAAAACGCCTCCTGGCGCTTTGGGGATGTGGGGCCGGGCTCCGGCGTGTTTCTGGTGATCTGAGGGCACCACCGCCAAGGCAAAGCCCGTTACTGCGCCGCTTCAGAACAACCCCGGGCTGTCCGAGCCGATCTTGACCGTGGCCGGTCCGCTGGAGGCAACCTGCTGCGGCCCCTTCGCCGCGCCGACGCCTTGCAGGGGCCTGCCCTTTGCGCGGGTCGGGGTCAGCTCGCCCCGGATCGCCATCAGGCCCTGGCGGTGGTCCGAACAACTGTTCACCGCCTGTTGCAGATTGCGCGAGAACTCCATCAGGTGCTTGGCCCATGCCTCCTGGCTCAGGGCCAGGCGGCGGGTGAATTTTCCGGTGCCATAGCCGGTCTCGTACACACGTTTGCCCATCAGTACCGCCTGGTAGGTCGGGTGGTTGAACAGGTGCCCCGTCTCCAGATCCAGCGCGGTGGGGGGCTGGTGTTTCCACAGCTCCAGGTTTGCGGCCAGCCTGTCGGGCACTTCCAGCTCGGTCCGCGCGTCGATCCAGTATTGGCTGTCGGTGCGATTTCCCAGCGCATAGTGCAGGCAGATGAAATCCAACACCTCGCTATAAAGCCCATCCATGGTCTTGTTGTACCGGTCCCGGTGGGCATCGTCGAAATCGCTGTCCGGGAAATAGGTCAGCAGGCGCTGGATCCCCAGGTCGATCATGTGGATCGCGGTGGATTCCAGCGGTTCGATGAAGCCGCTGGACAGGCCGATGGCGATGCAGTTCTTCACCCAGGCATTGCGCGTGCGCCCGACCCGCATCGGGATCACGCGGGGTTCTGCGCCCTTGGGGGCGTCGCTGCCCAGATGGGCCAGGAACTCGTCCCGGGCCTCGTCATCGGTGCGATGCGCGCTGGAATAGACATAGCCGGTGCCGATCCGGTGAAACAGCGGCACGCGCCAGCTCCACCCGGCACCCAGCGCCGTCGAGGTGGTGCAGGAGGCGATCGCCTTGGGATCGGGATGCGGGATCTGCAGGGCCATCGCGCGGTCATTGCCCAGGTATTTCGAATAGTCGATGAAGGGTTCCTTCAGCGCCTTGTTGATGATCAGCCCGCGGAACCCGGTGCAATCAATCACCAGCTCGACCGGATGTCGCCCGCGCTCCTTGAGCTGAACCGCCGCCACATAGCCGCGCTCATCCAGCTCGACATCCTCCACATCGTCCAGGATGTGTTCGACCCCACGCTCGGCGCCTAGCTCGGACAGCATCTTGGCAAACTCGCCCGCGTCGAGGTGATAGGCATAGCCCGCCAGCGGATGCACCTTGCTGGTTTCGATCGAAAACGGCCCCTTGTTGGCCTGTACCAGATCGTAGTTCGCGGTAAAGGTCTGGCAGAAATCGCGCCCGCCCGAGCCGAAGGCGTGGTGGTAATGGCAGGCTTCCGAGCCATTGATCTGCACCGGCCGCCCGAACGGGTTGAGATAGTCGATCAGCTTGCCGTCCGGGCCGACATTCCACTGGCGAAACATCACGCCCAGCTTGAACGAGGCATTGCAGCGGCGAAAGAACTCCTGCAACGGGACTTGCAGCATTTTCAGGGTCGCGGGCATCTGCGGCACCGTTGCCTCGCCGACGCCGACGGTCGGAATGTTGGGTGACTCGATCAACTGGATCTTCAGCGTCTCTTCCGAGAGGCTGCGCAGCATCATCGCCGTCAGCCACCCGGCCGTGCCCCCGCCGACAATCGTGACCGTCTTGATCGGTTCCCCCATGATCCGCCCCCCTCCATTGGTGCCTAGGCTCCAGCCTAGGCCAAAGCGCGGCGGGGACGAAATCTTTGTTGCAGGCGCGGGGGCGGGCGTGTCCTTGGGGTGACTCCCCCGTTTTGCAGGGGCCACAAGCACTCAGGTTTATCTGGTTCATAAAGGGAGCACGCCTGCCGCCCTCGTCGCGATCAGCCGCGCTCTGCTCCGGCCGCGTCTGTTGCGATGACATGGACCAGCCCGAGGTCGCCCGTCGCGGTCAGGGCGTCGGTACACCAAACCCCGGTCAACCCGTCCAAAGCCACGGGAGCATCCGCCGGGTCCGCCGCCGGGATCCGCAGACCAAGGCCGGACGGGTCCGCCGCGTTATAGGCGTGTAGGGCGCCGGCAAGCGTCGGGGCGCGGGTCTGCGCCACATAGGTGCCCCCGTCGAAACCCACCACGACCGTCCACAGCCGATCCAATTGCTGCGACATCGCCCGCCTCACGTGTCCTGAAACTGCAACCGGTACAGGGCGGCATAGAGCCCGTCGCGGGTGATCAGCTCGTCATGGGTGCCCTGGTCGATCACGCGGCCCTGGTCCATGACGACGATGCTGTCGGCCTCGCGGATGGTGGACAGGCGGTGGGCGATGACCAGCGTGGTGCGGTCCTGGCTGAGCTCCTCCAGCGCGGCCTGCACCAGTTTCTCGCTCTTGGCATCCAGCGCCGAGGTCGCCTCGTCCAGCAGAAGGATCGGTGCGTCGCGCAGGATGGCGCGGGCAATGGCGATGCGCTGGCGCTGGCCGCCCGACAGGTTGGCGCCGCGCGGGCCCGCGGGCGCGTCCAGCCCGCCCTCGATCCGCGGCAGGAAATCGGCCACATGGGCGGCCTCCAGCGCGTGTTTCAACTGCGCGTCCGAGACATCGGTGCGGCCCATCAGGACATTGTCGCGCAGGCTTTCGTCGAACAGCAGCGCGTCCTGCGACACCACGGAAAAGAGCCCGCGCAGATCGTCCAGCGGCAGCTCGTTCACCGGTACGCCGCCCACGCTGACCTCGCCGCTGTCGGCATCGACCAGGCGGGTCAGCAGGTTGAAAACGGTGCTCTTGCCCGCCCCCGAGGCGCCGACCAGCGCGGTGGTCCGGCCTGCCCGGGCGGTAAAGGTCGCCCCCTGCAAGACAGGCGTTTCTCCGTATGAGAAACAGGCCGTGCCAAGCACCACATCCGCCTGATCGGCGGGCATGGGCAAGGATTTCGGCGCTGCCGGTGGCAGGATGGTCGGGCGCTCGTCAAAGATCGAGCGCAGGCGGATCAGGCTGGTGCGTGCCGCCTGCCAGGCGCCCGAGATCCGGCCCACCTTGCGCATCGGGTCGAACATCATCGCCATGGCGGTGAAAAAGGACATGAACTGCCCCACGGTCTTGTCGCCGCCCGCGACCTGGGTGCCGCCGTAATAGACCACGGCGAAGAAGCCGAAACCGGCGATGATATCGACCAGACCCGAGATCCCGCGCGCATTGGAAAAGGCGCGGATATGGGAGCGGGTAAAACCCATGACCTCGTGCTGGATGCGGTCGGTTTCGCGGTCTTCGGTGCCCGACAGTTTGATCGAGTTGATGCCGTGGAAGCTCTCGTCCAGGCGAGTGGAAATCCGCGCGGCGGCATCGCGCGCCTCCAGGGTGTAGCGGCGGATATAGCGTTGCAGGAGCGTGATCGGCCCCAGGAAGACGGGCACGGCAATGATCGCGATCAGGGTCCAGAGCCAATCGATATAGAAGGCCACCCCCAGCAACGCGAAGAGCGACACGAAATCGCGCACGGCCGAGGACAGGGTGCTTTCCCACAGGAAGGACACTGCCTGGGTGTCGCCGCGCACACGTTCGATCAGCGTGCCCGGCGGCGTGTCGCGGAAAAAGGCGCTGTCCAGCGTCAGCATGTGACGTACCAGGTCGGATTGCAGGTGGGCCGAGCTCTGCTGCCCGACCTTGACCATCAGCACGCCGTGGCCAAACCCGGTCACCGCGCGCAGCATGAACAGCCCCAGGACCGAGAAAGAGACGAACAGCAGGTCCGCCCGCGTGCCGCCCATGAAGACATCGTCGAACATCGGTTCCACGATCCGGGCGAGCACCGCCAGAGACAGGCCCTCGATCACCATCATGATCAGCGAGGCAATGAGCAGCCATTTGAACGGGTGCATGTATCCACGCCAGAGCCAGCGCAGGGTTTCGGAAGTCGGTTCAGGTGTGCTCATCGGCGGGGATCCTGTCTGGGCCCGGTTCGGGCCCGCTGTGGGCTTCACCCGGTTTACTTTCTGCGCAGCGGCACGGCAAGGGGAGGGGAGTGGCCATGGCCGGTCTGTCCCCGGGCTCCCACCCTGTCTGCCGTTGCGCGGGTTGCTGCGTGGCGCTTGCCCACCCCGCCCGGGCACAGACCAGCCATGGCCCCCGTTGCAGGCGTTGACCTTGTCGTCCCGCCGCCCTACGGCTTGCTCCTGTCAAATGTTTCTAGGAGGTCCCATGTCCCTCGCCCAAGGTCGCAGCTATCTGGCCATTCCCGGCCCCTCGGTCATGCCGGATCGCGTGCTGAACGCGATGCACCAGGCCGCGCCCAACATCTATGAGGGCGCGTTGGTCGAGATGATGCCGACATTGGTGGGCGACCTGAAAGCGGTGGCACGCACCGACGGCCACCTGGCCATCTATGTCGCCAATGGTCACGGCGCCTGGGAGGCGGCGCTTGCCAATGTGGTGGCCCCCGGCGAAAAGGTGCTGGTGCTGGCCACGGGCCGCTTCGGCCATGGCTGGGCCGAGATGGCCGAGGCGATGGGGATCGAGGCGGAGGTGTTTGATTTCGGCCGCGCCGCGCCGGTGGATGTGAACCGGGTCGAGGCGCATCTGCGCGCCGACAGCGACGGCCGGATCAAGGCGGTGCTGGCCACCCATGTGGACACCTCGACCTCCATCCGCAATGACATTGCCGCCATTCGCGCCGCCATGGATGCCGCCGGACATCCCGCGCTGTTGATGGCCGATTGCATCGCCTCGCTTGGCTGTGACCGGTTCGAGATGGACGCCTGGGGCGTCGACGTCACCGTGGCGGCCTGCCAGAAGGGGCTGATGGTGCCGCCGGGCATGGGCTTTGTCTTTTTCGACGACCGCGCCGCGACCGTGCAGGCGGAAATGGAGCGGGTTTCGAACTATTGGAACTGGGCGCCGCGGGCCCATCCGCAGGTGTTCTACCAGTATTTCGGCGGCACCGCGCCGACGCATCACCTGATGGGCCAGCGCGCCGCGCTGGATCTGATCGCCGACGAAGGCGGGATCAAGGCGGTCTGGACCCGCCATGACCACCTCGCCCGCGCCATCTGGGCCGCGATCGAGGCCTGGGGCACGGGCGGCCCGATGCGGCTGAACGTCACCGACCCTGCCCACCGCTCGCGTGCCGTGACCACGGTGCAGATCGGCGCGCCCCATGGCACCGCGCTGCGGGCTTGGGTCGAAGAGCAGGCCGGCGTGACCCTGGGCATCGGCCTGGGCATGGGAACACCCGAAGACCCCAAGTCCGACGGGGTCTTCCGCATCGGCAACATGGGCCACGTGAACGCCCATATGGTGCTGGGCGTTCTGGGCACGATCGAGGCGGGGCTGTCCGCGCTGGACATCCCCCATGGCAAAGGCGCACTGGAAGCGGCGGCGCGGGTTGTCGGACAAGGCTGATCGGGCGCTGCCCTCTCACCCCATACCGTCGCCTCCCTGGACATCCAGGTCACAGGTCTCCCCGTGTGTCGGCATGATACCCCGGGCCCTGCACCACCGGTGCCGGAAACCCCCCGCGTTGGCCAAACCCTCTGTTACGCCCGTGCGCGTGTCCCACGTCCGCCCCCCCAGCCTCCAGCGCGGCGACCGGCAGGCACCGGGTCAGAACCGGTAGACCAACCCGAACCTGGTCACGTCCAGGCTGGCGGACCATTCATTGTTCCTTGCGTTGGACATGTGGTAATACCCGACTGAAAACGAGGCATTATCCGTGATCGGCACCATGATGTCGAACCCGGTGCGAAACTGCAAAAGCTCGCGTTTTTCGAAATGGGACAGGTCGCTCTGATGCAAGGCAATCCCGGTGTAGGGCGAGATCTGGACCTCCCCGAGGTAGAAATCCTTGCGCAGCCCCAGCGAGGCAAAGGCGCCGCCGTCTTGCGATAGGGCAAAGGCCCAGATGGGCTTCAGGTTCCAGAACCATTCCTGTTCGGAATAGAAGTCGAACGAGGCAAGACCGTCCCGTCCAATCCCGTCCTTACCCCCCGCATTCTTTCCAAGTGTGACCATCCAGCTCCCGTTCGCAGCGTCTTTCGCGCGCATTTCCGCGGATGGATTTTGTGTCCCCAACGTTAGGACGATTGCACCGACATATACCGCATAGCTGACACCAAATGGCATTGGCTCACTCCCCTTCTTCCCGGGGCGTCCTCACCACGACCGCTTACTGTTCCACTACTCTCCCAACTGATCCGTCACTCTCCCTCAGACGTCCCCCTGGGTTCAGTCTGCTGAAATTGCCGAGAAAAATCAAGTTTTTGGCTTGGTTTGTCGGGTTGTGGAGGGAGGGTTGAGCCGTCTTGAAGCGTTTCGAGCCAAACCTCAGACAGGGGTAGCTCGAAACGCTTTAGCGGCGCTGTTTGCGCCGTGGAATGAAGACACTCACCAGCGCCCCGACCAGAAGCGCGGCGCCGAACCCGGCCACCGCCCAGATCACCGCAAGCCACAGGAACAGGTTCACCCCCAGCGAAACCAGCGCGGGGAGGGTGTAGTCCGGGGCGATGCCAGTGGGTCGGTTCTGCATGGTGTCAGTGTGCCACAAACGGGCGCGGCACAGGGTCACATGGCGGTGAGGGCGGGGGGAAGCGCAGAGGGGCGGCGGCTGGTTCAGCCCCCCGCGCGAGCCGCTGTCAGCGCATCGGGCAGGGCGGCTTCGAACAGGTCGAGGTCCTGCGGGCGCCCGGCCGAGATGCGGATGCAGCGGTCCTGCGGTGCGACAAAGGGCATGCGCACGAAGACGTCACGCGCGACCAGCGCGTCCAGCACCGCGCGGGCAAAACCGCCATCCGCGCCGCAATCCACCGCGACGAAATTGGTGGCCGAGGGCAGGGCGCTCAGCCCGTTCGCCTGGGCAATTGCGCCGATGCGGTCACGGGCAGCGGCCACCTGGGTGACCACGTGGTCGAGCCAGCCCTGATCCGCCAAGGCTGCCAACGCCCCCGCCTGGCTGATCCGGCACATGCCGAAATGGTTGCGCACCTTGTTGAAGGCCAGGATCAGATCGGGATGGGCGATTGCATAGCCCACCCGCGCGCCCGCCAGCCCGTAAGCCTTGGAGAAGGTGCGGAACCGAATGACCCGCCTGTCGTCAATATCCAGCGGCGGGGCGGTGTCTTCGGGTGCGAACTCGACATAGGCCTCGTCCAGCACCAGCAGGGTGCCCTCTGGCAGGGTGTTGATCATCGCCTGGACGCGGGGGGCGTCGTGCCAGCTGCCCATCGGGTTGTCGGGATTGGCGAGGTAGACGAGCTTGGCGCCGGTCTCGGCGGCACGGGTCACCAGCGCGGCGGGGTCTTCGTGATTGCCCGCGTAAACCACGGTCTCCAGCCGTCCACCGAAACCCGCCACATGGTAGTTGAAGGTTGGATAGGCCCCGGCCGAGGTCACCACCGCATCGCCCGGGCCGACCATCAGCCGCACCAGATAGCCCAGCAGCCCGTCGATGCCCTCGCCGACCATGATCGCCTCGGGCGGCACGCCGTGATGGGCACTCAGCGCCCGGCGCAGATCGTGACTTTCGGGATCGCCATACATCCAGGCCTCGGCTGCGGCCTCGCGCATCGTTTCGATGGCGGCGGGCGAGGGGCCGAAGATGTTCTCATTCGCGCCCAGCCGCGCGGCAAACTCCCGTCCCCGCGCGCGTTCCTGCGCCTCGGGCCCGACGAAGGGCACCGAGGCGGGCAGCGCTGCGGCAAGCGGGGTGAGGCGGGGGGCGGAGGTCTTGGTCATGGGCGCAGTATGCAAAAGGTTGCGGGGGGGACAAGGGGGCAATCCCGGCCTTGCGCCGCACGCCCGTCACATCGCGATCCGCCCCGTCGGCGGGGGCGCGGGCCAGACGGCCATCGAGGCCGCCCGTCCCGCCTGGGCACCGCGTCCCGGGCAGGTCACGCGCCGCGTCGGACGTTCGGCCGATGGTGGCCTGGCAACAGGGTGACTCCTAGATAAATCGTATTTCTGAAAGGAAAACCGGCCACAGAGAGATCTGCGGCCGGTCAGATGTTCGAAAAGTGAAGGTGCTTAGCCCAGCTGGGCGAAGGGTGTGGACTTGGAAATCTCCACTTCCTCCTCACTCATGCCTTCCGGGATGCCCTCGAACAGCGGGGTCGACAGGTAGCGCTCGCCGGTGTCGGGCAGCATGACCAGGATGTTCGATCCTTCCGGCGCGTCCTTTGCGACCTCCATCGCTGCGGCGAAGGTCGCGCCTGCCGAGATGCCGACGAAGATGCCTTCCTCGACCGCCAGGCGGCGCGACCAGGCGATGCCATCGGGGCCGGGGATCTTCAGCAGGCTGTCATAGCCCGACTTGTCGATCGCCTCCTGCAGCACCATCGGGATGAAGTCCGGGGTCCAGCCCTGGATCGGGTGGGGTTCGAACTCCGTATGCCCTTCGGTGGCCTGGCCCACGCCATTGCGGCCATTGACGATGCCCGAACTGACCAGCGCCGCATTGGCGGGCTCGGCCAGCACGATCTTGGTGTCGGGGCTTTCGGCGCGCAGTACACGGCTGACCCCGGACACGGTGCCGCCGGTGCCATAGCCGGTAACCCAGTAATCCAGGTTCACCCCGTTGAAATCGTTCAGGATTTCCCGCGCGGTGGTGCTTTCGTGGATATCGGCATTGTCGGCGGTTTCGAACTGGCTGGCCAGGAACCAGCCGTTCTTCTCGGCCAACTCGATCGCCTTCTTGTACATGCCGAAGCCCTTCTGCTCCTTGGGCGTCAGCACGACCTTGGCGCCCAGGAAACGCATCAACCGTCGGCGTTCGATGGAAAACGCCTCGGACATGGTGATGACCAGCGGATAGCCCTTGGCGGCGCAGACCATGGCGAGCCCGATGCCGGTATTGCCGGAGGTCGCCTCGACCACGGTCTGGCCCGGCTTCAGGCGGCCATCGCGTTCGGCGGCCTCGATGATGTTCAGGGCCAGCCGGTCCTTGACCGATCCCGCCGGGTTGAAGGCTTCGGATTTGACGAAGACGTTGACGTGTTCGGGCGCGATGCGGTTCACGCGAATGGTCGGGGTATTGCCCACGGTGTCGAGGATGCTGTCGTAACGGCGGCCGTGGCCAGTGGTCGTGCGAATGGTCATCTGAATGCCTTTCCTGCTGTGCTTGGGCGGAATCTAGTACAGCCGATCCGCCGCGAACAGGGGGGCGGATCACTCAAGGCAGGCGTTTGGGCTGTGCGGCGGGCTGCGGAACACTATTCCGTCTCTGTGCTATCTGGGGGAATTTCGCCCCTCCTCCCGGGGGTGGAAGCCGGGCAGGGGGAACGAATGTCCGCCCCGCCCGGGTTCAAATCAGGTGCGGAACACCCGGTAGATCGCCGGGATCACCAGCACGGTCAGAAGGGTGGAGCTGAGCAGCCCGAACAGCAACGAGATCGCCAGACCCTGGAAAATCGGGTCGGCCAGGATCACCACCGCGCCGATCATCGCCGCCACTGCCGTCAGCAGGATCGGTTTGAAGCGAATGGCGCCTGCCTCGATCAGGATTTCCAGCTTGTCCTTGGCCGGGTCGGCGTGACGGATGAAGTCGACCAGCAGGATCGAGTTCCTGACAATGATGCCCGCCAGCGCGATGAACCCGATCATCGAGGTGGCCGAGAAGGGTGCTGCGAACAGCCAGTGCCCGGCCATGATCCCCAGGAAGGTCAGCGGGATCGGGGTCAGGATCACCAGCGGCAGCTTGAACGATCCGAACTGCGCCACCACCAGGATGTAGATGCCCAAAAGCGCCACGCCGAAGGCCGCGCCCATGTCGCGGAAGGTGACCCATGTCACTTCCCATTCGCCGTCCCAGAGCAGGGTGACGTGGCTCTCGTCGTCAGGCTGACCGTTGAGCGAGATCACCGGCTTGGTGCCCGGGGGCCAGTCCATCCTGTCGATCTCCTTCTGCACGGCGAGCATCCCATACAAGGGCGCTTCATAGCTGCCCGCCAGCTCCGCCATCACCATCTCTGCGGCGCGGCCATTGTGGCGGAAAATGGGGTGGGAGGCGGTTTCCTCGCGCACCGAAATCACGTCACCCAGCTCCACCACACCGCGCGCGCCGGGCAGGGTGTTGGCAGGGATCGGGGTCGACAGGAAGCGTTCGTCCATCACCCGGTCGGCGCGGTCACGTTCGACCGTGATCGGGATCGGGTAACGCCCGCCGCCGCGATGCGAATATCCCACGGTCGAGCCGCCGTTCAGGATCGCGATCGTGTCGAAGACATCCTGCTCCTGCACCCCGTGGAACTCCAGCTGGTCGGTCGAGATGGTCGCGCGCAGGCGGCGTGGGGCCACGCCGAAACTGTCGTCCACATCGACCACGAAGGGCACCGCCTCGAACGCCTGGCGGATCTGAGCGGCAGCCTGGCGCCGGGTGTCTGCATCCGGGCCATAGACCTCCGCCAACAGGGTGGCGATGACCGGCGGGCCGGGGGGCGGTTCGACCGTCTTCAGCACGGTGCCCATGGGCACGTCGATTTGGGAAATACGTTCGCGGATTTCCAGAGCGATATCATGGCTTTCCCGCTCGCGGTGGTGTTTGGCCGTCAGGTTGATTTGCACGTCGCCCAGCTCCGGCGTCTGACGCAGGTAATAGTGCCGCACCAGCCCGTTGAAGTTGAAGGGCGAGGCCGCGCCCGCGTGGGTTTGCACGGAAATGACCTCGGGCAGGTCCAGCACCGCCGCCGCCACATCCTGCGCCACGCGGTCGGTCATTTCCACGCTCGCACCCTCAGGCAGGTCGATCACCACGGACAGCTCGGACTTGTTGTCGAAGGGCAGGAGTTTCACCGTCACGTCGCGGGTATAGAGCGCGCCCAGCGAGCCGAAGCTCAGCACAACCGTCACCAGCAGGAAGGTCAGCGCGGTCGCTTTCGAGCGCAGCACGGGCCGCGCCACGGCGGAGTACATGCGGCCCAGCCGACCTCCATGACCGCCGTCCTCGTGACCGTGAGCGGCGGCCTTGCCCGCCACTTTCACCATCAGCCAGGGGGTAATGATCACGGCGACGAAGAAGGAAAAGATCATCGCCGCCGAGGCATTGGCCGGGATCGGCGACATGTAGGGGCCCATCAGCCCCGACACGAACAGCATCGGCAACAGCGCCGCGACCACCGTCAGGGTGGCGACAATCGTGGGGTTGCCCACCTCCGCCACCGCGCGAATGGCTTTTGTCACGCGGTCTGCCTTGTCCTTCATAGACCAGTGGCGGTCGATGTTCTCGATCACCACGATGGCGTCGTCGACCAGGATGCCGATTGAGAAAATGAGCGCAAACAGTGACACGCGGTTCAGCGTATATCCCATGACCCAGGCGGAAAACAGCGTCAGCAGGATCGTGACCGGGATCACCACGGCGACCACGATGCTTTCCCGCCAGCCGATGGCGAAGAGCACCAGGCCGACGATGGACACGGTCGCAAGACCGAGGTGGAACAAGAGCTCATTGGCCTTTTCGTCAGCGGTCTCACCGTAGTTGCGCGTGACCTCGACCTGCATCGTGTCGGGGATCAGGCCGCCCTCCAGCGCCTCGACCCGGGTCAGGATCTGTTCGGCCACGACCACGGCGTTGGCCCCCGCGCGCTTGGCAATGGCGAGCGTGACCGCCGGGGTGCGGTGCACGTTCCCCGCCGCATCGCGCGTCACGTTCGACACGAGTTTGTCCGAGGTATCCGGCACGAAAGAGACATCCGCCACGTCGCGCACATAGACCGGGCGCCCGTCGCGGGTGGTGATCAGCAGATTGGCGATCTCTGCAGGCGCGGTCAGGCTTTCGCCCGCGATGAGCGCAATCTGTTCGCCGCCATCGCGAATGTAACCGGTTGAAAAGGCACGGTTTGCCGCGCCCACCTTGCCCGCCAGCTGTTGCAGGGTCACGCCGTGCAACGCCAGGCGTTCCGGGTCCGGCGCAATACGGATCGCCTCGGGGCTTTCGCCGACCAGATAGGTCAGGCCGACATCGCCGATCTTGGCAACCTCCACCTGCAACTCGCGCGCGACGCGGGTCAGGTCATTGGCGCTCAGGCTGTCCTCGCCGGGTTTCGGCGTCAGGGTCAGGGCGACAATCGCCACGTCATCAATTCCGCGCCCGACGATCAGAGGTTCCCCGATCCCGACCGGAATGCGGTCCATATTGGCGCGGATCTTCTCGTGGGCGCGCAGCATCGCGGCATCCATCGAGGTGCCGACCAGGTAGCGCGCGGTGACCATGGCGTAATCGTCGCGGGTCGAGCTGTAGACATGATCAATCCCGTTGATGCCCTGCACGATGGTCTCCATCGGTTCGGTCACCAGTTTCACCGCATCCTCGGCATTGAGGCCCGGAGCCTGGATGTGAATATCCACCATCGGGACCGAGATCTGCGGCTCCTCCTCGCGCGGCAGCGACACCAGCGCGACCAGACCCACGGCCAGGGCCGCGAGGATCATCAAGGGTGTCAGCGCCGACTGGATGAAGGCTTTGGTCAGCCCGCCCGCGATGCCGAGCGGGGTCTTGTGGCTTTGATCACTCATGGCCCGCAGCCCCCGCGTTTTTGGCGGGCGTGTAGCCCTGGACGATCATGTCGCCGGGTTTCAGGCCGGACACGACCTCAACCAGCGCCTCGCCCTCCACCACCTGTACCTCGCCCAGCACCACGGCGCGCTCAGTCACGTGGCCGTCTTCCTCGACGGCGACGAAATCCAGCCCCATGCGGGTCAGTACCGCGTCCTGATGCACCATCAGCGCGGCATGTTCGCCGACCGGTAGGCGCACCAGCACCCGCGCGCCAGTGAACGCTTCCGACAGCCCGTCCACCTCGACATCTGCCGTAACCCGGCCGTTTTCGATCTGCGGATAGAGCTTGGCCAGGCGGCCGGTCCGCGTTTCACCATCCTCGCCGATCAGGATCTCGGCGCCTTCTTCCAGAAAGCCCGCGTGGCGTTCGGGCACGGCAAGGCGCAGGAAGAAGCCGCCACCGCCGATCATCGCCACAGCCTCGCCCGGCATGACCACCGCGCCGGTGGTCACCGGCACCTCCAGCACCACGCCCGACAAGGGCGCCAGCACCGTGCCCTCCGCCGCCTGCTGCTCGATCACCGAGCGTTCGGCACGGGTCGCCTCGATCTGGTTCACCAGCACATCGACCTGGGTGCGCAGCGCGTCCAGCCGCTGCACGGTCGACACCCCACGTTCCACCAGGTCCTCGCCGCGTTTCAGCTCGGCTTCGGCATTGTCCAGCTGCGCGGCCAGCGCCGCCATCTGCGCATCCACCGCGTTCAGCTGCAGGGTCAGCTTGGCGTCGGTGATGGTGCCGATCACCTGTCCCATCTCCACCCGATCGCCTTCCGAGACCGCAACAGCCTCCAGCGTGCCGCCCAGCCGGGCGCGGGCCGGCACCAGGTCGCGGGCCTCGATCCGGCCGAAGACCGCTTTCCAGTCGGTCACTAGGACTTCATGCAGCGGATGGGCCTCCTCGGCGTGCAGAGTGAACGGGATCAGCGCGGCCAGAAGCGCGGCGGGCAGGGGCAGTTTCATGGCGTTTCTCCGGGATTCGCGACGGGGTTCACGGCGGGTTGAATTCGTATATCTTGTTTTTATAATATATTTCAAGACCCGTTGAAACATGCAACCCGGCCGGGTGGCGCGGGACCGGAAAGGGTAAGGGATCCTTTACCAGTGCCGGAGGCTGTACATCTGTCCAGATTGACAGGTGCGGGGCGGGGCTGGCACAATTTTTCTCAGAAATTTTTCCCATTACGAGGCGACTCACATGATTCTTTCGACCTTGAAACTTCGCCTGCCCTCATCGCTCGTCGCGCTCTGCGCCTCGGTCGCGGTGGCCGTGACGGCCGCCACGCCGGGACCCGCGCGTGCGGATCGGGGCGGAATCGTGGCCGGGGCCATCGTCGGAGCGGCGATCCTCTGTGCAGCCAATCCCAGGGCCTGCGGCGGTGGCCGCAGCGGTGGGCGCAGCGGCGGCGGTGGTGGAACCGGCGACGCCATAGCGATGAACCGTGACCAGAAGATGATGGTGCAAAGCGGCCTGCAGAACCTGGGCTTCTATACCGGTGCCATCGACGGGGCGATCGGCGCGGGCACCCGTGGCTCGATCCGCACCTATCAGACCGCCGTCGGCGCGCCTGCGACCGGCGCGCTGACCGGTGTGCAGATCAATGACCTGGTGGCGCTGTCGCCGCGCTATGTGCGTTTCCCGCTGGGCGACGTGAACCTGTTCATGGCGGATATCGCGCCGGATCTGGACCGCGATGGAGTGGCCCGGCTGCAGGCGGCGTTGAACCGCGCGGGCTATGACGCGGGGCCGGTCGATGGCGCGATGGGCGGGCGCACCAGCGATGCGATCCGGCTCTACAAGATCAACAACGGGCTGCCCGGCCCGGCGCTGCCGACGCGCCGCCTGCTGGCCCATGTCGAAGGGTTCGAGGCTCCGCTGCCCGCCGGGATCGAGATGGCCTCGATGCGCCCGCAAGGGTTTGACGGCGGTCAAGGCTACATGGCCGGGATGAACTCCGGTGCCGGTACCGGGTCCGGTGGCGGCATCGGCACGAACCTGACCGGTGGCGGCGTGCCCGTGGCCAACCCGCAGCCCGCGCCTCAACCGGCCCCGATGCCTGCGCCGGTGACCACGCAGGCCAACAAGGGCGGTCAAGGCAAGGAAACCGGCGGCGCCCCCGTCGTGGTGGCCCGCGCCGAAACCGTGGCGCCGCAGGCCCCCGCCGTGGCCCCTGTTGCGCCGGTTGCGATGGACCTGGAGTTCGACATTCTCGGCGCCAAGCTGGGCATGGACGCGGTCGCCCTGGACCAGGTGCTGAAGGTCGAACTTGGCGCTGACCTCTTGTCCGGCGAGGCCGGTGCCGATCAGTTCGGCGGCAATGCGACCCTGGCCGCCGCGCGCCAGTGGCTGCAACCCAATTGGCACGAGGCCCCGGCCGAACAGATCGTCGCCCTGTCCGACCCGGCCCGCCCGGAACTGGGTGCGCTGGCGCTGATCCGCTTGGTGCGTCTGCCCCAGAACGTGGATCAGGCCATCTTCGATCAGCACGTCCTGCCCGAGATGCTGGCCTATTATGGCGCGATCGGTCGCGTGGGTGACAGCCTCAGCTGGATTGGCAATGGCGAAGCCCGTGAGGCCGCCGCCGCCGACCCGGCCGCGCTGGCCGCCTGTGGGGACCTGAAAGTCGCCTCCGTACCGGACGCGGCCACCGGCCTTGACGGTTTGTGGAGCAAGGGCGGCGGCATCACCCTGGACAGCGCCAGCCTCGACAGCGTGTCGAATGCCTGCGGCACCGTGGTCAAGGTCAGCTTCCAGCCCGGCCTCCTGACCATCAGCCTGTGGAACGCCGATGCGCTGAACAGCACCGCCGCGATCCCGGTGATCAAGTTCTGATCCGGGCTGCACCCTGACACCGAAAGGCGCGTTCCCCGGGGCGCGCCTTTTGCTTTGCCCGGGCTTGTCCGAGGCCAAGAGGAATTGCCCTTGATAGCGCTACCCTTATCCCTAGGATGCCGCTCATGACCCAGAGCTCCCCCTCCGCCGACCGCGCCCTTCTGACCCGCCTCTTCGACGCCGCCATCGCCGCCGCCGACCCGAAACAGGCGCTGGCCGCCCATCTGCCCGCCCGCCCCAAGGGCCGCACCGTGGTGATCGGCGCGGGCAAGGGGGCGGCGCAGATGGCCGCCGCCTTCGAAGAGCTCTGGGACGGTCCCGTCGAGGGCCTGGTGGTCACCCGCTATGGCTACGGCGCGCCCACGCAGCACATCCGCGTCCTGGAGGCCGCCCACCCGGTGCCTGACGCAGCCGGTCTTGCGGCCACCCAGACGCTGTTCGACACGGTCCGCGACCTCACCTCCGACGACCTGGTGGTGGCGCTGATCTGCGGTGGCGGCTCCGCCCTGCTGCCCAGCCCGCCGGACGGGTTCACGCTCCAGGACGAACAGGCGCTGAACCGCGCTCTCCTGGCCTCCGGCGCGCCGATCTCGGCGATGAACGCGGTGCGCAAGCATTTCTCGGGCATCAAGGGCGGGCGCCTGGCCGCCGCCTGCGCACCTGCGCGTGTGGTGTCGCTGGTGGTTTCCGACGTGCCCGGCGACGATCCGGCCCAGGTGGCCTCCGGCCCCACCGTGCCCGATACAACCGACCAGGCCGCGGCCCTGGCCGCCATCGACGCCCACCGGATCGACCTGCCCGAGACGCTCCTGACCCACATCCGCAGCCACGCCGCCCCCGACCCGGCAGACCCGGGTTTCGCGGGCAACGAGGTGCATGTCATCGCCTCCGCCGCCCTGTCTCTGGAAGCCGCCGCCAAAACCGCCGAGGCTGAAGGCCTGCCCGCCGTGATCCTGTCCGACGCCATCGAAGGCGAGGCGCGTGAGGTGGCCAAGGTGCACGCGGCCATCGCACGCGAGGTGGCCTCCAAGGATCGCCCGTTTGCCAAACCCCTGGTGATCCTGTCCGGCGGCGAAACCACCGTGACCCTGCGCGGCGAGGGCGGCAAGGGCGGACGCAATACCGAGTTCCTGCTGTCCCTCGCGCTGGAGGTCGAAGGCACGGCCCTGACCGCCCTTGCCGCCGACACCGACGGGATCGACGGCTCCGAGGACAACGCCGGGGCCTTTGTCGATGGCACCACCACAGCGCGGATGCGTGTGGCAGGCGTGGACCCGGCCGGGATGCTCGCGCGCAACGACGCCTTTACCGCTTTCCAGGCGACGGGCGATCTGTTTTCCCCCGGTCCGACAGGGACGAATGTCAATGATTTCAGAGCGATCCTGATCCGCTAACGCACCGATCCCCTAAGGGTCGGGGCAGGGCCCTGTGCGCACGGCCCTTGGGGTGCTTGTCGCGAGGGATCACTTGCGCAGCTTCTCGCGCGCACGGTGCGACTTTAGCCAGGCGTTGAAATACTGTGCCGCGCGGGCCTCCCCGCCCAGACGAGACGGCGCGGTCACCGCCTGCCATTCTGTCTGATCGCCCCGCTCAAGGGACAAAGCCAGCCACAAGGGTCGCGGCCCGTGCCGATGTTCGGCCTGTCCCTGCACCCCGGCCTTGGCCACCGCCTCCAGCGGCAGCACCACCTGGCGCCATCGGCCCAGGGCGAGCTGGCGCACCTCTACTGTCCCGGCGGTGACATCCACCTCCAGCCGCAAGGGGCGCACGAAATAGAGGATCATGAACAGGCAACAGCCCATCCCCACCAGCATCGGCACCGCCATGCCCGGCGTCTCACCTCCCAGCGCCCGCACCGCGCCCGAGGCACAGATCACACCGATGAAGGCAAACAGCAGGAAGAACAGCCAGGGACGGTCGACAACAACAAGTCTCTCGGGCGTATTGGTCTGAAGGCGCATGAAAATCCGGGTCTGAAATCACTCCGACCACAGTCCCGTGCGTATCGCCGCCTGTCAAGCGCGCCCCGCCATTCGCGCGCGAATGGCCCGCCCGGCGGGGCTCGATGCCGCGCCGGGCGGGTTTGTCTGCAAACTCAGCTGGCGAAGCTCTTCTCGATCCGGTCCAGCGTCTCCATCGCGCTCACCACATCCGTGACGCAGCCATTGGGCTTGCGCCCTTCCTGAATGGCCGCCACGAACTCCCGGTCAATGAGCTCGATCCCGTTCGACGACACCGCCACGCCCGACAGGTCCACCTGGTTGTCATAGCCGTCATAGAGGTCATCGTAGCGCGCCACATAGGTGCCCTGGTCGCAGATATAGCGGAAATAGGTGCCCAGCGGCCCGTCATTGTTGAACGAAAGCGACAAGGTGCACAGCGCGCCCGAGGGCACTTTCATCCCGACTGTCATGTCCATCGCGATGCCCAGGTCCGGATGCGCAGGGCCTTGCAGCCCGAAGACCTCCGACGCGGTCTCTCCGGTCTGATACTGGAACAGGTCCACCGTGTGACAGGCGTGGTGCCACAGCAGGTGATCGGTCCAGCTGCGCGGCTCGCCCTTGGCGTTGGTGTTGGTGCGGCGGAAGAAATAGGTCTGCACGTCCATCTGCTGAATTGTCAGCTCGCCCGCGTCGATCTTCTGTTTGATCCACTGGTGCGAGGGGTTGAAGCGGCGCACTTGCCCCGCCATAGCGACCCGCCCGCTGGCCTTCTGCGCCGCGACCACGCGCTCGCTGTCCTCCAGGCTGTCGGCCATCGGGATTTCCACCAGCACGTGCTTGCCCGCCTCCAGGCAGGCCACCGCCTGATCCGCGTGCATCTGCGTGGGCGTGGACAGGATCACCGCATCCACGTCGTCACGCGCGATGCATTCCTCCAGCGTGGTGCCCGCGTGGCCGATGCTGCGCTCGGTTGCCAGCGCTTCGATCTTGGCCTTGGTCGGCCCCATGACCGAGGTCACCTCGACCCCGTCAATTGCGGCCAAAGCGTCCAGATGTTTCAACCCAAAGGCGCCATAGGCGCCCGCCACACAAATCCTCATTGGATCTTCCTTTCCTCAAGTGCAGCCAGCAGCGCATCGGCCCTGGCGCAGAAATCCTCATCCGTGGAGAGCTGACCCAGCTGCCCCACCGTCTCCGCCCAGGCCGCAGTGGCCCGGCTCATTCCGTTGTCCAGCCCCAAGGCACCCACGGTCGTGGCCACCTCGCGCATTTCAGCCGCGCGGCGCGTCCCGTGGGTCGTCATGCGTTCGAAGTTGTACGCCGCCTTCGCTGCCCAGTCCCAGCCGGGGTGCGAAGCATCGAGCGAGGCGATCACCTGATCCGCCACCCCCGCCTTCTGTGCGGCCAGCAGGCTTTCCAGGCAGAGCGCCTCGATCCCCTTCACCATGACCGAGCGCAGCATCTTCACCGCGCAGGCCTGCCCGACCTCATCGCCTGCCACGCCGGGCGACATGCCCAGCGACTGGCAGAAGGCCCGGGCGTCTTCGGCATGCGGCCCCGCCAGCAACACCGGAACCCTGTGCAGGCGCGGATGCACCGGTGCCATGATCGCCATGTCCACATAGCGCCCGCCCGCGGCTTCGATCACCTCGGACGCGGCCCGTTTCGTCTCCGGCGCGCAAGAATTGCCATCCAGGTAGAGCGTGCCCGGCGTGATATGGGCCGCTTGCGCACGGGCCGCCGCCCCCGCCTGATCCGCCGTCACCAGCGACACGAGGGGGTGCCCCGCCAGCCCCTCCGGCCCGTCACAGCCGGTGATCTGCGCGCCCGCATAATCCGCCCGTTTGCCCGCCGCATCCGGCCCATCCGTCTTGATGTCAAAGGCGCGGATTTCAAGCCCCGGCGCCTCGCGCCGCCAGCCCCGCGCAAAGGCCTGGCCCGCTTCGCCGAAGCCGATCAATGCGATATGTGCCGGGGGCTGGGTCATATCCCCTTCCTACGCGGGCGGGCGTGGAGCGGGAAATTCATTGCCCTTCCAAGCCATTCGTTTTCCCTATAGCAGTCCGCGCCGCCTCGCGGATCAAGTCCAGAAATCGCGCCTGTGTCGGGGTCGGGCTCCAGCCCCGCCGCGTGGTCAGCCCAATCGGCCGCGCGCTGCCCTCCAGCGGCACGTCCAGGGGCACCATCAGCCCCTGCGCCCGCTCCGCCCCGATCTGGTTGAGCGAAATAATGGTGACGTAATCGCCCCGCGCCAGCAGCCCCCGCACCATCACCATGGAGGACGACACCACCCGCACCGGCGTTTGCGGCAGCTCGTCAATGCGCAGCACCTGGTGCAGGTAGCTGCCCGCCGGCGTGGTGATCGGCGGGGCAATCCACGGATAGTCCAGCGTGTCCTCCAGCCGCAGGCCGGTCCGTGCGGCCAGCGGATGACCCGGCCCGACCACCAGCGCCAATGGGTCATCGAACAGCACTTCCTGCACCACATCGTCTGTCGGCACCGGATCGCGCAACGCGCCGATCAGCAGGTCCAGATCACCATGGCGCAAGCCTTTCAGCAGCTCACCATAGGGCCCATCCACATTGCGCAGCTGCACGCCCCGGCGTTCCGCCAGCAGCCGGTGCATCGCCTCCGGCAGGATTTCCGCCCGCGAGAGCGGCATCGAGCCAACCGCAATCCGTGTGCTGTCACGCCCCTTGAGCGCGGCCAGTTCCGCCTCGCCCTGCCTCAACTCGGCCGCCGCCAGTTTCACCGCCCGCGCCAGCAGCTCGCCGGGTTCCGTCAACTCGATCCCGCCACGACGTTGCGCAAACAGCGCAATGCCCGCAAGCTTCTCCAGGTCCCGCGCGGCCCGGTGGATCGATGGCTGCGAAATCCCCGCCGCCCGCGCCGCCAGGCTGAAACTGCCCGCATCCCCCACCGCCACCAGCGCGCGCAGCTGCGCCGCCGTGACGCGGGCGTGAAACCCGGGATCGGGCCGCGCCCCTTCCAGCGCCCCACGCCGCCCGGCCAGGCGCACCGCCTGTTCCGCGCCCTCCTCCAACAGGGCAAACAGTGCCTCGATCCGTGCGGCATAGAGCGTGCCGGGTTCGGTCAGGAACATGCCCTCGGGCCGCCGGTCGAAAAGCTGCGCGCCCAGGCTGCGCTCAAGCCCGGCAATCGCCTGGGTCACGGCGGGTTGCGACAGGTGCACCGCCTCGGCGCCTGCGCTGATCCCGCGTAGGCGCGCGGTTTCCCTGAAGGCTTTCAGGTGGCGAATGTTTGGAAATTCCACAGTCATGTCAGCGCCTTGTGGTCCGTCGCGGGGAGGGTGTGCAACCCCTTATAGGCATATCTTATACCACCCGGCGGGGATTGAAATGGTGCTTGGCCCGCCCCGGGCCTAATCTCGGATCAAAGCGTAGAAGAGGCCCACCCATGACCGACAGAAAAACCGCCCTCGTGATCTCTGCCCATGCCGCCGATTTCGTCTGGCGCGCGGGCGGCGCCATCGCCCTGCACCAGGAGCTGGGCTACGAGGTGACAGTCGCCTGCCTGAGCTTCGGCGAGCGCGGCGAAAGTGCCAAGCTGTGGAAGCAGGAGGGCATGACGCTGGAGCGCGTGAAAGACGCCCGTCGCGAGGAAGCCCAGGCCGCCGCCGACGCGCTGGGGGTGCGCGACATCCGCTTCCTCGACCTCGGCGACTACCCGCTGCGCCTCGATCGTGAGGCCCAGGACCAGATGGTCGATATCATTCGCGAGGTGCAGCCGAAGTGGATGATGAGCCATTCGAAATGGGATCCCTACAACACCGACCACATGAACACGACGCAGTTCGCGCTGGAATGTCGCATGATCGCCCAGGCCTGGGGGCACAATCCCGGGCAGAAGGTGCTGGGCGCGCCGCAGCTCTACCTGTTCGAGCCGCACCAGACCGAGCAGATGGGCTGGAAACCCGACACCTTTCTCGACATCACCCCGGTGTGGGAGAAGAAGAAGGCTGCGATCCACTGCATGCAGGGGCAGGAACACCTGTGGGAGTTCTACACCAACGTGGCTCGCAACCGCGCCAACCACTTCCGCCGCAACTCCGGCGGCATGGCGGGTGGGCGCAAGGCGGAATACGCGGAAGGCTTCGAAAGCATCTTCCCGCAAACCGTGGATGAGCTGGCATGAGCGTGCAACCGGGAACCACGGGCCTCGTCGTCCAGAACATCGAACGGGCCGATGCCGCCGTCGTGGATGGTTTGGCCGAGCTGGGCGTTGCCACCGTGCATGAAGCGCAAGGGCGCAAGGGGCTTCTGTCCGATTACATGCGCCCGATCTACGCCGGTGCCCGGGTGGCCGGGTCCGCCGTGACCATCCTGGCCCCGCCCTGCGACAACTGGATGATCCACGTGGCAATCGAACAGCTGCAGCCAGGGGACATCCTTGTGCTGGGCACCACCTCGCCCTCGAACGCCGGTTACTTCGGCGACCTGCTGGCGACATCCGCCCAGGCGCGTGGTTGCCGCGGGCTGGTGATCGACGCAGGCGTGCGCGATGTGGCCGACCTGACCGAGATGGCGTTCCCGGTCTGGTCCAAGGCGGTGTTTGCCCAGGGCACGATCAAGGAGACGCTGGGCTCCGTGAACGTGCCGGTGGTCTGCGCGGGCGCCCTGGTGAACCCCGGTGATGTGATCGTCGCCGACGACGACGGGGCCTGTGTCGTGCGCCGCGAGGAGGCGGCCCAGGTGCTGGAGAAAGCCCGTGCCCGTGAAGCCAATGAGGCCGCCAAACGCGCCCGGTTCGAGGCTGGTGAGCTGGGGCTGGACATCTATGACATGCGCGGGCGCCTGGCCGAGAAGGGGCTGAAATATGTCTGAGGGGTGGGGATATGTGGTTTCGAATTGCTTGCGCAATCCGAGCTTGATGAGTGGGTCGAATTGCTTGGCAATCCGACCGGGGCGAGGGGGCGCTGCCCCCTCGCGCTCCCCCGGGATACTTGTGGAAAGATGAAAGGGAAGGTCAATGTCTGACGGGGTGCGCTGCATGTGGATGCGGGGCGGGACCTCGAAGGGCGGGTATTTCCTGGCCGCGGATCTGCCCGGCGACCCGGAGGCCCGCGATGCCTTTCTGTTGTCCGCCATGGGCAGCCCGGATCCACGCCAGATCGACGGCATGGGCGGGGCGGATCCGTTAACGTCGAAAGTGGCGGTCGTTAAGACATCTGAACGTGACGGCGTGGATGTGGATTACCTGTTCCTGCAGGTCTTCGTTGATCGGCCGGTGGTCACCGACGCGCAGAACTGCGGTAATATCCTGGCCGGTGTCGCACCTTTTGCCATCGAACGCGGGTTGGTGTCGGCCAGGGACGGCGAAACTCCGGCGGTGATCTTCATGGAGAACACCGGTCAGGTGGCCGAGGTCACGGTGCAGACGCCGGGCGGCAAGGTGCGCTATGATGGCGATGCGGTGATTGACGGCGTGCCAGGGACTGCCGCGCCCGTACCGATTGCCTTTCGCGACACCGCCGGGTCGTCCTGCGGCGCGCTTCTGCCAACCGGGACTGCCCGCGATCTGGTCGCCGGGGTGGAGGTCACGATGATCGACAACGGCATGCCCTGCGTGCTGCTGCGCGCCGCCGACATGGGGATTTCCGGCGACGAGGATCCGGCGGATTTGGAAGCAGATAAGGCCCTGCGCGCCCGGCTGGAGGACATCCGCCTGGCCTGCGGTCCCCTGATGAACCTGGGAGACGTGCGCGACAAGTCCGTGCCGAAAATGACAATGATTTCAGCGCCCAAGGCGGGGGCGATTGCCACGCGGACCTTCATCCCGCACCGCTGCCACAAGGCCATCGGCGTGCTCGGCGCGGTCTCGGTCGCCACCGCCTGCCTGATACCGGGCAGCGTGGCCGAGGGGCTTGCGAAGGTGGGCGAGGGGGACACCCGTGCCCTGTCCATCGAACACCCGACCGGCGAGATGACCGTGCTCGCCACACTCGAAGGTGGCCAGGTCACACGCGCCGCAATCCTGCGCACCGCGCGCAAACTGATGGATGGAGAGGTCTTCGCATGACCCAACCCATGGACCCTGATTGGCTGGTCTTTCACCCGGCCCCGAAGAAACCGGACTTCCAGCTGCCCCCCGGCGCGGTGGACGCCCATTGCCATGTCTTCGGCCCCAGCCCGGAATTCCCCTTCGCGCCCGAGCGCAAATACACCCCCTGCAATGCGGGCAAGGACCACCTTTTTGCCCTGCGCGACCACCTGGGATTTGCCCGCAACGTGATCGTCCAGGCGACCTGCCACGGTCGTGACAACCGCGCCATGATGGACGCCTGTCGCGCCGCCGGCGACCTCGCACGCGGTGTCGCCAGCGTTGGTACCGAAGTGACCGACGCCGAACTGGTCGAGATGCACGAGGCTGGCGTGCGCGGGGTGCGATTCAACTTCGTTAAACGCCTGGTGGATGCCACGCCGAAACAGGTCTTCATGGGGATCGCCGAGCGGATCGTCAAGCTCGGCTGGCACATCGTGGTCTACTTCGAAGCCGCCGATCTGGAGGAGCTTGTGCCCTTCCTTGAAAGCCTTCCGACGACGATCGTGGTCGATCACATGGGGCGACCTGATGTCACAAAAGGAACATCTCATCCGGATTTCCAACGCTTCCTACAGATAATGCAGGACAATTCGAACATCTGGTCAAAAGTGACCTGCCCGGAGCGGCTGAGTGCCGAAGGCCCACCCTACGCCGACGTCGTGCCCTTCGCCGCCGAGGTTGTGCGGCACTTCCCCGACCGGGTGCTATGGGGCACGGACTGGCCGCACCCGAACATGAAATCACACATGCCCGACGATGGCGCCCTGGTGGACTGGATCCCCCTGATCGCACCGACGCCGGAGCTGCAACACAAGCTGCTGGTGGAAAATCCCATGCGGCTCTACTGGACCTGAGGAGGGGACGATGGATTTCGACGACTTCGACCACCACACGCCGATCGAGGGCACCACGCTCTTTGACGGCAAGATGGCGATGAAGGGCTATGCGCTGAACAAGATGTGCTATTCCTTCAATGGCGCTGAGGCCCGCCAGGCCTATCTGGACGACCCGGAGGGTTACATGGAAAGCTTCGGCCTGTCAGACGAACAGAAGCAGGCCTGTCGCGACAAGAACGTGCTGGCGATGATCGCCGCGGGCGGTAACATTTATTACCTCGCCAAGTTCGCCGGGATCTTCAAATTGTCGGTCCAGGATGTGGGCGCGCAGCAGACCGGCATGACGGTCGAGGCCTTCAAGCAGAAACTCGTGGATCAGGGGAAGTAACATGGCCAAGATCTTGGGTGGTATCACCACATCGCACATTCCCGCCGTGGGCAACGCAATCGCCAACGAGCTGCAGGACGATCCCTATTGGAAGCCGTTTTTCGACGGCTACCCGAAGATTCACGAGTGGCTTGCCGACAACAAGCCGGATGTCGTGATCAATATCTATAATGACCACGGGCTGGGCTTCTTCCTTGATAAGATGCCGACTTTTGCCATCGGGGCGGCGCATGAATACAAGAACGAGGATGAAGGCTGGGGCATTCCGCAGCTTGACCCGTTCCCCGGCGCGCCCGAGCTGAGCTGGCATATCATCGAGGGTATGGTCGAGGATGAGTTTGACATTACCTCCTGTCAGGAACTGGCGGTGGACCACGGGTTCGTCGTGCCGATGCAACTGTTCTGGCCCGGTGCGCCGCACCGCCCGGACATGCCCAAGGCGATTCCGATTTCGGCCAACACCGTGCAGCATCCGATCCCGACGCTGAACCGCGCCCTTAACTTTGGTAAATCCCTGCGCAAGGCGATTGAGTCCTTCCCCGAGGACCTGAAGGTCGTCGTGCTGGGCACTGGCGGCCTGTCGCATCAGCTTGATGGTGAACGCGCGGGGTTCATCAACAAGGAGTTCGACATGATGTGCATGGAGAAGATCGTGTCGGCGCCCGAGGAGCTGACCAAGATCTCACGTCACGAGCTGGTCCGTCAGGCCGGGGCCCAGGGGACCGAGTTCCTGATGTGGATGATGATGCGCGGTGCGTTGGGCGACAAGGTGACCGAGCTCACGCAGAACTATCACATTCCGATCTCGAACACCGGGGCGGGCACGATGCTGCTGGAATGTGCCTGAGCGGGGTTTAACATCTTTAAACATGCCTCGTTTGAAGCGTTAAACTGTTTAAATATCGGGGTCTGGAGGCGTTAAGGACTTTAACCTTTCGCCTCCAGCGCCCGGCGGAACTCCCGCGGGCTCTGCCCCGTGGCCCGCGCAAAGACCCGGCTGAAATAGGCCGGGTCATTGTATCCCAATTGGTAGCCAACCTCCTGGATGGACAGGTTCGAAAAGGCCAAGTTGCGTCGGGCTTCGCGGATGATGCGTTCCTCGATGGCGGCCGAGGCCGGTCGCCCCGTTGCCGCACGCATCACCCGGCTCAGATGGGTGGGGGTCACCGCCAGCTCTCGGGCATAGTCGGCCACGCCCAGGTGGTCGCAATAATGCTCCTCGATCAGCGCCTCGAAACGGTGTTGCAACCTCGTGTCGGGACGCAGGGTGTCCGCGGCCTTGCGGGCCAATTCCCGGGCCACCAGGCCCAGGAGCAGGGTCGACAGGCTGCGCAGGATATGCGCCCGGGCAAATCCGCGGGTCGGGTACTCGGCAAAGATGCGGCGGGTCAATATTTTGATATCATTTGTGGATTTCAGAATGGCGGGGCGGGAAAGCACCGGTCGCAACCCCTCGCCATCGCGCAGGGTCTGGTCCAGAAGTTCCGAGGCCAGCGTGACCACCCAGCCCTCCGTGCCCGGCTCGAACCGGAAGCCATGCACCACCCCGCGCGGCATGTTGACCAGGCTGCCGGGGGGCAGAGGATGCGGGGCTTCTTCGATCAGCGCCTCGCCGCTGCCACGTTCCAGCAGCAATACCTGGTGCAGCCGGGCGTGACGATGCGGCTTGAATTCCCAGTCATGTACCACCGAACGTGCTTCGATCGTTTCGCAATGCACCACGTCGGGCAGGTCGACATCCTCGCCAAAGAGGTTGAATGTTTCGATCCGGTCCATGTTCGATATATACCAGAAGTGGCTGGATGTATCCATTCAAATCTGCGCGACCCGGGCGCAGGATGGGGTCAAAGAGGAGAACAGCGCCATGAAGACGAAAGTCGGCATCATCGGAGGCGGCCCGTCCGGCCTTATGCTTAGCCAATTGCTTGATTTGAAAGGGATTGACAACGTCGTCCTGGAAAAACACACCCGCGATTACGTGCTGGGGCGCATTCGCGCCGGCGTGTTGGAGCACGGCTTTGCCGAGCTTATGCGCGAGGCGCAATGCGGGGAACGCATGGATGCCGAGGGCGAAATCCATGAGGGGTTCTATATCGCTGAAAACAATGAAAAAAAGCGCGTCGACTTGGCGGGCCATACCGGCGGGAACTCGGTCGTGGTCTATGGCCAGACCGAGCTGACCCGCGACCTCTATGATGCGCGGGCGGCAATGAACGGCAAGGTCATTCACGAGGCGCTGGACGTCAAACCCCATGATATCAATACGAAAAACCCCTATCTGACATACCGCCAGGGGGACGAAACCTTTCGCATCGACTGTGATTTCATCATCGGTGCGGACGGGTTCCACGGGGTTAGCCGCAAGTCGATCCCCAAGGACGTTCTGAAGGAATACGAGAAGGTCTATCCCTTTGGTTGGCTTGGGGTTTTGTCACGCACCAAGCCGGTTTCGCCCGAGCTGATCTATGCCAAATCCGACCGCGGTTTTGCGCTTTGTTCACTGCGCAGCCAGGTGCTCAGCCGCTACTATATCCAGGTGCCGCTGACCGACAGCACGGATGACTGGTCTGACGAAGCCTTCTGGGATGAACTCAAGGCGCGGTTGCCTGACGACGTGGCGGCCAACCTGGAAACCGGCCCCTCGATCGAGAAATCGATCGCGCCGCTCAGAAGTTTTGTCGCGGAACCAATGCGTTACGGCAACATGTTCCTGGCTGGCGACGCCGCGCACATCGTGCCGCCCACCGGCGCGCGGGGGCTGAACTCGGCGGCCAGCGACATCTATTACCTCTACCACGGGCTGGTGGATCATTACCTGAAGGGCGATGACACCGGCCTTGACAGCTACAGCGACCGTGCGCTGGCGCGGGTTTGGAAGGCACAGCGGTTCAGCTGGTGGATGACCACGCTGCTGCACAGCTTCCCGGATGCGATTCCCTATGACCGGAAGCTGCAACAGACTGATCTGGAATATCTTTTCAGCTCCGAGGCGGCGATGACCTCGCTTGCTGAAAACTACGTCGGCCTGCCGTTCTGAGGACTTGACCCATGTCATGGCGGGGCGCTCGTAGTCCCGTCAGTATGCGCCCAGAGAGACGCAAAGGGGGAAAGACCCATGTACAAGAATATCCTGGTCGCCGTGGCCCTGGACCATGACCGTGATTCCAACGAAGCTCTGAACATCGCCAAGGCGCTGGGCGAGCCGGATGCGAAGATCACCGCGCTGCATGTGATGGAAGAAGTGCCGTCCTACGTGGCGCAGTACCTGCCGGTGGGCCAGCTGGAAAGCAATGTGCACGAGTTGGAAGCGCGGCTGAAATCCGAGCTCTCCGGACGCAACGGGATCGAGGTTGCGGTGGTCTCGGGCCATGCCGGTCACACCATCGTCGACTGGGCCGCGCATCATGACATCGACTGCATCGTCGTCGCCTCGCACCGCCCGGGGCTGCAGGATTATTTCCTGGGCTCGACCGCGGCACGTGTCGTGCGCCATGCCCCTTGCGCCGTGCATGTGCACCGCTAATCTATTGAAACAGTGAAGAAAAAGGCGGGCCTTGTGGTCCGTCTTTTGTGTTCCTACATGGGGGGAAACCAGAGAAGGAGCGCTGAGGTATGAAATGTCCGATCGACCAGACCGAGCTGTTGATGACCGAGCGCCATGGGGTCGAGATCGACTATTGTCCCAAGTGTCGTGGCGTCTGGCTGGACCGGGGAGAGCTGGACAAGATCATCGAGATGTCCACGCCCGAAGTCGCCCTGGCGAACCCTGATCCGGCGCCGGAACCTGTGCGTGAACCCCCTCGCGGTGAACCCAGATACGAGGAACCGCGGTACGAGGACCGGCACCGCGAGGACCGGTATGATCGGCGCGAGGATCGCCGCGATGATCGTTATGACAACCGCGACGCGTACAAATCGGCCAAACGTTACAAGAAGAAGCGACGCAAATCCTTCCTTGAGGAAGTGTTTGACATCTTCGACTGACGGGCCCTCTGGCCTTTTGCCCGGACGGTGCTAGGCTGAACCTGCGCGAGCCAGTAGCCAGCGGAGGACCTCATGCCCGTCATCAAGAAAGACGCCGATCTTCAGACCGTCATCACCACCTATGAAGTGACCCCCGGCACCTGTGCCGACCTGTGCGAGGAAATCCGCGTGGCCTGCAACGAGTTCATCTCGAAACAGGAGGGGTTCATCGGTGCGGCCCTGCATGTGAACGACGCGCAGACGCGCATTGCCTCCTATACGCAATGGCGCACGCGGGATGAGTTCATGCGCGTTCTGCGGTCCGAGGAGATGCGGGTTTATCACCGCAAATTCAACACCTTGTCCAAGAACTTTGCGCCGGTGCTCTATGATGTCGTGATGGTCTCGGACGGATGAGTGACCTGCCGGTCATTGGCGCGCAGCTGTCGGTGCTGGATCTGGGCCGACACCGCGACTGGCTGTTTGCCAAGGACCGGGATCTTGAGCTGCCGGAATTCTGCATGGGCGACATCCTGGCCCACCCGGCCCCCTTCATCGAGATGGCGCAGAAGGCGCTCGACGGCTGGCACGGGCGGCTGGGCATTCACGGGCCTTTCGCCGGGTTCGAGCTGGACGTGAAGGACCGCGAAATCCGCCCCGTCGTGCAGCGCCGTATCGACCAGGCGCTGGATGTCTGTGAGGCGCTGGGGGCGGTGCAGATGGTGCTGCATTCGCCCTATGATCGCTGGGACGCCTGCAATCTGGACCGCACGCCCGGCGAGCGGGCGAAGCGGATCTCGGCCATCCTCGATACGCTGGAACCGGCGCTGATCCGGGCGCGGGACATCGGTGTGCAGATCGTGCTTGAGAACATCCGCGACACGGATCCGGCCGATCGTCTGGCGGTGGTCGCGGCGGCGGATACGCCCGCCCTGGCTTTGTCGGTGGACACGGGCCACGCCCATTGGGCGCATTGGGTGGACGGCGCGCCGCCAGTGGATCGCTTCATTTCCTCGGCCGGAGCTCGGCTTGGCCATGTGCACTTGCAGGACACCGATGGCTGGGCCGATCGCCATTGGCCGCTGGGCGAGGGGAACATCGTCTGGCCCGCTGTTTTCAAGGCGCTGGCGGGCTGTGATGCGCAGCCCCATCTGATCGTCGAGATCAATGAGTTCGATAAGGTCGAGGATAGCGTCGCCCATCTGGAGGCGCTGGGCCTGGCGCAGTAGCGGGCGGCTGCGTCGCATGGATTTTTCGGCCGAAATCGGCTAACATCCTGTCAGTAATTGAGGAGGAAAACATGCGGTATTTCAAAAGCATGGCAATCGCAGCGGCGTTTCTGGCCGCGATCCCCACGGCAAGCCTGGCGCAGGAGCTGATCGGCTCTTACGTGGCCTATATCGGGCGCGAGGACCTGTATAACTCCAAGGGTGCGCGGCTGTCCGAACCCTGGCAGATCATTCGCCAGGACCGGGCCAATTTCCATCGCTTCGGCATCCAGCACGCGGGCGATGAATGGGATTCGTTCTTCGGCGATCTGAACAACCGCGCGGCGATGGAGCGCATGATCATGAACGGCTACATCAACCCGGTGGCCGCGCGCGATATCGTCTCGGGCGGGGCCACGGTGGTGGTCGAGATCTGGGGCCATGGCAACACTGGCAGTTCGGTGCGCGTGGACGTCTACCGCTGAGGGCGGATGAGGTACCAGGCCAGCGCCGGAACCTCACGCAGGCACATTTTCAGGAACCGCCAGGGGCTGCGTCCCTTGAGCGGCGGGGCGGCACCCACTGCCCGCATCCCCAACCGCTTGGCCACCAGCCGTGCACGGGGCAGGTGATAGAGGTCGGTGACAATCACCACCGGCCCGGCCGGATTGTCCAGCAGAGGCTGCGAGAAGGCCAGGTTCCGGGCCGTGGAGGTCGAACGGTCCTCCAACCGAATGGCGTTTGCAGGTACGCCCAGATGCACGCAGATATCCCGGATCACTTCGGCTTCGGACGGCGGATGCCTGCCCACACCGCCCGAGGCAATGATCCCGCCGACCTGCCCGTCCAGATACAACCGCGCCCCACGCTCCGCCCGCAGGCGCAACGTGGGCGACGGCACCCCGCCCGGCCAGACGGCGGCACCAAGGATGATGGCGGTGGGTTTCGAGGCGGGTTTCGTCATGGCGCGAGGGTAGGGGGCGCAGCCGGGGAGGGCAATGCGAGAAGCCGCGCGCGCGCCCGACCTCGGGTGGGCGTCGCTACAGGTATGGGGAGTGCTTTATGGTGCCGAACACTTGCCCGGTCAATTGGGCCCAAAACGTCCCCGAAGCGCCCTCCCATCCGGGAGGTCGGGCGCTCGCGTGGCGAGCCCTCAAACTGTTACAATGAATAAAGCCCGTTTCCCTCGGTCTAGTTGGGAGGGCGGTGCTTGGTTCTACAAGTCTACCCCTTCGACGGCCTCAATATCCCACAACTTGCAGCTCTTTCTTTCCTCCGCGTCTAGGTCATGATCGCACCAAGGGTTCTCAGTTACAGGACTTTCTTCAAACTCAATTCGTATGGATACATCGGAATCTTTGCCAGGGAATACCCAGGTTTGGGATTGCCCTCTGAACACACTCTCCTTCCCATCGGCGTCGTAGTTTTTGACAACAACGGATACCCTTGTGACGATGAGGTCGTCGTTCTTGTTGTGGAGCGTGGCTTCCAAATGAGTAGGTGTAACTACGCCTCTGCCTTCCACTTTGTAGTCCGCCCGTGGCAATCCATGCTGGTGTTTTCGAATGCAAACGTCCTTTGTTTCAGTTTCAGAGAGTAGTGATGAGGCGTGTGTTTTCAGGCATGCATCGACGCCGGTAACTGAGCCAAAGTACATCTTTTCTTTTATGTTTGACAAAGGATTACACGCCGCGAGCGCGATGGAAACAGCTGCTAGAAAAGCTAATCTGGTAGCGGACAAATTTGGCACCGCGCACCCCATTCAATGAGTCTTTGGTGGCATTCTATGTCTGCGATTTCACACCGTCCACTATCTTCCTCGACGCCCCGCCCGTTGCCCCGGCTTCCCGGCCGTAGACCGCCCCTTCGGCTCCGACGCCGCCTCGACAGCCGATTGCCGCGCCAGCGGGTCGTCGGCGACGGCCAGTTCCACCGCCTCCAGCCGGTGGACCTCGTCGCGGAGCCGAGCGGCTTCTTCGAATTCCAGGTTCTCGGCCGCCTTGCGCATCTCGGCGCGCAACCCGTCCAAGTGGGCCATCAGGTTGGCGCCGACCATCGGTTTGTCGACCTTGGCGGTGACGCGGTTCATGTCGACATCGCCTTCGTAGAGCCCGGCCAGAACGTCCTCGACATTCTTCTTCACCGTCTCGGGGGTAATGCCGTGTTCGAGGTTGTAGGCCTGCTGTTTTTCACGCCGCCGGTTGGTTTCGGAGATTGCGCGTTCCATGGAACCGGTCACACGGTCGGCATACATGATCACGCGGCCTTCGGCGTTGCGCGCGGCGCGGCCGATGGTCTGGATCAGCGAGGTTTCCGAGCGCAGGAAGCCCTCCTTATCCGCGTCCAGGATCGCCACCAGCCCGCATTCCGGAATGTCCAACCCTTCGCGCAAGAGGTTGATCCCGACCAGCACGTCGAAGGCGCCCAGGCGCAAATCGCGAAGGATTTCAATGCGTTCGATCGTGTCGATGTCCGAGTGCATGTAGCGCACGCGAATGCCCTGTTCGTGCAGGTATTCGGTCAGGTCCTCGGCCATGCGTTTGGTGAGGGTCGTCACGAGCGTGCGGAAGCCGGCCTCGGAGACGTGGCGCACCTCGTCCAGCAGGTCGTCGACCTGGGTTTCGACGGGGCGGATTTCAATCACCGGGTCCAGCAGCCCAGTGGGGCGGATGATCTGTTCGGCAAAGACGCCGCCGGATTGTTCCAGCTCCCAGCCTGCGGGCGTGGCCGAAACGAAGACGGATTGCGGGCGCATGGCGTCCCATTCCTCGAACTTCAGCGGGCGGTTGTCCATGCAGCTGGGCAGGCGGAACCCGTGTTCGGCCAGGGTGAACTTGCGCCGGTAGTCGCCCCGGTACATGCCACCGATCTGCGGCACGCTGACGTGGCTTTCGTCGGCAAAGACGATGGCGTTGTCGGGGATGTATTCGAACAGGGTAGGGGGCGGTTCACCCGGCGCGCGGCCGGTCAGGTAACGCGAATAGTTCTCGATCCCGTTGCAGAACCCGCTGGCTTCGAGCATTTCCAGGTCAAAGCGGGTGCGTTGTTCCAGCCGCTGGGCCTCCAGCAGCTTGCCCTCGTCCTCGAGCTGTTTCAGACGTACGGCGAGCTCTTCCTTGATGCTGGTAATCGCCTGTTTCAGGGTCGGCGTGGGGGTGACATAGTGGCTGTTGGCATAGACGCGCACCTTTTCCAGGGTGTCCGTCTTGGCGCCGGTCAGCGTGTCGAATTCAGTAATGCCTTCAAGCTCTTCGCCGAAGAAGCTCAGCCGCCAGCCGCGGTCTTCGAGGTGGCTGGGCCAGATTTCCAGGCTGTCGCCGCGCACCCGGAACGAGCCGCGCTGGAAGGCGTTGTCGTTGCGCTTGTATTGCTGGGCGACGAGGTCCTTCATGACCGAGCGTTGATCGTATTCCTCGCCGACCAACAGGTCCTGGGTCATCGCCGTATAGGTCTCGGGCGAGCCAATGCCGTAGATGCAGCTGACCGAGGCCACGATGATCACGTCATCGCGTTCCAGCAGCGCCCGGGTGGCCGAATGGCGCATCCGGTCGATCTGTTCGTTGATCTGGCTTTCCTTCTCGATGAACGTGTCCGACCGGGGCACATAGGCCTCGGGCTGGTAATAGTCATAATAGCTGACGAAATATTCGACCGAGTTTTCCGGAAAGAAGCCCTTCATCTCGCCATAGAGCTGTGCGGCCAGCGTCTTGTTCGGGGCCAGGATGATGGCGGGGCGCTGGGTCTCTTCAATGACCTTCGCCATGGTAAAGGTCTTGCCGGTGCCGGTGGCGCCTAGCAAAACCTGGTCCTGTTCGCCCGCGTTGACCCCTGCCGTAAGTTCGGCAATCGCGGTGGGCTGGTCGCCTGCCGCCGTGAAGGGCGTGTGCATGACGAAGCGTTTACCGCCTTCCAGTTTCGGGCGGGCCTGGGGCGCGATGGTGGGCGATGTCAGCGGGCTGTCGGTCATGACTGATTCCTTCAAAGGCCCCCTAAAGATGATCGCTTTTTGTTCGCGCGCAAGGGGCTGCCGCGAGGTCACGGTGGCCTGTCCTGTCAGGGGCTGTCAGCATGGCGCGCATGACGGTCTGGAATTGGCCCGGTGCGGGCGAAAAGGCGTGGTTTTACGGGGGGAATGGTTTTCCCCTGGGCTTCTACGAGCCGCTGATGGGGCGGTTGGCGGGGCGGTTTGCGCTGTCCGGTCTGCACAACCGGGCCTGTTGGCCGGGCAGCCCCGCGCCCGGGCAAGGCGACGGCTGGCGGCGTTACGGCGCCGACCTGGCCGGGGCGATCCGGGCGGAGGGCCCGGGGGTGATCGGCATCGGCCATTCCATGGGCGCCTGTTCCATGGTCCTGGCGCAGCGGGCGGACCCGTCGCTATTTCGCGCGCTGGTGCTGGTGGAACCGGCCATCGTTTCCGCCCACGCGGTGCGGGTGGCCAAGGTGCTGCCGAAATGGGCCGGGCGCTTCGTGAAACCGGTGCGCGCGGCGCGGGATCGGCGGGACGTTTGGCCGGACAGCGCGGCCTATCTGGCCGAGATGCAGGCCCATCCCGCCTTTCGCCGTTTTGACGCCGAGGCCTGGGCCGCGGTTTCGGCCCATGGGACCGTCGCGAACGGGCAGGGGGTAGCATTGGCCTTTCCCAAGACCTGGGAGGCGCATAACTTCTTTCATGCCGAGGCGGTGTTGGCGGACATAGAAGCGCTGGATATCCCCGTGGCGGTGATCCGCGGGCGGCCCAGCTATTTCTTTCCTGAACCGATGTGGAAGGACCTGCAGCGCGTGCGGCCTGATATCGTCACGCTCGAAGATCCGGATTTCGGCCATCTTCTGCCGATCGAGGCGCCGGGATCGGCATATCACCTCATCGAAACGGCGCTGGACCGCCTGTCCGCTTGACGCTTTCCGTCCGCGCTTTGCATCAGGGGGCAACGCACCAAAGGAGAGCAGAATGGTCACCATCCGACGCGCCCAGATGAAAGATGCCCCGGCCATTGCCCGGCTGGTGGAGGCGTTGTTGACGGAGCTTTCAGGTGAAGAGGTGGCCCCTCTGGGCCCGGTCTCGCGCCAGCTCCTGGCCGGGCAGCAGGTGATCGGGCTGTTGGCCGAGGCGGACCGGCGCGCGGTCGGGGTGATGATGCTGAACCGCTGCGCCGCGATCTATGCGGGCGGGGGATTTGGCGAGATCTCCGAGCTCTATGTCGAACCTGCGTTTCGCTCGCGCGGGGTGGCAGCGGACTTGTTGAAACATGCTCGTGAAGTGGCTCGGCGCGAGGACTGGACCCGGCTGGAGGTCGGCGCCCCTGCGCAACCCGCTTGGGCGCGCACTCTTGCCTTTTACGAACGCGAAGGGTTTGCCGAGGTCGGCCCCCGCCTGCGCTGGCTGCCCGAATGAGCGGCATCTGGCCTCTCCCCATTTCTGGGGAGGTGTGTCAGGGCACGGTTGCATGGTAAACAAACCGTGCAACTGCTGCGTGGGCTGCGAGAACGCACCCCACCACGATCTTGTGCCATCTCACTGAAAACCTTAACAAAACCTTACCACTTTACGGCGACTTTTTTCTATTAAAACACAACCAAAAGTGTATTTTTCTGTTGCGCCAGATTCTTCGGCACGCTAGCGTCTAAGGGCAAGCAGCAAGACAGGCTGTCGGCCCTGACGAAACACCCACCCCACCCCTCGCTCCCTCGTCAGGTGCCGACAGCCCACTTTTCGTGACGAGTTGTCTTGCAGAAGACCAAGTAATCGGTACCTCGCCCCGGGCCTGCCCCGGGGCTTGTTTTTTATGGGGTGTCAGGCCCCTTGGGGGCTTGCGCAGCGGGGCAGGGTTTCGGATAACAGGTCAGCTTTCTAAAGGAGTCGACCCATGCGCGCCCGTATCTATCAACCCGCCCGTAACGCCATGTCCTCGGGCATGGGCAAGACGCGGGTCTGGCTGTTGGAATATGCCAATGACGAAGCGCGTGAGATCGATCCGCTGATGGGCTGGACCGGCTCGGGCGATACGCAAAGCCAGGTGCGGCTGAAGTTCGACTCGAAAGAAGCCGCGTTGGCCTATGCCGAAGCCAAGGGGATCGAAGCCACGGTGTCCGAGCCGCAGAAGCGCGCCCACAACATCCGCAAGGGTGGGTACGGCGAGAACTTCGCTACCAATCGCCGCGGCCCCTGGACCCACTGAGCGCCGCCAGATCGTAGAAAAAGCCCCGCCACCGCGGGGCTTTCTTGTTTCAACTGTTCAGGAACATGCGCGCGGCGGCTTCGAACTCGCGCGGTTTTTCGGCGTGCAACCAATGGCCGGTGCCGGGGATCTTGGCCTGTTTTGCATGCGGGAATAGCCGTTTGATCAGCGGGCGGTGTTCCGGCAGGACATAATCACTGTCGCCGCCCGCCAAAAACAGCGCCGGGCCGTCATATCGCCCGCTGACCGCCGGGAAACCGGTGATCTTTTCCATGTCGCGTTCCAGTGCATCGAGGTTCAGCATCCAGCGCTGGCCCTTCACGTCCAGCGATTGCAGCAGGAAGGCGCGCACGTCCGGTTCTGGGATCGTTGCCTCCAGCGCCGCATTGGCCGCGCCGCGCGAGGTCACAACCGACAGGTCCAGCGCGCGCATTGCGTGTATCAGGTGCACCTGGGTGTGGCTGTAGGCGACCGGCGCAATATCGGCGACCAGCACCCGGCGCACCCGGGCAGGGCTGTTCAGAGCCAGCACCATTGCTGCCTTGCCGCCCATGGAATGGCCGATCAGATCGGCCTCGCCGCCGATGGCTTCCACCACGTCGCCCAAGTCCGCGGCCAGGGCGTGGTAATCGTGGCTCTCCTCCCACCGGCTGGCGCCATGGTTGCGCATGTCCACCGTGACCACGCGGCGCTCGTCCGCCAGGCGTCGGGCAATCACGCCCCAATTGCGGCCCGACCCGTACAGGCCGTGCACGATCAGGATGGGCGGGCGGGTGGCGTCGTCGCCGAAAGTCTGCATCTCCAACATGGCCCCGACATAGCGCAGGGCGGTTGAGGCGGAAAGCCCCGTCAGCTAGGGTCCGGCCGGACAGTGAGGAAATGCGATGGATTTGGACGCGAAGGCCGAGGCGCTCGCCCAATTGATGGAGGACCGGCTGGGCCTGCGTGGCGACGGGTTCGCCGCCAAGCTCAAACGCGCCGGGCGCCGTCTGCCGCGCCGCATTCGTCGTGACGGGGCGCTGATCGTCGAGGCGCTGGCGCTGCAGGCCCACCCGAAGCTCTCGCGCCAGGTTGACGAGGCGCAGTTGACCCGCGCGCTGACCCATCTAAACCGCTACCTGCGTACCGTCGATCCCTGGGAAAGACGCAAGAGCGCCATGCTGAACTGGCTTGCCGGGCTTGCCTTCAGCCTGCTGGTGGTGGCGGGGCTGGTAATTGCCATGATGCGCTGGCGCGGGCTGATTTAACCCGCGCCTTCGGACAAGGTTAGGAATTCTGCGGGCACGTGGTCACTCAGCCAGACACCGTTTTCCGAGCGATAGAAGACGTGCCCCTCGGCCGCCATGCGTGCCGCATCCACCGTCAGCACCACCGGCTTGCCATGGCGACCGCCGACAGTGCGGGCGGTGTCCGTGTCCCCGGACAGGTGCACATGTTGGCGGCTGCCCCGGACCAGCCCCTGCGTCTGGATCGAGCCGATGTTCTTCCGCGCCGTTCCGTGATACAGCCGCTCGGGCGGGGCGATGGGTGCAAGCCCCAGGTCAACCTGCCGCGAATGCCCCTGGCGGGCGCGAATGCGTGTGCCGTCGTCAGACACTGCAATGCGCTGTTTCGGATTGGTCGCGACGATCTCGTCAATCTGCTCCCGCGTGATCGGGTCGCGGGACTTGTCCAGAATGTCATTGATCCGCGCCCAGCCCTCGGCATCCAGTTCCAGCCCGATCTCCTCGGGCTTGTGACGCAGAAGCAGCGACAGGAATTTCGACAGGGGCACAAGGTCTTTTCTCATGTCCTTTGCATGCCAGCGAGGTCGGGCGGTGAAAAGGGTTTTCTTCCGGCCCGCGTCGGGTACTGTTGAACGTGGTTCAATGGCAGGAGGGCCCGATGAGCGAAAAGACCAAAGCCCGGCGTGCGGCCCTGGGGCGGGCCCTGATTGAGGCCGCCGAGAGGCGCGTGGTGGCGGGCGGGCTCGCGTCGGTCAAGGCGCGGGATCTGGCCAAGGACGCGGGCTGTTCGCTGGGGGCGATCTATAATGTCTACCCGGACCTTCAGGCCTTGTTCATGGAGGTGAACGCGCGCACCTTTACCGAGCTTGACGCGGCGATTTCCGCGAGCCAAGAGCCGGAGGCCCCACCACGCGAGGCGCTGGTGGCCATGGCGCTGGCCTATCTGGACTACGCCGCGGCACATACCAACCGCTGGCGCGCGCTGTTCGACCTGGAACTGCCCGACGATCCCGCCCTGTCGGACTGGTACCTGACGCGTCTGCGCGGGCTCTTTGCCCATATCCATCGGGCGCTTTCGGGCCTTTGGCCGGATCGTGACGCGGAGGAGATCGAGATGATGACTCGCACGCTGTTCTCTTCGGTGCACGGGATTGTGCTGCTGGGTCTGGAAAGCCGGTTCTCCAACATTCCACCCGAAGAGGTCGGGCGCATGATCCGTGGGTTGTTGGAAAAAATATGAACGACGTTCAAGGAATCTCTTGAATGAGCTGAGCGGCTTCCTACATCTCAGTCATGAACGATGTTCACGAATGAGGAGGATGCCATGTTCCGAACCCTGATCACCCTGTTTGACGGCGCCAATGCGCGGGCCGAAGAACGCGTGCGCGAGCACTATTCGATCGAGCTGATCGAACAGAAAATCCGTGAGGCGACCCGGGGGCTGCAGTCCGCGAAGATGACGCTGGCCAGCCTGAAACAGCGCGAACGCTCCGAGGCGCGTCAAGTGGCCGAACTGGACAGCCGCATTGCCGACCTCGAAACCCGCGCCCGCGAGGCGCTGGCGGCGGGGCGGGACAACCTGGCGGGCGAGGCCGCCGAGGCCATCGCCCAGCTGGAGAACGAACGTTTGATCCGCCAGCGCACCGTTGAACGGCTGGAGACACGCACCCTGCGCCTGCAAGGCTCGATCGAGACCGCCAATCGCCGCCTGGTCGATCTGCGCCAGGGCGCCATCGCCGCCAAGGCCGCGCGGCTGGATGGTGGGGCGCATTCTGGGCTCAGCTCGACCCTCAAGGGGCAGGGCGCCATGCAGGAGGCCGAAGAGCTGGTGCGCTCCGTCCTGTCCGAGGATGACCCGTTCGAACAGGCGGAAATCCTGGCCGAGATCGACGCAAGCCTCGACAACCGCGACGTTGCCGACCGCCTGGGCGAAGCAGGCTTCGGCAGTGCCACCAAATCCACCCGCGCAGGCGTTCTGGAACGCCTGAAGGCAGACAAGTAACTGAGATCAAGGGAGAAGACCGATGCAACCGACCAAGAATGACAACTGGCTGATCATGGCAATCAACGGCGCGGGCGTGGTCGCGGCCTATGTGCTGCTGGCGCTTTCGCTGATGAAATCCCCGGACGTGCCGCTGGCGACCAAGGGCTACTGGGGCATGGGGATCGTGCTGTTGACGCTCTCGCTGATCAATCTGGTAAAATACCGTTTCGATAGTCGCATGAGCGAGGATCGCATTCGCCAGATCGAGGACGCGAAGAACGAAAAACTGCTGGAAGAATTCATCGCCGAGCCGAAACCTTGATGAAGACCGGGCCTCGCCTTCGGGCGGGGCTTATTCCGTTTGGAAGGATACGTTCAGGCGGCTCAAGGCCGCCTGGGCTTCGTCCAGCGTAAACAGGTCCAGCGCGGGCCGTGCTCCGGGTTCCACCTCGCCGCGGGCGAGCTTGTCCAAAGTGATGAGCGCCGGAATGGCAGGAATGAACGGCCCGTCGCCCGCCTCGGCCAGCAAGGTCCAGCTGCGGCTTACACCGCCCCCTTCGACCTTCACGACCATGCCGCCGCGATCCGTGCCCAGAGGCTCCATCCACCCTGCCACGCGGTGAAAAAGGTGAGTAAAACGCGCCGGGTTCGGGCCCAAACCGCGCGTGCGCAGCCAACTCAATACCGCAAGGGAATGTTGCATGAGGTCCAGCTCCAGCCCGGCGCGGAATTCAACCGTTCTGGCACCGTAGTGGTCGGGGAACAGAAGCAAGTCCGGTGCGCCGATCAAGGCCGCGCGGCGGGTCAGGTCCGGGGCAAGCTGATAGCTGCGCGGACCCGACCACCCGGGCGCCTCCTGCCAGCGGCCGTCGCGCCACAGGGTCAGGGGCGCGCCGACCTGGCCCAGGATGGCTTGCATGACCGACAGCCCGCGCGGCGCGCGGTTGCCGGGCAGGATGGCGGCTTCGATATGTTCGAGGCAGGGCAGGTCCGCCGCCAGTGCCGTGACCACCGCCGAGGACAGGGCGGGCACGGACGACACGCCAGACAGAACCGCCACGCCGCGCGCTTTGGCCCGTTCATCCAAGGTGCTGATCCCTCTGGTGAAAGTCGCATCATCGGACAGATCAAGACAGGGAATGCCCCGCTCAATCGCCGCCTCTGCCAGGCGATAGGGCGCGACGCCATAGTCCTGAAACGGCCCCGCTGCATCGACCACCATGTCGTGATTTGCCAGCGCCTCGGTCAGGTTGCCGTTGCGCTCCAGCGCCAGCGGGTGCCCGCCGTGCTCGGCACAGAACTCCTGCGCCTTGAAAAGAGAACGGCTGGTCACGGTCACGTGCCAGCCGTCCTCGATCAGCATGCGGGCCAGACGCGACCCGAAGACACCCGTCCCCCCGACGATCAACACGCGGGGGGCGGGCGCGGGTCCCATTACAGGTTCGGGTACATCGGGAAGCGGGCGCAGAGCGCGGCCACTTTGCCGCGCACGGCGGCCTCGACCTCGGCGTTGCCCTCTTCACCGTTGGCGGCCAGACCGTCGACCACTTCGACGATCAGGTCGGCAATCTCGCGGAACTCGGCCTCGCCGAAGCCGCGGGTGGTGCCCGCCGGGGTGCCCAGGCGGATGCCCGAGGTCACGGTCGGCTTTTCCGGGTCGAAGGGGATGCCGTTCTTGTTGGTGGTGATATGGGCGCGGCCCAGGGCCTTGTCGACGATGTTGCCGGTCACGCCCTTGGGACGCAGGTCAACCAGCATCACATGGGTGTCGGTGCCACCGGTAACGATGTCCAGACCGCCCTTGATCAGCTGATCGGCCAGGGCGACGGCATTGGCGCGCACCTGCTTCTGGTAGTCCTTGAACTCCGGACGCAGCGCTTCGCCGAAGGCGGCGGCCTTGCCGGCGATCACATGCATCAGCGGACCACCCTGGATGCCCGGGAAGATGGCCGAGTTGACCTTCTTCGCAATGGCTTCGTCGTTGGTCACGATCATGCCGCCGCGCGGACCGCGCAGAGTCTTGTGGGTGGTGGTGGTGGCCACGTGGGCGTGCGGGAAGGGCGAGGGGTGTTCACCCGCCGCGATCAAGCCGGCAATATGGGCCATGTCGACCATGAAGTAGGCACCGACGCTGTCCGCGATCTCGCGGAACTTGGCAAAGTCGATCTGACGCGGGATGGCCGAACCACCGGCGATGATCAGCTTGGGCTGGTGCTCGGTCGCGAGGGCCTGGATCTGGTCATAGTCGATCAGGCTGTCCTGCTGGCGCACGCCGTAATGCACCGCGTTGAACCACTTGCCCGACTGGTTCGGACGGGCGCCGTGGGTCAGGTGGCCACCGGCCGACAGGTCCATGCCCAGGATGGTGTCGCCGGGTTGGATCAGCGCCTGGAACACACCCTGGTTGGCCTGGCTGCCGGAGTTCGGCTGCACGTTGGCGAACTCACAGCCAAACAGCTGCTTGGCGCGGTCGATGGCCAGGTTCTCGGCCACGTCCACGTGCTGGCAACCGCCATAGTAGCGACGGCCCGGGTAGCCCTCGGCGTACTTGTTGGTCAGCACCGAGCCCTGCGCCTCCATCACGGCGGCGGAGACGATGTTTTCCGAGGCGATCAGCTCGATCTCGTCGCGCTGACGGCCAAGCTCGTCGGTGATGGCGCCGAACAGTTCGGGGTCACGGGTCGACAGGGATTCGGTGAAGAAACCGGGGTCGCGGGTGGTGGTCATGTGCATTTATCCTTGGGTAAGGCGACTGGATTGCCTGATTTCCTATCGGAAACAATTCTGGGCGCAAAGGGCGGAATGCGACCAACTGCCGGAAAGACGCGCCATCTCTGGCGTCTCAGGGAAACATGTGGTTGTTTCGGAAACAGGGGGCAGGACAGGAAACAGCCGATGAGTCGCAATATCGCCTTCGTGGCTTCGAACACGGATGTCTCGCGCAAGGCGCGCGCCGAACTGGTCGCGCTCTATGGCGATGTGGCCCCGGACAAGGCCGATATCATCGTGGCCCTGGGTGGCGACGGCTTCATGCTGCAGACCCTGCACGAGACGCAATCCCTACGCGCCCCGGTCTATGGCATGAACTGCGGCACGGTCGGTTTCCTGATGAACGAATACAGCCCCGAGGGGCTGATCGACCGGCTGTTTGCCGCCGAGGAGGAGGTGATCAACCCGCTGTCGATGCGCGCCGAATGCCGCGACGGGTCGGTGCATGAGGCGCTCGCGATCAACGAGGTCTCCCTGCTGCGCGCGGGTCCGCAGGCCGCGAAACTGCGCATCTCGGTTGATGGCAAGGTGCGGCTGGAGGAACTCGTGTGCGATGGCGCGCTTCTGTGTACCCCGGCCGGGTCCACCGCCTATAACTACTCGGCGCACGGGCCGATCCTGCCGATCGGGTCCGATGTGCTGGCCCTGACCGCGATGTCCGCCTTCCGCCCGCGACGCTGGCGCGGTGCGCTTTTGCCCAAGAACGCGGTGGTGCGGTTTGATGTGCTTCAGGTGGAGAAGCGCCCGGTCATGGCGGATGCGGACAGCCGGTCGGTGCGCGATGTGGTCTCGGTCGAGATCCGGTCGGAGGAGGCAATCCGCCACCGTATCCTGTTTGACCCGGGGCATGGGTTGGAAGAACGGCTGATCCGCGAACAATTTGTCTGAGCGCGCCAAGGCGAGCGAACCTGGGGCGGGGTGCCAAGATTCTTGTAAAAAGTCTTGCAAAGTTCTTCCTAAGAACTTTGGCCCGTGGAGCCTGACCGGTCAGCTGTCGCCGGTCTCGTCCCGCTGCCAGGCCTCGCGTTTGCGATAGATCGTCGACGGCGAAACGTCCAGTGCCCGGGCGGCGCGGGGGATCGAGCCGCCATGGGTGTGGATCACCGCCTCGATCACGTCGCGTTCGATCTCGGCCAAGGTGCGGCCGTGGATCGGCACATGGGTGCCCGCCTGTCCGGCCTGGGCGGCGAAGCCGCGGGTGTCGGCGGTCAGTTCCTCCGGGAGCATCCAGGCTTCGACCATCGGCGCGTCATGGTTCAGCACCACGTTCCAGATCACGTTCAACAGCTGGCGCACGTTGCCGGGCCATTTGTGGCGCAACAGAATACCCTGAGCATCCGGGGTAAAACCTGCAAAGCCGCGCCCCTCGCGGCGTGCCAGCTGTTTCAGCCGGGCCTGGGCGATGGCCAACACATCCTGCCCGCGCGCGCGCAGGGGCGGCAGGGTCAGGGTGGCCACATGCAGGCGATAGAACAGGTCGACGCGCAGCGTGCCCGCCTCCATCTCCGCATAGGGGTCGCGCGCGGTGGAACAGATCACCCGGATCCCGGCGCGCCGCTCGTCCGGCCCGCCCGGGGCCTCGCACCGCTGCAACACGCGCAGGAACTGCGCTTGCACCTGGGGGGAGAGGTTGCAGACCTCATCCAGATAGAGCGTGCCGCCCTGGGCCAGCTGCGTCAGTGTGCCCGCGCCTGCTTCGCCCTCGCCAAACAGGTCACGGTCCAGCGTCTCCGGGCGCAGGGCGGCACAATCGACCGCCACGAATTGCGCCTGCGACCTTGCGGATCGTCCATGAATGCTGCGCGCCAGCATCTCCTTGCCGGTGCCATGTTCGCCCTGGATGAACACGGTGGCATCCGACCGCGCCACCGCTTCGACCTTGCGCAGCACTGCCTCCATGCTGGGGGATGTGCCGATCAGGCTGACCGCATCCAGTTCCGCATCCCGGGCGGGCTGCGGCGCGGCGGTCGGTTGGGGCGGTGCCGCTGACGGCTCTGCCGGGGCGGCAGGTATTGCGGGGTCGGGTGGCGTGACCTGTACGCTTCTGCCGCGTGTGCCAGAGGCCGGGCGGCAGCGCCGCATCGCGCTCTCCACCGTCTTGCTCAAGCGGATGCGGCTGAACGGGGTGAACAGGCAATCGAAAGCACCGTTGCGCATTGCTTCGGCGGCGTCGTTGATTTCGTCATTGTTGGCGACCACCACGATCGTGGTCTCGGGCACCCGCACCAGCCAGTCCTTCACGTCGGACAGGGTCGAGGCGCCATCAAGCCGTAGGGGCAGGAACACCAGCTGCGGCAGCTGCGTATCGAAGATCGCGCGCGCATCATCCAGCGAGGCGGCGCGCAGAATGCGACAGCCGTGGTTCAGGAAGGGGTCATCGGGAAACAGCCAGGCCTGGTCGCGTGTACCGACGGCCAATACCTTGACCGCGCCGTCGACACTGCTGCCGTGCGGCACATGGTCGGGAATTTGGCTCGGTTCACTGTTCACCTGTATGACCTTCTTTACACACAACCCACAGCCTGCATGATTACCCGCCCGGGTTGAGCATTCTTTAATTTCAGACCGATTATATGAAAAAATCCACCCCCGGGGCAGGCCCGAGGGTGGATTTTCACCGATTGTGACGGTGGTTCTTATGCTTTCGAATAGCCCATGTCGCTCAAAGCGTCGCGAATCTCGTTCAGGATCGCGGGGTCGTCGATGGTGGCGGGCATCTTGTATTCCTTGCCATCGGCGATCGAGACCATGGTCGCGCGCAGGATCTTGCCCGACCGCGTCTTGGGCAGGCGATCGACCACGGCACACAGCTTGAAGGCCGCCACCGGGCCGATCTTTTCACGCACCAGCTTGACGCATTCGGCCGTCACTTCGCCATCGGCGCGGTCGGTGCCCGCGTTCAGGCAGACCAGACCCAGCGGCAGTTGCCCCTTCAGCTGATCGGTCACGCCGATCACCGCGCATTCGGCCACATCGGGGTGGGAGGCCAGAACCTCCTCCATCGCGCCGGTCGACAGGCGGTGGCCCGCGACGTTGATCACGTCATCAGTGCGCGCCATGATGTAGACATAGCCGTCCTCGTCCTTGTAGCCCGCGTCACCCGTCTCGTAATAGCCCGGGAAGGTGTTGAGGTAGCTCTTCTTGAAGCGTTCTTCGGCGTTCCACAGGGTCGGCAGGGTGCCCGGGGGCAGCGGCAGCTTGATGGCAATCGCGCCCAGCTCACCGGCGGGCATCGGGTGGCCGCCTTCGTCCAGGATATCGACCTGGAACCCCGGCATCGGCACCGAGGGCGAGCCCAGCTTGACCGGCAGTTCCTCAATCCCCAGCGGGTTGGCGGCGATGGCGAAGCCGGTTTCAGTCTGCCACCAGTGGTCGATCACCGGCACCTGCAGCTGCTCCTGCGCCCAGACGATGGTGTCGGGATCGGCGCGTTCACCGGCCAGGTAGACCTGTTTCAGGCAGGACAGGTCGTATTTCTTCACGAACTCGCCCTTGGGGTCTTCGCGTTTCACCGCGCGGAACGCGGTGGGGGCTGTGAAGAAGCTCTTGACTTTGTGCTCGTTGATCACCCGCCAGAAGGTGCCCGCATCCGGCGTGCCAATGGGTTTGCCTTCGAACACAATGGTGGTGTTGCCGTGAATGAGCGGCCCGTAGCAGATGTACGAATGGCCCACGACCCAACCCACGTCGGACGCCGCCCAGAACACGTCGCCCGGGTCGACGTTATAGAGGTTCTTCATGGTCCAGTTCAGCGCCACCAGGTGGCCGCCGGTGTGGCGGATGACGCCCTTGGGCTGGCCGGTGGTGCCGGAGGTATAAAGGATATAGGCGGGGTGGTTGCCTTCGACCGGGACACAATCGGCGGGGGCGACGCCCTCCTGGGCCTCGTTCCAATCGAAATCGCGACCGTCGATCAGCTCGGCGGGGTGTTCTTCGCGCTGCAGGATCAGGGTGAAGTCCGGCTTGTGGTCCGACAGCTCGATGGCGCCGTCCAGAAGCGGTTTGTAGGGCACGATCCGGCCCGGCTCGATCCCGCAGGAGGCGGCGATGATCGCCTTGGGCTGGGCATCGTCGATGCGCACGGCAAGCTCGTTCGAGGCAAAACCGCCGAAGACAACCGAATGCACCGCGCCGATGCGGGTGACAGCCAGCATGGCGATCAGCGCCTCGGCCACCATCGGCATGTAGATGATGACGCGGTCGCCCTTGGTCACGCCCTTGGCAACAAGCGCACCGGCGACCGAGGCCACGCGGTCCTTCAGCCGGGCATAGGTGATCTTTTCCTGACGGCCGGTGATCGGGCTGTCATAGATGATCGCGACCTGGTCGGCACGGCCGCCTTCCACGTGGCGGTCCACGGCGTTCCAGCAGGTGTTGACCATGCCATCGGCAAACCATTCGTAAAGCGGCGCGTTCTCGTCGAAGAGCGCCTTAGAAGGGGCCGAATCCCAATCGATGGCCTTGGCGGCCTCCATCCAGAAGGCTTCGGGGTTGGCCTGCCAGGCTGCGTAGACGTCTTTGTATGCCATGCGGTGCTTCCTCCTCAGATCGCTTGAAACGGGTGTAGCGGGGCCGAGCAGGTCGGGGCAAGAGGTCTGACCGCCCCGGCGTCAAAACGGCGCAACAATTTTGCAAGGTTCCGCTGATAGCGTCTGCAAATTTTTGCAAAGCCTTTGTTCATATGCGGGTAGAGTTTGAAATCTTCTCAGTTTGCAAATCTGCAAATCATTATTGCAAAGATGTTGCGGGGGATTCGGCAGTGGACGCCTGCCCGACACCGTCGCCCACCCACCCACCCCGACGGTGCCGGCCAGGCGTGTGGGGGGTGTTCAGAGCTGCAGGTGAATATGGTCGTCGTGACGCGCGGCATTGCAGCCCTGGAACCGCAGCTTGTCCTGCCCCGCCGCGAAGCGGTCGCGAATATGTGGTTCGACCAGCACCTTGCCCACGCGGGGATCTCGCGCGAGCCAAGCAAGCGCGCTCTGCATGCGCCCCGGGTTCGGCTGCCAGTCCGGCAGCAAGGGGGCCAGAAGCGCCATGTCCCAGCGCAACGGCCCCGCCTGCGGCCCGCAGGCCTCTGGCCCCAGGGCAAAGCCGAAGTAGCCCAGCGGAGATTTCGACCGCCCGGCGCGGTAGCGCCCCGAAGCGTCCTGCCAATAAAAGGCCAGATCCAGCTTGCGCCCGTCCGCATGGCTCAGGTGTGGCAGCAGGGGCATGCCTGCGAAGGGAAAGCCGCCGTCGAGTGTCACGGTCACGCTGCCCGGATACGCCTTGGCCATGTCGCGGGCCAGATCCCGCGCCACCTCGCGCAGTTCGGGCACCACATAGTGTCGGTTCAGAACGCAGGCAACGGGATGGCTGTGCAACTTGCCGCCCCAGCAGGGCAGGGGCACGCGCCCGCCCAGGCCGGCCAGCGGAATGGTCGCTAGCCAGAGCGCCAGATAGGCCGCGCCGAGCGCTATCCAGCGGCGCCTGAACGCCAAGGACACCAGCCAGGCCAACCCGCCCAGCTGTGTCGTGATGGTCAAAAGAAGAACAACAAGGACGTGGCCCAGAATGCGCATGCGCGCAGGCTAGGCCCTTTGCCTCGCACCCACCAGTGGGGTTAGCCGTAATGCGCCACCGGCGTGCCCGCCACGGCGGACATGTTCAGCAGGCCCCGCGCGGTGATCGAGGGGGTCACGATATGCGCCCGGTTGCCCATGCCCATCAGGATCGGCCCGACCTCCAGCCCCAGCCCCTTGGTCTTGAGGATGTTGCGCACGGCACTGGCGGCATCCGCATTGGGGAAGACCAGCACATTCGCGGGCCCGTCGAACCGGGCATCCGGGAAGATGTGGTTGCGGGTGGCCACATCCAGCGCGGCATCCACATGCATTTCGCCCTCATAGGCGAAATCGCGCGGCTCTGCGTCCAGGATCTCCAGCGCGCCGCGGGCGCGCACACCGGTGTCACAGCCATGGTTGCCGAATTGCGAATAGGAGCAGAGCGCGATTTTTGGCTCCACCCCGAAGCGACGCACATGGCGCGCGGCGGCTTCGGCGGTTTCGGCCATCTGAGCGGCGCTGGGCTCCGGATGCACATGGGTGTCGGCGATGAACAGCGGCCCGTCTTCCAGGATCATCAACGACAGCGCGGCGGTCGGGTGCAGCTCTTGGGTGCCCAGGATTTGGTTCACATAGTTCAGGTGCCATTGATACTGACCAAACGTGCCGCAGATCAGGCTGTCGGCCTCGTCGCGATGCACCATGATGGCGCCGATCGCGGTGGTGTTGGTGCGCATGATCGCCTTGGCCAGGTCGGGCGTCACACCGCGCCGGGCCATGATCTTGTGATAGGTTTGCCAATAGTCGCGATAGCGGTCGTCGCGCTCCGGGTTGACAATGTCAAAATCCACACCGGGTCTCAGCGGCAGGCCGGCGCGTTCGCAGCGTTTGGCAATCACGTCCGGGCGCCCGACCAGGATCGGCTTGTCGGTGGTTTCCTCCAGCATCGCATTGGCGGCGCGCAGCACGCGTTCATCCTCGCCCTCGGCAAAGACCACGCGGCGCTCGGCGCCCCGGGCGGCCTCGAAGACCGGACGCATGATCAGCGCGGATTTGAACACCGAACTGTCCAGCTTGGCCTTGTATTCCTCCAGCGAGGGCAGGGGGCGGGTGGCGACGCCGCTCTCCATCGCCGCCTTGGCGACGGCGCTGGCAACCACGCCCATGAGGCGTGGATCGAAGGGTTTCGGGATCAGGTAATCGGCGCCGAAGCTCAGCTGTTCGCCCTTGTAGGCGGCGGCGGCCTCAGCTGAGGTCGTGGCACGGGCCAAGGCCGCGATGCCTTCGATACAGCCCAGTTGCATCGCATCATTGATCTCGGTCGCGCCCACGTCCAGCGCGCCCCGGAAGATGAAAGGGAAACACAGCACGTTGTTGACCTGGTTGGGAAAATCGCTGCGCCCCGTGGCGATGATCGCGTCGGGGGCGACCTTGCGCACCTCCTCCGGCATGATCTCCGGCGTCGGGTTTGCCAGCGCAAAGACGACCGGCTTGTCGGCCATCTTCGCCACCATCTCGGGTTTCAATACGCCGGGGCCCGACAGGCCCAGGAACAGGTCGGCGCCCGCGATCACCTCGTCCAAAGTGGTCGGCGCGCTACCCTGCGCATAGGCGGCCTTCTGCGGCGTCATGTCCTTCTCGCGACCTTCATAAACCAGGCCCTCGATGTCACACAGCCAGACGTTTTCCCGCTTCACGCCCAGTTTCAACAGCATGTTCAGACAGGCGATGCCCGCCGCCCCGCCGCCGGTCGACACCACCTTGATATCGCCGAAATCCTTGCCCACGACCTGCAGCGCATTGGTCGCCGCCGCGCCCACGACAATCGCCGTGCCGTGCTGATCGTCGTGGAAAACCGGGATGTTCATGCGCTCGCGGCAGATTTGTTCAACGATAAAACAATCCGGCGCCTTGATGTCTTCCAGGTTCACCGCGCCAAAGCTCGGCTCCATCGCGCAGATGATATCGGCCAGCTTTTCCGGGTCGCTCTGGTCCAATTCGATGTCAAAACAGTCGATATTGGCGAATTTCTTGAACAGGACGGCCTTGCCTTCCATCACCGGCTTGGAGGCCAGCGCGCCGATATTGCCCAGGCCCAGCACAGCCGAGCCGTTGGACACCACCGCCACCAGGTTGCCACGCGCCGTGTAGCGGCTGGCGTCCGTCGGGTTGGCCTTGATCTCCATGCAGGCATCCGCCACGCCGGGGGAATAGGCCAGCGACAGGTCGCGGCCATTGGCCATCGGCTTGGTCGCGCGGATCTCCAGTTTCCCCGGTTTCGGGTGCTCGTGATAGTAGAGAGCGGGTTTCTGCGGTGTTTTCTCGTCTTTCACGGGCGGCTCCTCCGGTTGATGGTTTAAGGCTAAACCATCCATCTGACGCTGCGGCATACACCCAAAGACATACACCGATCAAGCCCGGCTGTCGCGCCTTTGCTGCCAAATGACGCTTTCGGGCGACGTTTCGGACTTGCATCCGCGGGGTGGTAGCGCCAACCTTGATCAATCAGTCAGAAATGGAGTCGCTCATGTCCCTGCTGGACGCGGCGAAACGGGCGCGCGAGAACGCCCATGCCCCCTATTCGAATTTCAAGGTCGGCGCGGCGGTCAGGACCGCCAGCGGTGATGTCTATGCCGGGTGCAACGTGGAAAACGTGGCCTATCCCGAAGGCACCTGTGCCGAGGCGGGCGCGATTGCCGCCATGGTCATGGCGGGGCAGCGCGAGATCACCGAGGCGCTGGTGATCGCCGATGCGCCCCTGCCGGTCACCCCCTGTGGCGGCTGTCGTCAGAAACTCAAGGAGTTCGCCGGACCAGACACGAAGGTCACCATGCTGACCACCGGCGGGGCCGAGCTGGTCATGACCATGGCCGAGCTTCTGCCCGGCGCTTTCACCAACGAACATCTGGACAACACATGACACGCGCTTTTCTGGTTGTCATGGACTCGGTCGGCATTGGCGGCGCGCCGGATGCGGATCGCTTCTTCAACGGTGACGTGCCCGACACCGGGTCGAACACTTTGCTGCACATCGCCCAGGCCTGCGCCGGGGGCCGCGCGGAAGAGGGACGTTCCGGCCCCCTGTTCGTGCCCAACCTTGATGCGCTGGGCCTTGGCGCGGCGTTGAAACTGGCCTCGGGTGAGGCCGCGCCGAATATGGGCGCCACGCCCTCGGGGCTCTGGGGCGCGGCCGAAGAGGTCAGCCCGGGCAAGGACACCCCGTCGGGCCATTGGGAGATCGCCGGCGTGCCCGTGCCCTGGGACTGGCACTATTTCCCCGACGCCCAGCCGTCCTTCCCACCGGATCTGACGGCGGCCATTTGCAAGGCGGCGGGTGTTGACCGCATCCTCGGCGACAAACACGCCTCGGGCACGGTGATCCTGGAGGAGCTTGGCGCCGAACACATGCGCAGCGGGCTGCCGATCGTCTATACCTCGGCGGATTCAGTGCTGCAGATCGCGGCGCATGAGGAAACCTTCGGCCTCGACCGCTTGCTTGATCTTTGCCGTGCCGTCGCCCCCATGGTGCATGACATGCGCGTGGGTCGGGTCATAGCGCGGCCCTTCGTGGGCGATGCAGACACCGGTTTCATCCGCACCACCAACCGGCGCGATTTTGCGGTGAACCCACCCGCGCCGACGCTGTGCGACTGGGCCCAGGCCGCCGGGCGCAAGGTCCATGCGGTGGGCAAGATCGGCGACATCTTTGCCCATCAGGGCATCGACGAGGTGCGCAAGGGCGCGGATGAGGCGTTGATGGAGCATCTGATCGACCTGATGGACGAGGCCAACGACGGCGACCTGGTTTTCGCCAATTTCGTCGAGTTCGACGCCAAGTTCGGCCACCGCCGCGATATCTCCGGCTATGCGCGCGCACTGGAATGGTTCGACCGCCAGCTGCCGCGCATCTTTGCCAAGGCGCGGCCCGGCGACCTGATCCTGTTCACTGCCGATCACGGCAATGACCCCAGCTGGGTCGGCACCGATCACACCCGCGAACGGGTGCCGGTTCTGATCCACGGTCTGGGCGCTGGTGAAATCGGTCCTTGCGGCTTTTCCGACATCGCCGCGAGCGTGGCCGAGCATCTTGCACTGTCTGAACGCGGGGCGGGGAGGAGTTTTCTATGAACTGGCAGGATTTTCCCAAGCTTGAGCTGCATCTGCACCTTGAAGGGGCCGCGCCACCGGCGCTGATCCGGCAGATGGCGTTTGAGAAGAAGTTGGACATTTCCAACATTTTCACCCCGGATGGTGGCTATGACTACCGGGATTTCTGGCACTTTCTCGAGGTTTACGAGGCGGCGACCTCGGTCCTGACCGGGCCGGAGGAGTTCAAGCGCCTGACGGCCGCGGTTCTGGAGGAAAGCGCCGCCCATGGGGTGATCTATACCGAGGCCTTCCTGTCCCCTGACTTCTGCGGCGGGCGCGACGTGGGCGCCTGGCGCGAATACCTGCACGCGATCCGCGAGGCGGCGGATGAGGCGCGCGCGGCCCATGGGATCGAAATGCGTGGCGTGATCACCGCCATTCGCCATTTCGGCGGCGACCTGGCCCGCGAAACCGCGCTCTGCGCGCAGGAAACGGCGGGGGATTTCATCACCGGTTTCGGCATGGGCGGCGACGAGAAAGCCGGACACCCCAAGGACTTCGCCTATGCGTTCGACATGGCGCGCGAGGCCGGTTTGCGCCTGACCACCCATGCGGGCGAATGGGGCGGCGCGGACGAGGTGCGCGCCTCGCTGGATACGCTGAAGGTCGAACGAATTGGTCACGGGGTGCAATCCATCGACGATGCTGCCCTGGTCGAACGGCTTGTGCGTGAAGGCACGGTGCTGGAGGTCTGCCCGGGCTCCAACGTCTTCCTTGGCGTCTACCCCGATCTGACCGCCCACCCGATCGAACGGCTGCGCGCAGCGGGGGTAAAGGTGACCGTCTCGACCGACGACCCGCCCTTCTTCCGTACCACGATGACCAAGGAATACGAAGATCTGGAGCGGGTCTTCGGCTGGGATGCGGCGCGGTTTACCGAGGTTAACCTGGTGGCCGCCGAGGCCGCTTTCTGCGATGAAGAGACACGCGCGGCCCTGCGCAAGACAGTGGAGAATTTTAATGTATGACCACCTGACCGTCGTCGACCACCCGCTGGTGCAACACAAGCTGAGCCTGATGCGCGAGCAGGGCACGAAAAGCGCCGTGTTCCGCCAGCTGTTGCGCGAGATCAGCCAGCTTCTGGCCTATGAGGTGACGCGCGAGCTGCCGATGACGACGCAGGAGATCGACACGCCCTTGCAGAAGATGGATGCGCCGGTGCTGGCGGGCAAGAAGCTGGCGCTGGTGTCGATCCTGCGCGCGGGCAACGGGCTGCTGGATGGGATCCTGGAGTTGATCCCGCTGGCGCGGGTGGGCTTCGTGGGCCTCTACCGCGACGAGGAAACGCTGAAACCCGTGCAGTACTATTTCAAGGTGCCCGAGGCGCTGGAGGACCGGTTGGTCATCGCCGTGGACCCGATGCTGGCCACCGGCAACAGCTCGGCGGCGGCGATTGATCTGCTGAAACAGGCGGGCGCCAAGAACATTCGTTTCCTCTGCCTGCTGGCCGCGCCCGAAGGGGTTGCGCGCATGAAGGAGGCGCATCCGGACGTGCCGATCGTCACCGCCGCGCTGGACGAGCGGCTGAATGAAAACGGCTATATCGTGCCGGGTCTGGGCGATGCCGGGGACCGCATGTTCGGGACCAAGTAAGGGTTAACCCCTTCTGACCATTTGTTAACCATTGTTGCGCGCGCTTGGACAAACCGGGCGCGCGTGGCGGATTGACCCTTTACTCGGCTAGGTAACTCCTGCATCATTCCCACCATATTTTGTGTGGGGGCACAGTATGCAGAGTTTCAAATCCACGGCCATCGCCGCAATCGCTGCCATCCTGACAACGACCAGTGCCGAGGCGCTGACGCTGGCGCAAGGCGCGCAACCGGCGGAAACGCCACCGTCCAACTATCGGGGCGACGTCTATGTCGACAGCCGCGGCTGCGCCTATGTGCGCGCCGGGGTCAGCGGGCGCACCAATTGGGTGCCGCGGGTGACGCGGGATCGCAAGGTGGTCTGCGGCCTCGCGCCGACCTTCTCGCGCCGCGCCACGGCGACGGCCACTGCGCCGGAACCGTCGCCCGCGCCTGCCCCGACCCGGACAAGCCGGGTCGCCACGCCCCGGCCTGCACCCGCGTCAACGCCCGCACCGGCGGCGGCCCCGGAAACTGCGCCGGAACCGGCCCCCGCGCCTGCAGCCACGCGCCGCGTCACCGAAGTCGAGGCCGAGGCGCCCGCCGCCAGCCTCATCCGCACCGTGCATGTGGCCTGCGCAAACCCGGGCGACGAGATGGTCGTGCCTGCCGGTCGGGTCAAGATCCGCTATACCTGTTCATCGCGTGAGCAGGTGGTGCGCAATGTGCAGCTGTCCACTGGCGAGACCCTGCGTATCATCGCCACCCGCAGCCCGCATGAATATGTGCGCAACCGTCCCCGCACGGCGCAGGCGGCCCCTGCCACGGGTGTTGCTGCGCCCGGAACTGGCCCCTCTGCCGGGCAGGCCTTGCCGGAAGGCTACCGCGCTGCCTGGGATGATGATCGGCTGAACCCGAACCGTGGCCCGCGCACCGCTGCCGGGGATGCGCAGATGGCTGCTGTCTGGGACGACAGCGTACCGATGCAGCGGGTCGAAGCCGCCCCCGGCGCGTCGACCACCTATTCCTCCATGTCGGCGCCCCGTCGCGGGGCCGAGACCGGGGCGGACGCGCGATTCATCCAGGCGGCAAGCTTTGCCGATCCCGCCAATGCACAGCGCACCGCGCAGCGCATTGCCCGCCTGGGCTTGCCCGTGCGCATGGTCAAAGTGACCCGTGGCGGCAAGGCGTTGCGGTTGGTGCAGGCCGGGCCCTTTGCGGACAGCGCCGAGCTGACCCAGGCGCTGGGCAAGGTGCGCGGCTTGGGCTTTGCGGATGCTTACGCGGTGAAATAACCCCCGCGCCACGCAAACTGAAAGCCCCGGCGGACCCGACCGACCGGGGCTTTTTCATGGGCGTGTGCGCTTACTCGCCGCAGATCGCCTGAAGGCTGATCCAGCTGCCGTCATCCATCAGAGGCCGCGCCTCGGCGACGGGCACCGGGTCGGCCTCGATCAGGTCGAGCGTGCTTTCGCCGGTCTGATCCAGCGCATAGGCATAGGGGCTGCTGCGCAGCCTGGCCTCGGCAAAGCGGGCGACAAGCTGTTCGGTCGGCACCGGGGCAGGGGCGCGGGTCACGAGGGTCTGGGCATAGGCATCCAGGGCTGCATCCGGCAATTGGCCCGAGGTCAAAAGCCGCAGGGTTGCGCCCAATCCCGCCTGGCTAAGCAGCGCACGCATCGGGTCTTCCAGATCGCGGCGCAGCGCCTCCGCCACCAGGTATCCGGCAGCCACATCCGGTTCCTCGTAATCCTCGATCACCGCACGGTTCAGCAGAAGGATGCCGCCGGGCAGATGGCTGGCGTCGGCCGGGCCGCCGGGCAGCACCATGACCTGGGCCTGACCCGGTCCCAGCACCCGACTGGCCAATCGCCCGAGCGCCGCGCGGCCCGACGGGTCTGTGCAGGGCATGCCGGTCACCCGGGTGATCCGTGACAGCAGGCGCTGCCCCACCGCGGCCCGGGTGGGTTCGGGCACCACACGGGCGGTGTAATCCGTCAGCGCGCCGGGCAGCCAGAAGATGCCAAGTGCTGCAAACCCCAGCACCCCCGCCGCCGTCAGCACGAAACGCAGCCGCCCCGGGCGCGGGGTCTGGCGAACGATGGCCGTGTGCACACGCTCCAGCGCCTCGATCATCGTGTCATCGTCAAGCTCGAGCTCTTCGTCCTCATCCGTGCCGGGGGAAAACAGCGCGGGCCGCGTGCCCGGGTTCAACCGGCGCACGGCGGGTAGCGACCAATGGGTCAGCGGATGTTCGGCCATGTCGGCAATGGTCAGCGTCGCCTCGCCCAGCGAGACGATCACGTTGCGCCGCTGTTCGCCTTCGCTCCCGCGCCACAGGCCCGGGGCTTCCAGCCGGTCATACTGTGAGAGGGCCGTCATTCTGCTCGTTCCCGCCACCCGTTTTTCTGCGCGCCATCATACAGTTGCGCGGCGGCGATTTCTAGGGGGCGAGGCCACCGCCCTGAGGCTCGGCGGTCGCATTTTCCAGCACCGGGGGCTTGGAACGTCGCGAAATCACTGCGCCGGACAGCGCGATCAGCCCCATGCCCAGCACCGCCAGGGGTGTCAGGGTCTGGCCGAACAGGATCCAGCCCCAGAAGGCGGCGAAGATCAGCAGTGAGTATTCGAAGATCGCCACCTGAGCCGCGTCGCCCAGCTGATAGCCGCGAAACAACATACCAACCGCGACCATGGACCCGACCACCTGCACGCCCAGCAAAGCCCAGCTGGTCGTGCCAGGCCAGACCAGCCCGCGCAGCAGGAACCCGTCGGGCCCGGCTGGCACCTCGACCGGGAACAGGGTGAACCACAGGGTGCCGATCAGCCCAAAGAGCCCGAGCCAGAGGAAGAAGAACAAGAGCATCGACAGGGTGCTTTCCCCCTCGCACCATTGCCGTGTGGCCAGGGCGCCGATTGCATAGAAGAAGCCCGAGGCCATCGGGACAAGGGCCACCGGGTCCAGCCCGCCCTGGAACGGCTGCAACACCAACAGCACCCCGCCGAAACCCAGAAGGGCCGCGGAAATCCGGGTTGGGCCGACGGGCTGCCCCAGAAACAGCGCGCCAATGATCATGACCCAGATCGGTGCGGTAAACAGTCCTGCGGCGACCTGGCTGACCGACATGAAGCCCAGACAGCCGAAATAGATCAGCATCGCCACCCCGGTAAAACCGCCGCGCAGGGCCACGGCCCAGAGCCGGTTTGGCCTGAGCCGCGCATAGCCCAGCGCGCTCATGGTGGCGAGGATCGCGGTCGCAAGCACGCCCCGCATCGCGTGGAACTGCCACAGCCCGGTGTCGCGTGCGATCACCGCCACCGCATTGTCGATCAGCCCCAGAAGGAACATCGCGGCAAAGACCACGCCTGCGGCCGCCATCGGATTGTCGTTGGACATATATGCTCCGTCGTCTTTGCCCATTGACCATGGGGCAGGGGATGCGCTCTTGTCTGTAGACGCCCCGTCGCGAAGGCGACATTCCAAAAGCGACACGGGCGACAAGAAAATGGGGACAGCCAGGTGGCGGCGGGCAGGAGGAGGCTCGGCGCGCCGAAGGCCACAGGACGATCGGGAGGGGAGCCCATGGGCTGGATGAAGGACGAGACCGGATTGGGCAAATGCGCGGCGAACCATGTGCCGCTGACGCCGCTGTCCCATCTGCGCCGCGCGGCCAGCGTGTTTGCCGGGCGCATGGCGCTGGTCGAGGGGGACCGTCGCTTTACCTACGCCGAATATCACGCGCGGGTGAGCCAACTGGCCTCGGCCTTGTCGAAAGCCGGTGTGGAACCGGGCGAGGTCGTCGCGACCGTCATCCCCAACACGCTTGCCCATGTCGAAGCCTGTTTCGCCATTCCCGCCTGCGGCGCCGTGCTCAACACGATCAACATCCGGCTGGATGTGGACACGGTGGCCTATATCCTCGACCACGGCGAGGCCAAGGCGGTGCTGGCGGATGCGCAGTTCCTGGGCCTGGTCGAGGCCGCGATCAAACGCATGGAAGGCCCCGCGCCGATGGTGATCGAGGTGGGCGCGGCCGAGGCAGGCCACCCGGCCAGTGGCAAATATCCGGAATACGAGGACTTCCTGGCGGGCGGCGACCCGGCATTTGACTGGATCATGCCCGAAGATGAATGGGAAAGCCTCGCGCTGAACTATACCTCTGGCACCACAGGGCGGCCCAAGGGCGTGGTCTATCACCACCGGGGCGCTTACCTGATGACCATGGGTACGCCGATCAGCTGGAACATGGGGCTTTACCCGAGATACCTGACCATTGTGCCGCTGTTTCACTGCAACAATTGGAACCACAGCTGGATGATGCCGCTGGTCGGCGGCACCATCGTCACCTGCCGCGATGTGACCGCCAAGGCGATATATGACGCCATCGCCGACCACGGCGTGACCCATTTCGGCGGTGCGCCCATTGTGCTGAACACCATCATCAACGCGCCTGAGGGTCACCGCCGCGACTTCGACCACGTGGTCGAGGTGTTCACCGCCGGGGCGCCCCCGCCTGCCGCCACGCTCGCCGCCATCGAACCGTTGGGCTTCAACGTCACCCAGGTCTACGGGCTGACTGAAACCTATGGCCATATCACGGAAACCACCTGGAATGGCCAGCTCTGGGATGACCTGCCCCAGGATGAGAAGGCGGCGATCAAGGCGCGCACCGGGGTGGCGATGCCGATGATGGAACATGTCACCGTGATGGATGAACAGATGACCCAGGTGCCGATGGACAGCCAGACGGCGGGGGAGATCATGATCCGCGGCAACTCGGTCATGAAGGGATATCTGAAGAACCCGGACGCGACCGAAGAAGCCTTTGCGGGCGGCTACTTCCATTCGGGCGACGTGGCGGTGCAGCACCCCGACGGCTACATCCAGATCACCGACCGGGCCAAGGACATCATCATCTCGGGTGGCGAGAACGTGTCTTCGGTCGAGGTCGAAGGCGTGCTGATGCACCATCCCGCTGTGTCGCTCTGTGCCGTTGTGGCCAAGCCCGATGATAAATGGGGCGAGGTGCCCTGTGCCTTTGTCGAACTCAAGGACGGGGAAACGGTGGACGAGGCCGACCTGATCGCCTTCGTGCGTGAACGGCTGGCGGGGTTCAAGACGCCCAAGCTGGTGATCTTTACCGATCTGCCCAAGACCTCGACCGGCAAGATCCAGAAGTTCGAGCTGCGCAAGACCGCGAAGGAAATGTGAGCGGCCCAAGACTTTTCAGAAAAGTCTTGGGAAAAATTTTCTGAAAATTTTTGCGCCCGCCGCTAGGGTGACACCATGATCTTGTCGCGCGGACGCAATTACCTCTTCCTCCATGCCCCCAAGACCGGGGGCACGGCGCTGTCACTGGCGTTGGAGAACCGCGCGATGAAGGATGACATCCTGCTGGGTGACACGCCCAAGGCCGTGCGCAGGCGGGGGCGGGTCAAGGGGGTGAACAGCGCCGGGCGGCTGTGGAAACATTCGATGCTCACTGACCTTTATGGGCTGATCACGCCCGAGGAGGTCGACAAGCTCTTCATCTTTACCCTCGTGCGCAACCCCTGGGACCGCATGGTCAGCTATTACCACTGGCTGCAGAGTCAGATGTTCGACCACCCGGCGGTGGAGCTGGCCAAAAGCCTCGATTTTGCCGATTTCGTCGCCCACCCGCAAACCCTCGCCGCCATGCGTTTTGCCCCCTACGGGCGCTATGTGCGCGACCGCGAGGGGCGCGAGCGCTGCAACCTGTTTCTGCGTTTGGAGCAGGTGGACGCCGACCTGGCCGCGCTGGAAGAGCACCTGGGTTTTCGCATCGGCCCGCTTCAGCGCATCAATGCCTCGCAGCGCGACCGCGACTATCGCGGCTATTATGATAACGCGACCCGCGCCCTTGTCGCCGAGGTCTGTGCCGACGACATTTCCCGCTTCGAGTACAGCTTCGATTGAACATTGCCTGCGTGAATGAGGACAATGCCCCATGTTGCCCCGGCATTGTCGTGCATTGGGCAACTCCGCCCCATTCTCGCCCCGTTTGCGTCCAACTGCGGTCCCGAGAATCAGAAAAGTTTTAATCAACTTCGATGTGACTTCGATACGGCGGGCTGCCACCCGGGATTTCACATCGAGGGGCCGGGCTGCCACCCGGTGCCGCTAAATGGGGATGAAACGATGTCGGATTTTCGTTGGAAAGACCAGACGCCTGTCGGGGAGGGCCCTGCAAAGGTCAGCCAGATGCACGGATTTGCCGCCGGGTCGATCGTGGCCACCCACCTGGGCTGGCGCCCGGTCGAGGCGCTGACCACCGGCGATTATATCCTGACCTTCGACAATGGCATGCAGCCGATCACGGCGGTGACCCGTGGGGCCTATTGGCTTGAGGCGGGCGATTGCCCCGACCACCTGCTGCCGATCGCGGTGCCCGCGGGCGTGTTGGGTAACGACCGACCAATGACGGTGCTGCCGGAACAGAGCGTCATGGTCGAAAGCGATGCGGCCGAGGAACTGCTGGACGATCCTTTCGCCCTGATCCCGGCCGAGGTGCTGCTGGGCTTCAAGGGCATCGACCGCATGCGCCCCTGGCAGGCCTTCGACGTGGTCACCCTGCATTTCGCGCAGGACCAGGTGATTTATGCCGATGGCGGGGCGCTTGTGTTCTGTCCGGCGGCGATTGCCGGCGTGGCCAGCGTGGATTTCATGTGTGACGGCTACCGCCCCATGCCCTATCGGGTGCTGGATCGGGATCGGGCCGAACTTCTGGCCGAGGTGATGGGCTGGGACGAAGATGATTTCGGCCCCAGCGTGCCCATGATGGAAACCAACAACTGGCAAAGGGCGGCGACTCACGTGGCCTGAGAGGTGATTCCCGGCGCGTGTCGGGGTGAAAATCGCGGAACAATCGCCGCTGACGGGCCATCATGGTTGACAGCGGGTTAACGACTGTTTCCGCCCCATCATCAAAATGCCGCAATCCTGCCCGGATTGGGGCCGTTGTCGAAATGATGCCACAATCTGGCCCGAAAGTGGGCGAAATCATGGCAGATTTCGGGTGCTTCCTTGTCTCATCGCCCAACGGGGCCCGGCCAGCAAGCCGGACGGATCAGATCAGGAGAGACACCATGTTCATGCATTCCAATACCGCTTTCGCCCAGGCTCAACCGGTTGACCTGGACATTCTTCTGCACACGCAAACCCGCGCGCGCGGCGGGTTGGTGGCTGGAACCCGGCTGGAAGCAGCCGATGGTTGGCGCCCGGTCGAACGGCTGATGCGCGGCGACGCAGTCTATACGCTGGACGGCGGTCTGCGCCAGATCATTGATATCAAACGCGAAGATCTGACCCCGGCGCGTCAGTTGATCGTGCCCGGCGGGGCGCTGGACAATTGCGCAGAGATGACCCTGCTGCCCGGACAGCACGTTCTGATGGAGGCCGAGATTGCCGAGGACGCCTTCGGCTCGCCCCTGGTGCTGCTGCCCGCCGCCGCGCTGGCCGGCTATCGTGGGATCCACTGGCAAGAAGGGCAGGAACGTGTCGAGATCGTGACGCTGGGCTTTGACGAGGACGAGGTGGTTTACGGCAATACCGGGGCACTCCTGCACTGCCCGTCGACCGCCCGCATGGGCGAACAAGTGACGCGCTCGAATTTCTTCACTGTTCTGGGGATGGAACAGGCCCGCGCCATGGTGGGTATCCTGTCCCATGGCGATCCCTTTGCCCTGGCAGCCTGATCGGCCAGAGGGGGAGGAAGGGGGGCGTCCCGCACGGGGCGCCTCTTTTCGTGTGGTCCGGGGGGTGTCGGCTCAGGCCAGGAAAATGCCCAGCACCACGACCATCAAGCCCAGGGTCGACAGGGCCAGCGCGCCCATGTTCAGGACCAGGGCCTTCTGCATGCGCGCCTTCAGGGCGTCGTCTTGCAGCCCGGCCTTCTTGGCCCGCATGACCTGCACCGCCGAGGCCACCAGCCCGACGAGGCCGATGATCGAGATGATCGCACCGATGATGATGAGCCAGTCCATGGGGGCCTCCGGGGTTGTGCCGTTTCCGCGGTCCTGCGCCTACCCCGTGGGGGCGCGTCGCGCAACCCCTTGAAGCCCGCGCAGGGCTTGGGTAGTCAGGGGCATTGCCCACCCGGAGGACCCCATGGACGGTATGGAAGAAGAGCACAAACCCTCGAGCTACCGTGTGACGGCCGACGAGCTGCGCCAGTTTATCGAGCGGTTCGAACGGCTGGATGCCGAGAAGAAGGACATCGCCGAGCAGCAGAAAGAGGTGATGGCCGAAGCCAAGTCGCGCGGCTATGACACCAAGGTGATGCGCAAGGTCGTCGCCCTGCGCAAACGCGACCGCGATGACATCGCCGAGGAAGAGGCGATCCTGGACATGTACAAGGAAGCGCTGGGCATGTGAGCCCGCGCCATCCATGCTGAGATCGGCCCCGTTCACCCCGGTGAGCGGGGTTTTTCGTATCTCGGGCGGGTGTCTGACACCGGTGGCGCTCCCGCCTTTTGCCTACGCCTTCGGCTTGTCAAAAGTTGGGCGTAGCGCGTTTTGCAAAGCAAAACGCGCGGAGGGCGGCAGCGGTGCCTGCACCGCGAGAGCTGCGTAGCTTGCGGAGGGCGACAGCGGGCTTTGCCCGCGAGAGCTGCGTAGCTTGCGGAGGGCGGCAGCGGGCTTCGCCCGCGAGAGCTGCGTCGCCCAGCGGAGGGCGGCAGCGGGCTTCGCCCGCGAGAGCTGCGTCGCCCAGCGGAGGGCGGCCTTGGGTTCCGGATCGGATGCGTTTGCGGCATGTGCCGGATGGGGGCTCTGCCCCCAAGTGACAAGACCTGTCCGGTCTTGTCACACCCCCGAGATATTTTTGGCAAGAAAAAGAGGGGGCGTTTCAGGTGGCCCAGTCGAGCGGTTCAGGCAGCGGTTCGGGGGCGTAGTCCACGCGTAGGGTTTGCCGCCCGGTGTTCACCGTGGCCGGGCGGGAACGGTGCAGGGTCAGCATGTTCAGCACCAGCACGTCGCCGGGCTGGGCCAAGGTCAGTTCGCTGGGGTAGCGCGCGGCTGTGGCCTCGGCCATGTCGCTGGGCACGCGGGTTTCGGTGTGGCTGCCGGGCGCGATCTCCATCGCGCCGTTTTCTTCTGTGCTGGCGTCCAGGTGGATGCGGGTGAACAGCATGCGGTTCAGCAGATCGAGCGGTGGCTCGCAATGCCAGGCATCGCCTTTCCGCGACCAGTTGGCAAAGCCTGGCAGATCGTGGCGCTCCTTCACCGCGATGATGCGGTCCTGGTGCCAGGGAACGCCCCAGTTGGCCCCGGCGGTCTTGTCGAAATTCACCACGCGCACAGGGCGCATGTTGGGCCATATCCGGTTGATTTCGCGTGAAAACGGCGCCCGGACGATGGCGGTGAAGAGCGGGCTGTCCGCAGCCACACGCGCGCCGGGGCGCCCGCCCAGCGTCGCCAGCTCGCGCAGGGTGGACAGCTCGGCGCCGGACAGGGCGCCGCGCAGCCAGAGGCGGCCCGTCCTTGCGAAGTCCTGTTGAAAATCCGCGGTCATGGGGCCTCGCATCGGGAGGGGCGATGCCCTCTCAGGTGTACTCTGCGCCCGAGAGCACGACGTTGCGCCCGCCGTCTGGCTCTTCGGAATAGGTGACGAACAGGGCATCTTGGGCCAGCAGTGGTTTCATGGCGGGCAGGCTGGCGAGGTCGGCAGAGAAGCGGATCGTACCGCCGGGCTTGCCCTTCGGCGCCGGTTCGAACTTCGGCGCGTAGACATCGCATCGCGGGACGAACTCCAGGAAGGCACGCGTCACGATGCTGCCGTCGTGCGGTGTGCCGTTCAGCACCAGCGTGGTCTTGATGACCAAGTCACTTGCGTCTGTGTCGCGCGAGACCTGTTGGCGCCACTCGATATCTTCCACACGCAGTTTCTGGATCTGGGCGGCTTGTTTGGCATTTTGTGGCATGGAACGCTCTCCTGCTGAAATTCGAACCTAAAAATCTGTTCAGGAGCACTATGGCGGGACAGGCCCGTCCTGCAAGGCCTAGGCGGTCAGCAGCGTCACCCCTGGAATGCGTTTCACCTCCAGCATGTCGTCGTCGTAGCCTGCGCTCATCTCGGCAACCAACTCGTCGGTCCAGCCGGGCAGGTCGACCTCTTCCTCGATCACGTCGTCCAGCGCGTATTTGTCCAGGAAGGCCGACAGGATGCGACGGCGCTGGATCTCGTTCTGGGCCGGGTGGGTCTTCATGTAGGCGCGCAGGCGTTTCATGCCCTCCTTGGCGGTGATCTGTCCCATGACATCCAGTCCACCCATCAGCTTGACCCCCTGATCGAGCCCCGCAACCTCGTGCAGCAGTTCCTTCCAGATCAGCGGCGTATCCTCGTTGCACCAGACGGTGATCGGGCAGTCCGGGTTTGCGTCGCGAATGGCGTGGATCACATCGGACCAGTAGAGCGCATGGGGATCGAAGCTGCCCAGGAAGGTCTTGAGGTCCACATGGCCCGACAGCCGCCGCCACAGCTCGGGCACGAGGCTCGCCGGGTTGCGCAGGGCCACGAAGAACTCGACCGGGTTATCGGGAAAGAGGTTGCGCAGCCAGGCCGTGTTGCGCGCGGCCATCGGGTAGAGCTGCCCACCTTCCATTGCCTTGCGGGGGCCGCCCAGGAAATTGTCATGCGACAGGATCAGCCGCTCGGCATCATCCACGTCCAGCATGGCATCCAGCAGCATTTCCTGCGTTTCCCGGCTGGCCGGATCGCCCGCCAGTTTCGGGACAACCTCGGACAGCAGGTTGCGGTAGCGCCCGGGACCGGGCACGATCACCCCTTCCTCGGCCAGCCGTCCCTTGTTCTTGAGAAGGGACTTCACCAACTGGTCGTCATCGGTGCAATGGGCGCCGACGTGGTAGGAGATGTGCATTCTGGGCTGTCCCCGGATCTGGCCTGTTGGCCTGTGAGTGGTCTTTGCTCGTCAGTATATGGTGCTTCTCTGGACAGGCAAACCGGTTTGGCGTAGAGCCGGGATCATGACCCAGCAAAACACTCAGGCACCGACAGCCGCCCGTGCAACCCTGCGCCTGCCCGACCGTTGGGCCATGGGCGCGTTGATGATCGCGGCGATGGTGCTGGGGCCGATCCTGGCGATCCTTTGGATGGCTTTCAACCCGGCGGAGAACATCTGGCCGCATCTGATGGCGACGACCCTGCCGCGTTACCTGGCCAATACGCTGATGCTGTGTCTTGGGGTTGGGGTCTTGTCGGCCTCGATCGGCACCGGTGCGGCCTGGCTGGTGACCATGTACCGCTTTCCGGGCTCGCAGATCCTGCAGTGGCTCTTGCTGTTTCCGCTGGCGATCCCGGCCTATGTCGGGGCCTATGCGCTGGTCGATTTCCTGGAATATGCAGGCCCCGTGCAGACCGCGATGCGCGACATGTTCGGCTGGCAGAGCGCGCGCGATTACTGGTTCCCCGAGATCCGCTCGCTGGGCGCCGCCATCGTGGTGCTGGGCGCCGCGCTGAACCCTTATGTTTTCCTGCTGGCGCGGGCTGCGTTTCGTGAACAGTCCGGCTCGACCTTCGAGGTCGCCCGCGCCCTGGGTGCCGGCCCCTTCGCGCGGTTCTGGCGCGTGGGCCTGCCGCTGGCACGCCCGGCCATCGCCGCAGGCGCCGCCATCGCGATGATGGAGACGGCGGCCGATTTCGGTGTTGTCGACTTCTTTGCCGTGCAGACCCTGACCACCGGCATTTTCTCGACCTGGCTCGAAGCGCACAACGCCGGAGGGGCTGCGCAGATCGCCCTGGTGGTGCTGGCGCTGGTGCTGCTGCTGGTGGGGCTGGAAAAACTCAGCCGCCGCCGCTCGCGCTTCTACAACCTGTCGCGCGCGCAGCGCCCGATCGAGCCGGTGCGCCTGACCGGCTTGCCCGCGCTCCTGGCTTTTCTGCTCTGCGCAGTGCCCTTTACCGTGGGGTTCATCTTGCCGATTGGTGTGATGATGAGCCATGCCTTCGCCAATCCCGAAAGCTGGTTTGAGCCAGGCCTCGCGCGTGCCCTTGCCCACACGGTGACCGTGGGCGGGATTGCCGCTGTGGTGACGGTGACCGCCGCGCTGTTCCTGGTCTACGGAGTGCGCCTGGGCCGCTCGCGGGCGGCCACGGCGATCCTGCCCTTCACCACCCTGGGCTATGCCGCGCCGGGGGCGGTGCTGGGCGTCGGGATCCTGGTGCCGCTGGCGATTGTCGACAATTGGCAGGCCGATACGATCCTGGCGCTGACCGGTTGGGATCCGGGCCTGGTGCTGACCGGCACTGCTTTTGCCCTGGTGCTGGCTTATTGCGTGCGCTTCTTCGCCATTGCCCAGGGGGCGGCGGATGCGGCGATGGGGCGGGTGTCTCCCAGCCTACCGATGGCGGCGCGCTCGCTCGGTCGCTCGGCGGGTGGCGCCCTGCGCGAGGTCTATGTGCCGCTGATCAAGGGCTCGGTCGGCACCGCGCTGCTGCTCGTCTTCGTGGACAGCGTGAAGGAGCTGCCCGCGACCCTGCTTCTGCGCCCGTTCAACTACAACACCCTGTCGACCAGGGTGTATGAGCATGCCTCGTTGGAGCGCATCGGCGATGCCTCCCCGGCGGCGCTTCTGGTCTGTTCCGTCGGGCTGGTTGCGGTGGTTATGATGGCGCGGTCCAACCGGGTGGTGACCTGAGCTGTCCCCACCGTGCACGCCGCGGGGCGGTGTCCGGGCACCCGGTGCGGCGATCTTCCAGGCGAACGGCACATGTCTGCGCGAAATGCCGGTCCGGTTACACATCGCTAATGCCTGAGAAATCAGGCGCGTTCGGACCCGCATTTGTGCACCAGGTGGTGCAAGACATGCCCCCACTGGAACCTGTCTGCAACGCATTGCCGCTGCTGGCAGGTTCGCTGTAGCCAAGCGCGATAAATCGGCTAAGCTCTCGCCATTAAGGGGAGAGCTCGTTTGCTGCGCACGCTGAATTTCAGGCTACAATTCCTGCTGGTCCTCGTGGCCCTGCCGGGTTTGGTGGCGGTGATTCTGCAAACTCTGGCGGAACGCGATATGGCGATCGAGGCCTATCGCAAGGAAAGCCACCTGGTGGCCGAGGACCTGGCCGCGACCCAGCGCGAAATCATCCAGTCGACCCGGCAGTTTCTTGAGGAACTTGCCCAGGCAGATCCGGTGCAAGATCCGTCCGATCCGGCCTGCGGCGCCTTCGTGGCAGAACTGCTGCCGTTTGAAATCGCCTATGTGAATCTGGGCGTGCCGCGCGCGGATGGGGCGCTCCTGTGCAATGCGCTGCCGATGACCCACTCGGTGAACGTTGCCGACCGCGCCTATTTCCGACGCGCGGTGGACGGGCGCATGTTCAGCGTCGGCACCTTTCAGACAGACCGCGCCGCCGGAGTGACCAGCGTGAACTTCGCCTATCCGGTCGAACCCCGGGGGGCGTCGGGCCCGGTGGCCGGTGCGGTGGTCGCGGTGGTCTCGCTGGGATGGTGGGGGCAGCGGCTGGGGGCACAGGACTTGCCCGAAGGCGCGATCGCTCTGATCCTGGACCGCGAGGGCACCATCGTTGCCCAGCATCCGCCCAGCCTGGGCGCGCTGGGCCAGAGCCTCGCTTCGTTGGACGTGCTGGGCACCCGGGCCGAAGCGGCGAAGGGCGAGCCGGTGCGCGGGCGTGACGGGGTGCGCCGCGTGGTGTCGCGCAGCGTGTTGTTCGAGGATGGCGCAGGCCATGCGGTGCGCGTTGTGATCGGCATCCCGGTCGAAGAGGCGCTCCGGCGCGCCGACGCCAATGCGCTGCTCAGGTTCCTGTTGCTCGGCGGGGCGCTGGTCCTTGTCTGGAGCATGGCCATGGGCCTTCTGACCCGTGACGTGCTGCGCCCGCTGGCAGCGCTGACCGGTGCGGTGCGCGAGTTGGAAGCGGGCCAGTCCGGCGAAGGCGAGGCGCGCATGACCGCCCGGGTGCAGGAGTTCCGCCACCTCAGCAGCCGGTTCGAGACGATGGCGGGAGCCCGGCGCGCCGCCGAGGAAAGCGAGGCGCAGCGCGCCCGCGAGCTGGAGGCGCTGCTGGACGCGGTGCCCGACCTCTATTTCCGCATGGATGCCGACACGCGCATCCTCGATTACCGCGCCTCGAACGGATCCGACCTTCTGTTGCTGCCCGAGACGTTCATGGGGCGGCGCATGGAAGAGATGCTGCCCGGCCGCGCGCTGGAGCTGTTCACGGAGAACATGGCCAGACACGCCGAAACGCGCGAGATCGTGTCCTGGGAATACCCGCTGGAAATTGACGGCCGCCCGCTGGAGTTCGAGGCCCGCGCCTGCCCGGTCAAAGGGGCGGATGAAACCATCCTCGTGGTGCGCAACATTACCGGGCGGCGGCGCGCCGAAGAGGGGCTGCGCCTGGCCGCAATGGTGTTCGAAAACTCGTCGGAAGGCATGATCGTCGTGGACCCGGATGGGCGGATCACCTCGGTCAATCCGGCGGTTTCGGAACAGACTGGCCACCGGGCGGACAAGCTGGTCGGCATGCGTTTCTCCAAGCTGGTGCCACGGGAGCATCGCGACCGGCTGGCACGTCGCTTGGCCGGGCTGACCCGGGCGCCCGGGGATCGTGAGGCGGGGGGATGGAGCGGCGAGCTGGCCTTTCGTCATGCCGAGGGCGGGCAGTTCCCGGTCTGGCTGTCGATCAACCTTGTCGAGGCCGACAGTTTCGCGCCCCGCCGTTTCGTCATCCTGTCGCGCGACATGACGGACCTTTACGAGGCGAATGAAACGATCTGGCACCAGGCGCATTTCGACAGCCTGACCGAGTTGCCCAACCGGGTCAGCCTGGCCGAGGGATTGGGACGCGCCATCGCCGAGGCCCAGGATCAGGGGGAGGAGGTCGCGTTGCTCTACCTCGACCTCGACCGGCTGAAACAGGTCAATGACCGCATGGGCCATACGGGCGGTGACCTGGTGCTGGCCGAATTGGCGGCGCGGCTGCGCGACACGGTCGAACCCGAGGATCTGGTGGCACGCCAGGGCGGGGATGAGTTCATCGTGGTGCTGACCGGGCCCGACGTCGGGCTGCGCGCTGACCGCATGGCTGAGGCTCTGGTCGCCGCCGTGTCCGCGCCCTATCCGATGGGCGGGCAGGAGGCACATATGTCCTGTTCCCTGGGCATCGCGCTGTTTCCGCAGGATGCAGGTGACGGCGAAGCGCTGCTTCAGGCCGCGGATCTGGCGATGTATTCGGCCAAGCTGGCGGGCGGGAACCGGTCGCGGCGCTACTCGGCCAAGATCGGCGAGGTGGCCCAGGACCGGCTGCACCTGATGGAGGACCTGAACGGGGCCCTGGCGCGGGATGAGTTCGAGCTGCATTTCCAGCCGATCGTCGAACTGGGCAGCGGCGCCATGGTCAAGGTCGAGGCGCTGATCCGCTGGAACCACCCGCGCCTGGGGCTGATCGGTCCGGACCGTTTCATTCCCCTGGCCGAAGAGGCGCGGCTGGTCGGCGCCATCGGCGACTGGGTGCTGGCGCGCTCCTGCGCGGCACTGCCCCGGCTGCGGCAGCGGTTCGGTGATGGGCTCAAGCTTTGTCTCAATGTCTCGCCTGTGCAACTGACCGAACCCCAGGACAGCATGGCGGGCTGGGCCGACTGCCTGGCCGAGGCCGGGCTGGAACCCGGCGCCATCGTGGCCGAGATCACCGAAAGCACCCTTCTGGGCACCAACCCCAAAGTGGCCGAGCGCCTGGGGCAGATGCGGCAGATGGGGATGCAGCTGGCGCTGGACGATTTCGGCACCGGCTATGCCACGCTGCAGCACTGCCTGAGCTATGAGTTCGATGTGCTCAAGATCGACCGCGCCTTCGTCAAGGACCTGCCCGACAAACCCGCCGCGCGTATCCTGTGCGAGACCATCCTGGACCTCGCGCGCCGCCTCGATGCCCAGGTGATTGCCGAGGGGATCGAGACCCCGGCCCAACGCCGTTTCCTGTCGGCCCACCCGGGGCTCTGCGGTCAGGGGTTCCTGTTTGCAGTTCCCCTGACGTTGGAGGAGTGCCTGACCCTGCCACGCCGCTTCCCGATTGTCTGAGACATCCCGTCCGGGCAGAGCGGATCGCCCAGGCGGGCGTTTCGGATCGGGGAGGGTGGTGCCGGCACCAGGGATCGAACCCGGGACCCCCTGATTACAAATCAGGTGCTCTGCCAGCTGAGCTATACCGGCCTGGCCCCTCCGTAACAGAGCCTGGAAAGGGCGGCAAGCGCCTTTGCGCAGGAAAGCCTTTCGCGTGTTCGTCTGCCAGCGTCCGTCACGTATCGGCCCATCCGATCCCGTCGGGGCTGCTGATTTGGGCGCTGGCGGCCTTACCCTCAAGGGTTGCACGGGCGGGATCGCCAAGCATTCGGTTTTTTATCGCAAAACCAAAATACTGTGAGAAAAGTAAAATTTAACACAATATATATGGCGCGCGTTAACACTCTGTTTACCTTTTTGAAGTTCTCCTTAAGGATGTATACCCCTGACTTGCCAGGGGCAGGCCAAAGAGGGAGGGCTTGTCGGTGGTGTTGGAAGCGAGTGTCGATTTCAGTGATATTTCGATCTCTCCGACGCCCCGCGTCGGCGGAAGCCGGGCATTCTGGGTCTGGAAACGTGGTTTCGATGTGGTGGGGGCGCTGGCCCTTCTGCCCATCGTTCTTGTGTGCATGGTGGCCCTTGTGCTGCTCAACCCGTTTCTGAACCCCGGGGCGGTGTTCTTTTCGCAGGTGCGTATGGGGCGGGGCTGCAAACCCTTCACGGCCTACAAGTTCCGCTCCATGCGCGCGGCGGGGCAGCCCGCGCGCGGGACGGAAGAGCCTCTGGAACATGACCGCATCACGCGCTTCGGGAAATTCCTGCGCAAGACCCGGATCGACGAACTGCCACAGGTCTTCAACGTGCTGCGCGGGGAAATGAGCTTGATCGGCCCGCGCCCGGATTACATCCACCATGCGCGCAGCTACCTGCGCCAGATCCCGGAATACCGCCGCCGTCACGACGTGCGCCCGGGCATCAGCGGGTACAGCCAGGTTCACCTGGGCTATGTGATCGGCACCGAGGCCACCCGCGACAAGACCCGCGGCGATCTGCATTACATCCAGAATGCGGGGTTTGCGATGGATCTGCAGCTTGTGCTGGGCACGGTCCGAACGGTCCTGACCCAGTCCGGCGCGTGATGCGGGGCGGGTGGCATACGTTGATCTGGCCCCGTCGCTGTGAAACAAGCCCTTGAGTTGAGCATTTCCAAGCGAGTTTGCACGCGATGAACATGAACAGGCAATCCAGGCAGATCGCACAGCAGGCGCCGACAGGCGAGCACGGCGCGGCCGATGACGTGGATATCCTGGCGCTCTTCCGGACCCTCTGGCGGGGCAAGTGGCTGATCCTGCTGGTCACCACCCTCTGCGTCTTTCTGGCCTGGCTCTATGCCAGCCATGGTGCGCAGCGCAAGTTCACCGCGCATTCGGTTGTCGTGTTGGAAAGCCGACAGGAAAACGTGGTGGATTTCGACAGCGTGGTCTCGGGCCTCGCCGGGGATCAGGCCAGCATCAATACCGAGGTCGCCGTGCTGCGGTCACGCGGATTGGTCGAACGGCTGGTCATTGAAGAGGATCTGACCACGGACCCCGAATTCAACCCCGCCCTGCGCCCCGCCCCCGCCATTCCGCTGGACGCCTGGAAAGACGCCCTCTTGGGCCGCGAGGCGGAGCCGCCGCTGTCCGGCCAGCCGCTGATCGACGCCACGGTGGACCGGGTCCTGGAGGCGCTGACGGTCAGGAACGAGCGGCAGAGCTATGTCTTCACCATTACCTTCGTCACCACCAAACCGGACAAATCCGCCCATCTGGCCAACCGGTTGGGTGAACTTTACATCCGCTCGCAGCTGGATGTGAAATTCGAGGCGACCGAACAGGCGACCGCCTGGCTGTCCGAGCGGGTTGGCGAGCTGAAGATCGACCTGGAAAGCGCCGAGGCCGAGGTGAAGAGCTTTACCTCAAACACCGACCTGGTCAGCGTCGAGGCGCTGGAGGGGCTCAATCGCCAGCTCAAGGAAGCGCGTGAACGGTTTGAAAACATGGGGGAAACGCGGATCGAGGTAGAGGCGCGTCTGGCCAGCCTCGAAGCCGCCCTGGCAGGCGGGGACGCTGCGCGCATGCTCGAAGTTGCCGCCGATCCCGACCTGCGTCGGGTCCATGCGCGGTCCGGCGATGGCGATCTGTTTCGGACCCGCTATGACCTCTTGTTGCAACGCGCCCGTCAGGACGTGAGCCGCGCCCGGCTGCAAGAGGAAAGCCTGCGCGACAGCGTGGCCAAGCTGAACGCCCAGTTCGAACGCCAGTCGGACGATCTGGTTGCGCTCCAGCAATTGCAGCGCGAGGCCGAGGCAAGCCGTTTGATCTATCAATACTTCCTGGGCCGCCTCAAGGAGACCGCCGTGCAGGCCGGGATCCAGGAGGCCGACAGCCGCGTCCTGTCCCATGCCGCCGTGCCGCGCCACCCCTCATCACCCCGCAAGGCGCGCCTGATGGTGCTGGCCGGGCTGGTGGGTTTCGTGCTGAGCGCGGCCGCGATCATCCTGCGCGAGGTGCTGCACACGGGCTTTCGCACCGCCGAGGAGCTGGAGGTCGCGACCGGCCACACCGTCATGGGCCAGATCCCGCGCGTGCCGGTGCGCGACACCCGCGCGGGCGTGATCAAGTACCTGGCCGACAAGCCGACCTCGGCCGCGGCGGAAGCGGTGCGCAACCTACGCACCTCGGTGCTTCTGTCCAATGTGGACGCGCCGCCGCAGGTGATCATGGTCACCTCGTCGCTGCCCGGCGAGGGCAAGACCACCGCCGCCATTGCGCTTGCGCAGAACTTTACCGGGATGGGCAAGAAGGTGCTGCTGCTCGAAGGGGACATCCGCCGCCGGGTGTTCAGCCAGTATTTCGACCTTGACGAGGCGAAGAGCGGCCTGCTGGCGGTTCTGTCCGGCGCGCGAGAGATCGGCGAGGTGGTGCAGCGCTCGGACCAGTTCGGCGCGGATGTGATCCTGGGCGAAAAGAGCACGACCAATGCGGCGGACCTGTTCTCGTCCGAGAAGTTCCGCGAATTCATGGGGCAGGTGCGCACGCTCTATGACGTGGTGATCATCGACACGCCGCCGGTGCTGGTGGTGCCCGACGCGCGGGTCATCGCCGGGGCCGCGGATGCGATCATCTATGTGGTCAATTGGGACGACACCGCGCGCAGCCAGGTGCAGAACGGCATTCGCCAGTTCGACCAGGGCGGCACGCCGGTGACCGGGCTGGCCCTGTCTCAGATCGACCCGAAGGGCATGCGCCAATATGGCTATGGCGGGCGCCACGGCGCCTATGCGGGCTATGGTGCCGATTATTACAACACCGGTTGAGTTGTGTTCCGGGCCCGCGGTGCCACTCAACCACAGGGAAAGAATTGCCAAGTCAACTCATGTCTTGGTAATGTTCTGAGGATACACAGGCCCCAGGGGCCAAAGGGAAAAGGACTGCAACAATGGCACGTTACCGGAAATTCACGGCGCAGATCACCGCCAAACTCTCCGCTGCTTTGCTGGCGGTTTCCGTCGTTTCCATGTCCGCACCCGGTGTGCTGGCCGCCGCGGATGTCAGCGAGGCCTGCAAGGCGCTGCAACAGCAGGTCGACCAGGGCGCGCGGCTCAGCAAGGCGGCGCAGGACCAGTATGACGAATGTTTCCCGATCGCGGTTGGCGGTGATGCGAAAGGCGTGACCAATATCGTGCCGGGCCTTCTGCCGATCATCGCCGGGGCCGGTGGCCTTGCCGCCGCAGCGGCCGGTCTGGGCGGCGCAGGATCGACCGGCAGCACCACGGGCGCGGGCCAGTAAGGCACCGCCCGCCCAACGGTCATCGATGACCGCCCCCGCTACGCTGCGGGGGATCGGCGGTCTGGCCGTGGCGGGTCAGTGCAAAATCGCGATCATGCCCAGCCAGTCGCCCGCCCATTGGCGCGATTGCACCAGCTGGCCATCCTGCCCGACCCAATAGAGGTTGCGCAGCTCGCCCCCTTCGCTCAGGCAGATCTCGGCCAGGAAGGTGGTCTGCGCGGTGGCGCCGCCCGGCACCGGGATCTCGCGCGCGCCACGGTTCTCGACCCGGCAGACAAAGCGTTCGGCAACCAGCCGGTCGTCCCCGTTCAGATGGCGAAAGGTGCGTTCCACCGCGCCTTCGCGCCGGGCCAGTACCATCGGAATGACCCGGGCGTGTTCGCTGGACATCAGGTCGCCGCCCAGGCCGCGGGTTGCGCTCAGGAACCCCTGGTCCAGCGTGATCAGGCTGCCGTCCGCCGACAGATACGCGCTCACGCCCTTGCGGCTTTGCACCTGATAAAGCGCGCCCTGCGCCGCGCGGGACTCGATCTGTGCAATGATGGCCGGGGCACCGGCCCGGGCCAGGGCCTCGACCCGCGCCGCCTGTACCGGATTGTGGCGCGCATCCTGTTTGAACAGCCGCTTCATCGCCGTATTGGTGCCGATCACCGCGCTATTGCCGTGCTCGATACCGCCTGTATCCGCGCAGCCCGTCAGCAACAACGCCACAGCCCCAAGAGCAAAAGTCGAAAGCCGTCTCATCGCCAGAACCGCCCCCAACGGTCGCTCAGATAGGGATCGTTGAAATCCCCCACCACGTCATAAAGCCGGTTGCGCACATCCAGCCGTGCGCCGCCGTCGCGGGTGATCATGCGCAGCGTCGTGGAATAGCCATCGCGCGAGGGATCGCCGGTCAGCCAGGCATGGGGCAGGGTGAAATAGATGCCCCGGTCAAAGGCGCCCTCGCCGAAATCGTCGAAGGGCACATCGGTCAGGGTCATATAGGCGCCGACCCGCCAGCCATTGTTGAAGCGCCTTTCCAGCTTGAAGGTCGCGCCCCAGTCGCCGGCCAGGTAACGCCCCGCGTCCACCTGCGCGAAATAGCGGTCGTTGAACCGGTAATAGCCGGACACATGGCCGGTCACCACGTCATAGTCCTGAAAGCCGAACAGGATGTCGAAATCGCGCTGGCGGGCATAGTTGACCTCGGCGCCGACGGCGTATCGTTTGCCCTCGGGCATCCACAAAAGCTCTGCCGAGGCGCCGCCGAACATGCGTTCAAGATAACCCGCCGTGACCCGGCCATAGAGGTCGCGCCCGGGGCGGAAGAAATATTCGCCGGTCAGGTGGGTGATCTCCAGATCCGACTGGCGGTCATATTCCGCCCCGTCCGACCGTACATGGGGCAGCACCGAGTCCGACTCCCGGATCGACTTGTCCAGATTTCCCAGCAGCGGCTGGCGCAGGGCGCCCGAGAAGATCAGCCCGGGGCGTGGGGTCCAGCTTGCCTCCACTTGAAGGCCGAAATCGGCGCGCACCGGCGAGTTCGGATCGAACAGGCTTGGCGACAGGTAGGGGCTGAAGCTCAGGGCAAAACGGGGCAGCGGGGCGGGCAGCGTTTCGTCCTCCGCCGGTCGCAGGTCCGCGCCATCGGCAACAACGGCCCGCGCGCGCATCTCCTCGCTGCCCTCGGCGGCCCATTCCAGTTCCTCCAGATCGGCGCGTTGCACCGTGACGGCGGTGGTCGGCATGCCCCGGGTGACCGGCACTACGGTCAATGCCTCGACCGAGGCGGGCAGGACCTGCGTCATTGCCCGCGCGCTGCGCCCGACCGCCTGGGCGGCGGAGCCATAGGTGCCGTTGACGATCCAGGCGGTGGCCGCGCCCGCCTCCAACCGCAGCGCGGTCAGCGTCATACCCTGCTCGGCCAGGGCGGCGGCCAGGGCCGCGCGCATGTCCGCCTGTCCGGCCTCGTCCTGCACCCAGGCGCTGTCCCAGCTGTCCGCCGCGCCGGTGCGCAGCGCCACCACCGGCGGTGCACCGTCGCGCCCGCCGGGCAGCACCGGGCGGGACGGGTTCAGCGCATAGGTCGCGCGCAATCCGATCTGGGTGCCATAGGCGTAGTAAAGCCCCAGGTTCCAGTTCTTCACCTGGTAATTGGCCCCGAAGTTCCAGGGGCTGTCATGGGCAAAATCGAACCGGTCGGCCTCGACCTCATAGGTGTCGCGCGAATATTCCGCGACCAGGCTCAGCCGGTCGTTCACCTGCCAGCGCAATCCGCCGAACAGCTCGGGCGTGCCGGTAAACCAGTATTCCCAGGTGTCGATGGCATCGGCGCCCTCCAGGATCGGGCGCGGGTGGCCCGCCAAACGGCCCCAGCCCAACCCGCCCGAGACGGTGACCGGGCCGATCCGCTTGGTCGCCACCAGATATTCACTGGAGTATCGCCCGGTGCCCGCGAAATCGCGCATGCCGATGGACAGCGAGGGCAGAAAGGCGCCCTCGGCCCGGATCAGGTAGTTCCAATCGAAGCTGCGGTCATAGTTGGTGTAATCCCAGAACCCGTCGCCATGGGAGGCATAGCGGAACGTGCCGGTCAGGCGCGGGCTGAACTGGAAGGTAAAGGTGTTGCGCAGCACCCCGTCCATCCCCGCCGATGTGATCGCCAGCTCGCCATCCGGCAGGGCCTCGCCGGTCGGATTGTCGATCAGGCCCGGCGTGCCGAACAGCGACATCGACGGCCCAGACCCAGGCCCCTCGGCCCGGACGCCCGTCGGCACCAGCGCCAGCAGGGCGGCCAGCGTGACCAGCGCGGTCGAGGCCAGCCCCCGGCGGGTGCGCGGGTCGGTCGGTCCTGTGAACATGCGACGTGATCCCCCCAAGGAACGCGGTCTGATACGGCTCATTTGGCGCCAGGACGGCGCCTGTGCTATGCTGCGTTCCTGGCTGTCGCCCGATTTCAGGTGGCAGCCCTGGGGTGAAACAGGCGCGACGGGGAACACTGCTATTGGTTGTTCAGCAGGTTCGCGGTCATCCTGCAAGTAGAAATGATCGCGTATCTCAGCCCATCCGGCGCCTGTGACTTCCCTGCCACCCGGCATGGGGGGCGAGGGGTGGATCATCGCATTTTCCGGCTACGTCCTGTGGGGGGACGTTTCGGTGAAATGCAGCCGGTGATGCGTGGGCGCAGCCGGGCCCGGTCACAGCGACCCGGCCCGGGCTCGCGCAGCGCAGGCCGCTAAAATCCAACCCACTTTCGTACGCTGGCTCAACCATTTGGTAGCCAAAGAATGGGACGCTCACCCTGCCGGAGGGGTCCGGCCGTCCGCAATCGCGGACCCGTTTCGAGGGGTGAAACTATGTCTGCAAGGTCCTTTTCGGGCGTGGCTTGGCCGCGCCTGCGCCATGCCATCTGCACCGGGGTTTTCTGCCTGGCGGCCCTGGCGCCATTTCTGCAATTCACGGCCGCCCATGCGGCCCAGAGCGCCGCGCGCGGGGCGGATCGGGTCATCGTTATCCGCAATGACCGCGGCGGGCTGGTGGCCAAACGCGCCGAACAGATCCGCCAGATCCGGCGCTCGGGCCAGCGGGTCGAGATCCGCGGCACGCTCTGCCTGTCCTCCTGCACCATGTATCTGGGCCTGCCGGGCACCTGCGTCAGCCCGAACACGACCTTCGGCTTTCACGGGCCGTCCCGCTCTGGCCGTCGCCTGTCGCCCGACGAGTTCGAATACTGGTCGGCGCTGATTGCCCGCCACTACCCGGCCGCCCTGCGCGACTGGTACATGGAGACCGGTCGCATGCGCATCACCAGCTACTATCGCATGTCGGGGCGCGAGCTGATCCGACTGGGCGTGCCCGCCTGCACCTGAGCGCGGATGTCCTCACTGCCCGGCATCCGTGTGCGGACTGTGATGGGCGGGTTTCGCCGCCCGATCCGCCACGACGCCATTGCAACCGAAGGGCGAAGCCCGTAACCCGGTGGCAGGGGGGCTTTCCCTCCGATCAGCAGGGAAGGGCCGTGTACATGTTGGACATCCGCGAAACCGCCTTGCCGGGCGTGCTTGTCCTGACCCCGAAACGCGTCGGGGATCATCGCGGTTTCTTTTCCGAAAGCTGGAACCGCGCGCGCATGGCCGAAGCGGGGATCGAGATCGATTGGGTCCAGGACAACCATTCCCTCTCGCATGAGGTCGGCACGGTGCGGGGCCTTCATTTCCAATCGCCACCCCATGCCCAGGCCAAGCTGGTGCGCTGCGGGCGCGGACGGCTCTTCGACGTGGCCGTGGATGTGCGTCGGGGCAGCCCCACCTATGGCCAATGGGTGGGCGAGGAACTGTCCTTCGACAACGGCCGCCAGATGCTGATCCCCGCAGGGTTCCTGCACGGGTTCGTCACCCGTGAACCGGACACCGAGGTGGTCTATAAATGCTCCGATTTCTACGCGCCGGACTGTGATGGCGCGCTGCGCTTCGATGATCCTGAGATCGGCATCGACTGGGGGCTCGCACCCGGCGACGCGGTGCTGTCCGACAAGGATCGGGACGCGCCGCGCCTTGCCGATTTCGACACGCCGTTTACCTTCGAAGACTGATCGGGGAGGGGGAGATGAAACTGATCGTGACCGGGGGCGCAGGGTTCATCGGCTCCGCCGTGGTGCGCCTGGCGGTGGCCCGTGGACACGAGGTGGTCAACCTCGACGCGCTGACCTATGCCGCCTGCCTGGAGAATGTCGCCAGCGTGGCCGATAGCCCGCTTTATTCCTTCGAACAGGCTGACATCCGCGACCGCGCCGCGCTGGATCGCATCCTGGCCACCCATCAGCCCGGCGCGATCATGCACCTGGCGGCCGAAAGCCACGTGGACCGCTCGATCGACGGGCCCGGCGACTTCATCGAGACCAATATCACCGGAACCTACAACCTGCTCGAAGCCGCCCGTGCCTATTGGGTGGGGCAGGGCAAGCCGGAGGGGTTCCGCTTCCACCATATTTCGACCGACGAGGTCTTCGGCAGCCTGGGTGACACCGGCCAGTTTACCGAGGACACACCCTACGACCCGCGCTCGCCCTATTCGGCGTCCAAGGCGGCCAGCGACCACTTGGTGCGCGCCTGGGCAGAAACCTACGGGCTGCCCGTCGTGCTGACCAACTGCTCGAACAATTACGGCCCATACCACTTCCCCGAAAAGCTGGTGCCCGTGGTGATCCTGCGCGCTCTGGCCGGTCAGCCGATCCCGGTCTATGGCGAAGGCCTGAACGTGCGCGACTGGCTCTATGTCGAGGATCACGCCGATGCGCTCCTGACCGTGCTCGAACGGGGCCAGCTCGGCCGCAGCTACAATATCGGCGGCGAGAACGAGGCGAGCAATATCGACCTGGTGCACAAGATTTGTGCCATCCTCGATGACAAGCGCCCGGGCCCCGGCGCTTACGCGGACCAGATCACCTTCGTCGCCGACCGCCCCGGCCACGACCTGCGCTATGCCATCGACCCGACGCGGATGCGCGAGGAGTTGAACTGGCGTCCCTCGGTGACGCTGGACCAGGGGCTGGAGCGCACTGTTCAGTGGTATCTGGACAACGAACCCTGGTGGCGCGCGCTTCAGGACCGTCATGGGGTGGGCGAACGGTTGGGCACCAAAGCGTAAGGGCAGAGGATGACGGTACTGGTCTTCGGCAAGACGGGGCAGGTGGCACAGGAACTGGCGCGGCTGGGGGGCGTGCGCTGTCTGGACCGCGCCCAGGCGGACCTGTCTGATCCCGCGGCCTGTGCAGCGATCATCGCGAACACCGACGCCACGGCCGTGATCAACGCCGCCGCCTATACCGCCGTCGACCGTGCCGAAGATGACGAGGCGCTGGCCACCACCATCAACGGCCACGCCCCAACCGCCATGGCCAAGGCCGCCGCCGCGCGCGGCCTGCCTTTCATCCAGATTTCAACGGATTACGTCTTTGACGGCTCCGGTGATCAGCCCTGGACACCCGACGCGCCCACACGGCCTCTGAACGCCTATGGCCGTTCGAAACTCATCGGTGAAGAAGGCGTGCGCGCCGCCCGTGGGCCGCATGTGATCCTGCGTAGCAGCTGGGTCTTCTCGGCCCATGGCACGAATTTCGTCAAGACCATGCTGCGCCTGTCGGAAAGCCGCGATCAGCTGACCGTGGTGGCCGACCAGATCGGCGGCCCCACCTGGGCGGGCGACATTGCGCGCGTCTGTCTGACCCTCGCCGAGGCGCTGACCAACGGTCACCCCGGCGGCACCTACCACCTCTCCGGCGGGCCGGACACCTCCTGGGCCGATTTTGCGCGGGGGATCTTCGCCCAGGCAGGCCGTGACACCCAGGTTACCGGCATCCCCTCGGCAGATTATCCGACCCCGGCCAAACGCCCTGCCAACTCCCGACTTGACTGCACCAGCCTCGCCCGGGACTTCACCATCCCACGCCCGGATTGGCGCGCGGGGCTGACCCATGTATTGAAAGAGTTGAAGGAGTGACCCCATGACCAAACCCCGCAAGGGCATCATCCTCGCCGGCGGCGCCGGCACCCGGCTCTATCCGATCACCATGGCGGTGTCGAAACAGCTCTTGCCGGTCTATGACAAGCCGATGGTCTATTACCCGCTGTCGGTGCTGATGCTGGCGGGCATTCGCGAGGTGGCGATCATCACCACGCCCGAGGACCAGTCGCAGTTCATCCGCCTGCTGCAGGATGGCAGCCAATGGGGCATGTCCTTTACCTATATCGAACAGCCCAGCCCGGATGGGCTCGCCCAGGCCTTTATCCTGGCCGAGGATTTCCTGGACGGCGCGCCCTCGGCCCTGGTGTTGGGCGACAACCTGTTCTTCGGTCAGGGCCTGGGGGACATGCTGCGTGCCGCCTCCGCCAAATCCGAGGGCGGCACCATCTTCGGCTACCGCATCGCCGACCCGCAGCGCTATGGCGTGCTGGAGTTCGACACCGAAGGCCGCGCGGTCTCGATCATTGAAAAGCCCGAGGTGCCGCCGTCCAGCTATGCGGTCACCGGGCTCTATTTCCTCGATGGCAAGGCGCCGGAACGCGCGCGGCAGGTCACGCCCTCGGCCCGCGGCGAGCTTGAGATCACAACGCTTTTGGAGATGTACCTGCATCGGGGCGAACTGGCGGTGGAACGCATGGGGCGCGGCTATGCCTGGCTCGACACCGGCACCCATGGCAGTCTGCTGGATGCGGGCAACTTCGTGCGCACGCTGGAAAAACGCCAGGGCCTGCAGACTGGCAGCCCCGAGGAGATCGCCTTTGACCAGGGCTGGCTCTCGCGCGAGGCGCTGCTGGAGCAGGCCGAACGCTATGCCAAGAACGATTATGGCCGTTATCTGGCCGCGTTGACCGGGTTCGTGGATTGAACACCGGCCCTGAGCGTAGGGCCAGAGCACGGGATCAGGGTCGAGGATTTCTTGTTATGCACCCGCAGGTTGCGCCTTCGCCCTTGGCTTCACCCGTCAATTCATGACAGGATGGCACGGGGTCCGCACGGGCCCCGTTTGGCAGCTTGAGGAGCCCCATTCGTGATCCATCCGGTCATCCTGTGCGGCGGTCAGGGAACCCGCCTCTGGCCCCTGTCGCGCAAGAGCTATCCCAAGCAGTTTTCCGCCCTCACCGATGGCGAAGACAGCCTGTTCCAGGCCACCGCGCGCCGCCTTTCGGGCCAGGGTTTCGCGCCTCCCGTGGTGATGACCAGCAGCGATTACCGTTTCATCGCGACCCAGCAACTGGCTGAGGCCGGGATCGACCCCGGCGCCGTGCTGATCGAACCCGCCGGGCGCAACACCGCGCCCGCGGTTCTGGCCGCCGCGCTACATTTGCTGGCGACCTGTGACGAGGATGAACCGCTGATGCTGGTCTCCCCCTCCGATCACGCCATCCCGGATGGTTTGAGCTTTCGCGCCGCCGTGTTCCAGGGCGCCAAATCCGCCCGCGCGGGCCAGCTGGTAACCTTCGGCATAATGCCTGACCGGCCGGAGACCGGCTATGGCTACCTTGAACTCGGCAGCCCGCCCGAACATCCCGGCGAAGTGGTGGAGCTTGCGCGTTTCGTCGAAAAGCCCGATCCGCAGACCGCCGAGTGCATGGTCGCCTCGGGCAATTACCTGTGGAACGCGGGGATTTTCCTCTTTTCCGCCCGTGCCATCGTCACCGCCTTCCAGACCCACGCGCCCGAGATCATCGCACCGGTTGAGGCCGCCCTCGACAAGGCGCAGCCCGACCTGGGCTTCCTGCGTCTGGCCCCCGACGCCTGGGCGGGCGCCGAGGACATCAGCCTCGACTACGCGATCATGGAGCGCGCCGCGAATATCGTCGCAGTCCCCTACGCGCGCGGATGGTCTGACCTGGGCAGCTGGGACGCGGTCTGGCGCGAGGGCGATCTGGATCAGTCCGGCACCGTCACCTCCGGCCCCGCGCGGGGGGTGGATTGCGAAAATACCCTGTTGCGCGCCGAGGATGAGAACCAGGCGTTGGTGGGGCTCGGCCTGCGCAACATCGCCGCCATCGCCATGCCCGACGCGGTGCTGGTCGCGGACCTTGATCGCGCCCAGGACGTGGGTCGGCTGGTCAAGCTCATGACCCGCGAGAAGGCCCCGCAGGCGCAGGGTTTCCCGGTCGAACATCGCCCCTGGGGCTGGTTCGAAAGCCTGGTCGCGGGTCCGCGCTTTCAAGTGAAGCGCATCGTGGTGAACCCAGGCGGGCGGCTGAGCCTGCAACGCCATCTGCACCGGTCTGAACATTGGGTCGTGGTCGAAGGCTCGGCCCGGGTGACCGTGGGGGACGAGGCGCGTCTGGTGGCCGAAAACGAAAGCATCTACGTGCCCGTCGGCACCACCCATCGCCTTGAAAATCCTGGAAAACTCCCCGTGGTGATCATCGAGGTGCAGACCGGCTCCTACCTGGGTGAGGATGACATAGAGCGCCAGGACGACATCTATGCCCGCGACCCGGAGGGCGGGGCGTGATCGACCCGCTTGGCTTCCGAGAATACGACGCGCGCTGGGCCTATCCCACGGGCATCGACCTCGATGGCATGGAGCTCCTGGGCCTCTCCCTCGGCACCCAGATGGCGCGCCATGGCAAGCGTTCGGTCGTGGTCGGCAGTGACTACCGCAGCTATTCTGAGGACGTGCGCGAGGCGCTGATCCGCGGGCTGGTGCGGGCTGGGGCGCGGGTGTTGGACATCGGCATGTCCCTCTCCCCCATGGCCTATTTCGCGCAAGGCCACCTGGGTGCCGACGCGGTCGCCATGGTCACCGCCAGCCACAATCCGAACGGCTGGACCGGGGTCAAGATGGGGCTGGACTATCCCGTCACCCACGGCCCGGAGGAGATGGCCGAACTGCGCGATATTGCCCTGAACGGGCAGGGGCGCGCGGCCCCCGGCGGCACGGTCGAACAGGTCGACGGCATCCGCGCAGCGTATCTCGATGACCTGGTCGGCACCTTCCACCTGACCCGCCCCCTGCGCGTCACCTGTGCCACCGGAAACGGCACCGCAGGCGCCTTCGCGCCGGAGCTTCTGGCCCGGATCGGCGCCGAGGTGATCCCTCTCCACACCGATCTGGACTGGGACTTCCCCAATTACAATCCCAACCCGGAAGCGCTTGAAATGCTTCATGATATGGCCGCCGCCGTGCGCACGCACCACGCCGACCTGGCGCTGGGCTTCGACGGCGACGGCGACCGCTGCGGTGTGGTGGACGAGGCGGGGGAAGAGGTCTTTGCCGACAAGGTCGGCCTGATGCTCGCCCGCGACCTGGCGCCCCTGCATCCGGGTGCCAAGCTGGTGGTGGATGTAAAATCCACCGGGCTTTACGCCACCGACCCGGTGCTGGCCGCCCATGGCGTGACCACCGAGTATTGGAAGACCGGCCACAGCCACATGAAACGCCGGGTGCGCGACACCGGCGCATTGGCAGGGTTCGAGAAATCGGGGCATTACTTCCTGGCCGACCCGATCGGCCACGGCTACGACTGCGGGCTGCGCGTGGCGGTGGAGATCTGCCGCATGCTCGACCGCAATCCGACCCGCAGCTTCGCCGACCTCGCCCGTGCCCTGGGCCAAAGCTGGTCCAGCCCCACCATGTCGCCCCATTGCCCGGACGATCAGAAATACGGTGTGGTGGACCGCATCAGCGCGCGGCTCAAATCCCTCACCCACCTCGCCGGTCGCCGCATCACCGACGTGATCACCGTCAACGGCGCGCGGGTGCAGCTCGACACCGGCGCCTGGGGCCTGATCCGCGCGTCATCGAACACGCCCAATCTTGTGGTGGTGTGTGAGAGCATGACCTCCTACGATGAGCTTTATCAGATTTTTACCGCGTTGGACTGGATCCTGCGCGACGAGCCGTCGGTCGGCGCCTATGACCAGCAGCTCGCACCGATTGAAGGGGCAGAGGCATGACACGGGTTTTCATCACCGGCACCGCGGGCTTCATCGGCTTCCACCTGGCGCGGCTGCTTTTGGACGAGGGCATGGTGGTGCACGGGTTCGACGGCATGACCGATTATTACGACGTCAGCCTGAAACAGCGCCGCCATGCGATGCTGCACCAGAAGCCGGGCTTTACCGCCACCGAGGCGATGCTGGAAGACGGCACCCGGGTGCAGGACGCGGCCGAGGCCTTCCAGCCCGACGTGATCGTGCACCTCGCCGCCCAGGCGGGCGTGCGCTACTCTCTCGAAAACCCACGCTCTTACGTGGACGCCAACCTGATCGGCACGTTCAACGTGATGGAGGCCGCGCGGCTCACCAAACCCCGCCACCTGCTGATGGCCTCGACCAGTTCGGTCTATGGCGAAAATGAAAAGATCCCCTTTGCCGAGGTGGACAAGACCGATGCGCCGCTGACCATCTATGCCGCGACCAAGAAGGCGAATGAGGCGATGGGCCATTCCTATGCCCATCTGTGGGACATTCCGACCACGATGTTTAGGTTCTTCACCGTCTACGGCCCCTGGGGGCGGCCCGACATGGCGCTCTACAAGTTCGTCGATGCGATCCTGGATGGGCGGCCGATTGACATCTACAACCACGGCGACATGTGGCGCGACTTTACCTATGTCGATGATCTGGTGCGCGCGATCCGGCTGCTGATGGACGTGGCCCCCGTGCGCCCGGACAGTGCGGCAGATATCGAGGAAGGCGACAGCCTGTCACCCTCTGCGCCCCATCGCATCGTCAATATCGGCAATTCCGACAAGGTGCGGCTGCTCGATTTCGTTGACGCCATCGAGGACGCCCTCGGCCAGAAAGCCACCCGCAACTACATGGAGATGCAGCCCGGCGACGTGCCCGCCACCTGGGCCGATGCGGAACTGCTCAAACGCCTGACAGGCTATGCGCCCCAGACCGATTTCCGCGACGGGGTCGGGCGCTTTGTCGCCTGGTTTCGCGACTATTACGGCAAGTAGGGGGATGATCGCCAAACCCGGGACGCAGGACGCGCCCCGGGTCGGTTGTGTCAGCGTCGCGCCGGGTCAGGCCTCGTTCACCTTGGTCGAAGGCGAGGCCAGCGAAATGCTGGAGGTCACGAAGTTCGACACCGGCACTTTCAGGTTGTACTTGCCCGAGGTCGACCCGGTGGTGACCCGCTGTTTCACCGCCAGCGGATCGACGCGCATCGACACGCCGGTGAACCAGACGCTGTGCCCGGTGCCGGTGTCCGGATGGCCCGACCAACCGCCCGAGCGGTTCGAGAAGTTGGGCAGCCAGAAGGGGCGCACGGCGGCGGTGCCCGGCGGGAAGTTGTCGACATTGTTGGTGCCCGACAGGTCGACCCCGCCGATGTGATCGGTGGTGCGATACCAGGTATCGGTCGTGGGCACGTAAAGCGCGGTGTAAAAGCTGTAGCGCAACGTGGTCACGCTGTCCGAGTTGGCAATCGCCGTGCCCACGGGCCAGGTGCCGCCCGCATCATCCGGGTTGCCCAGCGAGGCGGGCAGGGGCTGGTTCAGCGTCACCACATGGGTGGTCTTGTTCACCTGGCCCAGATCGAACAGCCCATATTCCACCAGGCGCGAGTAATGCGTATAGGCGCGCCCCTGGCTGTCCTTGTAGCCGAAGATCGTCACGCCACGCTGCGACGTGCCCGACGTGCTTTCGTTCCAGCCCGAGGCATCGGTCAGCGTGATCGTGGTGTCGCCGGGGCTCAGGGGCGCGGCCAGCGTGGTCATGCTGTCGGTGCCGCTGTGGCGGTAGCGCATGTAATGCTGGCTCTTGATCTCTTCGCCATCGGCGTCGAAGAAATAAAGCCCCATGTAATGGCGGTGCCGATCCTCGTTCGAATAGGCCGACCAGTCGCCCGGCGCGCCTTCCTGCATCACGTAGCTTTCCAGGCGATAGATCAGGTTCGGATCGACCGGCACCGTCTCGGTCATGCCGGTCTGGCCCGGGTAATGCCCGTCATAGCGGAAGGCGGCGGGCAGGTTCGGTGCATGGGTGGGGTCGTAGGCGAAGCCGGACGGATAGTTGTAATTCGTGCCCAAGAGGCCGGTGGCATTGGTCACCAGGCCTGGACGTTGCGAGGCGATATAGGTGGTGTTGACCAGGGGGCCGTCGCCGAACTCGGTCGGGGTCAGCCCGTCGACACCCGACGGGAAGGTGACCACGCCTGTGGCCGCATCGGCGACCAGCGATTGATTGAAGGTGCTGCCATCGGCGCTGACCTTGATCTGGAAGTCGTCGTCGCCGACCGTGCCCATCTCGGCGCGGCCCGACCAGTTGGTCTGGAACAGCAGGCTCGCGGTGTCAGTGTCAGCGGCCTTGTTCACCTTGACCTGATGGCCGTTGCCCTCATGCGTGAGCAGCGTGTTTGGCGCCGAGACTGCCAGGCGGTTGGTCGCATCCGCCGTGGTGTTGATGCCCACGTGGTCGAGGTTCTGCAGATCGCCCGCACCCCCCGCCTGGACCCAGGTTGCGCCGTCCCAGGCCTGCAGCTGGTCGACGTTCTCGACCCAGGCCAGCCAGCCGCTGTTCGGCGCCAGGAAGCTCCAGGCGGCGTCGTTCCACACGGCAATCTTGCCGTCCTCACCGGCCCAGTCACCGGTCGCACCTGCGGGCAGCAGGTAACGGTCGCCATCCGCCGGCGTGGCGGGCGGGTCGGTCTGGTCGGCGGCGATGACGCTCAGCTGCACGACACTGTCGAGGATGCGCAGCGCCTCGTTATGTGTGACATGCTTTTGCGCCTGCGATGCCTGAAGGTAAGGCAGGGAAAGTTTGGCGGAATTGTCGGACATGAAGGCCCCCGGACTGCGGATTGAAATTCCCGCAAACCATTGGCGAAAACCTTTACCAAGCGTTTACCCTACCGTGCGCAGGGTGGCGGTGCAGGGGCCGACCCATCCGCAGAACCCTGCGCAGAGATGTAAAACCGCTGGCTTTTGCCAGGGCGCACTAGGTATGAAGGGGGAACCAAACTTGCGAGGCGCATTCGGACAGGACATGGTGTCAGCCCCCAATCCCGATTTTGACCCGAAGTCCGGCGTGTTGCCCGGGACGGTGGCGCGCTCAAGCGTCAGCGCTGTTGCACGCCGTACCCTGGATGTTGTCGTGGCGCTCGCGATCCTCCTGCCGACCAGCCCGTTTTTGCTTCTGGCTGCCCTGGGGATTCGCCTCTCTTCGCCCGGCCCGGTTCTGTATCGCTCACAGCGGATCGGACAGGACGGCAAGCGGTTTGCCATCCTCAAGCTGCGCACGATGCACGCGGGCGGCCCGCGTGGCTCCTTCCTGGTGGTTCAGGATGACGCCCGTGTCTTCGCCCTGGGCTGGTTTCTGCGCAAGACCCGCATTGATGAACTGCCGCAGCTTCTGAATGTGCTGGGCGGGCAGATGTCGCTTGTCGGCCCGCGCCCCCGTGTCCCCGAGGTGATCGAGCGGTTCTATACGCCGGAAATGCGCCGCTCGCTGGCGCACCGTCCGGGCCTCACCAGCCCCGGCACGCTCTATCAACTGACGCTGGAACGCGCGCCCGGCTCGGAAACCGGCCTCTCGGACGAGGACCGCTATGGTGCCGAGCTGCTACCGCGTAAGGTCGCCATTGATCTGGACTATTTCGACCGGGCCACCCTGCGCAGCGATCTGGCTGTGATCGCCCTGACCGCGCGGTTCCTCGTGTGTCGTGCCTCCGGCCGTCCGCTGGACCTTCCTCCGGAGTTTACCGGCGACCTCCCCAAGACGTGATGCTGCGCTACCTGACGACCCTCATTTCCCGCGGGAAAGGCACCGGTCCCGGCAGCGATGGCCACGTCATATCAGCCCCCTTGGCACCGGAACGCCCGGTTCTGGCCGTGGGGGACATCCACGGCTGCGCGCGCCCCTTCACCACCCTCCTGGACCGCTACACCAGGCTGCAAGAAGATCCGCGCCTGGCCGGTCTCGCCCTCGTCCTGCTGGGTGACATGGTCGACCGTGGCCCCGACAGCCGCGCGGTGCTGATCCGCGCTCGCGATATGACCCGGGCCATGCCGGAGGATGTGATCTGCCTTACCGGCAATCACGAGCTCATGTTGCTCGACTTCATCGACGATCCCCTGGGGCGGGGCCTGCGCTGGCTGGCCTTCGGCGGGGCCGAGACACTGTCCAGTTTTGACATCCCGCCCCCCTCGCACAAGAAGGACCCCGACCGGATCATGGCAGTGGCTGACCAGCTGGAACAGGCGCTGCGTGCCGAGGGGCTGCTCGATTGGCTGCGCGTCCTGCCGGACCGCTGGTCCACTGGCAACCTCGCCTGTGTGCACGCCGCCATGGCCCCCGACCAGCCGCTGGATCGCCAAAACCGCCGCCACCTATGCTGGGGCCACCCCGACTTCGCCCGCCAACCGCGTACGGACGGGCTTTGGGTCGTGCATGGCCATACGATCTCGCCAAAGCCCATCTGCGCGGTGGGGCGCATCGCGCTGGACACCGGCGCCTTTCAGGGCGGCCCGCTGAGCGCCGCGCTGCTGACCCCGGGCCAGTGCCGGTTCCTCCAGGTCTGAAGGCCCGCACACTGGAGCCGTCACCTTCGCGCATCCATGGCGGGAAACCTCGCCTTAGAGGCGACGAATCCTTGAAACACATCGCCGTATACGAAACACAGGTTGGTACAGATGACTGGGGGATTCTGTTGTGAAACGATTTTTGCTGCCGGTGGTCCTGGGCCTTCTGACGGCTTGCGGATCGGCCTATGTGCTGCCCAAGGTGGATGTGAAGGATGACAGTGTCGATGTCATCCGCCTGACGCCCGAGGCGGTGTCGATTGCCAACGCTTCGGCCTATGTCCCGCGCGAACTGCCTGCCGTGTTCTTCCAGAACGCGGGCGCGGGCGGCGGCATGCGCGGCATCGGCGCCCTGCCGCCCGGTGCGACCGAGGCTCCGGGCCGCCCAGGTGCTGCCGAAACCCGCCTGCCGCCCGCGACCAACCCCGGTCCCTACCGCATCGGCGTGGGCGACGTGCTGCTGTTGGCCACCCCCTCCGGCGCCTCCACGGTCGAGGAACTGTCAGGCCTTCTGGCCGCCCAGAACCGCCGCCAGGGCTATACGGTTCAGGATGACGGCGCCATCGCCATCCCGGACGTTGGCCGCATCATGCTTGGCGGCATGACCCTGGAAGAGGCTGAGGCCGCGCTGTTCCAGGCCCTGGTCGAGAACCAGATCGACCCCTCCTTCAGCCTCGAAATTGCCGAGTTCAACTCGCAGCGCGTCGCCGTGGGCGGCGCGGTCGGCAAACCCACCGTGGTGCCCGTGGCCCTGGCCCCGCTGACGCTGGAACAGGCGCTGCTGGCCGCCGGTGGCATCTCCGCCGCTGACCGCGATTACGCCACCATTCGTATTTTCCGCGAGGGCACGATCTACCAGATCCCGCTCAATGCCTACCTGACCGACCCCGGGTTGCAGAAGACCCGGCTGGTGGCGGGCGACAGCCTCTTCGTCGACACCGAATACGACTACGTCAGGGCCCGGGCCTTCTTCGAGGAGCAGATCAAGCTGGGCGATTACCGCCGGGCACAGCGCAAGGCGGCGCTGGACGAGCTTGAGACCGAAGTCACCCTGCGCCGCGCCGCCCTGTCCGAGGCGCGCGCGAATTACCAGGCACGTGTTGAACTGGACGGGGTCGAACGCGACTATGTCTATCTGGTTGGCGAGGTCGAACGCGCCAGCCGGTTTGCGCTGCCCTTCGGCCATCAGGCCACCCTGGCCGATGCGCTGTTTGACCGGGCGGGCTATTCGTCCGAGACGGGGGATCCGCGCCAGATCTACGTGCTGCGCGACATGGATGGCGACGGGCAGGTGACCGCCTGGCACCTGGACGCCAGCAACGCGGCGAACTTCCTGCTGGCCACCCGGTTGGAGATGCGCCCGAATGACATCGTCTTCATCGCCGAACAGCCGATCACCAGCTGGAACCGCATGATCCGCCAGTTCGTGCCAAGCCTGATCAACGCCGGGGTTTCGGCGACGAACTGACCTTCGATCTCCGCGCTAACGGGTGTAAGGGCTCCGGAATACATCCGGGGCCTTTTGTTTTTTTATCAACATATTGCGCTACGTATCTCATGTGATCGACAGCAGGGTGCATACCTACCTCGCCGCAGTGCGGCGTATTTTCCATTTGCCGAAACCGGTTTCGGAACTGACCCTGTGAGTCGTCGGGAGGACCCAGATGACGCAATTCAGCGCTGAAAAAAACACGTTCAGACCCGCCCGCAAACGGGTGACGATCAGCCAGTTGGCGGATGCGCTAGGCCTGACCAAGGGCACGGTCAGCCGGGCGTTGAACGGCTATCCCGACATCTCGGACAGCACCCGCCAGCGGGTCGAACGCCAGGCCGAACGCATGGGCTATCGCCCGCTGGGCCAGGCGCAGGGGATCCGCACCGGGCGCACCCGCTCGCTGGGCCTGGTGCTTCAGATGAACGTGCATGACGCGCAGCGCCCGTTCCTGGCGGATTTCATCGCTGGCATCTCGCAGACCGCGGCCGAGGAAAACTGGTCGCTCTCCGTTGCCACCGCCGGGTCGGAGGCGGAAATGCTCGACGCGATGGAGCGTCTGATCGACGAGCGCAAGGCGGATGGCTTCATCCTGCCGCGCACCATGGTTGACGACGCCCGCGTGGCGCTCTGCCGGACCAACGACGTGCCCTTCGTTCTGTTCGGGCGCACCGGCGATATGACCGGCTGCGCCTGGTATGACATCCTGGGAGAGGATGCGATGGAGGAGGCGGTGTTGCGCCTTGCCTCCCTCGGCCACCGCCGCATCGGCTTCGTCAACTCCGACCTCGACTACAACTACGCAGTGCTGCGCGACGAGGGCTTTCGCACCGGCATGGCCCGCGCGGACCTGGAGCTGGACGAGGGGCTGATCCGCCACGGCTGCATGACCCCCGCGCAGGGCGAACGCGCCACGCTCGACATGCTGGATACGCCGACCCCGCCCACCGCGCTGGTCTTCGCCACCGACAATGCGGCGCTGGGCGCCTATGCCGCCTGTTCGAAACGCGGCCTCAAGGTGGGCCAGGACCTGTCGATCATTTCCTATGACGGCGCGCCGGAAAGCGGCTTTACCGATCCGCCGCTGACCACCTTCGACGTCGATACGCGGCTGGCGGGCGAACGGCTCGCAGCCCTTCTGATCGCCGCCGTGCGCGGCGCGGATCCTGAAACCCTGCGCGAGGCGGGCCATGCGCGCCTGCTGCGCCGTGGCTCGGACGGTCCCGCGCCCCTCTGAACGACCCGGTTCCCCGGCATACCCGGGCGACCCAATCAACATATGTGACTGATACCTGGGAGGACAACACATGACACGTCACACGAAAACCGCCACCCGCTTGATGTTGGGATCGGCCATGGCGCTGGGGCTTTCCGCTCTGGCCGCCCAGGCCGACATCCGCTTCTGGACCACCGAAGAACAGCCCGAACGCCTGGCCAAACAGGAGGAAATGGCCGCCGCCTTTGCCGCCGAAAGCGGGGTAAACGTCGAGGTGATCCCGGTCACCGAAAGCGAGCTTGGCACCCGCGCCACCGCCGCCTTTGCTGCCGGTGACCTGCCCGACGTGATCTATCACCCGCTGCAATACGCGCTGCCCTGGGCCGAGGCGGGCATCCTGGACACCGACGCCGCCACCGAAGTGATCGAGGCGCTGGGCGCTGCCAGCTTCGCCCCGGGCGCCATCGCCATGGCCGCGGTCGAGGACGGAACCGCTTCCGTGCCCGTCGATGGCTGGACCCAGATGATCGTCTATCGCAAGGACCTGTTCGACAGCATGGGGCTGGCGGCCCCCACCAGCTATGACGCCGTGCGCGCGGCAATTGCCAAGCTGCACAACCCGCCCGGCATGTACGGTTTCGTCGCCGCGACCAAGGTGGACGAAAACTTCATGTCCCAGGTGCTGGAGCACGTCTTCCTGTCCAACGGCGTCAGCCCCGTCGGCACTGACGGCTTCAAGCCGCTGGAAGAAGGCCCGACCATCGAAGTGCTTGAATTCTATCGCGATATCGCCAAGGCTTCGCCCCCGGGCGAGCTCTATTGGAAACAGTCGCGCGAGCTCTATTTCGCCGGTCAGGCGGCGATGATCATCTGGTCGCCCTTCATCCTCGACGAACTCGCGGGCCTGCGCGACAGCGCCCCGCCCACGATCAACGATGACCCGACCTCGCGCGATCTGGCGGGCATGACCGGCATCGTCACCACCTTCTCGGGCCCGTCCAACGCCGATGGCGCGGCCTGGGGCGATGTGCGCTACTTCGGCATCACGGCGGACGCCAATACCGACGAGGCGATGGACTTCGTGCAATATTCGATGGACGCCGGTTACACCGCGACGCTGTCGATCGCGCCCGAAGGCAAGTTCCCGGTGCGTCGCGGTAATGCCGACAGCGCCACCGCCTTTGTCGAGGCCTGGTCGATGCTGCCGGTGGGCGTGGACCGCAAGGCGCCGCTGTCCGACCTCTACGCCCAGGAAATGATTGATGAAATCGTCGGCGGGCTCGATGTGGCGCAGCGCTGGGGCGTGGCCGAGGGGCAGCTGGGGCTGGCCTCCAAGATGATCAACTCCCAGGCCATCAACCGCGTCGTGCGCCAGTTCATCGATGGCGAACTGGACGGCCCCGCCGCCGTCGCCGCGATGAATGATGAGCTGTCGAAGATCAACTGATCTTCGTCCTCCCCGAGGGGCGGGTTTCTGCCCCTCGGTTCCCAAGGATATGACCTCATGACCTCTGTCTCACCTCCCACAGGGCAGGGCCCGCTGGCCCGCCGCGAGGCGCGCCTCGCCTGGAGCCTGCTTCTGCCCACGCTGACCGCCGTCTTCCTGGTGGTCGCCCTGCCTCTGCTTGCCGTGTTCTGGATCAGCTTCAAGCCGGTGCAATTGGCCGACCTGCGTGCCCCCGTGCCGATCGTCAAGGAAAGCCTGCGCGGCCGTCCGAAAGTGGCAGGCGACGAGGGGGAATGGGAGTTCCGCCTGCGCAATTCCTCCCCCAAGGCGCTGATCTCCGGGGTGACCTTCACCGACGTGCTGCCCGAGGGGCTGACCCTGGGCGCCGTACCCGAGCCCTGCACCATCACCGGCCAGCAGCTTACCTGTGACTTCGGCGACCTGGAAGGCGGGCAGCGTCACCGGATCAGGATCCCCGTGACCCTCACCACGGACGCGCCAGACGTCGCGGCCACCGAGCCGACCGTCACCGGCAGCGCCGACAACATCCTGACAAACTTTACCTTTTCCCTGGAGAACTTCGCCCGCATCTTCGATGGGGACGAGTTCTGGCACGTGCTCTACGTGACGCTCTTCTATACGATCTTCGGCACCATCGGCGCGCTGGTCATGGGCCTCTTTGCCGCGATGCTGCTGAACAAGAGCTTCCGCGGCCAGGGCATCCTGCGTGGCCTCTACCTGTTCCCCTACGTGGCCCCGGTGATCGCCGTCGCCTTTACCTGGGTCACGCTGTTCGATCCGTTCTCGGGCTCCGCCAACGCGCTTTTGGTGCAGATGGGCGTGGTCGAGACCCCGATCAACTTCTTCGGCCAGCGCCCGCTTGCCCTGATCATGGTCACGGTGTTCGAGATCTGGCGCTATTTCCCGCTCTCCTTCCTGTTCATCCTGGCGCGGATGCAGTCGATCGATACGGACATGTACGAGGCTGCGGACATGGACGGCGCGTCACCGTTCCAGAAGTTCTGGTATCTCAGCCTGCCGATGCTGCTAGGCATCCTCTCGGTCCTGTTCCTGCTGCGCTTCATCTGGACCTTCAACAAGTTCGACGACATCTTCCTGCTCACGGGGGGCAACGCGGGAACGCGCACCCTGACGGTGAATGTCTATGAACAGGCTTTTGCCGTGTCGAACATCGGCGCAGGCGCGGCGGTGGCCGTGGTCATCTTCGCCTGTCTGATCGGCTTTTCCGTCTTCTTCTTCAAATACATGAGCCGGGAGGAAGGGCTATGAGCCTGCTGCGCCACGGATATGTCACCGCGCCCATCATCGGAGCGCTCTGGGCCTTTACCATCGCTGTCTCGGTGGGTGTCGTGCTTTCCTTCTCCACCGGCGAGGCCTTCCGCCCCTCGCTGCCCTTCTCGCTGATCTACGGCGCCCTCGGCGGGGTCGCGGCGCTGCACCTCAGCCGCTGGCCGCTGACCGGTGCGCTGACCGCGCTGGCGCTCGTGGTGGGTTTCATCGGCATCGGTCCCATCGCCACCTCGAACGGGGCAGGGGGCACGGTGCTGGCGGCCCTCCTGATGGGCCTGCTCACCGGTCTGCCGCTCGCCAAGATCCTCGGTGATCTCCACACCGGCGCGCTCACCCGCCATGAGTTCGAAGAGGCGGTCATTCGTTTCCTCACCGGCTTCGGCTACATCTTCTTCACCGCCATCGTCGGGATCCCCTTCTATGTCATGGTGATGACCAGCCTGAAATCGCAGCAGGCGCTGCTGCAGAACCCGCTCGATTTCACTCTGGAGCTGTCCAAGGGCTGGGACCTGTTCCGCAGCTATGTCGAGCTGTTCCGCGACTTCAACTTCGGCAGCTACCTATGGACCAGCTTTGTCGTCTCGGTGATGACCGTCGCGATCACGCTGGCCTTCTCGGTGCCCGGCGCCTATGCGGTCGCGCGGTTGCGCTTCCGGGGGCAGGCGATGATGGGCCGCTCGATCCTGCTCATCTACATGGTGCCGATGATCGTCTTGGCCCTGCCGATCTACATCGCCTATTCGATGACCGGCCTCAGGAACTCCATCCTCGGCATCATCCTGATCTACCCGGTCACCACCATCCCGGTCGCGCTCTACATGCTCCAGGGCTATTTCCGCGGACTTCCGGCCGAGATCGAGGAGGCAGGCCTGATGGACGGGCTGTCGCGCCTTGCGGTGATCTGGAAGATCACCCTGCCGCTCAGCCTGCCCGCGCTGGCCTCTGTCGCGCTCTACGTCTTCATGATCGCCTGGAACGAGTTCCTGCTGGCCTTCATGCTGCTGGACGATCCGTCGAAATTCACGCTCACCCGCGGGGTGGCAATGCTGAACAGCTCGGAAATTCCGCGCCAACACCTGATGGCCGGGGCGGTGATCGCCACCCTGCCGATCATGGCGCTGTTCCTGGGGCTCGAGAAATTCATGACGCGCGGCCTGACGGCCGGGGCGGTGAAAGGATGAAGGACATGGCTGATTTCTCCATGCGCGATGAAGAGGCCCGCGCGATCCTGCGCGGCAATGATCGGGGTGGCTATACGGTGCCCACCGAGGGGCTCTACCCCTATCAATGGAACTGGGACAGCGCCTTTGCCGCCTGGGGGTTTGCGAGCTTCGACATCCCCCGCGCCTGGGCCGAGCTGGAGACGCTCTTTACCGGCCAATGGGCGGACGGCATGGTGCCGCATATCCTGTTTCACCAGGCCGATCCGGGCTATTTCCCCGGCCCGGACGTCTGGGGTGGCACCGGCCCGCTGCCGTCGTCAGGTGTGTCCCAGCCGCCGGTCGCCGCCACCTTTGCGCGCAAGATCTTCGAGGCTGATCCGGAACGGGGCCTCACCCATATCCGCGTCCTCTTTCCCAAGCTCAAGGCTTGGCATCGCTGGTTCATGGACTGGCGCTCGGATGATCACGGTGCGATCTGCATTACCCACCCCTGGGAGGCCGGTCGCGACAATGCGCCCGACTGGGACGGCGCCATGGCCTCGATCGACCCCACCGGCGTGCAGCCCTATGTGCGCCGCGACACCTCGCACGTGGACCCGCACATGCGCCCGACCAAGTATGATTACGACCGCTATATCTGGCTGGTGGAACAGGGGAAATCCGTCGGCTGGGATCAGGTAAAGCTGAAGGAAATCAACCCCTTCCGCGTTGCTGACCCGACGATGAGTTTCATCCTGCTGCGCGCCAATCGCGACCTGCGGGCCATGTCCGAGCTGCTGGGCGAAGACCCGACCGAGATCGACACCTGGATCACCCGGGGCGAGGAAGGCGCCGCCAGCCTCTGGAACCCCGGCATCGCCAGCTACGACGCCCGCGACACCCGCTCCGGCGCCTGGTCCGGCTGCGTCTCCAACGCCTCCTTCCTGTGCTGGTATGGCGGCGTGAACGATACCCGCATGGCACCACAGTTCGACCGGGTCATGGACCTCTGCCGCTACGGGTTGCCCAGCCATGACCCATCCTCGCCCAAGTTCGACAGCCAACGCTACTGGCGCGGCCCGACCTGGGCCATCGTCAACACGCTCATCGGCCTGGGGCTGGAGGAGGCCGGCGAAGACGCCCGCGCCGCCCGCCTGCGCGACCACACCGCGCGCGCCATCGCCGACAACGGCTTTGCCGAATATTTCGACCCGCTGGACGGCACGCCCGCTGGCGGGGGAACCTTTACCTGGACCGCGGCCGTCTGGCTTGCCTGGGTCCGCAAAGAAGGGGGTGCCTGATGGGCTCCATCACGTTGAAATCAGCCGAGAAATGGTTCGGCGAGTTGCAGGTCATCAAGGGCGTGGACCTTGAAATCCAGGATGGCGAGTTCGTCGTCTTCGTCGGCCCGTCGGGCTGTGGCAAATCCACCCTCCTGCGCATGATCGGCGGGCTGGAAGAGACCTCGTGCGGCCAGATCCTGATCGACGGTGGGGACGTCACCGACCAGCCGCCCTCGAAACGCGGCCTGACCATGGTGTTCCAAAGCTACGCGCTTTATCCGCACATGTCCGTGCGCGACAACATGGGGTTTTCGCTGAAGACCGCCGGTGCACCCAAGGCCGAGATCGACCAGAAGGTCATGAAGGCCGCCGAGGTCCTGAAACTCGAACCCTATCTGGACCGCCGCCCCAAGGCGCTTTCCGGCGGGCAACGTCAGCGCGTCGCCATCGGCCGCTCTATCGTGCGCGACCCCACGGCGTTTCTGTTCGACGAGCCGCTGTCGAACCTCGACGCCGCCCTGCGCGTCGAAATGCGCTATGAGATCGCCAAGCTGCATCAGCGGCTCAATTCCACCATGATCTACGTCACCCATGACCAGGTCGAGGCGATGACCCTGGCCGACCGCATCGTGGTGCTGGAGTTCGGCGTGATCGCACAGGTCGGCACCCCCCGCGAGCTTTACGAGAACCCGGCGAACCTCTTCGTCGCGCAGTTCATTGGCAGCCCGAAGATGAACGTACTGCCCTGTGCCACGTCCGGCGGGCAGTTCCAGCTCGAAGGTGGGCGCAGCGGTGCGTTTGATCGCGCGGGCATGGCCACGCAGATCGGTATCCGCCCCGAACACATTGATCTGCTGTCGCCCGGCGAGGGGCACTGCGATGGCACCATCGACGTGGTCGAGTATCTGGGCGCGGACAGCTATGTTATCGTGGACGCGGGCTTGCTCGGGCAAATCACCGTACGCGCCCATGGCGATATCGACCTCAGTCCCGGCCAGCCGGTTGGCCTGGGCTTTCACGAGGGGCGGCGTCACTTCTTTGATGCACAGGGCAAGGCCCTGCCTAAAGGATAGGCCGGGCCTAAACGAAAAATTCACTTGTGGCTGCCAGTTTCGGCGCAATTGACCCATTTAGGTGGACGGGTCATCTGACTCCCATTGCTTGCCGGGATCCGGCAGGCCGGGCCTCCGTCCATCGGTCTTGTGCCAAACTGGAGATGCCTGATGCGTTTTCTCAACAAATTCCCGATTTCGGTGAAATTGCCGGTGTTCATGGTGTTCCTGGTCGCGCTGGCGGCCGGGGGGTCGGGCTTCGTGTCCTATCAATCCGAACGCCAGGCCCTGCGAACACAGGCCGAAACCCTGCTGACCACGATCCGCAGCGGGCGTGCCGACAACCTGTCCGAACAGTTCCGCCAGAACGAGGCCGACCTGCGCGTCGCCGCCTCGCGTACCGCCACGGCGCGCGCGGCGTCGAGCTTCTCGCGCGGCTGGCGTGTGATGGGCCAGGAACAGATGGAGACCCTGCAAAGGCTCTATATCACCGAAAACCCGAACCCGGTGGGGGAGAAACAGAACCTCGATTGGGCGGGTGATGACAGCACCTATTCGACCGTGCACGCCCAGGCCCATCCCGAGTTTCGCGCGCTTCAGCAGAACTACGGCTACTATGATGTCTTTCTGTTCGATACCGAAGGCAACCTGGTCTATTCGGTCTTCAAGGAGGTCGATTATGCGACCAACCTGCTGACCGGCGAATGGAAGGACAGCGGCTTGGCACGCGCCTATCGGGCGGCCAGCGAGCTGCCTGAAGACGGCATCGCGTTTGAGGATTTCGCGCCCTACGGCCCGTCCAACATGGCGCCCGCCAGCTTCCTGGCCACGCCGCTTCTGGATCGCCAGGGCAAACGTGTCGGGGTTCTGGCCTATCAGCTGCCCACCGAAACCGCCTCTCTTGTGATCAACCAGCCCAACGGCCTGGGCGAAACCGGCGAGGCCTATCTGGTCGGTCCCGACGGGCTGCTGCGGTCGAACTCGCGTTTCTCGGACGAGGTCCTGGTCGGCCTGGTTGAGGCCGGAACCGAAGCCGCCAGGCGCGCCATCGCTGGGGAGAGCGGCACGATGGACGCCATCGGGCGCAGCGGCAATCCCGTCATCGTCGCCTATCAGCCGATCGAGGTCTTCGGTCAGACCTGGGGCATCGTGGTCGAGCAGGACCAGGCCGAGGTCTTTGCCCATGCCAGCGAACTCATGCGCGGCCTGATCCGTGACGGGTTGCTGATCATCCTCGGCGTGTCCGTCCTGGCCTTCCTGTTCTCGCGCAGCCTGTCGCGCCCGCTTGATCGGCTGACCGAAACGATGGAGGCGGTCTCGAACAACAACTTCGAGGTCGAGATCCCGGCAACCGGTCGCGGGGACGAGATCGGTGGCATGGCCAATACCCTCTCGCGTTTCCGTGACAAGCTGATCGAGGCCGAAAAGGTGCAGTTTGAAAGCCGTTTCCGCGGCGCGGCCTTCTCCGGGTCATCCGCGGCGATCATGATGGTGAACAGTGACCTCGACATCATGCATGTGAATGACACGGTGAAGGGGCTGCTCGAAAAATACGAAGACGAGTTCCGCTCGGTCGTGCCCGATTTCGACAGTTCCACCGTGGTTGGACGCTGCATTGACGAATTCCACCCGACCGGTCTGCGCGAACGGGTGCGCGAGATCCTCGCCGATCCCGCGAACCTGCCCTACAAGGCCAATATCGCCCTGGGGGACGTGCGCCTGTCGCTGGATATCACTGCGGTGGATGACGAGAAGGGTGATCAGATCGGCTTCGTGGTCGAATGGCTCGACGTGTCGAAGGATTACATGAACCAGGCGCTTCTGTCCTCGATTGACGCCAACCAGGTCAAGGCCGAGTTCTCGCTCCAGGGCGAATTGATCGACGCCAATGACCTGTTCTGCCAGACCATGCATGCGGGGCTGGATACGCTGGTGGGCCGCAAGGGCACCGAGGTGTTCCGCTTCGATGACGAAATGGCGGCCGAACGCGGTGCGGTGTTTGATCGTCTGACCGCCGGGCAATCGGTCTATGGCCGGTTCGAGCTGCCGCGCCCGGATGGCAGCATCGCCGTCATCGAAGGGGGCTTTGCCCCGGTGGTGGACAATCACGGCAAGGCCCTGCGCATTGTGCTTCTTGGCAATGATGTGACCGAGGCGCGGCGGGCGATTGAGGCGGCGGAGGCGCAGCGGGCCGAGATGGAGGCGGCGCAGACCCAGGTGGTTGACGCGCTGCGCGTCGGGCTCGGGCAGCTGTCGGACGGCGATCTGACCGCGCGGATTGATGATGCGTTTTCAGCGGATTACGAACAGTTGCGGCTCGATTTCAACCAGGCGGTCGACAAGCTCCTGGGGGCGATGCGCGGGGTGATCGAGAACGCGGGCCTGATCAATGGTGAGGCGTCGGAGATCTCGAACGCCGCCGACGACCTGTCCCACCGCACCGAAAAACAGGCCGCCACGCTGGAGGAAACCGCCTCGGCGCTGGACGAGCTGACCAGCTCGGTGCGCTCGGCGGCCGATGGCGCGACCCATGCCAACGAGGTGGTGGAAGGGGCGCGCAAGAATGCCGAGGCTTCCGGTGAGGTGGTGCGCGAGGCGGTCGGCGCGATGGGCGAGATCGAAAGCTCGTCCAAGCAGATCTCGAAGATCACCGGCGTGATCGACGACATTGCCTTCCAGACCAACCTCTTGGCGCTGAACGCAGGGGTCGAGGCGGCCCGCGCGGGCGAGGCCGGGCGCGGCTTTGCGGTGGTGGCCTCCGAGGTGCGGGCGCTGGCGCAGCGCAGCTCGGACGCGGCGCGCGAGATCAATGAGCTGATCTCGGCCTCCGGCGGCCATGTGAAACGCGGGGTTGAGCTGGTTGACCAGGCCGGTTCGGCCCTGGCGGGCATCGTCGACAGCGTGACCGAGATCAGCCGCAACGTGTCGGAGATCGCCGTGTCGGCGCGCGAGCAGAGCTCCGGCCTGGCCGAGATCAACGCGGCGGTGAACCAGCTGGACCAGGTGACCCAGCAGAATGCGGCCATGTTCGAGGAAACCACGGCCGCGAGCCATGCGTTGACCCGCGAGGCGGAAACGCTGACCCAGACCATGGCGCGGTTCCGCACCGGCGAAGACATACAGGCCAGCGCCGAAGTGGTTACGCCCGCCGCCTTCACCAGCCGCCGCGACCCGGCCGAGGCCGCCCCGGCGCCCCAACCTCCGGCCCCGGTCCAGGCAATCACCGCAACCGCAACCGCCACCGCCGCTTCGGCCCCGGTCGAAGACCAGATCGAAGACGACGCCGACGACGGGTGGGACGACTTCTGACGGTGGCGGCCAGGCGAAAATGAACAAGGGCCGCGGTGGGATCACCGCGGCCCTTGTCGATCACCGGGTCGATCACGGGGTCGATCACTGGCCCCAAAAAAGAATTTTGGCGCCTCTCTCGTGACAGGGTCACCGGGGGTACATCATTTCACCGCGTTGGCGCAGTCCAGGAAAGATGTGCCGAGGGCTTCCAGCATGTTGCCATACAGTGTCTCGCCCAAGTCCTGATGGCTGCCCAGCGGGTCCAGTTCCAGCAGAACGACATCCATTCCGTCCAGCATCGCCGCGGTGGCTTTCTGGTCGAGCTGCGGTTCGCTAAACAGGCACAGTTTGCCCAGCGGCTCCAGCGTTGCGTGCAGTTCGGCAACATGGGCAGCCGACGGGCTGGCAGCATCGCTCAGTCTGACATGGCCGGTCAGCGGGACATGGAACCGCGCGGCGAAATGGCCATAGGCCTCGTGCGCGGTGACAAGAGCGGGGAATTCGGCGGATTCGAGGCGTTCTTCAAGCTCATGCAGCTGGTGTTCCAGCGCCGCCGCCGCCGCCGCCGCGTTCTCGCGATAAGTCGCGGCATGGTCCGGGTCGATCTCTGCCAGTTCTTCGGCAATGGCGGTCAGCCAGATGACGCCGTTCTCCGGGTCCAGCCAGGCATGCGGGTCCAGCCCGTCATGGCTGTGCCCATGGTCGTCATGCCCTGCGTGCTCCTCGTGATCGCCATGGTCCTCGTGATCCCCATGGTCCTCGTGGTCGCCGTGATCCTCGTGATCGGCATGGTCCTCGTGATCGCCGTGGTCTTCGTGATCACCATGATCCTCGTGGTCACCATGGTCTTCATGATCACCATGATCTTCATGGGCCTCTGCCTCACCGTCGAAATTCCGGTTCAGCGTCGCGGGCAGGTCCAGCAGCGGCATGGAGTGTTCCGGGCTCAGCCCTTCCAGCGCGCGTTCAAGCCAGGGGGTGAGCTCCGGCCCGATCCAAACAAGAAGGTCTGCCTTGTCCAGGCTGCGCGCCTGGCTCGGGCGCAGCTGCATGTGATGCGGGCTGGTGCCCTGGTCGGTCAAAAGCTCGGGGCTGCCCACGCCCTTCATCACCTGCGCTACAAGGGAGTGAACCGGCGCAATATCGGTCACGACCCGGGGCGCGTCGGCCAGCAGGGGCAGGGGCAGAAAAGCCAGCGGAAAGGCCAGCTTGAAGGCGCGTTTTGTCATCTGAGGGTCCTCGTTTTTCCGGTTGGACTGCTTGTGCTTTCGAGTGTGATGTTATATTATCACGCTCATGAAGAGGCAAGAGACAAACGCGTTCCATTCGCATGACCACACCGCCTGCTCGCGCGACGCCCTGGCCGAGGCCGAACGGGTCTGTGCCGAGAAGGGCGCGCGCCTGACACCGGTGCGTCGGCGCACGCTGGAAATCCTGTTGGAAGGGCACCGGGCGCTCGGCGCCTATGACGTGCTGGAACGCTTGTCCGCCGAAGGTTTCGGCCACCAGCCGCCGGTCGCCTATCGGGCGCTGGATTTCCTGGTTGAACACGGGCTGGTGCATCGTATCCGCCGCCTCAACGCCTTTGCCGCCTGCGCCCATCCGGGCGAAAATCACGCGCCGACTTTCCTGATTTGCCGCGCCTGCGACAGTGTGGCTGAAGCGCCCGGAGACATGATTCGCGCCGCTGCCGATGAGGCCGCCCTTGCAATGGGGTTCGAAATTGAGCGATTGAGTGTTGAAGCCCTGGGGCTGTGCCCCGCCTGCAAGGACGCTGCATGACATTGATTTCAGCTGAGAACCTCGGATTCGATCCGGGGGGAGGCCCGATTCTGCGGGGTGTGGATTTTCATATCCACCCCGGTGAGATCGTGACCATTGTCGGCCCGAACGGGTCCGGCAAGTCGACCCTGTTGCGCCTGCTCCTGGGCGTCTTGCCCGCCAGCACCGGCCGGGTTGTGCGTCAGACCGGGCTGCGCGTGGGCTATGTGCCGCAGAAATTGGCCATTGACGCGAGCCTTCCGATGTCCGTCGACCGGTTCCTGCAATTGCCCGGCCGTCATCCGGAGGCTGAACGCCGCCAGGTCATGGCCGATGTTGGTATCGAGGGGCTGGAGCGCCGGTCGCTGACTGCCCTGTCCGGCGGTCAGTTCCAGCGCGTGCTGCTGGCCCGTGCGCTGTTGACCCAGCCCGAGATTCTGGTGCTGGACGAGCCCACGCAGGGGCTGGACCAACCGGGCGAAGCCGCTTTCTATCAGTTGATTGAGCGGCTCCGGGCGGATACGGGCTGCGCGGTGTTGATGGTCAGCCATGATCTGCACGTGGTCATGGCGGCCTCGGACCGGGTCATCTGTCTGAACGGCCATGTTTGCTGCGAAGGCACGCCCCATGTGGTGCGTGAGGCGCCCGAGTATCGCGCGCTGTTCGGCCATGGGACCGGTGGTGCGCTGGCGCTGTACCAGCACGAGCATGATCACGGGCATGACAACGGACATGACCATGCCCACGCAGACGGAGAGGCCTGCGACCATGCTTGACGATTTCCTGGTTCGCGCTGCCCTGGCCGGGGTTGGCCTGGCGCTGGCCACCGGCCCCCTTGGCAGTTTCGTGGTCTGGCGCCGCATGGCCTATTTCGGCGATGCGACCGCCCATGCGGCAATTCTGGGCGTGGCCCTGGCGATGCTTTTTTCCGTGCCGGTGACGGCGGGCACGCTGTTCACTGCGCTGGCAATGGCGCTGGCGGTGGGGTTCCTGTCCACCCGTGGTCATTCGATGGATGCGGCGCTTGGGGTGCTCAGCCACGGGGCGCTGGCGCTCGGGCTGGTGGCGATCAGCTTCGTGCCCGGGGTGCGGGTCGACCTGGCCGCCTTCCTGTTTGGTGACATTCTTGCGGTGACCCGCACGGACCTTGCGGTGATCTGGGGCGGGGCGGGTCTGGTGCTGGCGCTGCTCACCTGGCGCTGGTCGCGCCTGTTGACCGCGACGCTCAGCCCGGATCTGGCGGCGGCCTCCGGCATTCGTGCGGATCGCGAGGGGCTGGTGCTGACGCTCAGCCTCGCCGTGGTGGTTGCCGTGGCCCTCAAGGTGGTCGGCGCGCTGCTGATCGCCGCCATGCTGATCATCCCGGCCTCGGCCGCGCGCAGCCTGGCGCCGACGCCGGAACGCATGGCGGTCATGGCGGTCGTGGTCGGCGCGGTTTCGGCGCTGTCCGGCTTGTGGATGTCGCTGGAAATGGACACGCCCGCAGGCCCTTCGATCGTCGTTGCCGCCGGCGTTCTCTTTGCCATCTCGACTTTGTTCCGGCGCACTTGACGGGCGGGCGTCGGGTGCCTTTCATGGCGCCATGACCGCCCTTGACACCGCCTTTGCCACCGCCCGTGCCCGCCAGGCCACCGTTGTTCTGCCGGAGAGGGACGACCCTCGCATTGCCGAGGCCGCCCGGCGGCTCGACGCCGAGGGGCTGGCCCGCGTGGTGCCCCTGCCTGAACCCTCGGGCCACCTTCTTGAGGCGCTGATGGCGTCCCGCCCGATGCGCGAAACCCTGGCCATGCGCATGCTGAAAAAGCCGCTCATCCGCGCCGCCGCCATGGTCGCGGCGGGCGATGCCGAGGTGCTGGTCGCCGGAGCCGTTGCCTCCACCCGCCGGGTGATCGAGGCCGCCTCGATCGCCGTTGGCATGGGCAAGGGGGTGACCACGCCCTCGTCCTTCTTCCTCATGACCTTCCCGGACGGGCGCGAGGTGATCTTTGCCGACTGTGCCGTCAACGTTTCCCCCACCGCCGCGCAGCTGGCCGATATTGCCCGTGCCTCCGAACGCTCCGCCCGGGCGCTCTTGGGCCGGGCCGAGGTCGCGTTTCTGTCCTTCTCCACCGGCACCTCCGGGTCAGGCGACAGTGTCGAGAAGGTGCGCCAGGCCGCGCAACTCACCGGATTTACCGGGCCAATTCAAGGGGATGCGGCGTTGAGCCCGCGGGTGGCCGCAGCCAAGGGTTTGGGCAAGGGGGACGCCAACGTGCTGATCTTTCCTGATCTCGACGCGGGCAATATCGCTTACAAACTGGGGCAGGAGCTGGGCGGGGCGCAGGCCTTGGGGCCAATCCTGCAAGGCTTTGCACGGCCCGTCTGCGACCTCAGCCGTGGGGCGACTGTCGATGACATCGTCGCCGCCACGGTGGTGTCGATCGCCCTGGGAGCGGGGTAGGGACGCCAAAATGGGCGGGCCCCCAGGGCGCAAAGGCGGGCGCGTGGGATACGCCCGCCGGGGAGGTCATGCGAGGTTCAGGCGCCTTTCTGAGGGCGCATGTCGGCGGCGTCGATGCCCGCCACCACGACCGGTTTCTTCATCGCGTCGCGACGGAAGGGTTCGCCCAGTTCCTGGTTGATCATCGCCTCGATCAGCGTGGTGATGCCGTTTTTCTGGTCGATGATCGCCTGGTTCAGCGCATCCGTCAGCTCGTCCATGGTGCGTGCAATCACGCCCTTCAGTCCACAGGCCGAGGCGATGCCTGCATAGCTGACCTGCTGGTCCAGCTCGGTGCCGACGAAGTTGTCGTCATACCAGAGCGTCGAGTTGCGCTTCTCCGCACCCCACTGGTAGTTGCGGAAAACAACCTGCGTGATCGCCGGCCATTCCTCGCGCCCGATGGCGGTCAGTTCCGTCACCGCGATGCCGAAGGCGCCGTCGCCCGAGAAGCCCACGACCGGTGTGTCCGGGCAGCCGATCTTGGCGCCAATCACCGAGGGCAGGCCATAGCCACAGGGGCCGAACAGGCCCGGTGCCAGGTATTTGCGGCCCGCTTCAAAGCTGGGATAGGCATTGCCGATCGCGCAGTTGTTGCCGATGTCCGACGAGATGATCGCCTCTTTCGGCAATGCTGCCGAGATCGCCCGCCAGGCCATGCGCGGCGACATCCATTCGGGCTTGTCGGCCCGGGCACGCTCGTTCCAGGTGGTGCCGGGGTCGTCATCCTCGTGATCCATGCTGGCCAGTTGCTGCGCCCAGGCGGATTTTGTCTGGGCGATGCGCGCCTTGCGCTCGTCGCGACCGGCGTCACCGGCGGTGTCGGACAGCTGTTCCAGGATCGAGGTCGCCACTTTCTTGGCGTCGCCGACGATGCCCACGCTGACCGGTTTGGTCAGACCGATGCGGTCGGGGTTGATGTCGACCTGAATGATCTTGGCCTCGGCGGGCCAGTAATCCATGCCATAGCCGGGAAGGGTCGAGAACGGGTTCAGGCGCGTGCCCAGGCACAGGACCACATCGGCCTGGCTGATCAGCTCCATGCCCGCTTTCGAGCCGTTGTAGCCCAGGGGCCCCGCGAACAGCGGGTGCGAGCCGGGGAAGGCGTCATTGTGTTGATAGCCGCAGCAGACCGGCGCATCCAGCCGTTCCGCCAGCGCCATCGAGGCCGGGATCGCCCCGCCGATGACCACGCCTGCGCCGTTCAGGATGACCGGGTTCTTGGCTTCGGACAGCAGTTTGGCGGCTTCGGCCACCGCATCGGCGCCGCCACCGGGGCGTTCGAAGTCGACCACGGCGGGCAGCGGCACGTCGATCACCTGGGTGAACATGTCGCGCGGCAGGTTGATCTGCGCAGGCGCCGAGTTGCGTTTCGCCTGCATGATCACGCGGTTCAGCACCTCGGGGATGCGGGCGGGGTCGCGCACCTCTTCCTGGTAGCAGACGCAGTCCGAGAACATGCGCATCTGCTCCATCTCCTGAAAGCCGCCCTGACCGATGGTCTTGTTGGCGGCCTGCGGGGTGACCAGCAGCAGCGGCGTGTGGTTCCAATAGGCGGTCTTAACGGCGGTGACAAAGTTGGTGATGCCCGGGCCGTTCTGCGCGATCATCATCGACATCTTGCCGGTCGCACGGGTGTAGCCGTCGGCCATCATCCCGCCCGAGCCCTCGTGGGCGCAGTCCCAGAAGGTAATGCCGGCCTTGGGAAAGATGTCGCTGATCGGCATGAAGGCGGAACCGATGATGCCGAAGGCATGCTCGATCCCGTGCATCTGCAGGACTTTCACGAAGGCTTCTTCAGTGGTCATTTTCATGGGGCGGTATCCCTGTCGCAGTCATGTTTTGGGGTCCCCGTTAGGGCCGGGGAAATCGACTTTCAGTTTTAGGCTTTGGCAGGGGGTTCAGATAGGGCCAGTTGTCGGGGCGACTTAAGACCAAAAGCAGATTTTGGCCTGCAACTTGCAAATGTTTAACGATTTTAAAGTTGGGGCCATGGTGCCGTTAACAAGTTTAAACAACGCGGCTCTGGCGCGTTAAACTTCTTAACGTTCTGGTCGGTGGTTCACATGCGCGGGAAGGCCCCGATCGCGTCGCGGATTCGCGCAATCCCCTCCGGGATGCGCTCCGGCGGGATCGAGCTGTAGGCGAGGCGATAGAAGTTGCGCGGGCGCCCGACACCGGCAAAGAAGGGCGCGCCCGGTTCGATCAGCACGCTTTGGCCGCGTAGCATCTCGGCCAGCTGTTCGGTGTCCACATGGCCCGGTACCCGCATCCAGAAACTCGACCCGCCAAAGGCGCCGGAGCCCGCAACATGTAGTCCGCAGTCGGCAATCGCCGCGTCCATCACCTTGCGCCTCTCGTGGTAGGCCTGGCCCATGCGCCGGATCAGCGCATCGTAATGTCCCAGCGACAGGAAATAGGCCACCGTGCGCTGAATCAGCCCTGGCGCATGGCGCAGGATGGTTGATCTCAGCGCACGTGCCTCACGAATAAATGGTTCAGAACCAACAAGATAGCCTAGTCGCAGTCCCGGGAACAGCGATTTTGAGAAACTGCCGACATAGATCACCCGCCCCTCGCGATCGAGGCTTTTCAAGGCCGGGGAAGGCGGGCCGAGGAAGGACATTTCGAACTCGTAGTCATCCTCGACAATCAGCGCATCCAGCTCGCGTGCGCGCGCCAGCAGCGCCTGGCGGCGGTCCAGCGGCATGGTCGAGGTGGTCGGGCATTGGTGGCTGGGCGTGGTGAAAATGACGTCCGTCTCATCCGGCAGCGCCTCGGGCGGCAGACCGTTGGCATCCACGCCGACCGGGGTCACATGGCAGCGGCTCTGGCTCAGAATGTCATGCAACGTGTGGTAACAGGGGTCTTCGATCGCCGCCGTGCGCCGCTGCGTCAGCAGAATCTGTGCCGTCAACCACAGCGCGTTCTGCGCCCCCAAGGTCACCAGAATCTCCTCTGGCGCGGCTTGAATTCCGCGTCTTGGCAGGATGTGGCGGGCGATGAATTCGACCAGTTCCGGGTCATCGCGGTCATAATAGTCCCGCGTCATGGCCGCATGGTCCTTCTGCCCCAGCGCCTTCAGCGCGCAGAGCCGCCAGGAGTTGTGGTCGAACAGGGTCGCGTCGGATTGGCCATAGGTGAAGGCAAACCGGTGGCGGCGCCAGTCCTGCGGCTTGTCCGGTGTGACCCGGTCGGTAAAGCGCGCGCCGATGGCGCGGTGCCAGTCGACCTTGTCCTCGCTCTTCTTGCGCGGAGGACTAAAGGCCGGGGGTTCTGGTGCATTATCAGAGACATAGAAGCCGCTGCGCCCGCGCGAGGACAGGTAGTCATTGGCCTGAAGCTCGGTATAGGCCAGCGTCACGGTGATCCGGCTGACGCCCAGATGTGCGGCTAGTTTTCGCGTTGAGGGCAGTTTTTCGCCCCGGGGCAGGCGGCCCGACAGGATCGCCTCGGCGATCATCTGCTGGATCTGCGCTTGCAGCGTGCCCTGGGCGTCTGGGTCCAGGAAAAATGTCTCTACTGGGGCGGCCATGCGCGCCAGCCTATACTGGACTTAACTGCGGCGCAATCTGGTCTTAGCGGTTCGAGTCGATCCAGCGCGACATCATGCCGGCGTCGCGAAAGCACTCGTCCGGGATGGCGCGGCGCTTGGCCCGGGCAATGCGTTCGGCATAGGCCACCTGACGCGAGGTGGCGCCGGGGCCGTGGCTGACGCGACGCGGGCGGGCCGATTTGTGCCGGTCGATCCATTCCGACAGCCGCCGCCGGTCGCCCGCCTCATCCGGCGGGATCACCACGCCCAGCCGCGCGGCGATGGCGCGGGCATAGTCGGTCTGTTTCGGGGTCGGCGGCAGTTGGGACTGGGCAGTCGGCATTTGTTCTCCTCCGTAAAGGTGTGGAACAAATATAGAACATTAACCAAATTTGTCGAGTCCCATGCCCGATCACGCCTGCGTCAGTCGCGGGGTTTTGCCAGTTGCCAAGTCAGGTTCGCCTTTACGGCGGGCCATTCGGTGGGCAGGATGGAATAGACCGCCGTGTCGCGTAAGGTCCCGTTTTCCATGGTAATATGGTTGCGCAGCACCCCGTCCAGCTTGGCGCCCAACCGTTCGATGGCGCGGCGGGATTGGTGGTTCAGGAAATGGGTGCGGAACTCGACCGCGATGCAGTCCAACTCGTCGAAGGCATGGGTGAGCAGCAGCAGTTTCGCCTCGGTGTTGAGCGGCCCGCGCTGCACGGCCTTCCGGTACCAGGTCGAGCCGATCTCGACCCGCCGGTTGGTGGCGTCGATGTTCATGTAGGTGGTCATGCCAACGGCCTTGCCGTCCGGCGTCAGCACGGCGAAGGGCAGCATGTCCGGCAGCGATAGACGCCGTTCGATCTCGGCCCCGACAGCGTCAGGCGCGGGCACGGTGGTGTACCAGAGCCGGTGCAGATCACCGTCGTGCACGGCCTCTTCCAGATCGCTGCGGTGGTCCTGGCTCAGTGGCGTCAGGGTCACGTGTTTGCCGGTCAGGGTCACGGGGGCGGGCCACATATCTTGTCTCCTTTGTCTGCCCCTAGAGACGACAAAAGGCGGACCCGGGGAAGGTCCGCCTTTTGCAAATTTTTGCAGTCCAATCGGGCCGAAACCCGAGGGCGCTTAGCCAAAGACCTTGGTCAGTGCCCGGTCCACAGAGTCACAGATCGCGTCCACGTCATCGGCACTGGCGATCAGCGCGGGGCTGAAGCAGAGCGTGTTGTTGAAGCCCGGCACGGACCGGTTGGTCGCCCCGATGATCACGCCCTGCGCGCCGCAATCGGCGACGACCTGGCCGACCAGCGCTTCGGCCACCGGGGTCTTGGTGTCGCGGTCCGACACGAGTTCGGCGCCCAGGAACAGGCCCTTGCCGCGCACGTCACCGATGACTTCGTGCTTGTCCATCAACGCCTTGAGGTTCGCCTTCATGCGATCCCCCATGACAGTGGTGTTCTCCAGAAGTCCTTCGTTTTCAATGATCTGCATGTTGACCAGGGCCGCGGCCGGACCGGCGGTGCAGCCCCCGAAGGTGGAGATGTCGCGGAAGTAGTTCAGCGGATCGGAGACATCGTCCTTGAACATCTCGAACACCCGTTCCGAGGTCACGCAGCAGGCAATGGCGGCATAGCCCGAGGCCACGCCCTTCGCCATGGTGACGAAGTCTGGCTCGATGCCATAGTGCTGGTAGCCAAACCATTCGGTGCCGGTGCGCCCGACGCCGCAGACGACCTCGTCGATGTGCAGGAGGATGTCATACTTGCGGCAGATTTCCTGCACGCGCGGCCAGTAGCCTTCCGGCGCTTCGATCACGCCGCCGCCGGCGGTCACCGGTTCCAGGCAGAGCGCGCCGATCGTGTCGGCGCCTTCGCGCAGGATGACCTCTTCGATCTGGTTCGCGGCCCAGACGCCGTAGCTGCCCTGGCTTGCGTCCCAGTCAGCCTGGGCGCGGTATTCCATGCAGTGGGGCACGCGCACGAAGCCGGGGGCGAAGGGGCCGTATTGCACGTTGCGTTCATCCTGGCCACCGGCCGACATCGCCGCCAGCGTGGAGCCGTGGTAGTCGCGCTCGCGATAGAGGATCTTGTGCTTCTTGCCGCCATAGCGCTTGTGCGCGATCTGGCGCACCATCTTGAAGGCCTTCTCGTTCGCTTCGGACCCCGAGTTGGTCTGATAAACCCGCTTCATCCCGGGCATTTTCGAGATCAGCTTCTCGGCAAACAGCGCGCCGGGGATCGACCCGGCCGAGCCCGCGAAATAGGGCAGTTTAACCAACTGGTCGCGTACCGCATCGGCGATCTCGGTGCGGCCATAGCCGACGTTCACGGTCCAGACACCGCCGGACACCGCGTCGATATATTCCTTGCCATTCTGGTCCCACACGCGCATGCCGCGGCCTTCGACAATGACGCGCGGGTCGCCGGTTTCAAACGGCTTGTGCTGGGTCAGGTGGTGCCACACATGGGCCTTGTCGGCCTCGACGACGTGGCTCAGATCATTCGGGTTGCCGTCCATGGCTCTCTCCATCCGTTGGGGCCCGGCTGTCGCAGGGCGCACTTTTCTGATCATATTTAGAGGGTGAATCGGGTCCATGAAAATAGGGCCAGTTCGTTTTCTTGGTTAGGTCCAGCTTTGACAGTTATTTTCAACGCAATTTGCATCGTGTCGTTTGCAAATGCGCCAAATTAAAGGGAAAAAGCGGATTTGTTTTGTGCAATGGCAGGTGCCAGACCCCGCCGAGAGGTTGCATAGAGAGACAAAAAACCGTTGATATACGACCACCTTGGCCTACGCTTTGGAACACAGACCGGGGCCACCCGGCGGGGCGATACCGCTCCAACTCTTTCAACACGGGAGAACCACATGACGATCAAGAACAAACTTCTGGGCGCGGCGGCAATGGTGCTGGTCGGCCAGGCAGCGATGGCCGAGGACATTACCGTGGCCTATTTCCTGGAATGGCCGATGCCCTTCCAATATGCCAAGGCCACCGGCATGTATGACGAGGCTTTGGGCGGCACCGTGACCTGGCGCGCCTTCGGGTCGGGCACCGAAATGTCCGCCGCCATGGCGTCGGGCGACGTGCAGATTGCCGTCAGCCAGGGCGTTCCGCCCTTCGTGGTCGCGGCCTCCGGCGGTCAGGACCTGCAGATCATCGACGTTGCGGTCAGCTATTCGGAGAACGACAACTGCGTCGTGGCCGAAGCGCTGGAGATCGACAAGGACAGCGCGGGCGAACTGGCCGGTCGCAAGGTCGCCGTGCCGCTGGGCACTGCGGCGCACTATGGTTTCCTGAGCCAGATGAACCACTTCGGTGTCGACATCGGTTCGCTGGACATCGTCAACATGAACCCGCCCGAAGCTGCCGCTGCGCTGGCCCAGGGTGCGGTTGACATGGCCTGTGGCTGGGGCGGCTCGCTGCGCCGCATGATGGAACATGGCAACGTGCTGCTGACCGGCGCCGAGAAGGAAGAGATCGGTATCCTGGTCTTCGACGTGACTTCGGCGCCTGCCGGCTATGTCGCTGAAAACCCGGAAACCATCGCCACCTTCCTCGAAGTCACCGCCAAGGCCAACGCCATGTGGGCCGATGCGGCCAACCAGGCCGAGATGCTGCCGGTGATTGCCAAGGATGCGGGCATGGATGAGGACGCGACCCGCGCCACCATCGACACGTTCAAGTTCCCCACCGTGGATGAACAGCTGAGCGAAGGCTGGCTGGGCGGTGGCGCGCAGGCTTTCATGAAGGGCGTGGCCGACATCTTCGTCGATGCGGGCTCGATCGACGCGGCGTTGGACAGCTATGACGCTGCGGTCAACACCGGTCCGCTGAAAGCCGCCGGCGGCATGTAAAACCTTGATTTCAAGGTGCTTGGCGGCGGGCATGGACCTGCCGCCGGGCTTCACGCACCCACTCACAACCTGAAAAGGAGGGACCGCATGGGCGGGATTTCCATCCAGGGCATCTCCATGCGCTTCGACCTGCCGAATGGCAGCCATGTTCAGGCGCTGCAAGATGTCTCTCTCGACCTGAAACCAGGCGAGCTTATGAGCGTGCTGGGCCCCTCGGGCTGCGGCAAGACAACACTTCTGAACATCGTGGCGGGCTTCTTGGCCCCGACCGAAGGGCAGATTGAACTGAACGGTCACCTGGTGACCGGACCGGACGCGGAACGCGGCATGGTGTTCCAGCAGGGTGCCCTGTTCGAATGGATGTCGGTGCGCGAAAACGTCAGTTTCGGCCCGCGCATGCGCGGCCAACGCGAGGCGGAGTGGGGCGAGCATGTCGACCACCTATTGGATGTCACCGGCCTGGGCGATTTCAAGGAAAAGAGCGTTTACGAACTGTCCGGCGGCATGCAACAGCGCGTGGCCCTGGCCCGCTGCCTGGCCAATGACCCGGACGTGATCCTGATGGACGAACCGCTGGGCGCGCTGGACGCGCTGACCCGCGAAAAGATGCAGGGCCTGGTGCTGAAGCTGTGGAAAGAGACCGGCAAGACCATCATCCTGATCACCCACTCGGTCGAAGAGGCACTGTTGCTGGGCGAACGCCTGCTGGTCATGGCGCCGCGCCCCGGCCGCATTCACAAGGAATACAACCTGCCGTTTGCCGACATGGGCGTGGACATGGACCTGCGTGAAGTGAAGAAGAACCCGGATTTCGCCGAGAAACGCGAAGAAATCCTGGGCATGATCTGGGACATGGAAGAGGAAATCATGGGTCGGTCGGAGGACGCGGCATGAGCGGGCTTCTGATCTTTGTCATCTACGTCGCGAATTTCGTCGGTGCCTTCTTTGTCGTGCGCTTCATCGTCAGCCGCATGACCGCGCGGGCGGATTTCACCTCGTTGAAAACCGTGACCTTCGGCGATGAAAGCGCGGTGCGTCCCAACCGGGCGGCCAGCGTCATCTCGGTTGTGACCATCTACCTGATCTGGGGCGCCTTTACCGGCTCGTCCTATGTGCCGCTGCACGCGCCGGGGCCCTTTGTGGGCGACACCTCCTTTACCTATACGGTGTCGGATGGCTCGCAGTCGGATGATGCCACGGTGAATGTGCGTGTCTTCAAGGTTGGCGAGGAGGTTGAGGATATCACCGCCGAGCCGGGTGACGGCTTCGCCAAGGATGACGCCGCCAATATCGGTGCCTGGCGTTCGGGGCTGATCCGCGTGGACCGCAATGACGAGCTGGGCCGTGACGAGGGCATGGTCATCACCGCCGTTGACGGTCAGCCGATCGAACCCGGTGGTGAGGTGCGCGTGGCCGATGGCACCGTGTCGATGACGCCCAAAGGCACGCTCTCCTTCGCGCCGACCACCGGCTGGCAGATGGAGCCGATCTGGCTGCCCAGCCCCGAAGCCGTGGTGGCGCGAACCATCAACGTGGCTTCGGAAGGCTATCAGAACTTCACCCTATGGGAGCACCTGGGTTACTCGCTGATGCGTGTTATCGTCGGCTTCTTCTTTGGCGCCCTGGTGGGCATTCCGCTGGGCTACGCCATGGGCCTCAGCGACTGGTTCCGCGGCTGGTTCGACCCGATTGTCGAGTTCATGCGCCCGGTGCCGCCGCTGGCCCTGATCCCGCTGGTGATCATCTGGGCGGGCATCGGTGAGGCTGGCAAGATCATCCTGTTGTTCCTGGCTGCCTTGTGGATCATGACGATCGCAGCGCGGGCCGGGGTGTCCGGGGTGAACATCACCAAGGTGCATGCGGCCTATTCGTTGGGGGCCTCCAGGTTCCAGCTGATGCGCCACGTGATTGTGCCGAACTCCCTGCCCGAGATCTTTACCGGCGCGCGTGTCGCCATGGGGGTCTGTTGGGGCACGGTCGTGGCTGCCGAACTGGTCGCCGCCGAGAAGGGCGCGGGCATGATGATCATGGTCGCCAGCCGCTTCCAGCTGACCGATATCGTGATCATGGGCATCATCCTGATCGGTATCATCGGTTACGGCATCGACATCCTGATGCGCAAGGCCGAGAACTGGCTTGTGCCCTGGAAGGGCAAGCACTAACGCGGATCAGCTATCGGGAAAACGACAGGAACCCGGGCCCTTGCGCCCGGGTTCTCTCTTGCCCGGATACGGCCGTGCGGGTTATCTGACCTCATGGCAGGGCAGACGGACACCATACTCAACACCATTCTCGAGGGCATCGACAAGGGCGAGCTGAACCCGGGCGACGCGATCGACGAGGGCGCGCTGATGGAGCGCTATGCGATCTCGCGCACGCCACTGCGCGAGGCGCTGCTCAGGCTGGAGGCGATGGGCCTGGTCGAACGTCAGCCGCGCAAGGGGGCAACCCTGTTCAAGCCGACCCTGGAAGAGTTCCTGGCGATCCTCGAAGTACACGCAAAGCTGGAAGGCCAGGCCGCCGCGCTGGCCGCGCGCCGCATGTCGCCGCGCGATGCGGAGCGGCTGGAAGAGATCGTCACCGCCTGCGAACGCCACGCCGCCGATGTGGGGGACGCGGATCCGGACGGCTATTACCAGCTGAACCTGCATTTTCACAAAGTGGTTGCGGAGGCCTCGGGCAACCCGTTCCTGCTGGACATGATCAAGATGAACGCGCGCAAGCTGCTGGCGTATTACCGCGCGCGCTATCGCTACCCGGGGGCGGTGGCGGAATCGGCGCGTGAGCATCGGGAGCTGGCGCGGCTGATCACCTCACGCCAAGCCGCGGCGGCGGAGAATTACATGGCGCGCCACGTACAATTCGACAGAGTCACCGTGATGGATCTGTTGGCGGCGATGTAGGGGCGGCCCGGCGCGGCTCCCACCCTGGTTGGGGAGGCGGTCGTGGTTAGCGTTGTGGCATCCCACCCCGCCGCACCAGGCCGGTCAGGCGCTGCGCAGAAACGCCACGATCCAACGGCCGAAGCGCCCGTTCTCGGCGGTCTGGTCCAGGGAGGCGCGGGCGGTGTCAATCACCTCGGCCGGCTTCTGATCCGCCAGTTCTTCGATCAGCGCGCCGATGAAGTGGTGGGTCATCTCGGGATGATATTGCGTGGTAAACACACGGCTGCCGATCACGAAACCACCCACAGGGCAGTCGGCGTTTGCCATCACCACCTGCGCGTCCTTGGGCAGGTCCACCACCTGTTCGATGTGGGCCGCATATTGGCGGATCGGGCCCGGGGTCATCCAAGGGGCCAGTTCGCAAACCTGCGAGGTCACCTCGGTCTCTGTTGTGCCGAAGACCCAGCCCCCCGGGTTCTGCGCCACATGCCCGCCCAGGGCCATGGCAATGGCCTGATGCCCGAAACAGGCGCCGAACAGCGGCGTGCCGCGCGCGACAATGCGGCGGATCAGGGCAAAGAGTGCCTCCAGCCAGGGGTCCACATCATGCACCGAGGCCGGGCTGCCGGTAATGATCCAGCCATCATAAATCGATTCGTCCGTGGGGAATTCGCCATCCTTTACCGAATAGACCGTGAACTCCGCATCCGGCATCAGGGGCGCCAGCAGCGCCTGCCATTTCTCGCCATCCTTCGGATGTTGCTGGGCAAATTCGCTTTCATCCGTATTGGACATGAGGATCGCAAGGTGCATCAGATTTCCCCTTTACTTGTTTAACATGTTATATAATATATTTTTGAACGCGCAAACAATACACAAAATATCAGGGAGGCGCGCATGACGGTCTGGACCCCAACCGACAGTGGGCATGAAAATCTGTACGACCACGATGTGTTTGCGCGCGGTGCGCCGCACAACACCTTCAAGCGCCTGCGGGATGAGGACCCGCTGAGCTGGACCGACTGGCCCGATGGCGAGGGCTTCTGGAACGTGGTGCGTCATGAGGATATCGCGGCGCTGAATGTGAACTATCAGCTCATGTCCTCGGCCCGTGGCATCCGCATGGAGGATCAAACCTACGAGGAATACCTGGCGCGGCGCACCTTTCAGGAAACCGATCCGCCCGAACACATGAAGACCCGGATGCGGGTGGGCAAGGCGTTCTCGCGTCCCGTCGTGGCCGGGTTCGAAGATCAGATCCGCGAGCTTTGCCACCCGATCCTGGACAAGGCGCTGGAGATGGGCAGCTTTGACGCCACCAAGGAAATCGCCCGCCAGCTGCCGATGATGATGCTGGGACGTATCATCGGCACGCCAGAGGAAGACCTGCCCTGGCTGGTCGAAAAGGGCGATGCGTTGATCGCCAACACGGACCCGGATTTCACCGATCACGTCTTGGACAAGATGCAGACCGATGAATACCGCATGATGCCCTTCAACAGCCCCGCCGGCGCCGAGCTCTTCGACTATGCCAAGCGTCTGCTGGCGGAGAAGAACCGCAAGGGCGACACGGACGGCGTGCTGCACATGATCCTGCAGCCTGACCGCGACGGTAATGTCATGCCGGAGCATGAGTTCCGCAATTTCTTCTGCCTGTTGGTGGCCGCGGGCAATGACACCACGCGCTATTCCATCGCCGGCGGGCTTCAGGCCATGGCGCATCAGCCGGAGCTGCTGGGCCAGCTGAAGTCGGGCGAGGTCTGGGACACGATGGCGGATGAGGTTATTCGCTGGGCCACGCCTGCGCTCTATTTCCGCCGAACTGCGACGCGGGATCATGAAATGCACGGCAAGACCATTCGCGAGGGCGACAAGGTGCTGCTCTGGTGGGCTTCGGCCAACCGCGACGAACGCATCTTCGCCGATCCGTTCCGCGTCGATTTCGCCCGCAGCCCGAACAAGCACATGTCTTTCGGCCAGGGCGGCCCGCACGTCTGTCTGGGCATGCATCTGGCACGGCTGGAAGTGCGCGTGCTGTTTGAGGAAATCGCAAAACGTGTCACTGTGATCGAACCCACGGGGGATCACGCATTCCTGCGCTCGAATTTCGTGGGCGGGATCAAGAGCTTGCCGGTCCGCATGGCGTGACGGCGGAACATGGCCCCGGGGAGGGGGCCACAAAAAGGGATCGTGGGAGGACAGAGATGAAAGACCGGCTGCGCGCCATGTGGTGCGACCACCTCAGCATCATGCGAGGCAAATACCTACCCAATGGCAAGATCGGCGACGGGTCCACCCGTTTCTGCCGGTCCACCTATGGCGTGCATTACGACAAGGATCTGTTGGATGCCCCCGGCGCGATGATGAAACAGGGCCTGCCGGACATGGAACTGCGCTGGAAGGCCGAGGACATTCGTGACGGCTGGGAGCGCTCGACCAAGGTGGTTCTGGGCGATCTCTATGATCACGAGGGCAACCTGCTGGACCTCGACGGGCGCGGGGCGCTGAAACGCGCCTGTGCTGCCTGGGGCGAGCTGGGGCTGACCCCGATGGTCGGGATCGAGCTGGAATGCTACGCGCTGGTCGGCAATGAGAACGGGCGTTTGGTGCCCTATGACGCGCCGGGCGGCGTGGTCTATGGCACCGGGCCGTTCACCGATCCGCTGCGGGTCTTTGATGACATCTGGGAACGCGCGGATGATCTGGGCTTCAATGTCGACATGTTCACCGCCGAATATGACAGCCCGCAGTTCGAGATGACCCTGACCTTCGACGAGGCGGTCAAGGCGGTGGATGACATCGTTCTGTTCCGCCAGATGGCGCGCGAGGTGGCTTTGGAACACGGCGTTGTCCTGACCTTCCTGCCCAAGCCGATTGCCGAGGCGGGCGGATCGGGCATGCATGTCAACTTCTCCTTCCGCAAGGACGATGGCGGCAACGCGCTGGACAATGGTCCCGTCGGTGGGCCCGAGCACATGAACGACTTGGCGCGCGGCTGCATTTCGGGCCTGATGCATCACCACCGGGGGCTCGCGGGGCTGCTGGCGCCGACCGCCAACAGTTACCAGCGCATGCAGCCGGGCATCCTGTCAGGCTACTGGCAGAACTGGGGCGGCGACCACCGCTGCGTGACCACGCGGATCTCGGGTGAGGGGGGCGCGAAGTCGCGGCTTGAACACCGGATGGCGGACGCGACCGCGAACCCCTATACGGCCACCGCGGCGGTGTTGCAGGCGGCCCTGTTGGGGGTTCGGAACACCTATGACCTTGTGCCCGCCGAAACCGGCGATGGGTTCGACAAGATCGACGCCAAACAGGGCACCGCGGTGGACCTGAAACGCGCGATGAACGATCTGGAGGCGGACACCGTCCTGGGCGACGCCGTCGGGCGCAACCTGGTCGACAACCATATCTTCATGAAACGCAAGGAAGTCATCAAGACCCGCGACCTGGAAGGCGACGGGCTCAGGGACTTCTACGTCTACTTCTTGTAATAAAGCGCTTCGACTTATTGTTTCCACTTAGCAATAAGTCGAAGCGCTCGGAACCTACCCATGGTGTGGGCGTTTCGAAATCAACTTGTGTCTCAAGTTAATCTCGAAACGCTTTAGACAGGAGAAAATCGGATGAAAGTAACTTGGGTCCTACCCCGGGGGGATGAGGTCGTGGCCGATGTGGCCGAGGGCACCAGCCTGATGGAGGCCGCGGTGGCCAACAATGTGGCGGGTGTAGATGGCGAATGCGGCGGGTCCTTGAGCTGCGCAACCTGCCATGTGCAAGTGGATGCCGATTGGCTGGGTAAGACCGGCGAGGTCGGCGAGTTCGAGGGCGTGATGCTGGACATGGTCGAAGACCGCGCGGACACCTCGCGCCTGTCCTGCCAGATCCGCATGTCCCCCGCGCTGGACGGCTTTCGCGTGGTGGTGCCCGACGCGGGCTGAGGGCGAAACAAGTTCGCCCCGCCAAAGCAGGCGGGGCGTTCATGCCGTCGTAAGGTGGGTTCAGAGCGCCGCGAAACCTGCGCGCAGGGAGGACAGGATCGTCTGCACATCCTCGGCTGTCAGCACCAGCGGCGGCGACAGGATGATGTTCGGCCCCGAAACGCGCACCATGGCGCCGGACTGATAGGCAACTTCCTGCACTGTGCCGATGCTCTTCTTGTCGATCGGCGCCTTGGTGGCGCGATCCGACACCAGCTCCATCGCGCACATGAGCCCGTGCCCGCCGCGCACGTCGCCGATCACGTCGAAGTCCCGTTGCAGGGCCAGCAGCCCTTCGTGCAGCTCGCGGCCGCGTGCGGCGGCGTTTTCCGGCACGTTCAGGCGTTTGGTTTCCGCGAGGCAGGCAATGGCGGCAGCCGCCCCGACCGGGTGACCGGAGTAGGTGTAGCCATGGCCGATGGCCGCTTTACCGGTTTCGTCCTTTTCGAAGGTCTCGGCCACATGATCGGCGATCATCACCGCGCCGAAGGGGAAGTAACCGTTGGTGATTGCCTTGGCGGTGCACATCATGTCGGGCTGCACATCCCAGTGGCGGCTGCCGGTCCAGGATCCGGTGCGGCCAAACGCGGTGATGACCTCATCGGCGATCAGCAGGATGCCGTGGCGCGAACAGATCTCGCGCACGCCGGGCATGAAGCTTTCATGCGGCGGGATCACGCCGCCCGCGCCCAGGATCGGTTCCATGATGAAACCGGCGATTGTGCCCGCGCCTTGGAAGGCGATCTCGTCCTCAAGGGCCTGCAGGCAGAGCTGGGCCAGACGCTCCGGGTCGGTTTCATTGAATGGATTGCGATAGGTATAGGGTGCCGGGATATGGAAACAGCCGGGCAGCAGCGGTTCGTATTGGGTGCGGAAATTGGCGTTTCCGTTCACGGACGCACCGCCCATATGGGTGCCGTGATAGCCCTTCTTCAGGCTCAGGAACTTGGTGCGTGCGCCTTCGCCGCGAACCTTGTGATACTGGCGCGCCAGGCGCAGGGCGGTTTCCACGGAATCACTGCCGCCGGAGGTAAAGAAGGCGCGGGTCAGCCCGTCCGGGGCGAAGAAGTCGCGCAGTTCCTCGGCCAGCTCGATCACCGCGTCATTGGTGGTGCCGCGGAAGGTGGAATAATAAGGCAGCACGTCCAGCTGGGCGGCGATGGCGTCCTTCACCGGCTGGCAGGAGAAACCCAGGTTCACGTTCCACAGACCGCCGACACCGTCGACCACCTCATGCCCGTCGACATCGGTGATCTTGACCCCCGAAGCGCCCGTCACGATGGTCGGCGGATTGTTCAGGCAATCGGCCGGGTGGGCCATCGGGTGCCAAAGCGATTTGGCGTTCTTTTCCTTCAGGAAGTTGGAATCCTTCATGTCAGCCCTCTTTCTGCAGCGGCTGCTGCGGTTCGAATGTTGGAAAAGTGGAAGGCAGGAACCCACCCATCAGGCGGGTCAAAGCCGGAACTCGTGTCATCAGCTCGTCCAGGACGCGGGCGCGCAGCACCCCGGTCATGCGGGAAACGGGGGTGGCGACGGCCACCGCACCCATCGCCTGCATGCGCGCGTCGAAGACCGGCACGGCATAGGAATGTACGTCTTCCTCAAAGCCGCCGATCGAGGTCGCATAGCCGCGCGCGCGGATCGTGGGCAGCATGGCGCGGATCGCGTTGGGGTCGGTTACGGTCTGCGGGGTGCGGGCGCGCAGGGGGGCGGAGAGCACCGTGTCGATGAAGGCGGGCGGCGAAAAGGCCAGCACCGACAGGCCGGAGCTGGTCGCGTGCAGGTCCAGGACCTCGGCATCCTCCATCATCACCATGGTGCCATGGGCGTGGGAATAGGTGTATGCGGTGGTCGCCAGGGTCTCGCCGGACAGGACTGACATATGCGCGGTTTCTCCGGTGGCGCGGCTCAGTTCCTCAAGCACCTGCTGTGCCATTTCGCGCATCGGCACCGTGTGTTCGCGCAGGGCCGCTAGGCGCAAAACAGCGGGGCCAAGGCGATACTCCCGACCGGATCCGGTCTGTTCGACGAATCCATGTGTCGCCAATTCGGTCAGCAGTCGATGCACCGTCGCCTTGTTCATGCCTGACAGGCGCGCCATGTCGGACAGCCCGATCTCGGACTGGGCGCGGCTGAAAAAGTTCAGCAGGGACAAGGCTTTGGACGTGGTGCCCATGGGGGTGTGTCTTTCCTCGGTCTGACGCAACGCGCTGTGGCGTTCCAACGATTTTACTTCACGTGTTAAAAGTGTTGACAGACTCGGCGGGGGTCTGTCAATCTGTTTTAGAACCGACGGTTTGAATAATGAACCGATACAGGTCAAGCATGATCAGGGAGGACATCATGAACAAATCGAAACTGCTGGGCGGCGCCCTTGCCTTTACCATGGCGGCCCTGGCCGGCCCCGCGCTGGCCGAATACCCCGAGAAACCGGTCAGCTTCATCGTGCCCTGGCCGCCGGGTGACCTGGAAGACGTGCTGACCCGCATGATCGCCGAAGATTTCCAGGCGGCCTATGGTGTGTCCGCCGCCGTGGTAAACAAGCCGGGCGGCGGCGGTGGCCCCTTCCCGGGTGCGATCGACGTGGCGACCGCACCGGCCGATGGCTATACGATCGGCAGCTTCGTCCCCGCCGTCCCGGTCATCGGGCATGAGATCGGCATCGACGAGCTGGCCGATGAAGTCTTTGAACCGATTGGCATTTTCCTGACCTATCCCTTCGTGATCGCCACCTCGGGCGATGCGCCCTACAGCTCGATGGAGGAGCTCGCCGCCTATGCCAAGGACAACGACGTGGCGCTGGGCCATTTCGGCGACGTGCTGACGCCCACGCAGGTGACCAAGGCCTATGCGATCAATGCGGGCTTCGAATGGGGCTCGGATGCGGCCTTTGACGCGCTGGACTGCAACACGCTGGCCTCCGGCGACGCGGATGTGATCAATACCACCTTGCAGCTGATCCTGCCGTGCCTGGACAGCGTCAAGGTGCTGACCTCGATCACCGATACGCGCATCAACCTGGTGCCGGACGCACCGACGATCGGCGAGTTGGACGAGAGCCTGAATATCGCGCTGTGGAACGGGCTGTTCGTGCACAAGGACACGCCGCAGGACGTGCGTGACAAGATCGCCGAGGTCGCTGCCAAGACGGTGATGAGCGACCGCGCCCAAGCCGTGGCGACGGAAACCGGCGCGCTGGTCTACTGGATGAATGCCGAGGATTCGGCGGCCCGGATCGAGGGCGACAAGGCCACCGGCGCCGTGATCGGCGGCATTCTGGGCAACTGATCCGAACCCAATCGGGCCGGGGCAACCCGGCCCCTTTCGAGGCAGCACCATGAGCGAGATCAAAAACGATCCCAACTATCCCAAACGGGGCCAGGTGCTGTTTGCCGCCCTGTTCCTGATCTGCGCGACCCTGCTTCTCGCAGCCATCGGCGATCAGACCAAGTGGCTGAAAGGCAAGGCCTTCTTTGCTCAACCGCGGTTCTGGCCCGGGATCGGTGTGGGCGGCATGGTGCTGTTCACCGCGCTGCATTACTGGAACCTGCCGCGCCGCGAACGGCGCATGCCGCGCTGGATCCGTGAGGCGGATTGGTTCCAATGGGCCGAGAGCCTGTTCTGGGCGGTGCTGGCCGGGGTGCTGGCCCTGACCCTGGGTCCGGTGCTGGCCGCGCCCTTCGTCTTCCTCGTCGCGACCCTGCGCATCAGCTACGTCTACCTGCACAAGATGGACTGGAAAGAGGCCAAGGTCTGGCTGTCGGTCTTTGAATGGGCGGGGTGGTTCCTGGCCTATGTGGTGCTGGTGCCGGTGCTGGGATATCTGCCGATGACCCTGGTCTTCGCACCGCTTCTGACCTGGCGCATGGGGTATCGGAGCCGCCGCATGCTCTGGGCGTCCGTGATCTTTGGCGTGCTGGTGGTGCTGATCTTCAAGGCCTTCCTGCAGGTGAAAATCCCGGGCGCGATGGTTTACGAATACCTGCCGGGCAGCATTCGCAACTTCTTCATCCTGAACCTCTGAGGGCGGCATGGACCTGATCCAAGAATTCTTCTCCCAAATGGGGGCAAGCGCGGGCATCCTGGCCCGTTGGGATGTGGTGCTGGCGCTTCTGGTGGGCTCGATCGGCGGCGTCTTGATCGGTGCGATTCCGGGCGTGGGTCCGGCGGTGGCCATCGCGATCCTGCTGCCCGCAACGTTCAGCATGGATCCGATTGTCGGGCTGACCGTGCTATTGGGTATCTATGGCTCGTCCATGTACGGAGGATCCATCCCGGCGATCCTGATCAACACGCCGGGCACGGCGGTCAACGCGCTGACCACCTATGACGGCTACCCGATGACCACCCGGGGGGAGGCGCGGCGCGCTTTGTCGCTGGCCTATTCATCCTCCTTTTTCGGCGGCATGTTCTCGGTCGCGGCCCTGATCTTCTTCGCCCCCGTGCTGGCCCAGGTGGCGCCCATGTTCGGCAGTCGCGAGATCTTCCTGGCAGCTCTTCTGGGCATCATCCTGGTGGTGGTGGCGCATCGCAAACACACGCTGATTGCGGCGGCCATGGCGTGCTTTGGCATCTGGCTGGGCACCATCGGTTTGCACCCGGCAAGCTACTCGAAACGCTATACTTTCGACCAGAGCTGGCTGTCAGGTGGGGTCAACCTGATTGTCGTGGTGCTGGGGCTCTTTGCCCTGTCACAGGCCTTCATCCTTCTGCAGGGGGACGATGAAAACGTGACCCTGAAGAAGATGAAAGGCAGCTTCTTCCAGGGCTTCCGCGAGCTTGCCCGCCACCCGCGCATCGCCGGGGTGTCGGCCACATTCGGCGTGGTCATGGGCATGATCCCGGGTGTGGGCGAGTTCACCGCGCAGTTCATGAGCTACACCTATGCCGCCAAGACCTCCAAGCGGCCCGAAGACTTCGGCCATGGCTCCAGCGAAGGCCTGATCTCGGCCGAGACCGCCAATAATGCGGTGCCCGCCGCCGCCATGGTGCCGCTTCTGGCGCTGGGCATCCCGGGCGAGGCGCTGACGGCGATGATGCTGTCGGTCTTCTACGTGCACAACGTCATTCCCGGCCCGCAGCTGTTTCAGAACGAGATGGACTTTGTCGTCGCGCTCTATATCGCGCTGGCGCTTCTGAATGTGCTGGTGGTGATCTTCCTGCTGATCGCCACGAACCAGCTGATCAAGGTGGTCAAGATCCCCAACAAGTTCCTGGTGTCTGCATCCTGATCCTGTCCTTCGTGGGCGTCTATTCCCTGCGCAATTCCTTCACCGACTGCATCCTGGCGGCGGGCTTCGGCATCCTGGGTTTCATCCTGAAACGCCTGAGCCTGCCCATTGTGCCGATCATCCTGGGCATGGTCCTGGGGGGCATCATGGAGGTCAAGCTGCGCAGTGCCATGGCGCGGGTGAAAAACCCGCTCGACTTCATTGATCGTCCCATCGCGGCGATCCTGTTTGTGATGATCCTGGGTGTGCTGGCGCTGCATGTGCGCCGCGTGCTCATGGATCGCAAGGAAAGAAAGGCCCAAGAATGGTCGAACAGTCACGCATCGACGAGCTTCGAAACCAACATGTCCCGCCGCAAGGCCTCTTTGTTGAAGGCGCGTGGCAAGCAGGTGAAGGAGAGACGCTCGACGTTCTCTCGCCGATCGACGGGGGACGACTGACCACGATTGCCCGGGCGACGGCCGGGGATGTGGATCGGGCGGTGGCCTCGGCGCGGCGCGCCTTTGACGATGGCCGCTGGTCGCGCATGGCGCCTGCCGGGCGCAAGAAGGTGCTTCACAAGCTTGCCGACCTGATCGAGAAACACGCGTTGGAACTCGCCGTTCTGGGCGTGCGCGACAATGGGACCGAGATCGGCATGGCGCTGAAGGCGGAACCCGGCTCGGCGGCGGGCACCTTCCGGTACTACGCCGAGGCGTTGGACAAGGTTTATGGCGAGATCGCCCCCACGGCGGGCAATGTGCTGGGCCTTGTGCATAAGGAGCCGGTCGGCGTGGTCGGCGCCATCGTGCCCTGGAATTTCCCGCTGATGATCGGCTCGTGGAAGCTGGCGCCCGCGCTGGCGGCGGGCAACTCGGTGGTGTTGAAACCCGCCGAAACCGCGTCCCTGACGCTGTTGCGCCTGGCGGAGCTGGCCTCCGAGGCCGGGCTGCCGGACGGGGTGTTCAACGTGGTGACCGGGCAGGGATCTGTGGCCGGTGAGGCCTTGGCCTTGTCGATGGATGTCGACGTGCTGGTCTTTACCGGTTCCGGCGGGGTTGGGCGGCGGCTGTTGGAGTATTCCGCCCGATCGAACCTGAAACGCTGTTATCTGGAGCTGGGTGGAAAGAGCCCGAATATCGTTTTCGCCGATGCGCCGGACCTGGAGCAGGCGGCGAAGGTTAGCGCGGCGGGTATCTTCCGCAATGCGGGTCAGGTCTGTGTGGCGGGGTCTCGTTTGTTGGTTCAGGAGAGTATTCACAATGAGTTTGTCGCCGCTGTCGCAAAACACGCCAGCGCAATGACGGTCGGCAACCCCTTGGATCTGAACACGAATATCGGTGCCGTGAACAACCTGCCGCAGCTAGAAGGCAACCTTGGCTTCGTTTCCAAGGCTGTCGAAGAAGGCGCAAATATCGCCCTCGGAGGCCGCCGCATCCTGGAAGAGACCGGCGGCTATTACATGGAACCCACCGTGCTGACCGGTGTCGCGCCGCAGCACAATGTCGCCCAGAACGAGGTCTTCGGTCCGGTGCTGGCCGTGACCCCGTTCAAGAGTGACGAGGAAGCCGTGCAGATCGCCAACTCCACCCAATACGGGCTGGCGGCGGGGGTCTGGACCCAGAACCTTTCCCGCGCCCATCGCATGGTGCGCGACGTGCAGGCGGGGGTCGTGCATGTGAATACCTATGGCGGATCGGACGGCACCGTGCCGCTGGGCGGGGTCAAACAGTCGGGCAATGGCCACGACAAGTCCCTGCACGCCTTCGACAAATACTTCGATCTGAAAACCGCGTGGATGCAGCTATGAGCGACAAGACGATCCTGGTCGTTGGGACCTATGACACCAAGGATGACGAGCTGAACTACCTGGCGGAGGTTATCCGCGGGCAGGGCGGCGGCGTCGCCACGATGGATATCTCGGTGCTGGGCGATCCCTCGGCGCCTTGCGATTACTCGAAACACGATGTGGCCGAGGCCGGGGGATCGTCGATCCAGATGGCCATCGACAGCGGCGATGAGAACACGGCGATGCAGATCATGGCCGAGGGCTCGGCGGCACTGGCCCTGCGCCTGTACCGCGAGGGCAAGTTCGACGGGCTGATCGTGCTAGGTGGCACCATGGGCACCGACGCGGCGCTGGACCTGTGCAAGGCGTTGCCGATTGGGGTGCCTAAATACGTGGTGTCGACTGTCAGTTTCAGCCCGCTGATCCCCCCCGAACGTCTGCCTGCCGATGTGCAGATGATCCTCTGGGCGGGCGGGCTTTATGGTCTGAATTCAATCTGCAAGGCGTCCCTGTCACAGGCCGCCGGCGCCGTGCTCGGCGCCGCCCGCGCGGTGGAAAAACCGCGCTTTGACAAGCCCTTGATTGGCATGACCTCCTTCGGGAAAACGGTGCTGCATTACATGGTCAGCCTGAAACCCGCACTCGAAGAACGCGGGTTCGAGGTCGCCGTTTTCCACGCCACCGGCATGGGTGGGCGGGCGTTTGAAAGCCTCGCCGCCGAGGGCGCCTTTGCCGCCGTCATGGACTTCGCTCCGCAGGAGCTGGGCAACCACATCATGGGCTCGTCGATCTCGGCCGGTCCCGACCGCATGACCAACGCAGGCGCCAGCGCCACGCCGCAGATCGTTTCTATCGGCTGTTATGACCTGGTGGATTTTATCGGCTGGCAGGAGGTGCCGCCGAAACTAGCCGGGCAAGAGGTGCACGCGCATAACCGCCTGCTGAGCTCTGTCATGATGGACGCCGACCAGCGCCGAGAAATGGCGCGCGCCATGTGCACGCAACTGGCCCAGGCCACCGGCCCGGTGGTGGCGCTGCTGCCCAATGAAGGCGGCAACGAATGGGACCGCCCCGGTGGCCCGCTGCATGACGCCGAGGCTTTCGAGGCCTTCAAATCCGAGCTGCGCGCCCATTGTCCGGACAACGTCACCCTGATCGAGCTGGACGCGCATATCAATGATGACGCCTTCGCGGATACCGCATTGCGGGTGTTCGACGGGTGGTTGGCGGATGGGACTGTAAAGGCGTGAAGCAGCGGGGCGGCGCCTGCATTGACCCGGCAGGCGAATTCGTTACGAATTCTGCCGGGAGCGGGCCCTGGGTGGGCGCTTGGGAACGAAAATTCAGGGCAGGCGAGTTGCCACATTCGGAACGCCGGTGCGATTTGCCACGTTGCAAAAGCGCCCTCCCGTGGGGAGGGTCGGGCGCCGCCCCGCTGCGCGGTGCGTGAATGACTTCTTCGCTGACGCTCGAAGGGCGTCCGTTATAAACCCGGTTCCCCTCGCTTTCTGAACAGGTTAATCTTCCCTCATAGACAGAGGGATACATGCCACATCTCAGTTTCGAATACAGCCAGGGGTTGGGAAATCACGCCGACCTGGATGCGCTTGCCGTGACCATGCGCGATGCGCTCATTGACACCGGCCACTGCCCCGTCGGCGGCATCCGCGTGCGCGGGTTTCGTGCCGATGTGAACGCGGTGGGCGACGATGCGGCGGAGTACCATTTCCTCGACATGATCCTGCGCTTGGGGCAGGGCCGCGACAATGCGACGCGGGGCGAGATAGCCGATCAGCTTTACGCCGCCGTCGAGGCCGCGCTACGCCCTCAGGTCAAGGACATTCCCTTCATCCTCTCGCTTGAGGTGCAGGAGATCGACAGCCAGTTCAGCCGCAAGAGCTGGTCCACCATCCACGCGGCCATCGCGGAGGCAAAGACATGAGAGAACTCGACCGGGCCCTGCCCATTGCGCTGTTGCACGCGCGCGAGGCGACCCTGAAACCGTTCCGCCAGCAGCTCGACAAGCTTGGGCTGACCGTGCAGCAATGGCGCGTCATTCGCGTGCTGGCCGAGGGGCGGCCCAAGAACGCCTCTGAACTGGCCGAGCTCTGCGTGCTCATGCCGCCGTCGCTCTCGCGCATCCTCAAGGCGCTGACCGAACGCGGGCTGATCGAGCGGGTGGACGACACCGACGCCCGCCGCCGCAAGGTGCAGATCACCGAGGCTGGGATGGAGGCCTACCACGCCCACGCTGGCCGCGCCGCCGAGATCTACAAGCGGCTCGAAGCAGGGTTCGGCGAAGAGAAGATGGAGCTTCTGCTTGACCTGCTGACCGAACTGCGCGAGGTGGCCAAGAAGGAAGCGGGCGATGAGTGAGATGCCCCGCCGACCCGAAGGCTCCGCCATCCTGCGCACCCTCGCCATGCCCGCCGACACCAACGTGGCAGGCGACATTTTTGGCGGCTGGGTCTTGAGCCAGATGGACATCGCGGGCGGCGTGCTGGCGGCAGAACGGGCAGGCGGCCGTGTGGCGACTGTGGCGATCAACGCCATGACCTTCATTGCCCCCGTGCAGGTGGGCGACGTGCTGTCGATCTACGGCGAAGTTGCGCGCGTCGGCAACACGTCGATGTCCATCGCGCTGGAGGCCTGGTCCGAACGTGACCGAGGCCGGTCGGCGACCAAGGTCACCGAAGGCGTGTTCGTGTTTGTGGCGCTGGACGAGGATGGCAACCCGGTGAAGGTGGGGTGATCACTTTTCTCGCAACAAAACGCCTAAGTATTGATTCATTTACATCTTGAACCTATCATTTTGATAGTTGATAAGGGTTTTCGACGATGCCCAACCTGGAATCAGGAACACAAAACGAATCGCCGCCAAGGCCGGAAATACTTCGGGAGCAAGTGAAGTTTCTTTCCGAAGACTCTGCTAATGTGATCATTACATACCATGCTGAGGAACGCATGTATGAGCGGGACATCACTTCGGCCATGATGTTCAAAGTGCTTCGAACAGGAATGATCAAAGGTGGGGTGGAAGAAGGGAAGAAACCGGGTGACTGGGTCGTGAAAGTCGCAGCAAACATGGTTGGAAACCGTGATGTTGGAGTTGTAACCGCGGTAGTTCAAGGCGGAAAGTTGGTGATCATCACCGTTGAGTGGGAAGACATCAGATGACTGGAAAATTCCACATTGGAGGCAAAGATTTTGCCCAAGAGCCTTATGTCTACCGGATTTCAGGTCTGGATGACGTTGTCCTGTTGAACGGCTTTTCACGTGAGGCGACCGATTACGGTGAGGGTGTGGCTATTGAGAATGTCGACAACCTGCATCGTGCAATCGCCTTGCATATTGTCTCGACGAAGAAGGCCTTGAACCCTCGCGAGTTTCGATTTCTTCGTCGTGAGATGGAGATGACACAGAACGAGCTGTCATCCGCTCTTGGCGTCGATGGTCAAACTGTTGCGCGTTATGAGAAAGGGCAAACCGGAATCACTGGTCCGGTCGACCGCTTGCTTCGCTTTCTGTTCGTGTTCAATCTCTTGCCTAAAGATATGCAAGCAGAGGTGATTGAGCGCGCACGCGAGGCGATCGAGCGTGATGAGGTGACGGAACACTCGCCTTCTTTCATTGAGGAAGAAGGTAGCTGGTTCGAAGCCTGTGCCTGAACTCTTAATTTAGATCTCCAATAGATAGGGATCTAAACTGAGATTGCGCGCGCGGGTTCCCAGACAGAAACCCGCTTTCGCGCGTAACTGTTCGGCCCTGCCGAACAGTTACCGAGTAAACTTCTTATACTTCAACCGCTTCGGCTCCAGCGCATCCGGCCCCAGGCGTCGCTTCTTGTCCTCTTCGTAATCCTCGAAGTTGCCCTCGAACCACTCCACATGGGCCTCGCCTTCGAAGGCCAGGATGTGGGTGCAGATGCGGTCGAGGAAGAAGCGGTCGTGGGAGATGACCACGGCGCAGCCGGCGAAATCGACCAGGGCGTCTTCCAGTGCACGCAGGGTTTCCACGTCCAGGTCGTTGGTGGGTTCGTCGAGCAAGAGCACGTTGCCGCCCTCTTTCAGCAGACGCGCCATGTGGACGCGGTTGCGTTCACCGCCGGACAGCAGTCCGACCTTCTTCTGCTGGTCGCCGCCCTTGAAGTTGAAGGAGGAACAATAGGCGCGCGAATTGACCTGCGCGTCGCCCAGTTCGATGATCTCGGCCCCGCCGGAGATCGCCTCCCACACGGTATCGCCATCGGCCAGGTCGTCACGCGACTGGTCCACGTAAGACAGCTGCACCGTGTCACCATAGCTGACTTCGCCCTCGTCCGGGGCCTCCTGACCGGTGAGCATCTTGAACAGGGTCGATTTACCGGCGCCGTTCGGGCCGATCACGCCGACGATGCCGCCGGGGGGCAGGCTGAAGGACAGGTCTTCGATCAGCTGCTTGTCGCCCATGTGTTTTTTGAGGTTCTCGACCTCGATCACCTTGCCACCCAGGCGCGGGCCGTTCGGGATGACGATCTGGGCGCGGGTGATCTTCTCGCGCTCGGACTGCGAGGCCAGGTCGTTATAGGCCGAGATTCGCGCCTTCGACTTCGCCTGACGGGCCTTGGCGCCCTGGCGCATCCATTCAAGTTCGCGTTCCAGCGTCTTCTGCTTGGCCTTGTCCTCGCGCGCTTCCTGCGCCAGCCGCTTGGCCTTCTGCTCCAGCCAGGCCGAGTAGTTGCCTTCGTAGGGGATGCCGCGCCCGCGATCCAGCTCCAGGATCCAGCCGGTGATGTCATCCAGGAAATAACGGTCGTGGGTGACGATCAGGATCGTGCCCTTGTAGTCGATCAGGTGCTGCTGCAACCAGGCGATGGTCTCGGCGTCCAGGTGGTTGGTCGGTTCATCGAGCAGCAGCATGTCGGGCGCTTCCAAGAGCAGCTTGCACAGCGCCACCCGGCGTTTTTCACCACCCGACAGGGTTGCGATATCCGCGTCATCCGGCGGGCAGCGCAGTGCCTCCATCGAGACGTCGATCTGCGCGTCCAGGTCCCAAAGGTTCTCGGCGTCGATCTTGTCCTGAAGCTCGGCCATCTCCTCGGCGGTCTCGTCCGAGTAGTTCATGGCCAGCTCGTTATAGCGCTCCAGGATGTCCTTCTTGGCCTTCACGCCCAGCATGACGTTTTCCCGCACGGACAGGGTTTCGTCCAGCTGCGGCTCCTGCGGCAGGTAGCCCACCTTGGCGCCCTCGGCCGCCCAGGCCTCGCCGGTGAAATCCTTGTCGAGGCCTGCCATGATCTTCATCAGCGTCGACTTACCGGCGCCGTTCACGCCGACGACACCGATCTTCACGCCCGGCAGGAAGCTCAGGCGGATGTTTTCAAAGCATTTCTTGCCACCGGGATAGGTCTTGGAGACACCATCCATGTGATAGACGTATTGATAGCTGGCCATTGGGGGGCTCCGTCGCGTGTTTCACCGTTTGGCGCTTGATAAATGAGGGGGGCGGTGGGGGCAATGGGCCTAGGTTAGGATCGTCAAAGTCGGGCAAGTTGTAAGGCAGTAAATGCACCCACTAGCAGCCCCACGATAGGCCTTTGCGATACAAGCCCCCCGGCAAGGGCACCGAAACTTGCGGCTGCAACCTGCTTAGAGGACGGCTTATTGGTGGTAGCGAGAGAAACGAAATGCTCGCAATTGAAGCTTACAGCATTGTAGGGGCGCCCGAGGAACCGCTCAGCGGTACTGATCCAGACTTGCCCCTCCGCAGAGTTCGCCGGAAACCTGTGAACAGCGAACCCAGCGGAGCCCGCAAATTCACTTAGACTTCGTTTTGTGACACCTTGATCGGCGGGGGAGTTGTCGATGACAAATCCATTTCCAGCGTAAATGCCGTAGTGGGTGACGGGGAATTTGCGAGTTTTGAGTATGGTTCCAGTTTTCATTGTGTTAGGTTCCTTGTGGAAATTCGTAGATTTTGGCATTTCCCGAAAAACGGGAATGCCTGAAAAGTATGCATATGAGGTGAGATGTCAATGCCGGAATCAAGGATCACGTTCCCCGACGCGGTTTTCGGGCAACTTCTCGCAGGGGTGAGAAAAAGACGTGGATTGGATCAGGAGGCACTTGCGGCAAGGATCGGCATGAGTCGAACGGCTTTATCGCGCCTGGAACGCGGAGACAGCAGTGCGAATCTCCCGACCATCATCAAATTGTCGGATGCTCTGGGCTTCCAATCCGTTTCCGATCTCATGGCAGAATACGAAGCAGCAGAGTGTTCCATCCGGGAACGTGGTGTAAACGTAGTTGGGAAGGATGAAGCTAAAGGGGATGGTGCATTGCTTGCGCTTGTTGGTGTGGCTGCTTTGGCTGCCCTCTTATCTGCGCGCTAAGCTTCTGCGTTCACAGCCCCTTCTCAAAAAACACATCCGGATAGGGATCATCGTTGAACCGGTCGATCTCAGCCCACCCCGCATTGCGATACAGCGTGACCGCTTCGGGCAGGGCCGAGTTCGTGTCGAGCCTCAGCGTGGTGATGCCCAGGGCCCGCGCGGCGTCCTCGGCTTCGTCCATCAGGCGGGTGGCGAGTTTCAATCCGCGCGCGGAGGGCGCGACCCAGAGGCGTTTGATTTCCGCGACCTCCCCGCCCGTGCCTTTCACGCCGACGCAGCCCAGGGGCATCCCGTCGGAGAAGGCGACCAGGAAGGTGCCGCGGGGTGGGCGCATGTCGGCGGCATCCGGGTCGCGCGACAGGTTCACGTCGAAGCCGCCGTCGAAGCGGCGGTTCAGCTCGGCGTAGTATTCCTCAAGGCAGAAGCGGGCGTGTGGGTCCTGTGGGTCCGCTTGGCGGATCTCGATCCGGTCTCGACCGAGGGCCGAGGCGACGAGGTCCATTGCCGCCAGCAGCGCCTCGGGTTTGGGGTGGCCGGCCAGGGTGGCCGCAGCCTGATCGTTGGACAGGGCCTCGTAGGCGTCGAACTCGGCCTGGCCTGCCTCGGTCAGGGCGGGCAGGCGGCGGCGGGCGTCCTCGGGGTGCGGGTCGGTGGTGACCAGCCCTTCACCCTCCAGCTGGCGCAGGAGGCGGCTCATCAACCCGCTGTCGAGCCCCAGGTAGGCGCGGACTTCCCCCACGTCTCCAATGCCTTGGCCGATGGCGTTCAACACGCGGGCGACGCCCAGGGGGCGGCCGCGGCCAAGAAAGCTCTGGTCCAGGGCGCCGGTCTGCGTGGTAACGGCGCGGTTGAAGCGGCGGATACGGGCGATTGGGTCGTGTGTCATGGTGTCTGACTTAAGTCAGACATCTTTCGGCGTCAAGGCCTCTGACAAAAGTCAGATACCCTGCTGATTGACAAGCCGCAGGCAGGGCGCGAAACAGGCGCGATGCGGTTTGACATTCCATATGCGTCCCCGGGCCAGGTGGTGGGCCTGTTGGGCGGGTCCTTTGATCCGGCCCACGGCGGCCATGTGCATGTGACGCGCGAGGCGTTGAAACGCTTTGGACTGGACCGGATCTGGTGGCTGGTCAGCCCCGGCAACCCATTGAAATCTCACGGCCCCGCGCCGATGGTGGATCGCCTGGCCCGCGCGCGCGAGATCATGCGTCATCCCCGGGTGGAGGTGACCGATCTGGAGGCACGCACCGGTACACGCTACACCGCCGAGACGTTGGAGGCACTGTTCAAACTCTACCCGGGCGTGCGTTTCATCTGGCTGATGGGAGCGGACAACCTGGCTGATTTCCACCGTTGGGAGCGCTGGGACTGGATCCTGTCGAACGTGCCCGTAGGGGTGATCGCCCGCCCCGGTGACAGGGTCGACGCGCGCACCAGCGTGGCGGCGCAGCGGTTCCGGCATGCGCGCCTGCGTGGGCGCGAGGCGGCGCTTCTGGGGCATTCGCCTGCTCCCGCGTGGTGCCTTGTGAATGTGCCGATGGTGGATCAGTCGAGCTCGGCCATCCGGGCGCGTGGTGAGTGGGGGGGAGACGCCAAATAACCTTGTCTGCCTTGGCTCTCCTGTCTTGAATCTGTTGCCCGTGCGCGGTTAAGTCCTCTTATGGAGAAGGGTATTTCAAGACGAGTTCTTTTGGGGGGGCTCGGCGTCATGCTGGCCCAACCCGGGCTGGCCAATGCGCCGATGCGATCACCGTTGCCGCTGCGCAGGCCTGCGGATTTTGCCAGGCGCACCGCGCCCACGCTGGAGGCGCTGATCGCCCAGGCGGGGCTGGGTGGCAAGGTCGGCTGCGTGGTGGCCGATGCGCGCACCGGTCAGGTGCTGGAGACGCACAACCCCCTGTTGCAGATGCCACCGGCCAGCGTCGCCAAGGCGGTCACGGCCTCCTATGCGCTGGATACGCTTGGAGCGGATCATGTGTTTTCCACCCGGCTGGTGGCGACGGGGGCGATCGAGGGCGGCAAGATCCAGGGCGAATTGGTGCTGGTCGGCGGTGGCGATCCCATGTTGGATACCAATGGGTTAGCTGCGATGGCCGCACGGCTGAAAGCCGCCGGGGTCAGCGGCGTGACCGGCAAGTTCCGCGTGCATGCCGGTGCCTTGCCTTATCAGCGGCAGATTGATCCCGGGCAGCCGGATCACCTGGGGTACAACCCGGCGATCGGCGGGCTGAACCTGAATTTCAACCGGGTGCATTTTGAATGGAAACCGGTTGGTGGGAACTACACGGTGGCGATGGACGCGCGGTCTGATCGCTATCGTCCCGCGGTGCGCATGGCGCAGATGCGTGTGGTCGACCGTGACATGCCCGTTTACACTTATGAACAGGCGCGCGACGTGGACAAATGGACCGTGGCGCGTTCGGCTCTGGGCAATGGCGGGTCGCGCTGGTTGCCGGTGAGGCGGCCGGATTTGTATGCGGGCGAAGTGTTCCAGGCATTGGCGGCGGCACAGGGCGTGCGCCTGCCCGCACCCGAGGTCAGCCGCAAGTCGCCGGTGCGCGGCCAGGTGCTGGCCCAGCAGGATAGTGCGCCGTTGTCGACCATTGCGCGTCTGATGCTGAAACACTCGAACAACCTGGTGGCTGAGGTGTTGGGTCTGAGCGCCAGCCAGGCCCGTGGCACGCGGGTGTCGAGCCTGGAGAGCTCGGCCCGCAGCATGAGCGGCTGGATGAAATCCGAGATGGCCGCGAAACGGCCAAAACTCAAGGATCACAGTGGGTTGAGCGACGCCAGTCGGATCTCGGCCAGTGACATGGTCAAGGCGCTGGTCAAGGTCGGCGCCGGGTCGGACCTGCACGGGTTGATGAAGGACATCCCGGCGCTGGACCGTCATGGGAACAAGATCGAGGGGCCTGCCCATCAGGTGCGGGCGAAGACCGGGACGTTGAATTTCGTCAGTTCTCTTGCTGGGTACGTGACGACACGCGGCGGGCGCCCCTTGGCGTTCGCGATTTTTACCGGAGACCTGGATCGGCGCGCAAAGATTGCGCGGGCGGACCGTGAACGCCCCTCGGGCGCGCGCGGATGGTCCCGTCGTTCGCGTGGATTGCAGCATCAGCTGATTACACGCTGGGCGGAGCTGCACGATGTGTGATGCGAGGGCGGCAAAATAGTGTTTGAAGTCAGTGGCTAAGCGGATGCCGTGCGCCCAGGTTCCGGGCGCACTCCTGGTTCAAACCGGCAGCCGCGTCAGGACATTGACGGCGTGTTCACCGCCTCCCGGCTGGCCGGTCGGGCAGCGCAGACCTCATACCAGCGCATGACTTCGGGAAAGTCGTCCAGGCCGATTTCGTCGCGGGCGTCATAGGCGGTGAGCATCGCGCGGATCCAGGGCCAGGCGGCAATGTCGGCGATGGTGTAGTCGCTGCCCATGATGTAGTCACGACCGGCAAGCCTTTGATTCAAAACGGACAACAAACGGCGGGCCTCGTCGCGGTAGCGCTCCAGCGGGCGTTTGTCCTCGATCTCTTTCCCGGCGAAGGCATGGAAGAAGCCGAACTGGCCCAGCATCGGGCCGAGGCCGCCCATCTGCCACATCACCCATTGCAGGGTCTCGTAGCGTTCGGGCGGGTTGATTGGCAGGAATTTCCCTGTTTTTTCAGCAAGATAGATCAGGATTGCCCCGCTTTCCCATAGTGGTAAGGGCTTGCCGTTCGGGCCATCCGGATCAATGAGCGCGGGGATCTTGTTGTTCGGGTTCAGCGACAGGAATTCTTCCGTCAACTGATCGCCCTGGCGAATGTCGACCCGGTGGGCCTCGAACTCCAACCCGGTTTCCAGCAGCATGGCGGAGACCTTGACCCCGTTCGGCGTGGGCAGGGAATAGAGCTGGAGCATCTCCGGGTGGGTGGCGGGCCAGCGTTTGGTGATGGCGAAGTCTTCGAGCATGGGAACCCCTGAATGTTAATATCTTTAAAGGAAAAACCGGGCTGGTTTTAACGACTTTAAAGATTTGCTTTGCGGAATATGGCGCAGGCCCCCGCCGGTTCAAGAGCGATCACGCGCTTTGTGATACCTGGTCGGAAATCCAGCCATAGGTCCGTGCCATACCCGCGCGCAAGTCGACGGTCGGTTCCCATCCCAGGCGTGCACGGATCAAGCGGTTATCGGAGGTACGGCCACGCACGCCTTCGGGGCCGGGCACGTTTCGGATGCGCAGGGGTTTGCCCGACAGGTCGATCACCAGCCGGGCGAGGCTGTTGATCGAGACCATTTCCTCGGACCCGATGTTTACGGGCCCCGCGAAGTCGGAGCGGGTCAGGCGGATGGTCGCCTCGACACAGTCGTCGATGAACAGGAACGACCGGGTCTGCAAACCGTCGCCCCAGATCTCGACCTCGCCGCCATCCGGAGCCTCGGCCACCTTGCGGCAGAGCGCGGCGGGGGCTTTTTCACGCCCGCCGGTCCAGGTGCCCTGGGGGCCGTAGATGTTGTGATAGCGGGCGATGCGGCAGTTGAGGTCGTGATTGCGCGCGTAGCTTTGGTAGAGCCGTTCGGAAAACAGTTTCTCCCAGCCATATTCGCTGTCGGGGTTGGCCGGGTAGGCGCTGTCTTCAACGCAGTTGGGATTTTCCGGGTCGAGCTGGTTGTGTTCGGGGTAGATACAGGCCGAAGAGGCGTAGAACAGTCGCCCGACACCGGCCCGGTGCGCGGCTTCGGCGATGTTGAGGTTGATCTGGGCGGAGTTGTGCATGACGGCGGCGTCATTGGCGCCGGTGAACAGGTAGCCCGCCCCGCCCATGTCGGCAGCGAGCTGGTAGAGCTCGTCATAGGGCTGGCGCATCAGGTCGCGCACCACGGCGGGATCGCGCAGGTCGCCCAGGATGAAATCGTCGGCGGGGCTGGGGGCGAATTCGGGTGCCTTCAGGTCGATGCCGGTGACGTGGTGGCCTTCGTCCTTCAGGCGGCGCACAAGGTGGCTGCCAATGAAGCCGCCCGCGCCGCAGACCAGAATGCGTTTCAACATGAAATCCCCCAAAACCCGCAGAGAGGGTAGGGCGTGCGGGGGGCTGGGCCAAGGAAAACCTCAGTCCGGGCGGCGATAAAGGCGGTTATAGAGCCACAGGTTCAGCCGGTTCCAGCGCCCGGTCGGCCAGAGCAGCCGTTTGCAGCGCGCAGAACAGGCGTGTTCGGTCGGGTATTTCACCGCATATCCGAGGGCCGCGTCATAGTCGCCACCGGCCCAGCGTGTCGCCCCATCCTTCGCGCGCACGGTATACATCGTATAGGGGTAGCGGCGGATGAGGTGGCCCAGGCGGGCCCGTTTGAGTTGCAGCCAGTAGATATGCTCGCACGCCCATTTCTTGCGATTTTTCAGGCGCTTGTAGAAGGCGTCCGGGTCGCGCAGCATGTCGTCCATGTAGCTGAGCACCTTGAGCAGATGGCGGCGGTTGGCAATCAGCTCGCGGTCGGTGTAGCCGCCCCAATCCTCGCCATCAGGCAGCCATATGTGGTCGTTGGGCAGGTATTTCAGCGGCACATGGGGGATCAGGTGCATGAAATCCGAACGGGTGACAACGAAACGGTCGTAGTGATTGATCACCCCGCTGTCGATCAGGCAGCGACGCAGATACCAGCGAAAGAAAATCTGGATCGCGCCGGAGCCCGGATGCTGGTAGGTTGGGTGCTTGATGCCGCCCAGCCACTGATCGGGGATTTGCAGCAGTTGCCGCCAGTTGCCGGACCAGCCTTCGACCTGTTGGATATGGTCGAAGGCGTCGCCCCAGTCGTCGGGTTCCTCGTAGGTCCAGACGTGTTTTGCGTGCGTGTAGAAGGGGTTGGAGGTATCCTCGCGCGGATTGGCCCCCACGCAGAGCGCCAGGTCCGCGTCGTTCGGGTCGAGGAAATTTCGCTTGAACAGGTCGAAGGTCAGCTCATGCGCGCGGGTTTCCGCGAGCACGATGATCAGGGTGCGCGAGCTGGATGCAGCGGGCACGGCCGTGGGGTCAGGCGGTCATGTGCCGCGCGCGGGCCCCGCGTTCGATGGCGGCGGCGTGCAGGCGGTCGATGTTCAGCTCGTATCGCATCTCTTCGAGCAGCCTGAGCTCGGGCGCGTTCAGGGCGCCATCGGCGGCGGCCACGTCGCAGGCCAGCGCGTAAGCCGTTTCGAACAGGTGTTCGGGCAGGTCGCCGCGAATGAGGCCAAACAGCGCGTCCAGCCCGTCCTCTTCCCCGAACAGGTCGAACACCGTCTGCGAGACGGTCTTGATCCGGTCCATGTCATAGTTCGCAAAGACCGGCAGGTGGTTCACGATGCTTTCGATCGTGACCAGTTCCGAGGTGCGCACGGTCTCGTCCGAGGCCGAGATGGCGATCATCATCATCACCAGGCAATCCTGCGGGCTCAGGGGATGGGGGGCTTGTTCGCTCATGGCGCGGGTCCTGTCACTTGTTCCTGCCCGCAGCATAGGCGGGCAGGGGGTGGGGTCAAGCGGCTGGTTACGGGGAGAATTGCCGTGAAATGGCGTGGAAATGGCCGGTTCGCGTTGACTCGTGCCGCGCCTGCACAATAGGACGGCAGAACCGGCCGCACGGGGTGGCCGGATCAGAAACAGCCGGTCCGGTGCGTCGGGCCGATGGAGACCCAAATGTCCGAACTGCGTGAAGCCGCGATGTCGTCCAAAGCCTGGCCGTTTGAAGAAGCCCGCCGGGTGCTCAAACGTTACCAGAAGGGCGCACCCGAGAAGGGCTACGTGCTGTTCGAGACGGGCTATGGGCCGAGCGGCCTGCCGCATATCGGCACCTTCGGCGAGGTGGCACGCACCACGATGATCCAGCGGGCGTTCGAGGTGATCTCGGACATTCCGACCAAGCTGATCTGTTTCTCGGACGACCTGGACGGCATGCGCAAGGTGCCGGGCAATGTGCCGAATGCGGAAAGCCTGCATGAACATCTGCAAAAGCCGCTGACGAGCGTCCCGGATCCGTTCGGCACGCATGAGAGCTTTGGTCACCACAACAACGCGATGCTGCGTCGGTTCCTGGACACGTTCGGGTTTGAATACGAGTTCTACTCGGCGCAGGAGTTTTATCAGTCGGGCCAGTTCGACGAGGTGTTGAAACGCGCGGTCGAGAAGTATGACGAAGTCATGGCGATCATGTTGAAGTCGCTGCGGGAAGAACGGGCAGCAACCTATTCGATCTTCTTGCCCATTCACCCCGAGACGGGGCGTGTTCTGTATGTGCCGATGAAAAAGGTCTGCGCCGAGACCTATACCGTGACCTTCGATGACGAGGACGGCAAGGAATGGACGCTACCGGTCACAGGCGGCAACGTGAAGCTTCAGTGGAAGCCGGATTTCGGTGCGCGCTGGGCGGCGCTGGGCGTTGATTTCGAGATGTATGGCAAGGAACATGCCACCAACGAGAAAATCTATGACGCGATCTGCCGAGCACTGGGTGGTCGTCAGCCGAACCACTTCAGCTATGAGCTGTTTTTGGATGAGAACGGCCAGAAGATTTCCAAGTCGTCCGGCAATGGCGTGTCGATTGACGAATGGCTGACCTATGCGTCGACCGAGAGCCTGGCCTATTTCATGTTCCTCAAGCCCAAGACCGCCAAGCGCATGCATTTCGATGTCATTCCGAAGGCGATGGATGAATATCACCAGCAGCTGAATGCCTATCACAAGCAGGATGTGAAGGCGCAGCTGAACAACCCGGTGTGGCATATCCACGGCGGCGACGTGCCGGTGTCGAACATGGTTGTGCCGTTCTCGATGCTGCTCAATCTGGCCTCGGTGGCGCATGCGCATGACAAGGACGCGCTGTGGGGCTTCATCCAGCGCTATGCGCCGGATGCCTCGCCGGAGACGCACCCGGACCTGGATGCGGCGGCGGGCTATGCGGTGAAGTATTACGAGGATTTCGTGGAACCGGCGAAGGTGTTCCGCCTGCCGACCGACCAGGAACGCGCCGCGATGGTCGACCTGGCCGCCGCCTTCCGCGATGGCGAGAAGGCGCTGGCGCTGATCGCGCAGAAGAACGCGCTGGTTGGCAACGAGGATCCGCTGCCTCAGGTCGACATGGCCTCGGACGAGTTCCTGCAATCGGTGGTTTTCGCGGTCGGCAAGATCCACGAATTCGGCAATCTGCGTGAATGGTTCCAGGCGCTTTACGAGGTGCTGCTGGGCGCCTCGCAGGGGCCGCGTTTCGGTGGGTTCGCTGCGCTCTATGGGGTCGAGGAGACCGCCCAGCTGATCGACCAGGCGCTGGATGGCGCTCTTGTGAAGTCGTAAGCCGGGGCGCGCCCCTCTTTCGTGCTACACTGCCCTCAGGGAGGGTGTGACATGAGACATGTTCTGATCGGGTCGGCCCTGTTTGGGCTGGCCCTTTTCTTTGCCGGTGCCGCTGGTCCTGCGCGGGCGGAACCGCCGGGGATCGAGGCCACCATTCGTGGCCAGATGCAGGCGTTTCGCGCCGAAGATGTCGAAGGGGCGTTTGGCTTTGCCTCGGACGGGATCCGGCGCATTTTCGAAACCCCGGAGCGCTTCGGTGCCATGGTGCGCCACGGCTATCCGATGGTCTGGGCTCCGGGCGACGTGCAGTTGTTGGAGCTACGGTTTCACGATCGGGCGCTGTGGCAGCGGGTGCAGGTGCTGGATGGCGAGGGGCTTTATCACCTGTTGGATTATCGCATGGTTAAGAGCGATGATGGCCCCGGGGCCGAGTGGCGCATTGATGCGGTTCTGTACCTGGGGTCCTCGGGGCTGGGTGTCTAAAGCGTTTGGAGTTAAACCTGAGACAGGGTTCGTTCGAAACGCAGTGCAACATACAAGCGGTTCGTGCGTTTCGAAAATAACCCGTGAGTCTGGTTATTCCCGAAACGCTTTAGGCAGGCGCGCGCCGGGTTAAGGAAGTTTCTACTTATGGGGGTGCATTCCCTTTGCGCACACATTATCTGGGGTGTGCGAGGGGTTTGATATGTCCGAACTGCATTTGGCAGGCATTCTGTGTTCCATGTTTCTGGGCGGCGAGGCGGAGGTCAGCCATGCCTATAGCGTGGGCTACGACCTGCATCGCATCCGCGTGGATTGCGAGACCGCGACCCATGTGGTCGAGGTCGGGCTGGACCGGCGTTCGTCATTGGATTCCGTGCAACAGGCGATGTTCGCCGCCTCGGTGACCGGCAAGGCGCCGGTGGTGGTCATGGTCGACACGGACGGGCGCGAGGGGCCATACGAGCTGCGCGTGCGCACGGTGGCCGAGATGGCCGGGGTGACCTACCGGGTCGTGGATGAGGATTTCCTGCTGAGCTGGCAGATGCCCGGGTCTTTGCGCGACCTGCCCCCGGTGCGGGCGCGGGTGGGGATGTAGCAGGGTTTTGTCTGCCTATCCGCGTTCGTGTTATTCAGGAATGATGGTAGGTTGCCTGGGTCCTCAGCCGGGCGGGCGGGTTTGGCCCGGCGAGGAGATCAGCCGGAACGTTGACGCGTAACGGGGCCTCCGCCGCCCTTCCGGCACCAAATTCCCCTTGAGATCAATCCGGATAGGGTAGGGGCAGGTCGTGTGCCTTGAGCGTGGCCGTGTAGTGGTCGCGCAGGGTGGTGAGCTGGTCGCGCAGTTCGGCAAGTTCCTCGGCGACCTCGGACCCGGGCGGCAGCAGGGCGTGCAAGCGCTGGGCGTCCTGGCAGAGCGCATTCAGCGTGTCGCCCTGGAGCAGAAGGCCCGGAAAGCGGCGGCCCGGATGGCGCAGGATGGCGGCGTTGGGGGTGTCCGCGTAGATTTCGACCGTGGCTTCGTACATGGCAATTCCTTTTTGAAATCAGGGCTGTTGCGCCCCACCGTACGCAGGTCTTAACGCGCGTTAACCTGCCTTTGATACCCCTTTCGTCGTTCCGCACCCGTGGGCTTTCCCCGCGCGGTGGGGAGGCCCGAGCAACCGGCTAGCCTGACAAGGCCGGCCTCCGGGTGCATGCGAGAATTTGTGACCTGAAAGGGAATTGAATGAACAAGGCAATTACCGAGGGGCTGGTCCTGATGCCCCCTGCGTTCGTTGACGGGCTGAATGTCTGGTCCACCGAAAACGGCACCGTGGGCTCGGCCACCTATGACAATGCGGTCAACGCGGCCTTTGTGCCGGCGGATCAGGATTTCGGCGGCTGCCTGGAAATCCTCAAGACCCAGACCACCACGAAAGTTCGCTGGATGGGTCAGACGCCGATCCTGCCGGGCTGTTACCTGCGTATCTCGACCAAGATCAAGGTGCTGTCGGGCAGCTTCCCGAATGTGCGTATCGCGGGCTATCCGCTGAACTCGTCGGACAACCATGTGAGCGGTCTGATCGAGGTCGGTGCTGAAACCGTGCTGGACAGCTATGGGGACGTGATCGAGGTCTCGGCCATCGTCGGCACCGGCAATCGGGGCGGCGTCGACATGGTCTGGACGCCGGAGGTCGAATACGGCCATTTCGGCCTGGACCTGACCGGGTCGAACGGCGGCGTGGTGCGGGTCGAGGATTTCACCATCGAGGACATTACCTCGGCCTTCCTGCGCGACATGATCAGCGTGGTCGACGTGCGTGATTATGGCGCCGTGGGCGACGGGGTCACCGATGACCGCGCAGCCTTCGAGGCGGCGGATAGCGCGGCAAATGGTCGTGTGGTCCTGGTGCCCAATGGCACGTTCCGCATCGCATCGAACCTGACCATCGACAGTGCAGTGCGGTTCGAGGGCACGGTCACCATGCCCGACACCGCCCGCCTGGCGCTGATCCGCAATTTCGACCTGGACACCTATATCGACGCTTTCGGCGACGAGGTTCTGGCCTTCAAGAAAGGCGTTCAGGCTCTGATGAACTATGCGGATCACGATGCGTTCGACATGTGTGGGCGCCGGGTCGAGCTGGACGGGCCGATCGATGTGCAGGCGGCGGTGAACAACCAGACCGAATTCCTGGTGCGCCGGGTCATTCGCAACGGCCAGTTCTATGCGCTGGACAGTGCGAATTGGGATCCGGATGTGGTGACCTCGAACGGCAGCTATAATGCGGCCAACCCCTATCAACTGACCAATGTGCCCAATATCGCCAACATCCAGCCGGGCAGCCAGATCACCGGCAATGGGGTCGGGCGCGAGGTCTATGTGCGCTATGTCAATGTCGGGGCGAACTCGCTGACGCTGAGCCAGCCGCTCTATGGGCCGTCGCCGACCCAGAGCTATACGTTCACCCGCTACAAATATATCCTGGATTTCAGCGGGTTCACCCAGATCAACCGCCTGACGATCTCGGATGTGGAGTTCCAGAACAACGGGCGATCGAACACGATCCTGCTGCCGCCGGCGGGCGAGAATTTCATGATCAAGGACTGTTTCGTCATCAAGCCCAAGCACAAGGGGGTGACCAGCCCGGGCCGGGGCTGTCAGGACTTCCACCTGGACCGCACGCAGTTCATCTCGAACGAACAGTCGATGGCGGCGACGGACCGGGTGTCGGTCGGGTTCAACGTGAATGCCAATGACGCCAAGATCCGCGACAACCGGTTCCAGCGCATGGGCCTGACCTCGGTCATGCATGGCGACGGGCACCTGTTCATCGGCAACCACTGGTTCCAGGGCGATGACCTGGCCAATGGTCCGACCGTGCCGGGCCTGGTGTTCACCTACGAGAACATCTCGTCGGTGATTACCGGGAACTACATCGACAACAACACGATCGAATGGACCAACGAGCATGACGCCACGCCCGATTTCGGCAGCGAATACAGCTTCAGCGGGTTGACCATTACCGGCAATATCTTCCGCGCGCTGAACGTGGCCAGCTGGCACCGGTTCCTGGTGGTCAAACCTTTCGGCTCCGGGCACCATCTGACGGATGTGCATGTGAACGGCAACACCTTCAAGGCCCTGAGCGGCACGATCGAGCGGGTCGAAGGCGTGGACGAGAGCTTTGCCGGGCTGGACTACTGGCGCTGCCGTAACGTGACCTTCGAACGCAACAGCTTCATCGGCGTGACCCAGCGCACGATCAGCCCGGTCAGCCTGGAGTTCGATCAGAACACCGATGCGACGGTCTGGACGGTGGATCCCAGCGCCTACCTGCCCTTTGGCGGCAATGCGCGCGAGGTTGTCAGCGTGGTGACCGAGGGCGAGATCAAGAATGCTGCGGGGGACACGGTCTATTACACCCCGGCGATCGTGCCGAACGCGGGCACCGAGTACAAATATGTGCAGCTGCGCTGGCCCGAGCCCGTGCGCGGCAAGGTGCGCCTTTCGGTGCGTGTCGACAATCCGGTCTGATCCGGTCCCCGAGTGTAGAAACAACAGCGCCCCGGCCATTCGGTCGGGGCGTTTTTCATCTGCCGGTGATGTCTTGCGGGGGGGGCGTCCCGGTCGGGGATCGACCCCGCCCGTGCCGCCTTGGCGCGCGTTCGCGGCGGCGTTCCGGTCCCGGTAACAGCCCGGGATCAGTCCTCTTCCCCGGTGGCGATGAGCCAACCCTGCGGCCCCGCGATCCGATCCGGCAGCACAAGGATCATTGCCTCGCGCAGGGCGATGGTCGCCATCAGGCTGATCACGATCTGGTCGGCGGTGACAGTGGCAAGATAGGTCATGGCAGGTCCTTTCCCGGTGTCCTTCGCTTGTGGCGGCGGATTTGGGCAGGATCATGACGTGACAGAGGTAAAAATTCCGTTCCGATAAGGATTTGGCGACAATCCGCCCCGTGATGGCACCACTGTTCATTCGGCAAACATGAGAATTGTCTGATATGGATCAAAGCGCCTTTGTCGTGAATTCGTTACAATGACAACAACATCGGACAAAGGAGATTTTGCATGGCCACATCCCCGTCGCGGAGCCCCGCCGCCAAGAAACCTGCCGCCGCCAATGAGGCCAAGGAGCCGGTGAAAACCGCTGCGGCTCAGCCCGCCTCAGACGCTCAGCCTGCCGCTGAGCCGCAGTTCCCCCAGGTGACCTCCGACAAGATCCGCCAAACCTTCGAAAACGGCGAATATCCCTATGAGGGCAAGATGGGTCGCAAGGATTACGAGGCCCAGAAGGCGCAGCTTCAGGCGGAGCTTTTGAAGGTGCAGAAATGGGTCGGCGAGACCGGCCAGAAGATCGTCATGCTGTTCGAGGGCCGTGATGCAGCCGGCAAGGGCGGCACGATCAAGCGGTTCATGGAGCACCTGAACCCGCGCGAGGCCCGCGTGGTCGCCCTGAACAAGCCGACCGACAGGGAAAAGGGCGAATGGTTCTTCCAGCGCTACGTCCAGCACTTGCCGACCGCCGGTGAAATGGTCTTCTATGACCGCTCCTGGTACAACCGGGCGGGCGTGGAACGTGTAATGGGCTTCTGCTCGCCCAATGAATACCTGGAGTTCATGCGCCAGACGCCGGAAGTGGAACGCATGTTGGTGCGCTCGGGCATTCGGCTTTACAAATTCTGGTTCTCGGTCACCCAGGAGGAACAGAAACGCCGCTTTGACAGCCGCAGCCAGGATCCGCTGAAACGCTGGAAACTGTCGCCGGTTGATGTCGCCTCACTGTCGAAATGGGATGACTACACCGAAGCGAAGGAGGCGATGTTCTTCTACACCGACACCGCCGACGCGCCTTGGACCATCGTCAAGTCGAATGACAAGAAACGCGCCCGCCTGGAGGCGATGCGTTATGTCCTGTCCACCCTGGATTACCCGGACAAGGACCCGCATATCGCCGCGGCGCCCGACCCGCTGATCATTGGCCATGCCAGCCAGGTGATCCACGGATCGGAACATATTCTGGGGGCAAGCCTGCACCCGGAACACCGCCGCAGCTCGTAAGCGCTGCGACAGGGGACGGAAAAGGCGTCGGGGCACCCCGGCGCCTTTTTCATGCGCGGGTGGCGGGGCTCTGCCGGGCTGGCGCTTTCTCGTTGTCTTGCCCGTAAGGGGCGTTAGGCTGAGGCCATTGGTTCAGTGGAGGGCGCCATGGGTTTGTCGGGCAGAGGTATTTCGCGCAGGGTTTTCGTCTCGGGGCTGGCGGCGGTCGGGTTGGTCGGCTGTCAGACCGGCGGGGCAGGGCCGGTGGCGCGCCCCTCGCAAGCCTGGCCCAGGGTGCCGAATGCGGGCTGGGACGCCTGGGTCGCCGGGTTTCGCGGCAGGGCGGTTGCGCGCGGCATTTCAGACCGCACCTTGAGTGCCGCCTTTCGGGGGGCGGGTTTCATCCCTGCGGTGATTGAACGCGACCGCAATCAGTTCCAGGACCGCCGCTCGCTGGAGGATTACCTGGCCATCGCCACCTCGGATGAGCGCCTGTCGATGGGCCGCGCCGCGATGTCCCGCGAGGGCCGCGTGCTGTCCCGGGTCGAGGCGCAATATGGTGTGCCCGCAGAGGTGGTGGCGGCGATTTGGGGCGTGGAGAGCCGGTTTGGCACACGGCGCGGCGAGGTGCCGGTGATCTCGGCCCTGTCGACCCTGGCCTATGACGGGCGGCGCGGGCGGTTCTTTGAAGGTCAGCTGGTGGCGGCGTTGAAGATCTTGCAGCGGGGCGACGTGAGCCCGTCCCGCATGGTCGGCAGTTGGGCCGGGGCCATGGGCCATACGCAGTTCATTCCCACCACATTCAACGCCTATGCGGTGGATTTCGATGGCGATGGGCGGCGCGATATCTGGGCCGATGACCCGACCGACGCGCTGGCCTCGGCGGCGGCCTATCTGAAGGCCTCGGGCTGGCGCGCAGGGCAGCCCTGGGCGGTGGAGGCGCGCCTGCCGGAAGGCTATTCGGGCCCGATGGGACGGCGCGCGACGCGCAGCCTGGCGGCCTGGCGCGCAGGGGGTGTGCACCCGGTCGGACGGGCGCCGTCCGGCGGTGCGGCAGGGTTGATCCAGCCCCAGGGCGCGGGCACGCCCGCTTTCTTCGTCTTTCATAATTTCAACATTCTGCTGAAATACAACGCGTCCGAGAAATACGCGCTTTCGGTCGGTCATCTGGCGGATCGCCTTTCAGGGGCTGGGCCTCTGGCGCAGAGCTTTGGCCCGGATGAACACGGGTTGACCTTGGCACAACGAAAAGCTTTGCAACGGCGTCTGGGCGCACGGGGCCATGACGCGGGCACTGCGGACGGGGTGATCGGAAAGGCCACCGAAGCCGCCATCCGCAGCTATCAACGCGTCGCGGGCCTGCCGGTGGATGGACAGCCCTCACTTACACTTTTACGACATCTGGGCGGCTAAGCTGGTTTCCGGATACCTCTCGGTCCTCTTTTTCTTGCCGAAGATACCTCGGGGGAGTCCCGGGCACCGGGACCGGGGCAGAGCCCCCTCGATGCGTCGCCAAAGGCGAGGTTCTAGAGGAGACAAGCACCGCTGCCGCCCTCCGCGCGTTTTGCTTTGCAAAACGCGCTTCCAACCTCTCGCGGGACATGGTCCCGCTGTCGGTTCCCCGCCCTTCTTGCGACAGCAAGAAGGGCTATGCCTTCTCGCGGTGCAAGCATTGCTGCCAGGGTCCGCCTGTTTCGCGCAGCGAAACAGGCTACCCCCAACCCTCGACAAGCAGCGTAGCGGCGCAGGCGAGGGGCGGGAGTACCACCGTTTACTTGGGGCGTCGTGGCCGCCCCCGGCACGGCTCCCGCCCTGGCAGACGTTGTGCCTGGGGTACGCGTCGTGGCATCCCACCCCGCCGCGCCGCGGGCGGGTCAGGCGGTCAGGATCTCGGCGAGGGCCGTGCGCACGGGTTCCATATCCTCGAACGCGCGGGTGAGGACGGGCACGGGATCGCCGCGCTCGGCCGCGCCCAGGTCATGCCAGACCAGCAGCCCCTTGCGGCGCATGAGCGCGCCCTGCGGATGGTCCTGCGGGTAGGGTGGGGGCACCCGTTTCAGCGCGGGGTCATCGAGCCGCCAGGGGGAGAGATCGACAAAGCCGTGTTCGGCCACGTGCTCCCGCCAGGCCGTCAGACCGGTCTTGGAGAACTCCATTACCCCCGCCCCCGCGCAGCAATAGTCGCGTGACAGGCCGAACATCCAGGCGGTGCCGTCCGGGGCGCTCCAGCTCAGGTGCAGGTGGGTGTTGTAGGGCGTCTTGTCCTTGGAAAAGCGCAGGTCGCGATGGATGCGGAAGAGCTTCGGTGTGACCGGTGCCCCGGCCAGCACAGACAGCGGCGCGGCGAGCTGATCCAGCAGCGCCTCGGCCGGGCGTTTCACCTGCGCCTCATAGTCGGACTTATGCGTCTGGAACCAGTCGCGGGAATTGTTCTCAGACAGCCGGGTCAGGAACCCCAGTGCCGTTTCAAGAATATCGTCGCTCATGCCCCATGATGCGACAATTCCGGCCCTTGGCAAAGCCTCCGCTGGGCCCCACCTGACAGGACATGACAGGAGGGGCACCCATGTGGGATCAGAAATACGCGACCGAGGCCTATGTCTACGGCACCGAACCCACCGGGTTCCTGCGTGCCCAGGCCGACTATCTGACCCCGGGCGCCAAGGTGCTGGCGGTGGCCGATGGTGAGGGGCGCAACTCGGTCTTTCTGGCCGAACAGGGGCTGGAAGTGACAGCCATGGACGGCTCCACCGTGGCGCTGGACAAGGCGCGCAGGCTGGCCGCTGCGCACGGTGTGGAGGTTGCCTATCACCACGGCGACATCATGCGCTGGAATTGGATGCCGGGGGCCTTTGATCTGGTGGTCGCCGTCTTCATCCAGTTTCTGGGTCCGGCGGCGCGGGCCGAGGTGTTCGAGGGCATGAAGCGCACGCTGAAACCGGGTGGGCTGATCCTGTTGCACGGCTACCGGCCCGAGCAGCTGCAATATGGTACCGGCGGGCCGCCGGTTGCGGAGTTCATGTATACGGAACAACAGCTTGCCGGGGATTTTGCCGATATGAAGATCCTGCGACTGAAAGCCTATGATAGGGAAATCCACGAGGGCATCGGACATGCGGGCATGTCCGCACTGATCGACCTGGTTGCCCGCAAACCGGGGTAAACGGGGAGGCGGAGCAACTCCGGGCCCCCGCCCGAGCGCCCCCTGGGGGTGTGAGACAACCAGCGCGCCGAAGGCGCTCTGCTTGATAGCGCAAACTTCGGGCTGGACGGAACGGCGTCCCTGTCCTACCTCTGGCTGATGAGCACTCCGATGACATATCGCGGCCACGCCCGCGCCGCCCTGGTCCTGGGCCTGCCGCTGATCGGCTCGCACCTGGCGCAATTCGCCGTGCAGGTGGTCGATACGATCATGCTGGGCTGGTACGGGGTCGAGGAACTGGCCGCCGTGGTTCTGGCCGGTACCTTCTTCTTCATCCTCTTCATCATGGGCTCGGGCTTTGCCTGGGCGGTGATGCCGATGGTGGCGGCGGCCTCGGAGGCGGGCGATGACACCCGCGTGCGGCGGGTCACGCGCATGGGCATGTGGATCTCGGTCGGGGTCGGCGCGGCGGTGCTGCCGCTTCTGTTTTTCTCGGCACCGATCCTGCGCGCCATCGGGCAGGAGCCGGAACTGGCGGAGCTGGCCCAGCAATACCTGCGCATTGCCGCCTGGGGCATGTTCCCCGCGCTGATCGTCATGGTCTTGAAAAGCTACTTGGCGGCGCTGGAGCGCACCCGCGTGGTGCTTTGGACCACGATTGCGGCGGCGGTGCTGAATGCGGTTCTGAACTACATGCTGATCTTCGGCAACTGGGGGGCGCCGGAACTGGGCGTGCGTGGCGCGGCGATTGCGTCGCTGTCCCTGCAGGTGGTCAGCGTGGTGGTTCTGGCGATCTATGCGGTGCGGGTGCTGCCGGAACATGCGCTGTTCAACCGGGTCTGGCGCCCGGATTGGGAGGCGATGGGTGAGGTCTTTCGCATGGGGCTTCAGATCGGCCTGACCAGCCTGGCGGAGGCGGGGCTGTTTTCCGCCTCGACCGTGATCATGGGCTGGATTGGCACGTTGGAGCTGGCCGCCCACGGGATCGCGATCCAGATCGTCAGCCTGTTCTTCATGGTCCATGTCGGCCTGTCCAATGCGGGCACGGTCCGGGCCGGGCGCGCGCTGGGGCGGCGCGACGAGGAGGGGCTGCGCAAGGGGGCGGTGTCGATCCTGGGCCTGTCGGTCGGCTTTGCGGTCATCGCCGTCATCATGTTCCTGGTGATCCCGAACCCGATGATCGGGCTGTTCCTGGACCCGTCCGAGCCGCTGCGCGATGAGATCCTGGTGGTTGGCCGCAGCCTGCTGGCGGTGGCCGCCCTGTTCCAGTTTGCCGATGCGGCGCAGGTCATGACGCTGGGACTTTTACGCGGGGTGCAGGACACGCGCGTGCCGATGGTGATTGCCGCGGTCAGCTACTGGGTCGTCGGCGTGCCGATGAGCTATGTCATGGGCATCCTCTGGGGCTGGGGCGGCGAGGGTGTCTGGCTCGGCCTGGTGCTGGGCCTGGTACTGGCCGGCGCGCTGATGAGCTGGCGTTTCTGGACCCGCTCGTCGCGGATTTCTCTGGGCTGAGGCCCCCGGCGCGGCTCCCACCCTGGCTGGCGGTTCGGGTGTGGTTGGTGTCGTGGCATCCCACCCGGGAAGCCTGCTTTGCAGGCTGGGGCCTGTTCGCCGCGCCGGGGGCGGGTTGACATGAGGGGCATTGCCGTGTGGCCTGTGCACAGTGATGGAGGCAGGCATGTTTCGAGCAGGTTTGGTGGCCGGGCTATTTGCCGGTCTGTGTGTTCTGGCCGGGTGTCAGGTGGAGCCGGGGGCGCAGGTTTCAGAGGTCCAACCTCAGGGACAATGCCGGGTGCAGACGCCCGCCTATCAGGCGCCCCCCTTCAATACCTGTGCCGGGTCCGGACGTGTGCAACTGGCGCTGGTTGGCGATGTGCTGTTGCATTGGCAGCTGCAACAGGCCGGATATGCCCGCGGCTTTCGCCGCATCTGGAGCCAGGCCGAACCGCTTCTGGCCGGGGCCGACATCGCCATTGCCAACCTGGAAGGCGCGGTGGCGCCGGGGCTGGGGCCGGGCGGACGGGCCATGGCGGACCCCGGCCCGGTCTATGGCACCGGAGTCTACAGCGGTTACCCGGCCTTCAACTACCACCCCATGGTGCTGTCCGAGCTGAAGGCCACCGGCGTGGATATCGTCACCACCGCGAACAATCACGCGATGGATCGCGGGCCGCGCGGGGCGGATATGACTCTGGGTGGGGTGGCAAAGGCCGGGCTGGGCGCGGTGGGCTCGATCTCCGCGGGCGCGGCGCGGGATTTCGTGCTGCGGGAACGGACCTCGCTGGGCACGCTCTCCTTCATTGCCTGTAGTTTCTCGACCAATGGCATGCCGGACCCGCATCACCAGGTGCTGGGCTGCTACGGCGCGGACCGTGCGGTGCTGCTGGACTTGGTGCGGCGCGAGGCGGCGGACCGGGCGGTGGCGGGCGTGGTGGTGCTGCCGCATTGGGGGCAGGAGTACACGTCGCAGCCGGACGCCAACCAAAGGGCGCTGGCCCGCGACCTGGTGGCGGCGGGCGCCACGGCGGTGGTCGGCACCCACCCGCATGCGGTGCAGCCCTGGGCGCTGGAGACGCGCGGCGATGGGGCGAAGGTGCCGGTGGTCTATTCGACCGGCAATTTCGTGGCCGTGCAGACTGGCATCCCCGCCCAGGTCGGGGCCATGGCTCTGCTGGAGCTGTGCAAGGCGCCCGATGGTGGGCTGGTCGCGCATCAGGGTGGCTGGGTTGCGATGCAGATGGAATTCACCCCGCAGCGCTATTGGCTCGATGTCGCCCCGGCAGGCGCCCAGGGCCGCCGTGCGATGAGCTTCGATCACCTCAGCCGCGTCGCGCCGGGGTTTTCGGCACAACCTCGGGAGTGCCGGTGAGCGTGGACAGGCGGGTCAGTTGGCGATTTTACTTGGACTTCCCCTGGGGCCCACGCAGCACCACGGTCAAGGCAATGAATACGCCGACGATGCCCCCGGCTGCCAAGGTAACGTCCGAAAATCGGCCCGTGAGCCAGAGCCAGGCGGGAATATTGACCCAATCCCCAGACTGGCGCCCCCAAGCCTGAAATTGCCCGTCCACTCGCCGATAGTCGAGAAAATGCTCTACGCTGAACAGGGCGCAGATAAGGCCGCTGACGATGGACGAAACGCCGAGCACGAAAAACAGCCGGGATGAGAAACGGAATACGAGGTCCATGGTCCCAATCTGGTGGGCATGCCACGTTGCGCAAAGGGGTGTTGGCCGGATATGTCGCTCCATGCCCTCTTTCTCTTGCCGAAAATACCTCGGGGGAGGCTGACAGGCCCGCAGGGCGTGTCGGGCGGGGGCAGAGCCCCGGGGCGCACCCGCCGCAAGCCACGAGCCTTCCGCGGTGACAAGCAGCGTTGTCGGCTCCCCACCCTTCTTGCCAGGGCAAGAAGGGCTTGGCCCAACCCTCGACAAGCCCCGCAGGGGCGCGGGCGAGGGGCGGGAGGGCCACCGGGTGGGAATGCGTCGTGGCCGCCCCCGGCACGGCTCCCACCCCAGCAGGTGTTGCGTTTGGGGCTGGTCCTGTGGCATCCCGCCCCGCCGCGCCGGGGGCGGATTGGCAACAGCTGTTCGGGGAAGGCCTTAGCCCTTCATCAGCCGGTCGGCCTTCTTGCGCACCAGAACCGTGCGTAGGTCGTGCATGGCGAGCAGCAGCGCGTCGGTGACGGCTTCCAGCTGGTCGTCTTCTGCTTTGGTCTGGGCCCAGTGGGCGGTCAGGTTCAGGTGATCGACCGTGCGCAGGATGTCGTCGACGTCCCGTTCGGCCAGCACCTGCCGCCGCGAGGCCATCCAGTCGGCAATCGCCGCCTTGTCCGCCTCGGACAGGATGCGGTCGCCGTGGGGTTTGACCTCGCCGTTCTTGATGTTCACCACCGCGATCTGGTCCATGTCGATGCGGCGCTGGCGGTTCTCGGTGTCCACGCGGAACACGAAGGCGCCGTTTTCGCGGACGCGGAAGTAGTATTCGGGCAGGTCGGCGCTCATGGTCTGGTCCGTTCTGGATCTTGTGCTTGCCCGGCAGCCTATCAGTGCCGGGCAAGTGAGGCCAGAGGGGTGGCTCTACTCAGCCGAGTTCTGCGCAGAAGGCCTGGATGCGGGTGCAGGCTTCCTTGAGGGCCTCGTCCGAGGTGGCGTAGGAGACGCGGAAGTTCGGCGACAAACCGAAAGCCGATCCGAACACAACTGCAACGCCTTTTTCTTCCAGCAGCGCCTTGGCGAAGGTTTCATCGTCTTCGATCTTGACCCCGCCAGCCGAGGTCTTGCCCAGGCAGCCCGCAATCGACGGGTAGACATAGAAAGCCCCATCCGGCACCGGGCAGGTGATGCCGTCTGCTGCGTTCAGCATCTCGACCACCAGGTCGCGGCGGCGTTGGAACACCGCCTTGTTGCCCTCGATGAAATCCTGCGGGCCATTCAGCGCTTCCACGGCCGCCCATTGGCTGACCGAACAGGGGTTCGAGGTCGATTGCGACTGGATCTTGCGCATGGCGGCGATCAGGGTCTTCGGCCCGGCGGCATAGCCGATGCGCCAGCCGGTCATGGCATAGGCTTTCGACACGCCGTTGCAGGTCAGGGTGCGGTCATACAGCCCCGGTTCGACCTGGGCGGGGGTGCAGAAGGTAAAGTCGCCATAGACCAGGTGTTCATACATGTCGTCGGTCATCACCCAGACATGAGGGTGGCGCATCAGCACATCGGTCAACGCCTTCAGCTCGTCCCAGCTGTAGCCCGTGCCGGTCGGGTTCGAGGGCGAGTTGAAGATCAGCCATTTGGTCTTGGACGTAATTGCGGCTTCCAAAGCTTCCGGCGTCATCTTGAAGGCGTCTTCGATGCCGCATTCGACCACCACGGGCTCGCCGCCCGCAAGCAGCACCATGTCCGGGTAGCTGACCCAATAGGGGGCCGGGATGATCACCTCGTCGCCCGGGTTCAGCGTGGCCATCAGCGCGTTATAGAGGATCTGCTTGCCACCGGTGCCGACGGACACCTGGGCGGGTTCGTATTTGAGGCCGTTTTCGCGTTCGAACTTGGCGCAGATCGCGGCCTTCAGCTCGGCAATGCCATCGACGGCGGTGTATTTGGTCTTGCCCGCGCCAATCGCGGCCACGGCGGCGGCTTTGACATTGTCCGGTGTGTCGAAATCGGGCTCGCCCGCGCCCAGGCCGATCACGTCCTTGCCAGCTGCCTTCAGCTCGGCCGCCAGGTTGGACACGGCAATGGTCGGCGAGGGTTTCACGCGGTCGAGTGTCGCGGAGAGGAAAGTCATGTCGGCCTCTTGTTTGTATCTGCGTCACGCTTGTCTTAGGGTGCGCCCAAACGGCGATCAAGCAGGAAGGCAGGAATATGGAAGACGACAGCTGGTATTCGAATGAAACGGCAACTTTCGGCGACCGCCTGGCCGGTGCGCGCGAATACGAGGGCATGAGCCAGGCCGAGCTTTCCCGCCGTCTGGGCGTCAAGCTGAAGACCCTGAAGGCTTGGGAAGAGGACCTGTCCGAACCCCGCGCCAACAAGCTGCAGATGCTGTCGGGCGTGTTGAATGTCTCGCTGGTCTGGCTCTTGACCGGCGAAGGCGAGGGCGTGGATGAACCCGAGACCGAGGTGGTGCTGACGCCTGAGGTGCGCGACATCCTGCTGGAGATCCGCGGGCTGAAATCGCAGATGACCGCGCAGGTGGATCGGCTGGGCAAGCTTGAAAAGGCGCTGCGCAAGAAACTGGAGGCGGGCGCGGTATGAGCGGGGCCGGTCTGTACGAAACCCCGGGTGGGGAAGGCGAAAGCCGCGAAAACCGGCTGAAACGCCTGTCCATGCGCTCGATGCGCCGGGGCATCAAGGAAATGGATATCATCCTGAAGAACTGGGCGGATGCGAGCCTGGAGGATCTGGATGAGGAGATGCTGACACTCTATGATCGGCTGCTCAGCGAAAACGACCAGGACCTTTACCAATGGGTCACCGGGCAGGTTGCCGCGCCCGACGCGTTCGCCGCGCTGATCGAGGTGATCGCCACCCACGCCGGGGCGCGCTGAGCCGACCTGGGCGCCGGGCGGCTAAAATTTTCCACAATTCTCCGGCGCATTTAACTGAATGTTCTGACTTTCGCCGCAGTCTCGCCTCAAGACAAGTTGTGGAGAGACGGATGAGTATGCATTCCCCGATCGAGCAGAGCGCAAACATGGGCTTTGTGGGACAGTACCTGGACAGCCTGGCCTTGGTGGAGCGGCTGCACCGGCTGCTTCTGGACGTGATCAAGGACGAATTCGAGCGTGTCGGCGTGTTGGAGATCAACGCGGTCCAGGCGCTTTTGCTGTTCAATATCGGTGACAACGAGGTCACGGCGGGCGAATTGAAATCGCGCGGCTACTACCAGGGCTCGAATGTCAGCTACAACCTCAAGAAACTGGTCGAGATGGGCTATATGCACCATCAACGCTGCGAGATCGATCGCCGCTCGGTGCGGGTGCGCCTGACCGAAAAGGGGCGCAACATTCGCGACGTGGTGGCGGGCCTGTTCGAACGTCACGCCGACGGGCTGCAATCGCGCGGCGTGCTGTCGGCGGCCGGGATCGAGGAAATCAACGCGGCCCTGAAGCGCGTCGAACGCTACTGGACCGACCAGATCCGCTATATTTACTGAGGCAGGTTCGGGCGTGCGGCTGTTGCGTCTTTGGCAGAGGGCGCGCCCTAGCGGGCCAACCGACCAATCGCCAGCCCTTCGGTCTCGCGCAGGAGCTTGCGCACCATGGCCCTTTCATAATCGGCAAAGCCCAAGGCGACCTCGGTAAAGGCGTCGGGGCCGCGGATCACCTTGGTCTCGAAATGCGCCCGAAGCGCCTTGATCTCATCCACCGGCACGCCGCCGTCCGGATGGTCCGAGCCGATGACCAGCGCATTGATGACAATGCCCTGCAGGGCCGGAGCGTCCCGAATGTCCTGGGGGCGTGGACCGGTGTTCGATCGCCCGTCGCCGGAAATGTCCAGGGTGCGCCGCCAGCAGCTTTCCTGGCTGTTCAAGAGCCGCGCGCCGTAGAGCATGGCGGTTCCCAGTGCCGTCGTTGGATTGGTCGCGGTGCGGGTGGTGGCGCGCAGGCGGGCAGTGACCCGGGTCAGTGCGTCCTGATCGGTGATCGCGACCCAGTCCACCAACAGGCGCTGATCCTGGGGGCCGCTCCATTCATAGATGGCCAGGCGCACCGGCAGGCCCGGTACGGACAGAAGCGCATGGCGCACATCCGGGTGTGTCAGCGCGGCGGCCAGCCCGTCCAGTTGCAGGCGATATTCCTGGGCATTGACCGATGCCGAGACATCCAGCCCCAAGGCCAGCGCCTGACGGCAGAGCAGCTCTTGCGACAGGGCGGGCAGGGGGCAGGTCAGACAGAGGAGCGCCAAGGTCCGGGCCAGGCGTCCGGTGCGGGGCTTGCAACGGTCGTGCCGGGGCAGGTGGCGCAGGGAGGCTTGCGCGACCTCCACGCCCCGGCCCTGCATACCCCGGACCTGCACGGGCGCAGCGCGTGCCCCCGCCGTGTGGAGCAACTTTGCTGCGCACCCTGCCCAAACCCTGCGGATCAGCCGGGCGGCCCAGCTTTGGTGGTGGGGCGGGCGGGCATCATCCCCCCGACCACCGCCGCCCAAGGGCGCGCGCCCTACCAGTGGCCCGTGTTCTCCATGCTTGCCCATGGTTCCTGCGGCTCCTTCGCCTCGCCCATCTGCAACAGTTCGACCGAGACATTGTCCGGCGAGCGCACGAAGGCCATGCGCCCGTCGCGCGGCGGGCGGTTGATCACCACGCCATTGTCCATGAGGTGCTGGCACATGGCATAGATATCCTCGACCTCATAGGCCAGGTGGCCGAAATGGCGGCTGTCGGAGGGCAGCCCCTCGTCGCCATCCCAGTTATACGTCAGCTCGACCGGGCAGTCCGGCTGGCCCGGCGGGGCCATGAAGATCAGCGAAAACCGCCCACCCTCATTGTCCCAACGCCGGGTCTCTTCCAGGCCCAGCAGGGAAAAGAAGCGCATCGTCGCCTCCAGATCCTTCACCCGGACCATCGTGTGCAGATATCGAATGTTCATAAGCGCAGCTCCAGTTGTTTGCGCTCACAATACCAATCTGCCCACGCAGGGAAAGGGTCAGAACTGCGAACGCACCCCAAGCGAGAAACTGGTCTGGGTGTTGGTATAGAGCGGCACGTTCGACCAGTTGCGTTCATGGCTGAGGGTCACGACCGGGGCAAAACCCAGAAACGACAGCCCGGTCAGGGTCGCATCGGCGCTCAGCCCCACCGACTGGATCGACATGGGACCCCGGCCCGGAACGTGGTTGGAAGCATCATAAAGCCGGTCCTCCAGATCAAGCCCGAGGCCAAGCTTCACGCTGTCAAACACCGGCTTGCCCAAGTCGAAGTGCACCCCGGCCAGAACCGAGCTGTAATCCTGCGTATCGACACGGCCGAAGGCCTCGCGTGTGCCCAGCGACAGGGTCAACCGACCGCTGTCCATGGGCAGGCCATAGGAGGCATGCGCGCTGTAGATCGCGGCGGAGTAGTCGTCGTTGTCCAGTCGGGACCGCGCCTGCGCGCTGAGCGAGAGATTGAGGCTGCCAGGCCCGATTTCGGGAAGATACACGCCGAACGTGGCAAACAGCGTGTCGGCGTGATCGTCGCCGCCCAGCCAGCTGTGGGACAGGGCCAGGCTCGACCGCCAGACCGGCGCGCGCCCGTCAATGCGCCACTGGTGCGACAGGCGCAATTCGACATTTGTGGTGCCAAGCTCGCTGGAGGTCAGGGTCGGCAGATCGGTATCAACATCGCGCAGCGCCTCGCGCACCTCGTCGGAGAACCGAAGCCGCGTGACTTCGGTGCGCAGGGTCAGCGTGGTTTGATGGTTCGGGCCGCGCGACAGGCGGCGGTCGGCCTGGGCGGCGGCGGTGAATTTCCAGCCCGCCAGCGCCTGGCTTGCTTGCGGGATGATGCCCACGAAGTTGGGGCCGAAGAAAGCGGAGGTCATCGTGGTCTCGCTCGACCCGCCGTTGACGTTATCCGAGGGCGTGATCGAGCCAGAAAAGGACAGGCGCAGCGGATTTTGCGCGGACACCGCCTTAAACCGGCGCGCGACGATCCGCTCCAGTGCGGGGGAGGGGGCAAGGTCCGAGGCGCGGCGCAGCCAGAGTTGCGCGGCAAGGTAGCGTTCCTGCCCGGCCAGCGCGGTCGCGCGTCCCATGGCGGCCAGGAACCGTTCCTTGGGGGCGTCGGCAACGGCCCAGGCCCGCCGGGCGGCGCTGGCCGCGGCCTTGGGATTGCCAAGCGCCAGTTCGGCGTCGGTCAGGACCAGCAGGGCAGACAGGTCTTCGGGGTCGGCTTCCAGCAGCACCAGTGCCAGCGCCCGTGCGGCGCTGATCTGGCCTTGACGCAACAGGTTGGTGGCATAGGCGCGCGCTTCTTCGGGGGCCAGGCGCATCGGTTCGCTGGTCGCCGCCAGGGGCAGCGCGCCAGACAGCGCCAAGGCCAGGGCGCCCGCCCTGGCCAATCGCCGCAGAGGGCGCCCCCGTGTCATGAGCCCGTCAGTCGACCACGATGAAGACGCCGCGCTCCATCGCGTCGACATCGGTGCTTTCGCCATTGTCACCGGTCATGATGACATAGCCGACGATTTCCTCGCCATCGGGGCCCGCGAACTTGCCGCCCCAGGTGCCGGTTTCCAGCGGGTCACCGTCGCTGTCATAGGTCGTTGTGGTGCCTTCGGCGATGGTGCCATCGGCGCCGATCGAGGTCTCGTTCAGCGCGATGCCCGGCAGGGTGCCGATCACGTTGCCGTTCATGTCCAGAAGCTCATGCCCGGAAATCGAGCCCAGGATCGCGCCATCCACGTCGAAGTCCAGGAGGTCGACGATCAGGGTCGCATTGCCGCGGGTCAGCAGAAGGTCGTTGCCCGCGTTTTCGTCCAGCACGCGAATGCCTGCGTAGTCGCCGGTATAGATCAACTCACCACGCATGATCGGCATGGCGACCGCGCCGCCATCGGTGGCAATCATCGTGCCGCCATGGCCGAACGAGGCGTAATCCCCGGTGCCCGCCGCCCCGGCGCGGGTATAGGTGCCTTCGGCATAGACCGCCATATATTGGAACTGCCCGGTTTCACCGGTGGTCTGGCTTTCATAGACGCCGAAGCCCGGCACGGTCACGATCCCGGTGTCGGCATAGCGCCCGTCGACCCCGTCGAAGGGCAGGTTGTTGATAATGATCTCGCCCGTGGTCGCGTCGAAGACGAGGTTGTTCATCTCGCCCTGGTAGATTTCATTCGAGCTGGTGGAGGCCCCGTCGTCAGTGTCCGAGCCCGGACCTGTCAGGGGATTTGTCTCATTGTCGCATGCGACCAGAGCCAGGGCGATGAGCCCCATGCCGATAAAACGCTTCATGCTGTCCTGCCTCGTGTGCTTTTTGACTGCTTTTTCTTTGGGCTTATCAATCCATTGCGCGGCGTTCTTGTCAACTTTTCAGTGAATTGGGCGGGATTTTGCACCGGGGTGTGGTTTTGCTGCCCTACGGGATATGGCGGTTCCGGTCGGGCGCCCGCCTAGATATAGTGCTGCTTACCACATCCATGCCGGAGATTCGTTATGCCCCTGACCCCCGAACAGCAAGCCGAGATCGACGAACAGCGCGCGCGGCCCAATCAGACCCTGCGGGTGGTCAGCGAGGGGATGGAAGCGCATCTCTACAAGGCGCATGAGGTGCTGGATCACGGGCTGGTGCGGGTCATCGACTATATGGGTGACGATAGCGCGATCTGCCAGGCCGCGCGGGTGAGCTACGGCAAGGGCACCAAGAGCGTGTCGAATGACGAAGGGCTCATCCGCTACCTGATGCGCCACTGGCATTCGACCCCGTTCGAGATGTGCGAGATCAAGCTGCATGTGAAACTGCCGGTCTTCGTGGCGCGCCAGTGGATCCGCCACCGCACGGCGAATGTGAACGAATACTCCGCGCGTTATTCGATCCTGGACCGCGAGTTCTATATCCCCGCCCCCGACCAGGTCGCCGCGCAGAGCGAGGTGAACAACCAGGGCCGCGGCGCTCTGCTGGAGGGCGAGGACGCCGCACGCGTGCTGGAAATCCTGAAGGCCGACAGCACCCGCGCCTATGACAATTACGAGGGCATGATCAACGACCAGGGCCTGGCACGGGAACTGGCGCGCATGAACCTGCCTGCGAATGTCTACACGCAATGGTACTGGAAGGTGGACCTGCACAACCTGTTCCACTTCCTGCGCCTGCGCGCCGACCACCACGCCCAATACGAGATCCGCGTCTATGCCGACGCTATCTGCAAGATCGTCGCCGACTGGGTGCCCGCCGCCTACAAAGCGTTCGAGGATTACCGCCTGGGTTCGGTCACCCTATCCGCGCAAATGGTCGACTGCGTGCGCCGGATCGCGGCGGGCGAAGAGGTCAGCCAGGAAGACAGCGGCATGTCGGCGCGCGAATGGCGCGAGTTTCAGGATGTGCTGAAGGGGGCGTAAGCCTGGTCAGATCGCGCCGCGCCCGTCGAGCGGATGCGAAGATGACTGTCACGCACCGCGCAGCGGCGCGGCGCCCGACCCTCCCCACGGGAGGGCGCTTTTGCAACGGATCAATCAGAACCGCCGTTCCGGATGGGACGGGCCGCATGCCCTACTTCCCGGTTCCCAAGCGCCCACCCAGGGTCGGACGCCGCCCCGCTGCGCTAAACTCCCCGGAACAAAAAAGGCCGCCCAAATGGGCGGCCTTTCGCAGTCTCGATGAGCCTAAACTCAGTCGACCAGGGTCAGGTCCACGGCCGACTGGCGGCCGTCGCGGCCTTCCTGCAGCTCGAAGCTGACCTTCTGGTTATCGGCCAGGCCGGTCAGGCCCGAGCGCTGCACGGCCGAGATGTGCACGAACACATCGTTGCCGCCGCCTTCCGGGGCGATGAAGCCGAAGCCTTTAGTTTCGTTGAACCATTTCACGGTGCCAGTGGCCATTCCGTCATTCCTTCTATTCATGTCGTCCACGGAGTTGCGACGACCTGGTAGCGCAGCGGTATCGATCCGGCTGCTTGGTAGAGGAGACGGTAGATAGTCGGTGGTACTCCCCACACATGGGCGCGCAGGATCGATATTGCAAGTTAAATAAATGTGTCAGACGACTTTCAGATCCGAGGCCAGCGGGCGGCCGTCGCGCCCCTCGCGCAATTCGTACTCGACTTTCTGGTTATCGGCGAGGCCGGTGAGGCCCGAGCGTTCGACGGCGGAAATATGGACAAAAACATCCTTGCCGCCATCCTCGGGCGCAATGAACCCGTAGCCTTTCGTCGTGTTGAACCATTTCACGGTGCCGCTGGGCATGTGAACTTCTCCCTGTCTAGTTATGCAGCCGTATCTTCAAACTTTCCGGCTGCCCCGATAGAAGGGGGCGGAGTTCGTGAATTGGCCTTATCGTGCGCGCAAGTTTGGAACGGATGGTCAGAAAAGCAAGTGAAACTATTGTGACGTGGGGGATGTGATGCGGATCTGGGGATTGAAGAGCTGTGACACCTGTCGAAAGGCGGTCAAGGAACTGACCGGAGCAGGGCATGAGCCTGACTATGTTGATGTGCGGGCGGACGGGGTTGAAGGCGCTGATCTTGAGCGGTTTTTCGCCGAGTTCGGTGAGGCTTTGGTCAATCGGCGCTCGACCACCTGGCGCGGGTTGAGCGAGGAAGACCGCGAGAGGCCCCCGGTTGAGCTGCTTTCCGCCCATCCAACCTTGATGAAGCGCCCGGTTGTGGAAGCGGGCGGTGTTCTGACCCTGGGCTGGGGCGCGAATGAGCGCGCCCAGTGGCTGGACAAATCGGTCTGAGCCCCCATCTGAGGGGAAACGAGCAGGAGTTTTATCATGCGAAACGCCGCACTTGTGCTGGGCATCATCGCCGGGATCTGGGGCATGCTGGTCGGGTTCTTCGGCTATGGCTATACCGAGTTCATCGACCATTTCGGTGAAATCCCGGACCTGGCGGAGCAGGTCGACCACCCCGAACGCATTCGCCTGTTCGGGCTGATCGCTCCGGTGCTGGCGATTGCGGGCGGGGCGATGGCGCGTTCGGTCGCGCTGGTGGGCGGCGGGCTGCTGCTGGCCTCGGCGGCTGGCATGTATTTCGCTTTCGGCTACGGTGTCTTCACCATGTTCCCGATCGCCATGGCGGGGCTGGGTGGCCTTCTGGCCCTCGCCGCCCGCCAGCCGGACCCGCACTGACCACCCCAAAAAATACACGCGGCCGGGGAGGACGCCCCCCGGCCGCGGCACTGACTTGCGCTCCTGAGCTGGAGGCGTACTCGTCACATCTCGGGTTGGTCGCGGCGCGCCAGGATGCGGTCCAGCGACAGGGGGCCTGCGCCTTTCACCACCAGCACGATCAGCGCGGTGACCCAGAACAGGCGCTGGTCCAGGATGACGCCGTCGGGCAGGCGGTCGAACCAGGCGCCCAGGGTGGCCACATGTTCGATGCCGCCATGGCCGTAGAGGTCGGTCAGGCTTTGCACCACGATGAAACCGATCATGCCGATCGACGCCAGGCGGGTGGCAAAGCCGACCAGCAAGAGCGCGGGCAGGATGAACTCGGCGAGCGTGCCTGCAGTGACCACGGCCCAGTGGAACAGCCCCAGCTGCGAGACGTCATAGCTGACCGCTTCCATCGCCTTCGGGAAGATCTGCGCATAGGCGCCCAGCGAGGGTTGCAGGATGCCGAAGATGCCGTCGCCGATCTTCAGCGTGGCGGAATGCCAGTAGTAGATCATCAGGGTGGCGAGCACGGTAAAGCGTGCCAGTGTGGGCAGCAGCCAATCGCCCTGGCGGTCGATCCTGTCAAAGATGGAATTGTGCAGGGAAATCAGAGCATTCATAAGGTCAGCCTTCCGTAATTCTTGCAATGGCGCCACCTGAGATCAGGGCGCCGAGTGTGGTGGTCAGGTCGAAGTTTGGCGCGGCGCGCTGGGCGGTGGCGAGGGCTTCGCCGAAGCTGTGTTTGGCCAGCGCTTCGATGAATTCCGCGCCGCCCGCGGGCAGCAAGGTGAGCTGCGGGTCGAGTTCGGGTCGGGTGATCAGCACGTCCTGTGCGGCGGGCGTGGGGGCAGGACCGCCCTGGTTGGTCGCCATCCAGACCGAATGGATCGGCCAGGGGGAGCGGACCACCCGCGTGGCCGGGGCAAGCTCCAGCCGTGCCGCCATCAGCCGATCCGGCGGCAGGTCTTGCAGCGCGGCGGGGTCGGCGGGCACTGCGTCGCCTGCGTGATAGCTTTCGCGCATCGCCTGTTCCAGGCGCGCGACATCGGGCAGGTAACCCAGGTGGGCGACTGGCTGAAAGCTGGACAGGAAGCCCGGGAAGGTCTCGCCATATTGCATCAGCATGGGTGAGCCGGGGGGTGATTGGCGCAGGAAGACCCCTGCCATGGCCTTGAAGAACTCGTCGCCGACCAGGGCGCGAATGGTGGGAAAGGCCTGCTCCAGTGCCTCGGTCAGGCTGACCGCGACATTGTTGCGATAGACGTCGAACCGCTTGCCGGCCCCGTCGCCGCGTGCATCAGACAGGCCGTCGGGCACGGGCTGGGCCGCGTCCATCATGGCCGCGCGGAATTGGGTCTGCGAGACGCTCATGCGGGCACCTTTTCGAGGTGGGCGGCGGCGCGGGCGGCCTCGGCTTCCAGAACGGGCCAGTCCGGCACATCCGTGTCCCATTCGATCAGGGTCGGGCGCGGTCCGCTGGCTGCGATGGTGTAGTCATAAAGCGCCCAGACCGGGTCGACCACTTCGCGCCCGTGGCTGTCGATCAGCAGGGGGCGGCCGTGGTCATCCTCGTCCTCGTCATGCCCGCCCAGGTGGATTTCCTGAACCAGGTCAAGCGGGTAGGCGTCGATATAGGCACGTGGGTCATAGCCCAGGTTGGTGGCGGAGACGAAGACGTTGTTCACATCCAGCAGCAACCCGCAGCCGGTGCGTTTGGCGATCTGGCGCAAAAAGTCGGGCTCTTCGATCGTGCTTTCCTCAAACGCCAGGTAGGAGGAGGGGTTCTCCAGCAGCATCTGGCGACCGATGGCATCCTGCAACTGGTCGATATGATCGGCGACGCGGTCCAGCGTGGACGCGGTATAGGGCAGGGGCAGCAGGTCGTTCAGGAAGGCGCCGTCATGGGTGGACCAGGCCAGGTGTTCGGAAAACACCGCCGGGTTCAGCCAGTCGACAAGGTGCTTGAGGCGGGCCAGATGGTCGCCATCCAGGGCGCCTTCGCCCCCGATGGACAGGCCAACGCCATGCACGGACATCGGGAATCTCTCGGCGAGGTGGCGCAGCTGCGCCAGCGGGCGCCCGCCGTCGCCCATGTAGTTTTCCGCGTGGATTTCCAGCCATTTGACCGATCCCGCATCACGGGTCAGATCGGCAAAATGTTGGGGTTTATAGCCAACGCCCGCCCCATTGGGCAGCGTCTTGGTCTGGGTCGTATCAAGCATGGTCTTCTCGCGGAAATAGGGGGTGTCCCCGGCCGCCAGGACGGGCCGGGGACGGTCGGATCACGACGCGGGCAGGTCGCGGTCCAGAGCTTCCAGCGAGCCCATGCGCGCGGAGCCATCGGCCATCGCGGGCAGCTCGATGTCGGCGCAGGTGCCGGCCGGGACCAGGGTCCAGGCGTTGCCCTGATAGTCGACGGTCGAGGTGCCGGCGCAGGTGGTGCCGGGGCCGGCGGCGCAGTCGTTCTGGCCCGCGAGCGAGACGCCGTAGCACTTCTCGTTGTCTTCGGCGGCGGCCGGCAGGGCGTGAGCGGTCACGGCAGCGGCAACGGCACCAGCAACGGCGAGAGTTTTCACATGGTTGGTCATTCGGACATCCTCTTGTTCGTATCCAGAAATTTGCACATCGCGTCTTGCGATGAAGAAGAGGTAGTCCGTCCAACCGATAACATGCCAATCACAGGACCGTGCTTGACGGCGCTGTTATGGGGTTGAAACAAACGATTTTGTGAATTGCGCGTGAGGGGTGGCAGGTCCTGCGGGCCCTGCAGACTTCCGGAATTTCAGAACTCCGGATTTGAGTGTGTGGGGTAAGGTCTTGAAAGAAAATAAAAACGGCCGGTGAATCTCTTCACCGGCCGATGGGAATTTTTCGCAGTGACGCGCGTGTCAGTTCACGCTCAGCCCTTCAAATCGGGCGCGGTGGCCTCTTCGGCCAGCTGCGAAACCACGTCCGCAAGGGCCAGAACCTTCGAATGTTTCTCGCCCAAACGGCGCATTGAAACAGTTCTGTCCTCGACCTCCTTCATGCCGACGGCCAGGATCACCGGAACCTTGCCCACGGAATGTTCGCGGACCTTGTAGTTGATCTTCTCGTTGCGAATGTCGGCCTCGGCACGGACACCGGCGGCGCGCAGCTCGGCCACGACCTCCTGCACGAAGTCATCCGCATCCGAGACGATCGAAGCGACCACAACCTGGCGCGGGGCGATCCAGAAGGGCAGCTTGCCCGCGTGGCTTTCGATCAGGATGCCGATGAAACGCTCGAAGCTGCCCAGCGTCGCGCGGTGCAGCATGACCGGCCGGTGCTTGGCGCCGTCTTCGCCAATATAGGTCGCATCCAGACGTTCCGGCAGCACGAAATCCACCTGAAGCGTGCCGCATTGCCAGTCGCGGCCAATGGCATCGGTCAGCACGAACTCCAGCTTCGGCCCGTAGAAAGCGCCTTCGCCCGGGTTCAGGCCCGGTTCGATCCCGGCAGCCCGGGTCGCGGCCAGCAGCGCGCTTTCGGACTTGTCCCAGACCTCGTCGGCGCCCGCGCGTTTTTCCGGGCGGTCCGAGAAGAGCACCTTGAACTCGGCAAAGCCAAGGTCGGTGTAGACCGACGACAGGAAGTCGATGAAACGCTTGGTTTCTTCCTCGATCTGATCCTCGGTGCAGAAGATATGGGCGTCATCCTGGGTAAAGCCGCGCACGCGCATGATGCCGTGCAGGGCGCCCGAGGGCTCATAGCGGTTGCAGCTGCCGAACTCGGCCATGCGCAGGGGCAGGTCGCGATAGGACTTGAGGCCCTGGTTGAAGATCTGCACGTGGCAGGGGCAGTTCATCGGTTTGAGCGCATTGACGGACTTCTCACGCGCGTGATCCTCGTCCACTTCGACGATGAACATGTGCTCCTGGTACTTGTCCCAGTGGCCGGAGGCTTCCCACAGCTTGCGGTCGACGACCTGGGGCGTGTTCACCTCGACATAGCCGCCCTTGGTCTGGGCGCGGCGCATGTAGTCCTGCAACGTGGTGTAAATGCTCCAGCCGTTCGGATGCCAGAAGATCTGGCCCGGCGCTTCCTCCTGCATGTGGAACAGGTCCATCTCGCGGCCCAGCTTGCGGTGGTCGCGTTTGGCGGCCTCTTCCAGCATCAGAAGGTGTTTCTTCAGCTCGTTCTTGTTCTGGAACGCCACGCCGTAGATACGCTGCAGCATCGGGCGGTCGCTGTCGCCACGCCAATAGGCGCCGGCGACGCTCATCAGTTTGAAGGCGTCGGCGGGCACCTGGCCGGTGTGCTGGAAATGCGGGCCGCGGCAGAGGTCCTGCCAGTCGCCATGCCAGTACATGCGAATGGGCTGGCCTTCGGGGATCATGCCGACCAGCTCGACCTTGTAGGGCTCACCGTTGGCCTCGTAATAGGCCACCGCACGGTCACGCTCCCACAGTTCCGTGGTCACCGGATCGCGGCGGTTGATGATTTCCTTCATCTTCGCTTCGATCTGGCCCAGGTCCTCGGGCGTAAAGGGCTCTTCGCGGTCGAAGTCGTAGTAGAAGCCATTATCAATGACCGGGCCGATCGTGACCTTCACGTCAGGCCAGATCTCCTGCACGGCGCGGGCCATGATATGGGCGCAGTCGTGCCGGATCAGTTCCAGCGCCTGCTCGTCGTCCTTCATGGTGTGAATGGCGATTTCGGCGTCGGCCTCGATGGGCCATTGCAGGTCCCAGTGCTGGCCGTTGACGGTGGCCGAGATGGCCTTTTTGGCCAGGGAGTTGGAAATCCCGGCTGCCACGTCTGCAGGGGTCACACCTGCGGCGAAGTCACGCGCATTGCCATCGGGAAAGGTCAGAGAGATTTGGGGGGAATCCAGGGCCATTGGCCAGTCTCCTCGTCAGTTTGGCGCCCACGGAACGCCCGGTTGCGGGTTATGTGTGGGCGCGTTTTGCGCCCAGTTGCCGCGATAGTCAAGGAGAGTGTTGCCCCGTGCGCGATTGAGGCGCGCGCGGGGCGGAATTGTCACGGGGGGTGTCAGGCGGCGCTGGCCTGCGGGGTGGACAGGGCGAAATCCCAGTAAAGCTCGCGCGTGCGTTTCGACAGTGGACCGATGCCCAGCTCGCGATCCTCGAGTTTCGAGACCGGCATGACCTTGGCGATATTGCCGGTGGCAAAGATCTCGTCGGCCCCACGGAAATCGTCCACGGTCAGGGAGGTTTCCACGACCTCGACCCCATCCGCGCGCAGAAGGCCGATCACCCGCTGGCGGGTCAAACCGTTCAGGAAGCAGCCTGTCGGCACCGGGGTAAAGACCACCCCGTCGCGGGCCAGGAAGACGTTGGTCGAGGCGGTTTCGGCCACATGCCCGTCGATATCCATCGACAGCGCGTTCGAGAAGCCGCGCGACCGGGCATAGGACATGATGCGCGCGTTATTGGCATAGAGCGATCCGGCCTTCGCCTCGGTCAGGGCCATGTCCTGGCGTGGGCGGGTATAGGGCGCGACGGTCAGCGAGAAACCTTCGATGTCGGGCATTGCCAGTTCCTCGATACAGACCGAGAAGGCGGTGGAGAAGGGGTTGGGCTCGATCAGGCCCGGCCCGCTATCACAGCTCCACATCATCGGGCGGATATAGAGCGTGGCGTCGGCCGGGAAGCGGGCCACGCCTTCACGCACGATGGCTTCGATTTCCGGGCCGGTGGTCACCGGTTCCATGTCCAGCGCCTGGGCCGAGCGCACCAGGCGGGCGCAATGCAGGTCCAGATCGGGCATGACCCCCTGGAACTTGCGCGCCCCGTCAAAGACCTGGCTGCCCAGCCAGGCGACGTGATCGGCGGCCTTGATCACGGGGATATTGCCCTCGTGCCAGCTGCCTTCGAACCAGGTGATGACGCGCCCTTTGCCGATAGCCATTTCGTGCCTCCTCTTCGCGATTGGGTTTCCCCAGTTTAACAGGCGAAGGAAAAATCTTCTTTTGAACTTTCGTCACTTTTGCTGGAATTCGAAATGAATATTTGCTTGAGTGGGTGAAAGCAAAAGGATCGTTTGTTATGCCTGATGGAGCGCAAAGCCTCAGCGATGCCGACCGCCGCATTCTGCGCGAATTGCAGAAGGACGGGCGGCAGTCGAATGCCCAGCTGGCCGAGCGGGTGGGCCTGTCGCCCAGCCAATGCTGGCAGCGGGTGCGCAAGCTGGAGGAATGCGGCGTCATTCGCGGCTATACCGCGCGGCTGGATCACGAGGCGATCGGCGTGCCGGAAACCGTGCTGTTGGAGATCGCGATGGAGCGCAACGAGGGCTTCGAGGTCGAAAAGGTCTGCGAGAAACTGGCGACCTTCCCCGAGGTGCTGGAGGTGCGCATGACCACCGGCGATTTCGACATTTTCGCCAAGGTGGTGGTGTCGGGTACACGGGGGTATGAGGCGTTCCTGAAGGAGCGGCTTTATCGGGTCGGGGGCGTGCGTCAGTCGCGGTCGGTGTTTTCGCTGAGGTGCTACAAGAACGAGACCTCGATGGTGCCCTAAGTTAGTGTATCGCCTGGAGCGGCGCAGCCGCGACGCGCCCGACCCTCCCCACGGGAGGGCGCTTTTCTGACGTCACGACATGCACAGACGTTTCGAAGGCTGTGATCGGATGCCACAACGCCCTGATGCGAATGCGCCCACCCAGGGTCGGGCGCGTCGCGGCTGCGCCGCTCTATCTTCCCCCACAGCCCCCTTTGCCTCCCCCAAAACCGCCGCTAAGGTCGCGCCAAAGGAAAGGATTACCATGTCAGCGCAATACCTCGACACCGCCCAGGGCCGCCGCATCGCTTATCACAAGACCGAAGGCCAGGGGCCGACCATCCTGTTCCTCTCTGGCCTGAAGTCGGACATGGAGGGCACCAAGGCCGTCGCGCTGGAAGCCTGGGCCAAGGCAAAGGGGCGCGCCTTCGTGCGGTTCGATTACTCGGGCCACGGGATCAGCTCGGGCGCGTTTGCCGAAGGCTCGATCGGCGACTGGCACGAGGACACGCTGGAGCTGGTCGAGAAGGTGATCGACGGGCCGATCGTCGCCGTCGGCAGCTCGATGGGCGGTTGGCAATCGCTGCTCCTGAGCCGCGCCCGCCCGAACCGGATCGCGGGGCTGGTCACCATCGCCGCCGCGCCGGATTTCACCGAGGACGGCTATTGGCAAGGGTTCAGCGATGAACAGAAATCGGCGCTGGAGCGCGATGGCTATGTCTCGATCCCGTCCGAGTATGACGAGGATTACATCATTACCAAGCGCCTGATCGAGGATGGGCGCGACCGGCTGGTGCTGCGTTCACCGCTGGTGCTGAACTTCCCGGTGCGTTTCCTGCAGGGGACCGAGGATACCGCCGTGCCGACCTCCCAGGCGATCCGCCTGTTGGAACACGCCGAGGGGCCGGACATGCGCCTGACCCTGGTCAAGGACGCGGATCACCGGTTCAGTGACGAAACCTGCCTGCGCCTGATCGAGAAGAGCGTGCAAAAAGTGCTGGAGCGCGGCTGATGCGGCTGTTGGGCAAGTTCCTTGGGCGGTTGTTGATCACGGTGATCGCCCTGGGGGCGGCCCTCTATGCCTTCGGGCCGCGTGAACCGGTCGACCTGACCGCGCCGCGCATTACCCTGGGGGCGGATCTGGACCAATGGTTGGCGGATCGCGAGGCGGTGTTTGACGACATCGTGCCAGGGACTGAAAAGCGTATCATCTGGGCTGGCGAGCCGGGGGAACGGTCGCAGGTTTCGGTGGTCTATCTGCACGGCTTTTCCGCCAGTTCCGAAGAGATCCGCCCGCTGCCCGACCAAGTGGCTGCAGCCTTGAGCGCGAACCTTTATTTTCCCCGCCTCGCAGGACATGGGCGCACGGGCGCAGCGCTGGCCGGGCCGGTGGTGAACGACTGGATCGTTGATCTGGCGGAAGCGATGGAGATCGGGCGGGCGATTGGGGATGAGGTGATCGTCATCGCGACCTCGACCGGGGGCACATTGGCCGCGCTGGGGGCTTTGGATGACGAGGTCTCGGCGCGGTTGAAAGGCATTGTCTTCCTGTCGCCGAACTTCCGCATCAAGGATCCGGCAGCGCGGCTCTTGACCCTGCCGCTGGCGCGCGATTACCTGCCGCGTCTGGCGGGGGAAATACGCTCATTCACCCCCAAGAACGCAGGCCATGCGCAGTTCTGGACCGAAAGCTACCCGACCGTGGCGCTTTTGCCGATGGCGGCAATGGTCAAGGCGGCGCGCGAGGCGGAGTATGGCGGGGTCGCGACGCCCGCCTTGTTCGTCTATTCTCCCGACGATCAGGTGATCGACGGGGCCGAGGTGGCCCGCGTGGCGGCGCGCTGGGGCGGGCCGGTGCGTGTCGAAACCGTTGCCCCGCAGGAGGGTATGGACCCGGACAACCACGTCATCGCGGGTGAGATCATGAGCCCGGCCATGACCGTGCCGCTGGGACGCCTGATCGTGGAATGGGCGTGGAAGCTGTAAGCGCGGATTGGGGCTTGCGAGCGGCGTGAAAGCGCGGCTATCTGGGGCAAAACAACACGAGGCAGGGCTGATGGAACCGCTTGTACTGGTCCCCGGAATGATGTGCGACGCGCGGGTTTTCGCACCTCAGATCAATGACTTGTCCCGTGATTTCGGGGTGCAGGTCGCGGCAATTTCGGCAGGCGAGACAATTCGCGACATGGCGCAGATGGTGCTGGACCAGGCGCCTGCGCGCTTTGCGCTGGCGGGGCATTCCATGGGCGGGATCGTCGCGATGGAGGTGCTGCGCCGGGCGCCGGAGCGGGTGAGCCGGATTGCGCTGATCTCGACCACGCCGCTGGCCGAAACGCCGGAACAGGCCGCCTGGCGCGAGCCGCATATCGTCAAGGCGCAGGCCGGGCGGTTGGACGAGGCGATGGCGGGATCGCTGCCCGCTGACAATTTCGCGCCCACCCCCGCGCGCAATGCCATCCTGCAAACCGTGATCGACATGGCCTACGGCTTTGGCGCCGACTGTTTCATCCGCCAGTCCCGTGCCCTGCAACGGCGGCCGGATGCGCAGAAAGTGTTGCGCCAGACCAAAGTGCCGACGCTGATCCTGTGCGGGGCGCATGACAAGATGACGCCGGTGAAACGGCATGAGTTCATGGCCGAGCTGATCCCGGTGGCGCGGCTGGAGGTGCTGGCGGCGGCGGGGCATATGCCGACCTTGGAGGCGCCGGAGCAGGTTACGACCGCGCTGAGGGCCTGGATGAAGGAACCGCTGACGCTGCGGTGAGGGGCTACGCGCGCCAGTGGTGTAGCCTATCTCGCACGGCGAAGCCGGGCGGCGCCCGACCCTCCCCACGGGAGGGCGCTTTTGCAACGTCTCAACCAGAATGGCCGTGTCATCTGTGGCAGTCAGGGTGCTTTAAATCCTCGTTTCCAAGCGCCCACCCAGGGTTGGGCGCCACCCGGCTTCGCCTATGTTTGGAAACAAAAAAAGGCGCCCCGCAGGACGCCTTTTCCGAAAACTCCGATCCGGCTCAGACCGCCTTCAGCTTGGCCTTCCTCTTCTTCGCAGCCTGGGCGGCGTGGCGGCCCTTGTTGGCGTCGATGAACTCCAGCACCAGCGGGCGGATGTTGCGGCGCCAGGACTTGCCGGCGAAGATGCCGTAGTGACCCGCGCCCGGCTCGCGGTGGCTGGCCTTCTTGTCGTCAGGCAGACCGGTGCAGAGCTCCAGCGCGGCGACGCATTGGCCCGGCGCGGTAATGTCATCGGCCTCGCCCTCGACGGTTTTCACGGCTACATCGGTGATCTTGCCGATATCGACCTTGTGGCCGTTCACGGTGAACTCGTTCTTGGCGATCTCGAGGTTCTTGAACACGCGTTCCACCGTCGACAGGTAAAACTCGGCGGTCATGTCCATGACGGCCAGGTATTCGTCATAGAACTTGTTGTGCTTGTCGTGGTCCGAGGCTTCGCCCTTGGCCACGCGCATCATCTGGTCGGCAAAGGCCTTGGAGTGGTTTTCCGCGTTCATCGACATGAAGCCTGCCAGCTGCAACAGGCCCGGATAGACCATGCGTCCCGCGCCCTTGTATTTGAAGCCGACGCGCTGGATGGCCATTTCCTCAAGCTGGCCCATGGTCACGCGGGCGCCGAAATCGGTCACGTCGGTGGCGGCGGCATCCGGGTTGATCGGGCCGCCGATCAGGGTCAGCGTCTGCGGCTGCGCCTCGGGGTCGATCTCGGCCAGATAAGCGGTGGCGGCGAGCGTCAGCGGCGCAGGCTGGCACACGGCGATCACGTTGATGTCCGGCCCCAGGTGTTTCATGAAATCGACAAGATAGAGCGTGTAGTCTTCGACATCGAACTTGCCTTCGGACACGGGAATATCACGCGCGTTATGCCAATCGGTCACGTAGACATCGCAATCGGGCAGCAGGCTTTTCACGGTCGAGCGCAGCAGGGTCGCGTAATGGCCCGACATCGGGGCGACCAGAAAGACGCGGCGCTCCATCGGGCCGCGGTCGTTCACGGGGAAATGGATCAGGTCGCCGAAGGGGCGTTCCACCAGCTTGTGCACGGTGACGATATGGTCGCGCCCGTCTGCGCCGGGGATGCTGTCGATGCCCCAGTCCGGTTTGCAGACCATGCGGTGGAACGAGCGTTCGGTCACCTCGCCCCAGGCGGCCATCATCTGGAAGAACGGGCCCGGGAACATCGAGGTCGCAGGGTAGGAACCCATGGCCGATGCGGTCGCACCGAGCCATTGATTCGTGTTGCGAATGGTCTCCATCAGGTCGTAGGTGGCCATGTAGCGCATTCAATTTACCCTTTGCTTTTTGGCTTGCGGCTCCGTTATGCCTTAAATTGCAAGGCATGAATGTAAGATGCTGCAAGTGCAGCAAGACTAGAGCGGAAATTTGAATATGACAACTGATCAAAAATCGCCGGGAGATGTCACGGGTGTGGACACGGACAGGTTGAGCGCCAATCTCGCCCGGATCGAAGAGTTGTCAACGCGACTTAGCCGCGCAATGGCTGACCGCAAGGGCGTGCGCCAGAGCCTGCAGGGGCCGGGGCAGGAGCTCTACATGAAGGCAATGACCGCCTACATGTCCGAGATGATGAACAACCCGGGCAAGATGCTGGAACATCAGATCCAGTGGTGGGGCAAGACGCTGAAACATGCGGTCGATGCCCAGCACGCCCTGGCCGGTGTCCATGCCCCCGAGGACGAAACTCCGAAAGACCCGCGCTTTGCCAATCCGCTGTGGGAAACCCATCCGTTCTACAACTTCATGAAACAGCAGTACCTGTTCGGCGCCGAGGCGATCGAAGGGGCCATCGATGCATTGGAGGGGTTGGATCCCACCGACAAGAAACGCTTGGACTATTTCGGTAAGCAGATCGTCGACATGCTGGCACCGACCAACTTCCTGGCCACCAACCCCGACGCGCTGGAAAAGGCGATCGAGACAGAAGGGCAGAGCCTGGTCGACGGGCTTGAGAACCTGGTGCGCGACCTGGAGGCCAATGACGGTGAGTTGCTGGTGCGCCTGGCCGATGAGGACGCCTTTGAAGTGGGCCAGAACATTGCCACCACCCCCGGCGAGGTCGTGTTCCGCAACCGCATGCTGGAGCTGATCCAATACACGCCCACCACCGAAGAGGTGCATGCCACCCCACTGATCATCTTCCCGCCCTGGATCAACAAGTTCTACATCATGGACCTGAAGGAGAAGAACAGCCTGATCAAGTGGATCGTCGATCAGGGCTTCACGCTCTTCGTGGTCAGCTGGGTGAACCCCGACCCGTCCTATGCCGACGTAGGCATGGATACTTATGTCGAAGAGGGCTATCTGGCTGCCATTGACCAGGTGAAGAAGATCACCAAGCAGAAGAAGGTCAACACGGTCGGCTACTGCATCGCCGGGACCACCCTGTCGCTGACCTTGTCTTTGATGAAAAAGCGTGGCGACAAGTCGGTGAGCTCTGCCACCTTCTTTACCACCATGACCGACTTCTCGGACCCGGGCGAAGTGGGCGTCTTCCTGGATGATGATTTCCTGGACGGGATCGAGGCCGAGGTGACCCAGAAGGGCATGTTGGACAAGTTCTTCATGTCACGCACCTTCTCGTATCTGCGCTCGAACGACCTGATCTACGGTCCGGCGATCAAGAGCTACATGCTGGGCCAGACCCCGCCGGCCTTTGATCTGCTCTACTGGAACGGCGACGGCACCAACCTGCCCGGGCGCATGACGGTGGAATACCTGCGCGGCCTGTGTCAGCACGACCGGTTCGCCAAGGGGGATTTTCCGCTGATGGGTGAAAGCCTGGCCCTGTCGGATGTCGACGTGCCGCTTTGCGCCGTGGCCTGCGAGACCGACCATATCGCCGCCTGGAAAGCTTCCTATAACGGGGTGCGTCAGATGGGATCGAAGAACAAGACCTTCATCCTGTCGCAAAGCGGCCATATCGCCGGCATCGTGAACCCGCCGTCGAAGAAGAAATACGGCCATTATACCAACGCCGATTGGCTCGATAGCCCTGAGGATTGGCAGGCAGGTGCGACCTTCCACGAAGGGTCCTGGTGGCCGCGTTGGGGCGAATGGCTGGCGGCCAAGTCGGGCAAGATGGTGCCAGCTCGCGTTCCGGGTGATTCGGGTGCGGCACCTCTCGCCCCGGCACCGGGCACCTATGTGAAGGCGCGGCCAAACCGTTGATTTTCTTGAATTCGTAAAAACTTCACATGCTGCAGCGCAGAAAAGGCTTGATTTTCTGCGCTGCAGCATACATCTTTCTCGCAGTTGCAGAACCAAACGCACGAACATAACCGGGCCGACAGGTCCGACGCACTGGAGAAGACCAATGTCGAAGACCCAAGACTACTCGAAAATGATGCAGGAAATGATGGGCGCGTTCCCCGTGGACATGTCCGCCATCCAGGATGCTTTCAAGAACCAGGCTGCCCTGGGCGAAAAGCTGGCCAAGGTGACCCTGGAAGCCGCTGACAAATCGGCCGAGATCTCGACCAAGTGGACCAAGGAAACCCTCGCCAAGATGGGTGACGTGGCTGCCGCCAAGGAAGACGCCGCCGACTACACCAAGTCGATGACCGACTTCGCTTCGGCCCAGGCCGAGCTGGCCGCCGAAAACATGGCCGCCTTCGCTGAAGTTGCCAAGAAAGTTCAGGCCGAGACCGTCGAACTGATGCTGGCCGCTGGCAAGGACATGGGCGAAGAAGCCCAGGCTGCCGTCAAGAAGGCCACCGAGGAAGTCTCGAAGGCCGCCAAGAAGGCCACCTCGAAGTAATCGAGGCGGGGCCGCGCGCCCCGACCCAGGACAGCGATCACCGGCCTCCTCCTCCATGATGGCCTGATCGCTTCCTCCCTGACAGGGGCGGATCCGCAAGGATCCGCCCTTTTGTTTTCCATACGGCTGCGTATGCGAATATTTCTGCGCAGCGCTTGCTTTCTCTTTCTGCACTGGCGTAGGCTTTCGCTGCACCGCGACAGACGGATGCAGTTGCCTTGGGGAGGGCGCAATGAGCAAAGATGACCAACCGCTGCTGATCAAACGCTATGCCAGCAGGCGGCTCTATAACACCGAGACCTCGGATTACGTGACCCTGGATGACATTGCCGGTTTCATCCGCGATGGGCGTGAGGTGCAGATCATCGACCTGAAGTCGGGCGACGACCTGACGCGGCAATACCTGTTGCAGATCATCGCCGAACATGAAAGCCGCGGCGAGAACGTGCTGCCGGTGGATGTGCTGACCGACCTGGTGCGCAGCTATACCACCCAGGCGCAGAGTGTCGTGCCGCAATTCCTGGCCGCCAGTTTCGAAATGCTGCGCGAAGGCCAGTCCAAGATGATGGAAGGCATGACCATGGGCGGCATGCCCAACCCGATGGCTAAAATGCCTGGTTTCGAAGCGATGCAGGCCCAGCAGGAGGCCTTCATGAAGGCGATGATGGGTGCCTGGCCCGGTACGGGTGGTTCTGCGGGGGGCAGCTCTGCCCCGGCGCAGGACGAGGAAAAGGCCGAGGATCTGGACGAGATCAAGAAGCAGCTGGCGGAGTTGCAGGCGAAACTCTCTGGCCTGAGCTGAGGGTTCCGCCAGCCCGTGAGGCGCTGACGCGCCCTCCTTGGCTGTCGGGGCGGGGGCCGCGCTGCGCGCGGCGTCGCTGCGCTCCATTTTTTGCTCTCGCGGCTCCCCGGGGGAGCCGCTGTCGCGGCGTTTGCAGGCAAACGCCCTGCCTCCGGCGGGGATATTTGAGGAACGATGAAAGGCAGGGGAGCGGGGTCCGGCGATGGTTGAAACGGCAGGTCGCATTACCCTGTGGGGGATCGAGGTCTTCGTCGCGGTGGCCGACGAACGCTCGATTTCCGCTGCGGCGCGGCGGCTGGGGGCGAGCGCCTCTGCGGTGTCGCAGCAACTGACCAATCTGGAAGCGGCAGTGGGCGCGAGTCTGGTGGATCGCTCGGCCCGGCCGCTGGTGCTGACGCCCGCGGGCGGGCTGTTTCGCAAACGCGCGCAGACGATCCTGAACGAGGCCGAACAGGCGCGCGCGGAACTGGCGGCGCAGGACCTGGCGGCGCTCACGCGGTTCCGGCTGGGTGTGATCGAGGATTTCGATGCCGATGTGACCCCCGCGCTTCTGACCGAGATGGCGGGCGAGCTGGCCGCCACGCGGTTCCTGCTGGAGACCGGCGCCTCGCATCGGCTGTTCGACCAGTTGGAAGCCAGGGCGCTGGACGTGGTGGTCTGCGCCGATCTGGGCGTGGCGGGTGATTGGATGGAGGTACATCCGCTGCTGGAGGAGCCCTTTGTCGCCGCCGTCCCAAAGGGGCATGGCGGCAGCTTGGAGGAGCTGCGTGTGCTGCCACTGATCCAATACACCTCGCGCCATCACATGGGGCGGCAGATCGCCGGGCACCTGGCGCAGCTGAACCTGCGGCTGGATCACCGGTTCGAGCTGGACAGCTATCATGCGATCATGGCGATGGTGGCGGCGGGCGCAGGGTGGACCATCCTGACGCCGCTGGGCTTTCTGCGCGCGCAAAGGTTCCATGAGGCGGTGGAGCTGATGCCGCTGCCGATCGCGCCGCTCACGCGCCGGATATCCCTGACTGCGCGGCGCGAGGTGCTGGGCGAGCTGCCTGCCGAGGTGGCCGGGCGGCTGAAACCGCTCTTGTCCGAGCTGATTGTCGAGCCGTCCCTGGCGCGGCTGCCCTGGCTGACCGGCGCGCTGCGGCTGTTGTAAAAAAACGCCGGACCCGTTGGGGGACCGGCGTTGGTTGTCCAGAGTATTGCGGGCTCAGGTGCCGTAGGCCAGACCTTCGCCCTTCACGTCTTCGGCGGCGGCCACCAGGGCCTCGGCGATGAAGTCCAGTTCCGGCTTTTTCAGGCGCACCGGCAGGCGGGTGTCGCAGGCGCGCATCAGCATTTCGCGGGTCTGGGGCAGGGGGCCCTGATCGCCGATGAACTGCCAGTTCCAGAAGGCGCGCGCATTGTCCTGGCTCATGCCGAAGACCTGCACCGACACGCCGCGTGCCTTGGCGGCGTCCTGGAAGGCGACGGTGTCTTCATCCGAAAAACCGACCAGGTTGAACTGGATCGAATCCGGCGCACGGGTCTCGGGCGAAAGCGGCGCGGGCACGTCGATCCAGGGCGAGGCGTTCAGAAGCTCGGCGACGTAATCGTGGTTCTTCAGCCCGTCTGTCACACGGCGTTCCAGCTCGGGGATCTGCGGACGGATCACGGCGGCGGACAGATTCGACAGGCGGGTGTTGTAGAGCGGCAGCTGGTTCTGCCAGCGGGCGAAGGCATCTGCCAGGTCGCTGCTATTCTCGCCATGCGGGGTCTTGTGTTTCTTCCAATTGTGCTCATACGCGCCGGACATGATCACGGCGCGGGCAACCAGCTCGGTGTCGTCGGTGATCAGGATGCCGCCCTCACCGGCGTTCAGCATCTTGTAGCTCTGGAAGGAAAAACAGCCGATCTTGCCGATGGTGCCAATTTTCTTGCCATGCCAGAGCGTGCCCAGCGAATGGGCTGCGTCCTCGATCACCGGGATATCGGCGGCGTCGCAGAGCGCCATGATCGCATCCATGTCCGAGGTGTGTCCGCGCATGTGCGAGATGATCACCGCACCCACATCCCCGGTCAGCTTGGCGGCGAAATCCGCCATGTCGACGCGGTAGTTGTCCTTCACGTCGACCAGCACCGGCTGGCATTCCGCGTGCACGACCGACGAAGGAACGGCGGCGAAGGTAAAGGCGGGGATCAGCACCTTGGTGTCGCGCGGCAGGTTCAGCGCTTTCAGCGACAGGAACAGCGCGGCGGAGCAGCTGGCCACGGCGAGGGCGTATTTCGCGCCCATCAGCTCGGCGAACTCGGCCTCCAGCAGGGCGACCGGCGCATCCTCGGGCGCGGTGTAGCGGAACAGATCACCGGACTGCAGAAGGCGGTCGATCTCGGCACGGGCGGCTTCGGGGATGGGTTCGGCGTCGTAGACGTTCGGCGCAAGGGTCATGTCACTGTCCTGTCTGCTCTGTGGCCACATTCGGGGTGAGAATCGGTATTTTCGGGTTATCCGAAACTCTCTTTCGGAAATTCTGTATGCGAATATGTAGGAGAAAGCGAGCGTTTTTTGCTACTGCGACGCCGCGTCGCCGCGCGGAGCCTGTTGCAAAATCGTTACAAAGCAGGGGCTTGGGTGGGGTACAAGCAAAACCCCGCCGAGTTCGGCGGGGTCTGTGGGGGGCACTGTACCGATCCGTAGGGTTCAGACGTTCAAAAGCAGGTGCTCGCGTTCCCAGGGGCTGATCACCTGCAGGAACTCTTCGTATTCGGTGCGTTTCACGATCGAATAGACGCGGGCGAATTCCGGGCCCAGCACCTCGTGCATGGCTTTCGCCTCGTCGAAGATGTCCAGCGCGCGGGAGAGGTCGCGCGGGATGTCTTCCTCGCCCTCATAAGCGTCGCCCTTGTATTGGGCACGCGGGCGTTCCTCCTGGATCAGGCCGAGGTAACCTGCGGCCAATGAGGCCGCGATGCCCAGGTAGGGGTTGCAATCCATCCCGGCGATGCGGTTTTCGACCCGCCGCGCCTTGGGGCTGGCCAGCGGCACGCGGATGCCCGTGGTGCGGTTGTCGCGGCCCCATTCCAGGTTGATGGGGGCGGCGTTGTCGCGCACGTAGCGGCGGTAGCTGTTCACATAGGGCGCCAGCACCGCGACGACGCTGGGCAGGTGGGTTTGCAGCCCGGCGATGAAGTGGAAGAAGGCGTCTGTATCGCCGCCCTGGGGGCCTGCAAAGATGTTCTCGCCGGTTTTGATGTCGAGAATCGAGTGGTGGATGTGCATGGCTGAGCCGGGCTCTTCAGCGATCGGTTTGGCCATGAACGTGGCGAAACAGTCGTGGCGCAGGGCTGCCTCGCGAATGAGGCGTTTGAAGTAGAAGACCTCGTCGGCCAGCTTGACCGGATCGCCGTGGATCAGGTTGATCTCCAACTGGCCTGCGCCGCCCTCCTGGGTAATGCCGTCGATCTCGAACCCCTGGGCCTCGGCGAAGTCATAGATGTCGTCAATGACGGGGCCGAATTCGTCCACGGCGGTCATCGAATAGGCCTGGCGCGCGGCGGCGGGGCGGCCCGACCGGCCCATCATCGGCTTGATCTTCTCGGCCGGGTCCAGGTTGCGTGCAGTCAGATAAAACTCCATCTCGGGCGCAACGACGGGCTCCCAGCCCTTGTCGCGATACATCTGCACCACCCGCTTCAACACGTTGCGCGGCGAATACTCGATCACGTCGCCGTTGCGGTCATAGGCGTCATGGATCACCTGCAGGGTCCAGTCGGCGGTCCAGGGGGCGGCAGAGGTCGTGGCCATGTCCGGTTTCAGGATCATGTCGCGTTCGATGAAGCCTTCCTCGCCAGCCGCTTCACCCCAGCCGCCGGTAATGGTCTGGTAGAAGATCGAGTCGGGCAGGTGGAAATAGTCCTGCCGGTCGAACTTGCCTGCAGGCACGGCCTTGCCGCGCGCAATGCCGGGCAGGTCCGAGATGATGCACTCCACCTCGTCCAGGCGCTTGCCATCCAGATAGGTCTGTGCCGCTTCGGGAGTGTTTTTCAGCCAGTCCGACATTATTTGCCCCTCTTTTTCAGAAACGCGGCCATGCGGGCGGCATAGGCGCCATTGTCGATCGGTTGATCCAACTTTGCGGCGGCCGCATCCAGGGTCGGCTGCGGCACCACGCCTTTGCCGCGGTGATTGATCAGCGCCTCGACGAAGGGGCTTTCGAATTCCGGGTGGGGCTGGATGGTCATGGTGCTGTCGCCGATGATCAGGGCAGCGTTGGCGCAGAAGCCGTTGGAGGCGATGACCTGGGCGCCCTCGGGCAGGGCCACGACCTGGTCCTGATGCCAGGCGTTCAGTGCCAGGGTCTCGTCGCCGAAGTCGTACTCGGTGCGGCCAACGGCCCAGCCGCCCGGGAACTTCTCGACCTTGCCGCCAAGGGCCTGGGCGATGATCTGGTGGCCGAAGCAGATGCCCACCAACGGCTGGCCCTTGGCATGGATGGCGCGGATCAGGTCCTCAAGCGGGGGGATCCAGGCGTGATCCTCGTAGACCCCGTGTTTGGAACCGGTGATGAGCCAGCCCTCGGCGGCGTCGGGGCCGTCGGGAAACTGGCCGTCGAGCACCGCATAGGTGTCGAAGGCAAAACCGTGTCCGTCCAGCAATTGCCGGAACATCTGGTCGTAGTTGCCCATCGTTGCACGGGTTTCGTCCGGGGCATGGCCGGTTTGAAGGATGCCGATCCTCATGAGTCACCAAATTTGATCAAATTTCATGGCGACCCTAGCCGAGCCGCTTTCATCGGGCAAGGGGGGAGGCAAAAATTTGCATATCCCCCGGTCCGGCTCCCACCCTTTGCAGCGTTTCGATGTGTCGCGCCCGGGTGCCACCCCACCCCGCCGGACCGGGGAAGGGGCGTTTCGGATCAAGGGTTTGTCCCTGCTCTTTATCTTGCCAAAAGAAAGTATCCCCGCCGGAGGCATGCGTCAGCGCCTGTCCAAGGGGGCGAACCCCCTGCCTTCCTACCGGATCAGGTTCGGGCGAATGCGCAGCTTGCGCTTCCTTTCGACCGGCAGGTGCCGATTCAGGCGCTTGTTGATCAACCCGTACAACCCGATCACGCACAGCGTCAGGAGGATGAAATACCCCGCCAGGATCGGATAGGGCACGAAGGGGTTGAAGGTCTTGTCGGCGAAATAGCTCGCGTAATAGAGCGCGTCGCCCTGTTGGCGCCAGGTCGGGAAGCCCGAGAAGAACACCAGCGTGGTGGCGTGAAACAGAAAGATTGCCTCGTTCGTGTAGGCAGGCCAGGCCAGGCGCAGCATGGTGGGCCAGGTGATGCGGCGAAAGCGGCTCCATCCGGTGATGCCATAGGCCTGTGCCGCCTCGATGTCACCCTTGGGCACGGATTTCAGCGCGCCGAAGAAGATCTCGCCGGAATAGGCGGCGGTGTTCAGGACCAGAACGACCAGCGCGCCGGCTTGAGCAGAGGTCAGCCAGGGCATGTAGCCCGCCTGTTTGAGCTTCAAAAACACCGCATAGGCAAAGAAGAACTGGATGAACAGCGGCGAGCCGCGAAAGACGAAGATGAACCATTCGGACGGTTTGCGCAGCCAGGCGGACCGGGCGCTCTTGCCGACCGCCACGGCGGAGGCGATGAAGAAGCCCACCAGCAGCGCCAGCACGCCGAAGTAGACATTCCAGATCATGCCGGAGCCGATCAGCGTGAACTGCTGACACAGGGTGAAATCGGTCTTTGGCAGTAGCCGCTCGGCGTGGATGGTGAACTCCCATCCCAGCAGGTTGTAATCGCCCGAGACCGAGCGCAGGGCGTAGTCCTGGATCGTCTGCCAGCAGCTCATGATGCGCCTCCCGTGGCGATCGCCTGACCGTGGGCCAGACGGCGCGAGAGCCGGTCGAAGAAGATCTCGGACACGCGGGTAAAGCAGAGGTAGAAGACCAGGAGGAAGAAGAAGAAACCCATGCGCCAGTCGCCATGCGGATAGTCCGAGAAGCGCGGGTTCACCGAGCTTCCCAGCTCACGCGCCCAATAGACGATGTCCTCGACCCCCAAAAGGAACAGAAGCGGCGTGGCCTTGATCAGGATCATCCACAGATTGCCGAGCCCGGGCATGGCATACATCCACATCTGCGGCACCAGAACGCGCCAGAAGGCTTGGCGGTGGGACATGCCATAGGCCTCAGCGGTTTCCATCTGGCCGCGTGGCACGGCGCGCATGGCTCCGAACAGCACATTTGCGGCAAAGGCGCCGAAGACGATCGAGAAGGTCAGCACCGCCAGCAGGAAGCCATAGACCTCGTGGATCCACTGTGGCGAAGTCGACAGGGGCAGTTTGGCCGCCTGACAGACGATGAAATCATTGCCCTGGCGGATCGGTTGATCCCAATCCGGACAAAGGGCCTGGTGGCGCAGGTACTCGAACCCCTGGTCCAGCGCGATCACGAAGAACATGAAGAAGGCAATGTCCGGCACGCCGCGCACGATGGCGATATAGGCCTTTCCCAGCCAGCTTAGCGGAGCGATGTGGCTGCGGGCGGACATGGCGCCCAGAAACCCGAAGGCCAGCGCGGTGGGGGCGGTGATCAAAAGCAGCACCAGCACCGTGCCGAAGGCCCCATAGAAATTGAACAGCTTGCCCGTGGTGAAGTAGCAGGCAAACCACTGGACGGTGCCCAGCGTGTCGGGATTGGCGCAGAATTCGAACATGGATTTCCATGGATTGACGCGCGCGCGGGCGTGAAGGCCCTGCGCGCGCGTCGGGTGTCAGAGGGTCAGCTTACCACTGGGAAGAGACTTCCCACTTGGCGATCAGCGTGTTCAGCGTACCGTCGTCCTTCATGGACTGGATTGCCGCATCGAACTTGCCGCGCAGATCGGCGTCGCTTTCGCGAATGCCCATGCCGACGCCACCGCCGATGGCTTCGCTGCGCTCGAGCATGACCAGGCCGTCAACACCAACATGGGTGTCCAGGAAGCTCTTGTCGGCCAGAACCGCATCGGCTTCACCGTTTTTCACGGCCGCCAGGGTTTCTTCCGGGGTGGCGTATTCGACCAGGGTCCAGCCCTGTTCGGCCACGAAACCGGCCTGGATGGTGGCGGTCTGCGCCGCGACCACGCCGCTGGCCAGGTCCACGTCAGCCGACATCGCCAGGTAGGCCGAGGGATCCGGCGGGGTGTAGGCCTGCGTGAAGTCGATGACCTCGTCACGTTCAGCGGTGATCGACATGCCGGCGATGATCGCGTCGTAGTTGCCCGAGACCAGGTTCGGGATGATCGAATCCCACTCGTTGGTGACCCAGGTGCATTCCAGCTCGGCGCGTTTGCACAGCTCGTCGCCCAGCTCGCGCTCGAACCCGTCGACTTCGCCCGCGTCGTTCAGGAAGTTCCACGGGGCATAGGCGCCCTCGGTGCCCAGGCGCACGGAATGGCCGTCGGCCAGGGCAAAGCCCGCCGTCAGCGCCAGGGCGGCGGTGGAAAGAATGAGTTTTTTCATAGTGTTCTCCCGTTTTGGTTATGGTTCAGGACGGTACGGTTGCAGATAGGAACTGCTGCAGACGCTCCGTCTTCGGATTGCCGAAGAGCTCTTGCGGCGGCCCTTCTTCTTCGATCTTCCCCTGGTGGAGGAAAACCACATGGTCGGCGACGTCGCCGGCCATGCGCATGTCGTGGGTAACGATGATCATCGTGCGCCCTTCGGCGGCCAGATCCTTGATGACCTTGACCACCTCCTGTTCCAACTCGGGGTCCAGCGCCGAGGTGGGTTCGTCGAACAGAAGTGCGCGCGGTTCCATGCAGAGCGCGCGGGCAATGGCGGCGCGCTGTTGCTGGCCGCCGGACAGTTGCGCGGGCCACATGTCGCATTTGTCGCCGATGCCGACCTTGTCCAGGTAGAACCGGGCCTTTTCCTCGACCTCGGCCCTGTCCCGCTTCATGACAGTGACCGGGGCCTCCATCACGTTTTGCAGGATGGTCATATGGGCCCACAGGTTGAACTGCTGGAACACCATCGACAGGTTGGTGCGGATGCGCGTGACCTGTTTGCGATCAGCCGGGTGGCGGTTCAGCCCCTGGCCGCGCCATTCGATCGGTTCGCCTTCGAACAGGATCTCGCCCTGCTGGCTTTCCTCCAGCAAATTCGCGCAGCGAAGCAGCGTGGATTTGCCCGAGCCCGACGAGCCGATGAGCGAGATCACGTGGCCACGCGGGGCGACCAGATCGACGCCCTTGAGCACTTCAAGCTCGCCATAGCTTTTGTGCAGGTCACGGATCTCGATGACGGGGGATTGGTCCGGGGTCTGAGCGGTATCTTTCAAGGGGCAAGCCAGCTGTTGTTTCAGGCGAAGAGTAGGGCGCAATTTCGTCGCGAATGCAACGGCGAAATCACGGTTTACGCAGGGGAATTCGGACGCTTTGGGGTCTGAAACCGTCAAAAGGTCGGCAAGGCCGGGATCGGTTGCGCAAGGTAGTCGGCGGCGGGGATATGAACCACGCCGCGCAGGTGCAACGCATCGCGATCTTCTGGCGAGAGTGCCTGGATGGCTGCCTCAACCGCGGCGCGCAGACGTTGGGCGTCCGCCCCGGTCGCGGCGACCAGTGGCAGGCCCGGTGTCGGGGCGGTGGTGGTCACCACCCGCAGCGCCTCGGCCCAAGGGTCGTGACGTTGGATCAGCGCCCAGGTCACGCTGTCGAGCGAGGCAAAGTCGGCGCGCCCCTCGGCCACCGCCTGCGCTGAGGCCCGGTGCGCACCGGTTTGAATGCAGCCAGCGGGCGCGAGCCGCTGTGCAGCCAGATGTGCCAGGGGCGCGGCCCAGCCGGATTGCGACAGCCCTTCGTTCACGGCCATGGTGCCCGCCGCCAGGGCGGCCAGATCGCGCGGATCGTCCGCGCGCGCCAGGATCGTCGAGTGGTAATAGCCGGGTGCGCAGCCCGGCAGGCCGTAGTCCGGCGTGCCGACCAGGGTGACCTTGTTGGCGAGCTGTGCGCGGAAGGGCAACCCGCAGGTCTGGGCCAGAACCAGCCCCGGGTCGGTCCACACCTGCCACAGATCGCGGTCGCGAGTGAGCTGTTCGGGCCCGTGCCCCAGCTCGGCCCGGATCGCGACCCAGAGTCGATCATTGGCCCCGGCGGTCTCGGCCCGGTCATACATGGGAAGGGCGGCGATCATGCGCTCCGTCATGTGTTTTTCTGCGCCCGCTGCCGCGCCAACGCCGAATCGCGGTCGTTCACGCCCAGCAGGTTCGCCACCATGCGCATGAGGCTGTCTTCCTCATCCGCGCGGGTGCCATCGGCCAGGACCACCGACCAGGCGGCTTGCACGACGGCGGCGCGTTCCTCATATGGCACCGCGTCCTTGATCGCGCGGGTGAAACGCACCGTGTCCGGCGCGCTTTCCTCGAATAGTTCGGCGTCATGGCGCAGTTCGGTCACCGCATCGCCGTCCAGCCCGTAGCGGGTGGCGATGATACGTTCGATCTGGGCCACCTCAACACGGGCGTAATCCCCGTCCGAGCGCGCCAGCCGCACCAGAAGGGCGGTCAGCGCCAGGCGGGCGTCATGGTCGGGGAGCGGTTCGGGCGTGTCGCCCATCAGGCGGTTCAGAAGCTGTTGGAACATGTCTTCGATATAGGTCCGTTCAGGAGCGAGGCCAAGCGGCGCTCAACCCTCATAGCCTTCGATGATCAGCACGTCGCCCTCGGACACCGGCACGCGAAAGGCCTTGGCGGCTTGGTATTCCGGGCTGTCGTAGCAGTCCTTGGCGGCCTGGTAGGAGGGGAACTCGATCACCACGTTGCGCGAGCGCGCCTGGCCCTCGCGGACCTCGAAGTCACCGCCCCGGATCAGGAACCGCGCGCCGAACTTCTCGAAGGCGACCGCATTGGCGACGATGTATTTCTTGTATTCCTCCAGGTCGTGCACATCGACGCGACCGATCCAGTATCCTTTGGGCATTGGGGGCTCCTTGTCTGTCCGGCGGATGCTGACCGGGGCGGGGTGGAATGGCAAGAGGGAAGTCAGCTGGTCGGGCTGGCCAGCCCAAAGACCAGGTTGTCTATGGCGATGCCTTGGGCGTCGGTGTTCTGGATCAGGATGCCGGCGATGTCGGTCTGCATGGCCTGACGCGCGAAGGTGAACTGGTCCTCGCCGATGGGGCCCAGGGTGAGGCGGTGGATCACGCGACCGTCGCGGGCAAGGAAGCTGACCTCGGCCAGCCCGGCCTCGCCGCCGCGCAGATCGAACCCCAGCGCGGCCTGGTCGCGGGTGAAGAGCACCGCGATGGCGCCTTCACCCACCGCTTCGGAGGCGGGGAATTTGCGTGGGCCGTGGCCCAGCAGGATGTTCGACCCAAGCAGGCGCATGACGCCCAGGGTCTCGCCCTCGCCACCGCCTTTCACCGTCAGGGGCGCGCGGGCGGTGCCGCTGATCAGGTCGTGATCGCCGTGTGCGCCGCGGGTCTGGCCGTGGAAATGTTCGCCAAACCGGGCGCCGGGCTGGTCCAGCACCGTGTCGATCCGGCTGCCCAGCCCGTAGCCAGACGGCAGGTCGTCGAAAGTCACGATTTCGGGCAGGTAGATCTGGTCGCGATCCACCAGGCAGACCGGCGCGTCGCAGGCGGCGGCGGGAAAGCTTGTCAGAGCAAGGGCGATCAGAAAACGCATGGGGAAGGGTAACGCAGAAGCGCGCCCGGCCCAAATCACGGCTGCGTTGGGCAGATCAGTTGGCGGTTCCGTGCCGCGCGGCGCCCTCGGCGGGATCCAGCCCCAAGGCGCGGGCCACCTCGGTGAGGAAGCTTTCTTCCTCGGGCTTCAGGGCGCGGTCGGCCAACCCTACCTGCCACAGCGCATCCAGAACGGCGTGGCGGTCGGGTTCGGCAACTTCGCCTTGGACCATGGCGCTGAGCGTGGGCGTATCCGGGGCGGAGGCTTCGAGTTTTTCCGAAGTGGCGCGCAGCTTGGCGGCCTCGACCGGGTTCAGCTCCAGGTGCCCAGCGATCAGCCGGTCGATCAACTGGATTTCCTCGACCGCATAATGCTGATCCGCCTTGGCCAGCCGCACGAGGAGCACGATCACCCCCAGCTTGGCGTCCAGCTCCGGCAGAGGCTGTTCGGCGGGCTGGCCCATCAGCTTCTTGAAAAACTCGGCAATCATCGCACCCTCGTTCGTTTTCGGGGAGGTTAGAGAGCGGGCGGGCAGGGCGCAAGCCTTGGGCAGTGGTCAACTGGACAGGCCCGGGATCGAGTAGATGATATCGTCTACCGCGATCCCGCCCGGGTCGGTGTTGGTGATCAAGACGCCTGCGATACCCGGGGCAGTAAATCCGAGTTCGGTGATGCCGTGATCCAATTGAACGCGATGCTGCCCGATCTCGGTGCCCTCCGCGCCATAGAAGCGCAGCCGCAGCTCGCCGGGAGCGGGGCGGCTGCCCAGAGGGTCGGCATAATCGGCGTGGATGCGCAGGCCGAAGGCGGTAACAGGGCGGCGAAACCCTATGGCCAGGCTGCCTTCGCCCAGGGCCTCAATCGCCGGGTGGCCCTTGGGACCGAGGGGAAACAGCGCGACCGATCCGAAGCCTGCGTGATAGGCGATGGCCAGGTTGCGCCCCGGGGTGCCGGGCAGGGCGGTCGGATAGGGGGTAGGGTCACCTTCGATCTGGTCGAACAGGGTGCCGCCGACGCGTTGCCCGGCGAAGGCCTCGCCCAAACGGATGTGATCGTCGGACAGCAGCCCATCAATGGAAAACCCCGGCTCGGGCCGGGGTTCGAACATTTCGAAGTTGAAGCGGCCGGACAGGGTGGCGTCCAGTGTGGCATAGTCCGCGCGCTGCACCCCGTCGGCCGAGGCCGCACCCGCCCAGAGGACAAGCGCGGCGGCACGCATCACACCAGGCGCTCCACATCCTTCGCGGCGCGCACGAAATCGGCGAAGAGCGGGTGGGGCAAGAAGGGTTTCGACTTCAGCTCCGGGTGGAACTGCACGCCGATGAACCAGGGGTGGTCCTTCCATTCGACGATCTCGGGCAGGCGGCCGTCGGGCGACATGCCCGAGAACTCAAGCCCGCAGGCCTCCAGCTGCTCGCGGTATTTCACGTCCACCTCGTAACGGTGGCGGTGGCGTTCCTCGATCGCGGTGCCGCCATAGACGCGGGCCACGTTCGAGCCTTCGGCCAGGGTTGCGTTATAGGCGCCCAGACGCATGGTGCCGCCCTTGTCGTCGCCGACCTTGCGCTTGACGGTGTAGTTGCCCTGCACCCATTCCTTGAGGTGGTAGACCACCGGTTCAAAGCGTTTGGCACCGGCCTCGTGGTCGAATTCCTCGGAGCCCGCGGCCTCGATCCCGGCCACGTTGCGGGCGGCTTCGATCACCGCCATCTGCATGCCCAGACAGATGCCCAGGTAGGGGATCTTGCGGGTGCGGGCGAACTCGGCCGCCTTGATCTTGCCTTCGGTGCCGCGTTCGCCGAAACCGCCGGGCACCAGGATGGCGTGGAAGCCCTCCAGATAGGGCGCGGCGTCCTTGTCGTCGAACTGTTCGCTGTCGACCCACTCCAGCTTGACCTTCACACGGTTGGCCATGCCGCCGTGCACCAGGGCTTCCTTGATCGACTTGTAGGCGTCTTCCAGCTGCGTGTATTTGCCGACCACGGCGACGCGCACCTCGCCCTCGGCGTTGTGGATGCGGTCTTCGACGTCGACCCAGCGGCTGAGGTCGGGCTTCGGCGCCGGGCTGATCTGGAACGCGTCCAGTACGGCCTGATCGAGACCCACGTTGTGATAGGCCATCGGTGCTTCGTAGATCGATTTCAGGTCATAGGCCGGGATGACGCTGTCCTGGCGCACGTTGCAGAACAGCGCGATCTTGCCGCGTTCCTTGTCCGGGATCGGGTGCTCGGACCGGCAGACCAGCACGTCCGGCGCGATGCCGATCGAGCGCAGTTCCTTCACCGAGTGCTGGGTCGGCTTGGTCTTCAGCTCGCCCGAGGCGGCCAGGTAGGGCAGCAGGGTCAGGTGCATGAAGATGCATTGACCGCGCGGGCGTTCCTGGCTGAACTGGCGAATGGCTTCGAAGAAAGGCAGGGCCTCGATATCGCCGACCGTGCCGCCGATCTCACACAGCATGAAATCGACCTCGTCGTCACCGATGGCGATGAAGTCCTTGATCTCATTGGTAACGTGGGGGATGACCTGGATCGTCTTGCCCAGGTAATCGCCGCGGCGTTCCTTCTCCAGCACCGTGGTGTAGATGCGGCCCGAGCTGACCGAGTCGGTGTTGCGCGCGGCGACGCCGGTGAAACGCTCGTAGTGACCCAGGTCCAGGTCGGTCTCGGCGCCATCGTCGGTGACGAAGACCTCGCCATGTTCGAACGGGCTCATCGTGCCGGGGTCGACGTTCAGGTAGGGGTCCAGCTTGCGCAGGCGGACCGAAAAGCCGCGCGCCTGCAAGAGCGCCCCGAGCGCGGCGGAGGTCAGACCCTTGCCGAGCGAAGAAACAACACCACCGGTGATGAAGATGTAACGTGCCATAAGGTTGGCTGCCCCCGTGTTCTTAGCGTGCCTGTAGCGGGTCGAAAGACCCCGGATCGGACGATTTTTTACGCCACCCGAATCCGCTTCCCACGGGACTCAAGACATAACCGGATTCGGTGTCCCGCGCAACCGAACCCGCAAGATGATGGGGCGAAGAAATCGCCCTGATCTAGGTATTGTTTGGGTGGTCCCGGGCCGCGAGTGCGGGCCGGGTCAGGTCAGATCGTCTTTGGAAAGATCAATCAGCGCGCGGCGGGGCCAGGCCGTCATCGGTCGCGGGCGGCAGCAGGCTGTCCAGGTCGACGGCGGGCGGGGTCACACCCTCGTCCGCCGGAGCGGCCTCGGAGACCGGTGCGGTGATGTCGACGACCGAGGTGTCTTCGGAGCTTTGCGCGGCGATGATGGTCAGGCCGATCGAGGTCGTCAGGAAGGCGATCGCCAGACCCCAGGTGATCTTCGACAGGGCCGTTGCGGCACCACGGGCCGACATCACGCCACCGCTGCCACCACCGATGCCAAGGCCGCCGCCTTCGGAGCGCTGCAGAAGCACGACGCCGATCAGGCCCAGGGCCAGAAGCAGGTGAACAACAAGAACGACGTTTTCCATGTGGCGGATTCCCGAGGTAACGATCTGATGGGGCTATCTAGGCGCTTGGGCGCGCGCCCGCAACCCCCTGTGTGCCGCCGCGCGGGGCCGTGCCAGACCTTGCCAAGTGCGTTTCCCCTTGGCAGAGGCGGCGCAAAAGGGCAGTTTGCGCCAAGATCCCTTTGCATGCTGGATGTCATGAAGCCCTTTTCAACTGTCCTTTTTTCCTTTGTCGTTTCGGTGCTGCCGCTCCACGCCGATCCCACTGTCTCTCTCCTGCGTGCAGATTTGCCGCGGATGGAGGCTTTTCTGGAAGCGCAACCGGACACCTCGGCCGAGCTGATTGATTTTGTCGAGCATCTGCGCCATGTGCCCGACCCTTGGCGCGCGGAGCTTGTTGCCGAGTTCCTGGGCATGGAAGACTCCACGCAGGCACGTATCGTGGCGGTCTTCACTGATATGGCCGGGGCGGAGCCGGGGATGGAGCTGGGATTCGTTCAACGCATGCAGATGCCAGACGGGGTATATGAGCTGGTCCTGGAAGAGGCCGCACTGAACGGCGCGGACCCGGAGTGGGATCTGCCCGCTTTTGAAGAGGCGCTGACCGATCTGCGCACCCGAGGAGACACCGGGGAGGAAACGCTGCAGGATTTGGCACGGGACTTCGCGCCGTTGAGCATTGCCCTTGTGCCTGCCTGGCGGGCCTTGGTGTCGTCCGAGGAACGCCTGCGCCAGTCCGGGGAACGCCTCCGCCGGTCAGAGGAAGAACTCCGCCAATCCGAAGAGCGGTTGAAGGCCATCCGAGCGGCGGTCGCCGCAGCGGATCGGGTGATAGAGTCGTTGGAAGGGCTGCCGGTAGACTAGGGCGTATCTGGAAAGGACGGGCAATCAGCCTTTTTGTACCCGATCCGAGCGGAAACAGACGACCACTCGGCCCGCACGCGGTCATACGGGCGCAATCGACATGCTATCTGTCAGGTGTCGTCCTGCCCTGGGTTCGTATCCGGCGCGATCGGGGGGATGCGGGGAGGTGCAGCTGCATTTTCAACGTCTTCGGGGTGGAATGTCGGGCTGTTCGGAGGGCGGGGTTTTAGAACAAGCCCAATGGCGAGGAACACCAGGGTAACCAGCAGACCCGGGGCCACCCAGACCAGCCCGACCAGACCCCAAAGGACTGGCGCCCATTCGCCCTCTTCTTTTCCGGCTGCATAGCCGATCACGGCAAGGATCGCGGTGACGATGGCCGCCATGAGGGCGAGCCAGAGGAAAATGCGTGAGGCCATGCGGCAAAACTCCCGTTATGCGGGTATGTTTGGGGCGGTTTTCGAGCGCTGTCCAGCCCCGTTGGGCAGAAACAGGTTCCCACCCGGCGCGCAGGCCGCTATACGGGCGCGGGTTTACCGAACACAGGAAGAAAGACATGGCCAACGTCGTCGTTGTGGGCGCCCAATGGGGTGACGAGGGAAAAGGCAAGATCGTGGACTGGCTGTCCGAACGCGCCGATGTGATCGCGCGCTTTCAGGGCGGGCATAACGCGGGCCATACGCTGGTCATCGACGGGGCGGTCTACAAGCTGCACGCGCTGCCTTCGGGCGTTGTGCGCGGCGGCAAACTGTCGGTCATCGGCAATGGCGTGGTGCTGGACCCCTGGCACCTGGTGAACGAGATCGCCACCGTGCGCGCCCAGGGCGTCGAGATTTCGCCCGAAACCCTGATGATTGCCGAAAACACCCCGCTGATCATGCCCTTCCATGGCGAGCTGGACCGGGCGCGGGAAGAGGCGGCTTCGAAGGGCACCAAGATCGGCACCACCGGGCGCGGCATTGGCCCGGCCTATGAGGACAAGGTGGGGCGCCGTGCGATCCGCGTGGCCGACCTGGCGGATGAGGCCACCCTGGAAGCCCGCGTCGACCGTGCGCTGCAGCACCATGACCCGCTGCGCAAGGGGCTGGGTGTCGAGCCGATCGACCGGGACGCGCTGATCGCCAAGCTGAAGGAGATCGCGACCGAGATCCTGCCCTATGCTGCCCCGGTCTGGAAAGTGCTGAACGAAAAGCGCAAGGCGGGCAAGCGGATCCTGTTCGAAGGGGCGCAGGGCGCTCTGTTGGACATCGATTTCGGCACCTATCCCTTTGTCACCTCGTCCAATGTGATCGCGGGCCAGGCGGCGACCGGCGTGGGGATCGGGCCGGGCTCGATCGATTACGTTCTGGGCATCGTCAAGGCCTATACCACCCGCGTGGGGGAAGGCCCGTTCCCGACCGAACTGCTGAACGCTGACGGCACCCCGGATGCGGATGGCGAGCGCCTGGGCACCCGTGGGCACGAGTTTGGCACCACCACCGGCCGTCAACGTCGCTGCGGCTGGTTCGACGCCGCCCTGGTGCGCCAGACTTGTGCGACCTCGGGCATCAAGGGCATCTGCCTGACCAAGCTCGATGTGCTGGACGGGTTCGAGACGTTGAAGATTTGCGTGGGCTATGATCTGGACGGCGAGACGCTGGACTACCTGCCCACGGCCGCCGATCAGCAGGCCCGTTGCACGCCGATCTACGAGGAAATGCCGGGCTGGTCCGAGACCACCGAAGGCGCGCGCAGCTGGAATGATCTGCCGGCCAATGCGATCAAATACGTGAAACGCGTGGAAGAGCTGATCGACTGCCCGGTCGCGCTGCTCTCGACCTCGCCGGAGCGTGAGGATACCATCCTGGTGACCGATCCTTTCGCCGACTGATCCGAGCCGAGGAGGCCTCATGGCGCTGAGCTACAAGACCCGCAAACGGCTGGCGATCCTGATCCTCGTGGTTGGGTTGCCGCTCTATATCGTGGCCGCCGTGAGCCTGGTGAACTGGCTTGACCGGCCGCATATCCTGGTTGAACTGGGCATCTATGTCGGGCTCGGCTTCCTGTGGATGTTGCCGTTCAAGAAGGTCTTCCTGGGCGTGGGCAAGGGGGATCCGGAGAAGGATCCGGACGACTATCCCCACGACCCGGCGGGCAAGTACGGCCCGCAGGGGAAGAACAAGGATTGAGCAAGGGCCCCGGTGTGGGCTCTTTTTCTTCGTGGAAACCGTCGTGATCCGAAGGTGTCGCTGGCGCGACGCTTGATGTCTCGCGGCCGTGAGGCCGCTCGGGTGGGAGCTTGGCGAAGGCGCGGCATGTCACCTCTGGCCGAAGGCGGGCGAAGATGCTGTAGTGGGCGTATTCCCTGTGAGACTTTGCCATGATCGATCCCACCCGCCGCACAATCCTGACAGTCTCGACCCTGGCCGTCGGAGCCGCCTGTGTTGCCGCAGGCCTGCGCGGTCTGGGCAGGGCGATGGCGCCGACGGCGGACGTGGTGGCGGAAAGCAGGGGAACCCGGGTTCCCCTGGCCTCCGTTCCGACAGGGGAACAAAGGATCGTGGTGGCGGGTGAGAAGCCCGTATTCCTGCGCGCCCTGTCCGATGCGCAGGTGCGGCAGTTGAGGTCGGAAGGGGATATCCACCTTCCCGACCCCTTCTCGCGAAATGCCAACCTGCCCGAGGGAAGACCAGCCGATTTTCAGGCCCGCAGCCTCACCGCTGACCGCGTCTATGTCGTACTGTGGGGCCTTTGTCCGCGACTTGGCTGCATCCCCATGGTCGGGGTCGGGGATCACGGCGGATGGTTCTGCCCCTGTGGCGGAGCGCATTACGATCTGTTGGGGCGGATCAGAAAGGGGCCGTCGCCTTGGAACATGCTGATCCCCGCTTACGAACTTGGGGCTGACAATGTGTTGACGGTGTATCCGTACGGGCGGCCTGGAGCGCCGACCATATGAAAAGGGCCCCGCTTGGGGCCCTTCTCGTGACGTTCACATGTCTCATGACTCAGGCGCTTTCGCGGCCTTCGTCCGGCTGGAAGCGGGTGGCTTCGTTCAGGACGAACTGACCGCGCTTGAGCTTGCGGATGCGGCCTTCGCGCAGGAGCTTGCCGAAGGCGCGCAGGCCCTCTTCGCGCGAGTGACCCGCTTCGGGGTCGTGGGCCAGGGCAAGCTTCATGATCTGCGGGCGCGAGAAATGCGGGCGGCCTTCGATGAAGACGGCGTGGGCCGCGGCGCATTCCAAAAGCTCGCCCATGCCGACGGCCCCTTTCTGGCGGGCGAAGCTGTCGAAGTCTATCGCGGCATCGGCCTGAGCGGCGGGCGCGGGGGCCGCCGCCGGGGTTACGGCGACCATTTCCTCGTCGCGCTCTTCGTCCAGCGCCAGATTGCCCTTGGTCACGCGGCGCGGGCGCACGGTGGCGGCGGGCGCGGCCTGTTGTTCGGGCGCGGGCGTGTCGATGCGCTGCTCGGACACCAGCATCAAGGGGGCCAGGCGACGCTGCGTGCCCTTGGCGCCACCACCACCCGGGCGGCGTGGGCGCACCACGCGGGCCAGGTCGTCGCGATAGGCTTCGGTCTCGTCACGTGAAGGGGCACCGTCGCCGGCTTCCTCGTCGGCGCGGGTGGCCTGGACGGCAGCCTTGAGATGCGCGATCGCCGAGCGGCGACGGCTGACATCCGTGCTGTCCATCTTGACGTTGGTCTCGGCCAGGATGCGGTCGACGGCGGCGTCGCTTTCGGCAAAGCCGGGCTCGTCAAAGGCCATGGGCGCAGCTTCCTGCGCGTCGGCACCGGCCTCGTCAGCCTCTTCGCCTTCTGCCGCGTCAGGATCGGCGAAGTCGCGTTCCACCTCGGCCAGTTCAGCCATCAGGTCGGCTTCTTCCTCCGGCGACAGCATGCTGTCTTCGTTGTCCTGAGCCTCGGCTTCAGTTTCGGCGGCAGGTTCGAAATCGGCACGTTTGACCTTGATGACACGGGCCATCGGGCGGCGAAGCTGCGCCGGTTCAGAGGCCTCTTCGGCCTCGTCGTCTGCCTCGGCCTCGGCGAAGACGTTCTCGTCTTCCTCCTCTTCGGCCAGTTCGGCGGGCTCGTCCTGCGCGTCTTCTTGGTCACCGTCCAGATCACCATCCAGGTCGTCACCCAGGGCGATGTCCCAGTCCTCACGCAGTTCGTCCGAGACCGGTTCTTCTTCGGCTTCATCCTCGGCCACGTCTTCTTCGACGGTGTCCTCGGCGGCAAGACCGGCCAGGACCGAGCTGATCGGATCGTCGTCTTCGGCCAACTCGTCGACGACGTCGAACTCGTCCTCGTCATAGCTGTCATCGGCCGGGGCCTCGGCGGCCATGGCACCCATCACGGCAGCAAGCGCGTCCGTGTCATCGGCGCCCTTGACCTCCTCGGGTTCCTCGGCAACCTCTTCGGCTTCGGCTTCGGCTTCGGCTTCGGCTTCGGCTTCGGCTTCGGCTTCGGCTTCGGCTTCGGCTTCGGCTTCGGCTTCGGCTTCGGCTTTGGCTTCGGCTTCGGCTTCGGCTTCGATCTCGCCGACCTCAGCCTCTTCGACGGGCTCTTCGATCTCCGCGATGTCCAGCTCCGCCTCGTCGACGATCACCTCGGCGTCATCTTCTTCGACAAGCTCTTCAACCGGCGTTTCGGGCAGGAGGGCTTCGGCGCCCTCGTCTTCCTCATCCGCAGGGGCGGGATCGGCGAACTCGGTTTCAGCGAACATCAGGGGCGCGGGGGCGGGCTGCGGCGCAGGTTCATCTGCGGGCGCGGTGGCAACCTCTTCCAATGGTTCGGCCTCCGCCTCTTCAAAGAAGGGCTGGGCCTGCTGGTCCTCGACAAAGTCGTCGGGCTCTTCGTGACCCCGATCAACCACGGCGCGGATGCGTTGCAGCTTGGCGGCAATGGAATCCGGGGGGCTGTCGGCGGGGAGGTCCGAGGCAGGGGCCTCCACCGGTTCGGCAACTTCTTCGACGACGGTGGCGGCGGCGGGCGCTTCGGCCTCTTCCGCTTGGGCAACGGGAGCAGACTGAGCCGCTTCGACGGGCGCCTGTGCCACGTCTTCCGTTCCATCGTCGTCATGCAAAAGCGTCTCGCCGGGAATCAGCGTGGCCGCGGCCGGTTTGATCCGGGGCGCGGCGGCGTCGGCCTGGCGCAGCACGACCTCGTCGTTTTCGACGCGGGCCTCCACACGTTTCTGAATCTCACGTTCCGCGATGCGATGCAGCATCTCGGCATCCGGGGTCGGCGGTTCCGCCCCGAAGTAGCGGTCATCCGCCGCCAGGTCGCGAAAATACTCCGCGATGGACTTCATCGTGTTGAACGGCTCGTCAAATCCTTCGAGCGTGCACGAAAACGTCCCGTATGAAACCGTGAGAATCTTGCTCGTACTCACCATGGTTGCCTCGCTTTCTCCCCCGATCCAGCAACAAACTGTTTACCACGCACTGGTTCGAAATTTAGAACAGAACCGGGAAAAACCCGGTATTTTTTCAAGGCGGGAATGTGTCGAGTTTCCCGGATGGAGACAATGAACGCCATGATAGCCAACTTTTTGCCATATTGCGAAAGTGTGACCCTTGTGGGTGGAGGGGATGTTAATCGCACAACCCTTGAGGAAGCGTTGATCCACGCGCCGAATCTCGTGGCGGCCGATGGCGGGGCGGATCGGGCGTTGGCGCTGGGGTTCGAGCCCTTGCGTGTGGTGGGGGATATGGATTCGGTGTCCGAGGATGCGCGGGAGGCGTTGGGCGAGGATCGGTTCCAGCAGATCGATGAGCAGGACAGCACGGATTTCGACAAGGCGTTGCGCTCGGTCGGGGCGCCCCTGGTGATCGGGGTCGGGTTCCTGGGGCGGCGGCTGGATCATGAGCTGGCCTGTCTGAACAGTCTGGTGCGTCATGCGGACCGGCCCTGTGTTTTGCTGGGCGAGAAGGACCTGTGTTTCCATCTGCCCGGCGAGTTGGCGCTGGAGCTGCCCATGGGCATGCGCCTGTCGCTGTTTCCCATGGCCGGGATGGAGGTCCGGGCCGAGGGGCTGGTGTGGTCCTTTGACGGGCTGACCATGGCGCCCTGGGACAAGGTGGGTACCTCGAATGAGGTGGCGGGGCCGGTGCGCTTGCGGGCGGATCGGTCGGGGCTGTTGGTGATGCTGCCGCGTGCGGCGCTGGCTCAGGTGGTCGAGGCGCTGCTGGCCTGACGCTCGCGCGCGATCACGTAGAGCCCGGCGGCCACGGTGATGAGGATGCCGAGGGTGGCGAGCCCGTTTGGTAGGTCACGAAACATCAGCCAGCCGATGGCGGTGGCGAAGGGGATTTCCAGGTATTGCATCGGTGCGAGCGTGGCGGCGGGGGCGTAGCGCAGGCTCCAGGTCATGAGCAGATGCGCCAGCGTGCCGACCACGCCGAGGGTCAGGATAAGGGGCCAGGTCTCGGCGGGCGGCAGGGGCGTGTCGGGGATGAACAGCAAAAGCGGCAGCAGGGCGACGGTGCCCATGAGGCCGGAGACTGCCTGCAGCGCCACGGGGTCCACGTCCTTGGCCATCTGCCTCGTGATCAGCATGAACAGGGCAAAGATCAGGGCAACCGCCATGGGTAGGAGGGCCGCAGCGCCGACCTGGATGAAGTTCGGTTGCACCACCAGGAGCGTGCCCAGGAAGCCGACCACGGCGGCGCCCAGGCGGTGCGGGCCGACGGTTTCTCCCAGCACGTATTTACCCAGCAGCAGCATGATGAAGGGCATGACGAAGGCAATCGCCACCGCATCGGCGATGGGCAGGAACTTCAGCGCGGTGAACATGCAGGCGATGCCCGCGATATGCAGCGCGGTGCGCCAGGCGGTCAGGCGCAAATCACGGCGGGACATTTTCAGACTGCGGCCGGTGGCGGCGCAGAGCGGTACGAGGATGGCGGCCTGGATGGCAAACCGCGCGGTCACCAGGGTGATCAGCGCCACGGTGCTGCCCAAGAGTTTCGCGATGCCGTCGCCCAAGGGCGCGAGCAGGCAGAAGCCGAGCATCAGGGCGATGCCGAGAAGGGGGCGATCCGTGGTCATGGCGCGACAGTGACCCGGGCGCCGCGCCCGCGCAACCCGGATCCTGCGCCTCGGCGCTACCAAGTGGGCTGCGCGTTCCGCGCAGGCTCGATACCTCGCCCCGCTTGCAGGCAAGCGGGGCTCAGGCGGGTGGGGGCCTTGAACGGGAGGGATCCATCAGCCCGGACGCCTGTGACCGGCGCCCGCCTGAGCGGCCCCGGCGGGGCCGCGAGGGATCAAGCGTCGCGTGAGCGACACCATTGGATCACGCCTGTTTCAGGCGCGGGCCTCAGCAGTTGGGCACGTTGACCGCCAGCCCACCCAGCGAGGTTTCCTTGTATTTCTCGTGCATGTCCTGGCCGGTCTCGAACATGGTGCGGATGCAGGCATCCAGTGGCACCAGGTGGGTGCCATCCCCGCGCAGGGCCAGCGAGGCGGCGGAGACCGCCTTGATCGCGCCCAGCCCGTTGCGTTCGATACAGGGCACCTGCACCAGGCCCTTGACCGGGTCGCAGGTCAGGCCCAGGTGGTGTTCCAGCGCGATTTCAGCCGCGTTTTCCACCTGTTCGGGCGTGCCGCCCATCACGGCAGTCAGACCGGCGGCGGCCATGGCCGAGGCCGAGCCGACTTCGGCCTGGCACCCGGCCTCGGCGCCGGAAATCGACGCGTTGTGCTTGACGATCCCGCCAATCGCGGAGGCGGTCAGCATGAATTCCGGAATGCGCGAGGGCACGGCGCCCGGCACGTGGTTCAGCCAGTATTTCAGCACCGCAGGCAGAACACCCGCCGCGCCGTTCGTGGGGGCGGTGACGACCTGACCGCCAGCGGCGTTCTCTTCATTGACCGCCATCGCGTAAACGCTCATCCAGTCATTGATCGTATGCGGGGCACCCAGGTTCAGCCCGCGTTCGCTCAGCAGTTCCTGGTGGATCTTGCGCGCACGGCGTTTCACGTTCAGCCCGCCGGGCAGAATGCCGTCATTCGCGAGCCCCCGTTCGATGCAATCATCCATCACCTGCCAGATCCGCTCGATCCCCTCGGCCAGCGACCCCGGCCCGCGATGCACCAGTTCATTGGCGCGTTTCATCTCGGCAATCGTCTTGCCGGAGGATTTTGCCATCGCCAGCATCTGCTCGGCGCTTTCGAAGGGGAAGGGATGGGTGGCGGCGTCCTCGGCATCCATCTGCGGCTCGGCGGCCTGTTCAGCCTCGGTCACCACGAAGCCGCCGCCGATGGAGTAATAGGTCTCGGCCACCACCACGTCGCCCTGGGCATCCGTCGCCATCAGGCGCATGCCGTTGGCATGGCCGGGCAGCGGGTGGTCGTAGTCGAAGACCAGGTCGTGTTTCGGGGTGAATTTCAGCTCGGGCAGGCCTTCGGGCTGCACCGTGCCGGTTGCCTCGATCGCAGCCAGCGCCGCCTCGGCCGCCGTGGCGTCATAGTTGTCGGGCAGGAAACCCGCGAGGCCCAGGATGGTGGCACGGTCGGTGGCGTGGCCCACGCCGGTCCAGGCCAATGACCCATGCAACGAGGCACGCAGGCCCGCGACCTCGAAGGGCGAGGCGCGCAACAGGTCCAGGAAGCGGCCCGCGGCCACCATCGGTCCCATCGTGTGGGAGGAGCTGGGACCGACCCCAACCTTGAACATGTCGAATACGGACAGGAACATGGGCTTACCTCGCTTTCGTCTAGGTCCAGACTGCGACATTCCGGCGCGGGTTGTCGTGCAGAAAGCGACCTTTTGCGGGGTGTCCTCGTCGGACGGCGTGATGCGGCGTCTTGCGGTACGGGGAGGGGATGTCGCTCCGGCACGGGCAGGGGGAGGCGTTAAGCCTGCCGCAGCGTGGCCTGTCGGTCTACGACCAGCGACGGTCTGGCGATCTGTCCGGCGATCTGTCCGGCGTGGAACTCAGCGCGCGGCCCCATCGGGCCGGGTCAGGATGAAGGCCGCGCCCGCGCCCATGAACAGGACTTGCAGCCCCAGTACCCACCAGGCTGCACCCAGGATCAGGCTGATGCATAGGACCAGCGCCATCATCGAACAGGCCAGGACCTTTGCGCCGCGCGAGATCGCGCCGTTTTCTTCCCAATTGCGGATGGCCGGACCGAAATGGGCGTGTTCGATCAGCCAGGCGCGCTTCTCGGGGCTGCCCTTGCCGAAGGCGAAGGCGGCGATCAGCAGGAAGGGCGTGGTCGGCAGCACCGGCAGGATGACCCCCACCAGCCCCAGGGCCACGGCGGCCCATCCCAAGGCTATATAGAAATACCTGCTCATGGTCTCCGTCCGCGCGACTCGTAACTCCGAGCGCTATGCTCAGGTATCTAGGGACAGATGTCCATGCGACAAGAGGCAGGGCTGACCAGCCGCGTGCCGAGACGTTATCAGAGCGCGCTGCCTTCCGGTGGTTGCGGATAGCTGGGTGCGGTCAGCGGGGTGGGGCCGAGCCCTTCGGCTGCCTGTGCCGTGGCCATTGAGGCGCGCGTCTCCAGCCGGGTCGCCAGTGCGTGCAATCGGGGCCAGCGGCCAAGGTCATACCAGGCGCAATCCTCGGCCGGGTAGAGCGCGGGCCAGCGCAGCATCACCGCAACATAGAGGTCCAGGATGGTCGGGCTTTCGGCGCAGAACCAGGGTTGGCCGCTGGCCGCCAGCGCCTCCAGCCGGTCAAGGCTGCGGGTGATGCGCGCGCGGGTCAGGCTGGCATGCCCGGCCCCGTTCTCACCGGCATAGAGATGCGGGTAGAAGAGCTGGCGCAGATCCGTGTGTAGCCCGTTGGCGCAGGCAAAGAGCCAGGACAGGAACGCGGCGCGTTCGGGTACATTCGGGGCAGGGGCCATGCGGCCGTGCCGATCCGCCAACCAGAGCAGGATCGCAGCGGTCTCGAAGATTGGCCCGTCCGGTGTCTCCAGCGCCGGGATCATGCCCATCGGGTTGACCTTGAGATAGGCCGCGCTGTGCTGCGCGCTTACCGAGCGATCGACCAGTATGGTTTCATATGGCTGACCCAGCTCCTCCAGCACCAGGCGCACGATCAGTGAGGCATTGTCGGGGGCGTAGTGCAGGCGATACATGGACGTTCCTTTGCTGTGTGGCCATCGTGGGCGCGCGCGCGCGGCGTCGCAAGCGGATCTGCGGCAGATGCCGGGGCGCGGGCGACATTACGGTACAGGAGGCAATTGGCATCTCGCGGCCTGCGCTGCCGATTATTCGGCCTCCGGACAGGAAGATTAGGAATTGATTAACCATGGGGCGCTAGGCTTTGGAAAACGGGAGGTGTCCATGCGGTATCCGATTGTTGCTGTTTTTGCCTTTTGGGGGGTGACGGGCGTCGCCCAGGGCTCTGATCTGCCCTTGGCAATGGATGAACTGGGGGACCGGATTGCCGACGCTGTGGCCCCAGACACGTTGAGCAAGCTTGAGGGTGACCCGCAGGCCTTTGCCAAGGAGGTGGCCGAGCTGATCCTTGGCTATGGCCACGACGGCAGTATCGGTGCGCAGGGGATCGAGAATTTCATCGCGCTGGAACGGGCCTATTGGCGTGCGCGAGAACTGCGCCGTTTCCTGCTGGCCGATCTGGATGGTGACGGTGACATCACCGCCGGAGAGATGAGCGTTCTGGCCGCCACGCAAAGTGCGCGGCAGCGGGGCAAATCGGTGCTGAACTTCCGGGCGGCGGATCGTGATGGCGACGGGGTGTTAGGCTGGGGTGAACAGCGCGCCAATGCCGAGGCGCTGGCGAAGACGAAACTGCCCGAGAGCGAGGCAGAACTGTTGCGCGGCCTTCTGGGGTTGGATCTGGACCGGGACGGGCGGTTGTCGCTGGAGGACCTGGATGCGCTTCTGACCGGGGCCAGCCTGTCCCGCTAGGCCTGACCCATGAGGCGCAAGCGCCTCCGCGTGCCGCGGGCGGGGCAAAATTCTTGAGAAGAATTTTGACAAGATTTTTAGCTAAAAATCTTGGCCCCCCTCGCATGGCGCGCGCTTCTTTCCTATAAGTTCCCGGTAAGTAACGGGGAGTGCTGCCATGTCCGGGGAACTGTCGCCCATCGACACCGCCAAATTCGTCGCCGCCAAACGGGCGGTGGATTTCGTCGAGGACGGCATGCGCGTGGGGCTGGGCACCGGCTCGACCGCCGCCTGGATGGTGCGCTGCCTGGGTGAACGCATCCGCGAGGAAGGGTTGAAGATCACCGGGGTTCCGACCTCGACCCGTACGGCGGAACTGGCCCGCCAGGTCGGGGTCAACGTGACCAGCCTGGACGAGGCGCGCTGGCTCGACCTGACCATCGACGGCACCGACGAATATGACGCCGACCTCTGCCTGATCAAGGGCGGGGGCGGGGCGCTTCTGCAGGAAAAGATCGTCGCTACGGCCTCGGATCAGATGGTTGTCATCGCCGATCCCACCAAGCAGGTCGAGCACCTGGGTGCCTTCCCCCTGCCGGTGGAGGTCATTCCCTTCGGCTGGCAGACCACAAAGGCGCTGCTGGAGGAAATGCTGGTGGGAATGGATGTGCTCGGCCAACGGTCGACCCTGCGCATGAACGGCGAGGCTGCCTTTGTCACCGACGAGGGCAACCATATCCTCGACTTGCACCTGCAACGCATCGCCAACCCGCGCCACCTGTCGCTGGTCCTGAACCAGATCCCCGGCGTGGTGGAAAACGGGCTGTTCATCGACATCTGCGATGTGGTGGTGATCGGCCATGGCGACGGGCGGGTCGAGGTGACGGATATCAACGAGGGCACCCACGAGGAAGATCGCATCGAGTTCGTCGATACGGACAACCTGTTTGCGGATATTTGAGGGGGCAGGAGTTTTCCTGTCGCGGGTCGATGGCGGCAATGCGAAACGATGCTGCCTTTCAATCGATGGCCAACCATACAGCTGCTTGTTTCCACGCGGTCAAGCGATGCGTTCGCTAGAAATTCTTGGGTGCGATGCTAGACATTGAATGCCGGTTCATGATGAGTTGGCCATTATGAGGATCGTCATCATCAGCGACACCCATGGAGGCCACGAGGAGCTGGGTGATCTATGCGGCGACGTCCTGATCCATTGTGGAGATGTGGAACATCTTTTCAGAAAGGATGACCAGGCCATTGAAAAGATTGATGATTGGTTTGGTCGCCAACAGTTCGATCACGTCCTCTGTACCGGCGGAAACCACGACCTGACTCTGGAGAGGCATGTGCAAGCTGGCAAGCAGCCCTTTCGCAATGCACTCTTCCTGCATGATACAGAGCTTGTGATCGACGGTATCAAGTTCTTTGGTGCCCCATGGGTTCCGCACCTCGAAAAGCACGCATTCTTTGCCGATGAGCGCGCGCTCGACGAAGCTTGGTCGAGAATTCCCAACGATGTCGATGTTCTGATCACGCACACGCCGCCAGCGGGGGTGCTCGATGTGTCGAGCCGTGGCGCGACGCTGGGCTGCAAGCTTCTTGCAAGGCGGTTGAAGGCGGTGAAACCGGTGCTCCATTGCTTTGGTCATGTGCACGCAAGCGCGGGCAGCCGGGTGCGTGGGGGCACCACCTATGTCAATGCGAGCTCGGTCAATAGTAGCTTCGAGATCGCTGTCGCTCCGTTCGAGTGTGATCTGTTGGACAAGGACTTACGGATCCACAAGGGCTTTGGGGCGGGGCTGAGGTCTTTGTGGCCGTTTCGGCATGATATCCGACGCTGAACATGTGGGACGTCAACGTTGGGCTCAACGCCGTCGTTCCCCGCACACTCTCCCCCAGGGACCCGGCCACCTGACGTCTTCGTGACCTGCTGACGCTTTCCCACCTCCCGCCCTTCCCCTGATCCGGCAAAGCCACTACATCTGGGCACAACTCGGGGATACGGTCCGGCAAACGGGCTCAGGAAAGGCGAAATACATGGCATTCGATTATGATCTTTTCGTGATTGGCGGCGGCTCGGGCGGGGTGCGCGCGGGGCGTGTGGCGGCGCAGGGCGGGGCCAAGGTGGGCCTGGCGGAGGAGTTCCGCATGGGCGGCACCTGCGTCATTCGCGGCTGTGTGCCGAAGAAGCTGATGGTCTTTGCCTCCGGCCATGGTCCGGCGATCGAGGCCGCGAAGGCCTATGGCTGGGATCATGCAGGCGGCAAGTTCAACTGGACCAAGTTCCAGCCGATGCTGCACAAGGAGCTGGAGCGGCTTGAGGGCATCTATCGCAAGAACCTGGCCGGCGCGGGGGCCGATATTTTCGATGCGCGCGCCACGCTCAAGGATGCCCATACGGTCGAACTGTCCACCGGCGAGACATTCACCGCGAAACACATCCTGGTGGCCACCGGTGGCCGCCCCTTCCTGCCCGACACGCCGGGGGCTGCGGAGCTGGGCATTACCTCGAACGAGGTGTTCAATCTCGACGCCTTCCCTGAACGCATCCTGATCGTTGGCGGCGGCTATATCGCCTGTGAATTCGCCTGTATCTTCAATGGGCTGGGTGCCCATACCGCGCAGTGGTATCGCGGCGCGCAGATCCTGCGCGGCTTTGACGACGAGGTGCGCGGCTTCCTTGCGGAACATATCAGCGAACGCGGTGTCGACCTGCATGTCGGCCTGGAAGTCGAGCGCATGGAGCGCCGCGACGGGCGTATCTGGGTCAAGGGCACGGACGGGCGCGAGGATGTGTTCGACCAGGTGCTGTTTGCCACGGGCCGGGTTCCGAACTCGGGCGGGCTGGGGCTGGAAGAGGCGGGGGTCAAGCTGGGCCGCAAGGGCGAGATCGTCGTGGACGACTACTCGCAATCCAGCGTGCCCTCGATCTATGCCGTGGGCGACGTGACCGACCGGATCAACCTGACCCCGGTGGCGATCCGCGAGGGCGCGGCCTTTGTCGAAACCGTGTTCAACGGCAACCCGACCAAGCCCGACCATGAAAACGTCGCCTCCGCCGTCTTTACCCAGCCGGAATATGGCACCGTGGGGCTGAGCGAGGAAGAAGCGCGCGCGCAGGAGCCGATCGATGTCTACTGTGCCGCCTTCCGGCCGATGCAAAAAAGCTTCATCGGCGTGGATGAACGCGTGCTGTTCAAGCTGATCGTCTCCCAGGCCACGCAGAAGGTGCTGGGCTGCCACATCGTGGCTGATGGTGCGGGCGAGATGATCCAGCTGGCCGCGGTGGCCGTGAAGATGGGGGCAACCAAGGAAGATTTTGACCGCACCGTGGCGGTGCACCCGACCATGTCGGAAGAGATCGTCTTGATGAAAACCCCGACCCGGCGCGACTGAGCGGGACCTTATCGGGTTGAATTATTCCAGCTGTGGGGCCATTTTCCACAGCATATCCGTATGTTTGAAAGGACAGGACCACATGGCCAGTGACAATGGCGGACCCTGGGGCGGCGGTGGCAACCGCGGCGGCAGCGGCTCCGGGGGAGGGCAGGGGCCCAATCGTGGCGGCGGCGGCAAGCGCCCCGGCGACGATGGCCCGCAGATCCCCGAGATCGACGAGCTGATGAAGAAAGGCCAGGAGCAGTTGCGCGTGCTCATGGGCGGCAAGGGCGGGGACGCCCGGCGTGGTGGTGGCGGTGGCCAACGCGGCGCGGGGCCCAGCTTCGGTCGCGGCTCCATCGCGCTGGTGATCCTGGCTGCTGCTGCTGTCTGGGTCTTTGCCAGCTTCTACCGCGTCGACACCTCGGAACAGTCGGTCGAACTGCTGTTCGGTGAGCGATACGGCGTCGGCGAGGAAGGCCTGAACTTCGCGCCCTGGCCGGTGGTGACCAAGGAAATCTACCCGGTGACCCAGGAAAACGTCGTGGATATCGGCATGGGGGCGGCGAACGGCCTGATGCTGACCGGGGATGAAAACATCGTCGACATCGACTTCCAGGTCGTCTGGAACATCTCGAATGTCGAGAATTTCGTCTTCAACCTGGCCGAGCCGGTGGACACGATCAGCGCGGTGTCGGAATCGGCGATGCGCGAGATTATCGCCCGGTCGAACCTGGCGCCGATCCTGAACCGTGACCGTGGCCCGATTGCTCAGGAACTGGAAGAGCTGATCCAGGCCACCCTGGACAGCTATCAATCCGGCGTGAACATCGTGCGTGTGAACTTCGACAAGGCCGACCCGCCGCGTGAAGTGATCGACAGCTTCCTTGAGGTGCAGGCCGCCGAACAGGAACGCGATACGCTGGAGAAACAGGCCGACGCCTATGCCAACCGTGTTGTCGCCGGGGCCCGGGGTGAGGCAGCTCAGCTTCTGGAAGAGGCCGAAGCCTACCGTGCCCAGGTCGTCAACGAGGCCGAAGGTGAGGCTGCGCGTTTTGTCGCCGTTTATGATGAATACGCCAAGGCGCAGGATGTGACGCGCAAACGTCTGTATCTGGAAACGCTGGAGCGGGTTCTGGGCGCAGTCGACAAGATCATCATTGATGAGGGCGCAGGTGGCACCGACGGGATCGTGCCCTACCTGCCGCTGAATGAATTGCGCACCCCCAACACCGGGAGGAACAACTGATGCGACGTTCCCAGATTCTGATCGGCGTCATCGTCGTTGCGCTGGTTGCGCTGGTCAATTCGATCTACATCGTTGATGAACGCCAGAAGGCCCTGCGCCTGTGGTTTGGTGAGGTCACGGCCGTGATCGAAGAGCCCGGGCTGAACTTCCGCGTGCCGGTGCTGCACGAGATCATCTACTACGATGATCGCATCCTGCCGCTGGACACCCAGCCGCTGGACGTGACCCCGGCTGATGACCGCCGCCTGGTGGTGGATGCCTTTGCCCGCTGGCGGATCAAGGACCCGGTCCAGTTCCGCCGCGCGGTGGGGGCCAGTGGCATCAACGGCGCGCGTTCGCGCCTGGAGCGTATCCTGAACGCCGAACTGCGTGAGGTTCTGGGTGGGGTGCCGTCCGGGGCTGTTCTGTCCGCTGACCGTGTCGTGCTGATGAACCAGATCCGCGATCAGGCCCGTGGTCAGGCGGCAAGCCTGGGCGTCGAGATCGTCGATGTGCGTATCAAACGCGCCGACCTTCCGCCGCAAAACCTTGCCGCAACCTTTGACCGCATGCGCGCCGAACGTCAGCGTGAGGCGGAAGACGAACGCGCCCGGGGCCGCGAGGCCGCGCAGCGTGTCCGCGCCCAGGCCGACCGCACCGTGGTCGAGACCACCTCGGAAGCGACCAAACAGGCCGAGATCATTCGCGGTGAAGCGGACGCCCGCCGCAACGCGATCTTCGCCGACGCCTTCGGTCGCGACCCGGAGTTCTTTGCCTTCTACCGCTCGCTGGCGGCTTACGAGCAGTCGCTGTTGGGCGAAAACTCGACCCTGGTGATCTCGCCGGACAGCGAGTTCTTCGACTACCTGAAGTCGGCAACAGTCGAGTGATGGGCGCGTAATGCTGGATACGATCCTTCTGGGCCTCGGCCTGGTTCTGATCATCGAGGGGCTGGTGTTCGCACTGGCCCCTTCGCGTCTGGACGAGCTGGTCCAGATGATGGCCGAGATGGGCCGCGACCGGCGTCGCGTCCTGGGATTGGGGGCCCTGGCGTTGGGGCTGATCCTGGTCTGGTTGTCAAAGGGCTGACGGATCAAAATTTTTCCGAAAAATTTTGCCAAGAATTTTCTGAAAATTCTTGCTCCCGCGCGGTGGCCGTGGGCTGTCGCTCCATCACAAAGCAGTGAAGCGCAATTTTCGCAAGTTTGCGTTGCAGAATGGCCTCCCTATCTAGAAACTGTCATCAGAGCCCGGGGCAATTTCCCCGCAAGAACAGTTTAAGGAGGACGCGCGTGACACCGCAGGCATTAACCATCCCGAACCCGTCCCGCCGGACCATGCAGGCCTTCGTTGCCCTGGTCATGGGCGTGGCCCTGGTCCTGGCCTCGGCCATGCAGGCCCGCGCGCGCGGGGTTCCCGAAAGCTTTGCCGACCTGGCCGAACAGGTCAGCCCGGCGGTGGTGAACATCACCACCTCGACCGTTGTCTCCCAGCCGGGCGGCGGCGGCCAGATGGTGCCCGAAGGTTCCCCCTTCGAGGATTTCTTCCGCGACTTCCTTGACCGTGATGGTCAAGGCAACGGCGACCGCGACCGTCAGCGCCGCAGCCAGGCGCTGGGCTCGGGCTTCGTGATCTCCGAAGATGGGTTCATCGTCACCAACAACCACGTGATCGAAGGCGCCGACGAAATCCTGATCGAATTCTTCAACGGCCGCGATGAGCTGCCCGCAACGGTGATCGGCACCGACCCCAACACCGACATTGCGCTGTTGAAGGTCGAAAGCGACGAACCGCTTTCCCATGTGCCCTTCGGCGACAGCGACATCATGCGCGTGGGCGACTGGGTCATGGCCATGGGCAACCCGCTGGGCCAGGGCTTTTCCGTCTCGGCCGGGATCGTGTCCGCGCGCAACCGCGAACTGTCGGGCACCTATGACGACTACATCCAGACCGATGCCGCCATCAACCGGGGCAACTCGGGTGGGCCGCTGTTCAACATGGATGGCCAGGTGATTGGCGTGAACACCGCGATCCTGTCGCCCAATGGCGGCTCGATCGGCATCGGCTTTGCCATGTCCTCGGGTGTGGTGGAACGTGTCGTCGACCAGCTGAAGGAGTTCGGCGAGACCCGCCGCGGCTGGCTTGGCGTGTCGATCCAGAACGTGACCGATGACATTGCCGAGGCCATGGGGCTGGAGAGCACCTCCGGTGCCCTGGTCACCGACGTGCCCGAAGGCCCCGCCCGCGAGGCCGGGATGGAGGTCAATGACGTGATCCTGTCCTTCGACGGCACCGATGTGGCGGACACCGGCGACCTGGTGCGCCAGGTGGGCAATGCGCCTGTCGGCAAGACCGTGCGTGTCATGGTGCTGCGTGATGGCCAGACCCAGACGTTGAAAGTCGTGCTGGGCCGCCGCGAGGATGCCCTTGCCAGCCGCACTGACGAGGGCCCTCAGGAAGAGCCGGGCGCGCCGATGCGCAAGTCCCTGTTGGGGCTCGACCTGGCCGAGATGAGCGACGAGCTGCGCGCGGAGTTGGGGCTGAACCCGGGCGACGAAGGTCTGGTCGTCATGCAGTTGGACGAAACCAGCGAGGCCTTTACCAAAGGGTTGCGTGCCGGGGATGTGATCGTTGAGGCCGGCCAGGAGAAGGTGACCACCATCGCCGAGTTCGAAGCCCGTCTTGAGGTCGCCCGCGAGGGTGGTCGCAAGTCGATCCTGCTTCTGATCCGCCGCCAGGGCGACCCGCGTTTCGTGGCGTTGGGGCTGAAGTAACTCCAGCTTGAACCGAATTTACCGGCCGTCTCGAAAGGGGCGGCCGGTTTTCTTTTGGCGGTGCCCCCCCCCGAAAAAGCAAAACCCCCGCCAATCGGCGGGGGCCAGTCACGCGGGTCGTCCGAGTTGGGCGGCCCGTTTGCTATGTCGCGCTCAGTGGATCGCGTCGATATCGGCGCGGGTAAGCCCGATGTCGTCAAGCTCGCGATCCGACAGTTTCGCCAGGGCGTTGCGGGTCATGCGCGCGTCGTTCCACGCGGCGATGGTGCCGAACAGATTGGCGATGGTATCGGACAGACGGCCCCCGAAGGAGAGACCGTCAACCGTCAGGCGGGTCGTTTCGAAAGCAGCCATTGTCGTGTCCTTTTCTGATTAGACTGGCCCATGCGTCATTGCATAAATCGCCAATTAGGGCCAAAAAATCGGGCGCACAAGCGATGGAATTGCATGTCTCTTATGCAGTTTCTGCATTGCGGAAAAATGCGACATCGCCCATGTCGCAAACGGATTTCGCGAGGCCTAAAAGCGTCGTTTTCAGATCCTGCGAAGGCGAAAACGGAACAGTTTCACCGCTGCTTCATCTTGGTGAAAAATCTTTTAAGAACTGGCGAATGTTCGCGTTTCGTGCTAACTGTGCCGGAAAAGCAACAAGAGCAGGGGCGCAACATGCGGGTTTTGGGAATCGATCCCGGGCTTCGAAACATGGGCTGGGGCGTGATCGACACCGATGGTGTGCGCATGAGCCACGTGGCCAACGGGGTGGTGCATTCGGTGGGCACCGAACTGCCCGAACGGCTTCTCTCCCTGCATGAACAGCTGAGCGCGGTGCTGACGGAATACCAGCCGGACACGGCGGCGGTGGAACAGACCTTCGTCAACAAGGACGGGGTCGGCACGCTGAAACTGGGCCAGGCCCGGGGCATTGCCCTGCTGGTGCCCGCCCAGGCCGGGCTGTCTGTCGGCGAATATGCCCCCAACAAGGTCAAGAAGACCGTGGTCGGCGTCGGCCATGCGGACAAGCGTCAGGTTGATCACATGGTGCGGTTGCAGCTGCCGGGATGCGAGATCGCCGGGCCGGACGCCGCCGATGCCCTGGCCGTGGCGCTGTGCCATGCCTATTACGCGCGCTCGGGCGGGTCTCTCGCGGCGGCATTGAAGAGGGCGGTGTGATGATCGGACGAATTGCGGGCCGTGTGGATTACAAGGCCATGGACCACGTGTTGATCGACGTGCGCGGGGTGGGGTATCTGGTCTTTGTCTCGGACCGGACCATGGCGGCGATCCCCCCTGCGGGCGAGGTCGTGGCCTTGTACACCGACCTGTTGGTGCAGGAGACCAACCTGCAGCTCTTCGGTTTTACCTCGCTGGTGGAGAAGGAATGGCATCGGCTGCTGATGTCGGTGCAGGGGATCGGCGCGAAAGCGTCGATGTCGATCCTGGGCGCGCTGGGTGCGGATGGGGTCAGCCGGGCGGTGGCGCTGGGCGACTGGGCCGCGCTGAAGGCCGCCAAGGGCGTCGGCCCCAAGACCGCGCAGCGCGTGGTGATCGAACTGAAGGACAAGGCGCCGTCGGTGATGGCGATGGCAGGTGGCGGCGACCTTGCGGTGGATCCCACCGAGGTGATCGAGGATTCACCCGCTCCTGCGCCCAAGAAGGTCGCCAAGCCGAAAGCCCCGTCCAACGCGGCGGCGCAGAGTGAGGCGCTCTCGGCCCTGGGCAACCTGGGCTACAGCCCCTCGGACGCGGCCTCCGCCGTGGCGCAGGCCCTGGGCGACGCGCCCGAGGCCGACACGCCCACGCTGATCCGCGAGGCGTTGAAACTGCTGGCGCCGAAGGGGTAGGGATGGCAGGTTTTCGATGTGAGTTTCCGGGGATCGTCCCGGCAGAAGGACCGCTCTGATGGATCAACCCGACCCCACCCTGCGCCCGGACAAGCGCCCGGAAGATGCCGACCGCGCCCTGCGGCCGCAGCAGCTGTCGGATTTCATCGGCCAGGCCGAGGCGCGGGCGAACCTGCGCGTTTTCATCGAAAGCGCGCGCAAGCGCGATGAGGCGATGGACCATGCTCTGTTTCATGGGCCGCCCGGCCTGGGTAAGACGACGCTTGCCCAGATCATGGCGCGCGAGCTGGGGGTGAACTTCCGCATGACCTCCGGCCCGGTCTTGGCCAAGGCCGGTGATCTGGCGGCGATCCTGACCAACCTGGAACGCAATGACGTGCTGTTCATTGACGAGATTCACCGGCTGAACCCGGTGGTGGAGGAAGTGCTCTATCCGGCGATGGAAGATTTTGAGCTCGACCTGGTGATTGGCGAAGGCCCGGCGGCGCGCACGGTGCGCATCGAGCTGCAGCCCTTTACGCTGGTCGGCGCGACCACGCGGTTGGGGCTCTTGACCACGCCGCTGCGGGATCGGTTCGGCATCCCGACCCGGCTGCAATTCTATACCGAGGATGAGCTGCACCAGATCGTCACCAAAAACGCGACCAAGCTGGGCGCGCCTGCGGATGACGACGGCGCGCGGGAGATTGCGCGACGTTCGCGTGGCACGCCGCGCATCGCGGGGCGGCTGCTGCGGCGGGTGCTGGACTTTGCCATTGTCGACGGCGACGGGCGGATCACGCGTGATCTGGCCGACAATGCGCTGACCCGGCTGGGGGTGGACCACCTGGGGCTGGACGGGGCCGACCGGCGTTACATGCGGCTGATGGCGGAACACTATGGCGGTGGTCCGGTGGGGATCGAGACGCTGTCGGCCGCCCTGTCCGAAAGCCGCGATGCACTGGAAGAGGTGATCGAACCCTACCTCTTGCAACAAGGCCTGATCCAGCGTACCCCGCGTGGCCGCATGTTGGCGCAGAAGGCCTGGCGCCACCTGGGGTTGGAAGCCCCGCGCGCGCCTGAGAAGGGTGGCGGGCAGGCGGGTCTGTTTGACGGGTAACCTTAGCTGGGGCTCGGCAAAGGAAGCGTCCTCGGCTTCGCCTCGGGACCGCGCGACGGCGGGGCGCTCAGGCTGCGCCTTTCGCGACTTCGGCGCGACCTGCGTCGCCGCCTTCGTGGGGCATACCTTTTCATCTATCCCCGGGGCGTCGCCCGTTCCGCGGCTGAAAGGCTCCACTGGAGCTTTTCCAAGACGCCTTGAACTCCCCGCTGGAGGCCCGAATTCAGGCTCATGCGCAGCATGAGCCACCCCCAACGCCCGCGGACGCCGTCAGGCGGCCCCGGGGGGCGGGAGGGCCACCGGACAGGGTGTCCGGGCAAGGCGCTTGACCCTGCGGCGACGGCGGGCCACCCTCGGACCTGTTCAGCCCCGGAGATTTCATGCGTCGCCTGTTTCTTGCCCTTTCCCTTGCCTTGATCACCGCGCCGCTGCGGGCCGAAGAGGTGGATCCCGATACTCCCGCCGGGCTGGCGCGCATCGTTGAAGGGGGGGATGGCGTCAAGGCCTTGGCGCTGGGGTCGCACATTGTCGACCTGCCGACCGCGCCCTGGATCGCCTTTCTGGAGGCGCGGCGGGGGGATCTTCTGCTGGTCGGTCTGTCCCAGGGGGGCAATGCCAGCAGCCCGTCCTATGTCTGGGTGCACGCCACGCCCGGCGACATTCGCGTCAGCGCGCCTTTTGGCACCCGAAATGAGCTTGTTTCGGTAAGCCATGACGCCGAGACCGTGCAGGTGCGCCTGAAGGGGGATGGGCCGGGCAAGGGGGATGTGACCTTTCTCTATGACGGGCAGACAGTGACCCGACGACAGGAGCCGCTTGCGCCGTCGGGGCAGGGGAACGCGGGTGCAGAGTACTGGGTCGGGCGCTTTGCCTTCGAGATGCTTGATGCGGCGGAGTTGCAGGCGCCCTTGCGCGAGATCATGGGGGAGGAGGCCCTGGCTGCCCTGCAAGATACGCTGCGCATGGCCCTGCCGATGCAGATCGAGGGCGACTGGGTCATCGGCGAAGGCTATGTGAAGTTCAGCGCTCTGGCAGACAACGGCTTTATCGCCATGAACCGGACCGATGGCCGCCTGCTGGTCGGGCTGCGGCGCGACGGTGGTGCGCCGCAGCTGTTTGGGGATCTGCGGGGGCCGCTGACTGGCACGATGAAAGACTGGATTGGACGATAGACATGCGACACCTCTTTGCCGCTCTCCTGAGCTTCTTGGTAACCCTGCCGGTGGCGGCACGGGCGGACCTGCCCCACGGCAGTTACAAGTTTGTCGACCTGCCCCTGGGGCGGCTTGAGGTGGCGGACGGAGAATACGTGCGCCGCCTGCTTTGGAACGGACAGCAGGTCGGGGATGAAACCGGCGATATCGAGATCAATGGCGTCTACACCGAACCGGGTGCGTCGCATTATTTTGTCCTGACTACCCATCATTCCGGTGGGAATGGTTGTTTTCCGTCGATGATGATGCTGCGCATTGGCCCGGATGGGCTGCGGCGCACGTCCATCTTCGGCACCTGCGGTGGGGTGCGGGCTTTGCGCCTGTCCGGCGGTGTCTTTGAACTGGACCAGGCCGACCAGCGGCTGTTCGTGTCTCACAAGACCTATGCCTATGACGGTGTGACCCTGACGGAAAGCGAAACGCCCATTCCGGCGCCGACAGACCAGGGGCTGGGTGGCGGGGCGGATGTGACTCGTTGGCTCGGCGCCTATCCTTGGGATGTGCTGCATGACCCCGGGGAACAGGCGCGCTTCCTGCGCATCGCCGATATGAACACCTTGGAAAGCCTGCGGGTGCATGTGGATGTTGCCAATCAGGTCGTGCAACGCGGCGACTGGCTGCTGGGCGCGGGCTGTTTCCCACATCGCTGCAACTCCCAACGCGGGTTCTGGGGCATCCGTATCTCGACCGGGGACCCTGTCATCGTCCTTCAGGAGACGGGGCGTATTGATCAGATGTATGGCGATGGGTTTGATTTGGCCGATGGCACGATCCGCCAGTTCATTGAGGAACGCCGCCCGCGTTGAGCCGGAGGGGGCAGAGTGCCTTGAGCGCCTCCCCCACCGCCGCCCCTTGCATGGGGGGGATTTGGCTTTTATGCCCTGTCAGACATTCTGCGAATGTGCTGCCGGAGTGGTTGTGAGCGCCCGCAAACGGGCGCTGTGCCTCCGGCGGGGATATTTTGGGAAAGATGAAGAGGCCCGCGATGACATCCATGCTGACACCGGACCAGATCGAGGCGCATTTCACCCGGGGCGACGGCAGCTACGGCTTTTCCCGCTGGGGGCGGCCGATCGTGCCGGTGGTCTTCGGGGTGGAGGAGGCAACGCTTGAGACCGTCAAGGGCGCGATCGAGGCGGTGGTGACCCTGGCCGGTCACAAGATGGCCGAGACCGACCCGGAGCTGGGTGCCAACCTGATGCTCTTTTTCTTCCGCGAGTGGGACGAGCTTCTGGACGTGCCCAACCTCGACAAGATGGTGCCGGACCTGCCCGCCCTGGTGGCGCGGTTGAAGGCGGGCGACGCCAGCCAGTATCGCGGCTTCCGCTTTGACGATCAGGGCGCAATCCAGGCCTGTTTCGCCTTCGTGCGCATGGGCCGTGATATGGAGAAACTGTCGGCCGAGACCATTGCGCTCACCCAGGCGGTTCTGGCGATGGCGACCTGGGCGGATGCGGCCTTTGCCACGCAAAGCCCGCTCGCGGTGTTGCCCGAAAGTGGCGAGACGGTTCTGCGCCCCGAGGTCGGCGCGTTGATCGCCGCCGCCTATGACCCGGTGCTGCCGGTGGCGGCCACGGATGCCTCCCACGCGCTCCGGCTGTTTGCGCGGATGCAGGCGGCGGGGTGATGCAGGCGGGGGCCGCCATCGCGACCTTGCTGGTCTTGGCCGGGATTGCCGGTCTGTTTGCCATGCTGGCCATCTATGTTCTCATTGAAATCACCCGTGTTCGAAAGCACCAACGCGCGCGCCACATGGGTGGGGCCATGCGCCGGGCACGCAATTGGATGCTGATGTGGGTCGTGGCCGGTTTCGCCGCCGGGCGCATGGCCAAGGGCAGCCCGTTCGCGTTTGCCTCTGCCGCGGGGGTGGCCATGATCCTGTCCCTCCTGTGTTTTGCCCTGGCTCTCTGGTCCGTGGCGCGCGGTCTGCGTCGAGACCTCGTTCAGAACGATGTGTTCACCCGCAGTGACGAGGTGGTCGCCTGGGCCTGCGGACTGGGGGCGGGCGGGTTCATTCTGTGGCAGATGCGGGACATCGTGGCTTGGGCACAATGAGGTGTTTCCTGGCCCTTCCCCTGCCAGACGAGATCCGCGAGGCCCTCGCCGATATTGCCCACGCCCTGCCTATGGGGCGCCCGGTCGCGGAAGTGAATCTGCACCTGACCCTGGCCTTTCTGGATGAAGTGACCCAATCCGACCTGGAGCGCCTGCACGAGGTTTTGGACGACCTCAGACCCCCGCCGGTCACGCTGACTCTCTCTGGCCTTGAACTCTTCGGCGGCAAGTCCCCGGCGCTGATGGCGATCCTCGCCTCGGGCGCCGAGGCGCTTCAGTCCAGGGTCGCCCGCGCCGTGGGGCAGGCAGGCATCACACTCCCCCGCCGCCGCTTCCGCGGTCACGTTACCCTGACCCGTTTCCCGCGCCGGATGGAGGCGGGCCAACTGGCAAAACTCGGCCGTTTCCTGCAATCGGAGGCCGCCACCCGCCTGCCACCCGTCGAGGTCGATCACCTCGCGCTCTACGCCTCCCACCTCCACCCGGACGGTGCGCGATATGAGGTCTTGGCGGAGTATCCTCTGGAAGGCTAGGGTGCCGCAACGAGCAGACAGAAAGGCCCCCCATGCACAGCTTCCCCATCCGCGTCTATTACGAAGACACCGACATGGCCGGGATCGTCTTCTATGCCAACTACCTGCGCTATATCGAACGGGCGCGATCGGACTGGGTGCGCCAGATGGGCATCGACCAAAGCGAGATGCGCGACGAGGGGCTGATCTTTGCAGTCCGGCGTGTGGAAGCGGACTATCTCGCCCCCGCGCGCTTTGACGACGAACTGACCGTGACCACATCCACCCGCCAGATGACCGGCGCACGGCTGGTGCTGGACCAGGTGGTCAGCCGTGGCGACGAGGTGCTGTTCGAGGCGGTGGTGACGATCGTTTGCCTGACGGTGACCGGCCAACCCGCGCGGCTTCCGGCGCATTTGCGGCAGTCGGTGCATTAGGTCAGCACCCTAGGTGCAGGGCGCGATCCCGACAGTGGCCCAACAGGCCACGGGAGGGCCACCAGCGTTGGCGAAAATTATTTGAATAATTTTGATGCCGGTGGCCTCACTTCGTTCGGAGGTCTTGGCCCCAGCACGGGGCCAAGGGCGCGAGAAGGCCGACGTTCAAAGCTATGGAAACTCCTGACGCACAAAGGCATCTAGCTCATCAAGAGAAACCACTTCACCCTCTTCAAGTGTTTCGCTCAGGCTGGCGTAGATTGTAACGCGACTTGTCTCGCGGTCATATTCGAGGAACAAGACATGCCCGCGCCAGGTCTCGACGGGTGGGCCGGGGCGCTCGAACCGACTCTGGAGAAATCGCAACAACCGCCCAGGTTCGCGTTCGAATTCATCTCGCACCCACGCTTTCATTTCTGCCGAGAGCATAACCTGTAACCTGCGTCGTCAATCTGTCTTTTCAAAGCCGCGATCCGCGGGTGGGTACATCACATAGGACTGTGCCAGATCATTCAAGAAGTGACGCGCCGGATCGGACGTTCTAGGAACTGCTCACGGCAAATATCCGCCCATTCCCCCGCCTCGCAGCGACAAAACCCCGCCCATGTCGCGCTTTTGTTGCCTTTCCCCGTGAATATGCGTTAGATTCAAACAAAATAGCTGCCCGAAGAGGTGGCGGTATAGAGGCAGAGACATGGAAACGGAAACGCTTGCAGCGGCGGCGGAGATCGATTTCTCCTTCCTTGCGCTGTTCCTTCGCGCGACATTGATGGTCAAACTGGTGATGATCCTGCTGATCATCGCCTCCTTCTGGTCCTGGGCCATCATCATCACGAAATTCATCCAGTACCGCGCGGCCAAGCGCGAGGCGGCGGCGTTTGACCGCTCGTTCTGGTCAGGCGAGCCTCTGGACGAGCTTTTCGACCAGATCGGCCCGGCGCCCGAGGGCGCGGCGCAGAAGGTCTTCTCGTCCGGGATGCTGGAGTGGCGGCGCTCGCATCGCGAAGATGGCGGGCTGATCGCCAATGCTCAGGCGCGTATCGACCGCTCGATGGATGTGGCGATAGCCAAGGAGGGCGAGAGCTTGAACAACGGGCTGTCCTTCCTGGCCACGGTCGCCGCCACCGCGCCCTTCGTGGGGCTCTTTGGCACCGTCTGGGGCATCATGAATGCTTTCGTCGAGATCGCCCAGCAGCAGAATACCAACCTGGCCGTGGTCGCCCCGGGCATTGCCGAGGCGCTGATGGCGACCGGCCTGGGCCTGCTGGCCGCGATCCCGGCGCTCATTTTCTACAACAAGCTCACCTCGGACAGCGACAATATCCTCGCGGGCTACGAGGCCTTCGCCGACGAGTTCGCCACCATCCTCAGCCGCCAGCTGGACAGCTGAGATGGGTGGCGCGGTTCAACAACAGGCCGTGCGACGCGCCCGCCGGGGCCGTCGTCGCGGCAAGCATCGCCGGGTGATGGGCGAGATCAACATCACCCCCTTTGTCGACGTCATGTTGGTGCTGCTGATCATCTTCATGGTCGCGGCGCCCCTGATGACCGTGGGCGTGCCGGTCGAGCTGCCGAAAACAGCGGCGACGACGCTTCCGACCCCGGATGAGGAACCCCTGACCGTGACCATTACCGCCGAGGGCGAGGTCATGTTGCAGACCACCGCGATCACCACCAGTGACCTGGTGCCGCGCCTGCGCGCCATTGCGGAAGAGCGCGATGACGACCGCATCTTCCTGCGCGCGGACGGGCAGGTGCCCTATGAGCTGGTCGCCCAGGTCATGGGCGCGCTCAACGCCGGTGGTTTCCACAATATCGGCCTGGTGACGGATACCGGCGGGCCGGGGCTGGATGGTGGCTGACGCCCATGCGGACGGGGTATTACATCTCTGGCGCGGGGCACGGGCTCTTGTTGCTGGTCATGCTGTTTGGCGGCGTGTTTACCTGGGAGGACGAAGAGCCCTCGATCCGGGTGACTGAGGTGTCGATCCTGACCGAGGAACAATTTGCCGCCCTGTCGGTGCCGGAGCCTGATCCCGAACCCGTCGCCCCCGTGGCCTCCCCCCCGCCGCAGCGCCGCCCCGATCCCGAACCTGCGCCGGAACCGGAACCCGAGCCTGAACCGCCCGCGCCCGAACCTGTGCCCGAACCGGCCCCAGAGGCACCGCCCGCGCCGGAAAATGTGCCGGCCCCCGCCGAACGCATTGCGCCCGAACCGACCCCGGAACCCGACCCGGCGGCCGAACCCGCGCCGGAACGCGTCGAAGCGCCGGAACCCGCGCCCGCCGAAGACGTGGCCGCCCCGCCGCCCGAACCTGTCACGCCCACCGCCCCGCCCGAGACCACCACCGCGATCCGGCCGGAGCCGCCCTCGGCCGCGCCGGAAACCAGCCCGCGCCCGCGCCGCCGCCCGACGCCGCCCACCCCGGTGGCCGAACCGGATCCCGAACCGACGCCCGAACCCGAAACACCCAGCGTTGCGGATGCCATCGACGACGCCGTGTCCGATGCGATCAGCGACGCGGTGGCCGATGCCCCCCCCGACGCCCCGCAGGGCCCGCCGCTGACCGGCGGCGAAAAGGACGCGATGCGCCTGGCCGTGTCGGCCTGCTGGAACCTTGGCGCACTGTCCACAGAGGCCTTGGCCACCGTGGTCGAAGTCGGCTTCGACATGGCGCGCGACGGCAAGCCTGACGCGGGCTCGATCGAGATGCTGTCCTACCGCAACGGCTCCGAAGCCGCCGCCAATCAGGCTTTCGCCGCCGCCCGCCGCGCGATCATCCGCTGCGGCGTGAACGGCTATGACCTGCCGGAGGAAAAATACGATCACTGGAAGCGGATCGAGATTACCTTCAACCCGGACAACATGAGGTGGCGGTGATGGTTCGGTTCGCGATCCCTGTTCTGGCGTTGAGCCTGGCCACCGCGGCGCTGGCCGAGGGCGATACCAAACCTGGCCTGTCCGGATCTGAACAGACCACCTTACTGCTGCAGGTTTCGGCCTGTTGGAACCTCGGGGCGCTGTCGACCGAGGCCTTGGCCACCGTGGTCGAGGTCGATTTCGACGTGATGCAAGATGGGAAACCGGACCTGGGGTCAATCAGGATGACCTCTTATCGCGGTGGTTCCGAAGCTGCGGCCAACCAGGCCTTCCAGGCCGCCCGCCGCGCGATCATCCGCTGCGGCGTGAACGGCTATGACCTGCCCGTGGGCAAGTATGAACACTGGCGCCACCTGCGGCTGACTTTCGATCCTGACAACATGAGGTGGCGGTGACATGACCCATCTGCCCCGCCCACCAGCCAATTCCTGCCGACGCAGTTGCGCGGCTTTTGCAATCCCACCCCTCGCGGATAAGAGGTTCGCATGAAAGTTCTCAAACTCCTGACCCTCGCGCTGGCCCTGACCGGCCTTGCCCAGAGCATCCCCTCCACCGCCCAGGCCGAACCGCTGAGGCTTGAAGTGACCGACGGGATCATCGAACCCTTGCCCTTCGCGGTGCCCAGCTTCCAGGCGGAAAACTCTGCTGCGGCGGAGATGGCGCAGAACATCGCGCGGGTGGTAGCCGCGGACCTGGCGGGCACGGGGCTGTTTCGTGAGGTGCCGTCTTCGGCCTTCATCTCGAATGTCACGAGTTTCAACAGCCCGGTGCAATATGCGGACTGGCGCGCGATCAATGTCCAGGCGCTGATCACCGGGGCGGTGTCTCAGGCGGGGGGTAAGATCACCGTGAAGTTCCGCGTCTTTGACGTGGACAACAACGCCGCTTTGGGTGAGGGGCTGCAGTTCGGCGGTTCGGAAGCCAGCTGGCGGCGTATCGCGCACAAGGTGTCGGACGTGGTCTACAGCCGCATCACCGGAGAGAGCGGCTATTTCGACAGCCGCGTGGTGTTCGTGTCGGAAACCGGGCCGAAGAATGCGCGCCGCAAGCGCCTGGCGATCATGGATTACGACGGCGCCAATGTGCAATACCTGACCGACAGCAACGCCATCGTGCTGGCACCGCGTTTCTCGCCCACCGGCGACCGGGTGCTTTACACCAGCTATGAAACCGGCTTCCCGCGCATCTATGTGCTGGACGTGGCCAGCGTTGGCCGCCGGGTGCTGGATGATCAGGAAGGCACGATGACCTTTGCGCCGCGTTTCTCGCCCGATGGGCGTACGGTGGTGTTTTCACTGTCCTCGGGCGGCAATACGGACCTTTACCGCATGAACATCGACGGCAGCGGGCGGCAGCGCCTGACCCAGGCGCCCTCGATCGAGACCGCGCCCAGCTTCTCGCCGGATGGCCAGCATATCGTTTTTGAAAGCGACCGGTCCGGCACGCCGCAGCTCTATATCATGCCCGCCACGGGCGGCGAGGCGCGGCGGATCAGCTTTGGCCCGGGCCGTTACGGCACCCCGGTCTGGTCGCCGCGTGGTGACATGGTGGCCTTTACCAAGCAGAACCAGGGCCGCTTCCACATTGGCGTCATGCGCACGGATGGCAGCGAGGAACGGCTGCTCACGGCCTCGTTCCTTGACGAAGGCCCGTCCTGGTCGCCCAATGGGCGGGTGATCATGTTCACCCGGGAAAGCCAGGGCGCATCGGGGCAGCCGGCGCTCTATTCGATCGACATTTCCGGGCGCAACCTGCGCCGGGTGACGACGCCGCAGGCGGGCTCTGACCCGGCCTGGGGGCCGTTGCAGAACTGACGTCACTGACCCAATTCCCAAGGGGCGCCGGGAATGCTAGACTGGCGCCCAAGAGCAGAAGACAGAACAGATAGACAACGACAGGACAACCCCATGAAACATCTGATGAAAGCTGTGCTTGTGGTCGGCGTGCTTGGCACGGTCGCGGCCTGTACCAACCCCGGCCGGTTCGACAACCCCGGTGCGGGCGGCGCGGGCGTGGTGCCCGGTTCGGCCTCGGACCCGACCAGCCCGGCCTATTTCCAGCAAACGGTCGGCGACCGCGTGCTGTTCGCGATTGACCAGTCGACCCTGTCGGCCGAGGCCTCGGCGGTGCTGGAGATGCAGGCGACCTGGCTGATGGACAACCCCGCCTTTACCGCGGTGATCGAAGGCCATGCGGATGAACAGGGCACCCGGGAGTACAACCTCGCCCTGGGCGCGCGTCGTGCGTCGGCGGTGCAGAATTTCCTGATCGAGCGCGGCGTCGCGCCGAACCGTCTGAAGACCGTCAGCTACGGCAAGGAACGCCCGCTGGAGATCTGTTCGGCCGAGGCCTGCTATGCCCAGAACCGCCGCGCGGTGACGGTGTTGTCGGCGGGCGTGCCGACCAGCTAAGCTGCGGCTGACACGGTAGCTCTGGGGCAAGGAAAGGACTGGACATGAAAGCGCTTCTGGGGGCCGTTCTGACGGCCGGGATCATTGCCGCCACGCCTGTGTTGGCGCAGGACCGCAGCCAGACCCTGGCCGATATCCGCCAGGAACTTTCGGTGCTTTATGTCGAGATCCAGACGCTGAAACGCGAGCTGTCCACCACCGGGGCAGCCGGTGGCGTGGTGGCCGGGGGCAATGCGACCGACCGGCTGAACGCGATCGAGGGCGAGCTGGCGCGGCTCATTGGCAAGACCGAAGAGCTGGAGTTCCGCATCAACCAGGTCGTGTCGGACGGTACCAACCGGATCGGCGACCTGGAATTCCGCCTTTGTGAGCTCGAGGAAGGCTGTGACCTGTCCCAGGCAGGCCAGGGTGGCACGCTGGGCGGTGGCGACCTGCCCACTGCACCGGTTGCCGTGGTTCCGGCCGAGCCCGACGGTGGCCAGATGGCGGTGGGCGAACAGGCCGATTTCGACGCCGCCATGGCGACCCTGTCGGAAGGCGGGTTCGAGGATGCCGCGGGCATGTTCGCGCGCTTCACCGAAACCTATCCGGGTGGGGCGCTGGCCGGCCAGGCCCATTACCACCGTGGCGAGGCGCTGGAGGCGATGGGTGAAGTGTCGGATGCGGCGCGCGCCTACCTGACTTCCTTCTCGGGCGCGCCCGATGGGGCCCGGGCGCCGGATGCGCTTTATAAACTGGGCACCAGCCTGGGGGCGCTGGGCCAGGTGCAGGAAGCCTGCGTGACGCTCGCTGAAGTGGGGGTGCGTTTCCCGGGCAGCACCGCGCAGGCCGATGCCGAAGCCGCGCGGCAGGGGTTGTCCTGCCCGTGACGACCCAGGCCTTTGAACAGTTCATTGGGGGAGCGCAGGGCCGCTCCCCTTTCGCGTCTCTGGGCCTGGCAGTTTCCGGCGGCGGGGACTCCATGGCGCTGTTGCACCTGGCCCATGCGTGGCTGAGCGCCCAGAAATCTCAGGGCGCCTTGCTGGAGCTGTCGCTTCATGCGGTGACCGTGGATCACGGGCTGCGCGAAGAGGCCAAGGCCGAGGCGGCGATGGTTGCCGAGGTCTGCGCCGGGTTGGGAGTGTCCCACGACGTGCTAACCTGGAGCTGGGACGGGCAGGGCAACCTGCAGGACGCCGCGCGCCGGGCGCGGTATGGGCTGATGGCGGATTGGGCGCGGGCGCGGGGGGTGGATGCTGTCGCCTTGGGCCATACGTTGGACGATCAGGCGGAAACCTTCCTGATGCGGCTGGCCCGCGGCTCTGGCGTCGATGGACTGGCGGCCATGCGTGCGGATTGGCAGGCGGATGGCACCCGCTGGCTGCGACCTGTCTTGGTGACAGCCCGTGCCGATCTGCGCGATTATCTGACCGCAAGGGGCGTGGCCTGGGCCGAGGATCCTTCGAACCAGGACCCGCGTTTCGACCGGGTGAAGGCGCGCCAGGCGATGGGGGCGCTGGCCGATCTGGGCCTGGACGCGCAGCGACTGGCGGATACCGCCCAGCACATGACCAACGCGCGCGAAGTGATGGAACGCCACGCAGCCCAAGCGGCCCGTCGCCTATGCCAGGTGAAGGGCGGCGGTGTCGCCTTTGACTTGGCGGGGTTGACGGATGAACCGATGGAAACCCAGCTACGCTTGTTCGCCCATGCGATGGTCTGGGTGTCGGGCGCCGACTACCGTCCGCGGCTCGATGCGCTTCAGGAGGCGATGACACTTGCCGCCTTCGGCGACCGGCGAACGCTGCATGGCTGCGTGATTGAAGGCGATCTGGAGAGGGTCGAAATTCACCGCGAATACAATGCAGTACGCCGCAAACGTGCGGCTGTGGGCGAGGTCTGGGACGGGCGCTGGGTGCTGGAGGGCCCCGACAGACAGGCGCAGGTGCGGGCATTGGGAGAGGCAATCAACGGCTGTCCTGACTGGCGCCAGACCGGGCTGCCGCGCCGTGCGCTGATGGCCTCCCCGGCCGCATTTCTGGGCGATGAATTGCGCGCCGCTCCGCTTGCCGGGCTGGCAAATGGCTGGGTTCTGACGCCTGTTCACCCGGATGATCACTTTTTCACAAGCATTTTATCGCATTGAACATGCTGGTGTGATCCCTATTTTAAGGGTAAGCCTCCCACGCCCGGCCACGGGCCAGGCAAGTTGTGCCCGCCACCGACCGGGCAAGTTTAAAGGAGATCCCCTTTGGGCAACGCGAGAAATTTCGCTTTCTGGATCGTGCTGTTTGTCATGATCCTCGCCCTGTTCCGACTGTTCTCGGACGGGCAGACCATGGCCTCAACCAACGAGGTTCCCTATTCGGAATTCATCCAGCAGGTTGATGGCGGAAATGTCGCCATGGCCGATGTGGATGGTGAGACCGTGCGGTATCGCGGCTCGGACGGTCGGGATTACTTCACCATCGTGCCTGGCAACGAAGAAGTCGTGGCCGAGGTCCTGAACCGCATGCTGGACAAGGGCGTTGAGGTCGCGGCGGAGCCGCAGGCGCAGTCGGGCTTCTTCTCGCTTCTGTCGCTGCTGTTGCCGGTGTTGATCCTGATCGGCTTCTGGTTCTTCATGATGAACCGCATGCAGGGCGGTGGCAAAGGCGGCGCGATGGGCTTTGGCAAGTCCAAGGCCAAGATGCTGACCGAACGCGAAGGCCGGGTGACCTTTGACGATGTCGCGGGCATCGACGAGGCCAAGGAAGAGCTGGAAGAGATCGTGGAATTCCTGCGCAACCCGCAGAAATTCAGCCGTCTGGGTGGCACCATTCCCAAGGGCGCTCTGCTGGTTGGCCCTCCGGGCACCGGTAAGACCCTGCTGGCCCGTGCCATTGCCGGTGAGGCGGGTGTGCCCTTCTTCACCATCTCCGGTTCCGACTTCGTGGAGATGTTCGTGGGCGTCGGCGCCAGCCGTGTGCGCGACATGTTCGAACAGGCCAAGAAAAACGCGCCCTGCATCGTCTTCATCGACGAAATCGACGCCGTCGGTCGCCATCGTGGTGCCGGTTACGGCGGTGGCAATGACGAACGCGAACAGACGCTGAACCAGCTGCTGGTCGAAATGGACGGGTTCGAGGCCAACGAGGGTGTGATCATCCTTGCCGCAACCAACCGCAAGGACGTGCTGGACCCGGCGCTGCTGCGCCCGGGCCGTTTCGACCGCCAGGTCACCGTGCCGAACCCGGACATCAAGGGCCGCGAGAAGATCCTGGGCGTGCATGCCCGCAAGGTGCCGCTGGGCCCCGACGCCGACATGCGCGTGATCGCGCGCGGCACCCCGGGCTTCTCGGGGGCAGACCTGGCCAACCTGGTGAACGAGGCAGCACTGATGGCCGCCCGAGTAGGGCGCCGCTTCGTCACCATGGAAGATTTCGAGAACGCCAAGGACAAGGTTATGATGGGCGCCGAGCGGCGCAGCATGGTCCTGACCGATGAGCAGAAGGAAAAGACTGCCTATCACGAGGCCGGTCACGCCGTGGTGGGCCTGGCCCTGCCGCAATGCGACCCGGTCTACAAGGCCACCATCATCCCGCGCGGTGGTGCGTTGGGCATGGTCGTGAGCTTGCCCGAGATCGACCGCCTGAACTGGCACAAGTCGGAATGTGAGGAAAAGCTCGCCATGACCATGGCGGGCAAGGCCGCCGAGATCATCAAGTATGGCGAAGAGAATGTCTCGAACGGTCCGGCTGGCGACATCCAACAGGCCTCGGGACTGGCCCGCGCCATGGTGATGCGCTGGGGCATGTCCGACAAGGTCGGCAATATCGACTATGCCGAGGCGCATGAGGGCTACCAGGGCAACACCGGTGGTTTCTCGGTCTCGGCGCATACGAAGGAGCTGATCGAGGAAGAGGTCAAGGGGTTCGTCCAGGAAGCCTATGACACCGCTTTCAAGATTCTGACCGAACGGGCGGATGAATGGGAAAACCTGGCCCAGGGTCTGCTCGAGTACGAGACCCTGACCGGCGAGGAAATCCAGCGCGTCATGCGTGGCGAGCCGCCGCAAAAAGGCGAGGATGAGGACAAGCCGGACGATGGCGGCAATGCCTCGGTCCTGGCGGTGCCGAAGACCAAGCCACGCGCCAAACCCGCTGGTGACGGCGGCATGGAGCCCGAGCCCACCGCCTGACTTTCGGCAAGAACTTGCATCAGACCACCCCGGCCCTCGCGCCGGGGTGGTTTTGTTTTGGGCGCTGACGTAGGGTAAGCATGCCCTCATCTGAATGTTTGGTGATGGGCCAGCTGAACCGGGGGGCGACATTGCACGACAAGGACTTCACGACCGCAGAGATTGACGCACGCATTACCTTTCATGAAGACGACCAGATCATGGAGGTCAGTTTCGCCGGTATGGAACTGGCCAGCTCCGCCCAGGTGAACCGGTTTTATGATCGTATCGAGGAACGTATCGCGGCGACCGGCGAGAAACTGTGGTTCTTTCTGGTGGATTACCGAGACGCACGGATCGACAGCGCTGCGTGGTTCGCCCATTCGCGCCGCGGCAAGGAACTGAACATGGCCCATTCCATGGGCTCGGTGCGCTTCGATGCCTCTGAAGTCACCCGCCGCCAGATCGAACAGAATGCGGGGACCGAGAACTTCGACCCCAACCTGTTTTACGACCGCGACAGTGCCGTAGGGCGGCTGCGCGAGCTGCCTTCGAAACGGGAGAAGGTGGTGGAGCGCACCCCGAACCTGACCGCCGAAGAGGTCGCCGCGCGCCTGTCCTTCTTGCCGGAGCTTCAGGTCATGGATGTCGATTTCACCGACCTGGTGCTTCAGTATTCAGGCGATGTCGATGTGCTTTATGACGTGATCGAGGAGAAGATCGGCGCGACCGGCCGGAAGTGGTATTTCCTGATCAACTACGAAGGCACGCGCATTCATTCCCCCGCCTGGGTGCGTTACGCGGCGCGCGGCAAGCGATTGAACCTCAACTGGTCGCTGGGTTCCGTGCGCTATGCGCCGGGGTCCGAGACCGAGGCCGACATCCGCCTGCGCGCCGAAAGCCAGGACTTCCGCCCCAACATCCGCAACACCCGCGCCGAGGCGCTGGAGCGCATTGCCGAGATGAAGGCGGAACAGGAGGAAGAGGTGGGGTGATACGCGGTCAGGCGGGCTGCTCTACAGCCTGCTGCGCCTCACCGCGAAACCGCACATATTCACCGCAGAGTGCGGCGAGCAGTACCAGCACGGCCAGGGCATTGATCATGGCCTTGCCCAGCATGTTCAGGGTGAACAGGGTGGGCGACATGAACTGTGGGACAACCGTGGTCAGGGCGTCCTTCAACGGGTGGTCCACGAACATGATCAGAAACCGCCCCAGGCCCAGATGGGCCAGCGTGTGCAAGATGGCGAGCCCCAGGGCAATCACCGCCATCGGCACCACCCGGCGGGCGCCATCGCGCAGCAGCGCGCGGAGGGCACTGCGGTGCCGCAGGGCAATGCCCGGAAGGATCCGGCCAAAGATCAGAACGGGCCAGAGAAAGACGGCGGTCGACAGCGTCTGCACGGCCAGTCCCAACAGGAAAAACATATGCCATCCAGGCAGGGTGTAGCTGGTAAGCCCCATGGGCAGGAAGGTTCCTGCCAGATGCAGCAGCCCAACTCCGGTCAAAACCAGGCACAGGGCCGCGCCCAGGAAGCGAAACAGCGGCTCGGCACGGATCGCGATCAGCGGGCGGGGGTAGTCGAGCGGGCGCATCAGCGTGCGGCACCAGGCGATGGCCACGACGCTCCACACCAGCGGGTCAAGAAGGAAACTGGCGGTGAACCACAGGTCTTTCACATCAACCCTGTCGTCTGGAAAAAGGTCGAAACTCAGGCGCAGGACGCTGGGGATCAGCATCACCGGCAGGGCAAACCTCAGAACAAATGCTGCGCGCAGGACCGGGGCGGCGAGGGCGCGCAGGAACAGGGTAAATCCACTCATGATCGGCTCGAAATCGTCTCCTGACAGGTTCTGACAGGTTCCGGGTTGCGGGTCCAGTGCCGGGCGGGCAGCATGGGCGGGTAGATTGGGAGTGTGTGATGCCTGCATTGATGAAAACGGATTATGTCGGAAGGATTACCTGGCTGGGGGTGGTGCGTGATCGGGACGCCAAACTGGCCAGTCAGCGCGAGGACGCGTTGCGGGTCAGTTTTGCGGGGCCCGCGTTGGAGAGCCATTCGGGCCTGACCCGGCCCAGTTGCGGGCGGGTCATGGATCAATACGAACGCGGCACGGAAATTCGCAACACGCGGCAGCTGGCGATTGTCAGCGCCGAGGAACTGGCTGAAATCGCAGCGGAAATGGGGATCGAGTCGCTTGACCCCGCTCTGGTCGGCGCGACCATGGTGGTGGAGGGTATTCCGGATTTCACCCATATCCCGCCCAGCTCGCGGCTGCAGGCCTCGACCGGCGCGACCCTGACGGTGGACATGGAAAACCGCCCCTGCGTGCTGCCCGGCCCCGGCATCGAGGCGCGCCATCCCGGCAAGGGCAAGCTGTTCAAACCCGCCGCCAAGGACCGGCGCGGCGTGACCGCCTGGGTCGAACGTGAAGGTGTGCTCAAAGTGGGGGACGAGGTGCGCCTGCATATCCCAGGCCAACGCGCTTGGATGCCGGACGGGATGGCCTGATGGAGCCGTTCAAGAACGCCTATAACCCGGAGATGGTGGCCGATATGGCGCGCCACCTGGCCGGTGCCGGACCGTTTGATGAGGCGCGGTTCACCAAGCTTGCCTGTGAAGGGTTGGAGGCGTTGGAGCTGAAGGCCCGATCGCGCCATATCTCCGCTGCGCTGGACGCCTGCTTGCCGGATGACTTCGCTGCAGCCTGCGTGCAGATGGTGGCCGCTCTGGGCCCGGAGACGGAAACCGAGGGTTGGGAACAATCCGGGCCCTCAGAGGGCATTCGCGGCTGGGCCATGCTGCCAATGGGTGAAGTCATCCAGAAACGCGGGGCAGGGGAATACGACCTGGCGATGGAGACACTGGCGGCCTTTACCAGCCGGTTTTCATCGGAGTTTGACGTGCGCCCCTTTCTGGATGCGGACCTTGAGCGTGGGCTCATCCATCTGCACCGCTGGGCCGAGGCCCCCAACCCGCACCTGCGCAGGTTGGCCAGCGAGGGCTGCCGCCCGCGCCTGCCTTGGGGGATGCAGCTCAAGGGGCTGATCACGGACCCTGCGCCGATCCTGCCGCTGCTGGAGCGCCTGCGCGACGATCCGTCGGAATATGTGCGCCGGTCGGTGGCGAACAACCTCAATGACATCGCCAAGGATCACCCGGACCTGGTGGCCGGGATCGCCGTCGACTGGTTGGACGACGCGTCAAAGGACCGCACCCGGCTGGTGCGCCACGCCTGCCGCACCCTGATCAAGGCCGGTCACCCCGGTGCTTTGGCCGCCTTCGGCTACGGTCCGCCGAAATTGGACGTGTCGTTTTCGGTCACCCCGGAGGTGGCGCACATGGGCGAGGATGTGACCCTGAGCGCAACCCTGAGAAGCCGGTCGAAAACGACGCAGAGCCTTGTCGTGGACTATGCGGTCAACTTCATGCGGGCGAACGGAAAACCTTCGCCGAAAGTGTTCAAATGGACCCAGGCCACGCTGGAGCCCGGCGCGGAAATCACCCTGAGCAAGCTGCACAAGCTGCGTGAGGTCACGACTCGTAAACACTATCCGGGGGCGCATGGTGTGGTGCTGCAGGTCAACGGGCAGGCGCTGGCGACCGGCGGGTTTACGTTGTCGCTGAACAACGCCTGACGTCTCCCTTCCGAAACCGTCAAAGCTCACGCACGACGAATTCAGGGCGGGATATGTCGGATTCCCACCTATGCCAAATCCGCATGCCGGATATACGCGAGGTCAGACTTCTGGTCCCAACTTTCCAAACAGGATCCCGCGATGAGCTATAAATCCGACATCGAAATCGCCCGCGAGGCAAAGAAGCGCCCGATCCAGGAGATCGGCGACAAGCTGGGCATTCCCGCCGAGCACCTGCTGCCCTATGGCCACGACAAGGCCAAGGTTGGTCAGGACTTCATCAAGAGCCTTGGCGACCGTGAAGACGGCAAGCTGATCCTGGTGACCGCGATCAACCCGACCCCGGCGGGCGAAGGCAAGACCACCACCACCGTGGGTCTGGGCGACGGCCTGAACCGCATCGGCAAGAACGCGATGATCTGTATTCGCGAAGCCTCGCTGGGTCCGAACTTCGGCATGAAGGGTGGCGCCGCCGGCGGTGGCTACGCTCAGGTCGTGCCGATGGAGGAAATGAACCTCCACTTCACCGGTGACTTCCACGCCATCACCTCGGCCCACTCGCTGCTGTCGGCAATGATCGACAACCACATCTATTGGGGCAACGAGCTGGAGATCGACGAGCGTCGCGTGGCCTGGCGCCGTGTCGTGGACATGAACGACCGCGCCCTGCGTGACATCGTTGTGAGCTTGGGCGGCGTGTCCAACGGTTTCCCGCGTCAGACCGGCTTTGACATCACCGTGGCCTCGGAAGTCATGGCCATCCTGTGCCTGGCCAACGACCTGGAAGACCTGCAGAAGCGCCTTGGCGACATCATCGTGGCCTACACCCGTGAACGCAAAGCGATCTACTGCCGCGACATTGGTGCCGATGGCGCCATGACCGTTCTGCTGAAGGACGCCATGCAGCCGAACCTGGTGCAGACCCTGGAAAACAACCCGGCTTTCGTGCATGGCGGCCCCTTCGCCAACATCGCGCATGGCTGTAACTCGGTCATCGCGACCAAGACCGCTCTGAAACTGGCCGACTATGTCGTGACCGAAGCCGGCTTCGGTGCTGACCTTGGTGCCGAGAAGTTCATGAACATCAAGTGCCGCAAGGCCGGTCTGGCCCCCTCGGTGGTCGTGCTGGTTGCCACCGTGCGCGCGATGAAGATGAACGGCGGTGTTGCCAAGGCCGATCTGGGCGCCGAGAACGTCGAAGCCGTGAACGCCGGTTGCGACAACCTGGGCCGTCACATCGAGAACCTGAAGAGCTTCGGCGTGCCGGTCGTGGTTGCCATCAACCACTTCGTCAACGACACCGACGCCGAGGTTGCTGCGGTCAAGGAATACGTGGACGGCCACGGTGCCGAAGCCATCGTGTCGCGTCACTGGGAACTGGGTTCCGAAGGTTCTGCCGACCTGGCCACCCGCGTGGCCGAGATTGCCGACGCCGACGTAGCTGCCTTTGCGCCGATCTACCCGGACGACATGTCGCTGTTCGAAAAGATCGAGACCGTCGCCAAGCGCATCTACCGCGCTGACGAGGTTCTGGCCGACGCCAAGGTGCGCAACCAGCTGCGTGACTGGGAAGAAGCCGGTTACGGCGACCTGCCGGTCTGCATGGCGAAGACCCAGTACTCGTTCTCGACCGACCCGACCCTGCGCGGCGCGCCCACCGGCCATTCGGTCCCGGTGCGTGAAGTTCGCCTGTCGGCCGGTGCCGGCTTCATCGTTGTCGTCTGCGGCGACATCATGACCATGCCGGGCCTGCCCCGTCAGCCCGCCGCCCTATCGATCGGTCTGAACGCGGAAGGCGACGTCGAAGGCCTGTTCTAAGGTCTGCTGACCCCGGGGGCTGCGACCCCCCGGGGCATTGCACATGGATCGGATGCGGGGTAGGGCAAGGCACCCGTAAGGAGGCTGACATGCTCGACCCCGCAATCTGTTCCGACATGACGGCGCTGCGCGCCAATATTGACGCTCTGGACCGGGAATTGGTCCGCCTGTTGCGTCTGCGCGCAGCCCATATCGACCGGGCAATCGAGTTGAAGCGGGCCAATGGCTGGCCGGCCCGCATCCCGACCCGGGTCGAGGACGTGGTCACCAAGGTGCGCGCGGAAAGCGCCGCCTGTGGGCTGGACCCGGACCTGACGGAAACCCTCTGGCGCCAGCTGATCGACTGGTCGATCGACCGCGAAGCCCGCGTCATCGGCCCTGATACCAAGCCCGCGTAAGGCCCGTGTAAGGAACTACAAGAAAAAATGCAGATGAGCGCGACCATCATCGACGGCAAGGCCATTGCGGCCCGGATGAAAGAGGAGGTCGCGGCGGATGCAGCGGCCCTCGCCGAAAAGGGTTGGCAGCCGAAACTCGTCTCGGTCAGTGTTGGCGATACCGCCGCGGCCGAGCTTTATGTACGCAACCAGCAACGTAGCGCCGAAAGCGCCGGGGTCGAGTTTGAGGCCCGTAATTATCCGGGTGAGACGTCGCTGGAGCAGCTGACCGGCATCATCCAGGGTCTGAACGCCGACCCGCGCGTGAACGGCATCATCATCCAGCGCCCGCTGCCCGACCATATTCCTGTGAAGACCCTGCAGAAACTCGTGCATCCGCTGAAAGATGTAGAAGGCATGCACCCGGCCTCGATCGGCAATATTGTCTACAACGACCTTGCACTGGGCCCCTGTACCGCTGTTGCTGCCGTGGAAATCCTGAAGACCCTGCCGCTGGATATCGAAGGTCTGAACGTAACCGTTATCGGTCACTCGGAAATCGTCGGCAAACCCATCGCCTTCCTGCTGATGGGCCTGGGCGCCACCGTGACCGTGTGTCACCACATGACCCGCTCGGTCGCGATGCATAGCCGCGCCGCTGATGCGGTTTTCGTGGCGGTGGGTAAGCCCGGCCTGGTGACGGGCGAAATGCTGAAACCCGGGGGCGTGGTGATCGACATCGGTATCAACCGTGTCGAAACCCCGGACGGGCCCAAGACCGTGGGCGACGCCGATTTCGACAGCTGCTCGAAAGTGGCGGGGTGGATCACCCCGGTGCCTGGCGGCGTCGGCCCGGTGACCGTCGCCACCTTGATGAAGAACGCCGTGCTGGCCACGGAAATGCAGATGAACCACTACCGGGACATTTTCGCCCGGGACGAAATGTGAGGAGACAGACATGAGCGCCACCATCATCGACGGCAAGGCCTTCGCGGCCGGTGTCCGTGAGAAAGTCGCAGGCCATGTGGCCCGGCTGACGGAAGAAAACGACATCACCCCGGGCCTGGCCGTGGTTCTGGTGGGCGAAGATCCGGCCAGCCAGGTCTATGTCCGATCCAAGGGCAAGCAGACCGTCGAGGTCGGCATGAACTCGTTCGAACACAAGCTGGACGCCGAGACCTCGGAAGAGGATCTGCTGGCGCTGATCGACCAGTTGAACAACGACCCGGCGGTGCATGGCATCCTGGTCCAGCTGCCGCTGCCCGGCCACCTGAACGAAGACCTGGTGATCAACTCGATTGATCCGGCCAAGGATGTGGACGGGTTCCATATTTCGAACGTGGGTCTTCTGGGCACCGGTCAGAAGTCCATGGTGCCCTGCACCCCGCTGGGCTGCCTGATGATGCTGCGTGACCATCACGGGTCGCTGTCGGGTCTGAACGCCGTGGTCGTGGGCCGCTCGAACATCGTCGGCAAGCCGATGGCGAACCTCTTGCTGCGTGACAGCTGCACCGTGACCATCGCGCACTCGCGCACCAAGGACATCGAAGAGGTCTGCAAGCAGGCCGACATCCTGGTTGCCGCCGTGGGGCGGCCCGAGATGATCACCGGCGACTGGGTCAAGCCCGGCGCGACCGTGATCGACGTGGGCATCAACCGCATCGACGCGCCCGAGAAAGGTGAAGGCAAGACCCGACTGGTCGGCGACGTGCATTTCGAAAGTGCCGCCGCCGTGGCCGGTGCCATCACCCCCGTTCCGGGTGGCGTGGGCCCGATGACCATCGCCTGCCTGCTGGCCAACACCCTGACCGCCTGCTGCCGTGCCAACGGGCTGGCAGAACCCGAGGGCCTGACCGCCTGATCGCGACCAAACGTCGCGGCGAACCCCTTTGTTTCATGGGGTTCGTCGCACCACCGCTAACCGCCCGTTCATCTCTCTGACGTAGACAGGACCCGAAGGAAATATCGGGGACAGAGACATGAAGCGGGCGCTTTCGGTCAGTACTCTTGCAAAATACATCGTCATTCTGATTGCCGGGACTGGGGTCTTCCTGTCTGCGGCATCGACCTATCTGTTCTTCCTGGCGTCAGGCAGCCAGGAAGCATGGCGCAGCTACCAGCACGCTTCCGCTACGCGGGCACGGGCGGTGAATTCCGTCGTGTCCGCATTGGGGTACGGTGGCATGATCCACCAGTTCAAGAATTACGTGTTGCGCCAGGATGCAACGCGCGTGCGAAAGGTGGAATCGGCTGCTGGCGGCGTGCTCGGTGCGCTCGACAATCTCGAAGCGATGGGTGGCACAGCCGAAGAGATCGCCGCCGTTGCGGAAATCCGCGACGTGGTCACGAATTACCTGTCCGCACTCGAAAGCGCCGAGGGGCTGGTTGCGTTGGGGGTCACGGCCAAGGAACTGGACGGACAGGTCAAGATCGACGATGGCCCTGCGTTGGTGGCGCTCAACTTGATGTTCGAACGGGTGCAGGCCGATGATCTGGGTGGGGCGGCCACAAAAAGCGTACATCTGGTCGAGCTGCGTCGCGCCCTGGGCTATGGTGGCATGATCCACCAGTTCAAGAACTATGTGCTACGCCAGGACGAGGCACGTGTGGCCAAGGTTCAGGCCGATATGGCAGCGGCGCGCGACGCCCTGGCGGCCTATGAGACCTTTCCGCTGGACACCCGTGAACGCACCGCCCTGGCCGATATCGCCGGGGTCATTGACGCCTACGACGCCGGGCTGGGCAAGGTGCAGGGGCTTGCGCGCAATGGCGCTTCGCCGGAAGAAATCGACAGCGTGGTCAAGGTCTCTGACGGTCCGGCGCTTGATGGGATGCGCATGCTGGAACGCGTGGTATCCGAGGAAACCGCCCAGGCGCGGGGCCAGTTGGAGGAAAAGCTGTCGATGACCCGGCTCCTGACCCTGCTGGCGGCGATCTGGGTGATCGTCTCGTCGATCATTGCCTCTGTGATCTGTGCGCGGGTGGTGTTGTTCATGATCGCCAAACCCGCGCAGAGGATTGCGCATGAAATCAATAAGCTGGCCGAGGGGGATACGGAGATCGACGTGGAGCGCATGGTGCAGGACACGGAGATCGGCGCGATTGCAAAATCAGCCCTGGCCTTCCGTCAAAACATCCTCGACACCCGCCGGATGGAGGCCGAGAAACGCGAGGCTGACCAGCGCGAGAAGGAGCTTCTGGAACGCAATGTCGCGGCCGAACGCGAGGCGCGGGAAGAGGCTGCACGTACCGCAGAAGCCGAACGCAAACAGCTTGCCGAGTTCGAGGCGGTGCAGAGCAGCATCAGTACGGTCATGTCCGAAGCCATTCGCGGAAACTTTGCGGCCCGGGCCGACACACGGGTCAGCGACCCCAACCTTCACGCTCTTGTCGAGGCCGTGAACAGCCTTCTTGGGGGCGTGGAAGAGAGCCTGGAAAGCGCAGGTGACGTGCTCAAGGACCTCGCGCGGGGCAACCTGCGCACCCGGATGGACGGGGAGTATGAAGGCGTCTTTGCCGAACTTCAGGGCAACATGAACCAGACCCTGGAAACCCTGGAGGTCATGGTTGAGGAGATCTCGAAAAGCGGTCAGACCGTGTCGCAGAAATCGGACGAGATTCAGGCTTCGGCGGATGATCTGGCCCGGCGCACGGAAAAGAGTGCCGCAGGGCTGGAAGAAGCCGCTGCGGCCCTGGAAGAGATCAGTGCGACCGTGCAATCCGTGTCGGAAAACATCGCCAGCGCCAGCAGTTCGGCCACCTCGGCCGAAGAGAATGCACGCGCCAGTGCCGTGGTGGCGGAACGCGCGGTATCGTCGCTGGACGAGGCGTCGCAGACCACCCGCAACATCAACCGTATTGTTGGTGTGATCGAGGATATTTCGTTCCAGATCAACCTGTTGGCTCTTAATGCTGGGGTCGAGGCGGCCCGAGCCGGTGAAAGCGGGCGTGGCTTCGCCGTGGTCGCGTCCGAGGTGCGCGCGCTGGCGCAGCGCTCTGCCGATGCGGTGGGTGAAATATCTACGGTCATCGCTGACAGCACCCAGGCGGTGGACAAGAGCGTGGCGATGGTGGCCGAGGCGATGCAGGCGGTCAGCGAAGTGACCGAGGCAATCGTCACGATCTCGAAGCAGACCGCCGAGGCTTCAGATGCGGTTGATCAACAGGCGATCGGCATTTCCGAGGTCAATGCGGTGATCAGCGAGTTGGACGGGACCACCCAGGTCAACGCGGCCATGTTCGAACAGGTCACGGCCTCCAGCCACACCCTTCGCAGCGAGGCGAATATGCTGGATCACGCCCTGGCCCGGTTCAACGCCAGTGGCGCCGAGGTCGAGGCAGATGCGCAATGGGTGCGCGCGCAATCCGAACCTGCCGTTCCCCCAAAGGCTGTACAGGGCTGATCTGCTTCGGGGTCGGCTTTGCTAGAGCGACCGGTGCTAGACGACGTCAATCGCGGAATACCGGCGGTCGTTTCTGCATCCCGGCCATGACGGCTTCCATCTGGTTGGGCTGGCCGACCAGGGCCTCCTGCGCTGCGCTTTCGGCGATTAGCGTGCCCTCGATGCTGGTGAGCTCGGTTTCCGTGATCAGAGCCTTTGCCGCCCGCACAGCATCGGGGGACCGCGCGGCGATCTCGGTGGCCAGACTCTGGGCGCGCAGCAGGGGGTCTTCGGCCAGCTCGGTCACAAAGCCCCAGGCCTGGGCGTCGTCCGCCGCGAATTGCTCCGCCGTGTATGTCAGGCGGCGAATGACATCCCCGCGTGCCAGGCGGCGCATCAGCACCATGCCGCCCATGTCGGGCACCAGGCCCCAGCGCCCCTCCATGATCGAGAAACGTGTCTGTGGGGCGGCCACCCGTATGTCGGCGCCCAGCATGATCTGGAACCCGCCCCCGAATGCGTAGCCGTGAACGGCTGCAATCACCGGTTGCGGCAGCTCGGCCCAAGCCATCGCAGTGGCCTGAAACAGGTTCGAGGCGCCATGGGTGCGGGTCTGAAATCCGGCCTCGCCCGCCACCTTGGCCAGCACCGGCATGGCGGCCACATCGAGCCCGGCACAGAAGGCTTCGCCCGCGCCGGTCAGAACCACGGCGCGAATATCGCGTCGGTCCTTCAGGTTTTCCGCCGCCGCGACGATGCCTTCGATCATTGGCAGGTCCAGCGCGTTGCGCTTGTCCGGGCGTGACAGGGTCACAGTGGCCACCTGGCCGGTCTCAGAAATGGTCACGCGGTCGCTCATCGGGGCCTCCTTGTTTGCATCGAGTAAAACGGGTTGCGGGGTGAAACCCAAGCCTCACGTCACGGCAGTCAACCAGGTGTCGTCAGGGGAACCGGCACCATCGTGCCCAGCAGCACGGCGATCTGCTTGCGGGTCTCGCCGGTCACCGCCCAGACCTCGGATTGCACGGTGATTAGGCGGCGGCCGGGGCGGATCACCCGCCCCTCGGCCAGAAGGTACTCGCCAACGGCCGGGGCCAGAAGGTTGATCTTGATCTCGGAGGTCACGACCTCGCTGTCGAGCCCCATGCAGGTCAGTGCCGCATAACCCGCCGCGCTGTCGCCGACCGAAAAGGTCAGCCCGGCATGGCCGAACCCCTGCTGCTGACGTGCGCCCGGCGGGATTGACGAACGGATGGTGCACCGCCCTTCGCCGAGCGCAATGACCTTGGCGCCCAGGGTCTCCATCATGCTCTGCTTGGCGAAACTTGCGCGCACGCGGGTGTCGATTGCCGGGTCCAGGGTCATGGGCGCCTCCTTTTCCCAAGCGGTAGCAGGGGGCTGGGTGGGGACAAAGCGTGACGTCCCGTTTCTTTTGTCGATTCAGCGCGGCATCGGGATCACATGCGGGGTGGTGCCGGTCAGTATGGCGCGCGCGTCAGAGCGCATCAGCCGGGTCAGCGCCGCGTCATCTGAGCGCAGCCCACCGGTATAGGTGCCGTAAGCGGGCAGGATCACCCGGTCGCTGTCGACCAGCGCGCAGGCACGGGTGACCGACCGACCGCGCAGGCGCACCCGCGCCTTGGGGTGGTAATGTCCCGAAATCTCGCCTGCCGCGCCGGGCCGGGCGATGTGGCGGAAAGAAAGCGGCGGGCTGTGCAGCTCGGCCAGGTGGGTGCCGCCGAATTCGACCGGGCCGGGATCGTGGTTGCCTTCGATCCAGACCCAACGCCGTCCGGCCATGAGGCGGGCGAGCCATAGCGCCTCGTCTTCGGGCAGGCCCCGCGCGGCATCCAGGTCGTCGAAACTGTCACCCAGGCAGACCACGCTGCGCGCGCCGGTGGCCTCGATGTCGGCCTCCAGCCGGGCCAACGTGTCGCGGGTCTCATAGGGGGGCAGCATGTCGCCGCCGCGCCGCGCCATGCGTTCGGATTTGCCCAGATGCAGGTCCGAGACGCAGAGCAACCGGGCCTCGCCCCACAACAGCGCGCCGGAGCCCAGCAGGGTCAATTCGGTGCCGGCAAAGATGAAAGAGCGCCCGTTCATGATGTGTGCCTGCCGCGCCCGAACGAGAAAATCAAGCCAAACCCGCGGCCTGCATCAGGCTTTCGGCCTCGGCGGCCAGAAGCGCTTCGGCCCCGGCGCCCTCGACTGGAACCTTGCCGACCTCCAGGAACAGGGGCGCGGCGAAGGGCGGCACGCGGTCCAGCACCACGTGATCGACGCGCGCGCGGGTGCGTTCCAGCATCTCCTCGATCCGGGCAAAGCCGATCAGCCCGCGCATCGCCTCGTCACGGGTGATACGCAGCATCAGGTGGTCCGGGTCGTACTTGCGCAGCGTGTCGTAAAGGATGTCCGAGCTGAAGGTCGCCTGGCGCCCGGTCTTTCGCTTGCCCGGCAGGTTGCGGGTGATCAGCCCGGCGATGGTGGCGGTGGCGCGAAAACCGCGTTTCATCAGCGCGTTTTCGGCAAGCCATCCGTCGAGCCCGTCGCGTAGCCCCTCCGGCTCCAGCAGGGAGGCGGGGTCGCCCATTGGCTCGATCGACCAGATCAGCGTGGCGTAGTCGGTAGCGACGAAGCCCAGGGGGCCAAGTCCGGCCTCCTCCATCCTTCGGGTTAGCAGCAACCCCAGGGTCTGCATCGCATTCTTGCCGACAAAGCCGTAAACGCAGCTGTGTGCCCGGCCTTCATATTCGAAGCTTTCGACCAGGATGCGGCCGGGGCGGGGCAGTTGCGAGCTGGATTTCTGCAAGGAAATCCAGTCTCTTGTGTGGTCGGGTAGGGCGGAGGTGTCGCCGTGCAGCAGCTCGAGAATACGTGCGGAGAGCTGCGTTGAGGTCGAGAATTTTGTCCCCATGAACACCGCGACCTTGGGTTTTCGGCCGCGGTCGCGGCTGACCTGAACCTCCATCTCGCGCAGGGTTTCGAACCGCACGATCTGGCCGCCGATCAGGAATGTGTCGCCGGGCACGAGCGAGGCGGCGAAACCTTCCTCGACCTCGCCAAGCGGCTTTCCCCCGCGGCCCTTCATGCGAACCTTCAGCGTGTCGGTGTCCTGGATCGTGCCGATGTTCATGCGCACCTGTTGGGCGTGGCGCGGGTCGCGCAGCTGCCAGAGCCCGTCGGGGCGTTGTTGCAGTCGCTTCCATTGAGCATAGGCTTTCAGCGCATAGCCGCCGGTGGCCACGAAATCGAGACAGTCGTCGAACTCCGCGCGGGTCAGCCCAGCGTAGGCGCCAGCGCTGCGTATTTCCTGGAACAGCTGAGCTGCGTCGAAGGGTGCGGCGCAGGCGGTGATCATGATGTGCTGGCACAACACGTCGCGCGGGCCGGGGCCGCGCGGGTCGCCGTCCAGGTCATGCGCCAGGGCGGCCTCGATCGCGGCCTGACATTCGATGACTTCCCAGCGATTTGCAGGCAATAACAAGGCCTTGGAGGGGGCGTTGTAGCGGTGGTTCGCTCGCCCGATCCGTTGCACCAGACGCTTGACGTTCTTGGGCGTGCCCACCTGGATCACAAGGTCCACATCGCCCCAGTCGAGCCCCAGGTCCAGCGATCCGGTGCAGACGATGGCGCGCAGCTGACCCGCGACCATCGCCGCCTCGACTTTCTCGCGGGCGTTGCGGGACAGGGAGCCATGGTGGATCCCGATGGGCAGATTGTCGGTGTTTTCCAGCCATAGGTGGTGAAAGAAGATCTCGGCCTGGGCGCGGGTGTTGTGAAAGATCAGCGTGGTCTTGTGCTGCCGCACCTGTTCCAGCACCTCGGCCATCGCGTATTTGCCGCCGCCACCGGACCAGGGTGGCGGGGCTTCGGTACGCAGCATGGCGATGTCCGGATCCGGGCCGGGATCGGCGGTGAGGATGTCGCAAGGTGCGGGGTGAGGCGCGAAATAGTTTGCCAGGGCGGGCGGGTCCTCGACCGTGGCGGACAGGCCGACGCGGCGAAGGTCTGGGCGCAGCGCGGCCAGCCGGGTGAGGCAGAGCATCAGCTGATCGCCGCGTTTACTCTCCGCCAGCGCATGCAGCTCGTCCACCACCACCCGTTTCAGCCCGGCAAAAATGTGCGGGGCATCTTCGTAGGACAGAAGCAGCGCGAGGCTTTCCGGCGTGGTCAGCAGGATATGCGGCGGATCGGCGCGCTGGGCCTTCTTGCGGGTTTGCGAGGTGTCGCCGGACCGGTCCTCGACCCGCACCGGCAGGCCCATATCCTCGATCGGGCGCGTCAGATTGCGACGCATGTCGGCGGCCAGGGCCTTGAGCGGCGAAATGTATAAAGTGTGCAACCCCTGGACCGGATTATCGGCCAACTCGACCAGCGAAGGCAGGAAACCTGCAAGCGTCTTGCCGCCGCCTGTGGGTGCAATCAGCATCAGGGCAGGGTCGGCAGCGCGCTCCAGCATCGTGATTTGATGCGGATGCGGCTGCCAGCCACGGGCAGCGAACCAGTCGGAAAATCGGGTTGGCAGGGCGCTCATGCGGGGACTGTAGCGCGGGGCGAAAAAAAACGCACGAGCGGGCGACGGAACCGGTGTGGATATCCGTTCATCTGGAAAGAGTGATGGAGATGACAATGAAATCCCTGCGCAGATGGGCCACGCCCCTGACCATCGCCAGTTTCCTGATCATGGGAGTGACCGGCACGCTGATGTTCTTTCACCTGGAAACCACGCTGGGCAAGGTGGTGCATGAATGGGCCGGCTGGGCCATGCTGCTGGGTGTCGGCGCGCATCTGGCGCTGAACTGGCGCCCCTTTACCACTTATCTGAAACGTCCGCTGGCGATGGGGATCATGGGCGTCGGCACAGCGCTGCTGGTGATGACTTTTCTGCCCTTGGGGCCAGAGGGCGGCAACCCGATGATGGCCGTCGTTCAGGCTGTGGAACAGGCCGACATGGAGACGGTCATCGCCCTGTCCGGCCAGGAGCTGGACGCTGGGCTGACCGCGTTGAAGGAGGCAGGCTTTGAGGCCGAAGCGGGCCAGAGCATTCGCGACCTGGCAGAAGGGGACCGCGGCGTACAGATGCAGATGATCCAAACCTTGTTCACGCGCTGAGATTTAGCGGGTGAACAGGTGAGGCGGCGCCTCGGTGCGCGTGGGCGCCGCCTCGTTTTGTCAGTGTTCGATATGCTCTTCGCGCACAAACATATTGGCCCAGGCGCGGTCGATCAGCTCGGGGCTCATCTGGCGCGGAATGCCCTCGAACTCGCAAATGGCGATCATCTGGTCGATCAGGAAGATCGGCTGGTAGTTCGCATAGATATTGTCGATGGTCGGGTATTTCTTCTTGAGAAGATGCACCAGAGCGGCCTCGTCCAGCGGCATCTTCCTCTTGCGCGCGACCATGGCGAAGATCTTCAGGTAATCTTCCTGGGTCGGCCCGTCGATCTTGATCTTGAAGAAGATCCGGCGCAGCGCCGCCTTATCGAAGATCTCGTTCGGGTGGAAGTTGGTCGAGAAGATGACCAGCGTGTCGAAGGGCACCTCGAATTTTTCGCCGGACTGAAGCGCCAGGATGTCCTTGCTTTCTTCCAGGGGCACGATCCAGCGGTTGATCAGCGCCTGGGGCGGTTCGGCCTGGCGGCCAAGGTCGTCGACGATGAAGACGCCGCCGGTGGATTTCAGCTGCAGGGGTGCCTGGTAGGTGCGTGAGGTGGCATTGTAGACAAGGTCGAGCATGTCCAGTGACAGCTCGCCCCCGGTGATCACAGTAGGCCGCTCGCAAAGCACATAGCGGCGGTCGTATTTCATCGAGCTGCGGCGCAGGGAGTTGCCGTCGTCCACCTGTTCCTCGGCCGAGCTGTGCACGATCGGGTCATAGACCGTAATCACCTGGCCAGAGTACTCGATGGCGCGGGGCACGTAGATCTTGTCGCCGAGCGCGTCGCGAATACCGTTTGAAATCGAGGATTTCCCGTTGCCCGGCGGGCCATACATCAGGATCGAGCGGCCCGAGCCCACCGCAGGCCCGAGGTGATCCAGGAGGTCATCGGGCAGGACCAGGTGACCCATGGCGCCGGTCAGCTGACCGCGGGTCATGGTGATGTTGCGGATCGACTGGCGTTTGACCTGTTTGCCGTATTCCTCCATCGGGATCGGCATTGCGCCGTAATATTCCGACTGCGACAGCGCGTCCAGCGCGCGGGCCTTGCCGGTATCGGTCAGCTGGTAGCCCATTTCGTTCGAGGTGGCGCCAGCGTGCAGCGTGCCCATCGCCTCGATCAGCCCCTGATCGCGGCTCATATCGATGAGTTCCTGCACCACCCGGCTGGGCAGGCAGAGCACCCTTTCCAATTCGGACACGAGGTCCAAGTTCATGCGAAACATCGTCTTCAGCAGGATGTCGCGCATCATCACGATGCTGAGCCCGGTATCGGACAGGTTGCGCGCGGGGGGAGGCGCGGGCACGGCGGCCGTCTGCATATTCATCTGATCTGCTCTTTTTGATGCCTGATTTTTTCCGTGATTCTACCCTTCATGGGCCATCTGGACAACAAAAACCGCTGGCAGGGCTTTTCCGAGGCTTAGTCTGCGCCGATAGTGTTGCCAGACGGTTAACGGGACAGGGTGCGAGGGCTGGCAATGGAACGACCGAATGCGGTGATCCTGGCGGGGGGGCTGTGCGCGCTGTTTATCCTGCTGGCGGGGGCGTCGGTTGCGCCCGGAGCACTGTTCGTGGGCAAGCACGAAGGCGACACGTTCCATATGGTCGATGTGCTGATGCGCATGGCGAGCGGTGAGCGGCCACATCTGGATTTCGTCACCCCGATCGGTATTGGTGCCTTTGCTCCCATCCTGTTGTTCCTGAAAGCAGGTTTCGGCGTGGGACAGGCGATGATCCTGGGTCAGGTGCTGGTTGCGGCCCTGGCGTTTCCAGCGGTCTGGTGGGTCGCCTCCAGCCGGTTTTCCGGGGGCTGGGCCGCGGGTTTCGGGGCCGTTGTCCTGGTGCTGTTCCTGGGGTTGGTGCATGGCACGACGGAGCCCAGTGTCAGCATGTCGATGCATTACAATCGCTGGGCCTGGGCGGCGGCCTTCCTGGTGTTGGCCACGGCGCTGTTGCCAAACCGGGGGAATGACCATCCGGTGGCGGATGGTCTGGTGATCGGGCTGGGCCTGTCGCTGATGGCGCTGACCAAGGTGACTTTCTTTGCCGCTTTCGCACTGCCCGTGCTTGCGGCCCTGTTGGCCCGTGGCGCGCTGCGCAGCCTTGGCGTTGCGGTTGCGGCGGGGCTGGTTGTAGCGCTGGCCGTCACCGGGCTGATGAGCATCGAGTTCTGGATGGCCTGGATCGGAGATCTGCAGCAGGTTTCGGCCAGCCCGGTGCGCCCGCAGCCAGGCATGAGCCTGGGCCAGGTGATCAGCGCACCCTCGCATATGGCGGGCACGCTGGTGCTGATCTTTGCGGTGGTTCTGCTGCGCCAAGGGGAACGTCCTGCGGAGGGGCTGCTTTTGCTGCTGCTGGCGCCCGGGTTCCTCTATGTCACCTGGCAGAATGCCGAAAATGATCCGCAATGGCTGATGTTGCTGGGCTTTCTGCTGTTTGCCCTGGTGCCGCCGCGGGAGTTACATAATGTGCTGGGATGGAATGTGACTGCCGGGATTGGATACCTTGGCATGGCGGCCATCGTCCTGGCCGCGCCCAGTTTCATCAATATGGGCTGGAGCGCGTTTCGCCATCTGAATACGGACCGCGCGGCTTACATGCCGATGCTGCCGGGGGGGGAGGCGCATGAGGACCTGCAGGTTGCCAAGTTGCGCAACCTGGATGTGGGTGCCTCGGTGCCCCTAGGCGTGCCTGGCGCGCCGGAGCGGGTCGAGGCCGTGTCGGTGAATGGCGAGGCGCTGCCGCTCTGCACGTTGGGCCTGGGCATGAGCCAGTGGGTGGCGACGATCTCGGACCAGCTGCGCGAGAGCGGCTTGGCGCGGGATCAGCAGATCTTTACCACCGACGTGTTGAACGTGACCTGGCTGAACGGGGCAGGGGAGCCGCTGGTAGGCGGCGCGCCCTGGTATTACGGCGGGCTCAGCGGGTTCGAGAATGCCGATCTGGTGCTGGTGCCGCTTTGCCCGATTGCGTCGCGCATGCGCAAGCTGATGCTGACCGAGATCGAGGCGGCGGGCGCGCAGTTGACCGAGATTGATCGCACCGATCTCTACATCCTCTATCGCAAGTGAAAACGGCCGGGGTTACCGGCCGTAGATCACCACGATCAAAAGATAAAACAGGATGATGCCTGAGATCACCAACCCCATCGGGAAGTCCTTGCGCTCCCAACTGTGCCAATCGGGCATGCGGGCGCGCAGGGCGGGGGTGTGAAGCACGGCCCGGTGCAGGGTAAAACCCGCCAGCAGGGTGGCCGTGGTCAGGATGATGATCAGCGGTAGATCCTGACGGTCGAACAGAGGAGCCGCCGCTGCGGCGTATTTCGCGTCACCCGCGCCCATCGCACCGGCGGCGAAGAACACATAGCAGATGGCCAGGATCACCGGCGCGTTGATCAGGCGAAACAGCCAGTCCATTGCGGGCATGGCCAGGAAGCCCAGTGGGATCGTGGTGATCAGCAGGGCCAGGACGGCCAGGTTCGGGATCTTCATACGCGCCAGATCGCTCCAAGCGGCCCAGATCGCGATCGGCAATACGACGGGCAGGAACCACCAGCCCGTCGAGGCCATCTGTACGGTGATCATCGCTCAGCCCGCGCTCACGCCGCCTTCCAACGCACGCAGGGCGCGCACGGCGGCTTCGAAATGCTGCGGATGGGTGTCGATGGCTTCTTTCAGCAGTGCACTGCCGGTCTGCACGTCGCCCTGTTTGATCGCCGACAGGGCCAGCGTGTGCAGAAGCTGCGCGCGCTCGGTCTGGGTCATCGCGATGATGGGCAGATCGTATTTGCGCTGCGCGCCGCGTGCCAGGACCAGGTTGTTCTTGGCGGTGAAGAGCTTGTCGTCATAGGTCAGCGCCTCGGTGAACAGCCGTTCGGCGCCCGCGAAATCGCCACGGGTCAGCTTGGAATAACCCCAGTTGTTCAACACGCCCGAGGGTTTGGTGGTCAGGCTGACGGCAGTTTCATAGAAACTGTCGGCGCGGTCCCATTCCTCGTTGCTGTCGGCGACCATGGCTTCAAGGCGGTAGCGCTTGTAGGTCTCGAAGGTGGGCGGGATCGTATCCAGCACCCGTTCCGCCTTGGCCCAGTCGCCAGCGCGGATATGGGCGTCGGCCAGGTCGACGCGATCCTCGTCGGTCGCCTCGTCGCTGTCGAGGATCTCGGCAAAGACCCGGGCCGCTTCGGGCGCCTTGCGGGCGCGGACCAGCGCCTTGCCCAATCCACGTTTCAGGTCGATCCGATCAGGCTGCGACTTGGAGGCACGGCGGAAATAGGCCACGGCCTCATCCGGGTCGCCCACGGTCAACATGATGTCGTTCAGATTGGCCTCGTCGATCACATTCACATCGGCGATCGCACGGGTGACCTCGGCATCGCTGCCGGGGCGCTGGCAGCCCGACAGGGCCACCGCTCCGCCAAGGCAGAGCGTTACAAGAATGGGATGGCGCATTTTGCGTCCTCTTACTGCTCGAACCCGCTTATGGCGTCGACAGAAGGAGGTAGTCCCCGGCCCCCCGGCGCACCAGTGCGAAATTTTCGTTTGTAGCCGGAGCATAGCCCGGATTTTCCACTTTGGCGAGCGCGTGGCGCAAATTCTCGCGAATTTCGGCAGATTGGCCACTATCGAGCCCGAAGGCGATGCGGAACACGCGCGCGGCCTCGGCCTCTTCGCCCTGTTCCATCAGCACGACGCCGAGGTTGTTCCAGGCAGGCGCAAAGCTGTCGTCCTTCTCAACCGCGCGGCGCAACATCTTTTCCGCCTGACCCAGGCGGCCCAGCATCAGGTTCGCCGAGCCCACGGCAGACAGCACATCGACGGTGGTGCTATGGTCCGCAGCCGAGCGCAGGTAGCTTTTCAGCGCCAGTTCATATTCGCCCGCCGCCATCAGGCGGTGGCCGACGATCAGCCCATCGACGCTTTCCTCGCCGCGCGGTACGCCAGAAGGCGCAAAGGGGCTGCCGTCATTCGGCAACCCCGTATTCGCACATCCCGCCAGCAGTGCCAGCGTGCATGTTAGTCCCACCCGTATGATGTTGACACCTCTTTAGAAATTGGCGTTCTGCAACGTCTGGTAAATCTCGAAGACCGACGGGCCGATCAGAATGATCAACAGCGGCGGCACGGTCAGCATCATAGTGGCAAGAGTCATCTTGGTGGGCAAGGTGTTTGCCTTCTCTTCGGCGCGCATGACGCGTTTGTCGCGCATTTCGCCGGCGTAGACCCGCAGCGCTTCGGCGATTGAGGTACCGAAGCTGGTCGATTGGATCAGCACGGTGACAAAGCTGGCCACGTCCGGCACGCCGGCCCGTTCGGCCATGTCGCGCAGCACCTGGATACGATCCTTACCGGCCTTCATCTCATGCGCGACGATCTCGAACTCGTCGGCCAGCGCCGGGTAGCCCGCGCGGATTTCGCGTGCCACGCGGATGATGGATTGGTCGAGCGACTGACCGGCCTCGACGCAGACCAGCATCATGTCCAGTGCGTCGGGGAAACCGTTGGTGATCTGTTCCTTGCGTTCCTCGACACGACGGGTCACCCAGTATTTGGGCAGGTAATAACCCGCGCCGCCGGGGATCAGTACCGACAGGATCATCTTTTGGGTCGAGACCTCTGCACCGGTGTTCTTTTGCAGGAAGACATAGCCGATGCCCAGCACGAGGAAGCCCAACCCAAGCGCGAACTGCGCGAAGTGGAACGTGCGCACCGCGTCCTTGCCGGGATATCCCGCCTGCAGGAGCTTGAGGCGCATGGCCGAGTATTCCTCTTCGTCCTGGGGTTCCAGGAAGCCCGAGAATTTCTCAAGCTTGTCATGTCCTTGCGCCGAACGCAGGGCCATCTTCGGGTCGGCCGCCGGGCGCTCGTTCGACTTTTTGAGTTTGTCGAGCGGGTCTTCTTCCTTGTTCATCAGAATGGGCAGGGCGCCCAGCACCAGGAACAGGCCCAGGATACCCACAGCCAGGACCGGCCCCAGCGGGCCCATCATGTCCGTCAGCATGGTGTTGATCTGTTCAAGCATCGGTAAGCCTCCTCAGACCTTGATGTTCACAAGCGCGCGCATCACGAAGACGTTTGCCACCAGGAAGCCGGCCACAACCAGGCAGGCGGGGATGAAGACGGCGGTTTCCTTCACGTCGTCGTAATAGTTCGGCTGGATCACGTTGATCATCACCAAAGCCACTAGCGGGAAGCCCGACAGGAAGGTGCCGGACCATTTGGCCTCGGCAGTGATGGCTTTCACGCGGCGAAACAGCTTGAAACGCGCCCGGATCACCTTGGCCAGACCATCAAGGATCTCGGCCAGGTTGCCGCCGGAGGTCTGCTGGATCGTCACAGCCACGGCGAGGAAGCGCAGATCCTGCATATCCATGCGTTCGGCCAGCGATTTCAGCGCCTCGCCCACATCGCGCCCATAAGCGCTTTCATCCGCGATCACGCCCATCTCGGATCCCAGCGGGTCGGGCACCTCCTTCGCGACGATCTGGATCGCCGAGCTGAACGGGTGGCCGACGCGCAAGCTGCGCACCATCAGCTCCACCGCATCCGGCAGCTGTTCCTCGATCATCGACAGGCGTTTCTTGGCGGTGTTGTTGATCCAGACATAGACGGCGCCCACACCCATCGCGATCGACACGGCGATGCGCACGGGCAGGCCGGCCTCGGTCCCGACGGTCAGGCCGACATAGGCGACCCCCATCAGCCCGACCATGACCATGATCAGCTGGTTGGGCGAAAAGGCGATATTGGCCTTCTGTGCCTTCAGCGCCAGCAGCGAATAGAGCGGAATGCCCTTCGCGTTCATGTGCTGCGACATTTCCTTGCGCAGCTGCTCCAGCACCTGTTCGCGGCCCGCACCTTTTTCGAGCATGTCGAGGCGGCGATTCACACGGCTGTTCAGGCTGATCGACTTGCCGAACACCATCAGGTAGACGGCGTTCACCAGGACGAGCACGGCCACGAAGATCAGGCCATAGATGAGCGGTTCTGCGGAAATGACCATGTCTGTTACTCCGCTGCGACAGGTTCGAAGATCGAATGGGGCAGGTCATAGCCCCACTGACGGAACCGGTCCGAGAAATGCGACCGCACGCCGGTCGCGGTAAAGCGCCCGATGATCTTGCCATCGGGTTGCAGGCCCAGGCGTTCGTAGCGGAACACCTCCTGCATCGAAATGACCTCGCCTTCCATGCCGGTGATCTCGGTGATCGAGGTCATGCGGCGGCTGCCGTCCTGCAGGCGGCTGGCCTGCACGAACAGGTTCACAGCGGACGAGATCTGGTTGCGCACCGCTTTCAGCGGCATCTCGATCCCGGCCATGGCGACCATGTTTTCCAGACGCGAAACCGCATCGCGGGCAGAGTTCGCGTGGATCGTCGTCATCGACCCGTCGTGGCCGGTGTTCATGGCCTGCAGCATGTCGATGACTTCCTCGCCGCGCGTCTCACCGACGATGATGCGGTCAGGGCGCATACGCAGGGCGTTCTTCAGACAGTCGCGCTGCGACACGGCGCCCTTGCCCTCGACGTTCGCTGGGCGGCTTTCCATCCGGCCCACGTGGGTCTGTTGCAGCTGAAGTTCCGCAGTGTCCTCGATCGTCAGGATGCGTTCGCTGTCGTCGATGAAGGAGGACAGGGCGTTCAGCGTGGTGGTCTTACCGGAACCGGTACCGCCCGAGACGATGACATTCAGGCGCGTGGCGACGGCGGCCTGTAGATAGGCGGCCATTTCCTCGGTAAAGGCGCCGAAGCTCACCAGGTCATCAACGCCCAGCTTGTCCTTCTTGAACTTACGAATGGAAACAAGCGAGCCATCCACGGCAATCGGCGGCACCATGGCGTTGAAACGCGAGCCATCGGCCAGGCGGGCGTCCACATGGGGGTTGGATTCATCGACACGGCGACCCACGGCCGACACGATCTTGTCGATGATGCGCAAGAGGTGGCGTTCGTCTTTGAAGGTCGTGTCGGTCAGTTGCAGCTTGCCCGCGCGTTCGACGAAGACCTGCTGCGGGCCGTTCACCAGAATATCGTTGACGCTGTCGTCTTTCAGCAGCGGTTCCAACGGACCAAGGCCTGTGACCTCGTCGTAAAGCTCGCTGTTCAGGGTCTGGCGTTCCTCGCGGTTCAGAACCACACCCATGCTTTCCAGCGCCTCGTTCGAGATCGCGGTGATCTCGGCGCGCAAGTCCTTTTCAGTGGCGCTTTCCAGCGCGGCCAGGTTGAGGTTGTCCAGCAGCTCCTTGTGCAGCTCGACCTTGATGTCACTCAGCCGCTCCTTGCGCTTGCGTTCCTTGTCCTGGGGCGTGACGCGCGCGGCGACACGTTCGGTGCCGGATTTGCGCACGGCCTTCGGGGTCGGTTGTGGCTTGGGGGCCGCTGCGGGCTTACCGCCTTCGACCGCTTGCAGGTTGGGCGTGCCCGCCTGGGCGGGTTTCTGGGCTCCGGGCTTTTTGTAACGTGAGAACAAGGGCTTGCCTCCGATCTACAGGGCCGTGTCAGCGGCGGTTCATTGGGCCGCGATAGCGGCGGATTTGTTCAGCTCGTGCACCGAGGCGGCGAGCTTTTGGATTTCCTTGCGCAGCGGGTTCTTGGTGGCGGTTTCGGCCAGCGGCACACCGTGGTCACCTGCCTGCACGATCGGCTTGCCGCCGTCGGGCAGCTGCAGCTCGATGGTGATGTCCAGGCTTTCGGCCAGACGCTTCACCCGGGCCTTGCCGGTCAGGTCGGTGAACTTCGGCGCGCGATTGAGCACGTAGCGCAGTTTTGAGAACGGCAGTTCCTCGCTCTTCAACGCGCGGATCATGCGCAGGGTGTTCTGCGCGGATCGCATGTCCAACTCCAGTGTCGCGAAATAGACATGGGCGTGCTGGAGAACGGTTTCGGTCCACTGCACCACGGTCGAGGGCATGTCGATCACGACATAGTCGAAGTTGGTGCGCGCGAAGTTGATCACCCGGTCGATGTCATCGGCGCTGACCAGGTCCAGCGGCAGCATGTCTGCGGGTGCGGTCAGCACCTGCATGCGGTCGTTGAAGGTCAGCATCGCCTGCATGAAGCTTTCATGATCCAGCATCTCGGTGTCCGAGAGCATCTCGTACACGGCCTCGCGGCGGGGCAGATCCAGGAAGGTCGAGATTGAGCCGAATTGCAGGTCCAGATCCAACAGGCAGACCCGCGGCGGGTTGTCCTTTTCGATGGTGGCCAGTTCCCAGGCCAGGTTCACGGCGAGCGTGGTCGAGCCGGTGCCGCCGGCCATGCCGTGCACGGGCAGCACCACGCCTTCCCGGTCGCCGGTGGCCTTCAACGTGGTTTCCATGCCCTCGGGCACTTCGGGTTGGGTGGGCTCCGGCTCTGGCGCACGCAGCCGTTCGATGGCGTCATGCAGCGCACCTTCCGGCAGGGGGTAGGGCACGAATTCCTCGGCCCCCATCTTCAACAGCTGGTGCAGCGCGATCGGGCTAACCTCTTCGGCGATGACGATCACCTTGATGCTCTTGTCCGTCGCATGTTTGATGATGTCGGCGACCAGGGCCAAATTCCCCTCGTCCTCATCGTCCATCGCGATGGCCACGAATTCCAATGCATCCGCGTCCGGCTGGCCGAAGAAGGTGATCGCGTCTTCCAACGCCAGATCGCCCCAGGTCTCGCCCAGTTCGGCTTCCATATCCTCAATCAACAGATCGAAATTCTGCACGTCCCGAGAGATCGTGCAGGCCACGATCGGTGCGGGTTCCGGTTGCAGTGCCACACTGCCACTCATTGCCTCGTTCCTTCTCATTTCGACCCGAACGACGTGCCGGATTGCTCTTGCCGGTCACTGTGCGGGCCCCGCGCGACTCGATACACACGCGGACTGCTCCCAATGCCTGCAAGAATTGACAGTCAAGTTTGGCAAGATTGGGGCTAAAAAATCGTAATTATGCGTTCTTTTGAGACGGTCCGGGCCGGATAGAGGCGCTGTTTCCGGAAAGAAAACGCTTAAAATTGCATGAAAAAGGGGGCCGAAGCGCTGCTTCGACCCCCAATTCGGGCAGGATCGGGCCTGAGTTTACCAGGTCTCGGTCGTGTTGATGATCTCCGGACCACGCACGGCGGGCAGGTTCGGTTCGGTCGCGCTTTCCACATACTCACGGTAGACCGCCTGGGCATATTTGCCGTTCAGCACGGTTCCGTTGTTTGCGTTCAGGGCGAAGACCTCGGTCACTGTGCGGCGGTTGCGGCGTTCGCGGTCCTGGGTGGCGATCAGCGGCTGGGTTTCACCATGGCTGACCACGGCTTCAAGACGACGGCGGTCGATGCCATGGGACACCAGGTAGTTCACCACAGCGCGAGCGCGGCGCAGGCCAAGTCGCTTGTTATAGGCGTTCGAGCCAACCAGGTCGGTGTGGCCGTAGACGCGGAACTTCACCTCGGGGAACTGGCGGATCCAATGGGCCTGTTGACGCAGGATGGTCTGCGCCTCGGCGTCCAGAACCGCGCTATTGAAAGCGAAGTTAACCGTGTCGCGGGTTTCGCGCGAGAAGCGTTCGCCCATTGCGATCAGGAAGCTGCGGTCGCCGGATTGCAGCCCGGTGTTGTTCAGCGTGGCGTCGCCGAAATATCCCTCATCCAGGAAGGCGCCAGCCTCCTGGGTCCAGGAATTCAGCGGGCCAACGTCCCCGCAACCGGCCAAGAGGGCGATCACCGAGGTTGCGGCGAGGAGGGTTTTGATACGGGTGCGTGCCATGTCTCAGTCCTCCATCACGTAGCCGTAGGAACCACCGAAGTCCTGCTGGGCGACCTCACCGGCCGCGCCCGTGGTCGGGCGGTTCGGTGCGGCGGTCTGGCCAAACAGGAACAGCTGGCTTTCGGTCGGCGGGCGGACCCGGTCGGTCGGAAGCGCCAGGGCCTCGCCGCGGGTCGGGGTGACCAGGTGCGGGGTGATGATGATCACCAGTTCGCTCTGTTCACGGGTGTATTCGGCACTGCGGAACAGGGCGCCCAGGACCGGGATGTCGCCCAGCCAGGGCACCTGACCGTTCAGATCCTGGAAATCGTCCTGCAACAGACCGGCAATGGCGAAGCTTTCGCCGTCGCGCATCTCGACCGTGGTCGACGCCTGCCGGGTGCGGAAGGCTGCGACGCTGATGCCATTGTTGTTGAACGAGTTCGTGGCGTCGATGCCCGACACCGATGCATCCAGTTTCAGGTTGATAACATCGCCGTCGACCACACGCGGGGTGAAGGTCAGCTCGATGCCGAAGGGTTTGTATTCGATGGTCACATCGCCTTCGTTGCCGACCACCGGGATCGGGTATTCGCCACCGGCCAGGAAGCTTGCCTGTTGCCCCGACAGGGCGGTCAGGTTCGGCTCGGCCAGGGTGCGCACGACGCCTTTGCTTTCAAGGGCTTCCAGCAGGACCGCGACCTCGAAGGCGCCGGCGTTAAAGCCAATGGCCAGGCCGCCTTCCATGCCGGCCGTCACTTCGATCGGGTTGCCGATACCGTTGTCGCCGTCCAGCCAGGTGCCAGTTTCGGCGTTGACGCCAACGCTGTTGCCGCCCTGGATGTCAACCGATCCGTTCAGTGCCTTGCGCACCGAGCGGCTCATCTCGGCGAAACGCACCTTCAGCATGACCTGCTGGGTGCCGCCGACGCTCATCAGGTTGGACACGCGTTCCGGCGCATACCGTTCGGCCAGGTCCAGTGCGCGGTCGAGTTTCGCGATGGAGCTGACGACGCCTGACAGCACGATGCCGTCGTTGGCGGTGCGCACCTCGATCTGTTCGCCGGGAAGGATCTGGCGCAGCCGTTCCTTGAACTCGGCAATGTCCGGCGCGACCTGCACCTCGACATTGGTGATCAACCGCCCATCGGGGCTGAGCAACGTCATCGTGGTGCGGCCGGGCGTCTTGCCCAGCACATAGATCGTGCGGTCCGACAGGGTCGAAATATCCGCGATCCCGGGGTTTGCAATGGAAATCTCCGCAAATGGCGTGTCGCTTTCCACAACAACGGCCCGGTTCATCGGAACCTGCAGGGCTGCGGTTGCTTCGCCACGCATGACGCGAAGGGTTTCGGCCTGCGCGCCCGCAGGGGCGAACGCAATGCCAAGGGTCAGGCCCACAAGGGCCGCCTTCAAGAACTTGTCGATTTTCATGTGATCCTGCCTCTCCGATCACGCCTCAATTTCGGGTCTTATTGCCCATATTGGACGCAACACTGCGTCAGATTTCGAATTTTTGCAAGAATCAATACCTTGCGGGGTGGATTTCATGTGGGCGCGGTGCAACACCGCTATATCTGGACATGCAAACGGCCACCCGCGCTAGGTCGGGTGGCCGCTGTTCACTGTCTCTGGATCCGAACCTGATCAGTTGGTGCAGGGGATCTCGGTTTTGATGCGTTCGGTGCCGCGGGTCTGGAAGATATAGCAGGCCTGTTCAGGGGCCGCTTCGACCACCTCAGCCTCTTCGGTAATGCCCAGGAGCATGTTCTGGTCGATCTCGACCGCGCTGGACACCGTATCGTCGCGCGCGCCGACCAGAGCCAGGCTGAGTTTGCCCGAGCTTTGCGCCTGGGCCAAGGCTGCGACCTGGCGCGGCGTGGCCTCGACCGTAACCGTGCGGGCAATGGTCGGCGAGGACCGGTCGCCATCGGCGGTCTGGTCAATCGCGATCAGGGGCAGGGAGGCCTCGATCAACTTGGTCACATCGGTGCGTCCCTCGCTCCCGGCGCGGCCAGTCCAATAGACGTCCACACGGTCCCCCGGACGCAGGAAGCCCGACACGCCCGAAGCGACGTCGACCTTGATGGCAAAGGCGCGCATGCCCGCGGAGAGCCGCGCGCTGACGCCAGCATCGGCGCCGGGTTCGGTGACTTTCACCGCCAGCACCGCCTCGTCCTTTTCCATCGCGCGCAGAACGGTGCGGAATTCGTCCTTGCCGACAGGGAACAGGTCTTCGGTTTTCTGGAAGGCGCCTTCCGGGATCGCATCCTCGGGCCATTTGACCACGCGCACATCTTCGGCGGTCACCTGGTCGCCATAGCGCAGTGCCTTGGTCAGTACCAGCACCTCGACTGTCTTGACCATCTGCGCGCGGGCGCGTTCAGCTGCGGAAAGCCGGGCCTGGTAGGCCCCCATCTGGTTTTTCGCAAGGTAGACCGCGCCGCCAGCCAGGGCCACGCCCAACACCAGCACCAATCCGAAAATCAATCGCATGTCCTGTCCTTTCCCTTACATGACCGGGCAATCTCCGGCCGTTTACACTCGTCGTCCCGTCCACACTTGCGTGCAATTGCGGCAGAATTGGGGACAAAGGAAGAAAACCGATGGAATTCTCCACGCGGGCCGGGCAGGGCGGCCCGGTATCCGCTTACAAAAGCAGGGCGCGCCGGGATCCGGCGCGCCCCTTGTTCAGGTCAGGTCACCGTGGCTTACGAGCCGGTGTGATCCATGATGTCCATGCCTTCCAGCTCGCTCGAGATGGTGCCGGCCAGGTTGGTGGTGCCGGTCGAAACCGAGGTCAGCACGGCGATGCCCAGACCCACGATGGCGGCGGTCAGAACGACCCAGTCCACGGTCACGGCGCCGGATTCGTCTTTGAAGAATTTGTTGAACAGTTTCATTGTCTTGTCTCCGTTAAGCGTATCGCTTGATATTCTTGATCAGATCACGCGGGTCTTACGAGCCGGTGTGATCCATGATGTCCATGCCTTCCAGCTCGCTCGAGATGGTGCCGGCCAGGTTGGTGGTGCCGGTCGAAACCGAGGTCAGCACGGCGATGCCCAGACCCACGATGGCGGCGGTCAGAACGACCCAGTCCACGGTCACGGCGCCGGATTCGTCTTTGAAGAATTTGTTGAACAGTTTCATTGTCTTGTCTCCGTTAAGCGTATCGCTTGATATTCTTGATCAGATCACGCGGGTCTTACGAGCCGGTGTGATCCATGATGTCCATGCCTTCCAGCTCGCTCGAGATGGTGCCGGCCAGGTTGGTGGTGCCGGTCGAGACCGAGGTCAGCACGGCGATGCCCAGGCCCACGATGGCGGCGGTCAGCACGACCCAGTCAACGGTCACGGCGCCGGATTCGTCTTTGAAGAATTTGTTGAACAGTTTCATCTTGTGTCCCTCCGATGGGTGTTCAGTCTGTGTCAGTTTTCACCGAGCTCATCATGAACCGCCTGTGAACCGGTCCGTTTGCTGCTTGGCATGGGGATATATGGCCCTTTGATTGGGGCAGGATTTGGGCGGCTTTCGTACGTTTTTGGGCAAGTTACTAAAATCGAATGAATTCGACTTAGTGTATTGAAAATAAACGATTTAAAAATTAACGCGCCTTAATCTTTCTTGCAAAATCAGGGTGAAGAGTTGGTTAACGTCTGCGCGAAACGCAGGAAAAACTGGCCCTTTCGGCCCGAGTCTGCGATGTTTTCGCAAAACGATAGACCCGAGGCAGACGAGCGAGGCGCGCATGCGTCGCTTTCTTCATATGTATTTGATCTCATCCCTGCTGGGGGCGGTGCCGGCTATGGCCGAAGGGCCTGCGCCTTGGCCCGAGTTCACCTTCAAACGTGTCGGCGTGCCGACGCCTGGCCAAAGCGGCCCGCGCATCACAGTGCAAGTGGATCCGGCGACACCCACCCCGGCGCCCGAGGCAGCCACCGAGGCGGATGTGCCTGCGGCTGCAGCGACCGGGTGGGAATGGTTCTGGACCACCGTGCGCGCCGAGGCTGATCAGGGCGGGGCGGAGAACATGGCCCGCGCGATGGAGGCCCTGGACGCGCGTGACGGGTTGCCGCAGCCACGTTTGCAACACCTGCAGGACATTGCCGCCGTCCATGGGGCCGAGATCCTGAAAGCCACCGTCGGCACCGATGTCAGCCCGGCGCTGGTTGTCGCGCTGATTGCGGTGGAAAGCTCGGGCCGGGTGACGGCGGAAAGCGGCAAGGGTGCGCAGGGTTTGATGCAACTGATCCCCGACACCGCTGCACGCTTCGGGGTCGAAGACGCCACCGATCCCGCGCAGAATATCGCGGGTGGGGTGAAATACCTGTCCTGGCTGATTAACCATTTCGACCGCGACGTGATCCTGGCGCTTGCGGGCTACAACGCGGGCGAGAACGCGGTGGGCGATCACGGCGGCGTGCCGCCGTACGCCGAGACCCGCGCATACGTGCCGAAGGTCCTGGCCGCCTGGCAAGTCGCACGCGGTCTCTGCCTAACTCGACCGGAGCTGATCACTGACGGCTGCGTCTTTGCGGTGCGGGAGGCAACGAATGGCTGACAAGACCCCGCTGGTGCTGGATGTCGACGGCACCTTCCTGCGCACCGATATGCTGGTGGAGAGCTTTTGGGCGGGCATGGGCAAGCACCCGATTGCCACGATCGCCGCCTCACTGCGGCACCTGGGCGACCGGCCCCGCCTGAAGGCGGAACTGGCGCGCATCGGCCAACCCCGCACCGATCTGATGCCGGTCCACGCCGAGATCGCCGAACTGGCGCAGATCGCGCGCAACGAAGGGCGGGAGGTGGTTTTCGCCTCTGCGTCAGACCGCGAGCTGGTCGAACGGCTCGCCGTGGATCATGGGCTGGAAGGGAAGGTGTTCGGCTCCGAAAACGGCACCAACCTCAAGGGAACGGCCAAAGCAGAAGCGCTGGTCGCGGCCTATGGCGAAGGTGGGTTCGATTACGCCGGTAACGAGCCGGTGGACCGTGCAATCTGGGAACGCGCGGACACGGCCATCGTCGTGGGGGACGAGAGTTCGGCCAAGGCCATGGCGGCGGCGGGCAAGCCGGTGCAAAGCTTCGACGGCACCTGGCGCTGGCGCGATCTTGCGCGCGCGCTGCGTCCGCATCAATGGGTCAAGAACATCCTTCTGCTGCTGCCGATGTTGGCGGCCCATGATTTCACCTGGGCCACGCTGGGTATGGTCGTGCTTGGCATGATCTGCTTCTCGGCCGCCGCCTCGTCGATCTATGTGGCCAACGATCTGCTGGATCTGGAGGCAGACCGACTACACGCGACCAAACGCTTCCGCCCTTTCGCCAGCGGGGCGGTGCCTTTGCTGGTCGGCATGGGGGCAGGGGCAGCCGCCGGGTTGGTGGCGCTGCTGGGGTCGGCCCTGTTGGGGCCGCAGATGTTGTTCATTACCGCGCTCTACATGCTGCTGTCGCTGGCTTATTCGCTGCGCCTGAAACGGCTGCGCTGGGTCGATATTGCGATCCTCGCAGCGCTGTACACGCTACGTGTGGTGGCGGGCGCCACTGTGACGGGGCTTGGCGTGTCCGCCTTCCTGATCGGCTTCATCTTTCCCGCCTTCGCTGCGCTGGGCGCAGTGAAACGCCTGACCGAGGTGACCCGTGCACGCAATGACGAACGCCTGCCGGGGCGCGGCTACGCCCGTGCGGATCGTTCGAAATTGCTGAACCTGGCGCTTATCGGCGTGATGGGCGCGGTTCTGTCCTTCCTCGCCTACGGGTTTTCGCCTCAGGCCATTGCTCTCTACCCGTCGCGCCTGTTCCTTTGGGCGGCGGCGGTGCCAATGATGCTCTGGCTCATCCGAATGGTGCGGTTGGGATACGAGGGGCGGCAGGATTACGACCCGATCCTGTTTGCCATGCGCGACAAACGCGGGATCGGGCTTTTGCTGATGTGCCTGGCGGCGATGTTCTTTGCCTCGGGCATGTGGGAGAGCGTGTTCTGAGGGTGCGCGCGCGGCGGCCCGCCTTTCCCCGGCACAGCGCCCACCCACCCGCCCCGCTGCGCCGGGGAAAGGCGGGCGGGGTGATCTCTGGCGCTTGGCGGCTTAGATCGACAGTCTCTTGAACACCGGTTCCGGGATCAGGCGGATGATCAGCATGATCCAGCGCCAGAAGAAGGGGGTGTAGATCACGTTGCGCTTCTTGGCGACGGCCTTGAGGATGTCGCGCGCCACCGCGTCTGGGGAGGCGACGAGGAACATGCCCTCGATCCCCCAGGTCATCGCTGTGTCGACGAAGCCGGGCTTGACCGTGATCACATGTCCACCCGCGCGGGTCAGGCGGTTCCTGAGTCCCGACAGGTAGGTTGCGAAGCCCGCCTTGGCGGCGCCGTAGACATAATTGCCGATCCGTCCGCGGTCGCCCGCGACCGATCCGACGCCGACGATGGTGCCCGCGCCGCGCGCCTCGATCTCAGGGGCGAGCAATTGCAGGACATGGGCGGGGCCGGTGAAACTGTCCTTCACCGTGCCCTCGATCAGGGTGGGATCGGTGTCGATGGCGCTCTGATCGGGCATGGAGCCCACGAAGACGGCGGCGTTCAACACCCCGGGCTCGGATCGGGCGCGGTCGATGAGGGCGGCGAACCCTGCCGGTTTGCGGGCGTCGAAGGGGATGGCCTCGGCCTTGGCGCCCCGGGCGGTCAGGTCGGCGGCGGTGGCGTTCAGGTCGTCCATGTCGCGCCCCGCAAGCAGCACGGTTGCGCCCTCGGCGGCGACAGCGCGGGCGAAGGCACGCGCCATGGAGCTGGTGGCACCGAGGATGATCCAGGTTTGATCCAGGGTCTGGCTGTCGCTCATGTTGCGTTCCTCAGGTTCAGGCGGCGGGTCATGTCGGTCTCGAACGCGCCATCGGGGTCGGCCTTGGCGACTTCGGCCGCCCAATCGGCATGTTCGGGATACATCGCCTTGATTGCCTCACCATGCGCGAGGGCGTCCTTGGCAAGGTACAGCCGCCCGCCCGCCTGGCGGCAGAGCTGTTCGAGCTGTTCCGCCAGCGGAATGACGCCTTCGCGTGCAGGCAGGTCCACGGCGAGCGTATAGCCCTCCGTCGGGAAGGAAAGGTGACCGGCACGCCCCGGTCCCAGCCGTTTGATCACGGCGAGCGGCGAGGCCAGATGGGCCTCGGCAATCTCGGCCAGGATTTCGCGCAGGGCGGCGACCTGGTCCAGCGGCACGACGCATTGGAACTGGTGGAAGCCGCGTTTGCCATAGAGCCGGTTCCAGTCGTGGATCATGTCCAGCGGGAAGAAGAAATCGTCGATCCGGCGAATGCGGGTGCGCCCTTCGCCCGGCGGGATGCGCCCGTAATAGGCGGCGTTGAACAGGCGCACGATGGGGGCCGAGAGGGCAAAGCCCGGCGCGTCCATCGGCACCTTGCGGCTGTGCGATTGCGGCGGGGTGTCGCCACGGGTCAGCTGCGCTTCCTCCAGCACACCGCGGCCCAGGTGGGCGCCGGTGGCGGCGGCGTCGATCCAGCCGACCACATAGTCGGACTGACTGCCGTCCAGCGCGCGAATGAAATCCTCGAAACACTCGATACGGCGTTCCTTGACCTCCAGCACGGTGCCGGGGCAGGGCTTGAGCTGCAGTTTCATCTGCGCGATCACGCCGGTTTGACCGAGCCCCCCCATGGTGGCGCGAAACAGCGCCTTGTTGCGCTTGGGCGTGGCCACCACGCGCTTGTCGCCCTGCAGAAGCGTCACGGAGAGCACGTGCTGCCCGAAAGAGCCTGCCACATGGTGGTTCTTGCCATGCACATCCATCGCTGCGCAGCCGCCCAGGGTGGCAAAGCCGGTGCCGGGCAGGACGGCAGGCAGCCAACCCTGCGGCGCGGTCACGCGGGCCAGGTCTCCGATGGTCAGCCCCGCTTCGGCTTCCAGCACACCGGTGGTCTTGTCGAAGCTCAGAATGCGATCCATCCGCGTCATGCGGATCGCCTTGCCACCATCGTTCAGGCTTGCATCACCATAACAGCGATGGTTGCCGAAGGCAGGTGCCGGGGTCTCGGCTACCAGCTCCGCCAAGGCACGCATCCGCTCCGGCCGCGCCATGGCCCCCGAGGCCGTCTTGACCCGCCCCCAGCCCGCATAATCCATGTCCTTGAACCGCATGTCCTGCCCCCGAAATACGTCGCCACCGATGTGGCAGAGGATTGGGGCGACAATATGAAAGTGGTGGGGGAATGTGAATGGGGGATCAGCGACGTGCCGAGCTTTGCCGCAGGAGGCGGGTCAAGAGGTCGCGCAGGGGGCGCAGGTCAAAAGCGCGATCCTCGGGGACGACGGGGGCGAAACCGGCCTCCAGAAGCAAGACACTGCCAAGCCCGAGGGCGAGCATCCCCAACAGTCCAGGCCAGCCGGCAAGGTACATGCCCAGCTGTGTTGTCAGCATCAGGAGCACACTAACCAGCACCCCGAACAACCAGCGTCCCCGCACGGCCAGTCTCACCAGCGTGCCGCATTCGGGGCATTCCCCCTGGCCCAGAAACAGTGCCATGCGCAATCTGTGCGTGAAGGAAAAGGTGCGACGCGAACAATTAGGACAGGGTTTCAAAAGGGCAGTTCCGTTCAATTGGGGCGTGCAAAGGAGATAGGTATTTCTTCAGGGGTTGAGAAGGGGCTGGGTTGAGGACACCGCCGCCGCTCCCCCCGCGCCCCAAACAAAAAGGGCCCCCGGATGGGAGCCCTCTCTGATCTCTGTCGCATCGTTCAGACGATGGTTGCCTCGGTCTTTTCGATCACTTCCTCGCGGGTCACGCCCGGGGCAAGCTCGACGATGTGCAGCCCCTTGTGCTCCACTTCGAAGACGCAGAGGTCGGTGATGATCATGTCCACCACGCCCTTGCCGGTCAGCGGCAGGGTACATTCCTTCAGCACCTTGGTGTCGCCGTGCTTGTTGCAATGGTCCATGACCACGATCACGCGGCCCACACCGGCGACCAGGTCCATCGCGCCGCCCATGCCCTTCACCAGCTTGCCGGGGATCATCCAGTTCGCCAGATCGCCGTTCTCGGCCACTTCCATCGCGCCCAGGATCGCCATGGCGATCTTGCCGCCGCGGATCATGCCGAAGCTCATCGAGCTATCGAAATAGGCGGTCTGGGGCAGTTCGGTGATGGTCTGCTTGCCGGCGTTGATCAGGTCGGCGTCGATCTCGTCCTCGGTCGGGAAGGGGCCCATGCCCAGCATGCCGTTTTCCGACTGCAGGGTCACGGTCATGCCCTCGGGGATGTAGTTCGAGACCAGGGTCGGAATGCCGATCCCCAGGTTCACATACATGCCGTCTTCCAGCTCCTGCGCCGCGCGGGCGGCCATTTGATTACGATCCCATGCCATGGTCTCAGCCCTCCCGAGTGGTGCGTTGTTCGATGCGCTTCTCGTGCTCGCCCTGGATGATGCGATGCACGTAGATGCCGGGCAGGTGGATCGCGTCGGGGTCCAGGCTGCCGGTGGGCACGATTTCTTCGACCTCGACCACGCAGGTCTTGCCGCACATGGCGGCCGGCGGGTTGAAGTTGCGCGCGGTCTTGCGGAAGATCAGGTTGCCGGTCTCGTCCGCCTTCCAGGCCTTGACGATCGACAGGTCGGCGAAGATGCCTTCTTCGAGGATGTACTCCTCGCCGTTGAAGGTTTTCACTTCCTTGCCCTCGGCGATCACGGTGCCGACGCCGGTCTTGGTGTAGAAACCGGGGATGCCGTGCCCGGCGGCACGCATGCGTTCGGCCAGGGTGCCCTGCGGGTTGAATTCCAGTTCCAGCTCGCCCGAGAGGTACTGGCGCATGAACTCGGCGTTCTCGCCCACGTAGGAGCTGATCATCTTCTTGACCTGCTTGGTCTGAAGCAGGATGCCGATGCCAAACTCGTCCACGCCCGCATTATTTGAAGCGAAGGTCAGATCCTTGGTGCCCGCATCGCGAATGGCGGCGAGCAGCAGCTCGGGGATGCCGCACAGGCCGAAGCCCCCGGCGGCGATCAGCATGCCGTCCTGCAGAAGCCCGTCCAGGGCCTCGGCGGCGGAGCCGTATACCTTGTTCATGAAAGTGTCCTCACGTCAGTTCCGCGCCATTTCTGGCGTGGGCACGTTGTGGAGTCAATGAAATGGGCCCGTTGGGTCCGGGGGATGGTATTTCTACCTATCCGGGGTCAGCGCGGCGCGGGTGATCGGAAGCGGGTCGACGAAGAGAGGCTCCGGCGGTGTGGCGGCCAGGGTGATGTCCTGCCATTCGGGGATCAGGTTCAGCATAGCGGGCAGGCCGATCCCGGCGGGGTAGGTGGCCTGCTGCCAGGTGATCAGGCCAAGGAGGGCGAGCGCCAGGTTCAACCGCCGCGCCCTGCGCCAGTGCCAGGCAAGCGCCAGGTGGGCGAGCACGGGCAGGGCGAGCATCAGGAGATGTGGCGCGGGCAGGCGATCCGCCAGCAGCACACTGTGTCCGACGGACGTCTCGAAACACCAGACCACGTAGAAGGTCATCAGCGCGGCAAATCCCACCGTCACCGTCGCTGGCCAGAGCCACGGGCGCATGTCGCGCGGAAGGATGGGCAGGGCATCGGACATGCCTCCACCCTGTCACCTCATGCTTAACAGGGGATTAAGCCCAGCCTGTCACGCCTCGTCGGCGGCCTTCTTGGTGGTCTTCCTGGCGGCCGTTTTCTTCGGTGCGGCCTTCTTGCGCGTGGGCTTCTTCTTGGCCGCCTTTTCGGCGATCCAGCCCACGGCCATTTCCATGGTCACGTCCTCGGGTTTCACATCCTTGGGGATGGTCGCGTTGACCTTTTCCCATTTCACGTAGGGCCCATAGCGGCCTTCCATGACATTGACCGGTCCGCCGCTTTCCGGGTGATCTCCCAGTTCCTTCAAAGGTTTAGCCGCCGTTCCGCCGCCACGGCGGCCGGGGTTGGCGCGTTTCTCGGCCAGCATTTCAACCGCGCGGTTCATGCCGATCTCGAACACATCCGCCGGGTCCTTGAGGTTCACATAGACCGGTTTGGCGTCCTCAGGCCCCTGGTGCATGATGTAAGGCCCAAAGCGACCGAAGTTCGACTTGACCTCGCCACCTTCCGGGTGGGCACCAACAAGACGCGGCAGGGACAGGAGCGTCAGCGCCTTCTCAAGCGTCATCTCGTCCTTGTCCCAGCCCTTGGGCAGGGAGGCGCGCGGCGGTTTCTTGTTTTCGGGCGTGGGTTCGCCGCGCTGCACATAGGGCCCGAAGCGACCGGATTTCAGCCAGATTTCGTCACCTGCATCCTCGCCCAGCACACGTTCGTCACCCTCGGCGCCTTCCCCGGCGATCGGACGGGTGTAGTTGCATTCGGGGTAGTTGCCGCAGCCCACGAAGCCGCCGGTGCGCGACGTTTTCAGGTGCAACTGTCCGGTGCCGCATTTCGGGCAAATGCGCGGGTCCGATCCGTCCTCACGCGGCGGGTAAAGCTGTGGGGCCAGCGCCTCGTCGAGCTTGTCCAGCACTTCCGAGATGCGCAGCTCGGACGTCTCGCCAATTGCGGCCGAGAAGTCGCGCCAGAAGCGGCTGAGCACGTCCTTGTAGCCCATGTCGCCCGCCGAGATTTCGTCCAGCTCCTCTTCCAGGTTCGCGGTGAACTCATAGCCCACGTATTTGCGAAAGAAATTCATCAGGAAGATGGTGACGATGCGCCCCTTGTCCTCGGGGAACAGGCGGTTCTTGTCCTTGCGGACATATTCGCGGTCCTGGATCGTGGTGATGACGCTGGCGTAGGTCGAGGGGCGGCCGATGCCCAGCTCTTCCATGCGTTTGACCAGGGTGGCTTCGGTATAACGGGGCGGCGGTTGGGTGAAATGCTGCTCCGGCGAAACCGAGCGCTTGTCGGCCTTCTCGCCTTCCATCAGCTGCGGCAAGCGCTTGTCGTCGTCATCGACCACGGCGTCGTCGCGGCCTTCTTCGTAAACCTTCAGGAAGCCGTCGAACAGAACCACCTGACCGGTGGCGCGCAGCACGACCTCGCCGTCGCCAGAGGCGATATCGACCGAGGTACGCTCCAGCCGCGCCGAGGCCATTTGCGAGGCCAGGGTACGTTTCCAGATCAGGTCATAGAGCTTGCGCTGATCGGGCTCCAAACGCGCCAGATCATTGGCGGCCACGGTCATGTCCGTCGGGCGGATACATTCGTGCGCTTCCTGCGCGTTCTTGGCCTTGTTCTTGTAGATGCGGGGGCTGTCGGGCACGAATTCTGCGCCGTAACGATCCTTGATCGCGTCACGCGCGGCGGCCACGGCCTCCGGCGCCATGTCGATACCGTCGGTCCGCATATAGGTGATGTAGCCAGCTTCGTAGAGGCGCTGGGCGGTGCTCATCGTCTGACGTGCGCCGAAACCAAACTTGCGGCTGGCTTCCTGCTGCAGGGTCGAGGTCATGAAAGGCGGTGAGGGGTTGCGGGTCGCCGGTTTCGCCTCGACCGACTGCACGGTCAGATCGCGCGAGGAAATCGCCTGCACCGCCATTTCGGCGGCGGTCGAGTTCTCCAGGTCGTAGCGTTCCAGCTTCTTGCCGGACAGATGCGTCAGCCGCGCCTCGTATTCCTGGCCCCGGGGCGAGGTCAGCAGCGCCTTCACCGACCAGTACTCACGGGCGTTGAAGGCTTCGATTTCCTGTTCACGTTCGACGATCAGGCGCAGGCAGACCGATTGCACGCGGCCCGCCGAGCGCGCGCCGGGCAGTTTGCGCCACAGCACCGGGCTCAGGTTGAAGCCGACCAGATAGTCGAGCGCGCGGCGCGCCAGGTAGGCGTCGACCAGGTCCTGATCCACGTCGCGCGGGTTCTGCATCGCTTCGGTGACGGCGGATTTGGTGATCGCGTTGAAGACCACGCGGCTGACCGGCGTGTCCTTCTTCACCGCGCGCCGCTTGCGCAGCGCTTCTTCCAGGTGCCAGGAGATCGCCTCGCCCTCGCGGTCGGGGTCGGTCGCGAGGATCAGGTTGTTGTCGTCCTTCAGCGCGTCGGCGATGGCCTTGACGTGCTTGCGCGAGTCGTAGCCGACCTCCCAGGTCATGTCGAACCCGTTGTCCGTATCGACCGAACCATCCTTGGCGGGCAGGTCGCGCACGTGGCCGTAGGAGGCCAGCACCGTATAATCCTTGCCGAGGTACTTGTTGATGGTTTTGGCCTTGGCCGGGCTTTCTACAACGACGACGGGCATACGGTTCCTCTCGACTCACATGGTCCCGGTTCGCGCGCCGGGCGTTCTGACCGGCTAGATGGGTCGGGAGGGGGCAGCTTGTCAATGGCCGCACTCCTTATAATAGGGGGCATATGAGCGCGCCCCCGTAGGGGGCGGGATTTTGTGCGGGATTTTTGGGAAGGAGGGAACAGATGTGGAACGTGCTCTTCCCCTGCGCGCCGCGCGTTGCTAAGAAGAGCCTATGAACAGCACCAAGAATGACAAACTTTTTGACACATCTAGCGAAGACTGGACGGGAGCTGAAAAGAATCAGCCGAAGCGTCGAGGAGCTGCGGGTCTTGGCACTGCGCGGCGATCGGGCACCGATCAAGAGGTTGTCGATCTGGATAACGACCTAAATGATGAGTCAGATAACTGGACGGGATCGTCGAATCTGCCGCTGGCGCAGGGCGTGACGGGGGTGGCGATGGGCGCGCGATCTGCCCCCGATGACGACGACCTGATTGATGCGGGCGATTCCCGTGTGCCCCTGTCCCAACGCGCGATGGGCATGGTGCCTGGGCGCGCAGATTTTCCCTACCTCGACGACCTGAACGAAGCGCAACGCGAAGCGGTCGAGGCATTGGACGGGCCGGTCCTGATGCTGGCAGGGGCGGGCACGGGCAAGACAAAGGCGCTGACCACGCGCATTGCGCATCTCTTGCACACGCGCCGCGCCCAGACGAATGAGATCCTGGCCGTCACCTTTACCAACAAGGCTGCGCGCGAGATGAAGGAACGGGTGGCACGCAACCTGGGCGGCCCGGTCGAGGGCATGCCCTGGATGGGCACCTTCCACTCTATCTGTGTGAAACTGCTGCGCCGCCACGCTGAACTGGTCGGGCTGAAATCGAATTTCACCATCCTCGACACGGACGACCAGAACCGGCTGCTGAAGCAGCTGATCATCGCCAGCAATATCGACGAGAAGCGCTGGCCTACGCGGCTTCTGTCCGGGATCATTGATGGCTGGAAGAACCGCGCCTGGACGCCTGAGAACGTGCCGACCAGTGAGGCTGCGGCCTTCAACAACCGTGGCACGGAACTCTACGCCCAGTACCAGACCCGGCTGAAAGAGCTGAACGCGACCGACTTCGGTGACCTGCTGTTGCATATGGTCACGATCTTCCAGAACTACCCGGATATTCTGCAACGTTATCAAAGCTGGTTCCGCTATATCCTGGTCGACGAGTATCAGGATACGAACACGGCGCAGTATCTCTGGTTGCGGCTGCTGGCACAGGCGCACAAGAACATCTGCTGCGTGGGCGATGATGACCAGTCGATCTATGGCTGGCGCGGCGCCGAGGTCGGCAATATCCTCAAGTTCGAAAAGGATTTTCCCGGCGCGAAGGTGGTGCGGCTGGAGCAGAATTACCGCTCCACGCCCCACATTCTGGCCGCCGCCTCCGGCGTCATTCGCGGCAATGAGGACCGGCTGGGCAAAGAGCTTTGGACCCAGAAGGAAGGTGGCGAAAAGGTCCGCCTGATCGGCCACTGGGATGGCGAGGAAGAGGCGCGCTGGGTTGGCGAAGAGCTGGAGGCCCTGCAACGCGGCACCCGGGGGATCGACCCGAAATCTCTGGACGACATGGCGATCCTCGTGCGTGCGAGCCACCAGATGCGCGCCTTCGAGGACCGCTTCCTAACCATCGGTTTGCCGTACCGCGTCATCGGCGGCCCGCGGTTCTATGAACGCATGGAGATCCGCGATGCCATGGCCTATTTCCGCCTGGCCGTGTCCCAAGACGACGACCTGGCGTTCGAACGCATCGTCAACACGCCGCGCCGGGGGCTGGGCGACAAGGCGGTGCAGACGATCCAGGTGACCGCGCGGCAAAACGGCGTCTCGCTGGTCGAAGGCGCGCGCATCTGTGCCTCGGAAGGGCTGATCAAGGGCAAGGGTGGCAAATCACTCGGGCAACTGGTGCAGCAGCTCGACCGCTGGGCGGCTATCGTGCACCTGCACGCGCAGCCTGCGACGGATGAGGATGCGGTGGTGGACGACGAGGGCACGTTGACGCTGAACCTTGGTGATCTGCCTGCGGACCTGCCCAAGACCCATGTCGAACTGGCCGAGGTGATCCTGGACGAAAGCGGCTACACCGCCATGTGGCAGAATGACAAGACACCGGAGGCGCCGGGGCGGCTGGAGAACCTCAAGGAACTGGTCAAGGCCCTGGAAAGTTTCGAGAATCTGCAAGGATTCCTGGAGCATGTCAGCCTGATCATGGACAATGACACCGAGGAGGCGGAGGAGAAGGTCACCATCATGACCCTGCACGCCGCCAAGGGTCTGGAATACCCCGCGGTCTTCCTGCCGGGGTGGGAGGATGGGCTGTTCCCCTCGCAGCGTTCGATGGATGAAACCGGCCTCAAGGGGCTGGAGGAAGAACGCCGCCTGGCCTATGTGGGCATTACCCGGGCCGAGGAGGTCTGCACCATCTCCTTTGCGCAGAACCGCCTGGTCTATGGCCAGTGGCAAAGCCAGCTGCCCTCGCGGTTCATCGACGAACTGCCAGAGGAACATGTCGAGGTGCTGCGCTCGTCGTCCGGGCTCTATAATAGCATGCCCGGCGGCGCGCCCTCGCAGCTTGAAGAACGCGCGCATCGGGCGGATGCCTACAATTCGCCGGGCTGGAAACGCATGGCCGCCCAGGGCCGCCTGCGTGCAAAGCCCGCCCCAAACGAGGGGCGCAACGTGGTGATCGACCTGGAGGCGGTCAGCGCTTTCAGCACCGGCGACCGCGTATTCCATACCAAATTCGGCTACGGCACCATCATGGGGATCGAGGGCGACAAGCTGGATATCGAATTCGACAAGGCCGGGTCCAAGAAGGTCGTGGCAAAATTCATCGTGCCTGCGGACAAGGCCGGGGACGTGCCCTTCTGAACTCCCGTGTTGGGTGAGTAACCTCTTAAAATGTCTGGCAATTCCAGTTTGAAATAAACTGGTTCTTAGCGGTTTTTGCCGATGCTGTCCCCAGCAAGTGGGGATGCGCAGATGGCAATCGACGCCGTAGACAGCCAGTTTGGCGTGGCCACCGGGGGAAATGTGAACACCTCCGGTGGGTCCAGTACATTTGATGGGCCGCCAACGGACACGACCGGGTTAAGCGTGACGCCGAATGTCGGCGATCCGGATCCTTACCAGTTCAATCCCGGCGAAACCTACGACCTGGAATACACCGACCCGTCCGGCAATACCGTGACCCTCGATGGTGCGGAGGTGCTGCGCTCGGACACCTACAGCAACGGTGTGAATGTCGTTGTGTTCGAGGGCCAGGATCAGGATGGCAACACCGTGCATGTCTGCTGGGCGCCGGACTATGACCTTGAGACGTGGTATGACAATGCAGCGGCACAAGGCACGCCGCGTTTTCACACGGCTGATCGCAATGCAAACACCTATGGCCATATCTGCCTGGCCGCCGAGACCCTGATTGAAACCCCGCGCGGGGCGGTGCGGTTGGGCGAACTGACTCGGGGGGGGCAAGGTGCTGACCGTCGATGGCGGGGCACAGCCGGTGACCTGGATCGGAGGCAGGAAGGTGGTCGGGATCGGCCCGGCTGCCCCTGTGCTCTTCGCGCCCGGCGCCATCGGCAACCGCCGTCCGTTGCGCCTGTCCGGTCAGCATCGGGTGTTGCTGGCCCATCCGATGGCACAATTGCTCTATGACAGTTCCGAAGTGCTGGTGCCTGCCAAATCTCTGATCAATGGCGACACGATCCGCTGGGCGCCTTGCCCACAGGTCTCTTGGATGAACCTGACCACCCCCGCGCACGCCCTGATCCGGGCCGAAGGCGCGCCGGTGGAAACGCTCTGGCTGGGCGAGGTCGCGCGCAATGTGCTGGGCGAGGCGGGGCAGATCACCGCCAACTATCCCGAGCTGTCGGGAGCCGGGCAGCCCGACCAGCTGTCCGCCCGCCCGATGCAGGAGGCGGTGGAACTGCTGTCCCTGGTCGAGGGGCGCGATCCGCGCCCTGATCGTGAGCTGGCACTGCTGTAATCCCAATATCCGAAAACAAAAAACGGCGACGCCCGGGAGGAGGTGGGCGCCGCCGTTCTTCTGTGCCGCCGCGCCCAGGGAGGAGGAGAGGGCGCTACGGCTATCCCGCAATGACCCAGGGAGGAGGAGAGGGCCTTGCGGTATCTGGTGAGCGGCGGGGCCAGGGAGGAGGAGAGGCCCCGCCGCCAATCCGAACAGCCCAGGGAGGAGGAGAGGGCCTTCGGTATCCGGTACGGCGGGATCAGGGAGGAGGAGATCCCGCCGCCAGTGTCAGACATCCCAGGGAGGAGGAGAGGGAGGTCCGATCTGAATTCTGTGCGGCGGGACCAGGGAGGAGGAGAGGTCCCGCCGACAATCACGGGCGTTTCAGGGAGGAGGAGGAAACGCCCGATCCTTGTGTTACTTCCCGTAGGCGGCGTGCCAGGCGATGTGCCGGATCTCGCTGCGGGTGATGCCCAGATCCGCCAGTTCGCGGCCGGACAATTCGTTCAGTTCACGCACGGTCTGGGTGAACAGCTTGCGCTGGGCCCGGACCTCTTGCAGGTGCGACCACCAGGCGCTCAGCCGGTCGGTCAGCTGAGCCTGGGCGGCGTTGAGTTCAGTTGCGTAAGCCATTGGCTCTCTCGTTTCTGTGTCGGTTGCGCCGGGGCGCAGAAGTTCTGTTTGCGCTAGCGTGCTGCGCTGTTGAGAAGAAAATGGGGGCTATGCTGCAGATGCACAATCCCGGAAAAGAGAAATGCTGCTATGCAGAAAATGCATGCCTGCTGCTGACCTAAGGTCACGTGATTTCAGCGGGTTAACCCTGTCGCTTTTTGCGCATGATCTGCCGCAATTCGCTGCGGTCCGCCCGGAATTCGGGCAGGTTGCCTCGGGCATTTGGTCGCGCGGGCTTGTCCTTGCCGCAAAAGGGGGCAAGTAATGGCGCACGAACAGGCAGCTATATTTGGCACGGAGAAAAGCATGACCCGCACGAACGACTCGATCATGGATGTCCTGGCGACGGTGTCGTTGCCCGATGGGGGCGACCTGGCCTCGCGCGACATGATTCGAGCGCTGAAAATCGAAGGCGGCCACGTCAGCTTCGTGATCGAAGCGCCCAGCCCCGAGATCGCCGCGCGGATGGAGCCGCAGCGTCACGCCGCCGAGGCCGCCGTGGCCGCGATGGATGGGGTCGAGAAGGTGACCGTGATCCTGACCGCCCATGGCGCGGCCCCCGCGAAACAGCCGCCGCAGCTGAAGGTGGGCGGGCATGCCAAGCCCCAGGCCGGGCCCGAAGCGGTCGCTGGTGTGACCAACATTCTGGCCGTGGCCTCGGGCAAGGGCGGGGTGGGCAAGTCCACCCTGACCTCGAACCTGGCCGTGGCGCTGGCGAAACAGGGCCGCAAGGTCGGCATTCTGGACGCCGATATTCTGGGCCCGTCGCAGCCCCGCATGATGGGCAATGACAACAAGCCGCGCACCACGCCGGACGGCAAGGCGATGGTTCCGGTCGAGGCACATGGCGTCAAGATGATCTCGATCGGCCTGCTGATCGATCCGGATCAATCGGTGGTCTGGCGCGGTCCCATGCTGATCGGCGCGTTGCAGCAGCTCCTGTTCCAGGTCGACTGGGCGCCGCTGGATGTGCTGATCGTCGACCTTCCGCCGGGCACCGGGGATGTGCAGCTGACGCTGAGCCAGAAAACCAACATGACCGGTGCGCTGGTCGTGTCCACGCCGCAGGACGTGGCGCTGCTGGATGCCAAGAAGGCGATCGACATGTTCAACAAGGTCGACGTGCCGGTGCTGGGTCTCATTGAGAACATGTCCACCTATGTCTGTCCCAGCTGTGGGCACGAGGCGCATCTGTTCGGCCATGGCGGCGTGCGCGCCGAGGCCGACGCGCTGGGCCTGCCCTTCATGGGCGAGATCCCCCTGGCGCTGGACGTGCGTCTGGCCGGGGACGCGGGCACGCCGATTGCCGCCGGTGACGGTGCTGTGGCCGAGGCCTACGCCAAACTGGCCGCAGACTTGGTGGCGCAGGGCGTCGCCTGACCCCACCTTCCCATATGATCCCAGAAACCCCGGCCTCTGCGCCGGGGTTTTTCTTTGCCGAGGCCCCGGAGTGGGAAAGCATGGGACGGGCCATGGGATTTCATGGGTCGGGAGGGGTGTTTTGCCCGAATCGGCGGGTAGGATCGTATGGGATGGACCCGAAAACCGGTGGAATTCGGTGGGGAAACCATGGGAAATTCGAGTGAATGTCGAATCTACCGGGAAAAAGTGGGAAATTTCTGCACCGATTTCACCTGTCTATATCTGGTGTGTACTTCTGCTGTTCTCCGCTAGGTGTTCCCATTTGTTCACAAAAGTTCCAACAAAATCTTGCGCTTGCGGCACGAGTTGGGCAAGGTAGGGCAAGAAATTCCCATAAAAAGGTATTGCGTCCCATGAATTCCCGGCGTATCCCTTGATTACACGATGAAGACGGGAACGAAAAAAACGGGGCACCCCCAAGACCCCAAATAAAACGACACTCCCAAGTCAGGTTTCATACAGGCATCCGCCTTCATCGAACCAAGAGATCCGGCGCGCTCGCGAGCAGACATCCCCCCAGGTGGCGCGCGCAGCTGGACACCCGGAAACGGGACGAGGGCGGCGGATTGGGCATGTGGCAGCAGCTCAATCCGTCGTTTTCGTTTCAGGGCTCCGAAATGGGCCGGAATGAGGACAGAACGAAGGAGCCGCGCAAGTGGCACGACGGTTCAGAGGTGAAAGCCACCATAAGGTGGACACGAAGGGCAGGGTCTCGATCCCCGCCCTCTTTCGCCGTGTTCTCGAGGCTGGTGACCCCGATCACCGCGAGGGCGACAACCCCAACCTGGTGATCGTCTATGGCGACCATCGCCGCAATTACCTGGAATGTTACACGGTCGAGGCGATCGACGAGGTGGACGAGCAGATTGCTGCCCTGCCGCGTGGATCCATCGAGCGCCGCATGCTGGAACGCCTGTTCAACGGGCAGTCCTTCCCCACCACCGTGGATGAGACCGGCCGCCTGGTGCTGCCTGCAAAGCTGCGCCAGAAGATCGGGCTGGAGAAGGAAGCCTTCTTCATCGCCACCGGCGACACGTTCCAGATCTGGAAGCCCGAGACCTATGATGAGGTCGAGCTGAAACGCACCGAGGAATGGCTGGACGAAATGCCTGATGATTTCGATCCGCTGACCCTGTTGAACGGAGCGGGGGGCTAAGATGGCGGGCGCGGCTGAGACCGGCGACCGTCCCCACATCCCAGTCTTGTTGCGCCCTCTTCTGAAGGCAGTCGCACCCGTGACCGGCATCTGGGCCGATGGCACCTTTGGCGCGGGCGGTTATACGCGCGGCCTGCTGGCCGAGGGCGCGGATGTGGTTGTGGGCATTGACCGCGACCCGCTGGTGTTCGACATGGCCGCCGACTGGGCCGGAGACTATGGCGAGAGGCTGCGGCTGGAGCAGGGCACGTTTTCCGACCTCGACAAGCTGGCGGGCGAACCGCTGGACGGCGTGGTGCTGGACCTGGGCGTGAGTTCGATGCAGCTGGACCTGGCCGAACGGGGGTTCTCCTTCATGAAGGACGGGCCGCTGGACATGCGCATGAGCCAGTCGGGGCCGTCGGCGGCGGATATCGTCAATCATGCCTCGGAAGCGGAGCTCGCTGACATCCTGTTTCAATATGGCGAAGAGCGCGCCTCGCGTCGGATTGCCAAGGCGATTGTCGCCGCGCGTGCGGAGCAACTCTTTGAAACCACGCTGCAATTGGCCAGTGTGATCGAAAAATGCCTGCCGCGGTCAAAACCGGGGCAAAGTCACCCGGCAACCCGCAGTTTCCAGGCGATCCGCATCGCGGTGAATGATGAGTTCGGCCAGCTGATCGCCGGGCTCGAGGCTGCCGAACGCGCCCTGAAACCGGGCGGCAAGCTGGCCGTGGTCACCTTCCATTCGATGGAGGACCGCGTGGTCAAACGCTTCCTCCAGGCGCGGTCCTCCGTGGGCGGGGGCGGGTCGCGTTACGCCCCGCAAGGCCAGGACGAAATCCCCGCCTTCCACCTGACGCCGAAGAAGGCCATCGGCCCGGACGAGCAGGAACTGGAGGAAAACCCCCGCGCGCGCAGCTCGCGCCTGCGTGTGGCAACCCGGACCGAAGCCCCCGCCGAGGCAACCGACCGCAAGAAACTGGGCCTTCCCGGCCTTGCCCTCAAGGGAACGAGTTGATGCGTACCTTTCTGTATCTCACATCCGCTTTGATCGTCATGGGTCTGGCCTATTGGGCCTATTCCGAGAATTACCGCACCCAGGACAGCCTGGCCGAGGTCGAGCGCCTACAGCGTGAAATCGGCCAGATGCGCGAGGAATTGGCGGTGCTGCGCGCCGAATGGGCCTATCTGAACCGCCCCGATCGGCTGCGGGACCTGGTCGAGCTGAACTTTGACCGGCTGGGCCTTCTGCCGCTGACGCCCGAACAGTTTGCCCGCGTGGATCAGATCGCCTTCCCGACCGAGGGCGGCATCGACCTGTCCAACTCCATCGACGTGATCGGGGAGATTGCCCAATGACCCGCATTCCCCTGCGCCCGCTGGCCCGTATCCTGGACGCCCGCGAGAAGGGCGAAAACCCCGACGTGATCGAGCGCGAGAACCTGCGTCGCCGCCATGACGAGATGCGCGACAAGGCACGTCTGCGGGCCGAGGGCCGTTTGCTGGTGCTGGCGGGCCTGTTCCTCTGCGCCTTCCTGGTCGTGGGCGGGCGCATGGCGATGCTGTCGGGTTCGGAGCCGTCCGAACCGCGCGCACAGGCGCCAGGGGCCCGCATTGCGATGGCGCGTGCCGACATTGTCGATCGCCAGGGCCGCGTGCTGGCGACGAACCTCGCCACCTATGCGCTTTATGCCCAGCCGCCGATGATGGTGGACCCGGCGCGTGCGGCCACGGAGCTGGCCTCGATCTTTCCGGACCTCAAGGCAGAAGAGCTGTTGGAGGATTTCACGGGGTCCCGCAAGTTCCTGTGGATCAAGCGAAAAATCAGCCCCGAGCAGAAACAGGCGGTGCACGATATCGGCGAGCCGGGCCTTCTGTTCGGCCCGCGCGAGATGCGGCTTTATCCGAACGGTCGCCTGGCCGCGCATGTGCTGGGGGGGGCGTCCTTCGGCAAGGAAGGCGTGAATGCGGCCGAGGTGATCGGTGTTGCCGGGGTGGAACGCCGCTTTGACGACTACCTGCGCGACCCGGCCAATGGTGACGCGCCCCTGATGCTGTCCATTGACCTGACCGTGCAGGCGGCGGTTGAACGGGTGCTTTATGGTGGCATGCGCATGATGAACGCCAAGGGGGCTGCCGCCGTCTTGATGGATGTGCACACCGGCGAGGTCATTTCCATGGCCTCCTTGCCCGACTTCGACCCGAACAACCGCCCGCGTCCCCTGACCGAAGGCGATCGGGGCGACGATCCGCTGTTCAACCGCGCGGTGCAGGGGGTCTATGAACTGGGCTCCGTCTTCAAGATCTTTACCGCCGCCCAGGCGTTGGAACTGGGCCTGGCGAATGCCGGGACCGAGATCGAGGTGCAAAGCTCGCTGCGTTGGGGCAAGCATACGATCCGCGAGTTTCGCAACAAGAACTACGGCCCGCGCCTGTCGGTGACGGACATTATCGTGAAAAGCTCCAACGTGGGCACGGCGCGGTTGGCCATGCAGATCGGGGTCGAGCGCCAACAGGCGTTCCTGCGCGACCTGGGCTTGCTGGAGGCGACGCCGGTCGAACTGACCGAAGCGCCCGGGGCCAAGCCGCTCTTGCCGCCCAATTGGTCCGAGCTGTCGGCGATGACGATCTCCTACGGTCACGGGCTCAGCTCTTCGCCCCTGCATCTGGCAGCGGCCTATTCCAGCCTCCTGAATGGCGGCACCCGGGTGCAGCCGACCCTGATCCGTCCCACCCATTACACGCCCGGCGAACGTGTCGTGCGGCCCGAGGTTTCGGCTGCCGCCCGTGACATGCTGCGCGCTGTTGTGGCCCGGGGTACCGCCAGTTTCGGCGAAGTGCCCGGCTACGCCGTGGGTGGGAAAACCGGCACCGCCGACAAGCCGCGCCCGCAGGGCGGCTATTACGACGAGAAGGTCATCGCCACCTTTGCCAGCGTCTTCCCGGCCCATGATCCGAAATATGTGCTGGTCGTGACCCTGGACGAGCCCGAAGAGACCTCGGGCTCGGAACCGCGCCGCACCGCCGGCTGGACCGCCGTTCCGGTCGCAGCGGAGATCATTCGTCGCGTCGCTCCGCTTATGGGGCTGAAACCGGAGATTGCACCTCTCTCCCCGACCGGGGTAACACTCACCTCGAACTGAACCGAGAGGGCGAGCATATGGCAGGACGTGACCCGAAATCCCTGGCCGATCTGGGGCTGAGCGCCCGGGGCGGGCAGGAGGCGCAGGTGACCGGCCTGTCGGTGGACAGCCGCACCGTGAAACCGGGCCATCTGTTTGCCGCCCTGCCCGGCGTGCGTGTGCATGGGGCCGAGTTCATCACCTACGCGCTGCGCATGGGGGCAGGGGCGATCCTGACCGACCTGGAAGGGGCCGAGATCGCGCGCGAGGAACTGGCGGGCAGTGACGCGGCCATCGTCGTGACCGAAGACCCGCGCATGGCGCTCGCCTACGCTGCTGCGCTTTGGTACGGCGCCCAGCCCGAGCTGATGATCGCGGTGACCGGCACAAACGGCAAGACCTCGGTCGCCAGCTTTACCCGCCAGATCTGGACCCTCCTGGGCCATGACGCCGCCAATATCGGCACGACCGGGGTCGAAGGGGCGTTCTGTGCGCCGATGACCCATACCACGCCCGAACCGATCACCCTGCACCGCGTGCTGGCCGAAATGGCCGGGTCCGGCGTGACCCATGCGGCGATGGAGGCCTCGTCGCACGGACTGGCGCAGCGTCGTTTGGACGGGGTGCGCCTGCACGCGGCGGCCTTCACGAATTTCACCCAGGACCATTTGGATTACCACGCCACCTTCCAGGAGTATTTCGAGGCCAAGGCGGGGCTGTTTACCCGTGTGTTGCCTGATGACGGCGTGGCGGTGATCAATACCGACGATCCGCGCGGGGTCGAGCTGGTGGCGATGGCCGAGGCGCGCGGGCAGAACCTGATCCGTGTCGGTGGCGGCGAGGAGGCCGAGCTGCGCCTCCTGGGCCACCGCTATGATGCCACCGGGCAGGACTTGCGCTTTTCCTGGCTGGGGCAGACCCAGCTGGTGCGGCTGAACCTGATCGGCGGGTTCCAGGCACAAAATGTGCTGACCGCCGCCGGGCTGGCAATTGCCTGTGGGGCCGAACCCACCAGCGTGTTCGAGTGCCTGGAAGACCTGGAAACCGTGCGCGGCCGAATGGAGCTTGCGGCCACCCGCGACAATGGCGCGGCGGTGTTTGTCGACTATGCCCACACGCCGGACGCGGTGGAAACCGCGCTGAAAGCGATGCGCCCGCATGTGCTGGGCCGCCTGATCGTCGTGCTGGGCGCGGGCGGGGATCGCGACACGACGAAACGCCCGCTGATGGGCAAGGCGGCGGCGGAGAACGCCGATGTGGTTTTCGTGACCGATGACAACCCGCGCTCGGAAGACCCCGCCGCGATCCGCGCCATGGTGATGGAGGGCTGCCCGAATGCCAACAACGTGGGCGACCGGGCCGAAGCAATCCTGCGCGGGGTGGATGCTCTTGGGCCGGGTGACGCGCTGCTGATCGCGGGCAAGGGGCATGAAAGCGGGCAGGTGATCGGCGATGATGTGTTGCCCTTTGATGATGTGGAGCAGGCAAGCGTGGCCGTGGCCGCGTTGGAAGGGCGGCTGACATGAGCTTGTGGACCGCGAAAGAAGCCGCGGCAGCGACCGGCGGCGAGGCGCGGAGTGACTGGGGCGTGGAGGGCGTGTCGATTGACACCCGAACGATCCGGCCCGGCGATCTCTTCGTTGCCTTGAAAGACATTCGTGACGGGCATGACTTCGTGGCTCAAGCGCTGGAGAAGGGCGCGGGCGCGGCCATTGTTTCGCGCATTCCCGATGGTGTGGCGCCAGACGCGCCGCTGTTGATCGTCGATGACGTGCTGCCCGCTCTGGAACGGTTGGGCGCTGCGGCCCGTGCCCGCACAGATGCGCGCGTGGTGGCCGTGACCGGTTCGGTCGGCAAGACCTCGACCAAGGAAATGCTGCGCACGGTTCTGGCGGCCCAGGGGCGTACACATGCCGCCGAGGCCAGCTACAACAACCATTGGGGCGTGCCCCTGACCCTGGCGCGCATGCCCGCCGAAACCGAGTTCGCCGTGATCGAGATCGGAATGAACCACCCGGGCGAAATCGGTCCTCTGGCGCAGATGGCACGGCCCCATGTGGGCATGGTCACCACCGTCGCGGCCGCGCACCTGGAAGCATTTGAGAATATTGATGGAATTGCCCGCGAGAAGGGGGCGATCTTCGACGGGTTGGAGCCGGGCGGGGTGGCCGTTGTCAACGGCGATCTGGAGACGACGCGGATCCTGATTGACGCAGCGGGAAGAGCCAAAACGATCCGCTTCGGGGAAGGCCCGGAGAATGACGCGCGGCTGACCCATGTCGAGCTGACCGATGACGCCACCATCTGCAAGGCGGCCATGGGCGGGAACGAACACCTGTTCCGCATCGCCTCTCCGGGTCGGCATTTCGCGATGAACGCGCTGGCGGTGCTGGCGGCGGTTGATGCCCTGGGCGGCGACGTGACACTGGCCGCACGCGACATGGTGCGTTGGCAGCCGCCCGGCGGGCGCGGCACGCGCGAAGAGGTTGTGCTGGACCCGGTCGAAGGGTTCTCGGTTCAACTGATCGACGACGCCTTCAACGCCAACCCGACCTCGCTTGCGGCCTCGCTGGAGGTGCTGGCGGCGGCGACCCCGACGGACAGCGTCGGCCGCGTCTCCAAGGGGCGGCGCATTGCCATCCTAGGGGACATGCTTGAACTGGGGACTGAGGAGATTGCGCTGCACGCGGGCATTGCAGACCTGACGCATATCGCGGCGCTGGACCGCGTATATTGCGTCGGCCCACGCATGAAGGCGCTGTGGGATCGGTTGGACGCCGACCGGCAAGGCGACTGGGTCGAAACCGCGGACGAGGCCGTGGCCCGGGTGCATTCCTGGGTGGACGCTGGCGATATCGTGCTGGTGAAGGGCTCGAAGGGGTCGAAGGTCAGCCGCGCGGTTGACGCCATCCGCAAATTGGGCCATGCGCGGGGCCTTAACCAAGAGGGGCAAGAGTAATGCTGTATTGGCTGACCGAGTTTTCGGACGGTGGCGACCTGTTCAACCTGTTTCGCTACATCACCTTCCGGGCGGGCGGCGCGTTCTTTACCGCGCTGATCTTCGGGTTCATCTTCGGCAAGCCCCTGATCAACATCCTGCGCAAGCGTCAGGGCAAGGGCCAGCCGATCCGTGAGGACGGGCCGCAGAGCCATATGGTGAAACAGGGCACGCCGACCATGGGTGGCTTGCTGATCCTTTCCGCCCTGCTGGTGGCGACGCTCCTCTGGGCGCGCTGGGACAATCCTTACGTCTGGATAACCCTCTTCGTGACCTATTCCTTCGGGCTGATCGGCTTTGCCGATGACTATGCCAAGGTGTCGAAAGCCACCACCGCGGGCGTGCCTGGGCGGGTGCGGTTTGGCCTGGGCCTGGTGATTGCCGGGATCGCGGGCTACTGGGCCAGCGTGGTGCACCCCGAGGGGCTGCAATTCCAGCTGGCGCTGCCGGTGTTCAAGGACACGCTGTGGAACTTCGGCCTGTTCTTTATCCCCTTCGTGATGATCGTGATTGTGGGCTCGGCCAATGCGGTGAACCTGACCGACGGTCTGGACGGGCTGGCGATCATGCCTGTGATGATCGCGGCGGGCACCCTGGGCGTCATCGCCTATGCCGTGGGCCGCGTCGACTTTACCGAATATCTGGACGTGCATTACGTGCCCGGCACCGGGGAGCTCTTCATCTTTACCGCCGCCCTGATCGGCGGGGGCTTGGGCTTCCTGTGGTACAACGCGCCGCCTGCCGCTGTGTTCATGGGCGACACCGGGTCGCTGGCCCTGGGGGGCGCGCTTGGCGCCATTGCGGTGGCCACCAAACACGAGATCGTGCTGGCCATCGTTGGCGGGCTGTTCGTGGTCGAGGCGCTGTCGGTGATCATTCAGGTGCTCTATTTCAAGAAGACCGGAAAACGCGTTTTCCTGATGGCGCCGATCCACCACCATTTCGAGCACAAGGGCTGGCAGGAGCCGCAGATCGTCATCCGCTTCTGGATCATCTCGCTGATCCTGGCGCTGATCGGGCTGGCCACGCTGAAGGTGCGATGACCCGGCGCGCCCTGGTGACCGGCGGCAATCGCGGCATCGGCCGCGCCATTGCCGAGGGGCTGGTGGCACGCGGGCTGGAGGTAATGATCGGCTGCCGGGATGCGGAAAGCGGTGTCGCCGTGGCCGAAGAGATCGGGGCCGAGCTCATCTTCTGCGACCTGTCGGAACCGGCCTGCCTACCGCCGGAGGCGGCGAACCTGGACGTGCTGGTGAACAATGCGGGCGTGCTGTTCGACGCCCCGCTTCTGTCGCGCAAGGCCAGGTTCGACGAGACCCTGCAGGTCATGGTCCATGCCCCCTACGCGCTGATCCGCCTGGCGGCGCCCTGGATGCGTCAACAGGGCTACGGGCGCATCGTCAACCTGTCCTCCGGATGGGGCAGCTTCGACGAAGGGCTTGAAGGGCCGGGCGCATACGGGATCGCCAAGGCGGCCTTGAACGCGCTGACCGTGGCCGCGGCGCGCGAGCTGCCAGATAACGTCAAGGTCAACGCCATGTGCCCTGGCTGAGTGCGCACGCGCATGGGCGGGTCCGCGGCAACGCGCAGCCCCGAGGAAGGGGCCGAAACCGCGCTCTGGTTGGCCACTTTGCCGGACAATGGCCCCACAGGTGGGTTCTTCCGCGACATGGCCCCTATCGCCTGGTAGGGCAACAAGGCCGCGGAGGCGCTGCCCCGCCTTCGGCCGCCCCGAGATATTTCTGGCAAGCAAAAGAACAGGTGGCTGTGACTTCCCCCGTGACTTGATTTGGGCTAGCACCGTTGGGAAGAGCAGGAGGTGCGCATGATCCCGGTGCAAGGTTTTGAGGGCCTGAAAGTGGCCGTGTTGGGGCTGGGCCGGTCCGGTTTGGCGGCGGCCAAGGCGCTGGAGGCCGGGGGCGCCGAGGCGCTGTGCTGGGATGATGGGCAGGAGGCGCGGGCGCGGGCCGAGCAGGCTGGGCTGACCCTGCATGACCTGACCAGGGGCAATGCCTGGGAGGGCGTGGCCGCGCTGATCGCCAGCCCCGGTATTCCGCATCTTTATCCGGAACCCAACAAGCTCATCGCGCGCGCCATGGCCGAGGGCGTGCCAGTGGACAATGACATCGGGCTCTTCTTTCGCAGCTTCGCCACCCGGGATTGGGATGGGTTCGACACCTTGCCGCGCGTGGTGGCGGTGACCGGGTCGAATGGAAAGTCGACCACCTCGGCGCTGATCCATCATGTGCTGGAGCATGCGGGCCGTGCGACGCAGCTTGCGGGCAATATCGGGCGCGGCGTGCTGGATATCGAACCGGCCGTGGATGGCGAGGTGGTGGTGCTGGAGCTGTCCTCCTACCAGACCGATCTGGCGCGCGCGCTGACCCCGGATGTGGCGGTGTTTACCAACCTCTCGCCCGATCACCTGGATCGCCACGGCGGCATGGGCGGCTATTTCGCGGCCAAACGCAGGTTGTTTGCCGAGGGCGGGCCGGATCGGGCGGTGATCGGCGTGGATGAGGCCGAGGGTGTCTACCTGGCTGGGCAGTTGACCGAGGGGCCGACCGATGATCGCGTGATCCGAGTCAGCGTCGATCGCAAACTGACCGGGCCGGGCTGGCAGGTCTTTGCGCGCAAGGGTTTCCTGTCGGAATACCGCAAGGGGCGACAGGTGGGGTCGGTCGACTTGCGCGGGGTCAAGGGGCTGCCGGGCAGCCACAACCATCAGAACGCCTGTTGTGCCTATGCGGTCTGTCGCACGCTGGGCCTGGCACCGCGCGTCATCGAAGCGGCGTTTCACGACTTCAAGGGTCTGCCGCATCGCAGCCAGCTGGTGGGCGAGGCGGATGGTGTGGCCTGGGTCAATGACTCGAAGGCCACCAATGTTGACGCCGCCGCCGCCGCCCTGGGTGCGTTCAAGAACATTCGCTGGATCGCGGGCGGGCTGGGCAAGGACGGTGGGATCGAGGAGCTCTCCGGCCAGCTCGGCAATGTTGCCAAGGCCTATTTGATCGGTCATTCGGCGCGGGAGTTTGCGCTGCAGCTGGGGGACACCCCATACGAGATCTGCGAGACCATGGAGCGCGCAGTGGCCCGGGCAGGGGGCGAGGCTCAGCCCGGTGACACCGTGTTGCTGGCCCCTGCGGCGGCCTCGTTCGACCAATATCCGGACTTCGAGAAACGGGGCGAGGACTTTACCCGCCTCGTTCAGGTGCGGATCGGCGAGACCGCGTAACTTTCGGAAACATCAGCCGCTTTCACGCGGGGATTTGTCGCGATTGTCGGGGTTGATGCGTTCCCGCATGGCGTTAACCTTGCGCGAAACAAGGAGCGCGCGATGCCCCAGATCCCGGACCACCCCCTGCGCTATGCGCTGGCCAATGAGCTGCATGCGCGGCCTTTTCCGTCGCTGAAGGCGCCGTGTTTCGCTGCCTATGTGGCGGTGAAGCGCGAACATGACGCCGCCGGGCGGGATCGCGAGGCGGATCGGGCGCATCTGATTGCACTTCTGGATCGCCACGGTGCGCCGCATCCGCAGCCGGGCGCCACGCATTATTCGGGCAAGATCGGGCGCCATCAGCTGAAATGGGAAAGCCACACGGAATTCGTGACCTATACGCTCTTTGGCGAGGGGGTGATGGCGCGCGCTTTCGATCCTGCCGCCTTCGACGTCTTTCCCGAGGATTGGCTGGCCGAGGCGCCGGGTGTGCGGGTCTCCTCGGCGCTGATCCGTGTCGAGGAACAGCGGGACGAGGAGGATATCAGCGCACGCCTCTCCGAATGGTTCGTGCCGGAAAGCCTGGCGGCCTCCTGGGTGCTGGACCGCGAGGCGCTGGTGGCCGGTGATTTCCGTATCGACCAGGCTGGGCACATGCGCTTTGCCATCTTTACCGCGCCGGGGATTGGCAAGCGGCGAGTCGGGCGCATCGTGCAGCGCATCTGCGAGATCGAGACCTACAAGTCCATGTCGATGCTGGGGCTTGCGCGTGCGCGCAGCCTGTCGGGGCGGCTGGGCGAGGTGGACGGTGAACTCAGTCGCCTTGTGGGCGCCATGGGTGGGCAGGGCGCGGCGGATGCCACCCTGGACGAGCTTCTGTCGATCAGTGCCGAGCTTGAGGATCTGATGGCGCAGTCCAGTTTCCGCTTTGGTGCGACCGGGGCCTATGAAGCGATCGTGAACCAGCGCATTGCCGTCCTGCGTGAGGAAAGGTTCGGCGGGCGCCAGACATGGGCCGAGTTCATGACCCGCCGGTTCGACCCGGCCATGCGGACGGTGAAGGCGGCGGAGCGGCAGCTGGCCAGCATGTCGGAACGGGCAAAACGGGCGGGCGACTTGCTGCGGACCCGGGTCGATGTCGAACGCTCCGCGCAGAACCAGGCGCTGTTGGAAAGCATGGACCGGCGTGCAGACCTGGCGCTCAGGCTGCAACAGACGGTCGAAGGTCTGTCGGTCGTGGCGATCAGCTATTACGCGCTGAACTTGGCGGGATATTTCCTCTACCCCGCTGCCAGGGCGCTTGGCCTGTCCAAGGAGCTGACCTTTGCCGCGCTCAGCCTGCCAGTTGTGGCTCTGGTGTGGCTGATGGTGCGGCGGATCCGGAAGTCGATGGGTCACTGAGCAGGCGGCCGGTGGCCCAGCCGCCCAGCATGATGGTCCCCAGGCCCAGGATGGCCGCTGCCGACAGGGTCGAGACGCCGGACAGGCCCGCACCGACGGTGCAGCCGCCCGCCAGCACCCCGCCCATGCCCATCAGCGCGCCGCCTGCCAGATAGCGGCCGGTCTGGGCCGGGCTTTCGAAGCTCTGCCATTGGAACCGACCCGACAGGATCGCCAGCAGGGCCGCGCCCGCGAGCGTGCCGCCCAGCAGTCCGATGCCGAAACCGGCGGGCACGGCGGAGGAGGCGATGCTCCAGAACAGGCTGTCGGCCAGCGGGCGGGTAAAGGACAGGCTGTCCATCGCGATCGGGTCGAACTCGTCAAACAGCACGAAGCCTGTGCCAACCCAGCCGACCGGGATCAGTAGGCCGATCAAAGCGGCGGCCAGCAGGTGCCCCTTGGGCGCACGGACGCGCCAGGCGAGGGTGGCGATCAGAACGGCCACGACGAAGGCCCAGGCCAGGCCCGGGCCCGGAAGGGTCGGGGTGGGCACGGTGACGGAGGACAGGCCGGTGCGCAGCGGGGCCAGCAGGCCTTTCATTGTGGCATGGGCGAAGATGGCGACGACCAGCAGGACAGACAGCGCGCGCAGGTTGCCCGACCCGGTCAGCACCGTCAGGCGCGAGATACAGCCGCGCGTCAGCGCCATGCCTGCGCCGAACATGAGGCCGCCCAGGGTGATGGCCAGGACGGGGAGGGAGGCGGCGTGCAGGCGATGCTCTTCCAGAGCGATCAGATCCCGCGGCAGCAGCTGCATGGCCAGCAGGGCGACGGCCAAGGCCACCAGCCATGTGGCCAGGGCCGCATGGCGATCTGCCCCCGGAACAAGGCCCCGGCGCAGGCAGAAGCGCGAGACCTCGGCCAGGGCGCCAAATGCCAGGCCCAGGGCCAGGCCGAACCAGATGGAGGCCTGGCGGGGTGTCAGGGTTTCAAAGCCGAAAGTTTCGAACATGGAATTGCTCCGCACTGGAATTTTGGTCCCAATGGCCGGAAAAATTCACACAAGCAAGCATGTGAATGTGTGATTCTGTTGTGGGCGGCGGAACAATGTTCCGCTCTGGGGCTTGCTCTGGAAACACCCTCCTGCATCGAACCCAGATAGCAAAACGGCGCCCCAAGGGGCGCCGCCTGTGGCCGAAGCCGTTCTTTTCTGCGCCGCGCGATCAACGCCCGCGAATGCGCGGATCCAGCGCATCGCGCAGCCCGTCGCCGATGTAGTTCACGCTGAGCACGGTCAGCGAGATCGCCGCACCGGGCCAGAGCACGCGCTCGGGGTGGATCTGCACGAAGTTCACCGCGTCGTTCAGAAGCTTGCCCCAGGTCGGATAGTCCGAGGGGAAGCCCAGGCCCAGGAAGGACAGGGCGCTTTCGGTGATGATCGCATTGGCGATGCCCAGGGTGGCCGAGACCATGATCGGGCTGACCACATTGGGCAGGATATGCCGGTTGATCATGCGCCGTGGCGTGGTGCCGATCGACCGGGCGGCCATGATGAATTCCTGTTCCTTCAGGGCCAGCACATCGCCCCGCACGATCCGTGCGGTCTGCATCCAGCTGGTAATGCCGATGACGAAGACGATCAGCAGGAACACGCCCATCTCCGGCCCCAGCCAGGCGCGCAGCGTGTCGCGCCAGAGCATGATGATCACCAGCAGAAGCGGCAGCAGGGGCAGGGCCAGGAACAGGTCGGTCAGACGCATCAGGAACCCGTCCAGCCGCTTGAAATAGCCCGCCAGCACGCCGACCAGCGTGCCTAGGACCAGCGCCAGGAACATGGCCGTCACGCCGACCAGAAGCGAGACGCGCCCGCCCTGCAGCATGGCCGCAAACGTGTCGCGGCCCAGCTGGTCCGTGCCCATCGGATGGGCCCAGCTTGGTCCCTGGTTGCGCGACAGGATATCGGGGGCAGCCGGATCCAGGGTCCAGACCCACGGGCCGACAGTGACCAGAAGCGAGACGGTCAGGAAGAACCCCATGCCGATCATCGCACCCGGATGGCTGCGGAACTGCAACCACACGTCGCGCCATTGGCTCTGGATCGGTTGTGTCGGTTCGGCTTCGACGAGGATGTTTGTCTCAGTCATAGCGGATCCTCGGGTCAAGAATGCCGTAGAGGATGTCTGCGACAAGGTTGAAGATCACGATCAGCACCGCGAAGATGAAGGTCAGCGTCTGCACCAGCGGGATATCGGCGCCTTGAATGCCAATGATCAGCAACTGGCCGAGGCCGTTCACCTTGAACACCTGCTCGGTGATGATGGCACCGCCGAAGACCTGCGGCACGCCCAGGGCGATCACGGTCACGACCGGGATGAGCGAGTTACGCAGCACATGGATCAGCAGAACCGTGCGTTCCTTCACGCCCTTGGCGCGGGCCGTACGCACATAGTCCTGATTCAGGTTGTCCAGCATCGAGGCGCGCATGAACCGGCTGATCTGCGCCGCGTTGTAAAGCGCGAGCACGAAGACCGGCATGGCCATCTGGCGGATCTGGAACACGAAACTGTCCCAATCGGTGACCTGGTGCGTGGTGTCATAGATCGACGGGAACCAGCCCAGCCAGACAGCGAAGATGACGATCATCAACACGCCGGTAAAGAAGGTGGGCACGGAAAAGCCGACCATCGAGACGAAGGTGCCGAACTGGTCGAACCAGCTGTATTGCTTATAGGCCGAGATCACGCCGATCGGGATCGCGATCAGGATGCCCACCACATAGGACATGCCCACGACCCAGAGGGTCTGGGGCAGGCGCTCGACGATCAGGTCGACCACAGGCGAACGTGTGGCCCAGCTCTGTACCCGCAGGCGCTCGCCGGTGCCGATGGTAATGTCGAACCATTGTTCGATCACGTTCAGGGGCTCGTTGATGAAGAACTGCACGCACCATTTGAAGTAGCGCACGTGGATCGGCTGGCCCAGTCCAAGGCTCTCGCGGATCTTCTCGCGCACTTCGGGCGGGATGGTCATGGGCAGGTTCCCGGTGGGATCGTTCGGCGCCATGTCCAGAAGAAGGAAGATGATGAAGCTGATGAACAGAAGCACCGGGATGGTGAACATCAGCCGCCGGAGGGTATACGTCAGCATGAGCGGGGTCCGTCATGTAAGTGACCCGCCCCCGGTCAGGGGACGGGTCGAAGGGCAGGGGTGGTTCAGTTCGCGCGGGTCCAGTCGGCGATGTTCCACAGCTCGCTGTCCCAGGAGTTCATCCGAACGCCTTCCAGCGTGTTCGAATGGGCCGAGACGTCGCCACGGTGAACCAGCGGGATCATCGCGCCCGCCTGCATCAGCATGTCGTTCATCTCCTTGGCGATCACCGCGCGCTCTTCCAGCGCGGCGGTCTGGGCCATCTTGGCGACCAGGGCGTCATAGGCCGGGTCACAGTAACGCGGCATGTTCGACCCCAGCCAGTTGTTGGACGGCATCGGGATTTCGTCGCAGGCCCAGTTGCCCATGTAGGCTTCCGGGTCGGTGCCCGCGAAGTTGTTCGTGTACATCTCGATGTCGGCGAACAGCTTCTGATAGGTGTCCGGGCTGGACTGGTCGCCGCCGAAGAAGACACCGGCGTCGATGTTCTTCAGCTCGGTTTCCACACCGATTTCCGCCCACCAGGCCTTCAGCAGCGCCTGAGTGTCCTGACGCACCGCGTTGGTCGAGGTCTGATAGAGGATCGACAGGCGCACACCATCCTTGGCGCGAATGCCGTCACCGCCCTTGACCCAACCGGCTTCGTCCAGGATCTGGTTCGCCATGGCGATGTCCTGGGTCAGGCATTCGTCATTGGCGGTCGAGGCATAGATGGCCGGGGCCGGCAGAACGTTGCAGGTCGGCTTGCCCGCAGCGCCATAGCCCACTTCCGATACGATGCCGCGGTCGATCGCCAGCGACAGGGCGCGGCGCACGGCTGGATCGGTCAGATAGGGATGCGGCCCACCTTCCAGGGTCGAGCGTTTGTCACCCAGCGCCGGGTCCGGGTTCGACAGGTTCACCATCAGGCGTTCCACCGACGTGCCGAAGGAGCTGACCACCTGGCCGCGTCCAGCTTGGGCCATCTGGGCCAGGATCGTCGGGTCGATCTGCAGGTTCCAGGCGTAGTCGAACTCGCCGGTTTCCAGCACCGCACGCGCGGCGGCTGCAGCATCCCCGCCGCCCTTGAAGGTCACGGTGGCGAAGGCCGGTTTCGCCGCATCACGGTAATGCGGGTTCGCCTCAAGCGAGATCACGTCATTGGCCTTGAACTCAGTCACGCGGAACGGGCCGGTGCCATGCGGGCCGAAGTTGGCGGCGGTGCATTCCGGGGCCTTGGCGCCCAGGCAGTCGGCAAACTGTGCGGCCTGGATGATCGGGCTTTCAACGCCCACGAAGGCCGAATAGGGGAAGGGCTTGGGCGTGGTGAAGGTAACCTTCACGGTCAGATCGTCCAGCGCTTCGACCGACTGAACGCCGTCGAACTTGGTTTCCTGCTGGCAGCCGCCTTCGGGATGCATGCAGTATTCGGCGGTAAAGACCACGTCATGGGCGGTGAAATCGGTGCCGTCCGACCATTTGATGCCCGGCAGCAGTTTCCAGGTGATCGAGGTCAGATCCTCGGCCACGCCACCATTGGCCACGGTCGGGATTTCCTCGACCAGCCAAGGCAGCATATTGCCGTTTTCATCGTAGCGCGCCAGCGGTTCGATCACCATCGAGGCGGCCTCGGTGTCCTTGGTCCCGCCCGACAGGAACGGGTTCAGGATCGACGCGGCCTGCCAATAGATGATGTTCAGGTGGCCGTCGGACCCGCGTTCAGCCTGAGCGGCCAAAGGGGTCAGCGCCACAGCGGCAGCGGCCCCCAGAAGGGCTGTCTTGAATTTCATGCTACACTCCTTGTTGGACACTTGCGTGTCTTTCTCTCCCCGAAAAAATCGAGTTTTTTCAGTTTTTTGCCCGAAGGAACGTTCAGCTTGTTGTTGGGTGTTTTCACCCTTTTCTTGCGATCCGTCCCCGTCGGACCTGCCCGTCACTCAAACACGTTTTCGCAAAAAAGCAACCCTTTGATCAAAAATTACGCAGGGGAATGGGCGCAGGACCTGTTTGCGCCAACGGTGGATTTGACAATTCTGCCGCCCCGGCGATAGCGTGCCCGGCAATGAGGCGTCCAGAACGCCCGCCATAATGATAAATCAGGGGAGGGGTGACCATGTTGGATCAGCCCATTGCCGCGATCCGCAATCTGCGCGTGGAATTTCAGACCAAGGACGGCCCGGTCACGGGTGTCGAGGATGTCAGTTTCGAGGTGATGCCGGGCGAAACCGTCTGCATCGTTGGTGAATCCGGCTCCGGCAAGTCGGTCTCGTCGCTGTCGCTGATGCGCCTGGTGGAGTTCGGCGGCGGCGAGATTGCCGACGGCAAGCTCCTGTTTGACCGCAAGGGCGGCGGGGTCATGGACCTGCGCGACAGCGATCAGGATTCGATGCGCACGATTCGCGGCAACGAGATCGGTATGATCTTCCAGGAGCCGATGACCGCGCTCAATCCGACCTTCACGGTCGGCTGGCAGCTGACCGAAGGCCTGCGCCTTCACGAAGGCCTTTCCCGTAAGGAGGCCGACGCCCGCGCCATTGAGCTGCTCAAACAGGTGCGCATCCCGGAACCCGAACGACGCCTTAAGCAATACCCGCACGAGTTGTCTGGCGGCATGCGCCAGCGCGTGGTGATCGCCATGGCCATGGCCTGCAAACCGCGCCTCTTGATCGCCGATGAACCGACCACCGCGCTCGATGTCACGATCCAGGCCGAAATCCTGGCCCTGATGGACCGGCTGAAACGCGAGACCGGCACGGCGGTGATGTTCATTACCCATGACATGGCCGTGGTCGCGCAGATGGCCGACCGCGTGGTCGTCATGTTCCGCGGCAACAAGGTCGAGGAAGGCACTGTCGAACAGATCTTCGCCGATCCGCAGCACGATTACACCAAAGCTCTGCTGGCGGCGGTGCCGAAATTGGGCGACATGACCGGCAAGGCGGCGCCCGAGCCGATGAAGCTGCTGGGCGTTGAACAGCATTACACCGCGCCGATTCCCGGTTCGGACGAGGTGCTGTTGGAGGTGAAGAACCTGACCACGCGCTTCCCCGTGAAGGGCGGGTTCTTCCGCCGTACGGTGGCGAATGTGCACGCGGTTGAGGACGTGTCCTTCAAGCTCAACAAGGGCCGTACCCTGTCGCTGGTGGGCGAATCGGGCTGCGGCAAATCCTCTGCCGGGCGGTCGATCCTGCGTCTGGTCGAGCCGCTTTCGGGGCAGGTGACCCTGGACGGTGTGGATGTGCTGGCGCTTTCACAGACCGAGCTGCAAAAGGCGCGGCGCGACATGCAGATGGTGTTTCAGGACCCGTTCGCCTCGCTGAACCCGCAGATGACGCTGGTCGATCAGGTGGCCGAACCGCTGCGCAACTACAACATCGCCTCGGGCGGGGAGCTGCAGGATCGCGTGGCGACCCTGTTTGACCGTGTGGAGCTGCCGCGCAGCTTCCTGCGCCGCTTCCCGCATGAACTGTCAGGTGGGCAACGCCAGCGCGTCGCCATCGCCCGCGCGCTTGCCCTGAACCCGAAACTGATCGTCGCGGATGAGGCCGTTTCGGCGCTGGACGTATCGGTGCAGGCGCAGGTTCTGAACCTGATGATGGAGCTGCAGGCCGAACTGAACCTGAGCTACCTGTTCATCTCTCACGACATGGCGGTGGTCGAACGGGTCAGCCATGATGTCGGCGTCATGTATCTGGGCCGCATCGTCGAAATGGGCCCGCGCGCTGCGGTGTTCGAGAACCCTCAGCACCCCTATACCCAGGCTTTGATGAGCGCGGTGCCGATTGCCGACCCAACCCGGCGCAAATCGGAAAAGGACTTGAATTTCAAGCCGATCCCGTCGCCTATTCACCCGATTGGCTATACGCCGGGCCCCTCTGAATACAAGGAAGTCACCCCGGGCCATTTCGTGATGACCTCCGACAGCGGGTACTGATCATGACCGGGGGCGCCTATCCACGCGACGGGCTCCGATGAGCGGCGGGCGGCAGATCCGGCGCGGCATTCTCGCGCTGCTGGTGGGGCTCTCTGCCCTATGGCTTTCTGCCTGCACTGCCCCACACCCGGATCCGGGTACGCCAGGCCAGCCTCTGCCACCCCGCGCCGCCGAGACGCTGCGCATCGCCTCCTATAACGTGCATTTCATCCGCGCCGATCTGGCCGAGGGGCCGTGGTCGCTAGCCGATTGGGAGGGGCGCAAACACGGGCTGGACGCGGCTTTCAAGGCGCTGGACGCGGACCTGATCGGTTTTCAGGAACTGGCCACCATCCCCGAACGGGGTCGTGCGGGCGAAAACCTGGCGCTGGCCTGGCTCAGCGCGCGCAACCCGGGCTACGGCGTGGCCGCGGCCGGGGACGGGGCGGATTTTCCCTCCGGCCAGGCGGTGTTCTATCGCCGCGACCGGCTGCGCCTTCTGGACCAGGGCTGGTTCCACTGCGATCAGCCGGGGCAAAGCGAGGATAGCCGCATCGACCGGCTGCTGCGCGCGCGCCAGGGTTGGGCCTACTATTGCACATGGGCGAGGTTTGCCACGCGGGACGGGCAGCGGTTCCAGGTCTACAATGTGCATTTTCACCACGCCGATCAGGACCGCCAACGCCAGGCCGCGCGCGAGGTCAGCGACCGGGTCGCCCCAATGCTGGAACGGGGGCAAATGGTCTTCGTCCTGGGCGATACCAATGCGCTGTCCGGCTGGCGCACGGTGCAGATCCTGCGCCGGTCCGGCCTGTCGATCCGCGAGGCGATCGGCGCCAGTTTCCACTTCAACACCGGCACCCATCTGTTCGGTGCGATTGACCGCATCGCTCACAGCCCCCAAATCGAACAGGTGGGCGGCCCCTGGCTGATCGACCGACAATTCGAGGGCGCCTGGCCCTCGGACCACTATCCTCTGGTAGGCGATTACCGTCTGCCCTGATGCTGAAAGAGCCCTTATGAAACAAATGCTTGGCCCACGAGAAATCTTGGACAAACTGGTCAGTTTCCCGACCGTATCCGACGTGTCGAACCTGGATCTGATCGACTGGGTCGAGGATTACCTCGCCTCCCATGGGGTGCGCGCGCACCGGGTCTATTCGGACGACGGCACCAAGGCGAACCTTTATGCCAATGTCGGGCCCGAGGTCGAAGGCGGCGTGGTCCTGTCGGGCCACACGGACGTGGTGCCGGTCGCCGGTCAGGCCTGGGACACGGACCCGTTCGAGGTGATCGAGAAGGACGGTAAGCTTTACGGGCGCGGTACCTGCGACATGAAGGGCTTCGATGCCCTGGCTTTGGCTGCCGTGCCGCTGGCGCTGGAGGCGGGGATCAAACGCCCGCTGCAGATCGCGCTCAGCTATGATGAGGAGGTTGGCTGCGTCGGCGCCCCCCGCATGATCCGCGAGATGGCCGAGCGTCTGCCACGCGCCTCCGCCGCCATCATTGGCGAGCCGTCCGAAATGCAGGTGGTCACCGGCCACAAGGGCGGGCTGGGGCTGGAAACCCACGTGCGCGGACATGAGGTGCACAGCTCGATCATGCACACGGGCGTCTCGGCGGTGCATGAAGCCGCGCGGCTGATCGACTGGGCCAACCGCATGAATGACAAGGTGGCCCGTGCCGACAAGGATCCCATCGCCGCCATGTTCGACCCGCCCTGGACCACCTCCCACGTGGGCGAGGTGCATGGCGGCACGGCCAACAATATCACCGCCAAGGACTGTATCTTTACCATGGCCTTCCGCTGCGTGCCGACCGAGGAGCCCGAGACCTGGCGCGCGCTCTACATGGACGAGGTGCGCCGCATCGAGGCCGCCATGCAGGCGGTGCATCCGGATGCCCGGATCGACGTGAATGACCGTTTCGCCGTGCCAGGTCTACGCCCCGAAGAAGACGGTGCGGCTGAGCTGCTGGCGCGGCAGTTGACCGGCGACAATGCCTCCCACGTGGTCAGCTACGCGACCGAAGCCGGACAGTTCCAGGATGGCGGCTATTCCGCCGTGGTCTGTGGTCCGGGCAATATCGAACAGGCCCACCAGCCCAACGAGTTCATCACCGTGAAGGAGTTCAACCGCGGCTGGGCCTTTCTGCAGAAACTGATCGAGCATTTGCGATGAAGCCCTTCCCGATCTCTGTCGCGCAACCTATCCAACACGCAGCGGAATTGCCTGAGGCCTGTGATGTTGCGGTGATCGGCGGCGGCGTAATCGGGGTGACCACCGCGCTTTACCTCGCGCGGGCGGGCAAGCGGGTGGTTTTGCTCGAAAAGGGCCGTATCGCCGCCGAACAATCCAGCCGCAACTGGGGCTGGATCCGGGTGCAGGGGCGCGACCCGGCCGAGATCCCGATCATGCTGGAGGCGCGCGGGCTCTGGCGCGAATTGGCCGACCAGGTGGACACCGATATCGGGCTGAAACGCACCGGCGTGGCCTATCTGGCCGACAGTGACCGGGACGTGGAGGATTTTGAGGGCTGGATGCCCAATGCGCTTGCCCATGACCTGGACACACGCATGCTCGGCCGTCGGGAAACGTCCGAGTTGATCCCGGGGGCGGCGCGTAATTGGCCCGGCGCGCTCTGGACCTCAATGGACATGCGGGCCGAACCCTTCGTGGCGGTGCCCGCCCTGGCGCGGCTGGCCGCGCAGGAGGGCGCGCTGATCCGCGAGGACTGCGCGGTGCGCGGGTTGGATATCGAGGCGGGGCAGGTCACCGGCGTGATCACGGAAGCCGGGCGGGTCAAGGCCGAACAGGTGGTGCTGGCGGGCGGTGCCTGGTCCTCGCTGCTGTTGCGCCGCCACGGAGTGTCGATCCCCCAGCTGTCCGTGCGCGCTACCGTGGCGCAAACCGCGCCAATGCCCGAGGTTTTTGCCGGCGGGGCGGTCGATGGTCGACTGGCCTTCCGGCGCCGTTTGAGCGGCGGTTATACCTTGGCCGCCTCGGGCTTTCACGAGCTCTTCCTGGGGCCGGATGCCTTCCGTGTGTTCAAGCAGTTCCTGCCGCAGCTCCTGGCCGACCCGCTGGGCACGCGGTACCTGCCGATGTCGCCACGGGGATATCCCGATGCCTGGCGCACGCCCCGCCGCTGGGCGCTGGACGACCCCAGCCCGTTCGAGGCGATGCGCGTGCTGAACCCGGCCCCGAACGCGGGTAAGGTCCGCAAGATGGCGCGCGATTTTTCGGCGACATTCCCGCAACTTGGACCGACCGAGATTGTCTGCGCCTGGGCGGGCATGATCGACGTCATGCCCGATGTGGTGCCGGTGGTGGACCGGGTCGACGCGCTGCCGGGGCTGATCGCCTGCACCGGCATGTGCGGCCACGGCTTCGGCATTGGCCCCGCCTTTGGCCGCATCACCGCAGACCTCGCGCGCGGGCTCGATCCGCGCCATGACCTGGGCCGTTTCCGGCTGAGCCGTTTTTCAGACGGCTCGAAACTGGAACTCGGCCCCAACCTTTGAAGACAAGACACGAACAGGAGAGAGAAAATGCCGATCAAGAACCGTTTTGCCGAGCTGTTACCGGAGATCACCGAGTGGCGGCGTGACATCCATGCCCATCCGGAGCTGTTGTTCGACACCCATCGCACCTCGGCCCTGGTCGAAGAAAGGCTGCGCGAGTTTGGTGCGGATGAAATCGTGACCGGCATCGGCCGCACCGGTGTGGTGGGCGTGATCAAGGGCAAGTCCGATAGCTCTGGCAAGGTCATCGGGCTGCGCGCGGACATGGATGCGTTGCCGATCTTTGAGGCGACCGGGGTGGAGTATGCCTCGACCGTCGAGGGCAAGATGCATGCCTGCGGCCATGATGGGCATACGGCGATGTTGCTGGGGGCCGCGAAATACCTGGCCGAGACGCGCAATTTCGACGGCACCTGCGTCGTGATCTTTCAGCCCGCCGAGGAAGGCGGCGGTGGCGGCAAGGAGATGGTCGATGACGGCATGATGGAGCGGTTCGGCATCCAGGAAGTTTACGGCATGCACAACATGCCCGGCCTGCCGTTGGGCGAGTTTGCAATCCGCCCCGGCGCCTTCTTCGCCGCTGCGGACCAGTTCGAAATTCATGTCGAAGGCAAGGGTGGCCACGCCGCCAAGCCGCATGAAACGATCGACACGACGCTGGTCGCCGCCCATATCGTCATCGCCCTGCAATCCATCGCCAGCCGCAATGTCGACCCGCTGCATCCGGTTGTGGTCTCGACCTGCACTTTCCGCACCGAAAGCGAGGCCCATAACGTGATCCCGCAGCATGTGCTGCTGAAGGGTACGGTGCGCAGCCATGATGCGGGCGTGCGCGACCTGGCCGAAGAGAACCTGAAGGCGCTGGCGGAAAGCACCGCGGCGGCCTTTGGCGCCACCGCGCGGGTGGATTTCCAGCGTGGCTATCCAGTGATGGTGAACTCGGACGAACAGACCGCCTTTGCCGCCGATGTGGCTGCCAAGGTGACCGGCAAGGAGACCCAGGAAGTGCCGCCGATCATGGGCGGCGAGGATTTCGCCTATATGCTGGAGAGCCGCCCCGGCGCTTATATCCTGGTCGGCAATGGCGATACCGCCGCCGTGCACCACCCGGAATACAACTTCGACGACAATGCCATTCCGGCGGGCTGCTCCTGGTGGGCGGAGATCATCGAAAGCCGCATGCCGACGGCGTAGACCCGCAAGGTAGGATTGGGGGGCTAGCCCCCCAAACCCCCCAGGATATTTTGGGAAAGATGAAAGGGTTAAGGCAGGGGATCGGTCCGGTGGAGCGTGATCTTAAGCCCGCCATGGGCCACGGGCGGCGTGGTGGGCAGGAAGGGCAGGCCGGTGGCCTTGGCGAGCCCTCCGTCTGAGGTCACGATGCCGACGCGCCAGCCGGAGAACCGCTCCATCAGGGTCTTGCCCAGCGAGCCGTAGAGGCCGAAGAGCAGTTTGCGATTGCCGATCCGCGCGCCGTAGGGCGGGTTGACGATGACCAGGCCGGGCGGACCGTCGGGCGGTTCGATGTCAGAGACGGCTTTCTCGGCGAAACTGACCCAATCACCCACGCCCGCGCGGGTGGCGTTGTCGGTCGCCATCTTCACCGCCCCTGCGTTGCGGTCGGAGCCGTAGAAGCGATGGGTCGGCGCGGTCGCCTGCGTGGTGGTCTTCATCGCCGCCCAGGCGTCGGCGTCGAAGGTTGCTAGGTCCTCGAAGGCAAAGTGGCGGGCACGGCCAGGTTCGAGCCCTGCGGCAATCTCTCCCGCTTCGATCACGAAGGTGCCCGAGCCGCACATCGGGTCCAGCACCGGTTCATCGCCCCGGTAGCCACATTGGCGCAGGAAGAGCGCGGCGAGTGTTTCGCGCATCGGCGCCTTGCCCATCGCCTGTTTATGCCCGCGCTTGTGCAGGCTTTCGCCCGACGCATCGACCGAGAAGGTGCAGAGGTCATCCTCGATGCGCACCTTCAGCTGGATGCGGGCCTTTTCGGCCTCCTTGACGATCGGGGCGCCGAGGGTGTCGGCGATCGCCTTTTCCACCCGCTGCACGGCGGCGCCGGCGTGGTAGATGCGCGAGCGTTTACAGGTCGCCTCGACCTTGATCGGCACGTCGGGGCACAGGAACTCGCCCCAGGGAAACTTGCGCGACCGTTTGTCCAGCTGCGCCGGGTGCATGGCGCGGAAACTGCCCACGCGCACCAGCACGCGGGTGGCACCGCGTAAGGAAAGGTTGGCGCGCCAGACCTCGGGCCAGTCCCCCCGCACGGTGACGCCACCGCGCGAGACCTCGGGCAGGGCGAAGCCCTTTTCGCGTGCCTCTTCTGCCAGGAGCTGTTCCAGCCCCGGGGGCACGACCAGGAAGATGTCGAGTTCTGACAAGGTGTTAGCCGCCGGTGTGGTTCATGTGGCGGATGGTCTGACCTTGCACCTCTTGGCGCGAGTAGTCGAAATCATGGCCCTTGGGCTTGATGCCGATGGCAGTGCGGATGGCGTTGGCCAGGTGGTCATCGCAGTCGCTTGCACGCAGGGGCGCACGCAGGTCGGACATGCCGTCATGGCCCAGGCAGGTGTAAAGCTGGCCGGTGCAGCTGAGTCGCACGCGGTTGCAGCTTTCGCAGAAATTATGGGTCATCGGAGTGATGAAGCCGACCTTCTGTCCACTTTCCTCCAACCGCACATAGCGGGCGGGGCCGCCGGAGCGTTCCGCCAGGTCCGTCAGGGTAAAGCGTTCCGCCAGACGCGCGCGCAGGTCCTTCAGCGACCAGAACTGGTCCAGGCGGTTTTCCTCGCCCATGTCGCCCATCGGCATGACCTCGATGAAGGTCAGGTCCATGTCGCGTTCGGCGCACCAGTCGATGATCTGGTCGAGCTCGGGTTCGTTGAACCCCTTCAGCGCCACCGCGTTGATCTTGACGCGCAGCCCGGCCTTTTGCGCCGCATCAATGCCGCGCAGCACCTGGGGCAGGCGGCCCCAGCGGGTGATCTTGGCAAATTTTTCTTCATCCAGCGTGTCGAGCGAGATGTTCACCCGGCGCACCCCCGCCGCATAAAGGTCATCCGAGAACCTATGCAGCTGCGAACCATTGGTGGTCAGGGTCAGCTCGCGCAGCGCCCCGCTGTTCAGGTGCCGCGACATGGCGTCGAAGAAGGTCATGATGCCCTTGCGCACCAGGGGTTCGCCCCCGGTGATGCGCAGTTTCTCCACGCCCAGCCCGATGAAGGTGGTGCACAGACGGTCCAGTTCCTCAAGCGAGAGCAGGTCGCGCTTGGGCAGGAAGGTCATGTTTTCGGACATGCAATAGGTGCAGCGGAAATCGCAGCGGTCCGTGACGGACAGCCGCAGATAAGTAACGGCCCGGTTGAACGGGTCGATGAGAGGCGCGTTTTCCATGGGGGGAATTTACGCCTGTGGGCAGGGCGCCGCAAGGGCTGCGACGACGTGCCACCGCCTTGTGAATATGCAGGATTCGCGATGAAGGGCCCGGACGCGGATCACGCCTCGGGTGTCTTCTTCTTCGGCGGGAAGACGTACTTTTCCGCTTCCTTGCGGGCAAAGGGTTTCAGCCGCTTGCCATGTGCCTTCAGGAAGGCGCGCGCGCGGTCCGGGTCGTGCTTCGACAGATCGCGCACCCACCAGGCGATGGCCTTCTGGATGAACCAGTCGCCGTCCTCCACATAGCCCTCGCACCAACCCAGCACGCGGTCGCGCACCGCTTCTTCTTCGGGTTTGGGGAAGTTCTGCTTGGTCCAGGGCAGGGTGATCACCAAGGCCGCGCGGCGGGTCCACATGTGGTCGCTTTTTGTCCAGGCCTCGACCTCGTCGATGCGGGACGGATCGGCAACCAGGCGTTTCTGCCCAGCCATGCAGGCGTGATCGGCGATGGCCCAGCTGTCGAAATCCGGCAACCACGACGCGATCAGCGACCAGGCCGCGTCATCGGGGCGGATGCGGGCCTGGGTCAAGAGCTTGGCGGCGGCCAGGCGGGCCTCGAAGATGTCGGTGGTCCAGAGCGCTTGGGCCAGGGCCACACGCTCGTCCACGGACAGCGCCGCGCGCCAGGCCTTGGTCAGGTCATTGATCGCCGGGTTCGGAACGCCCAGAACCTCGCGGCTCTGCTTGTGATATTCCGCCTGGCCTTCTGCGCGGCCGGGTACGATTTCGGCGCGCAGGGCGGCCAGGGCGTCATCAAGTGTCATTCGTCTTCTCCGAACAGGGCGGTGGGCAGCCCGTCGATTGTGGTCAGGTTGCGGTCGCGTTGATAATCTTCAAGCGCGGCATCGTCCCGTTGAGCGGTCCAGCCCTTCAACGTGTCGCGTTCGCCCGCGAACTCCATGTAGGGCACCGCGTATCCGCAGGAGCTCTGCACCATCTCGACCGTCATGTCAAAGACCTGCCGTGCGCCACGAGGGGCGTCCCAGAGCGCCGAAAGCTCGGCCCAATCCGCATCGCGCGCGTGGACCGTGCGCGCAGAGCCATAGGCGCGCAGGATCAGCGGTTGGCGTTCAAAGCCGCACCACATCAGCGTCATGCGATTGGCCTCGCGCAGGTGACCGGCGGTCTCGTTGCCCGACCCGGTGAAGTTCAGCCAGGCAATGCGGTTCGGCCCCAGCACGCGCAGGCTGTCCATACCCTTGGGCGAGACATTGACCCGCCCCTCGGGCGCGGCAGAGCCCACGAAGAACATGTGTTGGGCTTCGATGAAGCGGCGATGCGGGTCCTCGATCCGGGGGAACTGTGTGGCCATGGGGTGAGCTTATTCCACCGTCACCGACTTGGCCAGATTGCGCGGCTGGTCCACGTCGGTGCCCTTGGCAATCGCCGTGTGATAGGCGATCAGCTGCGCGGGCACGGCATAGAGGATCGGCTGGATCAGCTCCGGCGCGTCGGGCAGGGTCAGGCATTCCCAGGCCCCCTCGGCGGCGCGGTCACCCTTCTTGGCGTCGGACACCAGCAGCACGCGGCCGCCACGGGCCATGACCTCCTGCATGTTGGATACGGTCTTGTCGAACAGCCCGTCGCGCGGCGCCATGACCACGGTGGGGGTTTCCTTGTCGACCAGCGCGATGGGGCCGTGTTTCAGCTCTCCGGACGCATAGCCTTCGGCGTGTATATAGCTGATTTCCTTGAGTTTCAATGCGCCTTCCAGGGCCATCGGGAACATCTGTCCCCGGCCCAGGAACAGCACGTCACGGGCCAGGGCCAGCTTGCGGGCGACCTTGGCGACGGCCTCGTCGATGGTCAGCGCATGGGACATGAGACCGGGCAGCTGGCGCAGCTCGGCAAGGCGGGTGGCAAGTTCCGCACCGTCCATGTGGCCACGTTCATGCGCCGCCTTCAGCGCCATGATGGCGAAGGTGGTCAGCTGGCAGGTAAAGGCCTTGGTCGAGGCGACCGAGACTTCGACACCCGCGTGGATTTCAACCGCCACGTCGCTTTCGCGGGCGATCGAGCTTTCGGGCACGTTGATCAGCGCCACGGTGCGGTCGGCCTTGCCAGTGGTGTAGCGCAGGGCGGCCAGCGTGTCGGCGGTCTCGCCCGATTGGCTGACGAAGACGCCCACGGTGCGCGGGGCAAAGGGCGCCTCGCGGTAGCGGAACTCGCTGGCGACGTCGATGTCGACGGGCAGGCGGGCGTAGCGTTCGAACCAGTACTTTGCGGTCAGACCGGCGTAGAAGGCCGTGCCGCAGGCGACGATCGACAGGCGGTCCACATCGGCGAAGTTGAAGCCCAGGTCCATCGCGATCTGCCCGTCGCGTACATAGGCGTTCACCACCTCGCCCACCACGGTGGGCTGCTGGGCAATTTCCTTTGCCATGAAGTGTTTATGCCCGTCCTTCTCGATCCGGGCCTGGTCCAGGCGCACCTGTTTCTTGGGCCGGTTGGCAAGGCGTCCCATCTTATCGAAGATCTCGGCTCCTTGGCGGGTGATCACGGCCCAGTCGCCTTCCTCCAGATAGGTGATCTGGTCGGTCATCGGCGCCAGCGCGATGGCGTCCGAACCCACGAACATCTCACCCTCGCCATGGCCGATTGCCAGCGGCGAGCCCTTGCGGGCGGCAATCATCAGGTCGTGTTCGCCGTCGAACAGGAAACACAACGCAAAGGCTCCGTCGAGCCGTTTCAGGGTTTCTGCCACGGCTTCGGACGGGCTCATCCCCTTGTCCAGCAGGCTGCTGGTCAGGAGCGCGACGGTTTCGGTGTCGGTTTCCGTGACAAAGGAAATGCCGTCTTCGGCCAGTTCCTCGCGCAGCTCGCGGAAGTTCTCGATAATGCCGTTATGAACGACCGACACGCGGCCCGCGCGGTGCGGATGGGCGTTGTCGGTGGTCGGCGCGCCATGGGTGGCCCAGCGGGTGTGGCCGATCCCGGCCTTGCCCCGCAGCGGGTCATGCACCAGCAGGTCCGACAGGTTCACCAGCTTGCCCACCGCGCGGCGGCGGTCCAGGTTTCCCTCGCCATTGATGGTGGCAATGCCGGCGCTGTCATAGCCGCGATATTCCAGGCGCTTCAGGCTTTCGACCAGGATGGGGGCGACCTCGTGGTTGCCCAGAACACCAACGATTCCACACATTTACTTGCCTTTCTTCGCCTTGAGCGCACGCAGGCGTGCAAAGAACTTCACTGCCAGACCCGGCTTGTTCACCTGTTCGGCGCGGGCGATTGCCATGGCACCTGCGGGCACGTCCTTGGTGATCACCGCGCCGGTGGTGGTCATCGCCTCGTCGCCCACGGTCACGGGCGCGACCAGCATCGTGTCCGAGCCGATGAAGGCCCGCGCGCCGATGGTGGTGCGGTGTTTCATCACGCCATCGTAGTTGCAGGTAATGGTACCCGCGCCCAGGTTGGCCGCTTCGCCCACCGTGGCATCACCCACGTAGGAGAGGTGATTGACCTTCGCCCCTTCACCGATCTGCGCGTTCTTGATTTCCACGAAATTGCCGATCTTGGCGCCGTTTGCGAGCTCCGTTCCCGGACGCAGGCGGGCGTAGGGGCCGACAATGGCGTCCTTGGACACGTGGCAGTCCTCAAGGTGCGAAAAGGCCCGGATACGCGCGCCGCTTTCCACCGTCACACCGGGGGCAAAGACCACGTTGGGCTCCACCACAGCATCGCGCCCAATCACCGTATCTGCCGAGAAATGCACGGTGTCCGGCGCTTGCAGCAGCGCGCCGTCCTCCATCGCCTGGTGACGGGCGCGGATCTGGAAAATCCGTTCTGCCTCAACCAGTTCCATGCGGGTGTTGATGCCCAGGGTCTCACCCTCGTCGCAGGTGACGGCGGTGGCGGTCAGCCCACGGGCATTTGCCACGGCGACCACATCGGGCAGGTAGTATTCGCCCGCCGCGTTGTCGTTGTTCACGCCGTCCAGCAGCTCCATCAGAGTTGCCGCATCCGCGCAAACAACCCCACTGTTACAGAGACTTATGGTGCGTTCCTCATCTGAAGCGTCTTTGAATTCCACGATGCGTGCCAGGCGGTTGCCCTCCATCACCAACCGCCCATAGCGGCCCGGGTCGGCGGCCTCAAACCCCAGCACGACCACGTCTGCGGTCTTGCGCGCTTCAACGAGGCGGGCCAGCGTCTCTTCCCCGGTAAAGGGCGTGTCACCATAGAGCACCACTGCATCGCCCTCGACCCCCTCCAGCGCGGCGCGGGCCTGGAGTACGGCATGGCCGGTGCCCAGTTGCTCCTCCTGTACCACGACGGTGACCTCGGGGTCGATGTCGCGCGCGGCCTTCTCGACCAGCTCCGCACCATGGCCCGCGACGATCACCGTGCGGGTCGGCTCCAGCGCGCGGCCATGGGTCCAGGCGTGGGTAAACAGCGGCGCGCCACCCAGCTCGTGCATGACCTTGGGAAGGTCGCTTTCCATGCGGGTGCCTTTGCCCGCCGCAAGAATGATTAGGGCTGTGGACATGATCTGCTCTTCAATTTCGTTCGGGCTCGTTTTAACCCTAATGCCATTACCCGCAAGGGGCGGGGCATCAATTTCCCTTTCGACCTGTAACACGGGGCGGCGGGGCTTTGCCGAAAAGGGGCCTGCGGGTATGAGCAAGAGAACGGTGATTTTCGATCTGGACGGGACCTTGGCGGATACGTCCGGGGATCTGATCGCGGCGGCGAATGCCTGTTTTCGCGTGCTGGGCCATGGCGACCTGCTGGACCCGGTGGCGGATGCCGCGACGGCGTTTCGTGGCGGGCGGGCGATGCTGCGGCTGGGGTTCACGCGCCTGGGCGCGGGCAAGGGTGTTGAGGTCGAGGCTGAGGTTGATCGCGAGTTTCCCAACCTTCTGGCGGCCTATGAGGCGGATATCGACCGGCACACCGTGCTCTACCCGGGATGCGTGGCGGCGGTCGAGCGGTTGCGCGGGGCGGGCTATGCGGTCGGCATCTGCACCAACAAGCCCGAGGGCCTGGCCGAGACCCTGATGACCCGCCTAGGCGTGCGCGACCTTTTTGCCTCGCTGGTGGGGGCGGACACCTTGCCAACCCGCAAACCCGATCCTGCGCCCTATGTGGCGGCGGTGGAACGGGCCGGGGGCGTGGTGTCGCGGTCCGTGCTGATCGGTGACACGGAAACCGACCGCAATACTTCGCGCGCGGTGGGTGTGCCGTCCGTGTTGGTCACCTTCGGACCGGATGGGCGCGGGGTCGAAGCCCTGGCGCCCGAAGCGCTGTTGGACCATTACGACGATCTGGACTGGGTGGTGCGCGGGTTGATCGGCTGAGGCGTTTCGGCTTTTCCTTTGACCTTCCGGTCGCGCGCGCCCAGTCTGCGCGCCATGACTGAGCGATTCACAGGGTCTTTCACCCAGCAGGAGCCGATCCCGGACGAGGGGATCGAAGCGGCCCTCCGTGTCATGCAGGGCGGGCGGCTGCACCGGTACAATACGCTGGGCGACGAGCTGTCCGAGGCCGCGCTGCTTGAACAGGAATTTGCGGCCCTGATGGGCTCGAATTACGCGCTGGCGGTGGCCTCGGGCGGTTACGCCATTGCCACCGCTCTGCGCGCGGTCGGGGTGGGGCCGGGCGACAAGGTGCTGACAAATGCCTTTACCCTGGCGCCGGTGCCGGGGGCGATTGCCTCGGTTGGTGCGGTGCCGGTGTTCGTTGGCGTGACCGAGGCGCTGGTGATCGACCTGGATGATCTGGCCGCGAAACTGGATCAGGCCGATGTGCTGCTCCTGTCGCATATGCGCGGGCATATCTGTGACATGGAGGCGCTGATGGCGCTCTGTGACGGGGCCGGGGTCAAGGTGATTGAGGATTGTGCCCACACGATGGGCGCGCGCTGGAACGGGGTTCTGTCCGGGCGTCATGGGGTCATGGCGGCCTACTCGACCCAGACCTACAAGCACGCGAATTCCGGTGAGGGCGGGCTGCTGATTTCGGATGACCCGGAGCTGATGGCCCGCGCGGTGATGCTGTCGGGCAGCTACATGCTCTATGAACGTCACCTGGCCGCGCCGGAGCCGGAAGTGTTCGAACAGGTCAAATACGTGACCCCCAATATCTCGGGCCGCATGGACAATCTGCGTGCCGCCGTGCTGCGCCCGCAGTTGGCGAAACTGTGGGAGCAGTGCGACGCCTGGAATGCGCGCTACCGCGTGGTCGAGGAGGGGCTGCGTGACATACCCGGCCTGACCGTGATCGAACGGCCTCAAGCGGAGGACTATGTCATGTCCTCCTTCCAGTTCCTGCTTCTGGATTGGAGCGCCGCGGCGGTGAACGATGTGGTGCGCCGTTGTGCGGACAGGGGCGTCGAGCTGAAATGGTTCGGCGGTGCCGAGCCCAACGGGTTCACCTCGCGCTATGACAGCTGGCGCTATGCGCCGTCCGAACCCATGCCCGCCAGTGACCGGGTTCTGAAAGGCATCCTGGACCTGCGCCTGCCCTTGACCTTCTCGCTTGACGACTGCGCCCTGATCGCGCGGATCATCCGGGCCGAGGTCGGTACAGTGTTTCAGGGCGGTTGAAACCTGCTGCCCGGCGGTGCCGCTGGGCGGAACTTCCACTTCGGCGAAATCTCGCGACGTGGCGTCCTTATTGACCCGAATCGTGCCTGTGCCTTACGAACTGAACAAGCGTTCAATAATGCCGATCATGCCCTCGGCAGCTAGAAATACCGCCCAGAGGAGAGGCCCCATGTTCAATCACACGATGAATTTCGACCTTGGTGAAGACGTCAACGCGCTGCGCGAGATGGTGCATCGTTTTGCCCAGGATCGCATCAAGCCTATTGCGGCCGAGGTGGACGCGCAGAACGAATTCCCCAACGAGCTGTGGAAGGAGTTCGGTGATCTGGGCCTTTTGGGCGTGACCACACCCGAGGAATATGGCGGGTCGGACATGTCCTACCTGGCCCATGTGGTGGCCGTGGAAGAAATCGCCCGCGCCTCGGCCTCGGTCTCGCTCTCCTACGGCGCGCATTCGAACCTCTGCGTGAACCAGATCCGCCGCAACGCCACCCCGGAGCAGGCCGCCAAATACCTGCCGGGCCTGTGTTCGGGCGAAAAGGTCGGTGCCCTGGCCATGTCCGAGGCGGGCGCGGGCTCGGACGTCGTGTCGATGAAGCTGAAGGCGGAAAAGCGCAACGGATACTATGTGCTGAACGGCACCAAGTTCTGGATCACCAACGGCCCGGACGCCGATGTGCTGGTGGTTTACGCGAAGACCGACCCCGACGCGGGTCCCAAGGGCATCACCACCTTCATCATCGAAAAGGACATGGTTGGTTTTTCGACCAGCCCGCATTTCGACAAGCTGGGCATGCGTGGATCCAACACCGCCGAGCTGATCTTCGAAGATGTCGAGGTGCCGTTTGAAAATGTGCTGGGCGAGGAAGGCAAAGGCGTCGCCGTGCTGATGTCCGGTCTAGATTACGAACGTGTGGTGCTCTCGGGCATCGGCACCGGCATCATGGCCGCCTGCCTGGACGAGATCATGCCCTACATGGCGCAGCGCAAGCAGTTCGGCAAACCGATCGGGGATTTCCAGCTGATGCAGGCGAAGATCGCCGACATGTATACCGCGATGAACTCGGCCCGCGCTTATGTCTATGAGGTCGCCAAGGCCTGTGATCGTGGCGAGGTCACCCGCCAGGACGCGGCAGCCTGTGTGCTCTATGCCTCCGAGGAGGCGATGAAAGTCGCCCACCAGGCGGTGCAGGCGATGGGCGGCATGGGTTTCATGAACGAAAGCCCCGTCAGCCGCATCTTCCGCGACGCCAAGCTGATGGAGATCGGCGCGGGCACCTCGGAAATCCGTCGCATGCTGATCGGCCGCGAGCTGATGTCGGCGATGAAGTAAGAAAAACCCGCGCGACCGAGGGGATCGCGCGGGCAACAAACGGGGAGGCCAGGCCCTCCCGCAGTTTGCAAGGATCAGAAGCGGTGAACGTAACCCACGTTGAACACGAACGGATCGATATGGGCGGTGCCGATGGAGGCGCCGTCCAGGAAGACCTCGCTGTCGATGTCCATGTAGCGCACCTCAAGGCGCATCGCGCCGGTGTCGCTGATCTGGTAATCGACGCCCGCAGCTGCGGCCAGGCCCCAGCTGTTCTTGAGGCGCAGATCGCCCCCGGCGATGTCATCCTCGAAGAACACGGTGTAGTTCACGCCCAGGCCGACAAATGGGGTCAGCGCGCCACCGGTCGGGAAGTGGTACTTCAGCGACACGGTGGGCGGCAGGTGCTTGGTCGTGGCCGAGGCAACACCATCCAGGTAAATGTTGTGCGAGAACGGCGTGGCCGCCAGGATCTCGATGCCCAGGTTGTCACGGATGAAGTACTCGGCGGTCAGCGACAGCTGGGTGTTCTCGCTGATCGTGGCCTCGGCTGCATTGACCGTGCCGTTGTCGGATTTCGGGGCCACGCTGGCAAAGCCCAGGCCGATGGTGAAATCCCCGGCGGATTGCGCAGCCACGGGGCCTGCGAGGGCGACAAAGGCGACGGACATCGCGAGCTTGGCGGACAGGTGTTTCATATCTTTCCCTATTCTAAGTTTTGTGGGGAAAGCGTCGTTGCAGGTGCAACGACGTTCTCTGATCCAGATCAAATTGGTAACAGTTTGGTAACGGCCTGTTGGTGCGAAAGCCCAATGAAAACAGGGGTATTCCACTGATGCATACCAGAATTGTGATTTTCGCATATAGAGGCGCAAATATATTGAGGGGCCGCCTAAGGCTAACTGCCCGAGGGGAACTCGCAAAGCGCGACGGGGTGGTCTCAGGCGTCCCGAATACGCCGTGTCCCGCTTTCAAGGATTTCGCGAGCGGCTTTGGCCAGAGTGGTGTCCATCCATTGGTTGATGGAGCTTGCGCTGGCGGCCGCTGCGTCGGAAATCAGACGGTGATGCTCGGGCGTGGTTCGGAACGCCAGTTTGCCGGAGTAGGGCTTTTCCGGCTCCTCACCATCCTCAGCACACCAGTCCAGGTAGTCGTCAACACTTTCGTGGAATGCCTTTGGCAGTTCTTCGGCGGTGCGCGCCTGAAAGGTAATCACGTCGCGAATACCCAGAACTTCACCATGGAAGAGCAGGGCATCTTCGTCGAAAGAAACCGTCGCGTTGTATCCCTTATAGGGTTTCATGGACTTATTCCTGCTTCTGTCAAAAAGCGACGCACGGATCGCACCGCGTCCTTGACAATGGTGGGTTGTGGGTGGGGCTCATGGAAGACCATACGCCGCCCGTTCAGTGAGACGCGGACTCTGGAGCCCGATCCCTGTTTGATTTCCGCGCCTAGCGCGAGAAAGAGGTTTTCAACGTCCGTCCAGCGGATATCCGCACGAACAGGAGTGGCGAAGATTGCCGCAAGAGTGCGGGCTTGCTTTGAAGAAACCATCAAGGTGTCCTTTTCCGTCCAGTCTAAGCGTGGGCATGTGTTCTTCTCCTTGATCTACTTCTTCTACTTCTGGCTTCGCAGGGACTGCTCCACTCGCACCTGCGACTGGAAGATTTATAGTATCAAAAAACGATATCGTCAAGAGGTGGCGCTATGAAACTAAAATCCCAAGCCATGCCCGGCTCGGACGCCTGGAAGGCAAACCGCGAGGGGCATCTGGAAGCTCTGGAAACCATTCGTGAGGCGGCGGCCAAGGCCGCAGCGGGCGGGGGCGAACGATCCCGTGACCGGCACCTCAGCCGAGGCAAGATGCTGCCCCGCGACCGGGTCGCGAACCTACTGGACCCGGGTAGCCCGTTCCTGGAGGTTGGCGCCACCGCCGCCCACGGCATGTACGGTGATGCCGCGCCCTGCGCGGGTGTGATCGCGGGCATCGGTCAGGTGAAGGGCCAAGAGGTCATGGTGGTCTGCAACGACGCCACGGTCAAAGGCGGCACCTACTACCCGATGACCGTCAAGAAACACCTGCGCGCGCAGGAGATTGCCGAGGAGAACAACCTTCCCTGCATCTACCTGGTCGACAGTGGCGGGGCGAACCTGCCCAACCAGGATGAGGTCTTCCCGGATCGCGACCATTTCGGGCGCATCTTTTACAATCAGGCGCGGATGTCGGCGAAGGGCATTCCGCAGATTGCCGTCGTAATGGGGTCCTGCACCGCCGGTGGGGCCTATGTGCCCGCCATGTCGGACGTGACCATCATCGTGAAAGAGCAGGGAACGATCTTCCTCGCGGGCCCTCCGCTGGTGAAGGCCGCGACCGGCGAGGTCGTCTCGGCCGAGGACCTGGGCGGCGGCGACGTGCATACGCGCTTGTCCGGTGTAGCGGACTATTTGGCCGAGGATGACGCCCACGCCCTGGCGCTGGCCCGTCGCGCGGTGGAAAGCCTGAACCGCGAAAAACCCTTCACCGTGAAATGGCAGGAACCCGAAGAGCCGCTATATGACGCCGAGGAACTGCTGGGCGTGGTGCCCGCCGACCTGCGCACGCCCTACGATATCCGCGAGGTGATCATGCGCGTGGTGGATGGCTCGCGGTTCGACGAGTTCAAACCGCGCTTTGGCGAAACCATGGTCACCGGGTTCGCCCATCTGAAGGGCTGCCCGGTGGGGATCATCGCCAACAACGGCGTGATCTTCTCGGAAGCCGCGCAGAAGGGTGCGCATTTCGTCGAGCTGTGCAGCCAGCGAAATATCCCGCTGATTTTCCTGCAGAATATCACGGGCTTCATGGTCGGGCGCAAATATGAAAACGAGGGCATCGCCCGTCACGGAGCCAAGATGGTGACGGCTGTGGCGACCACCAATGTGCCGAAAGTGACCATGGTCGTCGGCGGATCCTACGGTGCCGGCAACTACGGCATGGCGGGCCGCGCCTATCAGCCGCGTTTCATGTGGTCCTGGCCCAACTCGCGGATTTCCGTGATGGGCGGCGAACAGGCCGCAGGCGTTCTGGCGACCGTCAAACGCGACGGGATCGAACGCAAGGGCGGCACTTGGTCGGCGGAAGAGGAAGCCGCCTTCAAACAGCCCACCATCGACATGTTCGAGGAACAAAGCCACCCGCTCTATGCCTCTGCCCGCCTGTGGGATGACGGCGTGATCGACCCGCGCAAAACCCGCGACGTGCTGTTCCTGTCGCTGTCGGCAGCGCTGAACGCTCCGATCGAGCCGACCAAGTTCGGCGTGTTCCGGATGTGATGGGGATGTCCTTCCTTGCACTCAGGGACCGTTGCTTGGCCATCGGCGCGTTGATCCTCGCCATGGCTGTGCAACCGGTCATGGCAGACATGTGGTCTCCGGTGCTGGCCTGGAGGTGCGACACGGAGGCCAAGCATATGGCGATTTACGACGTGTGGGTCGATGCAAACGAAGAATGGCCTCAGACGCGTGATGGCTTCTATGTTCCGATGCAAGATATCCGGGACGACGAACGCGCGGTCGTACCAGCGTTTTCGTGTGACCTGGGAGAGGCCGGTCACTTTGAAGTCCTACGAACCGAGCTGAATATTCCCAAGCCTAGAGGGATGTGCGGAGCTCAATATCATTCGCAGTACCAACTGCTCAAGGACGGCGAGCTGCGTGTGATCTTCTCTATCGGGTGCTTTGGCGGCGTCTTCGTCGAAGCGCATCAAAACGGTGGTCAAATCTGCGCTCTGAAAGATACCGATGGCGCGTGCCAAAGACTAAGCGCAGACAAACTCATCAAGCTCAACCTATTCGGCAAGTTCGAAGAAAGGCAGCAATAATGTTCAACAAGATCCTGATTGCAAACCGGGGCGAGATTGCCTGCCGGGTCATGGAAACCGCGCGCAAGCTGGGGGTCGCCACGGTGGCGGTCTATTCCGACGCGGATGCAGGCGCCAAACATGTGATGATGGCGGATGAGGCCGTCCACATCGGCCCGCCGCAGCCTGCGGAAAGCTATCTGCGGGGCGACGCGATCATTGCCGCCGCCAAGGCCACGGGCGCGCAGGGCATTCACCCCGGCTATGGCTTCCTGTCGGAAAACCCCGATTTCGTCGAAGCGGTCGAGGCTGCGGGCCTGACCTTTATCGGCCCCTCGGCCAGTGCGATCCGCGCCATGGGGCTGAAGGACGCCGCCAAGAAGCTGATGGTCGAGGCGGGCGTGCCCGTCGTGCCGGGTTATCACGGTGAAAACCAGGACGCCGCTTACCTGGCGGATCAGGCTGACCAGATCGGCTACCCGGTGCTGATCAAGGCGGTCGCGGGCGGCGGCGGCAAGGGTATGCGCCGCGTGGATGACCCCGCTGATTTCGCCGATGCGCTGGCTTCGGCCCAGGGCGAGGCGCGGACGGCCTTCGGCAACGCCGATGTGCTGATCGAGAAGTATATCCTCAGCCCCCGTCATATCGAGGTGCAGGTCTTTGGTGACGGCACCCATGCGGTGCATCTGTTCGAACGGGACTGTTCGCTGCAACGCCGCCACCAGAAGGTGATCGAGGAAGCCCCTGCGCCGGGCATGACCGCCGAGGTGCGCGAGGCCATGGGCATGGCCGGTGTGCGTGCCGCCGAGGCGATCGGATATAAGGGCGCGGGCACGGTGGAGTTCATTGTGGACGGCGCGAACGGCCTTCGCCCTGACGGGTTCTGGTTCATGGAGATGAACACGCGACTGCAGGTGGAACATCCGGTCACGGAAGAGATCACCGGCGTTGATCTGGTCGAATGGCAGCTGCGGGTTGCCAGCGGTGAAGGCCTGCCGAAACAGCAGGGTGAACTGTCGATCAACGGCCACGCGTTTGAGGCACGGCTGTATGCGGAAGACGTGCCCAAGGGCTTCCTGCCCGCGACCGGCACGCTCACGCACCTGCGGTTCCCGGAAGGCGCGCGGGCTGACAGTGGTGTGCGTTCGGGCGACACGATCAGCCCCTTCTATGATCCGATGATTGCCAAGCTGACGGTCCATGCGGCGACCCGCGCGGCGGCGCTGCAACGGCTGACCTCTGCGCTGGAACATTGCGAGGTGGCCGGGTCTGTCACCAACCTGGGTTTCCTGGGCGCTCTGGCACGGCATGAGGGTTTCGCGGCGGGCGATGTGGACACCGGTTTGATCGAACGCGACCTGGACGCGCTGATTGCCGAAGCCGGCCCGACGCTCAGCGATATCGGTGCCGCCGCGCTCTCAGCGCTGGACCTGCTGAAGCCGAAGGGCTCGGGCTTTACCCTCTGGGGGGGGCTGAACCATTTCGTGACCCTGAGCCATGGTGACGACCAGTTCGACGTGGTCGTCACCACCTACAGCGCCGATCACCATGTGATCACCCTGGGCGAGGACAGCGTTGAGGCCACCCGCATTGATGGCCAGTGGAAGCTTGGCGGCGACCGCGGCCCGCGTGTGGCGAAGGCGGGCAACGTCGTGACCGTGTTCACCGGCTCGGGGCTTGAGTTCCACGTGGCCGATCCGCTGGATCGCGATGCGGGCGCCGGTTCGGGTGCAGGCGTGATCGAGGCGCCGATGCCGGGTCTGGTCAAGGCCGTCTTCGCTGAGGCCGGACAGGACGTGAAACAGGGCGACCGCCTGGCGATCCTGGAGGCGATGAAGATGGAACACTCGCTGGAAGCCGCGCGCGACGGCGTGGTGGCCGAGGTGCTTTGCGCCGGTGGGGATCAGGTCGAAGCCGGTGCGCCGCTGATCCGTCTGGAGGATGAAGAGGAATGAGCGCTTTCAAGCTGCATCACGTGCAATACGGGCGCTCGTTCCGGGTGCTCTGGTTGATCGAGGAGGCCGGTCTGGAGGACAAGATCGGCCCGCTCGAAGTTGTCGAATATCAGATCGGCACGGCCGAGATGCGCGAAGGGGGCTTGCCCCGCGTCTCCCCCGCCGTGCGCATTCCGGCGATTGAAATCGGCGACATGGCGATGAGCGAAAGCCCCGCCATCGTTGAATATCTGGTGGAAACCTACGCCCCCGAATTGGGCGTGGCCCCGGGGGCGGCGGAGCGCACGGACTATCTGCAATGGATCCACTATTCGGAAACCATGGCGAGCCTGATCGAGCAGCTGAACCTGCAAATGGTCTTCCTGCGTCCGCCCGCAAAGCCCAGCCCAATTGTCATCAAGCTGAACGTTGCCCGCCTGCGGGCGACGCTGAAGGGGGTGGAAGCACGTCTTGAAGGGCGCGACTGGCTGCTGGATCGCGGCTTTTCCGCTGCTGATATCATGATGGGCTTCAACCTCTTCGCCGCGCCCTTCTATCTAAAGCTGGACGAGTTCCCGAACATTCGCGGCTATATCGACCGCATGGAAGCGATGCCCTCGCACCAGCGCACCGTGGCGCGTGAGGGGGAACAGCGCTTCTACGCGCAGGATTTCTACCCGGTACCGGAGGAATAAGATGGCGGAATACGTCGAGATTTTCGAAGTCGGCCCGCGCGACGGGTTGCAGAACGAAAAGCGCCAGATCCCGACGGCGGAAAAGATCGCCCTTGTGGATACGTTGTCCGGCGCCGGGTTCAAGCGGATCGAGATCGCCAGTTTCGTCAGCCCGAAATGGGTGCCGCAGATGGCCGATAGCGCGGATGTGCTGGCGGGGATCAATCGCCGCGAGGGCATCTCCTATGCCGCGCTCACGCCGAACCTGCGTGGCTTCGAAGGGGCGGTGGCCGCCAAGGCCGACGAGATCGCGATTTTCGGTTCGGCCTCGGAAGGGTTCTCGAAGGCCAATATCAACGCCACCATCGCCGAAAGCCTGGAGCGTTTCGCGCCGGTGGCCGAGGCAGCCAAGGCGGCGGGCCTGCCGATGCGGGGCTACGTCTCCTGCGTGACGGATTGTCCTTACGATGGGCCGACCCCGCCCGAGAAGGTCGCCTGGGTCGCCGAGCAGCTGATCGCGATGGGCTGCTACGAGGTCAGCTTGGGTGACACGATCGGCCAAGCCACGCCCGACAGCATCGGCGCCATGCTGGACGCGGTGCTCGAGGTGGCCGAACCTGAGATGTTCGCGGGGCATTATCACGACACCTCGGGCCGGGCGCTGGCCAATATCGAGGTCTCGCTGGAGAAGGGCCTTCGTGTCTTCGATGCCGCCGTGGGCGGCCTGGGTGGTTGCCCCTATGCGCCGGGCGCCAAGGGCAATGTTGCGACCGAGGCGGTGCACGACCGCGTCACCGCGCTGGGCTATGACACGGGGCTGGATCGCGCCGTGCTGGATGAGGCCGCCGAAATGGCGCGCCGCATGCGTCAGGAGGGATGAGTATGTATGAAACGATCGACATCCAGGTCGATAACCGTGGCGTTGCCACGCTGACGCTGGACCGCGCCGACAAGCACAACGCGCTCTCGGCGCAGATGATTGCCGAGCTGACCGAGGCGGCGGGCAAGCTGGGCGCCGACCCGGCGGTGCGCGTGGTGATCCTGACCGGGGCTGGCAAGAGCTTCTGTGCCGGGGGCGACCTCAGATGGATGCAGGACCAGATGGCGGCGGATGCCGACACGCGGTTCGTCGAGGCCAAGAAACTGGCCATGATGCTGAATGCCTTGAATGAAATGCCGAAACCGCTGATCGGCCGCGTGCAGGGCCAGGCCTTTGGTGGCGGGGTCGGCATGGCCTGCGTCTGCGACGTGGCCATCGGTGTGGACAGCGCCAAGTTCGGCCTGACCGAGACCCGCCTGGGTCTGATCCCGGCCACCATCGGACCTTACGTGTTGGCCCGCCTGGGCGAGGCGATGGCGCGCCGCGTCTTCATGTCCGCGCGCATCTTCGGCGCCGAGGAGGCGGTGACCCTGGGGCTTCTCGCCAAGGCGGTGTCTGCCGAGGATCTGGATGCGGCCGTGGAAGCCGAGGTCAAACCCTACCTCAACTGTGCCCCAGGCGCGGTGGCGGAGGCCAAGCGCTTTACCCGCTGGCTTGGCATGCCGATCACCGAAGAGGTGGTTGACCAGACCATTCGTGGCCTTGTCGAGCGTTGGGAGAGCGACGAGGCGCAGGAGGGCATCGGCGCCTTCTTCGACAAGCGCAAGCCGGGCTGGGCGGGCTAAGCCACAAGGCACAGTCCATTGCGACTGTGGCCCCGGTGCTAGCCCGTGCCTACTTTTTGGGGTTGGGTGCTTGCGAATTTCTCCGCCACCGCCTATCTCACGGCTCTGACGAGCGGCATGACCGCTCGCAAGATGGAGATTTTATGTTCGAGTCCCGGTCGGGTACCCGTTCCTGATCCGCAACGGATCCGGGAACAGCTGAAACACCAAAGGCCCCTCACGCGTGACGCTGAGCGGCCTCGTTTCCGTACCTTTCCGAAGATCGAGACATCTCTTGAATATCTCAAAGCAAGAACAGCGCGTTCTGCACGAACTCGCGCTGGGCGGTGAGATCCGCTACCAACGCGCCGACAATGGCAAAGTCACCTCCATCACCTGCTTTTCGCGGGACGGGCATGTCCTGACCAACTGCACGCTTCAGGTTTTCCAGGGCCTGAAGAAGAAGCGCCTTGTCCGCTCGCAAAAAAGCGGTCCCTACCGCATCTCGAAACTGGGCGTCACCCTGGTGCGCGCGCAGATGAACCAGCGTTGAGGGGGCGGGCCATGACACGGAGCGAACACCCGTCCCGCCCGCCCTTGGGCAGCACGCTGTTGGAAGAGGTTGCGGCCAATGTCACCCTGCGCGAGGGCGCGCCAGGGGTGGCCGCCTTCCTGCGCGCGGTTGCGCGGCAGGATGGGGCGCCCTTGAAGACACTGGCGCGCAGGCTCGGCTGGCCGGTTCCGGTTGCCGCGGCGGTGCGCCGGGAGCTGGAGACACGCGGGTATCTGACGCGCCGGGGCGGGGTATGGCTGACCGCGCTCGGACGGCGCTATGCCTCTGACATACTTGATCATTCCGCCTCCTCTGCCGCCTTCTGTCCAACCTGCAACGGGGCGGGTTGCAGGACCCGGTGCCCGAACTTGTCCGCGCCTTGGAGCGCCTTCTGGAACGCGCACCGGGGGTGCGAGTCGAATTGGATCAGGCCCCATGCACGGCACAGACCGCATTGCGCCGTGCCGCCCTGATGCATGATCGGGGCGCGCTGGAGGGGCGTGATATCCTTCTCTTGGGGGATGACGATAGCCTGTCTCTGGCGATCCCGCTCTACCTGGCGCATCAGGGGCGCAACCGTACGGTGGACAATATCACCGTGCTGGAGCTGGACCCCGGGCGGATTGCCTTTCTGGAACAGACCTGTGCAGCGATCGGCGCGCGGGTCACGGTCATCCCGCATGACCTGCGCGATCCCCTGCCGCAGGCGCTGTGCGGGCGGTTTGACAGTTTCCAGACCGATCCCCCCTATACGGTCGCGGGGGCTGCGCTGTTTCTCACCCGCGCCGCCGAGGCGCTGCGCTCGGGGCCGGGCAGCCTGGGGTTTCTGTCCTATGGGCAGCCCGCCACGGTCGACCAGTTCGCCCTGTTTCGCGAGGTCCACAGTCTGGGCTTCGCGGTGAAATCGGTGCACCGGGATTTCAACGCCTACCACGGGGCGTCGATCCTGGGTTCGACCGGGCAGATGATCGAACTGGAAGGCCTGTTTGCCACGCCGCCCCAACAGGCGGGCCGGTTTACGGGCGGCATATATACGGCGGAGAAGACAGCGCGCAGGCGCGGGTATCGCTGCACCAGGTGTCGCCGGAAGCTGGTGCTTGGCGAGGCAGGGGTGGCGCGCACCATCGGGGCGCTCAAGGCGGCGGGTTGCCCGGACTGTGGCGGTCACCTGTTCAACCGCTGGTCGCCGGATGCGGGGCCGTGACAATGGGGGCTCGCGAACACCCTGACGGCGAATCCGGGTGACATTCTGACCGCAGACGGCAGAGGCAGGGCGGGGGTGTTGGACGCAATAACCCTGCCCATGCGTCGCAGCCTCCCTCCCGGCGGGCACAGGACGGGCACGCCGGGGCGGGGTGTGGTGAGTCTTGCGAGGATTTCAAGGGCTGGGCGTGAAAATCGGGTTTTGGAACGATTTTTCTGCGAAATTCGACGCCTGCGGCGGGCGGGTGACCGCGCTTTGGGCGGTGGGAAAAGGCATTGTAAACAGTGGTATACAACGGCAAACAAGTCATTGTGTCGCATAGTTATTCCAATATTGGAATGCTTGCCCCATTCGGTTGACCCTAGGGGGTTCGAGGAGTAAACCGACGAAAGCTAGCGACATGCGGCCCACCCGCATCAAAGGAGCCACACGTGGAAGAACTTCTTCGGGAATACCTCCCAATTATCGTTTTCATGGGACTGGCCATCCTGATCGGCCTCGTCTTCATCATTGCCGCTGCCCTCCTGGCTGTGCGCAACCCGGACCCCGAAAAACTCAGCGCCTATGAATGTGGCTTCAACGCCTTTGACGACGCGCGGATGAAATTCGACGTCCGGTTCTACCTGGTGTCCATCCTTTTCATCATCTTCGACCTGGAAATCGCCTTCCTGTTCCCCTGGGCCGTGGCCTTCAAGGACGTCGGCGTGATCGGCTTCTGGTCGATGATGGTATTCCTGGCGGTGCTGACCATCGGTTTCGCCTATGAATGGAAGAAAGGGGCCCTGGAATGGGAGTGATGACCGGAGCGAACACCGCGGGCGGCGATCGCGAACACGCCACGCGGCTTCTGAACGATCAACTGGCCGACAAGGGCTTTCTGCTGACCACCACCGACGACCTGATCAACTGGGCGCGCACCGGGTCGCTGCACTGGATGACCTTCGGTCTGGCCTGCTGCGCGGTCGAGATGATGCATGCCTCGATGCCGCGCTATGACCTCGAGCGCTACGGGATCGCGCCGCGCGCCTCCCCGCGTCAGTCGGACGTGATGATCGTCGCGGGCACGCTGACCAACAAGATGGCCCCGGCCCTGCGCAAGGTCTATGACCAGATGCCCGAGCCGCGCTATGTGATCTCGATGGGCAGCTGCGCCAATGGTGGCGGTTACTACCACTATTCCTACAGTGTCGTGCGCGGCTGTGACCGTGTCGTGCCCGTGGACATCTATGTCCCCGGCTGCCCGCCCTCGGCCGAGGCGCTGTGCTACGGCATCCTGCAGCTGCAACGCAAAATCCGCCGTACCGGCACGATCGTGAGGTAAGCGAAAATGAGCGAAGCCCAGAACGCCAGCCTGAACGAACTCGGCGCGCTGATCGAAGCGAAACGCCCCGATTGCGTGCTCTCGTGGGAGGTCGCCTTTGGCGAGCTCAACGTGACGGTGCCGCTGAGCGGTCTTCCGGCCTTTGTCGAGTTCCTGAAGACCGACAAGAGCTGCCGGTTCTCGACCCTGGTCGACATCACGGCGGTCGATTACCCGGAGCGCGAGGCGCGGTTCGACGTGGTCTACCACTTCCTGTCGATGTATCAGAACCAGCGCATCCGCGTGAAAGTCGCGGTGCGTGAAGAGGACATGGTGCCCTCGATCATTGACGTGCACCCCTCGGCCAACTGGTTCGAACGCGAAGTCTTCGACATGTTCGGCATCCTGTTCACCGGCCACCCGGACCTGCGCCGCATCCTGACGGATTACGGCTTCCGTGGGCACCCGCTGCGCAAGGACTTCCCGACCACCGGTTACACCGAGGTGCGCTATGACGAGGTCGAGAAACGCATCGTCTATGAACCCGTGTCGCTGACCCAGGACTACCGCCAATTCGACTTCATGTCGCCTTGGGAGGGTGCCGAATACATCCTGCCCGGGGATGACAAGGCGGAAGAGGTGAAGTGATGGAGCTGCCGGTCGCATTCATCGAGTTGTTGACGGCGACGGTCATGCTGTTTGGGGCCATGCCCCTTTTTAAAAACTGCCGTGTTTCACCTGAAAGTGTGAATATCAACGGAAAGTATTGGGGAAAGCGCCAATGATGGACGGAACCAACGGCTTCAACGACGCCGAGACCGGCGAACAGAAGATCCGCAACTTCAACATCAACTTCGGGCCTCAGCACCCGGCCGCACACGGCGTGCTGCGCATGGTGCTGGAGTTGGATGGCGAGATCGTGGAACGTGCCGATCCGCATATCGGCCTTCTGCACCGCGGCACCGAAAAGCTGATGGAAAGCCGGACCTACCTGCAGAACATTCCCTATTTCGACCGGTTGGACTACGTGGCGCCGATGAACCAGGAACATGCCTGGTGTCTGGCCATTGAAAAGCTGACCGGCACCGAGGTGCCGCGCCGGGGCCAGCTGATCCGCGTGCTCTATTCGGAAATCGGCCGTATCCTGAACCACCTCTTGAACGTCACCACCCAGGCGATGGACGTCGGCGCGCTGACCCCGCCGCTCTGGGGGTTCGAACAGCGCGAAGACCTGATGATCTTCTACGAACGGGCCTGTGGCGCGCGCCTGCACGCGAACTACTTCCGTCCGGGCGGGGTGCATCAGGACCTGCCGCCCGATCTGATCGACGACATTGAAGCCTGGGCACACAAGTTCCCGGCCGCTCTGGATGACATCGACGACCTGCTGACCGAAAACCGAATCTTCAAGCAGCGCAACGCCGATATCGGCATTGTCACCGAAGAAGACATCCTGAACTGGGGCTTCTCGGGCGTGATGGTGCGTGGTTCGGGCCTGGCCTGGGATCTGCGTCGCAGCCAGCCCTACGAGTGCTATGACGAGTTCGATTTCCAGATCGCCATCGGCAAGAACGGCGACTGCTATGACCGCTATCTGGTCCGCATGGCCGAGATGCGCGAGTCGACGAAAATCATCCTTCAGGCGATCGAAAAACTGCGTGCGCCGGAGGGGCAGGGCGATGTGATGGCCCGTGGCAAACTTTCGCCGCCCAAGCGCGGTGACATGAAAATGTCCATGGAAAGCCTTATTCATCACTTCAAATTGTATTCTGAAGGGTTCCACGTGCGCGCGGGTGAAGTCTACGCGGCCGTTGAGGCGCCCAAAGGAGAGTTTGGCGTTTATCTGGTCGCGGACGGCTCCAATAAGCCCTACCGCGCGAAGATCCGTGCGCCCGGGTATCTTCATCTCCAGGCCATGGATCACGTCGCTGGCGGCCACCAACTGGCGGACGTCGCGGCGATCATTGGAACCATGGACATCGTGTTTGGAGAGATCGACAGATGAATATGAAGACCCTGAAGACCGCAACCGCCCTTCTCGTGTTCGGCGCCGGTATGGCGCAGGCCGTGGATATGCCTTCGGGCGTGACCCAGGATGACGTGGACAACTTCATCCAGGCAATGTTGGAAAACAACTGCCTGGTGACCACGGATGCCGACGGGGACGCCATCGAAGGTGCCACCGGCTTTAACGAGGAGAAACTGGAAATCATCGTGGGCTACCTGATCGAACAGGGTCAGGTCACCGGCGTCGAAGCTGGCGAAGGCATTCGTCTGGTGAACGAGGCCTGCGACTAAACATGCGCCGTGGGGGCAGCATCGCGGGGCGTGAGCCCCGAAGGCAGTCTCCGCACTGCGCGGAACGGGCGGCCCGGGAGAGCCGGGCCCTCCGTTTCGTGGCAGGCGCTTACGAAACCTTGGCCGCCCGTCCCGGGCGCGCCTGACTTTGGTAAGAGAAGAGGTCGAGACAGTCTGATGCTGCGCCGCCTGCACCACGAACAGCCAGAAAGCTTCGCTTTCACGCCCGCCAACCAGGCCTGGGCTGAAGCACAGATCACCAAATACCCGGAAGGCCGCCAGGCTTCGGCGGTCATTCCGCTGTTGTGGCGCGCCCAGGAGCAGGAAGGCTGGCTGACCAAGCCCGCGATCGAATATGTGGCGGACATGCTGGACATGGCCAATATCCGCGTGTTCGAAGTGGCCTCGTTCTACTTCATGTTCCAGCTGCAACCGGTTGGTTCCGTGGCCCATATCCAGATTTGCGGTACGACCTCCTGCATGATCTGCGGCGCCGAGGACCTGATCGCGGTCTGCCGCGAAAAGATCGCCGACAAGCCCCATGTGGTGTCGGCCGATGGCAAGTTCAGCTGGGAAGAGGTCGAATGCCTTGGCTCCTGCACCAACGCGCCGATGGCCCAGATCGGCAAGGATTATTACGAAGACCTGACCGCCGAGAGCTTTGCCAAGCTGATCGACGAGATGGCCGCCGGAAACGTTCCGGTGCCCGGTCCGCAGAACGGCCGCTACGGCGCCGAGCCGCTGTCGGGCCTGACCTCGCTGACCGAATACGAAAGCGGCAAGACGCAGTACAACGCGTCCGTGCAGCTGGCCGCCGACATCGGCGATACGATCAAACGAATCGACGGCACCGAAGTGCCGCTGCTGACGCCCTGGCAGGGCAAGTCAACCGCGAAAGCAGCCAGCAAACCGGCTGCCAAAGCCGCCGCCAAGCCCAAGAAAGCCGCCGCGCCCAAGGCGAAACCCGCCGAGGCGCCCGCCGCTGCCGAAGGCGAGGCCGCACCGAAAAAGCCGCGCACCCTGAAAGCGCCGCGCAAGGCCGGCGCCGACGACCTCAAACAGCTCAAGGGCGTGGGCCCCAAGCTGGAAGAGAAGCTGAACAACCTTGGGTTCTGGCACTTCGACCAGATCGCCAAATGGACCGAGGCCGAAGTGGCCTGGGTCGACGACAACCTGTCCTTCAAGGGCCGTATCCAGCGCGACGGCTGGATCGAGCAGGCCAAGACGCTCGCGGAAGGTGGCGAGACGGCCTTCTCGAAAAAGGTCAAGAAGGGCGACGTGTACTAAACGATGGCTGGGGGCATGAGCATCGATCCGAAACAAGATACCGCCAGACAGGGCAGGGTGGCCGCCGTGGTTATCGCTGCCACTGGCGTGTTGTGGATCGGCTCGACCTTCGCCGGGTCGCAACTGGGGTGGTCTCACCGGACCCTTGCCCTGTTCGACCTTGCCGCGCTGGCAGGCTTTGCCTGGGCGCTGATTGCAATTTACCGGATCTGGCGCGCGCGTCAGAATGACGAGGGATGATGGAATGCTGAAGGATCAGGATCGGATCTTTACCAACCTTTACGGCATGCACGACCGCACCCTGGCGGGCGCGAAGGCGCGCGGCCATTGGGACGGCACCGCCGGGATCATTCAGAAGGGCCGCGACTGGATCGTGGACCAGATGAAGGCCTCGGGCCTGCGTGGCCGCGGCGGCGCGGGCTTCCCGACTGGCCTCAAGTGGTCCTTCATGCCCAAGGAAAGCGACGGGCGCCCGGCCTATCTGGTGGTGAACGCAGACGAATCCGAGCCCGGCACCTGCAAGGACCGCGAAATCATGCGCCACGATCCGCATACGCTGATCGAAGGCTGCCTGATCGCCTCCTTCGCGATGGGCGCGCATGCCTGCTACATCTACATTCGCGGCGAATACATCCGCGAGCGTGAGGCGCTGCAGGCCGCCATCGACGAGGCCTATGACGCGGGCCTTTTGGGCAAGAACGCGGCCGGCTCCGACTGGGATTTCGACCTCTACCTGCACCACGGCGCCGGCGCCTATATCTGCGGCGAGGAAACGGCCCTGATCGAAAGCCTTGAAGGCAAGAAGGGCATGCCGCGCATGAAGCCGCCCTTCCCGGCAGGCGCGGGTCTCTATGGTTGTCCGACCACGGTGAACAACGTGGAAAGCATCGCTGTCGTGCCGACCGTCCTGCGTCGTGGCGCGGATTGGTTCGCCAGCTTCGGCCGCCCGAACAACGCGGGCACCAAGCTCTTTGGCATCTCGGGTCACGTGAACAACCCCTGCGTGGTCGAAGAGGCGATGAGCATCTCGTTTGAAGAGCTGATCGAGAAACATTGCGGCGGCATTCGCGGCGGCTGGGACAACCTGCTGGCGGTGATCCCCGGCGGCTCGTCGGTTCCTTGCGTGCGTGGCGAGAACATGCGAGACGCGATCATGGATTTCGATGCGCTGCGCGATGTGGGCTCGTCGTTGGGCACCGCCGCGGTCATCGTCATGGACAAGCAGACTGATATCATCAAGGCGATCTGGCGTTTGTCGAAATTCTACAAGCACGAAAGCTGTGGCCAGTGTACGCCTTGTCGTGAAGGCACCGGCTGGATGATGCGCGTGATGGACCGCCTGGTGAAGGGTGAAGCCGAGCTGGAAGAGATCGACATGCTGTTCGATGTGACCAAACAGGTCGAAGGCCACACGATCTGCGCCCTGGGCGACGCCTCGGCCTGGCCGATCCAGGGTCTGATCCGCAACTTCCGCGAAGAGATCGAAGACCGCATCAAGGCGCAGAAATCGGGCCGCATGGGCGCGATGGCGGCGGAATAACAATGGGAGACGAAACCAGGCACGACGATGAAGTGATCGAACAGGGCGAAGTTCCCAAGGGCGTCAAGCTGGCGTTGTGGGGGGCGGCGGCCTTCATGGTTCTGATCGGCTTTACAGCCTGGGTTATGTACGGCTGATGATTGGGCACGGTGCACATATCCAAACCCCTTGGGAACATGGCGAAAAGTCGCCGTGGGCCGGGGTCGGTTATTGCATAACAGCCGGGGGCCTCCCCACCTCCTTTCTATCGAAAGGAGACTTCTGATGAGTAAAACGCGTAACACCCTTCTTCTGGCGGGCCTCCTGGTCGCCACAGCCGCCCCGGCTGCCACGGCCACGGATTACACCGCCCTGCGCGAGGACGCCCATGTGCATGAGCGTCTGTTGACCGCCTCCAAGGCCTATCTGATCGAAAAGGCCTGTCCGACGATCGAGCGGCGCAAGCTCTACCTGCTGGGACAGGTGATGAAACTGCAAAGCTATGCCCGCGGGCTGGGCTACACGAACAAGGAAATCTCGGCCTATGTCGATGACAAGACCGAACAGGCACGGTTCCGTGCCCTTGCCGAACCCTGGATCGCCGAACGCGGCGGTGTGAAGGGCGACGCGGACAGCTACTGCGCGGTAGGCCGCGCCGAGATCGAGAACAACACCCCGGTCGGGGCGATGATGCGCCTGGACTGAGGAAAGACAAGCATACGGGGGCGCAATGCCCCCGTGGAACGAAAAGGAAGCGGGATGAGCGACCTGAAAAAGATCGTCATTGACGACACGGAAATCGAGGTGGACGGCGCGATGACGCTGATCCAGGCGTGCGAGGAAGCGGGCGTGGAAATCCCGCGCTTCTGCTATCACGAGCGCCTGTCGATTGCGGGCAACTGCCGCATGTGCCTGGTCGAAGTGGTTGGCGGTCCGCCGAAGCCCACCGCCTCCTGCGCGATGCAGGTGCGCGACCTGCGCCCGGGGCCGGAAGGCCAGCCCCCGGTCGTCAAGACCAACTCGCCGATGGTCAAGAAGGCCCGCGAAGGCGTGATGGAGTTCATGCTGATCAACCACCCGCTGGACTGCCCGATCTGCGACCAGGGCGGCGAATGCGACCTGCAGGACCAGGCCATGGCCTATGGCCTGTCGGGCTCGCGTTTCAAGGAAGGCAAGCGTGCGGTCGATGATCTGAACCTCGGCCCGCTTGTGTCCACCGCGATGACACGCTGCATCTCCTGCACCCGCTGTGTGCGTTTTACCACCGAGGTCGCGGGCATTACCCAGATGGGCCAGACCGGCCGTGGCGAGGATGCCGAGATCACCAGCTATCTGAACCAGACGCTGGACAGCAACATGCAGGGCAACATCATCGACCTCTGCCCGGTTGGTGCGCTGACCTCCAAGCCCTATGCCTTTACCGCCCGTCCTTGGGAGCTGACCAAGACCGAAACCATCGACGTGATGGACGCGCTTGGCTCGAACATCCGCGTGGACACCAAGGGGCGCGAGGTCAAACGCATCCTGCCGCGCAACCATGATGGCGTGAACGAGGAATGGATTTCCGACAAGACCCGTTTCGTCTGGGACGGGCTGCGTCGCCAGCGCCTGGACCGTCCTTACGTGCGCGTTGATGGCAAGCTTAAGCCGACATCCTGGGGCGAGGCTCTGGCCGCCGCTGCTGCGGGCATGAAGGGCAAGAAGGTCGCGGGGCTGGTCGGCGATCTGGTTTCGACCGAGGCCGCCTTTGCGCTGAAACAGCTGGTCGAGGGCCTGGGCGGGAGTGTCGAATGCCGCACCGATGACGCCAAGCTGCCGGAAGCGAACCGCTCGGGTTACCTGGGCACGGCCACCATCGAAGACATTGATAATGCCGAGCTTATCCAGCTGATCGGCACCAACCCGCGCGACGAGGCGCCGGTGCTGAACGCGCGGATCCGCAAGGCCTGGCTGAAGGGCGCCGAGGTCGGTCTGATCGGCGAAGCCGTGGACCTGACCTATGACTACCACCATGTCGGCACCGACCGTCAGGCCCTGTTGGACCTGGCCGATGCCGATCACGCGGGCGCCAAGGACAAGCGCTCGGTCGTGATCGTGGGCATGGGCGCCCTGCGCGAGGCCGATGGCGCCGCCGTCTTGAGCCAGGCGATGAAACTGGCCGAGGGTTCGGACAGCAAGCTGATGGTGCTGCACACCGCCGCCGCCCGCGTGGGCGCGCTGGACGCCGGTGTGGTGACCGAGGGCGGCATCACCGCCGCCATGGACGGGGCCGAGGTCGTCTATAACCTGGGTGCAGACGAGGTCGAGATCTCCAAGGGTGCTTTCGTGATCTACCAGGGCTCGCATGGCGACCGTGGCGCACACCGCGCCGACGTGATCCTGCCGGGGGCCGCCTATACGGAAGAGGGCGGGCTGTTCGTCAACACCGAAGGCCGCCCACAGCTGGCGCAGCGCGCCGCCTTCCCGCCGGGTGAAGCCAAGGAAAACTGGGCCATCCTGCGCGCCCTTTCGGCGGAGCTCGACGCGACCCAGCCCTGGGACAACCAGGCCGGTCTGCGCCGCGCCCTGGTCGAGGCCGTGCCACACCTGGGCAAGCTCGATCAGATTGCCGAGAACGAATGGACCCGCGAGCCGCTGAAGAAGCCCGCCAAGGCGACCTTTGTCAACGCGATCAAGGACTTCTACCTGACCAACCCGATCGCCCGGGCCTCCGAGGTGATGGCGGAACTGTCCGCCAACGCCAAGGCGCGCGCGGAAACGAAAGTGGCGGCGGAGTAAGACAGCATGCGCAAGATTCCCGCATACGTGCTGACGGTGACGGCCCTGGCCGCCCTGTCGGCCTGTGTGCAGCCGGGCACGGGGCAGGGGGGCGAGGAAATGCCCTTCACCCCCGCCTACCAGGGGATCGAAACGCGGCTTCTGGACGGCGACCTGGTGTCGTTCCAGGTCGAGATGACGGGCGCACGCGACAACAATGATGTCGCCGCCTACGGAGAATGTGCGGCAGCGCAATATGCGCTGATCCGCGGTTATGGTTTCGCGCGCCATGTGCGCACGAATGTGGACAAGAACGGTGGCGTTTGGCTGGGGGATGCGGTTTACACCATCTCGGCGGCGCTGCCCCGCGGATTGAAGACGATCGACGCCGAGGTCACCGTCCAGAATTGCGCGGAAAACGGGATACCGACGGTCTGAGGGCATAGGGAAACATGGTTGAATTCTTCACGACAACAAATCTGGGCATCTTCCTGCTCATCGTGCTCCAGTCCCTTGCGGTCGTCGTGCCGCTTCTGGTGGCGCTGGCCTTCCTGCTGTGGGGTGACCGCAAGATCTGGGCGGCCGTGCAGCTGCGCAAGGGCCCCAACGTGGTGGGCGCCTTCGGCCTCATGCAGTCCTTCGCGGACTTCGTGAAATACGTGCTGAAGGAAATCGTCGTGCCTGCTGGCGCGGACCGTTTCGTCTTCTTCCTGGCGCCGATGCTGTCGCTGGTCCTGGCGATGACCGCCTGGGCGGTGATCCCGTTCAACGACGGCTGGGTCGTGGCCGATCTGAACGTGGCAATCCTGTTCGTCTTCGCCGTGTCTTCGCTGGAGGTCTACGGCGTGATCATGGGCGGCTGGGCCTCGAACTCGAAATACCCGTTCCTGGGCTCGCTGCGCTCTGCCGCGCAGATGATCTCCTACGAGGTGTCGATCGGCCTGATCATCATCGGCGTGGTGATCTCGTCCGGCTCGCTGAACTTCGGTGACATCGTCATGGCGCAGGACGGCGCGGGCATCTTCAGCTGGTACTGGCTGCCCCATTTCCCGATGGTTTTCCTGTTCCTGATCTCGTCTCTGGCGGAAACCAACCGCCCGCCGTTTGACCTGCCGGAAGCGGAATCGGAACTGGTTGCCGGGTATCAGGTGGAATACTCGTCCACGCCCTTCCTCTTGTTCATGGTCGGCGAATACGTGGCCATCGTGCTGATGTGCACGCTGATTTCGCTCTTGTTCTTCGGCGGCTGGCTGTCGCCGATCGAGGCGCTGCCGGACGGTATCTTCTGGCTCTGCCTGAAGATCGTGTTCTTCTTCTTCGTCTTCTCGATGGTGAAGGCCATCACGCCGCGCTACCGCTATGACCAGCTGATGCGCATTGGTTGGAAAGTCTTCCTGCCGCTCAGCCTGGCCTGGGTCGTGCTGGTCGCCTTCTTCGCTCAATATCAACTCTTCTGGGGCGCCTATGCCCGCTGGACCGTGGGGGGCTGACGCATGGCTTTCGACTACGCACGTGCAACCAAGTACTTCCTGCTGAACGACTTCATCGTCGGCTTCAAACTGGGCCTGAAATACTTCTTCAAGCCCAAGGCCACGCTGATGTATCCGCATGAAAAGGGCCCGCTGAGCCCGCGTTTCCGCGGTGAACACGCCCTGCGCCGTTACCCGAACGGCGAGGAGCGCTGCATCGCCTGTAAACTGTGCGAGGCGATCTGCCCCGCCCAGGCGATCACCATCGACGCCGAACCGCGCGAGGACGGCTCGCGCCGCACCACGCGCTACGACATCGACATGACGAAATGCATCTACTGCGGTTTCTGCCAGGAAGCCTGCCCGGTGGATGCCATCGTCGAGGGGCCGAATTTCGAGTTTGCCACCGAAACCCGCGAGGAGCTGTTCTATGACAAGGAGAAACTCCTTGAGAACGGCGAGCGCTGGGAAGCCGAGATTGCCCGCAACCTCGAACTGGATGCGCCGTACCGATGAGTGATTTCACCAAGATCTACGCGCAGATGATGGAGCAGGGGCAGGACATGCTCCGCGCCTTCAACCCTGCGCTGGAGACCTTCCGCGCGGATGGCTTTGACAAGCTCATGCCGACCATGCCCAAGGACATGATGGACATGATGTTCGGCACGGCCTTCAACAAGGATGGTCTGGACGCCAAGACGCGCATGCTGATCACCCTGGCGGGGCTGGTTGTGCTGGGCGCGCAGGCGGGGCCGCAGATCAAGGTGACCGTGCGCCATGCCCTCGAGGCGGGCGCGACCGAAAAAGAGATCGCCGAGGTGATCTATCAGATGTCCATGCTGGGCGGCCTTCCGGCGATGAACCGGGCGCTGGAACTTGCGCAGGCCGTGTTTGACGAAAACGAGGAGGACGACGCATGAGCGTTGCCGATTTCGCCTTTTACATTTTTGCCATCACGACGGTGGCGGCGGGTTTCTGCACCGTGGTGTCGAAGAACCCCGTGCATTCGGTCCTGTGGCTGATCACCTCCTTCCTGGGGGCGGCCGGGCTGTTCGTCCTGCTGGGCGCCGAGTTCCTGGCGATGCTCCTGCTGATCGTCTACGTCGGTGCGGTGGCGGTGCTGTTCCTGTTCGTCGTGATGATGCTGGACGTGGACTTTGCCGAGCTCAAGGCGGGCATGGCCCAGTCGGTGCCGCTGGCCCTGCTGATCGGGGTGATCCTGCTGTTGCAAATCGGTGCCGTGATCGGTGTCTGGCAGTTCTCGGACGGGGCCGAGGCCGCGCGTGCGGCGATCACGCCTGCGATTGATGAGACACACAACACCATGGCGCTGGGGCAGGTGCTCTATGACGACTACATCCTGCTGTTCCAGCTGGCGGGTCTGATCCTGCTGGTGGCGATGATCGGGGCGATCGTGCTGACGCTGCGCCACCGCACCCATGTCAAACGCCAGAACGTGGTCGCACAGATGCATCGCGACCCGGCCCAGGCGCTGGAAATGCTGGACGTGAAACCGGGGCAGGGGCTGTAAGGCCCCCCTGGAACGAAATTCCGGCCCGTCCGTCGCAGAAACGGACAGATCGGAGAACGAGGGACGAAAGAGAAATGGTAGGACTTGAACATTACCTGGGCGTGGGGGCGGCGTTGTTCGTCATCGGCGTCTTCGGGCTTTTCCTGAACCGCAAGAACATCATCATCCTGCTCATGTCGATCGAGCTGATGCTGCTGTCCGTCAACATCAACCTGGTGGCCTTTTCGAGCTACCTGGGCGACTTGGTGGGGCAGGTGTTCACCCTGTTCATCCTGACCGTCGCGGCCGCCGAGGCGGCGATCGGTCTGGCGATCCTCGTCAGCTTCTTCCGCAACCGTGGCACCATCGCGGTTGAAGATGTCAACGTGATGAAAGGCTGAGGCGACCATGGCGACCATCATCCTCTTCGCCCCGCTCATCGGCGCGCTGATCGCTGGCTTCGGCCACCGCGTGATCGGCGACAAGGGCGCGCAATATGTGACCACCGGCCTGTTGTTCCTCGCGGCCGCGCTGTCCTGGATTACCTTCCTGGGCCTGGGTCACGAGACGCAGATCATCCCGATCCTCGACTGGGTCGAATCCGGCCAGTTGCAGGTCGACTGGGCCATTCGCCTGGACCGCCTGACCGCGATCATGCTGATCGTCGTGACCACGGTCTCGTCGCTGGTGCACCTTTATTCCATGGGCTACATGGCCCATGACCCGCAGTTCGAAGGCGTCAGCTACCGTCCCCGCTTCTTCGCCTATCTGAGCTTCTTCACCTTTGCCATGCTGATGCTGGTGACCGCCGACAACCTTCTGCAGATGTTCTTCGGCTGGGAGGGCGTGGGTGTCGCGTCGTACCTGCTGATCGGCTTCTACTACAAGAAACCCTCGGCCAATGCCGCCGCGATCAAGGCCTTCGTGGTCAACCGTGTCGGTGACTTCGGCTTTGCGCTCGGGATCTTCGGCCTGTTCTGGCTGACTGGCTCGATCCGCTTTGACGAGATCTTTGCCGCTGCCCCGCAGCTGGCCGAGACCGAGCTGCAATTCCTGTGGCGCGACTGGAACGCGGCCAACCTGCTGGCCTTCCTGCTGTTCGTCGGTGCGATGGGCAAATCGGCGCAGCTGTTCCTGCACACCTGGCTGCCGGACGCGATGGAAGGCCCGACCCCGGTGTCGGCGCTGATCCACGCGGCGACCATGGTCACCGCCGGTGTCTTCCTGGTCTGCCGCATGTCGCCGCTGATGGAATACGCGCCCGAGGCGACGACCTTCATCACCTACCTGGGCGCGATGACCGCCTTTGTCGCCGCGACCATCGGCCTGGTGCAGAACGACATCAAGCGCGTGATCGCCTATTCGACCATGTCCCAGCTGGGCTACATGTTCGTGGCCGCCGGTGTCGGCGTCTATTCGGTCGCCATGTTCCACCTGTTCACCCACGCCTTCTTCAAGGCGATGCTGTTCCTGGGGGCCGGTTCGGTCATCCACGGCATGCATCACGAGCAGGACATGCGCAACTATGGCAACCTGCGCAAGAAGCTGCCCTATACGTTCTGGGCGATGATGATCGGCACGCTGGCCATCACCGGTGTCGGCATCCCGCTGACGCACTTCGGTTTCGCCGGTTTCCTGTCGAAGGACGCGATCATTGAAAGCGCCTATGCGGGCACGCAAGGGGGCTTCGCCTTCTGGGCGCTGGTCATCGCGGCGCTGTTCACCAGCTTCTACAGCTGGCGCCTGATGTTCCTGACCTTCTACGGCGAGCAGCGTGGCGACAAACACACGCATGAGCACGCCCATGAAAGCCCCGCCGTGATGACGATCCCGCTGGGCGTCCTGGCCCTGGGCTCGGTCTTTGCCGGTATGATCTGGTACGGGTCGTTCTTTGGTGACCATGACCAGGTGAACGACTTCTTCGGCATCCCGCACCACGCTGAAGCGACTGCGGACGGCCACGCGCCTGCTGCGGATGATCACGGCGATGACCATGCGGCTCCGGCTGACGATCACGCCGCCCCGATGGCCCATGCAGAGGCGCCTGCTGGCGCGATCTTCATGCACCCGGACAACCACGTGATGGACGAGGCGCACCATGCCCCGAAATGGGTCAAGGTCAGCCCCTTCGTCGCGATGATCCTGGGCTTTGTCACGGCCTTCTGGTTCTACATCGTGAACCCGAGCCTGCCAAAGCGCCTGGCCGACACGGTTCCGCATGTCCATCAGTTCCTGCTGAACAAGTGGTACTTTGACGAGATCTACGACTTCCTCTTCGTCAAACCCGCCTTCAAGATCGGCCAGTTCCTGTGGAAACGCGGGGATGGCAAGACGATCGACGGCTTCCTCAACGGCGTGGCGATGGGCATCGTGCCCTGGTTCACCCGCATGGCGGGCCGGGCGCAGTCGGGCTACGTCTTTACCTACGCCTTCGCGATGGTCCTTGGGATCGTTGCTCTCATCTCCATCATGACCCTCTTTGGGGGCGCGCACTAATGAACGACCATCTCCTCTCACTGATCACTTTCCTGCCGCTGATTGCGGCGGCTGTTCTGGCGCTGTTCCTTCGCGGAGATGACGCGGCTGCACAGCTCAACGCAAAGCGGGTGGCCTTGCTGGCCACCAGCGGCACCTTCCTGGCCTCGCTCTTCATCTTTGCGGAGTTTGATCCCGCCAACACCGGCTACCAGCTGGTCGAGGATTATGACTGGATCATGGGGCTGAAATACAAGATGGGCGTCGATGGGATCTCGGTCCTGTTCGTGATGCTCACCACCTTCATGATGCCGCTGACCATCGCGGCCTCCTGGGGCGTCACCTCCCGGGTCAAGGAGTACATGATCGCCTTCCTGCTTCTTGAAACGCTCATGCTTGGCGTGTTCATGGCGCTGGACCTGATCCTGTTCTATCTGTTCTTCGAGGCAGGTCTGATCCCGATGTTCCTGATCATCGGCATCTGGGGCGGCAAGGATCGCATCTACGCGTCCTTCAAGTTCTTCCTCTATACCTTCCTGGGCTCGGTCCTGATGCTGGTCGCCATGATCTACATGGCCTTCGAGGTCGGCACCGATTTCGAAGCGCTCGCGGGGCATAGTTTCGGGTCCGAGACCTTCTCGATCCTCGGCATTCAGATCGTGGGTGGGGCACAGACGCTGTTGTTCCTGGCCTTCTTTGCCAGCTTTGCCGTGAAGATGCCGATGTGGCCGGTGCACACCTGGCTGCCGGACGCGCACGTGCAGGCGCCGACCGCCGGTTCGGTCGTTCTGGCCGCGATCCTCTTGAAGATGGGCGGCTACGGCTTCCTGCGCTTCTCGCTGCCGATGTTCCCGGTGGGTGTGGATGTGATGGCCAACTTCGTGCTGTGGATCTCGGTCATCGCCATCGTCTACACCTCGCTGGTCGCGCTGGTGCAGGAGGACATGAAGAAGCTGATCGCCTATTCCTCGGTCGCGCACATGGGTTATGTCACCGCTGGTATCTTTTCGCTGAACCAGCAGGGGGTCGACGGGGCGATCTTCCAGATGCTGTCGCACGGCTTCATCTCGGGCGCGCTCTTCCTTTGCGTCGGCGTGATCTATGACCGCATGCACACCCGCGAGATCGACGCCTACGGTGGCCTCGTGAACCGGATGCCGGCCTATGCGCTGATTTTCATGTTCTTCACCATGGCGAACGTGGGCCTGCCGGGCACCTCGGGCTTCGTTGGTGAGTTCCTGACCCTGGTCGGCATGTTCAAGGCCAACACCTGGATCGCCCTGGTGGCCGCGTCGGGTGTGATCTTCTCGGCCGCTTACGCGCTCTACCTCTACCGCCGCGTGGTATTCGGGGATCTGATCAAGGAAAGCCTGAAGACGATCCAGGAGATGAACACCCGCGAAAAGGCGATCTTCGCCCCGCTGGTGGTCATGACCCTGCTGCTGGGGGTCTACCCGGCGCTGGTCACCGACATCATCGGCCCCTCGGTCGAGGCGCTTCTGAACAACTATCACGCCGCCATTCCCGCAGCCGACGCTGCGGATGTGGCCATGGCTTCGCACTAAGGGGGGCGCATTAGATGAGCTCTGACATTCAAATCGTCCTGCCCGAGATCCTGCTCTCGGTCTATGCGATGGCCGCGCTTCTGGGTGCCGTTTACACCGGCAAGGACCGGATGGCCGCGCCGCTGACCTGGCTGACCGCGCTGGTCATGGCCCTTCTGGCCGTGATGATCGCCGGCGGCGAGGGGGCCCGCGAGGGTTTCAACGGCATGGTCGTCGACGACGCCTATGCGCGTTTCGCCAAGGTCGCAATCCTGCTGGCCGCCGGTGCGGTCATGGTGGTCGGCATGGACGCCATGGCGAAACGCGGCCTGTTGAAGTTCGAATACCCGATCCTGATCGCCCTGTCGGTCGTCGGCATGATGGTCATGGTCTCTGCCGGGGACCTGATCGCGCTCTACATGGGTCTGGAACTGCAGTCGCTGGCGCTCTACGTCGTTGCCTCGCTGAACCGCGACAGCGTGAAGTCGACCGAAGCCGGCATGAAATACTTCGTGCTGGGCGCGCTGTCGTCTGGCCTGATGCTCTACGGTGCCTCGCTGGTCTACGGCTACTCGGGCACCACCCTGTTCGGTGGCATCATCGAGGCTGCCAATGACGGCCACGTGGGCATGGGCCTGTTGATCGGCCTGACCTTCGTCCTGTCCGGCATGGCCTTCAAGGTCTCTGCCGTGCCCTTCCACATGTGGACGCCTGATGTCTACGAAGGCGCGCCGACCCCGATCACCGCCTTCTTCGCCACCGCGCCGAAACTGGCGGCGATGGGCCTGTTTGCCCGCGTCATGTTCGACGCCTTCGGCAACGCGGTCGCCGACTGGCAGCAGGTCGTGGCCTTCCTGGCGCTGCTGTCGATGTTCCTGGGCGCCGTGGCCGCCATCGGCCAGACCAACATCAAGCGCCTGATGGCCTATTCGTCCATTGCGCATATGGGCTTTGCCCTGCTGGGCCTGGCGGCTGGCACCGAGTTCGGCGTGCAGGCGATGCTGATCTACATGGCGATCTACTTGACCATGAATGTCGGCACCTTCGCCTTCATCCTGTCGATGGAGCGTGACGGCAAGCCGGTCACCGACATCGCCTCGCTGAAGCTCTATTCGCGTGCGGAACCGATGAAGGCCGTGGCCATGCTGATCCTGATGTTCAGCCTGGCGGGCGTGCCGCCGATGGTCGGCTTCTTCGGCAAATACGCCGTCTTGAACGCCGCCGTGCAGTCGGGCCTGACCTGGCTGGCCGTGGCTGGTGTGATCGCCTCGGTGATCGGGGCCTTCTATTACCTGCGCATCGTCTTCTTCATGTACTTCGGTGACGAAGGCGAAGGCGTGCAGACCCCGATGGCGCCCGCTGCCTGGGCCGCCCTGATGGGCTCGGCCGCGATCATGGTGCTGGGCGCGATCAACCTCTTTGGCATCGAAGGTGCGGCCGCCGCCGCCGCCGCCGCCCTTGTCAACTGAGTGGCCCGCTGATTGGCCCGTGGGCACTGGCCGGCGCGTGCTGGCCAGTGTCGATAGCACCAATGCGGAAGCGGCGCGCATTGCGCCCACGCTCATGGGGCCGGAGTGGATCCTGGCCCATGAACAGACCGCAGGCCGTGGTCGCCGTGGCCGCGCCTGGGTGAACCCGCCCGGCAATTTCATGGCCACGCTGGTCATGCGCCCGTCCGAGCCGCCCGCCCAGGTGGCCCTGCGCAGCTTCGTCGCCTCCCTGGCCCTGTTCGACGCCTTCGTCGCCGCCACCGGCCGCGCGCAGAGCTTTGCGCTGAAATGGCCCAATGACGTGCTTATGAACGGCGGCAAGGTCGCGGGCATCCTCTTGGAAAGCGCCGGTATGGGCGCTGGCGTCAGCCATATCGCCATCGGCATCGGCGTGAACCTGGTGGCTGCGCCGCCGCGCGATCAGGTCGAACCCGGTGCTGTCACCCCGGTCAGCCTGATGGATGAGACCGGCGCGCGCGTGACACCCGAGGAATTCCTCGACCTGCTTGCCCCCGCCTATGCGCGGTGGGAACACAGTTTCACGACCTACGGTTTCGCCCCGATCCGCGAAGCCTGGTTGGCCCGCGCCGCCAAACTGGGCGAGACGATCACCGCACGCACCGGGGCCACAGAGACCCAAGGCGTGTTCGAGACAGTGGACGAAGAGGGCAACCTTGTTCTATCCACCCCCAAGGGCCGCCAGGTGATCCCGGCGGCGGATATCTTTTTCTGAGCGGGGGCCACCATGCTTCTGGCCATTGATTGCGGCAATACCAACACCGTCTTCTCGATCTGGGATGGCGAGAAATTCCTGTGCACCCTGCGCACTTCGACCCACCATGCGCGCACGGCGGATGCCTATTTCACCTGGTTCTCGACCCTGATCAACCACTACGGGATCGAGCTGGATATCACCGACGTGATCATCTCGACGACAGTGCCGCGCGTCGTGTTCAACCTGCGTGTCTTTGCCGACCGGTTCTTCGGCTGCCGCCCCGTGGTGGTGGGCAAGCCCGAATGCGCCCTGCCGCATGAGCCGCGGGTGGACATTGGCACCGCCGTTGGCCCGGACCGGCTGGTGAACACCGCAGGCGCCTATGATCGCCACGGCGGCGACCTGATCGTGGTTGATTTCGGCACTGCCACCACTTTCGACGTGGTCGCCAAGGATGGCGCCTATATAGGCGGGGTGATCGCGCCGGGGGTGAACCTGTCGCTCGAAGCGCTGCACATGGCCGCCGCAGCACTGCCCCATGTCGATATCTCGAAACCGCAGAGTGTCATCGGCACCAACACGGTCGCCTGCATGCAGTCTGGCGTGTTCTGGGGCTATGTGGGTCTGGTGCGCGAGATCAGCGCGCGCATCAAGGAAGAGCGCGCGCGTCCGATGAAAGTCATTGCCACCGGCGGGCTGGCGCCTCTGTTCGACCAGACCGCCGACCTGTTTGACGCCTTTGAAGAGGACCTGACCATGCACGGTCTGGTCGTCATCCACGATTACAACAAGGAGCACGGCCCCGCATGAGCGCCGAACGCCTGATCTATCTTCCCCTCGGCGGTGCCGGGGAAATTGGCATGAATGCCTATGTCTATGGTTGGGGGGCGCCGGGCAAGGAACGGCTGATCCTGGTCGACCTGGGCGTGACCTTCCCGGACATGGACACCACGCCCGGCGTGAACCTGATCATGCCGGACGTGACCTGGCTGGAGCAGAACGCTGACCGGCTGGAGGCGATCTTCGTCACCCACGCGCATGAAGACCACGTCGGCGCCGTGGGGCGCCTGCATTCCAAGCTGCGCGCGCCGATCTATGCCCGCCCCTTTACCCGCTACCACGCGCAGCGCAAGATGGAAGAGGCGGGGCAGGACCCCGATCAGGTCATCGCCGCGCAGGTCTTTCCCGAGGTCATCAATGCAGGCCCCTTCAAGGTCTCCTTCCTGCCGCTGTCGCATTCGATCCCCGAAAGCGCGGGGCTGGTGATCGACACGCCCGCCGGGCGTCTGGTGCACACCGGCGACTTCAAACTGGATGAAAACCCGGTGCTGGGCGACAAGTTCGACGAGGCGCTGTGGCGCGAGGTCGCCAGCCCGCGCATCAAGGCGCTGATCTGCGATTCAACCAATGTGTTCAGCCCCCATGATGGCCGGTCCGAAAGCGAGGTCGGCCCGGAGCTGGTCAAGCTGATCGAGGGTGCCGAACGTATGGTGGTCGCGACCACCTTTGCCTCCAACGTGGCGCGGGTGAAACAGCTGGCCGAGGCGGGCAAGGCCGCGGGGCGCTCCGTCTGCCTTCTGGGCCGCGCTATGCGCCGCATGATCCAGGCCGGGATCGAGACCGGCGTGCTGGCCGATTTCCCCACCACCGTCACCGCCGAGGATGCCCGCGACATCCCGCGCGAGAACCTGATGCTGATCGTGACCGGCAGCCAGGGCGAACGCCGCGCGGCGTCGGCGCAACTGGCGCGGGGCAAATACCTGGGGCTCACCATGGCCGAAGGCGACATGTTCCTGTTCAGCTCGAAAACCATTCCGGGCAATGAGCGCGGTGTGATCCGCATCATGAACGCCTTTTCCGAAATGGGTGTGGATGTGGTCGCAGAAAACGACCGCTACCACGTGTCGGGCCACGCCAACCGCCCGGATCTGGAGCGGGTGCACCAGATCCTGAACCCGGAAATCGTCATTCCCATGCACGGCGAACATCGTCACCTGCGCGAACACGCGCGGCTGGCCGAGGCGGGCGGGCGTGCCGCGATGGTGGTGGTGAATGGCGCGGTCTGCGACCTGACCGGGGTCAAGCCGCATGTCGTGGAACATGTCGAAGCCGACCGGGTCTATCTGGACGGCGATATCCTGATTGGCGCACTGGACGGGGTGGTGCGCGACCGCATCCGCCTGGCATTGAACGGCCATGTAATCGTCAACGTGATCCTGGACGGCGAAGAGCCGCTGGGCGACCCCTGGGTCGAGCTCATGGGCCTGCCCGTGGTTGGCAACTCCAAGGCGCCCCTGGTTGAGGTGTTGGAGGAAGACCTGGGTCAGTTCCTCATGCGCGCGGGCCGCAAGACCCTGCGCGACGAGGATCGGCTGGAAGATGAGCTGAAGAAGATCGCCCGCAAGACGACCAATGATGAGCTTGGCCGCAAGCCCGAGGTCACCGTGGTGGTCAGCCGGTTGGAGTAGGGCGGGGCGTTACCCCAACCCCTCCACGAACTGCGCAATGAATCCCGCCGTCACCCGGCGGGCCAGTTTCACATTGTCATAGGTGGCCGCAAAGACATCCCCGTCAATGCGCCGGGGCGTGACCTGCAACGCGGGCAGGTCTTGCAGCTGCACAGCGGTCACCGGCCCGTCCAGCGCCTGCAGGGCGCCGGGCTCGGTGCGGCAACGCAGGCCGACGAAGGAAATATCCTCAAGCCGGGCGGGCAGGGAGCTGTCCCCCGAGATCAGTGTGACCGTGCCTTTCACGGGGATGCGATGACGGTCGCGGCGGTCTTGTAAAATCTTATTCATGCGAAACAACCTTTCCAAAACTGGAGAGTTGCCTGTCAGCCTTCGGCAAAAGGCCTAACAAAGGATTTCCGACCGGGTATTTTTTCTGAATAGGGCGATTTTCTGCTGGCTCAGCACAAAAAAAGGCCCCGCAGGGGGCCTTTGATGTGTCTTCAGTCTTTCGAGTTCAGCTCGCGCGGCGCTCGTCGAAGCTCTTGGCGATGAAATCGGGCACGTGATCGCCCATGCCGGGCACGCCATTGCCGCCCTGTTTGCCACCGCGTCCACGCGGACCTCCACGACCGCGCGACGGCTGTTTGGGCTCCTGCACACGCGGTTCGTCGCGCTTGGGCTCCTGCTTGGCCTCCTGCGGGGCAGCTTCCTGTGCCTCGGCCGGCTTGTCCTCGGACTTGCGGCCACGCCCGCGGCTGCGTGCGGGCTTGGGTTTTTCCTCGCCAGTCTCCTCAGGCTTGGTGCGCTTGCGCTCCGCCGGTTTGACCGGGTTCTCGACCCGCGGGATTTCCTTTTCGATCAGCCGTTCGACCGCATCCAGGTTCTTTTCATCGCGCGGCTCGCAGATCATCACCGCCTTGCCGTCACGCCCCGCCCGGCCGGTGCGGCCAATGCGGTGCACGTAGTCCTCGGCGTGACCCGGCACGTCGAAGTTGAACACGTGGCTGACGTTCGGAATGTCCAGGCCACGGGCGGCAACGTCCGAGGCGCAGAGGAAGCGAATGGTGCCGTCCCGGAAACCTTGCAGCACCTCCATGCGCTTGGACTGGTCCAGGTCGCCATGGATCGGTTCGGCATTGTAGCCGTATTTCTTCAAGGATTTCGCGGTGATATCCACATCCGTCTTGCGGTTGCAGAAGATGATCGCGTTGGTGCAGGCCTCGCCCTCACGTTCGATGACACCGCGCAGAACCGTGCGTTTCTCCGACGCGGCGCGGTCGCGGCGCGAGGGTTTGAACATCACCAATTCCTGGGTGATCGTCTCGGACGTGGTGGCCTGGCGGGCCACTTCGATCCGTTCCGGGTTCGACAGGAAGGTGTTGGTGATCCGCTCGATCTCGGGCGCCATGGTGGCCGAGAAGAACAGGGTCTGGCGGGTAAACGGCGTGAGGCCGAAGATCTTTTCGATATCGGGGATGAAGCCCATGTCCAGCATGCGGTCGGCCTCGTCCACCACCATGACCTTCACATCGGACAGGATCAGCTTGCCGCGTTCGAAATGGTCCAACAGGCGGCCGGGGGTGGCGATCAGAACGTCGACGCCCTTGTCAATCAGCTGGTCCTGTTCCTTGAAAGACACACCGCCGATCAAGAGCGCCTTGGTCAGTTTCACGTGCTTGGCGTAGGTGTCGAAGTTCTCCGCCACCTGGGCGGCGAGTTCGCGGGTGGGGCACAGCACCAGCGAACGCGGCATACGCGCCCGGGCCCGGCCGCGCGCCAGCATGGAGATCATCGGCAGGGTGAACCCGGCGGTCTTGCCGGTGCCCGTCTGGGCAATGCCCAGAACGTCGCGTCCCTCCAATGCGGGCGGGATGGCGCCGGCCTGGATCGGTGTCGGAGTTTCGTAGCCGGTTTCTTCAACGGCTTTCAAGACTTTGGGGCTGAGCTTCAGGTCAGAGAATTTGGTCATTATGATCCGTAGGTTACGGACCGTCTTTGGCCCGTGCATCTGCGAAGGATGGGCCCGGATGGCCTTGGCGCAGCAGCAGCGCCCCTTCAGGTGCCCGATGGGTAGCGAAAAACGCGGGGCGGGTCAATGACATGGCCGGAATTGGCGCAAAACGTTGGGGTGCGGGCGGGTTCGGGCCGGAAATGTGGCTCAGATACCGCAGCTTGGGTGCAGTTCCGGGCGGAACCCGGCGGCGAGTACCGCAAGGCTGGGGCGCGGGGTCAGCACGGTGACCGGGCCGGTGGGGCGTGGCTCGGCTGGGCCATAGCCTTCGGGCGTGTAGTGGTAACAGCTGTTCTGCCAGAGCAGCGCCGGGGTGCCCCGATGCAGGATCATGGAACCGTTCGGCAAGCTGCCCGCCGGGGCCTCATGGGTGATCTGCTGGCGAGATCGCGTCACGCGAGCGGCGTGCAGGGCCTTGTCCATCTCGAAATGCCCCGCCGTCTCTCCGGTCGCCTTGGCCCAGGCGGCTTTGTAGGCGGCATAGGCTTGGGGGCGACAATAGGCGCAGGGGCGGTGTCCGGCGGCCAGGCCGACTGCTTCGTCCAGGAAGAACAAGGGCGTCCAGCCGCGCGCGGGCAGGGGGCCGTGATAGCGCCCGCGCGGATGGGTCAGCGTGCAAATGATCCAGTGCTTGTGCTTCCAACGCGAGGTGCCCAGACGCCCGCCTTGTAGCTCCAGGATGCCGCGATTGCCGGTGAACAGCCCGCGCGCGGGGTGGGCGGTGATCTCGCCGGTGGGCAGGACGCGATTCTGCAGCGGGCGCCGGGTCATGAGCCGCCCCAGAAGCCGATTTCCTGCAGGAACGCCTCGACCGCCTCGGTATAGGGGCCTTTCGCGCCGAGCCCTGCGTTGATCGCCAGGTGGTTCAGCGGCTGCGGCAAGACACGGGCGGCTCCGCCCCGCGCGGTCACGGCCTGGGCAAAACCGTGGGACGCAGGGCAGGCGGGGCCGCGTTTCTGTGAACAGACCAGTAAAAGAGGCCCGACGCCCCGTTGCAATCGGGCGAGTGGCGACGCGGCCTGCCAGATCGCCGGATCGGGGCCGAAGGCCTGTTGATACAGCCGCGAGGGCTGGTTCTGCATCAGTGTCTCGACATCATAGGCCGCCGTGTCCAGAGCAACTGTGCCCAGCCAGGGCCGCGCGCCTTCGCGGGCAGGATCGGCCGCAAGCAGCGCCACCAGATGCGCGCCCGCCGAATGGCCCATGAGCACAATGCGTTCCGGATCGCCACCCCAGGCTTTCGCGGACCGTTGTACCAGCGCCAGTGCCGCCGCCATGTCCTGAACCTGGGTGTCCGGCATGACCTCCGGCACCAGCCGGTAGTTGACAGAGACGAAGATCGCCCCCAGCCCGGTCCAATAGGCGGCCTTTCGTCGCCAGACCGGCAGGGTGCGCTTGTCCCCACCGACCCAGCCGCCGCCATGCACCATGACCACCAATGGCGCATTCGCGCGATGTTCGGGCAGATAGGCATCCAGCTTCTGCAAGGGACCCGCGCCATAGGGCTGATTACGCCAAAGCTCATAGGCCTGAACCGGGGAGGGCGCCGACAGGCACAGGGTTAGGCAGAACAGAAGAAAGCGGGGCATTGGATTTGCGGGCTCCGGCTAAGGCAGGAGTTTGTTTTGCCTGCTTTCAGAGAGGGTCAGTTCGCAACGACCCGCGCATGGCGCATCACCGCGCTCTGCCAGGTATCCGGGTCGGTCACGGCCTCCAGATCGCCGACCAGCGACAGGCGGGTGCCCTCGTCAAAAGTGGAAATAGGTTCGTCCAGCTCGACCATCAATGTGATCCCGTGGTCGGCCTGGCCACAGAAGGGGCAACTCCCCATGTCGCTGACCAGCATGACCTGACGCACCGAGGCCCCGGCCTCCATCGGCATCGCATAGCCCGAGATCCGGAAGTCCGAAATGCCCTGTTCCAGCTGCTCAGGAAAGCTCTTGCGCACCTCGTACCGGGTTTCGGTGACGATTTCTTCAATCTCGACGGCGGACAGAAGCGCCCAGGGGTCTGTCTCGCCAAAGGCAGGGCCTGCCGCGCCTGCCATAGCCACATAAAGCGCCGCGATGGAGGGTTGGTGGTTCATGTCTCGCACCTCGTTCTGGTTGCATGAAGCATGCCCCAAACCCTTTCCGGCGCAAAGGAAAACCCACAGCCAGGGCGTGATTTCGCTCAAAATGCGCCTAGAGCTGCCAGCCGCAGACCTCCATGACGGGGGCCAGCGCCTCGGTCAAACCCGTGGTGTCGAAGATCGCGGTAACCGGGCTTTCATTATAAGGCGTGACCTGGGCCACAAACCTGTCGGCCTTTGCCATGTCTCGGATAAGCGCGATCGGCGTGCCGGGGGCAAAGGTGGCCTTGCTGTCGGTGGACAGACCCCAATTCTGCGTGGCTGCCGGGTTATCGCCGACACGGATGGTCACCCGTTTGTATTCATTGCGATAGTCACCGTCGTTGCCCAGATAGTCGCGCCAGGCGACATACATTTCGGTCCGGTTTGACTGACAGCGGATGATCATCGTGACCTTGTTGCCCCAGCGGTCGCTGCCCTGATCGGCATCCAGCGCCAGAACCACGGTCTGGCTGTCATCCAGCGGATTGCTGCTGCGCTGCACCTCCCATTTGCCGATGGCTGGCGCCGTGACGCCTGTCGCCACTGGCTGAGGCCCGTCCAGATCCAGCGCCTTGGCCAGGTCGTCGTAACACTGGAGGCGTTCCAGCATGCCGTCGATCACCGCGCATTGCGCGATCTCACGGCGTGGGTCGCTGTCCTGAGGCTGAGTTTGGGCCAACGCCATGGCGGGCAGGGCGATCATGGCAAGGACGGGAAACAGGCGCATGGAAACCTCCGGGTGGTGCAATCCCCGGAGGTTTTATCTGTGCGCAGCTCTCCGTCAAGGCGACATCATGCCCCGTGTCATTACCCGTGCATTTCCTTGGTTGCCGACAGGGTCAGCTCGGGCATGTCGCGTTCGATCCGGTCGATGTCCCATTGCAGGCGCGTCATGTAGACCACGTCGCCATCGTGATCGTGTGCGATGTGCTGCTTGTTCGTGTTGACGAACTTGTCGACCTCGGGTTTCGGGCCGGTGACCCAGCGCGCCGAGGTGAACTGTGTCTGCTCGAACCGCACCGGCAGGCCGTATTCCAGCTCGATCCGGCTGGCCAGAACCTCGAACTGCAGCGCGCCGACCACGCCGACGATGAAGCCCGAGCCCAGGTTCGGTTTGAACACCTTGGCAGCACCTTCCTCGGCAAACTGCATCAGCGCCTTTTCCAGGTGCTTGGCCTTCATCGGGTCGCCCGCGCGGCAGGCCTGCAAGAGTTCCGGCGCGAAGCTGGGGATGCCGGTCACGCGCAGCGCCTCGCCCTCGGTCAGCGTGTCGCCGATGCGCAGCTGCCCGTGGTTCGGAATGCCGATGATATCACCCGCCCAGGCCTCTTCCGCCAACTCGCGGTCCGAGGCCAGGAACAGAACCGGGTTCGACACGGCCATCGGTTTCTTGGTGCGCACATGGGTCAGTTTCATGCCGCGTTTGAAATGCCCCGACGCCAGGCGTACGAAAGCCACCCGGTCGCGGTGTTTCGGGTCCATGTTGGCCTGAACCTTGAAGACAAAGCCCGCGACCTTCTTTTCCTCCGGCCCCACCTGGCGCGGATCGGCTGATTGCGGCTGCGGCTCTGGGCCGTAGTTGGCGATGCCCTGCATCAGCTCCTGCACACCGAACGAGTTGATCGCCGAGCCGAACCAGATCGGCGTCATATGCCCTTCCAGCACCGCCTGCGGGTCGAGCTTGGGCAGCAGTTCGCGCGCCATCTCGACCTCTTCCAGGAACTGTTCCAGCAGGTGTTCGGGCACGTGCTTGGCCAGGTTCGGATCATCCAACCCGTTGATTTCAATGGACTCCGCCACGACGTTGCGGTCGGCGCGATCCATCAGCTCCAGCCTGTCATTCAACAGGTCATAACAGCCCATGAACTCGCGACCCACACCAATGGGCCAGGAGGCCGGGGTCACGTCGATCGCCAGGTTCTCCTGGATCTCGTCGATGATCTCAAAGGTCTCGCGGCTTTCGCGGTCCATCTTGTTACAGAAGGTCAGGATCGGCAGGTCACGCAGCCGACAAACCTCGAACAGTTTCTGCGTCTGGCTCTCCACCCCCTTGGCGCCGTCGATCACCATCACCGCGGCATCCACGGCGGTCAGCGTGCGATAGGTATCTTCCGAGAAATCCGAGTGGCCGGGCGTGTCCACCAGGTTGAAGCGATACTGCCCGAAATCAAAGGACATGGCCGAGGCGGACACGGAAATCCCCCGGTCCTGCTCCATCTTCATGAAGTCCGACCGCGTGCGCCGCGCCTCGCCCTTGGCGCGCACCTGGCCCGCCATCTGGATCGCACCCCCGTACAGCAGGAACTTTTCCGTCAGCGTCGTCTTGCCAGCATCCGGGTGCGAGATGATGGCAAAGGTGCGCCGCCGAGCGATCTCGGCGGGCAGGTCAGGGCGGTTCGGGTGGGCAATATCCAACATGGGCGCGATATACCGGGCCAGAGCCGCCCCCGCAACTTCCCTCTTTTTCTTGCTGAAAATATCTCGGGGGACGCGCGCAGCGCGGGGGGCAGAGCCCCCAATCACACAATCAAGCGTCGCGCAGCGACACCGCTTGGCAGCGCCCTAACGCGCCGCCCTATCTCGCAACTGACGCCCGGCGCAGCAGATCCACCGCGTCCTTCGCCACCAGATCCGCTTCGCGCAGCTCACGCGCGCCCAGGCTGGCCTTGGTGTCTTCCTGCAACCGGCGGGTCACCTCGTCGGGCAGGGCGGGGCGGGTGGCGCCGTCGACGAACAGGCTTTCCGAGGCAATGCCCTCGGCATAGATCACCTCGTGCTTGTCGAAGAGCAGCTGGTAATATTCCACGAAGCCGCCTTCGGACTGCACCACCGAGCTTCCGTTGACCAGCAGGCGTGCCTTGACCAGCACCTCTTTCTTGCCCGCGCCCATGGCGTCCACCCGCTGATAGATGAACAGCCGGTGGTTCGGGCTGACGGTCAGGTCGTGTTGATTGTTCAAGGCGCCCGCTTCGATGCGAATGGGCGCGAAGGCGCCGGTCGCGCGCACGGTCTGGTGGCCGATCCAGCGCACCGCCTGCGGGCCGCTGTCGCGGGTCAGCACCCGGTCGCCGGGCTGAAGATCTTCGATCGGCACCTGGCGCCCGTCTGCCATGGTGATGCGGGTTCCTTGCGTGAAGGAGACACAGGCGCTTTCGGCCAGCTTCTCGCGCGCCCGTTCGGTGTCCACGGTGACCAGCGTATAGCCCGCCTTGGCTTCCAGCGGGCTCAGCGGGTGCAGGTAAATCTCGGCAATTGCGCCGTCCGGGTCCACCTCGACCAAGACCAGCGCCTCGTCATGGGATCCGTTCGGCCCCATGAAGGTGACCAGGCAGTCCAGGAACAGTCGTGCGCCGGGGTGGCCCAGCTCGCTGCCGGCGCCGATCACGAACTCGCCGGTGGCCTCAACCGTGGCCACGGCCAGGCGGCGGCTCGCCGCTGCGGCATCAAGCTCATATACGTCTTCCATGACCAGGTCGGAGGCATCGGCAATCGGATCCCCCTCGTTTACCCCGTGGCGCACGCGAAACGCCTCGGCCGGATAGACCACCAGCGACTGCACGGGCAGGGGGGAAGAAAGATCGAAAAAAGACATGGCAGCACCCCAAATTCAGTCAAAACTCCGGCTGTACACCCGACCCCGCCCCCACGGAGACCCGGACTTCATCCCTTCAACCGGTGTTATGAAAATATCGGACCTGTCCCATTCTGGTCAATGAATGCTTACGGATAAGGTTACGATTTGACGGGAGTTTTTGGTTAACTGTTTCCCCTCCGGGCGGTAATGCGTCGCCGATCCGGTTTTGTTCACATGTTATGCGGTTGCGGGGCTTGCAGGCTGGTCCGGGCTGCGGTTGGGTTAATTGCCATTAACCGGGGATTCGCCCCGACAGTCATGAGGAGATGGGCCATGGATCTGGGGTTGAAGGGAAAACGGGCGCTGGTCTGTGCCTCGTCGAAAGGGCTGGGGCTGGGCTGCGCCCGGGCGCTGGCCGAAGCGGGCGCCGATCTGGTGATGAACGCACGCGGTTCGGACGCGCTGGAGGCCTCGGCGGCCGAGATCCGCAACGCCTTCGGCGTCGATGTGGTGACCGTGGCGGCCGATGTGACCTCTGAGGAAGGTCGTGCCAAGGTGCTGGAAGCGGCCCGGGGCGTCGACATCCTGGTCAATAACGCAGGCGGCCCGCCGCCGGGTCTGTGGACCGACTGGGAGCGGGACGATTTTATCGCCGCGCTGGACGCCAACATGCTGACGCCGATCGCCCTGATCAAGGCGCTGGTGCCCGACATGATGGAGCGTGGCTGGGGTCGGGTGGTGAACATCACCAGCCAGGCCGTGAAGGCGCCAATTCCCGTGCTGGGCCTGTCAAACTCGGCCCGCGCAGGGCTGACCGGCTATGTCGCGGGAACGTCGCGGCAGATCGCGGGTTCGGGGGTGACGATCAACAACCTCTTGCCGGGCATTCACGCCACCGACCGCGCCGTGTCGCTGGACACGGGCGTCAGCAAGGCGCAGGGCATTTCCATCGACGAGGCGCGCGCGGCGCGCGAGGCGACCATTCCCGCCGGGCGCTATGGCACCATCGAGGAATTCGGTGCCACCTGCGCCTTCCTCTGCTCGCAGCACGCGGGGTTCATCGTCGGGCAGAACATCCTGCTGGACGGCGGCGGAGTGAATTCGACGCTGTAGATACAGGCCGCCGGGCCTCCCCGGTCCGGCTCCCCCCCCTTGGCGGGCCCCTGTCCAGCCTGAAGCGCGTGGCACCCCACCCCGCCGGACCGGGGAGGGAACTCGCAGTCAAGAATGGCGAGGGTCAGTGCGGGAGCACGGCCCGACGCCGTCTGGCTGCCGCGACGCCGATGAGGCGGCGCAATCTTACTCCACCGTCTCCACTCGCCTTGGCGGGGCCAGGGCAAACCCGTCCCCCTTCATCCGCACCGACCAGTCGCGCGGTGGGTCTTGCCGGTGACGCAGCCGGGTCAGGCGCCAGGCTTCGCGCTCGGGGGCATGATCCGGGGTCATCTGCCAGCGGCTCTCGGCCCCTTGCGCCGCGCCTTCGGGGGTCAGGATCAGCCCTAGGGCTTGGCCTCCGCCGGTCTCGGCCGCCAGCTGCATGCGCCGCACCGGGGTCAGGCCGGGTGGGCCGGGCAGGTCGCCCACCACCAAGGGCACCACGCCCGCGCGCAGTACCTCTTCCAGCGTCCAGAGGATATCCTCAGCCCGGTTCGCCCGAACGAAGGTGACGCGCCCGGGATCCAGGAACCGCACCATGCCGGGCCCGTGTGGTTGCCCCGGCGCCCAGTCGGGCAGCACCCAGAACACCGGCCCTGTCATGCCGCCCGCCACCATCATCGCCAGGGTCTGGCGCGCAGGGCCGATCAGTTCGTGCACCCGACCGCGCGTCAGGCGCAGCCCGTCCAGGAAGGGCTGACCATGCGCCGCGTGATGCGGGCGTCGGGTGAGGGGGGGGTGATGCATGATCTCATCCTATAATGTTCGCCTAATGTTCTCAATCTGAAAATCACCTTGCCACGCCCGGTCCAATCGGCAATCTGTTGCAGAACAAGGAGATACGCGCATGAAAATGAACACGCTTGCCGACGGCGCCCTGGAGGTCAGCGCGCTGAGCCTGGGCTCGATGACCTGGGGCTCGACCAATACGCCCGCCGAGGGCCACGCCCAGATCGACATGGCGCTGGACTACGGCGTCACCTTCATCGACACCGCCGAGATGTACCCGGTGAACCCGATCAGCGCGGACACCGTGGGGCGTACGGAAAGCGTGATCGGCGACTGGTTGGAGCGCACCGGGCGGCGCGGTGACGTGGTGATTGCCACCAAGGTCTCGGGCGCCAATGGCGGTTTCGTGCGCGAGGGGCGGGGCTATGATGGGGCGACGATCCGGCAGACGGTGGATGCCTCCCTGAAACGTCTCAAGACCGATTTTATTGATATTTATCAGACACATTGGCCAAATCGCGGCAGCTACATGTTCCGCCAGAACTGGACCTATGACCCGTCGAAACAGAACCGCGAGGAAACGCAAGCGCATATGCGCGATGTGCTTGAGGCGATGGCGGATGTGGTCAAGGCCGGGAAGGTGCGCCATTTCGGCCTGTCCAATGAAAGCGCCTGGGGCACCTCGGAATGGCTGCGTCTGGCGCGGGAAATGGGGGCGCCGGAGGTGGTGTCGATCCAGAACGAATACAACCTCCTGTGCCGCATGGCCGACACCGACCTGGCGGAGCTTTGTGTCAACGAAGGTGTTGGTATCCTTGCCTTTTCTCCGCTCGCGGCCGGGCTTCTGACCGGCAAGTACCAGGGCGACGTGATCCCCGAGGGCTCGCGCCGGGTGGGGCAGCCGGAACTGGGCGGCCGGGTCAGCCCGCGTGCCTTTCCCGCCGTTGCGGCCTACCTGGAAATCGCGCAGCGCCACGGGCTTGATCCGATCCATATGGCGCTGGCCTTCTGCGTCTCGCGGCCCTTCATGGGGTCGACGATTTTCGGGGCCTCCTCGCTGCAACAGCTGGAGCGGATTCTGGCCGGGCAGGACCTGGTTTTGAGCGACGAGGTGATGGCGGAGATCACCCAGGCGCACCGCGCCCATGCGATGCCGTATTGAGCTGTGCTTTAAAGAGTTTAACGGAGAAATCGGGGTAGGTTTAACATCTTTAACGGCCTGAACCGGGCAAGTTTAAAGTTGTTAAAGCCCCTCTAGCGCCGCCTCAGCGCGCTCACCGACATGCCATGGGCCTGTTTAAAGGCCCGGGCGAAAGCGGCCTGCGAGCCGAACCCGGTGGCCAGCGCGATCTGCGCCACTGGCTGCGCGGTGTCCAACGCCAGGCGGCGTGCCTCGGCCAGACGCAGGTTCAGGAAGAAGGCGCCGGGGGTGGTGCCCAGAGCGGTGCGAAACCGCGTCTCCAGCGTGCGCGGGGACAGGCCGACCATGGCGGCGATGCGGGCGGCGGCGGGGGGCTCGTCCAGGTGCGATTCCATGATGCGGATCGCCTCCGCCACTTTCGGTGCGCGGGCGCGTAGACGGGCGGGAGAGGCGAGGCTCTGCGGGGCATCGCCTCCGTGCACCGGATCATAGATGAAGGCGGAGGCCACGCGCATCGCCAAGGCCTCGCCATGGCGCGCGCGCATCAGGTGCAACATCATGTCGAGCGCCGGTGAGGCCCCACCGGTCGTCACCACCCGTCCGTCGATCACGTACCGGTCGCGCAGGACTTCGACCTCGGTAAAACGCTGGGCGAAGCTTTCCAGATCCTCCCAATGGGTGGTCGCCTTGTGCCCGTCGAGCAGCCCCGCGCGGGCCAAGACCCAAGGTCCGCCATCCACCCCCGCAAGGGTCCGCACCCGGGCCGAGATCCGACGCAGGGTGGACAGAAGCGGCGCAGTGCTTTGTTCCTCAAGGAAAAAACCGGCGACGACGAAAAGCGCGTCCAGCTCCGGCGCGTCCGAAATGGCGATCCCCGGCACCGGAATGCCCGAGGTGAGGCTGACCGGCGCGCCGGTGGGCGTCATCAACTGCCAACGAAACAGCTCGCGATCCGCCCGCCGATTCGCCGCGCGCATCGGGTCCAGCACCGCCGCGAGCGACAGGGTGTTGCATTGGTCCAGAACCAGCACGCCGATGGTCAGCGGCGCGGGGTCTGGCATGAAGATATTTGCGCTTTTCATCAATTTGGCAGCGTAATTCGCAAAGCAGCCCCCGTCCAGCGCGGCTTTCATGGTGCTAAGCGAGAGGAGAGACGCCATGCCCCTGACCATGAACCGTGAGGTTTTCATCACCGCCGCCGTGACCGGATCGGGCGGGTCCCAGGACCGCAGCCCGCATGTGCCGCGCAGCCCGGAACAGATTGCCAATGCCGCGATTGATGCCGCCCGCGCCGGTGCGGCCATCGTGCACTGCCATGTACGCGAACCTGACACCGGCAAGCCGTCGCGCCGGCTGGAGCTGTATCGCGAGCTGACCGAACGGGTGCGCGAAAGCGAGGTGGACGTGGTCCTGAACCTGACCGCCGGCATGGGCGGCGACATCGTCTTCGGCTCGCCCGAGAGCCCCTTCCCGGTAAACCCGGATGCGACCGACATGATCGGCGCGGCCGAGCGGGTGCAGCACGTGGCCGAATGCCTGCCGGAAATCTGCACGCTGGACTGTGGCACGATGAACTTTGCCGAGGCCGATTACGTCATGACCAACACGCCCGGCATGTTGGAGGCGATGGGCCGCATGATGACCGCGCTGGGCGTGAAACCCGAGATCGAGGCCTTTGACACCGGCCACCTGTGGCACGCGAAAACCCTTGTGGATCAAGGTGTTCTGGACAGTCCTGCGTTGGTGCAGCTGTGCATGGGGGTGCCCTGGGGCGCGCCCAATGACCTGAACACCTTCATGGCGATGGTCAACAATGTGCCCTCGGACTGGACCTGGTCGGCCTTCTCGCTGGGGCGCGATCAGATGCCATATGCCGCCGCTGCGGTGCTGGCGGGGGGCAATGTGCGCGTCGGTTTGGAGGACAACCTGTGGCTGGAAAAAGGCGTGCTGGCGACCAATGCGCAGCTGGTTGAACGGGCTGCCAATGTGGTCACCAACATGGGCGCGCGGGTGATCGGCCCCGCCGAGGTGCGCGAGAAGCTGGGCCTGGTGAAACGCGATCCGAAGTTTTGATCAGCCTGCGGCCTGAGGAGTGCGGCACTGCCCCGCGTGCGCGGTCGGCGGGGCAGGCGGGCTCAGGCCGCTTTGATCCGGCACAGGAAGCAGTTGTTGCTGGCGCTGCGCAGGTCGACAAAGGCGATGTCGTCACGGGCCAGAAGCTGGGCGGCGTAGTCGGCCAAGGCGTCACGCGGGGTGACCGCCCCGGTGCCATAGACGATACGTTCCTCGGCCGAATAGCCGCGCAGGATATAGTGATCGGCGGCCAGGAAGGCGGGCGGTTCCGGCGACGGCACGGCCGCGGCGCAGATCGGATCGCAAAGGTAGATCGGCCCGGTTTCGGTAAAGGGGTTCTGCCCCTGAAACGGACGGTGGGCCAGGGTCAGGTAGGGCTGCCCGGCGGGCACGTTCTGCAGACAATGACGGCAGGGCATGCCGCCCTCTTCAGCGCTGGCGTGGCGTTCGACGGGGTTGGCGTAACTGTCACGCCCGGTGCGGTGGATCAATTCGACCTCTGCGCTGGGCAACGGGTGAAATTCAAGTCTCATAGGGGTCTCCTTTCCGTGAGGACCCTGCCGGAAAGCAGGGCGCGGAGACGACCCGAAACATGCGGGAAAGCAAGATGACGAAGACAGCAGCAATCATTGGCGGTGGGGTGATCGGCGGCGGCTGGGCCGCGCGGTTCCTTCTGATGGGGTGGGACGTGCGGGTGTTCGACCCGGACCCGGAGGCCGAACGCAAGATCGGCGAGGTGCTGGACAATGCGCGCCGCTCCTTGCCCGGCCTGTCGGATGTGTCGATGCCCGAGGAAGGTACGCTGAGCTTCCATGACGACCTGGCCGAGGCCGTGGCGGGTGCGACCTGGGTGCAGGAAAGCGTGCCGGAGCGGCTGGAGCTGAAACAGAAAGTCTACGGCGCGCTGATGGAGGCCGTGGGCGAGGAGGCCATCGTTGGTTCCTCCACCTCCGGCTTCAAGCCGTCGGAGTTGCAGGACGGGCTGAGCCGCCCCGGCCAGGTGCTGGTCGCGCATCCGTTCAACCCGGTCTACTTGCTCCCCGTCGTGGAGGTGGTGCCGACGGCTGAGAACTCGGCCGAGGTGCGGGCGCGCGCGGCGGAAATCTTGACCGAGATCGGCATGAAACCCGTTGAGATCAAAAAGGAAATTGACGCCCATGTGGCCGACCGCCTGCTGGAGGCGGTCTGGCGCGAGGCGTTGTGGCTGGTCTCGGACGGGATCGCCACGACGGAAGAAATCGACGATATCATGCGGTTTGGTTTCGGGCTGCGCTGGGCGCAGATGGGCCTGTTTGAAACCTACCGCGTGGCCGGCGGCGAGGCGGGGATGAAACACTTCATGGCGCAGTTCGGCCCGGCGCTGAAATGGCCCTGGACCAAGCTGATGGATGTGCCGGAGTTCACCGACGAGCTGGTTGATCTGATTGCCGACCAGTCCGATGCGCAATCGGGCATGCACACGATCCGCGAGCTGGAGCGCATTCGCGACGACAACCTGGTCGGCATGATGCGTGCGCTGAAGGATCGCGACTGGGGGGCGGGCAAGCTGCTGAATGAGCAGGACAAGCGCCTGGGCCAGCCTGCGGTGGTAATCGAGAAGCCGATCACCACGCTTGCCACCGCCATCCCGGTGGATTGGCTGGATTATAACGGGCACATGACCGAAAGCCGCTACCTGGACGCCTTTGCGCGTTCGACCGACCGGTTCATGGAGATCATCGGCTGTGACGCGGATTACATCGCCACGGGCGGGTCGTATTTCACCGCCGAGACCCATATTCGCCATATCGACGAGGCCCATCTGGGCCAGCGGATCCGGGTGGAAACCACCTGCCTCATGGGCGCGGGCAAGAAGATGCACCTGTTCCACCAGATGTTCGAAGGCGACCGGCTGCTGGCGACAGGCGAACATTTTCTGCTGCATGTCAGCCTGGAAACCCGCCGCCCCGCGCCACCCGCTGAACATATCGAGGCGCGCCTGGTCGAGATCGCCCAGGCCCACGCGAACCTGCCGCGTCCCGAGGGGGTCGGCCGTGCCATCGCGGTGAAACCATGAGGGGGCTGGACAATGCCCGCGTGCTGATCACCGCGGGCGCCTCCGGCATCGGGCGCGCCATGGGCGAGGCCTTCGCCGCTGCCGGGGCCCGGGTCTGGGTGACCGACATTGACCGCGAGGCGCTGGCGGACCTGCCCAAGGGGTGGGTCGGCCGCCGGGTGGATGTGGCGGACGAGGCCGCCATGGCGGAATTGTTCAAGGAACTCAAGGTGAAATGGGGCGGTCTTGATGTGCTCTGCGCCAATGCGGGCGTGGCCGGGCCGACCGCTCTGGTCGAGGATATTGCGCTGGAAGACTGGCGGTCCTGTGTGTCCGTGAACCTTGAAGGGGCGTTCCTGGCGGCCAAGTTCGCGGCGCCGATGATGAAGGAGCGTGGGGCCGGGGCGATCGTGCTGACCTCGTCCACGGCGGGGCAATATGGCTACCCGAACCGCGCGCCTTATGCGGCGGCGAAATGGGCGGTGATCGGGTTGATGAAGACGCTGGCGATGGAGCTGGGGCCGCATGGCATTCGCGCCAATGCGATCTGTCCCGGCGCGGTGGAAGGCCCGCGCATGGAAGGCGTGTTGGCGCGTGAGGCGGCGGCCAAGGGCATGACCCGCGATGAGGTTTACGCGGGCTATGCCTCGGGCACCTCGATGGGGTCGTTTGTCGAGGCCGCGGATATTGCCGACATGGCGGTCTTCCTCGGCTCGGAGGCGGCGCGGCTGGTGTCTGGCCAGGTGATCGCGGTGGACGGGCATACGGTGAACCCGGATCCGAAGGTGTGATGCCAAGCAGCCACGCGGCGCCCGACTCTGGGTGGGCGCTTTGCTCCGGGATTTGGATGTAAGCTGGTCGCAGCATCCGATCGGGCAGTTGGGGTGAAGCGTTGCAAGAGCGCCCTCCCGTGGGGAGGGCCCCCTCCCGGCAGAACTCGTACCGAGTTCGCCTGCCGGGTCAATGCAGGCGCCGCGTGGCTGCGCCCCGCGATTTGACATCTTCGCTGACGCTCGATGGGCGTCGCTCTACAAGCTCAGTGAATCCAGAAACCCCGGCAGGGCGCGGGCGGGCACCTGGGCCTCGCGCACCAGTTGGTCGAAGTGGCGGGTAAAGGCCTGCACCCGGTCCGAGTCGCGAAAGGCCACGTAATTGGCGCCCAGGTAGAGCACGGCGAGCAGCGGACCAAAGACCGTGATCGGCGAAGAAAACAGCCGCCGCGCGTCGAACAGGTAGATGCGGAGGGTTGGGTAGAGCTGGTCGTGCAGGGCGCGCAGATGGGCGATCTGTTCGGTACGAATGTGGTCGGGTAGCCCGGCGTAATATCCAGTGCCGCCTGCGAAACTGATCAGCTCATCCAGGGGCAGGGCGATCTCGTAATCCGAGTTGGACTGGCGCATGAAGGTCAGACGGTCCTCGGACGCGCCAATGGCCTGGTCCGTGGTGCGCCCTAGATGCGGGGCGTATTCCCACTCTAGCATGGCGCGGGTCTTTAGCATGTCAGGCAGCGCGGCGGGCACGTGGCGGATCTTGTAGCCCGCAGCCTCCAGATGCCAGTCATAGATCTGTTCATCGACCAGCGCGCGGGGGGCGCGGGTGAGGGAAAGCGAGGCCGCGAGCAGATCGGCCGCCGGTTCGGGCCGGTCCGACAGGCCCAGCAGCCAGTCGGCGGAAACCCCCAGGTGGGCCGCGCATTCCGCCACCAGCTGCGCATTGGGCAGGCGCGCGCCCTGATCCTTCAACAGCTGCGACACGGTTGACCGATCCACCCCGGCGGCGCGGGCCAGGGCGCTCTGATTGGTCTGTTTTTCTTCGATCGCCTGCAAAAGGCGGCCGCGAAACAACAAGGCGCGGTCTCGTTTGTCGATTTTTTCACTCATGTGCTGGATTAAATCACATCTGAGGGAAAATGTTAACTACTGACAGAATGCCCCCACAGCTCCCGCCCTGATAGCACAGAGGAGGAAGGTAACGGAGGCATTATGGAAACGACGCGAAGATCGTGGGTAAAGGCAGTTTTGTGGAATGTTCTCGGGCTGTTGACCATGTCCGGTGTCGGGCTGGTCATGACCGGGTCCGCAGCCGTGGGCGGCGCGATGGCGGCGATCAATACGGCAATCGGCTTTACCATGTACATCCTCTATGAACGGGTCTGGGCGCGGATCGGCTGGGGGCGTCATGGTTGAGCGCAGGCTGGGCACCGAATGGCCAACGCTCGCGGTTCTGGCCGGGGCCTACGGGCTTTGGGCCGTGGCGACGGTGTGGGTCGCGCCGCTGTGGCTGGCGATCGGGCTGGCGGGGGTGGCGGCGGCGCTGCACAGTTCGCTGACCCATGAGGTGTTGCACGGTCATCCGACCCGCAACCCTTGGATCAACGGCGCGCTGGTGTTTCCGGCCTTGAGCCTGGCGATCCCCTATATGCGCTTTCGCGACACGCACCTGGCGCATCATGATGACGAGCGGCTGACCGACCCCTATGACGATCCCGAGACGAATTTCCTGGACCCGGCGGTCTGGGCGAACCTGTCGCTGCCCTGCCGGGTGTTGATGCGGGTGAACAACACCCTGGCCGGGCGCATGGTGCTGGGGCCGATCATCGGCCAGGTGCTGTTCATGCGCTGTGATTTCCGGGCGATTATCCGAGGGGATCGGCGCGTGTTGGCCGGTTGGCTGTTGCATGTGCCCGCCGTGGCCGTCGTGGTCTGGTGGGCCAATGCGGTGGGGCAGATGCCCTGGTGGGCCTATCTGCTGCAAGCCTGGCTGGCGCTGGGGCTCTTGAAAATCCGCACCTTCCTGGAACACCGCGCCCACGAAGACGCGCCCTGCCGCACCGTGGTGATCGAAAGCCGTGGGCCGCTCGCATTTCTGTTTCTGAACAACAACTTCCACATTGTGCACCATTCCCATCCGGGGGTGCAGTGGTGGCAGATGCCGCGCCTGTATTTCGCCGATCGCGACGGGTATCTGCGGAAGAATGACGGTTATGTCTATCGCTCCTACGCTGAGGTGTTTCGCCGTTACTTCCTGCGGGCGAAGGATCCGGTGCCGCATCCGCTCTGGTCTGATCGCGGCTGACGTGCCATCAAGGCGCCATGCAGGCCTGGATTCCGATCACGATTGCTGCGGCATTTTCGCAGAACCTCCGTTTCATGTTGCAAAAGCGGCTGAAGGAGACGCGGCTGTCCACGGCGGGCGCGACCTTCGCGCGGTTTGCCTTTTCCGCGCCCTTGGTGGCGCTGGGCATGGTGGTCTACATGGGCGCCACGGGGCAGGGGATGCCCGCGCTCACGGCGCGGTTCTTTCTGTTCGCCTGTGTTGGCGGGGTGGCGCAGATCCTGGCGACCATGTGCGTGGTGGCGCTGTTTGCCGAACGCAACTTCGCCGTGGGCATTACCTTCAAGAAGACCGAGGTGATCCTGACCGCGCTGACTGGTCTGGTAGTGCTGGGCGAGGGGCTGAGCCGCGCGGGCGTGGTGGCGATTGCCATCGGCTTTGTCGGGCTTCTGGTGCTGAGCGACCCGCCCGAGGGCGGTGTGGGCTGGCGGCGGTTTTTCAACCGGGCGGCGGCTTTGGGGTTGGGCTCGGGGCTGTTGTTCGGGATCTCGGCCACCGGATATCGGGGCGCCACGCTGACCTTGGGGGTCGAGGATGTGGTGGCGCGGGCCGGGCTGACACTTGCTTTTGTCACGGCTTTTCAATCGCTTGTCATGGCCGCCTGGATGCGTGCGAAGGAGCCCGGGGAGGTCACCCGGGTCTTTGCCGCCTGGCGCGTGGGCGCGCTGGTGGGGCTCAGCTCGATGGTTGGCAGTTTCTGCTGGTTCACCGCCTTTGCGCTACAAAATGCGGCGATGGTGAAGGCGTTGGGGCAGGTGGAGCTGGTGTTCAGCTTCATGGCCACAATCTTTGTCTTCAAGGAGACCGTGACCCGCCGCGAATGGGCGGGCACGGCGTTGTTGGTGCTGTCGATCCTGGTGCTTGTCTTGTGGTTGTGAAGTGAGCAGCCGCGACGCGCCTGACCCTGGGTGGGCGCTTTCGCTACAGGTGTTCAGAGCAAGCGGGTTGCCACAAGCGCAACGCCGCCGTGAGACGAAACATCAGAAATGCGCCCTCCCGTGGGGAGGGGAGGGCGCGTCGCGGCTGCGCCGCTCCAGGCTTAACCCAGCATGCGCCCCACCATCTCCGCCGTGTCGGACGAGATCCCATCGGTGCCCTGAATACGCTCCAGCTCGCCCCGGATCATCGCGCGGCGGTCGGCGTCGTAGCGGCGCCAGGTCTCGAACCCGGTGGTCATGCGCGCGGCGATCTGCGGGTTCACGGGGTCGAGCTTGATCAGCCAGTCGGCAAAGAGCGTATAGCCCGCGCCGGACACCGCGTGGAAGCCCGCCGGGTTCATCATCAGTGCCCCGAATAGGGCGCGGAAGCGGTTCGGGTTTTGCCAGTTGAAATCCTTGTGGGCGCTCAGTTTTTGCGCCGTCTCCACCGCCGTCTGCGGGCTGGCATGGGCCACCTGCATGGCGAACCACTTGTCGATCACCAGGGCGTCGCCGTCAAACTCGGCGTGGAATTTCGCCAGCGCATCCTCGCCCACTTCGGCGTCCAGAAGGCAGCCCAAGGCACCCAGTTTCAGCGTCATGTTGTCGGCGCGGTCATAGAGCGCCTGGGCGGCCGCACCGCTGTCCAGGCGGGTGGTGAGAGACAGAAGCCCCAGACCCAGGGCGCGTTTGCCGGCCTGATCCGCGTTGGGGGCGAAGGGTTCGGTCACCTCCATCTCGGCGGACAGACGCGGCAGCAGGTCTTGCAGGTGTTCGGCGACCTCCTGCGCCAGGGTTTCGGACGCGCGCCAGATCGCCAGCGGGTCCGGGGTGATACCTGCGTCAAACAGCGTCTGGGCGATGTCGTCCTGGCCGGGCTGGCGCAGAGCCAGCGCGCGGAAGGCCGGGTCCAGGCTGTCATCGCGCAGCATGGTGGCGAGCGCCTGAAGATAGGCCGCGTCAGGCGTCTTGCCATGGGTGACCATGCCGATCAGCACGTCCTTGGCCAGCGCCCGGCCTGCCTCCCATTTGTTGAACGGATCGGTGTCATGGGCCAAGAGGAAAGCCCGTTCGCGGGCGGAGCTCTTGCGTTGCAGGATCACCGGAGCGGAGAAGCCGCGCAGGAGCGAGGGCACGGGCTTGGCCGCGAGCCCTTCGAAGGTAAAGCTCTGCTCGGCTTCTGTCATTTCCAGAACCGTGGTTGGCACGACCTCGTCGCCATTGGGATTGAGCAGCCCCGTGGCGATCGGAATGACGCGCGGGTCTTTGGTGTCCTGTCCGGGCGTGGGCGGGGTTTCCTGTTTGAAATGAAGCGTGTAGGTGCCGTCCTTGAAGTCGTCCGTGACGCTCAGACGCGGGGTGCCCGCCTGGGCATACCAGCGTTTGAACTGGGTCAGGTCGCGGCCGGTGGCATCCTCGAACACACGCACCCAATCCTGGATCGTCGCGGCCTCGCCATCATGGCGGTCGAAGTAGAGGTCGAGCGCGCGGTCGTAGTCGTCCTGCCCCACCAGCGTGTGCAGCATGCGGATCACCTCGGCGCCCTTTTCGTAGATCGTCGCGGTGTAGAAGTTGTTGATCTCGACGAAACTGTCGGGCTGGACCGGGTGGGCCAATGGTCCGTTGTCCTCGCGGAACTGGCGGCCGCGCAGCGACAGGACATCGTTGATCCGGCAGACGGCTTTTGACCGCATGTCACCGGAGAATTGCTGGTCGCGGAAGACGGTCAGGCCCTCCTTCAGTGACAGTTGGAACCAGTCGCGACAGGTGATGCGGTTGCCGGTCCAGTTGTGGAAATACTCATGCGCGATGATCGCCTCGATCCGTTCGAAATTCGCGTCCGTCGAGGTCTCGGGCGAGGCGAGCACGGCGGAGGTGTTGAAGATGTTCAGCCCCTTGTTCTCCATCGCGCCCATGTTGAAATCGGACACGGCGACGATCTGGAAAATGTCGAGGTCGTATTCACGTTTGTAGGTGTCCTCGTCCCACTTCATGGACGCTTTCAGCGCCTCCATGCCGAAGGCGGTCTTGCCTTCGTCCGGGCCGGGGCGGGTCCAGAGTTTGAGGTCGACGTGCTTGCCGGACATGGTGGTAAAGCTGTCCTCGCGCGCCACCAGATCACCGGCGACCAGGGCGAAGAGGTAGGCGGGTTTGGGCCAGGGGTCGGTCCACTCGGCCCAGCCGTCCCCCGCGCCGGTGGGGTTGCCGTTGGACAGCATCACCTTCTCGTCGCCTTCGATGCGCACGGTAAAGGGTGCCATCACGTCGGGGCGGTCGGGGTAGAAGGTGATCTTGCGGAAGCCCTCGGCCTCGCATTGGGTGCAGTACATGCCGTTCGAGGTATAGAGCCCTTCGAGCGCGGTGTTGGTGGCGGGGGAGATCTCGACCTCCGCCTCCCAGGTGAATGGGCCGTCGGGCACGGCGCAGGTGAGGCCGCCCTTGACCATCTCGGGCGTGACCGGGGCGCCGTCGATACTGGCCGAGATCAGGGTCAGTTCTTCGCCATGCAGGAAGAAATCACGCGATTTCGCGGCCTTGTTGGGCACGAAGCGGATGCGGGATGTGACGCGGGTGGCTTGCGGAGAGAGCGCGAAGGTCAGATGCACCTGTTCCACCAGCCAGTTGGGCGGGGTGTAATCGGCAAGAAAGATGCGGGTCTGCTCGGTCATGGGGCGCTCCTGAAAGGGTTTGGGGGGACGTTATAGCCCTCATTCGGGGGCTGCAAGGCGGGGAGGGCGCGGATCAAGATCATGTCAGATTGCGTGGCGGGGCAGGGTCGCATTCTCTTCCTCGGTTTGAAAAATCTTCAGTGAAACCGGTAAGTTTTTCTGACCGCCGCTTGTTGCCGATAGGAAACATACTCTCTACAAAAGAAACCGGATTGAAATCAGGGAGGTCGCGATGGTCGATCGGGTTGAGCGCAGCGGGTTGCAGGTGGCCGGGGAACTGGCGGAGTTCATCGAGGGGCGCGCGCTGCCGGGCACCGGGGTGGAGGCGGGCGCCTTCTGGGCGGGCTTTGCCGCGATCGTGTCCAACCTCGGCCCGAAGAACCGCGCTCTGCTGGAGCGGCGCGAGGAGATCCAACAGACCCTGGACAGCTGGCATATCGACCGGCGCGGGCAGGCGTTTGACGCCGCCGAATACCGCGCCTTCTTGGAAGAGATCGGATATCTGGTGCCTGAGGGGCCCGATTTCACCGTGGACACCGCCAATGTCGACCCCGAGATTGCCTCCATCCCAGGCCCGCAGCTGGTCGTGCCGATCATGAACGCGCGCTATGCGCTGAACGCGGCCAACGCGCGGTGGGGCAGCCTTTACGATGCGCTCTATGGCACCGATGCTTTGGGTGATCTGCCTGGGGGTGGGGGCTATGACCCGGTGCGTGGGGCCCGCGTTGTGGCGCGGGCGAAGGAGATGCTGGACGCTGCTGTGCCGCTCGCATCAGGCAGCTGGGCGGATGTCAGCGACGTGGCGGGTGTCTCTCTGGCCGATCCGAGTCAATTCAAGGGCAAGCGCGAGGGCGAAGTCCTGTTTGCAAAGAATGGTTTGCATATCCGCGTGGTGATCGACCCGTCGACCCCGGTGGGCGCGACGGACCCGGCGGGGATTAGCGATGTAATCCTGGAATCGGCCCTGTCCGCGATTATGGATTGCGAGGACTCGGTGGCCGCGGTGGATGCGGAGGACAAGGTGCTGGCCTATTCCAACTGGCTGGGGCTGATGGACGGCAGCCTGACCGAGGAGGTCACCAAGGGCGGCAAGAGCTTTACCCGCGCGCTGAACGATGACCTGACGTTTGACGGGCCGGACGGACCCGTGACGCTGAAAGGCCGCGCGCTGATGTTGGTGCGCAATGTGGGCCATCTGATGACCAACCCGGCCATTCTGGACGGCGACGGCCGCGAGGTAGGCGAGGGGCTGATGGACGCGATGGTGACCACGCTCTGCGCCATGCATGACCTGAAACGCGACAGCGGTAACTCGGTCGAAGGCTCGGTCTATGTGGTGAAACCCAAGATGCATGGGCCGGAGGAAGTGGCGTTCGCCGATGAGATCTTTACCCGGGTCGAAGCCGTGCTGGGTCTGCCCGCCAACACGGTCAAGCTGGGCATCATGGATGAGGAACGGCGCACCTCGGCGAACCTCAAGGAATGCATTCGCGCGGCCCAGTCGCGGGTGGCCTTCATCAACACCGGCTTCCTGGACCGCACCGGGGATGAGATCCATACCTCGATGGAGGCAGGCCCGATGATCCGCAAGGGCGAGATGAAGAACTCGGCCTGGATTGCGGCCTATGAGGATCGCAACGTGGATATTGGTCTGGCTTGCGGGCTGAAGGGTCGCGCACAGATCGGCAAGGGGATGTGGGCCGCACCCGACCGGATGGCCGAGATGCTGGAGCAGAAACTGGGCCACCCCCAATCGGGCGCGACCTGTGCCTGGGTGCCGTCGCCCACGGCGGCGACGCTGCATGCGACCCATTACCATCAGGTCGACGTGCTGGCGCGTCAGGATGAACTGGCCGCCGGTGGCGCGCGAGGCACGCTGGACGATCTGCTGACCATTCCGGTGGCCCATGGCGTGAACTGGTCCGAGGACGAGATCACCCAGGAGATCGAGAACAATGCGCAGGGCATCCTGGGCTATGTGGTGCGCTGGGTTGATCAGGGTGTCGGCTGTTCGAAAGTGCCGGACATCCACGATGTCGGGCTGATGGAGGACCGCGCCACACTGCGGATCAGCGCGCAGGCCCTGTCGAACTGGATCCACCACGGGGTGGTGGACCGCGACCGGGTCATGGCCGCGCTGCGCAAGATGGCGGTCAAGGTGGATGAACAGAACGCGGGCGATCCCGCCTACCGGCCAATGGCGCCGGATTATGACGGGGTGGCCTTCCAGGCGGCCTGTGATCTGGTGTTCCTGGGGCGGGTCCAGCCCTCGGGCTACACGGAACCGGTGCTGCACATGCGCCGTCAGGAGCTGAAGGCGGCGGGTTGAAACGGAAAATGGCTGCTCCGTCCGGGTGGGGTGCAGCCAAGCTTCCGGGGTAATGGTGGAGAGTGGAAGGAGGCAGGCAAGCCCACCCCCTTCCGGCCTGGCCCATCCCGGGGCGATCCGTGGCCTTCGCTGCGACCGCGTTTCACCCCCGGCCTACCAGACCCCCGGAAACGTCCCGGGGCCACGTGGTTGGGGAGGCCCCGAAACGGTTCGGGTTCAGGCGTTCTGGGTCTTGAGCATTCCGCCCAGCCCCATCAGCTGGTGCACCGCCGAGAGACCGACGACGACGTAGACCAGGCGCGACAGCACCGACATATCGCCGAAGATCGCGGCCACGAGGTCGAAGTTGAGGGCACCGACAAGGCCCCAGTTCAGGCCGCCCACGGCGAGAAGGACGAGAGTAATGACGTTCAGCATGACAGGCCTCCGATCACTTGCCGTCCGGGATCATCACGCGGTCGATCACGTGGATGATGCCGTTCGAGGTTTCGATATTGGCGGTGATGATGAAGGCCTCGTCCAGGTTGACGGTGCCGTCGTCGTTCAGGGTGACATCGACCATGTCGCCGTTGACCGTGTCGACCATGTCCTTGCGCGCGACCTGCTTGGCCATCAGCTTGCCGGGGCTCACGTGGTAGGTGAGGATCGCGATCAACTGGTCCTTGTTCTCGGGTTTCAGCAGGGTCTCGACCGTGCCGTGGGGCAGGGCCGCAAAGGCCGCGTCCGTGGGGGCGTAGACGGTAAAGGGCCCATCGCCTTTCAGCGTATCGACCAGACCCGCGGCGCCCAGGGCGGCGGCCAGGGTGGTGAAGTTGCCTGCGGCGACGGCGGTGCCGACGATGTCGGCATCCGCAGCGGCAGCGGGGGCGGCGAGGGCCAGAGACAGGCTCAGAGCGGTGAGGGTACGTTTCATGATTTCATTCCTTTCCGGGTTTGGGTCTGCCCGTTGGGGCATGACTTTCATGAGGTGAAAAAATCTTTCCCACCAGTAACGGTTTCGTGTGATGCACAATTCTTGCATCTAGTGAAAAAGAGGCGCAGTGTTGTTGCACCACGGGAAAACCAATGAGGCTGCCATGCTGTCGGAGACATTGATCGAAGGGTTGGAGAGCTACCGAATCGGGTCGAAGATCCGCGCGCTCAGGGCGTCGAAGAGCATGGGGTTGGCGCAGCTGGGCGATCACACCGGCCTGTCGGCGGGCATGTTGTCCAAGCTGGAACGCGGGCAGGTGGTGCCGACCCTGCCGACGCTCATGCGGGTGGCCATGGTGTTCGGGGTCGGGCTGGATCACTTCTTTCAACCCGGAGAGACCGCGCCGCTGGTGGAACTGGTGCGTGCGCAGGAGCGGCTGACCCTGCCCAATGTGCGCGAGGGCGACGTGACCTATCACTTTGCCAGCCTGGATTACACGGTGCAGGGGCGCCAGACCGAGGCCTTTCTGGCCGAGTTTCCGAAAGGCGCGCCTGAGTCCGAGCCGCATGAACACGAAGGCGTCGAGATGATCCATGTGATCAGCGGCTGGCTGGAGCTGACCATTCACAGCCGCACCCACCGGTTGGAGGTGGGCGACACCCTGACCTTCGACGCGGGTTTCCCGCATTCCTATCGCGGGGAGGGCCAGGCTCTGGTCACCCTGCGTCCAGAAATCTGAACGTGACCTCACAGGAGAGACAGGTGAGCACGATTTCCCTGCGCCGCGCGCGCACGATCATTCGCAAGACCATGGAGAAGGGCGCCGAGATGGGGCTGAAGCCCCTGTCGGTCGTGGTGGTGGACACGGGTGGCCATGTGATTGCCTTCGAACGGGGGGACGGGGCGCCTCCGGGCCGGTTCGATATCGCACGCGGCAAGGCCTATGGCTGCGTCATGCTGGGCATCGGCGGCACCGCGCAACGCGATCGGGCCGAGGCGCAGGCCTACTTCATCGGTGCGGTCGGCGGCGCCTATGACGGCAAGCTGGTGCCGGTGCCGGGCGGCATCCTGGTGCGCGACGCCAAGGGCCGGACCCTGGGCGCCATCGGCGTGACCGGCGACACCTCGGAAAACGATCTGGAGGCCGGGACCTATGGGATCGAGGCCGTGAACCTGGTGGCCGAAGGCTGACAGCGCGAAGGGCCGGGCAAGGACCCGGCCCTTTTGTTTCTCTGACACACAGGCTCAGTTCGGGATGTGAACGGCGGTGATGCTGACGTCATTGAACACGCCGCCGATGGTCGACATCATGCTGGCGCCGGGCGGGGTGAAGTTGATGGTCAGTGCCGAGAAACTGGTGTGTTCCAGCGACCCGGCCATGGCGTTTCCGTCCAGGATCGGGGCCAGGTCCGACAGCTCGCCCGCGTGCAGGTTGGTGTTACCGATGACGATATGCTCCACCGTGCCGAAGGGCCGCCCGGAGATATAGCGCGGGTTCAGAAAGAATGAGAACCCGTCGAACGGCGCGCTCCCGGCGCCATAGCTGTGATCGTCGTAAACGGTGAACGTGTTGTCCGGTGTCAGCAGGCCCAGATCGCTTTGTGCCCCAAAGACCTCGAGCGCCCCGCCGGTGGCCTCGTAATGCATCTGGGTCATGCGTTGGGGCTGGCTGTTTGCCTGATGGGTCGGAAAGGCGATCTCGAGCGTAAAGCTGATCTTGCCCTTGGTGTCGAACCCGTTGGCCTGCGCGGCCGCATGGTATTGCGGCAGGATCTCGTATTCCCCTGCGAACTCATAGATCACCCCTTCGGCCGCACGGGCGGACATGGGGGCGAGGGCTGCGCCAAGGGATAGGGCGGCGGCCAGGGCGGCCGTCAGGAAATGTCTCATGAAATGTCTCCAAATTGCAAAATGCAACGGGAGCTTTGCGCGCTGCCCCCCATGCTGCCAAGTCAGGTCAACCTGACCCCGCGTCGCGATTTGACCTTACTGCCGGTTTCGGGTTGGATGCAGCCGATACGCGCAAATCGAGGTTCTCATGTCCCGCCCCATCGTCGGCATCATCGGCAATTCCTACCTTCTGAACGACCAATACCCGACCCATGCGGGGGGCACGATGAATTCGGCCGCCGTGTCCGAAGTGTCGGGCTGCATGCCGATGATCGTGCCCTCGGACCCGCGCTATGTCTCGGTCGAGGAACTGCTGGAGGTCTGTGACGGGTTCCTTCTGACCGGCGGGCGGCCGAATGTGCACCCGGAAGAATATGGCGAGCCGCCCACCGTGGCCCATGGTGATTTCGACCGTTGCCGCGATGCGATCACCCTGCCGCTGGTGCGGGCCTGTGTCGAACGCGGCCAGCCCTTCTTCGGCATCTGTCGCGGCTTTCAGGAGGTGAACGTGGCGATGGGTGGCACGCTTTATCCCGAGATCCGCGAACTGCCCGGCCGGATGAACCACCGCATGCCGCCCGATGGCACGCTGGAAGAGAAATTCGCGATCCGCCACCGGGTGCATTTCACCGAAGGCGGGCGGTTCCACGACGTACTGGGCGCGACCGACGTGATGACCAACACGCTGCACGGGCAGGGGATCAAGACCCCCGGCGCCCGCGTGGTGGTCGAAGGCCAGGCCGATGACGGCACGCCCGAGGCGGTCTTCATCAAGGACGCGCCGGGCTTTACCCTGTCTGTGCAATGGCACCCGGAGTGGCAGGCGGCGACCGACCCGGTCTCGCGGCCGCTGTTCGAGGCCTTCGGGGAGGCCGTGCGGGGTTGGGCGGCGGGGAAGTAGGGCAACCGCCGAATAAGCTGTGCAAGCTGCGGGGCGGCGCCCGACCCTGGGTGGGCGCTGAGAAACGGTGATGTGGGGCGGTCGGTTTGCCCCAGCCGAGACTGCAGTTTTGCTTGAAACGTCGGATAAGCGCCCTCCCGTGGGGAGGGTCGGGCGCCGCCCCGCTGCGCGGTGCGAAAGGGTTCTACTCTCAGGCTCACCATTGAACCCCTTGCCGAAACGGGTTTCCGGCGTCATTACACTCCCATAAGCTCCGATAGCGCTAACGCATACCTTGGCAGGAGGCCCGCATGAAACGCTCGCGCATCAACCAGATCATGGCCGAGGCGGATGAGATGATCCGCCACTACGGCTTTACCCTGCCGCCCTTTGCCTATTGGACGCCCGAACAGTTCAAGGCGCGCAAGGACGTGGCTCGCGCGGTGATCGACGGGCGCATGGGCTGGGACATTACCGATTATGGCCAGGGGGATTTCGACAGGTTGGGCCTGTTCCTCTTTACCCTGCGCAACGGGCGACTCGCTGACCTGCAACGGGGCGGCGGCATGTGCTACGCGGAGAAGCTGCTCATTTCGCGCCAGGACCAGATCAGCCCGATGCACACCCATGTCATCAAGGCCGAGGACATCATCAACCGCGGCGGGGCCACGATGGCAATCGAGCTCTACGGCTCGGACGCGGACGGCAATTTCGACGAATCGGCGGGCGGCACGGTCTTCTGCGACGGCATCCGCCGCGCGTTCGCCCCCGGCGAGGTGCTGCGCTTTGCCCCGGGCGAAAGCGTGACCCTGATGCCCGGCGACTGGCACGCCTTCTGGGGCGAGGGGGGCGACGTGCTGATCGGCGAGGTGTCGACCGTCAATGACGACGAGACCGACAATATCTTCCGCGACCCCATCGGGCGGTTTTCCAAGGTGGAAGAGGATGAGGCGCCGACCCACCTGCTGGTGTCGGATTATCGGGCGTGGTTGGGTTGGGGGGCTTCAGTAGCCACCGTAGAGCTCTAGATACTTGTCCAGAGTGGGTGCAAATGGGCTTACTTGCGGGCACGCCCGTGAACAGCCTCAAACATTCAGCATGTTGGTCGTTATGATCAACTCACCATTCTGAATGCCTGTCTTTGCGTAGCGTTCGGCCACCGCTACGAATAGATGAAAGTTCGCTTCAATTGCTTTCACGTATTCTGCATCCGTTGAAAAGTCTGTTCGGTGGTAGTCGTCAACAGCGTGCAATCTGATAACGCAAGTAAAACCCTCACCTGCAAATTGCATGGGAACTGTCGCCTTGTCGTTAAACTGATCAATTTTGATACTTTTAATGTACGTGATTTTTCTTGTGTAATAGCGAACCCCCACGCCACGCGAACCTTCCTCGGGCACGAGTTCAACGCCAGCAGCAAAGAGACAGTCTGCGATTGACCGCAGATTGTTTTTGATTGGCGCACGGTTGCTGGCCTCAAAATCAACGACTGTTGCCCGCGATACTCCGGCGTGATGGGAGAGCTCCTCTTGAGACCAGTTGAGCAAACTACGGGCCGCTCTGCATTGAGCTGGTGTGATCAACATTCTTTGGACTCCAGTTACTGTTTCTCAAGCACAATGAGTGACATTTGACATTATGTCAAATGTTGATCGTGAAGTCTCACCATAGAGTGGGCTTAAGCGAGTTTCCTGTTCTCACCCCACCAACGGCACCAGCCGCTCCATCAGCTGAAACGAGTTCTGGCACACCCGGGTGAGGTTGGCCGAGAAGTCCTCGGGCGCCTCGTCGCCTGCGGTGTCCGACAGGCCCCGCACCACGACGAAAGGCACATCGTTCAGCTTGCAGGTATAACCCACTGCGGCGCCCTCCATTTCGGTGGCGAGTGCGGAAAACTCCCGTTGCAGCCAGCGCAGGGTCTTTGGGTCCGAGATGAAGCGGTCGCCCGATACGATGGTGCCGGCCATCAGCGCGGGGGCGTTATCCTGCCCGTCGAAGGCCGCGTCATAGGCCTGGGTGCAGGCGGCGACGAGGCCTGGGTCTGCCTCGATCATGCGGTCGCGGCCGGGCAGGGCGCCTGGGCGGTGGCCGAAGGCGGTGATGTCGAGGTCGTATTGGATCACGTGGCTGCCCACCACCAGGTCACCGGGGCGCATGTTGGGCAGAAGCCCGCCCGCGACGCCCGAGAACACCAGACGGCTGGGCTGGTAGAGGTCGATCAGCATCTGCGTGCAGATGGTGGCGTTGACCTTGCCGATGCCGCATTGCGCCAGCACCACGGGCACGCCGTCGAAAGTGCCGCGGGACACGGTGATGCCCGCGTGGGTCGCGGTCTCCACCCCGTCCATGCGCGCGCGCAGCAGGGTGACTTCTTCTTCCATCGCGCCGATGAGTGCGAGCATATGCGTGTCTCCGTTTCCCCTTGGGCTTAGCCCGGCCCCGCCTGTGGTGCAAGCCACAGGCGCCCGCCCGCCGCAGGCGCGGATTATCGAAGATAATCCAACCCGGTATGCGGGGAGGGCCAAGCTCCGTGGGGGCGCCACGCCCGCCGCAGGCGAGAATTTTCTTTGAAAATTCAATCCGGTTTGCGGCGGAGCGTTGTTTGCAGAGGCGCCCGCGCCCGGGGCTTACGCCACTTTCAGCAGCTTCGCCTCGAACCCTTTCAGCACCGGGCGCGCGGTGTTGCCATAGGTCGCCGGGTCGGCGCGCAGCTCGGGGAAGAGGGTGAAAAGCTCGTGGCGCGCCATGTCGCCCACCGCGCCCAGGCCCTGGTGGCCGGGGTGGAAGCTTTCGGTCGCCGCGCCATTGGCGAAGATCACCTCGTGGCTGTCGAAGAGCAGGTGGTAATAGGTCACGAACTCGCGGTCTTCCTGGGTCACGGTGGTGCCGTTCACCAGGTGTTTGGCGGGCACCATGACCTCGGAACTGTCGAACATCAGCACCGCGTCGGAGCCTTGATAGACCATGCGGTGCTGCGGGCTGACCACCAGGTCGCGGTCATTGCCAAACAGCCCCTTGCCAATGCGCACGGGCGCCAGGTCACCCACGCCGGGGACCGAGCTCTTGTCGATCCAGCGCACGGGCTGTGGGCCGTTGTCGCGGGTCAGCACCAGATCACCGGGGCGCAGGCTTTCGATCGGTCGCTCGCCATGGGGGGTCAGAATGCCGGTGCCGCGGGTAAAGCAGATGATGACATTCTCGATGTTGGTAAAGGTGATGACCGTGCCATCGGACAGGGTGGCGGTGCCGTTTTCCGGGTTGCCGCTGTCAAAGACCACGTCGTCCCAGTCATCGACCAGCCCGTTCAGGTTCAGCGTATCCACGTCCGAATTGTCCGCATCCTCGCCGCCGTCGATGAAGATCGTGCCGCCGGACCCGTCCAGCCCGTCAATCGGGTCCAGGATCAGCGTGTCCGACCCGGTGCCGCCCGACACGGTGTCGCCCGCGCCCAGGTGGATCGTATCCGCGCCCGCGCCGCCGTCCAGGATGTCCTGGCCGGAGCCGCCGATCAGGATGTCATCGCCATCCTCGCCGTAGATCGTGTCATCACCCGCGCCGCCGTCCAGCGTGTCATTGCCAGGATCATGGGGCAGGGCGATCGTGTCGAAATGCACGTCCGACACCCAAAGCGCCTGGCCCGAGGAGCCGCCGTTGGAATACTCGATCTCGATCGAGGCCACCGGGCCGGGGATCGAGATATGCGCGTTGCCGTCCAGATCCGTGGCGCTTTCCGAACCGGCCCCGGCGCTGATCGTATTGCCCGACAGGGTGTCGGTGCCGTTGACGGTGATATTGACCGCGATCTCGTTGCCATCGGCATCATAGGCGCGGATCGTGATGATGTCCTGCCAGCCCGAGGTGTCGATGTCGTTGATGGAGAACTCGACATTTTCGACCGAGCCGGAGGTGCCCGCGTTGTTGGAATAGAAATCCAGCGTGGTGGTCGAGGTCGGACCGGCGCCGGTCCCGGTCAGGGACAGCGACGAGGTGGAGTTGAACGGATCGCCCGGCCCGACATAGATCGAGCTGGTGCTTTCGACCGAAATGCCGGTGGAGTTGCCGTCATTGGTAAAGCTGACATTGACGCCGACATTGCCGGTGACCTGGGTGATCCCGCCCGAGATGTCTTCTTCATCCGCGCCGGCCGCGTCCCAGTTCAGGCTCTCCGAGGTCGCGGTGGCCGGGCTGGCCCCCGCGTGGTCGCCGTAGATCGTATCGTCGCCCTCGCCACCGTCCACGGTGTCGTCGCCCGCACCGGCGGTCACGGTGTCATCGCCGCCGCCCGCGTTGATCACGTCGTCGTTCGACCCATCCGCCGCGTCGCCATTGTCGACCCAATCGCCGTCCGGGTCGCCGCCGTATTCGGTGTCGATCACATCGTCGCCGGCAGTGCCTTCGACCACGAAATTGTCGCCCGCATCGTCGCGCCAGTCATAATCACCGCCGGTAAAGACGTCGCCGTCGATGTCCGACAGGGTGCCCGGGTCCACATCGGTGTCATTGACGTCCGGGCCGACCACATCGTCGACCGCGTCCATGATCCCGTCGCCATCCGTGTCGCCGGAGCCGTCAATGGTCGCCTGATCGACGCCGTGCCCGGCCTCGTCCACGTCCAGCACGCCGTCATTGTCGCTGTCGGTGTCGATGTAATCGGCGATGCCGTCGCCATCGGTGTCCACCGGCGTCAGCCCCGCGCCATAGGCGTCGTCGATCCCGTCCGCATTGGCGTCCACGCCCGAGGGCGCGATATAGCCGCCCGAGCTCTGCGCCTCGACATTGTCGGTAATGCCGTCGTTGTCGCTGTCCAGGTCCAAGTGGTCGGCGATGCCGTCGCCATCCGTGTCGCGGGTGGTGGTGGTGGTCTCGACGGTAAAGGTCTCGGTCACCGACGAGCCGAAATTCGGGTTGGCGCCGCTGTTCACCACCTCTGTGCCGTCGATCTCGATCGTGTAGCTGGCGGTGTTGCCACCGGCCAGACCGTCGCCGTAATCGTCCAGCATGGTAAAGGTGAAATCACCCTCGGCGGGTACGGCCACGTCCCAGCTTTCCACGCCCGAGCTGGTGACCGTGCCCGATGCGATCAGGTTGTTGTCCGGGTCGCGCAGTTCCCACCGGGTGTTGTCAACGCCGACATATTGGTCGCCGTCGACGGTAATGGTGATCGTTGTCGGAGTATTTGTGACCAGGCCCTCATCAACGTCGAGGATGCCGTCGCCATCGCTGTCCAGAATGGGCATGGTTACACCCCCTTCGCCAGCGCGATGGCGGCATTCTGGATACGATCAAACATGGCGAAACCTCCGACCCGGTACATTCGCCCCCGGTTGTCGGGGGCAAATGGGTCGGAAAGGTGGCAATTAGCGCGAATTTTCGTGGTTTTTGAGATAAGGTTAATTCAAGCCCTGCGCGAGAGACCGTCGCGCAGAGCGTTGATTAATATGAGAATCTGCTGGGTTCAGGCGCGCCTGTCGGCCATGAACCGGGCAAGACGTTCCAGCCCTTCGACAATGTCCTCGGTGGCGCGCGCATAGGAGAAGCGCAGGGTCTGGTGGCCGCGCACGGGGTCGAAATCCAGCCCCGGGGTGACCGCCACGCCTGCCTTTTCCAGGATTTCGGCGGCAAAGGCGCGGCTGTCATCGGTGTGCTCGGAGACATCCGCGTAGATGTAGAAGGCCCCATCCGGCGGGGCGAACTTGTCGAAGCCAGCCTTGGGCAACCCGTCGATCATCAGCTGGCGGTTCTTGGCATAGACGTCGAGGTTGGCACGCAGTTCATCGTGGCAATCCATTGCGGCCAGCGCGGCGACCTGGCTGGCGTGGGGCGAGCAGATGAACATGTTCTGGGCCAGGCGTTCGACCACGCGCACGTGGTTCTCGGGAACAACCATCCAGCCGACCCGCCAGCCTGTCATGCTGAAATACTTGGAAAAACTGTTGATTACATAGACCTCGTCCGAGACCTCCAGCGCCGAGACCGCGCGGCCCTCGTATTGCAGCCCGTGATAGATCTCGTCGGAAATGAAGCTCGCGCCCATGTCGTGGCTGGCGCTGATCAGCGCCTCAAGGTGGGCGTGATCCAGCATCGTGCCGGAGGGATTGGCGGGGGAGGCGGTGATCAGCCCGGCCAGCCCGGTGGGCAGATCGGTAGGCACCGGTTGCAGGCGGTTGTCCGCCGAGGTGGGAATGCCCACCGGTTCCAGGTCCAACGCGCGCAGGATCTGGCGGTAGGAGGGATAGCCCGGTTCGCCCAGCCCAACCTTGTCGCCTGCGTCAAACAGCGCGGTAAAGGCCAGGATGAAGGCGCCGGAACTGCCCGGCGTCACCACCACGCGGGCGGGGTCAAGATCGACACTATACCAGTCTTTATAAAGGCTTGCGATGCGTTCACGAAGTTCCGGGGTGCCCAGGGCGACGGTATATCCCAGCGCGTCGCCTTCCATCGCATCCGCCAGAGCGCGGCGGGCGCCCGCCGGGGCGGGCGTGCCGGGCTGGCCGACTTCCATATGGATGATATGGCGCCCGGCGGCCTCGGCGGCGCGGGCGGCCTCCATCACATCCATCACAATGAAGGGATCAACCTGAGATCGGCTTGAGTTTCGCATGGTTACCTCATTAGAGTTCGGCCAACGGGTTGCACCCAAGGGAGGTGAAGTCAATGGTTCGCAGGGTTCTGACAGCGGCGCTCGCGGCGCTGATGGCCGTGGTGCTGACGCTCCCGGCGCGGGCACAGACGATCCTGCGCGATCCCGATATCGAACATGCGCTGAAACAACTGGCCAAACCGGTGATCGAGGCGGCGGGCCTGTCGGCGGGGCGGATCAAGATCCTGGTGATCAAGGATGACAGTCTGAACGCCTTCGTGGCGGATCATGACCATGTGTTCCTGCATTCGGGCCTGATTCTGCGCCTGGATGAGCCCGAGCAGCTGCAGGCGGTGATTGCCCATGAGCTGGCGCATATCGCCAATGGCCACCTGGCGCGGCGGGCAACGAATTTTCAATCCGCGCGCAATGTTGCCCTGATCGGGACGATCCTGGCGGGGGCTGCGGCCGCGGCCGGGGGTGGCAAGGGGGCGGCCGGGGTCGCCATCGGGGTGCAGGACAGCGCCTTGCGCAGGTTCTTTGTCCACACCCGCGCCGAAGAGGCAAGCGCGGACCAATCTGCCCTGCGCTACATGGCGGCGGCGGGGATCGACCCCCATGGCATGCATGATGTGCTGGAGCTGTTTCGCGGGCAGGAGGCCCTGTCGGTCGGACGGCGCGACCCCTACCTGCTGACCCACCCGCTGAACCGTGACCGTATGCGTGCGGTGGCGGGCTTCGTCGCGGGTCACGCGCACCACGGGCAGGAACGGCCCGAGGATGACTATTGGTTCGCCCGTGCGCGTGGCAAGCTGTCGGCCTTCCTGCGGGCGCCGCGCACAACCTTCCGCGCGGTGGGGCGCAAGCCCGGGCAGGGCGATATCGTCGCGCGCATGCGCCGCGCGGTGGCCTTTCACCGCCAACCCCAGCCGGACAAGGCGATAGCCGAGATCCAGGCCCTGGTTGCGGCCTATCCGAACGACCCCTACCTGGCCGAGCTGCAGGGGCAAATCCTGCTCGAAAGCCGAAAGTTCGGCGCCGCCGTTCAGGCTTATCGTCGTGCCGCGCAGAAGGCGCCTTCGAACGGGTTGATTCTGGCGGGCTATGGCCGGGCGCTGCTGGCGCAGAACACGGCGGCCAGCAATGCCGAGGCGTTGAAGGTGTTGACCCGCGCCCGTGCGCGAGATCCCTATTCGCCCCTGATGCTGCGCGACCTGGGCCTGGCCTATTCCCGCGCCGGGAACAACGGCATGGCCGCGCTGATGAGTGCCGAACGCTATGCGCTGATCGGTCGCTTGAAAGACGCGGTGCCCCATGCGAAACGGGCCGAGGGCCTTCTGCCTCGCGGATCGAGCGGCTGGAACCGCGCCCAGGATATTCTGACCGCCGCCCGCGCGGTCTCCAAATGACGGAGAGATACATGAAACGCCTTGCTTTTGCCCTTGCGGCCACGACCTGCCTTGCCGGGCCCGCGCTGGCCACCGACATGACCGAGATGACCGATGCGGAACGCGATGCCTTTCGTGCCGAGGTCCGCGCCTATCTGCTGGACAACCCGGAAGTGCTGATGGAAGCCATCGAAGTGCTGGAACGCCGCCAGGCCGCCGAGGCCGTGGCCAATGACAGCGCGATGATCGCCCACAATGCCGACGAGCTGTTCAACGACGGCTATTCCCACGTCGCGGGCAACCCCGATGGCGACATCACCATGGTGGAATTCGTCGATTACCGCTGCGGCTACTGCCGCAAGGCCTTTCCCGAGATCAAGGCCCTGGTCGAAACCGATGGCAACATCCGCGTGATCTACAAGGAGTTCCCGATCCTGGGCGAAGGCTCGACCCTGTCCTCGCAATTTGCCATCTCGACCCAACTGGTCGCCGGGCAGGAGGGTTATGGCCTTGTGCATGACGCGCTGATGGCGCTGCGGGGCAACCCGTCCGAGGCGGTGCTGGTCACCATGGCCGATGACCTGGGCCTGGACGGCAAGGCGATCTGGGACGGCATGTCCGACCCGCGTGTGGACGAGATCATTCGCAACAACCACCTCCTGGGCCAGCGCATGCAGATCTCGGGCACGCCGACCTTCGTGATGGAGGATCAGATGCTGCGCGGCTACGTGCCGCTGGATGGCATGTTGCAGATCGTCGCAGAACTGCGCGCCGCCAAGGAGGGCTGAGCGCGTGCGACGCCTCTGGCTGGGGCTGGTTCTGTGTTGGCTGACCGGGATCGGGGGCGCCTTTGCCCAGGCGAGCGGGCAGGACCTGACTGCGCTGGCTCGCCTGACCGAAGCGCCGGTGCTGGAGGACCGGCACGACGGGCTTTCGTTGCAGATGTCGCTGACCCAGCCGGTGCCCTGGCGGGTCTATACGCTGGACGCGCCGCCGCGCCTTGTGCTGGACTTCTCGGAACTGGACTTCACCGGGGCGGATCGCGCCACCATGGCCGATGCGGTGACCGGCGTTGCAACGGTCAACCACGGCCTGTGGCGTCCGGGCTGGACCCGCATGGTGCTGGAATTGGCCGCGCCGATGGTGGTGGACCAGGCGGGCATGACCACTGCGGGCGCGGGGGCCGCGATCCTGCAGATCGACCTGACGGCGGTCAGCGCCGAGGTTTTCGCCGCGCGCGCAGGCGCGCCCGCCTCGGCGGTGTTTGCCGATGAGACCGGGCTGGACCTGCCCGCCGCGCGCACCCGCCAGACCGGTGACCGCCCGCTCAAGGTGGTGCTGGACCCGGGCCATGGCGGCATCGACCCGGGGGCCGAGGCCGAAGGCGTGGTCGAGGCCCATCTGGTGCTGACCTTTGCCCATGAGCTGCGTGAGCTGCTTCTTCGCACCGGCGGTTTCGACGTGGTGCTGACCCGCGAAGACGACCGGTTCGTGCCGCTGGAAACCCGTGTGACCATTGCCCGGCATGCAGGGGCCGATGTGTTTCTGTCGCTGCATGCTGACGCCCTGGCGCAGGGGCGGGCGACCGGCGCCACGGTCTATACCCTGTCGGAAGACGCCTCGGATATTGCCTCGCAGAAACTGGCGGAGCGCCATGACCGCAGCGACCTGTTGGCCGGGGTGGACCTGAGCCGCCATGACGACGAGGTGGCGCTGGTCCTGATGGACATGGCCCGGCGCGAGACCACGCCGCGTTCGCTGGCCCTGGCCGCCGCGTTGGTGCAGGGCATCCATTCCTCGACGCAGTCGACCTACAAGACGCCGCAGTTGCAGGCCGGTTTTTCGGTGCTGAAAGCGCCCGACATCCCTTCGGCGCTGATCGAACTGGGTTTTCTGACCTCGAAGGCCGACCGCGAGAAACTGGTCGACCCGGCCTGGCGTGCCAAGGCCGCGGAGGGCATTCGCGACGCGTTGCAATACTGGGCGATCCAGGACGCCGCCGAAGCGGTGCGCCTGCGCCAGTAAGGTTTGCGAAACGCGCCATGCTCTTGCGCGCGGCGCCAACCCGCACGGCCCCTCTTGCGCCCACAGGACCGCTCGGGCAACCATGGGTGCCATGAGCGATACCGTCGACACTATTCCCGAAACCGCGCTGGCCTGGCATCAGGCGGGCGAAGGCGCGGCCCTGGCCACGGTGGTGGACACCTGGGGCAGCGCACCGCGCCCGGTGGGCAGCCAGATGGCCGTGTCCGGCGCGGGCGAGATTGCGGGCAGCGTGTCGGGCGGCTGCGTCGAGGGCGCGGTGGTGCTGGAGGCGCAGGAGGCGCTGGGCGACGGGCAATCGCGGCTCTTGAGCTTTGGTGTCGATGATGGCACCGCCTTTGCCGCAGGTCTGGCCTGTGGCGGGCAGATCAAGGTGCTCGTCGAACCGGTCGGCGCGGCCCTGCCGGAGGCGATGCTGGCCGATCTGGTGGCGGCCCGCGCGGCCCGCGCGCCGCGTGCCTATGCGGTGAATGTGGACAGCGGGGAACGACACCTGACCGGCCCGGACACCCATGAGGAGCGGTTTCGCAAGGACCGCTCGGGTTTCGAGCCCGACGGGCAGACCTTCGTCGCCATTCACAATCCGCCCCTGCGCCTGGTGGTGATTGGTGCTGCGCATATTGCCCAGGCGTTGATCCCGATGGCGCGCATGGCCGGGTTCGACCCGGTGCTGATCGACCCGCGCGGCGCCTTCGCGACCGAGGCGCGTTTTCCCGGGGTCGACATCCACGTGGACTATCCCGACGAGGTGCTCCCCGACCTGGGTCTGGATGCGCGCTGCGCCGTGGTGACCCTGTCCCATGACCCCAAGATCGACGATCCGGCGATCGAGGCCGCGTTGCGGGCGGATGTGGCCTATCTGGGCTGCCTCGGTTCCACGCGGACCCATGCGAAACGGGTGGACCGGCTGAGCGGGCGCGGCTTTTCCGCGGCGCAGATGGCGCGCATCCATGCGCCGGTGGGGTTGGACATTGGCGCGGTGACCCCCGCCGAGATTGCCGTGGCGGTGCTGGCGGAAATCATCGCCCGGCTGCGCAAACCCTCATGAGGTTCGGACCGGTTCCCCTGTCGGGCGCCGAAGGCGCGGTGTTGGCCCATTCCGTGGCGGTTCCCGGTGGGCGGCTGCGCAAGGGCAAGCTTGTCGATGCAGGCGATGTGGCCGCGATGCAGGCGGCCGGGCTGACCGAGGTCACCGTGGCACGGCTGGAACCGGGGGACGTGGGCGAGGATGACGCGGCCACCCGGCTGGCGGCGGCGCTGCTGGGGGCGGATGCTGTCTCCGCCGGGCTTGCTCCGACCCGGGCCGCGACCGGCCGGGTCAACCTGATCGCGCAGCTCCCGGGCATCGTCGAGCTGCACCCGGAGGCCATCAATGCGATCAATGCGGTGGACCCGATGATCACCATTGCCACGGTGCCGGAATGGCAGCGGCTGGGGCAGGGCGGCATGGCTGCGACGATCAAGATCATTGCCTATGCGGTGCCGGAGGCGGCGCTGGAGCGCGCCTGTGACGCGGCGCGCGGCGCGATGCGGATGCGGGCGGCCACCCATGGCGCGGCCACGCTGATCCAGACCACGGTGGGCGCCGAGGTTGGTGAAAAGGGCCACAAGGCGATCGAGGCCCGGCTGGCGGCGCTGGGCGTGTCGCTGGGGCCGAAACAGCTGGTCGCCCATGAGGTCGACATTCTGGCCGGGGCGCTCCTGCAAGCCGGGGGCGACGTGCTGTTCGTCCTGACCGGTTCGGCCACCTCGGACCTGCGTGACGTGGCGCCCGAGGCGCTGCGTCGGGCGGGGGGCTCCGTGACCCATTTCGGCATGCCGGTGGACCCCGGCAACCTCCTTTTCCTGGGCGAATTGGGCGACAAGCCGGTGATCGGCCTGCCGGGCTGCGCCCGTTCGCCCGCCCTGAACGGGGCTGACTGGGTCATGGAACGGGTGCTCTGCGGCGTGCCTGTCGGCCCTGCGGATATCGCCGCGATGGGGGTGGGCGGGCTGCTCAAGGACATCCCGCAACGGGGCCGGATGCGCGACGCCTGACGGGCGCAATCGAGGTCGCAATTTCGTGCCCCGCACTCGACCGTATGGTCAAATTTTCGCAACCGCAGCGAGATTGAGGGGTTCTCATGAGCCCGTTCCCGTGCTTTGCTAAGGCCAACTAAAGCGTCACGCCTTTCACCTGTGGCAGGGGAAAGGTGAGGCGCTGCGGAATATATCAGTGGTGTGGGCGTTTGGCCCTAAACCTGTAGTGCAGGTTTTTGGCGAAACGCTTTAGCAAAAAATGAATTAGCCAGGGAGGAACAGATGGCACAGGTCTCGATGACCGTGAATGGAAAGGCTGTCTCCGCCGAAGCCGAAGGTCGCACGCTGCTGTCGCAGTTTCTGCGCGACACACTCGGGCTGACCGGCACGCATGTGGGATGTGACACCGGCCAATGCGGGGCCTGCACCGTCCATGTGAACGGTAAGATGGTCAAAAGCTGCAACATGTTCGCCGCTGAAGCGGACGGCGCCGAGGTCGCGACGATCGAGGGCATGGCCGAGGCCGATGGCTCCCTTGGGGTGATCCAGGCGGCGTTTCGCGAACATCACGGGCTGCAATGCGGCTTCTGCACGCCGGGCATGGTGATGGCGGCGGCGGGGCTTCTGGCGGAAAATCCCAAGCCCAGCGAAAAAGAAATTCGCGCGCATCTGTCTGGTAACTTGTGTCGCTGCACCGGGTATCACAATATCATCAAGGCGATCATGGCGGCCTCCGGTCAGGATGTCGGCGCGATCGCCGCAGAATAACCCAAACCTACAGGATCAGGACTAAGATGAAGACCTTTCTGAAAACCGCCTCGATTGCATTGATGATGGCCGCCCCGGCCGCTGCCCCGGCTTTTGCCGAAGGCTGGTCGGTCTACGACCTTGAGGATGTGCCCGGCGAGCGCGAAAACTGCATGAAACATGCGCGTAATACCATTGCCAGCTACATGTTCGATCATGGCGGCGGGGAAACCGCGGTCGCCAGCTGGACCACCTATGGCTACGACCTGCGCCCGGGCGACCAGGACGCGGTGATCATGTGTCCCGTGGTCAACGGCAACGTGGTGGATGCCTATCTGGTCGTGCACGGAGACACCACCGAGGACGAGCGTATCTTCGCCGCGGACGAGATCGAAAGGATCTGGAACAGCATGAAATAGGCTGCCGCAGCCAGGGACCGGCCCCATGGAGGAGAGAGGGCCGGCCCAAGCCAACATAGGGAGGAGAACATGCCTGCAGACGGAGGCATCGGCGCGCCGAACAAGCGCCGTGAAGACGTGCGGTTTCTGACCGGCAAGGGAAAGTATACCGACGACCTGAACCGGTCCGGCCAGGCCCATGTGATCTTCGTGCGCAGCCAGGTGGCCCATGGCAATCTGGTGGCGGTGAACACGGATGAGGCCGCGGCGATGCCCGGGGTGATCCGCATCTTTACCGGCGCCGATTTCGCCGAAGTGGGTGGGCTGCCCTGCGGCTGGCAGGTGACCGACCGGCATGGCGAAGTCATGCAGGAACCGGCCCATCCGGTGCTGGCCCAGGGCAAGGTGCGCCACGTCGGTGATGCCATCGCCGCCGTGGTGGCCGAGACCGCCGATCAGGCCCGCGACGCCGCCGAGGCGGTGGAGGTCGACATCGACGAGCTGCCCGCCGTGGTGGACATGAAGGCTGCTCTGGCTGCGGATGCGCCCAAGGTGCATGACGATCTGACCTCGAACCTCTGTTACGACTGGGGGTTCGTCGAGGAAAACAAGGGGGCGGTGGAAGAGGCCTTTGCCAATGCCGCCCATGTGACCACGCTGGATCTGGTCAACAACCGCCTGGTCGCCAACCCGATGGAACCACGTGTTGCGATTGGCGATTATGATGCGGCCAGTGGGGATTCGACGCTCTACACCACCAGCCAGAACCCGCATGTGATCCGCCTGTTGATGGGCGCCTTCGTGCTGGGCATTCCCGAACACAAGCTGCGCGTGGTGGCCCCGGATGTGGGGGGCGGGTTTGGGTCCAAGATCTTCCACTATGCCGAGGAAGCCTTTTGCACCTTCGCCGCCAAGGCGCTGGAGCGGCCGGTCAAGTGGACCTCGTCCCGGTCCGAGGCGTTCATTACCGATGCCCATGGCCGCGACCACGTGACCACGATCCAGCTGGCGCTGGACGCAGACAACAACTTTACCGCCCTTCGCACCGATACCCATGCGAACATGGGGGCGTATCTGTCGACCTTCGCGCCCTCGGTGCCGACCTGGCTGCATGGCACGTTGATGGCGGGCAATTACAAGACGCCGCTCATTTATGTAAACGTGAAGGCGGTGTTTACCAATACCGTGCCGGTAGATGCCTATCGCGGCGCCGGGCGGCCCGAGGCGACTTTCCAGTTGGAACGTGTGATCGACAAGGCCGCGCGGGAGCTGGGGGTGGATCCGATTGCGCTTCGCCGTCAGAACTTCATCACCGAGTTCCCCTATGCCACCCCGGTGGCGGTGGAATATGACACCGGCAACTATGTCGCGACGATGGACAAGCTCGAAGAGATCGCCGATCTCGCGGGCTTCGGCGCGCGGCGGGCGGACAGCCAGGCGCGCGGCAAGCTGCGCGGGCTGGGGGTGAACTGCTATATCGAAGCTTGCGGCATCGCGCCGTCGAACCTGGTCGGCCAGCTGGGCGCGCGCGCCGGGCTTTATGAAAGCGCCACGGTGCGGGTCAATGCGACCGGCGGGCTGGTCGTGATGACCGGCAGCCACAGCCACGGGCAGGGGCATGAGACCGCCTTCCCGCAGGTGGTGGCCGACATGATCGGCATTGATCCCGGCATGGTCGAAATCGTGCATGGCGACACCGCCAATACGCCGATGGGCATGGGCACCTATGGCTCGCGCTCGCTGGCGGTCGGCGGCAGCGCCATGGTGCGCGCGACCGAGAAGATCATCGCCAAGGCGAAGAAGATCGCCGCCCACCTGATGGAGGCCGCCGAGGGGGATATCGAGCTCAAGGACGGGCAGTTCAGCGTGGCGGGCACCGACAAATCGGTCGCCTGGGGCGATGTGACCCTGGCCGCGTACGTGCCGCACAACTACCCGCTGGAGGATATCGAGCCGGGGCTGGAGGAGACCGCGTTTTACGACCCGGCCAACTTCACCTATCCGGCCGGTGCCTATGCCTGCGAGGTGGAGGTCGATCCCGACACCGGCAAGGTCACCATCGAGCGTTTCGCGGCGGCGGATGATTTTGGCAATATCGTCAACCCGATGATCGTTGACGGCCAGGTCCATGGCGGGCTTGGGCAGGGGATCGGTCAGGCGCTGCTGGAACATGCGGTCTATGACGAGGATGGGCAGCTTCTGTCCGGCTCCTACATGGATTACGCCATGCCGCGCGCCGATGATGTGCCGTTCTACACGGTGGATCACAGCTGCCAGACGCCCTGCACGCATAACCCCTTGGGGGTGAAGGGCTGCGGCGAGGCAGGCGCCATTGGCTCGCCCCCGGCCGTGGTGAACGCGGTGGTGGATGCGCTGCGCAGCGCGGGCTACGATGTGACCCATATCGACATGCCGCTGTCACCCCACCGGGTGTGGCAGGCCATGCAATCGTGAGGAGGACGGATCATGTATGAGTTTGACATTGAAAAGCCCTCGACGATCGACGAGGCGGTCGCCGCATTGGCCAATGACGAGGCCCAGGCCCTGGGCGGCGGTCAGACGCTGATTCCGACGCTGAAACAACGACTTGCGGCGCCCGGCGTGCTGGTGTCGTTGCGCGGTATCGAGGACATGGTGGGTGTTTCACCCACTCATGATCCCGGCGCATTCATCGGTGGGGCAACCACCCATGCCGAGGTCGCGCGGGAGGCTGCCGCCTTCTATCCGGCCCTGGCCGCATTGGCGGGCGGCATTGGTGATCCGGCGGTGCGCAATCGCGGCACGATTGGTGGATCATTGGCCAACAACGACCCGTCGGCCTGCTATCCGGCGGCAGCGCTGGGATCGGGAGCCGCGATCTTTACCAACAAACGCGAAATCGCGGCAGATGATTTCTTTACCGGCCTGTTCGAAACGGCTCTGGAAGATGGCGAGATCATTACCGGGGTACGGTTCCCGGCCCCGATGGCGGCAAACTACCAGAAGTTCGAACAGCCCGCGTCGCGGTTTGCCCTGGTCGGGGTCTTCGTTGCGAAATACGACGATGGTGTGCGCGTGGCGGTGACCGGCGCATCCGAAGACGGCGTGTTCCGCTGGGCCGAGGCCGAAGCGGCCTTGTCGACCAATTTCGCACCGGAGGCTCTGGACGGCATGACCCCGGGCGGGGACATGATCGGCGATATCCACGGAAGCCCGGAGTACCGCGCGCACCTGGTCGGTGTGCTGACGAAACGGGCCGTGGCGGCGATCTGAGCCCCGGTTTGGAGATTTGAAAGCGCCCCGCCGGATCGGTGGGGCGTTTTTCGTTGGTGGAAGAACAAAACCCCCGCCGGAGGCAGGGGTTCGGTCATTTCGCGTTCGGCAGCGCTTTCTGTGAAAACGCGCCTGCCGCGGTAACAGTTTCGCTTCGCTAAACTGTTACTTCTGAATCGGCCCGATCATCATGATCATCTGGCGGCCTTCCATCTTCGGCATGTTCTCGACCTTGCCGAGTTCCTTGATGTCTTCGGCCACACGTTCCAAGAGCTCACGGCCCAGGTTCTGGTGCGCCATCTCGCGGCCACGGAAGCGCAGGGTCACCTTGACCTTGTCGCCCTTCTCCAGGAACTTGACCACGTTGCGCATCTTGACGTCGTAATCGTGGGTGTCGGTGCCGGGACGGAACTTGACCTCCTTGATCTCGATCGTCTTCTGCTTCTTGCGCGCCTCGCTTTCCCGCTTCTGCTGTTCGTATTTGAACTTGCCGAAATCCATGATCTTGCACACGGGCGGGTTGGCGTTGGGCGAGATTTCAACCAGGTCCAGACCGGCTTGTTCAGCCAGCTCCATGCCACGCGCGGGCGGCACAACGCCGACGTTTTCGCCATCTGCGCCAATCAAACGGATTTCCGGGGCGCGGATGCGGCCATTTACGCGGGGTCCGGTGTCGCGCTGCGGGGGCGCGTTATGAGGTCTGCGGGCTATGAGTTCATTCCTTCTGAAGTTGCCGGTAAGACTTGGGGCAGGAAGGTAATGGCCTGCCTTAGTCTTATCAAGCCGATAGTTGCCGAAATGATGCGTGTGCAGCATTTCTCCCCTTGCGCAGGTGGGGCGCCTGCCCCCACATGCCTCACGTAAGGCGCGGGGGACGCTGCGCCACTGACAAGTGAGGATAGTCACATGAACAAGACCTGGATCATTGCCCTTCTGCTGATTGCCGCCGGTGTGGGCGGCTATGTCTGGTATTCCGGCCAGCAGATGGAAGAACCCGCGCCGGTCGCCGAAGCGCCGACCGCGGAGGAAGAGGCTCCGGCGGAAGAGCCCGTCGCTGAAGAGACCGCCGACCCGGTGGGCGATGCTGTTGAGGGAGCCGTGGACGCCGTGACCGATGCTGCCGAAGGCGTGGTTGAGGAAGCCACCGATGCCGCCAATGGCGCCGTGGATGCGGCCGCCGATGCGGTCACCGGCGCTGTTGAAGAGGCCACCGAAGGCATGGGCGCCGTGGGCGAGGCGATCAGCGACGCCGTCACCGACATGACCGATGCCGCCACCGATGCGGCCTCGGATGCGGTGGATGCGGCCTCGGACGCCGCCTCCGATGCGATGGGCACCGCCACGGACACCGCCACTGACGCGGCTTCTGACGCTGCCGAAGGTGCGATGGAAGCGACCGGTGAGGCCGCCGAGGCTGCTGATGCCGCCGCGGATATGGCAGATGAGGCGACCGATGCCGCTGCCGACGCCGCAACCGATGCGGCCACCGAAATGGCGACGGATGCCGCCACGGATGCAGCGGGCGAAGCCGCGGAGGCTGCCTCTGACGCCATGTCCGTGACCGACCTGCTGACCCCGGAGGGGTTCGACGCGGGCAAGATCACCGAGATGGTGGATGGCTCCGACCTGGGGGATGTGCAGAAGCTTGCCCTGAAAACCGCCATCCAGCAGGCCGCCGATAACCCGGAGCTGGTTCAGGCCGCCATTGATCAGGTGAAATCGGCCCTGGGGATGTAACCCCTCGTAAGTCCTCCAGGACCCGACCGCCGCGCAGGGAGGCCTGTGCGGCGGTTTCTTGTTTTCCCGGTGCCTGTCAGCTTCGTGTCATGCGGGTTTCAACCAATCTCTGGGCACTGTCCGAACGGGGGACCGTGCGCTCCTCTGGACTGTCCGGTGTGCCGAACCCATCCAGATACTCCAGGAACATCTGCCAATGTTCGGTCGGATCCCCGGCACGGCGGGCGTAGTCCAGCTGTGCCTTGCCGTGTTCGATCAGGTTCATCGCACGGTGCGGTTGCGGCTCGCCCCCGAAGGTGCGGGCGAGGTGGGACTGGAATTCTTCGCCATAGGTCATGAGCGTCAGGAGCTCCGCGCCAAACTCATGCCCGGCGTCCTGCAGCTCCGACACCAGCTGGTCGACCTGGCGTGGCGTGATGTTGGTCATGTCATAGCGGGATTTGATGGCGGCGATGGCCTCTGGACCCTTCGTGGGCCCGGTTGCTGGGCCAATCGAAAACGCCTCGGTCGGGGCGGGCGTCGCGGCGGGTGGCCTGTTCGGCGCAGCACTGTGCTGCGTGAGGACGGGGGTGATATCCATGTCAAAGCTCCATTCTGGCGGCTGTGCCGGCAGGGTGGGGCGCATGGGTTGGCAAAACGTAAACGGGAGGCCGAGGCCTCCCGTCAATTCTTGTCGATTTGTTCAGACCCGAACGGTCTTAGTCCAGGAACGCCTTTTCGACCACATAGGTCTTGGGATTCGAGTTCGCCCCTTCCTCCAGCCCGAATTCCTCAAGCATATCCTTGAGTTCCAGGTTGAAGGCCAGGTTGCCGCAGATCATCGCGCGGTCGGTCTCAGCCGAGATCGGCGGCACGCCCAGGTCCTCGAAAGCCTCGCCCGAGCGCATCAGGTCGGTGATGCGGCCCATCTTGGCGCTCTCTTCGCGGGTGGTGGTCGGGTAGTATTTGATCTTCTTCCAGAAGCCTTCGCCGATCACCTCGTTCAGAAGCTCGTCGTCCTTCAGGGCCTCGATCAGTTCGCGGCCATAGGTCAGCTCGCCGGCCTCGCGGCAGGTGTGAGTGATGATGACCTCGTCGTAATCCTCGTAGGTCTGCGGCTCGCGCAGCAGCGAGGCGAAGGGGGCAAAGCCGGTGCCGGTGGCGAAGAACCAGATGCGCTTGCCGGGCAGCAGGGCGTCATGCACCAGGGTGCCGACGGGTTTCGGACGCAGGATCACCTGGTCGCCGGGCTGGATGTGCTGAAGCTTGGAGGTCAGCGGACCGTCCTGCACCTTGATCGAGTAGAACTCCATTTCCTCGTCCCACGACGGCGAGGCGATGGAATAGGCGCGCAAGAGCGGTTTCTGCTTGCCGGTCTTGGGATCCGGATCGCCCATCAACCCGATCATCACGAACTCGCCCGAGCGGAAGCGCAGCGAGGCAGGACGCGTACAGCGGAAGCTGAACAGGCGGTCGGTGTAATGCTTCACCTCGGTCACGGTCTGCGCATCGGGCAGGGTGGGCACGGGGCGGATGGTCGCGGTGTCGGTCACGGGTTTGTCCACGGGGGTCACTTCATTCATCGGGTCCAACGGGGCGCGGGGCCTCGTCCTCTGTTGTGCTGCTATATATGGGATATAGGTTAGGCGGGTCTAGCCCCGCAGGCGGGACTGATAGTCACGGGCCTGCCAGTCGGCGCGGTATTTCCAGTCGCCTTCGGGCTGGCGTTCAGCTTGCTCGTCCGAGATTTCGACCTCGTCGAAACCGGCGCGGCGGGCCATGGCGTATTGGTCACTGATGACGTGACCCTTGGCGCGCAGGCGGCCGGTAAACCCTTGCAAACGCAGCTGTTTTGCAATGGTAAAGCCGCGGCCATCGGCGAAGGAGGGGAAATCGACGCGGATCAGCTCGACGCCCTGGAAGACATCGGCCAGGGTAACAGGGTCGATATCCGAGCCCAGATCCAGCGCGCGGGTGTCATTGGCGGCGCGGTCTTCCAGGGTGGCGAAACCCTGCGTCCAGTCGTCGCGGGCAAAGCCCTGGTCGGTTACGATAACGCTCATGGCGTGTCCTTTCACGGGTCGCAGCGTATCCTGTCAGCCCCGAGGGACGGGCAAGATACGCCGGATTTTTGGTTTGTGCTTACGCGCCCTGGGTGGGGGCGATGCGCACCATCTTGCCATCCACGAAATGGATGCCGCATTCAACTTTCTCTTCGCCGCGCCAGCGACCGGCGCGCGGATCTTCACCCGGTTTCACGGCGCTGGTGCAGGGGGCACAGCCGATCGACGGGAAGCCCTTGGCGACCAGCGGGTGGCGGGGCAGGCGGTTGTTGATCATGTAGTCGCTGACATCCGTGGGGGTCCAATGGGCCAGCGGGTTGATCTTCAGCCGCACGCGGTCGGGTTCAAAGAACTCCATATCCGCGCGTTTGCCGCCCTGGAAGCGCTTGCGCCCGGTGATCCAGGCATCAAACCCTTCCAGCGCCTTTTCCAAGGGCTGCACCTTGCGCAGCTCACAGCAGGCGTCGGTATCGGCCAGGTGCAGGATATTGTCCGGGTCACCGTGGAACAGGTCCTCGGCATCTGGACGCACGATCCGCACATCGGTCAGGCCCAGTTTCTCGCTGACCTCGAGCTGGTAATCCAGCGTTTCCTGAAACAGCATCTGCGTGTCCAGGAAGATGACAGGCGTGGAGCGGTCGACCCGGGCCACCATGTGCAACAAGGCAACCGACTCCGCCCCGAAACTGGACACCATCGCAACGGAGCCGACTTGTGGATCGGTCAGGGCACGGTCCAGCACCGAATGCGCCGAGTGGTGGCGGTAGCGGTCATTGAGGGCGTTCGCGCGCTCCTCCAGGTTCGGAATGGGGGCTTCAAGCGGCATTGGCTTTGCTTTCCGGGTAGAGCGCCGCCTTGAACGGCCCGTCGCCGAGGCGGCGATAGGTCTCAAGGAAGCTCTCTGCCTCATCGGTGCGCAGCTCCAGATAGGCCAGGACCAGACGTTCGATCGCGGGAACGATCGCGTCATAGGCAAAGCCGGGGCCCGCGCGGGTGCCGATCACCGTGTCCGGGCCGCCATCGCCGCCCAGGGTGATCTGGTAGTTTTCGACGCCGGCGCGATCCAGCCCCAGGATGCCGATATGGCCCAGGTGGTGGTGGCCGCAGGCGTTGATGCAGCCGGAGATCTTGATCTTAAGCGGGCCGATGTCGTGCTCCAGCTTCAGCTCGTCGAAACGGGTCGCGATCTGTTGCGCGACCGGGATCGCGCGGGCGGTGGCGAGCGCACAGTAATCCATGCCGGGGCAGGCGATGATGTCCGAGATCAGACCGGCGTTCGCGGTGCCGAGGCCGGCAGGCTTCAGCGCGGCGTAGAGCGCGGGCAGGTCGGCGACATGCACATGGGGCAGGATCACGTTCTGCTCGTGGCTGATGCGGATGTCATCGTGGCCATATTGTTCCGCCAGGTCGGCGATCAGGCGCATCTGGTCGCTGGTCGCGTCACCCGGCGTCTGGCCGTGCTTCTTGATCGAGATCGTGACGATCCGGTAGTCGGCCTCGCGGTGCTGTTCGATGTTGGTGTCGACCCAGCTGCGGAACACCGGATCGGCGTCATAGGCGGCCTGGAACGGCGCGGTGTCGGCCTGTTTGAAGGCGGGCTGTACGAAGGTCGACTGGATGTGCTTGAACAGCTCCTGATCGACGCCGGTGAACAGCGGTTTCAGCTGGGCGAAGCGGGCCTCGACCTTGTCGCGCAGGGTGTCCAGACCGTTCTCCAGCGAGGTGATCTTGATGCGCGCCTTGTACTTGTTGTCGCGGCGGCCAAGCGTGTTGTAGACGCTGACGGCGGCTTCGACATAAGGCAGCAGATCCTCGCGCGGGATGAAATCGGCCAGCACCTGACCGACGATCGGGGTGCGCCCCAGACCGCCGCCCACCAGCACCTGGTAGCCGACCTCGCCCGCGTCGTTCTTGACGATACGGATGCCGATGTCATGCGCCTTGGTCACCGCGCGGTCCGCCTCGGACCCGGTCACCGCAAGCTTGAACTTGCGCGGCAGGAACTGGAACTCCGGGTGGTCGGTGGACCACTGGCGCAGAAGCTCGGCGGTGGGGCGGGGGTCTTCGACCTCATCGGCGGCCGCACCGGCGAAATGGTCGGCGGTCACGTTGCGGATGGTGTTGCCCGAGGTCTGGATCGCGTGCATCTGCACATCGGCCAGCGCGTCCAGCATATCCGGCACATCGGTCAGTTTCGGCCAGTTGTACTGGATGTTCTGACGGGTGGTGAAGTGACCATAGCCCTTGTCCCAGCGGTCGGCGATCATCGCCAGCTGGCGCATCTGCTGCGGGTTCAGCGAGCCATAGGGAATGGCGACGCGCAGCATGTAGGCGTGCAGCTGCAGATAGAGGCCGTTCATCAGGCGCAGCGGCTTGAACTCGTCTTCGGTCAGGGCGCCGGAAATGCGACGTTCCACCTGGTGGCGGAACTGGTCGACGCGGGAGCGGACGAAGGTCTCGTCAAAGTCGTTGTAATCATACATGGCTGACGGTCTCCCGTTTGGCTTCGGTCTGTTTGCCGTGGGCGTAGTTGGACGGGCCCTTGGCCCGGAAGGTTTCGCGGAAATGGGTGGGCGCGGGGCCCTGGTCACCGTCCTGGGCGTCGGCCAGGTAGGCGCCGACCGCGATATGCGGCTGGGTCTCTGCCTCGAACAGGCGCGCGTTGGCGGCGTCTTGGTCGGCCAGCAGCTCGGCATCGGCCAAACAGCGCACCCAGCTGCCGTCATGCGCCAGATAGATGACGTCGCCGGTGATCAGATCATTGGCGGTGACAACCTTGGGTGTGAAGGGGCGGGCCATTTGGTGCTCCAGTCGTGTTTGCAGTTGCAGAGAATATAGGACATTTTTCCGATTGATGGAGCGGGGTGGCAGTATATAAGGAAGATTATTCCGTATAGGTTTGGCGGTAGAACGGGTGTCCCCCAAGAGAGGAGAAATCGGAATGTCGGTGCGTCTGGACGATCTGGATCGGAAAATCCTGCGCGAGCTGCAGCGCGATGCGGGGCAGTCGCTGGACGTGATTGCCAAGACCGTGGGCTCGTCGAAGACCCCTGTGTGGAACCGGATTCGCAAGATGCGCGAGGCCGGTGTGGTGGGGCAGCAGACGGTGCTGCTGGATGCCGAAAGCCTGGGGTTCGAGGCCTGTTTCTTCGTGCTGGTGCGTACGTCCGAGCACGAGGCCGGGTGGCAGGACAAGTTCCTGCAGGTGCTGCGCGACAGGCCCGAGGTGCTGGAAGCGCACCGGCTGGCGGGTGAGATCGACTATATCCTCAAGGTCCGCGTGGCGAACGCGCGCGCCTATGATGTGTTCTATCAGGCGCTGATTTCCGAGGTGAAGATCTTCAACGTGACGGCTTTGTTGTCGATGGAAGAGATCAAGTTCTCGACGGAATTGCCGGTTTAGAGGGCAGAGCCGGGGGGCCAGCCCCCCGGACCCCCCGGGATATTTGTGGAAAGATGAAAGGGGGAGGTCAGGTCCTGACCATCAGCCGTTTCACCCCGTGGAAATGGTACACATCCGCGTATTCGGGCGGCTCGGCCAGGGTCAGATCCGGGCATCGGTCGAACAGGATCGGCAGGGCGGTGACCAGCTCCAACCGCGCGAGCGGGGCGCCGACGCAGAAATGCACCCCCGCGCCGAAACTGGTGTTCTGCTTGATCGGGCGCAGGGGGTCGAACTGGTCGGGATCCGGCCACATGTCCGGGTCACGATTGGCCGAGGCCAGCAGCAGCCCGACCTCATCCCCGCGTTTGAAGGCATGCCCGAAAACCTCCATGTCTTCATAGGCATAGCGGGTGAACATGTGCAGCGGCGGGTCGACACGAAGCGTCTCTTCGACCAGCGTGTCGGCGTTCTTGGTCGTGGGGCGTACACCGGTCTCCAACAGCAGTTTCACCGCATTGGCCACGGAGTGCACCGTCGCCTCGTGGCCCGCGTTCAACAGCAGGATACAGGTGGTGATCAGCTCATCGGCGGACAGGCGCTCACCATCCTCCTCGGCGGCAATCAGCTGGGTGATCAGGTCGTCGCGCGGGTCGGCGCGTCGGTCTTCCACGTAAGCGCGCATGAAGCTGACGAAGGCCTCGGTGGCGGCGACGGCGGCGTCCTCGGTCGCGCGGGTACGGCCCGCCATATACATGCCGACCATGGCGTTGGACCAGACCAAGAGCTGGTCGGCCATGCGTTCGGGCACGCCCAGCAGGCGGGCGATGATGATCACCGGGATGCGGGTGGCGAAGGCGGGCAGCAGGTCGAAATCCCCTTCGGGGAAGGCGTCGATCAACTCATGCGCCAGGGTTTCCACCTCCGGTGCCAACCCGGCGATGCGGCGCGAGGTAAAGGCGCGCAGGACCAGGCTGCGCAGGCGGGTGTGGCGGGGCGCTTCGAGCTCCAGCATCGAATGCGCCTCGACCGCGTAGAAGGGGGCCAGATGATCGGGAATGTCGCGCGGGGTGACCGGTTCGCGGCCAAACCGCCGGTCACGCAGGATGCCGTTCACCGCGGCGAAACTGGTCGCCATGGGCATCTTGTAATCTTCCCACCAGACCAGGTCACCTGCCGCCCGGGCGCGGGCGTAGAACGGGTAGGGGTCCTGGACGAAGACGGGATCGGTCGGCGATTGGCTGAAACTCTGCATCCGCGCAGATTTCCCGAACCTGCTTTCCATTGCAAGACCACATTCCTATGCTGCGGCCATGGTCAAGTCCTTGCGCAGCATATGGGTTCTGGCGTTCCTGCTTGCCGTCGCCCTGTTCAGCGCGGGGGTCTGGGGCGTGGCCTGGCGCTCGGCGCTGGGGACATTGGCCGAACGCGGGAGGACCGACCTGACGCTGGCCTCGGACCGGCTGACGCGGCATCTGTTTCGCTACCGGGAACTGGCGGTGCTGCTGTCTGATCACCCGGATCTGAAGGCGCTGTTGGACGGCGACAAGGCCTGGGACGCGCGCGCGCTTCTGCGGTCGATGGCCGATCGCACCGGTGCGCTGGGGATCGAGCTGGTGGACCGTTCGGGCTTGGTGCTGGCAAGCTCCCGCCCGGGCCATGTGGGGCGCAACCCCGACAGCGCGCCCCTGCGCCGGGCGCTGAACGGCGCGCTGGGGGTGACCAACGGGGCGGAAACCGCGCCCTCGGGCCTGACCCGCCGGTTGTTTACCTTCGCGGCCCCGGTGTTTGCCGACACCGGCCCCGCACGCGGTGCGGTGCTGGTCGAGGTTGATATCTGGCTGTTTGAACAGAACTGGCCGACCACGGCCACCGCCACCTATTTCGTCAACGACACGGGCCAGGTCTTTGTCACCAACCGATCCGAACTGACCCTGACCGACCGGTTCGGCGACGAGGGCTTCCCGGCCCATAGCATTCAACGCTGGTTCGGGCATGAGATTTGGCAATTGGACGGAGGCCCCTACCTGCCAGCTCAGGCGCTGCATCTGGCGGCGGATATCCACGTGATCGACATGGTGGGCGAAACGCTGCTGGACACAGCGCCTGCGGTGCGCACGGCCACCTTGCAAGCGGCGGTCGCGGCGGCGCTTTGCCTGGCTTTCGGTGCCGTGTTGCTGGTGCTGGCGGAACGGCGCCGGGCCCTGTCGGAGCGGTTGGCGGTGGAAGCGGCGGCCAATGCCCGGCTGGAGGCGCGGGTGGCCGAACGCACGGCTGCCTTGTCTGACGCCAACGAGGAGTTGAAACGCACCCAGGCGGAGCTTGTGCAGGCGGGCAAGCTGTCCGCTCTGGGCCAGATGTCGGCGGGGATTTCCCACGAGCTGAACCAGCCGCTCATGGCCATTCGCAGTTTCGCCGAGAACGGCACCGCTTTCCTGGATCGTGAGAAGCCCGAGAAGGCCGCGCAGAACCTTGGCCGTATCTCGGAGCTGGCCAATCGCATGGGGCGCATCATCAAGAACTTGCGCGCCTTTGCCCGCAATGAAAGCGAGCCGCTGGGCCGGGTTGATCTGGTGCAGGTGATCCAGGCTGCCGTCGAGCTGACCGAGGCGCGGCTGCGCACGGACGGTGTGGTGCTGGACTGGGCTCCGCCTGCCGTCTGTTACGTGCGCGCGGGCGAGGTGCGGCTGGTGCAGGTCATGGTCAACCTGATCAACAATGCCGCCGACGCCATGGTCGGGCAGGATGAAAAACGTATCGAGATCAATGTCCAGCCGGGAGATCCCCTGTCCGTCACGGTGCGCGACACCGGCCCCGGAATTGCCGATCCCGACAAGATATTCGAGCCCTTCTACACCACCAAACAGGTGGGGGATGAGGGCATGGGGTTGGGCCTGTCGATCTCTTACGGGTTGGTGCAGAGCTTCGGTGGCAAGATCCGGGGGGCGAACACAGGGCAGGGCGCGATGTTCACCATCGAGCTGGAGCCCTGGGCAGAAGACGTGAAGGAAGCGGCGCAATGAGCCAGAAAGTCCTGTTGGTCGATGACGATGCCATGGTGCGCGAGGCGCTGGGCCAGACCTTGGAGCTGGCTGGGCTGGACCCGTTGACGGCAGGGTCGTTCATCGAGGCGAAGGACCATATCTCGCTGGACTTCGACGGGGTGGTGCTGAGCGATATTCGCATGCCGGGCAAGGACGGCTTTGCCCTGCTGGAACATGCGCAGGGGGTGGATGCGGAGCTGCCGGTGATCCTGTTGACGGGTGAGGGGGACATTCCCATGGCCGTGCGCGGCATGTCGGCTGGCGCCTTCGATTTCCTGGAAAAGCCCTGCGAGCCGGACGACCTTGTTGCGGTGGTGGAACGCGCGTTGCGCACCCGGTCCCTGGTGTTGGAAAATCGCCATCTGAAACTGCAGGCAGAACAGGGCGACGCGGCGGCGCGGCTGTTGTTCGGTGACAGCCGCCTGGCCGAAGAGTTGCGCGCGCGGGTCCGCGCGGTGGCGCGCACGCAAGCCGAGGTGCTGATCTGTGGCGAGCCGGGGTCAGGCACGTCGAAAGTGGCGGAGGTGGTGCATCTGCTTTCCGGCGCGGCGATGCGGCCCTTCGTCAAACTGCCGGCGGCGGGGCTGACGGGCGAGGTGTTGAACGACGGGTTCGACAGGGCGGAAGGTGGCACGTTGTTTCTGGACGAGGTCGCCGCATTGGACCCGGCGGCGCAGTTTCTTTTGCTCGACCTGCTGGACCGTCCGGGTGGGGCGCGGGTGGTGGCGGGCACCTATCAGGACCTGGATGCGTTGGCGGGGGCGGGGCAGTTCAACCCGGACCTCTTCTACAAGCTCGACATCATGCGCGTGCGCATCCCCGCCATTCGCGAGCGCAAGGAGGACATCCCGATCCTGTTTCGCCACTATGTCGCCATTGCCTGCGAACAGGCGGCCTTGCCCGCGCCCGAGATCACCCAGGACGTGCTGGCGCGGCTGATGGCGCAGGACTGGCCCGGCAATGCGCGCGCGCTGATGAACGCGGCGATGCGTTTTGCCATGGGGCTGGGCGAGGCGGATGAGGGCGACGGGCTTGGCCTGGCCGAGCAACTGGCGCAGGTGGAACGGTCTCTGCTGATCGAAGCGCTCAGGCGTCACGGGGGCGCAGCCTCGGCGGCCGCGCGGGATCTGAAACTGCCGCGCAAGACCTTTTATGACAAGCTGGCGCGCCATGGGCTGAAGCCCGAGGAGTTTCGGGGGTAGGCTTGGCGTAGGTCCGCCTGGAGCGGCGCAGCCGCGACGCGCCCGCGTTGACCCGGCAGGCGAGTTCGCTTGCGAACTCTGCCGGGAGGGGGGCTCCCCACGGGAGGGCGCATATCCGGCGCATCAACTCGAACTGACCTTTCACTTGAAGCAATCCGCTTGCAACCAACTCCCGCTGCGAAAGCGCCCACCCAGGGTCGGGCCCGTCGCGGCTGCGCCTCTCGCGACTCTTCCCGGTTGCATTGCTGTGTGCTAACCTGCTGAAAATTGACCAAAAACGAGCAGTGATATGAGCGCTTCCGAAGACATTCCAAAGGGCCTTCTGGCCCGTGCCCGCTGGGCCGCCGAAAACACGCCCGCCAGCCGCAACCGGGCTGCCGATTTCTACCGGGCGCTGGCGATCTTCTTTGTCATTCTGGGCCATTGGCTTCTGGTCGCCCCGGTCATTCGCGGCGGTGAACTGGAGTTCACCATCCTGCTGGCCGAACAGCCCTGGACCCAATGGGCGACCTGGCTGTTCCAGGTCATGCCGGTGTTCTTCTTCGTCGGCGGCTTCTCGAACGGGCTCAGCTGGAACTCGGCCCGCAAGGATCCCGAAAGGGCCCGCGGATGGGCGGCGACGCGCCTGTCGCGGCTGCTCAAGCCCACCCTGCCGCTGGTCGCGCTCTGGGCCGTGGCCGCCGCCATTGCTGCGCGTATGGGGGTGGATGCGGAGCTGATCGCCGTCGCCTCGCAATCTGCGCTGGTACCGATCTGGTTCCTGGCGGTCTATATCGTCATCACCGTCGCGGTGCCCCTGTCGATGGCGGCCTGGGATCGCATCGGCTTTGCCTCGGTCGTGGTGCTCTGGGGCGGGGCCATTGTGGTCGATACAATCGCCTTCGGGCTGGACCAGCAATGGCTGCGCTGGGCCAATTACGGCTTTGTCTGGCTGGGGGTGCATCAGCTTGGTTACTGGTGGGGCGGGGCGCAAAGGCAAAACGCCTGGTCGCTGGGTTTCATCGCTCTGGGCGCGGTCTGGCTTTACGTGCTGATCGGCCTGCTGGATTTCCCCGTGGGCATGGTCAGCGTGCCGGGCGAGGAGTTCTCGAACACCCGGCCGCCGACCACCGCCATGCTGGCGCTGGGGGCGGTGCAGATCGGGGTGATCCTGTTGGTCTCGGGCGTGGTGAAACGCTGGCTCGCCCGTCCAGGGCCGTGGAGCTGGGTGATCGTGATGAACCAGATGATCATGTCGATCTACCTGTGGCATATCACGGCCATGGTGGCGGTGATTGGTCTGGCGATGCTGGCGGGCGGCATCGGGCTGGAGCTGCAGCCGGGGGCAGGGGCCTGGTGGGCGATGCGGCCGATCTGGCTGGTTGCTTTCTGCCTGGTGTTGGCGCCTTTCGTGATGGTGTTCCTGCCCTTCGAGGCGGGCTCGCGCACACCGCTTGAGCGCCGTCCGGGGCCGCTGGCGTCGCTTCTGGGCACGCTGATCACCTGCGCAGGCTTGATCATGATCGCGATGAACGGGATCGGCGCAGCCAATGTCCTGGGCGTGAACTGGATCGCCGTGGTACTTGTGTTGGCGGGCGTCTTCCTGGCCACGCGGCGGATTGGTGGCTGAGCGCTGGATTCGTCCCGCCCCCTTTCCATGTTGGCGCTACCGCACCTGTGCGGATTTCCGCACAGGTGCCTTTGGTAGCTGTGTGGAATCCCGCCCACCATGCCTTTGCGACTGGTGATGATGCAAAAAAAGCAGCCCATAACTGACTGCAAATGCTGATGAATTTGGCGCCTCACGGACAGGTGACAGTTTTTCTTGGCCGCTGCCTCTTGAAATGCCCAAATGGGTTCAGCGCCCGACTTGGGGTGTATTTTCGAGGAACGTCTGGGAGGACACACGACATGAAATTCCTGAACAAGGCTCTGATGGGGGCCGCCACCGCCCTGACCCTGACCGTCACCGCCACCAGCGCCACCGCGGCCTGTGACGATGGCGAGATTGTCATCAAGTTCAGCCACGTCACCAACGCTGACAAACACCCGAAAGGCATCGCGGCGTCGCTGCTGGCCGAACGCGTGAATGCCGAGATGGACGGCAAGGCCTGCATGGAGGTCTATCCGAACTCCACGCTGTACAACGACAACCAGGTGCTGGAAGCGATGCTGCAGGGCGACGTGCAGATGGCCGCGCCGTCGCTGTCGAAATTCGAAGCCTTTACCAAACAGTTCCGCATCTTCGACCTGCCCTTCATGTTCAAGAACATGGACGCGGTGGATGCGTTCCAGCAGTCGCCGACCGGTCAGGCGATGAAGGAATCGATGACCCGCCGTGGTCTGCTGGGCCTGGCCTTCTGGCACAATGGCCTGAAACAGTTCTCGGCCAACCAGCCGCTGGAACTGCCGACCGATGCCGCCGGGCTGAAGTTCCGCGTGCAGACCTCGGACGTGCTGGTGGCCCAGATGGAAGCCATTGGGGCCTCGCCGCAGCCGATGGCCTTCTCGGAAGTCTACGGCGCGCTGCAGACCGGCGTTGTCGACGGGCAGGAAAACACCTGGTCGAACATCTACGGCAAGAAGTTCTTCGAAGTGCAGGACGGCGTGACCGAGACCAACCACGGCATCATCGACTATCTGGTCGTGACCAATGTGGACTGGTGGGAAGGTCTGCCGGCCGATGTGCGTGACCAGCTGTCGACCATCATTGCCGAAGTGACCGCCACCCGGAACGGTGAAGCCTTCGCAGTGAATGAAGCCGCCAAGCAGTCGATCATCGACGCCGGTGGCGTTGTCCGCCAGCTGACCGACGAGCAGCGCCAGGCCTGGGTTGACGCCATGAAGCCGGTCTGGAGCCAGTTCGAGGCCGACGTGGGTGCCGACAACATCGCCGTTGCCCAGGAAATCAACGCCCAGCACTAAGCGCTGAGCCACGCATGAGCTTCGGGGCCGGCCGCGTGTCGGCCCCGGAACCCACAAACTCCACACGACACGATATCCACGCCACCAACCCGCGCGACGGATCTTCTGTCATGCCCGCCTCATGGAAAGGGGAAGACCATGAGCACCACTCACCACACAAAGGGCTTCGAGGAAACGGTCATCGCCGTGCTCCTTGGCCTGATGACCATGATCACATTCGTCAATGTCGTCCTGCGCTACATCTTCAACACCTCGCTGATCTGGGGTCTGGAGGTCACGCTGATCCTGTTTGCCTGGCTTGTGCTCTTCGGTGTGAGCTACGGCGTCAAGGTCACCGCGCATCTGGGCGTGGACGCGATTACCAACATGCTTTCGCCCGGGCCGCGCAAGGTTGTCGCGCTGATCGCAGGCGCGCTCTGCATCGCCTATGCCTTCCTGCTTCTGAAAGGGGCCTGGGACTACTGGGCGCCCTATGCAGCACTTGATCGCACCTCGGGCCGCTGGTTCCCGACCGGGTTCGAACAGACCCGTGACCAGGCCTGGTACATCACCGATCAGGTGCCGATGCCAGAGTTCCTGCGCTTTCTGGAAGGCTGGATCAACCAGGGGGAAACCTATGACAAGCTGCCGCGCGTCATTCCCTATGTGATCCTGCCCATCGGGGCCGCACTTTTGCTGTTCCGCTTCATCCAGGCCACCATCCGCGTGTGGACCGGCAAGGCCGAGAGCCTGATCGTCAGTCACGAGGTCGAGGACGAAATCGACCAAATCAAAGACCACCAGTGGGAGGAATAATCCATGGACGTCGTCTTTCTCTTCGCCATGGTGATCGGCTTCCTGCTGATCGGGGTGCCGATTGCGGTTTCCCTCGGTCTCAGCTCGATCATCTTCCTTCTGGTGTTCTCGGACACTTCGCTGGCCTCGGTTGCGCAGAGCTTCTATCAAGCCGAAGCGGGCCACTATACGCTGCTGGCGATCCCCTTCTTCATCCTCGCGTCGTCCTTCATGTCGACCGGGGGCGTGGCGCAGCGGATCATCCGCTTCTCGATCGCCTGTGTGGGGCATCTGCGTGGGGGGCTGGCGATTGCGGGCGTCTTTGCCTGTATGCTCTTCGCCGCCCTTTCGGGCTCGTCGCCCGCCACCGTCGTGGCCATCGGGACCATCGTCATCGCGGCGATGCGCCAGGTTGGTTACACCAAGGATTTCGCCGCCGGTGTCATCTGTAACGCCGGTACGCTGGGTATCCTGATCCCGCCCTCGATCGTCATGGTGGTCTATGCCTCCGCCGTCGAGGTGTCGGTCGGGCGCATGTTCCTGGCGGGTGTCATCCCGGGCCTCATGGCGGGTCTGATGCTGATGGTTGCGATCTATGTGATCGCCACGATCCGCAATATGCCCAAGGGGGATTTCCAGGGCTGGGGCGAGGTCTGGTCCTCGTTCTCGGACGCGGTTTGGGGCCTCCTGCTGATTGTCATCATCATGGTCGGCATCTACGGCATTCCGGGCATTACCGGCGCGCTGTTCACGCCCACGGAAGCCGCCGCCGTTGCCTCGGTCTATGCCTTCTTTGTGGCCTGTTTCGTCTATCGCGACATGGGTCCGCTGTCGGACAAGGGTGAGGGCAAGTCGAACGTGCTGAAGAAGCCGCAGGCCATCGTGACTGCCTTCTTCCACGAAGACACCCGCGGCACCCTGTTCGAGGCCGGTCGCCTGACCATTACCCTGATGTTCATCATCGCCAACGCGCTGATCCTGAAACACGTGCTGACCGATGAGCAGATCCCCCAGCAGATCGCCAATGCGATGCTGTCGGCGGGCTTCGGCAAGATCATGTTCCTGATCATCGTGAACGTGATCCTGCTGATCGGCGGTCAGTTCATGGAGCCCTCGGGTCTGATCGTCATCGTGGCGCCGCTGGTCTTCCCCATCGCGATCGAGCTGGGCGTGGACCCGATCCACCTGGGCATCATCATGGTCGTGAACATGGAGATCGGAATGATCACCCCGCCGGTCGGCCTGAACCTCTTCGTCACCTCCGGGGTTGCCGGGATGCCGATGATGAAGGTCGTGCGCGCAGCCCTTCCCTTCCTGGCCGTGCTGTTCGTCTTCCTGATCATGGTGACCTACATCCCATGGATCTCGACCTGGTTGCCCAACAGCCTGATGGGGCCGGAGATCATAACCCACTAGTAGAGTTACGAGTACGGGGAACGGAAAACGCCGGGAGAGATCCCGGCGTTTTTCTTTCTTGGTGGGCTAAGGACGTGACCGTTTCGCACGGCCGCAGGCCGGGCGGCGCCCTTCGCGCAGTGCCTCAGCCGCTTACTTCTTCAGCGAGCAGGTGCTGATGCCGAAGATCGAATAGGCCGGGCAGGAGCCCACGGCTCCGGTCAGCAGAGGCACGACGCCGATCCAGGCCCAGACAGGGCCACCGAAGACGGCCCAGGCGACCAGGGCCAGGCCGATGATCACACGCAGACCACGGTCGATGCTGCCAGCATTCTTTGCAAACATGAGAAAACTCCTTTCGTTACCTGTCCCCGGTCTAAGCCCGGGAGCAGTGAAAGGCATGTGACCCTGTCACAGAGCGGGCGAGTTTTTCACCTCTTCCAGCCCGGCGCGGTCCAGGATGGTGACTTCTCCGCGCCCATGGGTGACCAGACCGGCCTTGGCCCAGCGATCCAACCGGCGTGAGACGACCTCGCGCGCCGAGCCGATGGCGGTGGCCATGTCGGCTTGGGTCATGCGCAGGGTGTCGCCCTCGGCGCGGTCCAATACCAGCGCGGCCAGGCGCGCCTCGACCTTCAGGAAGGACATGTTTTCAACCAGTTGCATCATGTCCTGCATCCGCGCGGCGAAGGCGCCGAAGACCAGGCGGCGAAAGCCCGGCGAGCTGTCCACGAGCGCAAAGAACACGTCGCGCGGGATCAGCACCAGCCGCGCGGGCCCCGCCGCCGTGGCCTCGCCGGTGTAATCCTCGCCGCCCAGAAGGCCCAGGGTGGATTGAATGCAGCTCTGCCCCGGCGCAACCTGGTACAAGAGAATATCGCGCCCGTTCGGGCCGATCAGGTGCACATCCACCCGGCCCGAGAGCATGACGACATAGCCTTTCACCGCTTCGCCCGGGCAAAACAGAACCGCGCCCGCAGGCACTTCCACCGGGGTCAGCGTGTCCAGAAGCGCGCGGGCGGGGGCATCCAGCCCGGCGATGTCGGTGGTGTTCTTGGTCCAACTCATGGGGCGACTATAGCCGGGCGCGTGAGCGCTGCAATCGTGTCGGATCGTCGCCCCGGCATAGTCCGTTGGGCAAAAGAAACGCCCGGGCAGAGAACCGCCCGGGCGTCATGTGTTTTCTGTTCCGCACGAGGGTCAGGCGCTGACCTCTTCGGCGCGGATGCGGAAGAGGATCGCATAGAGCGTCGGCACGAAGATCAGGGTCAGCACGGTTGCAAAGCTGAGCCCGCAGATGATCGTGACCGCCAGCGATTTGAAGAAGGGATCGCCCAGCAGCGGCAGCACCCCCAGCACGGTGGTCACCACGCCCAGCAGGACCGGGCGGAACCGGCTGACAGCGGCGTCCACCACCGCGCTCATCCGCGCCTTGCCACCGGCGATCTGGCTGTCGGTCTCGTCGATCAGCACGATGGCGTTCTTGATCAGCATGCCGGTCAGGGACAGGATGCCGAGGATCGCCATGAACTCCAGCGGCGTCTGCGTGCCCGCAAGGCCGTAGACCACGCCGATCAGCGCCAGCGGCACGGTCAGCCAGATGATCACCGGCTGGCGCACCGCGTTGAACAGCAGGAAGACGACCAGCACCATGGCACCGAAACCCAGCGGCATGGTGGCGGCCAGCCCTGCGTTCGCCTCGGCGCTGCTGCCGAACTCGCCCTTCCATTCCATGCGGTAGCCGGGCGGCAGTGCGATTGCCTCGATCTCGTCCCGGATGGAGGCGAACAGATCGCCCGACAGCACCCCCGGCGCATTGTCCGACTGGGCGGTGATCGCCAGCTCGCGGTCGATGCGGCGCAGTGTGCCGTCCTCGAACACCAGCTTGAAGTCACTGACCACCTGGGTGATCGGCACATAGCCGCCCGCGACCTGGCTGAACACCTGGATGTCGCGCAGCTGCGCCACGTCCGCCCGCGCACTGGAGACCGGACGCATGACGATGTTCGTCAGCACGTCCCCCTCGCGATAGACGCCGATATTGCTGCCGTTCAGATGGGCATAGACCGCGTTCGAAATCTCGCCCTGGGTCAGGCCCAGACGGCGGGCGTTTTCGGTGTCGATCACCGGGCGGATCACCGGTACTTTCTCGCGCCAATCGTCCTTGACGGCCACGGCGCCCGCGGCTGCCATGATCGTCTTGGCCTCGTCCGCCAAGCCGCGCAGAACCTCGGGATCGGTGCCGTAGAAACGCGTTTCGATCTTCGAGCCGCCGCCCGGGCCCAGCACGAATTGCCAGACCTTGGTCGAGGCCTCGGGGTAGGTCGCATCAAGCCAGCTCTGGATCTCGGGGATCAGGGGGGCGATGCGGTCGAACCCGTCAACATCGACCAGGATCTGCCCATAGGCCGGGTTTCCGCTTTCGCCATCGTAAGTCAGCATGAAGCGGGTATGCCCGCCGCCCACCACCGTATTGGTGCCGGTCACGCCCTCCAGGCTGCGCACATGTTCGTCGACCTCGGCAATGCGCGCCTGGGTCGCGTCGATATCCGTGCCCTGGGGCAGGAAGAAATCGACCACGAATTGCGCCCGGGTCGAGGCCGGGAAGAAGCCCGGCGGCACCAGGCTGAACAGCGCCAGGGCCGAGAGGAACAGGCCGACGATCACGGCCACGGTCACATAGCGCATGTGCAGCGCCCGGCCGAGCAGCCCGCGATAGAAGCGCAGGACCGCGCCTTCGCCTTTGTCGGCGCCCTCTTTTCCCGGTTTCAGCAGCAGGGTGCAGTAATAGGGCGTGAGCCAGATCGCCACCAGCCAGGAGAACAAGAGCGCGATCATGATGGTCCAGAACAAGCTGCCTGCATATTCGCCGGTATTGTCCGGCGAGAGGCCGATGGGCGAGAAGGCGAGGAAACCGACGATCGTGCCGCCCAGCAAGGGCCAGCGGGTCTGGTTCACCACGGCGATGGCGGCCTTGGCCGTGTTCTCGCCCTTCTGTACGCGCACCAGCGTGCCCTCGACCACCACGATGGCATTGTCCACCAGCATGCCGAGCGCGATGATCAGCGCACCCAGCGAGATGCGCTGCATGTCGAGGCCGTAAAGGTACATGCCCATCAGCGTGCCCGCGACGGTGACCAGAAGGATGCCGCCCATCAACAGGCCAGAACGAAGCCCCATGAAGATCAGCAGCGTGCCCACGACGATGGCCAGGGCCAGCACCACGTTCATCACGAAGTCATTGACCGAGACCTTGACGCTTTCTGACTGGTCGGAAATGGGCAGGATGTCGATGCCGATGGGCCGTTCCGAGATCAGCGCGTCCATGCGCGCCTTTACCGCTTCGCCCATCTCGACCACATTTCCGCCCAGCACGTTTGAAATGCCCATGCCGATGGCGGGCTGGCCGTCACGATAGAGGCTTGAGGAGGCCGGTTCCTTCAGGCCCCGGCTGACCGTGGCGATGTCGGACAGGCGAAAGCTGGCGCCGTCCGGCCCGGAAATCACCAGGTTCTCGATCGCCTCCAGCGAGGTCACGGCGGCCAACGGCCGGATCGTCAGACGGGTGTCGCCTGCCAGGATGGTGCCGCCGGGCACGATCAGGTTCTGACCCTCCAGCAGGTTGCCGATCTGCGAGGGCGACAGGCCCAATTCGATCAGGCGCGCGGGTTCGTAGTCGACATGGATGACCTCGTCCTGAACACCGCTCAGCAGGATCTTGGACACGCCCGACACGGTCACCAGCTGGCGCTGCAACTCCTTGGCATAGGTGTGCAGTTCGGGCAGCGAGAAACCTTCGCCGGTGATCGCGAAATAGAGCGCGAAGACATCGCCGTAGTCGTCATAGACCTGGCTGGTCAGCGCATTGGGTGGCAGGTTGGCCTGGATGTCACTGATCTTGGCACGCATCAGCGAGAATCGCTGGTTCAGCGCGTCGCGGTCCTTGGCGGCGGCGATGGTGAACTCCACCGTCACCTCGCTGAGCCCGGGTTTCGAGACCGAGCGCACCTCGTCCACCCCGCGCAGCTGTTGCAGCGCGTTTTCCACCACCTCGGTCACTTCCAGGGCGACCTCCTCGGCGCTGGCGCCGGGGTAGGGGGTGATGATCTGGGCTGAGCGGATCAGGAACTCGGGGTCCTCGAACCGCGGCAGTTTGGTATAGGCGAAATAGCCCGCGAAGAGGATCAGGAGCGACAGGATCGCCGAGATCACCCGCTTGGTGATGGCAAATTTTGCAAGGTCCATGGATCAGCCACCCACCTTGGTGATCGGGCGGATTTCCATGCCCTCCTGCAACCGGCTGACCCCGCCGGACACGACGGTCTCTCCCGCGGCAAGGCCCGAGGCGATCGTGACGCGGTCCCCTGCGACCGGGCCGGTTTCGATGGCGCGTTTGGTAACGCGATTGTCCGTTCCGACGATCCAGACGAAGGGCGCGCCGTTCGGGTCGGCTCCAATGGCCGATAGCGGCACATGTACCTCCTGCGCATCCGTCTGGGGCGCGCGGACCACGATCTGGCCGACCATGCCCGGCAGTACGGTCCGATCCGCGGGCGCGGTGATCGACACCCGGCCGCGATAGGTCTGGGTTGCGGCCTCGGCCTGGGTCGAGAACTCGACGAATTCCGCCTCATGCTCCGCATCCGATCCCGGGAAGATCGCCATCACCTGCAGGTCCGGCGAGCGGCTGATGTTCGGCACATCCGCCCCCGGCACGTCAAAGGCCAGATGCAGGGTTGCGATGTTCTGGAGCAGGATGATGTCCTGCCCGGCCTGGACCTGGGTGAAGGCTTCGACATTGCGTCGCGCGACGATCCCGTCGAATGGGGCGGTCAGAGTGGTGTCGGCCAGGCTGTCGCGCGCCGCCTGCAGTTGCGTTTCGATCCCGCGCAGGGCGGCCTCGGCGCCGGTGATCTCCTCTTCCCGGCCCCCGGCGACGCCGATGGCCAGCTGCTCTTCCTGGGATTTCAACGTGGCCTCGGCGACGCGCAGCTGTGCTTCGGCCTGCTCCAGCACCACCGGGGCGGCGACATTGCGGTCGACCAGGGTGCGGGCGCGGTCGGCCTCGTCCTGGGCCAGTTCGACCTGCACCCGGGCGCTTTCCACCGCGGCCTCCAGCGCGCGCACCTCTTCGTCCCGTGCCCCGCTGCGCAGGGCTTCCAGCTGTGCCACCGCCTGGTCGCGCTGGCTTTCAAGCTGCGCCACCTGCGCCTCGTAATCACGCGGATCCAGCTTGGCGATCACATCGCCCGTCTTCAACCCTGCCGCCGCACGCACCGGCAGGTCGATCACCTGGCCGGAAACCCGGAACGACACCGAGGCCTCCTGCGAGGGCAGCACGATGGCCGGGTAGGTCCAGGTCTGGCTGCTGGCCGTGGTTTCGGCCATGGCGACCTTGGCGGGTCGGACGACGTCTTGCGCCTGGGCCATTGCGGGAAGGGATGTGAGGAGAAGGGCAAGCGCAAGTCCATGCCCGAGGCTGGTAGAGATCATGAATTCCACTTTCGCGCTGTAAGAGACTGCCCGAATTATAACAGGCAGCTGCAGAGGCGCACAGGGGGATATCCAGCGGGGATTGCAGTGAAATTTCGCGCGTCCCGCCTGCACGGTAGGGGCACTAAATGAAGGAACCCCGGCGAACGGTGAATGCTCGCCGGGGCTGGAGATGGTCGCGGACAGGCGCGGTCGCGCCGTCGCCGTCAGCTGCGAGAGCGTTTCTCGAACCGGGGCAGCATGGCCGAGAAATCCTTGCCCAGCCCGTCTTCGTCATCGACGAAGTCAGTGTAAAGCTCGGTTGCGCGCTGGCCCATCGGCGTATCGGCGTCCACCGCTTCGGCAGCCTGTTGGCTGAGGCGCAGGTCCTTCAGCATCAGCTCGGCGGCGAAGCCGGGCTTGTAACCGTTATCGGCGGGCGATTGCGGGCCGACGCCGGGGGCGGGGCAATAGGCGTTCATGGTCCAGCTGTAGCCCGAGGAGGTCGAGACCACGTCGAACATCTTCTGGCGGTCCAGACCCAGCTTGTCAGCCAGGGCAAAGGCTTCACAGGTGCCCGCCATGGTGATGCCCAGGATCATGTTATTGCAGATCTTGGCGGCCTGACCGGCGCCCGCGTCGCCGCAATGCACGGCCTTCTGCCCCATGATGTCAAACAGCGGATCGGCCTTGGCGAAGGCCTCGGCGGAGCCGCCGGCCATGAAGGTCAGCGTGCCGCCAGCCGCACCACCGACACCGCCCGATACCGGCGCGTCCACCGGCAGAAGGCCTGCGTCGGCCGCATCCGCGGCGACCGCGCGGGCGCTTTCCACGTCCACGGTCGAACAGTCCACGAAACCCGCGCCTTCGGACATGGCCGGGATGATCTCACCGGCGACGGCGCGCAGGATATTGCCGTTGGGCAGCATGGTGATGACGACGTCGGCGCCGGTTGCGGCCTCGGCGGCGGAGCCCGCCATCGACACGCCTTCAATCTGGACGTCCGCCATGTCGAACCCGGTCACGTCATGACCGGCTTTCGCCAGGTTCGCGGCCATCGGGCCACCCATGTTGCCCAGTCCGATAAATCCGATTTTCATTGTGTCCTCCTCAGAACGTCAAAGCCTGGTCGCCCAACGGGGCCAGCATGGTGTCGATTGCCGCGGTCGGCAAGGCGTCGGCCTGGTGTTTCCACTGCGGCGAACGGTCCTTGTCGATGATGGCGGCGCGAATGCCTTCGATGAAATCGCCATGTTCCATCGCGCGGTAGGTGTAGCGGTATTCCAGGTCCAGGGCGGCGCGGATATCGGTGACGCCGCGCAGGCGGGTCATCATCTCGATGGTGACGGCCATGGACAGGGGAGAATTGCGCAGCACGGTCTTCAGCGTCTTTGCGGCAAAGTCTGTGTCCGATCCGCGCAGGTTGGCCAGCAGGCCGGGCAGGGTGGTGGCGTCGAACAGCGCGTTGATCTCGGTTTGCAGGGCGGTCAGGCTGCCCTCAGGCGCGTCCTTGCCCACCAGGCAGGCCACATCGCCGGTGTTGACCAGCGTCTCGATCAGCCCGGGCCACTTGTCTTGCGGGATGAACATGTCGGCAAAGCCCACCAGGATCGCATCCGCAGGCCCCATGCGCGCGCCGGTGACCCCGGCGTAAACCCCGAGGTGCCCCGGCGCATTGGCAAGGATCATCGAGCCGCCCACGTCAGGCACCAGGCCGATGCCGACCTCGGGCATGGCGATCTGGCTGCTCTCGCCCACCACCCGATGCGAGCCGTGGCAGCCCACGCCCATGCCGCCGCCCATGGTGAAACCCTGCAGGAAGCTGACGATGGGTTTGGCATATTCGTGGATCTTGGCGTTCATCCGGTATTCGTCGCGCCAGAAGGTGCGGCCATAGGCGAAATCGCCTGCCTTGCCGGTCGCATAGAGGTCGGCAATGTCGCCGCCCGCCGAGAAGGCCTTGTCGCCCTCGGCGTCGATCACCACCAGGGCCACGGCATCATCGTCGCGCCAGGCGTCCAGGGCGGCCTCAATCGCGGTGCACATGTCATAGGTCACGGCGTTCAGCGCCTTGGGGCGGGTCAGGGTGATGCGGCCGACGCGGCCCTGGGTGCGGATGTTGATATCGGTCATTCTGGTCCTGTTCTCGGAAGCGGTCGGGGCTCCGCCCGCTTCCCGCGCACGTATGGAATTGAACGAATGTTTAGGGGGGAATCCTTACAGGAATTTTGCAAGGGCCGGAACAGGAGGCGAGACGTTTTCCGACACGGAAAACGGGTCGGATTTCGGGGCGAAATCCGGCTGGGCCTAGAGGTCGGCGTGGAATTCCTCGACCAGGTGGCGGGCGACGTCGCGCAGGGCCTCCTCGACGGTTTTTTCGGCCTGGACACTGTCGTTGAACACCGCGCGTTGGCGGTCGGCGGAGGTGCCCCGGGTCAGGATGGTGCGGGTGTTTTCCACCTCGGTCAGGCAGCCCAGGGCCTCGGCATCCTCGCTGATCAGCTCGATCAACTCGTCAATAAGGTCCGCGAAATCAACCACTTCGCGTTTGCCGAAGTCGATCAGGCCCGAGCCCGTGCCATAGCGCTGCGCGCGCCAACGGTTTTCCGAGATCAGGAAGTTGTCATAGATGCGCCAGCGTTGATTGCGCGCCTTCAGCCGCCAGAGCATGCGGGCCAGCGACTGGATCACGGCGGCCAGGCTCAGCGTGGTTTCCAGCCGGGGCGAGACGTCGCAGATGCGTGCCTCGATGGTGGGAAAACGGGACGAGGGGCGCAGGTCCCACCAGATTTTTGAACTGTCCTCGATCAGGCCCAGGTCGACCAGCGCATTCACGGAGCGTTCGTATTCCGACCAGCTGGCAAGCTGCGGCGGAAGGCCGGTGCGCGGCAGGTTGTCGAAGACGGTCAGCCTGTAGCTGGCCAGTCCCGTGTCCTCGCCTTGCCAGAAGGGCGAACTGGCCGACAGGGCCAGCAGATGGGGCAGGAAATAGGTCATCTGGTTCATGATATCGACGCGGGTGTCCGGGTCGTCGATACCCACATGCACATGCATGCCGCAGATCAACATGCGGCGCACAACCCCGCCCAAGTCACGGCGCAGATCGTTGTAGCGATCCTTGTTGGTGTGATGCTGTTTCTTCCATTCCGCAAAGGGGTGGCAGGAGGCGGCGATGGGGGCGAGCCCGTAGGTGGCGGCGTGTTTCGCCACGGTGCTGCGCAGGCGTTTCAGGTCCTCACGCGCCGCGCCCACGTCGGCGCAGACTCGGCTGCCGATCTCGATCTGGCATTGCAGGAACTCGGGGCTGACCTGGCCTTCCAGCTCGGCCTTGCAATCCTCCATCAGCCCCTCGGGCGCCTCGGCCAGCTCAAGGCTGCTTCGGTCGACCAGCAGATACTCCTCCTCGACGCCGATGGTGAAGGCGGGCGTGCTCTGGGCCATTCTCTGTCCTCCCGTTTTACACGAGTTGAACAGGAATGGCGCAGGGAAACAAGTGGTTGAAAGGGGGGAGAGCCGCGCGGCTCAGGCCACGGTCAGGGCGATGTCGGTCAGTTCCAGGAAGGCAAGTGCTTCTTGCCATGTGGTCACGACCTCGGTGCGTACGTCTCCGCGCAGGTCGGTCAGGGTGGCATACATGCGTCCCATGCCGAATTGCGTGCTGTCCGGGGCAAGAATGGCGCAGCGGGGCGGTTGGGCGGCCTGCTTGTAATAGGCCTCTTCGGCTCGGCGCAGGCGGCGCATTTCGGCATAGGTCATGTCCAGATCGGCGCCCGGCAGGAACTCGATCAACTCGTCGATGCCCGGGGCGAAATCCGGGCTGCTCGCATAGGCCTTCTGTGCATCGAGCATGTCCTCAAGCGTGACCCGGCCAGACAGGCGCAGATGCAGGAGGGTCGGGTTTGCATAGCATGCGAATTCTATCGGCATGGTTGTATTTCCTTATTCCTGCTCAAAAGGATAGGCGAAATACCGCCGCCTGCAACTCCCCGAAAAAAGCGAGGTGCATAAAAAAATCCCGCCAACCCAATGGATTGGCGAGACAAGATGTTTTCTATGGCTGGAAGGTCAGTCCATCGCCTTAAAGTTGAATTCGCCGCCTTCCTTGATGCCCGACGGCCAGCGCGAGGTCACGGTCTTGGTGCGGGTGTAGAACTTGAACGCGTCCGGGCCGTGCTGGTTCAGGTCACCGAAGCCCGACTTTTTCCAGCCGCCGAAGGTGTGGTAGGCCAGCGGCACCGGGATCGGAACGTTGATGCCCACCATGCCGATGTTGATGCGGTTGGCGAAGTCACGGGCGGTGTCACCGTCGCGGGTATAGATCGCGGTGCCGTTGCCGTATTCGTGGCTGATCGCCAGGCCGATCGCTTCCTCGTAGGAACCCGCGCGCACCATCGACAGGACCGGGCCGAAGATTTCGGTCTTGTAGATGTCCATGTCCGGGGTGACTTTGTCGAACAGGTGCGGGCCGACAAAGAAGCCGTCTTCGTAGCCCTGCAGGCTGAAGTCGCGGCCATCCACGGCCAGCTCGGCGCCCTGATCGACACCCGACTGCACCAGGCGCAGGATGTTTTCCTTGGCCGCAGCGGTCACGACCGGGCCGTAGTCCACGTCGTCACCGGCGGTGTAGGGGCCGACCTTCAGTTTCTCGATGCGCGGAACCAGTTTCTCGCGCAGCTTGTCGGCGGTTTCCTCGCCCACCGGCACGGCGACCGAGATTGCCATGCAGCGTTCGCCAGCGGCGCCGTAACCGGCACCGACCAGCGCGTCGGCGGCCTGGTCCAGGTCGGCGTCGGGCATGATGATCATGTGGTTCTTGGCGCCACCGAAACACTGGGCGCGCTTGCCGTTCTGGGCGGCACGTTCGTAGATGTACTGGGCAATCGGGGTCGAACCCACGAAACCCACGGCCTGGATGGTGTCGTGATCGAGGATCGCGTCGACCGATTCCTTGTCGCCGTTGATGACCTGCAGCACGCCATCGGGCAGACCGGCTTCCTTCAGCAGTTCGGCCAGCATCAGCGGCACCGAGGGGTCACGCTCGGACGGTTTCATGATCATCGCGTTGCCGCAGGCCAGGGCCGGGCCCATTTTCCACAGCGGGATCATGGCGGGGAAGTTGAAGGGCGTAATGCCCGCAACCACGCCCAGCGGCTGGCGCATGGAATACATGTCGATGCCCGGGCCGGCGCTGTCGGTGAACTCACCTTTCAGCATCTGCGGGGCGCCGATGCAGTATTCGATCACTTCCAGGCCACGCTGCACGTCACCCTTGGCGTCGGGGAAGGTCTTGCCGTGTTCGGAGGACAGTTTCTCGGCCAGCTTGTCCATGTCGCGGTTGATCAGCTGCACGAAGGCCATCATGACGCGGGCGCGGCGCTGCGGGTTGGTGGCGCCCCAGGCTTTCTGAGCCTCGGCGGCCGAGGCAACGGCGGCGTCCATCTCGGCCTGGGTGGCCAGGGCGACCTTGGCCTGAACTTCGCCGGTGGCGGGGTTGTAGACATCCGCGAAGCGGCCCGAGGTTCCGGCGACGTGCTCGCCGTTGATCCAGTGTCCGATCTCTTGCATGGGTTCTCTCCCTTAGATTTCCCGGTGACAATAGGCTTGCATTTATGTCGGGAAAAGAGGCAGTTTCTCAAAAGGGTTTTGCAAAAATGCAAGGATGAGCCTAGGGGATGAGCCATGGGGCCGGACTGGGACGATCTGAGGGTGTTTCTGGCGGTGGCACGGGCGGAGAGCCTGTCACGGGCGGGCCGGGCGTTGAAGAAGGACGCCGCCACGGTCGGGCGGCGGGTAGCGCGGCTGGAGGCCGCCCTGGGCGCGCCGCTTTTTGCCAAATCACCACAGGGCTATGCGCTGACGGATGCGGGCGCGCGGCTGATGGCCCATGCGGAGGCCGCCGAACAGGCGTTGCGTGCCGGGGCCGAGGAGCTGGCAGGTCAGACCGGCGGGCTGTCGGGGCAGGTGCGGATCGGCGCCACCGATGGCTGCGCCAGCTTCATCCTGCCCCAGGTCTGCGCCGCGATCAGCCGCGAGCATCCGGACCTGGACCTGCAGATCGTCGCGCTGCCCCGGGTGATCAACCTGTCCAAGCGCGAGGCGGACATGGCGGTGACCGTGGCCCCGCCGCAGACCGGGCGGGTCACGGTCCAGAAGATCACCGACTATCACCTGCATTTCGCGGCCTCCGAGGCGTATCTGGCGCGTGCGGCGCCGATCACACGGGTCGAGGATCTGCGCGCCCATCCGATCATCGGCTATATTCAGGACCTGATCTTCTACCCGGAGCTCGACTTCCTGGCCGATCTGGGGCTGGAGCGCACCACGCTGGGCTCGAACCTGGTGGCGGTGCAACTGGGATTGGTGCGTCAGGGGGGCGGGGTGGGCATAACGCACGACTTCATCCTGCCCTTTGCGCCCGAGCTGCGGAAGGTGCTGGCCCGCGAGGTGTCGATCACTCGCAGCTTCCACCTGGTGCGCCACGAGGGCGACGCGCGGGTCGAGCGCCTGTCGCGGGTGGCCGAGGCGCTGGTTCGCGGCATCAAGGCAGAGGTCGCGCGCCTTGAAAGCATGGCTTGACACCCACCCGCATAGGGGGGACGCTGACCCTGCGCGAACACACGATATCCCGCGCCAACAAGCGCAAAGAATGCTAGGAGGGCATGTGAATGCTGGTAAGCCAGATCCTGAAAGACAAAGACCTTGCCGGGGTCGAGACCGTGAAACCCGGCACGAAGGTCGCCGCCGCGGCGGCGTTCTTGTCCGAGAAGGGGATCGGTGCCGTAATCGTGTCCGAGGATGGTGTGCATCCGGCGGGCATCCTGTCCGAACGTGACGTGGTGCGCGAGCTGGGAAGCCGTGGCACGCCCTGCTTGGATGACGTGGTCGACAACCTCATGACCTCGAAACTGGTGACCTGTTCGCCCTCGGATCGCGCGATCCAGGTCCTGCAGGTGATGACCGAGGGACGCTTTCGCCACATGCCGGTGATGGATGGCGACGAGATGGTTGGCGTCGTGTCGATCGGCGATGTGGTCAAGGCGCGGCTGGATGAACTGTCGAGCCAGGCGGACGCGCTCAAGAACATGATCATGGGCTACTGAACCCGCACGGGCCCGAAAAGCTACGCAGTAGAACTACGCTGCACTGCGGAAAGGTCTTGCAATCGCGCGCGCAATATTGTTGCGTGCGCGAAACGTCAGGAGGGCAGTTTCATGCGCATCGGTCTTTACCCCGGCACCTTTGACCCCGTCACTCTGGGGCATACGGATATCATCCGCCGCGCTTGCGCGTTGGTGGACCGTCTGGTCATCGGCGTGGCGATCAACCGCGACAAGGGCCCCCTGTTCACGCTTGAAGAACGCGTGGCCATGGTCGAGGCGGAATGCGCCAAACTGGCCGAGGAAACCGGCACCGAGATCGTCGCCCACCCGTTTGAGAACCTGTTGATCGACTGCGCTCATGACGTGGGCGCGCAGATCATCGTGCGCGGCCTGCGCGCGGTCACGGATTTCGAATACGAATACCAGATGGTTGGCATGAACCGCGCGATGGACGCCAGCGTCGAGACCGTGTTCCTGATGGCCGAGGCCAAGTATCAGGCGATTGCCTCGAAACTGGTGAAGGAAATTGCGCGGCTGGATGGTGATATCTCGAAATTCGTCAGCCCCGAGGTGCGCGTGCAGCTGCTGGAGCGGCTGGGCAAGGGCTGAGCCTTCTTCCCCCGCACAAACGAAAAGGCCCGCCAGTTGGCGGGCCTTTTGTCGTTGGAATGCCCTGTGATTACAGGTGCTTGCCCATCTCTGCCGCGGTGTCCAGCATGCGGTTCGAGAAGCCCCATTCATTGTCATACCAGGTCAGGATGCGGGCCATGTTGCCGTCCATGACCTTGGTCTGGTCCAGCGCGAAGGTCGAACTGGCGGGGTTGTGGTTGAAATCCACCGACACGAGCGGGCGGGCGGTCACACCCAACACGCCCCTCAGCGTGCCTTCTGCGGCGGTGGTCATCGCGTTGTTGATCTCTTCGGCCGTGGTGGCGCGGCTGGTTTCGACGGTCAGATCGACGCAGGAGACATTCGGCGTCGGCACGCGGATCGCCACACCGTCCAGCTTGCCGTTCAGTTCCGGCAGCACCAGCCCCACGGCGGCGGCGGCGCCGGTCGAGGTCGGGATCATCGACATGGCGGCGGCGCGGGCGCGGTAGAAATCCTTCTTGTGCATCGTGTCCAGCGTCGGCTGGTCGCCGGTGTAGCTGTGGATCGTGGTCATGAAGCCCTTGTTGATGCCCACCGTGTCATGCAGCACCTTGGCCACCGGGGCCAGGCAGTTGGTGGTGCAGGAGGCATTCGAGACATGCAGGTCGGCGGCTGACAGGCGGTCGTGGTTCACGCCATAGACAATGGTCTTGTCCGCGCCTTTCGACGGGGCCGAGACCAGCACGCGGCTGGCACCGTTCTCCAGATGGATCTTGGCCTTGTCGCCGGTAAAGATGCCGGTGCATTCCAGCACGATATCGACGTCACCCCAGGGCAGGTCGGCGGGGTTGAAGACCGAAGTGACCTCGATCGGGCCGCGGCCCGCGTCGATCGAATTTTCTGTCCATTTGACCTCGTTCATGAACCGGCCATGCACCGAGTCGAACTCGAACAGGTGGGCGTTCATTTCGACCGAGCCGAGGTCGTTGATGGCGATGACTTCGATGTCGTCGCGGTTCTGTTCATGCAATGCGCGCAGCACCAGACGTCCGATGCGCCCGAACCCGTTGATGGCAACCTTGGTGGTCATGTCCTCATCCTTCATGCGGCTGTGCGGGGGCGGTCCCCGCTGTGTCTCGGCGGAAATGTTACCGCTAACAACACCAAAAAGGCAGAAAGGTCAAGAGGCGTCGCGGTCGCAGGGTTTCAGCTCTGTGTGAGCAGGTCGGGAGGGCTCAGCGCCAGAAGGCGAGCCATTCCGTGAATTCCAGCATCTTCTTGCCCAGGAACAGGGACATGGAGCCATCCATGATCAGGAAATCGGTGCCGAAGAAGGCGATCACGAGGATGGCAAGCACAAGGGCGATCTGGTTCGTCATGGCCGGACCATCGCAGGTTGTGCCCGGTGGTTCAAGGACTTGAACGGGGCATGGGGCGGTGCGGTGATTGCGGCATGGACAGCAGTTGGCCCAGCCGCTTCGGGTCCAGGCCAACCTCCCTGTCGAGCACCTTGTTGACATAGGCCAGCAGGGCCAGCCGGTTCGCGTCGGGAAACTCCACCACATCAATGCCCTCCCCGGCGTCATACATGTGCCGGTGCGCCAGGAAGTTCTGGCGTGCCATGGTCAGGGAATAGTCCTTGTTCGGCCCTGCCCAGACCTCATCGGCGTAGGGGGCGTCCTGCCCGTCATCTTCCCACCAGCAGATCTCGCAAATATCGAAAACGGCGCGGGCCTCCAGGGTCGGAAAGCCGCAGCACGGGCATGTATGGAGGGCCTCGGTCATTTCTGCTCCAGCGCGGCCAGCAGGAAAGCAGTGCAGTTGTGCGCATGCTTGCGGATGCGGTCGTCGGACGGGTAGGGGGAACCGACCAGCACGTCATGGCGCAGCGTAAGCAGCATCGACGTCCAGAGGTTGGCCATAACCTCGGGATCTTCAACGTGGAAGCGGTCCGCAAAGAACGTGGCCAGCTGATGGGTGGTGGGTACCCGGCCGATGGCGTTGAACAGCTGTAGCAGGTGTGGCGCGCGGGGAGCCTCGGCGATCAGCAGGCGGATCGTGTCCAGATGCTTCTGGGTCAGGTGGCCCTTCACGAACCCAACGGCGAACTCTTCGAGTGCGGCGGCTGTGTCAGGGTTGGCGGCAAGGTCGATCAGGTGGTCATGGGTGCGATTGCCCATGTCCTTCAGCGTGGCTTCGAACAGGTTATCCTTCGACGGGAAATAGCGATAGACCGTTTGTTTCGTGACCCCCGCCGCTTTGGCTATCGCATCCATTGATGCGTCGGCATAGCCGCCGGTCAGGAACTGCATCCGGGCCGCGTCGATGATGGCGCGGGTCTTGGCGGCCTTGTTTGCTGCGAGTTTGCTCATGGGGGACCTGGCTGGCTGCAGAGTAAAATCATACGGGAGAGTATGAAAAACTTGACGGGCGTGCAAGAGATCCTAAATCATACCGATAAGTATGATTCTTGTCGGAGGCCAAAGATGGCACAAATACAGACCTTGATCCGCAGCGGCGCAAACCCGCGCCTGACGGGGATTTTCATCGCGCTCGCCGGGGCGTTCCTGATGAGCTTTGACGCGATCTTCATTCGGCTGTCGGGCGTTGGCGGGGTGGATACGGCCTTTCTGTTCGGGCTGTTCACTGCGCTCTCGCTGGCGACAGTCATCCAGGTCGCCGATGTGCGTGGCCTTGTTGGAACGCTCAGGGCCGGGGGCTGGCCAGTTATTGCCTCGGGGCTTCTGATGCTTGGCAGTGCAACCTCGCTTGTCTTCAGCGTCAAGCTGACCTCGGTCGCGAACACCTTTCTGATCCTGACCATCACGCCCACACTGGCCGCTGTGTTCAGCCGGATCTTTCTGGGTGAGGTCACGCGCCGCGCGACCTGGCTGGCCATTGCCGGTGTCATGCTGGGTGTGGGGATCGTGGTGTCCGGATCGGTGTCTGACCCGGGGGTGGATGGTGGCGCGCGCCTGTTGGGCGATGGGCTTGCGCTGGTGGCGGTCACATTCGTTGCGCTGAACCACACGCTCAAACGCGGCTATCCCGAGGTCAGCCGGATGGCGACCATCGGACTGGGTGGGCTGTTCCTGGCGCTGGCCATGGCGGCATTTGCCTCCCCGGCCAGTTATAGCATGACGACCTGGCTGACCATGGCGGTGATGGGGCTGTTCAGCGCGCCATTCGGGCGGGTGCTGATCGGGGTCGCCACCCGCCATATCACCGCGCCGGAGGTCGGGGTGATCTCGATGACCAGCGCGGCCTTCGCGCCTTTGCTGGCGTTTCTGGTCTTTTCCGAAGTGCCTCCGGTGGCGAGCTTTGTCGGCGGGGCGGTGATTCTGGGCACGATTCTGAGTTACGTGGTGGTGACATCGCGGCGAGCCACCGGGTGATCCATCCTCATATGCGTTGGAGGGGGCAGGCGTCGGAGCACCTCGTTGGACTCAAAAAGCCCCGCCAGATCCGGCGGGGCTTTCGCTGTTCAGGGGGCGGCGGGTCAGCCCAGCTGGCCCATCAGCGCGGCAACATCGGCCATGCGGACCGAGAAGCCCCATTCGTTGTCGTACCAGGCCAGAACGCGCACGGTGCGCCCGCCGACGACCTTGGTCTGGTCGGGGGCGAAGATCGAGCTCTGCTCGGTGTGGTTGAAGTCGATCGAGACCTTGGGTTCCGGGTCATAGCCCAGCACGCGGCCCATGGGACCGGCGGCGGCTTCGGCCATCACCTGGTTGATCTCTTCCACGCTCGTGTCGCGCTTGGCGGTAAAGGTCAGGTCCACGGCCGAGACATTCGGGGTCGGCACGCGCAGGGCGGTGCCATCCAGCTTGCCCGCAAGTTCCGGCAGCACTTCGCCCAGGGCCTTGGCGGCACCGGTCGAGGTCGGGATCATCGCCATGGCGGCGGCGCGGGCGCGGTACAGGTCCTTGTGGCGGCGGTCCAGGGTCGGCTGGTCGCCGGTATAGCTGTGGATCGTGGTCATCACGCCGCTTTCGATGCCGACCGCATCGTTCAGCACCTTGGCCAGCGGGGCCAGGCCGTTGGTGGTACACGACCCGTTCGAGACCATCTTGTGTGCGGTCTCAAGCTCCTTGTCGTTCACGCCGAAGACGATGGTCTTTTCGACGTTCTTCGCCGGGGCCGAGATCAGAACCTTGCCAGCCCCCTGTTCCAGGTGCACGGCGGCTTTCTGACCGTCGTTGAACTTGCCGGTGCATTCCAGCACGACGTCGCAGCCCGACCAGTCCAGTTCGCGGGGCTCGTAGGTCGACATCATCTGCATCGGGCCACGGCCGATGTCCATCGTGTTTCCGTCGACGGTGATCTCGTTCGGATAGCGGCCATGCACGCTGTCGTATTTCAGCAGGTGGGCCGCGGTTTCGATCGGGCCGGTCGCGTTGACCTTGACGACCTGGATGTCGTTGCGGCCGGATGCCGCGATATGCGCCAAGGTGCAGCGCCCGATGCGGCCGAAGCCGTTGATGCCGACGGTGACGGTCATAAGATTTTCCCCTCAGGCTGTGGCGCCAATCGCTGGGTGGCGCCCATGAAGCAGTTTGGGGGCTCTATATCGACTGGTCAAATCGCGGCCAACGGAAAAACGGGTTTGACGCCAGCTTGTTAGCGAAAACATCGCCTGTTAACGCAAACCTTCGGGCCATCCGCGTGGCGGGGAGCGGTCGGGCGGACCTCCCCTTGCCCGTGTCGCGGGAGTTGTTAGGATCGCCGCCAAGAGCAGCATGCGAGCAGGACTGGAGCACGAAATGAGCGGATTGATCGCCCTTCTGGATGACGTGGCGGGCATTGCCAAGGTGGCGGCGGCCTCGATTGACGACGTGGCGGGACAGGCGGCCAAGGCGGGGGCCAAGGCGGCAGGTGCGGTGATCGACGATGCAGCCGTGACGCCGAAATACGTGCAGGGGTTCCGCGCCGACCGCGAGCTGCCGATCGTCGGCAAGATCGCCTGGGGTTCGATCAAGAACAAGCTGCTGATCCTGCTTCCCGTCGCCATGCTGCTGAGCACTTTCGCGCCCTGGGCCATCGCGCCTTTGCTGATGCTGGGGGGCAGTTACCTGTGTTTCGAAGGGGCGGAAAAGATCTGGCATGCGCTGTTTCCACATGAGCACACCTGGGATCATGCCGAGCATGACGAGGGCGACCCGACCCACCTGGAGGAAACCAAGGTCGCAGGCGCCATCAAGACCGATTTCATCCTCTCGGCCGAGATCATGACCATTGCGCTGTCGGCCATTCCGCCCTCGAACATCTACATGAAGACGGCGACCCTGGCGGTGGTGGCGGTGGGCATTACCGTGGCGGTCTATGGCTCGGTTGCGCTGATCGTGAAGGCGGATGACCTGGGGCTTCTGATGTCGAACAAGGGGCGGATGGGGATTACCCGGGCGGTTGGCCGGGGTATCGTCAAGGCCATGCCGGGGTTCATGAAGCTGCTGACCGTGGTGGGCACCGCGGCGATGTTGTGGGTGGGCGGCAATATCGTCGTGCACGGGCTGCACGAGATGGGCTGGCATCCGATCTATGAGTTCATTCACCACGCGGCGGAAAGCGCCGCCCATGCAGTGGGTGAGGGCTGGGCCGGGATTGTCGGCTGGGCGGTGACCGCCGGGCTGGATGGGGTGTTCGGCTTTGTCCTGGGTCTGTTGCTGATCCCGCTGGCCACCCGGGTGATCGGCCCGATCTGGGGCGCTGTGTTCAAGGGCAAGGCGTGATGGTTTTCGAATTCAAAGGCCCGTTCGAGGGGCCGAAGGTCAAACATGCGGAGCATCATCCGGGGCAGCCCTATGACGCTGCGCGCAATGAGGTGAGCGTGCCGGAACGCCTTGCCATGAGCGAGGGGCAACTGGCGCGGTTCCTTTATGTGCGTCTGCGCCACGCAGATGACGCAGTTCGCCGGGCGCGCTGGTTTGGCGGACGGATCTACAACAACATGGTTGGTGCGAATGCGACCTATACCGATATGCCCGGGCACCATCTCTTGATGGCGATGGACTGGGCCGGTGTGCCTGCGCCCAAAGGGGTGCAGCCTGATCGGTCCTATCAATTGCGTCTGGATGTGGCCGCCAAGGCGTTCGAGGCGCTGCACCTCTGGTGTCGCAAGAATGGCGTGAATTACAAGGATTGGGATCTGGAGCTAAGCGGTCCGATCTCCTGACGGCCAAAACTCTTTAGAAGAGTTTTGCCAAGAGTTTTCTGAAAACTCTTGCGCGCATGAAAAAGCCGCCGGGGGAACCCCTCGGCGGCTTTCGTATTTCCGGGCTGCGGCAGCTTACGCCAGCAGGTCGCGCACCTTCTGGGCGACGTTTTCGGCGGTGATACCGAACTGTTCGAACAGGGTGCCCGCCGGGGCCGAGGCGCCGAAGCTTTCCATGCCGACGAAAGCCTGCTTGGCCTCGCGGCTGCGTTCACCCAGCAGCAGCTTGTCCCAGCCACCATCACGCACGGCGGCTTCGACGCCCACGCGCACGGGGCCCGCGGGCAGCACGCGGCGGCGGTAGGCCTCGTCCTGCTCGGCGAAGAGCTCCATGCAGGGCATGGAGACGACGCGGGTGCCGATGCCTGCGTCCTGCAGGATGTCGCGGGCCTTCAGGGCCACTTCGACTTCGGAACCGGTGGCGATCAGGATCGCCTGGCGCTTGCCTTCGGCCTCGGCCAGGACGTAACCGCCCTGGGCTGTCAGGTTCTTGGTCTTATGCTCGACGCGCACAGTGGGCAGACCCTGACGGGTCAGCGCCAGCACCGAGGGTTTGTCCTTGGCGGTCAGGGCGATTTCCCAGGCTTCGGCGGTTTCCACCGTGTCCGCCGGGCGGAAGGTGTAGCTGTTGGGGGTCGCGCGGCAGATGGCCAGATGTTCGACCGGCTGGTGGGTCGGGCCGTCTTCGCCGACGCCGATCGAATCGTGGGTCATCACGAAGACGGTCGGAATGCCCATGAGGGCGGCCAGGCGCATCGAGGGGCGGGCGTAGTCGGTAAAGACAAAGAACGTGCCACCATAGGGGCGCACACCGCCGTGCAGCGCCATGCCGTTCATCGCGGCGGCCATGCCGTGTTCGCGAATGCCCCAGTAGACATAGCGACCCTTGCGGTTGTCCACGTCGAAGACACCCAGGTCGCCGGTCTTGGTATTGTTCGAGCCCGTCAGGTCGGCCGAACCGCCCACGGTTTCCGGCATGATCGGGTTGATTACTTCCAAAGCCATCTCGGACGACTTGCGGGTCGCGACCTTGGGCTGCTCGTCCGAGACCTGTTTCTTCAGCGCACGCACCACGGCCGACAGGCGCTTGGGCGCGTCGCCTGCGTAGGCGCGGGTGAACTCGGCCTGTTTGCGCTCGGAAATGTCGGCGAAACGCGCGTCCCATTCGGCGCGGGCCTCGGCACCGCGGGCGCCCATGGCCTCCCACTGCGCCTTGATCTCGTCCGGCACCACGAAGGGGCCGGTGGTCCAGCCATAGACTTCCTTGGCGGCGGCCAGCTGTTCGGCGTCGGTCAGCGCGCCGTGACCCTTCGAGGTGTCCTGCGCGGCGTGGCCCAGGGCGATGTGGGTCTTGCAGGCGATCATCGAGGGTTTCTTGGTCGACTTGGCCTTGGTGATGGCGGCGTCGATGGCGATGGGATCATGGCCGTCGATCTCCTGCACATGCCAGCCGGAGGCCTTGAAGCGCTGCACCTGGTCGGTGCGGTCCGACAGCGAGACCTTGCCGTCGATGGTGATGTCGTTGTTGTCCCAGAAGACCACCAGCTTGGACAGCTCGTGACGACCCGCAAGGCCGATGGCCTCCTGGCTGATGCCTTCCATCAGGCAGCCGTCGCCGGCGATCACATAGGTGTAGTGATCGACGATCTTCTTGCCGAAACGGGCGCGCTGGATTTCCTCGGCCATGGCGAAGCCGACCGAGTTGGCGATGCCCTGACCCAGCGGGCCGGTGGTGGTCTCGACACCCGAGACATGGCCGTATTCCGGGTGACCGGCGGTAATGGCGCCCCACTGGCGGAAGTTCTTGATCTGGTCGAGGGTGACGTCCTCGTAGCCAGTCAGATACAACAGCGAATAGATCAGCATCGAGCCGTGACCGGCCGACAGGATGAAGCGGTCGCGGTCGGCCCAGCGGGGCGCTTTCGGATCGAACTTCAGGTGTTTCTCGAATAGAACGGTGGCAACGTCGGCCATGCCCATCGGCATGCCGGAGTGACCGGAGTTTGCGGCGGCCACCGCGTCCAGGGTCAGGGCGCGGATGGCAGCGGCGCGCATCCAGTGGTCGGGGTGCTCTTTGCGAAGGGTGGCGATGTCCACGAGTGTCGTCCTTTGACTGCGACTGATTTCGAAATGCTCTTAGCAGCCGCGCGGCGAAGATCAAGCAAAAGGGCCAAATGCTTGACCCCAAAGGGGGGGTAAGTAACCTGTGACGTGGTTAAACTGCCATTTGAGGCGCATTCCCGGGCGATTCGCCGGGATTTGGACAGATACGCGGGGACAGGCAGAGATGAGTGGCGGAATTACGGGGACAGATTATGAGTGATTTGGCAGAGCTGGAACGCCGCATTACCGCGGCGCTGGATCGGATCGGGCAGGGGGTCGAGGCGCTGAATGCAACGCCCGCCGAGGTGCCCGCGGATGACGGGCGCATTGCCGAGCTGGAGACGGCGCTGGAAGAAGAGCGCACGGTCAACGCCCAGCTCGAAGAGCGGGTGAAGGCGATCAAGGAACGTCAGGACAGCACGGTCGATACGCTGGCCGAAGAGGTTGAGCGCCTGCGCGAGATGCTGGAGGCGGAAGAGGCCTCGGTCGCGCGGCTGCGCAAGATGAACGGCGAGTTGCGCGGCAACAATGACGCGCTGCGCGAGGCGTTGAGCGCGGGGGTGGCCGAGCCGCACCTGGTGAACAAGTCGATGATGGCCGAGCTGGAAGCGCTGCGCGCCGCCCAGGCCGCCGACCGTGCCGAGCTGGATGCGGTGCTGGGCGAGCTGAGCCCGCTTGTCGAGGCGATGGAGAAGGAGGTGGCGGATGCCTGACGTGAAGATCACCATTGGCGGGCGCGACTTCGAAGTGGCCTGCCAGGAGGGCGAGGAACACTTCCTGAAATCCGCCGCCGCCATGCTGGACACCGAAGCCTCGGTGCTGACCGCGCAGATCAAGCACCTGACCGAAGGGCGCATGCTGCTGATGGCCGGGCTGATGCTGGCGGACAAGACCGCGGCGATGGATGACAAGGCCAAGGCCGCCGAGGCGAAACTGGCCGAGGTTCAGGCCGAGCTGGACGCGCTGAAGGACGCCCCGGCGCCCGAGCCCGAAAAGGTCGAGGTGCCGGTCATTCCCGACGTGGTGACCGACACGCTGGCGGAACTCGCCGCCCGTGCCGAAGCCGTCGCGGCCTCGGTCGAGGAAAAGGTCGCGGGCTAAGGCGATGATGGGGCCGGGCCGGGTTATACGGCCCCGCCGCCCCACCCGCCGTCGGGAAAAACGGGCGTCCATCCGGGGTGTTTGGGGTCTCGTCGCGAAGGGGGCATGCGCCGTTCGCTGGGAGTACAGGCGGGACCAAAGCCCGGCGCGCAAGCGCCAATCCGCGCGCAGCGCAGCCCACCTCCCACCCCTGCGCGTGCCAAGATTATTTGAATAATCTTTGATGAAGGGGGCCTCGGCGCTGCGCGCCTCGGATGCAGCTCTCTGGCCATTGGCGCCTGGTCGGGGTAGGACGGGGAAAACGCCACAGGCCCCTCCATGCCCTTCAAGCTTTCCGCCCTCACTGACCTGATCACGCTGCCCTTCGATGACATCATCGACGTGCGCTCACCTGCCGAGTTTGCCGAGGATCACGTGCCCGGCGCGATCAACCTGCCAGCGCTGTCCAACGCCGAACGGGCGCGGGTCGGCACGATCTACGTGCAGGAGGAACGGTTCCTGGCCCGCAAGATCGGCGCGGCGCTGGTGGCGCGCAATGCCGCCGACCACCTGCAAGGCCCCCTGGCGGATCGGCCGGGCGACTGGCGCCCGTTGGTCTATTGCTGGCGCGGCGGGCAGCGCTCGGGCAGTTTTACCTCGATCCTGCAACAGATCGGCTGGCGTGCGGATGTGGTCGAGGGCGGCTACAAGAGCTACCGCCGCCTGGTGGTCAAGGCGCTCTATGATGCGCTTTGGCCGGGCGAGGTGGTGTTGATCGACGGCGGCACCGGCACGGCCAAGACGCGGCTGCTGGCGCAGATCGCGGCGGCGGGCGGGCAGGTGCTGGACCTGGAGGCGATGGCGGAACATCGCGGGTCGCTGTTTGGTCCGATGGGCGAAGTACAGCCGCATCAGAAGACCTTTGAAAGTCGCCTCGCCATGGCGATGGCGCGGCTGGATCCGGCGCGGCCGGTCTTTGTCGAGGCGGAAAGCAGCAAGATCGGCCGCATCATCATTCCCCCCGCGCTGTGGAAGCCGATGATCGCCGCGCGGGTGGTCGAGATCACTGCGCCGCTGGAGGCGCGGGTGGGCCACCTGGTCACCGCCTATGACGATCTGGTGGAGGCGCCGGAAAAGCTCGATGCGGTGCTGCAGAAACTCGTGCGTTATCACGGGCATGCGCAGATCGAAGTCTGGCAGGCCCTGGCTGTGGACGGGGATTTCGCGACCCTGGCGGGCGAACTGATCAAGGTGCATTACGACCCGCGCTATGCCCGCGTGTCCCGGCGAGAGGTGGCACCGGAGGATCGGCTGGACCTGCCGGATCTAAGCGATCAGACACTGTCGGAAGTGGCTGCGCAATTGGTGGGTTGAGCCAAGGCGCTCAGGTGCAGGAAACCCCCGGTGCGCCCGCGACCATGCGTCCGATCACGGCGGCCTCATGCCCCAGGAGCCGCAGCGCGGCGACCAGGGCCTCGGCCTGATCTGCCTCGACCGCGGCCAGCAAGCCACCCGCGGTTTGCGGATCATGCAGCAAGGCGCCACGCGCGCCCTCGGCCCCGGCCCCGGCGGCGGGGGCAGCCGACTGGTTGGCCGCGTGGAGCGTCGAGCGATGCCCGGCCTCGGCCAGTGCCAGCGCGCCGGGGTAGAGTGGGATCATATCCAGCGACAGCTCGGCGGACAGGTCTGAGGCTCGGCAGATTTCCAGAAGGTGCCCGGCCAGGCCGAACCCTGTGACGTCGGTCATCGCATGGGCATTGGTCAGCACCTCGGCCGCATCGCCTTGCGGGCGCGACAGGTGATCCAGCAGATGCGCCACGTCATGGCCAGATGCCGCGCCCTGCATCTCGGCGGCCAGCAGGGTGCCCGCGCCGATTGGGCGGGTCAGGATCAGGGCATCGCCGGGTTTTGCACCGCCTTTCGGGATTGGGTCGCTGGTCAGCCCCGTCAGGCTGAACCCGAGGGTCAGCTCGGCCCCCATGGTGGAGTGACCGCCGACCACCTCGGCCCCGGCGGCGCGGATGACCTCCCCGGCGGCCTGCATGATCTCTGCCAGCGTGCGGCTCTGCAGGGCGGGGGACATGCGCGGCAGGGTGACCTGCACCATGGCCGACTGCGGCTTGGCCCCCATCGCCCAGATGTCCCCCAGCGCGTGTACCGCAGCGATGCGGGCCATCGTCGCGGGATCCTCGGTAAAGGCGCGCAGGTGGTCGGTGGTCAGCACTTGGCGGGTGTCACCGAGGTCCAGCACGCCCGCGTCATCGCCGGGCCCGGACAGAACGTCGGCGCGGCTGGGCGCGGGCAGGGAGGACAGTACGCCGGACAGGGCCTCCGGCCCCAGTTTCGCCCCACAGCCGCCACAGAGTGGCTTGCCGCCCAGCTCCTCACGCACGCCCTGGGTGACCAGCGCGGGCAGGGCGGGGCCGGGCATCTTCGGCAGGGACTGGAACTTGTCCATGAACCTGCGGTCGATCCGATCCTTCCAGCGCCAGACCCAGGGGGCGGCGAAGGAGAGGCCGTATTTCTCGGCAATCGCGTCCTGTCCGCCCAGCGAGACGAGTTTCAGATAATCCCCCTGCGGGCGGTAGGTCTTGGGCGGATCGCCCACCAGGGCGGCGCGCAGGTTGTGAAAGAGCACCGGGCCGGAGCGCACCGCGTAGACGCCCGCCTTGGGGCGCGGCGCATGGGAGAGGTGGGCGCAGTCGCCCACCGCAAAGAGATCGCGCCGACCCTGCACGCGCAGATAGGCGTCGACCTTGACGAAACCGTCGTGGGTCAGGGGCAGGGGGCTGTCGGCCAGCCAGGAATGGGCAAAGGCGCCCGCGGCGCCAACGGTGAAACGGGCCGGGAGGGTGCGCCCATCGGCCAGCTCGACGCCATCGGCCGTCAGGCGGGTCACCTCGGCGTTGAGCTCGGTGGTAACGCCCAGCCGGGCCATGGCGGCGTCCAGATGGCGGGTGGCGCCAGCGGTCTTGCCGGTGATGCGCTCGCCCGCTTCGATCACGGTGACGCGGGCGGTGTCGCCCACATCGCGGCGCAGCGCATGGGCCATGGCGAGCGAAAGCTCGGCTCCGGCCACGCCACCGCCGATCACGGCAACCTCGGGCGCGACGTCTCTGGCCTTGGCGCGGGCCAGGAAGTTGCGCCAGGCAGAGGCGTAGCTGTCCAGCGGCTTGGCACCGGTGCCATGTTCGGCAAAGCCCTCGATATCCGGCATCTCGGCGTGAATGCCCACGTCGATCGAGGCAAGGTCATAGGCGACCCGTCTATCTCCAACAGTGATGGTCCGCGTTTCCGGGTCGATGGCGGTGGCTTCGCCCAGGATCAGCCGAGCCCCGGCAAAACGCGCCAGTTTCACGAGGTCGATGTCCAGTGCCTCGCGCGTGTAGTGCCCGGCGATATGACCGGGCAGCATGCCGGAATAGGGCGCGGTCGGGCCCGGGTTGATCAGGGTCAGGCGGGTGCCCAGCAGGGGTTTCATGCCCCACATGCGCAGGACCAGGGCATGGGCATGCCCGCCGCCGATCAGGACAAGGTCGCGTGTGAGGGGGATCTGGGTCTGCATGGGCGCACCTTCAAAACTCGTGCGCTGCCCTTATCCCATTCGCGCGCCAAGCGCCACGGCCAGTGCCCCCCAGAGGCTGCGGCATAGCCGCGCTGGGCGGAAAGGGCGCGTGCGTCCCGTCTGGTTGTGACGGGGTGTCGCATCATGGAGCAATTCCGACAAAAATACTCAAAAATGTTTGCCTGATAATTTCACTCGTGTATTAAGCGTGCAAATGATTCAACCCACGAGGATATCCATGACCCTTCGCAAATCGCTTCTGGCCCTGCCGTTCCTGCTGGGATCGACGGCTATGGTTCAAGCCGCCGACACGGCTGCCATCATCGACAACTACGCCGATATCGCCCAGGCCGGATATGAGGACAGCCTGACCCTGGCCAAGGCGCTGAAAGGGGCCGTCGAGGCGCTGATCGCCGCCCCGACCGAGGCCAACCTGGAAGCTGCCAAGGAAGCCTGGCTGGCTGCCCGCGTGCCCTATCAGCAGACCGAGGCCTTCCGCTTCGGCAACCCCACCGTGGACGACTGGGAAGGCAAGGTGAATGCCTGGCCGCTGGACGAAGGCCTGATTGACTACGTCAAGGGCGACGCCTCGTCGGACGAAAACCCCTTCGCCACCGCCAACGTGATCGCCACGCCGAAACTGACCATCGGTTCGGCGATGATCGACGCCTCGACAATCACGCCCGCGCTGCTGGAAAGCCTGCACGAAGTGGAAGGCATCGAGGCCAACGTGGCCACGGGTTACCACGCGATCGAATTCCTGCTCTGGGGTCAGGATCTTTATGGCACCGATCACGGCGCCGGTGAGCGCCCGGCCAGCGATTTCGACACCGCCAACTGCTCCGGCGGCAACTGTGACCGCCGCGTCCAGTACCTGGTGGCGGCGACCGATCTGCTGATCACCGACCTGGAAGAGGCCGTTGCCAACTGGTCCGAAGGTGGCCAGGGCCGCGCCGATGTTTCCGCCGATGCGGACAAGGGTATCATCATGGCCTTCACCGGTCTGGGCAGCCTGTCCTACGGTGAGCAGGCGGGCGAGCGCATGAAGCTGGGCCTGCTGCTGCAGGACCCCGAGGAAGAGCATGATTGCTTCTCGGACAACACCCACAACAGCCACTATTTCGACGGTCTGGGCATTCGCAACGTCTACACCGGTCGCTACGTGCGCATCGACGGTTCGGTCGTGTCGGGCCCCTCGCTGCATGACCTGGTCTCGGCCAAGGACGCTGCAGTTGCCGGCGAGCTGCTGGGCGACCTGAACGAGACGATGATTGCCCTGGGTGATATCCGCACTGCGGCCGAGGCCGGCACCTCCTACGACCAGATGCTGGGTGCCGATGCCGCCGGTGGCGCGCTCATTCAGAACGCCATCGACAAGCTGGTCGACCAGACCAAATCGATTGAACGCGCCATCGCCGTGGTCGGGATCGACCCGATCGAGGTCGAAGGCTCCGACAGCCTGGACAACCCGGGTGCCGTGTTCGAGTAAACCTCGGGCCGTTGTGAGAATTGGAGACGCCGGGCGAAAGTCCGGCGTCTTTCGTTTGCACCTTGCCGTTTTTTGGAACGCCCGGCACGCGCGGCCCCCAGGGAGGCTCGCGTGTCCTGGGTAAACGAGCTTACTCCAAGGTATGTGAGGCAAGGAAAAGAGAACTGCCGCGTCCGGCCGGTGTCAGGTCAGCCGCACCAGGTGGTTGTCAAACTGACAATCGTGGTGTGCAAGTTCGGTAACCGTGTCGCCATCGGCATGGCCCACTACCCCTTCGCCGGTGGTGAAGAGGAACCCGTCGGCGAGCGTGCCGATGCCGCAGACATCCGGCTGCTCGGGCATCGCCAGCAGGGCGCCGGTGGTCAGGTCGTGGATCTGCATCAGCCCACCACGCGGGGAGGTGATCGCCACCTGTTTCCCATCGCCGGATAGGGCCACGCTGCCAGCGTAGCCGTTCATCCGGCGCAGTTGGTCCGCGGGCGGGGTGAGCAAGCTGGGGGCATTGTCCTTGGCGTGAAGACCCAGCAGCGGCACGACCTCGTCGCCGCCCTGCCATTGCATGGCAAAGGCGACGGTGCCGTCTGCGCCCACGGCCAGGTGGCGGATCGAGTTCTTGTGCAGCTCCCGGTCCAGCTCCATGCGTTCGATCAGGGTGCCATCCAGGCTCAGATAGGAAAGGTTCGGTTCCATCACCGGGATGTTCAGCTTGGCCCGGCCGGAGCTGGGGTGGGTCTCGATCCCGCCATTGGCCACCACCAGGGTCTGCCCGTCCGGGAGAAGCACCATGTCATGGGGGCCCACGCCGCCGGAGGGGAATTCGCCCAGGCGCGCGAGGGTCTGAGCGTCCCAGACGCCGATCACGCCCTCCCCGGCCTCATAGTCGTTTTCGGTGGTGTAGAGTCGCGCGCCGTCGTGGGTAAAGACGCCGTGGCCGTAGAAATGCCGCCCCTGAGGCGCAGTCAGCCGCGCGCGGTCCTGGCCGGTGATGCAGTCGATCACCAGGGCGAAGTCGCCGGGGCGGCGGGCGAAGGCGACGGCCTCGGCACGGCGCGGGTGCGCGGCGGCGGCATGGCCGCGGTCGGGCAGGGGCAGGGTGAAGAGGATCTCTCCTGTCCGTGTCAGCCCTGCCAGTTGGTAGCTACCATCGGGAAACCGCGCCGCCGACAGGAAATCGGGTGCCCCGGCTGCGGCCCAGGTTCCGGTCGTGGCGAGGCCAGCGGAGGCGGCGAGACCGGCGAGGAAATGGCGGCGTGATGGCATGATTAGTCTCCGTCCAGCGCGTTGAACCCTTCCTGCACGCCAAGCGCATTGCCCAGCTGCCAGGTCACGGTCTCGCGGATCGCGTTGATGGCGGTCTGGATCGCCTCGATGCGGAAACGGGTCATCGGGTCGGCGACACCGGCAAAGGTGGGATCCTCCAGCGCATCGGTCATGTCCCCAAGACGGGTGAAATCATCGGTCAGCTTACCGGCGACTTCGTCATGGCCCTTGGCCAGCAGGGCCGAGAGCTCTTCGAGGGCTGCCAGCGAGGCGGTAAGGTTGGCAAGCGAACGCTGGGACCGCCAGGCCTCGGCCCGGCGCGGGCGGGGGCGGTCGAACGTGCCCAGGGGGCGGCCCAGGCGGGTGTCGGCGCTGAATTGCAACCCGGTCAACAGGGATTGGTAAAGCACCTGCAGCGCTTCTTCATCGCTGCGAAACGGGGTGTCCTCGCCAGGGGTACGCATCTGGTCGGCGTAGCTGTCCCGCCAATCGGCCAGGATCGCGTCGGCATTGCGGTCAAGGTCCGTCGCAATGGCGGTGGCGAGGGCGCAGCGGTACTGGGCAGGGCCGTTGGTGCGCATGTTTTCGTCAAACAGCAGGTATTCCAGCGCAAAGAGCCCGCGCCCGGCGATGGAGCTGTCAGCGAAACGCTCCGGGGCGACGACGATGTCGCTCTCGGCCCCGATCAACCGATTCAGCGCCTTCTTGGTAAAGCCCTTGGTGTCGGGCCAGAAGGCCATGGCATGGGCGCGGTCCTCGGCCTCAGTCGGGCCGAAACGCAGGTGGCTGGCGCCGATCCAGGCGTCGAAGGCGGCGTGGAAGGCCTGTTCCAGTGCGGGGCCTGCGGGGCCGTCAGGGGTGCAGCTGTCGGCGGCGGTGGTTTTCAGGGTCTCGGTCGCCTCGGCCAGGGCCGTGAAGCGGGGCAGCACATGGCTGTCGAGCACGGTGTCGACACGCATTCCAGCCTCTTGTGCCTGGGCGGCCGTGCCGAAGATCAGGGCCAGGGCGGCGGTTGTGCGGGCAAGGTGGGACAGAACGCGCATTACAGCGACTCCAGGAAACGGATCAGGGCAGCACGGTCGGGCGCGGCCATCTGCGTGACAGTATCGCGGGCTGCTTGCGCCTCGCCCCCGTGCCACAACACCGCTTCCAACAGCGACCGCGCGCGGCCATCGTGCAGGAACTGGGTATGGCCCGAGACCTCTTCCGTCAAGCCGATCCCCCAGAGCGGCGGGGTGCGCCATTCTGTCCCATCGGGACCGGCATCCGCCAGGTCTGGCCCCATGTCATGGAGCAGCATGTCCGTATAGGGCCAGATCAACTGGAAGCTCTGCTGCGGCTGATCGGTCAGGCGATGGGTGACATAGGCGGGGCGGTGGCAGGCGGCACAGCCAGCGGCGTGGAACATTTCCTTGCCGCGCAGCACTTCGGGGTCACCCACGTCGCGCCGGGCAGGCACGCCCAGGTTGCGGCCGTAGAGCGTGGTCAGGTCGAGGCCCACGTCATCCACCTCGAACACCCGCACGTCACCGTCGCCATGGGTGTCGGTGCGGCAGCCCGCCTGCGCCTCGGTGCAATCACCCCAGGCGGCGGGGAAGAGCGGGGTCGACAGGCCGATGTCGCCGGAAAAGGCGGCGGCGCTTTGCTCGCGCACGGTGGGGGTGGCGGCTTTCAGGCCGAAACGGCCCAGCATCGGCTGGCCGTATTCCACCGACCAGACCACGCTTGCGCGGCCCGAGATGCCGTCACCATCCGCATCCTCGGGGTCGGCGCCCGCCAGGATGTCGGCGGCGGGGATCGCTTCCAGCAGCCCCAGGCCGATCATCTGCGGGGCAATGCGCGGGCTGACGGCCATGTCGGGATGGGTCGGGCCGAAGGTCGTGTCCACGACCGACCAGGTCGGGCGGCGCAGGCGTGCGGGGGCCTCGCCCTCCAGCGGCACCTCGAATTCCTCCCAATCGACGCGCACGCGCCCTTCGGCAACGTGGCCGGAGATCGAGAAATCCTGCAGCTGTCCGCCATAGGTCGGGTCCGGGCTGCCATCAGGCAGGGTGAGGCGCAGCACCATGCTCTGCGCGTCATCCTCGGGACTGTCCGGTGCGTGGCCGCGCCCGCCGCCCGCGTGGCAGACCCGGCAGGCGCGGGTGTTGTAAAGCGGCCCGAGCCCGTCCGAGGCCTTGGTCGAGCTGGGCGACGAGACCCAGAGCTTGTCGAACATCGCCTCGCCCAGGGTGAAGTCCAGCGCCAGGTCACCGATATTGGCCTGGGGCAGCTTGAAGGACTGCCCGGGCTCGCGTGCGGTAATGGTGCCCTTGCCTGCGGACAGCGCTTCAAAGGTTTGCGGGACGCTGAAATCCGTGGGCGGGGCGGTGACGGTGGCAATGCGCGCGGCCTCTTCGGCGGTGCGGGGCAGGGTATCGAGGTGCACGTCCCGCAGTTCCTCGGCGTTGGCGGCGTAGGCGAAAGAGGCCGGGAGGGCCAGAAGAGCAATGGTAGCGGGAAGAAGGACGCGGGTCTGTCGCATGGTTGGCGTGGTCTCGGAACATGATTCTGATTGGCTGAGGGTGGGGATAGCCTGAATTTTCAAATCCTGACAGAAAAAATCAGATAAGCGCTGATTTTGTCGCAGTTTGAACGGTGGAACGTTTCAGTTGATACGATCCTGGTTGGCGCGGGCGCGATGTTCGGGCCAATATCACGGGAAGAATCAGAGCCGGGGAGGGGCTGTCATGAACATCCTGTTCATCATGTATGACCAATTGAGGTTCGATTACCTCTCCTGCGCCGGGCATCCGCATCTGCACACGCCGAACTTCGACCGGGTGGCGGCCAAGGGGGTGCGATTCACGCAGGCTTACGTACAGTCGCCGATTTGTGGCGCCAGCCGGATGAGCTTCTATACGGGGCGGTATTGTGCCAGCCATGGGGCGCAGTGGAACGGCTTTCCGCTGCGGGTGGGCGAGCAGACCATCGGCGACCACCTGCGCAAGCTGGGCATGGGCTGCCACCTCATTGGCAAGACCCATATGGTGGCGGATGAGGAGGGCATGGAACGGCTGGGTCTGTCGCCCGACAGCATCATCGGCGCGCGCCAGGCGGAATGCGGGTTCGACGCCTGGATCCGCGATGACGGGCTGTGGGGCGAGGGGCCGGACGGGTTCTATGATGCCAAACGCTCACCCTATAATGAATATTTGAAATCAAAGGGATATCCGTCCGAGAACCCATGGTCGGACTTCGCGAATGCCGGGGTGGATGAAGAAGGGGACATCGCCTCGGGCTGGATGTTCAAACACGCTGACAAGCCCGCGAACATTCGCGAGGAGGACTCCGAAACCCCCTGGCTGACCCAGCGCACGATCGATTTCATCGAACAGGCAGATCACCCCTGGTGCGCCCATGTCAGCTACATCAAACCGCACTGGCCCTATATCGTGCCCGCCCCCTATCACGCCATGTACGGGCCGAACCACGTGCCCGCGCCCACGCGCCATGAAGCCGAGCTGGACAACCCGCACCCGGTGCTGGGCGCCTATCAGCAGGGCCGCATCGGCAAGGCGTTCCAGCGCGACGAGGTGCGCCAGAAGGTGATCCCGGCCTATATGGGGCTGATCAAGCAATGCGATGACCAGCTGGGGGTGTTGCTGGATCACCTGGAGGCCACCGGCCGGATGGACGATACGATGATCGTTCTGACCTCGGATCACGGCGATTACCTGGGCGATCACTGGCTGGGGGAAAAGGAGCTGTTCCATGATCCCTCGGTGAAGATCCCGCTGATCATCTACGATCCGCGCGTCGCGGCCGATGCCACCCGTGGCACCACCTGCGACGCGCTGGTGGAGGCGATCGACCTGGCCGCGACCTTTGTCGAGGCGGCGGGCGGCACGGTGCCGGATCACATCATCGAGGGGCGTTCTCTGATGCCGTGGCTGCACAGAGAACAAGGGAGCGAGGCACCCGCGTGGCGCGAGGTGGCGATCAGCGAATACGACTATTCCGCCACCGGCCATTGCGAGGCGCTGGGCCTGGAACCCCGCGACGCGCGCCTGTTCATGGTCTTTGACGGGCGGTTCAAGATGATCCATTTCGAAGGCGGCTTCCGCCCGATGCTGTTTGATCTGGAAACGGACCCCGAGGAGTTCCACGACCTGGCCAAGGGCGACGCCCACCAGGCCGAGATCGACCGGCTTTATGAGCACCTCGCGCGCTGGGGTCGGCGCCTGTCGCAGCGGGTGACGCGGTCGGAGGAGGAGATCAAGGGCATGCGCGGCAAGTCGGGGCGTAAGGGCATTCTGCCGTTCCTGTTCGATGGGTCGGAAGTGCCCGAGGAGCTGACGGCGAAGTACCGGGGCAAGGCGTCGGCGGATTATACCTCAGAGGGGTAGGGGCCGGTTTGGATGTGTGCCCGCCGCGCGCGTAGCGTGCGGCCACCGCCCACCCGGGGCAAAGGCCCCTCGTCCAACGCGCAGGTGAAAATTCTTCGAAGAATTTTGCAAAGGGGGGCCTCGCCTTCGGCTCGGCGGGGGCTTTGCCGCCTCACGCGGTTTCTCTGAAACCGCTGACAGCCGACGCGGGCACCTGAATGTGCCCGCTTGCCTCGGCCTGACGGCCTCACCCCAGGAATTTGTGGAAAGATGAAAGAGGAGCGCCGGGCGGGCCTACCACCGCCCGGCGCCGTTGCTGTCAGAGGTCGAAGCGATCTGCTTCCATCACCTTGGTCCAGGCGGCGGCGAAATCGGCGGCGAACTTGGCGCCGCCATCCGCCTGGCCATAGACTTCAGCCAGGGCACGCAGTTGCGAATTCGAGCCGAACACCAGGTCCACCCGCGTGGCGGTCCATTTCACCGCGCCGCTGGCCCGGTCGCGCCCTTCATAGATGCCGTCGCCACCGTCACTCCACGCCGTGCCCATGTCGAGCAGATTGGTGAAGAAATCGGTCGAGAGTGTGCCGACACGGTCGGTAAAGACCCCATGGGGGCTGCCGCCGTGGTTGGCGCCCAGAACCCGCAGACCGGCGACCAGAACAGTCATCTCAGGTGCGGTCAGGCCCAAGAGTTGGGCGCGGTCCAGAAGCATCTCTTCCGGCGAAATGGTGAACTCGGTGCGTTGCCAGTTGCGGAACCCGTCCGCCTCGGGCTCCAGCACCGCCATACCTTCGGGATCGGTCTGGGCGTCGGTGGCGTCACCGCGTCCCTGGCTGACCGGCACGCTGACCGCGTGACCGCCCGCCTCGGCGGCGCTTTCGACCGCTGCGGCACCCGCCAGCACGATCAGGTCGGCCATGGACACCGGTTTGGCGAAATCGGCGCGGATCGCGTCCAGCGTCGACAGCACGCGAGCCAGCTCTTCAGGCTCGTTCACCGCCCAGCCACGCATCGGCTCCAGCCGGATGCGGGCCCCGTTGGCGCCGCCGCGATGGTCCGAACCACGATAGGTCGAGGCCGAGGCCCAGGCGGTCTTGACCAGGTCGGACACCGACAGGCCCGAGGCCAGAACGGCGCGTTTCAGGGCGGCCACGTCCGCGTCGGACAGGTCCGTCTCGGACGCCGGGATCGGATCTTGCCAGACCAGTTCCTCGCTGGGCACCTCGGCGCCCAGATAGCGGGCACGCGGGCCCATGTCGCGGTGGGTCAGCTTGAACCAGGCGCGGGCAAAGGCTTCGGCGAACTCATCCGGGTTTTCGTGAAACCGCTTGGAAATCGGGCCATAGATCGGGTCCATGCGCATCGCCATGTCGGCGGTGGTCATCATGGTCGGCACCTTGCGCGCGGGGTCGTGGGCCATCGGCGCCTTGTCCTCATCCGTTACGCCGACGGGCTCCCAGATCCAGGCCCCGGCGGGCGACTTGGTCAGGTTCCAGTCATAACCGAACAAGAGGTCGAAATAACCGTTGTCCCATTGGGTTGGGTTCGCGGTCCAGGCCCCTTCGATGCCCGAGGTGGTGGTGTCGTCGCCATGGCCGGAGCCATGTTCATTGATCCAGCCCAGACCCATCTGTTCGATGGGGGCCGCTTCCGGTTCGGCACCCACCAGCGCGGGGTCGCCTGCGCCATGCGCCTTGCCGAAGGTGTGACCACCCGCGACCAGTGCCACGGTTTCCTCGTCATTCATGCCCATGCGACCGAACGTGTCGCGAATATCACGGCCCGAGGCGAGGATATTCGGGTCGCCGTCCGGCCCCTCGGGGTTCACATAGATCAGCCCCATCTGCACGGCAGCCAGCGGGTTTTCCAGGTCACGTTCGCCGGAGTAACGGCTGTTTTCACCTCCGCTGGCCTGCAGCCACTCCGCCTCGGCCCCCCAATAGGTGTCTTCCTCGGGCTCCCAGACATCTGCACGCCCGCCGCCGAAGCCGAAGGTGCGCCCCCCCATGCTTTCGATCGCGACATTGCCCGCGAGGATCAGCAGGTCGGCCCAGGAAATCGCATTGCCGTATTTCTGTTTCACCGGCCAGAGCAGGCGCCGCGCCTTGTCCAGGTTGCCATTGTCCGGCCAGGAGTTCAGCGGCGCGAACCGCTGCTGCCCGGTGCCACCACCACCGCGCCCATCTGCGGTGCGATAGGTGCCGGCGGCATGCCAGGTCATGCGGATGAACAGCCCGCCATAGTGGCCGTAATCGGCAGGCCACCAGTCCTGGCTGTCGGTCATCAGCGCGGTCAGGTCCGCCTTCAGCGCCTTCAGGTCGAGGGATTTGAACGCCTCGGCATAATTGAAATCTCCGCCCATCGGGTCCGACTTGGCCGAGTTTTGGTGAAGGATGCGCAGGTTCAGGCGATTGGGCCACCAATCGTCGTTCGAGCGCATGCTGACATTGGTCGCCCCGTGCGCGACCGGGCATTTGCCCACGTTGTTTCCATCCATTTGGCTATCCTCCAGAGGTCAAATTCACTGCCCTCAGGTTAGGCGGTGATTTTGATAAAAGGAAATTGCATCTTCGGATGGGGATGATAAGGATTTCCTATGGCAAATATTACTCTCAGACAGTTGCGTTATTTCAAGGCGGTGGCGCAGCACGGGCATTTCGGTCAGGCGGCCGAGGCCTCGGCGGTGTCACAACCGGCGCTGTCGGTGCAGATCAAGGAGCTGGAAGAGCGGCTGGGTTGCACGCTTTTTGAACGCGAACCGCGCGCCGTGCGGTTGACTGGGCTGGGGGCGGAGTTGCTCGAACGGGCCGAGGGTATCCTGCAATCGGTGGACGAGCTGGAAAACCTGGCCCGCGCGGCGCAGGGGCGGCTGTCGGGGGCCTTGCGCATCGGGGTCATTCCCACCATCGCGCCCTACCTGCTGCCCGGGCTGCTGGGCGACCTGGCCCGTAGCCACCCGGAGCTGGACATCCGCATGCGCGAGACCATGACCTCGACCCTGCTGGCGGAGCTGGGGCAGGGGCGGCTCGACCTGGCGATCCTGGCCCTGCCGGTGTCCGAGCCCAACCTGGAGGAGGCCGACCTGTTCGACGAACGCTTCGTGCTGATCCGGCCCGAGGGCGAAGACAGCCTGCCGGTGCCGGACCCGGCCAGCCTGTCGGAACGGCGGCTTTTGCTGCTGGAGGAAGGTCACTGTTTCCGCGACCAGGCGCTCTCCTTCTGCGGCATCAGCGCCTCCACCGGCGTGCGGCAGAAGACCCTGGACGGAAGCTCGCTGACCACACTGGTGCGGATGGTCGAAGCAGGGTTCGGTGTCACATTGATCCCGGAGATGGCGGTCGACGCCGAAACACGTGCAGCCCGCGTGTCGGTCGCGCGTTTCAACGGCCCCGCGCCTGCCCGCCGCGTCGGCATGGTCTGGCGCAAGTCCGATCCGATGCGGGGGCATTATCGCGAGCTGGCAGAACAGATCACGGGCGGGCAGGGCACGGCGCGCGCGACTGTGTAGGGTCCGGTCAACTGAAGGACGGGCCAATGAAGACGAGAGTCATCGTCGAACAGGTCATTCAAATGATCGAGGAGCGGGAAGCTGGCGAGAAGACGGCGGACATGTGCAGGCGCTGAGCTTTGCCCGGCAGGGTATTTGCGTAGCAAATATCCCGAGAGCCCGATCCGATGGTTCAACTCGTCATGCAGGCAGATGGGGCGTCCGAGGAGCAACCCCGCCATCTCTACCTGGGATTTCGGGTATCACACACAGACATAGGTGCCCTTGAGGCTGCAACCGGACACGAAAAAGGACAGGCGTCCTTGCGGATCCAACCGCTACTGAGCCTCCCCAACTGAACTGGTCCACCGCTATGTTTAGGAAACGGAGGACCAAGAATGGCAAACAAGCGACCGAAGCCCGAAGAGATTGTCTCGAAGTTACGGCAGGTTGAGGTGCTGATGGGGCAAGGCATGCCCCGTCTGGATGCAATCAGACAGATCGGTGTTGTTGAACAGACCTATTACCGGTGGCGCAAGCAATACGGCGGAATGCGTTGCCGGCAGGTGATTGCGGAGCAATCTGCCGAGAGGGGCGTGGATCAATTGAAGGAACTGAAGCGGCTTCAGAAGGAGAATGATCGACTGAGGCGGGCTGTGTCGGATCTGACCTTGGACAAGCTGATCCTGAAGGAAGCTGCGAAGGGAGTGAGGGGCGTCCCGGAAACGGTCATCAGACCGTTTCAGCCCTGAACGGGCGGAGCCCCTAAGCCCCGCTCGTCGTCGCGCTTGTATCAATCATGTATGCGGCCAGTTCAAAGTGTCTGAACGCCGAGCTTGCCGGGTACTGGGGCAACATCGTTCGACGCAGAGGCATGCCCCGAGAGGCCGAGCCGATGAGGATCGGTTGGTGGCCGACATGATTGAGTTGGCCAGGCAGTATGGTCGATACGGCTATCGTCGGGTCGCGGCCTTGCTCAGAGAGGCAGGCTGGCCCCCTCTCGGCAGCATGCTGCGCATGCGCCTGCCGGGCAATGGGTTAGTGATGGTCGTGTCGAACGGCTATGGCGGCGAGAGGGGCTGAAGGTTCCACTAAAACAACCAAAGAAAGGGCGGCTCTGGCTGAATGACGGATCATGCATCCGGCTCCGGCCGGAGCACCGCAACCACGTCTGGTCCTATGATTTCGTTCACTGCCGGACAGATGACGGCAAGGTCTTCCGGACGCTGAACATCATTGATGAGCACAGCCGCGAATGTCTGGCGATTAAGGTGGAGCGCAAACTGAACTCGACAGATGTGATTGACGCTTTGACCGACCTGTTCATCCTACGTGGCCCTCCAGCCTTCATACGTTCCGACAATGGCCCCGAGTTTGTTGCACAAGCGGTTCGGGATTGGATCGCAGCCGTCGGCTCTCAAACTGCCTACATCGAACCGGGAAGCCCATGGGAGAACGGATATTGTGAAAGCTTCAATGGCCGGTTCCGGGACGAACTGCTCAACGGGGAGATCTTCTATACCCTGCATGAAGCCCAGATCCTGATCGAAGAATGGAGGAAACACTACAACACAAAACGACCTCACAGTGCATTGGGCTATCGCCCACCGGCACCCGAAACCATCATCCCGATGGAACACAGGCCGATCATGCACTAACTATCAACCTGGACCAGTCAGATGGGGCGGCTCACGCAAGTACAATGTCGGTATGGTGCTGGCGCATCAATTCTTGGGCCAGCTTGAGCCTCGCTTGCAGGACGCTATCTCTGCCAACACTGCGGTCAAGTTTGCTGGTGGGGTGTCGGCTAAAGACGCTCGCGCTCTGTCGAACGATCTACGTTGTGATGCCGCGTTCATCACAGAACAGGAAAAGCTCAACTTTGCGGCATTCATCAAGGGGCAAACCAAACGTGCCCTGTCGATCAGCATTGTGCCGGGGTTGATGGAGAACAGCTCTCGTATGAGTGATGCTGACTACGCGGCTTTGCTGAGTGAAATGCGCGCCCGCTATGCCGTGCATCACTCCAAGTTGCGGGAGGGAGCGCAGGAGGCCGCAGAGAGGCCAGGCGATGAACCTGAAGCCGATCCGCCGCAGGATAATGGCGAGCCGATGCCATGGCTGTAGCAAAGGACAGTCTGGGGCGGCGCAACCGATTTGAACGCAGCCCGCGCGGTAAGCGTCTGAGTCTGACGCCTCGTGATCAGGAGATTTTGGGCTGGCTCTATCGGTATCGCTACCTGCGCCAGGATCACTTGATGCGGATCTTTCAGCCCAAATCAGAGAAACGTTTTGTCGAGCGGTTGGGTGATCTCTTTCATGAAACTGGCTATCTCAATCGGCCCCAGATTCAAGCGCCATTGTTCGACGCTAGGGCGACACCGATGCTCTATGAGATCACGGCTAAGGGGATAGGGTACTTGGAGGCGCTTGGCGCGCTCTCGCCTCGTGCTGTGACCTTCTCCCGCCGCTCGCGCGAGTCTTATAGTCCGCAGTTTCTGCACACGATGATGATCATTGAAGAGCTGCTGGAAATCGAACTGTCAGCACAAGCGACCGAGGGCCAACGCTTCGTGCCCGTAGATGAAATCTTGGCTCGTGCGCCTGATGCGACTCGGAAAGCCAAGAACCCGCTTGCCGTGCCGGTGATCCTAGGCGGACGCAGCACGCACATCATTCCTGATGCGCTTTATGGGATTGAACATGATCGGGACGGGCAGAAGGGCTATCGCTTCTACGCAATGGAGTGCGAACGCACGAGTCCAGCCTCAAGATCTGACAGTTCGTTATCCAGCACAGCGCAGAAGAAACGCGCTTACAAAGTGCTGCGCGACTCACAGGGCTTCAGGGCACATTGGGGCATCTCAAACCTGGAACTCAATCTGATCCCCCGAAAAGGTCAGTGACAGACCTTTTCCGGCTGTTTGGGATGAGTGTTCTGCTCGTAGCTGAACATAGAAAATCACTTCAAAACACTGTGATTTAGGAGACTAAAAAGAGACTAAGAAAGTAAAAGGGCCTAGAGATTTCTCTCTAAGCCCTTGAAACTTTTGGCTCCGGCGGTAGGGATCGAACCTACGACCAATTGATTAACAGTTGTATGTCCTGGTTTCTCATGGGTGGACATAGGTGCTCTAAAAGCCTATGAAATATAACATAAATCAGAATTTGGCTGAACATAGCATCACACTGAAATCCGCCCAGTAACTCTCGAATCCTGTACCTAAAGTGTACCTAAAATGAAAACCAAGCTCACCGAACTTGCCGTCAAGAAAATGGCCCATCCTGCCTCTGGGCAGGTGGATTGCTTCGATACACAGATGCCGAATTTTGGGATGCGCTGTTCGCCCAAAAGGAAGTCATTCTTTGTCTACCTGGGCGGTGCCAAAAGGCGCAAACGAAAGACGCTAGGGCGATACCCCGATCTCTCACTTGCGGATGCTCGTAAGCTGGCGCGCCAGTTGCTCGCGAATGAAGAAGATGTGTCCGCGTCGGTGAGCCACGACTATTTGAAGGTCAGGGATGCTTATCTTGCCGATTGCCGCCAGCGCCTTCGTGGAAACACCCTCAAAGGGTATGAGCTCTATTTGGGGCACATCACCTTCAAGGGAGCGATTGGCGATGTCACGCAAGGGCAAGTGATCCGCGCCATCGAGAAGTACACCCAAAGCCCCTCCAGCCAGAACTATGCTTTCACCACCTTCAAAGTGTTCTTCAATTGGGCGGTGCGGCGGCAGTACATCACCAGCAATCCACTGGCAGCGCTCAAGCGACCTCACCGGCAAGCGCCGCGTGAGCGGGTTCTCTCAGACGATGAGTTGAAAACCCTGCTGACTTACACAATGGCGAACCGTGGCCGGTTCAATGACATTGTGACGTTGTTGGTTTTGACTGGGCAACGAAAGGGGGAGATCGCAAACCTGCGTTGGTCTGAAATTGATGATGACCAATTGGTACTGCCGCCTGAGCGTACCAAGAACAAACGAGAGCATGTTGTGCCCCTTGGGAGCATGGCCCTTGAGCTGCTGCATAGCATTGAAGGGGGGAGCACCTTTGTATTTGGCACCCCGTTCAATGATGCCCCGTTCAACGGCTGGTCTCGGGCGCAACGCTCTTTGCTGAAAGCTACTGAGATCGACCATTTTACGCTGCACGATCTGAGGCGCACATTCTCTACAATTCATGCGCGGATTGGAACGCCGATCCACGTCACCGAGAAGCTCCTCAATCACGCCAGCGGGACAATCTCCGGCGTGGCGGCGGTTTATAATCGGCATTCGTATTTGGAAGAGATGGAGAAAGCTGTGGAGATGTTTGAGGCTGAACTCAATGAGTTGCTAGGGCTTCGGAGAGTTCCCATCCGCGACGGAAAGTGCAATTTACATGCTGGAACAAAATGAGCAAATCTAGGGCTGCTTGTTTCATGTTCCAACAATTTGGGAACGGAGCCAGTTCGGTGCTCCTAGAGGCTTCCAACAACTTTGAGAATGAGAAAATCCTTGACCCAAATCACTAGCAGAAAAGCTGCAAGAAGAGCGGTTACTAAGCATGAGATCAAGAAGCCGTGCCATAGGACCTTCGCAGAAGATGGCTCATCATCTTTAGGCAGGCCTGGGACGAAGTACTCAAAGTTCAAATACAGGTAGGTACAAAATATTATGGCAAACCCTATTGCAAGAACGGTGATGATTTCAATCATTGCGCAACTTTCTGTTTTTTCACCAAAAAGTGTCAATGCTCAGAGTTACGAGCCGCCAGAACATTTTGTCAGTGCGTGCATTATCCTCTCACCAGCTGTGACTTTTTTGCAAGTTTCTGGAGCGACGAAGCTTTCTGGATTGGCGAACAACGGAGTCAGCAAGCAGTTCAAGACAATGCGTAGTCTTCTTAATTTCCTAAAGAACGGCCCTCTCACCCCACAAAAGTGCCGAGACCTTCTTCCTGATACAGAAGCGGAATATGAAGAGTACCACTTTAGGCGGGACCTTCGAAGATGTGATGAAATTCAGCGCGAAGATCTAGACCGTTGGCTTGCGGGTGCCGAAACATTCGACGGCGTTTCTTTTTGCGATACTGGCAGAAAGGATCAGTGGCGGCGCTTTCGTGACTTTGTGCTTGCAGAAGAAAATGGGGAAGCTGCTAAAGCTTGGGAGGAAATCTCCGGTGCTCCACTTTTTGAGCCTCTTCCCGAATTCAACATTTCAAAGTACTTCGGGCAGCCTTCAGATGAGTACGAGGCCTGCAAGGAAGACGCGGAAGCGAATGGTGCCGCAGCAGAGTTTCGTGCCTGCGTCATTGATGAAACCGAACGGCACGATAGGGTGTTGAACTCGGCTTATCAGTGTTTGCGCGATACCCTTCCAGAAGATGAGTTTGGGCCGATCCTATTGGCTCAAAGAGAATGGTTGGATCAGACTGAAAGCAAGTGCGCCTATGCTGGTCAGGACGGCACGTTAGTCCATGACATGCGGGCGGGGTGCTGGCACGAAGCAAAAAGAACAAGTGCCGCAGATCTTGCACTGAAGGCCGTGCGGGCGGGGTGCCCATACTTGGATATCAATACGATAGAGCCTGACCTTGATAAATGGTGGAATGTTGATGGAGATCCCAGTGTCTCCAATCGAGATGGGGTGCAGATCAAAGTCCATTGCGACGGAACCGCCTTGGGGAGAATTACCTCAAAGGATCAGCGTGATATTTCCCAGTTTTCAATGAGCGAACCCCTGAACTTCACGGTTTTGGATAGGCGCGGTGAAGTGCTTGTGATAGTTGGGTTGCGTTCGGATAAGTATGATGGGGTGATCGATTTTCCAGTTACGGAATACCTCCTTGAAAAGCTAAGCGCTGGCTCTTCGCTTGTCGTTACTGATGGCGTACATGAAGCCGTGTTTTCTCTGAGTGGTTCATCGAGAGCTCTATCAGGTTGCAACTTGGTTCGCCCGCCGGAGCCGGAAGCTGTAAGAACGACATCGACTGGTGCGGGGAACTCTCCTTCCGGTGCCTATGCTAATCCCCGTTCAGGCACCTTTATTAGATTTGACGGTCAGCTACCCGTGAGCATCCGTTGCGACCGAGCATTTCCTGAGGTCTATCTTGAACCCGGGTCGGTTTTGAGAAGTGTTTTTGGTCGAGATGTACAGCCTGGGGATAGGTTTGCGTTTGAGCTGTTCAATCGTGGTGGGCGTAGGCCTACGGTGGTTCCGGCTGAGGCAGAGCAGATATCGAATGGAGTGGGTTTCCCGATTTCACTTTATGCGCTCAGTGAGATGAAACACCACACCAACCTCGCAATTGTCGGCCTTGGGCGTGACTACACAATTCCTTTGTCCCCGTTTGTGAGAGAGATTGAGCAATGTCAAAGAAGCAGCTTCACCAATTTGCGCGCTCTCCTTCTCGGGAGTTGGAGATGGCACAACGGCGGGAACACCAAGATGGTGTTTACTACTGAGCCTGTGGGAACCATTGCGGGCAGGGCTGAGAGGTTTGTCTTCTTTGACAATTCCGGTCAGCGAAACCGAGGAGATCTAAACTGGTTGCTGCACGATAGCGGCCAGATAAGTTTCAACATCAATTCAAACGCTTGCCTGGTCGATTACCACAAAGCGGGCATTTACTTGAAAAGCGGGTTTAACTGTACCCTGCAAGGTGTTTGGCGGAAATCAGAGTAAGTAGGACTGGTTGGAGGCAAGCTTTGGCTCCGGTCATTCTACGCCTAGGATCTGCCCAAGCCTTTCTGTTACTGGTCGTAGTGGATCGACCATGCCCAGGTCGTAGAGGAGGGTTGTCTCAATGTTTCCCCGGTGGTCTGCTAGGTGAGAAACCGCGTCACGCCGCACTCCAGCCCCGGAGATCATCATGGAGATTGCCATCCTCTTGAGGTCATAGAGCTGAAAGTAGCTTGGGATGCCTTCCAGCTCTTTGAATCGTTTCAAGCCCCTTTTGAAGTTGTCGCGTGGCTGCGTCTGGTCCGAATGGTTCGGGAAAAGTAGGTTGCTTTCCTGCCAGCGGATACGCTGAGATCTCACGAGGTCTGCGACCTTCGGATGAATAGGCACAGAACGGAAAGCGTACTCATAGGTTGCCCGAGATAGCTTGATCCCTTTTGTGTTGTGCTTGTGCCAAATGAGCCGGTCCAGGTCGAAGTGATCAAACCTCGCATTCTTCAATTCAGCCGGTCGTGCCATTGTCAGGAATAGAATGCCCATGAAGGCGCAGAACTCTAGCATTTGCTCATGTTCAACTGTAGCGCGGCCCGCCTCCAAAGCCGCCAGTCGCTTCTCCTCTCCCTTCAAGCCGGAGAGGTTCACAACTCGTGGCATCGGAGGATTGAAGACTAGCTTGGCAATTTCTCGAACTTGGTCCGGGGTGTAGTCACGTCGTTGTTTGACGATCTTCCGCATTCTGAACGGGTCGCAGGGATTGCGCATGTCAATAATCTGCATCCGTATCGCCCAGTTAAATAGGGACTTGAGGTGCCTGAGGGTTTTGTTCGCGACATGGTTCGAACTGATGGCTGCGATGAATGGTGCAATATCACTGGGCTTGATATTGTCTACCAGTTCGTCTTGTAGCTTATCGCCGAAGGTAACGCGTTTTTTGCGAGTGCCGCCACGGTGTGGGTTTTTCGGGGGAACCCGTGTCCAAGGCGCAACCAGGCTAGCGAACTCGTCTTGGTTTTTCTGGCTCGTCTCAGACAGTCTTTGCTCAACATAGGCGTCGATGATCTCGCCCAAAGTCTTACCGTGTTTCTTCCGAAAATCGACTTGTTGGTGCGCGGACGGATCGATGCCTTGCTCAATCTCTAAACTGCGTTGCTGAACTTTCAATCTGGCTGATGCCACATTCAGGTTTGCCGGTGTTCCGATTACATGGCGCTTGAACTTTCCATTATACCGGAAGGTGTGAACGAATGACTTGGCTCCTTGTGCTGTTACGCGCAGCCCCAAGCCCGCGATAGAGCCATTTCGGATTTTTCCGTCGAGGTCAGAAGGGCAATCGCAGATGATTTCCTGAGATTTTCCTGTTGCACAACTTGCTGATCTTACAAGCTGGTCGGTTAAATATGCTTTTGCCAAAATAGAGTGTTTTTCATTGTTTTCATGTACAGCCCATGTACTCAGTTTGTACATGAAAAACCAAAAAAATGCAAATGCAATGGTTTGAAAAATTATGAAATATCAAATTATAACAGTAAGTTAGTCGGAGTTTAGATTTCTCGGGGTGCTTCCAAATCCGCCTACGGAACCGAAGGTCATGGGTTCGAATCCTCTCGGGCGCGCCATATTTTTCAAACACTTACCAAGCAATCGCTCAGTCAAGGTTTTCTCATGTACAAACCATGTACAAACTCGATCCATCATTTTGATGCAGATTTAGGCAGATCCTCCGAAGTGTTTTGACGGGCTGGGGCAACTATGCCTTACTTTTCCCTGTCGCCTCCTGGCGGCTTTTTTTGTGAATAATGAAAGAAGGAAAATTGATCGGGGAACCTGCAGTAGTGCTCATGAAACATGAGCTGGATCACATTCTAAGAGAAACAGCGCAGCATGCAGCGAGAGAGGTCATCAACGAGTTTCGAGATGAACTTCACATGGACCCAAACGAAGTCGTGGTGAAACGTTTACGCGGTTACTTGGCTGATCGGGGATCGGTGGAGAAGCCGCGAGAGGAATGGGCGAATGGGTGGCACATTCGCAGGCTAGCCACGAGCTCCAATGGCAAGCCGCGTTCGCAATCCTGGTTCCAGAAGTTCAAGCTCGCGAGTGGGCTAGGGGGCTGCATAAGCCGAAAGTCGATATGTGCGGGGGGAAAGAGGGAGTGGTGTTTTGAGGACATCGCGAATGCTTGGGAGAAATGCCGATTCTGAGTGCAGATATCGGCTTTTCGGAGAGTGCAGATATTGGCTTTCCATTTTTTCGTGTGTAAGTCTCTTGCTTATTGAAAAGCACACCTAGGAGCCAATTTATGCCCCGCCCGTCTAAGATCGAAGTATCAGCTGTAAATCTTCGCATTCCTGCGGATAAGCCTAGAGACTATGTGGGTCTGATTGAACAGCTCTTTGAGGCAAGAATTGCAATAAAGGTCTACGGTGACAGCTTTATTGCTATTACCCAATTCCACAAGGAAAGTGGCCTTGGTGTATTCTCTAAGTACTCCGAAATTGATATCGATGGCTCTTGGTTCGACTTAGAAGATTTTGGACCCGCTGAGCAGGGTAAGGTTGATGAAGTTTCTATTCCAGATAATCTTCGACCAAACCTGTCGGCGTTTTACTTTGAGTTAAGTGAAGAAGCACATGTTCTCGCCTTTGAAACATACTCTGAATCAAAGGGTTTGAGTGCTCGATCTGTAGAGAAGTATTTCGGGGCAGCGTTGCGGCACAGCTCAATCGTATCCAAGTTTGGGCGTGTCGAAGCCGATATTGTTAAAAGCTACGGGGAGGTTGAGCGGATCATTGGCCTTCCGAACCTCAAGGAGCTAAAGATTGTCATTCGCCGTCCTAACCCAGATGATATCTCAGGGGACTTGGCTGCTAGGATCGAAGATCGTTTGAGCGAACAGAACGGTGAAGAGTATGTCGAGATCACACGTTCTAAAGATGACAAGGGGTTGAAACCGAATGACCGTTCTAAGAAGCTAGCGATTGTTGGGGCGGAGAACGGTGAAGTAACTGGGAAAAGCATAGTGAATGGTGTGCAAGTCGACCACACGACAAAGGAGAAGCCAGAGAAAGTGGTAGATACATACAACAAAGATGAAGTCGACACTCGGACGATGTTCAGAAAACTGGCTGGCCGCCTGGTCAAAGCAATCAAACAGCGCCGTGCGACGACATAGTCGTCGCTATTTAGAATGTTCGAGAACCTACGAAAACTCTATAGGCACTACGGCGGTTCGACTGCTGTTTTGACTTCGTGGTACTTCTGGGTCGCATTCATTCTGTCAAGTTTATCTTATTCATCAATAGTCGATGCTTCATGGAGCGAAGTAGCTTTAGGTGTTCTACCTTCGCTGACAGGTTTCACAATCGCGGCTTTTGCGATTATTTTTGCTATCCTTGATGCGGATTTGCTGAAGAAGCTTATGGGCGCCGACGAAAACGGCTATTCGCCTATCTCAACTATCGCGGCTTCAATCGGTCATGCGGTATTTGTGCAGGTAGCCGCTTTACTTATCGCTAGTGCGTTTCAGATTGCCAGGCTTGAGAGCTTGATAGACGCCTTAGATCGACTTGCCACTTGTCATGGATATTCAATCGAGATTTTTGTTCTGATTGTCGAGTGGGGTAAATACACGTTTTCTGGAATTGGTTTATTGTTCACTTATTACGGTATAGTTTTGGTCCTCGCTGCAATCCTGTCTATCGTTCGAATGCAGTTGATTGTTGCTTCGACTATGAAGACAGGAAGTGCTGACAAGAAATCGAAAAACTAAGTTTGGTGAGCTAGTCGGATGGCGCGTTCCTTGCCTTTTGCCGGGATCTAAAGGTTGCTTACCACATCCTCTCTGCGATTGAGCGTTCCTCTGCGCCTAGGACTTGGGAATAGATCGCTGTTGTTTCCAAGCGAGTGTGACCAAGCCAGCGCTGGATGAGATGGAGGGGAACGCCGCTTGTGACGGCATGGATGGCAAAGCTGTGACGTAGCCCACGAGGGCAAGCTTGTGGTCCCTGTATTCTTGCCTCTTTCATGATGTTCTTGACCGCTGCCCAGGCTTGCGTGCGTGCCCAGGGCAGGGGGAGCGCGTGGGGCTTGGACAGTTCATGGATCACGTCCAAAGGCAAAGGGACGTGACGATGCACAATCTGCCCTCGTTTCTTGAGTGAGCGAAAAACAACCATGCGCTCTGTGAAAGATACGTGCTCTGGCCGCAGAGCTAAAACCTCAGACAAACGTGCCCCAGACCAGATCAGCAGGAGACAAAGTAAGCGCTCTGGCCCATGCCGTTTTTCGACTGCGGCAAGAAAGCGCAATCGCTCTTCTCGGTCGAGGTATTTGCGGTGTCCTGAAGGGGTAAAAAGCGACGGCGCAGACATTGCTACACGCCTGTTTTCTGATGCGGATTTGGCGTCCAGCATAGCAAGTCTTTCGTTGATGTGAGTTGGCCATGTCTCTCCGAACAAAATTGCTCATTCTGTTCGGTGAAGAAAAAATGTCTTTGATTGCAAAGACATGAACCCAGCCTCTGCCATGTTCCTAGGAATCCTACATGAAGAAACGCGACGTAAGCAATCGGAAATCCCTGCCTTTCTGGCGGGGTGAACAGAATGAGCAATTCTGTTCACTCGTACAGGAGTAACACAATGCGCGTCATCAGTGGTTTTTTCACTGTGGGGGCAGGTTTTTTCGTGATGATGATCGGCATCATGAGTGGCTTCACAATCATTGGCCTGCTCTGGGCCTTCCCCGTAGCGTTCTTTGGCTGGGGGCTGATGCTCAAGGGATTCGCAGACATGGGGATGGGCTCATATGAGGCCGTCAAAGCTCATGCCGAGCGCCAAAAACAACGGCAGCAGGGGTGATGGCGATGCGAGGAGTGATATGTGCTGCCCTGCTTGGTCTGGCTGGATGCTACACGGTGGGGCCGGGGGGAGATATTCAGTTTGATGGAGGTGCAGGGCAGGCGTCTTGGCAAAACGCCATCGATCAGGCCGGGCTTGGTGGCGACATTCTCTATATTGGTGAGAATGGTGGCCCGAATGAGTTCACTACCCGCGCAGCGGCGCAAAGCTACGTCAACCAGCATCGGGGGAAACAAGCCGTGTTCGCTGGTGGTCTGATGCGGGCGCGCACTTCGGGCGTTTTGGATGTCGCCCATTGGCGTCCAACGATGGCTGCACAGGGGTGCATTCCGAACAATCCAACGGGACAGTGCCTCAATAGTCGAGGCGGTCTGCCGCGCACGGTTGTGCGCTGCCGTGGGCAAAGCTGGTCGAGCTTGATGAATGTGACTGGCGGCAAGATTGCAAACTCCGCCAATTATCCTTGGACGCGGGAAATGTCCTGGGAACATGTCACTGTCACAGGTCAGGTGTCCGGTATTTCCACTGGGACAACCCGAGTTGCCAATAACACCTACTATCATGGCGGGGGCGCTGCCTCTGCTGACTATGGGGATCTTGGCAGAAGGGCAGAACCCATGACGTTCGCCTTTACCGTCATTGAGCTGTCGAACTGCCGTCTTGCGACGTTTCAGCGTCGGGCGGTTACGAGTGGTTGAGGTTCATTGCTGTTGGCACTGTCTTAGGGTGGTGCCAACGCGCGAAAAACACATGAGCATAAGGATACTCTTTTCGGGCAATCTGCCGCAAATAGTGGAGCAGCTCGTTGGGGCTGCGCCGGTGACAGTTGCAGGAGTGGGCGGTTGAAAACCGGATGTTGTTGCTGGGATCATAAGTGCCAAATGCACTACAATTTCTATGCATCAATCATTCGGATTGCGGAAAGGGTCACTTGGCCGGAAAGCTCCAACGTTACCCCCGGCTGAAGTACCAAATCGTAGAAACAAGAAGGGTTGATGCTGAAGGTCGAACTAAGATTCCCTCGTGTAGCGGTTGCAACGAGCGTACTCTGCGGATCATCGAAGAACGTAAGATGTCTTACAGAGTTTGGATTCTTGTTTGCTAGTTCCACGATATTCTCGACATGATGATCGAAGATCGACAACAATCCACAAGTCATTGTCGTAAATCCCGCTTCGTCACCGTCTGAACCGGTTACAAAGAGTCTACGGTTTAGGTGAACCCCAATCAATTCATCTAGTTCTAGCCGCCTGGGTTTCGGCTTCACGTCGTCGGTTTTCTTTTGGAACTTGAGAAGCTCCTCTGACCCGTCTGAGAACTTTACCGAGTGTGTGAATGGGTACTCGATAACAACCCCGTCCATTGATTTTTCGATATTTCGAGACGTGAGCTCGTAAAAAGTGCGGGATGCCGCATGTGCATTAGTTCGAATTCTTGGGATTTCATCGTCAGCAATATTTCTATGGATGTTGATGGTGTCTGCTGCGATGTTCCATTCCACAAGCCCGCTCAACCAGTCGTCAGGCGGGGGGAGAAAATTCTTGAAAGAGTTGATCGTGTATACCCGCTCCAGACCGTCAAAGATGTGAGCAACACCGGGTGGTATCACCAGACATCTTTGAATTGATGGTGTGATTTCTAGGCAAGCTCGTTTGCCCCATGTCTTGGAGTTCTCACGACAATCGATAAACTCCGCTCGAAACTTTTGTTGCGCGCGCCCGACGAACGTTAATCGGTCCTCGGTCCCCTGATGAATGCCATAGTATTCGTAGGAAAACTCATCAGTGTGGCCGTGAAAAACGACGTTAAGGGGCCGGGCTCCATCAAATGTGATGCAGCTTGTTCCCTCGTGACAAGTGTCTATCAGGTTGCTCTCGAAGCGCAGCCCTTCTATATCCCCAAGATACATGGGTACTTGTCAATTTTTGGCGACGGTAACGTCATATCCATTTGCGGCAGCATACTCCATCAAATCGTCGAGAGAGCTTTTGGGGACAGACGCGAGAAGGTTAGCTAGTTCTTTGCCCACGCAAATCCACGCCAGCACAGCCGCGAACTTATCTGCCTGATCTGCGCCGATCTGCCCCTTCTTGGATTGCACGTAGTTATAAATAATTTCTTGTATTTTTTGATCTTTTTCTGGCGTTGGTCCTCCTTCTTCACCGTTCGATGCCGCAGAAAGCAGTCTGGATTGCAAATCGGTGAGTCGAACTGGGCCTTCGTAGAGGTCTTCCAAAAACTGACGCATATCCGATGGATTTAGAGCACTTGTAATTCCAGACATAAATAATCCTCCCATTAAACTAACTGCATTCTACAGGGGTTGACGTCAGGCATGTCAACCCTCTGTGTTCGATGGCTTTGATCCTCCCCCACTGAAGTGGTCCGCCCCTATAGTTAGGAAACGGAGGATCAAAGATGGGAATTAATCGCCACAAACCGGAAGAGATTGTCACGAAGTTGCGGCAGGTTGAGGTGCTATGCGGCCAAGGGATGCCGCGAGTTGATGCGATCCGCCAGGTGCAGATAACCGAGCAGACGTTTTACCGCTGGCGTAAGCAATATGGCGGTATGGGAACCGACCAACTGAAAGAACTCAAACGGCTCCAGAAAGAGAATGATCGCTTGCGCCGGGCCGTGTCCGACCTGACGCTGGACAAGCTGATCCTATCGGAGGCCGCACGGGGAAACTACTGAGCCCTTCGCGTCGCCGCGCCTGCGTTGAGCATGTGCGAAGCCAGTTTCACATCTCAGAGCGTCGCGCTTGTCGTGTCTTGGGACAGCATCGATCCACACAAAGACGGATGCCTGTTGGGCGTGCTGACGAAGATCGCCTGGTGGCCGACATGATCGCGCTGACGCGCCAGTATGGTCGCTATGGTTATCGCCGGATCGCCGCTTTGCTGAGAGATGCAGGCTGGCTGGTGAACGACAAGCGTGTCGAACGTCTGTGGCGACGCGAGGGGCTCAAAGTACCGATGAAGCAACCCAAAAAAGGGCGGCTCTGGCTGAATGACGGTTCTTGCGTCCGGCTGCGACCGAAGTATCGCAATCATGTCTGGAGCTATGACTTCGTTCATCATCGAACGGATGATGGAAAGGTGTTTCGCACCCTCAACATCTTGGATGAATATAGTCGGGAATGTCTGGCGATCCGTGTGCAGCGGAAGTTGAACTCGACCGAGGTCATCGACGCGCTGACGGACCTGTTCATCCTGCGTGGTGTCCCTGCTTTCATTCGCTCCGATAACGGCCCTGAGTTTATCGCACAGTCTGTCCGGGACTGGATTGCAGCCGTCGGAGCCAAGACCGCTTACATTGAACCGGGATCACCATGGGAGAATGGATACTGTGAAAGCTTCAATGCCCGGTTCCGCGACGAGCTGCTCAATGGTGAAGTCTTCTACAGCTTACGGGAGGCGCAAATCCTGATTGAACAATGGAGGAAGCACTACAACACCAAACGGCCACATAGTGCCTTGGGCTACCGCCCACCGGCCCCGGAAACCATCGTCCCGATGGAACCCAGGCCAATCATGCACTAACATTCAGACTGGACCACTTAGGTGGGGCTGATCAGCTTGTTCTTGACCTTCACCGAGTGTTTTCAAACAGCCGCTTTGGGGTTGGGAAAAAGCGTACGATATATGGCAAAAGCTCCTGAGCCTGCGCAACTATGTTGCGAGCGTGGGCACCACGCTTGGGGAGGAGCTTTAGCTCCGTGGGGTATCCCCGATGTGCTGAAAGCACATGTCACGGTAAAGCCGTCACTACAAAAAAGTAGTGACGGCGGCGGATCGGCTAAGCTGGAAGCCCGTCATGGAGCAAAATGTCAGATGACGGACGAATGACCAGGATCTTCTCGCGCGTCATTTTCGATCATTTCATAGCCATATTGACTATCTCTACGTAGATTTCTCACCAGTCACCGTGCAAGCCGCTACCATCTATCTTGGTGCGACTTGCACAGACTTACCTTTCACTTTTTCACTGGAGAACCTTCATGATCTACGATCATCTCAAACCGCCCTGAGGGGTCCACCCCATCGATTCAATAGCCCTTTGGCTATTGGCACGTAATCGTGCCCTGCTAAGTCTGGCTCCGACCTGGCTTAGGTCCATTTGGACGACGAAGACGGCATTTCTTTGCCGCTTCGGGTCAATTCCCGCGCAAGCGGACCGTCCAGCCTGCGGGCTGCCGGTTGACCATCAACACTAAGCAAAAATCAATAAGAAAGAAGATGTGATGGACAACCTCACTATGGAACTCGTGCGCCTTGCGAAGCGCAATCGAGATGGGTCACTTGGGACACAGATCAACCGCCAACGGGGGCTGACGGCAATTGCCTCTGACCTCAAGAGCCTAGGATTTGAGCTGAAGGGCGCACGCTCTCTCAAACCAAAGCATGTTGAAGCTCTGGTTGAGATGTGGCGCGATGCAGGGATAGCGAAAGCGTCAATGCGAAACAGGATGAGTTGGCTCCGGTGGTGGGCGCAGAAGATCGACAAGGTATCGGTCATCCACAAAGACAACGCGCGCTATGAGATCAATGACGATGATGATCATCAGCACAATCAGGCGTTTTCTCTGACCAAAGAACAGTTGCAGGCAATACGAGACAGTCACATTCGTGTGTCAGTCATGATGCAGGCCGCTTTCGGATTGCGGCGGGAAGAGGCGATGAAGTTCACGCCGAGGGAAGCCATTTTCAAGGACTGCATTCGGTTGAAGGGGAGCTGGACGAAAGGGGGGCGACCTCGGACCATTCCCATTACGTCGCAACACCAACGGTTGATCTTGGATGCGGCTCGAACGGTCGCGAAGAACGGGAGCCTCATTCCCGCAGAGCGCAGCTATGCAGAACACCTTCGGCTGTATGAGCGCTCGCTGATGAAAGCGGGCATTAGACGCGCCCACGGTCTTCGGCACAGGTACGCGCAGGCGCGATATGAAAAGCTGACAGGCATGAAATGCCCGCTCAATGGTGGCCCTGATCGCTCTTTGATGACTGATGAGCAGTATGAGCTGGATCGTCAGGCACGGGCGCGGATATCGAAAGAGCTGGGGCACAGTCGTATCGAGATCACAGATGTCTACCTTGGGCGCATCTTGCCTGGGAGGGTTGCGGCTTGATTGCCAGCTTCGTGATCATCTTGGGTGCGGTGATCAATTTGGTGGTCATGGCGCTAAGGTTTGTAGTGCGAACGGCCTTCGATCTGATCTTCAAGCTCTTGCGCTAGCAGGGGCTTCCCTCAACCCATGAGAGAGTCTACAGTTGCGCCACCCTGGGGCTTTCCTTGGGGCATCGCGATGCTCCTCAACATGAGGAGTACTGCGATGAAAATGTTGAGCAAACGGCAAGTGACTGAGTTGGTTCTGTATTCCCCTCAGCACATCGCGCGCTTGGAAGCGGCAGGCAAATTCCCAAAGCGGGTAAAGCTGGGCCACAACCGGGTCGGATGGGTAGAGGACGAAATCAAGGACTGGCTGCAACAGCGCATCGACGCCCGAGATCAACACTCAGCCTCTCATGTCTGAGAGCGGGAGGGTCGTCAGAAATGGCGATCCTCTTCTGCGTTATACCCTAGGACGAAGCTCACACAGCGTTGTTACAGGCTATGGCGCTGCCTTGATATCAATACACTCAACATTCTCTTTGCCAAACCACTTTCTCGCAGTGGCTAGAGCGGTTTCAGATGGACATTTGAAATAGACAACAAGCTCTTCCCTTGCGCGGGTGCAGCACACGTAGAAGATCTTTCTACTCCTGTCCCGTACCGTTTCCCTTCCGGTGTCAGAGAGCAAGTATTCGAAGTTGTAGCTTGTCCAGTTCCCGTTATCCAAAGCAACAAAGACTCGGTCAAATTCGTCCCCTTTGACCTTGTGCTGCGTCGAAAATGGGGTGCGGCCCTCAAGATACTCGAACAAGGCGATGAACTCGCCATAAGCTGTCTTCGCTACTCTTTCCCAAAGGTAGGGTTTTTCTGCCTTAAATGCATCAATCCGATCATCAATACGACGCAATCCCGTAGAGTTGCAGAAATCTAAAACCTCGTTGATGCTTGAGTCCGTCATCGATTTTAGAGTCTCAATATCGGAGTGAAGCTCCTTCTTGTCTTTTAGGCGATGGATTCTTCTATCGGTTCTCTGAAGGAACTCGGACACTTTTCCATTTGTATAGAGATGAAGAATGGACTGGATGGAAAACAGGTGTTTAATCAAGTCGTCCCGGGTTGAACGGGTGCTATTCGCATCATTTTCACTATCCTTTTTGTCATCAATTAGCTGACCTTTTTCTACGTAGAGTTTTCTAAATCCCTCGTAGTCCTGTGCCCTGGCTAGTTTCAAAAGGTCTGGGTTTGCATCGATGAACTCTTGCATTCCTTTTGTTGGTTGAACCTTCTTCCGTTCATTCTCGCTCCCTGCTGCTGCAAGGAGCTGATCGACGACTTGGCCGAATGTCATGCTGGAGAAGTCGTCGGAGATGTTTTGCTTTCTAATGTAATCTGAAATTCGCTTTTTGTAGTCGAGGAGCTTGTCTTTGTCATAGATCTCCATCAACGCACGATATCCTGCTCTTGGAGCATTTAGGTTGTGGGTGAGATTAAGCTCTTTAACGTTTTCGACGTCTTCAAAGTCCCAACCTAAGCTATTGCGGACTTCACCCGTATCGCGGGTTTCGTCTGTTGAATAGATAAAACGTATCGAGCCCGGCTTGACCTTTCCATCAAGCATATTAGGGGCATTTTGGTCGTTAGAAGGCTGTTGCTCTAGGCCATCATTCCTTATGGCATTTGCGAGGTTGATAACGGATTGTGGGTTTCGCCGGTTTTGTTTTTTAACAACTTCTTTGATCTGGTCTGTCTTGAGATAGGCATTGAGGTCTCCCGCAGACCCATCGTAAATCGATTGCATTGAGTCACCAAAAAAACCAATTATGGCTGGTTTCTTGCTCTGAGTGAGGTCCTCAAGCAGAATTTTCACAACATCGGGTGATGTGTCTTGGTACTCGTCAACCAGAACGTACGGGTACATACTCTTGGCAACGTCCGATAGCTTTGGATACTTGCCAAATAGTGTTTTTGCTACTGCGATCACTTCGTCGTGTGAGATGATACCCTTTCTTGCAGAAACGTATTCTCTGTACTGAACCGGGTTATCAGCTAGATTTTCAGGCTCGATATCTGTCCCCGTGTATCGGATCTTGTCGTTGTCCTGGTCATTGTGAATTTCGAGAACGGCCTTTTTTAGCTCCACTTGATAGTTTTTGATAATATTCCAAAGAAAATCATGAATTGTGCCAACGTCCAAGTTTGTGTGGGCGATACGTTCCGAAATCTCATTTGCTGCTGCGTTGGTATACGTCATACATGCGATTTTTGATGTCGGATGACGTCTTATTAGTTCTTCAATGACGCCTACCAATGAGTAGGTTTTTCCGCTGCCAGCGCCTCCGCTCAGCAAAAAACTATTGCCAGCTTCGACATGGTCTAAAATGGCTTTGACTTCTTGTTCTAGCATCAGTCTTGCCTCAACCAGGTAAGCCCATTTCGGATGTAATGCGGGACATTCCAATTCACGAACAACTGCATGAGAGTTTGTTCTGGTAGCTTGTGGTACTCGTGAGGCTTAATTGTAATCTGGCTGTCCTGGCTATTTAGTAGGACCTCGATTGCAAACGAAGGTTTGCTCCCGATGCCTTTCGTTGCCATTTCATAGGCGTCTGCATCCTTAAGAAATTTGACAAGGTGTTTCTTCGTTAAACTCGGGAACGGCGAGGGCGATTTGAGTGATCCATCCCCTTCGGAGGAGGTATCCCGCAAGAAGGAGAGATTCACATGGAGGAAAGCATCTTCAAAACTCCTCGCTTGATACTCACGACCTGCTTCATTCTTTTCTTTTGTTTGAAACGAGATACGCAGCATTCCGTTTGAGTCATTTGCCCATCCAGAATCTTTGTAAGTGAATGCCTTTTCGTCCTCCTTCAGCTTGCACAAGGCTTCGAATTCTATTGCTTGACCGTCCTTATCTTTGAAGAAATGCTCGAAGGTGCCGTTACTGGTCCCGCTTGCATCCTGCGATCTACAGGGTCCGGTGTCGTTTCGTCCGTCTAGGTCAGTGATTACCAAGCTCTTTAACCCAATGAATTGAACGAACTTTTCAAACGTCTTAAAATAGTTCCCGACTTCGACGATAGATACGTTCTGCGAATTAAGGGGTAAGGAAAGTGGCCCGTCTGCGCTCAGTTCTTCAACCAGGCATTCTTGATCGACTTTAGTCATCATGGCGGGGAGTAGTACGCGCTCGGTATCACCCTCAATGAATATTGCTTTGTCAGCAAAAAAGAGCTCTGCACGGTGTACCGTAAGGTACTGCTTTAGGAACTTGAACCAACTTGGTTCGTCTGTATATCGCTCCGATAGGTCTCTTAAGCTTTTTGCCACTACCACATCATTTATGCGGCGCAGATATTTGATTTCATCGAATTCGCTTTCAGCAACGATGTGTGGGGAGTGGGTTGATAGAATAGTTTGCAAGGAAAACTTCGATTTTCCATCGGGCTGACTGGCGTCTTCTAAGAGCTTCTTGATGTTCTTAATGAAGATGTACTGAAGCTGTGGATGTGTATGGGCCTCCGGTTCTTCGATGAATAGAAGATTTATGTCAGCAGGAGACTTCTCAGGTGTCCCTGCAAACGCTTGCAGAACACCTCGAAGATCAAAGATCATGCTAATCAAATTAAGGTAGCCAAGTCCGTTGTGGTTCTCTGGCAACTCAAGATCGCTGTATCCGCTCGCATATTTAACTACAGTGTTGTCTTTGAGGAGCTTGCTGGAGCGAAGGGCTGATACTACTTTTATCTGGCTGTCGCCTTTCCGAAGACCGCCAAACTGGGAGATGTCCTTTAGCAGGCCGTTGAATAGCTCATCATAGACACCATCAAGTTCTTTGTCAGTCTGGGCTAAGCTATCTTTAAAGCGTTCAACCGCCGCAACCTCGCCTTCAGAGGCGACAATTCGATCAAATTCTTCAGCTGATTGTGCGGAAAGGGTTTTGTCCGCTTCTTTGTTCGAAACGTCCCTTCGTGCGCCGATGGATCTAAATTGGATAATGCGATCTAGCTTGATCTTCTCTTTGTCTAGATCCTTGAAGTGTCCATAATCAGGTTTGTTGGCAGCGACATCAAAAAGCACACTCTTCCTACTTGTTTTGAAATACTTCGTGTGTGTCTTGCTTGCGAAGTCAGCGGCAGTGATAGGAGCAGCTTTAGCTTTGATCCTTCGAGCACTTTCAGCTTTGAAATCCTTTTTGAGCTGGGCGAGAGATTTCTCATCGGTTCCGTACTCGAAAACCAGGACCAAGGTTTTATTTTCAGGATTAAGATCCATGAGAATAGTCCGGCCGACGTTGGAAAGGTCGTCATTCTCATCATATGAAATGTATGCGACAAGCTCGATGGAGATGTTGTCAGGGGGCGGAGTATCAGGGGTGTCTGACGAAATCCATTCCAGAAGCTTGCGGCTAGTATCTAGGCTTATGTCTTCGTAGGCGAAATGGGGTGTTGAACTTCCCAAAAACCGCTCCAAGAGTAGCAGGAGAGAGGTTTTCCCACAGTTGTTCTTTCCAATTATTAGAGAAAGCTCATCTTCCAGGGGAATGCTAACATCTTTGAGAAGTCGGAAATTCTTCACTTCAACTTTGGAAAGTTTCATATGGTGTGTCTCACATAATTCAATGCTGTGAATTGTACCATGCATTCTGGCGCAGAACCTAAAGGCCTATGCTCTTTCGTTGCATTATCCGTGGGCATTTACGATACAAATACAGTTTCATTTCAATCGGCAATCTCGCCGCAGGCAATGCCCATAAGACCAAACTCTGGTGTTTGTGCTACCAATCTTCAAGATAGTAGTGAGTGGGGCGTTTGGAGTTCTCGCGCCGAAGTTTCGCAGAAAAACTCGGCTCAAGTGGACCATCTGATTTCGATGAAGTATCGAAGGAAACAGATGTGCTCGGCGTGCATTAGGGTTCTAGGGTACGAACTGGGTTAGTCCCAGAGCATTTGGTCTTAGGTATTGCAGCCAGTTTGTTTGTTGGAGAAAGAATGAGCTTAGATGGATTTCTCACGTTCATGGGTTTAATGATTGCAACCTACGCAATACTGAGCCCTGTGAGCCGATTAAGGTTGCGGTTGAATATGTTCCGCCAACTAGCCCTCGGCACGGTCGCCATCACCCTCGTTGCATTCTTTGAATTCTTCTTTGAGCTGGAAGCCCTGGCTTCAGGCAACTTCGATCAGGTTTTCTCCTACTTTGATTTTAGTAGACAACCTGCTGGCTTCTCCAATCAGGAGGCAGCCTTTCTAGTTGTGATTGTCTGGATGCTACTAGCCCTTCTATTACACGTTCGAGCAAAACCTAGGGCGATCAGCCTCGGAAATCTCAAAACCCTATCTGAGCGTTTGTATGATGAGGGTAGATATCTGGAGCTTGTTGAATTGGTTGCGCCTTACTTGGGAACCATACGGAAAGCGGTTGAAAAAGGCCTATTCAGTCAGCGGTTACATCATCGGATGCTGGACATGCATCTAAAGGCGACCAATCCTTTTTTTGGTATTCATGATGAAGGTAACCCCCTCGTTCCCAAGTGCTTGGCGAGCAGGATGAGACCGCTAGCGCGTCTGGTTCCCGCGCGAAGAAAGGCGCATCAATCGGCTCAGGAAATAGATGACCTGATCCTTCAATCTGATGGCGTTCGAAAGCTGTTAGTGCGTTTGAAACCCGAATTCGCAATGGCGTTAATGAATCGCTCAGGGTGGAAGAATGATGAGTTCCGAACCCGGTTTTTTCGCGATGCGCTCAATGACAAAGCCAGCCACTTCTATAAAGAACTGATGGCAACCCAGAACACTGCAGGGAACATTGGTTATGCGATAGACTCGAAGAGCGTCCTCCTAGCGGGCTTCTTTGACGATGCTTCGGTCGGTGCTAAGTACGGAATATGGAAACCGGTTGGGGATGAAGCAACCCGAATGATCCGCAGTGATCAGGAGTACGGCAAACTTTTAAACGCCCCATGTCCGATTGATGAAGACTTGTGGGCTGATCCAGTTTTCAACACCATCCATTTCTTTGACATCATGGTCACATGCGCCGCGCGGCAAGGCATATCGGATCATATGTGGCTGATGTACATGTCCGTCCTCGTTAGGGCGTTGGAAGCCGTACACAATGTGACAGATGATCGAGTAAACCTTGATGATGAGTTCCCGACGCTAGGAAATCGCCTAATATACGAAGCCACCTTTTGCCTTCGAAAGTGGGTGCAGATCGTAAGGGACTTACCAGCGGATAGCCCGCATAAGGATGCACGAGCACTTCAAGGCGTTGGAGATGTCAGCATTCCCTATTGGGCGGCGAAAGACTGCATTAATGCTATGCGCTGTGTGCTTAGGAGCGAAAGGTTGACCGAAAGCTTCATCACCGGCCTGCTTGAAAGCTACATGCGAGATGTGGGTGCTCTTTCTAAAGATGCGCCCATCTCTCACTTGCGTAAAATGATGGTTGACGAGTTCCTTTTGGGTGATCTCAACTATGGCGGTGATGACTTGCGGGTAGATGTGAAAAAGTACATTGGCGGCGTGGATCATGTTGTGCGTTTTGATGTGCCAGAGTTTGAAGCAGCTCTAAAATAACCATCTCCAACGGTTTCAGCGTAAGGACACCTTCTGCATTCGGATGTGGTGATTGTAGAGACCAGCATTCCACGATGTTTGGGAGAAACTCTGGCTTTGCGTTAGGTTCGCAAATACTGAAAGTACTGCCGATGTTTTATCTCCGCTTTTGTATGTTGCCCCTGGTTGTAGTACGAGGTGGCACAACGATCCGCCATTGCCCATTGAAGCCAATTGCCCATGTCAGAACACGAATACAGAATTCACTATCAAAGCCGAGAGGATGTTGTCTTTCCCTCAAAGAAGGGGATGCAGACGTATCTAAAGAACGAAATCAAGAACTGGACAGCGTTCCTGGACTACGTACGGGATGACCTGAAAACATCGCTGTCACGCCGTTATGGGCAGACAATAAAAGCAGAGGAACTAGCTCTTTCCTTAGTCAGACTCCTAGATCGTATTGAAGAGCGGAGTGAGTTTAACACTGCGACTGGAGGGGCCTCTGGGAGATGCCTCCTCCCACCTCCCTCGGATTCACTGGAAGGGCTACTCATTCGCGGCCTATTTGATGCAGAATATCGGGGCGAGGCTTTGGCCAGCTTTGTGTATTTTGTCTCGAAGGGAGGTGCTATTGAGTATAGAAATGGCGACCGTGTTCAAGGTTTGGTTCAGCGAGGGAAGACTCTAGTTGAAGTTGCTCCAGTCGTTTTGGCCTTGCCGTACAACAATGTTTCCACCGCCAAAATAGCAGGTGCAGCTCGAACTGCGGAAAACCATGTGGACGCGCTTTCGGAAGAAGTTTCACGAATTCAAGAGGTGCATGAGAAGCATGAGGCGGAATTGCGTGATCATCTTGAAGAGGAGAAGGCAGAAGCCCGACGGGTTCATAAAACGATACTGCGGCTGAACCGCAGGCGTGATATGCACTTTAAAGCTTGGAGAGATGGCACCAACAAACTCGTTGCTGAAAGGTTCGATGAAGCCGAGAAAAAGGTGCGTCTATTTGAGCTGAAAAGCATGCGAGCGAAAGACGCAAGGGTCGAAGAATTCCAACGATTGCAAGAGCTGTTCAAAACCCAGTTGCGCCTACGTGCGCCCGTTCAGCTTTGGGAAGGTCGGGAGCAAAAACATGCAAACCAGGCCAGACGCGCGATGCTGCTATTCATTACAGTCGGCGTTCTGGCAATCCTGTTTGGGCTTGGTGTTCCGTTCGTGGGAGGTGACTATATTGCAGCGAGTTTCAATGAAGTTGTTTGCCTTATTCCCGCATCCGAAGGAGTGGCAGCAACTGAAACCTCGCCAGCAATTCCAGCGTCACCCGCGTCTGAATGTGAGAGGGTTTTCTCCGCGAAGGGGCCGGTAACAGTAACAGGGTTACTCCTTGTGACTTCCCTTTTGCTATGGCTTGCGCGGTTGCAATATCGAATCCATCTCAGCGAACGCCACCTTGCGTTGGATGCGAGCGAAAAGAAGGCCTTCGCGGAGACTTATCTTGCGATGAAAGAAGGCAAGGAAGTGGGTAAAGAAAACGAGGCAATTATCCTGGCCTCACTTTTCCGGCCAACTCAGGATGGGATTATCAAAGATGATGAAAGTGGAGTAGACATTTCCGCTGCTGCGTTGCTGGCAAAACAACTCGGACGCCTTTGATCTTCCTCAGTAGCTTCGGACATGAGTGCGCCAGGCAGAGCACAAATTCAGGGAGGTTAGTCTACTAGTTTCTTGGGGATTTCCTTGGGGATACGGTATCCCCCAGGCTATCCATGAGGCATGTGAAACCATGTTCCCTTATGGTGCATTATAGGTATTAGATAAACGCATTGATTGAGTCGTGAATCACGGATGCCGTGATTTTATTGTTGGGATTTGTCTGATGAAACTTGCTTTGAAACGAGAGCAATCCTCTGGGTCAATTATGAGCTTGGTCCCTTTGAGGATTGGGAGCGGGGTTGTTTTCAAACTGAGAGCTACATTGGAGCTGGATGAGGCTGAGCAAAAGCTTCTGAGCCGGTACAGCCTTGCTCAAGCTCCCTTGGTGATGGGGGATACTGCAACGGATCTGCGCAAGGCCTTTCGGCAGGGGCTTGTGCTTGGGATCTTGGGATTTGTCGCTGCTTGGTTTCTTACCAGCGTTGATCTTGCCGTGTCGGTTGCGATGGTGATCACCGTGGCAATGACCGTTGTCTATTTCCAGCAAGAGCGGGAACAGATCAACGTGAATGACCTGCTGGTCAATGGCCGAGAGTTCCAATGCTATAGCGTGGTGGCGCTGATCGAGAAGGAAACGGCCATCATCAATATGGCGAGCCATTTGCGCCAGGTACTGGAAAGCGCAAAGCATTGGAATGATCGAGAGGTGATTGAGATCGAGCCTCTGGATCCTGCTTTGTTGAAACAGGCTGTTTTGACCAAGCGAGCCTAGGGGATGAACGGTGGATAAGCGCTTTAAGATCGCCGTTGATCTTGGCCGCTTTGTTGGAGGCGGCTTCAGTACCGCTTTTGCAGGGTGGGGCGTTGGTGAAGCAATCTCTCAAGACTTCCGACAAGGCATTGCGGATTCGCAATTTGCAAAAGAACACAAGGAAGCCTTTGCGCTTGGGCAGCAAGTCCGCGCGCAGCAAATTGCCGCTGGGATTGAAACTGATGACGATCTGTGTGCCTGGGCTGTTTGGATTGTGGATGGGGCTTTGAGCCTTGTCGGCGGAGAAGGTGGCCCATCACCCTTCCGCGACCGCCTAGTGAGCTTCATGGCCGACATGTGCCGCCTTGAAGGATGGCAGGCCATTCCGCCGCTGCCAGACCCATCCGCGCCGCAATCTGAGCTTTGGACTTGGGAAGACAAAGTGCGGCGGATCGGAGCCTTTTGTGCGGAGCATGATGAGGCGTCTGTGCTGACCGTGCGCTATCTTGCCTCGTTGATTGAGCCTCTGGTCAAAGCTTGTCCCAGCCTGCTTGAGGTGGCTGATACCACAGACTCAGAACTCGCCTTTACTGCCAAGCTCTCCGATATGATCCCGGATATGCCTGCGCAGGTGGAGCGGATGATTCAGACCAGCTTTGCCGCTGATCTGGAGCCACTGAAGATCTGTCAGAATCTGAGAGGGCGATTGCACAAGAATGCTCTGGTGGCCTCTGGCGGGTTGCCAGGCAAAGGCAGTCGTGAGCGACAACTCAAACTACCCACCAAGAACCGTGCTGTAGAGGCTGGGGGCTGCGCGCGGATCTATCTGGGCGGGACGCCGCTTCTCAAATTGCTGGATCATCGAGTGCCGGTCTATTTGCCCACGGCCACCCGTTTTGAGCACATGCATATTGTTGCAGGAAGTGGGCACGGCAAAACCCAAACGCTGCAAAGTCTGATCCTGCGGGATCTTGAAGCGGTGGCCGATGGCGAGGCCTCGATCATCGTCATGGATAGCCAAAGTGATCTGATCAATACGATTGCGCGGCTGGATGTCTTCGCGCCTGGGCAACTTTTGGCGGATCGGTTGGTGCTGATCGATCCAACTGACCTTGAATGGCCGGTCGCACTCAATCTGTTCGATGCGGGGCTTGAGCGGCTTGATCAATACGCTCCGCTAGATCGAGAACGCCTGACAAACTCGATCTTGGAGCTCTATGACTTCGTGCTTGGGTCTTTGTTGGATGCGGGCATGACGCAGAAGCAAACGGTGATCTTTCGCTACATCACCCGTCTGTTGTTGCGTATTCCGGGGGCGACGATCCACACGCTGCGCGAGCTGCTGGAAGATGGCGGCGGCGAGAAATACCAAACCTACATCAACCAGCTCGAAGGCTCGGCGCGGGCCTTCTTTGACACTGAGTTCAACGGCAAGGAGTTCGTTGCCACCAAGCGCCAGGTCGTGCGCCGCCTCTATGGGATCTTGGAAAACCAAACCATGGAGCGGATGTTTAGCCACCCCAAAAGCAAGCTTGATTTATTTGCCGAGATGAACGCGGGCAAGGTTATCCTGATCAACACCGCCAAGGATCTGCTGAAAGAGCAGGGGACGGAGATCTTTGGTCGCTTCTTCATTGCGATGATTGCACAGGCGGCACAGGAACGGGCCGTACTGCCCAAAGCTGATCGCACCCCAACCTTTGTCTATGTGGATGAGGCCAGCGACTATTTTGACAAGAATGTCGGTATCATTCTGTCCCAAGCCCGCAAGTACAATGTTGGCATGGTGTTGGCGCATCAGTTCTTGGGCCAGCTTGAGCCTCGCTTGCAGGATGCCATCTCCGCGAATACCGCCATCAAGTTTGCTGGTGGGGTGTCGGCTAAAGATGCTCGCGCTCTTTCGAACGATCTGCGCTGTGATGCCGTGTTCATCACAGAACAGGAAAAGCTCAGCTTTGCGGCTTTCATCAAGGGGCAAACCAAACGTGCCCTGTCGATCAGCATTGTGCCTGGGCAGATGGAGAACAGCCCTCGTATGAGTGATACTGACTACGCGGCGCTGCTGAGTGAAATGCGCGCTCGCTACGCCGTGCATCACTCCAAGCTGCGGGAAGGGGCGCAGGAGGCCGCAGAGAGGCCTGACGATGAACCTGAAGCCGATCCTCCGCAGGATGATGGCGAGCCGATGCCATGGCTGTAGCAAAGGACAGTCTGGGGCGGCGTAGCCGGTTTGAACGCAGTCCGCGTGGCAAGCGTCTGAGTCTGACGCCTCGTGATCAGGAGATTTTGCGCTGGCTCTATCGGTATCGCTACCTGCGTCAGGATCACTTGATGCGGATTTTTAAGCCCAAGTCAGAGAAACGATTTGTTGAACGGTTGGGTGATCTCTTTCATGAAACTGGCTATCTCAATCGGCCCCAACTCCAAGCGCCGCTATTCGACGCTAGGGCGACACCGATGCTCTATGAAATCACGACTAAGGGGGTAGGGTACTTGGAGGCGCTAGGAGAGCTCCCACTTCGTGCTGTGACCTTCTCCCGCCGCTCGCGTGAGTCTTATAGCCCCCAGTTTCTGCACACGATGATGATCATTGAAGAGCTGCTGGAAATCGAGCTGTCAGCACTGGCGACCGAAGGCCAGCGCTTCGTGCCCGTAGATGAAATCCTGGCCCGTGCGCCCGAGGCGACCCAGAGCGCTAAGAACCCGCTTGCCGTGCCTGTGATCCTGGACGGGCGCAGCACCCACATTATTCCTGATGCGCTCTACGGGGTTGAATATGATCGGGACGGGCAGAAGGGTTATCGCTTCTACGCAATGGAATGCGAACGGACGAGTCCAGCCTCAAGATCTGACAGTTCGTTATCCAGCACGGTGCAGAAGAAACGAGCTTACAAAGTGCTGCGCGACTCGCAGGGCTTCAGGGGGCATTGGGGCATCCCAAACCTGGAACTCAATCTGATCCCCCGAAAAGGTCAGTGACAGAGCACACCAAGCCTGTCAACGTACAGTCGAATTGGACACCAAGCTGGTAGCAAGATGGGAAGTACAGACTACGGGATTTCTGAAGAAGCGCTTTCCTTTCTGCGAAAGCAGATATCATCAGGCGTTAGGGTGTTGAACTTGCACTATGAACAGTTCTCTGGCTTAACTCGATTGCCTGAAGAGCTGCGGGATAATCGCGCAATTGAACGCCTCTCATTGAAGAACACAAAGATCAAAAATGTTGAAGTGCTTTCGTCTCTCGGTGGTTTATTGGAACTTGATCTAAGTAGATGCAACGTTTCTGATATATCTCCCATTGAATCACTTGCAAACCTGAGAAGGTTGGACTTGTCCTTGTCACTTGCCAAGGATTTCACCTCCATTGGGGCACTAGAAAACCTAGAAACGATTAACCTAAACTACACTTCGTTTTCAGAGGTTTATCCGCTGGGCGACTTGGCTCGTTTGCGAAACATTGCAATCGGGTATACTCAGGTTGGAGATATATCGCCTCTGTCCAAGCTTGAAAGAATTGACACGCTGTTTCTTGATGGCTGCCCTGTGGTTGATCTTCACCCCGTAGCTGAGAATCTGAGCCTGTCCGGTGAGGGAATGACAATGCACATGCCCTACGGGAGTATTAAGAAATCAGGATTGAGCTTCCAAGGTACCGAGTTTGAGACAAGATTTGATGCTCATTGGATTTCCAAAATCTCGAGTGACAAAAAACGAACGCAAACCGCCATTGGGTTTTTACGGGATCTTCCTCCTCAAGAAGTGCCTGGGGCGCAGACATTTGTTGTTCCGGACAATGCACCTGTTGAGTTGAAGGCGCAGCAACTCGGAGAACTTGACGAAACCGGCCTTGAGCTGAAAAATCACTGCATCGAAAAAACTGAACGCCTAATCGAAGCGTGCAAACGCTCCAATCAGTGCGCAGTTCTAAGCGATCGCTTGGAGAGATATAGGGCCCAACTAGCTAGGCCGATTTCAGAAACGACGTTGTCTGGTTTGTGGTCTACCGGAAACGCACTAAGGTCGGCATACGAAGCTCATGATTTGGCGCAGAAGCAAGAGCGAACAGCAGAAGTACTTCCGCCTTTTGTTGCCCCTGATTTGTTGGACTTGTTGGAGACACACGGCGTCTTCTTCTTGGGGCTTCCTGGTGCACTGGAACTTGAAAGCCTTAAGAGAAATTTCTTGGATGTCGCTCCACACAGCAGAGGGGATCGCCCCACGAAGGCGGTAATACTGGACCTAGACCTAAGTGAAGGTGTGCTGCACGCAGACGCTAAGTCGTACCTAAATAGCGTAATGTTGGACGAACAGGTTCCCACTGGTTCGAAGGCTATTTCCGACCACGAGGCTGATGGGGCTGTCTGGAACTTCTTGGCAAAGATTGTTCAGAAGGTTTGGAGGGTTGGTGCGCAGGTTTCACAAATCGGTGTTGAGGCTATCCTGGCGCACGACATTGTCTCTTGGATTATGAACGGTAAAACTATACTCGAAAGCTTCCTTGTTTATATGAGTGGAAAAATTCCAATTTGGTGGCCGAAGTTTGTTGAACTGTTGGAGACATTGAAAGGTCTCATCTAGGCTACGTTTGGCGATTTCCAATCGGGCTCGCCAATTCGATTCATGGGATCATCATTTTGAGAAAGAAGCGTAGAGAGTGACGTCCGTCTCCCGGGAGTTAGGAGAGCGTTGGTGGGTATCAGCCTCGCTCTCTTTATAAAGTGCCGGTGACCGACCGTGGGGCCGGGTGTTCTGCTCGTAGCTGAACATAGAAAATCACTTCAAAACAACGTGAATCCTGTACCTAAGCTGTACCTAGAAAAGAGTAAGGGCTTAGAGATCTCTCTCTAAGCCCTTGAAACTTTTGGCTCCGGCGGTAGGGATCGAACCTACGACCAATTGATTAACAGTCAACTGCTCTACCGCTGAGCTACGCCGGAACTGTGGAGGGGGATATAGCGCTGCGGGTCGGGGGCGTCCAGAGGTTTTTTCAACTTTTTTCGCTCAGGTGAGAGAAAAATCTGCGGCCTCCGACAGGGTGGGTTCGGCGCGGGTCTTTTCGCGGGTCGTGAGGTCGATCAGATGGGCGAAAACATTGCGTCTTGCGGCCGGGATCAGGGAGGCGGGCGTGTCGGTGTAGATCGCTTCGGTCAGGCTGGTGACGGTGCCCGGGCCCGCTGCGAGGGCGGCCAGAATCTGTGTTTCGCGGCCCAGGCGGTGGGTGATCAGCCAGTCGATGCGCGCGGCGGGGTCGATCACGGGAGCGCCATGGCCCGGATAGTAGATGCGGTCCGCCCGCGCAGCCAATGTATGGCAGGAGGCCATGAAGGCGGTCAGGTCGCCATCCGGGGGCGAGACCAGCGAACTGGCCCAGCCCATCACGTGGTCTGCGGTAAAGACTGCGTCCCCCAGGGCAAAGCAGAGATGATTGGCGAAGTGCCCAGGGGTCCAGAGCGTGTCGAGTGTCCAGCCGTTACCATGGATCACCTCGCCGTTGACCAGGGTTTCATCCGGCCGGAAAGCTGCGTCCACCCCTTCACCACCGGAGGTCAGCCCGCCTGCGACCAGCTTGGCCATGACTTCGGAGCGACCAGCCAGCGCGTCGCCATAGGCCAGCACGGGGGCGCCGGTGGCCTCGGCCAGCGGGCGGGCGAGGGGGGAGTGGTCGAGGTGGGCATGAGTGACGAGGATGTGGCTGACCTCTTCTCCCGGAGCAAGCCCGTCGAGGATTGCCTGCATGTGGCCCGGATCCGCCGGGCCCGGGTCGATCACCGCCACGCGCTCCTCGCCGACCACATAGGTGTTCGTACCCCAATAGGTCATGGGCGAGGGATTGGGCGCGAGAATGCGGCGGATGCCCGGCTCGAGCGGCTCCAGCACGCCCACGGGCGGGGCGCCCTTCATCATCTCCCGGACCTGTTCTGCGGACATGGCCATGCGATTCTCCTTCCCGGTGTTGGGTGCGGGTATTGACGCGGGGCAGGTGGGCATTGGCAAGCGGAACCCCGCGTCCTACTGTCGCCACATGTTCTTCGATTGGCTCAAACATTTCATGCCGCGCGGGCTATATGGGCGGGCTGCCCTGATCCTGATCGTTCCGGTGGTGTCGATCCAACTGGTGGTGTCCGTGGGCTTCATCCAGCGCCATTTCAACCGTATCACGGTACAGATGACCGATGCGGTGGTGGTGGAACTGGATTACCTGACGCGACAGGTAAACGATGCGCCGGATGTGGCTGCGGCCCGCAGTGCGATCGAGCCGTTTCTGGAGCCTCTGGCGTTGCAGGTGACCTTGCCCGGGCAAGTGCCCACAGGGGATCAGCGGTTGTGGCGGGATCTGACCGGCGGTGTTGTGACGCGCAGCCTGCGGGGCGGGCTGTCCGGCGTCACGGGGGTGGTTCTGGACAATGATCGTCGACAGGTGGTCCTGGGGCTCCAAACGGCCCATGGACCGATGCTTGTGCGGTTTGATCGCGAGCGTGTGTCGGCCTCCAATCCCCACCAATTGCTGGTACTGATGGTGCTGACGGGGCTGCTCATGACCGTGATCGCCTATTTGTTCCTGCGCAATCAGCTGCGCCCCATTCGCCGTCTGGCGCGCGCGGCCGAGGCCTTTGGCAAGGGCCGCAACGAATCTTATCGGCTGGCGGGATCGACCGAGGTGCGCGCGGCGGGCAAGGCGTTTCTGGACATGCGTGCGCGGATCGAACGGCAGATGGAGCAGCGCACGATGATGCTGTCCGGTGTCAGTCACGACCTGCGCACGCCGCTCACCCGGATGCGGTTGGAACTCTCGCTGCTGGAGGACCCGGCCGCGCGCGAGGCGCTGGAGAAAGATGTCGAGGACATGGAGCGTCTGGTGAACGAGTTCCTGAGCTTCGCCCGCTCTGACGCGCTGGAGGGCACGCCGGAGCCGGTGGACCCTGTCACCGTGGCCCATGAACTGGCCGAGAATGCGGCGCGGGCGGGGCTGGTGGTCGAATTGGGCGTCCTGGAAGAGGTCGGTGAGATGCCGATGCGCCCGGTGCCGATCCGCCGTGCCTTGGAGAACCTGCTGGCCAATGCCAACCGCTACGGTTCAATGGCACGCCTGTCGGTCGTCACCGGGCGGCGCGATGTGCGTTTTGTGGTCGAGGATGACGGGCCGGGCATTGCCCCCGGGGATCGCGAACAGGCGCTGAAACCCTTCGCGCGGCTGGATGCGGCCCGCAATCAGGACCGAGGCCCCGGCGTGGGACTGGGCCTTGCCATCGCCGACGACATCGCCCGCGGCCACGGCGGGCGGTTGCGTCTGGGTGACAGCGAGGCGCTAGGCGGGCTGAAGGTGGAGCTGATCCTGGCGGGGTGAAGCACACGGACCCCGTTTGCCGACACGGCAAATGACCCGAAATCCGTGTCGGGTTTCGGTTGCGTTCTCTCGATGGTTTAGGGGGTCAGGCCGCGACCGCCTCGGCGGCCAGTTTGCGGATGCGTTCGACCATGGCGCGCAGCCCGTTGGAGCGCTGCGAGGATAGTGCTTCGTCCAAGCCCAAGCGGCCCAGTTCGGCCGGGGCATCCACCGCCAGCACGTCACCCAGGCTCAGCCCGTCGTAAAGCGCGCCCAAGACTGCGATCAGCCCGCGCACGATCAGCGCATCGCTGTCGCCGCGGAAATGGAACGTGCCGCTGGAAATCTCGGGCAGAAGCCAGACCTGGCTTGCGCAGCCATCGACCTTGGTGGCGGGCACCTTGAAGGCGTCCTCCAGCGCGGGCATCGCCTTGCCCATGTCGATCACATGGGCGTAACGGGCTTCCCAATCTTCCAGAAAATCGAAATCTTCGACGATCTCTTCAAAGGCGGCACTGGCCATGCGGGTCTCCTTTCGGCTGAGATTGACCTAGGCCTTTGTGCGTCAAAGGTCCAGACCCGACAGGAATGGCTTTTCAATTCCGTTTCCATCGGCTAACCCCAATGCAGGTTCATAGGGGGAAGTCATGCTTGCACGTCTGTTTCTGTCTGTTGCTGCCCTGTCGGCGCTTGTGGGCTGCGGCGGTTTCGGATTTGGTAATTTCAGCACGGGCAACCGGGGCGACCTTGTCGTGCTCGAGCCGCCTGAAGGTTACGCAGAGGACCGGGATTTCCGTGAGGCGATCGCGCAGGTTACGTCGCTGCGTATCGAACAGACGCCGTCCGGTGTCATCGTGCATGCCGAAGGCCTGCCGCCACGCCAGGGGTTTTGGGATGCCGAATTGGTGCCCGAAAACGATGGTGCCCCCGAGGACGGCGTCGTGACCTACATGTTCCGTATCACGCCCTCGCGGGCCGGAACCCGCACGAGCACACCCCATTCGCGGCGGGTCCATGTGGCAGCCTTCCTGTCGAATATCGCCCTGACCGGGGTCAGCCAGATCCGTGTTCAGGGCGCCGGGAACAGCATGGTTGCACGCCGCTGAGCCCAGGTGACATCAGCAAATGACAAAGGGCGGTCAAAGGACCGCCCTTCTTGTTGGCACATGTTTCTGGCGCCGGGAGGTGATCAGACCTCGATCACCTTCACATGTTGCCCCTTGGCCGCCAGCGCCAGCTTGCCATCGCAAAGCCGCACCGCGTCCTCGCCGAAGACCTCGGCGCGCCAACCCTTGAGCGCCGCCACATCGCGTTTGCCTGCCGCCAGCGCGTCCAGATCGGCGGCCGAGGCAATCAGCTTCTGCGCCACTTTCTCCTGTTCGCAGCGCGCTTTCAGAAGCACGCGCAGCAGATCGGCCAGGGCCGGGTTCACCTGCAGCTTTTCCTTGCCGCCGTTCTGCGGCTTGGGCATCTGGTCACTGGGCATGTCCACCCCGGTCGCCACGGCGGCCAGGATGCCCTCGGCGATCTCGCCCTTGCGCGCCTCGCGCAAAAGCAGGCGCGAGCGGCCCAGTTCCTGCATGTTGCGCGGTTTGGTCGAGGCGAGCTCAAGCAGCGCGTCGTCCTTCATCACCCGGTTGCGCGGGATGTTGCGCGCCTGGGCATAGCCTTCGCGAAACCGTGCCAGTTCCCGTGCCACGGCCAGGAAGCGGCCGGAATTCGTACGGGTTTTCAGACGTTTCCAGGCCTCTCCCGGTTCGATCGTATAGGTCGCCGGATCGGTCAGAACGCGCAGCTCTTCCTTGACCCACTTGGCGCGACCGGATTTTTCCAGCTCGGCGGAGAGCCATTCATAGATGACCCGCAGGTGGGTCACGTCGCCGATGGCGTAATTCTTCTGTGCGGGCGTCAACGGGCGGCGCGACCAGTCGGTAAAGCGGCTGGACTTGTCCAGCTGCGCCTTGGCGATCTTGCGCACCAGGGTCTCATAGCCGACCTGGTCGCCGAAACCGCAGACCATGGCGGCAACCTGGGTGTCAAAGAGCGGCGTTGGGAAGACGTCGGCCTCGACAAAGAAGATCTCAAGATCCTGGCGCGCGGCGTGGAAGACCTTGACCACGTCCTCGTTGCGGAAGAGCTCATACATCGGCTCCAGCGACAGGCCCTCGACCAGCGGATCCACCAGCACTGCGTCCTCGTCGTCATCCTCGCCAGGCACTGCCAGCTGCACCAGGCACAGCTTTGAATAATAGGTGCGTTCGCGCAGGAATTCGGTATCGACGGTAACGTATGGGTACGAGGCGGCGCGGGTACAGAATTCCTCGAGCGCCTCGGTGGTGGTGATGGTCTTCATGCGGTGCCTTCTGCTCGGGCCGTTGGTCGGCGTTTGTCCGGTTTACGCGGAAATTCCCGGAAAGGGAAGGCTTGGGCCCCAGTTGTCCGCTCTGACCGTTTTCTTCGAAGAAAACGGACCGGAATTTTCGAAAATTCCGGGCACCGCGTCGGGTCTCAAGGCAGCATCACCGGGCTGCGGTCGCCGTCGGCAAAGCGGCGCAAGACGGCGGGGTAGAGTTGGTGTTCCATCACCAGAACCCGGGCGGCCAGGGCATCCGGCTTGTCGCCGGGTTCGATTGGCACGCGCGCCTGGCCCAGGATCGGGCCGCCGTCCAATTCGGCGGTGACTTCGTGCACGGAACATCCGGCCTCCGCGTCGCCCGCCTCGATGGCGCGGGCATGGGTGTTGAGGCCCTTGTATTTTGGCAGCAGCGAAGGGTGGATGTTCAACATCTTGCCCGCCCAACGGCGCGTGAACCCTTCGGTCAGCACGCGCATGAACCCGGCCAAGCAGATGATGTCAGGCTGGGCGGCGTCGAGGACTTCGTTCAACGCCGCCTCGAAGGCTTCGCGGTCGCGGCCATAGGGCTTGTGATCCACCACGGCGGTATCGACGCCGCGGGTGCGAGCTTTCTCCAGCCCGCCCGCGCCCGCCACGTTCGACAGCACCAGACAGGGACGCGCCGGGTGGTCGCCCTGCATGCTGTCGACCAGCGTGACCATGTTGGACCCGCCGCCGGAGATCAGGATCGCGACGCGTTTCACGAGAGCGAGCCGAGGTATTTCACGCCTTCGCCATGGGTGACGGTGCCCAGCTGGGTCACGGTCTCGCCCGCCTTTTCCAAGAGCGCGCGGATGGTCTTGGCCTCGGCGGCATCGACCACCAGCACCATGCCCTGACCGGCGTTGAAGGTCTTTAGCATTTCGGCCTGATCCATACCGCCGGTCGCAGCCAGCCATTTGAACACTGGGGGCAGGGACCATTCGTCCAGATCCACCAGCACGCCCAGCCCTTTGGGCAGCACGCGGGGCAGGTTTTCGGTCAGGCCCCCGCCGGTGATATGGGCCAGCGCATGCACGCCGCCCGCGCGCACCGCTTCTAGCGCCTGTTTCACATAGAGGCGCGTGGGGGCCAGCAGCGCCTCGCCAAGCGTGGTGGAGGCATCCCAGGGGCATTCTGCGTCCCAGCCGAGGCCCGACACTTCAACCAGCTTGCGCACCAGCGAATAGCCGTTCGAATGCACCCCGTCCGAGGCCAGGCCCAGCAGAACGTCGCCTTCGCGCACGCCCTTGGGCAGGGTCTCGCCCCGTTCCATGGCGCCCACGGCGAAGCCCGCGAGGTCAAAGTCGCCCGCGTCATACATGCCGGGCATCTCGGCGGTCTCGCCGCCGATCAGCGCGCAGCCGGAGCGGATGCAGCCCTCGGCAATGCCTTCGACAATGCGCGCGGCCTTGTCGGTTTCCAGCTTGCCGGTGGCGAAGTAGTCAAGGAAGAACAGGGGCTCGGCGCCCTGACAAACCAGGTCGTTCACGCACATGGCGACCAGGTCGATGCCGATCGTGTCCACGTTGCCGGTGTCGATGGCGATGCGCAGCTTGGTGCCCACGCCGTCGGTGGCGCCGACCAGGATCGGATCGGTGTAACCCGCAGCCTTGAGGTCGAACAGCGCGCCGAAGCCGCCCAGACCGGCCATCACGCCGGGACGGTTGGTGCGCTTGGCGGCGGGTTTGATACGCTCCACCAGCTCGTTGCCCGCGTCGATATCCACGCCCGCATCCGCATAGGTGATGCCGTTCTTGCCGTCCGTCATGATGTCCCCCGAAATGGCCCGCAAATTGCTTGGGGCTGCGATAGACCATGGGGGCGGCATTTGCAACGCGCGAGACTGTCCCGTGAAGGCTCCGGCGCCTTGTTTTTACACTGCGGGCGCCGATGGGTGCTCTCGTTCAAGCGCTGGTGGGTTGCATCAGCAAGGCCGGATCAGAATTCCTGAAGCACGCGGCCCTTCTCGCGGCCATCATCGCCCTTGCGGTCCATCGCGGAAAACCGTCCGCTGCCAATACCCTGGGTGCTCAGAACGATTCCGACGATGGCGATGACCACCAGCCCCACGACCAGCCCGTTGTTGTTATTGCTGCTGCTCGGGTACGGGGCGGCTTGCGCGGTCATCGGCATGGCGGCCAGGCTCCCGGACAATGCAAGTGCAAGACAAAGTTTTTTCATGTTTCCCTCCCATTATTGACGGGCAATCGTGGTGTTGCCCTTGCGTCAGTTTGCGGCGGAAAACAGTTTCGGTCAAATCTGCCCCCTCTGCACGGGCTTGACCCGCGCGTCTGGCCTGATAAGCCAAGGGCACGGTGGGCCTGTAGCTCAACGGTTAGAGCAGAGCGCTCATAACGCTTTGGTTGCGGGTTCAAATCCTGCCGGGCCTACCAAACTTCCACCGACAGGGGTCAGTCCTTCGCCACAGCGCGCAGGGAGGTCTCCAAGTCGCCGTAGCCGGTGAACCGGCGTTCATAGGCGAGGCCCAGGCGCGCGGCGGCAGCACGGGCCATTTCGTCGAGCTTCGGATTGTCGGTCTGTGCCTGATAGACCAACCGCGTGTAGTGGCCGAAGTACATGTCGCGCAGCTCCGGGTGCCGGTCGAGGCCGAGGGGTTTGATCACGAAGGTTTCGAACTGGCGGGTCAGGAAATCGGTCAGGTAGAAGACGTCGATCTCTCCATCGCCATGTTCGGCAAAGCGGTCGTTGCCCTCGAAGAAGCTGTAGCAATGCGGGCCTTCGATCATCTCGACGCCCAGACGTTCGCAAGTGGCCTGCAACTGCCCGCCCGAGCCGCAATCGGCATAGGCCACGAAGATCGCCTCATAGGCGTCGCGGTGCTTGGCCACGGCCTCTTCCACTGCGGCGGGGATGCGTTCGGGCGTGTTGTGCCAGATTGCGGGCAGGCAGGTCAGGTCCAGGTGCTCCCAGCCGTTCACGCGGATCAGGGCGATGATCTCATGCGCCAGCGCCCCGCAGGCCAGGACCAGGATGCGGCCCTGCTTTCGTGGGGCCAGTCCGTCGCGGGTCAGGGTGGCGTCTTCGGGGGCGCTTTGGGTGGGATCTGTCATGGATGGGCCTCTTCGCGTCTTCTGGAAGGATAGGCCGCGTCCGCGGGGAAGGCGAGGGCCGGGGGCGACTTCGCCCGCTCTGTTCGCGACGCGAAGGGGGGCTCAGTCCTTGTTGCGCTCGCTGATGCCGCGCCAGGCGATGGAGGCCAGCAGCAGAAGCGGCATCAGCGCCATTGCGACCTGCCCGTCAAGCTTGCCGGCCATGGCGGCCATGGAGCCAATCCAGACGGTCAGCCCGGCGCAGGCGATCACAAGGGCGATCAGAAGGAAGAAACGTGTCTTTGACATGGGGGGAATGTGGGGGCTTTGCGGGGAAAAGGGAAGGGGAGTGTTTTAAGTGAGAAGCAGCGGGGCGGCGCCCGACCCTGGGTGGGCGCTTGGGAACGGTTTTGTGAGGCGACCAACTTGCCCAATCCGGAACAGCATTTCTGATTGAAGCGTTGCAAAAGCGCCCTCCCGTGGGGAGGGCCCCCTCCCGGCAGAATTCGCTTGCGAATTCGCCTGCCGGGTCAATGCAGCCGCGGCACCGCTGCGCGGCGTGTGACACTCATCTTCGCTGACGCTCGATGGAGGCTATCCAGACAAAAAAGAAAAGGCCCCGCCGAAGCAGGGCCCATCAGTCAGAGGTAACTGGCGCCGCTTACAGCGCGTTGTGCTTGCGCGACATGAAGTCCTTGGCCATTTCCACGGCTACGGCGGCGTCACGGCAATAGCCGTCGGCACCGATCGCCTTGCCGAACTCCTCGTTCAGCGGTGCGCCACCGACCAGCACGACATAGTCGTCGCGCTTGCCCTGTTCGACCATCGTGTCGATCACGACCTTCATGTAGGGCATGGTGGTGGTCAGCAGGGCGGACATGCCCAGGATATCGGGCGCCTCGGTTTCCAGCGCTTCCATGTAGTTCTCGACCGGGTTGTTGATGCCCATGTCGACCACTTCGAAGCCGGCGCCTTCCATCATCATGGCAACCAGGTTCTTGCCGATGTCGTGGATGTCGCCCTTGACGGTGCCGATCACCATCTTGCCCATGCGCGGCGCGCCGGTTTCGGCCAGCAGCGGCTTCAGGATCGCCATGCCCGCTTTCATCGCGTTGGCCGCCAGCAGCACTTCCGGCACGAACAGGATGCCGTCGCGGAAGTCCTTGCCGACGATGGTCATGCCGGCCACCAGGGCCTCGGTCAGGATGTTGTAGGGCTGCCAGCCGCGTTCCAGCAGGATGTTGACGCCTTCTTCGATCTCTTCCTTCAGACCGTCATAGAGGTCGTCATGCATCTGCAACGTCAGCTCTTCGTCATTGAGCTCGCTGAGGATGATATCGTCTTCTTGGTCGGACATGTATTAGCTCCGGGCTGGGGCGTCGTGACGCGATTCTTCTTGATCCTTGATGAAGCCAAAGCGCCTTTCAGTATAGGCGAATAGCGACACCAAGCTTTCCGCAACCGACTCATGGGCCGATTGTGACTGGTAAATGTTCTCTTTATGTTCTAGTGTGACGGCATGACGCAGAACAGGCCCACCCCCATGACGAAACCTGTGATTCACGCCGGGCGCGCGGCGCTGTCGAACCGGGCGGGGAGATTCGAACCCTATGTGGTGGACGCTGTGGATGACGGGTGGGAGGTGCCCGAGACGGCGCCGCTGCGCACCGAGGTTTCGGTGGAAAGCCCGCGCAAGGTGATCACGCGCAATGCTTCGCCGGATTTGAACTTCGACCGGTCCATCAACCCCTATCGGGGGTGCGAACACGGCTGCATCTACTGTTTTGCCCGGCCCACCCACGCCTATCTGGGCTATTCGGCGGGGTTGGATTTCGAAACCCGTCTGATTGCTCGTCCGATTGCGCCGGATCGCTTGCGTGCCGAGCTTCTGCGCCCCTCCTACGATGTTGCGCCGATCGCCATTGGCACCAATACCGACCCTTATCAGCCGATCGAACGCCGCTACCGCGTGATGCGCGGGCTGCTTGAGGTGCTGTCGGAGTTCCGCCACCCGGTCGGCGTGGTCACCAAGGGCACGCTGATCGAACGCGACCTGGATATTCTGGGTGAAATGGGGCGTTCCGGGTTGGCCGGGGTTGGTGTGTCCGTCACGACATTGGACAATGCGGTCAGCCGCGCGATGGAACCGCGCGTGCCCGCGCCCTTGCGCCGTTTGAAGATGATCGAACGGCTGGCCAAGGCCGGTGTGCCGGTGCGCGTCATGGTCTCGCCGGTTGTGCCCGGGTTGACCGATCACGAGCTGGAGGCGATCCTGTCTGCTGCCCGTGATGCGGGCGCCGTGGCGGCAAGCTATATCCTGTTGCGCCTGCCCGGTGAGGTCGGTCCGCTGTTTCGTGAATGGCTGGAAGAGGCCTTCCCGGATCGCGCCGCCCGGGTGATGGGGCGTATGCGCCAGATGCGCGGGGGGGAGGATTACGATGCCGCCTTCGGCACCCGCATGGTGGGGGAGGGGGAGTTCGCCCGGCTGCTGGCGCACCGGTTTGACGTAGCCGCCCGGCGGTTGGGGCTGAAACGGGACCTGCCGCCGCTCCGGCGTGACCTGTTCCAGCGCCCGGCGCAGCGCGGCGATCAGCTCAGTTTGTTCTGACAGCTCTTTCATCTTTCCCCAAATATCCTCGCCGAAGGCCGCCGGGCCTGCGCAGCAGGACCGGCCATGCCCAACAGGCGCGGGCGCATCTTTGATGCGACCCCGCGTGGCGGGAGCCCCCCGTCCGTGGGGACGGGAGGCGTGATTTCCGTGTGGCTTAGCCGCGGCGGCGGCGGGTGCGGCGGCCCTGCGGCTCGTCCTCGCCGGTGCCATCCGAGGTGGACGAGAACCCGCCCAGTTTCTCGGCGATCTCTTCCAGGGTCGGGCGGCTGTCGGCCACGGGGCGGGTTTCCAGCGCTTCGCGCATGGCGGCCAGGTGCTCGGCGGTGGTGCCGCAGCAGCCGCCGATGATCTTCGCGCCACAGTCGCGCGCCAACACGGCATAATCCGCCATCAGCTCCGGTGTGCCATCATAGTGGATATGGCCGTGCACGTATTTCGGAATGCCCGCGTTGCCCTTGGCGACGATCGGCCGTTCGGTGCCCTGGGCGGCGAAGCCCAGCACCGTGCGCAGCAGATCGGCAGACCCCACGCCGCAGTTTGCGCCAAAGGCCAGCGGCGGATTGGGCAGGCTTTCCACCAGCTGCACCATGTCCGCGCTGGTCACGCCCATCATGGTGCGCCCGGCGGTGTCGAAACTCATCGTGCCGACCCAGGGCATGTCCGCCAGGCGGGCGGCCTCGGCGGCGGCCTTGTATTCGTCGGGGGCGGAGATGGTCTCGACCCAGAGCAGATCTGCGCCGCCTTCCTTCAGCCCCTCGGCCTGTTCATGGAACATCTCGACCGCGCCCTGATACGTCAGGCTGCCCATCGGCTCCATGATCTCGCCGGTCGGCCCCACGGAGCCGGCCACCACAACGGTGCGGCCCGCGGCATCAGCCACGTCACGGCCCAGTTCGGCCGCGGCCTTGTTCAGCTCGCGTACGCGCCCTTCGGCCCCGTGCAGCTTCAGCCGCGACGCGTTGCCGCCGAAGCTGTTGGTCAGGAAGATGTCGCTGCCCGCCTCGACCGGCCCGCGATAGAGTGCGCGGATCTTGTCCTGCTCGTCCACGTTCCACAGCTCGGGCGCATCGCCCGAGGTAAGCCCCATGTTGAACAACGTGGTCCCGGTCGCGCCATCGGCCATCAGCCAGGCATTGTCGGTCAGCATGCGGGTCAGGGCGTCGCTCATCTTGGCACCTTATGGTTGCAGTGTTTCTGGCGCGGTCATTGCCATGGATTGGCCCCATGTGCAAATCGGAACCGTGCATGAAGATCATGAGGCGCGTTTGCGCTGCGCCCGTCAAGCCTGCCTGCGGCGCAGGGTGTTGCGAAGGGGCGTATTGCGCTTTGCCTTGCCACGCTTGGCCGAGATTTCGCGCATCACGTCCACGGCGCCCAGCATCAGGCCCGCACGCGATGGGGCGGCGATATAGAGCACTTCCCAGTTCGGGCCGAAACAGGTCTTGAATTGGCGCAGCCCTTCGGCGCCCGAGATCCGGTCGATCCGGTCGCGCAGACGGTGGAAGAGCTCCGGTTCGTGGTCCTGTTTGCCCAGCGGCACGGCGGCCAGCGACAGGCGTGCCACGCCTGCCTCCCCGGCGGCGGCAATCGCGTCGGCCAGCAGCAGGTGCATGGTGCCGTCCGGCGCGTCGGGCAGCTGGCGCATCAGGTCAAGCGTCCATTCATTGTCATTGGCATGCAGGGTCAGGAAGCCGATCAGCCTGCCGTCCTGGCGGGCCAGGAAGACCCGGCTCCAGGGCAGGGTGGCCGGATCCCAGGTGCCCATGGAAAAGCCACGCTCGCCGCCGCGGGCGTCTGCCCAAGCCTGGGCGACCGCGTCCATCTCGGCAAGCGGCAGGGCGCTGCCTGCGCTGACCACCACGCCCGCGCCTTCCGCCTTGCGCAGCTTGCGGCGCAGCTGGCGACGCGATGAGCCGTCGGTGGTGAACCCGGCCGGGTCCAACCAGGCCTCATGTGCCAAAGGCAGGGTGGCCCAGCCCGCACGGCGGGCGGCGGCGGCAATGCGGGCACCGGATTTGTACAGAAGTGGGGCCAGGAACCGCGCGCTGGCTGCATTGTGGGCATCGGACAGGAAACGGGCCTCGTCGAACTCGCGTGACAGCGGATCGGACAGGAATACCAGGCTTTGGCCCACCGGCGCGGTCAGCGCAGCGGGTTTCGCGCCCGGTGAGGTAAAGAGCGACAGGCAGCCATGGCGCAGCAGGTTCGCCTCTGCGCGCGGGGCTTGGGCGATGGCTTTGTCCAGCCGGGGTGACAGGGTCGGGGCCTCGACCGGCTGCACAGCCTCCAGCGCCGGGTCCGGCACGTTCTCCTCTTTACGCGGACCCCGGATCACCACGGCCGCGCCGATCAGCGCGGGCGCGGCGTAATAGACCGCGCGGAAGGCCAGCACGGCGGCCAGCACCGGTTCCTCGGGCACATGGGGCAAAAGCGCCAGCAGCGTCATCTCGAACGGGCCGACCCCGCCTGGGGTGCCGCAGACCAGGCCCGCGCCCAGGGCGACGATGAAGGCGGCGATCATGATCATCGGCGCGATCTGCGCGCCTTCGGGCAGCAGCACCCAGAGGGCGGCGCCAGCAAAGGCGGTGTCGATGAAGGTCAGCGCGACGATGGCGCCCATGGCCTTCAGCGGTGGAAACTGGATACGAGCCAATACGCCCGGCCGCCAGATCGACAGGGTTACGACCAGGGTGGCGACGCTCAGCGCCAACAGCGCAAGCGGGGTTGCGCCTGGCAAGGGCAGAGGTATGGCCAGCACAACCAGTGCGGCGACCACGGCCCAGCCTGCCAGGAAGGTAACGGCGACGGTCATCGACAGGCGGAAGGCCTGCACCAGCGAAAGCTCCGGCAACATGCGCCAGCGCACGAAAGCGCCGGATATGACGCCGAATCCCACCGTTTGCGCCACGGCGATCGACGCGACCCCGGTGCGTAGTGCGGCGCGTCCTGGGGTCGGCGAGCCGATCAGCCGGTGACCGACGGCATCATAGCGCCCAACGGCCCAGAAGCTGACCACGGTGAATCCGGCGGCGGCGAGCCATTGTAGCGGGCCCACGGTGCGAAATCCTGCGGTAATCTGGCGAAGATCCAGCCCCTGCACCCGGTCCCACATGAGGGCAACCAGCAGGACAGCGATGCCCATCGGCAGGATTTGCCGCGCGGCCAGCTTGCGCAGGTCGATGCCTGAGGCCTGCTCGGACGCCTTGAAGAAACCGGTCTTGTTGCTGCGGGCCATGTGCCACCCCCCTTTAGTCTACCCCGGCGATAGTCTTGCCCCCGGGGTCCCAAGGGCGGGTTAACGTTTCCAATTTGAGGGAAAAATGAAACCGACATCCGCCTGCTCACGTTTCCGTGAGCCGTGTCATATAGGATCGGACGAAAATTTCCAGCTGTTTGCGCCAACGTCGCAGTGTCGCATGGGGCGAAACGGAAAAGGGCGCCCGAAGGCGCCCCATCAAGTCACTTTGTGGTGGGGCTTAGGCCTCGCCCATCAGCTCTTCCTTGGCTTGGGCCAGGCATTCGGCACGCTGGGCGCGCACGGTGTCGGCATCCGACTTGTCGCCCAGATCGGCGGTGACCTTGCGCAGCACGTCTTCGTGGCCGGCTTCCTCGAAGTCGGACTTGATCACCTCGACCACATAGGTTTCCATCTCGGCTTCGGACTTGCCCAGGATGGCACCGGCCCATTCCGCCAGTTTCTTGTTGGCGCGGGCTTCGGCCTTGAACTTCATCTCCTCATCGTGGGCAAACTTGTTTTCAAAGGCGCTTTCGCGGTCGTCAAAGGTGGTCATGATCGTCCCTTGCTTCGGTCATGTGTCAGTCAATCGGGGGGAATTCGCATTCCGTCACCTGAGATATGCCCTCCCGCAGGGCGCAGGGCAACCCCGCTAGCGCAAGCATCGCTTCCCAAGCCGTGATATTCTTGCCCCCCATGGGCCTTTCCCTTATAGGCGGGGCAACGGCGGGGCCGCAGATGGCCCCCGCGAACTGGTGGAGACCCCATGGCACGTCGCAAGAAGCTTTACGAAGGCAAGGCAAAAGTTCTGTATGAAGGGCCCGAGCCCGGCACCCTGGTGCAGTATTTCAAGGACGACGCCACCGCCTTCAATGCCGAAAAGAAGGACGTGATCGAAGGCAAGGGCGTGTTGAACAACCGCCTGAGCGAGTTCTTCATGAAGGGCCTGACCCAGATCGGCGTGCCGAACCACTTCATCAAGCGGCTGAACATGCGCGAGCAGCTCATTCGCGCGGTCGAGATCGTGCCGCTGGAAGTGATCGTGCGCAACTATGCCGCCGGGTCGATGGCCAAGCGCCTGGGCATGGAAGAGGGCACGCCGCTGCCGCGCCCGATCGTCGAGTTCTCCTACAAGGATGACGCGCTGGGCGACCCCCTGGTGCCGGAAGAGTACATCATCGCCTTCGGCTGGGCCTCGCAGCAGGACATGGACGACATCGTCGCCCTGGCGCTGCGCGTGAACGACTACATGTCGGGCGTCATGTATGGCGTGGGCATCAAGCTGATCGACTTCAAGATCGAGGTTGGCCGCGTCTTTGAAGGCGACTACCAGCGCCTGATCGTGGCGGATGAGATCAGCCCCGACAGCTGCCGTCTGTGGGACATCGAAACCGGCGCCAAGCTAGACAAGGACGTGTTCCGCCGCGACCTGGGCAGCCTGTCGGACGCCTATACCGAAGTGGCGAAACGCCTGGGGGTTCTGCCCTCGAACGTGACCCACGCACCGAAACCGACCCTGATCAACTGAGCGGGACCAAAGAGTGTGGGTGAGGCAAGGAATCGAAAGCAAAGGTTTCTTGCCGATCACCCGCACTGCTGTTTTTGTGGTGGGAAGTACCCAAGCACAACAATTGATCATGCTCCGCCGATTTGCATGTTTTGGGATCGACAGAGGCCAAAAGGGCTAGAGGTTCCTGCATGTGAATTCTGCAACCGGAGACATGCCCTTTTTGACGACTTTTTTGGCCTCCTTGCCTTAGCTCAGGGTTCTTCGAAGAACGGTAGAGTGGACAGTAGGCTTGCACAAAGTGCCCGAGCGGCATCTCAGCGTTTTCCAGAGGCAGTTTCACAAATCGCGCGATCTGGCCGACACACGTATCAATTCCAAAACGGTCTCCTGCGTCCGGTTGTTGAAACGAAGTTTACGTCTCCCGAGGTTCCCTTTGTTATCTCCTATGTTGCTGCGAGAATTGCTGTGGCAATGTACTACAGCGAAACAGCAAAGGTCGTTCAGCTCGGGTCAGGTCTTTGGACAACGTGGCGCCCAAATGTCCAGCCCTTTGGGAAAGAGACAGAGGAGCTGTTTCTAAAATTCATGCCCGACTATGCGACGCTTAGTCAGGGTAAGATGGTTGCCGACGATCAGTTCGAGGTGCGCTACCAAATTGCGCCTGAACATGAGATTGGCGCCTTCTATTTTCAATTCCACCGGAGTTTTCGTGTGGCGGTGTTTTTGGTGCCGGAGAGAAATGTGGCTCAACTTGACTGTGATGACTTCGGTCTCTTGTTCAAGATTTCCGAGCAGTGTATTGAGCCGGTGAACGCCGAGTTCCCACCAAACGTTCGCCTGAATAGGCGGCCACAAGAGGATGCCAAGAAATGAAAGTCCGCGTCGATGTCATGCTGAAAACCGGTGTCCTGGACCCGCAGGGCGAGGCCGTGCGCCACGCGCTGGGCAACCTGGGTTTTGACGGTGTCGAAACCGTACGCCAGGGCAAGGTGATCGAGCTGGAAGTGGCTCCGGGCACCTCGGAGGACACGATCAAGGAGATGTGCGAGAAACTGCTCGCCAACACCGTGATCGAAAACTACGCCATTCAGGTGCTGTGATGAAGGCGGCTGTCATCGTCTTCCCCGGCTCGAACTGTGACCGCGACCTGGCCGTGGCCTTCGAGCGCGCCGGCGCCGATGTCACCATGGTCTGGCACAAGGACACGCACCTGCCCGAGGGGCTGGACATCGTCGGCGTGCCCGGCGGGTTCTCGTTCGGGGATTACCTGCGTTGCGGCGCCATTGCCGCGCAATCGCCGATCACCAAGTCGCTGATCCGCCACACCGAGCGCGGCGGCTATGCCTTGGGCATCTGCAACGGCTTCCAGGTGCTGACCGAAACCGGCATCCTGCCCGGTGCGCTGATGCGCAATGCGAACCTGAAGTTCATCTGCAAGCCCGTCGGGTTGAAGATCGCCTCGACCGAGACGCCGTTCACCTCTGGCTATGACCTGGGGCAGGAGATCACCGTGCCGGTTGCCCACCACGATGGCAATTACACGGTGACGGACGAGAAGCTTGCGCAGCTGCGTGACGAGGGCCGCATCGCCTTTACCTACACCGACAACCCGAACGGTTCGACCGGCGACATTGCCGGGGTGATTTCGAAAAATCACCGTGTTCTCGGCATGATGCCCCACCCGGAGCGTTGTGTGGACGAGCTGCATGGCGGCACGGACGGGCAGGCGATGTTCCGCTCGCTGTTGGACAGCTTCGTGACGGCCTGACTTGAGGCCCATGGCTCGGGGGCGTATCTTTGAACCATGGGTGACACCGACATCACGGATCCCGTCCCGATCAACACGGGACTGACCTGGCGCCAGCGTCTGACGCTGATTGTGCTGATCAGTATTGCCGTGGTGACGATCTGGGTCACCAATGTCTGGCTGACCCAACGCTATACCGAAACCACGCGCAACCGGGCGGAGCTGCGCGTGGCGCTCTATTCGGGCAACCTGATTTCCGAGCTGCAACGTAACTCGGTCGTGCCGCTTCTGCTGTCGCGCGATCCGGCGCTGATCAATGCGCTCAATTCGGATGACTACAGCCAGTCCAGCGCGCGTCTGATCACCTATCGCGACGAGATCGGCGCGGCCTCGCTGTTGCTGCTGGATGAAAGCGGCCGGGCGGTGGCGGTGACAGATCGCGAACGCCTGGGCACCACCCACCGGACCGAACATTATTTCGTCAACGCGCTGCGCAGCTCGGAAACGGTGTTCACCACCGTGCGCACCGAGGCGGGCGGGTATGAGTTTACCTACAGTCGCAAGATCGAGGCGAATGGCGAGCTGATCGGTGTCATCGTGGTCGAGGTCGACCTGCAGAAGTTTGAAAGCGGCTGGGCGGGGATTTCCGACGCGGTGCTGGTATCGGACAGCGAGGGTCACATCATCCTGTCCACCGAACCACGCTGGCGCGGCCTGACCGAGGAAGAGGCGCTGGCGACGATCTCGGCACCTTCGGCGATTCGTCGGGCGATCCAGGCGACTGCGGACTGGGCCGCGCTTCCCTCCGACGCCTTCCTGGGCTCCGCCGTGATGCGCCAGGAGGCACGTATCCCGTTCCAGGGCTGGCGCATGGCTTCGTTCACGACTCACGCGAGCGTGCGCGAGAAGGTGAACGGCTTCCTGGCACTGGAAATCATGGGATTTGCCATCATCCTGGCGATCACATTTTATGTGATCAGCCGCCGCGCCACGTCGCGGTCGGTGATCTTCCAGTTGGAATCGGCAGAGCTTCGCCAGTTGAACACCGCCTTGCAGCGGGAAATCGCCGAACGTCAGAAGGCGGAAAAGAGCCTCCAGGTGGCCGAACAGACCCTGGCGCAGAGCTCGAAACTGGCCGCCCTGGGCGAGATGTCGGCCGCCGTAAGCCACGAGCTGAATCAACCGCTTGCGGCGATGAAGACCTACCTGGCCGGGGCCAAGCTGCTCTTGCAACGCAACCGCCCCGAAGAGGCCCTGTCGAGCTTCCAGCGCATCGATGATCTGATCGAGCGCATGGGCGCCATCACGCGGCAGTTGAAAAGCTATGCGCGCAAGGGCGGGGATGCGTTTGAACCCTTGGATACAAGGCTCTGCGTGTCCACGGCCCTGTCGATGATGGAACCCCAATTGAAGAGCCGACACGTCCGCATCACCCGCAATATTCCGCAGGATCCGGTCATGGTGATGGGCGATCGGCTGCGCCTGGAACAGGTGCTGATCAACCTGCTCAGAAACGCCATTGACGCGACCAAGACCCAGGATGACCCGCAGGTCGATATCATCCTGTCGGGCGGTGATATGGCGCGCATCACCGTGCGCGACAATGGTGGAGGGGTCGAGGATCTGGAGAACCTGTTCGAGCCCTTCTACACCACCAAGGCCCCCGGCGACGGGGTCGGGTTGGGGCTTGCGATCTCCTCGGGCATCGTGAACGATTTTGGCGGTCGCCTCACGGCCCGAAATGGTCAGGACGGGGGGGCTGCATTCGAGGTGGAACTTCCTATCTTGAAGGAAGACGACGGAAAAACGGAGGCCGCGGAATGAACGTGGCACGCAGAAGGGTGAGCAAAGGAACACCATGGCACAGGCAATGAAGATCGCGATCGTCGATGACGAACAGGACATGCGGCAGTCCATTTCCCAATGGCTGGCCCTGTCGGGGTTCGAGACCGAGACCTTCCCGGGCGCCGAGGAGGCGTTGAAGGTGGTGGGGCCGGATTACCCCGGCGTCGTCGTGACCGACATCCGCATGCCGGGCATGGATGGCATGCAGTTCCTGAAGAAGCTGATGAGCCTCGACAGCTCGCTGCCGGTGATCATGATCACCGGGCATGGCGACGTGCCGATGGCGGTGGAGGCGATGCGCGTGGGCGCTTTCGACTTCATGGAGAAACCCTTCAACCCCGACCGCATGACGGAACTGGCCAAGAAGGCCACCGCGCGCCGCCGCATGGCGCTGGACGCGCGTGCCCTGCGCCGCGAGCTGGGTGACGGCACCACGATCATGAAGAAGCTGATCGGCGCTTCCCCGGTGATGGAGCGCCTGCGCGAGGATATCCTGGATCTGGGCCAGTCGGACGGCCATGTGCTGATTGACGGCGAAACCGGCACCGGCAAGACCCTGGTGGCGCACGCGCTGCACGCGGTGGGGGCCAAGGCCGGGCGCAAGTTCGTCGTCGCCTCCTGCGCGGGGCATGAGGAAGACGACCTGGCCCGCAGCCTGTTCGGTCCGATGGAAGACGGCGGCACCCAGCCGCTGGTCGAGGAGGCCCGCGGCGGCACCCTGGTGCTGGAAGACATCGAGGCGTTGCCCGACAAGCTGCAAGCCAAGCTGCTGGCCTGGATCAACGACCAGGGCACCCCCGCCGAGACCCGCGTGGTCGCCGTGTCGAACCTGCAGGAACAGGGCAAGACCTGTGAGGATTGCATGCGGCCCGACCTCTATTACCGTCTGGCGGCGATGAAGATCACCCTGCCGCCGCTGCGCCAGCGGGGCGAGGACATCCTGATGCTGTTCACGCGGTTTGCCGACCAGTTCGCCGAGGAATATGGCTGCCCGGCGCCGACCGTGTCCGCCCAGGAGGCCGCGCAGCTGTTGCAGGCGCCCTGGCCGGGCAATATCCGCCAGCTCACCAACATCGCCGAACGCGCGGTGCTGCAGAGCCGACGCGGCTCGGGCACGATCTCGTCGCTGTTGATGAACGACCATGACGAGGTGCAGCCGGTCATGACCACCGAGGGCAAGCCGCTGAAAGAGTACGTGGAAGCCTTTGAACGCATGCTGATCGACAATACGATGCGCCGCCACAAGGGCTCGATCGTGGGCGTCATGGAAGAGCTTTGCCTGCCGCGCCGCACCCTGAATGAGAAGATGGCCAAATACGGGCTGCAGCGGGCCGATTACCTCTGACGCGCCCCGCGTTTGGCTGGCGTTGCCCAGCGGAGTGGCTGCGCCACGCTTGATGATTTGATGGGCGCCCCTGGCCGACGGGGGCGCTTTTCTTTTGACCTGCTGCGTGTTGCAAGCTACGCATTGGGTAATTCACATGTTAACAAAAGGGTGATGCCATGGGAAACCCGTTGAAACAGGCGCTGGCCGCGAATGAGATGCAGATCGGCCTGTGGCTGAACCTGGGCGACGCTTCGGCGGCCGAGATCGCCGGGCAGGCGGGGTACGACTGGTGCCTGATCGACGGGGAACACGGGCCCTACAACCCCACCGCCATCCTGGGGCAACTGCGCGCTTTGGCAGCCTTCAACGCGGAGCCGGTGGTGCGGGTGCCAATCGGTGAGGATTGGGTGATCAAGCAGGTCATGGACTTGGGCGTGCGCTCGCTGTTGATCCCCATGGTCGATACGCCCGAGCAGGCCGCCCATCTGGTGCGGGCCACCCGCTACGCCCCGGATGGTCACCGGGGGCTGGGTGCCGCCGTGGCCCGTGCGTCCGGCTATGGCGCCGACACCGGCTATGTTGCGCGCGCCAATGACGAGGTCTGCCTGCTGGTCCAGGCCGAAACCCGCGCGGCGCTGGAGAACCTTGATGCCATTGCCGCAACCGAGGGCGTGGATGCGGTTTTCATCGGACCGGCGGACCTGTCGGCCGACATGGGCCACAGGGGCAACCCCGGCCACCCGGAGGTGCGCGCGGCCATCGCCGATGGTGTCGCCCGCATCCGCGCGGCGGGCAAGGCGGCGGGGATCATCCACTATGACACGGCGGACTTCGCCTATTACCGCGACCTGGGCATTACCTTCCTGGGCACTGGCGCCGATGCCTCGCTGCTGCGCGCGGCGATGCAGGCCAATGTTGCGGCGGCGCGTGAGGCGCTGGACGGCTGACCCGCTGCACGGGGCAGGGGGCTGCGACCGGATAGCCCCTTCCATCATATGCAGGCTTCGCGATACACGGGAGCTGGACAGATAGATCCGCGCGCACAGGAGACACCCATGGCCAAGGCCCCGCATTTCCCGCCCCCCAAACCGATCCCGCCAAAGACGCGCCTGTTTCAACGCACGCCGCCGGCGGTGTTTCCGCCGATCTTCGGCCTCTTCGGTCTCGGCCTGGGCTGGCGTCGGGCGGGGGAAGCCTTTGGCGTGCCCGCCGAGGCCGCCGACATGCTGCTGGGCGCGGTGACATTGCTTTATCTCTTCGCGGTCGTGGCTTACCTCGCCAAGGTGGCCCAACGCCCGGGCGTCTTTCACGAAGACCTGCGCGTGCTGCCCGGCCGGGCCGGGCTGGCGGCAATGATGCTGTCGGGAATGTTGCTGGCCTCGACCCTGGTGCTGTTCAACCAGGTGTTGGCCCAGGTGGTGTTGAGCCTTTCGGTCGGCGGCCATGTCCTGCTGGCCGTGACCATCGCTCGGGATCTGGTCACTGGACCCAAGGAGGCCCGCATGGTCACCCCGGTGTGGCATCTGAGCTTCGTCGGCTTCATCATCTCGCCTCTGGCTGCCCTGCCACTGGGCTGGGGTGTCTACAACAGCGTGGTGCTCTGGGCGACATTTGTGGTGGCCGTGATGATCTGGGGCATCTCGATCCGTCAGTTCATTCAGAAGGATGTGCCGCCGCCGCTGCGCCCACTTCTGGCGATCCATCTGGCCCCGGCCTCGGTCCTTGGCACGGTGGCGATGCTGGTGGGCTACCCGCAGCTGGCGCTGGGCTTTGGTCTGTTGGCGATTGTGATCCTGGCCGGGTTGGTCGGGGCCGCGCGTTGGCTGACAAAAGCCGGGTTCAGCCCGCTCTGGGGCGCCTTTACCTTCCCTCTGGCGGCCTTTTCCACCCTGATGCAGGTGCTGGCGCTGTATGGCTATGGCGAGGTCTTCCGCATCCTCGGCGGCGCGTCCCTGGTGGCGGCCACGCTGATCATCCCGCCGATTGCCTGGAAGGTAATGCAGATGTGGATGAAGGGTGTGCTGGCGGCCAAGACCAACGCGGCGCAGGCGTGAGAAGCCGCGGCGCGCCCGGCCTTGGGTGGGCGCCTCGCTACAGTCTTTGAGGCAAATGCGTCGCCACGCTTGCAACGCTGGAGAGGGTTGTGACGTCTCAATGCGCCCTCCCGTGGGGAGGTCCCCCTCTCGGCAGATTGCCAAAGGCAATCGCCTGCCGGGTCGATGCAGGCGCGTCGCGGCTGCGCCGCTCCAGTGGAGCTCATCCTCACCGAAGCTCGACGGGATACCCGCTCAGCGCGCGGGCAACCCCGCTTGCACCTTCTTCGTCAGGCCCCCCCGCACCAGGTCATAGCTGCGCTCCAACCGGTGGCGCAGTTCCTCTTCGGGGCAATCCCAGGGCAGGCGCACCCAGGAGCGGTGGAAATAGGGGGCTTTCTCGCCCACGCCCGCCTCGATCAGCATGGAGGCCGTCTCGATATCCGGGGTCTTGACCGAGACCCCGTCGCCGACGGTGCCGATACAGGCGAACATCTTGCCGCCCACCTTCCAGGCATCGTGCCCGCCGCCCCAGGGATCCGAGACTTCGGCCCCGGGCAGGGTCGCACAGATATCATTGACCAATTCGCGTGACATGGGCGGAGCCTAGCGCGGGTAGGGCTTTGGGCAAAGAGGGGGGCGCAAGCCAACTGCCATCTCCTGTCGCTGCCCCCTTGGCGCGCCGCGGATTCCCTGCTATCACCGCCCCATGAAGACGCAAAAGACCATCATTATCTGCTGCATTACCCACTGACATCGTCAGGCGGGCCGTTCTTCTATTCCAAAGACTTGATGAAGTTGCTAAGCCCGCCACGGATGACGTGTGCGCGGCTACCATGAGGACACCATGACGCAAATCAAGCTCTATAACACCAAGGCGCGGGCGAAGCAGGACTTCACGCCCATCGACCCGGACAATGTGCGCATGTATGTCTGCGGGCCGACCGTCTATGACCGTGCCCACCTGGGCAATGCGCGGCCTGTGGTGGTGTTCGACGTGCTCTATCGCCTGCTGCGCCATGTCTATGGGCCCGACCACGTGACCTATGTGCGCAACTTCACCGACGTGGATGACAAGATCAACGCGACCGCCTTGAAGCGCAAGGAAGCGGGGGCCTCCGGCACGCTGGAACAGCTGGTGCATGAGCGGTCGAACGAGACCATCGACTGGTATCTGCACGACATGGGCGCGCTGGGGGCGATGGAGCCCGACCACATGCCGCGCGCGACCCAATATATCGATCAGATGATCGCGATGATCGAGGATCTGATCGCCAAGGGCCACGCCTATCCGGACGGGGCGGGGCATGTGCTCTTTTCGGTGAAAAGCTATGAGGATTACGGCAAGCTGTCCGGCCGGTCGGTCGATGACATGATCGCGGGCGCGCGGGTGGAGGTCGCGGACAACAAGCGCGACCCGATGGATTTCGTGCTGTGGAAGCCGTCCTCGGATGAGTTGCCCGGCTGGGACAGCCCCTGGGGCCGTGGGCGCCCGGGCTGGCACATCGAATGCTCGGCGATGAGCCACGACCTGCTGGGCGCGTCGTTCGACATCCACGGCGGCGGCAATGACCTGCAATTCCCGCACCATGAAAACGAAATCGCCCAGAGCTGCTGCGCCCACCCCGAGGCCGAGTTCGCGCGCTACTGGCTGCACAACGAGATGCTGCAGGTCGAGGGCAAGAAGATGTCCAAGTCGCTGGGCAATTTCTTTACCGTGCATGACCTGCTGGAGCAGGGCGTGCCGGGCGAGGTGATCCGCTTTGTCTTCCTGGGCACGCATTACCGCAAGCCGATGGACTGGACCGAGAAGAAGCGCGCCGAGGCTGAGGCGACACTGCGCAAGTGGCGTAAGGGAATAGGGGGGGTTGAGGCCTCCCCGCTGGACGAATGCGTTTCTGATGCGTTGGCAGATGACCTCAATACATCTGAAGCGTTAATGCGAATTCATAGCTTGGCTCAACAAGGAGAATGGAAAGCAGTAAAGGCTTCTGCAAACCTGTTAGGGCTCTTGACTGATGCTTTGGGTGAGTGGGCGCTTGAACCAGAAACTGACCTTGGAAGCCTCGCAATGAAACTTCACTCCATCCGTGTAGCTGCTATGGAATCAAAGGACTTCTCCCAAGTTGATGCCCTTAAGTCCGCACTAACGAAGGCAGGGGTGGAAGTGCGGATGTCGAAAGAGGGGGTAGAGTTAGAGCAAAAGAAGCTAGATAGTCTGGCCGCGATCTACGCTCGTGCCAACCGTGCGGTGGCTACCGAAAGCGATGACGAAGCCGATTACTGGTTCGGTATTGCTGAGCGAATGAAAGACGGAACGATACTTTGTCGAGAGACTCAAGGTGACGCAATTGAAGCAATCTTGAAAGAATGGTTGCAATGACCGAAAAGCTCTACCTCTACGACACCACCCTGCGGGACGGGCAGCAGACCCAGGGGGTGCAGTTCTCGACCCCGGAAAAGCACCAGATTGCCGAGGCCCTGGACGCGCTGGGTATCGACTATATCGAGGGCGGCTGGCCCGGGGCCAACCCGACCGACAGTGAGTTCTTCATCGACGCCCCCAAGACCCGCGCGACCTTTACCGCCTTCGGCATGACCAAACGCGCGGGCCGCTCGGCGGCGAATGACGAGGTGCTGGCGGGGGTTCTGAACGCGGGCGCCCCGGCGGTCTGCCTGGTCGGCAAGAGCCATGATTTCCACGTCACCAAGGCGCTGGGCATCGAACTGGAGGAGAATGTCGAGAACATCCGCGCCTCCATGGCCCACCTGGTCGCCAACGGGCGTGAGGCGCTGTTCGATGCGGAGCATTTCTTTGACGGCTACAAGGCCAACCCGGCCTATGCGCTGGACTGTGTGAAGGCGGCCTATGAGGCTGGCGCGCGCTGGGTCGTGCTCTGCGATACCAACGGCGGCACCTTGCCGGGCGAGGTGCATGACATCACCCGCGCCGTGATTGACGCGGGCATTCCGGGCAGCCATCTGGGCATTCACACCCATGACGACACCGGCAACGCAGTGGCTTGCAGCCTCGCCGCCGTGGACGCGGGCGCGCGCCAGGTGCAGGGCACGCTGAACGGGCTGGGGGAGCGCTGCGGCAATGCCAACCTGACCACGCTCATTCCGACGCTTTTGCTGAAGGAACCCTATGCCAGCCAACTCGACGTGAACGTCAAGCGAGAAGCGCTTGAGAAAATGACGAAAATCTCGCGTCAGCTGGACGATATCCTGAACCGCGTGCCGAACAAGGCGGCGCCCTATGTCGGCGCCTCGGCCTTCGCGCACAAGGCGGGGCTGCATGCGTCAGCGATCCTCAAGGATCCGACCACCTACGAGCACATCGTGCCCTCCAGCGTGGGCAACACCCGCGTGGTGCCGATGTCGAACCAGGCCGGGCAGTCGAACCTGCGCGCGCGGCTTCAGGGCGCGGGCATCGAGGTCGCAAAGGGCGATCCGGCACTGGGCCGCATCCTGGACGAGGTCAAGGCGCGCGAGGATCGCGGCTATGCCTATGACGGGGCGCAGGCCAGTTTCGAACTCGTCGCGCGCGAGGTGCTGGGGCAGCTGCCCAGCTTCTTCGAGGTCAAGCGCTACAAGGTCACGATCGAGCGGCGCAAGAACAAGCGGAACCAGATGGTCAGCCTGTCGGAGGCCATCGTGGTGGTGAAGATCGGCGATGAGAAACACCTGTCGGTGTCCGAAAGTATGGACGCCAAGGGCACCGACCGCGGCCCGGTGAACGCGCTGGCCAAGGCTCTGGCCAAGGATCTTGGCCCTTATCAGGCCTGTATCGACGACATGCACCTGGTGGACTTCAAGGTGCGTATCACCCAGGGCGGCACGGCGGCCCAGACCCGCGTGATCATCGACAGCGAGGACGGGGCGGGGCACCGCTGGTCCACCGTCGGGGTCAGCCCGAATATTGTCGACGCCTCCTTTGAGGCGCTTCTGGATGCGATCACTTGGAAGCTGATCCGCGATGGGGTGGCTCCGGCGTGATGGAAACGGATTTGGCCCAAATCAGCGATGTGTTGCGATGAGTGTTGACGCTGGCATTCAGGCCTGTGCCGAGCTGGTGCAGCGCGGTGATCCGGATCGGTTCCTGTCCGCCATGACCGGCTCGGTCGCGGCACGGGAAGTGCTGTTCCCGCTCTATGCGTTCAACTTGGAACTGGCCCGCGCGCCTTACGTGACGCAGGATCCCATTATTGCCCGGATGCGGCTGCAATTCTGGACCGATGCGCTGGACGAGATCGCGGCAGGCAAACCGCCGCGTGCCCATGAGGTGGCCGAGCCGTTGGCCCATGTGGTGCGCGAGACGGGCGCGGACCTGGTGCGACTGCACGCCATGGTCGAGGCGCGGGTGGCCGATATCGGTGAGCCCGGGCCGGTGCAGGTCGACGATGTGGTCGCCTATGCCAAGGGCACGGCGGGGAACCTGATGGCCGTCGCGGGCGGCGCGCTTGGGGCGACGGATACGCAGGCCGTGGAACGTATCGGCACCGCGCAGGGCATTGCCAACTGGCTCTTGGCACAACCGGCGTTGCGCGCGGCAGGCCGGGGCTTTGTCACGCCTGCGCCGGAGGTCTATGCCGAACTTGCGCGGCGCGGGTTGCAGATGCTGAGCCCGGTGAAGGCGGGGCCCGCCGCTCCGGCGTTGCGGGCGGCCTGGCGGACGAAGGGCGTGTTGAAACGTGCCGGGAGTGATCCCGAAGGGGTTATGGCGGGCACCATCGGTGGGTCGGAGTTTGCCCGGCGCGGCAGTTTGCTGTGGAAGAGCATTTCCGGCGGCTGGTAATCGTTTTCTTCGAAAATTCCGGGCGCTCAGCCCAGCCCGGACGCTTCTTTCGCCAGCGCCGTGATCCCGGTCCAGTCGCCTGCCTTCACCATCGCCGAGGGCGCCACCCAGCTGCCGCCAACGCAGAGCGTATTGGGCAGGGACAGGTAGTCCATCGCATTGCCCGGACCGACGCCGCCGGTGGGGCAGAAACGGATCTGGGGCAGGGGGGAGGCCAGCGACTTCAGGAAGGGCGCGCCGCCTGCGGCTTCGGCCGGAAAGAACTTCTGCACCGAATAGCCACGTTCCAGCAGACGCATCGACTCGCTGGCGGAGGTGGCGCCGGGCAGCAGCGGCAAGTCATGGGACTCGCAGGCATCGAGCAGCCTGTCGGTCGCGCCCGGCGAGACGCCGAAGCGTGCGCCAGCTTCTTTCGCGGCCACCACATCTTCGGGCGTCAGCAGCGTGCCGGCCCCGACCACGCCGCCCTCGACCTGGGCCATCTCCCGGATCACGTCCAGTGCCACCGGGGTGCGCAGCGTGACCTCCAACGCGGGCAGCCCCCCGGCCACCAGCGCCTCGGCCAGCGGGCGGGCATGGGCGACCTCATGGACCACCAGCACCGGCACGACCGGGGCAAGGCGGCAGATTTCTTCTGCTTTCAGGGAAGCGTCCTGGGGTGTCATGCGGACCTCATACGACGGTGGCGGCGCCGGTCGAGGCGAGGCCGACATTCTTGCGGAAGACATCAAAAAGCTCGCGCCCGATGCCCTGTTCATTGGCCGACAGATCGGCCGTGGCGGGTGTGCGAGCCGCGAAGCCTTCGGTCAAGACCTCAAGCGTGCCCTTGTCGGCATCCAGGCGCACCAGGTCGCCGTCCTGGAGCTTGGCAATCGGCCCGCCGTCCATCGCCTCGGGCGAGACATGGATCGCCGCAGGCACCTTGCCCGAGGCGCCGGACATGCGCCCGTCGGTGACCAGTGCGACCTTGAAGCCACGATCCTGCAACACGGCAAGCGAGGGGGTCAGCCCGTGCAGTTCCGGCATGCCATTGGCCTTCGGGCCCTGGAAACGCACGACGACAATCACGTCCGAGGTGAACGTGCCATCGCGGAAGGCCTGCTTGACGCTCTCTTGGTCGTGGAACACGCGCACGGGGGCCTCAATCACATGGCGATCCTCGGCCACGGCCGAGACCTTGATGACACCGTGCCCCAGGTTGCCCTCCAACTGCGTAAGGCCGCCGGTGGGTTGGAACGGATCGGCTGCGGGGCGTAGGATCTTGTCGTTCAGACTGTCCTTGGGGGCAGGCTCCCAACGGATGCGGTCGCCATCCAGCTTTGGTTCCTGCGCGTAAGCGCCCAACCCGCCGCCCGCCACGGTGGTGGCATCGGCATGGAGCAGCCCCTCGGAAATCAGGTTGCCGATCATGTAACCCAGCCCGCCCGCGGCGTGGAAATGGTTCACATCGGCCAGCCCGTTCGGATAGACCCGCGCCATCAGCGGCACGATGGCCGAGACATCGGCGAAATCCTCCAGCGTCAGCGCCACACCGGCGGCGCGCGCCATGGCGGGCAGGTGCAGGATCAGATTGGTCGAGCCCCCGGTCGCCATCAGCCCCACCAGCGCATTCACGAAGGCCTTTTCATCCAGAATGTGGCCTGCGGGCGTGAAATCATTGCCAAGCGCGGTGATCTGGGTTGCGCGGCGCACGCCCTCGGCGGTCAGCGCCTCGCGCAGGTCCGTGCCCGGGGTCACGAAGGCGGCGCCCGGCAGGTGCAGCCCCATGAACTCCATCAGCATCTGGTTGGTGTTGGCCGTGCCATAGAAGGTGCAGGTGCCCGGCCCGTGATAGGCGGCCATCTCGGCGGCCATCAGCTCGTCCCGGCCGACCTCGCCGGTGGCGAACTTCTGGCGCACTTTGGCTTTTTCATCATTGGGAAGCCCCGAGGTCATCGGCCCCGCAGGCAGAAACACCGCCGGGATATGGCCGAAGGTCGCGGCGGCCATGACCAGCCCCGGCACGATCTTGTCACAGACGCCCAGGTAGAGCGCCGCGTCAAACGTGTTGTGGCTCAGCGCCACCCCGGCAGCCAGCGCGATCACGTCGCGGGAAAACAGGCTCAGCTCCATGCCCGGTTCGCCCTGGGTGACCCCGTCGCACATGGCGGGCACGCCACCTGCGACCTGTGCGGTTGCCCCTTCCTCGCGCGCCACGCGGCGGATCAGGTCCGGGTAGGTGCCATAGGGCTGATGCGCCGACAGCATATCGTTATAGGCGCTGACGATCCCGAGATTGGGCGCGCGGCTCGTGGCCAGGGCCGACTGATCCTCGCCTGCGCCTGCATAGGCGTGGGCCTGGTTCGAACAGCTCAGATGGGCGCGGCGCGGCCCGTCCTCGGCCGCGCGGGTGATCTTGTCCAGATAGGCGGCGCGGGTGGTTTCGGATCGGGTGATGATCCGGTCGGTGATACGCTCCAGCTCGGGGTGCAGGTTGGGCATGTCTGTCGTGGCTCCGTCTTAGCTCCCATGGCTCGGGCTGCGGTCTAGCATGTTCCGTTAGCGCTAACAACCCCTCATATCCCCGCTCACATTCAAGGTCCGGATTGTTTCCAATTTAGCACAAATCGCAGGTTTTCCCCGGCACCACCTCATTTCTGCCCCAATTGGTTAACAGAACACTAGCCAAGAGGCGGGGACCACTCAACACCCGCAGAACGGAGGACACAATGAAATTCGTGCGTTCCAAATTTGCGCTTGTTGCGCTTCTGGGGCTGGCGGCTTGCGCACAGCCCGGTGATTTCGTGACGCGGACCGTGGCGCCGGACACGCCGCTGTTGCAGATGGAAGGCGAGGGGGCGGGAACCCTGCCGCTGGTGCGCCCCTCCTACACGGTGGCCCAGCTGAACGTGGCCGTTCCCACGACGCTCGAAGTGTCCGAGGCCAACAGCTACAAGCCGCGCGCTGACATCGTCTGGCGCGGTGACCCGATGGGCAACCGTTACGAGCAGATCGAGACGATCTTCCGCGACGCCATGGGCGCCGGAGTAGACGGGCTGGAGGGCGAACGCCCTGTGCGCGTGGACATCCAAGTCACCAAGTTCCATGCCCTGACCGAACGCACCCGCTATTCGATCGGCGGCACCCATGACATCCACTTCGCCATCACCGTATATGATGCGGAAACCGGCGTGGTGATCGAACCCACCCGCATTGTCGAGACCGAGTTGACTGGCCTGGGTGGCCGGGCGGCCATTGAGGCTGAAGCACAAGGGCAGACCCAGAAGGTGCGCATCAGCGCCCACCTGAAAAACCTGATTGTCGAGGAGCTGACCGCCCCGCGCGAGATGGTGGCGGTGGCACAGGTTCCCCAGTAACCGCCAGAGCAGAATACCGGGACAGTACACCGGGACGGGGCGGGCCAATCGGTCCGCCCTTTCCTGTTGCCGCTCGCTGCGCTATGGCAGGCGCATGACAGAACAACGCCCCACCATCCGCCTCAAGCCCAAGATGAACGCCCGGTCGATCCGCCACGGCTTTCCCTGGGTCTATGACAACGAGCTGGTCACCGACCGGCGCACCAAGGCGCTGGCGCCCGGCACGATTGCGGTGCTGGAGGATGGCGGGCGCGAGGCGCTGGGTACGGTCGCCGTTTCGCCCGGGTCGCGCATCTTTGCCCGCATGCTCGACCGCAACCCCGAGGCCGCGATCGACCGCGCCTGGATTGTCACGCGCCTGACCCGCGCGCTGGCCCATCGCGAGACGCTCTTTGACGCGCCCTTCTATCGCCTGGTCCATGCCGAAGCCGACGGCTTGCCCGGCGTGGTGATCGACCGTTTCGGTGAGGTCGCCGTGCTGCAACCCAACGCCGCCTGGGCCGATGCGCTGGTCGAGGATTTCGCCGACGCCCTGATCGAGGTCGCGGGCGTGACCTGCGTTGTCAAGAACGCCTCGGGCCGGGCCCGCGCGTTGGAGGGGCTGGATGAGGAAACCGTGGTGCTGCGCGGCGCGCTTGACGCGCCGGTGCCGGTCAAGATGAACGGGGCCACCTATGTGGCCGACATCCTGGGCGGGCAAAAGACCGGGCTGTTCTATGACCAACGTCCGAACCACGGCTTTGCTGCCGGACTGTCGCGCGGCAAGCGGGTGCTGGACATGTTCTCGCATGTCGGTGGCTTCGGTCTGGCCGCGCTGGCCGGTGGGGCGGTGAGCGCCCTTGCCGTGGATGGCTCGGTCGCCGCGCTGGCACTGGCCGAACAGGGCGCCGAGCTGGGCGGCATGGGGGATCGCTTCGCAACCCGCAAGGGCGACGCTTTTGACGTGTTGGCCGCGTTGAACGACGAGGGCGCGCAGTTCGACGTGGTGATCTGTGACCCGCCCGCCTTCGCGCCATCGAAGAAAGCGCTGGAGGCCGGTCTGCGCGCCTATGAGCGGATTGCCCGCCTGGCCGCGCCCCTGGTGGCGCCGGGCGGTTACCTGGGCCTGTGCAGCTGTTCCCATGCCGCTGACCTGTCCAAGTTTCGCAATGCCTCGGCGCGCGGCATCGGTCGGGCCGGGCGTGCGGCGCAGCTGATCCACACCGGATTTGCGGGCGCTGATCACCCGCAGCTGCCGCAGCTGGCCGAAAGCGGTTACCTGAAATCGCTGTTCTTCCGGTTGGACTGAGGGGCGCGCGGTGAAGCTGCTGCTGGATGCCTGCGTGCTCTACCCGACCGTGATGCGAGAGGTGCTGATCGGGGCGGCGAAGGCGGGGCTGTATGAGCCGCTCTGGTCACCACGTATCCTGGAGGAATGGGCCCGCGCCGCCGCCAAGCTCGGGCCGGAGCAGGAGGTCTTTGCCCGCAGCGAGATCACCCTGCTGAACGCCGCCTTCCCCAAGGCCAGCGTGACCCCGCGCGATGGCGACATGGCGCGGCTCTGGCTGCCGGATGAGAACGACATCCACGTGCTGGCGGCGGCCATCGTCGGCGGGGCGGATGTGCTGGTGACCATGAACAACGCCGATTTTCCGCGCCACACCCTGGCCGAGGAAGGCCTGCGCCGCGACACGCCGGACGCTTTGCTGCGAGAGTTATTTGACAGCCATCCCGAAACGCTGCGCCGCATTGTTGAGGGCGTGCGTGGCGAGGCCGAGCGCCTCTCGGGTCAGGACTGGCCGCTGCGCAAGCTGATGCGCAAGGCGCGCCTGCCGCGCCTTGGCAAGGCGCTTGAGGCAGAGAGCTTCGGCTGAACAGTCCGGAATTCCTGCCTTTTCCCGCCGCAAGCCCCTCGCTTAGGGTTTGCGCCGGGAAGAGGGATATGAACGACATAGCATTTTTGAACATGGTGGAGCGCTGTTATTCAGCACTTGATCGCCCCGGAGGGTTTCAGGCCCTGACCCGGCATCTGGGCGCCGTTCTGGGGGCCGATGCGGGGGACATCGTGACTGAAGATCGCCAGAGCGGCGCCATTCGCACCCATGGTAGTTTCGGTTTCGATCCCAGTTTTCTGTCGAGCTATGACGTGGAGTTTCTGGGCGAAAACCCATGGCTCGACACACTCACGCGTCATGCGCCGGGGCAGGTGCGCGATGATATCGAGGAGACGCCGGGCTTTCGTGACAGTGCCTATTACAATGACTGGGTTCGACCGCAGAATCTGGATCGCAGCCTGGGGGCTGTGCTGCCGGTGCCCGGGCGGGGCACGACTTGGGTGGGATTTGCCCGGGCGCGCGGCGCGCGTGCCTTCGGCGTGGAACGTAATCTGCTGCAGCGCCTCCTGCCGCATCTGACCCGCGCTGTAAGCCTGGCAGACCGCCTCGTCCCCTCGGCTCAGCCTGCGGCCTTGGATCTCATGCCCGACCCGGCACTGCGCCTGGATGTGGGCGGGTGTCTGATCGAAGCGAATGCGGCAGGGCGCGGATACCTGTCCGGCCATGGGTTGATGCTGACCAGGGGCGGAATGCTTGAGGCGGTCAGGCGCCAGGACAACCGTGGGCTGGCCGGTGCGATCAAATCCGTGACGAAGGGTCGGGCGCCGGAGGGGCAGGTCTGTCTGGTGCATCGCGGCGAGGCACCGCCGCTGGCGCTGCTTCTGTCGCCGTGGCGTGCGGATCGGGGCGCGGTAACCGGTCTGATCGTGCGCTTGCGCGATGAGGTGGGCGACGGCGCCGAGCTGGATCTGCGCCCGCTGGCCTTGGCCTATCGTCTGACGGCAACCGAGCTTGCGCTGGTGCGCTGCCTGGTTGCGGGCGGTCGGGTCGACGAGTTTGTGCAAGATCGGGGCATGAAGCTTTCGACCGCGCGCTGGCACCTGAAGAATGCCGAGACCAAGACCGGAACGAGCCGGTCTGAACAGCTTGTCTCGCTGGCCTTTCGCATGGGATTCTCTGGCGCTACCGAGGTGTGAACCGTCCGGGTACCCTCCCAAATGCGGGGCGTGCACGGCGGCATGGTCTGTCAGAAACCGAGTAGAACTGGCGTGCGGGCACACGGGTGACGTGCCCTCGTGCCAGTGGTTCGGCTGGAACGGACCCGGGCGGGGAAATGCGTGTCATGACCCCGCTCGCATCCGGCGGCACCGGCGTGCTCAGCCCTGCCACTTTCCTTCGTTCTTTTCGATCGCCGCGATGCGGTCCTCGCTTTTCGGGTGGCTCATCAGCCAGGCGGGTGAAATCCCGCGCCGCGCCTTCGTGAACGCGTCCAGCTTGTGAAACAGGCTCTTTTGCGCCTCTACCCCGATGCCCGCCTTGATCAGAAGGGCGGTGGCGTAGGCGTCGGCCTCAAACTCATCTGTGCGGCTGATGCGGGCGGCCAGGAGCGAGGTCAGAAGCCCCGCGATATAGGCGCCGATCCCGGGCAGGAAGCGGCTGAGCACCATCGCCAGCGCCGTGCGCAGGGCGTTCTGGCCAGAAAAGTCGATCATCCGCCTGCGCGAGTGGCCCAGGGCAACGTGGCCCAGCTCATGGGCGATCACGCTGGCCAGTTCCTCGCCGGTGACCTTGCCATCGCGATACTGGTTCAGAAAGCCCCGGGTCAGAAAGATCCGCCCGTCGGGCGCGGCCAACCCGTTCACCGGCTCCACCTCATAGACATGCACCTTGATGCGCGGCAGGTCGAGCGCCGCCGCCATCCGGTCACAGAGCGCCTTTAGCCCCGGATCGGCCAGCGGTGTTGACTGTTCATCCAGCATCCGCCCGGTGCGCCAGGCGGAGAAGCGGTACATGACATAGCCATAAGCCAGTGCCAGCAGGATGGGGGTGAGCTTCAACATGGGTCTGATATAGGGGCAGTGCGGCAGTGCGGCAATCAACTCTGCGTGCGCACGTATCCCTCGCACTGAAAATGCTGCGACAACACGCCGGTTCCCGCCGGGCGACGCCTGCCCTAAGTTACGCTTTCAGGCAAACCGGGGGCAGGCATACATGACAAGAGCGCAATCCATCTGGCTCTTTCGCAAGATCGCGTCGATCGAGGGCTGGAGCTATGTCCTGTTGCTGTTCGTGGCGATGCCCCTGAAATACTGGGCAGGCATGCCCGAGGCGGTGCGCATGGTCGGCATGGTGCACGGGGTGCTGTTCGTGGGCTATATGATGGCGCTGGGCCTGGCGGCCGAACGCGGCGGGCTTTCGGCCTTGCGTGTCACCTGGGCCGTGGTGGTCAGCCTGGTGCCCCTTGGCACGTTCTTCCACGATCCGTGGCTGAAACGCGACCAGGACGCGGTGGGGCAGGTCGATCCCGCCGCCTAACGTCCCAGTTCCCGCATCCCCCGGTCGATGCCCTCAAGCGTCATCGGCACCATGCGGCCCTCGAAGATCTGGTCGATCATCTGCACCGATTGCGTGTAGCGCCAGTGGCGTTCGGGCAGCGGGTTGATCCAGAGGTTGTCGGGCCATTGTTCCCGCGCGCGTTCCAGCCAGACCTGGCCGGTTTCCTCGTTCCAATGCTCGTTCGCCCCGCCGCGATAGGCGATTTCGTAGGGGCTCATCGAGGCGTCCCCCACGAAGATGCATTTGTAGTCCGGACCATAGGTGCGCAGCACCTCCCAGGTCGGGGTCTGGGCGTTCCAACGGCGGGTATTGTCGCGCCAGACCCCTTCGTAGAGGCAGTTGTGGAAATAGTAATATTCCAGGTGTTTGAACTCGGCACGGGCGGCTGAGAACAGCTCTTCCACCACCTTGATATGCGGGTCCATCGAGCCGCCAACATCCAGGAATAACAACACCTTGACGGCGTTTCTTCGTTCCGGTCGGGTCTTGACGTCCAGGTAGCCGTGCTCGGCGGTGGCGCGGATCGTGCCGTCCAGATCCAACTCGTCATGGGCCCCGTCGCGGGCCCAGTTGCGCAGGCGTTTCAAGGCCACCTTGATGTTGCGCGTGCCCAATTCGACGTCACCATCGAGGTTCTTGAACTCGCGCTTGTCCCAGACCTTCACCGCGCGCTGGTGGCGGCTCTCAGACTGGCCGATGCGCACGCCTTCCGGGTTGTAGCCATAGGCGCCGAAGGGCGAGGTGCCCGCCGTGCCAATCCACTTGTTGCCGCCCTGGTGGCGGCCTTCCTGTTCCTTCAGACGCTCCTTCAGCGTCTCCATCAGCTTGTCGAAGCCGCCCAGGGCTTCGATCTCGGCCTTCTCCTCCTCGGACAGGTGCTTTTCGGCCATCTTGCGCAGCCAGTCTTCGGGAATGTCCACCGCCTCCAGCACCTGGTCCAGGCTGATCTGATCGAGCCCCTCGAAGCTCTGCGCAAAGGCGCGGTCGAACTTGTCGAGGTTGCGTTCGTCCTTCACCATCGCCGCGCGGGCGAGGTAATAGAAGCCTTCGACCTCATAGGTCACCAGCCCCGCCTTCATCCCTTCGAGAAAGGCCAGGTATTCCCGTAAACTGACGGGCACATTATTGGCGCGCAGGGTCTCGAAGAAGGGCAGAAACATCAGGCCATTCGCTCGATCATGATCGCGACGAACAGGCCCACCAGCGCGAAGATCAGCGCGTAGACGGCGGCATATTGCAGCCGGTCCAGCCGGTTGCCACCACGGCGTGCGGCCTGCATGTAGCCCAGGGTCGCGCCCAGGATCAGCGCCGGAAACAGGATCATCTTGGCCCCCCATCACCCCGGATCGGGGCGTGTTCTTACGTGCCCGGTGAGATGGCGGCAATCTCGCGCAGCCGCTGGCCCACCTGGGCGTCCGAGCCGAACCCATAGCGCGCCCAGCCGAGGCTGTCGAGCCTGACCAGCTGCGCCTCGGTGGTGCGTCCCGCAAGGTCAAGGGCTTCGGCCTTGATCATCAGGAAGGTGGACAGAAGGGCCGCGTTTTCTGCGGTCATGACGGCGGGAACATGGGTATTCACGATCTCGATCGCACGGTCTGCATTGCCGGAGGACAGGGCATAGGCGGCGAGCTGCACCCCCATATGCGCCACCTGCAGGTCCGACCCGGGGGAGTTGCGGTAGATCGTTTCGGCCTCGCGGAAGGCCTGCAGCGCCACGTCGCTGTTCACGCCAAGGGACAGGCGGCCGAGCGCGTAGAGGCTGAAGGCCAAGCGAGTGTCGTACCAGCCCTGCGCGCGGGCGATATGCACCGCGTCCTGGGCAGCGCCACGGCGGCGCGCGCCTGGAGTTCCGGCGCCAAGGGCGGTCTCGATCGCCTGTTTCCAGGACTGGGGTGTGGGGCGCGTCGCGGCAGGCACGCCGCCGCCGCCGCCCGGGTTCATCCGCGCGAGGATCCCCGGCAGTCGCGCGGCCACCTGTGCCTGGGTCATGCCCGATCGCAGCTCCGGCGCGTAATAGGCGCGCAGCACCAGCATGTCGAACCCGGTCAGCACGGTGTGGAAATTGTCATCGTTGAAGACCGAATCCGTCAGGCGGTAGAGGTCGTTGACCGGCCCCAGCGCCTGGGCGATCTCCTCATGCAGACAGTCGCGCATCTCCTGCGGGCTGACATCTCCGGGGATGAAGACCGCCATGTGCCGCCGCGTGGTCATCTGCGCCCAATCGGTGGCAGCCGAGCGGCGCAGGCGCTTGTATTCTTCCCAGCTCGCCACATTGGGGGCGACGAAACAGGCGGCATGCGGGACGAGGCTTTGCAGCTGCCGTTTCGGGATGATTTCAAGGTTGATGCCCGCTGGGGCATTGCTGGTGGTCTGGCGGATGTCGATCCCCGCCTCGACCCTGATCCTGCGCAGAAGCCGGTCCAGGTCAACCTGCAGGTAGCCGGGTGCATTGCCGGTCACACGCAGGGTCACCGGACCCTCGAACCGGGTTAGGACGGGCAGGGACCGGCCGCTTTCCAGGCGAAAGGCCAGGTCCAGGAAATCCGCGGCAATCTGGCGGTTGGGCCGGGCAGGGGCCGGGATGCGTGTCGAGGCAAAGGCCTTCATCGGCGGCAAGGTGTCGGACAGCGGCGCCACGTTTCGTGTCGTCACCTCGGCGGTGCGATCGACCGAACCACTTGGTGCCTGCATACAGCCGACAAGGGTCAGAAGGGCGGGGAACAGCAACCTGCGCATCTTCAAATCCTTCCTTTCCGGTCGGAGGCGAAATGCGCGTCCTCCCGGCCACGGGGTTGAGGTGCGTCTTCTGCGTTGCGGTGGCTGAGGCCCCGATCCCCGCGCGTGTTTCCGCCCCCGGCAGAGGGGCCACGCGGCGTGATCGGATGGCGGCACACATGTGACGACGCCCGATGCGGGCATCCAATAGCGACCCTTTCACAGGCGCCATTGCCGGTCCGATGACCGGGACAGCCGTTCAAACCAAAGCGCGAAGCCAGGGTGGAGGAGGTTTCAAGCCCTCGCACACCGGCGCCAATCTGACAGAGGTCACTTCCGGTGTCCCACCACCGGCCCCAAGACCCAGTATCAGACCGCGTCAACGGTCGAACGGACATGTGAGCATTGTCTCCCAACACAATACAAACACACCGTTTTTGCCCCCCCAGGCCCCACCATGGTTAGGGGAAGGTTATGATTCCTCAAAGGGAAATGTGACCGAATTGGGGCAGGAAACGCGTTGTTTTTGAAACAAGAACAATCGCGGTTCTACATATGGTGGATTCCTCGCGGCGACCCACAAGCGAAAAGGTTAACTCGCGTTAACTCTTGCGGCAATTGAGGCGGAAATGTGGCGAATCGGGGGCGGGGCGCCAATCTTCGCAGACGGTTTTGTCCCCGCGTCCCCACCAGCCTCAGCGGCAGGTGGCAGTTAGTCTGAGACCGTTGACACAGAAAGGAGGTCCCATGGGACGCTATAACGGCAATGACCACAGCAAGGACGAGAACGACAATCACTCGAACCAGATGAACCCAAACAACGACACCTATTGGTCAGATCGGGGACACGATGATCGACCAGAAGATTGGGATGAATGGGAAGAGCGTCAAGAAGACAGTTAGTTTCCACCCATCTTGGGGCAGATTGCGGTCAACACGTCGTTGGGGCCAAGAACTGGTAGATGCTCAAAGTCCTCGAATGGCCACAGAGGATCGAAATCGGGGGCAGAAACTGCCACCTTCTGACAGCGTTTGAATGCGTTCTGAAATACCACTGAACACAGGGCCAGGCTGCGCATCTCGCTGGCTGCTTGGCCCAACTTGCCGCCAGGCAACAGGTGTTCAACCCGTTCAACGAACTGAAAGGCCCGTGTCATGGCGGGCACCTCGCCAGCACGATAGCGTTTGCCTTGTCGCATCTTGTCGGTTCCATCCAGAATCAAGTTGAACAATGCGTTCTGGCTGGGGAGGGTGGCGGCCCGTTGAAGACGATCCAGGTAGAAGCGGATGGCGGCCAAGTGCCCGGTCTTTGGATGCCTGGTAGCTGCCAGATCTCGAAGGCTCCAAGTGTCGGTTCGGTTTGGAGAGTCTCCAATCTCGCTTCCATAGACGAGGAAGGAGATGACAAGGCCTTGAAGCTCCGTGGGGAAAAAGGCTTCGGCCCCAGGAACCTCGGGTCTTCCCTCCAAGTGGTCGAGAAACCATCGCATTGTTGCAGATCCGGCCCAGGGCAGCGCCTGAAGCCGGCTGCGAACGTCGTTTTTCTGTCCTTCCTGCCAAGATCGGGACAAATCCAGATTCAGCCGGTCCAGGGATTCAATGAAGTTCGCGGTTGCCGGCGCTTGATCACGCAGGGACATGCCGAACAAGAAACCTTTCCAATCGGTTTCCAGGTGTTCGGGGCGAAGCTTTGCCAACCGCACGATTTGTTCTTCAAGCCCACGCTCACAGGCCCGTTTCTCCCAAAAGCTGAAAAGCCTCTGCAAGGCGCGACTGTGGGTTAGGTCTTGTACAGGCACACCGCGAAAGGCAAGGCGTTGAAAGGTCTTGTGTTCCGCCTCGTTGCCACCCGGACCAGGGATTCGTTTCCCTAAGAGGAGGTTCGCCGGGGACTGGTTGACCAGGGAGAATAACGCGCTGGTATCTTTGGGAAAAATCAAGTTTTTCTCCCCTCACAGAACCAGTTCTATGACCGTTCCTTACCGCTGCCCGCGCGCCAGGAAGGCGAGGCGTTCGAACAGGTGTACGTCCTGTTCGTTCTTCAGGAGCGCACCGTGCAGTTTCGGCAGCGCATTGGCGCCGTCGCGTTTCAGGTCTTCGGCACTCAGATCCTCGGCCAGCAGCAGTTTCAGCCAGTCCAGCACCTCGGAGGTCGAGGGTTTCTTCTTCAACCCCGCCTGGTCGCGGATCTCGTAGAACTGGGTCAGCGCGGTGGTCAGCAGCGCTTCCTTGATGCCCGGGTGGTGCACCTCGACGATCTTCTTCATCACCTCCATGTCCGGGAAGCGGATGTAGTGGAAGAAACAGCGGCGCAGGAAGGCGTCGGGCAGTTCCTTTTCGTTGTTCGAGGTAATGATGATGATCGGGCGGTGTTTCGCGCGGATCGTTTCGCCGGTCTCGTAGACGTGGAACTCCATCTTGTCGAGCTCCTGCAAGAGGTCGTTCGGGAACTCGATATCGGCCTTGTCGATCTCGTCGATCAGCAGCACGACCTTCTGATCCGCCTCGAACGCCTCCCAGAGCTTACCGCGCTTGATGTAATTGGCCACGTCATGCACGCGCTCGTCGCCCAGCTGGCTGTCGCGCAGGCGGCTCACCGCGTCATATTCGTACAGGCCTTGCTGCGCCTTGGTGGTTGATTTGATGTTCCACTCGATCATGTCCGCGCCCAGGGCCTTGGCCACCTGGCGGGCCAATTCGGTCTTGCCGGTGCCCGGCTCGCCCTTGACCAGAAGCGGGCGTTCCAGCGCCACCGCGGCGTTCACGGCGACTTTCAGATCGTCGGTGGCGACATAGTCGGCGGTGCCTTCGAAACGGGTGGTCATGGGCCTCTCTCCTCGGCTGGGCTGCGAAAGGGGAGGTAAAGGCCCGCCCGGCGTTTGGCAAGCGTGCAGGCGGATGCCGTGCCCGTGCCCCCACGTCGTTTTCGTCATTGGCCGCGAAACCGTGCCGAAGAGGCCATGAAATCGGCACGGTCTTCCTTACCCTAGGGCAGGGTGACGCGGTCACGCGATATTCACATGTTTGCCTAGTGACAAGCTCTCGACGCGGGTGTAAACGGGCGCTCAGGAGGAGACCGGCCGTGCCCCTGTCTTGGGAGTTTGGGGGTCGAGGTCGGCGAGCAACAAGGAAACTGGTATGAAAGCCGAAATTTTCCTGCCTGATGATTATCGTCCTGCCGAGGACGAACCTTTTATGAACGACCGACAGCTGGAATATTTCCGGCGCAAGCTGGAAGCCTGGAAGGCGGACCTTCTGGACGACAGCAAGCACACGATCGAAGGGCTTCAGGACAACACCCGCAACATTCCGGACATCGCGGACCGGGCCTCGGAAGAGACCGACCGCGCGCTGGAGCTGCGCACCCGCGACCGTCAGCGCAAACTGGTGGCCAAGATCGACCAGGCCCTGCGCCGCATCGACGAGGGTGAATATGGCTACTGCGAGGCGACCGGCGAGCCGATTTCGCTGAAACGTCTGGATGCGCGCCCGATCGCGACCCTGAGCCTTGAGGCCCAGGAACGTCACGAGCGGCGTGAAAAGGTGCATCGGGACGACTGATTCCCGGGGACGACCCAGGGGAGCGGTTCATGACTGAACGACACCGGGGCGCGGCAACGCGTCCCGGTGTTTTCGTTTCCGCCCATGCGCTACAGGATGGGGGCGAACAGGAGGGGCGACATGCTGATCGGACAGGACATCACCATCATGGGCGGCGGGATCGGAGGCTTTGCCGCCGCCTGCGCGCTGTCGCAGCGCGGAGCCAAGGTCACCGTGCTGGAACAGGCCCCTGAGCTGGGTGAGGTCGGTGCGGGCCTGCAGATCAGCCCCAATGGGGTGCGCGTGCTGGATGCGCTGGGCCTGGGCGAGGCGGCGCGCAGCCGCTCGACCCGTTCGCGTGGGGTCTGGCTGCGTGACGGGGTGACGGGGCGTGAGGTGATCGACCTGGACCTTGGGCGCCTGCGCCCGGACGAGACCTGGCTGCTCTTTCACCGGGCCGACCTGCTCGACGTGCTGGTGCAAGGCGCACGCCATCTGGGCGTGACCATCGAAACCGGTGTGCGCGTCGAACGGGTCGAGCTGACAGAAAGCCGCCCGGTGCTGCATATCGAGGGCGAAGGCCCTCGCGTGGTCGATTTCCTGGTCGGTGCGGACGGTCTGCACTCCGTCCTGCGCCCGGAGCTGAACGGTAAACGCGAACCCTTCTTTACCGGCCAGATCGCCTGGCGCGCCCTGGTGCCCGCCACCGGGCGCGAAGAGGCCGAGGCCTCCGTCTACATGGGCCCCGGCCGTCACCTGGTGACCTATCCGCTGCGCCAGGGCCAGGTGGTGAACCTGGTCGCGGTCGAGGAACGCAGCGACTGGGCCGCCGAGGGCTGGTTCCACAAGGACGACCCTGCCAATCTGATGAAGGCCTTCGAAGGTTTCTGCCAGGACGCCCGCGATGTGTTGAGCCGCGTGGAAGAGGTCCATGTCTGGGGCCTGCATCGTCATCCAGTGGCGATTGAATGGCACCGCGGCGCGACGGCCCTGCTGGGCGATGCGGCACACCCGACGCTGCCCTTCATGGCGCAGGGCGCGGTGATGGCGCTGGAAGACGCCTGGGTGCTGGCCGACAGCCTCGCCGTGCAAGGCATGCAGGACGGCCCCGCGCTGTATCAGGCACGCCGCCGCACCCGCGTGACCCGGGTGATCGAGGCTGCCAACAAGAACGCGCGCAATTACCACTACGGCAACCCGGTGGCGAAACTGCTGGGCCACGGCGTCTTGCGCATTGCCAACCGCCTCGCGCCCCAGAAGGTGCTGGAGCGGTTCGACTGGATCTACAACCACGATGTGACCAAAGAGTAACGGGGCAGGGGGTGGCCTCGCCTTCGGCTCGGGCCCGCGCACGGCGGGGCGCTCGCTGCGCATCGCGACCTCCGGCGCGACCTGCGTCGCCGCCTTAGGGGAAACGCTTGTTGGTGGGGCGAAGGGCTGAGGGTGCGGGTATGTGAAAACTGGAAAGATGGCATGTATTCATCCCAAGTCCGTGTGGGCGCGCCATACCGGTCGGTTAACATGCAACCATCCTTCGATCTCAGGTTGACAGTCCTGCTCGTTTTTTGCGGGATGCGGAGGTGACGGGGCAAGGGCGTGATTGGCAATCGGTCCGCGGGTCCTGAGGGAGGGCGATATGAGACTACTTGTCGAGCCGGAGCATTTCTCCAAAAGGCATGTACGGTTTCTTCCGGTCGCTTTGGGCGGGCTGCTGGTTCTCTATTATCTGACCGTTTTTGGTGTTGCACAAATCGCTGATCCCGCGTGGGTCGAGGCCTTGCTTGAAGCTGGCCTGCTGTCCAGCCGGGTCACTTTTCTGACCGAATACTCCCCGCGTACGTTGCCGTACTACGCGGCCTCTCTGATTGCTTCCCCGATTTTCTTCATCGCAGCCCTCGCTGTTCTTTGGAGGTCCCAGCCTTTTCGGTACTGGACGCCACCACTTGATGCGGACGAAAGGAAACTTCCGACGATTGGGATAGTTTTTGTGGCTCTGATCGCTTGTGTTGCATTCTTCCTTATGTCCGGCACTGGCGGCTTGGGTAGGCCCGTGACCCGGTACGGGATCCTGCTGTGGCCCATCTATCCTGTTTTTGCCTTCGTCATGATCGGTTTTGCGTCAGTGGGAACCTACCAGGCGATTGGGCTGGTGGTGTTGTTTTTCAGGCAAAGCGGCGTCGATAGATGCTGAACGGCAGAACAAAGCCGTAGCTTACACCTGTGTTTCGGGCGATCAGGCTCATGCGCAGCATGAGCCCGGCCCAACCGGCGCGGGGGCCGTCAGGCCGCCCCGACGGGCGGGAGGGCCTGCCCGCCGTAGGCGCTTACCCTATCAGCAGCTTGTCGACCTCGCCGCCGGGGATCGAGTGGGTCAGGGGCGTGAAATCTCCCCGGTCGAACATCGCGTGGGCCGCATCCTGGATCAGCCGGTGCGTGGCGCGGGCCAGCGCTGAGCCGAGCGAGATGCGCGCGACGCCAATGCCCGCGAACTCGACGCGGCTGACTTCGGCGAAGGGGCCAGCGGCGAGGGCGTTGACGGGCAGCGAGGTGGCGGCGCAGACCTGCGCCTGGCCCGCCATGTCCACCGGCATGGGCACATAGACGCAATCGGCCCCCGCGGCCTCGTAGCCCTGGATGCGGGCGATGGCCTCGTCCAGGTCGTATTGCCCGTTCATCACCCCATCGGCGCGCGCCACCAGCACGAAGTCGCCGGGCAGGGCGCGGGCGGCAGAGGCCGCGGCGCGGATGCGCTCCACCGCCAGATCGCGGGAATACGGTGTGGGCTCGGGCAGCATCGTATCCTCGATGGATATCCCCGCCAGGCCTGCCTCGGCAGCCAGTCGTACGGTCTCGGCGCAGCTGTCGGGGTCATGGCCGAAGCCGTTCTCGAAATCACCGGACACGGGCACATTGACCGCCGCGACCAGATCCTGGGCGTGGGCAAGGGACTCGTCGCGGGTCACATGGCCCATGTCGGGCCGCCCTAGGGTAAAGGCATGGGCCGCCGAAGACGTCGCGATCGCCTGTGCGCCCAGCCCCGCCAGCATCTTGGCCGAGCCGATGTCCCAGGCATTGGCCAGGATGAAGGGATCGCCCTTCACGTGAAGCGCGCGGAATTCTGCGCCGATGTCTCGGGTCATGGGGTCTCTCCTTCGGAAACATACTGTCGTTCGATCTCGATCAACCGGCGCTTGCGCCAGAGCCCGCCGCCATAGCCGGTGAGCGATCCGTCCGCGCCGAGGATGCGGTGGCAGGGGATCAGGATGGCGATGGGATTGGCGCCGTTGGCCGCGGCCACCGCGCGGGTGGCAGAGGGGCGGCCCAATGCGCGGGCCAGCTCGGAATAGCTGCGGGTCTGGCCTGCCGGGATTCGGCGTAGCTCGGCCCAGACCGCCTGTTGAAACGGCGTGCCCTGCGGGGCGAGGCGGGTGGCGAAGTTCGGGTCTGTGCCGCCGTGGTAGCGGGAGAGCTCTTCGGCCACCTGTTGGGTCGGGGCAGGGCGGCCGAAACCGATGCGCCCGCCGCTCATCTTCCACAGCCGGTCCAGCTCCTTCGGCAGCGCCTTGCGGTCCAGAAACTCCAACAGGTGCAACGCGTGCTGATCCGCCACCGCCACCATCGGCCCCAGTGGGGTGGTGATCCAATCGGCCCAGAGCACGGCATCGCGGGTAAACTGCCCCGGGCTGCGCCCCATGATCCGGGCAAACGCCGCGCGAAAGGCGCTGGGGCTGTCGAAACCCGCGTCCAGCTGTGCCTCGGTCGCGCCGTCGCCTGCTGCCAATGCGCCGATTCCGGCGGCGAGGCGGCGGGTGCGGGCGAGCTCCAGGAAGGTTTGCCCGGTGGCGCGGCGAAAGGCCCGGCGCACGGTCGAGGGGTCGAGCCCCATGGCGGTGAGATCGTCCTCGCGCCAGCGGCGGGTGGGATCTGCCTCCAGCGCGTCCATCAGACGGGCGACCAACGGGTCCTCACCCACCGGGTGGCAGCGTTTGCAGGGGCGATAGCCCGCTTCCAGACAGGCCTGGGCGCTGTCGTGGAAGGTGCAATTGACCTGTTTCGGCTTGGGGGCGGGACAGGTCAGGCGGCAGAAGATGCCGGTCGAGCGCACGGCCACGAAGGCCCGCCCATCATAGGCAGGGTCGCGGGCCAGAAGGGCGGCGTAGAGAGCATCGTCGTCGGGCAGGTCGAACATCATGGGGGCAGGTTAGCTTGTTCTGCGCTCATGTGGCGTCGAAAATCGGGCGTGGATCGAAAAAGCGCGGGTTTCGGGTTGGGAACGCGGGTTGGCCTCGGCTGCGCCTCGGCCCCAGCAAGGCGCACGCTCGTGCCGCCTTTGCATTCGCAAAGGCTTTACATCGCGGCCTCGGCAGGCGCCTGTGCGCCCGCCTCCGGGAGGTGGGGTGATGGTCGTGATCCAGTAGAGGGGGCGGCCCGGACCCGCGCCGCAGGCGCGGGCCATGCCCAACGGGAGGCGCCCCGGCAGGGGCAACGACGGGCGGGAGTGCTTCGGCTGTGGTCAACCCACCAGCCTCGCAGCAAATCCCAGAACCCGGCCCAGGGCCGCTTCGAACTCCGCATCCGCCACGGTCATCGCCACACGGATATGCCCCGCCGCCGCTTGGCCGAAGCTTTCCCCGGGCATGACGGCGATGCGTTCTTCGTCCAGCAGCCGGTTGGCGAACTCTTCACCCGATAGCCCCGTTGCGCGCATATCCAGCATCAGGTACATCGCCCCGCCCGAGGGCACGAGCTTGGCGACGTTCTGCCTGGCAATCAGCGCCCGGGCTGCGTCACGGCGACGGCGGAACGGCGCGGCGACCTCCTCTTCCAGCGCTTCGCCCTGGCCCAGGGCAAACACCGCCGCGTCCTGGATATAGCCCGGCACGCCATAGGTCGTGTGGGTGGCGAGTGTGATCAGGTGGGCAATTGCCTCCTCGGGCCCGATGACCCAGCCCACGCGGCTGCCGGTCATTGCGTGGCTTTTCGACATGGAGCCCACCACCAGGGTGCGGTCTGCCATGCCGGGCAGGGCGCGGGGCGAGACGTGGTCCCCCTCCCAGACCTGGGTGTCATAGACCTCGTCCGAGATGAGCCAGAGGTCGCGGCGTTGGCAAATCTCGGCAACGCCCTCCAGCGTCTCGCGGGTATAGACCACGCCGGTGGGGTTGTTGGGCGTGTTGATCATCAGGCAACTCGCATCCTCGGCCACCGCGTCGATCGCCGCCGCCTGCGGTTGGAACCCGTCACGGGGGCGGGCCTCGACCGGCACGGGGACCGCGCCCACGCCGCGGATGGTGCCGGGGTAGGTGGCGTAATAGGGATCGATGAACAGGGCGCGGTCGCCCTCGTCACAGGCGGCGTGATGCGCGGCGAAGAGCCCCGCCTGGCCGCCGGGGGTGATCAGCACATTGTCCATACTGGTCGGTACGCCCGTGCGCGCCTGAACCCGCGCCGCCACCGCCTGGCGCAGCTCGGTCACTCCGGGCACGATCGCATAGCCCGTGTGCCCGCCCCTGGCCGCCGCCTGCATCGCATCCAAGATCGCAGGCGCGGTGCGGATGTCATGTTCGCCGATGGTCAGCTCCACCACCGGCTCCCCCGCCACTTTCATGGCGCGGGCGCGATAGAACACATCCCACCCGTCGCTACCGCCCCCCGTCAGCCCGCGAATGCGTTTCGAAAGCTCCATGCCTGCCTCCCTGATTTGGCTCGCTTCGAACTAACGGAGGGACACACGGAGGCGGGGCACTTGTCAATCACCATTCGGCTTTCGCGCAATATCCGTTGGCAAAGGCGCAAATCCGCCAGAAACACCCTTTCCAAACTGCCCAACCCATGAGATAGGGACGTGCCAAACGAAAACTCCCAAGGAGACGCCGCCATGGAGATTCGCGAGGCCCTTACCTTTGACGACGTGCTGCTGGTTCCCGCTGCCAGTAATGTCCTGCCGACCACGGCGGACACCACCACATTCGTCACCAAATCCATCGCCCTGAACATCCCGCTTCTGTCCTCCGCCATGGACACGGTGACCGAGGCGCGCATGGCCATTGCCATGGCCCAGGCCGGCGGCATGGGGGTCATTCACAAGAACCTCGACGTGGAACAGCAGGCGCGTGAAGTGCGCCGGGTGAAACGGTTCGAAAGCGGCATCGTCTACAACCCGATCACGCTCACCGCCGACCAGACCTTGGCTGATGCCAAGGCGCTGCAGGAACGGTATCGCGTAACCGGCTTCCCGGTGGTCGATGCCGAAGGCCGCGTGGTCGGCATCGTGACCAACCGCGACATGCGCTTCGCCACCTCGGACGATACGCCGGTCAGCGTCATGATGACCTCGAACGACCTGGCCATGCTGCAGGAGCCCGCCGACCTTGAAGAGGCCAAGAGCCTGATGAAGGCGCGCCGGATCGAGAAACTGCTGGTCACCGATGGCGACGGCAAGCTGACCGGTCTGCTGACGCTCAAGGACACCGAACAGGCCGTCTTGAACCCGACCGCCTGCAAGGACGATCTGGGTCGTTTGCGTGTGGCCGCGGCTTCCTCGGTGGGCGACAGCGGCTTTGAACGCTCCAAGGCGCTGATCGATGCCGGTGTCGATATCGTCGTGGTCGACACGGCGCACGGCCATTCCGAAGGCGTGATCGAGGCGGTGAAACGCATCAAGGCCTATCGCCCCGAACAACAGGTCGTGGCGGGCAACGTCGCCACGGCGGCGGCCACCCGTGCGCTGATTGATGCGGGCGCCGATGCGGTCAAGGTCGGGATCGGCCCGGGTTCCATCTGCACCACCCGCATGGTGGCGGGCGTGGGCGTGCCGCAGCTGACCGCCATTTCCGATTGCGCGAAAGAGGCGGGCGACATCCCCGTCATCGCCGATGGCGGCATCAAGTTCTCGGGCGATTTCGCCAAGGCCATTGCCGCCGGGGCCTCCTGTGCCATGGTCGGCAGCATGATCGCGGGCACCGATGAAAGCCCGGGCGAGGTCATCCTGTACCAGGGCCGCTCGTTCAAGGCCTATCGCGGCATGGGCTCGCTGGGCGCGATGGCCCGTGGCTCCGCCGACCGTTACTTCCAGAAGGACGCGGCCAGCGACAAGCTGGTGCCCGAAGGGATCGAAGGCCAGGTGCCCTACAAAGGTCCCGCCGGGACCGTCATCCACCAGCTGGTCGGCGGTCTGCGCGCGGCCATGGGGTACACCGGCAATGGCACCGTCGCCGAGATGCGTCAGAACTGCCGTTTCGTGAAGATCACGGGCGCTGGTCTGAAGGAAAGCCACGTGCACGACGTGCAGATCACGCGTGAAAGCCCAAACTACCGGATTGGCTAATTGAATGAATGGCTTGCGCGTCAAAGTTAAGGTGATTTCGTGACCCCCGGCGCCCGTGTGGCGGCGGCGATCGAGGTGCTCGACGAGGTGCTTGCGGGCGCCAATGTCGAGCAGTGCCTGACCACCTGGGCGCGCAGCCATCGCTTTGCCGGATCGAAGGATCGGGCGGCGATCCGCGACCATGTCTTCGGTGCGCTGCGTGCGCTGCGCAGTTGCGCGGCTCTGGGCGGCGGCATGACCGGGCGGGCCGTGATGATCGGCGCCGAACGGGCCGCCGGGCGCGATCCTTCCGCGCTCTTCTCTGGCGAAGGCTATGCCCCGCCCGTGCTGTCAGCGGAGGAACATGACCACCAGCCCGCGCCGCTCTCGCAGGGCGAGGCGCTGGACATGCCCGATTGGCTTCTGCCCGAGCTTGGGCGGTCACTTGGTGCTGATCTCGACGTCATCTGTGATGCCCTGCGCCCGCGTGCGCCGGTCTTTCTGCGCGCCAACCTCGCCCGTACCACGCGGGAAGCCGCGCAAGAGGCTCTGGCGTCGGAGGGTATCGCTGCCGTCCCGCATTCCCTTGCCAAGACCGCTCTGCAAGTCACGGAAGGGGAACGGAAAGTTGCCGGAAGCTGCGCCTTTGCCGACGGGTTGATCGAACTTCAGGACGCAGCCTCTCAAGCAATCCTGGAAGGTCTGGAGATCCGCCCCGGTATGCGTGTCCTGGACTACTGCGCGGGTGGTGGCGGCAAGGCGCTGGCCCTGGCCGCTTTGGGGGCCAAGGTCACGGCCCATGACATCAATCCCGCCCGCATGCGCGACCTTCCGGCACGCGCCGAACGCGCGGGCGTGCGTATCAGGCAGAGCCGCAATCCCGCTGCGGACGGCCCCTTTGATCTGGTGCTACTTGATGCGCCCTGTTCGGGTGCAGGTTCCTGGCGCCGATCGCCGCAGGGAAAATGGCAACTGACCCAAGCACGTCTGGATGAACTTTGCGTCATACAGGCCCGAATTCTGGACAAAACTTATGAAATGGTCGCGCCGGGGGGCACTCTGGCCTATGCCACCTGTTCGCTGCTCAACTGCGAAAACAGCGACCAACTCAGGGACTTCCAAGCCCGCAATCCGGGATGGAAAATGATCCATGAAACCCGCCTCACCCCGCTCGACGGGGCGGATGGGTTTTACCTTGCGGCATTGACGCGCGAATAGTCTGCTGATTAAGTCAACTGGCGGTTGCTTTTGCGCCGTTGTTAATCGGGGCTTAACAGAATCCCTGCGAAATATCCCTGACCGACGAATCAAGAACAGGGGGATAGACGTGTCGCATCCGGCGCTCACACCGCGGCCACTGACCCAGGCCGCCATCGACCTGTCTCCCAAGGCGGGATATCTGCTGTTACTGGCTTTGCTGTTCATTGGTGCGGCTTGGGCGGTCCCGATGTTCCTGGCACAGATCGGATTGGCGCTTGTCGGGAGCACGTTTTTGGCCCTGACGTTGATGGTCTTCGGCATGGCCCGACGGTTCCGTCACGCGCAGAAGGAGCTCTTTCGCACCGTCTCCGCCTTCGTTGAACATGATGCGGCGCCCAGTTTCACCACCGATGCGGACGGCCAGATCGGCTATCAGAACCTGGCGGCGGTCGAACGGTTCGGCGGCAAGGATGGCGAGACGCTGATCTCTGCCCTCGGTGATCTTTTCGCCTCTCCGGCGGCGGTACTCTATCGTTTGCAGAACAAGGCCCAGGCAAAGGGGGCTGCGCGCGAGGACGTGGTGCTGCGCCGTGGCCACATGCGCCTGTCCGTGCATCTGGTGGGCGAGGATGGATATCTCTGGCGGCTTGAAGACATGGGCGACCGGGGGCCTGCGGGTCGCACCGGAGAGAATATCAGCCTGCCGATGATGACCGTGTCGCGCACCGGAACGATCCTCTTCATGAACGAGGCGCTTCGCCGCCTTCTGGGCGGGCGTGAAACAACACTGGACCGGGTCTTCAGCGACCTTCCGATCCGTGCGGGCGAAGTGATGCAGGTGGCCGGCAAGGACGGCCCAGTGCGCGCCATGGTGGCCGAGATCTCCAGCTCTGCGGGTCGGCGCGAGCTTTACCTGCTGCCCGAACCTCAGACCGCCGTGGTCAAGCCGGGCGAGTGGGGCGTGGTCGACGGGTTGCCCGTTCCGCTGCTGAAACTCGGGCCGGAAGGCGACATCCAGATGGCCAACCAGCGCGCCCGTGCTTTGCTGAACGATCCCGAGGCTGTGGGGTCTCTGTTGGCCGATCAGGTCGAGGGGCTGGGCCGCCCGGTCTCCGAATGGCTTCGCGAGGCCAATGCCGGCCGCCATCTTGGTCGCTCCGAAGTCGTGCGTGCCGTGAAACCCGAGGATGAGGTGTTCCTGCAGATCTCGTTGGGTCAGGTGGTCGAGGAGAACGGCGTCTCGCTGGTCGCCGTGCTGCATGACGCGACAGAGCTCAAGACGCTCGAGGCGCAGTTCGTTCAGAGCCAGAAGATGCAGGCCATCGGTCAATTGGCCGGCGGCGTCGCCCATGATTTCAATAACCTGCTGACGGCCATTTCCGGTCATTGCGACCTGCTTCTCATGAACCATGACGAAAGCGATCCGGAATATGCGGACCTGGCGCAGATCCACCAGAACGCCAATCGCGCGGCCTCGCTGGTCGGACAACTGCTCGCCTTCTCACGCAAGCAGACGTTGCGACCGGAGCGGGTGGACCTCACCGACTCGCTGGGTGACCTGACCCATCTGTTGAACCGCTTGGTGGGCGAAAAGGTGCGGCTGGATCTGAGCCACGACAATGACCTGCTGCCCATTCGTGCCGACCGGCGGCAGCTCGATCAGGTGTTGATGAACCTCGTGGTGAACGCGCGTGACGCCATGCCCGACGGGGGCGAAGTGCGGATCGAAACGCGCAACGTGTTCCTGGACAAACCACTTGAGCGCGATCGTGCCAGTGTGCCGCCAGGCGATTACGTGACCGTGCGCGTCATCGATCAGGGCACTGGCATTCCCGCGGACAAGCTACCGAAGATCTTCGAACCCTTCTTTACCACCAAACGGGCTGGGCAGGGCACCGGGCTGGGCCTGTCCATGGCCTATGGGATCATCAAGCAGACTGGCGGCTTCATCTTTGTCGATTCTGTGCCGGGGCAGGGTACGACCTTCTCGCTCTACTTCCCGGTCTATCAGGAAGGAGAGGCGGACCTGGCCGCGCAAGACGGCCTGCCCGCAGAAGCTCCTGGGGAGGCATCCGGGGAATCGCCGTCCGAACCCGCCGTGGAGGAACGCCCCGACGTCGCGCCGTTTGCGGCGGAGGAGCCCTCCGAACCATCACTGCCACCTGCCGTGGCGCGGGGCGATGATGCGGCGCTTCTTGCCGCCATCAGTCGCGCCGCGACTCCTGTGGAAGGGGCGCCAGAGGTCTCGGTCGTTGCCGAGAACAACGTGCCTGCTGCCGATATGGTCCCCGCCCCGACACTTCCCAAACCGACCCACGAGCCGGTCTCGGATGGGGGGATTGTTCTTCTGGTCGAGGACGAAGCCCCCGTTCGCGCCTTCGCGTCACGCGCCCTGCGCATGCGTGGATATACCGTGCTTGAGGCGGAAAACGCGGAAGAGGCGTTGAAGACGCTGGAAGATACGTCGCTCAAGGTGGATGTCTTTGTGACTGACGTGATCATGCCGGGCATGGACGGTCCGACCTGGGTGACCAAGGCGCTGGAGGATCGGCCAGGAGTGCGAGTCGTCTTCGTGTCGGGCTATGCCGAGGACAGTGTGGCCGAACACCAGGCGCGCATTCCGAATTCGGTCTTCCTGCCAAAGCCCTTCTCGCTATCGGAGCTTACGGAAACCGTACAGCGGCAATTGCACTAACATCCAGAATTCCTTGAAGAATATGGGCGCCTTCCCCGACGGGACGGCGGTCTTTCCACCTTTGCGAGTTCCGTTAACCATTTGGTCATGTATTTCTCGCAGGGTCATATCCATAGAGTTTTACTTGAATTGTTCGTGTTTTGGTCTCATAAGATGAGAACAAGGCAAGAACACCAGCCATCATTGCCGACCCCGGTTGGCTATGGGATAAGGGAAGAAACAATGGCAATTGCGGACCTGCTCGACATGGACAAGAAGCGCGACAGCGATAAACAGAAAGCTCTGGATTCGGCCCTGGCCCAGATTGAACGCCAGTTCGGTAAGGGCTCGATCATGAAGCTCGGCGCCGACAACCCGGTGGCGGAGATCGAGGCGACCTCGACCGGCTCGCTGGGCTTGGATATCGCGTTGGGGATCGGCGGTCTGCCGAAGGGGCGGATCATCGAGATTTATGGCCCGGAAAGCTCGGGCAAGACGACCCTGACCCTGCATTGCGTGGCAGAGGAACAGAAGAAGGGTGGCGTCTGCGCCTTCGTCGATGCCGAACACGCGTTGGACCCGCAATACGCCCGCAAGCTGGGCGTGGACCTGGATGAGCTCCTGATCTCACAGCCTGACACCGGCGAACAGGCGTTGGAGATCGTTGATACGCTGGTGCGCTCGGGCGCGGTGAACATGGTGGTTGTCGACTCGGTTGCCGCCCTGACCCCGAAGTCCGAGCTGGAAGGCGACATGGGCGACTCGAATGTCGGCGTGCAGGCCCGCCTGATGAGCCAGGCGATGCGCAAGCTGACCGGCTCGATCGCGCGGTCGAACTGCATGGTGATCTTCATCAACCAGATCCGCATGAAGATCGGCGTCATGTTTGGCAGCCCGGAAACCACCACCGGCGGCAACGCGCTGAAATTCTACAGCTCCGTGCGTCTGGACATTCGCCGCATCGGCGCGATCAAGGATCGCGATGAGGTGGTCGGCAACGCGACCCGCGTCAAGGTGGTGAAGAACAAGGTGGCCCCGCCGTTCAAACAGGTCGAGTTCGACATCATGTATGGCGAAGGCATCTCGAAGATGGGCGAGCTTCTGGACCTGGGCGTGAAGGCCGGCGTGGTCGACAAGTCGGGCGCCTGGTTCAGCTACGGCGACGAACGCGTCGGGCAGGGGCGTGAGAACGCCAAGACCTTCCTGCGTGAAAACCCCCGCGTGGCTTTGGAGATCGAAGACAAGATCCGCGCGGCCCACGGGTTGGATTTCGACATGCCGCCGGGCGCCCGGGACGAGGATGACGGGTTGGTCGAGGTCTGATCCCTCGCGGAAATCCCAAGTATCGCAAAGGCCGGGCCCATTGCCCGGCCTTTTTGCATGTGCAGCCGCAGCAACCACCTGTGGACAGCACCGCCCGCCCCTTGTAAACCAAGCCGAACGCCCATCAGAGACAGACGACCATGGCCAGCCTGAACGACATTCGCTCGACCTTTCTGAACTATTTCGCCAAGAACGGGCACGAGGTGGTGGACAGCTCCCCCCTGGTGCCGCGCAATGACCCGACGCTGATGTTCGTCAACTCGGGCATGGTGCAGTTCAAGAACCTGTTCACCGGGGTCGAGACCCGCGACTACAAGCGCGCGACCACCTCGCAGAAATGCGTGCGCGCCGGCGGCAAGCACAATGACCTGGATAATGTCGGGTACACCGCGCGCCATCATACCTTCTTTGAAATGCTGGGGAATTTCAGCTTCGGCGACTATTTCAAGACCGATGCGATCCCCTTTGCATGGGAGCTGATCACCAAGGATTTCGACATCCCGAAGGACAAGCTCTACACCACGGTTTATCACACCGATGACGAGGCGTTCGAGATCTGGAAGAAGGTCGGCGTGCCGGAAAGCCGCATTATTCGCATCGATACCTCGGACAACTTCTGGCAAATGGGCCCGACCGGTCCCTGCGGCCCCTGCACCGAGATCTTCTATGACCATGGTGAGCACATCTGGGGCGGCCCTCCGGGCAGCCCGGAGGAAGATGGCGACCGGTTCATCGAGATCTGGAACATCGTCTTCATGCAGAACGAGCAGTTCGAAGACGGCTCGATGATCGATCTCGAGATGCAGTCGATCGACACCGGCATGGGGCTGGAACGCATCGGCGCACTCTTGCAGGGCAGCCATGACAACTATGACACTGATCTGTTCAAGGCGCTGATCGAGGCGAGCGCGCATGCGACCTCGACCGATCCGTTTGGCGACAAGAACGTGCACCATCGGGTGATCGCGGACCACCTGCGGTCCACGTCGTTCTTGATGGCCGACGGGGTCATGCCTTCGAACGAGGGCCGCGGTTATGTGCTGCGTCGCATCATGCGCCGCGCCATGCGCCACGCCCACCTGCTGGGCGCGAAGGATCCGGTCATGCACCGCCTGGTGCCCGCGCTGGTCGGGCAGATGGGTCAGGCCTATCCTGAACTTGGCCGTGCTCAAGTGATGATCGAGGAGACGCTGCTGACCGAGGAGACCCGGTTCAAGGCGACCTTGGATCGGGGTCTGAAACTGCTGGATGACGAGCTGGTGGACCTGCCCGAAGGCGCCGATCTGCCGGGTCAGACCGCGTTCAAGCTCTATGACACCTACGGCTTCCCGCTCGACCTGACCCAGGACGCGCTGCGTGAAAAGGGCCGCGGCGTGGACACGGACGGGTTCGACGCGGCGATGGAAGAACAGAAAGCCAAGGCGCGCGCCGCCTGGTCCGGCTCGGGTGAGCAGGCGGATGCGACCGTCTGGTTCGACCTGGCCGAGGACAAGGGCGTGACCGAGTTCCTGGGCTATGACACCGAACATGCCGAGGGGCAGATCGTGGCCCTGGTTGCCGGGGGCGAGGCCGTCGAGGCCGCCAAGGCGGGGGATGAGGTGCAGATCGTCGTCAACCAGACGCCCTTCTACGCCGAAAGTGGTGGCCAGGTTGGCGACAGTGGTCTGGTGCGCACCGAGACCGGGTCGGCCAAGATCACCGACACCAAGAAGGTGGCCGGCGTGTTCATCCACATCGCCACGGTGGAGGAGGGTGAGATCACCACGGGGCAGGGGGCGGAGCTGAGTGTCGATCACCTGCGCCGCACCGCCATCCGCGCCAACCACTCGGCCACCCACCTGCTGCATGAGGCGCTGCGCAACGAGCTGGGCGAACATGTCGCGCAGCGCGGCAGCTTGAACGCGCCGGATCGTCTGCGCTTCGACTTCAGCCACAACAAGGGGCTGAGCGCGCAGGAACTGTCCAACGTGGCGCTGGAGGTGAATGCTTACATTCGCCAGAACACGCCCGTCGAAACGCGCATCATGACCCCGGATGACGCCCGCGCCATGGGCGCCCAGGCGCTGTTCGGCGAGAAATACGGCGACGAGGTGCGGGTCGTGTCGATGGGGCATGCGCCGACCGGCAAGGGTTCGGACGGGCAGACCTATTCGATCGAGCTTTGCGGCGGCACCCATGTGAAACAGACCGGCGACATCGGGCTCTGCGTGATCCTGGGTGATAGCGCGTCCTCCGCTGGCGTGCGCCGGATCGAGGCGCTGACCGGCAAGGCGGCCTTTGCCTACCTGGAGGATGAAGCCAAACGCGTGGCCGAGATCGCGGGCGTGTTGAAAGCGCAGCCCAGCGAGCTGGTGGACCGCATCAAGGGTCTGTTGGACGAACGCAAGGCGTTGACCGCCGAGGTGGCGCAGCTGCGTCGGGAGCTGGCCATGTCTGGTGGCGCCAAGGCTGAAGAGCCTGCGAAGGAGATCAACGGGGTCAGCTTCAAGGCGCAGGTTCTGACCGGCGTCTCAGGCCGTGACCTGCCGCCGCTGGTGGACGAGATGAAAGCGCAGATGGGATCGGGTGCGGTGCTTCTGATCGCTGATGTCGACGGCAAGGCCGCCGTGGCCGCCGGTGTGACCGAGGACCTGAAAGGTGATCTGTCTGCCGTGGACCTTGTGCGCGCGGCCGTGGCCGAGCTGGGCGGCAAGGGCGGCGGTGGCCGTCCCGACATGGCGCAGGGCGGGGGTAAGGATGCCTCCAACTCGGACGCGGCCATTGCTGCTGCCGAGGCGGTGATCGCGGGCTGACCATCCGGTCAAATACCGCTTGCTGAGACACGGAAAGGGCGCGTAACCTGCATGGGTTCGCGCCCTTTTTCCATAGGAGAGACCATGCCTGCGCTCTGGATTGCCCATGTCACCGTCACCGATGAAGAGGCCTATGGCAAATATGCCAAGCTGGCCGGACCGGCCATTGCCAAACACGGCGGGCACTTCATTGCCCGCGCCGGGCGTTACGTGCAGCTCGAGGGCAAGGAGCGCCCGCGCAATGTGGTTGCCAAGTTCGATAGCGTCGAGGCCGCCGAGGCCTGTTACCACAGCCCCGAATACCAGGAAGCGCTGAACCACGCGCGCGATGCGTCCGAGCGGGAGCTGCTGATCGTCGAGACCAGCGAGTAGGCGCGTTCTCGCCCCGCTGCTTGCACAAATAGTCTAACAAAAAGGGCCCCAACTGGGGCCCTTTCGTCGTTCTATCTCAGGCGCTTACTGGTTCGCCTTCGCATGACGCTTGCGCTCATGCGGGTCCAGGTAGCGCTTGCGCAGGCGGATCGAGTTCGGCGTCACCTCGACCAGTTCGTCGTCGTTGATATAGGCGATCGCCTCTTCCAGCGACAGGGTGACGGGCGTGGTCAGGCGCACGGCTTCATCGGAACCCGAGGCACGCACGTTGGTCAGTTTCTTACCCTTCAGCGGGTTCACTTCCAGGTCGTTGTCGCGAGAATGCTCGCCGATGATCATGCCGGTGTAGACGTCCACCTGCGCGCCGATGAACATCTTGCCGCGATCTTCCAGGTTCCACAGGGCATAGGCCACGGAGGTGCCGTTCTCCATCGAGATCAGAACGCCCGCGCGGCGGCCCGGGATGGCGCCCTTGTGGGCCGTCCAGCCGTGGAACACACGGTTCAACACGCCGGTGCCGCGGGTGTCGGTCAGGAACTCGCCGTGGTAGCCGATCAGCCCGCGCGAGGGCACGTGGGCGATGATGCGTGTCTTGCCCGCGCCGGCCGGGCGCATCTCGACCAGCTCGCCCTTGCGTGCGCCGGTCAGTTTCTCGATCACCGCACCGGAGTATTCGTCATCCACGTCGATGGTGGCTTCCTCGACCGGTTCCATCACCTGGCCGTCGTCTTCGCGCATGATCACCTGCGGGCGGGAGATCGACAGTTCGAACCCTTCGCGGCGCATGTTCTCGATCAGCACGCCCATCTGCAGTTCGCCACGGCCCGAGACCTCGAAAGCCTCGCCGCCCGGAGTGTCCTCGATCTTGATGGCGACGTTCGATTCCGCCTCTTTCATCAGGCGGTCACGGATCACACGCGACTGCACCTTCTTGCCGTCCCGGCCCGCAAGCGGGCTGTCGTTGATGCCGAAAGTCACGGTGATGGTGGGCGGGTCGATCGGCTGGGCGTCCAGCGGTTCCTCGACTGCCAGGGCGCAGATCGTGTCGGCCACGGTGGCCTTGGACATGCCGGCGATGGAGACGATATCGCCCGCGACGGCTTCGTCGATGTCCTGTTGGGCGAGGCCGCGGAAGGCCTGGATCTTGGTCACGCGGAACTGTTCGATCTTCTGGCCGATGCGCGACAGGGCCTGCACGGTGGCGCCCACCTTCAGCGTGCCCGACTCCACGCGGCCGGTCAGGATGCGGCCAACGAACGGGTCGGCGCCCAGGGTCGTGGCCAACATGCGGAAGTCTTCGCCCTGATGGGCCAGCTGTTTCGGCGCGGGCACGTGGTTGACGATCAGGTTGAACAGCGCGTGCAGGTCCTTGCGGGGTCCGTCCAGCTCGGCATCCGCCCAGCCGTTGCGGCCAGAAGCGTACATGTGCGGGAAGTCCAGCTGGTCCTCGGTGGCGTCGAGCGAAGCGAAGAGGTCGAAACATTCGTCCAGCGCGCGGTCGGGTTCGGCATCGGGCTTGTCGACCTTGTTCAGCACGACGATCGGGCGCAGCCCCAGGGCCAGCGCCTTCGAGGTCACGAATTTGGTTTGCGGCATCGGGCCCTCGGCGGCGTCCACCAGCAGGACAACGCCATCGACCATCGACAGGATACGTTCGACCTCGCCACCGAAATCGGCGTGGCCGGGGGTGTCGACGATGTTGATCCGCGTGCCTTTCCATTCAACGCTGGTCGGCTTGGCGAAGATGGTAATGCCGCGCTCGCGCTCCAGGTCGTTCGAGTCCATGGCCCGTTCGGCCACTTCCTGGTTTTCGCGGAACGCACCGGATTGTTTCAGAAGCTCGTCCACCAGCGTGGTCTTGCCGTGGTCAACGTGAGCAATGATCGCGATATTGCGAAGGTCCATGATACGCGCCTTTTCAGAAGAGTTGGCGCGCGGATAACGTGGATGGGGGCGAATTGCTAGCCCCTAGTGCGACGCCGTAGAAGAAAACAGGTTAATTACCACGATCCCGGCCAATATCAGCGCAAGACCCAGCAAGGCGGGCAGGTCCAGCCGCTGGCCGAAGACTGCATAACCGATCCCGGCGATCAGCACGATGCCCAGGCCCGACCAGATCGCATAGGCGATGCCCACCGGCATGAATTTCAGCGCCCAACCCAGCAGGATGAAGCTGATCACATAGGCCACGACCACGGTCACTGACGGGCCAAGGCGGCTGAACTGCTGGCTGGCCTGCAGGGCCGAGGTGCCGATGGTTTCGAACACCACCGCGACAAAGAGGATGAGGTACTGCATCGCGCGCTCCTTTGCCCTCTTTTGGGCGTTGACGCTCGGCCTGTCCAGTCTGCGCGCGACGCCATTGCAGTTCAATCGCGACCCCGGTTTCGGCGCTGGGGTTGAGTAAATTTAAAAACCGTGATTAAAGGCTGACAAAATCACTGGGGTATTCATATGTGCCGTTGGGCCGCCTATCTGGGGCAACCGATCTTCATCGAGGATGTCGTCTCGAACCCGGGACATTCGCTTGTCGTGCAAAGCCAGGACGCCGAGGAGGCCAAGACCGCCATCAACGCGGACGGGTTCGGTGTGGCCTGGTATGGTCACCGGCCCGAGCCGGGGTTGTTTCGCGATGTCTATCCGGCCTGGTCCGATCCGAACCTTCGGTCTCTGGCTGAGCAAGTGCAATCAGGGCTGTTTCTGGCCCATGTACGCGCCTCGACCGGCACGGCGACCAGCCGCAACAACTGCCATCCCTTTGCCGTCGACAAGTGGAGCTTCATGCACAACGGTCAGGTCGGCGGGTTCGAGTGCTTTCGCAAGAAGGCGGATATGCTGATCCCGGATGAGCTCTACGCGCATCGCAAGGGGGCAACGGACAGCGAGGTGCTGTTCCTGCTGATGTTGGGGGCAGGGGGGCAGGACCCGGTCGCGGGGCTTGCAGCTTCCGTGCGTCAGCTCGAGGGTCTGTCGCGCGCCCATGGCGGAACGCCGCACATGCGCTTGTCGGCGGCCTTCTCGGATGGCGAAACGCTTTGGGCGGCGCGTTATTCTTCGGATGAGATCGCACCGACGGTCTATTATCGCTGGTCGCAGACGCGCGTCGGTTGGGCGGTGGTATCCGAACCTCTGGAAAGCGACGAGGGGGATTGGACCGAGCTGCTGCCTGGGCAGGTGGCGCGGTTCCAGGGCGAAGAGGTCGATATCCTCCCCTTCGCCCCCTGAGGTCTCAGCCCACCAGGGCCTTGTTCAGGTTCTCGTCGATCTTGTCGAGGAAACCCATGGTGGTCAGCCAGCCCTGGTCGGGGCCGACCAGCAGGGCCAGGTCCTTGGTCATGTGGCCCGATTCCACGGTCTCGACGATCACACGCTCCAGCGTCTCGGCAAAGGCGCGCAGGGCGACGTTCTCATCCAGCTTGGCGCGGTGTTTCAGCGCGCCGGTCCAGGCGTAGATCGAAGCGATCGAGTTGGTCGAGGTGGCCTCGCCCTTCTGGTGCTGGCGATAGTGGCGGGTCACGGTGCCGTGGGCCGCTTCGGCCTCGACGATCTTTCCGTCCGGCGTCATCAGCTGCGAGGTCATCAGGCCCAATGATCCGAACCCCTGCGCCACGGTGTCGGACTGCACGTCGCCATCGTAATTCTTGCAGGCCCAGACGAACTTGCCGTTCCACTTCATCGCACAGGCGACCATGTCGTCGATCAGCCGGTGTTCATACCACAGCCCCTTGGCTTCGAACTGCTCCTTGAACTCGGTGTCATAGATATGCTGGAACAGCTCCAGGAAGCGGCCATCATATTGCTTCAGAATGGTATTCTTGGTCGACAGGTACAGCGGCCAGCCGATGTTCAGCGCGTAGTTCATCGAGGCGCGGGCGAAATCGACGATGGATCTGTCGAGGTTGTACATCGACATGAAGACACCGGCGTCGGGGGCGTCGAAGACCTCTTTCTCGATCACCGTGCCGTCTTCGCCGACGAATTTCATCGTCAGCTTGCCGGCGCCCGGGAACTTGAAATCTGTCGCCTTGTACTGGTCGCCGAAGGCGTGGCGGCCGATCACGATGGGCGAGGTCCAGCCGGGCACAAGGCGCGGCACGTTCTTGCAGATGATCGGCGCGCGGAACACCACGCCGCCCAGGATGTTGCGGATCGTGCCATTGGGGCTGCGCCACATCTGTTTCAGGCCGAACTCTTCCACCCGGGCCTCGTCCGGGGTGATTGTGGCGCATTTCACCGCGACGCCGATTTCCTTGGTCTTTTCGGCGGCGTCGATGGTGATCTGATCCTCGGTCCGGTCGCGTTCCTCGATGCCCAGGTCGTAATAGAGCAGGTCGAGGTCCAGGTAGGGCTGGATCAGCTTCTTCTTGATGAAGTCCCACATGATGCGGGTCATTTCATCGCCGTCCATTTCGACGATGGGATTGTCGACTTTGATCTTCGTCACGGGAAAGCCCTCCGGCTGGTCACATTTGCGCTCTCTTTAGCGCAAACGGAGCCGGAGGGGAAGTGTTGTATGCGACGGTATACATAATTATTCCGCCGCAAGCCGCCGTCAGTAGAAGGGCGTGTAGGTAAACATGCGTTCGTTGCGCGTGCCGCCCGGGGTCAGAACGATGCCGAAGGCAAAGACATTGCCGTGATAGACGTCGCCGGCACCGAAGTCGTTCTCGTGAAAGCCTGCGTCTGCATAGAGGCGCACACTGTCAGAGACGTCATGGCTGACCCCGACCGACAGAAGGCCGAAATGACCGAAGTCGCCGTCATAGATCACGTCGCGGGCGAAAGCACGCAGACGGGTGCGGTCGGTCAGGGCATAGCTGCCGTGCAGCTCGGCCAGGGTCGCCGGTTCAACGTTGGAAACAAACCGACCGACCCTCCCCTCAAGGCGCAGGGGGCCGTTCACGTGCGTTGCTTCGACGCCGAGGAACCAATCGGTTCCATTGAAGCTGTCCATGGCCACCACGCCACCCAGGCGTGTCCGGTCATTCAGGTCCCGGAACAGATGCAGGTTGAGCGAGTTGATGTGCCGAAAACTCAGGAACGATCCGAACTGCCGACCTCGGACATGTGGCCCAAGCCGACCTGGATACCACCCCGGTCAGACTCCAGGAAACTTGCGCTGACCCAGGCTTCGGCGGTGTCGACGCGAAAGCCGAGCCCGTCGTCATAGCTGGCGTATTCAATGCCGAAACTTAGCCCGTCCAGCCCCGGCTCCGATGCCAGTCCCGGCCCCTGCGCATGAGCGCTGGACGTGGTGGCGGACGTAGATATGACACATGCGGCCAAAGCCGCAGCGAACCTTTTCATGGTGTGATCTCCCAGTCAGTTTCAATGTGGGAGGAAGACGGTAATTATTGGCCCCAGTTCGGGGGTCGTTTCTCAATGAACGCCTGAATGCCTTCCTCGGTATCCTTGAACAACATGTTCTCAACCATAACGTTACCGGTGAAAGCATAGGCATCGGAAGTTGACATGGTCAACTGGTCGTAGAAAGCGGATTTGCCGACCTTGACCGCGGCGCCGAGTTTCGCGGCCACCTTGGCGGCCAGCGCCATTGCTTCGTCGGTCAACACGTCGGGCGCCACCACGCGGTTGACCAGCCCCAGTTCGGCGGCGCGCTCGGCTGAGATGAACTCGCCCGTCGTCAGCATCTCAAACGCCTGTTTGCGCGGGATGTTGCGGGTCAGGGCGACCATGGGGGTGGAGCAGAACAGGCCGATATTGACCCCGTTCACGCCGAACCGCGTACCCTCGGCCGCCACCGCCATGTCGCAGGTGGCGACCAGTTGGCAGCCGGCGGCGGTGGCGATGCCGTGTACCTCGGCAATCACAGGTTGGGGCAGGCGTTGCAGCGACTGCATCATGGCAGCGCAGCGGTCGAAGAGGTCCTTGAAATAGGCGCGTCCCCCGTCCTCGGCCGCGCGGCCTGCGGTCATCTGTTTCAAATCGTGCCCCGCGCAAAAGGCCTTGCCCGCGCCCGCGATCACCACTGCGCGGATCGTGCTGTCCTGGGCCAGTGCGTCGATCTCGGCCTGAAGGGCCGCCAGCATCTCATCCGACAGCGCATTCAGCGCTTTCGCGTTGTTCAGGGTCAGTCGGGCAACTGACGCTGCGTCCTCGCGCTTCAGAATCGGTTCCGTCATCTTGTCCTCCCGCAGATTTCCCGCTCACGATAGGGGTCAAGACAGAGAGGGAAAAGCATGGACGTGAAAATGTCGAAAGAGGAGCTGGGCGCGTTCCTTGATGCCCAGTTCGAGCAGGTGGCGAAGGATTTCGTGGTCGAACAGGTGCGCCCGATGGGAATTACCGTGCGCAAGCTGGTGCAGCAGAAACACTTGCGCCCAGGCGGGACGGTGTCCGGCCCGACCATGTTTGCCCTGGCAGATGTCTGCGTCTATCTGGCGATCCTGGGCATGGTCGGCCCCAAGGCGCTGGCGGTGACGACCAACTGTTCCATCGACTTCATGCGCAAGCCGGTGGCCCATGCGGATCTGATCGCCGATTGCACCCTACACAAGCTGGGCAAGGTGTTGGCCGTGGGGGATGTGTTGATCCGTTCGGAAGGGCAGGAGGCGCCGGTTGCCCGGGCCACCCTGACTTATTCGATCCCGCCGGGGTAGCGGTTATTCCAGTTCGATCCGGATCACGACCCCATCCGCCCCATAGCCCCAGTTGTCAGCCGATGCGACAATGGCGGTGCTGACCACGGCGGCAACCAGCCCAGCGGGTGAGGCGCCACCAAAGGCCACGCCTTGCAGCGCCGGGTCGACCTTGCGGGTGCCCGTCTGTTCCCCGGTGGTGCAGGAGATATGCAGGGGCGTCGGTTTTCCCTTCATGGTCGGCAGGCGCACATAGGCGGGGGTGACGAACTCTCCGCTCAATTCCGCGCTGTCCAGGGTGCAGCGGGCGCCGACAACTTCCGCCTCCTGGCCATCTTGTTCGATGAAGCTGCGCAGGATCGGTTCGCGGTAGCCGGTGATGCGTTCAGCCGGAACGCCCGGTTTCACGGCCATCGATACGGGCGGTGCGGTGACTTCGGCGCCCTGCATGCAGCCAGTCAGGACGACAAGAGCGGACAGCGCGGGAAAAGCAGTGCATTTCAATTCCTCTTTTGAAATTTTTCAGAGGGTTATCGGCAGCTCCCGCCAGGTTGTCAATTCGCAACCCTCGACCTGCGATCAAATGTTCCACGCGCTGAATATCTGCTCCACGTGGGTGCTGTGTGGAGCGGCTGAGGGGGCTCTGTCGCCCCCAGGGAGGCGACAGAGCCAAGTCTCTTACGGGATCAGATTCGACACGTAGGGCGGCAAGGCAAAGGCGCCCTGGTGCACCTCGGGGGTGTAGTAGCCCGTGTCCAGCTCGGCCGCGTCAAAGCGCCCGCGCAGCACGTCCAGCGGCACATCGCGCGCGTCGCCATCGGTGCCCCAGCCAAAGGCCATCGGCCCGCCAGCATAGGTCGGCACCGTGGCGAGGTAGCAGGTCGCGTCGGCAAAGAGCGTCTTGAAGGCGCGCATGGTGCCGGTCAGCTCGTCGCCCTGCATGAAGGGCACGCCGTTCTGGGTGACCAGGATGCCGTTCGGCGCCAAGGCGCGTTTGGCATGGCCATAGAAATGGTCGGTGAACAGCACCTCGCCCGGACCGATCGGATCGGTCGAGTCGATGATGATCACGTCATAACCACCCTCGGTGGTCTTCATGAACTCGGCCCCGTCGGCAATGATCAACTCCAGGCGCGGGTCGTCGAAGGCGCCGCGCGACAGCATCGGCAGGTATTCCTTCGAAAACTCGACCACACCGCCGTCGATCTCGACCATGGTGACATGTTCCACAGAGGCGTGATCCAGCGCCGCGCGGGCCATGCCGCCGTCGCCGCCACCCACGATCAGCACGCGTTTCGCGGCGCCATGGGCCAGGATCGGCACATGGGTCAGCATCTCGTGGTAGATGAAATTGTCGCCCTCGGTGGTTTGCATCACATCGTCCAGCGTCAGGATGCGGCCAAATGTGCCGTTCTGGAACACTTTCAGGCGCTGACGCTCGGTCTTGCTGTCATAGAGCAGCTCGTCCACGCGCAGCGACTGGGCGTAGTGGTCGTGCAGACGCTCGGTGATCCACTCCTCGCTCATGCCGCCACCTCGTCGGCGACGATGCCGTCACCGCGCAGCAGTTCCTTGACGCGCACGTTTTCGGTCTGGAAGGCGGCTTTCAACACATCGACCGCGTTCCAGGGCTGGGCGTCGCCGCACATGAAGACGTCAAAGGCGCCGTAGCCAATTTCCGGCCAGGTGTGCACCGAGATATGGCTTTCCGACAGGACTGCCACGCCGCTCACGCCCTGGGGGCTGAACTTGTGCGTGTGGATGTGCAGAAGCGTCGCGCCGCAGTCTTCCACGCAGTCGCGGAAGGCCTGTTGGATGCGGTCTTCGTCGTCCAGACCATGGCCGTCCATCACCTCGATGATCAGATGCGTGCCCGCAAAGACCTTGCCGTCGCGACGAATGAAATGGTCGTGACGGTCTTCGTCCAGCAATTCGCATGCAAGATTGGAATTGGCCGCAATCGGGCCATGTGAGCCTTCCTCGTGGGCGCCTGTCTCCAGACCGATCCCCAGTTGGAAGAGGTCCGCGTCCTTCATGGCGCTCCCCTTCGTTACCAGCAGTTCGTTCCAGTCGGTCCCTTAGCGCCCCCCCAGATGGCTCGTGGGGTTGGGATCGGTCCCGAAAGTGAGGGGCATCTAGGCTTGGTTGCGGATTCGATCAAGCCTTGATTTGCCGCAGGGGCAAAAAAGCGCAAAAAAAGGGCCCGGGCGAACCCGGGCCTTGAGTGGTTCTGACGGTACGGGGAACGTGCGCGGAAGCGGGGACAGGCCCCGCCGACCGCTTAGCGCCAGAACGGAAGAGTGGTTTCGCGCCATGCCTCTTCGGGGCTGAGCCCGATGTCGCACAGCAGATGATTGTCCAGCTTTGCCAGGTGTTTGCGGGTGTGTCGGGTCACCGTCCAACGGGTCACAGCCACCGCGAACCATACGGCCGCGCGGGCCGCGACGGGCAGAAAGGGCGCTTGCGCAAGGCTGTCGATCTGGTGCTGGGCTGCATGTGCCATGGTGACCTCCGATTGTATTGACACAATTTTGAACTCTGTATAACAATATTGGTACAAAGAGTCTGATTGTGTGGCTAGGAAAAGATTGTAATGGATACAATATGGGCGCCGAAGCTCGAAGGGACACTCGCGGGCGCGGGGCGGGCAAAGTACAAGGCCCTGGCCGAGGGGATCCGCTCGGCGATCCGCGACGGGCATCTGACCGAGGGCGCCAAACTGCCGCCGGTGCGCGATCTGGCCTTCAGGGTCGGCGTGACCCCGGGCACCGTGGCGCGGGCCTATTCCATCCTGACCGACGAGGGCGTGTTGAGCGCCGAGGTCGGGCGGGGCACATTCGTGGCCACTCGCGCCGCACCTGTGGCCGAGGATTGGCCCGAAATCGTGCGCTTGCGCAGCCCGACCATCAGCGACGGTGGGCAGGTGGCGCTGATCCGCGAGCATATGCGCCAGCAGGCCGATGACCTGTCCTTGCAGGAGCTGACCTTCTACCCGTCGCGCCAGGGTGATCTGCCGCTGCGCGAGGTGCTGGCCGGTCGGCTCAGCCAGGAGGCGCTGGGGCCGATCTCGCCCGAACAAATGGTGCTGACCCATGGCGGGCAGAGCGCGCTGGTCATGGTCATGCAGGCGGTGTTGAAGGGGCCGAACCCGGTGGTCATGGTCGAACGTCTGGCCTATCCGGGGTTTCGCCGCGCGGCCGAGCTGAACCGCGCCCGGGTCATCAGTATCGACACGGATGACGAGGGGCCCTTGCCCGACCAGGTCGAGGCCGCCGCCAAGGCCCATGGCGCGCAGATGCTGCTGACCTCGGCAGATGTGAACAACCCGACCCTGCGCCGCACCTCGGCCCGGCGACGGCTGGAGATCGCCGAGGTCGCCCGACGCTGGGGCATCCATGTGGTGGACGACGACTGTTACACCCTGGCGCAGCTGGAGGAGGAAGGCTATCGCGCCATCCTGCCGGAGCTGGGCTGGTATCTGTCCAGTTTCTCGAAGGTACTTACGCCCTCGCTGCGCATCGGCTATGTCGCCACGCCCGAGGGGCAGGGCAAGCGGCTGTCGCGGGTTGCGGCCTTCGGGCATTTCGGCATGGCCCTGCCGCTGGTCGACCTCGGGCGGCGTGTGTTGCAGGACCCGCGCCTGCCTGCCATTCGCGCGCGCATTCAGGCCCTGTCCGCCGAACGGGTCCGTGTGGCGGTGAACCACCTGGGCGGGCATGAGGTCACCTGGAGCGAGGACGTGCCCTTCCTCTGGCTGCAACTGCCCTATGGCTGGCGCAGCTCGGCCTTTGTCCGCGCGGCGCAGGATCGCGGTGTGATCCTGAAAAGCAGCGAGGATTACGTGCTGCGCGACGCCCGCGCGCCCCATGCGGTGCGGCTGGCGGTGAATGGCCAGGTCTCGATGGCCTGTTACGAGGATGCGCTGCGCAAGGTGCGCTCGATCCTCGACAACCCGGTCGAGGAGATGACGGTGTGAGGCGTCGCCTCGTTCGTTTCTGGGCGCTGGCCCCGGTGATGCTGTTCTGGCTCGCCTGGTCGCCCAGTTCCACCGATCCGCAGACGCCCGACGGTACGCCGGTCTGGGTCTTCGATCACGGATGGCATGCGGGTGTGGTGGTCGAACGCGCCACGCTCGAAGCGCACGCCGGGCCCGTGGGGCAGGGATGGCTGGCCGATTTTCCCGACGCCGACTGGTTCGAGATCGGCTGGGGAGATCGCGGATTCTATTACGAGGCGGGCGGACTCGCCGATGTAACCGTCCCGCTGGCCGCCAAGGCGCTGCTCTGGCCCACCGACAGCGTGATGCACGTGGCGACGGGGCGGGGCGATCCAGAATGGGTGTTCGAGGGCTCGACCTCGGCGCGGTTTTCACTGGATGACGGCGCCACGGCCCGGTTGGTCGCGGCAATGGAGGCGGGATCGGCGGGTGGCGCGGCCCTGGGGCCGGGCCTCTACGGCACCAGCCTTTTCTACCCGGGGCTGGGGCGTTATCACCTGTTTCGCACCTGCAATGACTGGGTGGCAGGCGTCTTGCGGGCGGCCGGAATTGGCGTGAGCCGCGCGCTGTCCACCCACTCCGGACCGCTGGTTTGGGAGCTGAATCGGCGTCATGGGAATGGGGTAATATAATACCTTATTTGTAATTCTTTGATTTTGCTGCATTTAATGCGTCAAACTTGTGTTGACTGGCCCGCGCAAATCACTAGAAACACCCCATCCGAAAACCCATCAAGGGCTGACACCATGAAAACCTTCTCTGCAACCCCTGCAGATATCGACAAGAAATGGATCCTGATCGACGCCGAAGGCGTTGTTCTGGGCCGTCTTGCGACCATCGTTGCCACGCGCCTGCGCGGCAAGCACAAAGCGACCTTCACCCCCCACATGGACATGGGTGACAACGTCATCATCATCAACGCGGACAAGGTCCAGCTGACCGGCAAGAAGCGCACCGACAAGGTGCACTACTGGCACACCGGTTACCCGGGCGGCATCAAGTCGCGCACCGCTGGCCAGATCCTGGAAGGCGAGCACCCGACCCGCCTGGTCACCAAAGCCGTTCAGCGCATGCTGCCCGGCGGCCCGCTGAGCCGCGAACAGCTGCGCAACCTGCGCGTCTACGCCGGTTCCGAGCATCCGCATGAAGCCCAGCAGCCTGAAGTGCTGGACGTCAAAGCCATGAACCCCAAAAACGCGCGTGAGGGCTGAGCATGACCGAAGAGATCAAATCGCTCGAAGAGCTGAACGCGGTTGCTGAAGGCACCGAAGCCGTGGTCGAAGTGGCCGCGCCCCGTGAACCCGTCCGTGACGAGCTGGGCCGCGCCTATGCCACCGGCAAGCGGAAGGACGCCGTTGCCCGCGTCTGGATCAAGCCGGGCTCCGGCAAGGTCATCGTAAACGGCAAGGACCAGGACAAGTACTTTGCCCGTCCGGTGCTGCAGCTGATCCTGCGCCAGCCGTTCCAGGTTGCCGGTGTCGAAGGCGAATTCGACGTCGTCGCGACCGTCAAGGGCGGTGGCCTGACCGGCCAGGCCGGTGCGGTCAAGCACGGCATCTCGAAAGCCCTGCAACTCTATGAACCGTCGCTGCGCGCGCCGCTGAAAGCCGCCGGCTTCCTGACCCGCGACAGCCGCGTGGTGGAACGTAAGAAATACGGTAAGCGCAAAGCCCGCCGTTCGTTCCAGTTCTCGAAGCGCTAAATCGCTTTTGCAGAATTTCGAAAAGGGCTGCCCTCGGGTGGCCCTTTTTGCATAACCAAGCTCCCCGAAGGTGCCTGCCATGTCCGACTTCATCGTCCAGAACATCGTTCCGATCTCGCTTGCGGTCGCGATGATCCTGTCCGCCCTTGGCCCTTACCTGATGGGCGCACGCCCCATGCATGGCGCGCTGAGCGGTGCGGCCTTTCTGGCGGTGACGCTGGGGCTTTTGAACTTCGTCACCAGTTCCTTCCTGATCGCGCTTTTCGCAGGCAGCACCGCGGCGGCGCTGTTGGGGCGTGTCCTGGGCATGACATCGGCGCAAAGCCTCACCGCCCTCGGCGGCTGCCTTCTGGGCCTGGCCTTGCCGATCCTCGTCCTCTGAATTCGGCCATCTCGGCCGGATTTCATATTGCGGGGCAGGGGGCTTTGCCCTATATCCCGCCCACGACCAAGTGTCAGTGGCACCCGTAGCTCAGCTGGATAGAGCGCTGCCCTCCGAAGGCAGAGGCCATAGGTTCGAATCCTATCGGGTGCGCCACCTTTTCGAACATCCCGGACTGCTTTCTGCGCCTCATGGTTGCGCGGCGTGAATTCTGTTGGCCTATTGGTTGCGTTGCAATCAGGAGGCGGCCATGGGGAGCCAGCGGCAGGGTACAAAGAAGCGGGCGCGCGACTGGGTTCGCGTTCTGGCGCAATATCGCGAGCCGGATGAGGCGCGGTCCTGGTTTGAAATCGCAGTGACTTTGGGGCCGTTCCTGGCGCTTTGGGCCTTGGCCTGGGTGTCGCTGGACGGACCGCGCATTGCAACCCTGGCTCTGGCCTCCCTGCTGGGCCTGTTCCTGATGCGCCTCTTTGCGTTGCAACATGACTGTGGCCACGCGGCCCTGTTCAGGGATCGGCGGGTGAATGACTGGGTTGGGCGGGTGCTGGGCGTGCTGACCCTGTCGCCCTACACGACCTGGCGCAAGATGCATGCGACCCATCATGAGAATGCGGGCAATCTGGATGGCGATTTCATGGGGGACTTGATCGTGCTGACCGTGGAGCGGTTCCGGGCGCTTGGCCCCTGGGGGCGGCTGGGATATCGCATCTATCGCAACCCGATCTTCATCCTCGCCGTGTCGCCCGCGCTGCTGTTCTACGTGCTTTATCGGATCCCCGTTGGGTTGATGTCCCATCGCCGCTATTGGGCCAGTTGCATGATCAACAACGCGGTGCTGCTGGCGATCCTGGGGGCGATGGTCTGGGCGCGGGGATGGGAGCCGGTGCTGTGGATCTTCCTGCCCTCGACCATGGTGGGGGCGACCGCCGGGGTCTGGATCTTCTATTGCCAGCACCAATGGGATGGGGCGCAGTTCGACTTCGGGGATGACTGGCAGGTGCATGAGGCGGCGCTGCATGGCTCATCGCAGCTGATCCTGCCCGGCTGGATGCGCTGGTTCACGGCGAACTTCCCGATCCACCATGTGCACCACCTCTATGCGCGCATTCCCTGTTACCGCCTGCCAGAGGTCGTGCGCGATCATCCGGAGTTGGAGCCGATGAACAAGATCACAATCGGGCAAAGCCTGCGCGGGCTGAACCTGGCGCTTTGGGATCCCGAGGCGCGCCGCCTGGTCAGTTTCGCCGAGGCAAAACACTTGCCCACCCCTGCTTGATATCGTCGCAGGGGCGGGCTCCGCCCACGTTTGCGCAACCGGTTTGTTGAATTCCGCGACCACTTGGGCTAAACGGTGCGCGAACACCTGCGCGGTCCAGCGTGGGATTTCCCTGCGCTCGCGCGCCAGACAACACTGCCTCCAGCACTTCGAAAAAGGGTAAGGAAAAATGGCTGATCTCTCGAAACCGGATATTTTGTATACCATTGTAGACGAAGCGCCCGAACTGGCCTCCGCCTCCTTCCTGCCGATCATTCGCAAGTTCGTCTCGGCGGCAGACATCACCGTGGGCACGCCAGACATCTCGCTGGCGGGCCGAATCATCTCGACCTTCCCCGAATATCTGACCGAAGAGCAGCGCCAGTCGGACGACCTGGCCGCCCTGGGCGAGCTGGTGAAGACCCCCGGCGCCAACGTGATCAAACTGCCGAACATCTCGGCCTCGGTGCCGCAGCTGGTCGCGGCGATCGAAGAGCTGCAGGCGCAGGGCTACAAGCTGCCGGATTACCCGGAAGACCCGTCGAGTGACGAAGAGAAAGCCGTGCGCGCCAAGTATGACACCATCAAGGGCTCCGCCGTGAACCCGGTGCTGCGCGAAGGCAACTCGGACCGCCGCGCTGCCCGTGCGGTGAAGAACTACGCCCAGAACAACCCGCATTCGATGGGCGCCTGGGTGTCGGACAGTAAGACCAAGGTCTCGTCCATGCCGGGCAACGATTTCTACGCCAACGAAGTGTCCGCCACCATCTCCGCCGCTCAGGCTGGTGACGCGAAGATCGAGTTCGTCGCCAAGGACGGCACTGTCACCGTTCTGAAGGACGGCTGGCCGCTGGAAGAGGGTACCGTGGCCGACGCCACCTTCATGTCCGCGCGTGCCCTGGGCGCCTTCCTGGCCGAGGCCATTGAAGACACCAAGGCTGATGGCACCATGTTCTCGCTGCACATGAAGGCGACGATGATGAAGGTCTCGGACCCGATCATCTTCGGCCACGCCGTCAAGGCCTGGCTGGGCCCGGTCTGGGAGGCGCATGGTGACGCGATCGCCGCCGCCGGTGGTTCGCCGAACTCGGGTCTGGGCGCGGTTCTGGACGCCATCGACAGCCTGGGCAATGCGGCCGAGATCAAGGCCGAGATCGCCGCGCTGGAGCGTCCGTCGATGTACATGGTTGACTCGGATAAGGGCATCACCAACTTGCACGTGCCGTCCGATGTGATCATCGACGCCTCGATGCCCGCCGTGATCCGTGCTGGCGGTAAAGGCTGGGACGAGACCGGCGCCAAGGGCGACACCAACTGCGTGATCCCCGACCGCTGCTATGCCACCGTCTATGATGAGACGATCAACTTCTTCAAAGCCAATGGCGCGCTGGACGTGACTACCGCGGGTGCCGTTGCCAACGTCGGCCTGATGGCGCAGAAGGCGGAAGAATACGGCTCGCACCCGACCACCTTCGAAGCGCCGGGCGAAGGCACGATCCGCATCGTTCTGGCGAACGGTGAGACGCTGCATTCGCACGAGGTCGAGACCGGCGACATCTGGCGGTCCTGCACCGTCAAGAAAGCCCCGATCGAAAACTGGATCGAACTGGCGATGGACCGTCAGCGTCTGACCGGGTCGGAAGCGATCTTCTGGCTGGACGCGAACCGTGCCCATGACGCCGAGCTGATCAAATACGTTCAGCCCGCCCTGGAGGCGGCCGGCAAGGCCGACCTGTTCCAGATCATGGCGCCGCGTGAAGCCACGGCCCAGTCGCTGAAGACGATCACCGCCGGTAACGACAGCATCGCCATCACCGGCAACGTGCTGCGCGACTACCTGACCGACCTGTTCCCAATCCTGGAGCTGGGCACCTCGGCCAAGATGCTGTCGATCGTCAAGCTGATGAACGGTGGCGGTCTGTTTGAAACCGGTGCTGGTGGCTCGGCGCCGAAACACGTGCAGCAGCTGGTCGAACAGAACCACCTGCGTTGGGACTCGATGGGTGAGTTCTGCGCGCTGGGTGAGAGCCTGAACTTCCTGGCTGACGTCAAGGGCAACGCCAAGGCCGGCGTGCTGGGCCGCGCCGCCGAGGACGCCACGCAAGGGATCCTCGACAACAACAAGTCGCCCGAGCGCAAGGTCGGCCAGCCCGACAACCGCGACAGCCACTACTGGTTCGCCCGCTACTGGGCCGACGCGCTGGCCGCGCAGTCGGATGACGCGGGTCTGGCTGCCGAGTTCGCCCCGATCGCCAAGGCACTTGCCGAGGGTGAAGAGGCGATCCTGGCCGAACTGGCCGCGGCCCAGGGCCCGGCGGCCGAGATCGGCGGTTATTTCCGCCCGTCGGTCGAGCTGAAAGCGAAAGTGATGCGCCCCTCGGCCACGCTGAACGCGATCATCGACTGAGCCGGTCGAACAGATTGATTGAAGGGCCCGGGGGAACCCCCGGGCCTTTTGCGTTAGTGAAGCAGGGCGGTGGCGGCGTCGGCAATGTCCGCGCCCGACCCCATGGCTTGATACAGTGCGCGAGGCGGGTGGATGTCGGTATCCACGGCGCGAGTGATCCAATCACGGGCTTGAAGCTGTTTCAGGCTCTGCGACAGGGCGCGGTCGGTGATCGGGGGTAGGGCGGTCTTGACCTCTCCGAAAAAGCGGGGCTGCTGGCAGGTGGCCAGTACCGGCACGGTCCAGCTGCGGCGGAGCAGGGCGAGCCCCGCGTCATTCACCTTTGCCTCCATGATCCGCGCGGCCATGGCGGCGGCCTCCTTACCCGTGGCTGTCAGCCGGTACTCCGGCCGCAGCGGGTGGCCGTGGCCGGGGTTGCGCTCCAGCACACCCAAGTCGATCAGATGGGCAAGGCTCTGCGCAAAGGCGGTGCGGCTGGCCCCTGTGGCGGCCAGCAGCGGTGCCTGTCGGGCAGGGGTGCCCCTGTACAAGGCGGCCAGGATGCTCAGGCACCAGGCGCGGGAAGTGATCTTGACAAGCAGAGGTATGTCCATAAAGTATAGTTGCTATATTTTTTGAAAAAAGGAAAGTCCAATGCCCGCTGCCACGCTTGAAAACACCCTGACCTTGGCCATTTCTGTACGCGACCGGCACGCGAGCGCGGCCTGGTATCATGAGATGTTGGGGTTCGACTTGCTCTACCACGCCGATGAGGCGGGCTGGAGCGAGCTTCAGACCAAGACCGCGGGCGTGACCCTGGGGCTAGGCGAACAGGCGGAACCCGCGCCGGGCAACACAGTGCCGGTGTTCGGCGTGGCGGATATTGCCACGGCGCGCGCGGGGTTGGAGGCCGCAGGCGTGGATTTCGACGGTGACACGGAAGTGGTCGAAGGCATGGTTGCCACCGCCACCTTCTATGATCCCGACCGCAACGCGATGATGCTGGCGCAGGATCTGACCGGCGGCTAGGCGTTCCGGTAACGGGCCACGAAATTGCGCAGGATCTTCTCGGGCATGTGCACCTCTTCGGCCTGGCACATGGCGATCAGTTTCTTGGCGTCCTCGGGCGGGAAATAGCCCTTGTTCTTGTAGATGCGAATGCGGGTTTCGAACCCGTCGCCATCCGCTTCCGGATGGAACTGCGTGGCATAGACGTTCTGGCCGTGGCGGATCATCTGAAACGGGCAGGCCTCGCCCTCGACCAGGTGCACGGCGCCTGGGGGCAGGGCCTGCACGGCCTCCTTGTGGCCCACGAAGGCGCGGAAATGCGTGTCGATCCCGGCCAGCACCGGGTCGGCCTGGCCCGCATCAGTCAGCTCGCAGTTGGTGGCGCAGACCGGTTCGCCGTACCTGTCCTTGTTGACGATGCCGGGCTGAAGGTGGTGGCCCAGGATGCCGATGCCGTAGCAACAGCCCATGTAAGGAAAGTCGCGTGCTGTGATCTCGGGCATGAGGCCCAGGATCGCGGTTTCGATCCGCGCCTCGATGGGATCCTTGGTGGCCGGATCGTCGGAGACGCAGCCGGGCCCCCCGCCCACGATCACACCGGCGTAACCGTCCAGAGACAGCCCCTCGGGCAGCTCCTCCTGATCCAGGCGGATGCGGTGGGTCTCATCCTCGCTCAGGCCACCCTTCGACAGGATCGCCTTGTATTCGTCGTCGGAGGCCTCGGTCTCGGGGCGCAGCTGCAGGATCAGGAACGGTTTCATGGGTGGCCGTTTAGCGTGACCGGGGGGCGGGGGGCAACAGGTTTGGGGCTGGATCCCATCGCCCGCCCGCTGAGGCGACACCACGCACCGCCCCGCTGCGCTCTCCCGGAGCCAAAGCTAAGCGGCAGATGCGTCATTATGCGCCCTCGCTTTTCCTCATGTAAATTTGAAGAGTCAGATAAGCAAATCTACGCCCGAGGTGCGACTCGCCTCCGGGCACCGAGGAGGTAGCCAAATGAGAGTTTTTGCCGGCATCGCCCTGGCCATGGGACTGACCCTGGGCCTGGCGACCAGCGGCGCCATGGCCGAAAGCGCCGGGGGCACGCCCCACGCGCCCGAGGCCCCGCCGCCCATTCCCGTCAGTTCAACCGCGGATCACAGCGAGTTCGAGGCGCTGAAACGCGCCTTCGCCTCCGGTCCTGAAGTGACCGAGGCCTGCCTGTCCTGCCACAACGAGGCGGATGACCAGCTGGCCCATTCGCTGCATTTCAAGTGGGATTACGAAAGCACCACGGGCCAGGCCCTGGGCAAGTCCAACGTGATCAACGCCTTCTGCGGCAACGTGGCCTCGAACGAGCCGCGCTGTACCTCGTGTCACGCGGGCTATGGCTGGGACGACATGTCGGCCGATCCGGCCTCGATGGAGGTACAGCCCGACTGTCTGGTCTGCCACGACCGCTCGGGCCAATACACCAAGACCGCGACCGGGGCAGGGCACCCGCCGCTGGATCCGGTGAAACCCGGGACCAAGACCATTACCGGCGCGCTCGCCTGGGCCGTGGACCTGACCGAAGCCGCGCAGAGCGTTGGCATGCCGGGGCGCGACAACTGCGGCAACTGCCACTTCTACGGCGGCGGTGGGGACAATGTGAAACACGGCGACCTCAGCTCGGTGCTCTATGCGCCCAGCGAAGAGATCGACGTGCACATGTCCCCGGATGGCGAGAACTTCACCTGCTCGACCTGCCACGTGGAAGAGGACCACAACTGGGCCGGCTCGCGCTATGACGTCGACATGTCGATCCCGGAAGAGGCGCAGGCCCCCGGCGCGCATCGTGTGACCGCGACGTGCGAAAGCTGCCACAGTGAACGGCCGCACCCGCTGGAGATCGCCTCGGGCCCCGAGTTCATTCGCAACCTGAAGCTCAACGACCATACCGACAAGCTGGCCTGTCAGAGCTGCCACATCCCAGAGTTTGCCCGCGGCGGCGTGCCGACCAAGACCGTCTGGGACTGGTCGACCGCCGGGCAGATGAACGCCGAGGGCAAGCCCTATAGCGAGGACAACTGGGTCAGCTCGACCGGCAAGGCGATGCACACCTACATGTCCACCAAGGGCAACTTCGAATATGGCGAAGATGTCGTGCCGCATTATGCTTGGTTCAACGGCTCCATCACCTACACGCTGGGGGATGAGACCATCGACCCCAGCCAGACGGTCGAGATCAACCGCCTGGGCGGTGAACCCGGCGATGGTGTGTCGAAGATCTGGCCCTTCAAGCGCATGGAAGGGCGCCAGGGCTATGACGTGAACCTGAACCGCCTGACCTATTCGAATGTATGGGGACCCACCACCGACACGGCCTTCTGGAAGAACTTCGACTGGTCGAAGGCGATCGAGGCCGGGATGGAAGCCGCAGGCGCCGAGTATTCCGGTGAGTTCGATTTCGTCGACACCTACATGTACTGGCCGATCACCCATATGGTCGCGCCCGCCGAACAGGCGGTCGAATGCGCCGACTGCCACGCCGAGGATGGCCGCATGGCCGAGCTGGCGGGCATCTACCTGCCGGGCAGCAACCCCAATGGCATGGTTGGCATCATCGGCAAGGTGATCCTGGCCCTGGCCCTGTTGGGTGTCATCGGCCACGGGCTGTTGCGCGTGCTTGGTCGCAAATCGAAGGAGGGCTGATCCATGTCCAAACGTATCGTCAAGGTCTACCCATTCTTCGAACGCCTGTGGCACTGGTTGCAGATGGCGCTGATCGTGATCCTGATGCTGACCGGGTTCAGCCTGAACGGGCAGCTGGGCCTGGTGCCCTTCGGCCCGGCGGTGGTGTTCCACACGCTGGCGGCGGGGCTGCTCTTGATGCTGTGGATCTTCGCCACCTTCTGGCTATTCACCACCGGCACCTGGAAGCAGTTCATCCCGCGCATCGAGGGCATGATCGAAACCGCGCGCTTCTATGCCCTGGGCATCTTCAAGGGCGAGAAACATCCGTACCGAAAGGTTTATTTCCGCAAGCACAACCCGTTGCAGGCGGCGACCTATTTCGTGCTGAAATGGTTCATCTTCCCGGCGATCTGGATCTCGGGCCTATTCTACCTGACCTATGCCCTGTGGGAAGGCGGCGAGAACGCCGGGTTCTGGATCGTGGTGGTCGCGAACATCCACGTGCTGGCAGCCTATGTGGTGGCCTGTTTCGTGGTCGCGCATGTCTATCTGCTGACCGTGGGCCATGGCTTCCGCCACCACGTGCAGCCGATGGTCACTGGCTATGAAGAGGTCGACCTGACCACTGAACAGGAGGCCTATCTGGAGGCCAACGAACCCAACCGTCTCAAGCCGCGCGGCGTGCCGGCCGAATAGGCGGCACTGGCTGAGGCAAGGAAGGGGCGTCCCGCGGGGCGCCCTTTTTTTGCGGCTGCGCCGTGCCTGATGCTTCCGTGTGTTCGGTCGACGGGGCCAACGGCGTGATCTATTGGCTGAAGTGACTGGGGCCGGTCACGACGTGTGCCTGCATCAGTTCCCGAAGGCTCGGAAACCACATCTCGTCTGGTGCGACCTCGGGGACGCGTACAAGGAAATCAGGCGCGACGCCGCGCGCCTGCAGATAGGCCAGGTCGCGCTGCATTTCCTCGGCCGGGTCGATGTTCGGGTGGCCGGAGGGGATCAATAGCGCGTAGCTGTGGAATCCAAGGCGGCCTTCCAGTCCCAGTGTGCGGTTCTTACCTGCCACAAAGACCAGGGTGCAGGCGGAGCTGCAGGTGCGCACTACTCGGGTGTTCAGACCGGTCTGCAACACCAATCGGGCCAAGGTGCGCGCCGCCTGCACCTGCCCGCCGGGGCTGTTCAGCACCAGGGTGGTGACCTCCGGGTGCGCCTTCAACCGCGCCGCGACCTGGGCCGTGATGCCGATCGGAATGACCCCGTCCAGGTGAAGGTCCTGGCCCGAGATGGTCAGAACCAGATCCTCGTCCGGCACCACCCGCCCAGCCAGCGGGTCGGGGCGCGGAGGCGACAGCCGGCTGTGCAGCACCAGCATCCACCAGATCGACAGTGACAGGAATAGCGCGACCAACAGGGCCAGCAGACCGGCCCAGACATGGCCGGTGGCCCCGAAGCTGCGGGCACGGCGGTCGCCGTGGCGCACCAGACCCACGGTCTGCCAAGTGTAAAGTGCGATGTCGGCACCGATAAGCCCCAACACCACCAGAGAGGGCAAGGGGAGGGGCAGGAGGCCCCAGGCGAGCATGATGATCACGATGCGTAGGGCCACCACATTTAACCAGAGGCTCTGTCGTGCGGTCAGCGCCCCACGCCAATGCGCGCGCAGATAGGTCGAGAGGGTGGCGGGGTTTGACATACGGCTCAGTCTGGGGCCGGTGGCGGAAATTCCCAAGCCGAAACGTAATAGCGTTCTCCGGGCAACAAAAAACCCGGCCAAGGCCGGGTTCATGATCGAATTGTGGGAAGCTCAGAGGCCCTCAGCGCCCCCAGGTACGCACCACGCCGCAATCCATATGCACGAAGTTCGAGCCGGAATACTTACCAACCCCACCCGCGCGGCAGGCGGTGGCGGCGCGGAACATCTGGTGCACGGTGCGATTTTGCAGACGCAGGTCAGCCGCCTGACCCTTCATGTGCAGCGAGTTCTTGGCCACCCCGCGCGAGCGCGAGCGCAGCATCGCGTTGGTCTGCGGCGAGCGGTAGCCCGACAGCAGCATATAGGGCTCGTTCACGTCCATCAGCGAATGCGCCGCCGCCATGATATCGATCGTGCGCGTGTCCATGGAGATCGAACTGTCGATCCGCCAGTCGCGCATGAAGTGATTGATTTCCTTGAGGGCTTCCTTGATGTACTTGCCTTCGATCCAGTAGATCGTGTCGACGCTTTCGCCGGTGCGGCCCGAGTACATCGAGATGCGGCGGATGTCGCCCCCCCCGCGCAAGAAGCCTGCTGCATTGGAGAAAGTCGGGGCTGCTGCCACCGTGGTTGCTGCAAATGCGCCAAGAAGCGCACGCCGCGTCATGCCCGTCGAGCTGTGTTCCGTCATCTGTCCCAGCGCGTCCCGTCGCTTGCCTGTGCCCGCCGTGCCCTGCATGACCCGTTCACCATGCTGGCTTTCGGCAAAGCCCCAATGTCACCTCATCCCCAGGTGCAGCTGCTTTATGGCATGGTTCGATTCGTCCGCCAACCCCTCATGGATCCAACGGGCTGTTATTCAAGGGGAATCGGCGAAAAATTGCTGAAATTGCTGCGATGTGGCGAAAACGCGCAGGAAAGTGCCCGATGCGTGACCCGAAAAGGACAAGGTCGGGTTTTCCGGAACCCGCGCGGAAATGTGAGTGGACAGTGTTAACTCTTTCGCGAGATTATGTCATTTACTCATGAATTGCAGCTCGTAACCCGTGGCAGCTCTTACCCCGTGACCGAGGATATATCGAGGAAGACGATGACGATTTCCCGCCCGCGCCTTCGCGCCCCGTTTGTGTTCAAGATGCTGGCCGTTCTGGCCCTTCTGTCGATCTCTACCATGGCCCCGACGCCCGCCCAGGCACAGCGTGCCGTGCCGGCCTTTGCCCAGGCCGTGGCCGAGGCAGCCGCGATGGACGAGGAGATTGCCGCTTTCTACCGTGAAAACGGGTACGAGCCGATTTGGACGGGCACCAGCAACCGTCACAAGCAACGTCGCGCGGCGCTGCTGAAGGCGCTGGAGGCGGCGGGCGATCACGGGTTGCCGGTGGCCGCCTATGATACGGAACTGCTCAAGACCAACCTGCGCCGGGTCGGCTCGACCCGCGATCTGGGCAAGCTCGAAGTGCAGATGAGCCGCCTGTTTCTGATGTATGCGCGCGATGTGCAGTCGGGCGTCGTGACGCCGAAACGCGTGGATGGCGAAATTCACCGCGACGCGCCGGTGCGCGGCGGCAAGGCGCTGCTGGCCGGGTTCGCGCAGAGCTCGCCGCGCGGGTTCCTGAAAGCGCTGACGCCGAAATCGCCGGAATATGCCCGGCTGATGAAGGAAAAGCTGCGGCTGGAAAAACTGCTGGCCCAGGGTGGCTGGGGTGAAACCGTTGCGGCGCGGTCGGTCAAGCCGGGTGCCTCGGGTGATGCTGTCGTCGCGCTGCGCAACCGTCTGGTGCGCATGGGCTACCTGCGCCGTTCGGCCACGCGCAATTACGACGCCGACCTGCAGCGCGCCGTGCAGCTGTTTCAGATCGACCACGGGCTGGAGCCCGACGGGGTCGCGGGCGACGGCACGATCAAGGAGATCAACCGCTCGGTCACCGACCGCCTGAAGTCGATCCTGGTGGCGATGGAACGCGAGCGCTGGATGAATATCGAGCGTGGTGAGCGTCACATCTGGGTCAACCTGACCGATTTCACCGCCAAGATCGTTGACGGTGGCAAGGTGACATTCGAGACTCGCTCGGTCGTCGGCAAGAACCGCCACGACACCCGTAGCCCGGAGTTTTCCGACGAGATGGAGCACATGATCGTCAATCCGACCTGGAATGTGCCACGCTCGATCGCGGTCAGCGAATACCTGCCCGCGCTGCAGCGCAACCCGCAGGCCGCCGGTCACCTGCGCATCACCGATGTGCGCGGCCAGGTGGTGGACCGCTCGGCGGTGGATTTCACCCAGTACACGGCGACCAACTTCCCCTTCGACATGAAGCAGCCGCCGTCCAGCCGCAACGCGCTGGGGCTGGTGAAGTTCATGTTCCCGAACCGCCACAACATCTACCTGCATGACACGCCCTCGAAGAGCTTGTTCGGCCGCGAGGTACGCACTTTCTCGCACGGCTGCATTCGCCTGCAGAAACCGTTCGAGTTCGGCTATGCCCTGCTGGCGCGTCAGACCAGCAACCCCAAGGGCACGTTCCACGCCGCGCTGGACACGGGACGCGAGACGCAGATCGACCTGGATGAACACGTGCCGGTGCATATCGTCTATCGTACCGCCGTGATGCCCGCGAAGGGCCGCGCCAACTACCGTCGTGACGTCTATGGCCGCGACGCCAAGGTGTGGAATGCTCTCGCCGGGGCAGGGGTGGCGCTCCGCGCCGTTCAGGGCTAATCCTGTCGCGGGGGCGCGTTGCCCCACGCGGAAAGGACAGCCATGCGCCATACGCTTGCCGAGATTGCCGTGGCCTTGGGGGGGGACCTCCTGGGCGACGGGACCATCGAAATTACCGGCACCGCCGAGCCTGCAGAAGCGCGGCCCGACCAGCTGGCCATCGCCATTGACCCGAAATATGCCGACGCCTTTGCGACTGGCCGCGCCCGGGTGGCGCTCTTGTGGGAAGGGGCCGATTGGCAGGCGCTGGGGCTGGACGGCGCCGTGACCCTGCCGCGCGGCAAGGCGGGCATGCCGGAGCTCACACGCATGATGGACAAGGGACCCGAGATTGCGCCGGGGATCCACCCGAGCGCGGTGATCGACCCGACCGCCAAGATCGGCGAGGGCGCAGCCATCGGCCCCTTCGTGGTCATCGGGCCGCGCGCCCGGGTCGGGGCGCGGGCGCGCATCGACGCAGGCGTGACCATCGGCGAAGACGTACAGATCGGCGACGACTTGCTGCTCCATTCCGGCGCACGCATTGCCCGCGGCGTCGAGATCGGCCACCGTTTCATCGGCAATCAGAACTGCGTGGTGGGCGGCGATGGGTTCTCGTTCACCACCCGCGACAAGAGCGCGGTGGAAGAGCTGCGCGGTGACCTCGATCACGCGGGCGAGGCCGTGGCCGGATCCAGCCAATGGCAGCGCGTGCACTCCCTGGGCGCGGTCGAGATCGGTGATGACGTCGAACTCGGCGCCGGGTCGACCATCGACCGGGGCACCATTCGTGCCACCCGCATCGGGCGCGGCACCAAGATCGACAACCTCGTGCAGATCGGCCACAACGCGGTGCTGGGCGAGGATTGCCTGGTCTGTGGTCAGGCGGGTGTCGCTGGATCCGCCCGGATCGGCAATCGCGTGGTGCTGGCGGGCCGGGTGGCGGTCAGCGACAACCTCTTCGTTGGCGACGACGTGATTGCTGGCGGCGGGGCCGGGATCATGACCAATGTGCCCGCAGGGCGTGCCGTTCTGGGCACCCCGGCGGTCAAGATGGACACCCAGCTGAAGATCAACCGCGAACTCAGGCGCCTGCCGCGCCTGGCTGATACCATTCGCGAGCTTCAAAAAGCTGTTTCACAAATGACGCAAAAGGACTAAATCACCTCCTAATTCCGGGAGGACGGAAAGGAAATATCATGTCTGAGACCATCAAGGATCGCGTCATCGCCATCATCGCCGAGCAAGCCGTTCTGGAGCCGGGAGATGTCAGCCTTGATCAGACGCTGGAAGACCTGGGCATCGACAGCTTGGGTCTGGTCGAAAGCATCTTCGCGATCGAGGAAGCCTTCGATATCTCTGTGCCCTTCAACGCCAATGATCCGTCGGATTCAGATTTCGACATCTCGTCGGTTGCCGCGATCATCACGGCGGTCGAAGGCCTGGTCGCCGAGCAAGCCGCATGACCTGCCGCGGGCGGCGCGTCGTAATCACCGGCCAGGGTACGATCAACGCTCTTGGCACCAATGTCAGCGAGACGTTGGAGGCCATGCGCGAAGGGCGCTGTGGGATTTCCGAGCTGGAGTTTCAGGACGTCGACCGCCTGTCGATCCGCATCGGCGGGCAGGTCAAGGGCTATGACGCCGAAGCGCAGTTCAATCGCCAGCAGATCGCGCTTTATGACCGGTTCACCCAATTCACCCTTGTGGCCGCGCGCGAGGCGATCGGGCAGGCGGGGTTGAGCTTTTCCGGTGACCTGGCCACGCGGTCCGGCGTGGTGCTGGGCACTTCTGGCGGCGGCATGAACACGCTGGATGAGAACTACCGGTCTGTCTACGAGGACGGCAAGAACCGCGTGCACCCCTTCGTTGTGCCCAAGCTGATGAACAATGCGGCGGCCAGCCACGTGTCGATGGAATACAACCTCAAGGGGCCGAGCTTTACCGTCGCCACCGCCTGTGCCAGCTCGAACCACGCGATGGGTCAGGCGATGCAGATGATCCGTCACGGCGGCGCCGATGTGATGATCACCGGCGGGTCCGAGGCGATGCTGTGTTTCGGCGGGATCAAGGCCTGGGAAGGGCTGCGCGTCATGTCGCGCGATGCCTGCCGCCCGTTTTCTGCGAACCGCAACGGCATGGTCCAGGGCGAGGGCGCGGCAATCTTCGTCTTCGAGGAATACGAACATGCCCGCAAGCGCGGCGCCGAGATCCTGGCCGAGGTGGTGGGCTTCGCGATGAGCTCGGATGCGTCCGACATTGTCATGCCCTCGAAACAGGGCGCGGCGCGCGCGATCCGGGGCGCGATGCAGGACGGGGCGTTGAACCCGGAAGATATCTGTTATGTCAACGCTCATGGTACCGGTACGGCGGCCAATGACAAGACCGAATGTGCGGCTGTGGCCGATGCCTTCGGGCATCACGCGGATGACCTGATGATCAGCTCGACCAAGTCGATGCATGGTCACCTGATTGGCGGCACCGGCGCGGTGGAACTGCTGGCCTGTATCATGGCCCTGCGCGAAGGGGTGATCGCCCCCACGATCGGCTATGAGGAGCCGGACCCGGAGTGTGCGCTGGATGTGGTGCCCAACGTGGCGCGCCAGATGGAATGCGAGGCGGTACTGTCCAATGCCTTCGCCTTTGGCGGGCTGAACGCGGTGTTGGCCTTGCGAAAGGTGGCGTGAGGGACGCTTTCCCCGTTGTGGTCCATTAAAAGGGATCCAATAAAAAAACGCCGCCCCGAGGGCGGCGTTTTCGTGTCTGGGCCTGTGGCGGCTTATTGCTGCGGCAGAACCGGCGGCTGCAGCGAGTCAAAGGCGGCGGTGAAGCCGGTCAGCGAGATCGGCAGCTGCACGCGCTGGTCCGGTGCGACGGCGGGCACGATAGTGGCGGTCGCCACGCTACCGGCCTTCATTGCCGCGATATCCGCGGGGCCAAAACCCAGCTGAACCAGGCAGCCCTGTGCGGTGCAGACGCGGAAGGCGTATTCCTTGCCACCGCCACTGTCCACGGCAATGGTCAGCTTTTCGGTCAGCAGTGTTTCCAGGGGGGCAACAAAGGTGGCCCCGGCCAGGGCCTGGCTGCCCTCGGGCAGGCGCACGATGTTGATCTCGGCGACTGGCGTTCCGTCCGCGTCCTTCAGCAGCTGATACATCTGACACGGATCGTCGCCGCCCGGGTTGTGGGCGCAGCGGCGCTCCCAATCGCCATGAACCTCGGCGACATAAATCTGGCCGGGCTGGCGTTCCGCATCGGTGCCCATGTCCAGACCGGTCACACCGGCGTCGGCTTCGGCCTCGGCCTCAGCTGCGGCGTCTTCACCTTCGGCCGGGGCGGCCTCGCCGCTGTCCTGTGCCCAGCCGGTCGAAGCGGTGCTCAGCGCAAACAGTGCGGCCAGGGTAAGCGGTTTCAACAGATCTGCCTTCATGTGCAATGTCCTGTGTTTATCATGAACCTGTTCGGACGGATGCTTAACATGGCTGGAACAGGCTGTCAGGCGCAAAACGACTGCCTGACGCGCCATGGGGGAATTCCGCGTGTCCCCGGCCGTTCAGTGTTTGCTTGCCGCGTTCCGGACGGGAGGTGACGCAAATTCGCCTGACACCACGACCTGCCCGTGTTAGAGCGCAGAGGATGGTTTCGTTCGGCGCGCCCTGCGTGTCGGACGATCAGGGAACACGGTGCGGCGCCCACGATCCGTTCAACGGCGCCAATTCCGCGACTGCCCCCGCAACTGTAGGCGGCGAGCACCCCGGCATGACCACTGATCCGAGGCTTTCGAGCAGAGGATCGGGAAGGGCCGGGCGAGCCATGACCCGCAAGTCAGGAGACCTGCCATCGCCTGTAGACAACCCGGGCGGGGTGCCCCGGCGTGGATGATCCGTCCGCCCGTAAACCCCGTTTCAACGCGCGGAGGGCGACATGACCCGGAAAGACGAAACGATCATCTGCACCACCTGTCCGATCACAGGCGGGGCCTGCCTGCAGGGCCATGCTCTGTTGACACGATTGAGCGCTGCCATCGGTGCGGCGGGCGACACGCTGGACGAGGAATTCGAAATCTCCGGCGCGGCGGATGTGGCGGGCTGCGGGCGGCCCTGCCGCCTGGCTTGGCGCGCCACGCGGGACGAGGCCTGGCTGGCCGGGGATGTGGATGCGGACCTGTCCGAGGACGAGGTTTGGGCGGCGGCCAAGGCCGGGCGCGGCTTGGTCATTGCCACCCGTCAGGTCGAGATGGCGCTGAGTTGACACAAAGGTTGGTCGCGCCGCCGCTGGCGCACCCACCTGCCGGGAACGATATTCCGGCCCCCATCATTTTCTTGGAAAAAGCACAAAGAAAAAGGGCCCTGGATGAGGGCCCTTTCCTGATTTTTCACTCCCTGCCGGACCGGCCGGCTTATATTGTGTCGGAACGCTATGACGTTTGGTCGCATCGGTCAACAGGGGAAAGTGGTTGTTTTTCAACATTTTCGAAAAAAAGCCGCGCCCGGGGGCGCGGCCAGTCTGACAGGGAGGAAGTCATCCGGGCGAAAGAGGACACTGCCCGGATGATTTCACCCTAGCGCAGAAGGGTTAATTTTGTATTTTCAACCCAGAAGTTTTCCACAGGAAGTAGAGGCGGGCTCATGGGCAGCGATATGGACGGGCGCATTTTCATTGGCGGCGGCGGGGCTGAATACGTTGAAAAACAAGGACTATTGCTGAAGTATGCCAACCGCCACGGGCTGATCGCGGGGGCTACCGGCACCGGCAAGACCGTCACTCTGCAGATCCTGGCCGAAGGCTTTGCTGCCCAGGGCGTGCCGGTTTTCCTGTCGGATGTGAAAGGGGACCTGTCGGGCCTGGCGGCCGCGGGCTCGGAGGGGTTCAAGCTGCATGACGCCTTCATGAAACGGGCGGGAACCATCGGCTTTGACGACTATAAGTATGGTGCCTTCCCGGTGACTTTCTGGGATCTCTATGGCGACCAGGGGCACCCGATCCGCACCACCGTGTCCGAGATGGGGCCGCTGCTGCTGTCGCAGCTGCTGGAACTGACCGAGGCGCAGGAAGGTGTGCTGAATATCGCCTTCCGCGTGGCGGATGAACAGGGGCTGCCTCTGCTGGACCTGAAGGACCTGCAGGCGCTGTTGGTCTGGGTTGGGCAGAACTCCAAGGACCTCAGCCTACGCTACGGCAATGTCTCCGCCAGCTCGGTTGGGGCGATCCAGCGGGCATTGCTGGTGCTGGAAAACCAGGGCGGCGCGCGGCTGTTCGGTGAACCGGCGCTGGAACTCAGCGACATCATGCGCACGGATACAGACGGGCGCGGGCGGATCTCGATCCTGGCGGCGGACAAGCTGATGGGCTCGCCGAAGCTTTACGCGACCTTCCTTCTGTGGCTGTTGTCGGAACTGTTCGAGGAACTGCCCGAGGTCGGGGATCCCGACAAGCCCAAGCTGGTCTTCTTCTTTGACGAGGCGCATCTGCTGTTCGATGACGCGCCCAAGGCGCTGCTGGACAAGGTGGAACAGGTGGCGCGGCTCATCCGGTCCAAGGGCGTGGGCGTCTATTTCTGCACCCAGAACCCGGCCGATGTGCCCGAGGATATCCTGGGTCAGCTCGGCAACCGCATTCAGCATGCGCTCAGGGCCTTTACCGCCAAGGACCGCAAGGAGCTGCGCCAGGCCGCCGAGACCTATCGCGACAACCCGCGTTTCGAGACCGAGGACGCGATCCGCGAGGTCGGCGTGGGCGAGGCCGTGACGTCCATGCTGGAGCGCAAGGGCGCGCCCGGGGTGGTGGAACGCACGCTGATCCGCCCGCCGTCCTCGCAGCTGGGGCCGCTTGACCCGAAGGATCGCAAGGCGCTGATCAATGCCTCGCCGATTGCCGGCAAGTATGAGGAGCTGAAGGATCGCGAAAGCGCCTATGAGGTGCTGACCAAACGCGCAGCTGACGCGGCCCGCGAGGCCGAGGAGGCGGAGAAGGCCGAGGAGGAGGCCGAAAGCGCTGCCGAACGCGAATACCGTGCCGGGCGGCGCTACTCGGGCACGCGGGTGGGGCGGTCAAGCTCGCGGTCCCCCCGCAAGAGCCGCTCGCGCAAGTCGGAAAGCTTCGGCGAAGCCGTCGCCAATGTGGTGATCAAGGAGCTGAAGGGTACCACCGGACGCCGCATCGTGCGCGGGCTCTTCGGCACGTTGTTCAAGGGGCGCTGAGATGGCCCGCGTGTCTGAGGCGCCGCTGCCGGAGACGGCTCTGTTGCAGACCTATCACCAACGGCCCGGCTGTTATGCCGATTGCTATGCGGTGGAGCTGCCTGGGAAGGTGTCCTTTGCCGACTATGTCGTGGCCTTCTACACCACGCCTCTGTTCAAGCTGGAACGCGTCATCCTGCGGGTCACCGTGCGCCGCCCGTCCACGGACGGTGAGGTGCGGGCCCTGGCTGAGGGGCGGGCGGAGCGTTTCGCCGCCTGGGATGTCGAGGGACGGGAGGTGGATCAGCTCCTCTTGTGCGACATGGCCGCGAAAACCCGCTCCTGGCTGATGGTGGAGCCCACCCCGGGCGGCACGCGGCTCTATTTCGGCTCGGCCGTGGTGCCGGGCGGGAATGGCAAGCTGGGGGTACTGGTCCATGCGCTGATGGGGTTTCACAAGGCCTATTCCCGCGCGCTTCTGGGCGCGGCGGTACGGCGGCTGCGTTAGCCTATTGGATGGGCGCTGCAGTCGCGCCGAAGGCGCGCCACCGCCCCGCAGGTGCAAAACTATTTGAAATAGTTTTCGGTTGCGCGGCGATGGCCTCGCTGCGCTCGGGGGACCGCCGTCTTACAGCGGTCGGATCTTCAGTTCGGCAATGCGGTGGCCTTCGCGGCTGACCACCTGGAAGCGGAAGCCGTGGAAGGAAAACACTTGCCCCTCGTTCGGGATCATCTGTGCCTCGTGGATGACCAGACCGGCGATGGTGTTCGCCTCCTCGTCCGGCAGGCCCCAGTCGGTCATGCGGTTGAGGTCGCGAATGGTCATCGCGCCGTCGACCAGGAAGTGCCCATCGTCGGAGCGCGTCAGTTCCGGCTCGCTTTCCGTGTCGAACTCGTCGGTGATCTCGCCCACGATCTCTTCCAGGATGTCCTCGAGCGTGATCAGACCCTGCAGGGAGCCGTATTCGTCCACCACCAGCGCAAAATGCGTATGGCGGTGCAGGAACTGGCGCATCTGGTCGTCGAGCGTGGTGGTTTCGGGGATGAAGTAGGGCTCCTTGGCCACTTCCATCACGTCGAAATCCATCAGTTCGCGCCCGGCTGCCTGGGCGGCATACATGGCGCGGCTGAGGTCCTTGGCATGGATCACACCGACGATGTTCTCGGGCTCGTTGCGAAAGACGGGCAGGCGGGTGTGCGGGCTGGCCAGGGCCTGTTCCAACACCTCTATGGCGCTTTGGCCCGCGTCGATCATCTCGATCCCTGAGCGGTGCAACATGATCTCTTCCACCACACGGTCGCCCAGGTCCAGCGCGCCCAGCAGCCGGTCGCGGTCTTCCTTTTCCACCGCGCCTTCCGAATGGCCCAGGGTAATGGCGCCGGCGATTTCCTCGCGCACCGCCAGGATGTGGCTGTCCGGGTCGGTCTTCACGCCGAACAGGCGCAGCATCAGGCGGGTGATCGTGCGCACGGTGGCCACGATCGGGGCCAACACCAGGATGACCACCTTGATCGGGGCCGAGACGCGCGCGGCGGCGACCTCCGGGTTGGTGATCGCATAGGTCTTGGGCAGCACTTCGGCAAAGATCAGCACCAGCAGGGTCATGACTAGGGTCGCCAGGGCCACACCGCTGTCGCCGAACAGCCGCGTGAACAGCGCTGTCGCCAGGGAGGCTGCCAGGATGTTCACCAGGTTGTTGCCCAACAGGACCGAACCGATCAGACGCTCGTTGTCCTCGGTAATGTCCAACGCGCGCTGGGCGTTCGCCTCTCCCTTGTCGGCGCGCGAGCGCAGCTTGCCCCGCGAGGCGGCGGTCAGCGCGGTCTCGGAGCCCGAGAAGAAGGCGGACAGGACCAATAGCGCAATGATTGCGCCGGAGGTGATCCAGAACCCGGTATCAAGAAGAGTTGACGCGTCATCCATTTCCATTGTCTTTCTGTGGCTTGCGCTATCTTATGGGGCGCGAACCGCATGCTTTCAAGGGAGGAGCCCATGCGTATTGCCGATCTGGGCACGCTCTCGGGCGAGGTATGGTGCTTTGGCGGGCCCTTGTCGAACCTGCAGGCACTGGCGGCGCTGCAGGGTGAAGCGGCACGGCATGGCATCTTGGGGTGCAATCTGATCTGCACCGGAGATGTTGCAGGCTATTGCGGGCAACCGGCCGAGACGGTGGCGCTGATCCGGCGCATGGGCGCCCATGTGGTCGCGGGCAATGTCGAGGTGCAGTTGGCCACGGGGGCTGCGGATTGCGGTTGCGGTTTCACGCCGGGGTCGGCTTGCGACCTGCTGTCCGGCGGCTGGTATGCCCATACGGATCGCGCGATCGACGGGGCGGCGCGCGCCTGGATGGAGGACCTGCCGGACATGGCGGTCTTTGCCCATGAGGGGCGACGTTATGCGGTGATCCATGGCGGCTTTACAAATATCGCGCGCTTTCTTTGGCCAACCTCCAGCCATACGGAGTTCGCACTGGAGCTTGCCGCGATCCAAGCGGCGGCCGGGCCGGTGGACGGGGTGATCGCCGGCCATTGCGGCGTGGCGTTCGAGCGCGACATCTCGGGCATTCACTGGATCAACGTGGGTGCCATTGGCATGCCACCGAATGACGGGCGGCGTCAGACCCGTTATGTCACGCTGCAGGCGGACGGCGCGCGGATCCACGCGCTCGACTATGATGTTGCCGGGGCCGTGGCCGCAATGCGGGGCGCGGGGTTGACCCAGGGCTATGACCGCGCGCTTGAGACGGGGATCTGGCCCAGCGAAGATATTCTGCCGAAGGAGATGCGGCTGTGAGCGATCTGATGAAGCACCTGGTGGAGTTTACTCATTGCGATCTGGCGCAGGCGGAGGATGCCCGTCGTATGATGAGCCTATCGCTGCTGGACTGGGCCGCCTGCGGGCGTGCAGGCGCCGCAGAGCCCGTGTCGCGCATTACCCGCGACATGGTGCTGGCCGAGGGCGGGCAGGGGGCGGCAACGCTGTTTGGCTCCCGCGCCTGTGTGCCACCGCGTGCGGCGGCCCTGGTGAACGGGGCCACCTCTCATGCGCTCGACTATGACGACACGCATTTCGCGCATATCGGCCACCCCTCTGTGGCGGTGATCCCGGCGGCTCTGGCTGTGGCGCAGGACCGGGATGCGTCAGGGGGGGATTTCCTGGACGCCTGCCTTGTGGGGTTCGAGGCTTCGATCCGGATCGGCACCTGGCTGGGCCGCGCGCATTACCAGATCGGATTTCATCAGACCGCCACAGCCGGAGCTTTCGGGGCCACCGTGGCCGCCGCGCGTCTGATGGGACTGACCCCGGATCAGACCGCCCAGGCGCTGGGCGTGGCGTCCACCCGGGCCGCCGGGCTGAAAAGCCAGTTCGGCACCATGGGCAAGCCCTATCACGCGGGGCTTGCGGCGCAGACCGGGGTGGAGGCAGCTACCTTGGCGCGCGCCGGTTTCCAGTCCAACCCGAAGGGGCTGGACGGGCCGCAGGGCTTTGGCCCCACCCATGCGGGCGAGGGAAACCTCGCCGCGCTCGATGGGCTGAACAAGGATTGGTGGATCCTGGCGATCAGCCACAAGTTCCACGCTTGCTGCCACGGCACCCACGCGATGCTGGAGGCGTTGGCGAGCCTGCCGCCTCCGAACACGGTGGACGAGGTCGTCGTCGCGACCCATCCGCGCTGGCTGACCGTCTGCAACATCCCTGCGCCTGCAACCGGGCTGGAGGTCAAATTCTCCTACGCCCATGTCGCGGCGATGGCGCTGTCTGGTGTGCCGACCGGGGCGCTGGAAAGCTTCTCGGACGCGGTGGCACAGGACCCCGCGCTGGTCGCACTGGCGGCCAAGGTACGGGTGGAGGCGGATGACGCGATCCCCGAGACCGCGACACGCGTGCGGGTGAATGGGCAGGAGGCGGCCTTCGATCTTGATGCGCCGATCCCGCTGGACGTGAGGCAGGAGAAACTGCTGACCAAGGCTCGCGCGCTGCTGGGGGCGGAGGCGGATGGGCTGTGGGCCTCGATCAAGGCAGGGCCGGATTTGGGAGCTTTGACCTGACCCCCAAAAGCTAAGGTGAAGCCGCGACGTGCCCGACCCTGGGTGGGCGCTTATGGACCGGGAAGTGGATTGATCGGGACGCCATATTCGCAACGGCTGTGAGGTTGGAAACGTCGCAATGCGCCCTCCCGTGGGGAGGGCCCCCTTCCGGCAGAACTCGTACCGAGTTCGCCTGCCGGGTCAATGCAGGCGCGTCGCGGCTGCGCCGCTCCATAGAGGTTTCCTACCAAAAAAGAAAAAGGCGGGGCCCAGTCCCCGCCTTTCCCTCGCGCCTGCCGTGAGTGATTACGACGTGATGTCGTAGGCGCGTTCGCCGTGGACCGAGAGGTCCAGGCCGTTGGTCTCGGTTTCGGCATCCACCCGCAGGGGTGTCACCAGAGCGACCAGCTTGATCAGCACGAAGCTGACGACGACGGTAAAGACACCGACGATCACCAGCGCGCCAAACTGGGCGACAAAGCTGCCGTGGCCGAAGATGGCGATCATGATCGTGCCGAAGATGCCGCCCACGCCGTGCACCGCAAAGACGTCCAGCGTGTCGTCGATCTTCAGCTTGTTGCGCACCAGGTTCACCGCTTCCTGGCACAGGATGCCAGCCACCGCGCCGATCACCAGCGCCTCGATGGGGCCAGCCACACCGGCCGCCGGGGTGATCGAGGCCAAGCCCGCGATGGTGCCGGTAACCAGGCCGACCAGCGAGGCCTTGCCGTATTTGATCTTCTCCCACAGCGCCCAGGTCAGGGACGCGGTGGCAGCCGACAGGTGCGTCACGGTGATCGCCATGGCGGCGGAGCCATCCGCGGCCAGGGCCGAGCCGCCGTTGAAGCCGAACCAGCCGACCCAGAGCATCGCGGCGCCGATCATCACGAAACCGGGCGAATGCGGCGGCGTGGTGCGGTTCCGGCGCGGGCCCAGGAAGACCGCGATCATCAGGGCGGCAATCGCGGCGGTCTCGTGCACGACGATGCCACCGGCGAAGTCGATCACGCCGGTCTCGCCGAAGATGCCGCCATCGGCCAGGAAGCCGCCGCCCCAGATCCAATGCACCACGGGCGCGTAACACAGCAGCATCCACAGCGACGAGAACAGCAGCACGAAGCCAAAGCCGATACGTTCCACATAGGCGCCGACGATCAGCGCGGGGGTAATGACGGCGAAGGTCATCTGGAAGGCAAAGAACAGGACCTCGGGCAGGGTGCCCGACAGGCTGTCCGCGTCCACGCCCATCAGGAAGGACTTGCCCAGGCCGCCCCAGACGCCCGGTTCCCCCGGGCCGAAGGCAATCGAATAGCCGAAGGCGAGCCAGAGCACGCTCATCAGACAGGCAATGGCATAGACATGCATGAAGACGCTGAGCACATTGCGTGCGCGCACCAGCCCGCCGTAGAACAGGGCAAGCCCTGGCAGTGACATGAACAGGACCAGCGCAGTTGCGGTGATGATCCAGGCGGTATCCGCTCCGTTCATTTTCCCCTCCGTATTCCTTTGAGATCAGGTTGAGGGCCTTTCTGGCGCGTGCCTGCGCAAAAGGAAGTCACGGGGTCGCATTTTGCGGGGAAATGACGGGCGTTTCGCAAACTGCCCGGTTTTTGGGCGCCAAATCGGCGCGCTGGTGCGCAAATGGGCAAGCAGTGATCAGCGCTCTGCCGCTTCTTTCAGCAGGGCGAGCGCGTGTTGGGCGGCGGCTTCGCGGACCTGCCCGCGGCCCAGGGCGCCGAATTCCACCGTTTCGGCGCGCATCCAGCCGTCGCGCGTGACGGCGAAACAGACGCGGCCCTCGGGCTTGTGCTCGGACCCGCCGGGGCCTGCGATGCCGGTGATCGACACGGCGATATCGGCCAAGGACCGGGTCACTGCACCTTGGGCCATCTCCATCGCGACCTCTTCGCTGACAGCGCCATGGGCGGCCAACATGTCCACGCCCACGCCCAACATCTCGACCTTGGCGGCGTTGGAATAGGTGATGAAGCCGCACTCGACCACGTCCGAGCTGCCGGGCACCTCGGTCAGGGCCGCGCCGACCATGCCACCGGTGCAGCTTTCGGCGGTGGCGACGCGCAGCCCCTTGGTGCGACAGAGGTCGAGCAGGTCGGCAATACGCATCTTACGCGCCCATCAGCCCGTGGGCCGCGTAAGCCAGCACGATCACGGTAAACCCGGCGGCAAAACCCGCATAAACATCGTCCAGCATGACGCCGGCGGCATCTCCGCGCCGGTCGGCGGCACCGATCGGGCCGGGTTTGGTAATGTCGAAAAGGCGGAAGGCCAGGAAGGCGACGATCCAGCCCGGGTAGAGCGCGAGGATATCCACCCCCATCATGCGCGCGCCGAAGCTGACCGGCATGAGCGCGATCCACATGCCGACCACCTCGTCAATCACCACCTCGCCCGGGTCGTGATTGTCGCTGCCTGCGGTATAGGCACGGGTGGCATAAAGCCCGGCCATGTAGGCGACGATGGTGGCAATGGTCAGGGCCAAGGGGCCGCCGACCATATGCAACGCCCAGGCGGCGGGCAGGGCGGCCAGGCTGCCCCAGGTGCCCGGTGCGGGTTTCATCAGGCCGGAGTAGAAGAAGGTGGCGATCAGTTTCGCGGTCGCATGGTTCATGCCTTATTCCTTGATCAGAGTGGCGACAGCCATGGAGGCGATGCCCTCCTCGCGACCGGTAAAGCCCAGTCGTTCGGAAGTGGTGGCTTTCACGGACACCCGGTCGATATCCACGCCCATGATACCCGCCAGCGCCTCGCGCATGGAGGCTGCGTGGGGGCCGATCTTGGGGCGCTCGCAGATCAAGGTCACGTCGACATTGGCGATGGCGTATCCGCGATCCGTCGCGCGGGACACGGCGTGGCGCAGGAAGATGTCGCTCTCGGCACCCTTCCACTGCAAGTCCGAGGGCGGGAAGTGCTGGCCGATATCGCCATCCGCCAGCGCGCCGTAGATCGCGTCGGTCAGCGCGTGCATGCCCACATCGGCATCCGAATGCCCCTTGAGTTTCTTCGTATGGGGGATCTTGACGCCGCAGAGCACGACATGGTCGCCCTCTTCGAATGCATGCACGTCGTAGCCTTGTCCGGTGCGGATATCCATCTGTCCTCGCAGGATGTTCTCGGCCCGGGCGAAATCGCCGGGGGTGGTGATCTTGATATTCTGCTCGTCGCCTTCGGTGATGGCGACGGTAAGCCCGGCGGCGCGGGCAACCTCGACATCATCCGCCGCGCCACCCGGGTGGGCGCGGTGGGCGGCGACGATATCGGCAAAGCGAAAGCCCTGCGGGGTCTGGGCGCGGTAGAGCCCCTCGCGGTCCTGTGTGCCGGTGACTTCACCGTTCTCACCGCGCCAGAGCGCGTCGGTGACCGCCAGCGCGGGGGCGGCGCCGGGGGAGGTGTCGAGCGCGGCGATGACCTCGGAGATGATCCGGTCGCTGATGCAGGGGCGGGCCACGTCATGGATCAATACGCGAGCGGGGGGCGTTTCGATCAGGGCATTTAGCCCTTCCGAAACGCTTTGGTCGCGCGTGGCGCCGCCGGGCACGCAGATCACGCTAGGGAATCGGTCCGCCAGCTCCATGTCATCGGGGTGCAGCACCAACACGATCGGCCCGACCTTTGGGTGATCCGCAAAGCGCGCCACCGTGTGTTCGGCGACCATGCGCCCGGCCACGATCTGCCATTGCTTGGGCACATCGCCCCCGGCGCGGGTGCCGCGTCCGGCGGCGACGATCAAAGCGGCTGTTGTCATGCGCCCTGTTTACGCATTGCCGAATTCAAGGACAATGCCCCTGCGACACCGCTGGAAGTTGCACAAAAAATGTGCAAATGATGAATTATCAATCAATCACCCCCCGGAAAAATTGTGACCTCCCACCGGGCTGGCCACTATCGGGGCAGTTGCACAAGGATTAGGCATGTCGATCTCGCTCGGCGCAGTCACTCTGGACCCTCCCGTGATCCTGGCCCCGATGGCCGGGATCAGCGATCTGCCGTTTCGCCAGTTGGTGGCGGGGTTCGGCGCGGGGCTGGTGGTGTCGGAAATGGTGGCCAGCCAGGAAATGGTGCAGGCCAAGCCCGGGGTGCGTGAACGTGCCGAGCTGGGGTTCGGCGAGCACAACACCGCGGTTCAGCTGGCCGCGCGGGACGTGCATTGGGCCGGTGAAGCTGCGCGCATGGTCGAGGCGAACGGTGCAAAACTCATCGACATCAACATGGGCTGTCCCGCCCGCAAGGTGGTGGGGGGCATGTCCGGCTCGGCCCTGCTGCGCGACCTGCCGCTGGCGCTTGAACTGATTGAGGCCATTGTTGGCGCCGTGTCGATCCCGGTGACGTTGAAGACCCGTCTGGGCTGGGATGATGGCTTGATGAATGCGCCCGATCTGGCCCGTCAGGCGGAAAACGCAGGCATCCGGATGATCACCATTCACGGCCGCACCCGCTGCCAGTTCTACAAGGGGCATGCCGATTGGGCCGCGATCCGGGCGGTGAAGGACGCCGTGTCCATCCCGGTCATCGCGAATGGCGACATTACCAGCCCGGCCACCGCCCGTGCCGCGCTGGACGCCTCCGGTGCGGATGGGGTGATGATCGGACGTGGGGCAGGCGGGCGGCCCTGGCTGCTGGCGGAGGTGGCCCATCACCTGCACGGCACGCCGATGCCCACGATCCCCGAAGGCCACGACCTGATCGACATGGTCGCGCGCCATTATGAGGCAAGCCTCGATTTCTACGGCCCCGCGCTGGGCGCGCGGGTCATTCGCAAGCATTTGGGTTGGTACATGGACGATGTCGCCCCCCCGCCGGACCTGCGCCGTGAGGTGCTGTCGTCCCGCGATCCGGCCCACGTGCTGGCCCTGCTGCCGCGAGCGCTCACCGAACAGGAGGCCGCGTGATGGAGAACGACGCGCTCTGGTTCTCGCTGCCGGTCCCGGCGATCCTGATCGACGCGGATGACCGCATCGCGCAGGTGAACACGGCGGCGGAGCTGTTCCTGAACGCCTCGGCCAAGAGCCTGACCGCCATGCCCGTCTTCGATCGGCTGCATATCGACGCGGCCCTAGACAACGCCTTTGCCCGGGTGCGCCGCGACCAGGGGGCGCTGTTCATCAACACGGTGGATGTGGGGTCGGGCCAATCGGCGCCGGTCGAATGCAACATCCAGATTGCGCCCTTGGCGGGCACCGACCAGGTGCTGATGCTGCTTCAGCCGCGCCAGATCGCTGACCGGCTGGGGCGCGCGCAGGGGGTGAAATCCGCCGCCGCATCGGCCATCGGCATGGCCGAGATGCTGGCCCATGAGATCAAGAACCCGCTGGCGGGCATTACCGGGGCTGCGCAGCTGCTGTCGATGGGGCTGAGCCCCGAGGATCAGGAGCTGACCGATCTGATCGTGGTCGAAAGTCGCCGCATCGTCGCCCTGTTGGATCAGGTCGAACAGTTCGGCAACCTGCGCCCGCCGGAGCGCAAGGTGGTCAATATTCACGACCTGCTGGACCGCGCGCAGAAATCCGCGCGGGTCAGCTACGCCGCGCATATGGCCATTGTCGAACAGTTCGACCCCTCGCTGCCGCCGACCTATGTGGATGGCGACCAGCTGATGCAGGTCTTTCTGAACCTTCTGAAGAACGCCGCCGAGGCCAACCCCAAGGGCGGCACCATTACCATTCGCACCTTTTACGACCACGCGCTGCGCCTCAGGCGTAAGGACGGCACCGGCAATGCGTTGCCGCTTCAGGTCGAGATCATCGACGACGGCCCCGGCATCCCGCCCGAGATCGCCGGTCAGATTTTCGACCCGTTCGTATCGGGGCGTGAGAACGGCACCGGGCTGGGCCTGGCCCTGGTGTCGAAGATCATAGGTGACCACGACGGCTGGATCGCGCTGGATACCGTGCCCGGACGCACGGCTTTCCGCATTTCCCTGCCCGTCGCGCCGAAACAAGCCGAAGGAGACTGACCCATGGACGGCACCGTTCTTGTCGCCGACGACGACCGCACGATCCGCACCGTTCTGACCCAGGCGCTGACCCGCGCGGGCTGCCGGGTGCATGCGACCAGCTCGCTGGTGACGCTGAAACGCTGGGTCGAGGAGGGGCGCGGGGATCTGGTGATCTCGGACGTGGTGATGCCGGACGGAAACGGGCTGGAGGCGCTGCCGGAAATCTCGGACATGCGGCCCGACCTGCCGGTGATCGTGATCTCGGCGCAGAACACGATCATGACCGCCATTCAGGCCGCCGAGGCGGAGGCGTTTGATTACCTGCCCAAACCCTTCGACCTGCCGGATCTGATGAAACGCGCTTCCAAGGCGCTGGAGCGCAAGCGCATGCGCCCGACCGCCCCGCGCGAGGGCGGTGAAGGCGGCGGGGATGACCTGCCGCTGGTGGGGCGCACACCCGCCATGCAGGCGCTCTACAAACTGGTGGCGCGGGTGATGAACACCGAGCTGCCGGTCATGATCACCGGCGAGAGCGGCACCGGCAAAAGCTTGATCGCGCGGGCCATTCATGACTTCTCGGACCGGCGCAACCTGCCTTTCGTGGTGGTGACGCCGGATGACCTTGGGCCGATTGATGGTCCCGCGCAGGTGTTGTCGCGCGCTGGGCAAGGCACCATCCTGTTCGACGAGGTGGGCGATCTGGACGACGAGGCCCAGGCCCGGGTCACGCGTATGCTCGACAGCTTGACAGATCCGGCCCCACGCATCCTGTCGACCTCGCAGCTCGACATGCAGCAGAAGATCGACCAGGGCGCGTTCCGCCAGGACCTGTTCTATCGCCTGGGCGGGGTGACCATTCCGGTGCCCAGCCTGCGCGAACGGCTCGAGGACATCCCGGCGCTGGCGGAGCATTTCCTGACCCGGGCCGAACGCGACGGGCTGTCGCCGCGCCGCCTGTCCGATGCGGCGGCCGAGGTCCTGCGCACCTACCCCTGGCCCGGCAACGTGCGCCAGCTGGAAAACACCGTGCAGCGGCTGATGGTCACCGGCGCCGAGGAGGAAATCACCCGCGCCGAGGTCGAAGCCACGCTGGGCGCGCCCTCAGGCGGGGTGTTGCCCCAGGCGGTGGAGGGCGAGAAACTGTCGGCTTCCGTCGCACGCCACCTGCAACGCTATTTCGACCTGCACGGCGGCACCCTGCCACCGCCGGGCCTCTATCAACGTATCCTGCGCGAGATCGAACTGCCGCTGATCGAAATCGCCCTGGACGCCACCGGCGGCAACCAGGCGAAATGCGCCGATCTGCTGGGCATCAACCGAAATACTCTGCGTAAGAAGATCACCGACCTGGGAATCGAGGTGACACGGCGCCGCAAGTTGATGTAAAAAGGCCACAGGCGTGGCAAAAGGGCGTCAGACCCTGTGACAGCACACGCTGCGGTGGCCGCATTGTCGGCGTTTTTTGATGGGGTATTTGCGTGGTGGCACGCAACGGGTCGTTATCTACCTGGGAAAGGCTGAATCGCCTGCGCAAACTGCGCCGGGCAAAGACCTTTGCCAGTTTCGGACTGGTCACGCTGGGCCCTGCGCTGGCGCTGGCGACCTGGCTTATTCTGGGACCATTGGACCAGGGCGCGCGCTCGACCGCGCTGCGGCTGATTCTGCTGGCCGATCTGGTCTATGTGCTGGCCGTGGCCGCCATGGTGCTGTCGGGCGTTGCGCGCATGATCGCGGCGCGGCGGCGCAAGTCGGCGGGTTCCCGCCTCCACCTGCGCCTGACCGGGGTTTTTGCGGTGGTTGCGCTGATCCCCACCGTTCTGGTCGCGATCTTCGCCACGTTGACCGTGAATGTCGGGATCGAGGGTTGGTTTTCGGACCGGGTCAGCCGTGTGGTGAACAACTCCCTCGCCGCCGCCCAGGCCTATGAGAGCGAGCATCAGGACGATCTGCTGGAAGATGCTCAGGCGCTGGCGGGCTTTCTCAATCGGCAGCGTGAGGCGAGCCGCATCCTGCCCGATGCGCGCCTGCGAGTGTTGCTGGCCGAGGGGCAGCAGAGCATCCAGCGTGGTCTGCGCGAGGCCTTCGTCATCAACTCCGATGGCGACATCCGTGTGCGTGGCGACCGGTCCTATCGCTTCGACTATGATCCGCCGGATCCTCAGGTGATTGCCGACGCCATGTCGGGCCAGGCCATCCTGATCGAGGATTGGGATCAGAGCGAGTTCCGCGCCCTCGTGCGGCTCAACGCCTTTTCAGATCACCTGCTCTATGTCTCGCGCGACGTGGATGGCGACATCCTGAACCTGTTGGATGAAACCCAGGAGACGGTGGTCTTCTACAACCAGCAGGAAAGCCAACGCGGCGCCATCCTGTTCGAATTTGCCCTGATTTATCTGGGCTTTGCGGTGATCATGATTATTGCAGCGATCTGGGTCGGCATGTGGTTTGCCGAGCGCCTGTCACGCCCCATCGGTCGGCTGGCCGCTGCCGCGGAACGGGTCGGCGAGGGCGACCTTGAGGCCCGGGTGATCGAGGAAGAAGGCGATGATGAGATCGCCACCATGGGCCGTGTCTTCAACCGTATGACCGGGCAGTTGAAGCTGCAGCGCGACGAGCTGTTGGCGAACACTCAGCAGATCGAGCGGCGCCGACGCCTGTTCGACTCGGTTCTCAGCTCGGTCACGGCCGGGGTCATGGGGGTGGATGGGACCGGTCAGGTCACCTTCCTGAACCGCGCCGCAACCCGGCTTCTGGACGTGGAAGAGGGCGCGGTGCTGGATCACGACATGTCCCTGCTGATCCCGGAGTTTGAACCTCTTTTCAAGCGCTTGACCGAAGAGGGACGGGAGACGATCCAGGAAGAGTTGCGCCTGACCCGCCAGGGACGACAGGAAAGCCTGCTGGTGCGCATGGCGGTCCGGCGTGGGGCGGAGGGATCGCTGGAGGGCTATGTGGTCGCCTTCGACGATGTGACCGACCTGGTGTCCGCCCAACGCATGGCTGCCTGGGGCGACGTGGCGAGGCGCATCGCGCATGAGATCAAGAACCCGCTGACGCCAATCCAGCTGTCGGCCGGCCGGATCAAGCGCAAGTTCGGCCGCCTGTTAGAAGAGGCCGAGGCCGAGGATCTGGAGAGCCTCACCGATGTGATCGTGCGCCAGACCGATGACCTGCGCCGCATTGTCGACGAGTTCTCGAAATTTGCCCGCATGCCTGAACCCGACCGCCGGTCGGAGGACCTGGCGGCCCTTGTAGGTGGCGCGGTTTTGCTGCAACGCGCGGGTCAGGAAGGCGTGCGCATCGTCGACCGGCTGCCGAAGAAGCCGGTGATGGGCAATTTGGACGGTACAATGATTGGCCAAGCGCTGACGAACCTGATCAAGAACGCGGGCGAAGCGATTGAAAGTCTGCAGGAAAAGGGTGCGCCGGATGGGCACACACCCGAGATCCGTGTGGTGATGGCGGTGGATGGCGAGGTGGCGGAAATCCGCATCTCGGACAACGGGATCGGGTTGCCGGAGGACCGTGCGCGTTTGTTCGAACCCTATGTGACGACGCGCGACAAGGGCACCGGCCTGGGCCTGCCCATCGTCAAGAAGATTATCGAGGAACACGGCGGTAGCCTAGTGCTGGAAGATGCGGAACCCTTCGTCGAGGGCGCGCATCCCGGCGCCATGGCGGTGATCCGCCTGCCGGTCGAGGAGGCTGCTGCATGAACATGATGAACCAAGTGAATTTGCGAGTAAGTGGGAACAAGAGAGGGCAGAGCCATGGGTGATATTCTGATCGTGGATGACGAGCGCGATATTCGCGAGCTGATCTCGGATATCCTGGAGGACGAAGGCTACACGACCCGCAAGGCGGGCACCTCGGACGAGGCGGTGGCGGAGGTCAAATCCGAACTGCCTGCGCTGATGATCCTGGACATTTGGCTGAAGGATTCAGCCATGGACGGGATCGACATCCTGAAGATGGTCAAGCGCGAGCACCCGGAGGTGCCGGTGGTCATCATCTCGGGTCACGGCAATATCGAGATTGCCGTCGCTGCGATCAAACAGGGCGCCTATGACTTCATCGAAAAGCCCTTCAACATCGACCAGCTGATGGTGGTGATCGGCCGCGCGATGGAGACCAGCCGCTTGCGCCGCGAAAACGTCGAGCTGAAGCGCAAGGATACCGCCTCGGCCGACATGATCGGATCAAGTTCGGCCTTCAAGGCATTGAAATCACAGCTAGAAAAGGTAACAAAATCGAACGGTCGGGTGCTATTGTCTGGTCCTGCCGGCGCGGGCAAGGAAATCGCCGCGCGCTTCATTCACGCCAATTCCGACCGGTCGCGCGCGCCCTTTGTGTCGGTCAACTCCGCCTCCATCGAGGCCGAGCGCATGGAAGAGGTGTTGTTCGGTCGTGAGAGTGCGGATCGCGGCGTGGAACCGGGGTTGCTGGAGCAGGCCAACGGTGGCGTGCTGTTCTTTGACGAGGTGGCCGACATGCCGTCCGGCACCCAGTCGAAGATCCTGCGCGTGCTGGTGGAACAGGCGTTCCAGCGGGTCGGTGGCAGTGACAAGGTCAATGTGGACGTGCGGGTGATTTCCTCGTCCAACCGCGATTTGGAGGCCGAAATCGCGGCGGGTAACTTCCGTGAAGAGCTCTATCATCGCCTGAACGTGGTGCCGATCCCGGTCCCCGCCCTGTCCGAGCGGCGCGAGGATATCCCCGAGCTTGCCGCCTATTTCATCGACGGGTTCAACAAGACCCAGGGCCTGCCGCTGCGCGACCTGTCGGAAGAGGCCTCGGCGATGATGCAGACCATGACCTGGCCAGGGAATGTGCGCCAGTTGAAGAACGTGATCGAACGGGTGCTGATCCTGGGCGAGGGCACGGGGCCGATCGAGGCGGCCGAACTTCCCGGCAGTGAAGGCGCCGAGGAGGATAGCGGGCAGGGCATCGTTGTTTCGGGCCATCTGGCTATGCTGCCCCTGCGCGAGGCGCGTGAGGCGTTCGAACGCGAATACCTGCTGACCCAGATCAATCGCTTCGGCGGCAATATCAGCCGCACCGCGAATTTCGTCGGCATGGAACGTTCTGCCCTGCACCGCAAGCTGAAAAGCCTGGGGGTGGTGACCTCGGCCAAGGCCGGTGGACGTGTGGCCCACGTGGCGGACGGTGTGGCCGAAGGCGAGGCCGAGGCCTGAGGGCGTCCGGCAGATATTGCCAACGGGGCAGGCGGTTGACGCCACCGGCCCCGTCTGCCATGCCAGCAGAGCCGGTCATTGAAAGGGCACAGCGATGAAGGTCATCATCTGCGGCGCGGGCCAGGTCGGCTGGCAGATCGCGCGCCACCTGTCGGGCGAAAAGAACGACGTTACCGTCGTCGACAACAACCCCGAACTGGTGCACCGCGCCACCGATACGCTGGACGTGCAGGGCATCGCCGGGCACGCCTCATATCCCGATATCCTGGAACGCGCGGGCGCGCCGGATGCGGATATGATCATTGCCGCCACCCATTCCGACGAGGTCAACATGGTCACCTGCCAGGTGGCCCATTCGGTCTTTTCCGTGCCGCGCAAGATCGCCCGTCTGCGCGCGCAGAGCTATCTGGACGCCATTGTCGCCGACCTCTACCGCCGCGAGCACCTGCCGATCGACGTGGTGATCAGCCCTGAACGCGAGGTGGCCGATGCGGCCCTGCGCCGCCTGTCCGCACCTTCTGCCTTTGATACGGAAAGCTTTCTGGACGGGCGCGCTCAGCTGATGGGCGTGGCGCTGGATGACGACTGCCCGGTTCTGAACACGCCTCTGCGACAGTTGACCGACCTCTTTTCCACCCTGCGTGCCATTGTCGTGGGCGTGCGCCGCAAGGGCACGCTGTTTGCCCCGGAGCCTGGGGATCAGCTTTTCGCAGGCGACCAGGTCTATGTGGTCTCGGTCGCCGAGGATGTGGAACGCACGCTGGAGATCTTCGGCAAGTCGACCAAGCGGCAGGAGCGCGTGGTGATCCTGGGCGGCGGCAATGTCGGTCTCGCGGTGGCCCAGGCGCTGGAAAGCCGCACCGACCGGATCCGCGCCAAGGTGGTCGAGCTCAATCGCGACGTGGCCGAGGTGGCGGCGGACGCGCTTGAACGTACTGTGGTCCTGCATGGCGACGGGATGAGCAATGACATCCTGAAGGAGGCGGGCGTGAACCGCGCCGACGCGATCCTTGCCGTTACCGATGACGACAAGGTCAACCTGCTGGCCTCGGTCCGGGCCAAGGCCGCGGGCTGTCCGATGTCGATCTGCTTGATCAATGACCCCTCGCTGGCTTCGCTGATGGGCCCACTGGACGTCGACGCCTATATCAACCCGCGCACCACCACCGTCAGCTCTATCCTGCGTCACATCCGCCACGGGCGGGTGCGCGGCGTCTATTCGATCGGCGATGCCGAAGCCGAGGTGATCGAGGCGCAGGTGCTGTCCACCTCGCCCATCGCGGGCCAGAAGGTGCGCGACATTCCCTTTCCCGAAGGCGTGCTGATCGGTGCGGTTCAAAAGGGGGACAAGGTGGTCAAACCCACCGGATCCCTGCGCATTGATGAGGGCGACGTGATCGTGCTCTTCGCCATGTCCCCGGATGTGCCCGAGGTCGAACGCCTGCTCCAGGTCACGATCGACTTTTTCTGAGGCTTTCAGGGGCCGCCTGCCATGTTCGACCGTATCGCCAAACTGCCTTTGCTGGTGATCCTGATGGGGATCGGTGTGCTGGCCATGCTGGTGCCGGGGCTGCACGGGCTGTTGGTCAAGGACCACTACGAAGGGCGGGTCTTTCTTTATGCAGCGTTGCTGTTCGGCTTCCTGACCAGTTTCATCGCGCTGGCGATGATGGGACGGCCGCGGTTGAATCACCCTTCGCGCCACCTGCTGGCACTTCTGGGCCTCTTCGTGATCCTGCCCCTGATGCTTGCGGTGCCATTCCATCAGGCGGTGCGCAACACCACGTTTCTGAATGCCTATGTCGAGATGGTCTCGGCCCTGACCACCACTGGTGCAACCCTGTTCGACGATCCCGGTCGGCTACCCGATAGCGTGCACCTATGGCGGGCCCTGGTCGGCTGGATGGGCGGGTTGTTCATCTGGGTTGGCGCGATCGCCATTCTGGCCCCCATGGCCCTGGGCGGTTTCGAGGTGCGCGCGCGGCGCATCTGGGGGGCGGAAGGTAAGGGCACCAGCCAGATCACCCATGTCGCCGAGATGAGCCAGCGCATCCGCGTCTATGGCGCGCAGCTTTTGCCGGTCTATACCGGGCTGACCCTGATCCTCTGGCTCGGTCTGGTCTTGGCGGGGGACAGCCCTTTCGTGGCGATCTGCCACGCCATGTCCACGCTTGCGACCAGCGGGATTTCCCCGGTCGGCGGGCCTGGCGGCGGTAACGCGGGCGTCGGAGGCGAGATCATGTTGGCCGTCTTCATGTGTTTCGCCATTTCGCGCCTGACCTTTACCCGCGACCGGATGAGCACTGACCTGACCAGCCTTTGGTCGGATCCGGAGGTGCGCCTCGCTGCCGTTCTGATCCTGGCCGTGCCCGGGTTCCTGTTCCTGCGTCACTGGCTGGGGGCCTTCGAGGTGGATGAGGAGATGAACCTGCTCGCCGGCCTCGCCTCGCTTTGGGGCTCGGTCTTTACCGTCTTGAGCTTCCTCACCACCACCGGGTTCGAAAGCCGCGCCTGGGAGGCGAGCCAGACCTGGTCCGGCCTGCAGACCCCGGGGCTGATCCTGATGGGGCTGGCTTTGGTTGGCGGCGGTGTGGCGACAACGGCGGGGGGCGCGAAGCTACTGCGTGTCTATGCGCTCTACAAGCACGGCATGCGCGAGATGGACAAGCTGGTCTATCCGAACTCCGTCGGTGGCCACGGCGGCGAGGCGCGCCACCTGCGCGGGCGCGGTGCCTATATGGCATGGGTGTTCTTCATGCTGATGACCCTCTCCGTGGCCCTGGTTATGGTGCTGTTCTCGCTGACCGGCGAGGGGTTCGAAAGCGCGATGGTGCTGACCATCTCGGCCCTGACCACCACCGGCCCGCTGGCCGGGATCGCGGCGGTCGAGCCGATCTCTTACGCCGACCTGTCCACCCCCGCCAAGCTGGTCCTGACCGGGGCCATGGTGCTGGGCCGGCTGGAGACCCTGGCCATCGTCGCGCTTCTAAACCCGGAAACGTGGCGCCGGTGATACACCCGGGTTCGACTGCCGCATTTTTGGGCTGGTAACATCCGGAATAGTTTTTCATACTCGCCTGAAAGGTTAATACCCCTGCCGGATCCCGGCAGTCCGATAGAAAAAAGGAAACAAGCGATGGCTGCCGACAAACAGAACCTGCAGGACGCCTTCCTCAATCACGTGCGCAAGACCAAGGTGCCGGTCACGATCTTCCTGATCAACGGCGTCAAACTGCAGGGCGTGATTTCCTGGTTCGACAATTTCTGTGTCCTGCTCAAGCGGGACGGCCAGTCGCAGCTCGTGTACAAGCACGCGATCTCGACCATCATGCCGACCCAGCCGATCAACCTCTACGACGGCGACGAAAACTGACCGATCCGCATTCCAGCGAGGCCAAGCCCACCCGGGCCTGGGTTCTCCATCCCGATATAAAGTCCGAGCCCGACCGCCGCAAACCCGGCCCGGCGCTTGAAGAAGCCGTGGCGCTTGCCGCGGCGCTCCCGCATCTGGAGGTCGCGGGGCAGGAGGTCGTGCCCCTGCCGCGCCCGCAACCGGGCTACCTGTTCGGGTCCGGCAAGATCGAAGAGCTGGGCCAACGCTTCAAGGCCGCCGAGATCGAGCTGGTTCTGATCGACGGCCCCGTCACTCCGGTGCAGCAGCGCAATCTCGAGAAAGCCTGGAAGGTCAAGATCCTCGACCGGACCGGGCTGATCCTGGAAATCTTCTCGGACCGCGCGCGCACCCGTGAGGGTGTGTTGCAGGTCGAAATGGCCGCGCTGTCCTACCAACGCACCCGACTGGTGCGGGCCTGGACCCACCTGGAACGGCAGCGCGGCGGGCTTGGTTTTGTGGGCGGCCCCGGCGAGACGCAGATCGAGGCCGACCGCCGCGCTATTGACGACCAGCTCACGCGCCTGCGGCGCCAGCTGGAGAAAGTCGTGAAAACCCGCGAGCTGCATCGCGCCGCCCGTGCCAAGGTGCCGTTCCCCATCGTGGCCCTTGTCGGCTATACCAACGCGGGCAAGTCGACCCTGTTCAACCGGGTCACCGGCGCGGACGTGATGGCCAAGGACATGCTTTTCGCCACGCTCGACCCGACCATGCGCCAGATCGAACTGCCCGGAACCGGGCAGGGGGCCAGTAATCATAACGGCCGCAAGGTGATCCTGTCCGACACCGTGGGCTTCATCTCGGACCTGCCGACGCAACTGGTCGCCGCCTTCCGCGCCACGCTGGAAGAGGTGCTGGGCGCCGACCTGGTGCTGCATGTGCGTGACATTTCGGCCGAAGAGACCGACGAACAGGCGCGCGACGTGGAAACAATCCTGGCCGAGCTGGGTCTGGATGAAGAGACGCCGAAGCTTGAAGTCTGGAACAAGCTCGACCTGCTGAACACGGAGGAGGCCGAGGCGCGTCGTATCGAGGCGTCGCGAAATGACCATGTCCATGCCACGTCGGCGATCACTGGCGAGGGGCTGGACGAGCTGTTCGTCGCCATCGAAGACGCTCTGGGGGAACCCAGTACGACCGAGACCCTGACGCTTACCTTTGCGGAAGGCCGCCATCGCGCCTGGCTGTTTCAGAAGGGCGTGGTGGATGGTGAGGCGCAGGACGAGACCGGCTGGCAGCTGACCGTGACCTGGACCGAACGGCAGAAGGCGGAATACGCTGCACTTTGATCCGCCCCCGGTGGAAGACCGCCGTGTCCCCGGCGGCCTTCCTCCCGTGAGTGACGGGTATCCGCCCTGGGGGTGCGTAACGGGCGGATGGGACCTTCTGCCCAAAGCGCTTTGGGAGCGATAGGGGGAAATTTCCCAGTTTTCGCCCCGTGGTTGCAAACTGGCGGGATTGTGCCGCATGACTTCGCGTCAATTCGGCAAGGAAACGCTCAAGCCGTTTCCGTCAGTTCGCCGGGGTCAACACGGTTACGCCCACCGCCGCGGCGCGCGCCAGCTCCGGGTCCAGCGACATCGGGATGTATTCGCCACGCCGCCACAGCTCGCCCAGGTCGTCATAGTGGCGGCTGAGGAAATGGCCCGATTGCCCGGTTGAGGTAACGAAGAGCGAGCTGTCGGGATCGGCGAAGTCATAGACGCCCCGATAGCCCGCCGCATGCACATTACGGAACGGGTCGCGTCCGGTGCCTGAAGTAAGGCCGCGGTTCAGGGTGTTGTCTCCACCAGAAGTGGATTGACGGATGTTCACCACCCAGCGCAGCCCGGGCACCTGGCCCAGCACCGGGTGGTCCTGGTGGGCTTGGTGCGCATCGCCCCAGCGAAGGGACTCCCAGGCGCCGCCATGGCGTTCCGAGATCCATAGGAGCGCGTCATCCAGCGCGGCCCTGGCCATGTCCGTGCAGGTCTCGGTCGCGGCCGATTGCACCACGTCGCACCAGACTCCCGCGCCGTCCACGTCGCGGTAGACACGTTCGATGAACAGCGGTTCGACATGGGTGAATTCGGCGGCCAGCGGGCCCAGCTCGTCACGGATCAGCCGGGTTTGCAGCGCCCGCATCCAGGCGGCGTAGAGCAGCGGTTCCGGCATGTGCTCGTTCATCTCGCCGTTCCAGTCGGCCAGCAGGGTCAGGGCGCGCTGGCGGTTGCGCTCGGGCGTGCCCTCGGGCGCGGCGGCGCCGGTGAACCACAGGTCTGCGCCGACCAGCGGCAGCAGCGTGCGGGCGGTGGTGGACACGGTGTCCAGCTGTGCCTCGATAAAGCTTTCGCGCGTGTGCACCTTGCGCCCCTGCATCAGCCGTTCCCAACGCTGCACGCGCTGGCTGTCACCCCAGTCGAAGCTGACATGGCGCGGGAAGGGGCGGTCGACGATCTTGTTGTTGGTATTGCCGACAATGCCGCCGCGTGGGGCGATGTATTGCGGGTTGGCCACGTAGGGTTCGATGCCCATCCAGTGGTTTTCCACCCGCCAGCCGGGGGCGGGCAGGCGGCCCAGGCTCTGGTGGTTGGCGTCGCGCCGGGGCATCGCCCCGATGGTCTTCATCGCGATGTTTTCCGCATCCACCATGACCAGGTTCTGGCTGGGCGCGGTATACATGCTGCCGGCGGCGATGCCCTCGCGGATCGAATGGGCGCGCATCAGGGCAAGCCCGGCGCTCATCGACCGGTCCTCGCCGGTCAGAAGCGTCCAGCCCACCGCCGCGACATGGCCCCGCGGGGTCACCATGTCGAGGTCATAGAGGTGGCCGGGCAGGACCGGGCCGTTGGGGCTCCATTCCAGGGTAATGGTCACCGGCTGGGCGTCCTTGACCTGGATGATCGTGGGTCGACGAGTCAGTGGGGCCCAGCCGTCGGCGGTGCGGATCTTGGACGGGTCCGCCGGGTTCAGCTCTTCGATGAAGATGTCCTGATCATCTAGGTAGGAGCTGGTAATGCCCCAGCCGAAATCGGCGCTGCGCCCGGCCAGCACCAGCGGCATGCCCGGGATGGTGCCGCCGATCACCCCACCGGAGGACAGCTCAAGTCGGGCCAGATACCAGAACGAGGGAGCCGAGAGGCCCAGGTGCGGGTCATTGGCCAGAAGGGTGCCGCCAGCGGCGGAACGCACGGGCGCGGCGGCCCAGGCGTTTGAGGCGCCCGCCAGCCCGCGCGGCGCGACGGGGGACAGGAAGGGGCGGTCCCGGGGTGGCGTGTAGGCCGCGAAATCGCGGCTTGGGTCCACGCCCGGGAAGAGGCCGGCGAAATCTGGCAGGGCGGCCACGCCATTGCCGGGCGTGTCGGGCAGGATGTCCTGAAGGCGATCCGGCGACAGGGCCAGGCCCACGCGGGCGCGCAGCACCTCCTCCTGTAGATGGCCCGCCATCTGCACCCCCATCAGCTTCTGGATCGCGATACTGTCGGCGGGCTGCCAGGGGGCGATTTCCGGCGCGAACAGGAAGAACTCGGGCGCGCCGCGCCCCAGCGCCTCGTCATTCACGCGTTGCAGCCAGGCGTTCACGCCACGGGCATAGGCGCGCAGGGCGGCTTTGGTGTCCTCGTCCTGTACGCTGACGGACTGCTGCGCCAAGCGGTAGATGTCGAGGCGGCGCATCAGCTCGTCCACCTCCAGCGTGCGGGGGCCGAAGACTTCGGACAGGCGGCCTTGGGCGGTGCGGCGCATCATGGTCATCTGCCACAGCCGGTCCTGGGCATGGGCATAACCGAGGCCGAAGAAGACATCCTCGTCATTGGTGCCGAAGATATGGGGCACATTGGCGTTGTTGCGCACGATCTCGATCCGGTCGTGCAGCCCGCGTGCGGTGCGGGTGGTGTCATAGTCGGGCAGGGATTGCGCGGCGAGGTAATAGACCATGCCGATGCCCACCACCGACAGTGCGATGAGGGTCACGATGATCCTGACAAGCCAGCGAAACAGAAGCGCCATGAGTTCTATGTCCATCCCGGGAAAACGCCTCTTTCCATAGCCGCCTTCGCGGGGCGTTTCAATCGGTTGGACGCGAGGGCGGTGACTAGCGGCGAGGGGTTGCTGTGTGGTGGGAAAGGCTTTTCAGGACCGGCTCCCACCCTGGCTGGTGTCGCGCGGGCAGTGGGGCCTGTGGCTGCCCACCCCCCCGGTCCTGAAAAGCCTTGCTTGACCTTTGCGGCGGGCAGGCTAGGTAGGTCGGAAAGGTTTCACATGCTAAGGAGGGCATGATGGCGAAATGCGCGTTTCTGGGGCTGGGGGTCATGGGCTACCCGATGGCCGGGCACCTGGTGAAGGCGGGCCACGAGGTGGCGGTCTATAACCGCAGCTTTGCCAAGGCCGAGGCCTGGGCCAACGAGCATGGCGGCAGCGCGCATGCGACCCCGCGCGAGGCGGTCGAGGGCGCCGAGCTGATCATGATCTGCGTGGGCAATGCCGATGATCTGCGCTCGGTCTGCCAGGGGCAGGACGGCGCCTTTGCCGGTATGGGCCAGGGCGCGATCGTGGTCGACCATACTACGGTTTCCGCCGAGGTAACCAAGGAGCTGGCCGCCGAGGCCGCCGCCCTGGGAGGGCAGTTCGTGGATGCGCCCATTTCGGGCGGCCAGGCTGGGGCCGAAAATGGTGTTCTGGCGATCATGTGTGGCGGCGATCAGGCCGCCTATGACACGGCCGAGCCGGTGATGCAGGCCTATGGCCGGGTGATCAAGCGGCTGGGTGACAGTGGCGCCGGGCAGCTGACCAAGATGGTCAACCAGATCTGTATCGCGGGCATCGTTCAGGGCCTCTCCGAGGGGCTGAACTTTGCCGAGAAGGCGGGGCTGGACATCCGCGATGTGGTCGAGGTGATCCATGGCGGTGCAGCTGGCAGCTGGCAGATGGTGAACCGGCACGAGACCATGGCGGATGACCATTTCGACTACGGTTTCGCGGTGGACTGGATGCGCAAGGACCTGCGTATCTGCCTGGATGAGGCAGAACGCAATGGCGCGGCCCTGCCGCTGACCGCGCTGGTCGATCAGTTCTACAAGGACGTGCAGAAACTGGGCGGCGGGCGTTGGGACACCTCGTCCCTGATCAAGCGCCTGCGGGCTCTGGACTGAGGGGGTGGCCATGCGCGCAGATGGAGTCATTTTCGACAAGGACGGCACGCTGTTTCACTTCGGCGCCACATGGGCCAGCTGGGCCGAGGCGGTGTTGGTGCGGCTCTGTGGCGATGACGCAGCCTATGCGGATCGGGTGGCGAAGGTCATGGGGTATGACCGCGACACGGGCACATTCGCGCCGGACAGCCTGGTCATCGCCTATACGCCCGAGGAAATCGTCGTGGCGATGGGCGAACATATCGACATGCCACTGGACGAGCTGGAGGCCGCGTTGAACGACGAGGCCTCGAAAACGCCTCAGGCAGAGGCGGTGCCGCTGGGCCCCTTCCTTGACGGTCTCAAGGCGATGGGGCTGAAGCTGGGCGTCGCGACCAATGACGCCGAGGCCCCGGCACTGGCCCATCTGGGCGGGGCGGGCGTGCTAGAGAAGTTCGACTTCGTGGCAGGCTATGACAGCGGCCATGGGTTCAAGCCCGAACCCGGCCAGTGCCTGGGGTTTGCGACCGAGACAGGGCTGGACCCTGCGCGGGTGGTCATGGTGGGGGACAGCCTGCACGACCTGCACGCTGGTCGCGCGGCGGGGATGCAGACCGTGGGCGTGCTGACCGGGATCGCCGGGGAGGCGGAGCTCGCCCCGCATGCAGATGTGGTGCTGCCGAATATCGGCCATCTGGAGGCCTGGCTGCGCGGATGAGGCTGGTGGGCACGGTTCGTCAGAACCGTGCCATCGCCGCGCCACCGAAAATTATTTAATAATTTTGCTTTCACCTCTCGCGGTCCATTCGGACCGCTGCCGACCGATGGGGGGCCTCTCTGCGCTTGGTTTTTGCAAGCCCTGCACGGGCTTTCAGGCACCCTGATTTGTGGGATCGTCAAATCGACCAGCCCGCGCGCAGCCCTTCCAGCACCGCTTCCTCCGCCGTGCGGGGAGCCATGCAGTCGCCGATGCCAGTGACCGGCAGGCCCGCCGCTTCGCATTCTGCCAGCAGGCTGTCCTCGGAGCGGTGCCCCTGGGCCAGGATCAGCGTGTCCATCTCTTCGAGGATCATCGCCTCGCCGGTGGCGATGTTCTGGAAATAGCCGGTGGTGCCATCGGCGCCGTAGAGCCGCGCATAGGGAATGATCTCCACCCCGAGCGTGAGCGCCCGTTTCAGCATCGTGTCGCGCACGTAGCTCTGCAACAGCTCCCCCGCCGCGATCCCGTTGACGCAGAGCCGCACCCGGCGGCCCGCCGCCGCCATTGCCTCGGCCAGGCCAAGCCCGATCCAATCCGCGCGCCAGTCGGCGATCACCACGGATCCGCCCGGGTTGGCTTCGCCGCGCAGCACGTCCCAGGCAGTGACGACATGGGCCTCATCCGCCTCGAACCCATCCGGAATGCGCGGGGTAGCGCCGGTGGCCAGGATCACCGCCTCGGCCCCTTGCAGCATCTCGACCGAGGCCGGGCTGTTCAGGCGCACCTCCACCCCGGCCAGCTCCATCTCCCGTGCGAGGTTGGTGACGATCCCGCCGAACTCGGCCCGGCCGGGCAGGGCCTGGGCCAGAAGTGCCTGACCGCCCAGCTGCGCCGCGGCCTCGTGCAGCACCACCCGGTGCCCGCGCGCGGCGGCGACGGCAGCGGCTTTCATACCGGCGGGGCCTCCGCCCACCACGACAACATCCTTCACCGGCTCCGCCGGGGGCAGGGCGGCGTAAGACAGCTCTCGCCCTGTCTCCGGGTGTTGGATGCAGGAGATCGGCACGCCCTTGTGGAAATGCCCGATACAGGCCTGGTTGCAACCGATACAGGCGCGGATGTCGTCAAACCGATCCTCGGCGGCTTTCACCGGCATCCTCGGATCGCAGATCAGCGCGCGGGTCATGCCGCAGGCATCCGCCTGCCCGGCGGAGAGCACCGCCTCGGCCTCCTGTGGCTGGTTGATGCGTCCGGTAACGATCACCGGCACTTCCACGGCCTGTTTCACCCGTGCCGCAAAGGGCGCGGTATAGCCCGGGTCGAAGAACATCGGCGGGGCGATATGCACCGAGGCGCCCAGGGTGGCGGAGCTGCCTTCGGCGATTGAGACATAGTCCAGGAGGGGAGCAGCCCATTGTATTGCCTGAAGGACGTCCGAGCCTTCAACACCGAAATCGTCATGTTCCTCGCCGGTAATCCGCAACCCGACGGCGAAGCCCGGCCCGGTGGCGGCGCGGATGGTCGCCAGGGCTGAGAGTAGGAAGAGCGCGCGGTTCTCCAGCGTGCCGCCCCACTTATCCTCGCGCAGGTTCACATTCGGGTTCAGGAACTGCGCAGGAAGGTAGCCGTGCGAGGCGACCAGCTCGACCCCATCCACACCAGCGCGCTCCATCCGAGCGGCGGCCGCGCCGTAGCCTGCGATGATCTCGGCAATCATACCCGTGCTCAGGGCACGGGGGATGGTGTGGAACCGTTCCGAGGGCACGGCGGAGGGCGCATAGGCCACCGGCAGGGTGCCGTCCGACGTCTCCATGATTTCGCGACCGGGGTGAAACAGCTGCACCACCAGCTTGGCTCCTTCCGCCTGAACCGCCTTTGCCAACCGCGTGAAACCGGGGATGCAGCCGTCATCCACTCCCATCAGGACATGCGACGTATAGCGCGCAGTTTCATGCACCCCGGTGACCTGGGAAACGATCAGCCCCACGCCACCTGCCGCCCGCGCCCGGTGATAGGCGATCAGCGCGTCGTTCACGCGATCATCCACCGGCAGGGTTGTATCATGGCCGGTCGACACGATGCGGTTGCGGATCTCCATCGGCCCCAGGCGCAGGGGCGTGAAAAGGGTGGCTGTCATGGCTGTCCTCCTTCCCGCATATCTGGGGAGTTGAATGTGGCCGAGGCAAGAAGTTTTCCCGAAATCGACGCCCCCATGCGGCAGCCCTTCAGCTAAAAACGACATCCTTTGTCGGAAATCGAATTGGCGCATGCCTCCTAGCCCGCCATCGTGGGTGAAACGAACAGGAGAGCCGACCATGTGTGCAGACCGACCCAAACGCCGCCGCTCCGGTGGCCGCGCAGGCCACGCCCGCCCTGCAGGCGCGATCCAGCAGATGGATTGGCGCATCCCCGTCAACATGGACGCGCCCACCGAACCGCTGACGGATGAGGGCATCCAGGCGATCCACGAGGGGGCGATGACCATCCTCGAAGAGATCGGGATCGAGTTCTACAACCCCGAGGCCAAGGAGCTTCTGCGCGAGGCGGGTTGCATCGTGAACGGCGACAACGTGCGCATGGGGCGCGACTGGATCATGGAGATGGTCGCCAAGGCCCCCAGCCAGTTCGACATCACACCGCGCAACCCCGATCGCAAGATCACCATCGGTGGCCGGAACATGGTCTTCGGCAACGTGTCTTCTCCGCCCAACTACTGGGACATGGAGCTGGGTAAGAAGGTGCCCGGCAACCGCGAACAATGCGCCAACCTGCTGAAACTCACACAGTATTTCAACTGCATCCATTTCGCCGGTGGCTATCCGGTGGAACCCGTGGACGTTCATGCCAGTGTGCGCCACCTGGATGTGCTCTATGACAAGCTGACCCTGACCGACAAGGTGCCCCATGCCTATAGCCTGGGCAAGGAACGGGTCGAGGATGCGATGGAGATGGTGCGCATCGCCGGGGGCTGGAGCCACGAGGAGTTCGAGGCCTCGCCCAAGATGTACACGAACATCAACTCCACCTCGCCCTTGAAGCACGACTTCCCGATGATGGATGGTTGGCTGCGGCTGGCGCGGCGCGGGCAGGCCCTGGTGGTCACGCCCTTCACGCTGGCCGGTGCCATGGCCCCGGTGACCATGGCAGGTGCCGTCGCGCAATCTCTGGCCGAAGGGCTTTGCGCCATTGCGCTTGCGCAATATGTAAACCCCGGCGTGTCCTGCGTGATTGGCACCTTTACCTCCAACGTCGATATGAAGACCGGCGCGCCCGCCTTCGGTACGCCGGAATACATGCGGTCGACCCAGATGACCGGGCAGATGGCGCGGTTCTATGGCTTGCCGATGCGCTCGTCCGGGGTCTGTGCCGCGAATGTGCCGGATGGGCAGAGCGTGTGGGAGACCTCGAACAGTCTCTGGGCCTCGGTGCAGTCGGGCACCAACATGGTCTATCACGCCGCCGGGTGGCTCGAAGGCGGGCTGATCGCCAGCCCCGAGAAATTCGTCATGGATTGCGAGATCCTGCAACAGATCCAGCGCTATATGGAGCCGGTGACCTGGTCTACGTCGCCTGACGATATCGCGCTGGATGCAATCCGTGAGGTCGGGAACGACGGCCACTTCTTCGGCACACAGCATACGCAGGAGCGCTATACGACCGCCTTCTACCAGCCCTTCCTGTCGGACTGGGCCAACTATGAAGCTTGGGAGGTCAACGGCGGTACATGGACGGCCGAGCGGGCGCATCGCAAGTTCAAGGAAATCATCGCCGAGTTCGAGGCCCCGCCGATGGACGAGGCGAACCGCGAGGAGCTGGAAGCTTTCGTCGAACGGCGCAAGGTCGAAGGTGGCGCGCCCACGGATTTCTGACGCCATACCGGCAGTTGGATCCGCGCAAGGCCTTTCGTCATCGGAAGGTCTTGTTTTCTTTTTAGTCTGGCCCGGGCGTGGTTCGCTCACATATCCGTGATCGCGTATATCTCCTTTCGAATAGGAACGAACCGTTTCTTAACTCCTGCCACGTAACCTGCCTGAAACTAGCAGAGGGTGAGTTACATGCACGGTCTGATCAACAGGTCGTTGGAAAACTTCCTCCGCCGCACCTATGGCGACGGGCACTGGGCTGCGGTGATGGAGGAGATCGATTGCGGGTTCGACAGTTTCGAGCCCATGTATGTTTATGCGGATGAGCTGACCGACCGTGTGCTCGCCGTGGCCTCCGCGCGGCTGGAAAAGCCGCGCGAGGATTTGCTGGAAGACTTGGGCACCTTCATGGTGACCCACGAAAGCTCGGAACGGGTGCGGCGCCTGTTGCGGTTCGGCGGTGTGGATTACGAGGATTTCCTGCATTCGCTCGATGACCTGCCGGGCCGGGCTCGCCTTGCGGTGCAGGAACTGGAGCTGCCGGAGCTTGAACTGAACGAAGAAGGCAGTGGCGAATACACCCTGGCGGTGACCAGTAAGATGGCCGGTTTCGCCCATGTGTTCCTGGGCATGCTGCGCGCGCTGGCGGATGACTACGGTGCGCTGGCGCTGCTCGACTACGTGGGACGCACCGGGCAGGAGGAGACGATCTCGATCAGCCTTCTGGACACAGGGTTTCAGGAAGGGCGCGCCTTCGATCTGGCGGTGGGAGCAGGCGGATGAACAAACAGGTGACACGGGGACGCATGCAGGGTCTGACACCTGGTACGAGCATTGCCCTGAAGATGGCCAATCTGGATCAGATGATGCCGATGAATCTGCTGGTGGATGCCCGCGGCGTGATCCGCCACGTGGGGCCAACCCTGGCCAAGGTGCTGCCCTATCCGGACATGGAGGGGCAGAGCTTTCTGCGGGCCTTCGAGCTGCGCCGTCCGCGCCGCATCCAGTCGATTGCGGATGTCTGCGCCAATGAAGGGGTCAAGATCTACGTGCGCCTGCGGGATGCCCACGCGACGCAGTTGATCGGCACGGCGGTCTGCCTGCCGGGCAAGAACCAGGTGCTACTGAACCTCAGCTTCGGTGTCTCGGTGATCGATGCCGTGGCGCGTTACGGCCTGGCGGGTTCCGATTTTGCACCCACCGATCTGACCCTGGACATGCTCTATATCATGGAGTCGAAATCTCTGGCCCAGGCCGCCAGTGGACAACTGTCGACCAAGCTGCAAGGCGAAAAGGACGAGGCGATGGCCCGGGCTGGCTCCGACATGCTGACCGGCCTGTCCAACCGCCTGTCACTCAATGAGGTGTTGCACCGGCTGATCAGCCGTCGCATGCCCTTTACCCTGATGCATCTGGATCTGGATCACTTCAAGGCGGTCAATGACACGTTGGGCCATGCGGCGGGCGACCATGTGTTGCAAGAGGTGGCACGCATCCTGCTGGAAGAAACCCGCGAGGATGACACGGTCGCGCGGGTTGGTGGCGATGAGTTCGTGCTGATCTTCCCTGGCCTCACCGATCGTGATCGGTTGCAATCCGTTGCCGAGCGCATGATCACACGGCTTGAGGAACCGGTCGACTTTCGCGGCGACGTCTGTCGCATCTCGGCCAGCATCGGCATGGTGGAGTCGACCCTCTATGCAACGCCCGTGGCAGACCAGATGCTGGAGGATGCCGACATCGCCCTCTATGCCTCCAAGGACGGTGGGCGCGCCCAAGCCACTTTCTTTGAACAGGCCATGGCGGGGGGGGAAGGACATGCAGCCGGGCAGGAGAATGTGATTCTTTCCGATCTGCAGGACGGGGTCGAAGCCGCAGAATAGCAATTCCAATGATGGGGCGTCAGAGGATACATCCGGGGGTTGCCGGTCTTGTGTCCGGGGTCAGGCACCGGCCTGCCAGGAGAACTATCTGAAAAATAAGCGCAAAGCACGGCGACCCCTGGTACGGCACTTGCAGGTGTTGATGCTTTCCCTATTTTGCCCGTCTTTCACGCTGTGCTAGAACCTCATTGGAGCGGTAGGCCACAGGTATGACACCGGCAAGCCGCCCTATGCTGTGAAGAGCGATTGGTCCCGGGAGTATGTCTGGCCGGGACGGGGGAACAGGGTTCGACCCGTAAGAGGAGTAGGCGGCGCATGACCGTCAGGCCCGCAGCAGCTGCCGCAACGGGCTGGCCCTTTCGGCAGGACAAGAACGCAACCGGGACGCGAAGGGTGCTCGGCGCCTTTGGCGTGCCTGCGCAGATGCGGTGTGGGTTTTTGGCGCCGACCGCTCTTCAGGTTTTGACGGGTTTCCCCAACCAGACAGGGAGGCAGCTTGGCTCCACGCTCATGTCCTCGTGCCTGCTGTCCAGCGCGCTGGGCCTGGCATTGGGCTGCGTGGGACTGGGGGCCGGACCTGCATTGGCGGGCAGTTGCGCCGATCAGGGCAACGGGCAATGGCTGTGTAGCGGTGCTGCGCTGGGCGGTGAACCCGGGGCGTTTCTGGGTGGGGTGGCGGGTCATCCGGTCGTGGTGGATCTGGCGCCCGGTTTCGGCCTGACCACGTCGGACAGTACCGGGCTGGGAGCGATCGCGCTTTACCAGCGGCTGGGCGTGGTGGTGAACGGGTCGGGACTTGCCCTGCTCAGCGCCGAGGGCACAGCGCTTGGTGTCACCAACACGACCCCGGAGAGTGCGGTGGACGTGACCCTGGGCGGTACGGTGATTGGCGCGGGCGTCGGCGGGGTGGGGGTCGACCTGTCGAACTCGGCGGGTGGAGCGATCGTTCTGGACGGAACTGCGAACATTTCGGGCACCACAGGCGGTGGGGTGCTGCGCGGCGGCAGCCCTGGCCTGGGAGCTACGGGCGGTATCCTCGTGGATCTGACCGGCTCCATCGGTGCGATCAGCGGTACGGGGATCGAGGCCACAGGCCATGGTGGTGACATCAACCTGACCCTTACGGGTGCCGTGACCTCGGATCAGGCAGGCGCCATTGCCGTGGATCAGCAGGGCACCGGCCTGCTCAGCGTCACGACCGGCGCGGGAGGCGTCAGCGGCGGGTTGAGCGGAGGTGCTCTGGACGTAGCGGCAATCACCGTTGGCAATACCGCCGGGGCCACCGGAACGGTGTCGGTCACAACGGGCACCGGCGCGGTCATTGGCCAGGGCACGGGGATCGCGGCGGTGAATGCGGGACACGCCGGGGTTACGGTTGCGGTTGGCGGCGACGTGTCCGGGCTGAATGCCTATGGGCTCGACCTGTCGAATGGGGTGTTCGGTGCGGGCGGGTTGGAGCTGACATCGGTCTCCGGCAGTGTGATTGCCGGTGCCCTGGGCGGCGTCCTGGCCGAAAGCGCGGCGGGGCTGTTGCGCCTCGATCTCGATGGGGCGGTGGCCTCCAGCGGTGGCGTGGGCATAGAAGCCGTCGCCAGACCAGGCAGCACCGGGTTGGACGTTGCGGTCACGGATGTGTCCGGCGCCACCGGCGGGATCGACACGCGGCTCGAAGGCGTGGGCACGGCACGGATCACGTCCGGTGGCCAGGTTGCGGGCGGCTCAGGGTCGGGGATCGACCTGACCGTGCTGGGCTCTGGCGGGGCCGGAGGTGCCGAGATCACCGCCACTGGCGCGGTGACCGGCCAGCCATATGGCATTCGCCTGACCCAAGGGGGCTTGGGCAGCACGCGGGTCGAAACCGGCGCCGGTGCCATTCGCGCAACCGACCTGGTGAACGGGACCGGCATCCTGGTGGATGTGTCTGCGGGCAATGCCGCTGGCGTCACGGTGGTCACCGGATCGAGTGCGGTCAGCGGCGGCGAAGGGCTGGTGGTTTCGGCCCCCGATGGGTCTGTGGATGCGACAATCGGGGGCGCGGTGACCGGTCACGCCGATGATGCCGTTCGGGTGGAGGGAGGTAGCAGCGGCGCGACGCTTGATGTCGCCGTCGGAGTGGCCCTGACCGGTGCGCAGGACGGGCTGGATGTCGCGGTTGACGACGGCGGTGTAACGCTGATCGGCGCGGGTAACATGACCGGAACAACGGGGGTGGGCCTTCGGGTCGTGCAGAGCGGTGGTAGTGGGGATCTGGTCCTCTCGACCGGTGCGGTCACTGGTGGCATGCAAGGGGTTTTGCTGGAAAATCAGGGGGCTGGAGGCATCTCGGTGGTCTCTGCCGGGTTGGTGCAGGGGGGTAGCGGTTCGGCCGTTGAGGCAGCCACCCTTGGCGATGCTGGTTTGAGTGTCGATCTGCAGGGCGGCGCGCTCTCGTCGGCGGATGCCGGGGTCGTACTGACGGATTTCGGAACCGGCACATTGCGGTTGGTGACCGGCGTCGGCAGCCTGTTGCGGGGAGCCACGGATGGTGCGCATCTGGTCAATCACGGCGGCACGCTGGAGGTCGCGGCCGCCGGGACGATCGAGGGGATCACGGGGGCTGGGCTGATTGCCGAAAGCCGCAGCGGTGGCGGAGGGATGGATGTCCAGGTCACTTCGGTTTCGGGCGCAACCCATGGTGTTGTCCTGACCCAGGATGGTACGGGCGAGATGCGGCTGACTGCAACCGGCGCGATCTCGGGTAGCGCTGGTGACAGTATCTCGGCCCGGGTCGGCAACACGGGCAGTGGCGAGATGATCCTGGCCGTGGATGAGGTCACCGGCGCGCAGGGCGGCATTCGCGCCATACATGACGGCATGGCAGGCGGCCTCGACATCACCGCCGCGGGCGCCGTGGCGGGCCAGGCAGACGCCGGGATTACGGCAATCAATGCGGTCATGTTCCCGGGCACCCTAGGCGGTGTCTCTATCACAACGCAGGACACGGTCGACGGAGCAACGCGCGGGATCTATGCGGTGAACGGAGGCTCAGGCGATTTGGTCCTCGATGCGCATGGCACGATCACTGGCGCCGGGGGCGAAGGGGTTCGGGTCGAGAACGGTGCGACGGGTGGCCGGATGGACCTTTCCGTGGCCGGGGTCAGTGGTCAGGGAGATGCGATCTACGCCGAAAATCTGGGCAGTGGCGAGTCGCGCCTGACCGTCACATCTGGCGCGTTGGTCCAGGGGGCTGGCGGCAATGGCGTCGCGCTGTCCCATCAGGGGGCGGGAAACGTGACCTTGGCTGTGCATTCCAGCGCAACGGTGCGCGGGACCGGCGGACATGGCATGACCCTTGTGTCGACCGGCGGCAGCGTGGCCAGCACGCGAACGGCAACCGTCGGGCTGGGTGCTCTGGTCGAGGGCAGCGGCCACGGTATCGGGGCCAGCGTGAGCGGCGGGCGCCTGTCAGTGATCGGCACCGGCGCGGTACGCGGCTTGTCAGGCGACGGGCTGCGGGCCGAGATCTCGGGCACGGGCGGGGATGTCGGGATCAGCCTGCGGTCTGCCGAAGGCGCTGTGAATGGTATTTCCATTTTGAACCAGGGGCTTGGTGCAGTTCAGGTGTTATCGGACGGCACCCTGACCGGCGCGACGGGGCATGGGCTGTGGGTTGAACAGGGGGTGACCACGCAGGGTGGTGTGACCGTGGATGTTGCAGCGGTCAGCGGCCAGGCGGGGGGCATTCTGGTCGACCACAAGGGCCAGGCCGGGGTGATTCAGGTTACAACGCAGGGGCTGGTCGAGGCCACGGGAAGCACTGCGATCGGCCTCGTGGCGCGCAATTCCGATGGCGGGCCGGGGCTGGGTGGTATCCTGGTCGAAACCCGGGCGGTTTCCGGTGGGGCGGGCGGCATTGCGGTGGACAATATCGGCGCCGATGTGACCTCGGTCATTGCGCATGGGCTGATCGACGGTGGGTCGGGTGATGCTGTCGTGGTGCAGACCGGGGCGGTGGGCACGGACCTATCGGTGACGACACAGGGGCTGACAGGCGCTGGCGCCGGGTTGATGGCCCGTAATCTGGGCACCGGTGGCAGCACGCTTTCGGTTTTCGGCGACGTGGCGGCTGGCACGTTCGGCGTTGATGCAGCGCACGACGGGGCAGGGGCATTGAACCTGAGCGTTGGGGGCAATGTCACGGTGGGCGCGGCTGACGGGATCGGGGTGCGCGCTGTGGCAACCCGGGCGGTCAGCGGCGGGCTGACCGCGACCCTTCACAGCGGCACGGCGGTCGAGGGTGGTCAGCATGGCGTCGTGGTTGGTGCCCAGGGCGGCACTGTGCGCCTGACCGCTTCGGGTGTGATCCAGGGCGTGACGGGCACCGGGCTGGCCGTCGAACTGGGGGCCGGAGTGCATGGCGCGGTTCTGCAGGTGGGCGAGGTGTCCGGCGGCACCACCGGCATTGATCTTTCGGCCAGCGCGCAGGGGCTGGTGACCTTGACACTCGCAGGGCCAGTCAGTGGAGGTTCCGGCGCAGGGCTGGTGGTCGGCGGCACGGCGGATCAGCAGGGCGCGATATCGGTCGAGGCGGCTGGGGTGATCACCGGCGGTCTGGTCGGGGTGCAGGCGACACAGGCTGGCAGCGGCAGTCTGACGGTGGTGGCGCAGGAGATGGTGCGGGCCAGTACCGGCGCGGGCGTTGTGGCCGGATTGTCCGGTGCTGCGTCCGAACTGGAGGTTCGTCTGACCGGGGTCGAGGCGGCGACATCGGCCGTCAGCCTTTCAAACCTCGGTGCGGGGGAAACGGTTCTGGCGGCCAGCGGCCTCCTGCGCGGCGACGCGGGGCATGGTGCCTATGTCGAGGCGGGCGCGAACAGTGCAGGGGTTACGGTTGATCTGGCCGGGGTGCAGGCCAATGGCGACGGGGTCGTGCTGAACTCTGCCGGGGGTGGGGTGGTTCGCCTTGATCAGAGCGGGACGGTAACGGCGGGCACAAGCGGTGTCCGCGTCAACTCCACCGGCGCGGCGCAGGTGGATGTCGCCCTGGCTCAGGACATCACCGGGCAGGACGGTTATGGCGTGCAACTTGCCGGAGCCGGTGCGATTACCCTGACCCAAACCGGCGGGACGATTTCAGGCACTCTGGCGGGGCTGCACGTGACCGGTGAAGGCGGCCCGATCATCCTGTCGCTGGCGGGCAATGTCTCGGCCAGTGCTGGCACCGGGGTGAGTGTATTGAACAGCGGCGCGGGAGGTGTGCGCCTCACCGCCACTGGGTTGATTTCTGGACAGGGCGGCCACGGCGTCGTGGTGGAAACAACGGCTCCGGGTAGTGCTCCCGCCACGGTTTTGCCCGGGCTGGCCGTGGACCTTGCCCTGGCGGAGGTGACGGGCGACCAGACCGGGATCGGCGTCATTCACCGGGGCGCTGGGGACATGCGCCTGACCGCCAGCGGGGCGATCCAGGCGGGCAGTGGCGCAGGGGTGCAGGTCACGACCGGCGTTTCCTCTGGCGCGGTGACACTGGACCTGGATGGCACTGTCTCGGGCGGCAGCGCGGGGGTGTCGCTCCTGGCCGAGGGCACGGGCTCGGTCGACGTGGACCTGTCCGGCGCGGTCGACGTCAGCGCGGGGACTGGCGTGATGATCCAGACCGGGGGCGGGGCAGGCGATCTGACCCTGACAACGGCGGCGGTTTCCGCAAGCGACAATGGCGTGGTCGCGGTGCATGGCGGGACCGGGGACTTGATCTTCACCCCGACCGGGGACATTGCCGTCGATACGGGCGTGGGGCTGGATCTGATGCGCGAACAGGCGGGTCGGATTGACCTGACTCTGGGCGCGGGGCGTGAGGTTGTCGGCGGTGCAATCGGGTTGCGAACGGGAAATGTGACCGGCGGCGAGACGGTGTTGGATCTGTCCGGAACCGTGGCCGGCGACGTCGCCTTGGCGGTTCTTGGCGAAACGGGCAGCCTGTCGCGTGTCACCCTGCGCGACGGGGCCACCCTGCGCGGGCCGGTGGCGCTGACCTCGGATGCGGGCAACAGCGTGACAACGGTGGCCGCAGGCGCGGTGATCGACGGTGCGGTGATCCTGGGCGAAGGCGACGACAGCCTGTCGATCGCGGGTGCGGACCTGTCCCTGGTCACCCTTCTGGACGGGGGCGGCGACGCCTTCGGCGCGGATGGCTGGGATGTGCTGCTGTTGGCGGATGTGAGCCAGGGCTTCCTGGCCGAAGCCCTGATCGGTTGGGAGGAGATCACCCTGACCGGCGAAACCGTGCTGGGCATTGGCGCGGGGGCCTGGCAGGCGGGTCATGTCGATATCGGGGCCGAGGCGGCTCTGGTCCTGCTGGGCGGGCGGGTCGATCTGGCGGGCGGGCTGACCCTGTCCGGGCAGCTCGGGATGCAGAACGGCGTGGTCGGCGACGCCTTGACCGTGGGCGGGGATTTCAGCGGTGGCGGGGTCGTTTTCGTTGACGTGGATTTCTCTACCGCCACAGCGGACCGATTGACCATCGGCGGCGACGTGCTGCCGGGCGATACGCCCACAGTTCTGGCGGTCGAGGATGTCTCGGTGGGCGATGCCACTGGCGCGGCGGTCGTGCTGGTCGACGTGGACGGTGCCACAGGGGATGGCGATTTCGTCCTGGCGGGTGGACCGATCTACAAGGGGGCCTTCGGCTACGACCTGCGATTGACCAGCGCGGGCGAATGGGTGCTGGCCGAAGGGTTCTCGATCATGTCGTCCTCCGTCGAGGCCACGCCCTCGGTCCTGCGCGGCTTTGGCCTCATGCCGACCCTGGCCATGCGCCAGGATGCGCGGTTGCGCCTGTCGCCGGATGGGCGTTTCGCCGGTTGGCTTCGGTTCAGCGGCGATGTGCAGGACACCAGCCTGGTGACCCAGTCGGGCGCCGATGTCACCTCGCGCGAGGCGGCCGGGCTCGAGGCGGGGATCGAGCTGCGCTCCGAGGTTACAAGCGGTGCCGGGCACTGGGTTCTGGGTGGCTCGATCCATTCGGGCATTGTGCGGGGCACGGTGGCGTCCGAAACTGGCCAGGCAGCGATTGATGCCGAGGGCTGGGGGCTGGGCGCGTCGCTGAGTTGGCTGGGTGACGGCGGCAGCTGGGTGGACCTGCAGGGCCGCGTGAGCTGGCAGAAGACCGATCTGACCAGCAGCGCGACCGGCCCGTTGCTGACGGCACATGACAGCACGGTCTGGGCCCTGGGAGTTGACGCGGGGCAGCGCATTGTGCTGGGAGACCATGGTGCGCTGGTGCCCCAAGTGCAACTGAGCTTTGCCCGGGTTGAGGCCGGCGAAGGTGAGGACAGCCTCGGAAATGATATCGTCCTGGGTCGCAATGACAGCCTGACCGGGCGCGTGGCCTTGACCTATGAGTTCGGCCCGGCGGGCGAAACAGGTCGGCACGACGTCACCGGCAACGGCACGCGGCGACATCCGTTCCACGTGATGCTGGGGGTTAGCCATGACCTGTCCGGTGAGGATCAGGTTGAGGTCGCCGGAGCGGAACTGACCGCCGCCGCCCCGCGCACTTGGGGCGAGGTCGGGCTGGGCGGCCGTTGGACCTTTGCCAAGGGGCACGAATTCTATGCCGAGGGCAGCTACCGGCAGCCGCTTGGCGGTGGGGCGCCGGGGGATCGCGGCCTGGGCGTCTCATTGGGGCTGCGCCTGGCCTGGTAGGGTGGAAAGGGCTGGCCATGTGTCGGGAAATGCGGCAAGTCTTGTGGCGACGGATCAATATGTTGGCCGATGCTGTTTGAATGGGGCCCGTTGCGGGCAAGATAGGAGTTATGACTATGAACAATCGTATGACGCGGGTAGCGTCTCTTCTTGCCGCTCTTACTTTGGGATTTGCGCCTGCAGCTCAGGCCCAGCAGGCGGCGCCGAGCTCGTTGTCAGTGACCTACCAGGACTGGACCGTACGCTGCGCGTCGGTCGAAGGACAGGCGGGGCAGGTCTGTGAAATGGTGCAGGACCTCAACCAGGCGGATACCGGTCGGCGCGTTCTGTCGGTGCTGATCCGTCAGGCCGAAGGAGAGACCGGGCTGACCCTGGTCACACCCTTCGGGCTCAAGCTGAGTGAAGGTGTCAAACTGGGTGTCGACGGGACCGAACTGACGACATTGGACTACGAAACTTGCCTGCCGTCGGGCTGTATCGCGGCGCTTGTCCTGTCCGAGCCGCAGATCGAGAGCCTGCAGGCCGGGGCCGAGGCCCAGGTCACCCTGGTGGACACCGCGGGGCAGGACCTGTCGCTTACCTTGTCGCTTGCCGGTTTCAGCGGCGCGCTGACGCGGTTGGGGCAGGAATGCTGCGGCAGCTGACCCGCAGCTCTTGATTTCCGAACCCGGACGGGCCACGCATGATACCCATGCGTCGGCTGTCCCTGATCCTGATCCTGCTGGCGGCCCTCGCGGCCGCCTTTGGTCTGTTCCGCCTGTCCCATGGCTATTTCCGCTCCGAGGAACTCAGCCGCGCCGAGGGGCGGCTATCACTATACCGCTCGACGTTGACAGCGGAGCTTGAGCGGTTCTCGCACCTGACCCACGTTCTGGCCCGCGATCCCTTCGTGATTGCCACCGCCGAGGGCGGGGATACCGATGCGCTTAATCGTCGTCTGGCCGATTTCGCCCGCCGCGCGGGGCTTGATGCGATTTATCTCATGCGGCCGGACGGGTTGACCGTCGCGGCCTCGAACGCCGGGGAGGATGTCAGCTTCATCGGCCACAACTATGCGTTCCGCCCCTATTTTCAGCAGGCGTTGGCCGGGCAGAGTGGGCGGTTCTACGCCATCGGCGCGACCACCGGCCTGCCGGGCTATTTCATCGCCGACCCGGTGCGTGGCAGCGGTGACCAACTGGTTGGGGTGATCGCGATCAAGGTCGCTTTGGCGGGGTTGGAAGACAGCTGGCGGCGATCTGGTGAGCAGGTTTTGCTGGCCAATGAGGATGGTGTAGTGCTGATGAGTTCGGTGCCCGGCTGGCGCTACCGTGTGTTGAACCCACTGGCGCCAGAGACCCGCGCGCGGATCGAACAGGCGCGGCAGTTTCCTGACCAGCCCCTCGCGCCACTGGACTGGATCCCGCGTGACGGGCGGCGGGCCGAGATCGGTGGCGAGGCGCTGCTGCATCTGACCGGCGCGGCCCCGCCCCACGGTTGGGGGCTACACTATTTCGTGGCTGACGACCGCGCTGTCGTGCGCGCCTGGCTGGTGACCGGCGCGGCGCTGGCCCTGGCGGCGCTGTGGCTGATCCTGTGGCAGGTGCAGCGCGCGCGGCGCATGGGACGGGCGCTGGAACGGTCGGAACGGGAAGAGGCTGCGCTGCGTGCCGCCAACCAGCAGCTGGCTGTGGAAATCGGCGAGCGTCGCACCGCCGAACGTCGCCTGACCCGCACTCAGGGCGAGCTGGAACGCGCCTCGCGCCTGGCCGCCCTTGGACAGCTCGCCGCCTCGGTCACCCATGAGTTGGGCCAGCCGATTGCCGCCATGCGCAACCATCTGGTGGCGGCCGAGCTGTCGGGCAAGGCACCAGAGACCGTGACCAGCAAGTTGGGCGGGTTGGTCGACCGGATGGAGGGCATTACCCGCGAGCTGAAGTTCTTTGCCAGTCCTCGGCAGGAACCGTTCGAAACGCTGGATCTGCGGGAAGTGACTGGCGCGGCGGTTGGCCTGCTCGCGCCGAATATCGAGGCTGCCGAGGCCAAGATCGACGCTCCCGATCCCGGCTGCCCAATCCTGGTGCGTGGCAGCCGTTTTCGGTTGGAACAGGTGGTCACGAACCTGCTGCGTAATGCGGTGGATGCGGTCGAAGGGTCCGAAATCCGTCAGGTCACCCTGACTTTGGGAGGCGATGAGGCCACCCGTTGGATCGAAATCCGGGACACCGGTCACGGGCTGGGCAAATTGACCCTGGCTGAGCTGCAGGAACCTTTCACAACAACGCGCGAAAGCGGTCGGGGCATGGGGCTGGGCCTGGCAATCTCGGCCGGAATTCTACGCGACCACGGGGGCGAAATGGTGGCGCGCAACGGGAAGGGTGGCGGTGCGGTGTTTCGCGTGACCCTACCGGCCCCGGAGCAGAGCGAGGAACAGGAAACATGACTGACCACCCGCCGTTTTCGGCCCTGATCGTGGATGATGATGCCTCGATGCGGGCTTCTCTTCTGGAGCTTCTGGAGGCAGCGGGTTGGCAGGCCCGTGCCCTGTCGCGTGCCACCCAGGTGGGAGATGCGCTGACCCGTTGGCAGCCCGACGTGATCCTGTCCGACCTGCGTATGCCGGGCATGACCGGGTTGGACCTGCTGGCCAATCTGGACGCGGTCACGGCCCCGCCCTTGGTGCTTATCTCGGCCCACGGGGATATCCCGCTGGCGGTGCAGGCGATGCAGGACGGGGCCTATTCCTTCCTCGAAAAGCCTTACGAGCCGCGCCGGTTGCTGACGGTCCTGCGCAATGCAGCCGCCCAGGCGCGTATGCGGCGATCGAACGCCCGGCTGACCGCACGGCTGCGCCAGCTTTCGGGGCTCGACCGAGTGTTGCTGGGCCAAAGTGCCGAGGTCACCGCCTTGCGCGCCGATATCCTGGACCTGGCCAACACCGCTGTGCCGGTGATGATCCTGGGAGAGACCGGCACGGGCAAGGAACTTGTCGCCCGTGCGCTGCATGATCTGGGCGCCGCGCCGGATGGGCCTTTCCTGGCGCTGAACTGCGCTGCCCTTTCACCGGAAACCTTCGAAGCCGAGATGTTCGGCGTGGCGGGCGGGGCAGAGGGACGGCTGGTCGCGGCCTCGGGGGGCACGCTGTTCCTGGACGAGGTCTGCGCCTGTCCGCCCGCGGTGCAAGCAAAGCTCCTGCGCGTTCTTGAAGACAATCAGGTCCTGCCGGTCGGCGCCTCGACGCCGGTCTCTGTCGACCTGCGCGTCGTTTCGGCCACCAATGAGGACATCGACCAGGCCGTGGCAAATGATCGGCTGCGCCAGGATCTGCTGTTCCGCCTGAACACCATCGTGCTGACCCTGCCGCCCCTGCGCGCGCGTCCGGACGATATCAGCCTTTTGGCGGCGCATTTTCTGGGCGACATGGCGCGGGTCTACGAGGTCGCCTCGCCCGAACTGAGCGCTGAGGACTTGACCGTGCTGCTGGCCCATGACTGGCCCGGCAATGTGCGCGAGCTGCGCCATGTCTGCGAACGCCGGGTTTTGGCGGCGCGGCGGGGCGGGGGCACAATGGCGCAGGCGCTGGCCCGCGACGCCGGTGGTGAAGACTTGCCCGCCACGCTGCGTGAGGCCGTCGCCGCCTTTGAACGCGAGCTCATCGCCAAGGCGATCCAGACCCACGAGGGCCGCATGGACGCCGCCGCCGAGGCACTGGGGATCGGGCGGCGCACCTTGAACGAGAAGATCGTCAAACTGGGGCTGGACAAGGAGGCGCTGCTCTAACCCTTGCTTGGCATAAACCGCAACACACCGGCATTTCCCGATGCCCCGTCGGACGGATGATTGACCCCGTCATTGACCACGATCTCGGGGAAGTCGAAGGGGCTCACCCCCTCAAGGCAGGCCACGTTTACCCCGAACTCATTGGGGTTCGACCGCCGCTGGTGATGGGTATAGATGCCGCAATGCGAACAGAAGTAATGTTTCGCGACTCCGGTGTTGAACTGATAAAGCGTCAGCTGGTCCTTGCCGTCCAGAAACTCGATCCCGTCCAGATTGGCCGAGACCGCCACGCCGCCCCGCATCCTGCAGAAGGAACAGTCGCAGCGCCGGGCGGAGTTCAGCCCGTCGGGCAGCGTCACGCGGAACTTCACTGCGCCGCAATGACAGGCGGCATCGTGGGTGCTGGGGGCAGGGTGGTTGCTCATGGCGCGCTCCTCATACGATCTGCGCCGAGGGTGCACCGGCCCACGCGCCCTGTCCATCCCGCAGAAATACGCCCCTGCGGATATCCGCAGGGACGCTCGGGTATTGCGCGCGAATTCCCTCATTGCCACAGGGGCGGGGCTGGGTCCAACATGGGGCCATAACATCCGCATGAAATCGGGAGGAAAACCATGCGACGCATTCTGAACCGGACGGCTCTTGCCGCCCTGTCCCTTGCCTTTGCCACCGAAGCCATGGCCACCGAATGGAACGTGTCCCTGTGGGGCAAGCGCCGGGCCTTTACCGAGCATGTCGAGAAACTGGCCGAGCTGGTCTCGGAGAAGACCGGTGGCGAGTTCACCCTGAACATCTCCTACGGCGGGCTGTCGAAGAACCGCGAGAACCTGGACGGGATCTCGATCGGGGCCTTCGAGATGGCGCAGTTCTGTGCGGGCTATCACCGCGACAAGAACCCGTCGATCACCGTGCTGGAACTGCCATTCCTGGGCGTCGAAAGCCTGGAGCAGGAGATCGAACTGTCGATGGCCGTCTACAACCATCCGGCCACGCAAGCGGACCTGGCGCGGTGGAACGCGACGCTGCTGATGCCCTCGCCGCTGCCGCAATACAACCTGGTCGGCGTGGGCGACGCGCCCGCGACGCTCGCCGATTTTGAAGGTCTGTCGGTGCGTGCCACCGGCGGCATTGGCGCGGCGATGGAGACCGTCGGCGCCGTGCCGACCTCCATGTCCGCCACCGAAGTGCGCCAAGCAATGGACTCGGGCGTCGTCAAGGCGGTGAGCTTTGCGCCGCATGCGCACATGTCCTTCGGCACCATCGAAAACGCCGCATGGTGGACGACCAACCTGAACCCGGGCACGGTGAACTGCCCGGTGGTGGTGAACACCGATGCGCTGGCCGATCTGTCCGATGACCATCGCGCGGCGCTGCTGGAGTCGGTCGACGAGGCGCTGGACCATTACGTGGCCAATTACAACGGCAAGACCATGGATGCCTGGGGCCCGGCCCTGGACGAGCGCGGCATCACCCGCGTGACCTTCTCGGACGCCGAGATTGCCGCCTTCAAGGAGGCCGCCGCCGCCCCGGCTGCCGCCACTTGGATCGAGGAGAACACCGCGCGCGGCCTGCCGGCGCAGGAGCTTTACGACCTCGTGACCGGCATGATCGCCAAGGGCATGTAAACGCCGACACCCCCGCACCCGAATGGGCGCGGGGGTTCTTCGTTTCTCAACGATAACAACATCTTGCAGGAGGTTCGCCATGGCCGGATCCTCTCTTGTTCTGTCCGATGGCAGCCGCTTGTCGCGGCTCGACGGGCATCTTTATCGCGTGGAAAGCGTGCTGGCGTTGATCAGCGGGTTGGCGGTGTTTTCGCTGATGGTGCTGGCGGTTGTCTCGGTCTCGGGCCGCAATTTCTTCAGCCAGCCCCTGCCGGGTTATGTCGACTGGATTGAACAGGCCATGCCGCTCATTGCCTTCATGGGCATCGCCTTTGCCCAACGTGACGGCGGGCATATTCGCATGGACATGATCGTCGGCGCCCTGCGCGGGCGGGTGCTCTATCTGGTCGAGTTCATCTCCACCTTGGCGATCCTCGCGCTTATGGTGCTGCTGGTCTGGGGCACCTGGGCGCATTTCGCGCGCAGTTTCGATTTTGCCGCACCGATGTGGAGCCGCGACAGCTCGATGGACATCGCCCTGCCGCTCTGGCCCGCGAAACTTCTGGCGCCGGTGGCGTTCTCGGTGCTCTGCGCGCGGCTGGTGCTGCAGCTCTGGGCCTTCGCGCGGGCCTTCATTCGCAATGACGACACACCCGTCGCCGTGCCGCTGGTGGCCGATGCCGCCACCCAGGCCGCGATGGAGGCCGAGCATGTCTCGGGCCACGACAGGTAAGGGGCGGGCATATGGAACCGATTGAAATTGGCCTTGTCGTCTCGGGCGGGCTCTTGGTCCTGGTGCTTCTGGGCATGCGCGTGGCCTTTGCTGCCGGGCTTGCGGGGCTCATTGGGCTGATCTGGATCTTCTGGGCGAAATTCGGCTATGATCCTGGGCGGTTCGGCAAGGCGGTGACCGTAGCGGTCAAGACCGCCGGGCAGGTGCCGCATTCCAAGATCTCAAGCCAGGCGCTGAGCCTCATTCCGACCTTCATCCTGATCGGGTATCTCGCCTATTACGCCGGGTTGACAAAGGCCCTGTTCGAGGCGGCAAAACGCTGGCTTGCCTGGGTGCCGGGCGGGTTGGCGGTGTCCACGGTCTTCGCCACAGCAGGCTTTGCCGCGGTGTCGGGGGCCTCTGTCGCGACCTCGGCGGTGTTTGCCCGCATCGCCATCCCCGAGATGTTAAAAATCGGCTATGACAAGCGTTTCGCGGCAGGGGTCGTGGCGGCAGGCGGCACGCTCGCCAGCCTTATCCCGCCCTCGGCCATCCTGGTGATCTACGCCATCATCGTCGAACAGGACGTGGGCAAGCTGCTGCTGGCAGGTTTCATCCCCGGCGCGTTCTCTGCCGTGATCTACGGGCTGCTGATCATCGGCATGGCGGTCACGATCAAGGGGTTCGGCCCGGCCGTGTCCGGGTTCACCTGGAAGGAGCGGTTCGTCTCGCTTCCCCCGGCGCTGCCCATCGTCTTTGTCGTCGTGACGATCATCTTCTTCGTCTACAACCCCTTCGGTGGCGATGCTTGGGGGACCCCGACCGAGGGTGGGGCCATCGGCGCCTTCGTGGTCTTTCTCATGGCGCTCTTTCGTGGCATGCGGTGGGCGGAGTTGAAGGATGCTCTACTGGAGACCGCGAAGCTGTCGGTGATGATCTTCACCATCATCTGGGGCGTGCTGATCTATGTGCGTTTCCTGGGCTTTGCCGACCTGCCCGGCGCCTTCTCGGACTGGCTGACGTCGCTTCAGATGTCGCCGATGCTGATCCTGGTGATGATCCTTTTGGCCTATGCGGTCCTGGGCATGTTCATGGATGCGATCGGCATGTTGCTCCTGACCCTGCCGGTGGTCTATCCGGCGGTGATGGCGCTGAACGGGGGCGAGTTCGTCTCGGCCGCCGACAGCACCTTCGGCATGTCCGGACCCATGTGTGCAATCTGGTTCGGCATCCTGGTGGTGAAAATGGCCGAGTTCTGCCTGATCACCCCGCCGATTGGCCTCAACTGCTTCGTCGTCGCCGGGGTGCGTGAGGACCTTTCGGTGCAGGACGTGTTCAAGGGTGTTACCCCGTTCTTCATCGCCGATGCGATCACCATTGCGCTGCTGGTGAGCTTCCCCTGGATCGTGCTCTGGCTACCCAGTCAGGTGTGAGGAGCATGAAGCACAGCAGGGCCGTGGCACAAGCTGCGGCCCTTTTTATTTACAAACAAAGGGATAGTCACAGCAGAACACACCAGTTCCGTCTGGTTCAACACGTTTCGACCGGGGGGGGAGTGGCAGCCCGTAGGGGAATCGAACCCCTCTTTCCAGGTTGAAAACCTGGCGTCCTAACCGATAGACGAACGGGCCACGCTGTGGTGAAGCGGGTTCTAGGGAAAAGGCGCGAGGGGTGCAAGAGGGATTTTGCGCCTTCGCACGTTTTTTTCCGCATCGGAGGAAGGGGCGGGTTTTTGCCGTTCCACAGGTGTGGCGCCGACGATGTGCCGGTGGATTCGGGCAAGACGTCAGTGCGGCGCGTCATTTCCTTGCGCTGTGTCCTGGGATGCGAAACAAATCCCCAAAACGGATTTGAACGACCGGATTCTTTCTGGAAATTCGGCGGTTCGGGAGGATGTGATGGATCACTGGACGCGCGCGCTTGAGGCGCATTGGGGCATTGTGGCCAAGCTGCGTCGGCTGGACGGCGAATATGACCTGAATTTCATGGCGGAAACGCCGGATGGTGCGGGCTATGTGCTCAAGGCCATGCGGCCGGGATGCGCGCCCTGGCTGGTTGAGATGCAGGTTGCGGCGCTGGACCATATCGCCACCCGCGCGCCCGATCTGCCCAGCCCCGGGGTGGTTGCCAGCAAGGGAGGCGAGAAGTTCCTGCGCCTGGCCGATGAGGACGGTGCCGAGCGCCTGGTCTGGCTGATCGAACGCCTGCCTGGTCGCTGTTACGCCGACAGCGCGCCCAAATCCCTGGCGTTGATCGGTGAGGTTGGCGCGGTGCTGGCGGGCACGGCCAAGGCGCTGGAGGATTTCACCCATCCGCAGTTGGAACGTGATTTCAAATGGGACCTGATGCGCGCAGGGTGGATCGCTGAGGAGCTGGGCTGCATCACCGATCCGTTCCGTCGTGCGCTCCTGTTGGATATTCATGATGCCTTTGAGGCGATCCGCCCGGCGCTTTCCGAATTGCCCGTGCAGGCGATTCACAACGATGCAAACGATTACAACATCCTGGTCGACGGCGCGCCTTACGCGCCGCGCGTCTCGGGCCTGATCGACCTGGGCGACATGTGCGCCGCCCCGCGCATCTGTGACCTGGCCATCGCCGCGGCTTACCTGGTGCTGGGCCATGATGATCCCGAGGCCGCCTTGGCCACCCTGGTTTCGGGCTATCACGCGGTGTCGCCGCTGACACCGGCGGAGCTCGACATGCTCTGGCCGCTCTTGCGGGCGCGTTTGGCGGTGAGCGTGGTGAACTCCACCCTGATGGCGGCGGACAACCCGGATGATCCCTATGTGACGATCTCGCAGGCCCCGGCCTGGCGATTCCTGGAGGCCCATGACTTGAACCCCGGCCTGCTGTCTGCCCGGCTTCGCGCCGCCTGTGGTCTGCCGGCGGTCGAGGGGGCAGATCGCGTGCTGGCCTGGCTCGATGCCGAGCGCGGAAATTTCGCATTGCTGATGGGGGAAGATCTGTCGCAGGCGCCCATGGGGTCCCTGTCGGTCGAGCACTCCACCTGGCCGCAGAACCCGTTCCACATGCCTCTGGAAGAAGCCGCCCAGGTGGGCGAGGAGTTCGAGGATGGTGGCCGCATCTGGCTGGGCTACTACCACGAACCGCGCCTGATCTACGCCGAACCGGCCTTTCGCAAGGGCCCATGGAAAGCCAGCGACCGGCGCACGGTGCATTTGGCGGTCGATGCCTTTGCCACAGCCGGAACGCCGATGTATGCGCCCCTGCGCGGTGAGGTCGTGGTGGCCGAATATCGTGAGGGTCACCTGGACTACGGCGGTGTGATCATCCTGCGCCATGAAACGCCCGAGGGTGATCCCTTCTATACGCTTTATGGCCACCTGAACCCGGAGTTCCTGGAGCGTCTTACCCCCGGCGATGTGATTGAAAAGGGGCAGGAATTCTGCCGTCTGGGCGACCCCGGCCAAAACGGTGGATGGGCGCCGCATGTGCATTTCCAGCTGGCCCTGACCACCGAAGGGATCGAGGCCGACTGGCCCGGCGTCGGCGACCCGGATGAGATGTATCTGTGGCGCGCGATCTGCCCGAACCCGGCGGCTCTGCTGAACCTGCCCGATGGCAAGGTGCTCTATCAGCCCACGGACAAGGGCGCAGTGCTACAAGGCCGCCGCGACCATTTCGGCGGCAATCTGAGCCTCACCTACACCGATCCGGTCATGCTGGTGCGTGGCTGGAAACATCACCTGTTCGACGAATGGGGGCGGCCCTATCTGGACGCTTATAACAACGTGCCGCACGTCGGTCATGCCCATCCACGCATCCAGGCGGTGGCGGCGGATCAGCTGAAACGCATGAACTCCAACACCCGCTACCTGCACCCGGCGCAGACCGCCTTCGCCGACAAGGTTCTGTCGAAACTGCCCGAGAAGTTCGAGGTCTGTTTCTTCGTCAATTCCGGCACCGAGGCGAACGAGCTCGCCCTGCGCCTCGCGCGCGCCCATACGGGGGCGAAGGGCATGGTGACGCCGGATCATGGCTACCACGGGAATACCAATGCTGCTGTCGCGATCTCGGCCTACAAGTTCAACAAACCTGGCGGGGCGGGGCAGGCAGATTGGGTCGAGCTGGTCGAGGTGGCGGATGACTATCGGGGCAGGTTCAAACGCGATGACCCGGACCGCGCGCAGAATTTCGCGGACCTGGTGGATCCGGCCATTGCGGCGCTGCAGGCGCGCGGGCAGGGGGTGGCCGGTTTCATCGCCGAAACCTTCCCCTCGGTCGGAGGACAAATCATTCCGCCCAAGGGCTATCTGGCTGCGGTCTATGAGAAAATCCGCGCGGCGGGCGGCGTTTGCGTTGCTGACGAGGTGCAAACCGGGCTGGGGCGTCTGGGCGACTATTACTTCGGTTTTGAACACCAGGGCGCCGCGCCGGATATCGTCGTCATGGGCAAGCCCATCGGCAATGGTCATCCGCTGGGCGTGTTGGCGACGACGAAAGAAATCGCCGAAAGCTTCGACAATGGGATCGAGTTCTTTTCCACCTTCGGCGGCTCGACGCTGTCCTGTCGCATTGGCAAGGAGGTCCTGGACATCGTCGATGACGAGGGGCTGCAGGAGAATGCCCGTGCCATGGGCGACCGCCTGATCGCGGGCCTGCGCGACTTGGAAGGCAGATACGCCTGCGTCGGGGACGTGCGCGGCATGGGGTTGTTCCTGGGGTTGGAGCTGATCCGGTCGGATGGCTCGGAAGCCACGGAAATCTGTTCCCACGTCAAGAACCGCATGCGCGACCACCGCATCCTGATCGGCAGCGAGGGGCCAAAGGACAATATCCTGAAGATCCGCCCGCCCCTGACCATCGAGGCCGAGGATGTGGACATGATCGTCACCGTACTGGATCGTATCCTGGCCGAGGTGGAACCGCGCTGAGCTTACTCACGGCCCCGCATCGCCGTCGGGGTCGTGTCGAACCAGCGGTGGAAGGCGCGAAAAAACGCGCTGGGTTCGGCATAGCCCACGCGCACGGCGATTTCGGCCACCGGCAGGTCGGTCTTTTTCAGAAGCGAGACGGCGAGGTTGCGGCGGCGTTCCTCCTTGATTTCGCCGAAGCTCTGCCCTTCCTCTTTCAGCCTCCGGTGCAGGGTGGAAGGCGACAGGCCCAGTTTCGCGGCGATCTCGTCGAGGCTCGCCCAGGCTTCCGCGTCTCCGGTCGACAGCTCCGCCGCCACCCGCGCCTTGATCCCGTCATCATGGCGATAGCCGGACAGGAAGGCGGTGGGGGCGGTGCGCAGGAAGCTTTTCAACGCGCGTTCCGTGCGGTTCACCGGTTTGCGCAGGTATTTGCGTTCGAAACTCATGCGCCCGACCTTGGCGCCGAACTGAACGGGCACACCGAAAAAGTCGCCATAGTCATTGGTGCCCAGCGGTTCGGTGCAGCGAAACTGCATGCTTCGGATCGGAATGCGCTCGCCAATGAGCCAGCAATTCAGGCTGTGCAGGATGATGAAATAGACCCGGTAGGCGAAGGCCGATCGGGGCGGGCCGCTTTCCGTCAGCGTCACGTGGGCGAGCCGCCCGTCGATGGTCAGCCGACCCGAGGGTTCATCCAGCAGGATCGTCAAAAAGCGCAGGGCGCGGGCCAGGGCGACCTCCAGGTTGGCGGCCTGGCGGGTGGCGTGTCCCAGCAGGGTAAAGCTGCCTGGCCGCATGGGCCGCGCGCCGAGGCCGAAGAACTCGTCCTCCATGCGAAAGGACAGCTCCAGCCAGATGCGGCCGAACCCGTCCGCGTCCAGCTGCGCAAGCGCCGCGTCATCCAGGTCCAGATCGGCCAGCAGCGCCCTCATGTCCACGCCCGCCACGCGGCCACATTCGATGGCTTCGGCGATGAAGGCCGGCGGGATCAGGATGGGCGTGGCGGTTATATCAGGCATGGCATTTTCTGTCAGAATTCTGAAAGATACTGGCATCGTCTGCGATACAGTTCAATTCTATCATGACGCCAAAGCACATCCGCGCCGGATCACCGAAGGAGACCTCCATGCTGGACGAAACCCAAGCCGCCATTCGCGACATGGCCCGCCAATTTGCTCGTGACCGGCTGTGGCCGGGCGCCGAGGAGCGTGACCGCACCGGTGAGTTCCCCCGCGAAGTGCTGAACGAGATGGGCGAGCTGGGCTTTCTGGGCATGGTCGTGCCCGAAGACTACGACGGCATCGCGCTGGACACCGTGACCTACGCCAGCGTGATCGAGGAAATCGCGGCCGGCGACGGCGCCTGTTCGACCATCCTGTCGGTGCACAGCTCGGTCGGCTGCGGGCCGATCGTGAAATACGGCACCGAGGAACAGAAGAAGAAATACCTGCCGAAACTGGCTTCTGGCGAATGGATCGGCGGTTTTGCCCTGACCGAACCGCAGGCGGGTTCGGACGCCTCGCAGCTGCGCACTACGGCGGTACGCGATGGCGAATACTACGTGCTGAACGGGTCGAAACAGTTCATCACCTCGGGCAGCCAGGGCGGCATGATCATCGTCTTCGCCGTGACTGATAAGGCCGCCGGGTCCAAGGGCATCAGCGCCTTCATCGTCGAGACCGACACGCCCGGCTACGAGGTCGTGCGGGTCGAGGAGAAGCTGGGCATTCACTGCTCAGACACATGCCAGCTGTCGTTTGAGAACATGCGCGTACCGGCTGAGAACTTGCTGGGCGCGGAAGGCGAGGGCTACCGCATCGCGCTGGCGAACCTCGAAGCGGGGCGGATCGGCATCGCCTCCCAGGCCGTCGGCATGGCGCGCCGGGCGCTGGAATTGGCGATCGAATATGCGCAGGAGCGCAAGGCCTTCGGCGTCGAGATTTCCAAGCACCAGGCCGTCAGCTTCCGCCTGGCCGATATGGCGACCAAGGTCGAAGCGGCGCGCCAGATGGTGCTGCATGCGGCGCGGGTGAAGGATGCGGGCCAGCCCGCACTGCGCGCGGCGTCGATGGCCAAGTTGTTCGCGTCGGAAATCGCCGAGGAAGTGTGTTCGGCGGCGATCCAGACCTATGGCGGTTATGGCTACCTGCGTGACCACCCGGTCGAGCGCATCTACCGTGACGCGCGCATTACCCAGATCTATGAAGGCACCAGCGACATCCAGCGCCTGGTGATTGCGCGGGATATTCTGGCGAATCCGGACAGTCTCTGACCGATTTTTCAGGGGAATTACAGGGCCTTGTGGGGGAAACCTTGCAAGGCCCTTTTCACATCGGCATGCAGGAAAGCGCATCGCGTCTGTCTGCTGCACAAAGTCTCGACTTGGGGGGAAGTGGCAGCCCGTAGGGGAATCGAACCCCTCTTTCCAGGTTGAAAACCTGGCGTCCTAACCGATAGACGAACGGGCCACGCTGTGGTGAGCGGGTTCTAGGCAAAAGGCGCGAGGGGTGCAAGAGGGATTTTGCGCTTGGGCGCGAAAAACTCACGCCTCGGCGCGTGCGGCGTCCTCAAGGCGCAATTGCGGGCTGACGCGGCCTTGCCAGACGTTCAGCTCAAGGCGGCCTGCCAGGTGGAAACGGGCGCCGTCATGACCCACCAGCGCCGGGCCGAGGTCGGTGTCGAAGGCGCCGAAGGCGATGGCATCCAGGCGCGCGGACAGCCCGTCGCCGAAGGTGACTTTCAGGTGCCCGGTGCCGACCCTTTTGGTGAAATGGATCTTCACGTCCGGGAAGGCAAACCGCGGCCCGGGCGCGCCTGCGCCGAAGGGGCCGGCTGCCTCGATCTGTTCAATGAGTTCCGGCGTGACCGCGCCGGGCATGAGCAGGCTGTCGAGTTTCAGGTCGGCAGGTCCCGCGTCACCCGATCCCTGCTTTGCCAGCAGTTCCGACAGGCGCTCCATCGCCGGTTCCAACTGGTCGCGCGACAGGGATAGGCCCGCGGCCATCTTGTGCCCGCCGCCTTTCTGGATCAGCCCCTCGGCAGCCAGGCGCTGAATCGAGGCGCCCAGATCGACGCCGGAGATCGAGCGGCCCGAGCCCTTGCCGTCTTCGCCATCAAAGCCGATCACCACGGCCGGGCGGTTGGTGGCTTCCTTTAGGCGCGAGGCGACGATGCCGACCACGCCCGGGTGCCAGCCGTCGTCGGCGGCCCAAACCAGGGGGGCTTCGAGCCCGCGCGCTTCGGCCTGGGCCAGAGCGTTCTGGCGCACGGCGTCTTCGATCTCGCGCCGTTCCGTGTTCAGCTGGTCCAGTCGTTCGGCCAGCGCGGCGGCCTCGTGCGGGTCCTGTGTCACCAGCAGCCGCGCGCCCAGGTCCGCCTGGCCGATCCGTCCGCCTGCATTGATGCGTGGCCCCAGCAGGAAGCCCAGGTGATAGGGTTTCGGCGCCTCGTTCATGCGGCTGACATCCGCCAGCGCGACCAGCCCCACGCGCGCGCGGCGTGCCATGATCTTCAGCCCCTGGCGCACGAAGGCGCGGTTGGCCTCCACCAGCGGGGCCACATCCGCGACGGTGCCAAGCGCCACAAGGTCCAGCATGGACATGAGGTCTGGACCGGGTTTGCCCGCCTCGCGCAGCTGACGGCCCATTTCGACCAGCATCAGGAAGACCACCCCGGCGGCGCAGAGGTAGCCGGGCGCGTCCGCCTCGTCCTGGCGGTTGGGGTTCACGACCGCCAGCGCATCGGGCAGGGTCTCGCCGCCCAGGTGGTGGTCCAGCACGACCACATCTGCGCCCTTGGCGCGGGCGGCGGCAATGGGCTCGTGGCTGAGCGTGCCGCAGTCGACACAGATGATCAGGCTGTGGTTCGCTGCCAGTTCCTCCATCGCGGGCACATTGGGGCCGTAGCCCTCGTCGATCCGGTCGGGGATATAGAGCGTGACGCGCTGGCCTGCCTGGCGGAACCAGTCGATCAGCAGCGTAGCCGAGGTCGCGCCGTCCACGTCGTAATCGGCGAAAATGGCGATGCGCTCGCCTTTATCGAGGGCGGTCAGGGTGCGGGTGGCGGCTGCTTCCATGTCCTTCATCCCGCGCGGATCAGGCAGCAGATCGCGCAGGGTGGGTTCCAGGAAGCTCTGCGCTTCTTCGGCAGGCACGCCGCGCCGGGCCAGCACGGTGCAGACCGGGGCGGGCAGGGCGGTGGCCTGGGCCATCGCCTCGGCGGCGCGTTGGGTTTCGATGTCCAACCCGACCCAGCGGCGACCGGTCAGCGAGCTGGAAACGTTCAGGAAATCACTCATGGTGCGGTCCCGGGGTCAGCGCCTCTTCGGTGGAGATCACGCAGGCGAACTCGCCATGCAGCTGGTCAAGCGCGGCCTGGTGGATCAGCTCCGGGTCCAGATCCCCGCCGCTGCGCCAGGAGGCGTCGCCATTGGCGGCCACCGCCGCGCAGGCGTCATGCACAAGCTCGACCCGGAAACCCAGGTTGGCGGCCATGCGGGTGGTGGTGGAGACGCAATGCGGTGTGGTCAGGCCGCAAATCACCAGGTGGCTCACGCCCAGGCTGTGCAGGCGGGCTTCGAGCCCGGTGCCAATGAAGGCGGAGTTCACCTGTTTGCGCAGCACCAGCTCGCCGTCCAACGGCGCGACTTCGGGTTTGAAATCAACCGCCCCGCCGTCAGGGTTCAGCGGGCTGCCCGGCGTGGTCGAATGGTGCTGGATGTGAAAGACGGGCCACCCATGGGCCCGCCAATGGTTCAGAAGCCGCGCGGCGTTTGCCTCGGCCCCCGGGTTGTTGCGCGCGCCCCAGGCGGGGGCGTCGAACCCCTCTTGGATGTCCACCAGGATCAGCGCGCGCGGTTTCGCCATTACTGCGCGTTCACCGGGTTCTTGTAGATCATGCGGCGCACCGAGCCGGTTTTCGAGCGCATCAGCAGCGTCTCGGTGGTCAGCCAGCCGGGCTCGCGCTTGATGCCTTGAACGACCGAGCCGTCGGTCACGCCGGTGGCCGAGAAGATCACGTCGGCGGTGACCATTTCATCGCGGGCATAGATGCGGTCCAGATCGGTGATGCCAGCCTTGTGCGCGCGGCCACGTTCGTCATCGTTGCGGAAGGTCAGCTGGCCCCACATCTGCCCGCCCATGCATTTCAGGGCCGAGGCCGCCAGCACGCCTTCCGGCGCGCCGCCACGGCCCATGTACATGTCGATGCCGGTGATGTCGGCCTCGGCACAGTGGATGACACCGGCGACGTCGCCATCGGTGATCAGGCGGATCGCCGCGCCGGTCGAGCGGATGTCGGCGATCATTTCCTCATGGCGCGGACGTTCCAGCACGCAGACGGTGATGTCATTGGTCTTGCAGCCCTTGGCGGCGGCCAGCGCCTTGACGCGTTCGGCCGGCGACATGTCCAGGCTGACCACATCCTTCGGGTAGCCCGGGCCGATCGCCAGTTTCTCCATGTACACATCCGGGGCGTGCAGCAGGGTGCCGCGCGGGGCCATTGCAATGACGGTCAGCGCGTTGGGCATGTCCTTGGCGGTGAGGGTGGTGCCCTCCAGCGGATCGAGCGCGATGTCCACCTCGGGGCCTTCGCCGGTGCCGACCTCTTCACCGATATAGAGCATCGGCGCCTCGTCGCGTTCGCCTTCACCGATCACGACGGTGCCCTTGATGTCCAAGAGGTTCAGCTGGTCGCGCATGGCGTTGACGGCGGCCTGGTCGGCGGCTTTCTCGTCCCCATGGCCCACCAGGGTGGCCGAGGCGGTCGCGGCGGCTTCGGAAACACGGGCAAGACCGAGCGAGAGCATGCGGTCGGCAAAGACGACTTTGTCAGCCATGGGAGGACGTCCTTTCAAATAAGCGTTAAAGGCCGGTTTAGTGCGCGCGTGGCGCCGGGGCAAGCGGGAAGGGGCGTTTCGGGTGGTCGAATGCAGCCAAAGCGGCCTCGCCTGCGGCTCGGGCCCCAGCAAGGCGGGGCGCTCTGTCCCTGCGGGACCATCGCGGGGACGGCCTGGTGGGCGTTGCGACCTGCGTCATACCGGTGCGCCCGCAGCTGTAGCGTCATCAGGCTCATGCGTCAGCATGAGCCATGCCCAACGACCGCGGACGACGCGAGGCGGTCCAGGTGGGCGGGAGGGGTTGCGATGTGGAAGAGCCCGGTGAGCCACGCGGGGCGCCCGTTTCATTGGATTGTCGCTTTGACAGAGAGATGTCTGCAGAAGGCGCGGACCGGCTTTCGCAACCTCGGATCGCCTGGAAATAGCAATGGGTTGATCGAGGCGGTTTGGGTCGGCATTGTCCACAGGACCTTTTGGTGTTCGATGAGGGAAAGGAAGTTCTTTTGGTCCGTTTTGATGTCTCGTTATGGAAGTGGCTTCGAATGTCCGTCTTGGCCGTGGGGGGGCTGGCTTTCGGGCTTCAGGTTGCGTCTGCCGAAACAACGACAGGATGCGCACCGCTGGAGAGCCCTGTTCCTGTCCTGGAAATGCACAAGGCCGATTTTCTCAACGCACGCTACCGCGAGTTCTTTGACTTTGCGGAACGTCATGTTGCCCCATCGGTCGGCACGGATGAACCGATGCAAAACTCTGTGGAGAGGCTTGAGGATGCCATTCCAGAGGGGTTTTCTCATTGCGCAACGATCATGAGTCAGAGGATATCCGAGCGGTTCGTCTCGGAAATCATTACCTTTATCGGTGCGGAGGGGCAGTCCCTTTACCTCGCATGGGACGCAACCAGACCCGACGGGGATTGGCGGATCGACAGGTTCCTGATTTCGGACAGGTTCGACAAGATCAGGCAAGCCTGGGACTGAAGGGAAACCGTCGATCAATCCAGGAGTGTTCGGGGAAGGTCGAACGACAACACCCGCGCAACTCCTTGCGCGGGCGATTGTTTCTTTGGAATTGCGCTAAAGCGCGCGTTGCGCCCTCAGACCTCTTCGATCCGGATTGCCACCGGATGGCCTTCGACCACACCGGTCTCCTCGAGCCCCGTCAGTGCCACGTCCAGGCTGTCGCGGGTGGTCTTGTGGGTGACGATCAGCACAGGCGCTGTCTTGTCCTCGTGCCCGTATTGGCGCATGCGGTCGATGGACACGCCCGCGTCGCCCAGGACCGAGGCCACCTTGGCCATGGCACCCGGCTTGTCCAGAAGCGTCATGCGCAGGTAATAGGGCGCGGATTTGGTGGCCTTCACGCCGCGCACGGGGCGCAGGGTGTCGGCGGGCTGGCCGAAGGTCGACACGGCAAAGCCGCGCGCCAGGTCCATCACGTCGCCCATGACGGCCGAGGCGGTCGGTCCTTCGCCCGCACCGGGGCCGCGCAACACCACCTGTCCGATGCTGTCGCCTTCGATCACCACCATGTTGGTGCCGCCTTCCAGCTGGCCCAGGGGTGAGCTTGCCGGCACCAGGCAGGGCGACATGCGCTGTTCCAGCCCGCGGCCGGTCATCTGCGCCACGCCCAGGAGCTTGATGCGGTAGCCCATGTCGGCAGCGTGTTCGATATCGGCGATCTGGATGCGCTGGATGCCTTCCAGCTCCATCGCGTCGAAATTCACCTGGGTTCCGAAGGCGATCGAGGCCAGCAGGGCGAGCTTGTGGCCCGCGTCGATCCCGCCTACGTCCAGGTTCGGATCGGCCTCGAGATAGCCCAACTGGTTGGCCTCTTCGAACACCACGTCATAGGGCAGGTCGGCATCATACATCCGGGTCAGTATGTAGTTGCAGGTGCCGTTCATCACGCCCATGACGCGGTCGATTTCATTGCCCGCCAACCCTTCGGTCAGGGCCTTGATCACCGGGATGCCGCCCGCGACGGCGGCCTCAAACCGCAGGATCACGCCCTTGGCTTCGGCGGCGGCGGCCAGTTCCTGGCCGTGATGAGCAAGCAGGGCCTTGTTGGCGGTGACCACATGTTTGCCAGCGGCAATGGCGGCCTCGACCGAGGCCTTGGCAGGGCCGTCATGGCCGCCCATCAGCTCGACAAAGACGTCGACGTCCTCGCGGGTAGCAAGGGCTACCGGGTCGGCCTCCCATGCAAAGCCCGAGATGTCGATGTCGCGGTTCTTGTTCTTGGTGCGCGCAGATACCGCGCTGATCGTGACCGGACGCCCGGAACGCGCCTCCAGAAGGGCCGCGTGTTTCTTGACGATCTTGACCACGCCGATACCGACGGTGCCCAGTCCGGCAATGCCAAGGCGAAGGGGTTGGGTCATGTCGCTCTCCCGTGGGTTTGGCTGATTTGTTCGGAGGTCTGTTACCCAAAGCGGGCAGGGGGTGCAATGTATAGAGCGCCCTATCGGGCGTGCCGGGCGACGGCTGCGCGCATTCGGTCACGGGCAGGGGCGTCCACGACGTCGCCACGTAGGCGGGCGGCGCGGGCCCGCAGGGCGGCCGCGCGGGCGGTGAGCGTGCCGGTTCCGAAGTCGTCCTGTGCCGCCGAAAGCCCCGCAAGCAGCGGGCCCAGCGGCACCAGATCCGGATAAGCCGCATCGCGGGCGCGTGCGGACAGGGTTGGATCCAGCCGCGGCGCGTCCGAACAACCGACGGCCAGTCCCAGGCAGGCTATCACAATGATCTGGCGCACTGATTTCCGGCCTTCTGTCGAGGGTTGCATGTCGCCCGGACCATAACGCTGCGGCGCGGGCAGGGGCAAGCGGGATTCCGGCGATGTTCGGTTGGTGGCGGAGAAGGGCTTGGCCTCGCCTGCGGCTCGGGCCCCAGCTAGGCGGGGCGCTCGTCCTGCGGACGTCGCGGTGCACGGCATGGCAGGCCCGATGCTGCCGAATGTTCTGCCGCGCCCGCCGCCATGGTGCGCCCAGGCTCATGCGATAGCATGAGCCATGCCCAACGGCCGCGGATGCCGTCAGGCGGCCTCGGCGGGCGGGAGCGCCACCGGAAAAATACGCAACGGGTTGATTTGAACGGTCGTTCAGTTACCATGATCCCATGGCCAGAAAGACCGGATCCCACAGCGAAATCACCGGACCCAGGGTGCGCGACGCCGCCCTGCGCCTGTTCGCGCGCCACGGCTTCGCTGCCGTTTCCATGCGCCAGATCGCGAGCGAAGTGGGGGTGCAGGCCGGCGCCTTGTACCTCTACACCAAGGACAAGCAAAGCCTGCTCTTCGATTTGATGAAGAGTCATATGGAGGAGCTGCTGGAGGCCTGGGTCGCCGAACCCAAGGGCGGCAGCGCCACCGAACGGCTCGAAGCCTTTACCCGTTTCCACATCCGCTTCCATCTTGATCGCCCCGATGCGGTATTCATCGCCTACATGGAGCTGCGCAACCTGGAGCCGGACAATTTTGCTAAGATCGAACAGCTGCGCCGCCGCTACGAGGATGGGCTCGAAGACATCCTGCGTGCAGGAGCGGAGGCGGGCGCATTCACCGTGCCCGATACGAAGCTCGCCACCTGGGCGGTCATTGCCATGCTGACCGGGGTGAACACCTGGTACCGTGAAGGTGGCCGCCTGTCGCCCGACCGGATCGAGGCGATCTACTGGGACATGGTACGCCGCTCCGTCGGGGCATGAGGGGCTTGGTGCGGTTCGCAAAAATCGGAGCCTGAAGGTGACGGACCCATTGAAGCGCAGCGCTTAAAACCGACACATTTCGTCGCGAACCGGCATTCTCTGCACGAAGCCCCCGCTTGATAATCCGCTCAAGGCACGGTTCACTCGACCGTGACACGGGGCGCGACTCGGAGGGACGTGACATGCGATATTCTGCCTGGGCCGTGTTCAAACAGGGGCTCACCGGCAACAAAGGATGGGAGAAGGCCTGGCGCAGTCCGGAGCCGAGATCCGAGTACGATGTCATCATCATCGGTGGCGGCGGTCACGGGCTGGCGACGGCCTATTACCTGGCTGCCAAACACGGCATCACCAATGTCGCGGTGCTGGAGCGCGGCTATCTGGGCGGCGGCAATGTCGGGCGCAATACCACCATCGTGCGCGCCAATTACAACCTGCCGGGCAACTCCGAATTCTACTCGCACTCGCTGAGCCTCTGGGAAGGGCTCGAGCAGGAACTGAACTACAACGTCATGCACTCGCAGCGCGGGATCATCAACCTGTTCCACTCGGACGGGCAGCGCGACTATGCGGCGCGGCGCGGGAACTCCATGGTCAACCAGGGCGATGACGCGATCCTTCTGGACCGCGAAGGCGTGCGCAGGCATGTGCCCTTCCTGGATTTCGACAATGTGCGCTTTCCGGTCTATGGCGGGCTCTATCACAAACGTGGCGGCACCGCGCGCCACGACGCGGTGGCCTGGGGCTATGCGCGCGGCGCCGACCAGCGCGGCGTCGACCTGATCCAGCAATGCGAAGTGACCGGGATCGACGTGGAAAATGGCCGCGTCACCGGCGTGCAGACCACCCGCGGCCCGATCCGCGCGGGGAAGGTCGCGATGGTCGCGGCGGGCCGGTCGAGCCAGGTCGCGGCCATGGCGGGCATGCGCCTGCCGATTGAAAGCCACGTTTTGCAGGCCTTTGTCACCGAGGGGCTGAAACCCGCGCTCGACACGGTGGTCACCTTCGGCATGGGGCATTTCTATATCAGCCAGTCCGACAAGGGCGGGTTGGTCTTCGGCGGGGACCTCGATTTCTACCCCTCCTACGCGGCGCGCGGAAACCTTCCCATGGCCGAACATGTGATGGAGGCCGCCATGACCCTGATGCCCGCGATCGGAAAATCTCGTGTCTTGCGCTCCTGGGGTGGTATCATGGACATGTCGCCGGACGGATCCCCCATCATCGACACCTGTCACATCGAGGGGCTGATCGTGAACACCGGTTGGTGTTACGGCGGCTTCAAGGCGGTGCCTGGCTCTGGCTGGGCCACGGCCCATCTTCTTGCCACGGGCCAGCCGCATGACAGCGCCGCGAAACTCCGTCTCGACCGGTTCGATACCGGTCGTGGCCTCATGGACGAGGAGGGAACCGGTGCGCAACATAACCTACATTAAGGCGGCCCTGACTGGGGTTCTGATGGGGGCGCCTGCGTTTGCGGCGGACCTCGACGGCTGCTGGACCCGCGCCTATGACAAGGACCACCTGATGGGCCAACCGGGCCAGGTGGTGGAAAAGATCATGTTCGGGGCCTTCCCCGGTGCTGACGGAACCTCGGCCACGGCCGATATGGTGGTGGTGGCGGCCAACCAGGGCCACGCGGCCAGCCAAGGACTCGGCGGGCAGAAACTGGTGCAGTTCCTGCTCTGCTACGCCGACAAGACCGCCAAGGCGGGCTGGCGTTGCGCGGTGGAATGCGATGGCGGAAGTCTAGAAATCACCCGGCTCGACGAAGACATGCTGGAATTCCGCACTGACTATCTGTTGATCGGCAACACCGATGGCTGTGGTGGGGCGCTGGACATTGCCGAGGCGCCCGGTCAGTTCGTGACATATCGTCTTTACCGGCCTTCGGGGCCGCATTGCGGTTGGGAGTAGACCATGCGCCTGCATTGCCCCCTTTGCGGGGAACGTGATCATCGCGAGTTCACCTATAAGAGCGTCGCGCTCGACCGCCCCACGGATGAAGGGTGGAGCGACGCCTGGAACGATTACATCCACCTGCGCGAAAACCCTGCGGGCCCGCAGGAGGAACTCTGGTGGCATGGCGCCGGTTGTGGCGCATGGCTGGTGGTGACGCGGGACAACCGCGATCATGCGGTGCTGGGCAGCCGGTTGGCAAGCGAGCGGGGCGGGGAGAGCTGAGAATGCGCGTACAGGGCAAGGGCCTCATTGACCGCAGCAAACCGGTGCGGTTCAGCTTCGACGGACGCGGCATCGTCGGGTTCAAGGGCGACACGGTGGCCTCAGCGCTGCTGGCCAATGGCGTGCGCCTGATGGGGCGGTCGTTCAAGTACCACCGCCCGCGCGGCGTTATGACCACGGGCTCGGAAGAACCCAATGCGCTGGTGACCACCGGGCACGGTGCGGCACAGACCCCGAATGTGCGCGCCACGGTGCAAGAGATCCATGACGGGCTGGAGATACGCAGCCAGAACGCGTGGCCCTCGCTGGAATCCGATCTGCTGGGACTGAATGACCTGATGTCTCCGTTCTTTTCGGCTGGGTTCTACTACAAGACCTTCATGTGGCCCGCGAAGTTCTGGGAGCGGCTCTATGAGCCGATGATCCGCCGTGCCGCCGGTCTGGGCGCGCTGTCGATGGAACATGACACGGCGCCGATGGAAAAGGCCTTTGCCCATTGCGATCTGCTGGTCATCGGTTCCGGTCCGGCCGGGCTAATGGCGGCGCTGACCGCGGGGCGTGCGGGCGTGGACGTGATTCTCTGCGAAGAAGAAAAGCACTTCGGTGGCCGTCTGCAATCGGAGGCCGAGGAGGTGGGCGGCAAGCCTGGCCCGGTCTGGGTCGACGAGGTGATGACCGAGCTCAGTATGATGGACAATGTGCGCCTTATGAACCGGACCACGGTGACCGGCGCCTATGACGGTGGCACCTATGGGGCGTTGGAACGGGTGGGGCTGCATCTGGAAAACCCCGACCTTCTGCCTCTGGAATGCTTCTGGCGCATCACCGCGCGCCGCGCAATCCTGGCGGCGGGCGCCCTGGAGCGCCCCGTGGCGTTCGCCAATAACGACCGGCCGGGGGTGATGATGGCCAGCGCTGTGCGTGGGTATCTGCATCGTTACGGCGTGCTGGCGGGCAGTCGCGTCGCGGTCTTCGGCAACAATGACGACGCCCACCGAACCGCGCGCGATCTGGTGGCCGCCGGGGTCGAAGTGGCCGCGCTGGTGGACAGCCGCCCTGACGCGCAGGTCTCCGGATGGAATATGGGGGATTTCCCGGTCTACACCGGCGCGCAGGTCATCGACACCAAGGGACGCAAGGCGCTCTCTGGCGTGACCGTGCAAACGCAATCTGGTCGACAGAATCTGGAGGCGGATTGCCTTGCGATCTCAGGCGGTTGGAACCCGACCTTGCACCTGGCTTGCCACATGAATGGTCGCCCTGTCTGGGACGACGAGAAGCAGGCCTTCGTGCCGAAATCCAACATGGTCCCAGGGCTGGAGGCCGTTGGCGCGGCCTCGGGTGTCTTTACCACCTTCGGTGCGCTTGCCAGCGGTATAGAAGCTGCGAACGATGCGCTCTATGTGCTTGGGAAGAAGGAGGTTTCCGTCGAAATGCCGTCGGCGGAAGACAAGCCTTACGAGGTTGCGCCGCTCTGGCATTGCGCGGGCGGCAAGGGCCGCGCCTGGCTGGATTTCCAGAACGACGTGACCGTAAAGGACGTGAAGCTGGCCGCGATGGAAAACTTCTCCAGCGTCGAGCATATGAAACGCTACACCACCCAGGGCATGGCGCCGGACCAGGGCAAGAACTCGAACGTGAACGCGCTGGCGGTGCTGGCGGATGCGACCGGACGAGGTATTTCGGAAACAGGAACAACGACTTACAGGCCGCCCTTCACGCCGGTCTCCATTGCTGCCATGGGCGCGGGAGCACGCGGCAAGGGCTTTGCGCCAGAGCGGTTCATGACCTCGCACAAGGCCACGGTCGATGCCAAGGCGCCAATGATCGAGGCCGGGCTGTGGTATCGCCCCAGCTATTTCCCGGTGGAGGGCGAAAAGACCTGGCGCGAGAGCTGTGATCGCGAAGTGAACATGGTGCGCCATTTGGTCGGGATCTGCGATGTTTCCACCCTTGGCAAGATCGATATCCAGGGCAAGAACGCCGCGGAATTCCTTGATTTCGTTTATACAAACATGTTCTCGACCCTCAAGGTCGGGCGCGTGCGCTATGGGCTCATGCTGCGCGAGGATGGTCATGTCATGGATGATGGCACCACCGCGCGGTTCGGGGAAAACCACTTCGTCATGACCACCACCACGGCTGCGGCGGGCCAGGTCATGGCGCATCTGGAGTTCGTGGCGCAGGTGTTGAAGCCCGATTGGGACGTGCACCTGGTGTCGACCACCGAACAATGGGCGCAATTCGCCGTGGCCGGGCCGAAGTCCCGCGATCTGCTGGACGCGGTGCTGGATCAGCCGCTGGACCCGGAGGCCTGGCCCTTCATGGCCTGTGGCGAGGTCTCGGTCGCGGGCGTCAAAGGACGGCTCTTCCGCATCAGCTTCTCGGGCGAACATGCCTATGAGATTGCCGTGCCTGCGCGCTATGGCGAGGGGCTTTGGCGGCTCCTGCTGTCTCAGGCCGCAGCCTTTGGTGGTGGGCCTTACGGGATGGAGGCGCTGAACGTGCTGCGCATCGAAAAGGGATTCATCACCCACTCGGAAATCCACGGGCGGGTGACGGCGGATGATATCGGCATGGGCCGCATGGTGTCCGCCAAGAAGGACTGTATCGGCAAGGCGGCGGCCTCGCGACCGGGCCTGTCGGGGCCGGAGCGCGAACAGCTTGTCGGTCTGAAACCCGTGGGGGCGGTGAAACAGCTGACCGCCGGGGCGCATCTGTTCAATGAAGGCGACGAGGCTGTGCGGGTGAATGATCAGGGCTATGTGACCTCGGTGGGGTTCTCGCCGACCTTGGGCACCACCCTGGGGCTCGGGTTCCTGAAGAACGGGCGGGCACGCCACGGGGAGCGCCTGCGCCTGGTCGATCATGTCAGAAATGTCGAAGCGATCTGTGAGGTCTGCGACCCGGTCTTCTTCGACCCGGAGGGAGGGCGCGTGCGTGGCTAGCCTGGTGGAAATGACCCCTTGCCGGGGGATGGCGCCGAAGACGATCGGCGCGGTGACCCTGTCGGAGGTGCTGCCGGGGGCGATTACATCTCTTTCGCCGTTGAAGGGCGCGTCGCTGGAGGTGTTGAAACAGACCCACGGGATGGCGTTCCCCGCTCCGAACCGCGCAACTGGAAAGGCCACCGCACGGGCGGTTTGGACCGGGCGCGGACAGGCGATGCTGATCGGGCCCGACCCCGATGCGAAGCTGGCGCAGGCCTTCGCCATGACCGATCAGTCGGACGCCTGGGCGGTGCTCAGGCTCGACGGGGCAGGCTGGCGCGAGATTCTGGCGCGGTTGACGCCCTTGGACCTGCGCGAAGGTGTCTTCAAACGCGGCCATACGGCGCGCAGTCAGTTGGGGCATATGAACATGTCGCTGACCCGTACCGGTGCGGAAGTGGTTGAAATCATGGTGTTTCGTTCGATGGCGGAAACGGCGGTGCATGAGCTGACCCAGGCCATGACCGGCGTGGCCGCGCGCGGCTGACAAAATTCTTCGAAGAATTTTGCCAAGAAAATTCGAATTTTCTTGTCGGCGCTGGACTTCACCGGAGCGCTTGACGATATAGTGCCTTATGTCCCTGCCGCCCGGTTTCCTTGATGAGCTTCGCACCCGCACGAGCCTGTCTCAGGTCGTGGGGCGCAAGGTCATGTGGGATCAGCGCAAGTCGAACCAGGGCAAGGGCGACATGTGGGCACCATGCCCGTTCCACCAGGAAAAGACCGCCAGCTTCCACGTCGATGATCGCAAGGGATTTTACTACTGCTTCGGCTGCCACGCGAAGGGCGATGCGATCTCCTTCGTGAAGGAGACCGAGAATGTGTCCTTCATGGAAGCGATCGAAATCCTGGCGGGTGAGGCCGGGATGCAGATGCCCGCCCGCGATCCACAAGCCCAGCAGAAGGCCGACCGGCGCACCCAACTGGCGGATGTCATGGAACAGGCGGTTCAGTTCTTCCGCCTGCAGTTGAAGACCGGGGCGGGCGCTGCAGCGCGCGACTACCTTGCCGGGCGGGGCCTGTCGGAAGCCGCGCAGGAGCGGTGGGAGATCGGTTTCGCCCCTGACGCCTGGCAGGGGCTGTGGGATCACCTCAAAGGCAAATCCGTGCCCGAGGACCTGATCCTGGGTGCGGGGCTAGCGAAACCCAGTCGCAAGGGCGGCAACCCCTATGACACGTTCCGCGGCCGCATCATGTTCCCGATCCGCGACGCGCGCGGGCGCTGCATTGCCTTCGGTGGCCGGGCGATGGACCCGAATGACAACGCCAAGTATCTGAACTCGCCCGAGACCGAGCTGTTCGACAAGGGGCGCAGCCTCTACAACCACGGTCCCGCGCGCGAAGCGGCCGGCAAGGGGCAGCCCCTGCTGGTGGCGGAAGGCTACATGGACGTCATAGCCCTGTCCGAGGCCGGGTTCGGCGCCACCGTCGCGCCTCTGGGGACCGCGATCACCGAAGACCAGCTGCGCCTGATGTGGCGCTTTGCCGATGAGCCGATCATTGCTCTGGACGGCGATACGGCCGGTTTGCGCGCTGCGATGCGGGTAATCGACTTGGCGCTGCCCCTGCTGGAAGCGGGCAAGAGCGTGCGCTTTGCCATCATGCCCGAAGGCCTAGACCCTGACGACCTGATCAAGGCGCAGGGGGCGGGGGCCATGCAGGCGCTGATCGACGCGGCGATGCCGATGGTCAAGCTGCTCTGGCAGCGCGAGACCGAGGGCAAGGTGTTCGACAGCCCGGAACGCCGCGCGGCGCTGGACAAGCAGCTGAGACAGGTGATTTCGCGCATTCAGGACCCGTCGATTCGCGAACATTACGGGCTGGCCATCAAGGACCTGCGCTGGGAGCTGTTTCGCGGCAATCGGGGCGGTGGCTCCGGGCAGGGCGGACGCCCGGATGGGGGGCAGCGTCGACCCTGGCGCAAGGGGCCCGCACCGGTGCAGCAATCGACCAAGGGCTCGGCCCTGGCAGCGGGGGACAATGCGGACCTGCTGCGCGAGGGGGTGATCCTGGCGGTGCTGGTCACGCGGCCCGACATGTTGGGCGAGGTCGAAAGCGCCTTCGAACGCACCCATATGTCTACGCCCGACCACCAGGTCTTGCAGAACCTGATCCTGCGCCACGCCCAGGAAGGGGCAGAGGCGCTGCGCGAAAAAATCGATGAAATCGCCCCCGGAGCCCTTGAAAAACTCTTTGCGCCCAGCCACGTACGCATTGCACCCGCGATCCGACACCCGGACGATGCCGAAATGGTCCTGACCTGCCTGACCGAAGAGCTCGCCAAACTCGAAGCGATCCGGGGCGCCCGCGCCGAGACAGACGACGCGATGCACGATATCGAAGCGATGGCCGACGAGGGCCTGACCTGGCGCCTGACCCAGGCCGCCGAGGCACGCAATCGCGCGATCCGCTCGGAGGGCGAGGACAAGTCCGTCTTCGACGTGGGGGACAATGGCGCGCTGATGGATCGTGAGGAACGCCGCGAGCTCGACGCGCTGCTCAGCAAGCTCGATTTTTCCAAGCCCAAGCACCGGGGATAGGGCGCTTTGGTCACAGGAAAACAAGGGCTAAATCGAAATGGGGATTATCGACTTGGCGAATCAGTGAAAGACGGAAATGATTCGTCAATTCGAATCACTGATTCGTGCAGCCGACCGCACCCGCGACCGACATCTAGCCAAGGAGAGCCGCATGGCCGCCAAGGACACCGCCAACGACCGCAAGGACGACGACCAGGAAAACGAACCGATGGTCGACATGAGCCAGGCCGCGGTCAAGAAGATGATCGCGGAGGCCCGGGAAAAAGGCTACATCACCTACGACCAGCTGAACCAGGTTCTGCCGCCCGATCAGGTCTCGACCGACCAGATCGAGGATGTGATGTCGATGCTCAGCGAAATGGGCATCAACATCATCGAGGATGAAGAGGCCGAAGAGGCCGAAGAAGACCAGAAGACCACCGCCGTTGCCACCACCGCCCAGGGCGGGCGTGATGTGACGCTGGCGGGCGCCGAGACCGAGAAACTCGACCGCACCGATGACCCGGTGCGCATGTACCTGCGCGAGATGGGCTCGGTTGAACTGCTGTCCCGCGAGGGCGAGATTGCGATCGCCAAGCGCATCGAGGCCGGCCGCAACACGATGATCTCGGGCCTTTGCGAAAGCCCGCTGACCTTCCAGGCCATTACCATCTGGCGCGACGAACTTCTGTCCGAGGACATTCTTCTGCGCGACGTCATCGATCTGGACGCCACTTTCGGCAACCAGATGGAGGATGACGACGAGGAAGAGGAAAGCGTGCTGGACGGCGCCGCCAACACCAACGCCGCCGCTGGCAAGACCGAGAAGAAGGATGAGAGCCCTGAGCTCGACGCCGATGGCAACCCGATTGCCAAGGATGACGACGAGGATGACGAGGACGAACAGGCCAACATGTCGCTGGCCGCGATGGAAGCGGCGCTGAAGCCCAAGGTCCTGGAGACCCTGGAGTTGATCGCGCGCGACTATACCAAGCTGTCCGAAATGCAGGACCTGCGCATGTCCGCCACGCTGAACGAGGACGACAGTTTCTCGAAGCGCGAGGAAGACGAGTACCAGAAACTGCGGGCCGAGATCGTGCTGCTGGTCAACGAACTGCATCTGCACAACAACCGGATCGAAGCGCTGGTCGACCAGCTCTACGGTATCAACCGCCGCATCATGTCGATCGACAGCTCGATGGTGAAACTGGCCGACCAGGCCCGCATCAACCGTCGCGAATTCATCGAGGCCTATCGCGGCTACGAACTGGACCCGACCTGGCTGGACCGCATGTCCGAGAAACCGGGTCGTGGCTGGCAGGCGCTGATCGAACGTTCGACCGACAAGATCGAAGGTCTGCGCGGCGACATGGCCCAGGTCGGCCAATATGTCGGCGTCGACATCCCCGAATTCCGCCGCATCGTGCAGCAGGTCCAGAAGGGCGAGAAGGAAGCACGCCAGGCCAAGAAGGAAATGGTCGAGGCGAACCTGCGCCTGGTGATCTCGATCGCCAAGAAATACACCAACCGGGGCCTGCAATTCCTTGATCTTATTCAAGAAGGTAACATCGGCCTGATGAAGGCGGTCGACAAGTTCGAATACCGCCGCGGTTACAAGTTCTCGACCTACGCGACCTGGTGGATCCGCCAGGCGATCACCCGCTCGATCGCCGACCAGGCCCGCACGATCCGTATCCCGGTCCACATGATCGAGACGATCAACAAGCTGGTGCGCACCGGTCGCCAGATGCTGCACGAAATTGGCCGCGAGCCGACGCCGGAGGAACTGGCCGAAAAGCTGCAAATGCCGCTCGAGAAGGTGCGCAAGGTGATGAAGATCGCCAAGGAGCCGATCTCACTCGAAACGCCGATCGGCGACGAGGAAGACAGCCAGCTCGGCGATTTCATCGAGGACAAGAACGCGGTCCTGCCGCTGGACTCGGCCATTCAGGAGAACCTGAAGGAAACGACAACCCGCGTGCTGGCCTCCCTGACCCCGCGCGAAGAACGCGTGCTGCGCATGCGCTTCGGCATCGGCATGAACACCGACCACACGCTGGAAGAGGTGGGCCAACAGTTCTCGGTCACCCGCGAACGCATCCGTCAGATCGAGGCGAAGGCTCTGCGGAAGTTGAAACATCCGAGCCGCTCGCGCAAGCTGCGGAGTTTCCTGGATCAGTGATCAAAGCGCCCCCGCAAGGGGGCGTTTTTGTTTGAGGTATTTGTTAACTTGACTCTGGGTTGAGTGACCCCATCTCTGACTCGCATTAGCTGAGAGGAGATTGAGATGGCTTTTTCTTATAGAGAAACGCAAATCGTCAAAGGGATGCTGGCGCGAGGCGACAAGCAACATGACATCGCGTCTTTCTTTGGTGTCAATGGAGGCCGCGTGGCGGAGGTATCGACTGGAAACTGCGACTACCCGAGTGCCACCCCATTGGCAGAAGATAAACTTCCCCCTCCGGGCCCTTATGTTGGTGCAAAGACGGTATTCGAGGTCAAAGAGATACTGGAGGGCGCAAAGGCCCTAGTGAAAGAGGCAGGGGACGACTCGGAGGAGGCTGCCGTATGTATTGACGCAATCTCCGAAGCCATTTCAAAGCTCTAGTATGGGTACGTGAGTTAGGTCACTGGGGGCATGATTGTAGCCTGATGATCGTCCCGCCCGGCGGCACCGCCGGGCAGCGCCCGACCGCCCCGTTTTGCCGGAGGCAAACCTCCGGTTTGACGGGCGGGCGCTTCTCGCCCACCCGCGGTCGGGCGTTGCCCTCATTGGCTTATGCAACCGCAGTCCTTACCCCCTCAAATGCTCCTCGAAAAACGCCACCGTCCTTGACCAGGCGAGCTCCGCCGAGGCCTCGTCATAGCGCGGGGTGCTGTCGTTGTGGAACCCGTGGTTCACGCCCGGGTAGATATGGGCGGTGTAGGTCTTGCCGTGTTCGATCAGTGCGGCCTCATAGTCTGGCCAGCCCGCGTTGATACGCTCGTCCAGCTCGGCGAAGTGCAAAAGCAACGGCGCCTGGATGCGGGGGACATCTCCGGCAGAGGCCTGGCGGCCGTAGAAAGGCACGGAGGCCGCCAGTTCCGGATAGGCCACCGCCAGCGCGTTGCAGACCCCGCCGCCGTAGCAGAAGCCGACGCAGCCGACGCGGCCGGTGCTGTCGGGCCGGGTCATCAGGTGCTCGGCTGCGGCGAAGAAATCGTTCATCAGCATGTTGCGGTCCACGGTGCGTTGCAGATCGCGGCCCTCGGCGTCATTGCCCGGGTAGCCGCCGACCGATGTCAGCCCGTCCGGCGCCAGCGCCAGAAACCCGGCCTTGGCGACCCGCCGCGCCACGTCCTCGATATAGGGGTTCAGTCCGCGGTTCTCATGTACCACCAGCACGGCGGGCAGGGGGCCGGTGGCCTCGGCGGGCTTCACCTGATAGGCGCGCACGTCGCCATGGCCGTTGGGCGAGGGGTAGGTCACATATTCCGGCAGGATGTCGGGGTCGTTGAACGAGACCTGCTCGGCCAGCGCGTAATCCGGGCTGAGCATGTTCAGAAGCATCGCGGCGGTCACGCTCCCCACGGCAAAGCGCCCGGCCTTGTCGAGGAACTCGCGTTTCGTGATGATCCCGTGCGCGTAGTAGTCGTAAAGGTCCAGAAGTTCCTGGTCGAAATCCTTGGCTGTCATACGTGTCATGTCGATCCTCCCAATTGGGCGTGATTTTACCACGCGGGCGGGTGCGCCTTCGGTGACGATCCCGTGAGCATACCTCCACAGGCCGGGTTTCGCCGCTTGCGCCCCCGGGCCACGCCCGGCACATTGAAGAGGTCCAACAGATTGGGGAAAGACATGTCACTCTTTGGCAAACTCTTCGGGGGCAAGGGCGCGGGCGCCGGGAAAGAGGTCAAGCCGGAGCTCTACGAGGGGTTCCGCATCTACCCTGAACCGGTGCGCGAGGCTGGTGGTTACCGTGTGAATGCGCGAATCGAAAAGGATGTGGGTGGGATGCTGCGCAGCCATCAGATGGTGCGCGCCGATGTGGTCAGTTCCGAGGATGAGGCGCGCGAGATCACCCTGCGCAAGGCGCAGAGCTTCATCGACCAGATGGGCGAGCGGATCTTTTCGTGAAGGACAGCACCACAGAGGTTGCACGGCTCTGTCAGCATAACGCGGCCCCTGTTGTCGTCTTTGACGGCGATTGTGTGCTCTGTTCACGGTTCTTCCGTTTCGTGCTGCACCGGGACCGGGCGCAGCGGTTTCGTTTCGTCATTGCGCAGTCGCCGCTGGGACAGGCGCTCTATGACGAGTTGGGTTTGCCGCGCGATGATTTCGAAACCAATCTGGTGTTCGCCCGGGGGCGGCTGTTCACCCATGCGGATGCCTTCGCCGCCGCGATGCGGGAAATTGGCTGGCCCTGGCGGCTCTGCGCGGTGATCCTGTGGATGCGGCGCTGGCCGAAAACGCCACTTTACCTAACCATTGCACGCAACCGCTATCGCCTGTTCGGTCGGCACGACAGCTGTCTGGTGCCGGACGCAGCGCTGCGCGCGCGGTTCCTTGAGGGAGGGTATTGATGGACCCCTATCTGCGTGTGGTACGCGCCTGTGATCTGGATGTGGCCCCCGAAGTTGAGGCCTTTCATGATCTCACCGGTCCGTGCCGTTATATCGGACAGGCGCAGATTGATCGGGGGCGGCACCCGCTGGCCCGGCTGATCTGCATGCTGGCAGGCTACCCCAATGCCGGGGGTGCGGTGCCGGTCACGGTGACCCTGACGCCCACCGAACAGGGGGCGATCTGGACGCGGGAGTTCGGCAGCCATGTGACGCGATCAACCCTCTGGACGTCTCTGGACGAGCGCGTGCTGGTCGAGCGGCTGGGCCTTTTCACCCTGCGCATGACCCTTTCGGCTGAAGACGAGCAACTGTATGTCACGGTGGTGGGCATGTCCGTTCTGGGCCTGCCGGTGCCAAGTTTTCTGCTGCCACGAGGCGAGACCTATGAGTTTGCCAAGGACGGGCGGTTTCATTTCGATGTCTCGGGCGTGCTGCCCGGGATCGGGTTGATGATCCGCTATCGCGGTGCGCTGGAGCCGGAGGGCTAAATGACCACCTTCACGATCCAGACCCGGGGGCAGGGGCTTTATGAGTTCACCCGCGAGGTGAGCAGTTGGATAGAGGGGCAGGGATTGCGTGACGGTCTGCTGACGCTCTTCGTGCGCCACACGTCCTGCTCGCTGCTGATTCAGGAAAACGCCGACCCCGAGGTGCAGACCGACCTGCGTAACTTCTTTCACCGGCTGGTGCCGCCGACCACCGATCCGTCGATGTCCTATCTAACCCATACCTATGAGGGCCCCGATGACATGCCCGCCCATATCAAGGCGGCGATGATGCCGGTGTCTCTGAGCGTTCCGGTGCTGGACGGACGGCTGGCGCTGGGGACCTGGCAGGGGGTTTATCTGTTCGAACACCGTGACCGCCCGCACAGTCGCCAGGTGGCTGCCGTTCTGACCACTGTATGACCTTAGGGGACCGAATGCGCCCCTTTCCCACTGGACAGTCGGAAAATCTTCATCTGGGGGAGAGGATTACCCCCTACACAAGACCTAGGTTCCCTCCTATAGTGCCTGTGGATAACTCGGGCATCAGACCCGATATGAAGAGGCAATCGGTACAGAAAAGAGAGGGGGACGCCCATGCGCTGCCCGTTTTGCGGTAATATCGACACCCAGGTGAAGGATTCGCGTCCCGCCGAGGATCACGTGGCCATTCGCAGGCGGCGTTTCTGTCCGGCCTGTGGCGGGCGCTTCACCACCTATGAACGGGTGCAGCTGCGCGACCTGGTGGTGATCAAGTCGAATGGTCGGCGCGAGGATTTCGACCGCGAGAAGCTGGAACGCTCAATTCGCATTTCGTTGCAGAAACGGCCGGTGGAGCCGGAGCGCATTGACCAGATGATCTCGGGCATCGTGCGCAGGCTGGAAAGCATGGGCGAGACCGATATTCCCTCCAAGACCATTGGCGAGATCACGATGGAAAGCCTGGCTCGGATCGACACCGTGGCATATGTGCGCTTTGCAAGCGTCTACAAGAATTTCCAGGCGGCGGATGACTTCGACAAGTTCGTGTCGGAGCTGCGCCCGAACGTGAGCCACGAAGACGAGTGAGCCTTTCTGACACCCGCTACATGCGCCTCGCGCTGTCCCTTGGACGGCGCGGGCAGGGCAATTGCTGGCCCAACCCGGCGGTGGGCTGCGTTCTGGTACGTGATGGGCGCGTCATCGGGCGCGGCTGGACCCAGCCGGGCGGGCGGCCTCATGGTGAGGTCGTGGCGCTGACCCAGGCGCGTGAACGGGCGGGCGGCGCGCGTGGTGCGACGGCCTATGTCACGCTTGAGCCCTGCGCGCATTTCGGCAAGACCCCGCCCTGCGCCCAGGCGCTGATCGACGCCGGTGTGACCCGGGTCGTCGTGGCGCTGGAGGATCCCGATCCGCGGGTCAATGGCGGCGGGTTAACCATGCTGCGCGATGCCGACATCACGGTGGAAACGGGCATCTTGCGAGACGAGGCCGCATGCGATCATGCGGGGTTTCTCAGCCGCATCACCGAAGGGCGGCCCTTTGTCACCCTGAAACTCGCCAACTCCTTCGATGGGCGTATTGCCACCGCCACCGGCGAAAGCCAGTGGATTACGGGTCCGGAAGCGCGCCGGTATGTGCATGCCCTGCGCGCGCGCCATGACGCGGTCATGGTGGGCGGCGGCACGGCGCGCGACGACGATCCCTCGCTGACCGTGCGGGGGCTGGGGGTAGGCCGCCAACCGGTACGCGTGGTGCTCTCGCGTCATCTCGACCTGCCGCTGGACAGCCAGCTGGCGCGCACGGCGAAAGAGGTGCCCGTTTGGCTCTGCCACTCCGGCCGCGCCGATCCCGGGCTGGTGTCGGCCTGGCAGGGCATGGGGGCCGAAACGCTGGAAGTCGGCGTAGCCCAGGGGCAACTCGACCCCGTGTCGGTGCTGCAAGCGCTTGGCGCCAAGGGCCTGACGCGCGTTTTCTGCGAAGGGGGTGGAGCGCTGGCAGCCTCGCTCCTGAACGCCGGGCTTGTGGATGAGCTGATCGGCTTTACCGCCGGTGTGGCGCTGGGGGCCGAGGGGCGGCCCTCGCTCGCGGCGATGGGTGTGGACCGCCTGGCTGAGGCGCCACGGTTCACCCTGGTGGAAACGCGCGACTTGGGTGGAGATGTGCTGCACCGCTGGCGGCGGGCACCAAATTCCTTCTGAAGGAATTTGCCAAGAATTTTCTGAAAATTCTTATTCCTATCGCCATCGATGCGCCTGGCTGGCAAAGAGCCCCTGCAGTTTCGACAGCACACGGTTGAACCGCCCCGGATGCGGCAGGTCGCCCGCGGCCAGCCGCTCAACTATGACTTCGACCGGACAGGCTGTTCCCGTCACCGGATCGAAATAGCGCGGGTAGTCAACCAGGACAGCATGGGTCAGCTGCTCCAAGGTGACCCGTGCCTCGCGTCTGTCGGGAATGTCAGCCAAGTCCGTTGTCAGCCCCCAGCCTGCATAGAATGGCGTGCCAAGGCAGGTCACCGGTTTACCGCGCAGGAGCGCCTCGAACCCCATCAGCGAGGTCAGCGTCCAGACTTCGTCACAGGCTTCCACCAGCGCCATGGCGTCGGCCTCATCCGCCACCACATCCGCCAGTTCGGCAGCGCGTACCGGGTCCACGCGACCCGCGCGCAGGCCGGCTTCCACATCCGGATGGGGCTTGTAGATGATCACCGCATTAGGGTTCTCTGCGCGTGCGCGTTCCAGCAGCCCAAGGTTGGTCGCGACCTCCGAACAGCCCTGCCGGATCGAGGCGTCATCCTCCACTTGGCCGGGCACCAGAATGCGATGCCCCTCAGGCAGGTCGGGCATGGGGCGATCCAGATTGTATTTCGACAGGCCCGTTTCGGTGACCTTTCGGATCAAGTGCTCGGCCCGGCGGATCGCGGGGTCGGGCAGGGTGGGGGCAGCATTGATCAGCCGCTCCAAGCGGCTTTCGCGGGCGGGGTCGTAGTAAATCCCCAGGTCATCGCGCACGAGGCTGAGCGGCGGCACCAGTTCCGCCCCCAGCCCGCGTGAGCGTAGGAAGCCGTCCTCGACCCGGATCATGTTGCCTTCAGCCTTGCCCGCCCAGGCGATCTTCTGACGCCCGGTTTCCTGCGCCTTGGCAGCGGCGCGCGCCGGGTCATCTTCGAATACCAGCGGTTTTACCGAGCCGAAGACCCCATTGAGCGGCTTTCGTTTCCACAGCCGCATGCCGGAAGCGACATAGCCCTGCCGATCCTCCCGCCAGGCCCGTGCGCGTGCGTCCAGCGTGTCCAGCACCTCTTCGATCCGACAGAGCAGGTCACGGTAGGGATCGTACCAGCTCGGATAAAGCATCATGGCGCCCGCAAACAGTTGCGCGCGGGTCAATTTCCGTTCGCGCCGCGCCACCGGGTTCTCGTCCTGGGTGAGCCCCCAGCCGGCATAGAAGGGCTGGCCGAAGACGCGCGGCCGATGGCCCGCCAGGATTGCCTCGAACCCCATGCCGGAACTGACGGTATACACCGCCTGGGCACCGGCAAAGAGGTTCCAGGGGCTGACGGGATCAGTCAGCAGGTGCACATTCGAGGTCTCATCCTCCGGGCCATAGTGCCCTGCGCGATGGCCTGCCTCTGTCTCGGGGTGGGTCTTGATCAGTACATTCGCGCCGGGGTTTTCCTCCTGCGCAAAGACCAGCATCTCGCGAAAGGTGCTGGCCCGGGCGCCCGCGTGTTCGATCGAGGCATCGCCCCTAGTTTGGTCGATCACCACCACGTGGGGCACGTCCTGATGCGGGATCGGCAGGGTAGGGTCGAAGGCGTTGTACTTGGACAGGTGCGCGGATTGCATGCGGGCAATCGCATCGCGCGCGCGGTTCAACAGCGCGCCATCATCCAGTGGGTCCGTGGCCAGGATGCGTTCCAGCCGCGAGGGTGTGGAGCTATCGAAATGCACGCCCATATCATCAAGCAGAAGCCCCAGGGGCGGCTCGCCCCCACGGCCGGGCAGGACAGAGCGCAGCAGGGCGTCTTCCACCCGCAGCACCGGCGCATCGCGTTTTGCGGCCACCGCCTCACCACGGCCGGAGGTTGGGCTCTTGCCCCATGTGCCGACCCAGTCGTCTTCGCCTGGCAGGCCCAGAGAGATGTCCCAACAGGACAACTCCAGAATGCGCCGCACCCGGCCCTGGCTCAGAAAGCCGCCGTTGTAAACGCAAAGCCGCCGAGGGGTTTCCCCCCCGGCGGCCGGGTTGTTCGTATCGGGCGTCATGCCGTCAGTTCTGGCCCAGGCTGGACAGCGTGTCGGCCCCGCTGATGGTCGAGGTCACGGCGGTCAGCACCTTGGTCCACTGCACATAGGGCGCCTCGGTCACATAGACGGTGTCGCCGTCGCGAATGACGAAATCGCGGGCATTGAACATGCCGTTGGGCTCGGTCAGGTTCAGCACATAGACCATGCGCTGCGCGCCGATCAGGTCGCTGCGGCCCAGAACCTCGTTGGCGATTTCAGCCGGTTCGTTGCGGAAGACGAAGACACCAGTCGGGTCGGCGGTCTGGCTCTGCAGGCCGCCCACGGTGGCGATGGCTTCGATGGCCGAAAGGGTCTGGGTCTCGAACCCAACGCGGCTTTGCGAGCCGGTGGCGCCGAGCGCGGTAAAGGCGCGGGTGTCTTCCTCGACCAGGATGCGGTCGCCGCCGCGCAGGGCGATGTCGAATTCAGGATGTTCGAACAGGTCCTCGAACCAGATTTCGCCGGTCTGGTTGCCGCGGATGATCTTCACGCGGGCAATTTCAGGCTCGATCGACACACCGCCCGCGCGGGCCAGCATCGCGTTCAGCGTGCGGGTCGGGCGTTCGATGGCATAGACGCCCTGGCCGCCCACGGCCCCGGTGATTGACACGGTCGAACCATCGCCCGCCATGCGGCGCACCTGCACCTGCGGGTCAGGGGTCTGGCTTTCCAGTTTCTCGGTAATGATGCGGCGGATCGCTTCGGGGCTGTTGCCTGCGGCGCGGATGCGGCCGGCATAGGGGATGAAGATGTAACCGGCGCCGTCCACCTGTACTTCTTCCAGTCCGGCGGGGGCGCCTGCGGTGGCCAGGATGCCGTCCTCGACGTTCTCCCAGACCGTCACGCCCAACACGTCGCCCGCATGGATCGTGTCCGATCCCACCGAGCCTGCGTTCTTGAAGGCGTCCGAGAAGCCAAGCGCCGGGACCACGGCGGTGGCGCGCGCCACCCGGTCGTCAACCGACACAATGAAAGCGTCGCCTTGCTTCTGCACCGACCCTGCGAAGATTTCGGCTTTGTTCGGGCCGACCCGGGGCAGGCCACAGGCCGCCACACCGGCGACAAGCGCCGAAAGGACCACACCACGAGCCAGGTTGTGGGCCCAGATTTTGCCAGTACTGTTCACTGCTCGCTCCTTTGCTGGAGATCTGCCTGCTTTTGTTTTTTGTTAACCTACGCAGGTTTGCAGGGGAAATCCAGCACCGATTCGACCGCTCAGGTGACCACGCGCAACTGTTGCCGCGGCGCCGCGGTACCGCGCGCCAGAGCGTCATAGGGATCATCGGCGGCCAGCATCATGTCGACAACCTGTCTCAACAACTGGCGCCGTCCGCGGGAGGAGTAATAACCGCCCGCCACCTGGCTGGTTTCCAGCAGATAATGCCGATAGTCGCGATAGGCGCGGCTGTCGGGCCGGGTCGGATGCGCGAAGAATTCCGCAAGTGGTTGGGTCGAGACGAAGTCGGGCTTGGCATAGACCGCATCGCCGAAAACCTTGATCGGCTGGCCACGCCACAACACCTGCTGGCCTGCGGTGGAGTTCACGGTGACCGAGCTGCGTGCGTGATCCAGAAGCTGGGCGAGCTTGCCCCCACGTACGTAATGCACCCGACCGGAAACTTGAAATTCCTCCGCCAAGCGTATGATTTCATGCCGCAAATTTACCCGTCCATCCTCCAGTGGGTGGGCCTTGAACACCAAGTGATGATGCGGAGGAGCACCGTCACGAAACCCCTCCATCACCAGCGAGAGAAACTCGGTCATGGTGGAAAACGGGCTGTGTTCCTGAAAACTGGAATCATGTTCCAGCTGCAATAGCGCCAAGTGATAGGGAAAGCCGCCATGCTTGATACGCTGGGTCGCGGCGATGCGGTTGGCGGCCAGGGCGGGCATCAGCATCAGGCGTTTCAGGTACAGCAGGAACTCCTTTCCCACCGACAGGTCGCGGTGGGGGCGGAAGCCCGCGTAACGCTGGTTTCGGAACATGACAAACCAGTGGTAGAGCGCGCCGTAGAATACGTGCTGACGCATGTCGCCCCAATGGGCGGGCGCTTCGGGCACATCCAGCTCGGCATCGGCAAGAACATGCTGCATGTGCTCGACCGAGAACTCCATCAGGCGCGAATTGCCATTCGATCCGCCGCGCTCGTAGGTCACCCAGTAGGGGCGAAGATATCCTTCTTCGAACACGTGAATGCGGATGTCGTTTTTTTGCGCGATTTCAATGGCCTGGGCGTGGATCTTGCGTACGTCACCATAGAGCGCGATATCAGTGATGTTGTTGGTGTCCAGCAGGGCCCGGAAGCGGTCTGGCCAGACCTCCTGCGCTTCAGTGAAAGGGAGATAGCTTGCGTCATCAAACCAGAAAGCTTCATCGCCGCGATTGAAGCCGACGCGCCAAACCTCGGCACCTGCCGCGCGCAGAATCTTACCGAGCCGCCAGAAGAACGGCCCATGCGGCCCCTGCAGAAAAAGGAACCGCCGGTTCTGACCCGTAATCTGCTGCATCCCGATCGTCCCAAACTCCGCCAGTTCTACCCTCATCGTCTCCCTGTGGCGCGCGCCTTCTTTTGCGCGTAAATACACCTCATGTCACGTCAAACGTGGTTAAAACATGGGCAGAAGGCCATTTTGTGGCTCTTTGATGCCGGTTTGAGGTCTGTTCCGCCGACAGTCTGACGTCCGGGCCGTTAAGGAAGGGTTGCACGTGGGGCCGGGCAGGGGCATTTTCACCCGGATATCTGCCCGACCCTTGAAGGAGAGACCATGTTCACCGGGATCATCACCGACGTGGGCCGCATTGCGGCGCTGGAAAAGGCGGGCGACCTGCGCGCGCGTATCGAAACTGCTTATGACGTGGCGGGGATCGACCTGGGGGCGTCGATCGCCTCGGACGGGGTGTGCCTGACGGTCGTGACCCTGGGCGATGGCTGGTACGAGGTTGATATCTCGGCAGAAACCGTGTCCAAGACCAATCTGGGCGACTGGGAGGTCGGCCACGCGGTGAACCTGGAACGCGCGCTGAAAGTGGGCGACGAGTTGGGCGGTCACATCGTGTCCGGCCACGTGGATGGCGTGGCCGAGATCGTCGAGATGCACGGCGAGGGGGATTCGACCCGTGTGACTTTCAAGGCGCCCTCGGAACTGGCGAAGTTCATTGCGCCCAAGGGCTCGGTCGCGCTGAACGGCACTTCGCTGACGGTGAACGAAGTGAATGGCGACACGTTCGGGGTGAACCTGATCTCGCACACCAAAGACGTGACCAACTGGGGCGCGGCCAAGGTCGGTGACCGGATCAACCTGGAAATCGATACGCTCGCGCGCTACGTCGCGCGGCTGGCGGAGTATTCGTGAGCGGGATCGGCCATAACAACGGGCCGACCCTTGAGGGCGGCTCGGGCTGGCGGCGCTATGCCTGGCGCCGGGCGCGGCGTGAGCTACTGCCGCAGCTACCCATCGAAGTGGTGCGCCTGCGCATTCGCCGCGCCAAGGAGCTGGGGATCGATTACAAATCCTATGCCTCGATCCGGGCGGCGAATGGGCGCGATATCGTGGCGCTGCTGTTTTCCTCGAATGCGCTGAGGGTCGGGCCGCGGGTCGTGACCATCCCAGAGGGGCGGGCGCAAACGCTTGCCGAGATCAAGCGTTGCGGGCGTTTGGCGATGCTGCATGCGCCAGTGAATGTATCTGAATTCAATCGCTTGAATGGCGTTATTGATGCGGCTGAGCGTGCGCCGGACCTGCGTGACAGCTGGGGGAAGGTTCGCGCGAAAGTGCATGCTCTGACCGCGTCGCGGGGCCTGCCCGGGGACGGTGTCGTGGTGATCGGCGACACGGCGTTGGAGGCGGAGTGGGCCGAGGCCGGGCGGCTGGGCGGCTTCCTGCCCTCGGAGGCAATTTTCGGCCCATAGTCTGCGCGCTCTTGTCGCATTCTCGAATTCGCATATGATTGGCTCAACCGGATGAGGAGACCCCGATGAGCCTGCTGAAACCCACCCGCCGCGACCTCTTGCGCCTGGCCGCCGCCGCACCCGCCTTTGCCATGCCCGCCGCTGCGCGTGCCGCGGTGCTGACCCCGCCCGGCGGCGGCAATGCAACCCAGTTCCGTTTCACTCTGGGTGAGGCGCAGGTGACGATCGTGTCGGACGGCTATTTCTCGATCCCCATGTCGGGGCAGGCGATCAATGCGAGCGAGGAAGACCGCCTGGCCTTCCTGGCCGAGCATTATCTGGACCCGGAGGCGGGCTACAGCCACACCAACCACCTCTATGTCGAGTTGGGCGAGGCGAAGGTGCTGGTGGATGTTGGCTCGGGCACGCGCTGGATCGACACGGCGGGGCGGTTGATGGAGAATCTGGAGGCCGCCGGGATCGACCCGATGGGCATTACCCATGTGGTCATTACCCATGCGCACCCGGATCACATCTGGGGCATTCGCGACGACTTTGATGAGCCGATCTTCCCGGATGCCGAATACATCATCGGCACCCATGAATATGACTGGTGGATGCAGGACGGGTTGGTCGACCGGGTTGGACCCGCCGAGCAGCAGTTCGTGGTGGGGGCGGTGAACTCCCTGCAGGCGGATGGCCTGGAATGGACCCTGGCCCAGGACGGGCACGAGGTCGCGCCGGGGCTGCGGCTGGTGGCCACGCCCGGCCATACGCCGGGGCACATGTCCCTGGTCGTGGAGAGCGGCGGGCAGCAGCTGATGGCGCTGGGGGATGCGATGTCGAACCCCTGGATGAACTTCGCAAAGCCCGACTGGTACAACAGTTTCGACCATGACGGCGAGCGCACGGCGGCAACACGGCGCAAAATCTTGGACATGGCGTCAGCCGATCGGATTGCGGTGCTGGGCTATCACTTCCCCTTCCCGGGGGTGGGGCACGTGAAACCGCGCGGTGATGTGTTCGAGTTCATCCCCGCGACCTGGCAGTTCTAATTATTACCTAGAGGAGGGCGCGTTCCGCGCCCGCTTGATCTCTCGCGGGGCCATCCGGCCCCGCTCGGGCGCATTGATCCCCAGTGACCGTGCGTATCTGCACGCCAGCCTGTCGTTTTGGGCACTGGTATCAGGCGCGCGCCTGCGGTATCTGACAGTCTGCACCACCGCGCACCCCTCGTCTGGGGCCACAAGGGACAAATCATGGCTGACAGCACCACTTATGAAACGCCGGGTCCGGTCGAAGCCGGGCTTTCCGCCGCCATCGCCTCGGCGGAGGAAATCATCGAGGAGGCCCGCCAGGGCCGCATGTATATCCTGGTCGACCACGAGGACCGCGAGAACGAAGGCGATCTGGTCATCCCCGCCGATGCCGCGACGCCCGAGGTGATCAACTTCATGGCCACCCATGGCCGTGGCCTGATCTGCCTGCCGCTGACCGCCGACCGGGTGGCCGAGCTGGGTCTGCCGATGATGGCCGTGCACAACTCGTCCCGGCATGAGACTGCCTTTACCGTGTCGATCGAGGCGCGCGAGGGCGTGTCCACCGGCATCTCTGCCGCCGACCGTGCCCTGACCGTGGCCACTGCCATCGGCGACAACACCGGCCCCGCCGAGATCGCAACCCCAGGCCATGTCTTCCCGCTGCGCGCGCGCAACGGCGGCGTGCTGGTGCGTGCCGGCCATACCGAGGCTGCGGTGGACATTAGCCGACTGGCGGGCCGTCACCCCTCCGGCGTGATCTGCGAGATCATGAAGGACGACGGCACCATGGCGCGTCTGCCCGACCTGGTGGAGTTCGCCAAGACTCACGACATGAAGATCGGCACGATTTCCGATCTGATCGCCTACCGCCGTCGCCACGACAACCTGGTGCGCGAGACCTCGCGCGAGACGGTGACCAGCGAATTCGGCGGCGATTGGGAAATGCGCCTCTTTACCGATCAGATCCACGGCATCGAACATGTGGTGATGATCAAGGGCGACATCACCACGCCGGAACCGGTGCTGGTGCGCACCCACGCGCTGACCGCCGCCTCGGACCTGCTCGGCCTGGGCCCGAAACCGGCCGGTGAACTGTCCCACGCGATGGAGCTCATTGCCCGCGAAGGTCGCGGCGTGGTCTGCCTGTTCCGCGAGCCGCGCAAGACCCTGCATGACGACGAGGAAGAGGGACCCCGCACCATTCGCCACACCGGCCTGGGCGCGCAGATCCTGAGCTCGATGGGGCTGCATGACATGGTGCTGCTGACCGACAGCCCGGACACGCAATACGTGGGCCTTGACGCCTATGGGCTGAACATCACGGGCACCCGTCCGATTTACGGAGAATAACCATGGCCACCGCTGAACAGCATTACATTCTGGACCGCCCGAGCTTTGACAAGCCGGTCAAGATCCTGATCGTCGTCGCCCCTTACTACAAGGACATTGCCGACAACCTGGTCGCCGGTGCCAAGGCCGAAATCGAGGCCGTTGGCGGCACTTGGGACATTGTCGAAGTGCCCGGCGCGCTGGAAGTGCCTACTGCCATCGCCATGGCCGACCGCCTGTCGAACTTCGACGGCTATGTCGCCCTGGGCTGTGTCATCCGTGGCGAGACCACGCATTATGACACCGTCTGTAACGACAGCTCCCGCGCGATCCAGCTGATGGGGCTGCAGGGGCTGTGTATCGGCAACGGCATCCTGACCGTCGAAAATCGCCCCCAGGCCGAGGTCCGCGCCGACGTGAACGACCAGAACAAAGGGGGCGGCGCGGCCGCTGCGGCCTTGCATCTGGTCGCGCTTTCGCGCAAATGGGCCGGCGCCAGCAAGGGGATCGGTTTCAAGACCCTGCCCGAGACCTACAAGCTGGCGGGCGAGATGAAGGATACACCCAGCGCATGACCCTGTCCGGCAACCAGAAACGTCAGATGAAATCGGCCGCGCGGCTCTTTGCCGTGCAGGCGCTCTATCAGATGGAGCAGACCGGCCAGACCGTGGACCGGGTGCGGGTGGAGTTCGAAGATCACCGCTTTGGCGAGGAATTCGACACCCACACCATGGCCGAAGGCGACACGCCGCTGTTTCGCAAGCTGATCGAGGACGCGGTGAACCACCAGGCGGCCATCGACCAGGCGACCGACCGCGCGCTGGTGGCGAAATGGCCGATCGCCCGCATCGACCCGACCCTGCGCGCGCTCTTCCGCGCCGCCGGTGCCGAGCTGATGCAGAGCGCGACCCCGCCCAAGGTGGTGATCGTCGAGTTCGTCGACGTGGCCAAGGCCTTCTTCCCGGAAGGGGACGAGGCCAAGTTTGCCAATGCCGTTCTGGACCACATGGCGCGCGAAGCGAAGCCCGAGGCGTTCTGAGGCAAGTCACGGTGGGAGCTGCCACGAGCAACGCGTGCACAGTTCTTTCTGATTGCGCGTTGAAAACTCACTTCACGCTCCCATATTCTTCCCAAGAACCTGAAATCCTACACGTTTCGGAGTTCACCGGAATAGTCGGGGCTGGCCGCGAGCATCAGATGACTTGAAAACGACATCGCGGCAAGCTGGCCTGTTGCGTGGTGCCGCCTACTGTAAGGGACCCCCACGCAGGTGAGATAGGAGGACTGCGATGTCTGCATCCCTGCTTCTCGAAGCCAGTGGTCTTAAAGGCGGAAGCATCCGTATCAAGGTCTCGATCAACCTGTCCTGGTTGAGCTGGCTTTGGGGCAACTGATAGAAGCTTTGACCAGTAAAGGGGCGTCAATTGACGCCCCTTTTTCCTATGTGTTTATGGGCTAGCGCAGCCTCTAGTCCGAGGGCCTACTTGAACGTAAACTCATACGTCCGCCCCTCACCACGCTCCCGCACCATGCGCATGGTTTCCTCGTCGACCTTCTGCACCACCATGCAGTCCTCGGGCGTGACTTCGCCGCCCATGTCCAGCACGCGGCAGTAGAAGCCTTCGCGCCATGCCCAGGTGCCGGTGAACTTGCCGGGGCCGTAGACCTCGCCGGTGACGGTGCCGTCGGCGTGGATCACCTGGTCGCCGATGCCGAAGCCCATCGGGCGGTCGACGGCATAGGCGCGGAAGGCAGCTTCGTCGGTCAGGACCACGGGTTCGGCCAGGGCGGGGGCGGCGATCAGGGCAATCAGGGCGGTGAGGCGGGGCAGGGTCATGTCGGGCTCCGGGATCTGTGAGTCGCGCGCATCATGCGGCGGGCAGAGTGGGTCTTCCACGACATAGGTCAAGTCTGGGTCAAGTCGGTGGCATGTCCGCCCGCATACGCAGATGTGACATGGTGCCCCTTTCCTTCACCCGCATATGCGCTAGGCTGAATAGAGTGATTCCAAACCGGGAGTGTCCCATGCCCAAGCTTGTGCGCCTCTACATCCGTCAGGTTCTGATCGGCTTCGCCCTGTCGGCGGTCTTCGTGGCGCTGCTGCTCTGGGCCAATGTGGGCAACCTGTGGCACCTGATCTCGACCTCGGACATGGGAGTGGTGGCAGTGATCATGCTGTTCATGTTCAACGGCATCATCTTCTCGGGCGTGCAATTCGCGATCTCGATCATGCGGATGGAGGCGAAGGACGATACGCCCACGCGGGGTACGCGCGCGCCAGTAGCGACCGACATTCCGGTGCGGGTCGAGGCCACGGCCAAGGGGCATCCGCGTCAGGGTCCGGTGAGTCGGGGTCATCTGCACCGCCGCTGAGCCCGGTCCCATCCAACGAAAAACGCCCCGCCGGATCGGTGGGGCGTTTTCGGTTTAGCGGCTCACTCCAACACGGTCAGGATGTCGTCCAGCGGTTTCTTCAGCTTGGCAACGGCGGGCACCTTGGCATCTTCGGCGGGATGGCCCACGGCCAGGATCATTACCGGTTTCTCGGAGGCAGGCCGCCCCAGCGCCTCGTTCAGGAACTTCATCGGGTTCGGCGTATGGGTCAGGCTGACCAGCCCGGCCTGGTGCAGGGCGGCGATCAGAAACCCGGTCGCGATACCCACGCTTTCGGGCACATAGTAGTTCTTGAACCGCGTGCCATCGTCGAACTCACCCCAGCGTTGGGCGAAGATCACGATCAGCCAGGGGGCGATTTCCAGGTGCGGCTTGTCCTCGTTGGTGCCGATGGGTTCCAATGCCTTCAGCCATTCGTCGCCCGCGCCACCGGCGTAGAAGCGGCGCTCTTCCTCCTCGGCCTCTGCGCGGATGCGCGATTTCAAGGCCGGGTTGGCGATGGCAACAAAGCTCCAGGGCTGGTGATTGGCCCCCGAAGGCGCGGTGCCCGCAGTGCGAATGGCCGCCTCGATCACCTTGCGCGCCACTGGGCGGGACGAGAAATCGCGCACCGTATGGCGCCGCCGCATCTGGTCATAGAAACCCTGCACGGCTTCCAGCATCTCGGCATCCGTCAGATCGGCCCGGTCGGGCAGCGGCAGCGCCTCATAGCTCAACTGATCACGTGAAAACATCCGTCCCCTCCCAAAGACATGTGTGGATGTAAAAGTGGCGGAACCGCACGCAGCCGTCGAGGTCTGAATTCCCGAGGACCTGTATATACAGGTGGGTGCCGGGTAACGTGGCCACGGCCATGACAGAGCCAGCTCCCTCGGAATTGCTTAAGGCCACCGGAATTTTACCTCATGGTGACGAGAAGGGCAGAACCGCCAGAGCCGTAGATAGGCGGTCGGGGGGCTGGCTGCAAGGGGTAGCGGTTCGGGGCTCAATCCAGGATCGGCGTGCCGCCGCGTGCCTCGATCCGTGCGATATCCTCGGCAATGCGCGCGACCCGGGCCTCGGCCCCGTCGGGCGGCGCGGCCTCAGCGACGATCTGCTGCCACAGGGCGGTGGCGCGGGTTTCCGTGTCCAACCCGCCTGCCGCCGACCAGGTGCCGTGGTTGGACAGATCCGCCACCAGGGGCGGGTGGAAGGCGTCGCGAAAGCGCGCCATCGTGTGCTCGGTAGCAAAGAAATGCCCGCCGGGGGGCACATCCGCCAGGGCCTCCCAGGCCAGCACGTCGGTGCCGTCTTCGGGCGGCATGGCGAGAGATTGCAGGATCTGCAGGGCCTCCACGTCGATCAGGAATTTCTCGAACCCGAAGGTCAGCCCGCCTTCCAGCCACCCGGCGGCGTGGAAGGTCATGGTCGCGCCTGCCAAAAGCGTGGCCCAGAGCGCCATGTGAGTCTCGCCAGCGCCCTGGGCGTCGGCCAGGTTCGCTGCCGTGCCCGCGGCCGAGCGCCAGGGCAGTCCGATGTGGCGCGCGAGCTGGCCGGAGGCCAGGGTCATGCGGATCTGCTCCGGTGTGCCGAAGGCAGGCGCGCCGGACCTCATGTCCACATTCGACCCGAAGGCGCCGTAGATCACCGGCGCGCCGGGGCGGGCGAGCTGGGCGAGCGTAATGCCCATCAGCGCTTCGGCATGTTGCAGGACCAGCGCGCCTTCGATGGTGATCGGCGCCATCGCACCCGCCAGGCAGAAGGGGGTGATGATCGACAGCTGCCCCATGCGAGCGAAATCCAGGATGCCTTGCCCCATGGGCCGGTCCAGCAGGCGCGGCGAATTGGTGTTGATCACCGTCATGCAATGGGGCGTGGCGCGGAAGGTGGCGTCATCCAGCCCCAGCGCCTTGGCCTGCAGCTCCAGCGCCTCCATTACCTGTGCGCGTCCGCGCGCAAATAGGAACGGCGCCTTGTCTGAATGCTGAAGCTGCGCGCGCAGGAAGGCGAGGTGGCGTGTGGCGGCGGGCACATCCTGTGGCTCGCAACAGGGGCCGAGGAATTGGATCGCGTCGAAATGCTGACACAGGCGCAGGGCGTTTTCGAAATCCTTGAGCGTGCCGGGGCGGCGCCCACCCACCCGGTCGGTCACATTCGGGCAGCCCGCGCCGGGACCGTAGCCCAGGCGGCCAAGCTCAAGCGGCACGGAGCGGTCGGGGTTTGGCGCCGCCAGGGTGATCTTCTTCGGCGCGGTGGTCAGCGCTTCCGCCACGATGTCGCGACCCAGGAAGACCATGTCGCCCTCGACCCGGGCACCCGCCGCCTGGAACACGCCCCGCGCTTCATCATCCAATACGCTGATACCCAGCTCTTCCAGCACGCGCAGGGCGGTGTCGTGGATCTCGGCAATGCGGGCCTCGGACAGGGACGGCTGCGGCGCGAAGGGGGCACGGATCGGGCCAGTATGCGCGGTGGGGGCAGGGGGCGAAGGCAGTTTTCGGGCGGAGCGTCGGGTCATAGAGGCAGGCTCGCGCGATTCCCCGTGTCGCACTGTCTCGTTTGCGACATGATTTTCGGCAGGCCGCTTGACATTATGTTCACGTCTTGTTCATGTTTTCTCATGAGTGAAATCCCCCTCCAACCCGGCCAACTTCTGGCCCGTGGCGTCGCCCGCCACCTGCCAGCCCATGGCTTTGTCTCGATCGAGGAGTTCGTGCCCTCCCGCGGCCTGCGCGTCGATGTGATGGGGCTGGGGCCGAAGGGCGAGATCTGGGTGATCGAATGCAAATCCTCGCGGGCGGATTTTACCTCGGACAACAAGTGGCAGGGCTATCTGGAATGGTGCGACCGTTACTTCTGGGCGGTGGATGCGGAGTTTCCCACCGAATTGCTACCGGACGGCACCGGGCTGATCATCGCCGATGCCTATGATGCCGAGATCATTCGCATGGGGGCGGAGGACAAGCTGGCCCCCGCCCGGCGCAAGGTGCTGATCCAGAAATTCGCCCAACATGCGGCGCGACGGTTGCACGCCTTGCGCGACCCCGGCGTGGCGGCGCTGAGCGGGCCAACGTCCTAGAGGAGGGGCGGACGATGATGATCAAATACTACTATCCTGACGGCGACTGGTGCTACCGCGCGCTGCACACGGCCCACGCGGTATTTCACCTTGACGGCAAGCTGATTGCCCGGGCCGAGACATCGGACGGGTCGGAACTCTATGAATTCGAGATCACCGGATTCGAGCTGATCGGCCCCGGCGAGGTGCATCGCTGATCAGGCGCGGGGTTACTTCTTGCCCTTGGCCTGAAGGGCTTCCGCCTGCTGGGCGGCGGCGCGAATCTCTTCGGCGATTTCGATCGCTTCCTCGGGGTCGAAATCCATCGGCAGCTCGACCCCGCCACCGGCGACATAGATGCGCACCATGCCCTGGTCGGTCGGTCCGATCTGCAGGTCTGCGGCGATTTCGCTTTGCGAGTTGATGCCCATGATGGCCTCCTTCTGGGGTATGCGCAGGGCTTACGCGCGGGGTGAGATTTTTTCAACCCCACCCCTTGCAAACCCCGTTCGGGCCGGGTACATCCCCCGAGCGTGCCGACATAGCTCAGTAGGTTAGAGCGCTTGATTGTGGATCAAGAGGTCCCCCGTTCGAGCCGGGGTGTCGGTACCATCCCCCAAAATTGGAAGATAGGTGCGCAGGGGGTGCTCGAGCTATGTCCGATGATCAACCGGTCATGTTCCAGGCTCCGGCGCACAGCAGCGTGTCGCCATCGGTCAGGAAACGGCAGGTGAAATAGGCCTCGCCCGGCTCCGATGTGCCCGGATGAGGGAAATCCATCACGCCGCCACCGCCGTTCGGCCCGGCTTCGGCCCAATCCACCAGCCAGGTGGTGATCGGCCGCCCATCCGGCATGAGGAATTCGGACAGGTCCATGCCGCTGTCGGTCTGGCCGGAATGGTCGAAGACGATGATGTGGTTGCGGGTGACGGCGAAGGTGTGCAGCCCGGCACCCGCCAGGTCCAGCATGCCGTTTGATGGGTCGCCCATATGGGCCATCGCGGCCTCCATTCCCATGCTTTCGACCGCCGCGAAAGCCGCGTCGCGCACCCCGTCCACATCTGCCTTACTGGCAACGCTGGCGGCCTGAGCGGTCGTCGCGACAAGGCTGGCAAGCAGGCCGCCGGTCAGGATCGATTTGAATGTCATGTGTAACCTCCGTGAGTTCTGGGTGCGGGAAGGTTGCACGGCCTCTCCTAAAGGAGAATGAATCAGGTCCGGTCAATGCCGGGTTAGCGCATGGTGTCGACGGTGATTTCCTGGCGCAGCGCGCCGGTTTCGCTGTCATAGATCAGGATGCGGTCATCATCGGTCACCACCGCGTGCCAGTCGCGCCCTTTGGTGTAGCCGATGGCGGCGGCTCCGTTGGGCAGGGTCAGGTCTTCGAAGGTGACGGCCCCCGTTTGCGCATCCATCGCCTGAACCCGCATGACAATCACCGAAATCAGCACTATGAGACCCACAATGGTCGTCACGGTCAGCGTGGTGACAAGGATCTTCAGGAACCGAACCGTGCCGTCCAGACCGGGCGGCGGCGTGCCGGGATCCTCAATCGGAGTATCGTTCATGTCCAGAGAGCCCTCTGCCGTGGTTCAGATCGTGATCGGGGAAAACCCGCCCAAGCGCCTTGATAAGGCGATTGCCCGCGATGTGCCAGAGGAAGCGGCCCTGTCGCGCTCGCGCCTGGCCAAGCTCATCGCCGACGGGGCGGTGACACGGGGCGACGAGGTGATGGACGACCCACGCGGCCGCGTGACCGAGGGCGATGTGCTGGAGGTCACCGTGCCCCAGGCCGAGGAAAGCCATATCGGCCCCGAGGACATTCCGCTGGAGATCCTGTTCGAGGACGACGACCTGATCGTGGTGAACAAGCCTGCGGGCATGGTGGTGCACCCGGCACCCGGATCGCCCGGGGGCACGTTGGTGAATGCTCTGCTGCATCATTTCGGCGGCAATCTGTCGGGGGTAGGTGGCGTTGCGCGACCGGGCATCGTGCACCGGATCGACAAGGACACTTCGGGACTGTTGGTGGTGGCAAAGACCGATGCCGCGCATCAGGGCCTGGCAAGCCAATTCGAGAAACATACGGTCGAGCGCCATTACCATGCGGTGGTGCATGGTGTGCCCGACCACGCCGACCCGCGTTTGGCCGGGGTCAAGGGCGTGAGTTTTGAGCCGGGCAATATCCTCAAGATCACCACGCAGCTCGCGCGTCACAAGACCGACCGCCAGCGTCAGGCGGTGCTGTTCACCGGCGGGCGTCACGCGGTCACCCGCGCGCGGGTGGTGGATCGGTTCGGCAACCCGACCCAGGCCACCCTGGTCGAATGCTGGCTGGAAACCGGCCGCACCCACCAGATTCGTGTGCACATGGCCCACGCCGGCCACGGGCTCATTGGCGATCAGACCTATGGTGGACGGCGCAAGCTGAACGTGAAGGCGGTGGGCGAGGGCGGCGTGGAGGCTGCGCGCACCTTCCCCCGTCAGGCGCTGCATGCCGCCACGCTGGGCTTTATCCACCCGGTTACGGGCGAAGATCTGCGTTTCGCCGCCCCAATGCCCAATGACATGGCTGTGCTGATTGAAACCTTGCGCACAACGCCGTGAGGTCAGGCTTTCCGCCCTTTCGGCGCACCGAAGGAAGGTTCATAATGTGAAGGACTTTCGGCCCCGACCCCTTGAACACGGGAGTTGGGCCCCCATATGAATGTTAAGCCTCGAAACATTCGAGCGCACGACAGTGAGACCCTTGGAGAGTTCATGAGCAATTACAAGAACCTGCCGGCCCCAACACCCGAAGGCGGTCTGAACCGCTACCTTCAGGACATTCGGAAGTTCCCGATGCTGGAGCCGGAAGAGGAATACATGCTGGCCAAGCGCTGGGTTGACCATCAGGACCGCGACGCGGCGCATCAGATGGTGAATTCGCACCTGCGCCTGGCCGCCAAGATCGCGATGGGCTACCGCGGCTACGGCCTGCCCCAGGCCGAGGTGATATCCGAGGCCAATGTGGGCCTGATGCAGGCGGTGAAACGCTTCGACCCGGAAAAGGGCTTCCGCCTGGCGACCTATGCCATGTGGTGGATCCGCGCCTCGATCCAGGAGTATATTCTGCGGTCCTGGTCGCTGGTGAAACTGGGCACGACGAGCGCCCAGAAGAAGCTGTTCTTCAACCTGCGCAAGGCCAAGGCGCGTATCGGCGCGCTGGAGGATGGCGACCTGCGCCCCGAGAACGTCAAGCGCATTGCCAACGACCTCAATGTGACCGAGGACGAAGTCATTTCGATGAACCGCCGCATGTCGGGCGGGGACGCGTCGCTGAACGCGACCATCTCGGCCGATGGTGAGGGCGCGATGCAGTGGCAGGACTGGTTGGAGGATGAAGACGCCGACCAGGCCGGCGACTATGCCGAAAAGAACGAGTTGGACGTGCGCCGCGAGATGCTGGCAGCTGCCATGGATGTGCTGAACGAACGCGAGGCCGACATCCTGACCCGCCGCCGGTTGGAGGACAAGCCGGTCACGCTGGAGGACCTGTCCGAGGTCTATGGCGTGAGCCGCGAACGCATCCGTCAGATCGAGGTGCGCGCATTTGAGAAACTGCAGAAACGCATGCAGCAATTGGCCGCCGAACGGGGGCTGCTGGAAAGCGCCTGATCGGGTGCGCCGTTTGATTTGACCCCGCCCGTGGCTATGCTGCGGGCGGGTTTTCTGTCGGGAGGGGACAATGGCACATCTGACACGCTGGGGCATTCTGGGGGCGGGGAAGTTCGCGCTCCAGCACATGGGGCCCGCGATCCACGCAGCCCAAGGCGCGAAGCTGGTGGCGCTGGGAACATCGACCGAAGAGAAGGCCGACCCGTTCAAGGCGTTCTGTCCGGATCTTGAGGTCGAAACCGACTATGATGCGCTGCTCGCGCGCCCGGATATCGACGCGGTCTACATCCCGCTCCCGAACACCCTGCATGTCGAATGGACGCGCCGGGCGCTGAGGGCGGGGAAACATGTGCTCTGCGAGAAGCCGATCGCCATGCGCACGGCCGAGATCGACAGCCTGATTGCCCTGCGCGACGAGACCGGGCTGCTGGCGGCCGAAGCCTACATGATCCTGCATCACCCGCAATGGCGGAGGGCGCGAGAGATCTACCAGGCGGGTACTCTGGGCGATCTGGTGCATGTGCAGGGCCATTTCGCCTATAACAATGCCGCCGACCCGGGCAACATTCGTAACCGTCCGGAAACCGGCGGCGGTGCCATTCGTGATATCGGCGTCTATCCCTATGGTGCCACACGGTTCGTCACCGGGCAGGAGCCCTGGGCCGTGCGCGCGAAGATCGGGTGGGAAAACCGCGTCGATACCTACAGCCGTGTCAGCGCCGATTTCGACGGGTTCGGGGCCGAGTTCACCGTGTCCATGCGCATGTCGCTGTTCCAGGAAATGGTGTTTCACGGCAGCGATGCGGTCATGCGTCTGTCCGCGCCCTTCAACGCGGGCAGTTACGGTGAGGCCGAGGTGGAGCTGCGCACCAAGGAGGGTCGTTTCACCCGGGAGCGGTTCACCACCGCGCAGCAGTACGAGCTGCAGGTCGAGGCCTTCGGGCGAGCGATCCATGAGGGTGAGGCCTATCCATGTCCGCTGGAGTTCTCGCGCGGTACGCAGGAGATGATCGATCGGATTTTTGCGTCGGAAGTCGCAGGCGAGGTGGGGTAGGGCCTACCTCAATCGTTGTTGCGCGAAGGTGAAGATGACACCCCGCACCGCGCAGCGGGGCGGCGCCCGTTCGAAAGGGCTTTCACCGCCCCACTGGGGCGACGGTCCCTTTCTCATCCCCACGGGAGGGCGCTCTTGCAACAGATCAACCAGAACCATGGTGTCGGTTGAGGCGGTCCGTTCGCCCCACTTCGATCTTTGCGGGCGCCCACCCAGGTCGGGCGCCGCCCCGTCGCTTAACCTCGGCTCAAGTTGGCAGAGATGCTAGTTGGGCAGCCGCTCCCGCAACACCCGCATCATGTTGCCGCCCATGACCTTGGCGATCTGCGCCTCGGTCAGCCCTACCGCGATCAGCTCGTGGGTCAGGGCGGCCAGTTCGGAGGTGTCGAACCCGGTGGTGACCGACCCGTCATAATCCGACCCCAGGGACACCGCGTCCTCGCCCACAGCGGCAATCCCCGCCTTGATCGTCGCGGCCACGCCCGCCGGGCTGTCGTCGCAGGTCACATCGGCCCAGTATCCGATGCCGATCACCCCGCCCGAGGCCACCACCTCGCGCATCAAGGCGTCCGGCAGGTTGCGCTTGGTCTCGCAATGGCTGTGCACGCCGGTGTGGCTGACCACCAGCGGCACGTTGGTCATGTCGATCACATCGCGCACCACCTGCGGGCTGGAATGGGCCAGGTCGATGATCCAGCCCTCCGCCTCCAGCCGGGCGACAACGGTGCGGCCAAACTCGGTCAGCCCCAGGTTGCCCTGCCCATGCAGCGAGCCGCCGAGCTCGTTGTCGAAGAAATGTTGTAGGCCCATCAGGCGGTAGCCCTCGTCCCAGAGCCGGTCGAGGTTCGCCAAGTCACCTTCCAGCGGGTGACCGCCCTCCATGCCCAGGATGCCGCCGGTGATCCGGCTGCCCTCGGCCCGGGCGGCCAGCACCGCGTCCAGGTCGGTGACGGTTCGGATGATCTTCAGCTGGTCGGGCGCCTCGGCCTCGATCGCCTGAAGTTTTTGCGCCTGATAGGCCGCGCGTTCATAGATCGATTGCCAGGTGCGCATCGGCCAGAGCTGTCCGATGGCGAGCAGGGTGATATTGTCGCGCGCGTCCGTCGCGTTCGCTTCGTAATTCTGCCCCGCCGGGCTTTTGGTCACCGCCGTGAACACCTGCACCGCCACATTGCCCTCGCGCAGGCGCGGCAGGTCCACATGGCCACGATCCGCCCGGTCCAGGATCGAGCGTTTCCACAGCAGGCTGTCGGCATGCCAGTCGCCGATCACCAGCGCTGCGTGAACTGCGCGGGCCTCGTCCGAGACCTCAAACGGCGGATGCTCTGTCACCCCGTTGCGCCCATGTTCCACGATCCCCGGGGCGAAGATGAAAAAGCCCGCCAGGGCAAGAGCCATCAACAGTAGAAACCGTCCCAACCATTTTCCGAATGTGCGCATGAGATCCTCCCGTATCACGGGAAATTGATAACGGGTCTACACTTGTTTCCAACAGTCACGTCGCGTAATTAGGTCGGGTTTTCGACGATATGTTTGCGCATGACATGAGGTCTATGTGGTGAAGGGCGTTCTCAACTTCAGGGTCCTGCCGGTCCTGCGCTGGTTCCTGTTGCTGCTCACATTGCTGGGCGGGGGCTGGTTGATAGACCGGGCCGGGCGGGCGACGCCGGGCGATCATGTGGTGGTCGGCAGCCTGGCCTTGACCTGTTTCGTGCTGGCCCTGCTGGTGGGGCTCCATCCAGGCCTGCGGGCCCATCACGACCGGCGGCGTGACGTGTCGCGCCGGGTTCGTGTGTTCTTCTGGACCGCCGGCATACTGCTTTTGCCCTGGGCCACCCTGCAACAGCTGTTCGGGTCCTACAACTTCAGCGCCGTGCTGTTCACGGTGCAAGAGGGGATGGGCAGCCAGCTGGACACCTGGTTGATCCTGCCGGGCGTGGTCAGCTTCTTCCTGGTCATCGTGTTCCTGCATCTGGGGCAGAGCGGCCTGCGCAGGCTGCCGCAGCCCGCCTTGTCCCTTGTTGCGGCGGGGATCGGCATGTTGGCGATCAACCCCCTGCATGTCTTCCTGTTCCAGATTTCGGTCTGGGACCGGTTCTTTCCGGTCGATCCGATTCACCCGGCATTTTCCCCGGTCGAAATCACGGCGGAACCCGAACGCCCACTGAACCTGGTTCTGGTGTTCCTTGAGGGCACCGAGGCCACCTATGGCGCGCGTGGTCTGTTCGGTGACGCCTATGAACCGCTGCGCCGGATGGGCGAGGGGGGGCGTGTGTTTGAAGGGGTGGAGCAGATCGAGTCTATCGGTCATTCCATAGCCGGCATGGTGGCCGCGCAATGCGGTTTGCCGTTGGTGCCGCGTGGGCTGATGCCGACCAAGCGGGCGGCGCGGCGGGGCGGTGATTTCCTGCCTGGTCATTTTTGCCTGGGCGATGTGCTGTCCGACCGCGGCTACACGGCCGAATTCCTGGTGGGCGCCGCCGTGGATTACGGCGGGATCGAGCGGTTCTACGGATTGCACGGGTTCGACAGGATCATCGGGTTGCGCGACCTGCGTCCCCCGCCGCCGGGCGCCGGGCATCGACCTCCACCGCCTTCGCCGCCGCCGCCGCCGCCGGGTGCCGGACATCGACCTCCTCCGCCTCCGCCGCCGCCTGGTCCGGGCCGCAGGCATGCGGGGCCGCCCCATGAACTCATGCGCTGGGGGGTGCATGACAGCGTGGTCTACGAGGCCGCGCTGGATCGTGCTGCTGCGCTCAGCGCAGCGGGTGCCCCGTGGGCGCTGGTGATCGAGACGATCGGCCCGCATGGGCCGGATGCCTTCCTGTCGCCGCCCTGTCGCGGGCCGGGAGAGGGGCCGACCCACAAGGACATCCTGCGCGGCGTGCGCTGCCTGGCCGAGTTGACCGAGGATTTCGTCGCCCGCTTGTTCGCCATTTCACCGCCCGAAGATACGCTTGTGGTGCTGGTCAGCGACCACCTTGCCCACAAGATGGTTTCGGCCACGCCGCAGTTGAGCAAGCTGGAACGTCACAACACGGCGATCTTCCTGGGGGCCGGTCAGGCGCCGGGGCGGACCGGCACGCCGGGCAGCATGCTGGATATCTATCCGACGATCCTGGAAAGCCTGGGCTATGGTCTGGCGGGCAGCCAGGCCGGGATGGGTGTTTCCCTGCTCCAGCCCGGGCATGAGACATTGGTAGGCCAGCTTGGCACCGCCGAGATCGACCGGCGCTTGGCCCGGGATGCCGATCTGTCTGCCATCATCTGGCAGGGGCCGGATGCCCTTGCGACCGAATGATATCCCGGCGCAGTTCGGCTGTCTGGACAGCTTGACCGCGCGGGCCTAAGCTGATCTGCCACGCACCCCACGCGCAAGGAGGATCCCATGGCTGGCGGATGGAGCCGCGACGGCGCGGTTGGTGAACAGATCGAAGCCTCGATCAATGAAGAGCTGGAGCGCATGCGTGCCAAGGCCAGGCCCGTGGGCGAAAGTCTGACCCATTGCGCGGAATGTGAGGAACCAATCCCCGAAGCGCGACGTCAGGCCCTGCCCGGGGTCAAACTCTGCATCGACTGTGTGCGTGACCGCGACGCTGCTTTCAAGACGCGGCCGGGGATAAACCGGCGCGGCTCGAAGGATAGTCAATTGAAATGAGCCGCCGAGAGGGCGACGGCTCAGGTTTTTTCCGTCTGACGTGATCTCAGGTTACAAGGCGTGACCCGTAAATGGCGGGGGCAGATGACACGGTCGGCGCGTCAATGAACTTGCGGAGGTTCTTTGTGGCGCTTCTTCGTTCACTGAGATGGCTGTGTTTCGACGGTCAGATTCGATAAGCGCGGCGCGACCAAGAGATGCCCTTTTCGCCAATTGCTGCATTGGCGGGAACGCCGGTGCTCTTGCAATTGGCCACGGCACCGCCCAGCTCGCTGAGCTTTACGCGGTTCCAGTATTTCAACCCCTTCACGACCCGCTTGCCGTTGATTTTGTAGGCACTGTCGCGCAGAAACTGGTTGAAAGACGAACTTGGACCATGTTCAACCGCGTAGGCGCCACAGACTTCGATCATGCCATCCACATTGATCAGCTTGTAGACATAGGTCATGCGCGGCGCGGTTGCGGTCCAGCCGATCACCCCGTCGTGGAAACTGTCATCAACCTTGATCTGACGGGTCACGCCTTTGGGCAGGGCCAGGGCGGGCAGCGCTGCGACCAGGGTGGCGGCAAGGATGGTGGTGGAAATCGCTTTGGTGAATTTCATGAGGGGCTCCAATTACCTCGAATAGCATTGCTCATGGGCTACTCAACTCAAAGGGCGTTCAATGTCAAGTTGAAGGAATGACGCAGTGTGCCGAAGTCACAAAGCTGGACGCGGGCAGGTCACAGGCGGTTGTCAGACGCTTGGGTGAACCGCCCGCATGACGTGCAAATGAGCTTTCCCACGGGGGTGGTCGGTGCTAAGACACGGCGAGGGCTTGTCGGCGATGGCGTCGCCGCAGGGCATCCGCTCTTGCCCCATTCACGCTCCTGTACGCCGGGACTTTCAATCGGGAGATTGAAGGCCCCGCCTTGTCTCCCCTCAAAGGGAGGCACCCATGGCCTGGTCGCCGGACAAAACCGAAGTCAAAAGCTGGAATGAATGGGACACGCTGCGCCATGTGATCGTGGGCCGTGCCGATGATTGTCATATCCCGCCGGAAGAACCCGCGCTGGACGCCAAGGTGCCCGAGGACAGCGACATGCGCGGCCAGTGGGGCCGCCGCCCGCAGGAGACGATTGATCGCGCCAACGAGCTTCTGGACAACTTTGCCGACCAACTGCGTGGCCGTGGCATTCGCGTCGACCGCCCCGTGTCCATCGACCATTCGCAGCCGGTGACGACGCCCGACTTCCACACTGACAGCCAGTTCGGTTGCATGCCGCCCCGCGATGTGCTCCTGACCGTGGGGCACGAGATGCTGGAAGCGACCATGTCCTATCGCTGCCGCTGGTTCGAATATCTGAACTACCGGCCGCTATTGCAGAAGTATTGGGAAGAAGATCCGCGGTTCCGCCACGAAGCCGCGCCGAAGCCGCGCCTGACCGACGCGGACTATCACCCGGATTACCTGTCCGAGAAGATCGGTGTGGCAAAACGCCTGGAATGGGCCGCCGAGAAGTTCTTTGTCACCACCGAGGAGGAGCCGCTGTTCGACGCCGCAGACGTCTTGCGTTTCGGCCGTGACCTGGTGGTGCAGCACGGGTTTACCACCAACCTCAAGGGCATCGAATGGCTGCGTCGCCACTTCCCTGATCACCGCGTGCACACGGTGAACTTCCCGGGCGATCCGTACCCGATCCACATCGACGCCACCTTTACCCCGCTGCGCCCAGGCCTGATCGTCAACAATCCGCAACGTCGCCTGCCGGAGGAACAGCGCGAGATGTTCAGCAAAAACGGCTGGGAGATTGTCGACGCCGCCCAGCCCGCGCACAACACCCCGCCGCCCCTGTGCTATTCCTCGACCTGGCTCAGCATGAACGTGCTGGTGCTGGACCCGAAAACCGTCTGTGTCGAGAAATCCGAAGTCTACCAGGCCGAACAGATGGACAAGCTCGGCATGGAAGTGGTCGAGGTCGAGCTGCGCGACGCCTATGCCTTTGGCGGGGGCCTGCACTGCTGCACGGCGGATGTCTATCGCGACGGCGAGTGTGAGGATTACTTCCCGAACCTGTGAAAGCCCGGCCTTTGAAAACAGAAACCCCGCGTCAGGAACGGCGCGGGGTTTTCCGTTGGGGCAGGGGGCAGGGTTCGAGGCAGATCGACCCGCTTGCCCGGACCGCAGTTGCAGGTGGCAGGTGCGAAGTCCCATCCCTCGTGGGCCGGATACCTTCCAGATTGTCACTCCACCGCGCCATGGGCTAGCCTGAGCGCATGCGTGGTCGCGGTTTGTGTCTTGTCTTGGCGCTTCTGCTGGTCTGCCTCGGGTCCGGGCAGGGCCATGCGCAGGTGGTCGGACAGGTTGATGCCAATTGGCAGGGCGGGCTCAGATCCTGGCAGGTTGTCACGATCGAGCGGCAATCCGGGCCGGTTCACTCGGGCGAGTTCGATCCGGTGCGACTGGGCTATGAAATCGCCATTCAAGCGGTTGCCGATGCGGCACAGCCCAACCAGGATTCGATCAGTTTCGAGCTCCTATTGGTGCAACAGGAGGGTCAAGGCAGCTTCCTTCGGGCCGGGGACATGCTCTTTCTTCCGCAAGGGATGAGCGGCCCGTTTTGGAGCAGTCGTGGAAACCCGTTCACGCTAGAGGTCCTGTATTTCGATGTCTGGGGTGATGTTGGCAATCTTGAAGCTGTGTTTGACGGGACGCTCTGCCACCGCGCACGGCTCTCGGCCCCCGTTGACCGCGACAATTGCCGCGCAATCAACGGGTTCATCTCAACCAAATTGTACAGGCGGTAGGTTTACCCCCCATTGCCTTCAGCTCGTCAATGATACCGGAATCATCCTGCTTGTCCCGGAGACACCAGATCGAACCGCTTGCCCACCGCGCCCGGTTCCAGCCGGTAGGTGCGGAACCCCATGGCCTCGTAATAGCCGATGCCTTCCAGGTTGCCTGCCCCGATCAGCGCCTCGATGGAGGCCAAGCCGGCCTCCCCGGCGACCCTCAGGCTTTCCGTCCAAAGCGCCTTGCCCACCCCGCGCCGGGCGGCACCCGGGTGGATATGGGTGCCGATGATGCCCCAGCCCACGGGCGTGCCATAGACATTGCCTGGCGTGGCGCATTTCAGCGATTGAAAGCCCAGGACGGTGCCATCTGCCTCCACCGCGACGGTGCATTGCAGGCGCTCGGGGTCTTCGACGTAATGGGTCAGCACAAAGGCCTCATCCGCCGCTTTCGTGCGTTTGCCCGCTGCCACAATTGCCATCAGGACGCCGCTGATCCCGGCGGCGTCCTCTGGTGTTGCTGAGCGTAGGGTGTAGGTGCTCACCCCTCCATCGCCTCCAGCTCGTCAATGAAGCCCGAAATCATGCTGAGCCCCTTGTCCCAGAACGCGGGATCCGAGGCGTCCAGCCCGAAGGGGGCCAGCAGGTCTGAGTGGTGTTTCGAGCCACCGGCGCGCAGCATCTCGAAATACTTGGCCTGGAAGTCCGGGTCGCCCTCCGCATAGACCGCGTAGAGCGCGTTCACCAGCCCGTCGCCGAAGGCATAGGCGTAGACGTAGAAGGGCGAGTGCACGAAGTGGGGGATATAGGCCCAGAAGGTCTCGTACCCAGGCATGAATTCAAAGGCTTCGCCCAGGCTTTCCGCCTGCACCGACATCCACAGGGCGTTGATGTCGTCGGGGGTCAGTTCACCCTCGGCGCGGGCGGCGTGCAGTTTGCATTCGAAGTCATAGAAGGCGATCTGGCGCACGACCGTGTTGATCATGTCCTCGACCTTGCCGGCCAGAAGAACCTTCTTCTGTTCTGGTGTCTCGGCCGCGTCCAGCAGTTTGCGGAAGGTCAGCATCTCGCCAAACACGGACGCGGTTTCGGCCAGGGTCAGCGGGGTGGAGGACAAAAGCTCGCCCTGATCCGCCGCCAGCACCTGGTGCACGCCGTGGCCCAGCTCATGGGCCAGCGTCATGACGTCGCGCGGTTTGCCCAGGTAGTTCAGCATCACGTAAGGGTGCACGTTGGTGACGGTCGGGTGGGCGAAGGCACCGGGGGCCTTGCCCGGTTTCACGCCCGCGTCGATCCAGCCCTTGTCGAAGAAGGGCTCGGCCAGCTCGGCCATTTTCGGATCGAAGGCGCCATAGGCCTCCATAACGGTCGCACGCGCCTGGTCCCAGTTGACTACCGCGTCGTCCTCCATCGGCAGGGGCGCATTTCGGTCCCAGACCTGCATGACATCCAGCCCCAGCCACTTGCGTTTCAGCTCGTAATAGCGGTGCGAGAGTTTCGGATAGGCCGCGACCACGGCGTTGCGCAGCGCCTCGACCACCTCGGCCTCGACATGGTTCGACAGGTGGCGCCCGGTCTGCGGGGTCGGCATCTGGCGCCAGCGGTCCTCGATTTCTTTCTCCTTGGCCAGGGTATTGTGCACACGGGCGAAGGTCTTGACGTTCTCGCCGAAGACGCGGGCCAGTTCATGCGCGGCGGCCTCGCGTTTGGCGCGGTCCTGTTCGGTCAGCTGGTTCAGGCAGGCCTCAAGGTTGACCTCCTCGCCGTCGATTTCGAACAGAAGCCCTGCGATGGTCTCGTCAAACAGCTTGTTCCAGGCAGCGGCGCCAACGGTGGACTGGTCGTGCAGGAACTGTTCCAGCTCATCAGACAGCTGGTGCGGGCGCATGGCGCGCAGCCGGTCGAAGATCGGTTTGTAGCGGGCCAATGCGGCGTCGGCAGCGAACAGCGCATCCAGCGCCTCATCCTCGATCCGGTTGATCTCCAGCGTGAAGAAGACCAGCGCGGCGGAAGCATCGGTGATGCGCTCCTGGCAGTTCTGCAGGAACTGCGCGCGTTCGGCATCCGTGGTGTTCTGGTAATAGCGCAGCCCGGCATAGGACATGATCCGGCCGGAGGTCATGTCGATCTTTTCGTAAGCCGCGATACAGGCCAGCATGCCCGCCGCGTCCAGCTCGGCCAGCTTGCTCTGGTAGGTGGCGGCAAACTCGGGGCAGGCCTGGTCCAGCCAGTCCAGATCGCGCGCCAGTTCCGGCGCATCCGGCGCGGCGTAGAGGTCCGTCAGGTCCCATTCGGGCAGATCGCCCAGGGGCTGGCCCCCGGCAGTGGCATTTGCATCGTAAAGCGGCGAGGGAATGGCGCGGGTCATGTCGGCTCCGAAATTGTCTGTTCGCCAAGACATAGGATGGGGGCGGAGCGGTTGCAATCGCCCCGCACGCGGCTAGGGTCGGCGCAAAGAAGGAGACTGGTATGCGTTTTGTAAGATTTGGGGCAGAGGGGGCGGAAAAGCCCGGCGTGCTGGACGGGCAGGGGCGGCTGCGCGACCTGTCGGGCCTGGTGACGGACCTGTCGGGGTCGGTGCTTGCTGATCTGCCGGACGTGGACCCCGAAAGCCTGCCTCTGGTCGAGGGAACACCTCGTTTGGGCCCACCGGTGACCGGTGTGGGCAAGTTCCTCTGCATTGGTCTGAATTACTCGGACCACGCCGAAGAGGCGGGCATGGACGCGCCACCCGAGCCGATCCTGTTCCTGAAGGCGACATCGGCCATTTGCGGGCCGAACGATCCCATCCGCCTGCCGCGCGGCTCACAGAAAACCGATTGGGAGGTCGAGCTGGGCGTGGTGATCGGCAAGCCCGCGAAATATGTACCCGAAGCCGAGGCGCTGGACCATGTGGCGGGCTATGTGCTGGTCAATGACGTTTCGGAACGCGAATACCAGATCGAGCGTGCGGGGCAGTGGACCAAGGGCAAGAGCTGCGACACGTTCGGCCCGATTGGTCCGTGGCTGGTCACGCCGGATGAGGTTGGCGACCCGCAGGACCTGGACATGGCGCTGGAGGTGAACGGTCAGCGCATGCAGACGGGCAATACGTCGAAGATGATCTTTGGCGTGGCGCAGGTGATTTCCTATCTCAGCCAGCTGATGACCCTGCACCCGGGCGACGTGATCGCCACCGGCACCCCGCCGGGTGTGGGCATGGGCAGGACCCCGCCGACCTATCTGCGTGATGGGGATGAGATTAGCCTGACCATCGACGGGCTGGGTCGGCAGGCGGCCAGGGTGGTTGCGGACTGAGATCCTGGACAACGAGGAAATCACCGATAGGTCGAGGACACCGAGGCGGCGCTCACCCCATGTATCGCGCTAGCCAGATAGAATGCCCATGACACTCCGGATCTTCCGGGGTGAAGGAGATCGGCGCAAACCCGTTGTCCACCAACAGCTTGCGGTATTCTTCCGGGGCCAGTGACGCGTGATAGACCGGCTGGCCCTCGACCTCGCCGATCGCCTCGCCGGCGCTGGGGCCCGAAGTGAACATCAGAACCGCGCGGGGCGCGGCGTGGGCCGCGAAGGTCGCGAACATGCCGCGCTGATCGTCGGCCGACAGATGAAAGAACGAGTTCCAGGCCAGCACGACCTCGAACTTCTCGCCCAGATCCAGCCCGCGCATGTCATCCTCCACCCCCGTGGCACGCGGAAGGTTTCGGCGAAACAGCGCCACCATCGAGGCCGCACCATCCACGCCGGTCACCGCGCAGCCGCGATCCGACAGGTAGGCGGCAATCGGCAGGCCCGGGCCGCAGCCCAGGTCCAGCACACGGCGCGCGGGCAGGCGGGCCGGGGCGTGATTGAGCAGCCGGTCGAGCCACTTACGCTCGAACAGGCTGCGGTTGCGGGCGCGGGCGAACCCTTCGGCCACCGACTCATAGGTTTCCAGGATCATTTCGGGACTGCTCATGCCCCCTCGTGACAGGCAGCCCCGGCGTGGGCAAGAGGACCCTGAAAAGACGACACAAACCGGCGTGTCCCCGCCGAAAATTCACCTCAGGGGTTTTGACCCCCGTGCCGCCACCCGATATAGGGGGCAGACGTGGCACAAAAGGGGGCGCGCGTGGTCCGCTTCATTCTTGGTTTCTTCGGGTCCATTTTCACCTGGATCACCATGTCCATCTTCATGGGCGCGCTGCTGATCGGCGGCGTGTTCTATGCCTATTCGCTGGACCTGCCCAGCCACGAGCAGCTGTCCAACTACACGCCTGCCACGATCAGCCGGATCTATGACCGCGAAGGCCGCCTGATGGATGAGTTCGCCCGCGAGCGGCGCCTCTACACCCCGCCGGAACAGATCCCGGACCTGGTGAAATGGGCCTTCATTTCGGCCGAGGACAAGAATTTCTACAAGCACCAGGGCTTCGACATTCGCGGCATCGCCGCCGCCGCGCTGGAGGCTGCTCAGGGCGGCCGCATCCGCGGTGCGTCCACGATTGGCCAGCAGGTGGTGAAGAACTTCCTTCTGTCTTCCGACCGCCGCGCCGAGCGCAAGATCAAGGAGCTGATCCTGTCCGTGCGCCTGGAAAGCGTGTTGTCGAAGGACGAGATCCTGGCGCTCTACCTGAATGAGATCGACTTGGGCGTGCGCAGCTTCGGTGTCGCCGCCGCCGCGCAGAGCTATTTCAACAAGCTTCTGGAAGACCTGACGCCCGAAGAGGCCGCTTTCCTCGCCATCCACCCCAAGGCGCCCTACAGCTACAATCCGGCCAAGAACTATGACGAGGCGCTGAAGCGCCGCGACTACGTGCTCGAGGAAATGAAGGAAAACGGGTATCTGACCCAGGCGGAATACGAGACCGCCGTTGCGACCCCGATCCGCACGGTGCAGACCGGTGATATCCCGTCCTTCCGTTCGACCATGCCTGCGCGCGACTATTTCACCGATGAGATCCGCCGCCAGCTCAGCCGCAACTTCGGCGAGGACGAGTTCTTCAACGGCGGGCTGTCGATCCGCGCCACGGTCGATCCCGAGCTACAGCTGGAAGCCGCGGCCGCCCTGCGCGCCGGACTTGAGAAGTACGATCGCGACCGCGGCATCTGGCGTCCGACCGGCGTGACGCTGACGCCCGAGCAGATGGCGGATGAGGCCACTTGGCGCGCGGCTCTGGCCGAGACCGAGATGCCCCGCGACATTCCCGGCTGGCATGTCGCCGTCGTTTTGCGTGTTGGCAACAATGATGCGCGTATCGGCATCGAGGGTGTGGAAGAGGATGAGGATGGTCACTGGATCCCGGCCAAGGACGTGCAATGGGCGCGCCGCTGGGATGACGAGACCGAGAGTGCCGGATCACGCGCCCGGGTTGCCGGTGACCTGTTGCGCGAGGGCGAAGTGGTACTGGTACGTGCCATGACCAAGGACGCGGATGGCAGCTTCATCCGCTGGACCCTGCGCCAGGTGCCGCTGGTGCAAGGCGCTTTCATGGCGATGGACGTGAATACAGGGCGTGTGATCGCGATGCAGGGCGGGTTCAGCTACCAGCATTCGGTGTTCAACCGCGCCACCCAGGCCACGCGCCAGCCGGGGTCAAGCTTCAAGCCCTTCGTCTATGCCGCCGCGCTGGATAGCGGGTTTTCCCCGGCGACGGTGCTGATCGACGCACCGATCGAGGTGGATACCGGCGCAGGCATCTGGCGCCCGCAGAACGCCTCGCGCGAATTCTATGGCCCGACGCCCCTGCGCACGGGCATCGAACAGTCGCGCAACCTGATGACCGTGCGTCTGGCGCAGGAGATCGGCATGGACCTGGTCGCTGGCTATGCCGAGCGTTTCGGCGTCTATGACCGCATGAACCCGTTCCTGGCGAACTCGCTGGGGGCCGAGGAAACCACCCTGTTCCGCATGGTCGCGGCCTACGCGATGTTCGCCAACGGCGGCGAGCGGGTGGAGCCGACCCTGGTCGACCGGGTGCAGGACCGCTGGGGCCGCACGGTCTATCGTCATGATCAGCGCGCCTGCGTGGACTGCCGCACGGCGGCGCTGGATGTGGGGTATGGCCCGCGCATTACTTCGGACCGCGAACGGGTGATGGATGCGATCACCGCCTATCAGCTCACCTCGATGATGCGTGGCGTGGTGCAGCGCGGCACGGCCGCCGGGCGGGTCACCCTGCCGGTGCCCGTCGCGGGCAAGACCGGTACCACCAATGACGCCAAGGACGCGTGGTTCGTCGGCTTTACCTCGAACATCGTGGCGGGCTGCTACATCGGCTACGACCGCCCGCGCACCATGCCCGGTGCCTCCGGTGGCGGCATGTGTGGCCCGGTTTTCGACCAGTTCATGGACGAAGCGGTGGCAAAGTACGGCGGCGGACCCTTCGACGTGCCAGAGGGCGGCCATTTCATCAAGATCGACCGGTTCACAGGCGCGCGCCTACCCGATGAGGCCGGTGGCGACCACGTTGTGGCGGAGTATTTCCGCGATGGCGAAGAGCCGCTGTTCGGCGTCATGTTCGATGGTGGTTTCGCGATGGGGTCGAACCTGCCACTGTTCCTCAATACCGACGGGCAGGGCACCGGGGGAACCGTGCAGACCGACAGCGGCGAAGAGGTCGTGACCTCGGATGGCGAAGTGGTGGTGATCCCGGACAAGGCGGATTTTGGGTCGCTGTCCTCGGGCGGGCTTTACTGACCGTTGAGGCCGGGATGCTGACCGACCCGTATGGGCAGGTGAAAAATCGGCGTGGCAACAGGAAGTTATGCAATTGGCGCATTTTCGCCATTGTCTTTCCCGTGCCCCAGACCTTATGTTCAATCCAAGCGGTCTTGCACGTGTGAACGTGCCCGCTTGACAGTTTCGCTGGCCTTCCCGGTCGCAGGCGCAGATCGCCGCGCGGGGCAGGGCAGACCGAGAGGGTCGGAGACTACGGGCGAAAGAGGTCCGAGGGTCCGGCCAGAGGGTCGAAAGACCGAATGATTTGCTTGATCCGTGGCGCGGTGACGCGCGGCATGTATCAGGCTCCGAATGGGCGCACGGGCCGGGTTCGGGGGCAAGACCCCACGAAGACCGACCGGAACGCCGGAGAAGAAACGCGATGACGCGCGAGAGGTACGAGCACAACGAAGGAGCGGCCCCGGGGCCGGTCAACTTCGTCCCGTACGCCGCGCCGTCTCTCGCCCTGACAAGTCACCCCAAGTCCCCCGCCGCTCCTCCAGGAGGGGCAGGCCGATCTTCGGGTGCGATTGGACAACATGGCAAAGAAGATGCTTATCGATGCCACCCACGCGGAAGAAACCCGCGTTGTGGTGGTCGACGGGAACAAAGTCGAAGAGTTTGATTTTGAGTCCGAAAACAAACGCCAGCTGGCTGGCAACATCTACCTGGCAAAAGTAACCCGCGTCGAACCCTCGCTGCAGGCCGCTTTTGTCGATTACGGCGGGAACCGTCACGGCTTCCTGGCATTCTCGGAAATCCACCCGGATTATTACCAGATCCCAGTCGCGGACCGCGAAGCTCTGCTGGCCGAGGAACAGGCCTATGCGGAAGCCATGGCTGCCGAGGACGACAAGCCCAAGGCGCGTCGCACCCGCTCTCGCCGCTCGCGGTCGAAATCCAAGGCCGAGGAAAGCAAGAACACCGATGCGGTGGCGACCAAGGAATTGGACGCCGCACCCGCCGGCATGGACGTGATCGACCTCGACGAGGGCGGCGCGGATCCGGCCGAGGGTCATTCGCCGATGGACTTGGTCGAAGAGACCCCGGTGGCCGATCCCGATGAGGTGAAGGCCGAATCCAAGACGGATGCGCCTGCCGAGGCTGAGGTGGAACCCGCAACCGAGGCCGCCGCTGAGACCGACGCGCCTGCCGCCCCCGAAGGGGATGCGGCGGCCGAGGCCGATGCACCGGCGGAGAGCACAGAGGCGTCTGCTGAGGCCGAAGAGGCCAAGGAAGAAGCAGCCGAGGACAAGGCCGATGACAAGGCCGCCGAAAAGGCCGAAGCCTCTGGCGATGACAGCGACGACGACAGCGATGATGATGACGACGAGGATGACAGCCCCCTCGACGCCACCGAAAAGGACGACCAGATTGAATCGGTCGCCGAAGAAGACGTCGCCGAGGAAATCCGCACCCGTCGCAAGCCGCGTCCGAAGAAGTACAAGATCCAGGAAGTGATCAAGGTGCGCCAGATCCTTCTGGTGCAGGTCGTCAAGGAAGAGCGCGGCAATAAGGGCGCCGCCTTGACCACCTACCTGTCGCTGGCCGGCCGCTATTGCGTCCTGATGCCCAACACCGCACGTGGTGGCGGCATCTCGCGCAAGATCACCAATGCCTCGGACCGCAAGAAGCTCAAGGAGATCGCGACCGAGATCGACGTGCCCAAGGGCGCGGGCCTGATCATCCGCACCGCCGGTGCCAAGCGCACCAAGTCCGAGATCAAGCGCGACTATGAGTACCTGCAGCGCCTGTGGGAACAGATCCGCGAGCTGACGCTGAAATCCATCGCGCCCGCCAAGATCTATGAAGAAGGCAACCTGATCAAACGCTCGATCCGCGACCTCTATAATCGCGAGATCGACGAGGTTCTGGTCGAAGGCGAGGTGGGCTATCGCACCGCCAAGGACTTTATGAAGATGATCATGCCGTCCCACGCCAAGAACGTGAAGAACTACCAGGAGCCGATGCCGCTGTTCGCGCGCTACCAGGTGGAAAGCTACCTGTCGGGCATGTTCAACCCGACCGTGCAGCTGAAATCCGGCGGCTATATCGTGATCGGCGTGACCGAGGCCCTGGTGGCCATCGACGTGAACTCCGGCCGGGCCACCAAGGAAGGTTCGATCGAGGAAACCGCGCTGAAGACCAACCTTGAGGCGGCCGAGGAAGTCGCCCGCCAGCTGCGCCTGCGTGACCTTGCCGGTCTCATCGTGATCGATTTCATCGACATGGAAGAGCGCAAGAACAACAACGCCGTCGAAAAGCGCATGAAGGACAAGCTGAAGACGGATCGCGCGCGCATCCAGGTGGGCCGGATCTCCGGCTTCGGGTTGATGGAAATGTCCCGTCAGCGTCTGCGTCCCGGCATGATCGAGGCAACGACCCAGCCCTGCAACCATTGCCATGGCACTGGCCTGATCCGCTCGGACGACAACCTGGCCCTGAACATCCTGCGTCAGCTGGAAGAAGAGGGCGTGCGCCGTCGCTCGCGCGAGGTTCTGCTGAAGGCGCCGATCGGCATCATCAACTTCTTGATGAACAACAAGCGCGAGCATATCGCGCAGATCGAGGCGCGCTATGGCCTGTCCGTGCGTATCGAGGCCGATCCCTTCCTGATCTCGCCCGATTTCTCGATCGAGAAGTTCAAGACCGCCACGCGTATCGTGGCCGAGGCTCCGGTCGTGTCGGTCGATGCTTCGCTGATGAGCGATATCGACGCCGAGGTCGAAGAGGCCGAGGTGGTGAGCGTCGAGGAAGAGGGTGGCGAAGAGGCGCCCAAGCCCAAGAAGCGTCGCCGCCGTCGTCGTCGCCGCAAGTCCGGTGGGGCCGAGGGTGAAGCCCAGGCTGGTGCCGAGGATGCGACCGAAGAGGGCGCTGACGAGGCACAGGACGGTGCCGCGGAAGCCGAGGCTCCGGCTGAAGAGGCCGCTGAGGCCGCGCCGGAAGCGGAAGAAAAGCCCAAGCGTCGTCGCACCCGCCGCAAGAAGGCGGACGAGGCGCCTGCTGAGGTAGCGGAAGCTGCTGAAGGTGAAGCTTCCGAGGCGGAGGCCGACGCCCCCACCGAGGAAGAAAAGCCCAAGAAGCGTACGCGCAAGCGGACCACCAAGGCCAAGAAGGCCGAGGAGGCCGAGGCCACGGAAGAAGTCCCCGCCGAGGCTGCCGAAACGGACGCTGAAGCGCCTGCGGAGGAAGAAAAGCCCAAGCGCAAGCCGCGGACACGTCGCAAGAAGGCCGAACCCAAGGAGGAGGCGCCCGCAGCGGAAGCTCCTGCCGAGGAAGCGCCGGTTGAAGCGGTCGCTGAGGCTCCGGCCGAAGAAGCTTCTGAGGCGTTGGCTGAGCCGGTGAGCGAAGAAGCTCCGGCCGAGGTCGAAGCGGCCCCCGAGGCGGCCGAAGCGCCCGCCGAAGAGGCTGCCGAGGCGCCCGCGGAAGAGATCGTGGTGGACGCCACGCCCGAACCTGCTGCGGCCGAGGCCGAAGTTCCGGCTGAGGAAAGCAACGAACCGCCCAAGCCCAAGAAGAAGGGCTGGTGGTCGCTGGGCCGCTAAGCTGCTCTGAACCAAAAGAAAACGCCGGGCCCGAGGGTCCGGCGTTTTTCGTTTCTGGCGAAGCGTCGGGTGTTACTTGCGGCGGATGAAATAGAAGGTCGTCCCGTCGCCCTCCGCCAAGCCCAGGAACTCGTGCCCCTGTTCGGCGCAGAAATGCGGCACGTCGATCACCGCCGCGGGGTCGGTGGCCTGTAGGCGCAGGACCTGGCCGCTTTCCATCCCCTTCAACCGCTTGCGCGCCTTGAGCACGGGCAGGGGGCACAACAGGCCGATCGCGTCGAGGTCTTCGTCGTATTGCTTCGTCGGGGGTGTCAGGTCGGTCATGGCTCTGACATAGGTCAGCCGCCGCCTTCTGTCCATGGCGCAAGACCGGTCACGCTTTCGCGATGTCGCAGCTCTGTGACAGCTTGCCCCGTGACCTTGCCCCGCGAAGTCGCTATGTGAGGAACATGTTCGGAATCGACCTCTTTGACGCGAGCCTTATGCCCGCCATGTTCGTCGCCCTCGTCGCGGGCGGGATCTCTTTCCTCAGCCCCTGCGTGCTGCCGATCGTGCCACCCTATCTGGCCTATATGTCCGGCGTGTCGATGAGCGAGATGACCGAAGATCGCGGGGCTGCGCGCAAGGCCACGGTAACGGCGCTGTTCTTTGTCATGGGCCTATCGACCGTGTTCCTGTTCCTGGGTTTCACCGCCTCGGCCATGGGGCAGATATTTCTGCAAAATCAGAGCTATTTCAACATCTTCGCCGGTGCGCTGGTGATGATTTTCGGCGCGCATTTCGTCGGCGCCATCCGCATTCCCTTCCTCTTGCGCGAAGCACGCATCGACGCGGGTGACCGGGGCGGCAGCGCCTTTGGCGCCTACCTGCTGGGTCTGGCCTTCGCCTTTGGCTGGACGCCCTGTATCGGCCCGATCCTGGGTGCGGTCCTGTCCATGGCCGCCAGCGAGGGTGACGTTGCGCGCGGCACCATCCTTCTGGGCACCTATGCCATTGGCCTGGGGGTGCCCTTCCTGCTGGTCGCCGCCTTCATGTCGCGTCTGACGGGGCTGATGGGCTGGATGAAACGCCACATGGAGCAGATTGAACGCATCATGGGCCTGCTTCTGTGGACCATTGGTCTGCTGATGCTGACTGGCGGATTCTCGGCCTTCTCCTACTGGCTCTTGGAAACCTTCCCGGCGCTCGCCGCCATCGGTTGAGCCGCGTAAAGTCTTAATCCCGCCCGATTTTTCTGCTATGGCTGCACTCAGGCAAGGCAGGGTCTGCGGATGACAGGCAAACCACAGCAGGAAGTCACGCGCCGCCGGGTGTTCTACATCCCCGGCTATGACCCGATTCACCCACGCCGCTACCGGGAGCTCTACCGCAAGGAGGGGGCCGCCCAGGGCGCGATCTCCGGCTATACGCTCGATCTGATTGGCCGTCAGGGGACCGACAGCTACGGCTGGCTGGTCAACTCCACCCAGGACGGGGCCGAGGTCGAGGCGGAGTTTGACGTGCTGGTCTGGTCCGATATCGTGCGAGACAGTATGGAGCTGTCGATCCCCGCCACCTACCTGATGATGGCCCGCACCGCCTGGACCTATATCGGTTCCGGCGCGCTGCGGCGGCTCATGCGGCTCAGGAAAGGGCCGGTCATTGCCGCGCTTTACCCGGTGGGCATGTTGATCCTGCAGTTGATCCTGGCGCTGGTTGTCGGCGTGGTTCTAGCGGGGCTTGCCCGCTGGGGGGCGGGGACGCTGCACCCGTTGGCCGGATTGGCCGCCGGGTGGGCCGTCTTCCTGGCTGTGGTCGTCGCGCTGATGCGCTGGTTTCGCAAGATCGACAACAAGCTCTACGTCTACTACCTGATGCATGACTACAGCTATTCGGCGGCTACCAGGGGGGCGAATCCGCCCGAGTTGGAGGCCCGCATGGGTGAGTTTGCTGACCAAATTGCCCGTGCGTTGACCACGGATGTGGATGAGGTTCTGGTGGTCGGCCACAGCTCCGGCGCGCATCTGGGCGTGTCGATCCTGGCCGATTTGGTGCGCGACGGACGGCTGCCGGACAATGGGCCGACACTGGGGTTTCTGACCTTGGGTCAGGTGGTGCCGATGGTCAGTTTCCTGCCCGAGGCGCGACGCCTGCGCCGCGACCTGCATGACCTCAGCCGGGCAGGTGGGATCACCTGGGTCGACGTGACCGCGCCCGGGGACGGCTGCGCCTTTGCCCTCTGTGATCCGGTCACCGTGTCGGGGGCCGCGCCCCCCTCAGGTAAACGCTGGCCACTGGTGATATCCGCCGCCTTTACCCAGACGCTCAGCTCCGAACGTTGGGCTGAGCTGCGCTGGCGCTTCTTCCGTCTGCATTTCCAGTATCTCTGCGCTTTCGACCGGCCCGGGGACTATGATTATTTCCGCATCACCGCCGGACCCCAGACACTGGCCAACCGCTTCGCCGGTCGACGCCCGTCGAAAAGTCGCATTGACAGAACGGTGTCGAAATACACCGATATGGCCTCATGACGGACGCCCCCTTGTTGCCCCCCAAACCGCCCGCGCGCCCGGGCAAGGTCTCGCTCTGGCGCTACATGAAACTGTTTCGCCGCGATATCCTGTCGGCGCAGCCCGCGCATCTTTATCGCGCCTGGATGGCCGAGTTCCGCACGCCCTTCTTTCGCAGCTTCATGTGCAATGACCCGGAACTCGTCGACTTGGTTTTGAAGGGACGCCCCGACGATTTTCCCAAGTCCGACCGCGTGCGCGAGGGGCTGGCGCCCCTGCTGGGCAACTCGGTCTTCATCACCAATGGCGAGACCTGGAAGCGCCAGCGCCGCATTATCGACCCGGCCTTCGAGGGTGGGCGCGTGCGCGAGGTCTTTCCGGCAATGTGGGACGCGGGCGTGGCCTGTGTGAACCGCTTGGCGCCGCTGGCCGACGGGCAACCGGTCGAGATCGAAGCCCAGACCAGCCACGCCGCCGCCGATGTGATCTTTCGCACGCTGTTTTCGATCCCGATTGAGCATGAGGTTGCGGGCGCTGTCTTTGACCGGTTTAAGGACCACCAGCGCACCGCTCCGGTGGTGAACCTGGGAGCAATTCTTCCGCTGCCGCGCTGGTTTCCGCGCTTTCACCGGCGCGAGACGAAGGACACCGCCCGCGACATCCGCACCCTGATCACCCAGCTGACCGCCGAGCGGATGGAGGCGATCCGCGCAGGCACCGCGCCCGATGATCTGGCGACCAAGATCATGACCACGCCGGACCCGGAGACGGGGGCGTGTTTCGACACCGAAGAAATGGTCGACCAAGTCGCGATCTTCTTCCTGGCGGGGCATGAGACCAGCGCTTCGGCCCTGGCATGGGCGCTGTACCTGTTGGCGATGTATCCCAACTGGCAGGACCGCGTGGCCGAAGAGGCGCTGCAGTTCGATCCCGAGAAGATTTATTTCTCGACCATGTCCAAGCTGAAGCTGTCGCGCGACGTGTTTCGCGAGTCGATGCGGCTCTACCCGCCGGTGCCGATGATGGTGCGCGAGGCGGCCTGTCCCGAGGAGTTCCGCAAACGCGATGTGCCCAAGGGCAGCCAGGTGGTGCTGAGCCCCTGGCACCTGCATCGCCATGAACGGATCTGGGATCGGCCAGACGAATTCGACCCTGGGCGGTTCCAGACGCCCGAGGGCAAGCAGTGCATGCGGGACGCCTATATGCCGTTTTCTGCCGGGCAGAGGGTCTGTCCGGGGTCTGCCTTCGCGATGATCGAGGGGCCGTTGATCCTGTCGCTTCTGGTGCGGGAATATCGGTTCGAGTTGGTGGAGGACCGGCCTGCCATGCCGGTGGCCCATCTGACGGTGCGGGGCAAGGACGGGATCTGGTTGAAGATCACGCGGCGCGAGTGAGGCAGCAAGACTTTTCAGAAAAGTCTTGCCAAAAGTTTTCTGAAAACTTTTGGTCCGGCGGAGAGGTCAGACAACCTGTCTGATCGGAGCATTGTTGCAGAAGATGACAATCTGGCCGGAATTTTCGACGGCATGAAAGCCGCGTCGCCTCAGCTCAAACTCGAACCGTTCCCAACCAACGGTGCGTTCGATGTCACGCCGCTTGCGGCGCACAATTCCGCCTTCACGCGCGGCTTTGGCATCGAAGACCTGCTGCAGCCAGACATCGGCGGGGAGAAGGGCATGAAGTTCCGTCATCCCCCAATCCTGCCCCAGCATGGTTAATCAGCGGTTAACCCGCGATAGTGGCGCAGCACGTGCAATCGGATCGCCGAGGCCAGCCCCATGTCCACCCCGCGGGCCGCGTCGATCTCGGCGGCGAGCGCATTGATCGGCATACCGCGCTCGGCGGCAATCTCGCGAAACGCATCCCAGAACTCGCGTTCCAGCGAGACCGAGGTGCGGTGGCCATGCAGAGTCAGGGAGTGTTTTTCAGGTCTCATTGGGTCTCGTGCCCGTCCAGATCCCGGGCCGATTTCTCGGCCCGGGTCTTGTTCAGATTCTTCTCGGCTTTCGTCAGCCCGAACTTCACCGCGTTTTCATCGGCTTGCGCACGCTTCTTAACGCGATCCCGCGCCTTGCGGGCCTTGTTCAGGTTGACGACCTTAGCCATCTCAGTCCTTCGGACCAATCATCTGCTCGGGGCGCACAACTGCATCAAAGGTGGCCTCGTCCACGAAGCCGAGTGCAATCGCCTCTTCCTTCAGAGTGGTGCCGTTCTTGTGCGCGGTCTTGGCGACCTTGGTGGCATTGTCGTAACCGATGGTGGGCGCCAGGGCGGTGACCAACATCAGGCTTTCCTTCATCAGCTTGTCGATGCGCGGCTCGTTCGCCTGGATGCCGTTCAGCATACGCTCGGTAAAGCTGTCCGCGGCGTCGCCCAGCAGCTGGATCGATTGCAGCAGATTGTAGCTCATCATCGGGTTGTAGACGTTGAGCTCGAAGTGACCCTGCGAGCCCGCAAACTTCATCGCCGCGTCATTGCCCATCACATGGGCGGCCACCTGGGTCAGCGCTTCGGCCTGGGTCGGGTTGACCTTGCCCGGCATGATCGAGCTGCCCGGTTCGTTTTCCGGCAGGATCAGCTCGCCCAGACCCGAGCGCGGGCCGGAGCCCAGGAAGCGGATGTCGTTGGCGATCTTGTAGCAGCTGCCCGCGACGGTCGCGATGGCGCCAGACATGAAGACCATGGCGTCATGGGCCGACAGGGCCTCGAACTTGTTGGGGGCGGTGACGAAGGGCAGGTCGGTGATGCGCGCCATGTTGGCGGCGACTTCCTCGCCCCAGCCCTTGTTGGTGTTCAGCCCGGTGCCGACGGCGGTGCCGCCTTGGGCCAGTTCATAGATGCCGGGCAGGGCGGCCTTCACGCGCGCGATCCCCTGACGGATCATGTGGGCATAGCCCGAGAATTCCTGACCCAGGGTCAGCGGCGTGGCGTCCTGGGTGTGGGTGCGGCCGATCTTGATGATGTCCTTGAACTCTTCCTGCTTGGCCTCGAGGCCCGTCAGCAGTTTTTCCAGACCGGGCAGTAGCACGTCACGCACCGACATGGCGGTGGCGATATGCATGGCGGTCGGGAAGGTGTCGTTCGACGACTGGCCCATGTTGCAGTGATCGTTCGGGTGCACCGGGTCTTTCGAGCCGATCACGCCGCCCAGGATCTCAATCGCGCGGTTGGCGATGACCTCGTTGGCATTCATGTTCGACTGGGTGCCGGAACCGGTCTGCCAGACAACCAGCGGGAAGTTGTCGTCGAACTTGCCGGCCACCACTTCGGAGGCCGCCTGAACGACCGCGTCGCCGATGGTCTTGTCCATCGCGCCGGAGGCGGTGTTGGCCTCGGCGCAGGCTTGTTTGATCACGCCCAACGCGCGCACGATGGCAACGGGCTGCTTTTCCCAGCCGATCGGGAAGTTCATCAACGAGCGCTGCGTCTGCGCGCCCCAATATTTGTCGGTGGGAACTTCGAGCGGGCCAAAGCTGTCGGTTTCGGTGCGGGTCTGGGTCATGTATCAGCGCCTTTGCTAAAGTCTCGCTGACTTCATAGCCGATCCGGCACAAAGTTCAATCCTGTATACCGTTGGATACCGCTAACGCCTGCGCCCGGTCTTTCCCTAGTGGCGCGCGCGGCGAAACTCGAAGACATGGGCGGGCGGAAGGTTTCCCCAGATCATGCCGCGATGATGTGTGGACAGCCCCAGCTCGGCGCGCATGTCCGGTGCAATGGGCGCGCGGGGTGAATAGGTGATCTGGGTGAAGAACCCATCAGGGGCCATGACGTCGAAGGCACGCCCCACGACCTCGCGTTGGATCTGCGGTCGGGCCAGCACCGGCACGCCGGAGATTACCGCGCTGATGCCTTCGAGCCCGATCTCCTGGATCTCCTGTGCCGGGCGGTTGAGTACGGTTACACCCGGAAAGCGTGTGCGCAGGGCATCACAGAAATTCGCGTTCATTTCGAGCAACGTCAGCCGCTCCGGCGCAACGCCCCGATCCAGGATCGCTTTGGTGAATACCCCTGTGCCCGGACCGATTTCAACGATCGGGCCATCCACATCCTCGACCCCCGCCGTCATCTTGCGCGCGGTGGCCGCCGAGGAGGGGGCGATCGCCACGACCTCTTTCGGGCGGCGCAGGGTTTCCTTCAGAAAGAGCGTGATCGGGGCGGGCATCGGGGCCTCCTGCAAGATGCGTTTTCGTGCAGAATGCAGAGGTTACGAGCCCGGGCAAGAGCCACGCCGAAATCTTCACCGAAGCTTCATGAAGCCGCGACAGAGCCGTTACAGGGCGGGCGCGACGGGCAAAAAAACGGGCCTACCCCGCCTCGCATGCACGCATGGCGGTGGACATGATGCTGTCGATATCGTCGGCAAAGGTGGGGCTTGTCGGTTCCAGACGAAAGATCTGTTCGCTTGCCTGATCCGCACCCGTGCAGAAGAATGTGTCAAAGCCGTCAAACAGGCGCGCTTCTATCTCCGCCGCCGTTCCGCCACCCGCGGCGTGGGCCAGCGCGGTGATCAGATCGCGCTCTTCCTCGGTCGGGACCAGACACATGGCCAGTTCGAACCGAGCCCGGGCCTGGGCAATATGGGCGGCGGTTTGGTACTGGCTGTCGGTGAGGCCCGTGAACTGGCCGAAATACTCGGCCAGCGCCACCACGGCGGTGACGTATTTGTTGAAGGCAGTGGTGGTGGCGGGATCCAGGGTGGGGTCAACCTCGATCGGTGGGAGATCCGACCAAGCGTTCGGGGTGACCTCGACGAGTTTCGCCCATTGCGCCGTGCAGTGCCGTGCCGCGACTTCGGATCTGCTGACCGTCTCCGGTCCACCCGCCCAGGCGATCCCGCAGGCGGCAAGACACAGGGCGGAGGATGTGATCGAGCTACGGCCGAGTTTCATGGCTGATATCATTATGAAAAAAGTAGTTTTGGGATGGTTTGCCCTTCGCCAACAGAAAACCCCGGCGCGGGCCGGGGGGGCGGGGCATTCAGATCACTTGCGGAAGCTGTCCAGGCTGACGATCTCGGCGTCCTTGTGCTCTTCCTCTTCCGCGTCCTCCTCCTCGGAGGCCGCCGGGCTGTCTTCGGCAGGGGGCGCGAATTCCTCGAAATCGACCGGCGCTTCCTCTGCAGCGGCCAATTCGGCTTCTTCTTCGTCTTCCTGGGTTTCGAACCGCAGGCCGAACTCCACCGAAGGGTCCACGAAGGTGCGGATCGCGTCATAAGGGATCGACATGCGTTCGGGTTGGTCGCCGAAGTTCAGCGTGACGGAAAATCCGTTCTCGGTCACTTCAAGGTCGGCGAACCAGTGCTGCATGACGATGGTCATGTCCTCCGGAAATCGTTCGCGCAGCCAATCGGCCAGCTCGACCTCCGGGTGGGTGGTGTCGAAGCTGATGAAGAAATGATGCGCGCCGGGCAAGCCGCGGTCGGCGACCTCGTCCAGGACGGTACGGATCAGGCTCCGCATCGCGTCATGCATCAGGTTTCCATAATCGATCCGGTCGGACATGGGTGGGCCTTCCTGTTCACTATGCGTCCAGCATACGAGATTCGGGGGGGAAGGGAAGTCAGATGGTAAGGACCCCGGCGAGCCAACCGGCCCCACCCATCAGGGCGAGGGTCAGGAGCAGCGGGCGTTTGAACGGCACCAGAAGCACCGCGGCCAGGGCAGCCAGCACTAGGGCGGTCAGGTCTAGGCTGGCGGGTATGGGGAAGGCTGCGGCAAGGGGTGCGCGGGCCTTTGTGACCTCGGCAAAGAAGACGTGCAGCGCGAACCAGAGCGACAGGTTGGCGATCACCCCGACCACGGCGGCTGTGATGGCCGATAGTGCGCCTTTCAGACGCGGGCGGGTGGTCAGCCATTCCACGTGTGGCGCGGCGGCGAAGATCCATAGGAAACAGGGCACGAAGGTAACCCAGAGCGTCATTGCCGTGGCCGCAAGGGCCAGGCCGACGCCGCCCGCGCCGAAACCCGCCAGGAAGCCCACGAACTCGGTCACCAGGATCAGGGGGCCGGGCGTGGTTTCGGCCAGGCCCAGCCCGTCCATCATCTGTGCGGTGGTGAGCCAGCCGTGGCGGGTCACCACCTCCTGTGTCATATAGGCCAGCACCGCATAGGCGCCGCCGAAGGTGACCACGGCCAGCTTGGAAAAGAACAGGCCGATCTGGGTCAGGGTCTGTGCACCCGTGGCCCAGGCAGCAGCGATCGGCGCAGCCCAGAGTACGCCCCAGGTCAGCGTGGCGCGCAGGGTGGCGGCGGCCTTGGGGCGCGGCGCGGGCTCGGTGGTGCCGGAAGCGGTCAGTGCGCCATAGGCGGCGGCCAGACCGATCACTGCGGGGAAGGGGGCCGCAAAGCCGTAGAGCGCGATGAACGACAGGGTTGCAATGACCCAGCGATCCCTTTGATGTAGCGTCTTTTTCGCCAACTTGGCCAGGGCCTGCAATACCACGATCACTACCGTGGCCTTGATGCCCAGGAAGATGGCCTCGATCGTGGGCAGGGTGCCCCAGGTGGCATAGGCCAAGGCCAGGGCAAGCATCACGGCGGCGCCGGGCAGCACGAACAGCAGCCCGGCGATCAGCCCACCGGTCACGCCTTTCAGGCGCCAACCTGCATAGGTGCAGAGCTGCATCGCCTCAGGCCCCGGCAGCAGCATGCAGAAGGACAGGGCGCGCAGGAACTGGTCTTCGGTCAGCCAGGGGCGGTCCTCGACCAGCTCACGGTGCATGACGGCGATCTGTGCCGCCGGACCACCGAAGGACATCAGGCCAATGCGGGCGAAGATGCGGGTGATTTCGGCCAGCGTTGGGGCGTTCATGCCTTGCGCTCCGCGCCATGTTCATGGGTCTCGCCCACCCCGTCGCGCGCCCAACGGTAGAGCGCGTCATAGAGCGGCATGGCTGCCTTCAGTTGGGCCATATCGTCCTTGAACTGGCGCGACAGGCCGACGGACAGGGCCAGCAGACCGGCGGCCTCGGGGGCGAGGTCGTGGCGGTTCGTATCGGCGGCGCGCACCACCCGGGCGAGGCGTTCAAGCGCGGGGGTGGTCAGGCCGAATTCGGCGACCATTGTATCAAAGCTGCATCCGTCTCCGCGATGGGTCCAGAAAACGCCATTCACGTCGAACGGGGTGGCGCCGAAACGCTCGGCCACATCGGCGACCTGGGCGGGCGGGACGAAGAGGAACCGGGCGTCGGGGTCGACAAAACGGCGGATCAGCCAGGGGCAGGCAATGCGGTCGATCTTGGGCCGGTGCCGGGTGACCCAGAGCGTGGCGTCGTCGGCCTTCTCTGGCAGGACCCTTGCTGGCACGCGCGGCAGGCCTGCGGTCTTCCAGCCCAGGTTGCCGCCTTCAAGCGCTTCGGCATGGACGCCTTCGGCGCGCAGCCGCGCGGCGGCGCCATGGCTGAGTTTCAGACCTTTCTGGCAGACCACCACGACGCAACAGCCCTGCAAACCCAGCGCCAGGGTGATGATCTGGTCATGCGGGCAGCGCCGAGCTGTGGGGATGAGGTGCGGATCGGCGTCAAAGTCCGCGTCGAGGGTGACATCAATCACCACGGGGCCCTCAGGGGTGCCGATCAGGCGCATCAATTGCTGCGGAGAGATTTCGCTAAAGGCGGGCATGGGGGCATCCTTCATGTCAGTCGTGATGGATGCGCTCCTTCGACCTTGGTCTCACGGGGTGGATGCGCAACCCCATGAGCGCTAGGTGCCAGACCGGGCAGGGGGTGGTCAAGCCCCCGGCAGTCCCAGCCCCTCGCCGGACAGGCACAGGGCCAGCGTGTCGGGCGGCAGATATCCCAGCTGTTCAAAGAGGGCCAGAAAGTCGAACTGGTTATAGGCCTCGACGATGCGCCCTTCCTGCACCCGCACCATGATCTGGCCGGTGACGCGCACCGGTGCCTCGGTCGCGCGTGAGGTGGCGTGGGCCGACATCGAGGCCCAGACCCAGTCTCCCATCTCGACCACCTTGTCATAACGGATGTCCTGCAACGCCACATGGGCCAGGAAGGCGGGCACCAGCGCCTTGAAATCCTCGGGCCCGACGGCGAAATCCATCATGCCGCGGGCTTCGGTGTCCGGGGTGAAAAGTTCGTCGATCGCGTCCAGGTCGCCTTGCAACCAGACCCGATCATACCAGGTCTTGAGTGTGTCCAGAGCCGTCATCGGTTGCTCCATCTCGTATCTTGTCTGCTCGGAGGACAGCTTAGGCCCAAATGGTTAACGGCTTGTGACACGCGGCCGGGAAATCCGCATGACGCAGGGGAAATCGACCGTGACTGATGGGGGAGATAAGTGCAGGTTTCTGTTGCCAGGTACCTGCGAACCCCGCCTCACGCGGCTAGGCGAAAGGGCTTAAGTTTCGATCTTTCGGACTGCTTACGCAGCCAGAGCGACCGGAGCACGATTGTCGTTGGCAATTGTACTTTAGCGGGCCGATACGGTGGCACCCAGCCGAGACAAAGCTAACCCCTTTAGACGTCCGTCGATCCTGTTTCGGCCCCATGATCCCCAACGATGGGATGTTTGGTGGAGCCGCCGGGTACCGCCCCCGGGTCCGATCCGCTTATTACGAGCGCGTTTATGTCCATAGTCCCGAAGGACAGACCAGATATAAGCCCCCCGGGGCCGCAGCTCAACCCGCCTTGGTTGCGAAAAAGGCAAAAAGCGTCTTACCCTGTGCGTGGTTCTTTTCAGCCAGCATGTTTCAAGGGAGAGATAGAAGATGAAGAAGTTGAAAGCCTTGGTCCTGGGCGGGACCGCGTTGATGGCAGTGGGCGGAGGCGCGCAGGCGGCCGAGACCTGTGGGCGCTATCCGGTGGATCAGGACACCTATACCTGTGTCTGCACGGCGGATCAGAGCCGCGGCACGGTCTGGGGCAGCGGTCCCTATACGGCCGACAGCGATCTGTGCCAGGCGGCGCGCCATGCGGGCGCGATTGGTGTGAACGGTGGCAAGATCCTGGTCGCCCGCGCAGCAGGGCAGGCGCAGTATTCGGGATCTTCGCAAAACGGGGTAACGACACAGAGCTGGGGAAGCTATGACACTTCGGTCGAGATCCTGCGCGGCAAGGCCAGCGCGCCTGCCAATGTGGCAGCCTGCGGGGCCTTTGATGCGGCACGGTCGCCGATGACCTGTTCCTGCGCGCCGGGCGCGGGCAGCGGCACGGTCTGGGGCAGCGGACCCTTTACCGCTGACAGCGATATCTGCGCGGCGGCGATCTTCGAAGGGGTGATCGACGCACAGGGGGGCAATGTCACCGTTCTGGCGGTTGAGGGGTTGGACAGCTATTTCGGGCAGAGCCACAACGGGATCACCACGCAAAGCTGGGGCCAGTATCAGCAGAGCTTTACCTTCAACTGGAACTGACCCCGAAGGGTGGGTCAGTAGCCCGACGGCCCCTCGCGGGTGGGATCGTGGCTTTCCTGGCCCGTCAGCGGCGGGTTGAACACGCTGACCAGCACGAGGTCCGCTCCTGCATCGGCACGCAGAATGTGGTCGTCGTGCTGGTCCAGCGCATACATCACGCCGGGCCGCAGGGCGTGGGTGGGGCCGCCCACCTCTTCGACCTTGCCGGTGCCCGCGATGCAGTAACAGGCCTCCAGGTGGTTGTCGTACTTCAACCGCGTCTCGGTGCCCGCGCGTACGATGGTGTGGCACATCGTGAACCCCATACCATCCTCGGCCACCAGAAGGCGGTGGCTGGTGCCATTGCCCCAGTCGACGAAACGGCCGGTGGCTTCGATTGCGGTCAGTTCACGGACGATCATGGGGCGCTGATCCGTGCCGCGCGGGCGGCGCGTACCTGTTCGGCGAGTGTCAGCGTGTAGGCGGTCAGATCTGCCAACGCCTGATCGGCGGCCTCGCCATCGCCAGCCTCGATCGCGTCGGCAATGCGGGTGTGCAGCGCGACGATCTCCTCTCGTGACCGCGCGGTAAAGGTAATCATGTTCATCAGCGGTTGAGTCGCCTCGACCGCACCCGCCAGCTGGTAGGACAACACCGGGTTGCCCGCCCCATCTACCAGCGCCCGGTGAAAGGCCACGTCCGAGGCGCAGAAGCTTTCATCCGACAGGCCGGGTTGCGACTGGCGGTGGATCTCGGCGCGCATGGTGGCCAGTTGGTCGGGGGTGCGTCGTGCGGCTGACAGGGTGACACAGGCGCGTTCCATTGCGTAACGCGCCTCGCAGGCGGTTTCGAAATCGACCTTGTTCATCGACAGAAGCAGCGTCGAGGTGGTGATCTGCTGCCCGTAGGCTTCCTCGAAACTGATCCGGTTCACGAAGGCGCCACCGGAGGCGCCGCGCTGGGTGCGGATCAGGTTCTGCGCCGCCAGCCGTTTCAGCGCCTCGCGCACGGTGGGGCGCGAGACGCCGAACTTCTCGCACAGCTCCGCCTCGGACGGCAGGCGCTCATCCACCAACAATCCGCCCGACATGATCGCATCGCGAATGGCCTCGGCGATCTGGACGGACAGGTCGCGGTTCTGCTCAAGTTCGGTTTTCACGCGGCGTCACTCCGAATGTTATCAATTGTCAGACATTCAATTGTCAGACATTATATACACCGACTCAGGGATGGAGGAAAAATGCCCCTTTCGTCAAGGATTCGCGCCATGGCGGCGCCGCATTGGCTGACGCTGTTCGGCCTGATCCTTGCGGGGTGGGTGGCGCTCTATGCCATGGCCCTGCCGCCCGAGATGGTGGCGGCGGCCAACCTTTACGGTGTCGAATTCTGGCAATCGCTCTGCATCGTGACGCCGGACCAGGCGGGATACTGGGGCGTGGCGGCCATGTGGGCAGTGATGGCGGCGGCGATGATGGCGCCGACCTTCTTGCCGGCGCTGGCCACCTATGATGACCTGATCCATTCGGGCGCGGCCACGCGGCAGGGGTTCATGTTGTTGCTGACGGGCTATCTGCTGATCTGGCTGGGCTTTTCCACTGTCGCCGCCGGGCTGCAGATCGCGCTCTTCCGTGCGGGGCTGGTGTCACCCGTCGGCCAAAGCCTGACGCCGTGGCTGTCGGGGAGCTTGCTGATCGGGGCAGGGTCCTACCAGTTCTCGGCGCTCAAGGACAGCTGCCTGACCCAATGCCGCGAGCCCTTGACCTTCTTCATGCAATACTGGCGCCCCGGTCTGCGAAACCCGCTGGAGCTGGGCCTGCGCCTCGGCGCGCTCTGCCTTGGTTGCTGCTGGGCGCTGATGCTTCTGGGGTTTGTCGGCGGGGTCATGAACCTGGCCTTTATGGGCCTCGCCACGCTGGTGATGATTTTCGAAAAACTTCCCGACATTGGGCGGCTGCTGACGAGGCCGCTCGGGTGGGGGCTGATTGCCGCGGGTCTCGCGGTGATCACAAACGCGCTGATCTGAGGAGGACGCAATGGACGGTGCACAAGTTGGAACGGTCAACTGGACCATCAAGGGGGAGCTGATCCTCAACTGCAACTGCACGGTGTTCTGCCCCTGCGTGGTCAGCCTGGGCAACCACCCGCCGACCGAGGGCTACTGCATGGGCTGGGCCGGCATTCGCATTGACGAGGGCCAATATGGGGACGAGGACCTGTCGGGCCTGAACATCGGCCTGCTGCTGGAAATTCCCGGCAACATGGCGCGCGGGAACTGGAAGGCGGCGGCCTATATCGACGACCGTGCCTCGGATGCGGCGTTTGAGGGGCTTCTGAACATCTTTACCGGCAAGGCCAAGGGCACCACCGGGCTGTTTTCCATGCTGGTCAGCGATTTCCTGGGCGCCGAACGCGCGCCGATCACGTTTGAGACCGAGGGCAAGAAGCGCCGCCTGATGGTGGGCCGCGCCATCAAGGGCGAGATCGAGCCGGTGCCGGGCAAGAACGGCGAGGACCAGGTCATCACCAACACCGAATACTGGATGGGGCCGGACATCACCGTCGCCACCGCCAACCAGGGCCGCGTGCGTGCTTTTGGCCGGGTGTGGGATTTCGACGGCAAATCCGCCGAGATCTGCCAGATCGACTGGAAAGGGCCCGGGCGCTAAGCCCGGACCACCTGCTAGGGAGCGCGACCCATGGCAAAATCATCAGGGGCATCAATCTTCCCCTCCCGCCGCGTGCGCCGCACCCCGTTTTACGAGGGTGTGACCGCCGCTGGCATGTCCGTCTGCACGGTCTACAACCGCATGATCCTGCCCTCGGTCTTCGAGGGCGAGGTCTATGACTATCACCACCTGAAGAAACATGTTCAGGTCTGGGATGTCTCCTGCGAACGCCAGGTGGCGGTGCAGGGCCCGGATGCGCGGCGGCTGATGGACATGCTGTCCCCGCGTGACCTGGACCGCATGGCGGATGATCAGTGTTACTACATGCCCGCGATTGACCGGGATGGCGGGCTGCTGAATGACCCCGTGCTGGTGAAACTGGCCGAGGATCACTTCTGGATCTCGCTCGCCGACAGCGATTACCTGCAATATGTCCTGGGCATCCGGGACGCGTTGGGTCTGGACGTGCGGGTTTGGGAGCCGGATGTGTCTCCGCTCGCCGTGCAGGGGCCGAAATCCGACGACCTGATGGCGCGGGTTTTTGGCGATGCCGCACGCGACATTCGTTTCTTCCGCTACAAGAAACTGGCGTTCGAAGGGCAGGAGTTCGTCGTGGCGCGTTCCGGCTATTCGAAACAGGGCGGGTTTGAGATCTATGTCGAGGGCACGGAAAACGGCATGCCGCTGTGGGACGCGCTCTTTGCTGCCGGCGAGGACCTTGAGGTGCGCGCCGGGTGCCCATCCACCCGCGAACGCGTCGAGGGCGGGCTGCTGTCCTATGGCAACGACATGGACCGCAGCAATACGCCCTATGAGATCGGGCTGGGCAAGTTCGTGAACTCGCCCCGGGACTATATCGGCAAGGCCGGGTTGGCTTCGCGCTCCGAACCGGAGCGGCAAATCCGCGCGGTCGAGATTGCCGGCGACGAGCTGACCCCGATCGCCGGTATCTGGCCGCTGCTGGCAGACGGTCGCAAGGTCGGTCAGGTTACATCGGCCGGTTGGTCACCGGACTTCAACACCACCGTCTCCATCGCCATGGTCGACCGCTCCCACTGGGACGCGGGCACCCGGCTGGAGGTCGAAACCACGGACGGGATGCGCCCCGCGACCGTGCATGAGAAATTCTGGATCTGAGGAGAACCCCCATGAAAGCCCTGATCGTACGCAAGGAAGGCGACGAAAAACCCGTCGCCGCCGTCGAGGACATCAGCGAGGACATGCTGCCCGAGGCCGAGGTCACGGTGGCGGTCGATTATTCCACCGTGAACTACAAGGACGGGCTCTGCGTCGGGCCGGGTGGTGGGCTGGTGCGCAAGTATCCGCATATCCCTGGGATTGATTTCGCCGGGACCGTCGAGGCCTCGTCGGATGACCGCTACAAGCCTGGCGACAAGGTCGTGCTGACCGGTTGGCGCGTGGGCGAGGCGCATTGGGGCGGCTACGCCCAGAAGGCCCGCGTGCGCGCCGACTGGCTGGTGCCGCTGCCCGACGGGCTGGACACGCGCCAGGCGATGGCGGTGGGCACGGCGGGTCTGACCGCGATGCTGGCGGTCATGGCGCTGGAGGATCAGGGGATGGAGAAGGACCACGGTCCGGTTCTGGTCACCGGGGCTGCCGGCGGTGTGGGCTCAGTTGCGACGGCGATCCTGGCCAACCTGGGTTACGAGGTGGCGGCCGTGACCGGGCGTCCGGATCAGGCGGACTACCTCAAGTCGCTCGGCGCCAGCCGCATCGTGGCGCGCGAGGAACTGACCGAGGTCACCCGCAAGCCGCTGGAAAGCGAGGAATGGGCGGGCTGTGTCGATGCCGTTGCCGGCGCCATGCTGGGCCGGGTTCTGAAACAGATGAAATACGGCACCTCCGTCGCGGCCATCGGGCTTGCGGGCGGCGCCGCCATCGACGGTGCGCTGATCACCCCCTTCATCCTGCGCGGCGTGAACCTGTTGGGTATCGACTCGGTCATGCAGCCCTATGAGAACCGCCTGCGCGCCTGGCAGCGCATTGCCAGCGACCTGCCGATGGACAAGCTCGACGCCATGGTGCAGCCCGCGACGCTGGCCGACCTGCCGGGCTTGGGCAAGGATATCCTGAAGGGCCAGGTCAAGGGGCGTGTCGTGGTGGACGTGAACGCCTGATGATTTGCGCGGCGGGGCTTGACCGGCCCCGCCTCCGGGTTCGAAGTTGGAAAGGTTAGCATCGCCGCAACCAACGGTGTGGGAGAACACGCAGGATGCGAGGATTGAACTGACGTTTTGGGAAGCCTTTGACAGCCGCGATTGATTTCTCCTAAAGGTTGACCTGCATTCATTGAAATGCAGTTGAATCTCCTTCGTTCAGGAATCTGGAATCCATGCACAAAACAGTTTTCACATTCGTCGTCTCAGTGGGCCTCATGAGCTCATCTATTGCAACGGCACAGGGGTTGACCGGCCCGCAAAAGAACGCGGTCAGATCTGCAAAAAGCTACCTGAGCTTTTCGGGTTTCTCCAGAAAAGGACTGATTGAACAGCTCTCGTCCCCCTATGGTGATGCCTATGATCGGCACGATGCAACGGTCGCGGTGGATAGTCTGTCGGTTGATTGGAACATGCAGGCGGTGGCGTCCGCTGAACAATACTTGAGCATCATGGGGTTTTCGTGTCGTGGGCTGATCGAGCAACTGTCATCTGATGCAGGTGACGGGTATACGGTCGAACAGGCCACGTTCGGTGCGCACCAAGCGGGCGCGTGCTAAATCTCAGGAGCGCGGACTGCGTCCCCTGTTTGAGAATGTGCAGCGGGGCTTGACCGGCCCCGCCGCCTGCGCCACAAGGTGCCCATGATCAAACTGCCGCACAGCATCGCCTATTATCCCCTGTTCTCATAGAACGGGTGGCAAGCATGTGCAGATGAAAGACCGCCCCGAGGGCGGTCTTTTCTTTCTCAGAACCGGGTCTCGGGGCCTGAGAAAGGACAAGAACGATGGACAATCTGACAATCAGGCCGGTGGCCGCGCGGGATCTGCGGGCGCTGGCAGATTTGGTGAACAGCCTGGCACGTCACCATGGCGACACCGCGCGGGTGACCCAGGCGGGGCTGGCGCGGGACTGTCTGGGGCAGGCGCCCTGGCTGCAAGTGCTGGTGGCCGAACATCACGGCGGGCTGGTCGGCTATGCCGCGCTTTGCCCGCGCGCCCGCATGCAGTTCGGGCAAAGGGGCATGGAGCTGCACCACCTCTTTGTACACCGCCCGCTGCGCGGGCAGGGGGTGGGGCGGGCGCTGCTGGCGGAAGCTGTGGCCCTGTCGCGGCGGCTGGAGGCGGATTTCCTGACCGTGGTGGCCGAGGTCGACAATGCACAGGCGCAGGCCTTCTACGAAGGGGCGGGGTTCGTCGGGGCAGAGAGCAGCGCGGCGCGATTTCAGATGGCGCTCTGACCCTCAACCAGGCGGCGTGCCCGCCCTGCGGGCGGCCACCCATGATATCTCGCGGGCGGTACGCCCGCTCGGGTGGGCGCCCTGCGCATCCGCGTTCCCTGGCGGCAGGCCGTGACGCAAAAACCGACCTTCATTGTCGCTTTCGGTTGGCGTCTGGTCCAATTCAACGGGCCAGCCCCCGGATATCGCGTTCAGATACTGGCCCCACACAACAAGTGGGGAGACAGTCATGTCAGATACAGAACCGACCGAATACGAGGTCGGTCAGGACAACATCCAGGTCATGGGCCTGGATATTCACAACCCGGTCTTCGGCATCTCAGGCCTGACGATCGTGGCGTTTGTTTTCTTTGCGCTCGTGTTCCGCGAACAGGCGGGTGAGTTCTTTGGCTGGCTGCGCCCCGCACTGACCAGCCGGTTCGACTGGGTGTTCATGCTGTCGGGCAATATCTTCGTGCTGTTCAGCCTGGCCCTGATCGTCTCGCCCTATGGCAAGATCCGCCTGGGTGGGGACGATGCGAAACCCGATTACAGCTACATGGGTTGGTTCGCGATGCTCTTTGCCGCGGGCATGGGCATTGGCCTGGTGTTCTGGGGCGTGGCCGAGCCGATCTCGCATTATGGCGCCTCGCTGGGCGGCACCGCCGCTGAAGGTGGCGCGCGCACCGACTGGGCGCCGCTGGGTGCGGCCGCGGGCGACCCGGAAGCGGCCCGCAGCCTGGCCATGGCCGCGACCATCTTCCACTGGGGCCTGCACCCCTGGGCGGTCTATGCAGTCGTGGCGCTTGCGCTGGCCTTCTTCAGCTTCAACCGGGGGCTGCCCTTGACCATGCGCTCGGTGTTCCAGCCTCTGTTCGGCAAATACACTTGGGGTTTCCTGGGTCATGTGATCGACGTGCTCGCGGTGTTTGCGACCATTTTCGGCCTGGCGACCTCGCTGGGTCTGGGCGCAAGCCAGGCGCTGGCCGGTCTGAACTACCTGTTCGGCATTCCCGTCTCCGACGGCATGAAGGTTTTCCTGATCATTGCGATCACCGCATTCGCGCTGATCTCGGTCGTCGCGGGGCTGGAAAAGGGCGTGAAACGCCTGTCCGAGATCAACATGATCCTCGCCGCGATCCTGGTCGTGCTGGTGGTCATTGTTGGTCCGACCCTGGCGATCCTGACCGGTTTCTTCGACAACCTCTGGGCCTATGCGGTGAACCTGCCGGCTCTGTCCGGGGTGATCGGCCGCGAAGACACCAACTTCATGCAGGGCTGGACTGCCTTCTACTGGGCCTGGTGGATCAGCTGGTCGCCCTTCGTCGGCATGTTCATCGCGCGCATCTCGCGCGGGCGCACGGTGCGTGAATTCATCACCTGCGTCTTGATCATCCCCACCGTCGTCGGTGCGATCTGGATGAGCGTCTTTGGCGGCGCGGCCCTGGATCAGGTCATGACCGGCGAGGGCGCGGCCCTGTCCGAGGCGGCGCTGGAGCTGAAGATGTTCACCATGTTCGAGGCCTTCCCGATGACCGGCATCCTGTCCTTCATCGGCATCATCCTGGTGATCGTGTTCTTCGTGACCTCGTCGGACTCGGGTTCGCTGGTGATCGACCAGATCACCGCGGGCGGCAAGACCAACGCACCGACCGCACAGCGTGTGTTCTGGTGCTTGCTGGAAGGCGCCATCGCCATTGCGCTGCTTCTGGGCGGTGGGCTTGGCGCGCTGCAGGCGGCCTCGATCGCGACGGGCTTCCCGTTCGCCATCGTGCTGGTCCTGATGTGCGTGTCGATCTTCCTGGGTCTGCGCCAGGAGAAGCGGGGCAAGTAAGCTCTTGCGAAGAAGAGATTGAAAGGGGCCCTTCGGGGCCCCTTTTTTGTGGACCCCTCGCACCGCGCAGCGGGGCGGCGCCTGCATTGACCTGGCAGGCGAATTCGGAACGAACTCTGCCGGGAGGGGGCCCTCCCCACAGGAGGGCGCATAACGCCGTTTCATCCCTCACGTCGGTTCCGGTTGCGCGGACGGGTTGCCTTACACTCTCGTTGCGAAAGCGGCCACCCAGGGTCGGCCGCCGCCCCGCTGCTTTCACCAAGTTCAATCCCATTTCCCCCTTGACCCTTGCCTCCCCGATGCTACCCATAACCCGTCCCGCATTCACGGGGCTGCGGGCCGGGGAGACACCGGGCCTTGCTGGCTGGAAGACCTGCCGGACTGGTGTGCCAGATCCGACAGGGATTGGGCGGGCGCACCCCGAACATGAAAGGACGACGGATGTCGCAACTGGATATCGACTGGGTGCGGGCGCAGTTCCCCGCGTTTGCCGAACCGACCCTGCAGGGCCAAGCCTTTTTTGAGAATGCCGGCGGGTCCTATACCTGCCGCCAGGTGATCGACCGGCTGACCCGCTATTACACTCAGCGCAAGGTGCAGCCCTATGCGCCCTATGACGCCTCGCGCCTGGCGGGCGAGGAGATGGACGAGGCCCGCACGCGTTTGGCCGCGATGCTGGGCGTCGACACGGATGAGGTCAGCTTCGGCCCCTCGACCACGCAAAACACCTATGTGCTGGCCCAGGCCTTTCGCCAGTGGATGAACCCGGGTGACGCGATCATCGTCACCAACCAGGACCACGAGGCCAATACCGGCCCCTGGCGCCGTCTGGCTGACGAGGGCATCGAGGTGCGGGAATGGCGGCTGAACCCTGAGAAGGGCAGCCTTGATCCCGCCGACCTCGACAACCTGCTTGACGACAAGGTGCGCCTGGTCTGCTTCCCGCATTGCTCGAATGTTGTGGGCGAAGTGAACGACGTGGTCGCGATCACCGCGCGCGCCCATGCGGCTGGGGCTTTCGTCTGTGTGGACGGTGTCAGCTACGCCCCGCATGGTTTTGTGAACGTTGGGGAAATCGGCGCGGATATCTACCTGTTCTCGGCCTACAAGACCTATGGACCGCACCAGGGCGTCATGGTGATCCGACGCGATCTGGGCATGACGCTGCCCAACCAGGCACATTATTTCAATGCGGACAGCCTCTACAAGCGCTTTACCCCGGCCGGGCCGGATCATGCCCAAATCGCGGCCTCGGCGGGCATGGCGGATTACATCGATGCGCTGACGGCGCATCACGGGATCGAGGGCGACGCCGCCACGCGCTGCGCGGGCGCCCATGACCTGATGCGCGCCCACGAGGTCGCTCTGCTGCAACCTCTGCTGGATCACGTGTCGGCCAAGAACTCGGTACGTCTGCTGGGCCCGGACCGGGCCGAAAACCGTGCGCCTACCGTGGCGCTGGACCTGGGCCGCGCCGCCGATCCGGTGGCCGCCGAATTGGCAAGCCACGGTATCATGGCCGGGGGCGGCGATTTCTATGCGGTGCGTGCACTGGAGGCCCATGGCATCGACCCCGAGAAGGGCGTGCTGCGTCTGAGCTTTACCCACTACACCCATGCGGATGAGGTGGCGAAGCTCATGGATGCGCTCGACACGGTGTTGTGAGCGGGCCGACGCTCCTCTGGCTGCGCCGCGACCTCAGGCTCGGCGATCACCCCGCGCTGACCCATGCGGCGGCGCGGGGACCGGTGATTCCGGTCTTCATTCGTGACGACGAGGTGCGGGGCTTGCCCGCCGCGCCTGCGCTGCGGTTGGAGGCGGCGCTGGGGGCACTGTCCAAGCGGCTCGAAGGGCTTGGCAGCCGGTTGATCCTGCGCTCTGGCGAGCCGGTCGAGGTGCTGCGTGGGTTGATGGCCGAGACCGGCGCGGATCTGGTGGTCTGGACCCGGCGCTATGACCCTCAGGGCAAAGAGAGCGGTGCGGCGGTGAAGGCCGCCCATCCGGCGGAAAGCTATCCCGGCGCCCTGCTGGCCGAACCCTGGGAGGTCAAAACCAAGACAGGCGGTGACTTCAAGGTCTTTACCCCCTTCTGGCGTGCCCTTTCAGCGCGCGGCATTGCCCCGCCGCGTCCCGCCGTGTCGCCCCCGGCGCCGTCCCAGTGGCCCGCCTCCGAGGCATTGGCCGACTGGCACCTCTCTGCGCCAATGAACCGGGGCAGGGCGGTCATTTCCGCGCACATTCGAGCCGGAGAAGAGGCCGCTCTGGCCCAGCTCGACACATTCGCCGGGCAGCATCTGGCGGATTACGGCGACGCCCGCGACCAGCTGGGGCAGGCGGCATGCTCCGGCCTCTCTGCCGCCCTGGCCTGCGGGGAGGTCAGCCCGCGCCAGGTCTGGTGGGCGGCCTCCGGCCAATCCGGGGCGGAGGCGTTTCAGCGCCAATTGGCCTGGCGCGACTTCGCCTGGCACCTGACCTGGCACAGCCCGCATATGCTGAGCGACAACTGGCGCGAGGGCTGGGAGCATTTCCCTTGGAACCAGGACGCCACCCGCCCCGAGGTGCAGGCCTGGATGCAGGGGCGCACCGGGGTGGAGATCGTCGATGCCGCCATGCGCGAGCTGCATTTGACCGGCACCATGCACAACCGCGCGCGCATGTTGGTGGCGTCGTATCTGACCAAACACCTGATGACCCATTGGCGCATAGGCGCCGAGTTCTTTGCCGAGCACCTGGTCGATTGGGACCCGGCCAACAACGCCATGGGCTGGCAATGGGTGGCGGGCTGCGGCCCTGACGCCGCGCCCTTCTTTCGCATCTTCAACCCGGAGACACAGGCGCAGAAGTTCGACCCCACCGGCGCCTATCGTGCCCGCTGGCTGGCACCCGACAGCGGCTTCTTCGACGCGGTGCCCCGGCGCTGGGGCCTTACCCCGGACATGCCTGCCCCGACACCCGTGATCACCCTCAAACAGGGCCGCGAGCGCGCGCTTTCCGCCTATCACGACATGCGAAACGGGCGGCAAGTTTACTAGGAAATGGGGTTGTGGTTTACGAATTTGGTCAGTGGCGTTCGAAGGTTGGGGAGAAACCTTCGACTTTCCAAAAAAGTGTCTCTGGCGCGTTGACCACGACGTCAGCGATTGGAATGCCGCCGAACACGAAACGCTCTTCCGGGATCGCCCAACAGCTTTCCCAAGTGTCTCCACTGTTCACAATCTTTCCTGACCGAATTTTTCCGGTTGCAAGGGGATCACTGTAACCTGGATGTGTCGCAACGAGGCGGAACGACCAACTCTCGATGGTTTTCCCCGAGTGATTGGTTAAGGTTATCAGAACCGGGTGAGAGGGCTTGCATCTCTGAGGGTTGTATTCTGCTGAGAGAACAAAGGGTTGAGTGCTTCGAGTTGTGGAAAGCGTGTTTCCCGCCAAGTCCGCGAAAGTGAACAGTAGCGCGAGAAGCAAGGTTCCCATTCCCCATATCACCAGAGCAGCTTTGGGGTTGTTCTTGAGAGCCTGGTAGATACCCGCAAACACGCCGGAAATTAAAAGCCAGAGGCCTCCTTGAGCAACGACTGTGCCAGCACGGAATGACGGTTGTACCTCTTCAGGAATGTCTACAAGGCTTTTTAGATACGCATAAACGAAAGTGCCGAGGACAATCACAAGTATCCAAACTCGGTGGTTCATAGCAATCTCCTACAACTCTGAGGGTATCACTTCAGGGCTTTATGTCCAAAACTTGCCTGAAACGCCCGTTTTCGCTTAGCATTTCCCCATAAAGGGGGGAAATGGCATGATCCTGACCAAGACCGAAGGCCAGGAGGATCTGCCGCGCTATTTTGCGCAGGTGTTCGACCTGGCCGGTCGCCTTAAGAACGGACGACTTGATTTCGTACTGCCCGACGGGCGGCGCTTTCGCGCCCATGGGCAGAACCCGGGCTTCGTGGCGGAACTCCACGCCCATGACGACGATGTCTTCGCGCGCCTTGTGCGCGAGGGCGAACTGGGCTTTTGCGACAGCTATATCGAAGGTGGCTGGACCACGCCTGACCTGCAGGCCTTTCTGGACCTGATCCAGGACGACAATGAAGAGCTCTACAATGGCTTTCCCGGCATGGCACTGGTGCGCGCCTATGAACGGCTGCGCTTCTGGCTGCAGCGCAACACCAAGAAACAGGCGAAAAAGAACATCTCGGCCCATTACGACCTGGGCAATGATTTCTATGCGCTCTGGCTGGATGAAAGCATGACCTACAGCTCGGCCCGTTTCCGCACCGGGCAGGAAAGCACGGAAAAGGCGCAGGAACAGAAATACGCATCCATGGTGGATCAGATGGGGGTCAAACCCGGCGATCACGTGCTGGAGATCGGCTGCGGCTGGGGTGGCTTTGCCGAATATGCCGCGGGCAAACGCGGGCTGCGCGTGACTGCGCTGACGATCAGCCAGGAGCAGCATGACTATGCGGTCGACCGCATCGCCCGCGCGGGCCTGTCCGACCGGGTCGAGATCCGCATGCAGGATTACCGAGACGAGAAAGGGCATTATGACGGCGTCGCCTCGATCGAGATGTTCGAGGCAGTGGGCGAGAAATACTGGCCGGTCTATTTCGACACGGTGCGCCGGGTTCTGCGGCCCGGAAAACTTGCCACGCTGCAGATCATTACCCTGGCTGAGCATCGCTTTGAAAGCTACCGAAAGGGTGTTGATTTCATTCAGAAATACATCTTCCCGGGTGGCATGCTGCCGTCAAAGACCGCGCTGAGGCACGAGATCGACCGCGCGGGGCTTGCCCTGCGCAACCAGATCGCTTTCGGTGAAAGCTACTCGATCACGCTCAGGCGCTGGCATGATACGTTCAACACCCGCTGGGACCGGGTGCAGGCCATGGGGTTCGATGACCGGTTCCGGCGTATGTGGAATTTCTATCTGACCTCTTGCGCCGCGGCCTTTCACAGCGGAAACTGTGACGTGGTACAGGTAACCATGGAGAACCCGGCCTGAGACGTCACGCGGATCGGCGCCGGGCCGATGAGAGGGAGCAGTGACATGCCGACAGCGGCGAAACTCGTGGGGGCCATCTGCCTGGCAGTCCTTGGCTGGGTCGTGGCCGACCTGATCAAACCGCTTTTGCCCGAAGGCACACAGGTGGGGTTGTTTTCACCGATCTCGGCCGCCTGGGGGTTCATCGTTGGCTGGCGGTTCACCGGCAAGCGGCTGGGCGATGGCACCGGCAGTTCGGTGGGCATCGGCATGGGCAGCATCTTTCTGTTGGGCTTCTGGGTGCTTTTGAGCTTCTCCGGCTATGAAATGATCCGCCTGTCGATGCGCCTACGCTATGACGGGCCGGTTGAGGCGTTGCAGGACATGTTCCAGATCGGTGTCGACTACCTGTGGACGGCGGCGACGCCTGAAGTGATCGGCACACTGCTTGCAGGCGGGCTGATCACTGGCGTAGTTACCGGACTTGCCGCGCGGCGCTGGAACTGACTCTGGATATTGAGAGGCCCTGATGGATCTGTTCTTTTACGGAACTCTGCGGCATGCGCCGCTGTTGAAACTTGTCCTGGGCGGGGAAAGCCGGGCGCAGATGCAGCCCGCGTCGCTGGCCGGTCACAAGGTGTCCTGGGCCGACGGGCAGTGCTTTCCGATGATGCATGCCATGCCTGGAGCCACGGCGCATGGTGTTCTGGTCACCGGACTGAGCGATGAGGACATCGCGCGGCTGGATTATTACGAGGGCGGCTTTGCCTATGAGCTGCGCGATGTGGAGCTGTCCACCGATGCAGGCCCGGCCAGGGCCCAGGCTTGGTTCCCCGAGGAAGGTCATTGGACGCCGGGCGATCCCTGGCTGCTGGAAGACTGGGCCAAGATTTGGGGCGAAATGACCGTGCACGCGGCGCGTGAGGTCATGTCCTATTACCCCGAGGTGCCCGCCACCGAGGTGCAGAAACGTTTCACCATGATCCGCATGCGCGCCGACAGTCGCGTGCGCGCGGCGACCTCGGTGCCCAGCACCGTGCGCGGCCGTTTCGGGGCAGGGGACATCGACACGAAACGCGCCAGCCGCCCCTATTCCAACTTCTTTACGCTGGAAGAACATGACCTGTCCTTCCGTCGCTTTGATGGCTCGATGAGCGAGGTGGTGAACCGCGCGGGCTTCGTCGGCGGTGACGCGGTGACCGTGCTGCCCTATGACCCCGTGCGCGATGTGGTGATGGTGATCGAACAGTTCCGTTTCGGCCCGCATCTGCGCGGCGACGCGAACCCTTGGGTGTTGGAGCCCATTGCGGGCCGCATCGACCCGGGTGAAACGGCAGAGGCAACCGCGATCCGCGAGGCGCAGGAGGAAGCCGGGCTGGAGATCGGCACGTTGCACCACGTCGCTGACTATTACCCCAGCCCCGGTGCCGTCAGCGAGTTCCTGATGTCCTATATCGCCATTGCGGATCTGCCCGACACCGCGGCCGGTTTGGGCGGGGTGGACCACGAGGCCGAGGATATCCGGTCCCATGTCATCTCCTTTGACCAGCTGATGGAACTTGTACCCACGGGCGAGGCCGGATGCGGACCCTTGGTCCTTTCTGCGCTCTGGCTTGCGCAAAACCGTGATCGGCTGCGCGGCGGTGCTTGAAACCCCGATGGCGCGGCCTTATCCCTGTGGGGAAGGAATGAACACGCGCGGAAGGGTGAAAAGATGGACGTGAAACAGGACCTTGCGGCCTCGGTGGGCAATACGCCGCTGATCCGGCTGAATGCCGCCTCGGAAGCGACCGGCTGCGCGATCTACGGCAAGGCCGAATTCATGAACCCGGGCCAGTCCGTGAAGGACCGAGCGGCGCTCTATATCATTCGCGACGCATTGGCCCGTGGTGAGCTGCACCCGGGCGGCACCATTGTTGAGGGCACCGCAGGCAACACCGGCATTGGCCTGGCGCTGGTCGGCGCCTCGATGGGCTTCAAGACGGTGATCGTGATCCCGGAAACCCAGTCCGAGGAAAAGAAGGACATGATCCGCCTCGCGGGCGCTGAGCTGGTCCAGGTTCCCGCCGCGCCCTACAAGAACCCCAACAACTACGTGCGTTACTCCGAACGTCTGGCGAAAAAGTTGGCGGAAACCGAGCCGAACGGTGCCGTTTGGGCGAACCAGTTCGACAATATCGCCAACCGGCAGGCCCATGTGGAAACCACCGGGCCGGAGATCTGGGAACAGACCGGCGGGCGTGTGGATGGCTTTACCTGCGCGGTGGGCTCGGGCGGCACCCTGGCCGGTGTGGCCGAGGCCCTGCAGCCCAAGGGCGTGAAGGTCGCGCTGACCGATCCGATGGGCTCGGGCCTGTTCACCCTCTACCGTGACGGCGAAGCCAATGCAGAGGGCACTTCAATCACCGAAGGGATCGGTCAGGGCCGCATCACCAGGAACCTCGACGGGTTCAAGCCGGACATGCTTTATCAGGTCACCGATGAAGAGGCTTTGCCGATCGTCTTTGACCTTCTGGAACACGAAGGCCTGTGCCTGGGGGGCTCGTCCGCCATCAACATCGCCGGTGCCATGCGCATGGCGCGCGAGATGGGGCCGGGTCACACCATTGTCACCATGCTCTGCGATTATGGTTCGCGTTATCAGTCGAAATTGTTCAACCCGACATTCCTAAAAGAGAAAAATCTTCCGGTTCCGGCCTGGCTCGACAAGGCCCCGGCACTGTTGCCGGAAGTCTACGAGGATTGATGCCCCGCATTCTGCGCTTTCTGCTTCTCACCCTGTGCCTCTGGCTGCCCTTGGCGGCCGCCGCACAGGACACGGTCGCCCCGGCGGTCATTCCCAGCGACCCGGACCCGGTTGTCGTTGCCCTGAACGACGGCACCCCGGATTATGAGACCTGGGACAAGCTGGCCGGGCGGGTCGAGGATGCGTTGCAGGTCGGCCGGGCCTCGGATGTGGTCATGCAGGAACTGCGCAGCGACCTTACTGCCTGGCGTCAGGCCTTTTCCGAGGCGCAGGCGGCCAATGCGGTCAGGATCAATACGCTCAAGACACAGATTTCCACGCTGGGCCCGCCGCCGGCCGAAGGGCAGACGGAACCCGCCATCCTGACCCAGCGCCGCGATGAGCTGACCGCGATGCTGAACCAGGCGCGTGTGCCGGTGCAGAAGGCCGAAGAGGCCCACGGCCGTGCCGATGCCCTGGTGGGCGAGATCGATAGCCTGTTGCGCAGCCGCCAGACCGACCTGCTGTTCGAACTGGGACCAACCCCGGTGAACCCGGCGCTCTGGCCCGGGGCGATCGAGGATGTGGTCGATACGGTGCGTGCTGCAGGCAGCGAGGTGCGAAATGCCTGGGGGTCCGAAACCCAGCGCGCCGAGCTCAAACGCATCCTGCCGGTGGTGATCGGACTTGGCGTGATTGGCGCGCTTCTGGTTATGCGCGGCCGGGCCTGGGTCATGCGTGCGGGGCAACGGGTGCTCCGACGCTCAAAAGGGGCCACACAGGGCGTCTTGATATTCCTGACCTCGCTGGGGCAGGTGGTGGCGCCGTTCCTGGGGTTGGTCGCGCTGCTGGCGGCGCTGGAGGCCTCCGGGGTGATCGGCCTGCGCGGGCAGTATCTGGCGGATATGCTGGCGAACACCCTGCTGTTGTTCTTTGCGGCCCTTTGGCTGGGCACCCGCGTTTTTGGGTCGCCTAACGCTCCTTGGGCGGTGCTGAACCTGTCCAGCGGCGCCGAACGCGCCGAAGGCCGGTTCGATGCGGCCGTGCTGGGGGTGCTTTACGGGTTGTCGCGCGGGCTGGGCGAGCTGGCCGCCTATGAGGATTATTCCGCCGACACCATGGCGGTGTTGAGCTTCCCACTCCTCTTGGGCGCGGGCCTGTTGCTGGTGCGCATGGGGCGCCTGATCCGCCACAGCGCCGAACTGGAAGGGGAGGCGGACGAGGGGGCGCTGGGTTTCCGGGCGGGCACGATGAAGATGCTGGGCAGGCTGGTGGTCGCTGTCGGGTATCTGGGACCGGTTGCGGCTGCCATTGGCTATGTGCAGATGGCGCAGACCATCCTGTTCCCGACCGCACTGACGCTCTGGGTGCTGGGGCTGCTGCTGGTGCTGAACCAGTTCTACACGAACCTCTATGGCGTGGTGACCGGGTCCGACGAGGAGGCGGCAAACCAGGCGCTGACGCCGACACTGGCAAGCTTCGTGACCGGCCTTGCCGCGCTTCCGGTGCTGAGCCTTGTCTGGGGCGCCCGTTGGACCGACCTGACCGAGCTCTGGACCACGATCGGGCAGGGGGTCCGCCTGGGCGAGACGGTGCTGACTCCGCGCGCCCTTCTGACCTTCGTGATCGTCTTCGTCATCGGATATGCGTTGACGCGCGTGGTGCAGGGCATGCTGAAAAGCTCGATCCTGCCGCGCACCAAGCTCGACAAGGGCGGGCAGAATGCGATCACCTCGGGGCTTGGCTATGTCGGGATCTTTCTGGCGGCCCTGGTGGCGATCACCGCCGCCGGGATCAACCTGTCCTCGTTGGCAATTGTCGCCGGGGCCCTGTCCGTGGGCATCGGTTTCGGTCTGCAGAACATCGTGTCGAACTTCGTCTCGGGCATCATCCTGCTGATCGAACGACCGATTACCGAAGGGGACTGGATCGAGGTCGGCGGGCAAATGGGCTACGTGCGTGACATTTCAGTGCGTTCCACCCGGATCGAGACCTTCGACCGCCAGGACGTGATCCTGCCCAACAGCGACCTGATTTCCGGCGTGGTGACGAACTATACGCGCGGCAATTCCGTGGGTCGGGTGATCGTGCCCGTGGGTGTGGCCTATGGCACCGATACCCGGCTGGTCGAGAAGATCCTGATGGAGGTGGCCGAGGCGCATCCGATGGTCACCGTGAACCCGGCGCCCTCGGTGGTGTTCCAGGGCTTCGGCGCCGATGCGCTGGAGTTCGAGATCCGCGCGATCCTGCGCGACGTGAACTACGTGCTGTCGGTGAAAAGCGACATGAACCACGAAATCGCCCGCCGCTTTACAGAAGAAGGACTGGAGATCCCGTTTGCCCAGCGCGACATCTGGCTGCGCAATCCCGAAGTTCTGACCGGCGCGCGTACCGAAGAGGTGTCCGAGCCGTCAGACAAGCCGCCCTATTCGGAACCCGCCACCGTGCCCTCTCCCAACCTGGCTGCGTTGGACCCCTCTGACATTCACGGCAGCACCGACCCAGAAGGAGAAGCTGATGAGTGACCCGTTGTTTCGCGATGATGCCTACCTGACCGAGGCCGAGGGTGTTGTGCTCTCCCACACGGATCAGGGCGGCGTGGTGCTGGACGGATCGCTGTTCTACCCGACCGGCGGCGGGCAGCCCGGTGACCAGGGATCCCTGCGCTGGGACGGGGGCGAAATGGTGGTGGCGACCACGGTGAAGGGCGAGGGCGATGAGATCGTTCTGGTGCCCACCGAGGGTGCCACCCTGCCGCCTGCGGGCACCCAGGTCACGCAGGTCCTGGACTGGGACACCCGCAACCGCCATATGCGCGTGCACACGGCGCTGCACCTCTTGTCCGTCGTGGTGCCTCTGCCGGTGACCGGCGGGTCGATCGGCACGGAGAAGGGCCGACTGGACTTCGTCATGGAAGAGCCGCCCGAGGACAAACAGGCGCTGGAAGATGCGCTGAATGCGCTCATCACCCGCGACCTGGAGGTGACCGAGGACTGGATCACCGAGGCCGAGCTGGAAGCCAATCCAGGCCTGGTCAAGACCATGTCCGTGAAACCCCCGATGGGCGCCGGCCGCGTGCGACTGGTGCGTATCGGTACCGCGGATGAACAGGTCGATCTGCAACCCTGCGGCGGCACCCATGTGGCCCGCACTGGCGAGATCGGTCGCATCCGCTTGGGCAAGGTCGAAAAAAAGGGCCGCATGAACCGGCGCTTCAACGTGCATCTGGACGGCTGACCCGCGAGCCGGGGGGCTCCCGCCCCGGATCTGCGCATCCAAGATGCTTGTTCCGGGTTGGGCCTAGCACTTTTGGCGAAGCCAAAAGCGCGCGGGGGCTTTGCTCCCGTGACCTCCCCTGGATACTTTCGGGAAGATAAAGAGGTGGGTACTTCCGGGGCTTCCCTGGCCGTGTTTTTTCGAGCCCTTGAGCAGCGTGTTTAGGGCGTCGTGAAAACCACGTCGATTTTCATTTCAACCCTCTTGCGCTTCCCCCCCGGCTTGGCCTACATAGCGCGTTACGGAGAGGTGGCCGAGTGGTCGAAGGCGCACGCCTGGAAAGTGTGTAGGCGGGAAACCGTCTCCAGGGTTCGAATCCCTGTCTCTCCGCCACATTCCCTTCAGCATTGAAAGTCGGATCGCACCTGTTCTGCGGCATGTTGAGGTCGCGACCATGATGCGGCACATGGGTACCGTGGGGCTTTGCGGATGGGGCAGGGCGTCTTTGCGATGCGCTCGATATCTACCCCAATTTCGACCGCTGCAAATGCGGTGTGACCCCGAAAGCCGTGCGATACACCCGCGAGAAATGACCGGGGCTTTCGAAGCCGCAGGCAAGCGCCACATCGGTGATCGAGGCTTCGGTCTGCACCAGCAGGTTGCGGGCGCGTTCCAGGCGCATTTCCATGTAGTATTTCTTGGGTGAGCTGTTCAGGTACTTGCCGAAGAGCCGTTCGAGCTGCCGGGTGGAGATGCCGATCTCGCCCGCGATCAGGGCAGGGGAGACGGGGTGTTCCAGCGTGTCCTGCATCATCTGGATCGCCTTGGCCATATGCGGGTTGCGCATGCCGTTGCGCGATTGCAGCGACACGCGCTGTTCGGCGGTGGCATTGCGCACGGCGTTATAGACCATCTGATCGGCCACCGCGATGGCCAGGTCCGAGCCCTGCCAGCGGTCGATCAGGCTCAGCATCAGGTCGGCGGTTGCGGTGCCGCCCGAGGCGGTCATGTGTTTTTCATCCGCAACGAAGACCGAACGCACCAGGTTCACCTCGGGAAACTGCTCGGTAAAGGCGTCGTGGTATTCCCAGTGGATTGCCGCCTGCATGCCGTCCAGAAAACCGGCCTCTGCGAGCAGCCAGGCGCCGGAGCAAAGCGCCCCCACAGCTGTCCCGCGTGCCTTCTCCCGGCGCAGGGTTGCCAGCAGTGGCTTGGTCACGTGGTTGCGCATGTGGATGCCCGAGAGCGCAAAAAGCTGGTCGGATTTCGGCAGGGTGTCGAAGCCGTGATGCACCAGTGTGACGGAGCCGTTGGAACAGGTCGCCGTCTCGCCATTCTCGGATGCGAAGGACCAGCTGTACAGATCCTCGCCACTGACAAGATTGGCAATGCGCAGGGGCTCGACCGCGCAGGAAAAGGCGAGGTGCGAGAACTCTTCGATCAACAGGAAGGTGAAGTGGCGCGGGCGGTCCATGGCGGTGTCCTGTCAGAAAGCAAAAGGGGCTGCGCGAAGGGTGACCCCCGCGCAGCCCCGCTCCGGGAGGAGGAGATCAGTTTGCGGCCGCCGCGCGGGCCGCGTCAAGCCAGCCGTCATAGGTGGCGCGGTTGGCATCGATCCAGTCGGCGACGTGGCGGTCGATGTCTTCCGAGCTGTCCTCGCCATCGGCGACCAGCTTGTTCTGTGCCGAGACCGAGTTGATGTCGATCGAGGCAACTTCGAACAGTTTCGCGGCGGCCGGGTTGGCACCCAAGAACTCGTCGGTGGCGATGATGCGGATGCTGTCCACCGCAAAACCCAGGTCCTTGCCGTTGAAGGTGGTTTCGGCGGTCGCACCATCGGGCAGCGAGCTGTAGGGCACGGCCAGGAACTCCACGTCCTCGCCCGGGGCCAGCACGCCCGAGACCCAGTAGGGGGTCCAGGTGTAGTAGAGCACGTTTTCTCCGGCCGCGTTGCGGGCAATCGTGTCGGCGATGATGGCGTTGTATTCCCCTTGGTTGTGAGTGACCGTATCACGCAGGCCGAACTCATCCAGTTGGTGCTCGATCACGCGTTCGCAGCCCCAGCCGGGCACGCAGCCGGCCAGATCGGCCAGACCGTCGCCGTCGCTGTCGAACATGGCGGCCTTTTCGGGGTCGGCCAGGTCGCCCAGGTTCTGCACACCCGCGTCATAGGCGGCCTTGTTGACCAGGTAGCCCTGCAACGCGCCGTCGATCAGCGTGCCGACCTTTTCCAGCACCGCGTCGCCGCCGCTTTCCTCGAAGAAGTTGTGGTGCAGCTTGTTCCAAGAGGCAGTGGTGAAGTCCGCGTCGCCTGTGCCCAGGGCCAGGTGCATGGTTTGGGCCAGCACCTCTTCGGGTTCGGCCACATCATAGCCCAGGTCCTCAAGCGCCTGGAAAACGATGCGGGCTTGGAAGAATTCCTCGACCGTGGGCTGGATCACAGGGCGCACGGTCACGCCCTTGCCGGGCATGGCGTGATCGTCGGCAAAGGCGGCGCCCGCGAGGGTGGTGGAGGCCGCGAGCGCGGCGATGAGGGTCTTTCTGAACATGTGGTTTCCTCCCTTGGTGTTCAGTGCAGTGTTGGGTGAGCAGTGTTGGGTGAGTTCGGATGGATCAGGCCTTGCCGACCAGGCGCAGCACGGCGCCCACGGGGCCGCCCTGCCACCAGTGGCGATGGCCGCGATCCCGGCCCGATTGGCCCATGCCCTGGGTGATGCGGTCCAGCACGATGGCCAGGATGACGATACCCAGCCCGCCGACCAGCGCCTTGCCCGCGTCCAGACGACCCATGGCGCGCAGGACCTCGTTGCCCAGCCCCTTGACCGAGATCATCGAGGCGATGACGACCATCGACAGCGACAGCATGATGGTCTGGTTGACGCCCGCCAGGATCGTCGGCGTGGCCAGCGGCAGTTCGACCTTGAACAGGATCTGGCGCGGGTTGGCACCGAAGGCGCGGGCGGCCTCGACCACCGATGGGTTCACGCCGCGAATGCCCAGGCTGGTCAGGCGGATCAGCGGCGGCAGGGCGAAGATGATCGTTACGATCACGCCCGAGACATTGCCGATCCCGATCAGCATCACCACCGGCACCAGGTAGACGAAGGCGGGGATGGTCTGCATCGTGTCCAGGATGGGGCGAATGGCGGTCTCGAACCGGTCGTTCTTGCCCGCGAGGATGCCCAGCGGCAGGCCGATCACGAAACTCAGCAGCACCGCGGAGACCACGATGGCCAGCGTGGTCATGGCGAGGCCCCAGGCATTGGGCGCCAGAAACCCCAGACAGGTCATCGATACCGCGACCAGGATGGCGACCCGCCGCCCGGCCGCTTGCCATGCAACCAGGGTCAGGATCATCAGCATGACCAGCGGTGGCACCGCGTTCAGGGCAGTGTCGATGCCCACGATCATCTCGTTGAAGAATTTCTTGACCGGCTGGATCAGGGCGCGGTTGGCAATCGCCCAGCCCTTGACCCCATCCGCCATGTCCGCAATGCCCAGATCGACCGCGGAAAACGGGTCCAGGATGCTGAATTCTGTATCTGCCATGGTCTGTCCCCCTCAGTGCTTCACGGCGGTTTCGTCGTCGACGTCACCCTGGATCCCACGCAGCAGCGCGTTCTTGGTGACCACACCGATGGGCTTGCCATCGACCTTGACCATCACCGGGTGCTGAGTGGCGATCGACAGGTTCACCAGGTCATCCAGCGAGTGATCCGGATGCGCCTCGGGCCAGTGGTCGTGTTCGATCGGGCCGCGACGGGCTTCGAAGCTTTCGACCGGCTCCATGATCTTGCCCGCCGAGATCAGTTCGAGCTTGGAAATCCCCGCGACGAAATCCGCCACATAGTCATCGACCGGGTTGGTGACGATATCCTCGGGCGTGCCGACCTGGACCAGCGCGCCGTCCTTCATGATCGCGATGCGGTCGCCGATGCGGATCGCTTCATCGAGGTCATGGGTGATGAACAGGGTGGTCTTCTTCATCTCGGCCGAGAGCGACATGAACTTGTCCTGCAACTGGCGGCGAATGAGTGGGTCGAGCGCCGAGAAGGGCTCGTCCATCAACAGGATCGAGGGGTCGGCGGCGATGGCGCGGGCGAGGCCCACGCGCTGCTGCATGCCGCCCGACAGTTCATCGGGGTATTTCTGGTCCCAACCGTTCAGGTCCACGGCGTCGATCGCGCGCATGGCGTTTTCGTGCCGCTCGCGGGCGTCATGGCCGCGCACCTCCTGGCTGAAGGCGACATTGTCCAGCACCGTGCGATGCGGCATCAGTGCCATGTTCTGAAACACCATGCCGATCTTTTCCGCGCGCATCTCGCGCAGGTCGCGGGCATTCAGCCCGTTCACGTCCTGGCCTTCGATGAACAGCTGGCCCGAAGTGGGCTCGATCAACCGGTTCACGTGACGAATCAAGGTCGATTTGCCCGAGCCCGACAGGCCCATGATGCAGAAGATCTCGCCCCGTCCCACGGTAAAGGAGGCATCCTGCACGCCCACGACACAGTCGAACTGGTCGCGCACCTCCAGCTTGCCAAGCCCCTGTTCCTGAACGGCTTTCATGGCCTCATCTGCGCGTTTGCCAAAAATCTTCCAAAGATTTCGGCAATCGATAACTGCGTCTTCGCCGGTATTGGTCACGTACCCCTCCTGTCCGCAAACTTTCAGTGAATACTGCATGTTTTGATATTGTACACAACATGTATTTCTTGATAACACAGTTTGAGCAACCTGGTTGCGCTTGGAGGCGCAGGGCGGGCAAACTGCCCCGAAGGCACCCGAGGCAACCAATGGAGACAGGGATGAAAGACAGCTCTAAACACCGCAAAGCCGAGCTTTATGATCACCTCAAGACGGCGATCATGACTCTGGGGCTGCGCCCGGGGGAGGACCTGGACGAATCGACCCTGTCCGAGGAGTTCACCCTGTCGCGCACGCCGCTGCGCGAGGTGCTGCGCCAGCTGGCGGGCGAGGGCTATGTCGAGCTGCGCGAGAACCGTGGCGCGCGGGTCAGCGAGATGTCGCACACAACCCTGCGCGATTTCTTCCTGGCCGCGCCGATGATGTATGGCGCGGTGCTGCAACTGGCGGCCAAGAACGCCCGGCCGAAACAGATCGAGGCCCTCAAGGATGCGCAGATGAAGTTCAGGGCGGCGCTGCGATCCGGTTCCGGTGAAGACCGGGCCATGGCCAACAACCTGTTTCACGAGATCACCGGCGACATGGCGGACAATATCTATCTTCGGCCCAGCTTTCACCGGCTGCTGATTGATCACGCCCGCATCGGCATGACCTTCTACCGGCCGCGCGATCCGAAAATGGCCGAGAACCTGTCCGAGGCCAGCCAGCAACACGACGCCATCATCGCCGCGATCGAGGAGGGTGACGAGCCCGCCGCCGCGCAGTTGGCGATCGACCATTGGAACCTGTCACGCGACCAGATCGAGATGTTCGTCATGCCCACCGGGCTGGACATGCCGCTGGGCAGCGTGGCGCGCAAAACCCCAGCATGAGGACCAGATGACCCCCATATTCCGTTTCGAAGGGATCTATACCCCGGTGGTGACACCGTTCCACGCGGACGGTTCCGTCAATCGTGACGCCATGGCCGATGTGATCGAGAACCTGATCGACAAGGGCGTGCATGGCCTGATCTCGGGTGGCTCGACCGGCGAGAACTATGCCCAGGGCGTGGACGAACGCCTGGAGCTGGCGCGCTTCACCCACGAGGTCGCGAACGGGCGCCTGCCGGTGATCGTCGGAACGGGGGCGATGATGACGCCCGACAGCATCGCGCTTGCGACAGGCGCGCGTGAGATCGGCGCGGATGCAATCCTGCTGGCCACGCCGCCCTATTCGGTGCCCACGGAACGGGAAAACGCGCTAAATGCGCTGGCCATCGACAAGGCGGCCGACCTGCCGGTCATGCTCTACAACTACCCGGGCCGCATGGGCGTGCATATGGGCGAGGAGTTTCTGGACCGCGTTGGCCGGAGCCGCAATATCTGCGCGATCAAGGAAAGCTCGGGCGATATCAACCGGGTGCACCTGCTGGCCCGCGACTACCCGCATATCCAGATGTCCTGCGGCATGGATGACCAGGCGCTGGAATTCTTCGCCTGGGGCGCGCGCAGCTGGGTCTGTGCAGGCTCCAACTTCCTGCCGGAAGAGCATGTGGCGCTCTACCAGGCCTGTGCGGTCGAGGGCAATTTCGACAAGGGCCGCCGCATCATGTCCGCGATGATGCCGCTGATGCGCATCCTTGAACAGGGCGGCAAGTTCATTCAGTGCGTCAAGCACGGGGTCACGCTGAACGGCATCGACACCGGTGGCATGCGCCCGCCGCTCAAGGGGCTCAATAAAGACGACAAACGGGCGCTGGAGCAGGTTATCCGCGTGCTCAAACGCACCATCGCAGACATTCAGGCAGAGGGGTAATTGGACATGGACCTGCTGACACGGGAAGAATACGAAGCCATCGCCAAGGGCCTGACCCTGCCGACCAATGCCTTCATCGACGGTGCCTTTCGCCCGGCCGCGTCCGGCAACACGTTTGAAAGCGTGAACCCGGCCACTGGCGAGAAACTGGCGGACATTGCCGACTGTGGCTTGGAAGATGTTGATTTCGCCGTCGAAAAGGCGCGCGAGGCCTTCGAGGATGGGCGCTGGTCGCGCATCCATCCGTCCGAGCGCAAGGAGGTGCTGATCCGCCTCGCCAAGTTGATCAAACGCAATGCGCGGGAACTGGCGGTGATGGAGTCGATTGACTCAGGCAAGACCATCCTGGATTGCGAAACCGTCGATGTGCCCGAAACCATCCACTGCCTGACCTGGCACGCGGAGGCCATCGACAAGATCTATGACCAGGTGGCCCCGGCCTCGGACGATCACATCGCCATGGTCCTGCGCGAACCCATCGGCGTGGTCGGGTTGGTGCTGCCCTGGAACTTCCCGCTGCTGATGCTCGCGTGGAAGATTGGCCCGGCCCTGGCTGCGGGCTGTTCGCTGGTGGTGAAACCGGCGGCCGAAACCACCCTGACCGCCCTGCGTATCGCCGAACTGGCGATGGAGGCGGGTGTGCCGCGCGGTGTCTTCAACGTGCTGCCCGGCGGCGGCGCGGATGTGGGTGAACCCATCGGCCGTCACATGGATATCGACATGGTGTCCTTCACCGGCTCGACCGTGACCGGCAAGCGTTTCCTGTCCTATGCCGCTGAATCCAATGCAAAAGAAGTCGTTCTGGAGATGGGCGGCAAGAACCCCTGCGTGGTTCTGGACGATGCCGAGAACCTGGACCGTGTAGCCCAGCACGTCGTGAACGGTGCCTTTTGGAACATGGGCGAAAACTGCTCGGCCTCTTCGCGGCTGATCGTGCACAAGGACGTCAAGGCCGAGCTGCTGGAACGCATCGCGCATCACGCCCGGGAATGGAATGTCGGTGCCCCGCTGGACCCGGAGGTGCGCATGGGCGCGCTGGTCTCGAAGGCGCATTTCGACAAGGTGTGCAGCTACCTCGACAAGGCCGAGACCGTGGTGCTGGGCGGCAAGGCCCATGACGGCACCCATGTCGAAGCGACCGTTGTCGAAGTCGACGGCAACGACCACACCCTGGCCCGAGAAGAGATCTTCGGCCCGGTCCTGTCCGTCGTGACTGTCGCCAGTTTCGACGAGGCCATCGCGGTCGCGAACGATACCGACTATGGCCTGGCCGCCTCGATCTTTACCTCCAACGTCAAACGCGCCATTCGCGGCGCGCGTGCCATTCGCGCGGGTACGGTGACCGTGAACAGCTTTGGCGAGGGCGATATCTCGACCCCCTTCGGCGGTTACAAGCAATCCGGTTTCGGCGGGCGCGACAACTCGGTGCACGCACATGACCAATACACCCAGCTGAAAACGCTGTGGATCGACCTGGCCGATGACGAAGACGAGGCCGTCGCGTGAGCGCATACAAGGCCAAATACAGCGCCAAACGACTGCCTACCCATCTCGGCCCTGCCGCCTGGGCCGAGATCCTGGGCAAGGGGTCCGCGCCCCAACCCCTGGACGGGGACACCACCGCAGATGTGGTGGTGATCGGCGGTGGATTCGCCGGGCTGTCGGCGGCCCGGCGCCTGCGCCAGTTGGATGGCTCCCTGCGGGTGGTCCTGCTGGAGGCCGGGCGTCTTGCCGAAGGTGCGGCCGGGCGTAACTCAGGCTTCATGATCGACCTGCCGCATGAGCTGGCTTCGGACGATTATGCCGGCGCGGGCGATGACCGGGCGCTGATCGCGCTCAACCGTCAGGCTATCAACTTCGCCGGGAAAACGATTGAAGACTATGGCATTTCGCCTGATTTCTTTGACCGTGCGGGCAAGGTGAATGGCGCGGCGAGCGAGGCCGCGCACGCCCACAACCTCAGCTACGCCCAGCACCTGGAAAGCCTTGGCGAAGGCTCCGAGATGCTGGACGGCCCCGCGATGGAGGCGCTGACCGGGTCGAAACACTATGTCTCCGGCCTCTACACACCGGGTACGGTGATGTTGCAGCCGGCGGGTTATGTCCGGGGTCTGGGCGCGGGGCTCATGCGCGACGGGGTGCGGATCTGCGAAGACAGCGCGGTGACCGGGTTTGCCCGCGCGGGGGGTGACTGGAAGGTGCAGACACGCTGTGGCTCGGTAACCACGCCCAAGGTGATCCTGGCCAACAATGGTCACTTGGAGAGCTTCGGTGTGGCGCGCGGGAGGCTGATGCAGCTGTTTCTATTCGCGACAATGACACCGGAGTTGGGGGCGGATGCGCTGGCCCGACTGGGTGGGGCGCCGCGTTGGGGCATTACGCCCTCCGACCCGATGGGCACCACCATGCGGCGCATTGATACGGGGCAGGGCGGCAACCGCATCGTCACCCGCACCTGCGCGGTGCTGAAGCAGGACATGCGGCCGCGTGTGGGGCAGCTTGACCGCGCCGCGCGGGTCATGCAGCGCAAGTTCGACCAGCGCTTCCCGCAGCTTGCGGGGATGCGTATGCAATATGCTTGGGCCGGTCACCTTTGCTTGTCGCTGAACAGTGTGGCGGTGACCGGAGAGATCGACCGGGGCGTCTACGGGGCCTGCGTGCAGAACGGGCTGGGCACGGCACGGGGGACTTTGACGGGCATCTGCGCCGCCGAAGTGGCCCTTGGGGTGAGCTCCGATATCACCGCGCATTTTGGTGCCGAAGCACAGCCCAAACGCCTGCCGCCGCCGCCCTTTGCAGAAATCGGCGCCAATGTGGTGTTGCGTTGGAAGGAGTGGAAGGCCAAGGAAGATTAACGGGGGAAATGCAGCGAAAGGCCCGCCTTGTGGCGGGCGGAAAACATCGCTATTGCTCCTTTTCGTAAGGAGTATCGTGATGAAATTTATCGCTTTTCTGTGCTTTTCCTGCGTCCTGTCCGGACCCGCCTTGGCCTTGACAGACGAATACGCGCAAGCGGGTAGTGACCTGGGGTTGGCGGGAACCTGTGTGCAGTATTATGGGGACATGGCGCTTTATGATTACTACGAACGCCAGCTGCGTGAGCGCAATCGTCTAGAAGTGGCGCAAGGGATTGCAGGCGCGCCGGACCCTGCCGAGGTCAATGCCGTGCTGGCGGCGATGCGTCCCGCGCCCCCGGCACCCGGAGATCTTCCCGAAACGGTGCCAGAGGTGATCGCCGAATGGTGTGACGGGCTTCGGTCCAAAATGCGCCAATAGGCCTGCAGGGGTAAATCTGCTCAACCATTTTTGAACGGGCACGCGCGATCCCGCGTGGCGCTGGCCGGTCGTGTCACGGCAGGCTCAGCTGTGCCATGCGCCCGCCGTCCACGGTGTAGACCTGCCCGGTGATGAACCCCGCGTCCGGCGAGGCGAGGAAGGCGACCAGGGCGGCGACTTCGTCGGGCCTGCCGGTGCGCGCGACCGGGTGGATCTTGCCAATGTCGCGACGAAAGGCAGCCGGGTCGGGGGAGGCGTCGATAAAGGCCTCGTTCAGTTCGGTGTCGATCCAGCCCGGTGCTACGGCGTTCACGCGAATGTCCTCGGCCCCATGGTCCACCGCCACCGCGCGGGTCAGCCCGTGCAGCCCCGCTTTTGACGCGCAATAGGCGGCGTGGCCGGGGTTTGCCCCCAGCCCTTCGATGGAGCCCACGTTGACGATATTGCCCTGTGTTTCACGCAGATGGGGCAGGGCGGCCCGGATCATCAGGAAGGGTGCGGTCAGGTTGACCGTCAGATTGCGCTGCCAGTCCGCCAGTGACATATCTTCAACGCGTGCCTCCTGCATCATGCCGGCATTGTTGACCAGCAGATCCAGCCGACCGGCCCGCGCGATGACCTCACCCACCACCTGGGCGGGGCTGGAGGGATTGGTGAAATCCGCGGCGATCCCCTCGAAGTGCTTATCCGCACCGCGTTGCGCGGTAAAGACCCGTGCGCCTTCTGCCTCCAGCCGCGCGGCAATCGCCGCGCCAATGCCCGAGCGCCCGCCGGTGACCAGCGCGACCTTGCCCTCGAACCGGCTCATGCGACCGGTTTCCCGCCGTTCACCTCGACCAGCGCGCCGCACATGTAGCGCGCGGCGTCCGAGGCCAGGAACAGCACCACGTCGGCGATGTCTTCGGGTTCGGCGATCCGGCCGATGGGCACGGTTCTGCCCAGCTCTTCCACCGCTTTGTCCGGGTCGAAGCCCCGCTTGGCGAAGCCCGAGCGCAGCATCGGCGTATTGACCTCGTTCGGGCAGACGGCGTTCACGCGAATGCCCTGGTGGGCGTGGTCGAGCCCCATGCATTCGGTCAGCTGGGCAATCGCCGCCTTGGTCATGCAATATAGCGCGTGGTTTGGTCCCGGCGCCTTGCCGCCCCAGCAGGAGGCGGTGTTGACGATGGCCCCGCCGCCATTGGCTGCCATCAACGGTATCGCAGCGCGGCAGATGCGGAAGGGGGCCTCGACATTCACGCCCATGGACAGGGCCCAGTCGGCGTCGGAGGTTTCCGTGACCGAGCCGCGGGTAATGACGCCCGCGTTGTTGATGACGATATCGAGCCCGCCCAGAGCCTCGATGGTTGCTGTCGCCAGGCCATCGCAATAGGCCCCATCCAGCAGGTCGCCGGGCAGGTGTGCCTCGGCGTCTATCCCGTCGGTGATGCGGTCGGCCACCGCCACGCGGGCGCCTTGGGCGCGCAGTTTCGTCACGATGCAGGCGCCGATGCCCCCGGCCGCGCCGGTCACCAGCGCGCGTTTTCCTTCGAACATGTTAGTCCTCCCAGCTGGCGACAGGGGCGCCCAGCACGTCTTGGTTCACGGTGACGCCCAGCCCGGGCGCGTCTGGCGGGACAACGCCGCCATCCTGGATCGGCGCGTCGAAGGCACCGGTTTGAATGGTCACCATGTCACGCGGGTCGAGCACGCAGCGCAGCAGGCGTTCGGGCACGGTGGCGCCCATGTGAAAGATCGACGCCGCCGACAGGGTCGAGCCGACGGTGTCCTGCACGCTAATCGTGAGCCCCGCCGCGCGGCAGATGTCGCGGTGACGGCGCGCATGGGTCAGCCCGCCCGCCTTGGAGATCTTCAGCCCGATCCCGTCCGCCACGTCCAGTGCGACGAGCTTGGCAATGTCGCCATCCTCCTGCGCCAGTTCATCGAGGATGATCGGCACGTCGCAGCGTCGCCGTAGGGACATGGTCTCGCGCCAGGTGGCACAGGGGGCCTCCAGCACGAAATCCAGCCCATCCGGCAGGGCGCGCAGCATACGCAGGGCGGTTTCCGGGATCAGCCCGCCATTGGCGTCGACGATGAAGTATTCTCCTGGCTTCCGGTCGGCCAGCGAGGCCGCGATACGTTCCGCGTCCAGCTGCGGCCCGCCCTCGCTGTCCAGCGCGCCGACCTTGATCGAATGGCCCATGTAGCCCATCTCGCGATGGCGCGCGACGCGGGCGCGCATGTCCTCGGGCGTGCCTGCGTAGATCGAGCTGATCGCGGCCAGTCGCTTGCCGGTGGCGCCACCCAGCAGCTTGTAGACCGGCAGGCCCACGGATTTGCCAAACAGGTCCCAACAGGCCAGGTCGATGGCGGATTTGGCATGGTTGTGGCCCAGCAGGGCCTCGTCCATCGCGTCATTGATCCGGTCCACGTCGCGCGGATCGCGGCCGATCAGATAGGGGGCGATTTCCTCGATCCCGGCGCGCGCGCCCCGGGCGTGGGCCGCGATGTAGTTCGGCCCGAACGGCGTGCTTTCGCCCCAACCTTCGGTGCCATCATCGGCGGTCAGGCGCACCATGACACTGTCGAAACCGGTATAGATCCGCCCGCCCGACAGCTCGTATTCCCCGCCCGAATAGGGCAGGTGCAGTTCGAAAAGCTCGATCTTTGTGATTTTCATCGCGGGACCTCCGGCGGCAGAAGGACGATCTGTCCGGTGTGGGTCTTGGCCAGGAAATCCTCCTGCGCCTTCCCGATCTCGGCCAACGGGTAGGTGCCTGCGATCACCGGGCGGATCTCGCCTGCCTCGATGTATTTCACTAGGTTTTCGAAAACGATGTCCTCCTGGAAGGTGCAACCATAGAGCGTCAGGTCTTTCAGGTAGAGCGTGCGAATGTCGATCTGGCAGATCGGCCCGGCAATGGCGCCTGCGGTGGCATAACGCCCGCCCCGACGCAGCACGTCCAGCAGGGCGGGCCAGCCGTCTCCGGCCACCAGGTCCACGACCACGTCGATGGAGCCTTCGCCCAGCGCGGCGACGATATCGGCGCCTCGGTCCAGCACCTGATCGGCCCCCAGGGCGCGCACGGCCTCCGCCTTGGACGGCGAACAGAGCGCGATCACATGGGCGCCGCGTCGTTTTGCCAGTTGCACGGCGGCCGAGCCGACTCCGCCGGAAGCGCCGGTGATCAGCACCTTCTCGGTGCCCAGACCCGCGCGATGCAGCATGTTCTCGGCGGTTGAATAGGCGCAGGGGATCGCGGCCAGCTCCGCATCTGACCAGTCGCAGTCCACCGCATGGGTCTCACGCGCCGGCGCCACGCAGAACTGAGCGAAACCGCCGTCGCATTCGCTGCCGATGGTCCAGCATTCGTAGGGCCGGTAGTCGACGTAGCTCCGCAGCATGTTGCGCACGATGACCCGCTCGCCAATGCGCGAGGCGTGCACCCCGTCGCCCACCGCCACCACCTGGCCGCAGACATCTGCGCCCTGGATGCGCGGGAAGGTCAGCGGCGTCCCGGACCAGCTGGCGTCGGCGTCATCCACCGTGTCGAACCCCTCGGCCCCGCCGGTTTCGGTATCCGTGGTCACGGCTTTCGAATACCAGCCGATGCGGGTGTTGATATCGGTGTTGTTCACACCGGCGGCGGAGACGCGGATCAGTACTTCGCCCGGGCCTGGCTCAGGCGTTGGAACATCGGTGCGGTAGTCCAGCTTGTCGATGCCGCCGTGGCCGGTCAGAAGCACGGCTGTCATGGTTTCCGGGATCATGCGCTTACCCTCCGAAGGACGCCACGGGCGCGCCGAACAGCGTTTCATCCGGAGTTACACCCAGGCCGGGGCCGGTGGGGCGTTGAATGTGGCCGCCTTCGATGCGGATGCCGTTCTCCGGGTCGTAGTTGCCTTCGATATAGGGCGCAGCCAGCCAGATGCCTTCGCAAAGCTCGGGTTTGACGGTGGCGCCAATCTGGGTGCAGGCGGCGGCAATGATGTCTCCGCCCCAGCTGTCGTCGCAGGTATGCGGCAGATTGCGCGCCTCGCAGATATCGCGGAAGGCGCGCATCGGGGTGAGGCCGCCAATGCGTGTGACCTTCATGCCGAACCCGTCCACCAGCCCGGTGCCAGCGGCGGAAATCACCGTGTTCAGATCGACGCTGTTCTCATCCATGTAAAGGCCGTGGCTGACCTGCGGGCGGATCTTCTCAAGGTCCTGCACCGTGTTGCAGGGCTGTTCCATGATGAAGGGCACATGCGGCAGTTCGCGGCTGACGCGCAGGGCGTCGCGGGTGGTCCAGCCGCGGTTGCCGTCCACCGCCAGGCGCATGCCCGATCCGCCGATCTGTTCCCAGACCTTGGTGATGGTCTCGATGTCCAGCTCCACCTGGCGGCCACCGACCTTGACCTGCAGGCGGGGATAACCCTCGTCCAGTTTCACTTTCGCCAGCCGCGCAATGTCATCCGGCGCGCCCACGCCGGTGGCGTAATAGGAGGGCACGCGGTCGGTCACCGCCCCGCCCAGCAGGTCGGCCACGCTGAGGCCCAGCGCCTTGCCCATCAGGTCATGGGCGGCAATGTCCAGCGCCGCCTTGGCGTAATTGTGCCCGTTCAGAAGCGTATCCATCTTGCGGCGCAGAGTGCCCGGGGTGGCATCCGCGCCGATCAGCCCCTCGGCCATCAGTTTCAGCGCGGCGCGCGCGCCTTCCGCGTGAGCCTCGGCATAGGTCGGGCCGACCGGGCAGGTCTCGCCCCAACCGACATGACCGGTGTCCGACACCAGTTTGACAAGGGTGGTGTCCAGTGCCCAGACCTGCGCATTGGCCATGGTATAGGGCCCGTTCTTGACCGGCAGGTCATGGGCGTAGATGTGGATTTCCGTGATTTTCATGGCGGGGTCTTTCGGTTGCCGCGTCAAGTGATGTCGGCGGCGGCCAGGATCAGCCGGGCGCTGTGCAGGGTCTGTGTGCGGGCCTCGTCAGGGCCGATCAGGCGGGCGGCCTCGGTCAGGCCCTCGTGCAGGATGAAGAGCTGGTGGGCGATGGCGCCTGCGTCACAATCGGGGGCGACATGGGTCAAGCGGGCACGGAACTTGGTGCGCAGGCCGGATTTGTGCGCCTCGACCGCAGCGCGGACCGGTGTGCTGTCGGGATAGGCCGACAGGGCGTTGCGAAACAGGCAGCCCGAATTGGAGATACCGGAAAGCCAGTCGGCCAGGCGCACGAGGATATGCAGCACGTGGTCGGCACCGTGATCCGGACCCGCGCCGATCCAGTCGTCATAGGCCTGGTCGCGATGCTCCAACGCGCCGACCACCATGGCCTCGCGGCTGGGGAAGTACTTGTAGAGTGTGCGCAGGGACACATCGGCCCCCTCGCGCAGGGTCTCGACCCCCGGTGCGGCGAAGCCCATCTCGTCGAACTGGCCATGCAGGCGGGCGGCGATCTGGTGTTTCATGTCGATCATGAGGGAAGAGTAGAGCGATCACTCTACCTCGCTCTTGACGGAAACCGACATGGGTGGTGGGGGTGGGCGACATGGGGGAGTGGCGGGGACCGATTGAAGGTCGGCACAGCGAGAGCGGGGCCACGGCGCCCGACCCTGGGTGGGCGCTTTCGCTACGAGGAGGTTGTGCGACCGGTTTGCTCTGTCTGAAATGGTCGTTCTAGTTAAAACGTTGCAGAAGCGCCCTCCCGTGGGGAGGGTCGGGCACCGTGGGCCTGCGGCCCACGAGAGTGACATCTTCGCATATGCTCGAGGGGCGAGGCGGGCACAAAAAAGCCCGCCCCCAACAAAGGGGACGGGCCAGTCGGGGGAGTGTAACCCTCAGTAGTCCTGGTTCAGCTCGTCGGCGGCGGGGATTTCCCGCTCGCGCCGCGCGATATAGTCCAGCAGCTCTTCGTTCTTGGCCTCGTCCAGCTTCGGTTCCTGGTACTCCGACAAGAGCTTCCTGGCATGGTTCAGCGCGCGTTCGGTGATCTCGACCGAGCCTTCCGCCACCCATTGTTCGATCGAATTGTTGTCGAACATCTCAGGCATGAAGAAGGCGGTTTGGAAGTTCTCCTGTGTGTGCGGGTGACCCAGGTAATGCCCGCCCGGGCCCACGTCGGGCACCGCGCCGACTGCCTCGTCGAAATCGTCCCACTTGGGCCCCTCCGCCATGCGGTAGGCCATGGCGCATTGTTCGGCGTCGACGATGAACTTGGCGACGGAGCAGTGCATGCCCGCCTCGTTCCAGCCGGCCGAGTGCCAGATATAGTTGGCGCCTGCATGCACGACCGACGACAGGGTGGTCGCGCTTTCGTATCCGGCCTGGGCGTCGAAGGTCTTGGCGCCCCCGAGTGTGTTCGAGGTGCGCCAAGGCACGCCGTAGAACCGCGCCATCTGGCCGATCATGAAGTTCATCAGCGAAATCTCGGGCGTGCCCGCCATGGGTGCGCCGGATTTCATGCTGACGGTCGACAGGTAATGCCCGTAGATCGCGGGCGTGCCCTTGTTGCACAGCTGCGTATAGGCCAGCGCCGACAGCGCCTCGGCATTGAGCTGCGCGACGGACGCGGCGACCGAGGCGGGCGTGTTGGCGCCTCCCAGCACGAAGGGCGAGCAAAGCACCGGCTGGCGCCGCGCCCCGAAGGCACGCAGCGCACCCAGCATGGTTTCGTCCCAGACCAGCGGCGAGTTGCCATTGCAATTCCCCGTGGTGACGGGGTTGTTCATGATGAACTCTTCCCCGAACAGGATCGCGCACATGTCCATCACGTCCTCGGCGTTCTTGGGCGAGGTGGTCATGCCCATGAACATCTTGTCGGAGTGTTTCATCGACGAATAGGTGATGCGTAGGTGACGTTGGCTGATCGGGTGATCATAGGGCTCGACGATATGGTGCGCGGATGAATGCAGCGCGGGCGACATGTGGCTGAGCTTGTGGAACATCGCCAGGTCATCGAGCGTTGGGTTGCGGCGGACGTCGTCCAGATCACGCAGGAAGGGCGCGCCGGTCATCGGCACGAAGACCGAATGTTTGCCGCCCAGGCGCACATTGTTGGCCGGGTTGCGCGCGTGATAGGTGAAGTCGGACGGGATGGTCTTGATCAGCTCCATGACCAGGCCCCGGTCCAGGTAGACCAGCTCGCCCACCACCTTGGCGCCCGCGCGTTTCCAGTCCTCCAGTGCGATGGGATCGCGGAACTGTACGCCCACGTTTTCCAGGATCTCCATCGAGGCATTGTGGATGCGCTCGACCTGGCTGCCGTCCATCACCTCGCATTCGGGAATGTTGCGTCTCAGCCCCGGTAGCATGTCGACCTTGGGCGCGGTGCGGGCGGCGCGGCGGGCTGAACGGCCGCCTGAACGGGTGCGGGGGGCGGGTTTGGTGGCGGCGTCGGTGGCCATGGGCATCCTCCTTGGTGTCCGAGGATTGTCCCCGGACCAGAGGGGCGCCACCTGCCCAATCACGAAATCCCGTTGCAGAAACCGACACGCCGGCGACTGATCAGGGGCCGAAAACGGCCCTTTTGTCAGTCTGCGCCGCTGCGCCCAGCAGCAAATCGGTGCGGGGTCACGCCGAACATGTCGCGAAAGCGCCGGGCGAAATAGGTCGAGCTGTCAAAGCCCACCGCTGCCGCGATCTCGGCCACCGGCAGGTCGGTTTCCGCCAGAAGCGCGCGGGCCCGGCCCAGGCGCAGCTGGGCGAAATAGCGTTTCGGCGAAATGCCCAGGTGTTTGGTGAAGAGCCGCTCGATCTGACGGCGCGAGATGCCGAACTCATCCGCCACCTCATCGAGGTTCAGGGGCTGGTCGATATTTGCCTCGAAATGCTTGATCACACGCACCAGGTTCTCGTTGCGAATGCCGATGGAGGCAGACCGCGAGCTTTGCTGTGCCTCGATATCCGAGCGGTGCAGGCTGTGGATGCACATGTTCAACACGGCCTGGCTGAGCGTCAGGCCGAAGCGGTCGTTGATCAGGCGCAGGAACAGGTCGGTCGCCGCGGTGCCGCCGCTGGCGGTCATGATGCGGTCGTCGATCACGTAAAGCTGTTCACGCGGCTCCAGGTCCGGGTGCAGCTCGCGAAACGGCGGCAGGTTTTCCCAATGGAGCGTAAAGGCGCGGCCCTTCAGCATGCCCGCGCGTGCCAGCGTATAGGCACCGGTGCACAGCCCCCCGACCGTGCAGCCCCTGCGCCAATGGGCGCGGATCCAGTCGGCGGTCTTCTGCGAGCTGCTTTGTTCCGGCAGCACGCCTGAACAGACGAACACATGCGCGTTGCGGTCCAGGTCGCACAAAGCCCCGTCCACCCCCAGTTCCACCCCGTTCGATGCGCGCACGTTCTCGCCGTCCTCCGACAGGGTGCGCCATTTGAACAGCGGCTTGCCGGTCAACTGGTTGGCGATGCGCAGGGGTTCGATGGCGGCGGCGAAGGCCAGCATCGACAGGTTGGGCACCAGGACAAAGACGATCTCCTGCGGCGGCGGGGTGTCCTCGAGCGGCACGAAGGCGACGCCCTGCGGTACGAAAGTGTCCTGGGTCATGGCACCGGTCTCCGGGTTGGGGGTGGATCGGTTCTACAGGCTTGTTGCCCCGGGGGCAATCAGCCGTCGGGATCCGCGCGCACGACGCCATCCACCAGGTTCTCGCGCATCAGCCGCTCCATCAGCGTGCCGCGCGGGGAGGAGATGTCGGCGAGCCAGGCGGTGCGAGCGGCGGCATGGCTGCGGGCGATGGAGACGGCGTCGGCGGGAGAGATCGCCAGGAACCTCAGCGCATCGCGGGCGCGCAGCTGAGCAAGCCCGTCCTGGTCGGGGCCAATGATGGTGGCGATCTTCGGGTAGCCGCCGGTGCTTTGGTGGTCGGCCAGCAGCACCGTGGCCACCCCGTCGCCCGCCACCTGGATTGAGCCGCGCGCGACCGGTTCGGACGGGATCGACAGTGCCCCGCCGATGGACAGGCGTGGCCCGTCCAGGCGCACGCCCATGCGGTCGAAAGCGTCAGTCAGGTGGAAGGTATCGGTCGTCAGGGCCGCGCGGGCGGCCTCGTCGAACAGAGCGTCCTGCGGGCCCATGACCACCCGGGCGATGCCGTCGAATTGCGCAAATCCGGGCCGGGCAATCGGGCCTTCGCGGTCGGGGCTGGTGCGGGTGTTGGTAACCTCGACCTCCTGGCCTGCGGTCAGCGCACCGCCACCCAGACCCGAGGTCGAATGGGTCGCCGCATGACCCAGCCAGGTCTCGCATTGCAGATCCCCGGCGAAGGCGACATAGCACCAACTGCCCGCGCGGCCGGGGCGGATCGTCAGGGTCTGGCCCGCCTCGATGCTGGTGACGGTCCAGCCTTCGGGCTTCTGGCCTGCGATATCGACGTCGAACTCGCCGCCCGCCACAGCCAGGCTGACCGTGCCCTCGGTACAGGCCAGTACGATGCCGCCCATCGAGACCTCGATCACCGTGGCGCCCTCGGGTTGGCCCAGGGCGGCATTGGCGGCGGCGAAGGCCAGCCGGTCCATCGGGCCGGAGGCCGAGACGCCAAAGCGTTTGTGCCCGGGGCGTCCCGCATCCTGGAAGGTCACCAGAGGGCCCGCGAAACGAACGGTAAAACGTGCGCTGCTCATGTGGGTGCGCCTCCCATGGCTTCGAAGGCCGTGCGGTCGACGCGGGTGAAACGGATGTGGTCGCCCACGTTGAACAGGAAGGGGCGGGCCGGGTCGCCGGTCAGGATGCGCGCGGGCGAGGCGCCCAGGATCGACCAGCCGGTCGGCGCCTTCAGCGTGGTGACCAGGCATTGCGGCCCGGCAATGATGACGGACCCGGCGGGCACGTCGCGCACGGCGGTCTGTTTGCGCGGCACTTCAATCACCGGGTCCAGTCCGGTCAGATAGGCATAGCCCGGCGCGAACCCGTACATGCCGACGCGGTAGTCGCCCGCCAGATGGGCGGCGATCACCGCCTCTTCGCTCATGCCCTTGGCCTGCGCCACGGCGCTGAGGTCCGGGCCGAGATCGGCATCATAGCAGACCGCGACCTCGTGCGTGGTGACCTCGGGCGCGTGGTCCGTGGTGTGGTCCAGCAATGCGGTGATCGCGGCCTGCATCGCCTCGTGGTCGGTCTCCACCGGGTCGAACTCCACCAGTAGGTTCACCAGCGCCGGTACGACCTCGACCAGGCCCTCGGGCGGGTTGCCTGCCAGGGCGCGATCCAGAGACAGCACCGCGCGGGTGGTGTCGTCACCGATCTCCGCACCCAGCTCAATCAGCAGGGCGTGTTCGGCAACCGGGGTAAAGCGGGGCAGGGACCTCATGCGCAGAATGGGGCCAGAGTGACCCCGGCCGCTTCCAGACGGGCGCGAATGTCGCGCGCCATGGCCACCGCATGAGGGCTGTCGCCATGCACGCAGATCGAGTGGGCCGCCAGCGGAATCGCATCGCCGCCCACCACCGGCATCAATCCGGTGTCGAGCATCTTCAGAATGCGCGCGGCGGCTTCCTCCGGGTCGGTGATCATCGCACCGGGCTGGCCGCGTGGGACAAGCTGGCCGTTGGGCTGATAGCCCCGGTCGGCGAAGATCTCGGAATAAACGGTAAGGCCAATGTCCCGCGCCGCGTGCTCCAGCGCGGTGCCGGAGATGGCCAGCACCGTGAGGTCGGCCTTTAGCGCCTTGACTGCACCTGCGATGGCCCGCGCCACATCCGCGTCGGCAGCCGCCAGGTTGGCCAGCGCGCCATGAGGTTTCACGTAAGCCACCGGTACCGGCACCAGGTCCGCGACGGCCAGCAGAGCACCGATCTGTGCGGCCACCATGCGCGCGATTTCCTCGGGGGCCATGGGAATTACCCGGCGGCCAAAGCCCAGTCGGTCGGCATAGCCGGGGTGTGCGCCCACGACCACGCCGCGCTCCTTTGCGAGCGTGAGCGTGTGAAACATCGTATCCGGGTCGGACGCATGGCCGCCGCAGGCAATATTGGCGCTGGTCACCAGCGACAGAACCGCGGCGTCATCACCCATGGCCCAGGGGCCATAGCCCTCGCCCAGGTCGGAATTCAGGTCGATTTTCATGGAAGCCTCCCTTTGCATCCTGTTTCGCGCGAACGCGGGCAGGGCGCAAGGCCAAGCGGCCCTGTTGGGCTGTTGCAATTCCATTTGGGGGGGTGGGCGTTCAGTCCTCAGGGTGGGAGAAAGTGGAGGAGAAGGAGCAAGTGTTCTCAAACACCCTGTTTGAAGAATTGGATCAAGCTCCTCAGACCTCACCAATAAGACTTGTGAAGGCCACGCCCGTGACCTGGCAAACACGTCGAAACCACTGTGTCCTACACCGTTTTCATTGCGCCTGCCCGCAGAAGAACGACCGCGGCTTGAAACTCATGCTCGGGCGAGGCTGCTGGCTTTAAACATTTAATCCGTCGGTCTGGCTGATGAGGCTGCCAAATGCCGGAAGCCGCGTAGGCGGCCCGATTTTCTTACGACAGGGACGCCGAAAAGTGGATTGCATCAGGAAGCCTCCTGTCGTTGTTTAGGATCCGTATGTTATATTAACGAGGTCCGCTTGAAATGCATTTGAGCACACGCTTTCCGCTTGCAACTCTGTTTTTCAAACACTGGTCAGTTGAAGACACTGAAGACGGAATTGTCATTGCCAAAGCGTCTTTCGTACAAGATGAGACGATGCGATGGATTGCACAGCCCGCGCCGGAGCTTGTGCTTGAGGACCGGTATCTTGGCGATCCCGCTTTCTCACCGCTCATGCAGGAACAGGATACGGCGCCGGGCAAGTTGGGTACTGATCTGTTCCTGCAGGCGACGGCGCGCAGCCCAGATGGCAAATTGCTACCTGAGTGGCCTGTCAGCCTGACCGTTGTGGATCGTTTGCACTATGGGTTTCAAGTGCGTGGACCATCACATTGGACCTATCGTCGCCTGAAAGGCTGGTTTCGCACCTCCCCCGAACTTGTTTCCGAAGTGCCCATTTCCTACGACCTGGCTTTTGGCGGGGCATCTCCTGGTTCCGATGGCGGGATGGTTACATTTGAAAACAACCCGAGTGGTCTAGGCTTCGCGACACCCATGCGGCTTGAGGATGGATCGGACTTCGCTGCGCCGCAAATTGGACTATTGCCGGAATTCATGGGCACAGACCCTCTCGCTGAGATGGGGGTTCACGGGTTCGGCCCGATTGCGAAATCATGGTTGCCGAGGCGCAGTGACGCGGGAACCTTTGACGATCAGTGGAAAGAAACACGTCACCCACGTCTGCCAAAGGACTATTCCTTGGCCTTCTGGAACGCTGCGCCCAAGGCACTTCAGTTCAATCCGCCATTGATGGGCAATGAGCAATTGCATGTGCAAGGTATCGCACATGACGGCCCGGTCGCTTTGCAGCTCCCCTCTGTCACGTGTTCGCTGCGTCTGGGACAGGGGGACGCAGACATATGCCCCATGGTCTTGGATACCCTAGCGCTTGATCTTCGGTCCGGCAGCCAGGGGACATATCGCGTTGACATGATCTGGCGCGCAGTGGTTCAAAGCCCTGAGAGATTTGAGACTGCCGAAATCATTGGTCACAGGTTGGAGAATTGACATGCAACAGTCTGCCGCGCGTCACAGCGGAAAATCTGCCACCATTGTGTGCCTTGCACCGGATGTCTGCCTGACACCCGTCGGAAGTGCCATCGTGCCGATCCCTTACATGATCATTTCAAAGCTCGATTGGTCGGAAACCACGGTCAAAAGCACCATTCTCACCGGTGAAGAAGCATTTACCATGGCCAGCCGGACCAACAAGGTCACCGGGGACGAGCCGGGCACAAAAGGCGGCGTAAAGTCGGGCGTCAACAAGGGGTACTGCCGTCCAATCTCGAAAAAGACCAATGTGTTTGTCGAAGGCAGAGAGCTGATTCAAAACGACAATAGCTATGACATGAATTGCAACGGGCCTAACGGTCCGGGAAACACGGTGGGAAAGCTCGTGTATTTTGAATAGAGGCGCGCCTGGGAAAGAGCCGGGGGATCACAGCTGTTCATTGCTGACAAGGTAATGGAAGACCCAGGCCAAAGCGCAAAGCAGTGGGGCCACGACGAAGAATACCAACAGGTGAGCAGAAAACAGCGGTGGGGCAAGTTCTGCCACCACATACCACGCCGTCATCCAAATAGCGGCACGGGATCGCGCGGCCAAGGCAACCGCAAGAATACCCAGCAAAATCCGGTAAACGAGTTTGGGCCGGATAGCCTCATGGCGTTGAGATTGTGCCTTCATAACGTATCAGTCAAAGAATGCGGGCGCGTAAAACCAGTTATCCTGCAGCGAGCGCATGGAGAACTGATCGAGTATTGCCCGGCGTCGGGAACATCTCTACGTGCGGTAAGCGCCAGTATTGCTGCACCAGACCCGTTGCCAATCACTTGCCAACTCTGGATCGGACACAATAGCCCGACCAACCTGTTCCAGAATTTCCTTAGCTGCCTGGTTCGTTCAACTGTTCTTCCATCTCTGAAATTAACGCTGTCGTAGGTCTGGCAACCGTTCATCCGAGACCGTTTGCAGAGGCGATGCCACAGGCTGCCCTTGATCCCCCCTTCCCGTAATGTCTTGCCGCTGAATGCAAATCTCGCCCTCTACTCGAACAAGAGCCGGAGAGTTTCCGGCGCCGCGAGCGTGCCATTCGCATGCAGCTTCTGTATATGAAATAGCTCCTGCGCATCATCAATATCTTGGACGTAGTGAATCTCTGCCGATAGCCCCTTCGCATTCTGGGTCGCCAGAATACGCTGGGCTTCCTCCAGCCGCATTGCCTGCAGGGGGAGACGTATCTCTACGACGTCGCCACGGTCGCTTGGGAAGGCGACGGCAAGCAAGTTGGCGTCAATCTGGGCGAGTTCCGAAGTCAGATACCCTGGGTCTTCGGCGACATATTCCGGCACGGTTAGGAGCTGGTCCATGACCTCGGCAGGCGTCGCGCCGATGACTATGAAGCTGATCGTGTCATATTCATCGTCAATCGTTCCGAGGAGCGGCGCGATGATAGGCGCTCGGGAGGCGTCCAATATGACCCGCTCGCCGGTTTCATCCTCTGCAAATTCCTCAAATTCTTCATCCGCATCGAACAGATTTGGCCATGCCGACAAAAATACGGCCTCGGTTGCCAGAATCTCACTCGCACCGACCACAACCCCCGTATCGTGCCTTTCCATCTCAATGTCCTCGCCACTGGAAATGGCGATCATATGAAGAGCGCTACCCTCTGTCTCAGTTACAATCGCGCCTGATTCAGGATCGGTAGACCAGTCAAAATAGGAACGCAGAAATCTGTACAGCTCGGCGTCCGAACCTCCGGTCCAGATAATGGCGCTATCCCCAACCGCGCGTAGCGAGCCCGAAAAATATCGCAATGTGCCATCGTCCTCACGGCTTACATTATCATGCTCAGTGAGAAGGCCAAAGAAACCATCAAGAGTGTGGCTCGGCGCGATCACCAGCTCAATTCGATATTGCAATTCGCTGTCTCCCATAGGTTCATACAATCCAGTTTTCGCCGGTGGTTTTCCTTGCGCTGGATGTGCAGGCTTTAGCAATGCTCCTTGGAAGCCTTGCCAATTTGATGAGGTCTCGAAAGTAGTCGCGGCAGCTATCGCGGGAACAGATGTAGACCACAGACCAATAAGGAATATCGTGGTCAGCCATGGCCCCGAGATAAAGGCCCAATTGGCCCGCTTGAGCCCCACGGATACCCTCCCAATAAGCAATTCTAGCGGGGCGCGACAGGTTGCGAAGCTTCTTCGGCATCCACCCAGAATTCGTGCCCCGAAGAAAGTCTCGTCTTTCTTGATAGGGCGTGGTCTTTGGCGCTCCAACATATTTGGCCTCCAATATACAACAGGCTTCACCATACCCCGCCTTCGCGCGCGGCGGCTTGCTGGGCGCTAACCCGTCGGCAAGCGGGCGATGAGATTGCGCCGAGGCTTCAGAGTTTAGCGAGTATTCTGTCCGACCGCATTTGTTAACCTGGTATCGGTCATTTGCACGCTTTGGTGTCCCGCCCTTCGCTGTCCCATTGGCCGCTTTGCTCCAATATCCCGCAACTCGCCTTTGCGCCTTGCTTCGAAAGGCACGGGCTTCTGCTGGACGACAGGCCGGAAAAGCAAAGGGATTTCCGACGATAATTGTTCCGCCCTCGGAGGCTTGCTTGGCAATGTCGTCATCTTCATCCGGAATGCTATGTTTCGCCGTCAAGCGTCTAATCTCGTTCACAACATCAGAGGCGCTTACTTTAAAATCATCCCAGAGAGACGACATGAGGCCTTGCCCGGTATCCGTGAACAGCACATGGAGGCCCGGGCTTACATCTCGGTAGGTGAGACCGTGCAATTGAAGATAGTCACGCAAAAAAGCCAGGTGTCGGCTGCGCGCAAAGTCCTCAGCCCCAGGCATATCGCGTTCAACGACGTCGTCCACGATGGGGATATAAAGCTCTGAGATTGATCGCCCCTGAAACGCAAAGGAATGCGCATGCTGCCCGATCAACTGCGCCTCTGCAGAGTCGCATAGCGTGATGTTGTAATAACCCGCCATTTCCCTGGCCACGCGATAATATTTATCCTCGGTGGCCTCGTTCGCGAAAAGGGCGCCTAACTCGTAGTCATTTCTCCAGGAACGGCGAAATGGTGGTAGTTTATCTTCGCATTCCATTTTAGTTGATATCGACTTTCTTACCGTTGATCTTCACAAGTGTCGCCGCATTGATATTGATCTTGTCGCCGTTCAGTGTGAGTTCACCGTTTTCCTTCATCTCCACGAGCGTTTTTCCACAGCGTAAAACCAGCAATTGCCCCGCTGAAATCTTGATCTCCTTGCCAACGTTCAGCTTGGAGGTCCGGCCTACGAAAGTGCTTTCGGATATGCCAATAGTCCGCACCGAGGAAATGCCGACAGCCTCGAGGCTGTTCTTTTCCACGGTTACCGTCATGTTGCCCGCCGAGGGATCAAGCGCCCCCGGCAGTCCGAAAGTCTTGGAGAATGTGCCAAGCATTTCGGTCATGTTCCTAATGGACTGGCTCAGAAAGCGGCCAATATTCGTGGGGCCGACATGCAGAGTCATACTGCCACCGATAGCCTCTGAATGGTCCCTGTTTACTTCGATCACCTTGTTGTTTTGAACCAGTTCAGTGTCGTTGTTGCGAACAGCCTTGGTGTGGCTGTCCAACACGTCAATGTTCATATCCTTTTGTGCATGAACGTAGATTTCCTCCCGCCCGTTTTCATCCTCGAACCTGAGTTCGTTGAAGCCTTCGCCCTGGTGGGTGTCGGTTTTGAACGTGCTGCGGGTTTTGTGTTTCGGCAGCGGGTAGGGCGTATCGTTCTTGCCGTTGAAGACACAGCCGGTGACGATTGGCTTGTCGGGGTCGCCGCGCAGGTGTTCGACGATGACTTCCATGCCGATCCTCGGGATCACCATGCCGCCCCAGCCCTTGGACGCCCAGCTCTGTGACACCCGCACGCGCATCGTGTAGGCGCCGTCCAGATCCCAATGGAACTGGCACAGGATGCGGCCGTGTTCGTCGCAGTCGATCTCGCCCTCGCCGACCACGACGGCAGTCTCAGGCCCCTGGACCCGTGGGCCAATAGTGCGCTGCTCCGGGCGGAAGGGGGTGTCGTCGGGCATCAGCACATAGGCGCCCTGATAGGGGGTCTCGTCATTGCCGCTGTTGCCTGACCCGTAGCTTTGTGCGCGGAAGCGATGTTCGGCCTTGAGGCAGACAAAGCCGCGCCCGGTCGCCCCCGCCACGTCATCGCCGCGTAGCGTCACGCGCCAGCCTGCGCCCAAGGACACCACGTCGCCTTCGGCCTGATGGCGCGGGGCCTGGCCGCGTTCGGCGTCGAGCCGACGGCTGACCACGCCGCGGCCCTGACCCTGGTCGAGATAATCCCCCGGCCAGTCATAGCTTTCGATGTCGCCGCCGGGATGCGAGGCCCCGCCCGGCTGGTCCACCTCCTGCGCGGCCTGGGGCATCTTGAAGTTGTATTCGGTCAGGCGCACCGCGCCGGTGGTGATGCGTTCCGCCGGGGACCAGAGGCTGAAATGTTCCTCCTCGTGCCGGTGAAAGCCATCGACGGCATAGTAGGGACGCGATCCTCCCGGGACTTCCGGCAGGCTGAACACCGCATCCGAGAGCAGAAGCGTGTGATTGCCCGCCTCATGACGCCAGGACCAGCTGATGCCGTGGCGTTCCAACTGGCGACGCACGAACGCCGCGTCGCTTTCGCCATATTGCACCGTATACTCGAGGATCGGGTAGTCACCCGCCACCTGTACATCAAGATGAGGACTGCCAAAGCCAGAATAGGAGGCCAGCACCTCCTGAACGATGTCTATCACCGTTTTGTCGTGGAAAATCCGCATGTTGCGACGCAGGCTGGCGGCGTGAAGCCAGGGGCGAAGCACCAGATCATAGCGAAACCCGTTCTCGGAGGCACCCCGCTGTTGCGCTTCGCAGACAATGCCGTCAAAGGCGCGGGTGCCTTGGGTATGGTCGATCTCGACCGTCGCATGGGTGCCCAGTAGCCCGTGAAGGTCCAGCCCCGGCTGATCGGACAGAGCCTCGATGCGCCATTCAAAATCACCCGAAAGCTCCTCCACGCCATCCATGCGCAGCAGTACCAATACATCGGGGCCAAGCACCGTTGACAGGCGGCCCTGGCGGTCAGTTTGGGCGAAATGTGTATTCAAAACTCTACTCCAACAACACCCTTAACGAGAACGTGCTAACACACTCTCAATTCTAGGCAAAACAATTCTGATATCTATCAGGCGGTCAATTGCCGACATGTCAGTGGGACACAAAACGGGCAAAAAGTGGGACACAAAGCAGGTGATATTCGGATGGTTGTCTCAATGGGGCAATTTGTAGAGGGGAAAAAATTCATCGGCAAATCATCGTGGCGGATGAGCCGCAGTGAGACGGCGCCTTGCCTGGTTTTAGGCGCCAACTAGGCGCCAACAACGCCGATGGTCGCGTAAATGGCCCGATTCCGGAAGGAGTCCTTGGCGGATGAGGGGGCTCCGACGGCTGTTGGTCAAGCTACGGACGCCGATACAGATCAATTGACGAAGTTGTCCCGGTCTGGCTGAGACTGGCCCTCACGTGGCGCATCTCATACTCCCGCGAAACAGAATTTCGAGCACCCCAAACCACCTTGCCGTTCAAGGTGTTGGTGGGGGCGGTGGTCTGTAGGGAAAATGGCGGAGAGACAGGGATTCGAACCCTGGGTGGGCGTGAACCCACAACGGTTTTCGAGACCGCCCCGTTCGACCACTCCGGCACCTCTCCGCGGGGGGTGAGGCGGGGTTTAGTGCGTGTTGAAGGCGGGCGCAACCAGTTTTTTGGGGTAAATGCCCGCCTAGCGGAATTTTGTGATTTGCCCGACAGGGGGTTCTGTGCCTAGGCTTCATTCCAGTGTCTTAAAAACGGGGGAATTCATGGCTTTCTTGCGTAAAATCACCACGGCTCTGCTGCCGCTTGTTGTCCTGACATGGGGGGCGGCGGGGGCGGCGGCCCATGCGGCCGACCGCACGCAACTGCGTGAGTTCCTGGAGGTCACGGGATTCGACGTCGCGATTACCTCGATGCAGCAGGGCGCCATGGCCGGGCCCGCGTTGGCCGGTGCGGCGCCGGATGAATTCGGTTCCGACTGGACCCGGCTGGCCGAGGTGATGTTCGATCCCGACAACATGATCGACCGCGCACTTGACATGATGGAAGCGGTGATGCCCGACGAGCTGGTCGAGCACGGGATTGATTTCTATGGCTCCGAGCTTGGCAAACGTCTGGTCGCGGTCGAGAACATGAGCCACATGGAAGAAAGCGAAGTGAAGGTCGAGGGCGGTGACGCTCTGATCGCCATGCTGGCCGCCGATGATCCGGGTCGCCTGAAACAGCTCAGCGCGCTCAGCCTTGCCACCGGATCGACCGACAGCTCGATCCGCGCCATTATCGAAGTGCAGGTGCGTTACCTCATGGCGGCCTCTCACGCGGGCATCATCCGCCTGCGGGTGGACGAGACCGACCTGCGCCTGATGCTGCAATCCCAGATCGACCCGATGCGCGCCGAGGTCGAGAAAGGCGCCGTGCGCAGTGCTGCCTGGGCCTATCGCGATATTCCGACCGAGGACTTGAAAGCCTATACGGAGGCGCTGGAGGACCCGACCATGCGCGAGGTCTATCAGGTGCTGAACGCGGTCCAATTCGAGCTGATGGCGGAATGCTACGAACGGCTGGCGGCCGCCCTGTCCGATCTGCATCCGCAGCAGGACATCTGAGCCGAAAAGGCTTGACTTTGTAGGGCATTCCCCCGATAAGCCCGCATCTGCGCCGGGATGGTCCCGGCGTTGTGTGTTTGAAGTATGCCTAACAAGGCACGCCGTTCGAGGTAGGGGATGCCCCCGCAACGCCGGAAGCTCCGGGACCACAGGACGCGGAAAATGAAGGAAGATCATATGTTTGCGGTTCTGAAAACCGGCGGCAAACAATACAAGGTCCAGTCCGGCGACATGCTGCGCGTCGAAAAACTGGCTGCGACCGCGGGCGAAACCGTCCAGTTCAACGAGATTCTGATGGTCGGCGCGACCGTGGGTGCCCCCTTCGTCGAAGGTGCCGGCGTCCAGGCCGAGGTCGTTGACCAGATCAAGGGTGACAAGGTCATCCACTTCGTCAAGCGTCGTCGCAAGCACAGCTCGAAGCGCACCAAGGGCCACCGTCAGCAACTGACCCTGATCAAGATCACCGAGATCATGGAAAAGGGCGCTGACAAGTCGGGCGTGAAAGCTGCCATCGGTGCCGGTTCCGTCTCGGGTGCCGCTGTTGCCGCCGCCCCCAAGGCTGCGCCGAAAGCCGCCGCCAAGGCCGCTGCGCCCGCCGCTGAAGCTGCCGCGGACGACCTGACCCAGATCAACGGTGTCGGCCCCGCCGCCGCCAAGAAGCTGGCCGAAGCCGGCATCACCACTTTCGCTCAGCTGGCTGCTGTCGACGTCGACGCTTTCGACGCCGTCAAGGTCAAGGCCGACTGGGTCGAGCAGGCCAAAGAACTGGCCAAGTAATCAAGACGTAGGAGAGAGAGAATGGCACATAAAAAAGCTGGTGGTTCGTCTCGTAACGGTCGCGACTCCGCGGGTCGTCGTCTTGGCGTGAAGAAATTCGGTGGTCAGGTCGTGATCCCGGGCAACATCATCGTGCGTCAGCGCGGCACCAAGATGTGGCCGGGTGCGAACGTGGGCATGGGCAAGGATCACACCATCTTTGCAACCACCGAAGGCACCGTACAGTTCCACAAGGGCCTCAAGGGCCGCACCTTTATTTCGGTTCTCCCGGTGGCGGAGGCCGCAGAGTAAGCCGAACCTTAAAGGTTGAAAGAACACCAGGGGCCGGCTGAACAAGCCGGCCCCTTTTCCGTTTGAGTTTGGTCAAGAAGGGCCGCTCGCAAAATGTTTACGTACGTGTTGGATAGTGGGGATACGACCGGGCGGGAAAAATCCGCTCAGGCTTCCCATATGACCGACAGCGCCGCGCGTTGTGGGGCGCATTCGTGCTTTTCGGAGGAGGGAAAGCGAAATGATGTATGATGCGATTGTCAACCAGCCGGTGATAGAGGCTGAACGGTTCCGCCTGCGCCCGGTGCGCCGCTCGGATGCCGGGTTGATTGCGATGTATACCGGGGATGAACGGGTTGCGCGTGGCACGCGCTCGATCCCGCATCCGTTACCGCCCGGCATTACCGACAATTTCGTCGCCCGATCCATGGCGGAAGAGCGCAATGAAGACGTCTGGGTCATGGATGGTGCGCAGAACGGTGACCGCGAGGTGCTGGGCGTGATTTCCCTAACCCATCTGGAGCGCGAACAGTCGCAGCTGGGCTACTGGGTGGCCCCGGCCTTCTGGAACTCGGGCATCGCGTCCGAGGCCGTACAGGCGCTGGTCCAGGCCAATCCGCTGGCCAACCGCACGCTCTTTGCCGAGGTGTTTCAGGACAACCCCGCGTCTGCGCGGGTGCTGACCAACGCGGGGTTCGAATATATCGGTGATGCCGAGAGCCATTCGATCGCCCGTGACGCCAATGTGCCCACCTGGACCTATATCCGGAAGATGGGCTGACACCTGGAAACATGGGACCATGGCGCTTGAACTCAGGACAGAGCGGCTGGAGATCCGGCCGCTGACCGCCTCGGACGAGGCGGCGGTGGTCGCCCAGCTGGGCGACTACGAGGTCTCGCGTTGGCTGACCGTGGTGCCTTACCCCTATACGCCCAAGGATTTCAGGGACTTCCTGGACTTTCTTGAGGCTGAGCCGCGTGAAGGCCTGGCGATCCATGATGCCGAAGGATTGGTTGGTGTGATCGGCGCCACCGACCGGCTGGGCTACTGGCTGGGGCGGGCGCATCACGGCAAGGGCTACATGAGCGAGGCCGCCCAGGCTGTCGTCGCAGATCATTTTGCCCGGGGCGCAGAAGACATGCACTCGGGTTATTTCGAGGGCAACGGCGCCTCCGCCCGCGTGTTGGAAAAGCTGGGATTTGCGCATACCGGGCAGTCACGTCGCGTGAACTCGGTCGCGCAAGGTGCTGAGGCCACGTTGAAAGCCCTGATCCTGACTCGTGAGGCCTGGGAGGCACGCCATGGACACTGAGCTGCGTACCGACCGGCTGTTGTTGCGCCGCGCGCGTCCCTCGGATCTCGACGCTCTGCACGCCATGGTCAGCGACTATGACGTGGTCAGCCAGACCGCCTCCTGGCCCTGGCCCGCGGATCGCACGTTCACCGCCACACGATGCGAACCGATGGACCCGGCCCGCGGCCTTTCCGGCCCGGTGTTTCTGGGCGAGAAACTGGTCGGCATGATGGGCCTGCATGACGATGGCGAGCTGGGCTACATGTTTGCCCGCGCCCATTGGGGCAAGGGCTTCGCCACCGAAATGGGCCGTGCAGTCATAACCCATGGCTTCGCGAACTACGACTGGCCCGAACTCAAGGCTTGCGTCTTTACCGGCAATCCGGGGTCGGCCCGGGTGCTTGAAAAACTTGGCTTCGTCGAAACCGGCCCATGCGAAGGCGCCTGCAAGGCGCGCGGCGGGGTGTTTCCGACCCGCACTTTCACGCTGAAACGCCCGTGAGGCTTGAGCCTCCGCCCGTTTCCCTCTACGCAGAACCCGAAATCACGCGGTTAATCCGAAGGGCAAAACCATGAAATTCCTCGATCTTGCCAAGGTCTATATTCGCTCCGGCGGCGGTGGCGGCGGCTGCGTGTCCTTCCGGCGCGAGAAATACATCGAATATGGCGGCCCCGACGGCGGCGATGGCGGCAAGGGCGGCTCGGTCATTGCCGAGGCGGTCGAGGGGCTGAACACCCTGATCGACTTCCGCTACCAGCAGCATTTCTTTGCCAAAAGCGGCCAGCCCGGCATGGGCAAGCAGCGCACCGGCGCGGATGGCGCCGATATCATCCTGCGTGTTCCTGCGGGCACCGAAATCCTGGATGAGGACGAAGAAACTGTTCTCGCCGACCTGACTGACGTGGGCGACACCGTGGTGCTTGCCAAGGGCGGCAACGGCGGCTTCGGCAACCTACATTTCAAAAGCTCCACGAACCAGGCCCCGCGCCGCGCCAACCCCGGCCAGCCGGGCATCGAGCGCACGATCTGGCTGCGCCTGAAACTGATCGCCGACGTGGGCCTGCTGGGCCTGCCCAATGCGGGCAAGTCGACCTTTCTTGCCGCGACCTCGAACGCGCGGCCGAAGATCGCCGATTACCCGTTCACCACGCTGCACCCCAACCTGGGCGTGGTTGGCGTGGACCAGGTGGAATTCGTGGTTGCCGACATTCCGGGCCTGATCGAAGGCGCGTCCGAGGGCAGGGGGCTGGGCGACCTGTTCCTGGGCCATGTCGAACGCTGCTCGGTTCTGTTGCACCTGGTGGATGGCACGTCTGAAGACGTGGCGGGCGACTGGCAAACCATCATCACCGAGGTCGAGGCCTATGGCGACATCCTGGGCGACAAGCCCCGCGTGACCGTGCTGAACAAGATCGACGCGCTGGACGAGGAAGAGCTGGCCGAGAAGAAGGCCGAGCTGGAGGCCGTCGCAGGCCCCGTCCTGACAATGTCGGGGGTGGCGCAGCAGGGCACGGTTGACGTGCTGCGCGCGCTGCGCACCGAGATCGACGAGGACAAGCTGCGCCACAAACCCGCCGAGGAACCCGAGACATGGCAGCCCTGAAGGACGCCAAACGCATCGTGGTCAAGATCGGCTCGGCCCTGTTGGTCGATGCCGACACCGGCGCCTTGAAAGGCGACTGGCTGGCCTCGCTGGCCGCGGACGTGGCTGCCTTCAAGGCGAAGGGCGCGGATGTCGTGCTGGTCTCGTCAGGCTCCATCGCGCTGGGGCGCGGTGTTCTGGGCTTGCCCGCCGCCGAACTGCCTCTGGAGCAGAGCCAAGCCGCCGCCGCCGTCGGCCAGATCCGCCTGGCCCGTGCCTATGAGGAGGTGCTGGCGCCTTTGGGGCTGACCACCGCGCAGGTGCTGGTGACACTTGAGGACAGCGCGGATCGCCGCCGCTACCTGAACTCCCGCGCCACGCTGGAGACTCTCCTGGGCCTGGGCGTCGTGCCGATCGTGAATGAAAACGACACCGTGGCGACGGACGAAATCCGCTTCGGCGACAACGACCGCCTGGCTGCGCAGGTTGCGGTGACCATCGGCGCGGACCACCTGGTGCTGCTCTCGGACGTCGACGGGTTCTATTCCGGCAACCCGCGTGTGGACGCCACGGCCCGCCGCTATGACGTGGTCGATGCGATCACGCCCGAGATCGAGGCGATGGCGGGCGACGCGGGCACCGGCCTATCAAAGGGCGGGATGAAGACCAAGGTCATGGCGGCCAAGACCGCCACCGGCGCGGGCTGTGCCATGACGATTACCGAGGGCAGCCGCATGGCGCCGCTCACGGCTCTTCTGAACGGCGAACCCGCCACGCTTTTCACTGCGCGCACCACGCCGAAGGCGGCGCGCAAGCACTGGATTGCCTCGATGAAACCCAAGGGCGACATCGTGGTGGATGCGGGCGCGGCCAAGGCGCTGGCCTCGGGCAAGTCGCTTCTGCCCGCGGGGGTAACCGCCGTCTACGGCGCGTTCGAACGCGGCGATCCGGTGGATATCCACGGCCCCGACGGCACCCACCTGGGTGCAGGGCTTGCGCGCTATACCGGGCAGGAGGCGCGCGCGATTGCGGGCAAACGCTCTGACCAGATCGAACCAACCCTGGGCTATCCGGGCCGCGCCGCCCTGATCCATCGCGACGACATGGCGCTCTAAGGCAATTCCGACTATCTTCGACCCGACAAACACGAAGGCTCCGACATGAAAGATCAAGACAACATCCCCGCCCTGATGGAAGACATCGGCGCGCGTGCGAAAGCGGCCGCGTCGGAGCTGGCTTTTGCCCCGGCAGAGGCGAAACGCGCGGCCCTCGAGGCTGCCGCCGACGCGTGCTGGGCGCGCCGGGCCGAGATTATCGAGGCCAATGGCCGCGACATGGAATTCGGGCGCGACAAGGGGCTGAGCCCGGCGATGATGGATCGTCTGATGCTGGACGAGGACCGCATCCAGGGCATGTGCGAGGGCCTGCGCGCCGTGGCCGCGCAGGACGATCCGGTCGGCGCCGTAATGGAAGAATGGGACATGCCCTCGGGCCTCCACATCCAGCGCGTGCGCACGCCCCTGGGCGTGGTCGGCGTGATCTATGAAAGCCGCCCGAACGTGACGGCCGATGCGGGCGCGCTGTGTCTGAAGGCGGGCAATGCGGTGATCCTGCGCGGCGGATCGGAAAGTTTCCACTCGGCCGGTGTGATCCATGACTGCCTGCAGGACGGTCTGCGCGCCGCCGGTCTGCCCGAGGATGCGATCCAGCGCGTGCCGACCCGCGACCGGGCGGCGGTCAGCGAGATGCTGACCATGACCGACCATATCGACGTCATTGTCCCGCGCGGCGGCAAGGGCCTGGTGGGGCTGGTGCAGCGCGAGGCCCGGGTGCCGGTCTTTGCCCACCTGGAGGGCATCGTGCATGTCTTCATCGACAAGGCAGCGGATCCTGAAAAGACCCACGCGGTGGTGATGAACGCAAAGACCCGGCGCACCGGCATCTGTGGCGCGGCCGAATGCCTGCTGATTCACAAGGATGCAATCGAGCTGGGGCAGGGCGTGTTGAACGCGCTGATGGAGGCCGGGGTTACGGTCCATGCTGGGCCCGGGCTGACCGGCTCCAAGGCGGCCAGCGATGACGACTGGGGCAAGGAGTTCCTGGACAGCATTATCGCCGCGCGTATCGTCGACGATCTGGACGCGGCCATTCATCACATCCAGGAGTTCAGCTCCTCCCACACCGATGCGATCCTGACCGAGGATGACTTCGCCGCCGAACGCTTCTTTGCGCGCCTGGACAGCGCGATCCTGATGCGCAATGCCTCGACCCAGTTTGCCGATGGCGGTGAGTTCGGCATGGGCGCCGAGATCGGCATCGCCACTGGCAAGATGCATGCGCGCGGCCCGGTTGGGGCAACGCAGCTGACCTCGTTCAAATACCTGGTGACCGGGGACGGTACGACCCGCCCGTAAGCAGTCGGCCAACGACAGGGGCGAATCCCCGAGCGGAAAAGGCGCAATTCCGAAGGAAAACCCGCCTGCTGATCAGAACTCGACGCTGATCGAGTGCTCCGACACGGTTAGCCCCAGCTTGCGCCCCTGGCGCGCAAGTTCTGGGCCTACGAGGGCGAAATGTACCTGAGCGGCAGCCAGGTCGACCTCGGCCGCCGGGTTCGAGAGCAGTTCCCAGACCCCGTGTTCGACCTTCAGCCGCTCCGCTTCGCCAGCCACCTTCCAATGGTCGCCGTCAAAGCTGACCTTCACGCGCCCGCCCCAAGGCATGGCGGTTTCGAAACATTGCAGGATCAGGAAGATCACCTTGACCGCGGTGCGCGGCTGATCACCTTCCAAGGCCCAGTCGATCTCGATCTTGCGGCCGTCGGCGCCGGGGGCCAGCACCGTGGCAATCTCCCGCGCGCCGACCATCTGGCCGTCCGCGGCCGCCCCGAAGGCGATGCGGAAAAAGCGGATGCGCATGTTTGCGTTCTCGACACTCTCCGCAATCAGCGCCATTTCCGGCGAATCTGCCAATCCGGACAGTTGCAACAGCTCGACCCCATTGCCGATTGCGCCCAGAGGGCTGATAAGGTCATGGCAGATGCGCGAACCCAGCAGGGCGTTCAGATCGCGGGAAGGTGCGGACATGGGCGGCCTCGTCTTGGAAAGGAGTTTGGGATGAGCGGAATGGGAGCCATTTTGGAGCCGGGCATGTTGGTGCGCCACCCGGACAAGCCCGATTGGGGCCTGGGCCAGGTGCAAAGCAACATTGGCGGCAAGGTCACCGTGAATTTCGAACATGCCGGAAAGCGTGTGATCGAAATCTCCCGGGTCGAGCTCATTCCCGTCTTCGACTCCTGATGCAATTACAATTGGTTGTGGGGGACGCTAGCACAACCATCGGCTGTGTGAAAGCCTGCCGGTTGCAAATCCCCGCGTGCCCCCATAGAACCCCGAAAAGGTTACCGAAAGCTTAAGAAAAATGCCCGCCGTTAACCCTGAATTCGAGCTGCGCCTGGCCCGTGATGAGGCCGATCTGATCGCCGCCCAACACCTACGCTATGACGTCTTCGTGGACGAGCTGGGCGGGGACGGTGCGCTGGTCGATCACGACGCGCGTCTGGAGCGGGATGAGTTCGACCCGTTCTATGACCATCTGGTGCTGTTCGATCGCGCGCGGAACGGCGCGGCCGTGGGCGTCTATCGCCTGTTGCGCGACGATCAGGCGGCGAAGCTTGGGCGGTACTATTCCGAAGGCGAGTATGACCTGACGGCGCTGATGGGCTCGGGCCGCAAGCTGTTGGAACTGGGTCGCTCCTGTCTACACCCGGACTATCGCGGCGGTATGGCGATGATGCATCTGTGGAACGGGTTGGCGGAGTATGTGGCCGAGCACGGAATCGAGGTGCTGTTTGGCGTGGCGAGCTTCCACGGCACCGACATCGAGGCGCTCAAGGGGCCGTTGTCGCTGCTGCATCACCGCCACCTGGCCCCCGAAGCCCTGCGTGCGCGGGTGTTGCCGGAGCATTTCCAGTCCATGGACCTGATGCCAGAGGCCGAAATCGACCGCCCCGCCGCGATGAAGGCGACGCCTGCGCTGATCAAGGCCTACTTGCGTCTGGGCGGTTACGTGGGTGAGGGGGCCTTTGTCGATCATGCCTTCAACACCACCGATGTCTGCCTGATCTTAGACACGGCCGCGATGAGCGAGAAACATCGTGGACTTTACATGAAAGGCACCGGGGCATGAACCAGGTCTGGGGCGAAGGCACGGAATCCGAGCCCGAGCGCATTGGCCCGATGGGCTGGCTGCGCGCGGTGCTGCGCGGGCTGCCGTTGGCGGTGGTCGTGTTCGGCGGGCTGTTGATCCTTCTGACCATTCGCCTGGTCGAAAAGCCGATCTGGGGCGTGAAACGTCCGCTGACGCCGTGGATTACCCAGACAGTCTGTCGCACCGCCTTTGTCATCCTGGGCATTCGCTTTTCCGCCTCCGGCCAGCAGATGCGCAGGATCGGCGCGGTGGTGGCGAACCATTCCAGCTGGATGGACATCTTTGCGCTGAACGCCAAGAAACGCGTCTATTTCGTGTCCAAGGCCGAGGTGGCGAACTGGCCCGGCATCGGCTGGCTGGCCAAGGCGACCGGCACGGTCTTCATCAATCGCGACCGGCGCGAGGCGGCGGCGCAGGTCAAGATGTTCGAGGAGCGCTTGGATGCGGGCCACAAGCTCTTGTTCTTCCCGGAAGGCACCAGCACGGATTCGCGCCGGGTTCTGCCTTTCAAATCAACGCTCTTCGCGGCATTCTTTACGCCACACCTGCGCGAGGTCATGCATGTGCAGCCGGTCACGGTGATCTACCGCGCGCCCGAAGGGGAAGACAGCCGCTTCTATGGCTGGTGGGGCGGTATGGACTTTGGCCCGCACCTGCTGAAAGTGCTGGCGCAGGGCCGCCAGGGTTCGGTCGAGCTGGTCTATCATGAGCCCGTGAAAGTCAGCGAGTTCGACAGCCGCAAGGCGCTGGCCGCCTATTGCGAGACAACCGTGCGCGCGCCGCTGGCGCTGGCGGGGTTGGATTTCGCGCACGAAGAGAGCGCGGCGCAGGGCTGATTCCGGCGCCGCCTGGCCCTTATTCCATTGCCTTGATCAGTTCGCCCAGGGCCGCAGCGGGGTCCTCGGCGCGCCAGATCTCTTCTCCGATGGCGAAGAAGTCGGTCACCGGGGACAGCGCGCGCACGAGCTCCGCGTCCAATGCACCTTCGGCGACCACGGGCACTTCGATCATCTCGGACCACCAGGCGAAGAGGTCGCGTTCGGCACGGGTTCCATCGCCCAGCGGCGTGGCGCCGACCGGGCCGAAGCTCACATAGTCCGCGCCGCCTTCGCCCGCGCTCATGCCGTCGTGGCTGGAGGCATGGCAGAAGGCGCCGATGATCGCGTCCTGTCCCAGGTCCTTGCGCACCTTGCGCATGCGGCGCGCGCCGTCGGACAGGTGCACGCCGTCTAGGCCAAGGCGATCCACCAACATGGCGTGATCGTTGATCACCAGGGCGATATCGCGGGCATGGGCGACCTCGCGGCAGGCATCCGCCGCGCGCGCGATGCGGTCTTCATCCGCGGTGGCCAGGTTCAAGCGCAGGCAGGCGACCTCATGTGCGTCCAACACACGGGCGAGTTGGTCGGGGAAGGTCGACAACTCGAAATCCGGCGGGGTGAGGAGGTAGATCTGCGGCTGCTCGGTCTCGGCCATCGGGGCGTTCCTTCGTCTGCTTTGCCGCGTGCTATAGCGCGTCGTGGTGGGCTTGACTACTTAGAAGGTAAGGAGCCTACAAAATCCATCGCGAGGCGCAGCCATTCCGTGCGGGATGCGTCATCCGCCAGAGCCTCGACCGTGACATCCACCATGCCGCCCATCTTGCGGCCGGTGAAGGTCATCGGCCCGGCGCCCTCGATGGCCAGGGCGGCGGCTTCGTTCTCTTTTCCCACCCGAAACATCGCGCCTGGCCCGATCTTGTCGCCATGCACGCCGCAGAGCATGTTGCCGTTCAGAAGGAAGCAGAGCCCGCCGAACATGCGTTTTTCGGTAATCCCCGGCGTATCGGCCAGCGCGTCGCGCAGGATCTGGGCGAGGCCTTCGTCATGTGGCATGGGGCGGCTCCTTCGGTTGCTTGTTTTCCACCTCTGCCCAGATTAAACCGCGCGGCAACCACCGTGAAAGAGGCCTTGCCATGACTGCTGACAATCAGGGACCGGAACCCGCAATGGTGCTGGTGCGCCCGCAGATGGGCGAGAACATCGGGGCAGCGGCCCGGGCGATGCTGAACTTCGGCATGACGCGCATGCGCATCGTCGCGCCGCGTGATGGCTGGCCGAACCCCTCGGCGGTGGCCATGGCCTCGGGCGCGGGGCGGGTGCTGGATGCGGCGCAGGTGCATGACGACCTCGCCGAGGCGGTTGGGGATTGCGATTTCGTCTTCGCCACCACGGCGCGCGGGCGTGACCTGACCAAGCCGGTTTACAGCCCCGAACGGGCGATGGAGATGGCCGCCGAAATGCGCGCGCAGGGGCGCAAGGTGGCGGTGTTGTTCGGTCCCGAGCGCACTGGGCTCGAGAACGATGAGGTGGCCAAGGCCAACGCGATCATCTCGGTTCCGGTGAACCCGGAGTTCGCCTCGCTGAACCTGGCGCAATGTGTGCTGCTGACCTCTTATGAATGGCGCCGTCAGGCCACCGATGTCACCCATGAGGATGACGGCATGGCCGGGGCCGATTGGGCCAGCGCGATCGAGGTCGAGAAGCTGGCGGATCACTACGAGGCGCGGTTGGATGAGGCCGGGTTCTTCTTTCCGCCGGAAAAGGCGCCGGGCATGAAGGTGACCATGCGCAACATGTGGTCGCGCTTCTCCATGACGCGCCAGGACGTGCAGATCCTGCACGGGGCGCTCAGGCAGCTGTTGCGCAGTAAATCCTGACGGAGTGCGCGTTCCGCGCACGCTTTATGTCTCGCGGGGCCAGGCGGCCCCGCTCGGGCGTGACGCCTATTTCACGCGGGCGCTCGTGACCCAGATGCAGGCGAGCACCAGCGAGAAGACCGCGTTGAAATTCGCCATGGTCAGGTCGAGGATCTCCAGCGGAATCCAGTCGGACAGGCGCCACGGGATCTCGTCGCACATGACGACCGGTGTGGACAGGATGCTGTCCAACAGGTCCGTGGCAGACCCGCCCAGGTCCCCGCCGCCGGTGCAGGAGCTGGGGCCGGGCCACCATTTGCGTTCCACCCCGGAATGATAGCCCCCCAGACCCGCCGAGATCACCATGCCAAGCGCGCCCACCCAGCACAGCAGCCGGTTCTGCGTTGCCAGCGCGGCCAGGCCCAACACCGCGATGATGCCATGCGGCCAGCGCTGCCAGAAACACATGGCGCAGGGGGCATAGCCTGCGAATTGGAACAGGAAGGCTCCGCCCAGCAGGGCCGCGGAGCTGAAGGAGGCAAAGAGGATCAGGTGTGCACGGGACAGGGTCATGGTCTTACAGGAATTTCAGCACGTAGAAGCCGCCCAACAGAAGGGCGACGAAGAGGGTGAACATCAGCCCAAGGCGGTTTTCGATGAACTCGCGGATGGGGGCGCCGAACTTCCACAGAAGACCGGCGACGATGAAGAAGCGCAGGCCTCGGGCAATGACGCTGGCCACCATGAAGACGGCGAAGTTCAGGCCCGTGGAGCCCGACAGGATGGTGATGACCTTGTAGGGGAAGGGTGTCACACCGGCAATCAGCACCGCCCAGGCGCCGTAATCGTTGTAGGTGGTGGCGAATTCCTCGAACTTGCCGGTCTTGCCGTAAAATTCGAGCACCGGAAGGCCCACGGTCTCGTAAAGTCCCCAGCCGATGAAATACCCGAAGGCGCCGCCCAGCACGGAAGATACCAGCGCGATACCTGCGATCAGGAAGGCGCGGTGCGGCATGGCGATGATCATCGGGATCATCAGGATGTCGGGCGGGATCGGAAAGACCGAGCTTTCGGCGAAGGCCACCAGCGCCAACGCCCACAGCGCATAGGGGCTTTCGGCCAGGGACAGGGTCCAGTCGTAAAGGCGTTTCAACATAAGCTCGATGTCCTCACTTGCCGTTGTCAGACCACGGGCGCGCGGGCGGGTCAAGCACCTGTTGCTTGCTGGGCGGGCGCTTGGCAGTAAACTGGATGTGATCGTTGGGGAGTGGGTGATACGACGCGCCCCATCACAAACGGAGCGATTTGGGTATTGATTGTAGCCGTGTCACATCGGGCGGCGGCGTCCAGGGCGATTTCCGTGCAGGTCGAGCTGCGGGCGGCCGTTGGCGCCTCATGTCTGCTGCCATCAGGGGCGCGATTCGGCGCATTGGAAGCGGGTCACGGTGACGCGGCCTCGGCCATGACGAGGCAAGACAGAGGTGACGCGCGTTCGCAAAACATCGGATGCAGCCCCACGCAACATAGCTTGACCTGTAGCGCTGTGGGCAAGAGACTGCGTTGCTTTGCAAGGGGTTATCGGTCCAAACTGGTTTAGACCTGCGCCACATATGGCAGGGAACCTTCTTTTCAGTGAAGGAAATTGAGGATATTAACGTGTTAAATAGCTTGACAGGTCGGTTCGAATGCTGAACCGTTGCACATGAAACAACTTCTTGCAGCCGGGTGCGTAGGCCTGAGTTGCGTCAAAACCGACCGAGCGGTCGAATTTGTCTTGCGACAAGGCGCATAGCCTGTTCTTATGTGAGGAGGGGGGATTTGAATTTCGCATTCGGTCCCCGTGGAGGATAGCTTGAAACGACGTTTCGTATTTTGGGAGGAGAACGAAATGAAAATGACCCTCAACTCCGTGCTGGCCGGTGCCGTGGCCCTTGGCCTGTCGGCAACCGCCGGTTTCGCGCAGGACGTCACCCTGCGCTGTCAGCACTTCCTGTCGCCGAAAGGCTCGGTCCCGCGCTATTTCATGGAGCCCTGGGCACGCAAGATCGAGGAAGAGTCGAACGGCCGCATCAAGGTCGAACTCTACCCGGCGATGCAGCTGGGCGGCAAGCCGCCGGCGCTTTATGACCAGATCCGTGATGGCGTGATCGACTGCGGCTGGGCGCTGCCGGCCTATACCCCGGGTCGTTTCCCGGAATCGGAAGCCTTCGAACTGCCCTTCATGACCTCGATGAGCGCCGAAGCCTCGTCGCGGGCCGCCTGGGAGTTTTCGGAGAAATACCTGATGGAACGCATGGGTGACGTGCACCTGATGGCCGTGCATGTGCATGGTCCGGGCGTCATTCACACCAAGGGCGACCCACTGAAATCGACCGCCGATTTCTCGGGCCTGAAACTGCGCGGACCCTCGCGCCAGGCCAATGCCCTGTTGGAGACCTTGGGCGCGACCCCGGTCGGCATGCCGGTTCCGGCCTTCCCCGAAGCCCTGTCCAAGGGTGTCGTGGACGGTGGCGTGATCCCGTGGGAAATCGTTCCGCCGCTGAAGGTGCATGAACTGGCTGACAGCCACACCCAGATCGGTGGTGATCGCGCGCTTTACAACACCTTCTTCATCTGGGCGATGAACAAGAACACCTACAACAGCCTGCCCGACGACCTGAAGGCGATCATCGACGCCAACTCGGGCGCCGACACCTCGGCCTGGGCCGGTGCGGCGATGGATCAGGGTGATGCGGCCGGTGAAGAGCTGGTCGGTGGCACCGACAACATGATCCATACCCTGGACGACGGCGTCGTGGCCGAGCTGCGCGCCATCGGTGATGCGCAGACCGCCGCCTGGATCGAGGAAGTGACCTCGAAAGGCCTGGACGGCGCCGGCATGGTGGCCCTGGCCCAGGAGTTGGTCGCCAAGTATTCGGACAACTGATCCGACGGACATGAATGCTCCGGGCTGCGCCTGCCGTGGCCCGGAGTTTCTACACCCGGCTCCTGCTTGGACCTGCCGGGTGCGCAATTCAACGGGAGTGGGGACAGACCCGTGGCAGCAATCGCACCAAATGCAGAGGCCCGCGTGGGCCGTATCTTCGAGCGCATCGCGCGCTGGCTAGCCTACTTCGGAGGCACCATCCTGGCCGCGGTGGCCGGGGTCACGGTGGCCTCGATCATCGGCCGCGCGCTTCTGAGCTTCGGCCTGGGCCCGATCAAGGGCGACTTCGAGATTGTCGAGATGGGCTGCGCCGTCGCCGTGTTTTCCTTCCTGCCCTATACGCAGCTGAAACGCGGTCATGTGACGGTGGACCTGTTCATCGACCGCCTGCCGGATCGCGCCAAGGCCTTTCTGGGCTTCATCGGCGACGTCATGCTGACGCTGGCGGCCTACGTGATCCTGTGGCGCCTGTGGCTGGGCTTTGGCGAGAAGTTCCCCTATGGCTCGGACGCCTTCCGGGGTGCCCTGGGCATGGGCTACAAACCCTTCTTTGCCGAAACGACCTATGAGCTCGAACTGCCCATCTGGATTCCCTACGCGCTGTCGCTGATCGGCGCATTCTTCTTCTTCGTCGTGGCGGTCTACACCGTCTGGCGCTCGCTCAACTGGGTCCTGAAGGGCCGGGAGGAACACGTATGACCGGCCTCGAAATTGCAATGATCGCCTTCGGGCTGATGCTGCTGGCGATCTTTTTGCGCCTGCCCATCGGCCTGGCGATGGGGCTGACCGGCTTCTTCGGTGTCTGGTACGTGATGGGCACGCCGAACGCGCCGCTGGCCCAGCTGAAAACGCTGAGCTACGACACTTTCTCCAGCTACTCGCTGTCGATCGTGCCGCTGTTCCTGCTGATGGGGCAGTTCGCGACGAAATCCGGCATGTCCGGTGCGCTGTTCGAGGCGGCCTCGGACTGGCTCGGTCACCGCAAGGGTGGGGTGGCCATGGCCGCCGTCGGCGCCTGTGCTGGTTTCGGCGCGGTCTGTGGCTCGTCGCTGGCGACCGCCTCGACGATGGGGCAGGTGGCCCTGCCGGAAATGCGCAAGCGCGGCTATTCCGATGACCTGTCAACCGGCGTTCTGGCCGCGGGCGGCACGCTGGGCATCCTGATCCCGCCCTCGATCATCCTGGTGATCTACGCCATCCTGACGGAACAGAACATCGTCAAGATGTTCATCGCCGCTCTGGTGCCGGGTATTCTGGCGGCGCTCGGCTACATGCTGACCGTCGCGGTCTATGTGCGCTGGAAGCCGGGTTCGGCCACGACCGCCGAGCGTGTGCCCTACGGCCACCGGTTCATGACGCTGCTGAAGATCTGGCCCGTGGTGGTGATCTTCGGTCTGGTCATGGGCGGCATCGCGGCCGACTGGAACTGGGTCAAGCCTGGCGTACAAGCGCTGTTCACCCCGACCGAGGGTGCCGCCGTGGGGGCTGTTGCCACCGGCTTTTATGGCATCATGACCGGCGGTCTGACCTTCAAGACCTTCATGGACAGCGTGTTGAAAGCGGCGCAGTCAACGGCGATGATCTTCTTCATCGTGCTGGGCGCGCAGATGTTCAACAGCTTCCTGGCCTTTACCCAGGCGCCGCAGAACCTGGCCGCCTGGGTCGGCAACTCGGGCCTGGCGCCGCTGGTGGTGCTGACCGTCATGCTGATCGCCTACCTGATCTTTGGCTGTGTCATGGACAGCCTGTCGATGATCCTGCTGACCATCCCGATCTTCTATCCGATCGTCGAGACGCTGGATTTCGGCCTGACCCCGGAAGAGGCGGGCATCTGGTTCGGCATCCTCGCCCTGATCGTGGTCGAGGTCGGGCTGATCACGCCGCCGGTGGGCATGAACCTGTTCATCATCAACTCGATGGCGCGCGACATTCCGATGATCGCCACCTACCGCGGCGTTGCCCCCTTTGTCCTGTCGGACCTGGTGCGGGTGGTGATCCTGGTGGCCTTCCCGGGCATTACACTCTGGCTGGTCGGTGTGATGTTTTAGCGTCGGTTCATCCAGGGAACGACACGTGGAAACGGGCCGGATCAACCGGCCCGTTTTCTTTTGCGCATTCGCGTTGACGCCGCCCGGCAGCTTGCCTATTGAAAGGGCAGGCCCAAGTGGCGGAATGGTAGACGCAGGGGATTCAAAATCCCCCGATGGCAACATCGTGTGGGTTCGAGTCCCACCTTGGGCACCACCGCAAATCCCGATAGCTTCCGACACCCAGTTCAGCGGGGCGAGCCGGTGCGTGTTCCGCACGGTTGTCCCCGGCGTGGAAACATCGCCCGGCAGGTCCTTGTCTGGACGCTCACACTAAACTCGAAGACCTGCGGGATTTCGAAGGGGTTTAGGAAAATTGAGCTGGAATGATTCGCAGTTCCTTAACCCTGATCGTTTCCGAAACGGGCGAAGATGGCGCGGATTTGGGCGGATTGGGCGGTTTGGGCGAACGTTGCGGCCGGATCGGGAGGGGGAAAATCGCCCTAGGTTAACCCCTTGACGTTAAGGAATGCACTGCCGGGACTGTTTACCTGCGGGAAACGCCCAGGATTTTATCACCCGGTCAGAGAACCCTGCGCCACAAGGCGGAACTGCTTGTAAACATGGAAATGGTGAAATGTATTGTTGGGAGGGTCTGCATCCTCCGGTTGCAAATCCCTATCGCCCCGGAAACAATGTCTTTGCATCCTGCAACCTCTTGCACGAATTTTCCCTGTCGCATTAACCATTTGCGACGCAAGTTTGCCCCAATCTCTGCACATTTTCCTTTTTGCACACGTTCATTACGGGTAATTTGATCTTGCCCAACTGGGGGGCGATGTCTGTAGGCCACGGGGGCGGCCGCACGATGAACCTATGGTGTTTTCCACCGAGGGGAGACGTGTGTCCGTTGGTGTTTTGGCGAATGGGCGCACGTGGAGTGCGAAAGGGATGAGACCGGACGGGATGCCGGTGTCTCTCATTACGCGTTTCCGGGGGTTTTGACCCCATCTCCTCTCAAGAAAGGCACAGTTCGGTGATGTCGATGCGGCCAACGTCCGTGGCCAGCATCGTCCGTCACAGGGTAACCGGTAACGACACGACCTGAGAGGGGAAGTGAATGGACAAGGGATGGTTCAAAGTCGACACAGCACGTTTGCGTGCCGTGACGATGTCTCCCGTACCGGTTCAAGTAATCCGCGCCACCACGTGCACGGAGCATTCCGGGTCGCGCCTGCGTCGGCCCGGTTCGGAATGTTCATAGGAGACGGTCATGCCTATTTATACGGTCGATTTCGAGAACCTCGCCGCTGGCGACATCGTAAACAACCAATATGAAGGGCAGGGCGTTACCATTTCGTCCAGCTCCAACAACCCGGCGATGGTGTTCGATACGGACAACCCGACCGGTGGAGATTACGACCTCGCCACAAACAACCTGGGCAATGTGCTGATCGTGTCCGAGGATGGCGACAGCTCCGACCCCGATGACAATGCGGGCGGCGGCTCCATCTGCTTCACCTTCGACGAACCTACTGATGTCAAGAATCTGACCGTCCTTGACAACGAGGAAGGTGGCTTCGTCAAATTCTGGGATGTGGATGGCAACTACCTGGGCAAGGTCTACCTGCCCACGACCGGCAACAACGGCCAGGCGCTGGCCGAGCTGAACTGCGATAATGTCGGCTACATGCAGGTGACCCTGTGCGGCTCCGGCGCGATCGACAACATCACCTATGACAGCCCGATCCTGGCCGAGCCGGAAGGCGACGGCTATGTCGAGGGCACCGCGGGCGATGACCTGATCGACGCCTCCTATACCGGTGACCCCGAAGGCGACATGATCGACAACAACGATGCGATCCTGCCCGGCGAAGGGCCGCAGGACGACATCGTGCTGGCGGGCGCCGGCGATGACACCGTGATCGCGGGTGAGGGCGATGACGACGTCTACGCCGGGTCGGGCGACGATACCGTCGACGGCGGCGAAGGCAACGATACGATCTACGGCGACGGCAATCTGGGCAGCCAGACCGATCTGGTGCGCGAGAAATTCGAATGGGACGAGGCCCCGGGCTACGCCGACGAGGCAGATGCCGGCGGCTTTACCCAGGACACCGGCAATGTCGAGGTAACCTTCTCGATCGTCGATACGAATGAAAGCCCCGAGGTCGAGTTCGAGGATGCCTCGGGCAACATTGACGGGATCGACACCGGCGATCTGGGCGGGGCGGACAAGAACTCCGGCCTGGGCCTGGAAAGCAACAGCAAGGATGAGGGCGCGACCGTTGCGCTGGATTTCTCGGATGCGGTGCAGAATGTCGACTTCAACATCAACGACATCGACTATGACAGCGAAATCTGGGTGAAAGCCTATGATGCGGATGGTAACGAGATTACCGTGAACCTGTCCGGTGGCTCGAAGGTCACTGTGACCGGCAACCATGCGGAATCGAACGGCGGCGACGGTCAGCCCAGCTCGGACGACTACTCCGTGCAGGTTTCGATCCCCGGCCCGGTGGCGCGGATCGAGATCATCCACAACCAGGATGGCAGCGATGGCAGCCATGTTCAGGTGACCGATGTCTATTTCGACGCCATTGTCGAGGTCGTGGACGACGGTCCGGCCGGCAATGACACCCTGATGGGTGGCGAAGGCAATGACACGATCTATGGCGACACCGGTAATGGCTCCGGTGGCGGGTCCGGCGGCGGCAGCGCCGAAGGCCAGGCCAAGGCGCAGATCGTGATCGACAGCCAGGCGGGCCTGTATGACGGTGCTCTTTTGGTCGAGATCACCGACGGCACCACCGGCGAGGTCCGGGTCGAGACCCTGACGAACTCCTACGACAGCAACATCGGCGCGGTCTATGATGTGAACCTGAACGAAGGCGACACCATCCGTGTGGGCATTACCAGCCCGGAAGGCACTTTCTATTCCGACAGCGAAAACGCCAAGGCGAATGTGCTGACGTCGGACTCCACGCAGCTGAGCTTCGAGGACACCGCCGGGCTGGGGGACGCGGATTTCAAGGACGTGGTCGTGACCGTGAACCTGACCGGGGATGTGGAACTGGGCCTGCCCGGTGGTGGCAGCGCCTCGGGTACGCCGTTGAGCACGGGGCATGATGTGATCTCGGGCGGGGAAGGCGACGACACCATCTATGGTGAGGTCGGCAATGACACGCTGTCGGGCGACGGTGGCACCAACTACCTGTCCGGTGGCACCGGCGATGACACCTTCATTGGTGGCGATGGCGCGGATACGTTCAAGGGCGGCGCTGGCCAGGACAACTTGGACTATTCGGGCTCTGACGCGGCGGTGAACGTGGACTTGTCCACCAGCACCCTGTCGGGTGGGGACGCAGACAATGACACGATCCAGCAGGGCATCGACGGTGTCATCGGCTCGGAATATGACGACGTTCTGACCGGCTTCGATCAGCAGGGCACCAACCCGGCCGACACGTTCACCAATGAGTTCTGGGGCAACGGCGGCAACGACACGATCTCGGGCAAGGACGGCGATGACTTCATCGACGGCGGCGCCGATGATGACACGATCACCGGCGGCGGCGGGGCGGACACCCTGCTGGGCGGCGACGACCGTGACACGTTCATCGGTGGCACCGCGGGCGACTTTGTCGATGGCGGCGAAGGCGGCAATGACTGGGACGTGCTGGACCTGTCGGGCGAGGGCCCGCTGAGCGTCGAATATGACCCGGGCAACCCGGAGAACGGCACCGTCACCTTCTATGACGGCGACGGCAATGTCACCGGCACGATGGAGTTCGTGAACATCGAACGCGTGATCCTGCCGCCGGAGGACCCGGACGCCCAGGACGACACGGCCGAGACCGACGAGGATACCCCGGTCGATATCGATGTGCTGGCCAATGACAGCGATCCGAATGGTGATCCGCTGGAAGTGACCAGCGCCACCGCCGACAATGGCGATGTGACCATCAACCCCGATGGCACGATCACCTATACGCCGGACGAGAACTTCAACGGCACCGACACGATCACCTACGAGATCTCGGACGGCAATGGCGGCACCGATACGGCCACCGTGACTGTCACCGTGAACCCGGTGAACGATGATCCGGAGGCCAATGACGACACGGCCACCACGCCTTTCAACACTGCGGTGACCATTCCGGTTCTGGACAATGACACCGACGTGGATGGCGATCCGCTGGAGGTGATCGGCGCAAGCTCGCCCAATGGCGACGTGACCATCAATCCCGACGGCACGATCACATTCGACCCGACCCCGGGTTTCGAAGGCACCGCAATCATCACCTACGAAGTGTCCGACGGCAACGGCGGCACGGATACGGCCGAGGTCGAGGTCACGGTCGAGGAACAGCCGCTCGACGGGATCGTCGAGGGCACCGGCGGTGACGATCTGATCGACCTGGATTATACCGGCGACCCCGAAGGGGACATGGTCGACAACAACGACGAGATCCTGCCGGGCGAAGGCCCCAACGACGACATCATCGAAGCCTATGAAGGCGACGACACCGTCTTTGCCGGTGAAGGCAATGACGAGATCGACGGTGGCGAAGGTGACGATACGCTCCACGGCGAAGACGGCGATGACGAGATCATCGGCGGCGACGGTTCGGACACCGTGTTCGGCGGCGAGGGCAATGACATCATCGACACCTCGGGTTCGGACCCGCGCACCGATTATGGCTGGCCGGGGGTGATCCCGCCGGATGCGGATCCGTTTGACGACCGTGACACCGTGCATGGTGGGGCCGGCGATGACACCATCACCACCGGCGACGACCAGGATATCATCACCGGCGGCACCGGCGAGGATACGATCGACGGCGGTCTGGATGACGACACCATCGACGGCGGCGCGGATGATGACTTCATTATCGGTGGCCATGGTTCGGATACGATCCAGGGTGGTGACGGCAATGACGAGATCTGGGGTGGCCTGGGTGCCGGCACCGATCCGTTCAACGCGCCCGACGTGGATCAGCCCGGCGACAGCTTCCCGATTGACGATCCGGTGCCGAACAACGGCATCGACGTGATCCACGGCGGCGCTGGCAACGACACGATCTATGGTCAGGACGATGCCGACCAGCTCTTCGGCGACGAAGGCCAGGACTATATCGACGGCGGGATCGACAATGACGAGATCCACGGTGGCGATGATGCCGACACCCTGCTGGGGGGCCAGGGCGACGATACGATCTTCGGCGATGACGGCGCGGACACCATTGATGGCGGCACCGGCGACGACGTGGTCGATGGCGGTCGCGGCTCGGACATCATCTTCGGTGGCGAAGGCGATGACGTGCTGGACGGCGGCACCGGCGGCGACTTCATCGACGGCGGGGCTGGCGATGATACCGTGATTGGCACCACCGGCCGCGATGAGCTGCACGGTGGCGACGATAACGATACCATCACCGGTGGCCTGGGCGAGGATGAGATCTCGGGCGACGCGGGTGATGACGTGATCGACGCGGGCGGTGACGACGACGTGGTCGATGGCGGCGCGGGCAATGACCAGATCACTGGTGGCCTGGGCAATGACGACCTGTCGGGCGGCGATGATCGCGACACCTTTACCGGTCTGAACGCGGGCGACACCGTGGATGGTGGTGCCGGTGGTGACGACTGGGATGTTCTGGACCTGACCGGCTCGGCCCCCTCGGGCGGCAGCCTGAAGGTCACGATCACCGGGCCGGACAGCAACGGCAATGGCTCGGACGGCTATGTCACCTACTTCGACAGCGCTGGCAATGTGACCGGCACGCTGCAGTTCGAAGAGATCGAAGAGATCGTGCCCTGCTTTACTCCGGGCACCCTGATCGCCACGCCGAAGGGCGAGCGTCGGGTCGAGGAACTGCAGGAAGGCGACCGGGTCATTACTCGTGACAACGGCATCCAGGAGATCCGTTGGGTCGGCCACAAGCCGATGGACTGGCGCCAGCTGGAGGCCAACAAGCACCTGAAACCGGTGCTGATCCAGGCCGGTTCCCTGGGCAATGGCCTGCCGGAACGCGACATGCTGGTCAGCCCGAACCACCGGGTGCTGGTGGCCAATGATCGTACCGCTCTGTACTTCGAAGAGCGTGAGGTCCTGGTCAGCGCCAAGCATCTTGTGGACAACAAGGGTGTGCACCGGGTGGATACGATGGGCACGACCTATATCCACTTCATGTTCGACCATCACGAGGTGGTGCTGTCGGATGGCGCCTGGACCGAAAGCTTCCAGCCTGGCGACTATTCGCTGAAGGGCGTGGGCAATGCGCAGCGCACCGAGATCTTCGAGCTCTTCCCCGAACTGGAAACCAGCCAGGGGATCGAGGATTACACCGCCGCGCGCCGCACCCTGAAGGCGCATGAAGCGAAGATGCTCATCAAGTAATGCAGCGGGTCCGCCGGGAAACCGGCGGACCACGTCCCGTGTCGGGGGAGGGGCTGCCCCCGTCCTGGGCCACCGGGTCGCTAATGCGGGTCGGGCGCTGTTGGCGTGTCGACCCGAGTGTTTCGGTACTGTGAACAATCCCGCAGATCTCTGCGGGATTGTTTTCGTTGTGGGGTGTCGTTCCCCGGCCAGAGCGCGAACAGTTTACCCAACGTTAATCGCTACGGCGAATTTTCGGCGAATTCTCTGCTTTGCAGATGCAGAATTCCCGTTTCGGGCGTGAAGAATTCACAGTTTGGGCATGATTGGCCGTTAGCCTGGTGTCGAGGCTCGCGCAACAGGGCCAAGGTAAGTGTTGGGGCTGAGTATGTTGAACCTTCGCGACAATTGGGCGGAGCTGGACGCTGAACTCGATTTCTCGGGTGAACTGTCCTGCACCCGCGTGACACCCAGATACCGTGGCTGTGCTTTCGCGCCGTCGGGCCTGTCTCCGGATGCGATGATCCTGACCGAACAGGGTGAACGCCGGGCGCGTGATCTTGTGGCGGGTGATCTTGTTCAGACCCGTGACAATGGGCTGCAACCGGTGCTCTGGGCCGGGCGATCGCGTGATCCCCATGATGGACCCGCGCCGATACGGTTCAAGGCGCGCGGACAGGGCGAGGGTTCGATGCTGCTGGCGCCGGGTCACCTGGCCCTGCTGGACCACGCCAAGGCGGAGTATCTGTTCGGCGTGAACGAGGTTCTGGCCCATGCCCACGACCTGCTGGACCTTTCAGGGGTGAGCCCCGCGCCGCGCTCCGCACCGGCTTGGGTGCACCTGCTGTTGCCTTCACACGAACTGATCCGCGCCGCCGGAATCTGGGTCGAAAGCCTTGCGCCCGACATGCGGCAGATGGAGTGTTCGCACCCAGATCTTGCCGAAGACATCTACGCCGCCGTGCCGCGTCTGCGCTATGCTCAGGGTCGCGCGGCCTATCAGTTGCCGCGTGTCGTCATTGATCACAAGGAACTGTCGCTGCTTCTGTCGCTCTGAGCGGCGCGCCAGGCGGCCCAGGCCTCCGGTGTGTCCAGATCGGTTACGGCGTTCTGGCCGGGCAGGGGCACCAAGCTTACCTCCTCGCCTTTCAACACCTGCCGCGCGCCCTCGTCACCGGGCACATTCTTCAACGTGTCGAACAGGCGGCGGGGCAGCAGGACCGGGTGGCCGGGCCTCCCGTCTGCCGTGGCGCCGCGTCGAGGTGTGCCGTCAAATCCGGTCAAAACAGCGCCCAGATCGTGTGAGGTCAAGTCCGGCATATCCGCCAGCAGGACCAATACTCCGATGACGTCTCGGGGTAGGGCGGCAATGCCCGCTGAAAGAGAGGCGCCCATGGGGCCTTGCGCCACCTCGATCACGGTGACATCCAGCCCCTCAAGTGCTGCACGGCGGTCGGTATCGCCATGGGGCAGGGTGACGAAGACCGGCGCCGCGGTCTTCAAGGCGGCCAGCGCGCGGTCCCGGATCAGGGGCCGCCCGCGCACCGGTTCCAAAAGCTTGTCCCGTCCACCCATGCGGCGGGACGCGCCCGCCGCAAGGATCAGGATGGGGACGAGGGCGCCCATTACCGTTCAGGCACCAGCCCGCGGGGGCTGAACCTGAGCACCAGCAGCAGCACGATGCCCATGGTGAACAGACGCATGTGGGCTGCCGAGTTGATCAGGTGGGTCTTCAGGTCGCCATCGGCCATGCCGGAGGTGATTACCCCCATCAGCCAGTTGCCGATCGGCTCCACCTGGATCCACAGGAACCAGATCAGGAAACCACCCAGGATGGCGCCGAAGTTGTTGCCCGACCCCCCGACGATCACCATGACCCAGATGAGGAAGGTAAAGCGCAGGGGGTTGTAGGTGCCCGGCGTCAGCTGCCCGTCCAGCGTGGTCATCATCGCGCCTGCCATGCCACAGACGGCCGAGCCCAGGATGAAGATCTGCAGGTGGCGCTTGGTCACGTCCTTGCCCATCGCCTCGGCCGCGACCTCATTGTCGCGAATGGCGCGCATCATGCGGCCCCAGGGCGAGTTCAACGCGGCCTGGCTCATGATCAGAAGCAGCACCAGCACCAGGGTGAACAGGAGGCCGTAGTTCAGTTTTACCGCGATGGTCGAGGCGGTGGTCGTATCCAGCCCCCAGCTTGCAGCGCGTTCGGTAAAGCTTGCCGAGTTCTGCAGGTCGACCTCATAGGGCACCGGACGGGGCAGGCCGATCACGTTCTTCACGCCGCGCGACAGCCAGTCCTCGTTCTTCAGGACCGCGATGATGATCTCGGAAATGCCCAGTGTGGCAATCGCCAGGTAGTCCGAGCGCAGCCCGAGCGCGGTCTTGCCGACGACCCAGGCGGCGCCTGCGGCCAGCAACGCGCCCACCGGCCAGGCCAGCACGGCCATGTAACCATGGGCGCGGTAACCTTCCGGCCCGCCCGGGTTCAGACCGCCCAGGTAACCGGTCAGCGCCGGGTTGATCGCCTCAATCGCGGCGACGCCGCCGTCAAAGACGAAGCGGTAGAGGAAGAAGCCGCCGATCAGCACTGCCAGCGTCGCCAGCGCGCGCATGCGCCCCTTGGCCATGTTTTTCTGGACAAGGATGGCGGCAACGATGGTGGCCGCGCCCAGCAAAAGCCCCGCGATGACGCGAAAGCCCCCAGCGCTCCAGGCGCCCGGCGTCGCGGGCATGGAGATCACGACAGTGGCCAGGCCACCCAGCGCGACGAAGCCCATGATCCCAACGTTGAACAGGCCCGCGTAGCCCCATTGCAGGTTGACCCCCAGCGCCATGATCGCCGAGATCAGCGCCATGTTGAGGATGGTCAGCGAGCTGTTCCAGCTGCCCGAAAAAATCCACGCGTTGGTCGTGCCTTCGAGGATGAAGAGCGCCGCGACGGCGGCGAACAGAAGCGGTGTGCGAAGGGTCTGGCTCATACCGATTGCCCCTTGAAAAGCCCGGTGGGCTTGAACAGCAGAACGACGATCAGAATGACGAAGCTGACCGCGAATTTGTAGTCGGTGGACAGAAGCTGCACCAGGCCGGAGGGCTCAAGCGCCTCGGGCACCAGATAGGTGGCGACCTTCTTCCAGGCATAGGTGATGGTGACCTCGCTAAATGCGATCACGAAACCGCCCGCGATGGCCCCCAGCGGGTTGCCGAGCCCCCCGACAATGGCGGAGGCGAAGATCGGCAGAAGCAGCTGGAAATAGGTGAACGGCTTGAAGCTCTTGTCGAGCCCGTAGAGCACACCGGCAATGGTCACCAGACCCGCCACGATGATCCAGGTCACCATGACCACACGTTCCGGGTTGATGCCCGACAGCAGCGCCAGATCTTCGTTGTCTGAAAAGGCGCGCATCGACTTGCCGGTGCGGGTCTTGTTCAGGAACCAGAACAGAGCGGCCACGACCACGATAGCGGTGATGATGGTGATCCCTTGCGAGGTGCGGAAGGCCAGCCCTTCGTTCAAGCCGGACCAGTTCTTGAAATCCCGCGCCTTGATGATGAAACGCGCGCCGTCGCCGAAACGCTGTTCACCCGGGCCGATGATGAAACGCACGACACCGTTCATGATGAACATTACGCCCAGCGAGGCCATGACATAGACGATCGGCTTGGCCTTCACCCGCCGGTAGAAGCGATAGACCACCCGGTCCGTCGCCAACATCATCAGCGCGGTGGCGCCGATGCCGAAGGGCAGGGCCAGCAGCGCCGTGGGCAGCGGACCCAGGCTCAAGCCCATGCCTTGGAACCACCAGGTGAACAGGATCGTCACCATGGCGCCAAAGGCCATGCTGTCGCCGTGGGCGAAGTTCGAAAAGCGCAGGATGCCATAGATCAGTGTGACGCCCAGGGCGCCCAGGGCGAGCTGCGAGCCGTAGCTGATCGCGGGGATCAGCACGAAGTTCGACAGCGCGACAATGGCGTTCAGAAGGTCCATCATTCAACCTCTTTGCAAGTGCCAAGCAGCAGGGTGCGCAAGGGCGGCTCTAGCAGCCGCATCATCGCGCGCCCATCGTCATGCACGGTCAGAAACCGTGCGTTTTGCGGGTCCGAGAATTCGATCTGGGTGACGATGGCGTCGCCCGAGGTCTCGGTATTGCCCATCGCGGGGTGGTCGGTGTCACCACGTGTGACCTGACCGATGAAGCCGGGCGTGGCGCCGGTCGGGGTCAGGTGCAGGCGGGCGGTCTCGTCGTGAAAGACACAACGCCCCTCGATGCAGCGGAATTGAAAGTCGCAGCCCAGCTCCATCGCGCCGGGCAGGGCGGCGGCGGGGCTGGCAATCAGCGATATCAGAGCGGCGCGGATCATTCGCAGGCCCCCACGATCTTGTCCTGCCGTCCGTCGGCTTGCAGACGGGTCATCGCAACCTCGCCCCCCTCGCTGCCCGAGGCCAGCGCCATCAACAGCAGGTCCGTGCCATCCATCCCGTTCGCCATCACCGTACCGGACGGGGTCACGTCATAGGTAAAGCGCAGGGGCGCATCGGGCTGGGCGTTCCAGGTCAGTAAGGCCGAGCCATCCTCGAGCACCGCCAACCGCCCGCGCAGCGCTTCGACCACGGTGCAGCCGTCTTTATTGCAGATCTGCTCGAAGGAACAGGCGAATTGTGCCTCAAGACTTTCCGCATAAACGGGCAGGGCAAGCAGGGCCAAGGGGAGGGCAAAGCGCATCATTCGACCACCTCGCAGGTGCCGACGCTCATTGTTGCACTCACGGGCTCCACGCCCAGTCGAGACACGGCCAGTGCGCCACCGGTAGCAGCAAAGCTTATCATCCGCATGGCGTTGCCCTCTCCGGCCATCCAGGCGATGGCCTCTTTCGAGGGACTGACAACAGCAGTGAAATCCAACGCGCCATCCGGGCCGATCCAGAGACCACTTGCCCTGGGATACTCGTCGTACGCAGTGGTTTCGACGATCATGATGATCTCGGCCTGCTGCGACGTGTCAGTGCAGATTGTGTCATGACAGCTTCGCACCAGCTCGCATGAAAGCACAAAACCACCCTCCTGTGCGCGGGCTTCGGCGCGGGCCTCTTCCAGCACATCCAGCGCAAACGCAGGCGTGGCGGCCAAAAGAAGAGGTAGGGAAAAACGCAACACAATCAGCCCCCCAGGAAGCTCGCGCGGACGTCGGGGTCGGCCAGAAGCTCCTTGCCGGTGCCGGTATGGGCGTTGCGGCCCTGGACGAGGACATAACCTTTGTCCGCGATTTCAAGGGCTTGGCGGGCGTTCTGTTCGACCATCAGGATGGAGATGCCCGTCCGCGCAACCTCGATGATCCGGTCAAAAAGTTCATCCATCACGATGGGCGAGACACCGGCGGTGGGTTCGTCCAGCATCAGAACGGTCGGCTGGGTCATCAGCGCGCGGCCGACGGCGACCTGCTGGCGTTGACCGCCCGACAGTTCGCCCGCCGCCTGGTTGCGTTTGTCGCGCAGGATCGGGAACAGCTCATAGACCTGTTCCATCGTGTGTTTGATGTCATCGGTGCGGATGAAGGCACCCATCTCGAGGTTCTCTTCGACCGTCATCGAGGTAAAGATGTTGTGGGTCTGCGGTACGAAACCCATGCCCTTGTGCACCCGGGCCTGGGGGGAGAGCTTGGTGATATCCTCGCCATCCAGCTTCACCGCGCCCTCGCGCACGTTCAGCATGCCGAAGACCGCTTTCATCGCGGTGGACTTGCCGGCGCCGTTGGGGCCGACGATCACCGCGATCTCGCCCTTTTCCACGGCGATGGTGCATTCATGCAGGATGTTCGGACCCTTGCCATAGCCGCCGGTCATCGTGTCGCCGATCAGGAAGGGGCCACCCGGAGAGGGGACCGCCGGACCGGTATCTTCGATGGGCGTCATGGTGCCCTGGCCATGCGGGTTGGTGATCGAGGCATCCTTGTTGCCGTGATCGCCATAGGGATTGGTGCTCATCGTCGTCGTCCTATCGGCTGTTCAGCCGCTGGAAAGCGGGCCCGGAAGGGCTCAGGCGTTCTCCAGCTTGTCCTTGTTCTTCAGGCCGGTGCCCAGGTAAGCCTCGATCACCTGTTCGTTGGCCTTGATCTCGTCCAGCGTGCCTTCGGCCAGGACCTTGCCCTCGGCCATGCAGATGACCGGGTCGCAGAGGCGGCCGATGAAGTCCATGTCGTGTTCGATCACGACGAAGGTATAGCCGCGTTCCTTGTTGAGGCGGATGATCGCGTCGCCGATCGTGTTCAGAAGCGTGCGGTTCACGCCGGCGCCGACCTCGTCGAGGAAGACGATCTTGGCGTCCACCATCATGGTACGGCCCAGTTCCAGGAGTTTCTTCTGCCCGCCCGAAATCGCCCCGGCCGGATGGTCGGCCAGGTGGGAAATGGTCAGGAAATCAAGCACTTCATCCGCGCGGGCAGCGAGCGCGCGTTCCTCGTCGGCGATGCGCTTGCGGCCGAACCAGGTGTTCCACAGGCTTTCGCCCGACTGCCCGCCCGGCACCATCATCAGGTTCTCGCGACAGGTCATCGAGCCGAACTCATGCGCGATCTGGAAGGTGCGCAAGAGACCCTTGTGAAAGAGCTCATGCGGGGGCAGGCCGGTGATATCCTCGCCACCCATGGTCACACGCCCACTGGTCGGTTCAAGAACGCCCGCGATCACGTTGAAAAGAGTGGTTTTTCCGGCCCCGTTCGGGCCGATCATTCCAGTGATCGAGCCGTCATGGATGGTCATGGTCGCGCCATCCACCGCGTGGAAGCCGCCGAAATGCTTGTGAACGTCTTCGATGACGATCATGGTGTCCCCTTCCAACGCGAGGTTGGCCCGTTTTGACCAACCTTTGGTTGGTTCGTTCTGTTGCCACAACTTGAAGTTGGGGCGTCGTTTTTATGGAAACAGCCCGGGAATTCCCGGGCTGCCTCGAAATCGGTTGCGATCTCGGATCAGCGGTAGCCGACCGTCATCTGCTCGCCACCTTCGATCTTGATCTGACGGTAGGAGCCAGCGGCCTCGCCACCGTTGATCAGCTCGACCGCGGTCGCGCCGACATAGTCGATGTCTCCACCAGCCGCAAGGATTTCCAGACCCTTGGCCAGTTCGCCCGGATAGATCTTTTCACCCGGGGCGTTGGCGACCATTTCGATCTTCGACACGTAGTCGCCCGGCTCGGCGGAACCGGCGGCCTGCATGGCCAGCATCAGCAGCGCGGCCGCGTCATAGCTCTCGCCGGTGTAGGGCGAGGTGACGTCGAACTTGTCGCCCACCATCTCGGCGAAGGTGGCAGCACCCGGGCTGTCGGTGCCCGGCACCTGGCCGGTCGAGCCGTCGATGTCCGACCCGAAGTTGCCGGTCAGGTTGGCGCCGATCATGCCGTCCGGGAAGTGGAACGTGTCAAACGCACCGGTGTCCAGCGCGCCGCGCACGATGCCGGCACCGCCCTGGTCCACGTAGCCCGCAACAACCAGCACGTCGCCACCGGCCGAGGCCAGCGCGCCGACTTCGGCGGTGTAGTCCGCCTTGCCGTCTTCGTGGGCGGCGACGATGGTCACTTCACCACCGGCGGCTTCGAATTCGGCCTTGAAGGCGTCGGCCATGCCCTTGCCGTAGTCGTTGTTGGTGTAGGTCACGGCGACCGATTTCACGCCGCCTTCCATCAGGATCTGCGACATGACGGCCGACTGGCGGGCGTCCGACGGGGCGGTGCGGAAGAACAGCCCGTTGTCTTCGGCCGAGGTCAGGCCCGGCGAGGTCGCCGAGGGCGAGATCATGACCATGCCGTTGGGCACGGCAACGTTTGCCAGCACGGCACCGGTCACGCCCGAGCAGTCGGCGCCCATGATGCCCTTGACGCCTTCGGCGGTGATCAGTCGTTCGGCAGCGGCGGTGGCGGCGGCGGCGTCAACACAGGTCGAGTCGGCGCGCACGGAGGTCACGGAGGACCCACCCATGAACTTGCCCGAGGCGGTGACTTCTTCCATTGCCAGCTCGGCGCCCGCGGCCATGTGCGGGGTCAGCGATTCAATCGGGCCGGTAAAGCCCAGGATCACGCCCAGTTTCACGTCCTCGGCCTGGGCGGCGCCCGCGACCAGCGCTGTCGCGGCCGAAGCCAGAAGCAGCTTTTTCATTGTGTTCTCTCCCAATTGGAACAAATTTCCGGCCTTCACAGTAGTTGTGGATTGTTCGATTGAAAAGGGCGGAATCGGCGGAAATCGGAGCGCAATCGGACAATTGGCAGGTGAAATGCGACAGGGTGTATGGTGCCGGTTTCACATTCACTTTTGCGTATGGAATGTGGACCTTGGGGACGCTTGGCGTCAGGCTGGTGCAAACCACTCGAGGTGTCCCCATGTTTCGTCTGATCCTGCTTGTCCTGCTCTTCACGTCTCCGCTGAAGGCGCAGGTTATCGACACATCCCAGGGCCCGATCCGGGTCGAGGTCGTGGCTGATGGACTGGAGTTTCCCTGGGGCTTTGCCTTTCTGCCGGGCGGCGGTGTTCTGGTTACCGAACGAGACGGGATGCTGTGGCTTCTGCAGGGCGGCAGGCGGGAGAAGGTCTCGGGCGTGCCCGATGTGGTCGCGCGCGGGCAGGGCGGTCTGCTGGACGTGATGGTGCCGCGCGATTTCGCGACGAGTCGCGAGGTGTTCCTGAGCTTCTCCAAACGCCAGGGCGGCGGGCTGCGGGCGGATGCGGGCACGGCACTTGGAGTGGGGCGCCTGGAGGGTACTTCCCTAGTGGATTTCCGGGTGATCTTTGAGATGGCGCCGGGCAGCTCCGGCGGGCGACATTTCGGCTCGCGCATCGTTGAGGCACCGGACGGGCGGCTGTTTCTGACCGTGGGCGAACGCGGGGACCGCCCGGCGGCGCAGAATCTGGCGCGTCACGAGGGCAGCGTCATTCGCATCAATCGCGATGGCTCGGTGCCCGGGGACAACCCCTTCGTCGGCGCCGATGGCGCCCAGCCCGAGATCTGGTCCTACGGTCACCGCAACCCCCAGGGGGCGACTCTGGGGCTGGATGGGCGGCTCTGGGTCGTCGAACATGGTGCGCAGGGCGGCGACGAGGTGAACCGCGTGCAACGGGGGGCGAACTACGGCTGGCCGGTCATCGCCTATGGTCGGCATTATTCCGGCGCGAAGATCGGCGAGGGCACGCGAAAGGACGGCATGGAGCAGCCCGCCTTCTTCTGGGATCCTTCGATCGCGCCATCGGGCATGATGATCTATTCTGGCAAGCTCTGGCCGCAGTGGCGCGGTCATGTCTTCGTCGGCTCGCTGAAATTCGACTACCTGTCGCGCCTGAACCCGGCTGGCTGGGCCGAGGAGCGGCTGGCCTCGGACGACACCCTGCGCGTGCGTGATGTGCGGGAGGGGCCGGATGGGGCAATCTGGATCCTGTCTGTGGGTAATGGGACTTTGCTGAGGCTTGCGCCGGGGTGACCTGAATTGCGGCCCGCCGAAGGTGTCACGTACAGACGGGAGCGCCCCGTTTCAGCACGTAATAAGCGCTGTCACACCATTCTCCCCAGACTTTGATCGTTCTTTCTGCCCGGTGCGTTTCGACAAAGCCCAGCCGGGCCAGCAGACGGGCCGAACTGTCATTGCGCGGGTCGATCTCGGCGTTGATTTCCTGTAACTCCGGGTGCAGGGCCCAGGCCGCTTCCAGGACGGCCTCAAGCGCCTCCTGCGCCAGGCCTTGGCCCCAGTGGTCCGGATGAAGGATATATCCGATCTCGGCCATCCGCCACAAACCGGCCTTGCCGATCACATGGCCGTTCCTCTCGATCACAAGCTCCAACCCGGTTTGGGTGTGGCTTTCGACCATCCCGTTCAGGGTCTCTTGCGTGCGCGCAAGGTCCTCATGCGCCTCATGGCTCCAGAACCGCATTGCACGCGCATCTGAGAAAATTGCGTGAAGCGGGGCCAGATCGGCGGGGCAGGGTGGACGCAGGGTCAGGCGCGCGGTCTTGATCACACCGACAGACGCGTCGCCTGGCTGCCGCGTTCGCGGTAGGGCGTGGTGTTGTAATGTGCCCGGTAGCATTTCGAGAAATGCGAAGGGCTGGCAAAGCCGCAGGCCAGGGCCACGTTGATCACGCTCATGTCGGTCTGCATCAACAAGTTGCGCGCCTTCTGCAGGCGCAGCTCCATGTAATAGCGTTTCGGCGAGCGGTTCAGGTAGCGGCGGAACAACCGCTCCAGCTGGCGCGTCGACATGCCCACGTCCTTGGCCAGGATCGAAGGCGACACGGGCTCCTCGATATTGGCTTCCATCATCTGGATCACGGCCGAGAGTTTCGGGTGACGCACGCCGATGCGGGTCGGCACGGACAGGCGCTGTGTGTCCTGATCGGTGCGGATGGTGGTATAGATCTGCTGATCGGCCACCACATTGGCGACCTCTTCACCGTGATCATCGGCGATCAGTTTCAGCATCAGGTCGATCGAACTGGTGCCACCCGCCGTGGTCATGCGGTTGCCATCGACCACGAAGACCGACTTGGTCAGCTCGACCTCGTCGAACTCCTCGGCAAAACTGTCGTGGTTCTCCCAATGGATCGTCGCGCGCTTGCCGTCCAGCAGCCCGGCCCTTGCCATTACGTGGGCAGCGGTGCACAGCCCGCCGATCGCCACCCCCCGGCGCGCCTCGCGGCGCAGCCAGTTCAGCATGCGTTTCGTCGTGTTGCTCTGCACGTTCACGCCGGAACAGATCAGCACGGTATCGTCGCGCTTGAGCTCTTCCAGATCCATGTCCAGCTTGAACTCCGGCCCGGCCGAGCTGGTCACGCTTTCGCCGCCTTCGCCACAAAGCACCCATTCATAGCCCTCGCCGCCGAAATTCCGGTTGGCGATGCGCAGCGCATCCAGCGCGCCCGCGAAGCTGAGCAGCGTGAAATCGTTCAAGAGAACGAAGACAAAGCGCCGGGGTTTTTCCGGGGCTTCGAAGGCTGTGGTATTGGCGCGACTCATGGCTCTCCCTTTTCCGGGCGCGGGCTTAGACCACTCCAACAGGTTTGCACAGACCGATCAAGACAAGTTCGGTCGCTTTTTTGCGACACAACCATGTTTGCAGGCGCGGCAAGTTCGGCTATATGGGGCACCTGATGCCGTTAACGGTATCACGAAATGTATCTATCGGAGCAAAGATGATGACGGACTGGGTTAAAACTGCATGGCGCAACAAGCCGCGGGTGCAGATGCCGGAATATACCGACCCCGCCGCCCTGGCGGAGGTCGAGGATCAGCTCGCCAAATATCCGCCGCTCGTCTTTGCGGGCGAAGCGATGCGGCTGCGCGGCGAGCTGGCCAAGGCTGCGCGCGGCGAGGCGTTCCTGCTGCAGGGCGGCGACTGTGCCGAAAGCTTCGCCGAGTTCTCCGGCGACAATATTCGCGACACGTTCAAGGTCATGCTGCAGATGGCCATGGTGCTGACCTATGGTGCCAAGGTGCCGGTGGTGAAAGTGGGCCGCATGGCGGGCCAATTCGCCAAGCCGCGCTCGGCTCCGACCGAGACCCTGGATGGCGTGGAACTGCCCAGCTACCGTGGTGATATCATCAACGAACTGGATTTCACCGCCGACGCCCGCATCCCGGATCCGCGCAAGATGCTGAAAGCCTACACGCAGTCGGCGGCGACGGTGAACCTGTTGCGCGCCTTTTCGACCGGTGGTCTGGCGGATGTGCACCAGGTGCACCAGTGGACCCTTGGTTTCACCGAGAAGGAAGAGGCGCAGAAATACCGCGATATGGCCAACCGCCTGTCCGATACGCTGGACTTCATGAAGGCCGCGGGCATCACCGCCGACAAGCTGCACACGCTGCAGACGGTGGATTTCTACACCTCGCACGAGGCGCTGCTGCTGGAGTATGAAGAGGCGCTGACCCGTCTGGATGTGACCACCGGCAAGACCGTTGCGGGCTCGGGCCACATGATCTGGATCGGCGACCGAACCCGTCAGCCTGATGGCGCCCATGTCGAATTCTGCCGCGGCGTGATCAACCCGATCGGGTTGAAATGCGGCCCGACCACCACCGAGGAAGACCTCAAGGTGCTGATGGGCAAGCTGAACCCGGAGAACGAAGCCGGTCGCCTGACCCTGATCGCACGATTCGGCGCCGGCAAGGTGGCCGACCACCTGCCGCGTCTGATCAAGACCGTGCAGGAAGAGGGCGCGAATGTGGTTTGGTCCTGCGACCCGATGCACGGCAACACGATCAAATCGGCCAGCGGGTACAAGACCCGGCCCTTTGACAGCGTGCTGCGCGAGGTTCAGGAATTCTTCGCCGTGCACAAGGCCGAGGGCTCGATCCCCGGCGGCGTGCATTTCGAGATGACCGGCCAGGACGTGACCGAATGCACCGGTGGTGTGCGCGCGGTCAAGGACGAGGACCTGTCGGACCGCTACCACACCGCCTGCGACCCGCGTCTGAACGCGTCGCAGTCGCTGGAACTGGCCTTCCTGGTGGCCGAGGAACTGTCGGCCCTGCGCGAAGGCCCGGTCAAACAGGCCAAGGCAGGTTGATTGCCACCCATACGAATGCAGAGAACCCCGGTCCTGGCGACCGGGGTTTTTTTGTTGTCCGTTAAGACGTTGCGGGGCAGGGTGGGCACATTCGACGATGAGGTTTGCCATGCGCCTGCCCGTGATTGCCCCGCTTGTGCTCTGTGCCAGCCCCATTTTGGCAGGTGAGCCGATCGAAGAGCCCTTCACCTGTCCCGTTGGTGGTGAAGAGTTCACCATTACCGGAACGCTCAGCTGCTCCCAACTTGGGCGCACGATGCTTCTAAGACCCGTGACTTCCTGCGATTTCGTCACCCTGCTGCCGGTCTGCCCGGGCAATGGTCTGCCGGTGTATCGCGAGTTTGACGCGGCCGAGGTCGAGGGGCTTCAACAGATGATCGCCTCCGATGACTGGACCGCCATGCGCGCCCGTCCCCCCTGGGATCGGGCCCTGGCACTGGCGACCTGGTTCGAGGATAGGGAACACCAGTTCGGCCTGGCGTTGAACGGGTTGTGGCAGGACAGCGGGGCGGTCCTGGCCGATCCAGCGCGGCTTGATCGGGTGTTGCAGGAGTTCGAACGGCGGCTTGCCGAACAGCCCGACGAAGGGGTTCTGGCGGCGCTGGCTGGTTTCGCGCTTCTCGCGGCGGGACGCGACGCCGAGGCTGCGACCTGGCTGGACAGGGCCCGCACCATGGAGCTGGACGATTGGGGGCAGGCCTACCTCTCTGCGGTTGAAGCCTGCCGGGGCCAGATGGCAACCGAGCCCTGCGCGCCGGGTGCGCCGTTCCCGCCGCCCAACTGACCCCCCCGCGCCGGGATGGTGCGGGGGATCCTGTCAGACCGGCCTTCGGGCCGTTTATCAGTCGTTGTCGGCAACCAGGCGCAGATGCGATCCGCGCTTGGGCTTGTCCTCGGTTTTGGGCGCAATCGGCGCCCGGTCGAAACCACGGGCGTGTTCGGCAAAACCCGGAATGTTCAGCTCCGCCGCCTCGCGCGGGGTCAGCGGGGTGTCATCGACCAGCGCGTTGATTTCGCTCTCGCGCACGGTGAAACGGCGCGGGGCCCGGCCGATCTTGCCGTTGGCCTGCAGCGCGCCGAGGATGCGATTGGGCTGGCCATCCTCGCCCTTCAGCGGCGCGAGGTACAGCTGCGCCTCCAGCGCCGGGCGGGTCATGCCCTTGTCGCCCGACAGGGTCAGGCGCGCGGTCGAGGGGCGCTCGAACACCAGCTCAAGCGTGCGCTGGATCTGGCGGCGCGCCTCGGGCAGGAACATCGCGGTCAGCGGCATGCCACGCACCTCCATGCCCATAAGGTCGTTCAGGTGCATGCCGGCCAGACGGATGCGCGCCATGCCGGGTGCGATCTTTTCCAGCACGAAGGCGAACTCTAGAATGTCGGAAATGCCGCGCGGATCGACCTCCGAGCGGGTCGGCATCAAGCGGCCGTTGCGCAGCCCTTCCCAATAGGCCTCGACCTGCGAGATCGCCGGGAAATGCTGCTGCGTGCGCGCAGGCGCGATGGAAATCACGTTCGATCCCTTGAGATACTCGATCTTCATGTCCTAACCCCTTACGGCCCCAGCGCCTGTTGTTTCGCCGTTTACCGTCTGCTAACCCTTCAATCGATATTCGTTACCGATGTCTTAACATGACACGAAACCACGGCGAAGTGGTGCAAAAACTAAACAAATGGTTAACCCCGCTGGGGGCTTGGTGACAGGCAACCAGAAGCGGGCAGGGAAGGACCGAGGGGATGGCAATGGTCTATTCGATGACGGGTTTCGCGGCGCTCAAGGGGGCGTACGGTGACTTTGCCTGGAGTTGGGACATCCGTGCGGTGAACGCCAAGGGGCTGGATATCCGCCTGCGCGCGCCGGATTGGATCGAAGGGCTGGAGCCAGCCATTCGCAAGGCGGTGGGCGGAGCTGCGGCGCGGGGCAATGTCTCGGTCTCGCTGCGCGTTGCCCGGGCGGCGGAGGAAGGCGCGCTGGCGCTGAATGGCGCGGCGCTCGACCGCACCCTGAGCCTGCTCGCCGAAATCTCCCATGCCGCCGAGGCCAAGGGGCTGGCGCTCGCGCCGATGACCGCTGCCGACCTGGCTGGGATGCGCGGTGTGCTGGACGTGGCCGCAGCAGAGGAAGACACCGCGCCGCTTCTGAAGGCGCTCACCGCACAGCTGCCCGAGTTGCTGTCTTCGTTCAATGACATGCGCGCCCGGGAAGGCGCGGCCCTGGCCGAAGTGTTGGCGGGGCAGGTCGACCGGATCGAGGCGCTGACGGCCGAGGCTGCCGCGCTGGTCGATGCCCGTTCCGAGGCGCAGGCCGAGACCCTGCGCACCGCATTGGCCCGGGTGATGGAGAACACAGATGGTGCCGACGCAGACCGTGTGGCCCAGGAGCTGGCCCTGATCGCGGTCAAGACCGACGTGCGCGAGGAGCTTGACCGCCTGGTTGCTCATGTCGCGGCTGCGCGCGAGTTGCTGGGCGGCGATGCACCGCGCGGCCGCAAACTCGATTTCCTCATGCAGGAGTTCAACCGCGAGGCCAACACGCTCTGTTCCAAGGCGCAGTTCGCCGAGCTGACGCGGATCGGCCTTGACCTCAAGGCGGTGATCGACCAGATGCGCGAACAGGTGCAGAATGTGGAGTAAGACATGAGCGACCCCCTCGAGCAACGCCGCGGCCTTCTGATCATCCTCTCCTCGCCATCCGGTGCGGGGAAATCGACCCTGGCCAAGCGGCTGATGGAGTGGGATCCGACGCTGAGCTTCTCGGTCTCTGCCACCACCCGTGACCCGCGCCCCGGCGAGGTGGACGGCAAGGATTACCATTTCGTCACCGAGGCGAAGTTCAAGGAGATGGTGGCCCAGGGTGAAATGCTGGAACACGCCCATGTCTTCGGCAATTTCTATGGCTCGCCCGCCGGACCGGTGCGTGAAGCCATCGAAGGCGGGCGGGACGTTCTGTTCGACGTGGACTGGCAAGGTGAGGTGCAGATCCGCAACTCGGCCATGGCGTCCCATTCGCTGTCGATCTTCATTCTGCCGCCCTCGATCAAGGAGCTGAAATCGCGCCTGATCGGACGCGGCCAGGACAGCGATGAGGTGATCCAGCGCCGCATGCACAAGAGCTGGGACGAGATCAGCCACTGGGGCAGCTATGATTATGTGTTGGTGAATGACGACCTGGACAAGACCGCCGCACGGCTGATCACCATCGTCGAGGCGACGCGCCAGCGGCGCAACCAGCAGCCGGGGTTGCTGACCCATGTGCGCAAGTTGCAGGCGGAATTCGAGGAGGGAGATCAATGATTTACGAACTCGACGGGATTGTGCCCGACATTCATGAAACCGCCTGGGTGGCACCCGATGCCAATGTCATCGGCCTGGTGACGCTGGAGGCCGGGGCCAGCGTCTGGTTCGGCTGCACCATTCGCGCCGATAACGAGCCGATCGTGATCGGCGAGGGCACCAATGTGCAGGAAAACTGCGTCTTTCACACCGACCCCGGCTGCCCGCTGACCCTGGGTGCCAACGTGACCGTGGGGCACAAGGTGCTGCTGCATGGTTGCACAGTGGGTGAGGGCAGCCTGATCGGCATGAATGCCACCGTGATGAACGGTGCCCAGATCGGCAAGAATTGCCTGATCGGGGCGGGCGCCCTGGTGACCGAAGGGAAAGAGATCCCCGACGGCTCCATGGTGCTGGGCGCGCCGGGCAAGGTGGTGCGCCAGCTGGATCAGTCGGCGATTGCCGGGCTATACCGGTCCGCCGAACATTACCAGGCCAATGCGCGGCGCTTTGCCAAGGGGCTGAAACCTCTCGACTGAGCCAAATTCCTTTTGAAGGAATTTGCAAAACTCTTCTGAAGAGTTTTGGTGCCGCCAAGTCAAAACGAAAGGGCCGCCCCAACCGGGACGGCCCTTCATGTTCGCGCGTTTCTCACTTTGAAGGGGGCAGGGCTTAGGCCACCGCTTCCTTCTGTTCCTTCAGCCAGGCCAGCACGGTCTCCGGGGCGCTTTCGCCATAGGGGTCCGAGCCGAAGTTGTCGTCACGGCCGGGCTCTTCGAACCAGGCTTCGACCACACCGTCCTTGATGACGGCGGCATAGCGCCAGGAGCGGTCACCGAAGCCCAGGTTGTCCTTGGCGACCAGCATACCGATCTTGCGGGTGAACTCGCCGGAACCGTCCGGGATCACCTTCACGTTTTCCAGCTCCTGGGCCTGGGCCCATTTGTTCATCACGAAGCTGTCGTTGACCGACATGCAGTAGATCTCGTCGATGCCCTCGGCGGTGAAGTCGGCGTGGCCGTTCTCATAGCCGGGCAGCTGATAGGTCGAGCAGGTCGGGGTGAACGCGCCGGGCAGCGAGAACAGAACCACGCGCTTACCGGCAAAGTAGTCGGCGGTGGTCACGTCCTGCCAGCGGAACGGGTTCGGGCCCTCGATGCTGTCATCGCGGACACGGGTCTTGAAGGTTACGTCGGGGACGCGCACGCCTGCATGCATGGGATCTTCCTTTTTCAGTCGTATGGATAGGCCTTGCGTGGGAATCACGCTGGGTTCGTGAACGTGTTTAGAACCATTCCAAAATCCTGGCAACGGTGAATTCGCCAGCCTGCGACAATAGGGGCAAATCGTCCCGGCTCCGGCTATTGTATCCCGTTGCATATCGCCTTTGCAGGAAATGCAGGTTACAAAAAAGGTCAACATGTCTTATGTGACGCAAAGGCAATCGAAGGCGGACCCATGCGTGATCTGAAACTCCCCGACCAGCGCCATCCCGAAAAGGCGCATCGTCCCGACAATGCCCAGCCGAAGAAACCGAGCTGGATCCGCGTGCGGGCGCCGGGGGGCAAGGCCTATGCCGAGACGCACAAGATCATGCGCGAGCACAAGCTTGCCACGGTCTGCGAGGAGGCCGCCTGTCCGAACGCCGGCGAATGTTGGAGCGCCGGTCACGCCACCATGATGATCATGGGCGAGATCTGCACCCGCGGCTGCACCTTCTGCAATGTAGCTACCGGCAAGCCCGACGCGCTGGACGCGTTCGAACCGGGCCGGGTTGCCGATGCGGTGGCCAAGCTGAAGCTGAACCACGTGGTTATTACCTCCGTGGACCGGGATGACGTGGATGACGGCGGGGCCGAGCATTTCGCCCAGACCATTCGCGCCATTCGCCACCGTTCGCCCTCAACCACCATTGAAATTCTGACCCCGGACTTTCTGAAATGCGCCCCCGAGGCGCTGGAAGTCGTGGTCGCCGCCAAGCCGGACGTGTTCAACCACAACCTGGAAACCGTGCCGGGCCTCTATCCGACCGTGCGCCCCGGCGCGCGCTACTTCCACTCGCTGCGCCTGTTGCAACGGGTGAAGGAACTGGACCCGTCGATGTTCACCAAGTCGGGCATCATGGTCGGCCTGGGCGAGGACCGCCAGGGCGTGCTGCAGGTCATGGATGACATGCGTGCCGCTGACATCGACTTCCTGACCATCGGCCAGTATCTGCAGCCGACCCCGAAACACCATGCTGTTGCCCGTTTCGTGACGCCGGACGAGTTCAAGGACTACGAAAAGGCGGCCTATGGCAAGGGGTTCGGCATGGTCTCGGCCACACCGCTGACGCGCAGTTCCTACCACGCGGGCAATGATTTCGAGAAACTGCGCGCGGCGCGGATGGAGAAGCTCGGCCAGAGCTGATCCCGCAGCTTACTGACCCAACTTGCCCGGGCGCATACGCTCGGGCACCAGCCAGTCCGGGAAGCCGAACAGATATTCGAACCCGGCCAGGACCAGACAGATCACGATCACCCCGATCACCAGCTTGACCCGCTTCTCACCCGGCGGGTTCTTGGCCCATTTGGCCATGCGCAGAAGCTGACGGGGTTTCATCGCTCAGCCCTCGTCGGTGAATCGCACCTTACCGATATGGTCGAGGTTGCGATTACGTTGCGCGAAATCGATGCCGTAGCCCACGACAAATTCATCGGGGATCTCGAAGCCGGTCCAATCGGCACGAATATCGACCTCGCGTCGCGACGGCTTGTCCAGCAGCGCGATGGTCTTCAGTCGCGCGGGCCCTTTGGCCTTGAGCAGCTTGACCACCTGGGTCAGCGTATGGCCGGTGTCGACGATATCTTCGACAACCAGCACGTCCCGGTCATGAATTTCCCCGCGCAAGTCCTTGAGAATGCGGACTTCCCGGCTGCTTTCGGTGGAGTTTCCGTAGGAGGACGCCTCGAGGAAATCGACTTCCACGGGCAGGTCCAGCTCGCGCACCAGATCGGCAATGAAGACGAAAGATCCGCGTAACAACCCAACCACGACCAGCTTGTCAGTGCCTTCGAACTCGTCGTGAATTTCCTGTGCCAGGGCCTCGACCCGGGCGGCAATCGACTTGGCCGAGATGAGCTGATCGATGACATATGGACGCGTCGTCATGGGGACCTCTTGATTTTCCGGCCCGATCCTTACACATGTCGGCGCGGAAAGCCGACCGGAAAGTGAGCCAAAATGCCGACACATGGGGAAACGCGGATCCTGCCCTATACGCCCGACCAGATGTATGACCTGGTGTCGGATGTGCGGCGCTATCCGGAATTTCTGCCCTGGAACTCGGCAGCCCGGGTGCGCTCGCAAAGGGAACGCGCCGACGGGTCGATCGAGCTGGAAGCGGATATGGTGATCAGCTTCAAGGTCTTTCGCGAACGTTTCGGCAGCCGCGCCGTGTTGGTGCCGAAGACACGGCTGGACATGGAATACCTGGACGGGCCGTTCAAATACATGAAGTCACATTGGGAGTTCCGGGATCACCCCGAGGGCTGCGAGATCGAGTTCTTCGTCGATTTCGAATTCAAGAACGCGGTGTTGCAGAAGCTGATCGGCGTTGTTTTCTACGAGGCGATGAACCGGATCGTGAAGGCGTTCGAGGCGCGGGCGAAAGAGCTTTACGGCTGAGCGGGTCCAAGAGTTTTCAGAAAACTCTTGGCAAAACTTTTCTGAAAAGTTTTGGCGTCAGTCCTTCGACGCCAGCGGATGATGTTCCAGCACCAGTTCCTTCAACCGCTCATCCAGCACATGGGTATAGATCTCGGTGGTCGAGATATCCGCATGGCCCAACAGCGTCTGGATCGCGCGCAGGTCGGCGCCGTTGGCCAGCAAATGGGTGGCGAAGGCATGGCGCAGGCGATGGGGGGTGACCTCGTCCGGCGATACCCCGGCGGTGACTGCGATTTCCTTGATCAGCGCATAGAACCGATGTCGGGTCAGGTGGCCCTGGCCCGATCCGGTGGGAAAGAGGAACCGTGATGGTGCCTTGCCCTTGGCCTTCGCCGCATCCTCTGCCGCATCGCGTGCGCGCAGCCAGGCGGCCAAGGCGGTGCGGGCCGGGGGCGAAAGAGGCACCATACGTTCCTTGCCCCCCTTGCCGAGCACCAACAGCATCCGCGGATCGCCCCGGGCGGCGGAAACGGGCAGGGAGACCAGTTCGCTGACCCGCATGCCGGTGGCATAGAGCAGTTCCATAAGACAGGTGTTGCGCAACCGATCGTCCTCGCGGCGGCCCCTTTTGCGGGCGGCCTCCAGCAGCGCCTCCACCTGTTTCTCGCTCAGTGTCTTGGGCAGGGTCTTGGCGCGGCCCGGGCCCTTTACCTTGAGGCTCGGATTGTCCTCACGCCATCCTTCCTCATGAGCAAACCGATAAAGCTGCTTGATCGCCGACAGCCGCCGTGCGCGGGTGGAGGCGGCCAGGCCTTCGGCCTCGCAGTCGATCAGGAACCCCTCGATCCGGTCGCGGGTCACCTTGTCGAACCCGTCCGGGCCCAGAAACTCGGCAAAGGCCTTCAGGTCGCGCCCATAGGCCAGCAGCGTGTTCTGCGAGGCGTCCAGCTCGGCGGCCTGCGCCTCCAGAAAGGCCGAGATCCAGCGCGCCTGGTCCTGGGTCACACCATCCGTCATCCGCGACGGTCCAGAACCAGGTATTCGATGGCCGCCTGGCGCGCGGTGGCCTCCAGCCCGACGTGACGCAGCAGTGCCAGCGCGTCCGAGACCTCGTCCAGATCCCCCCGGCTGCCGGAGGTAAAGAGCGCCATGGCACGCAGGATCGCTTCGCCCAGCCGGTCCGCCTCCAACAGCGGCGCCAGACGCACCGGCACAGTGTCGGCGGTAAACCCGTCGATCACCGCCTGTGCCTCGGGCGAGGGGGCAGAGAGGCCATCGACCTGACCCCGGGCGAGGCCGACCAACAGCTGGTCCATCGGGCTGCCCGGCGCGGCGCTTTGGGCGATCTCCTCGGCATCAATCGACAAAAGCCCCATGCGCAGGGCCAGCGCGCCGACATCCCCGTCGAGCGTCATTCCGGCCAGGGCCTTGCCGTGGATATGCGAGAACGGCACTTCCAGTTCGGCTTGCTCCAGCGCTGCCCAGGCGTCGGGCAACACCTCGGCCACCCGGTCTGCATTGCGCGCGGCAATGGCGGCGTCCAGCGCCTGCAGGGCGGCGATGCGGTCCCAGACTCCACCGGAGGCGGCCGGGCGGCGTTCGCTGTAGAGGCCCCAGATCTGGTTGTCCCCTACGGCCCCGGTGCGCGCCAGGCGTTCACCGGCCTCGACACGGGCCTTCCAACCGATATTGGCGCGCAGGTCGGATTGCGCAAAGGCCAAGGGCAGGGTGGCGGTCGGGATCGGCTCTCCGATCGCTTCGAACATGCGGAAGGTCAGTGGGGTGGGCCGCGCGGGTCGCGTAAGCGGCGGCTCGCCCTCGAACAGGTGCGGGTCCAGGAAACGCGCCAAAAGCGCGTCTTCCTCTTCGCTGATGAAGCCGAGAGCCCGCCCGGTTTCCAGCGTCAGCACGGCGGCGTTCCAGTCGCCCCCCCGGGCCAGGCAGAAGATACGCGCGGGAAATGTTGGCGACAGTTCCGGCGTTGCGCGCAGCACCTCGCAAAGCTCGTGTTCCGTGCCCAAGAGCAGCGCGGTGTCGAACCAGCGGCGGAAAATCTCGGGGCTCGATGCCCCGGCGCGTGACAAGAGCGCCTCGGCCTGGTCCAGCGCGCCCATGGACAGCAGGCGGTCGACGCGGGCAAGGAAGACAGTGTCAGAGCCGGGTTCGGATCCGGCCGGCGCGTCCAGTTCCGCCAGCAGAAGTGTGTAAAGCAGCGCCTGGATTGCGGGCAGCATGTCCGGCTGGTTCTGCCGAAACCGCAGGGCCAGATCGTCGGGGCGGGAAGCCCCCCAAAGCCCGCGCGGCAAGCCGGTGACCGAGACGGGCAGCAACCCGACCGCATCGGGCATGGGCAGGCCCAGGGGCTGCACGGTCACATCCTCGACCGTGGCGCCGGTACTCACGTCAGGCTCAGAGGGCAGGGTGGGGGTGCGCGGTGTGGCCAGGCTGTCGGACAGCCAGTCGATGGCCGACATCGGTCCGGCGTCGGCATTGGTCTCAGGGGCTGCGCCCTCCTGAGCCCAGGCGGCCCCGCCCAGGCTCAGCACACAGGCAAGGGCCAGCGCCTCAGTTCGCATCCAGCGTCACCGTCACGCTTTTCGGTTCCACCTGCGGCGACAGATCGCCCAGAAAGGCATAGCCCACGAGGCCAATGCCCCCCAGGATCACCAGCACTCCGACAAATTTCAGCAATCGCCCCAGCATTTATTATGTTTCCTTGTCCCGGTCTGCTCTGCCTGCGTTTTATATATGGCCTTTTTGACAATATCACGCCATTCAGGGGAGAAACGTGAAAAATGGGCGAGGCGCCGCCAAAGTGGCTTTTCGGGTGAAGAAATCCATCGTCATGGTGGGCATGATGGGCGCGGGGAAAACCGCAGTGGGACAGGCCTTGGCCCGCCGTTTGGGCGTTGATTTCCTGGACAGCGACGAAGAGATCGTGAAGGCGGCGAACATGTCGATTGCCGAGATCTTCGCGCGCGATGGCGAGGATTTCTTTCGCGACCGCGAAAGCGAGGTCATTGGCCGCCTGTTGGAGACCGAACGCGCGGTCCTGTCCACCGGCGGTGGGGCCTTCCTGGCTGAGCGCAATCGTGACATGATCACCGACAAGGGCGTTTCGGTCTGGCTGCGCGCCGATCTGGAGCTGTTGTGGAACCGGGTCAAGCACAAGGACACACGGCCCTTGCTGCGCACGCCGGATCCCAAGGCGACCCTGACTGAGATCTACAATACCCGCGTGCCGGTTTACGCTCTGGCCGATCTGGCGGTGGATGCGCGGCCGGAATATTCCATCGAAGACATGTGCGAGGCGGTCGTCGCCGCGCTGAAGACCCGGCCCGACGTGCTGGAAGAGGACTAACTCATGGAAATCGTTCATGTTCCCCTGGAGGGGCGCGAATATGACGTGCGCATCGGCACCGGCCTGGTGGACCGCGCCGGGGCCGAGATTGCGCCGCTGCTGAACCGTCCGCGCGTCGCGGTCATCACCGACGAGACCGTGGCAGGCCTGCACCTTGAGGCGCTGCGCGCCGGTCTGGCGGCTGAGGGGGTCGAGATGGTTTCGCTGGCCCTGCCGGCGGGCGAGGCGACCAAGAGCTGGCCGCATTTCACCCGTGCCGTGGAATGGCTGTTGGAACAGAAGGTCGAGCGTAAGGACGTTGTGATCGCCCTGGGCGGCGGTGTGATCGGCGACCTGGTGGGCTTTGCCGCCGCCGTGCTGCGCCGGGGCGTGCGTTTCGTGCAGATCCCGACCACGCTGCTGGCGCAGGTCGACAGCTCGGTGGGCGGCAAGACCGGGATCAATTCACCTGCGGGCAAGAACCTGATCGGCGCCTTTCACCAGCCCTCGCTGGTGCTGGCGGATATCGGCGTGCTGGGCACGCTCAAGCCACGCGATTTTCTGGCGGGCTACGGCGAGGTGGTGAAATACGGTGGGCTGGGCGATGCCAGGTTCTTCGAATGGCTCGAGGATAACGGCCCCGCGCTCGCGGCTGGCGACGTTGCCAAACGCACCGAGGCCGTGCGCCATTCGGTGCAGATGAAGGCCGATATCGTGGTGCGGGACGAGACCGAACAGGGCGACCGCGCGCTTTTAAACCTGGGCCATACCTTCGGCCATGCGCTGGAGGCCGCGACAGGTTATTCGGACCGGCTGCTGCATGGTGAAGGCGTTGCCATCGGCTGTGCCTTGGCCTTTGAAACTTCCGCGCGGCTTGGGTTGATGAGCCAGGAAAGCCCTTCGCGCTTCCGCGAACACCTGGCGGCCATGGGCATGATGAAGGACATGGCGGACATTCCCGGTGATCTGCCCGATGCCGACGGGCTGATCGAGTTGATGGGCCAGGACAAGAAGGTTCTGGACGGCAAGCTGCGCTTCATCCTGGCACGCTCGATTGGCGAGGCTTTCGTGGCCACGGACGTGGACATGGGTGTCGTGCGGGACGTTCTGACCGAGGCTCTAGAGGCCCGTTAACGCCGCGTGTTGGCGATCACCATCAGCTCGCCCACGTTCTCGCGGGTGATATAGCCCAGCAGGTGCCGCTCGCGGTCCAGCACGGCCACCGCCGGGTTGGTGCCCAGCCGTTCCAGAACCGTCTCCAACCCGTCCCTCAGGGTTACCGCAGGCACGCTCTGCATCACATCACCAACGCGGGTGTCTGAACGATCTTCGGCCATAGCGTGAAACAGCGCCTCGCGGGTCAAGAACCCCGCCAGATGGCCGCCTGCGTCCAGCACCGGAAACTCGTGCTGCGTGGTGCGGATCAGCGTGGTGGCGGCCAGGCCGATGGCATCCTCCGGGCGCAACGCCTCATACTCCGTGATCATCGCATCGCGCGCCATCAGCTTGCGCGCCACGTCGCGCATGGCGACATCGGCGCTTTCGCCGCCCGCCGCGATGAAGATGAACCCCGCGATCAGCACCAGCATCAGATTGCCGGACATGAGCCCGGTCAGCGCCATCAGGAAGGCCACGACCTGACCCGCGCCCGCCGCAATGCGCGTCGCGGTGACCCGGTCGGTGAACAGCGCCACCACGGCGCGCAGCACGCGGCCGCCATCCATCGGGAAGGCCGGGATCATGTTGAAGATCGCCAGGATCAGGTTGAGTGTGGCCAGCTGTGCGGGCAGGGTCGAAGGTGCAACGGCAAGGCCGGTCAGTTGGTCAGGTTCGGTCGGTGCGCCGAACAGGAGCGTCAGAACTGCCCAGATCACGACATTCACCGCCGGGCCGGCAAGCGCCACAAGGATTTCCTGTCCGGGTTTTTCAGGCATCTTTTCCAGCCGCGCCAGCCCGCCGATGGGCAAAAGCGTCACGTCCGGGGTACGAATGCCGAACCGGCGCGCCATCAGGGCATGGCCGAACTCATGCGCCACGACGCAGGTGAACAGCAGGAGGATGAAGATCGTGGTCCAGAGCGCCGCCTCCGGCCCGCGTTCCGCCCAGGCCGAGGCGCCGATGAAGGCCAAGAGCAGCAGAAAGGTTACATGGACACGCAGCTGCGAGCCAAAGAGGCGCCCGATGGGGAAAGACCATGTCATCGCGCGCCTCCTGTCTGTTGGTTTGTCTTAGAACGGGATCTCGTCGTCGAACCCGCCGCCACCGCCGGCCGGGGCGGACCCGCCGCCGCCGCCACCGCCGAAGCCGCCGCCCTGGCCGCCGCCGTAGCTGCCGCCCGAGCCGCCGCCATAGCCGCCCTGGTCGCCGTAGCCGCCGCCGCCACCACCGTAGCCGCCGCCGTCACCACCGCCGGAACGGCCGTCCAGCATCACAAGCGTGCCGCCAAAGCCTTGCAGCACGACCTCGGTCGAGTACCGATCGTTGCCCGATTGGTCCTGCCATTTGCGGGTCTGCAGCTGGCCTTCGAGATACACTTTCGAGCCCTTGCGCAGATATTGCTCGGCCACGCGCACCAGACCTTCCTGGAAGATCGCAACCGAATGCCATTCGGTCTTCTCGCGACGCTCGCCGGTGTTGCGGTCCTTCCAGGTTTCCGAGGTGGCGATGCGCAGGTTGCACACCTTGCCGCCGTTCTGGAACGACCGCACCTCGGGATCGCGGCCCAGGTTGCCGATGAGAATGACCTTGTTGACCGAACCCGCCATGGGGACCCTCCGAATCTGAAAACGTTGGACAACGTTACACCAGACGGGGCGCATGAGGGAAAGAGGCAACTGCCCGGCGACAAACCGCCGCCCCTCTTTTCGCGTGGCAGGTTTACGCCTATATTGCGCCACAAGTTCGAGGGGTTTGTGATGAAAACAGTTCTGACCGTGGTTTTCGGCGCCGCCGTTCTGGCGGGGCAGCCTGCCGATGCGGGAGATATCTTCGCGACATCGAACGGTCGGTCGAGCTTTGATGCGATGACGCGGGTTTTGGACACGCGCGCGGCTCAGCAATATGCAAACTCGGTTCGCCTGACACCACGCGCGATCGCGCTGCCCGGGCAGGAGGGTATCCCGGCCTACGGTGGCAACTATCGTGGCGAATACCTGCAAATGGCCCGTGACGCGGCACGCAAACATGGCATTCCCGAGGACCTGTTCCTGCGTCTCGTGCAGCAGGAGAGCGGCTGGAAGGCCACGGCGGAAAGCAAGGCCGGTGCGCTTGGCCTGGCGCAGCTGATGCCTGAAACGGCACAGCTTCTGGGGGTCGATCCGCTGGATCCGCGCCAGAACCTGGAAGGCGGCGCGCGGTACCTGAAACGGCAGTATGAGCGTTTCGGCTCCTGGCGTCTTGCGCTGGCGGCTTACAATGCAGGGCCCGAGGCGGTTGTGAAATACGATGGCATCCCGCCGTACCGCGAAACGCAGGGCTATGTGAAAGCCATTTTGGGAAGCTGAAGAAAATGCGCCAAATTGCTGTTGCCGCAGGGGTTTTCCTGCTGAGCCTCGCACTGGTTCAGGCCGAGGAAATGACGCCTGCGACCCCGACGGTAGGGCAGTTAACCGAGGCGCTGATTGCAGGTGATGTGGCCGGGGCCCACGCCCTGACATCGAGCTACCTTGGGCGCAAGGTCTCGCTCTATGCCTTTCAGGGCATGATGGAGACGGGCGGGATCTTTGCGGTGCCCGGCGAGTTCGTGTTCACCGAAACGCTGGACGAGGGCGCGGAAGTGTCCCTGATCGGGCAGTTTCAACCGGCCGATGGCAGTGCTGCGCGACCGGTGCGGTTTTCCTGGCTGGAAGAGGATGGTGAATGGCGGCTGAACCGGTTCGGGTTCTGAGGTTGAAGTCGTTTAATTTCAGTAAATTGTTCGGGTAAGTTAAACCCGGCCTCAAAAGAGACCGGGTTTCCGAATTCGTCTGAGGTTGCGGGTTAAAGGCCCGACAGTTCCTTCTTGTGCAGCCAGTCGGCGTGTTTTGGAGCGCGTTTGGTCTCGGACCATTCGTTCAGCATGTCCCATTTCACCGCATCCATGCGCTTGAGCATCTCCTCTTCCTCCGGGTCCGGGCAGGCCAGCTCGACACGGTGGCCGTTGGGGTCGAAGAAATAGATCGAGTGGAAGATCGAGTGGTCGGTCACGCCCAGCACATCGACGCCGTTCGCCTCAAGGTGGTCCTTGAATTCAATCAGTTCCGCGCGGTCCTTCACCTTGAAGGCGATGTGCTGTACCCATTTCGGCGTGTTCGGGTCACGGCCCATTTCCGGCTTGGTCGGCAGTTCGAAGAAGGCCAGAACGTTGCCATTCCCCGCATCCATGAAAATGTGCATGTAAGGGTCCGGCTCGTGGGTCGAGGGCACGTGGTTCTCGGCAATGGCCAGCACGAAGTCCATGTTCAGCATCTTCTGATACCATTCGACCGTCTCTTTCGCGTCCTTGCAGCGATAGGCGACGTGGTGGATCTGTTCAATTTTCATGTGGGTCTCCTCCTCGGTTGGAAGGTATTTAACATGTGATCATTGTAAATGCAACGAAAATGAAAAGGCAAAATCGGCACTTTCACGCTGTTACCCAAGGGCGGCCAGATTTCCGCCATTTTGCCGGTGCAAATTGAAGGGGGATGGAAGAAGGACGCCGACAAAATGAGCCACGACAAGTTCGAAGCCAGATTGAATCGCATCAATGCGAGCGTACAGCCGAAGGGCGCGCGTCAGGGCGGGGGCTCCGGGTCTTGGAAGAACGGGCAAGGGGCCAATGGGCGTGCATCAAAGGTCGAGTTTGCCGAGAATGAGGAATTCGCCCATATCGACCCGCCGCGTGCAAACGGCTGGGAGGCGATCAAGCAGCAATTGGTGCGTCTGCTCGGCCGGTGATAGGCTGGACATGAAAAAAGGCGCCGGTCTCCTGCTGGACACCGGCGCCCCTGTGGATTTCAGCCCTTATTCCGCGGCGATCTTGATCACGGGGGTCATCGAGGCCAGGGCGTTCTCGGTCAGGTGACACTTGATCTGGTGTTTGCCCTCCATGGTGCGCACCGGCGGCACCTGGGTTTCACACAGACCGCCATCAACCTTGTCCTTCCAGCGGCAGCGCGTCTGGAACGGGCAGCCCGGGGGCGGGTTCATCGCCGATGGGATGTCGCCCTCCAGCACGATGTGCTCCTTCTCGACCGAGGTGTCGGCGATCGGCACGGCGGATAGCAGCGCCTCGGTATAGGGGTGATAGGGCGGGGCGAAGACTTGGTCGGTCGTGCCCAGTTCCACCACATGGCCCAGATACATCACCATGACGCGGTCGGACAGGTAGCGTACGATGCTGAGGTCGTGCGAGATGAAGAGCAGTGTCGTCTTGTTTTCGCGCTGGATTTCCATCAACAGGTCCGTAACCGCCGCCTGCACCGATACATCCAGTGCCGAGACGGGTTCGTCCGCCACCACGATGCGTGCATCACCGGCAAAGGCGCGGGCAATGCCGACACGCTGTTTCTGCCCGCCGGACAGCTGGCGCGGCATCCGGTCGGCAAAGGCACGCGGCAGTTTCACCAGGTCGAGCAGCTTCAGCATGCGCTGACGCCGGTCGGCATCGCTGTCCCCAACGCCGAAGACCTCCAGCGCGCGGATGATCTGGCGCCCGACCGTCATTGACGGGTTCAGCGTGTCGAACGGGTTCTGGAAAACCATCTGCACCGACGAGATTGTCTCGGTCGAGCGATCCTGGATCGGGATGTCGTGGATTTCCTCGTCGCCCATCATGATCTTGCCATCGGTGGCTGTTTCCAGCCCCATCAGCACCTTGGCGAAGGTGGACTTGCCGCAACCCGACTCGCCGACGATGGCCAGGGTTTCCGACTCGCGGGCCTCGAAGCTGAGCGTCTCGTTGGCCTTGACCACCCGTTTCTCGCCGCCGCCGAACAGCGCATTGGCTGCCACCTCGTAGTATTTCTTGAGGTGGTCCATCTTCAGAACAATTTCGCCGACGGGCGGCTTTTCCGCCTTGGCTTCGACCTCGGGCGGGGCATCCCAGTCGATCTCGTCCATGCGCAGACAGCGGCTGACGTGGCGCTCGTTGCCCTTGACCACCTCCATCGGGATGTAGCCCTGGTCGCAGCGCCCTTCCATGTAGTAGTTGCAGCGCGGACCGAAGTTGCAGCCTTCGGGGCGCTCGTGGGGCAGGGGGAAGTTGCCCGGGATCGCCACCAGCGGACGCGCGTTCTTGTCAGCACCCGGCAGCGGGATCGAACGGAACAATGCCTGCGTATAGGGATGGCGCATGTCGTCAAACACGTCCTCGATCGAGCCGCGTTCCACCGCCTCGCCGGAATACATCACGCAGAGCCGGTCGCAGGTTTCCAGCACCAGGCCCAGGTTGTGCGAGATGAACAGCATCGAGGTGCCGTATTTCTTGCCCAGGTCCTTGACCAGCTCGACCACCGCCGCCTCGACCGTCACGTCAAGCGCCGTGGTGGGCTCGTCGAGGATCAGCAGCGAGGGTTTGGTCATCAATGCCAGCGCAATGACGATGCGCTGCTGCTGCCCGCCTGACAGCTGGTGCGGGTAGCTGTCCAGCATGCGTTTCGGGTCGGGGAGTTTCACATCCGTGACCACTTCCAACGCGCGGGCATAGGCCTCTTCCTTGCTCACGCCCTCGTGGATCATCGGCACTTCCATCAGCTGCTTGCCGATCTTCATTGCCGGGTTCAGGGAGGCCATCGGCTCCTGATAGATCATCGCGATCTCATTGCCGCGAATGTCACGCAGCTCGTCGCGAGTCATCTCGGACATGTCGCGGCCCTTGAACTTGATCGAGCCACCGACGATGCGCCCGTTCACGCCCAGGTCCTGCATGACGCCCAGCGCCACGGTGGACTTGCCGCATCCGCTTTCGCCCACCAGGCCCACGGCCTCGCCGGGCTGCACCCGGACAGAGAAATCCATCACCGCCGGGATTTCGCGCAGCCGGGTAAAGAAGCTGATCGAGAGCTTGTCGATCTCGAGGACGGGGCCATCATAATCTGCCAATTTGCTCATGATCTGCTCCTCAGTCTTTCAGCGATTCTTCACGCAGGCCGTCGGCCAGCAGGTTCAGGCCCAGCACCAGGGACAGAAGCGCAAGGGCCGGGGCCAGCGCGGGGTGCGGGAAGATCGACAGAAGCTTGCGCCCGTCGTTGATCGTGGTGCCCCAGTCAGGGCTTTCCGGAGGCAGGCCAAGGCCAAAGAAGCCCAGGGTCCCCAGAAGGATTGTGGTGTAGCCGATGCGCAGACAGAAATCGACGATCAGCGGCCCGCGCGCGTTGGGCAGGATCTCCCACAGCATGATGTACCAGGGGCCTTCGCCACGGGTCTGGGCCGCAGCCACATAGTCGCGCGTCTTGATGTCCAGCGCGAGGCCGCGCACGATGCGGAACACCGTGGGCGAGTTCACGAAGACCACCGAGACGAAGACGACCAGGATGCCGCCCGGGATGTTGAAGAAGTCCAGGCCGTCGGGCAGCAGGCGGATCACCGAGCTCTGATCCGAGATCAGCGTCAGGTAGAGCCAGCCGCCGATCCCCAGCGCCAGCGCCAGGAAGATCGTGTTCTTCTGCGGCTGGGTGTGGAAGCGCGAGTTGATCAGCACGCCCAGGAAGATCAGCGGAAAGACGAACAGCACCACCGCCATGTAATTGGGCAGGCCGCTCTCACGGATCTCGGGTGTCACCAGCAGGTAGAACAACAGGATCACCGGGAAGGCCAGGATCAGGTTGGCCGAGAAGCTCAGCACCGTGTCCAGGCGACCGCCGTAGTAGCCGGCGGGCAGGCCGAGGGTAATACCGACCATGAAGGCAAAGATTGTTGCGAGCGGTGCGATCAGGATCACCGTGATCGAGCCGGTGACCATGCGCGAGAACACGTCGCGTGCCAGGTTGTCGCCGCCGAACAGGTACCAGGGGTAATCCCCCCCCTCGGCGCCGCTCATCGGCGTGCCGGGCAGCTTGTTCTTCATGCCCGACACCTGCTCCAGCGGGGCGTGGGTGTAGATCATGTCGAACAGGCCCGCGAAGACCGCGGTGAACACCCAGAACATGACCAGGCCGAAGCCCACCATGCCGATGGTCGAGTCGAAGAGCTTGCCGTAGAGCCCGAGTCGGCGCTTGTAGCGGATCGACAGAAAGAAGGTGACGACAAGGGCGATCCACACCGGCGTGAACTGGCGCGCTACGGCGCCCAGGATGCCCCCGGCGGTGCCCATCATCATGCCCAGCACCAGGTAGGCCAGGCAGAGCACCAGCACCAGGTAGAAGCTCCACAGCGTCAGCCGCGCGCTCCAGCCATGCAGGCCGGGTCCACCGGCCACGGTGCTGTCGTGATAGACGGTCGAGCCGTGTTGCGGCACGAAGCCCACAAGGATCTGCACCACGGCGAGGATGAAGAACAGAGTGGCGGCGGCCTGCAGCGGCAGGTTCAGAAAGGACAGGTTTCCGGTCCAGGTAAGCGGTTCCATGATCAACCCTCCCTCAGCTGATGCGAATGCGCGGGTTCAGGTAGACATAGCCGATATCCGAGATCAGCTGCGTCACCAGGACGACGAAGACCGACACGACCGACACGCCCAGAAGCATCTCGATGTCGTTGTTGCCGGCGGCTTCCACCAGGGTCCAGCCGAAGCCCTTGTAGTTGAACAGGGTCTCGACGATCACCACGCCGTTCAGAAGCCAGGGAAATTGCAGCATGATCACGGTAAAGGGCGCGATCAGCGCGTTGCGCAGGGCGTGTTTCATCACGATGTTCTGGAAGCTCACCCCCTTCAGTCGCGCGGTGCGGATATATTGCGCGGTCATCACCTCGGTCATCGAGGCGCGGGTCATGCGCGCGATATAGCCCATGCCGTAAAGCGCGATGGTCAGCACCGGCAGGGTGAAGTTGTTGAAGGTGATATCCTTCATCGCCGAGGTCGCGGTGCCCTTGAACAGCGACTTGGCCTCGATGATGCCCCATTCGTTCAGCAGCGGCGAGATGCCGTATTTGGTCGAGGCCAGAAGCGCGATGAAGATGACGCCCGAGACGTATTCCGGTGTTGCCGTGGTCAGGATCGACACGGTCGAAAGGCCGCGATCCAGGCGCGATCCTTCACGCATGCCAGCCAGCACGCCAATCACCAGCGCACCGGGCACCATCACGCACATCACCGCGAACATCAGCCAGCCGGTGGCGCCCAGGCGCTTGCCGATGATCGAGCCGACTTCCTCGCGGAAGCGCGTCGACCAGCCCCAGTCCCCCTGCATCACTCCGCAGAAGCGCGGCGCCTCGGCCGGGTCCATGCCCGGGCGGATGCACTTGCCGCGCAGCTCACCGTCGCTGCCTTCGATCACGTAGCCGGGCACGACACCCAACCACTGGCCGTATTTCATCAGGAGATTGTCCCGATAGCCGCGGTTCGACAGCCAGGTTTCGACCTGATCGTCGGTCATGCGCATGTTGCCTTGCGTCTTGGCCAGTTTCTCGAGGTTTGGCTCGAGGTTGGTCAAGGTGAAGACGATGAAAGTCAGGCAGATGGCCGTCAGTAGCATGACCGCTACCCGGCGTAAGATGAACAGTCCCATGGGGAGCCCCTGTGGTGGCTTGGCAGACGTGCTTGGCGTGTCTGTTCTTGTGGGTCACACCCCGGTGTCGTTGCAGCGGGGCGGTGGGAAGCGACGCGCCCGTGGGCGCGTCCCCGGTTCATTCGCGGGTCCGCGGCCGTCAGGCCGACAGCGCCCACTTGTAGTGGTGGTGTTCGAAGGCGATGTGCATGTCCGCACCTTCCACGCCTTCGCCCACGTGGCGGTAGAGCGAGCGCCAGTAGGGCTGGATCGTGACGCCTTCCTCCTGGATCAGCGCCTCCATCTTGGCCATCACCTCGCGGCGCTTGTCCGCGTCGGCGATCGACAGGGCGTCGGCCAGCATGGCGTCGAATTCCGGGTTGGCCCAGCCGAACTCGTTCCAAGCCTCGCCCGAACGATAGGCCAGCGCGTGGATCTGCACGCCCAGCGGACGGTGGTTCCAGTTGGTCGAGCTGAACGGGTAGTTGGCCCAGTCGTTCCAGAAGGTGTTGCCCGGCAGCACGGTGCGCTTCACCTTGAAGCCCGCGTCACGCATCTGCGCGGCGACGGCATCGGTGGTGTTGCGGCGCCAGTCGTCGTCGATCGACATCAGTTCGTGCTCGAAATCCATCATGCCGGCTTCTTCCATCAACGCGGCGGCGGCGGCCGGGTCGTGCTTGAGCGGCGGCAGTTCGGCATATTCCGGGTGCACCGGGCCGACGTGGTGGTTTTCGGCAACCGCGCCGCGGCCACCATATCCCAGTTCCAGGCAGACAGCGTTGTCGACGGCCATTTGGATCGCCTTGCGCACGCGCTTGTCGGCATAGGGTTTCTTGCCGTCGATCTCGGCCAGCTGGTTCGGACGGATGACCACGGTGGCCATGGTCACGACCTCGGATTTGGTCAGGCCCAGGCCGTCCAGCACGTCGATGAACTCACCGACCGACTCGTGCAGCATGTCGACCTCTTCCGCCTCGATCGCGGCCAGCCAGGACGACGGGTCGGTGCCGTAGTCGATATATTCGATCGTATCCAGGTACGGGCCGCCATAGACTTCGGTGCCCCACCAGGTGAAGTCGGCGATGCGTTCCAGCGTGCAGCCGACGCCAACTTCGAGGTTGGTGATGCGATAGGGGCCGGTGCCCACGGCGTTCTGCGTGTCCTCGGGGTCGTAGTCCTTGTGCACGATGGCAGCCGGGTAGTCGGCCATGCCCGGGATCAGCGAGATGTCCGGCGAGGGCAGCATCAGTTTCACCGTGTGGCTGTCGACCACCTGGATCGCGCCGTCGATGGCGACATTGGTGTTCGGGTCGATCAGGGTCGCCATGCGGCCGGCCATCGAGTTGCCTTCGACGTCCTTCTCGCACCAACGCATGATGTTGTTCGCCACGTCGTCCGCGGTGAAGTCGTCGCCGTTGTGCCACTTCACGCCCTTGCGCACGTTCAGGGTGTATTCGGTGGCGTCGTCATTGATCTCCCAGCTGTCCAGCAGCATGCCGCGGAAGGTCCCGTCGTTGTTGTATTCGACCAGGTATTCCAGCGTACCGCGGGTCTCGTTGCCGATCTCGGACCAGTCGTAGGTGCGGGTGTCTTTCAGTTCGCGCACGCTCATCTGGACGCGCAGGGTGCCGCCTTGCGGCTTGTGGCCGTCCGCCATGGCCGGTTGCGCCGCGCCGATAAGCCCGTAGGCGGCGGTGGCGGTCACGCCGAGCGCAGTTGCGCGGGCAAGGAACTCGCGGCGGTCCATTTGGCCCTCGCGGCATTCCTGCGCGTACATCTCCGCGGCCGGATGCATGGGTTTGCCGTTGATGGTCTGGTCGGTCATACGTGTTCTCCCTGTAGCACGTCTTGGTCTTTATGATCGGGGAATTTTATTGCGCAAACGCTGGGGTCAGCGAAACGACATTCTCCCTCCGAGACCATGGGGCATCTTTTTGGTGGCGGCGTCAACGGTTGGATTCGTCATTTTGGTGCCAGAAAACGACATCGTGATGTGTAAAAAACGACACCGGGCCGTCGCGACGGTTGTATGCGTGTCGTGTGATGCAAGCCTTTGGGAACGCCAGAGTTTGACAAAAACGTCAAAGTTTTTGCATCGCCCGCCTATTGCGCCTTGCGGAAATCGGACGGCGTGTGGCCGGTGTGGTGCTGAAAGGCGCGGGTGAAGTAGGCAGGGCTGGCAAAGCCCAGGCGCGCGGCGATGTCCTTGACCGGCAGATGGGTCTCGGCCAGCAGGCGACGCGCCTCGTAATGCACCCGATCGGCCAGAATCGCCGAGGCCGGGCGACCACAGGCCTTGTTGCAGACCCGGCTCAGATGGGTCGGCGTCACCCCAAGCTCGGCGGCGTAGTCGCGCACGGTCTTGGGTGTGTGAAACTCCTGTTCGACCAGCGCCGAATAGGCAGCGGCAAGGCGGCCCGAGGCATCGGGTCGCCCGTCTTCGGGTTCGTTGCGCTGCAGCTCACGTTCCATCCAGACCGCCAGCAGACCCGCGTGACACATCATCGCCTGCTGCGCGCGCGGCGAGCCGTTCTCCATCTCGCGCTGGAGATTGTCGATCATGCGGCTGAGCTCGCCCTGCTTGTCCGCCTCGCGCAGGCGCAGATGCACCGGTTCCTCTGGCAGGGACAGCAGGGTTTCGACACCAGCAGGGAAGACCACAATGGTGCCATGGGTCTGGTTCGACATCTCGAACCCATGCATGGTGCCGGCGGGCAGGAAGATTGCGTTGTGCGGCCCGTAGCCCGCAGTCACGCCACTGACCGTGATACGCCCCTGTCCGCGGGTGAACCAGATCAGCACCGGCGCGCCATAGCTGCGCATTGCCTCGGTCCGCCATCGTCCACCCTTGGCCAGGCGGGCCAGAGGCAGCACGCGAAACGGGGATTTCAGGGCGGTCGTCGAAGTGGCAGCAGCGCGGGTCATGTGATGTCGGTCTTATGCAAGAGGCTTGTCCTATTCCCTCATTTCCTAGCGGATTTGACCGAAAAAGTCGCCCCGGAATATTTGAAGAACAGTTTGTTTCCAAAGCTCTAGGGGGTGGCGCTAGATTTTGGGGATCGCGCGAGTCACGCCACAACGGAGGGCGGAGGCTCCGAGCACCAGCCTGTCACCCGGACGACGAAGGTAGCAAAAGACTGCGCGGGCAAATCGCCCGTACAAGCCGCAGGGGCAGAATCGATTCTCTCGGGCTGGACGTCAGCCTACCACCACCGTCCGCCAGGCCTTCATCCGTGACCGGAACCAGGTGCGCTGGCGCTTGGCATATTGCTGCGAGCTGATGATGGCGGCCTCGCGGGCCTGGTCGAGGGTCAGCTCGCCGCGCAGGTGGCCAATCAGTTCCGGTGCGCCGATCGCCTTGGCGCTGGGGGCCTTGGGGTTCCAACCGTCGAGGTTCTCGCGCGCTTCCTCCAGCGCGCCATCGGCCAGCATGGCGTCAAAGCGCCGGGCGATGCGGTCGCGCAGCCAGTCGCGGCCGGTCTCCAGCACCAGGGGCAGGGTGTTCGCCAGCGGCAACAGGGGCGGCGGCGTGTCGTCCTGCCAGGCGGCCAGTCCCCGCCCGGTGGTGCGCCAGACCTCCCAGGCGCGCGCAACACGGGCCGGGTTGAGCTGGTCGATCCGCGACAGGGTTTCCGGGTCCAGCTCGGCCAGCAGGGCTTCGCGGCCCTGGTCTGCCAGGATCACCTCGCCCTCGGCGCGCACCTCGGGCGGGGTGGGTGGAATTTCGGCCAGCCCTTCGGTCAGGGCCGTGAAATAGAGCCCGGTGCCACCGACGATGATCGGACGGTCAGGCCCGGACAGAATCGGTGCAAGATCGCGCAGCCAGTGACCGACCGAATACTCCTGGTCGCCTGCCACATGGCCGTAGAGCAAATGCGGTGCGACCTCCTCATCCGCCTCCGAAGGTCGCGCGGTCAGCACGCGCCAATTGGAAAACACCTGCAACGCATCGGCATTGACCACCACACCGCCGCCCTGGCGGGCAATCGACAGGGCCAGGGCGGATTTCCCGCTGGCGGTCGGCCCGGCGATCAGAACCGGGCGGTCGGCCGGCAGCGCGGCCAGCTGGCGTTTCACCTCTTGATCCATCGGTATCCACTTTTTGGCCGGGGTCACGCTTTCCCGCATTGAACCCGGCGCCGGTTTCGGCCATTTTGCGCGCCAGACAATCATGACATCGAGTGAGTGGCAACCATGAGCGATCAAGCGCCTGAGACCCCGCAACGGACCTTTGACCGGGTCATGCTGAAAATCTCGGGGGAGGCGTTGATGGGCGACCAGGGCTTCGGCCTGCATCCTCCCACCGTCGAGCGTATAGCGCGCGAGGTGAAGACGGTGCATGATCTCGGCGTCGAAATCTGCATGGTCATCGGCGGCGGCAACATTTTCCGCGGCCTGTCGGGCTCGGCGCAGGGGATGGAACGTACCACGGCCGATTACATGGGCATGCTGGCCACGGTGATGAACGCATTGGCGATGCAGTCGGCGCTGGAAGGGCTGGGGGTGTTCACCCGCGTCATTTCGGCCATTCGCATGGATGAGGTATGCGAGCCCTACATCCGCCGCCGCGCCGTGCGCCACCTGGAGAAAAAGCGCGTCTGCATCTTTGCCGCAGGCACCGGTAACCCCTATTTCACCACCGACACGGCCGCCACCCTGCGCGCCAATGAAATGGCCTGCCAGGCGATCTTCATGGGCAAGAACGGGGTTGACGGTGTCTATGACAAGGATCCCAAGGAACACGCCGACGCGGTGCGCTATGACCGGATCACCTATGATGAGGTGCTGGCCAAGCGGCTCAAGGTCATGGACGCCTCGGCCATCGCGCTTGCGCGGGACAACAACCTGCCACTGATTGTCTTCCCGCTGGATGAACCGGGCGGCTTCCGGGGCATCCTGGCGGGCGAGGGGACCTATACCCGCGTCGAGGGCTGAGCCCGCCCCCACGCGGAAGGGTGCACGCCCCTATACTTCCGCGCGAAGGACGGTCTATAAATCGGGGCAACGGACAACCTAAGGAACGGGCAGAGACATGTCTGACGAAGAATTCGAAATCGACCTGGACGATCTGGAGCGCCGCATGGACGGCGCCATGGGCGCGCTGCGCACGGAATTTGCGAGCTTGCGCACCGGTCGCGCCTCGGCCTCGATGCTGGACCCGATCATGGTGGACGCCTATGGCTCCAAGACGCCGCTGAACCAGGTCGGCACCGTGAACGTGCCCGAACCGCGCATGGTCACCGTGAACATCTGGGACAAGTCGCTGGTGCAGGCGGCCGAAAAGGCCATTCGTGAGTCGGGTCTGGGTATCAACCCGCAGCTCAACGGCACGATTATCATGCTGCCGATCCCCGAACTGAACGAGGAACGTCGCCGCGAGCTGACCCGCGTCGCCGCGCAATATGCCGAAAGCGCCCGTGTTGCGATCCGCAACGTGCGTCACCAGGGCATGGACCAGCTGAAAAAGGCGAAGAATGCCGGTGGCATGTCCGAAGATGATCAGAAGATCTGGCATGACGAGATCCAGGAGCTGACCGACAAGCACGTGGCGCTGGTCGACAAGGCGCTGGAGACCAAACAGGAAGAGATCATGCAGGTCTGAGCCCCGGCTCGGACCTCATCGGGATCAGTGGAGGGCGGCGTTTTGGCCCCATCGAACGGCCCAGAAAAGGGCAAGGGCGCGCCGCGTCACGTCGCCATCATCATGGATGGCAATGGCCGTTGGGCGCAGGCCCAGGGCAAGCCGCGCCTGTTCGGCCATCACGCCGGCGCCAAACGCGTGCGCGAGATCGTTGAGGCCTGTCCGGATCTGGGCGTGAAATACCTGACGATCTTCGCCTTCTCGACCGAGAACTGGAAACGCACCCAGACCGAGGTGGCGGGGCTGATGAGCCTGTTTCGCCGCTATATCACCAAGGAGGCGCGCGCGCTGCGTGACGAGGGGGTGCGGGTGCGCTTCATCGGCGACCGGGTACGGCTCGACAAGAAGCTGGTCAAGCTGATGGACGAGCTTGAAGCGCTGACCGAGGAAAACGACCGCGTGCACCTGACCATTGCCCTGAACTATGGCGGACGTGACGAGGTGGCCCGTGCCACCAAACGCCTGGCGCAGGACGTGGCCCTGGGCCGATTGGACCCGGATAGCGTGGATGAAGAAACCCTGCCAAAATACTTGGATACTTGCGTTTTACCTGATCCCGACCTGGTTATTCGCACCTCGGGTGAGGCGCGGATTTCGAATTTCCTGCTGTGGCAGTCGGCCTATGCGGAGTATGAGTTCATCGACACGCTCTGGCCCGATTTCACCGAATCCGTCTTTGCCGAGATCGTGGACGGATTTGCCGGGCGCGAACGCCGTTTCGGCGCGGTGTTGGCATGAGCGGTACGGCGTCGAAATGGGCCGATTTGGGGCCACGCATCGCGTCTGCCGTGGTCATGGCCGCGGTCGGTCTGGTTGGTATCTGGATGGGCGGGCTGGCCTTCGGCGCGCTGGTGGCCTTGTCCATCGGCCTCATTGGCTGGGAGCTGACCCGCATGATGGCGCCAGGTCGCGACGTGGTCGCAGTCGGTATCGGCATCGCCATGGGGGCGGGCGTCCTGCTGGCGGGTTTCATGCCGCTGCCGATGGCTTTGCTGACCATGTTCTTCATTGTCATGCTGGGCGCGGGCGGGCTGGGTCCGGAACCGGACCGCATCCGCTTCCTGATCTACGGGCTCTATATCATGATCGCCGGCTACACGCTGACCGGCGCGCGGGAAGAGGCCGGGCTGGTTGCGATCCTCTGGCTGGTGGCTCTGGTCGTGGCGACGGACGTGGCGGGTTACTTCGCCGGGCGCATCATTGGCGGGCCGAAGTTCTGGCCCGCGGTGAGCCCGAAAAAGACCTGGTCGGGCACCGCCGCGGGCTGGATTGCCGCGGCACTCGTGGGGCTGCTCTTCGCGCCCCATCTGCCCGGACCCACCGTTGTCCTGTCCGTGGCGCTGAGCTTTGCCAGCCAGATGGGCGATGCGGCCGAAAGTGCCCTGAAACGGCGCACCGGGGTCAAGGACAGCTCGAACCTGATCCCTGGCCATGGCGGTGTCTTCGACCGGTTCGACGCGCTGCTGGGCGCGGCCTTCACCCTTTTCGTGGCCCATCAGCTGGGTTTCTTCGGGGGCTGAGACCACATGAGTGGCGACACACGCAAGATCTCCATTTTCGGGGCCACCGGCTCCATTGGTGAAAGCACGCTGGACCTGATCGGCCGCGATCCGCAGGCCTATGAGGTGGTGGCGCTGACCGGCGGGCACAACATCGCGCGCCTGGCCGAACAGGCCCGTCAGTTCAACGCGCAGGTCGCCGTCACCGCCCATGAAAGCCGCCTGGACGAATTGCGCGACGCGCTCGCGGGCACCGGGATCGAAGCTGCGGCCGGGCAGGGTGCCCTGGACGAGGCCGCCTGCCGTCCGGTCGACTGGGCCATGTCCGCCATCGTCGGCGCGGCGGGGCTGGAGCCCGGCCTGCGGGTGCTGGAACATCACGGCACCCTGGCGCTTGCCAACAAGGAAAGCCTGGTTTGCGCAGGACCCTTGCTGATGGCCACTGCCCAGGCGCATCACGCGCGGGTTCTGCCGGTGGACAGCGAACACTCGGCGGTGTTTCAGGGGCTGGTGGGCGAGGATATCGACGCGGTCGAGCGTATCATCATCACCGCCTCTGGTGGCGCCTTTCGCGACTGGCCGCTGGATCAACTGGCCGATGCGACGTTGGATCAGGCCAGTTCCCATCCGAACTGGGACATGGGACAGCGCATCACCATCGACTCGGCGTCGATGTTCAACAAGGCGCTGGAACTCATTGAAACCAAGGAATACTTCGGCGTCGATCCGGCGAAGATCGAGGTGCTGGTGCATCCGCAGAGCCTGGTTCACGCCATTGTCGGTTTCAATGATGGGGGCATGATGGCCCATGTCGGCCCGCCGGATATGCGCCACGCGATCGGTTATGCGCTGCACTGGCCCGAACGCCGCGCGCTGCCGGTCGAGCGGCTGGATCTGGCCGCCATCGGCCAGCTCGAATTCCGCGCGCCAAGCGACATCCGCTACCCGGCGCTGCGCCTTGCGCGTGAGGTCATGGCGGCGGGTGGCATGTCCGGTGCGATCTTCAACGCGGCCAAGGAAATCGCCCTGGACGGGTTCATCGCGGGCACCATTGGCTTCATGGACATGGGTGCCGTGGTCGAGGAGGCACTGGACCGCCTGTCGGCGGATACGGGCCTTGTTCACGCCGCATTCACCCTTGATAACGTGCGCGCGGCGGACCAGATGGGACGTGTGACCGCACAAGAAATCATCGACGCCGGGCTGTGACCGGCGCAGCACAGAATACTGGCCCAGGGAGGCTCTTTTGGACCTGAACGGATTTCTTTCCTCCTTCGGCAATGCCGGCTTCATCGCGGTGGCCTTCGTCATTGCGCTGTCGATCATCGTGACCGTGCATGAATACGGCCATTACATCGTCGGGCGCTGGTCGGGCATCCGCGCGGATGTGTTCAGCCTGGGCTTCGGCCCGGTGCTGCTCAGCCGCACGGACAAGCGCGGCACGGTCTGGCAGGTCGCGGCGATCCCGTTGGGCGGCTATGTGAAATTCCACGGCGACTCGAACGCGGCTTCCGGCAAAGGTGACGAGGAAGAGCTGGCCGAGATGAGCCAGGAAGAGCTGCGCACCACGCTGCATGGCGCCCCCCTGTGGGCGCGGGCGGCGACGGTTCTGGCCGGCCCCGTGTTCAACTTCATTCTGTCGGCCATCGTCTTTGCGGGCTTCCTGCTGGTGCAGGGGGTGCCGACGAACTATGGCCTCGTGGCGGAGGTGGCCGAACTGCCCGGGGTCGAAACCACCCTGCAGCCGGGCGACCAGATCCTTGAAATCGCTGGGGTTCCTCTGCCGGAGGATGAAGAGTTCGGTGAGTTTCTGGAGAACCTTCCGGAACAGGCTTTCCTGCCTTACCTGGTGGAACGCAATGGGCAACAGGTTGAACTGACCGCTTACCATCCGCGCCCGGCATTGGTTGGCTTCCTCAGCCAGGATGGTGCCGCTGAGCGGGCAGGCATCCAGGTCGGCGACCTGATCACCAGGGCCAATGGCGAAGAGATGGCGACCTTTGGCAGCCTGCAGAAGGTCGTGGTTAATGGCGAGGGGGCGCCTGTCGCACTGGAGCTGCGTCGCGGCGCCGACACCGTGGCCCTGACCCTGACGCCGGAGGCGCGCGACGAGCCCAATCCCGAGGGCGGTTTTCACACCGTCTGGCGCATTGGCGTAGGGGGGGATCTATTGTTCGCCCCCGGTCCGCGCCCGGCTGGCATCGGCGAAAGCCTGAGCTATGGGGTGACCCAGACCGGTCAGATCATTACCACCTCGTTGTCGGGCCTCTGGGCCATGGTCTCGGGTCAGATCGACACCTGCAATATCTCGGGCCCGATCGGCATTGCCAAGGTGGCAGGGGGCGCGGCGGAGCGGGGCCTGTCGGATTTCATCTGGATGGTTGCCGTGATCTCGACCGCCATTGGCCTCTTGAATCTGTTTCCGATCCCGGTTCTGGATGGCGGCCATCTGGTGTTTCACGCTTTCGAGGCGATCACCGGCCGTCCGCCCAGCGATCGCGCGCTGAACATCCTGATGACCGGCGGGCTGTTCATCGTGTTGAGCCTGATGATCTTCGGGTTGACCAACGACATCTTCTGTTAGGGCAGGTTCAGTTCGGGCAGGGGCAAACCCCTTAGAATTGTTTCGAAATCTCGGCGCAAACTGGCAAATGCCACATTTGCGCCACATTTCGGGGCCGCTCGGGCCACATTCCTTGGCGACAAGGGACGGGAACTCGAGAGAAGGGGCTCGTCATGGAACATATTCAACAAGGCGCACGTGGCCTGTCGCTCCTGGTCGATCTGAACTGGGATCGCCTTTTCTATATCGGCACGATTGCCGCCGCTCTGGGCGCCGGTGCGGCCCTTGGGGCGTTTGTGGGGTAAAAGCCACACTCCCGGTTGGATAATCGGCAGAAAACCGCACAAATCGAACACGTTACATTCAACAAACCCGCCCCTGTCCGCCCGACCGCGACAGGGGCGGTTTCGTTCTTTGACAAGACCGCCTCAAGCCATTAATCCGAACGGAGTGTTAGCTGTGCCGTGACTCGGCGCGCAATAAGGCACGTTTGGTGTCGGGAGAGGCCCCCATAAGAAGTCCACTGCCAAGGGCTGGGTCGATTTCCGAGGATTGGGATGTCTGAGCGAAAGATTGCAAGATGCTGAAAAACCTGGGATTTAACGCCGGGATTGCTGGTGGGACAGTGAAAATCGCAAGCCGGAGCGCGCTCGCGTTGTTCCTGGCGACCACCTCCGTCACAAGCTTGCCGCCTCAGCAGGCCGTCGCGCAGGCCTATGTCTTCACCCAGGTCGAGATCGAAGGCAACCGCCGGATCGAAGCCGCCACCATCCTGAGTTATCTGGGCGTGGTGCGGGGAGAGACCGTGTCTGCCGCCGCGCTCAATGACGGATACCGTCGCCTCCAGGGCTCCGGCCTGTTCGAAAAAGTCGAAATCATTCCCCAGGGCAACAAGCTGGTCATTCGGGTGCAAGAATACCCGACGATCAACCGGGTCTCGATCGAAGGCAACCGCCGTCTGAAAGATGACGTCTTTGCCGAGCTGCTGCAATCCGCGCCGCGACGGGTCTATTCGCCGTCGACCGCCGAGGCGGACGCACGCACCATCATCGACGTCTACGAATCTCAAGGCCGCCTGGCCGCGACCGTTGACCCGGTGATCATCCGCCGCTCGAACAACCGCGTCGATCTGGTGTTCGAAGTCAACGAAGGCCGCACGGTTGAAATCGAACGTCTGTCCTTTACCGGCAACCGCAATTTCTCGGACCGTCGTTTGCGCCGGGTGCTGGAAACCAAACAAGCCGGTATCCTGCGCCAGGTCATCCGCGCCGATACCTATGTGCCGGACCGGATCGAGTTCGACAAACAGGTGCTGCGCGATTTCTACACTTCGCGCGGCTATATCGATTTCCAGGTCACGGCCGTGGCCAGCGAATTGTCGCGTGAACGTGACGCCTTCTTCGTGACCTTTCAGGTACGTGAAGGGCAGAGCTTCGATTTCGGTGAAATCACCACCACCAGCGATCTGAGCGAGGTTGACCCCGAGGAGTTCCACGCGGTCTCGCGCCTTCGCTCCGGCCAGACCTACAACCCTGCCGCGCTGGAAGAGACCATTGCGCGCATGGAGCGCCTGGCGATCCAGAAGGGCATGAACTTCATCCGGGTCGAACCGCGCATCACCCGCAATGATCGCAGCCAGACCCTGGACATTGAACTGGTCGTGACCCGCGGCCCGCGCATCATTGTCGAACGGATCGACATCGAGGGCAACGCGACAACGCTGGACCGTGTTGTGCGCAACCAGTTCCGCGTGGTGGAAGGCGACCCGTTCAACCCGCGTGAAATCCGCGAGGCGGCAGAGCGCATTCGCGCGCTTGGCTTCTTTGCGACCGCCGATGTGCAGGCCCGCGAGGGCAGCGCGCCGGGCACCGTCGTGATCGACGTGGATGTGGAAGAGCAACCGACCGGTTCGCTGTCCTTCGGGGGGGCCTATTCGTCGGAAGACGGCGTCGGTGTGAACCTGTCGTTCAGCGAACGCAACTTCCTGGGGCGCGGGCAACTCGTCTCTCTGAGCTTCAACACGGCCAGAAACAGCCGGGCCTTCAACTTCAACTTTGTCGAACCGAATGCACTGGGGCGGGACCTCGCCTTGGGGCTTTCCGGGGTCTATTCGACCTCGGATGATGATGACGAGAACTATGACACCACAATCGTGCGCCTGCGTCCCTCGCTGGAGTTCCCGGTTTCGGAAAATGGCCGCCTGCGCTTGAGCGTCTTTGCCGAAAGCACCGAGATGACCGGCGTGTCCGCGACCAATGTCGCTGTGTCGCAGTTGATCCGCGATGATGTGGCGGCCGGGCGCCAGACCGGGGCCGGTGTCGGCTTTGCCTATACCTGGGATACGCGCCGCACCGGGCTGAACCCCGAGGCAGGCGTGCGGGCGAACGTGGCCGTGGACCTTGGTGGCTTCGGTTCTGACTTTGAATATGCGCGGGCGACGGCGTCGTTGACCGGGCGTACTCTGGTGCTGAACGATCAGGTCACCCTGCGCGGCACCATCGAAGGTGGGGCCCTGTTCGGTTTGGGTGACGCCAACAGCCGGATCATTGATCGGTTCAGCCTTGGGTCCTCGAAGCTGCGGGGCTTTGAAGGAAATGGTGTCGGTCCGCGCGACATCACCACCTATGTCGACCCCGATGACGGGCTGACGAAAACCCGCGACGACGCCTTGGGTGGCAACTACTTCGCTGTGGCACGGCTGGAGGCCGAATTCCCGCTGGGTCTGCCTGAGGAGTACGGCATCTCCGGTGGCCTGTTCTTTGACGCTGGCACCATCTGGGGGCTGGACGATGATCTGGGCGGGTTGATTGACGATGATGCGCATCTGCGCGCCGTGGTCGGGGCGTCGATCTTCTGGACCACGGCCCTGGGGCCGCTGCGCTTCAACTTCACCCACGCCTTGGCGAAGGAAGACTATGACAAGGATACCAGCTTCGAGTTCACGATCCAGACCGAGTTCTGATCGGCGAGGGGCAAGCATGTCTTGGGGCACGGGGCAGGTGGTGCGGTGCTTTGCGCTTGCACTCTTGGCCGTGGTGTCTTTCGCAATGGCTCCTGTCACGGCCGGTTGGGCGCAGCAGACCCAGGCCGTGCCCTCGCAATTCGTGACGCTGGATCGGGACCGACTGTTTCAGAGCACGCTTTACGGACGCCGGGTGATCGAACAGTTGGCCGGTGAACGGCTGCGTCTGGCGGAAGAAACACAGGAGTTGGAACGCGCCCTGGAGGCGGAGGAACTGGCCCTGACCGAGGCGCGCAAGACCTTGCCGCCAGAGGAGTTTCGCGCCAAGGCAGATGCGTTTGATGAAAAGGTCGTGGCCCTGCGCGCCGAAGCGCAGGCGGCCGAAGGGCGGTTCGTGACGTTGTTGGAAACGGAACGGCTGCGGTTTTTCGAACGGGTTGCTCCGGTGCTCGCGCAGCTGATCCATGACCTGGGGGCCGTGGCGATCATTGATCGTTCCGCCATTCTGTTGACCACCCAAAATATTGATGTGACCGACCTGGCGATCGCCCGTGTCGATGCGGTGCTGAACGACGGGGCAGAGGGGCGCGAACCATCGACTGCGCCTGACGAGGGCACTGGGGCGGAAACCGGCACGGAATCAGGCTCCGACGAGGCCCCCACAGACGGCCCGACCGGTGCTCCCGCCACGGATCCTACACAAGACAACTGATTGCCGCCGCGGCGGATCACCATTGTTTCACCGCGCCCGGCTTGCTAGTCAGGGGCAACAGAAGAACAAGGGACACCCCGATGACCGACATGCCCACCAGCGCCGATATCCATCTGATCCAGAAGTGCATTCCGCACCGCTACCCGTTCCTGTTGGTAGATCGGGTCGAAGATATCGTGCCCTCGACCTCCTGCCGCGGCATCAAGATGGTTACGATGAACGAACCGCATTTCCAGGGCCATTTCCCGGGCACCCCGATCATGCCCGGTGTGACCATCATCGAAGCGATGGCCCAGGCTGCGGCCGTGATGGCCTCGATCAGCCTCGACATCGTGGAAAAGGACGCTCTGGTTTACTTCATGGGCATCGACAAGGCCAAGTTCCGCCGCAAGGTCGTGCCCGGCGATATGCTGGAGTTGTTCGTCACCGTGAACCGCTCGGGTTCGAAGATCTGGAAGTTCTCGGGTACGGCGAAGGTCGGCGATGAGGTGGCCTGCGAGGCTGATTTCACCGCGATGCTGGACCTGCAGGGGGCGTAATCCATGGGGATTGATCCCAGCGCCCAGGTGCATTCAAACGCCATCGTCGAGGATGGCGCCACCATCGGGCCCGACTGTATCGTCGGTCCGTTCTGTATGGTCGGCCCCAAGGTGCGCCTGGGGCAGGGGGTGGAGCTGAAGAGCCACGTTGTGGTGACCGGTGATACAGAGATCGGCGACGAGACGGTCATCTTTCCCTTCGCAGTGATTGGCGAGATCCCGCAGGACCTGAAATTCGCAGGCGAAGACACCAAGCTGGTGATCGGCAAGCGCAACCGCATCCGTGAACATGTCACCATGAACACCGGCACCGCCGGCGGCGGCTATGTCACCCGGGTGGGTGACGATGGCCTGTTCATGGCAGGCTGCCACGTGGCCCATGACGCGCAGATCGGCGATAAGGTGATCCTGGTCAACAACGTGGCCGTGGCCGGTCACGTGGTGATCGAGGATGAGGTGATCGTTGGCGGCCTCTCGGGCCTGCACCAATGGGTGCGGGTGGGGCGCGGCGCCATCATCGGGGCGCTGTCCATGGTCACCGCCGATGTGCTGCCCCATGCGCTGGTGCAGGGCCCGCGTGGGGAGCTCGATGGCTTGAACCTGGTCGGGCTGAAGCGTCGCGGTGTGGCCCGCGCCGATATCACCGCGCTGCGTGCCGCCTTCCTGATGCTGAAACAGGGTGAGGGCAGCTTCCAGGAGCGTGCCAAACGGCTCGAGGAAGAGGCCGACAGCGACTACGTGCGCGAGATGGTTGCCTTCATCCTGGGCGACAGCGACCGCGGCTTCCTGACACCCAGCTGATGGAACCGCGCCTGGCCATCCTTGCCGGTCACGGCCAGCTGCCGCGCGAGATCGCGGCGGCCGATGACACGGCGCTGTTCGTCACTTTCGATGGAGTCGATGTGGAGGTGCCCGAGGGGCAGTTGCACCTGCAGGCCAGTTTCGAAAAGCTTGGCGCGCTGTTCAAAGGGCTGCGCGAGCATTCGGTGAACGAGGTGGTCTTTGCAGGCTCCATGAGCCGCCCGAAGCTGAACCCTCTGCGGTTCGACATGAAAACCGCGCGGCTGATGCCCCGGGTCATGAAGGCGATGGGCGGGGGCGACGATGGGCTGTTGCGCGTGATCATCGAGATTTTCGAGGGTGAGGGCTTCATCGTTTCCGGTGCGCACGAAGTTGCGCCCGCGCTGAAGGTCCACGCTCATACGCTCTATGGTCGTCAGCCGACCAAGCAGGAAAAGGTCGACGCGATCCGCGCCGCCGATATCCTGATCGCGCTCAGCCCGATGGATGTCGGGCAGAGCTGCGTTGTCGCGGGCGGGCAGTGTTTGGGGATCGAGACGATCCAGGGCACGGATGCGCTGCTGCGCTATGTCGCCACAACGCCCGAGCACCTGAAACGCGGTGAGAAGGGCGTCTTGGTCAAGGCCGCGAAAGAAGGTCAGGATCTACGCGTCGACATGCCCACCATCGGTCCCGACACCATTCGCGGTGTGGCCGAGGCGGGGCTTGCCGGTCTGTTCATTGCCGCCGGGGGCGTGATTGTCTTGGAGCAGGAGGAGGTCGAACGCCTGGTGCGTGCGCATGACCTTTTCCTGATGGCGCGCTGATGCGGGTGTTCATCGTGGCAGGCGAGCCCTCGGGCGACCGGCTGGGCGGGGCGCTCATGGAGGGGCTGAAACAGCTCGCACCCGGTGTCGAATTCGCCGGCGTCGGCGGTGTGGCGATGGAAGGGCAGGGGCTGGCGAGCCAGTTCGACATGTCGGAACTGTCGATCATGGGCATTGTCGAGGTCGCGCCGAAATATTTCCACCTGAAACGCCGCATCCGTGAGGTGGCCGAGGCCGCGCTGGCCTTCAAGCCGGACGTGATTGTCACCATCGACAGCCCGGATTTCTGCCTGCGCGTGGCCAAGCTCGTGAAGGCGGTCGGCGACACTCCCACCGTGCATTACGTGGCCCCCTCGGTCTGGGCCTGGCGCGAGGGGCGGGCTGAGAAGATGGCGAAGGTGATCGACCATGTGCTGGCGCTCTTACCGTTTGAACCTCCTCTGATGCAGGCCGTCGGCATGGGCTGCGATTTCGTCGGCCACCCGGTTGTGGCGGAGCCGGTCGCGACAGAGGCCGAAGTGGCCGCCTTCCGTGTGGAACATGGCATCGGCGACGCTCCGCTGGTGCTGGCTCTACCCGGCTCGCGCAAGGGCGAGGTCGGGCGGCTGGGCGACATCTTCGGCGAGGTGCTGACCCGGGCCGTGGCAGAACGTCCCGATATTCGCGTGGTCGTTCCGGTGGCGCAGGGCGTTGAAGAACTGGTGGCGCAGGTCACTGCCAATTGGCCGGGGCAGGTGATCCTGATCCCGCCCGGCGAGGCAATCGCAAAGCGCGCGGCTTTCGCGGCGGCGGATGTGGCCCTGGCGGCGTCGGGCACCGTGTCGCTGGAACTGGCCGCCGCCGACACGCCCATGGTGATCGCCTATGACATGAACTGGCTCACCCGCCAGATCGTGAAACGCCTGATCAAGATCGACACGGTGACATTGGTCAATCTGGTGTCGGAGACCCGCGCGGTGCCGGAATACCTGGGCGAAAACTGCCTGCCGGAAAAGATTGCGCCTGCGATTCTGTCGGTTCTGGCTGATCCCGGCGATCAGCGGCTGGCAATGGCCCTGACCATGAAACGCCTGGGCAAGGGCGGTGAAGCACCCGGCCTGCGGGCCGCACGTTCGGTCCTTGGGGCAATTTCTGCGCAGTGAGCGTGGCTATGCATCGGACCGCTGGTGAGACGTCTGCAACAGCGGCACGACCAGAAAGGCCAGGAACAGGGCATTGCCCAACAGGTTCCACGGTGCGCCTGCAATGATCGACCCCAGCCCGTCCAGCAAGAACCAGCTGAGGTAGCCCATAAGAGCAGCCTTGCGAACGGAACGTGGTGCCAAATGGGCAGGCTCGCCGCTGAGGATCAGCAGGGTGACCGACCAGCCCATTGTGATCCCGCCAATGACGGCGGTCATCAGGCGTGGGGCGTCCCGATGGGGCTGTTGCTGCCCGTCCAGCGGCCAGAACACCAGGTCCACTGCCTGCATTAGCACCCCGTTCATAGGGGGCAGCAGCGATAGGCTCATCAATACGCCAAAGAACATCATGAAATAGGCGCCGAAACGGATACGGGTGCTGAGTGTCCAGGTTTTCACGAGCGGGCTCCTTCCATCGGGGTCAATTGCTGCCTGAAACTGGGTGCTGACCGGGTGCGCTTCAATTACCCGCGAGGTAAGTGAAATTGTGATCTGCAGCGGTTAGGTTGCCCAGATGACGCATTTTTCCCAATCCCTGCGCCACTGGCGCAAGCTGCGCCGGTTCAGCCAATTGTCCCTGGCAAGCGAGGCCGGTGTCTCGGCCCGCCACCTGTCCTTTCTGGAAAGCGAACGCGCGCGACCCAGCCGTGACATGGTCGTTACCCTGTGCGAGGCGCTGGACGTGCCCAATGTCTCGCGCAACCAGCTGCTGGAACAGGCGGGCTTTGCGCCGCTCTACCCGGTGTCACGATTCGACAGCGCGCATCTGGCCCCGGCGCGCGAGGGGCTGATCCGCATCCTCGACCGGCACGATCCCTATCCGGGCATTCTGCTGGATCGGGAATGGCGGATCGTCAGGCTGAACCGCATGGCCCGGATGCTTTTTTCGATGAGCGGGCTGGGCGAAGGCGACAGTACACTGCGGCTGCTGGAGAGCCCGGGCGTTATGGCTGCGATGATCGAAAACTGGCCGGAGGTCGGCCACCATATGATGCAGCGACTGCGGTCGGAAAGCCGGGCCGCCGGCGGCATCGCCGCGCTGGATCATGCGGTCCGTCTGCTGGAGCGTGACCCGGATGTCTCGGGATACGCGCCCGATGGGCCTCTGCCGCCGATGATTTCGACGATATATCGCGCAGGTGATCTGAGGCTGAACCTGTTTTCAACCTTCCTGCAAATCGGCGGGGCCGAGGATCTGGTCCTGACCGATCTGAAAATCGAACTGATGATGCCTGCGGATGACGCAAGCAAAGCCTGGTTGGACGTGGCTTTCGGCTGATCCGGCGGCCTCAGCCGCGCCAGATCCAGCCACCGCCGTAGATGCGCGGCCCTTCGGGGGCGTAGAAGACACAGGCCTGACCCGGGCTCACCCCTTCTTCGGGTGACAGCAGCTCGACCTCGGCTTCGCTCTCGGAAATCGGACGCACGATCGCCTCGCGCGGCGGGCGGGTGGATCGCACCTTGACCGCCAGCTCCCACTGATCGCGTGAGGTGAACGGTTCATCGCCCAGCCAGTTGATCTCACGCACCGGGATGATCCGGGTCGATAGCATCTCTTTCGGGCCGACCACGACCTGCTTGCTGTCCACGTCCAGCTTGACCACGTAGAGCGGTTCGGACAGCCCGCCGATGCCAAGCCCACGCCGCTGCCCGATCGTATAGTGAATCACCCCCTTGTGGGTGCCCAGCACACGGCCATCCGCATGCACGATCTCGCCCGGTTCAGCGGCGCCGGGGCGCAGTTTCTCGATCACCGAGGCATAGTCGCCATTGGGCACGAAACAGATGTCCTGGCTGTCGGGCTTGTCCGCCACTTCCAGCCCGTATTTGCGCGCCAAAGCCCGGGTCTCGTCCTTGGTCTTCAGATGGCCCAGCGGGAAGCGCAGGTAATCCAGCTGTTCTGGTGTGGTCGAGAACAGGAAATAGCTCTGGTCGCGGGTGGGGTCCGCCGCGCTGTGCAACTGGGCCCCATGCGCACCATCGGCGCGCTGGATATAGTGGCCGGTCGCCATGCAATCGGCCCCCAGGTCGCGCGCCGTCTCCATCATGTCCTTGAACTTGACGCGCTCGTTGCAGCGAATGCAGGGTACAGGCGTGGCGCCGGCCAGGTAGCTGTCGGCAAACTCGTCGATCACTGCGTCCTGGAAGATGTTCTCGTAATCCAGCACGTAATGGGGAAAGCCCATCGATTCGGCCACGCGCCGCGCGTCATGGATGTCGATCCCCGCGCAGCAGGCGCCCTTCTTGGCCAGGGCCGCGCCGTGGTCATAAAGCTGCAGGGTCACGCCGACCACATCATAGCCTTCCTCGGCCAGCATCGCAGCCACGACCGAGCTGTCCACGCCGCCCGACATGGCCACAACCACGCGGGTCTCGGCCGGTGGCTTGGCAAAGCCCAGCGAGTTCAGCTTCGTTTCGGTGTCCATCGTGCATCCCCCAAGGAAAGAGACCCGAAATATAGGAAAATTCGAAACAACAACAAGGGGGGGCTTCACTGCTTCTTAAACCTGTCCGGTCAGATTGGCCCCAAGTGACGTATCGGGAGCCGCAGATGTATCTCAAGAAAGTTGATGGACCGCGTGCCGTGACCCTGCCGGACGGGTCGATCATGACCCGCGCCGACCTGCCGCCGCACGACACCCGGCGCTGGGTGGCCAGTCGCAAGGCGGCGGTGGTCAAGGGGGTGACCTATGGTCTGATCACCCTGGCCGACGCGCTGAAACTCTATGGCCTGTCGGAAGAGGAGTATTCCGAATGGGCGGGAGCGGTCGAAAAACACGGTGAAGCAGCTTTGAAAGCCACCGCTCTTCAAAAGTATAGACAACCTTAGGATGTATTCGCTAAAAGTTCCTTGTGGGTAACGGGGCGTTAACCATTTCCGGTCTAACTGTTTACCAACGGAACGGAAGATTTAGCGGAGACTACAAAATGCGCATCCTGCTGGTGGAAGACGATCCCACGACGAGCCGCAGCATCGAACTCATGCTGACCCATGCCAACCTCAACGTCTATTCCACGGATCTGGGCGAGGAAGGCATCGACCTGGCCAAGCTTTATGACTACGACCTGATCCTGCTTGATCTGAACCTGCCCGACATGAATGGTCACGAGGTGCTGCGTCAGCTGCGCATGTCACGGATCGACACGCCGATCCTGATCCTAACCGGCGCCGATGACACGGAAAACAAGATCAAGGGGTTCGGTTTTGGCGCCGACGACTACATGACCAAACCCTTTCACCGCGAAGAACTGGTGGCGCGTATTCACGCGATCATCCGCCGCTCGAAGGGCCATTCGCAATCGGTCATTCGCACCGGCAAGATCTCGGTCAATCTTGACGCGAAGACGGTGGAGGCGGACGGGCGCACCGTTCATCTGACCGGCAAGGAATACCAGATGTTGGAGCTTCTGTCCCTGCGCAAGGGCACGACGCTGACCAAGGAAATGTTCCTCAACCACCTCTATGGCGGCATGGATGAGCCCGAACTGAAGATCATTGACGTCTTCATCTGCAAGTTGCGCAAGAAGCTCTCCAACGCCACTGGCGGCGACAATTACATCGAAACGGTTTGGGGGCGCGGCTATGTGCTGCGCGATCCGGAGCCGGCAGAGCTCGACGCGCAAATTGCGATGGGCGCCTGAAAGCGACAACCTGACGGGGTCCGACCAGAGGACTGACCCCAAGGTATATTCTGTTCCCTCCTGACCCGGTCCTGCCTGTGTTGCAGGGTCGGGTTTTCTTTCGAGGCCTCACGTTATCTCCCGGCTGGACGATACGTGCGCGCGGGCCTATCACTTGAAAAACAGCGCGCAGGAGTGGGGCATGGAAATTTCCGTCGAAGCATTGAGCAAAGAACAGGCAGAGGCGGAGCTTGCCCGGTTGGCGGAGCTGCTGACCCAGGCCAACCGCGCTTATCACGCGGAAGACGCGCCCGAGATCAGTGATGCCGATTACGACGCTGCCAAACGCCGCAATGCCGCGATCGAGGCGCGATTCCCCGACCTGAAACGGCCCGATAGCCCTACGGATCTGGTGGGCGCCGCTGCGGCCGAAGGCTTCGGCAAGGTTACACACGCGGTGCGTATGTTGTCCCTGGGCAATGCGTTTGACGACGCGGATGTGGCTGAATTCGACACCCGCATTCGCAGCTTCCTTGGGCTCGACGGGGCCACGCCGCTGGCCTATACGGCAGAGCCGAAGATCGATGGGCTTTCATTGTCCCTGCGCTATGAGAACGGGCGGCTGATCCAGGCCGCCACCCGGGGCGACGGCGCAGTTGGCGAGAACGTTACCGCCAATGCGCGTACCATCAAGGATATCCCGCAACAGATTGAAAACGCGCCGAAAGTTCTGGAGGTCCGTGGCGAAGTCTACATGTCCCATGAGGATTTCGAAGCGCTGAATGCCCGCCACGCCGAACGCGGCGGCAAGACCTTTGCCAACCCACGCAATGCGGCGGCCGGATCGCTGCGTCAACTGGATGCCTCCATCACCGCCGCCCGTCCGCTACGCTTCTTCGCCTATGCGTGGGGCGAGCTGTCTGCACCTCTGGCCGAGACCCAGATGGGCGCGATCGAACAGCTCGCAGTGTTCGGTTTTCAGACCAATCCGCTGACAAAACTGTGCCGAACCACGGCAGAGATGCTGACCCATTACCGCAGCATCGAAACCCAACGCGCCACGCTGGGCTATGACATCGACGGGGTGGTCTACAAGGTCGATGATCTGACGCTGCAGGGACGGCTGGGATTCCGCTCCACCACCCCCCGCTGGGCCATCGCGCACAAGTTCCCGGCTGAAACCGCTTGGACCCGGCTCGAGGCGATCGACATTCAGGTCGGCCGCACCGGCGCGCTCTCGCCCGTCGCCCGCCTGGCCCCGGTGACCGTCGGGGGCGTGGTCGTCTCCAACGCCACGCTGCACAACGAGGACTATATCGAAGGCCGTGACAGCAAGGGCGCCGAGATCCGCGAAGGCAAGGATATCCGGGTGGGCGACTGGGTTCAGGTTTATCGTGCCGGCGACGTGATCCCGAAGATCGCCGATGTGGACCTGTCGAAACGCCCCGACAACGCACAGCCTTTCGGCTTCCCAACCAGCTGCCCGGAATGCGGTTCCGATGCGGTGCGCGAGGAGGGAGATGCGGTTCGACGCTGCACCGGCGGCTTGATTTGTCCCGCGCAAGCCGTTGAAAAACTGAAGCATTTCGTCTCTCGCGGGGCCTTCGATATCGAGGGGCTCGGCGCCAAGCAGATCGAGATGTTCTTTGCCGACGAGGTCCTGCCGATCCGTGAGCCGGCCGATATCTTTACGCTCAAGGACCGAGATGCAGAAAACCTTACCCGGCTGAAGAATCGCGACGGATGGGGTGAGATCTCTGCCGAAAACCTGTTTGCTGCCATTGAAACGCGCCGAAATGGCATCGCTTTCGACCGGGTGCTGTTCGGCTTGGGCATTCGACATGCGGGTGAGGCGGCGGCTCGCGATCTGGCCAGGCATTTTGGCACCTGGGAGGCACTGGAAACGGCCTTTGATTATGCCCGGCCTGCCGCGGAGGCCTACCGGCGCGCGGACCTGGCCGAGGAAGCGGAACGCCGACAAGCGACCAAGGAGGGACGGCGTGCCCGGGTCAAACCAGTGCGCGATGCCGCCTTCGACGCGGGCACCGTGGCGCAGGCGGCCCTGGACAGTTGGGACGAGCTGATCGCGATCGACGGAATCGGCCCCTCGCTCGCCCTGTCCCTGTCGGATGCTTTCGCGAACCCGCGCGAACGGGCCTCAATCGACCGACTTATCAAGCAGCTGACCATCGAGGCCACCGAGGCTCCGTCGAACGATAGCCCTGTCGCCGGCAAGACCGTGGTCTTTACCGGTACGCTTGAAAAGATGACCCGGGCTGAGGCCAAGGCGCGTGCGGAAGCCCTGGGTGCGAAGGTTTCGGGCTCGGTTTCAGGCAAGACCGATCTTCTGGTGGCTGGACCGGGGGCGGGATCCAAGGCAAAAAAAGCTGCCGATCTGGGGGTGGAAACCCTTGACGAAGACGGCTGGATCGACCTGATCGGGGGGCTATGAGCACGCGGCCGGAAATCCTCTATCCGTTATTTGCGGACCTGGAGACCCTTGGTGGTGTTGGCCCCAAGACGGCCAAGGCCTTTGCCGCGCTTGGCATTGAAAAGCCGCGTGATCTGTTGTTTTCATTGCCTTATTCAGGTGTGAATCGACAATTCCGCGCCTCGATTCTTGAGGTCGACCCGCCTGCCACGGCCACTGTGGAGGTCACGGTAAACCGGCACATGCCCCCGCGTGGTCGCGGCGCGCCTTATCGGGTTGAGGTGACCGATGCGCTGACCACTTTCCACCTGGTGTTCTTCCACGCCAACGATCGTTGGCTTGATACAAACCTGCCGGTTGGTGAAAAACGGGTGGTTTCGGGCAAGGTTGAAAGCTTTGACGGTTACCTGCAAATGCCGCATCCGGACCACATCGTACGACCGGCTGAGGCCACCCGCATTCCGGATTTCGAACCGGTCTATCACCTGGCATCCGGCATAACACAACGGTTGACGTTGAAGGCCGTGGGCGAGGTTCTGACCCGCGTGCCGCCGCTGTCGGAATGGATCGATCCGGCGCTGAAGGCACGCGAGCACTGGCCCGATTGGCATGATGCGGTGCGCGAGGCGCACAGCCCCGCTGGGTTCGGAGAGCTGTCGCACAGCCACCCGCTGCGTCGGCGTCTGGCTTATGACGAGTTCTTTGCCCATCAACTCACCCTGGCCATCGCCCGGGCCGAAGTTCGCCGCGGCAAGGGGCGGGTCAGTCTGGCTACGGGCGACTTGCAGCAGAGGGTTCTGGACGGGCTGCCCTATGCGCCGACCGGGGCCCAGACCCGCGCCATTGCCGAGATTGCGGCAGACATGGGCTCGGGCCTGCGGATGAACCGGTTGTTGCAGGGAGATGTGGGCGCGGGAAAGACGCTGGTCGGCTTCATGGCGCTGCTGGTTGCGGTTGAGGCGGGCGGGCAGGGCGTCATGATGGCGCCCACCGGTATTCTGGCCCACCAGCATTTGGAGGGGCTTCGTCCCTTGGCTGAATTGGCCGGGGTTGTGGTCGAGATTCTGACGAGCCGAGACAAGGGTCGTGAACGGGCAGAGAAGTTGGAAGCACTTGCGCGCGGCGACATTCACATCCTTGTGGGCACCCATTCGGTATTCCAGAAAGACGTTCATTTCCAAGATCTTCGCCTGGCAATCATCGACGAGCAGCACCGCTTCGGTGTGACCCAGCGCATGGAGCTGGGCAAGAAGGGTGAAGCGTCGGACGTGCTGGTCATGACCGCGACACCAATCCCACGCTCGCTATCACTGGCGCAATATGGCGATATGGATGTGAGCGTGCTGGACGAGAAGCCTCCGGGGCGCAAGCCGATCACCACGGCGCTTGTGCAGACCGGGCGTCTGGAGCAGGTGGTTGACCGGTTGAGGGCGGCGCTGGACGAAGGACGCCAGGCCTATTGGGTCTGCCCGCTGGTCGAAGAAAGCGAGACCATGGATATGGTCGCGGCACAGGAGCGGTTCAAACAGCTGCGCGCGGCCTTGGGAGGCGACGTCGTCGGCCTGGTCCATGGACAAATGCCGCCCGCCGATAAGGATGCGGCGATGGGCGCGTTTCAGCGTGGCGAGACTGGGGTGCTGGTGGCAACCACGGTGATCGAAGTGGGCGTGGATGTGCCCAATGCCTCGATCATGGTGATCGAACGGGCGGAACATTTCGGCTTGGCGCAGCTGCACCAGCTGCGCGGTCGGGTCGGGCGGGGCGAGGCCGCCTCGACCTGTTTGCTGATGTATCAGCCGCCCCTGACCGAGACCGGGCAACGGCGGCTCGAGATCATGCGCGAGACCGAGGACGGGTTCCGCATTGCCGAGGAAGACCTGGAAATGCGGGGGGCGGGGGACCTGATCGGCACCGCGCAATCGGGCCTGCCACGATTCCAGGTGGCGGACATGGAACACCAGGCCGGGCTCATGGCCGTAGCTCAGAAGGACGCGCGGCTGCTGTTGGAACAGGACCCGGGACTGGAAACCGCTCGGGGCGCGGCCGCGCGCATTCTTCTGTGGTTGATGCGGCAGGACGAAGCGATCCGTTTGATTTCAGTGGGTTAACCTGCGCGTTCCAATTTGTTCTCAAATGTTCTCAAAAAGTTCTTTACAAGTTGAATTGAAAGTGAGAACAAATAAGCAACAAAGATGATCAACGAGAGCAGGAGAAAGTCGATGTTGAACGAGGTCAAAGCGGTGCTGTCCCGGTCCTCTGCCACGATCTGGCAGGATATCGCGGGGGGCTGTGCCCTGATGGTCGTTCTGATTGGCGGTCTTCACCTTCCAGGGGTCATCTGAGTTTCTGCCTGCGGACGTATCCGGATCCTCGCATCCTGTCCCCAATTCGATGCGCTGGTGGTCTACTGCACCACCACTGTCCTGACCCCGGGGTTTCTGCCTCATTCCGACCGGGGTCGCCGGAGCCTGAGAGCCGCAACTGCCACCGCATCCCACTGTCCCGGGATGCGGTGGTTTTTTCTATACAGGGGTAGGGGTGTCAGTTTCCAAAGCGATAGGCCAGGCGCAATCCGCCCCAATGGCGCCCGTTTACGCGGATCGGCGCTGAGAGGTCCTTCATCATGGCAAACTCGCCGCCGCCCATGTCTCGGCGATAGACCTGCAACAGGAAGGGCGCGGTGGAGCGCCCGGCCTTCAGCCCCACCCTGTCGTCGAAGATGCGCCGGTTGCGGCAATGGGCCGTGTTCCAGTCCGGATCCCGGCCCTGCGGGTGTGAGAACTTCACATTGTGGGTCGGCAGGTAGCCGTTCACATCTACTGCCGCGCAAAAAACGATATGCGGATCGAAATCCAGGGCCGCTTCCAGCAGCGGTGGTAGAAGGTGATCGCAGAGATCGGTGAACGGTGCGATGACCTGCTGCGGGTTGCTGCCCGGAATCTCTTCGTAGCGATGGGTGAACAGCGCCTCCATCCCGATGCGTCCCGTGGCGACGGCCTGTTCGAACAGGGTCGAGATCTGTTCTGCATCCGCCTGGACCCGGTCGATCATCGGTTGGTCCAGCGTCTTGCCGCCCAGGGCGACGATATCCTGCACAATGGTTTCTGTCAGGTCGATCAGCCCATTGGTCTGTTCCGTGGCCTGATGCACACCGGTCGCCGTTTCCCCGACGCTGTCGCCGATCTGGTCGAAGGTGGGTAGGAAGTTTTCAACTGCTTCGCGCACCGTTTCCGCCTCGACCCGAATCTGGTCCGTCTTTTTTGCGCTTTCGTTGGCGGCGGCGGCAATCTGCCCCATGGCCTCATCGGCCTTGTGGGATTCCTTCAGCACGTCGGTCGCGGTGGCCGATACCTCGTCGGTTTCCTTATTCAGCACGCCCACCTGCTCGGACAGGGCGGTCACGTTCTGCGAGATACTCTCGGCGGCGCTGGCGGTCTTACCTGACAGTTCGTTGATCGCCTCGGCGACGACGGCAAAGCCGCGACCTGCGTCGCCTGCACGTGCGGCTTCGATCTTGGCATTGATGGCAAGGATGTTCACCTGGCTGGCGATGGACGCAATTTCCTCGTTCGAGCGCAGCACGGTTTCCAGGGAGGCGGCCATGGCGGTCATCTGGTCGGACAGGGCCTGAACCCAGGTTGCGATGTCCTGTGCCTTGGCGCCGCCGTGACGCACCAGTTCTGCGGAGCTTTCGACCGTCGACACGGTGCTGCGGGAGCTTTCCATCAGCTCGTCCAGCGCCCCGCGCACCCGTTGGTTGGCGCCCAGAACATCCTTTGCCTGGCTCGACAACCCGACGATGGCTTGCAGCTGATTCGAGCTCTTCTCGTCCACCTCCTGCAGGAAACCTGCGACGTCGACGACGTCGTAGCCAAGCTGTGCAGCATTGCCAGACAGCTTTGACAGGCTGCTTGGCGCAGCCTCCGCCGGGGTGAACTTCTGGTTTTCTTGCACGGCTGGACCTCCGGTTGGTTGGTCCATCCATAGCTATCTCGGGTTGAGATATGCTTAATCCGCACGGGCCTCATCGAAGGCGGCCAGGGTCGCGTCCCAGGCCAGCAGTATAGACGCGTGCCGGTTCTTGAATTCCCGTGCCGGGCGCAACACTTCGAGCGCCTCGAATGGCGAGGGCGGCGTCGGCCCGTCTGCGGTCAGCATGGTGGCCAGGGCGTCACGGGCGTCCTGCAGGCTGGCACGGGTGGCGCCGGTCACATGCGCCCCCAGAATCGAGGCCGAGGCCTGGCCAAGCGCGCAGGCTTTCACGGTTTGCGCAAAGCTGCCCACACGGTCGCCATCAACGGTCAGGTCCACGCTGACGGTCGAACCACAGAGCGGCGCGCGTTTCTTGACGCGTGCATCCGGCGTGGGCAGGCTGCCCAGATGCGGAATATCTGCGGCCAGGGCCAGGATCTGTTTTGAATAGAGGTTGATGAGATCGCTATCGCTCATGTCGCTCCCCGGACGGTTTCCCGGCTTTTCCTTTGTGCCGGTTCGCCCTAGATAGGGCGGCGGGCGGGAAATGAAAAGGATATGCCATGCAATTCGATGTGACTTCGTTGAAATTCGACGAAAAAGGTCTGATTCCGGCGATTGCGCAGGATGCCACGAGCGGCGAGGTCCTGATGGTGGCCTGGATGAACGCCGAGGCGGTGGAGCGCACCATCGAGACGCGCCGTGTTACCTATTGGTCGCGGTCGCGCCAGTCGTTCTGGATCAAGGGCGAAAGCTCGGGGCACATACAGGAACTGGTGGATTTCCGCTTTGACTGTGACCGCGACTGCCTGCTGGTGACGGTAAACCAGACCGGGGCCGCCTGCCACACCCATCGCCGCAGCTGTTTCTACACCGCCGTTCGGGACGGAGAGGAAGTCGAGCTGATGAAGCCCATGAGCTAAGGGCGACTTTGGGGTGTAGCACCCTCAGCCCCCCTGCAAGGTATCTTTGCCAAGAAGAAGAGGTCAGAGCCCGACCATGCGCCGGATGTCTTCAGGCGTCGCGCCGTTCTCACGGTAGGTGCGGATCGCCTTGGCATCGTCGCGCTTGGCCAGGCGCTTGCCGGTCTCGTCGCGGACCAGGCGGTGATGGTGGTAGGTGGGCGTGGGCAGGTCCAGAAGGTTCTGAAGCAGAACCTGCAGGAAGGTGATCTGCCACAGGTCCTCGCCGCGCACGATATGGCTCATGCCCTGGCCCGCGTCGTCGATCACGGCGGCGAGCACGTAGGAGACGGTCTCGATCTCCTTGCGGCCCAGCACCGCATCACCGATTTCAGCCACCAGCCGGGCGGGGTCCAGGACATGGGTGCCCGCGTGTTTCGGGCCGGTCTCGGTGAACTCCATGTGTCCGACCTCGCCTATCGCCTTGACCATGTCCAGGCGCAGTGCATCGCCGGACCTGCGGTCTGACATGGGGCGATGACGGCATGTGCCCGGGTAGACATCGGGGGCGGGCACGCCTTCCTGGGGGGCGCTCATTGCTGCGCGGATGGCGCTGCGCGAGCAGGAACAGGGGTAGACCAGGCCACGGTCGGCCAGGCCCATAAGAACCGCATGGTAGCCTTCCAGGTGCTCGCTCTGGCGCAGGACGGGCTGTTCCCAGCTCAGTCCCAGCCACTTCATGTCCTCGAAGATCAGCGCCTCCCATTCCGGGCGGCAGCGGTCGATATCCGTGTCTTCGATACGCAGGTGAAACTGCCCCCCTGCATCGCGCGCCATGTCATGGGCCAGAAGTGCCGAATAGGCGTGGCCCAAGTGCAATGGCCCGGTGGGCGAGGGGGCGAAGCGGGTGATCATGCGAAGGCGGTCTGCCCGTCGAGCCAGCCCTGCCATTCCGCCTTGGCGCGGTCGGTATAGGCCTTGTAGCGGTCCTTGCGTCCGCGCCGCCCACCCTTCAGCCCGTCCACCGGGTGGAACAGGCCGAAGTTCACGTTCATCGGCTGGAAGGTCTTGGCCTCGGCGCCGCCGGTGATGTGGTGAATGAGCGCACCCATGGCAGAGTTCTTCGGCGCCGGGGGCAGGGGCTGGCCCAGGATCTCGGCGGCGGCAAAACGGCCCGCGAGCAGCCCCATCGCGGCGCTTTCGACGTAGCCTTCGACACCGGTGACCTGACCGGCAAAGCGCAGGTGGGGGCGGCTTTTCAGGCGCATCTGGTCATCGAGCAACGTGGGCGAGTTCATGAAGGTATTGCGGTGGATGCCGCCCAGCCGCGCGAAGCTTGCATTCTCCAACCCGGGGATCATGCGAAACACCTCGGTCTGGGCGCCGTATTTCATCTTGGTCTGGAAGCCAACGATGTTGAAGAGCGTGCCCAGCGCGTTGTCGCGGCGCAGCTGCACCACCGCATAGGCCTTTTCCTCGGGCTTGTGCGCGTTCGTGAGCCCAATGGGTTTCATCGGACCGAACCGCAGCGTCTCGCGGCCGCGTTCCGCCATCACCTCAATGGGCAGGCAGCCGTCGAAATAAGTCGCGGTCTCGCCCTCGTGAAACTCGGTCTTGTCGGCACCCAGCACGGCGTCGATGAAAGCCTCGTACTGGTCCTTGGTCATCGGGCAATTGAGGTAGGCCTTGCGCTCTTCTTCTGTGTCGCCCTTGTCGTAACGCGACTGCGCCCAGACCACGTCCATGTCGATGCTGTCGGCATGCACGATGGGGGCGATGGCGTCGAAGAATGCCAGACGTTCGGCGCCGGTCTCCGACTGGATCGCCTGGCCCAGGGCGGGGCTGGTCAGCGGGCCGGTGGCAAAGATCCAGTGGCCGTCGGTGGGCAACTCGGTCACTTCACCGTATTCCACCCGTACATTCGGAAGCGCGGTCAGCTCGGCGGTCACGCCCTGGGAAAACGCATCGCGATCCACGGCCAATGCGCCGCCGGCGGGCAGGCGGTGGGTGTCGGCCATGCGCATGATCAACCCGCCGGCCGCGCGCATCTCCCAATGCAAGAGCCCGACCGCGTTCTGTTCGTCATCATCCGAGCGGAAGGAGTTCGAACAGACCATCTCGGCCAGGTCGCCGGTTTGGTGGGCGAAGGTTTCGACCTTGGGGCGCATCTCGTGGATCACCACGTTCACGCCCATCTGCGCGGCCTGCCAGGCGGCCTCGGAGCCTGCAAGCCCGCCACCGACGATATGAAGTTCCTGTGTCATGCGCCGCATGTAGCCTGCCTGCGACGAAAGTCCAAGGGGGCGTCAGTAGGAGATCTGGCCGCTAGGCGTATAGGTGCGGAAGCCGAACCCGCCCTTGCGCGCGGTGGGGTAGAGCGTGACACCGAGGGTCAGAACCTCATCGGACCCGCTCCTTGCACGTTCGTCCCGGTGGTGCCGCAGCTCGCCGTGAAACTCCGCAAACTCATTGATTGCAAAGCTCGCACCCAGGTGCGCTTCCCGGAACGTTGAGCCAAACGCTCCGGGGATGCGCCACTGGTCCAGACCAGCGGACAGGGTCAGCCGGTCGTTGACTGCGAACCGTGCCTCGACACCGGCGATGTTGCTGTCGCGAACACGGGAGTAGTCGAGCCCTTTGGTCGAGAAATGCTCCTTGCCTAAATGCGCCTCAATCTCGAGTTTCCCCGCTTGCCACATGGCTTCGATCCCGTGGATATCGTAACGGTACAGCTGGTTGTCGACCTGACCCAGGAAGCCACCGATGGTCAGGCTTTCGGACAGTTTGAAGTTCGCGTGCAGATTCAAGGCAGAACTGGTGAGGTCGTACTCGGTCTTGATGCGCCCCAGGTCGACTTGCACCCCGAACCGATCCGCGAAACGCAACGCCAATTGACCCTCGATCTGCTCGCCGCCCATGTAAAACAGGTCGGAGCTGCCGAAGTGGCGCAAAGACAGGCTGAACTCTTCGACGGCAACGCCGAAACTGTTGATCTGGGAAGGCTCGGCACCGACCGGCAGCGGTACACTGGAAAGCGCGGTCAGACAGGCGATGGCAAAACGGTTCATGCTGAAATCCTCTAGGCTTTTAAGCTGCCTAGAAGGTTTCAACTCAACCTGCAATCGTCATTTTGCCTCCAACGCGCGGGCAAAGCTGCTGGCCATATCATCCGGGCTTTCGGCAAAGGCGGCGCGGCCCGTGGCATCGCAGGCGCCGGAGGGGTGCAGGTGGATGACCTCACCGCCATGGTGCACCAGGCGGGGGCGGCAATCAGGCTCTGTCGGATCCGTGGAGATGGGCCGCTTGACCGGCAGTTGGGTCAACAACAGCCCGGCCAGCAGTGCCACATCGCGCCAATAGGCCTGTGGTGTGACCGGTGCGCCCGAGATCTTGGACAGCACGGCTGCCCAAGCCACGATCAGGCTGAGATACAGCGCGGGCAGGCGCAGGTCGGGCCCCAGGCTCATCGCCCAGGCCAGGGCAAAGACCGTTGCATTGAAGCCGAAAAAGCCAAGGTCGCCGGGAAAGAGCAGCTGAGCCAGCACCTGACCCTGTGGCCAGGGCAGTGCCTGGGCCGTGACTCCGGTGAACCAGGCCAGCAGCACCAGCCGTAGCGCCCGGTGCCCTGCCGGGGTAATGCAGAAATGTTCTGCGCGTGTCATACCCTTGCCCTCCGCCCCGATCCTTGCATCCGCCGAGGCCTTCGATAGCGTTCATCTCGCGTTAAGCTAGAAGGCAGGATACGGGCAAATCGGGCGAAATTGGGTCAATGGCTGGGTTATTGTTGGGGCAACAGGTGCAATCGGCTGTTTTGTTCGGCTCTGTTTCCGGTACTGCAGGGGACATCCCCGCCGGACCTCGGGCGCGGCGGGGCCTGTATTTCCGCGACCCCCTCTGTCAGAACAGGCCGAACCTCCCTGGTCCGGTCACTTGGGTAAAGGCATCACGCGCCCGGAGTGTGCCAATCGGACCAACGGCATCACGCAGGTACATGTCGACGCGATCAAAGACACGGGCCCGGTCGCGGCCCAGTTCCCAAGTCAGGTTAATTCCGAAAAAATCGGTATTCCCGAAGCTGTTCCCGAACTCCGAAGCATAGAATGCGGACAGGGTGACATTGTCGATAAACCGATACCCGACGTCCAGGCTGTATATACCGTCGTCAAACAGGGCATCGTTGAAGGTCACGACATTGGCGCCGACACCGAGCTGCGGGGTGACATAGTAGTGCCCACCCAGTGCGGTAAAATCCTGAAACGAGTCGCTGGACAGCGCGGTGAAGCCGGTCAGGCGAAACCGCTCGTTTCGGTGGTCGGCCCCCAGGGTGAAAACCTCCTCATCCTCCAGGAACGAAACTGCGGCCAGGGCCGTGGTGCCCCCTTGCTGGAACTTCGGATTGAACCTGTAATAGCCCGTAAGGTGGAAGAAATCATTGTTGCGGAAGGACTGATACTGCAATCCGGCACCGAAGACCTCATTTTGATAATCGGCGCCGATGCCAAAAATGGTTTCATCAAAGCTGTTGAGCTCAAGATAGGTCGCCTGGAGGTATGCTGCGAACCCGTCTGCGAACCCATAGGCGGCCTTGGCGGTCAAGGCGTGGACGTCGTTGCCGCCGTCGAACGAATAGGTCTGACCGTCAATCGTGAACTGCAAAGGGCCTGCCCGAAAATCAGCCGCGCCGCCGAGGTTGAGAAGGTCGAAACTGCCCTGTTTGACATAGTTGAACCGAAGGTTTGCATAGTCCGGCAGACCGCCGGAACTGACACTTTCCGCCCCGGCCGATGTTGCAAAAACGGCGGCGGAAAGCAGGGCAATCAGGGAGATCCTGGTCTGCATGGCGTCCTCCTATCTGATAAGAATGGATGGACATAGCCTACATTCCCACCACTGGAAGCCCTAAGTTTCCGACTGTCTATGGCGTGAAAAACATGAACACCGCGGCGTAGAGGCTACGGAAATCGTGCTTGGGTGGATTATTTTGTTGTCTCATCAATCTGGGCGGGCTGGATCAGATCCCAAGGCGCGCCGTGCAGGTCTTCAAAGACCGCAACTGTGCCATAGGGTTCGTGGCGCGGGGCCTCGCGGAACTTGACGCCCGCGGCCTGCATCCGGGCCTGTTGCGCGGCGAAATCATCAGTAAACAGGAAATGGCCCACACGTCCGCCTGCCTGCCTTCCGATGACTTCCACCTGATCCCCCACAGCATGCGCGATCAGAAAAGCGGTTTCGGCATCCTTGTGAGGCGCCATGCGCACCCAGCGCTTGCCACCCCCCATGTCCGTGTCTTCCAGCAGGACAAACCCAAGCGCATCGCAAAACCAGGTAATCGCGCGGTCGTAGTCGTCGGTCAGATAGGTGACCAGGGCGAGTCTATTCGTCACCGCCCTGGCTTTCGTTTTCTTCGCCTTCATCGTCATTCTGCTCGGCAATGCGCGCGACCGACACGACGCTTTCGCCCTTGTCGGTGTTGAACACCTTGACGCCGCCAGCCCCGCGCGAACGGAACGAGATGCCGTCCACCGGACAGCGGATCGACTGACCCCTGGAGGTCGCCAGCATGATCTGATCGGCGATGTCGATCGGGAAGCAGGCCACGATCGGACCGCCGCGCATGGTTTTCTCCATTGCGGTGACGCCCTGGCCGCCACGTCCGCGCACCGGGTAGTCGTGGCTGGACGAGGTCTTGCCGACGCCGCCCTCGGTAATGGTCAGGATCAGCTCTTCGGCGGCCTGCATTTCCTCGAAACGTTCCTGGCTGATGTCGCCGTCGATCTCGTCCTCGGCACCTTCGTCATCCGCACCGGCCAGTTGGCGGCGCATCTTCAGATAGGCGGCACGTTCGGAGGGATCGGCCTCGAAATGGCGAATGACCGAGGCCGAGACGACCTCATCCCCGTCATTGACCAGGCGAATGCCACGCACACCGGTCGAGCTGCGCGAGTTGAACACGCGAACGTCAGTCACCGGGAAGCGGATCGCGCGACCCGAGGAGGTGACCAGCATCACATCGTCGCCCTCGTCGCAGATGCGGGCGTTGATCAGGCGGGTGCCCTCGTCGTCGCCCTCGAACTTCATCGCGATCTTGCCGTTCGATTTCACATTGGTGAAATCGGACAGGCGGTTGCGACGGACCGAGCCTTTCGACGTGGCAAAGATGATCTGCAGGTCGTCCCATTCCTTCTCGTCCCGGTCCACCGGCAGGATCGCGGCGATGGAGACGCCGGTCGGGATCGGCAGGATGTTGACCAGCGGCTTGCCCTTGGCGGTGCGGCCACCCTGGGGCAGGCGCCAGGTCTTCAGCTTGTAGGCCATGCCGTCATCGGTGAAGAACAGAAGCTGCGTGTGCGTATTGGCCACGAAGAGCGTGGTGATCGCGTCCTCGTCCTTGGTCTGCATACCCGACAGCCCCTTGCCACCGCGTTTCTGCGCACGGAAGTCGGCCAGCGGGGTGCGCTTGGCCCAACCGGAGGCGGTAATGGTCACGACCATATCCTCGCGCTCGATCAGGTCCTCGTCGTCCATGTCGCCGGACCAGTCGACGATCTCGGTGCGACGCGGCACGGCGAAGGCGTCGCGCACCTCGGTCAACTCACCCGAAATGATCGCCAGGATGCGTTCACGCGACCGCAGAATATCCAAGTAATCCCGGATCTTTGCGGCAAGCTCTTGAAGTTCGTCGGTGACTTCCTTGACCCCCATCGCGGTCAGACGCTGCAGACGCAGCTCCAGGATGGCACGCGCCTGGGTTTCGGACAGGTTATAGGTCCCGTCCTCGTTCATCTTGTGGGTCGGATCGTCAATCAGCTGGATATATTCGGCGATGTCATGGGCGGGCCAGCGGCGTTCCATCAGCTTCTGGCGTGCATCCGCCGGATCGGCAGAGCTGCGAATGGTCGCAACAACCTCATCCACATTCGATACGGCCACGGCCAGACCGCAGAGGATATGGCTGCGTTCACGCGCCTTGCGCAGTTCGAACGCGGTGCGGCGCGTGATAACTTCCTCGCGGAAGGTGATGAAATGGCTCAGGAAATCGCGCAAGGTCAGCTGCTCGGGCCGACCGCCGTTCAGCGCCAGCATGTTGCAGCCGAAGGAGGTCTGCATCTGCGTAAAACGGAACAGCTGGTTCAACACGACCTCGGCGGTCGCGTCGCGTTTCAGCTCGATCACCACGCGTACGCCGACGCGGTCGGATTCGTCAGCAATGCCGGAGATGCCTTCGAGCTTCTTCTCGCGTACCAGCTCGGCGATCTTTTCGATCATCGAGGCCTTGTTGACCTGATAAGGGATCTCATCCAGCACGATGGCATAGCGGTCCTTGCGGATCTCTTCCACACGGGTCTTGGCGCGGATGATGACGCTGCCGCGCCCTTCCAGATAGGCCTTGCGCGCACCGCCACGGCCCAGAATGATGCCGCCGGTGGGGAAATCGGGGGCCGGGATGATCTCCATCAACCGCTCGTCCGAGATATCTGGCTCCTCGATCATCGCCAGCGTCGCGTCCACGACTTCGCCCAGGTTGTGCGGCGGGATGTTGGTGGCCATGCCGACGGCAATACCGCCTGCGCCATTGACCAGCATGTTGGGGAATTTCGCAGGAAGAACAGTGGGTTCCTGTTCCTTGCCGTCATAGTTGTCCTGGAAGTCGACCGTGCCCTTGTCCAGGTCGGTCAGCAGCATCTGGCTGGCCTTGGCCAGGCGGCTTTCGGTGTATCGCATGGCCGCCGGGTTGTCGCCGTCCATCGAGCCGAAGTTGCCCTGACCGTCGATCAGCATCAGCGACATGGAGAAATCCTGCGCCATGCGCACCAGCGCGTCATAGATCGCGCTGTCCCCATGGGGGTGGAACGAACCCATCACGTCGCCGACCGATTTCGCCGATTTGCGGTAGGGTTTGTCATGGGTATAGCCACCCTGTTGCATTGCATAAAGAATGCGCCGATGCACCGGTTTCAGCCCGTCGCGCAGGTCGGGAATGGCCCGGGAGACGATGACGCTCATCGCATAGTCCAGGTAGGAGCTTTTCATCTCCTCCTCGATGGCGATATGCGGGCCGTCCCAAGTGGGGCGTTCCGGCATCATTTCGTCTTCATTTTCAGGGGTGTCGGGAGTGTCGCTCACAATGTCCGCCTCTGATCTGTCGCGCGTCTTCTTGTCATTCGGGACACTATATCATCCGCCTGTCGGCAGGGGCAACCACAAGAGGCTGAGGGAGGGCGATTTTCGGCGCCTTTTTGGCGGCAATTTTTGCACGCTAACGCAAATGCCGGATCGGGCGTTTCTTGGCTTGTCCCCCGGGGCCATCTGAACGATGATCTGCGCCGTACCGAAAGGCGCATCAGAAAGAGGCTCCCATGGCAGGAAACCGCAGCATTTTCGAGGAAGTCAGCGATGAGGCCGGCACACGGCTGGCCGCCGAAACCGGAGGCATCGCCCGGGGCGGAGGCGGCGGGCGCGGACGCGGGGCGATCCGGCTCTGGTTGATGGTGCTCTTTACACTGGTGGCCGCCATGGTCGTGGTGGGCGGGTTGACCCGGCTGACGGACTCGGGCCTGTCGATCACCGAATGGAACGTGATCTCCGGCGCGCTGCCGCCGATGGGGGAAGCCGCCTGGACGGCGGAGTTCGAGAAATACAAGGCGATCCCCGAATTCGAGCTGCAGAATAGTGACATGACGCTGGAAGGTTTCAAGACGATCTATTGGTGGGAATGGGGCCACCGGCAGCTGGGCCGCTTCGTGGGGCTGGTCTGGGCCCTGGGCTTCGTCGGCTTCCTGGTGACGAAACGCATTCCCTCCGGCTGGACCTCGCGCCTGTTGCTGTTGGGTGCGCTTGGCGGCGCGCAGGGGGCGATCGGCTGGTGGATGGTCTCCTCGGGCCTGACGGGCGAGATGGTGGATGTTGCCTCCTACCGGCTGGCCACGCATCTGGGGCTGGCCTTCCTGATCCTTGGTCTCATTACCTGGTATATTCTGCTACTGGGTCGCGATGAGCCAACTCTGATGACCGCGCGTCGGGCCCGTGAAAAGCGCCTCTTCGGCTTGTCAACCGGGCTTCTGCACCTGGTCGCGCTGCAAATCCTGCTGGGCGCGCTGGTGGCCGGGAACGACGCCGGGCGCAGCTATGCGGAATGGCCGCTGATGGGCGGGCAGTTCTTCCCGCCGCACGCCTTCGATTACGAACCGCTCTGGCGCAATTTCTTCGAGAACGCCGGGCTGGTGCAGTTCATCCACCGCATCGTCGGCTACCTGTGCGTGATCTTCGCCGTGGTGGTCTGGAACATCTCGCGCCGTTCGCCCCATGCGATGACCCGTCAGGCGATGGCGCTGGCGATGGTCATGTTGCTGACGCAGGTGGTGCTGGGCATCGCAACCCTGCTGACCGCCGCGCAACTGCATGCCGCCATCACCCACCAGGTCGGCGCGATCCTGGCGTTCGTGCTGGTGTTGCGCGCCCGTTTTCAGGCCGGTTACCCGGCCGAACAAAGTGTAAGAGGCTGATCTGATGAAAGATGTGTCCAACGCCTATGAGGCGCTGATTGCCCATGATCGCGAGACCCAGGCCCTGGCGCAGATCGCCGGGCGGCTGGGCTGGGACCAGGAAACCATGATGCCACGTGGCGCCGCGCCACAGCGGGCTGAGGAAATGGGCGCGCTGGAACATGTCATCCACGCCCGGCGCACCGATCCGCGGGTTGGCGAGTGGCTGGCGGCCATCGACGAATCCACGCTGGATCAGGTTGGACGGGCCCACCTGCGCCACATCCGCCGGTCGTTCGAGCGCAAGACCCGCATCCCTGCCGCCCTGGCCGGAGAGCTGGCCCGCGTGACCTCGGAAGCGCAAGGTCAATGGGCCGAGGCCCGCGCAGCGGATGATTTCCAGGCGTTCAAACCGGTGCTGGAGAACATCCTGAGTCTGAAACGCGAAGAGGCAGAGGCGCTGGCCGATGGCGGTGACCTCTATGACGCGCTCTTGGACGATTATGAACCCGGCGCCACCGGGGCCGAGCTGCAAGCCATGTTCGACGCCCTGCGCCCGCGCCTCGTGGCCCTGCGCGATGCCTGCATGGGGGCTGCACACCAGCCCGAAACCCTGACCGGCCAGTTCGACCCGCAGAAACAGATGCGGCTGGCGCGTGAGCTGGCCCGGGCCTTCGGCTATGACATGTCCCACGGGCGGCTCGACAAGGCGGTGCATCCGTTTTCCTCGGGCTCGGGCCTCGATGTGCGCATCACCACGCGCACCTCGGAAGACGACCCGTTCAACTGCTTCTATTCGACGATCCATGAGGTCGGCCACGCCTGTTACGAACAGAACATCGACCGCGCCTATCTGATGAGCCCGCTGGGGCAGGGCGTGTCGATGGGCGTGCATGAAAGCCAGAGCCGGATCTATGAGAACCAGCTTGGCCGCTCCGCCGCCTTTACCGGCTGGCTGCACGGGCGCATGACCGAGGTCTTTGGGCCGCTGTCGGTCGCCGACTCGCAGGATTTCTTCGGCGCGGTCAACAAGCTGCACCCGGGTTACATCCGCACCGAGGCGGACGAAGTGCAGTACAACCTGCATGTCATGCTGCGGTTTGACCTGGAGCGGCAGATGCTGTCAGGTGACCTGGCCGTGGCTGATCTGGAAGAGGCCTGGAACACCCGGTTTGAAGCCGATTTCGGTGTGGCAGTGGACAAGCCTTCGAACGGCTGCTTGCAGGACGTGCATTGGTCGGTGGGGCTGATCGGGTACTTCCCGACCTACAGCCTGGGCAATGTCTATGCCGGCTGTCTGAACGAGGCGCTGCGCGCGGACATGCCGGACCTGGACGACAAGCTCGTCGCGGGCGAGGCTGCTGCGGTCACCACCTGGCTCTCTGACAAGGTTCAGCGCCACGGTGGGCTTTATGAGCCCAAGCAGGTGATTGAACAGGCGACCGGCAAGCAGGTTTCAGTCGAACCGCTGCTGGACTACCTCGAAGCCAAGTTCGGTGCGATTTATCGCCTGTAAAACAGTGCCTTACAGCGGCAGCTTGATCTGAGATTTGTAGCGGGTCACGGCGATCTGATGGAACGCCTGACCCAACCTCTCCTCGGCCTGCAGCACGACCTGGGCCGCGGCGCGGGCGTCTTCGCCTGCGTCGTGGTGGCGGAACCTCAGCCCCAGCGCCTTCTTCAGGTGACCCAGTCCGTGGCCGCCGTTTCCCTTGAACTCGGGCCAGGCGCGTCGCGCAATCTTGACGCTGTCGGACCAGCTGAGTTCCGGCCGCTCCAGGCCATGGGCCCGGCACGCGGCCTCGATCGCCTTCTGGTCAAAGGCGCTGTGTTGCACCAGGTGGTGACGGTTGAGCAGGTCGAAGAGCGCTTCCCAGGCCTCCGGGAAAGTCGGGGCGCCTGCGACCGTGTCCGGGCCAATGCCGTGCAGCTCGATGTTGAAAGCGGCGAAAGGCTGTTCGGGATCCACATAGGTCGCGAATGTCTCGATTCCTCCATCCGGGCGCACGCAGCCCAGGCCGATCTGGCAGATGCTGCCCGCTGCGCGGCTGGCGGTCTCGACATCCAGCGCAATGAAGCGAAAGGGGCCTTCAGGCAGGTCCATCGTCAGCCCAGCCCCGCGACGAAAAGCCCGGCCAGGTAGGCGACCACGGCGCAGAGCCCGCCGACCAGAACGGTTTCCATCACCGCACGCAGGGCGCGCTCGCCGGTGGCTGCCGTGCGCAGAAGGCCTAGCAGAACAAGGGCCAACGTGGTCGCGGCGACCGACCAGCCGAACCGCCCGGACCCTTCGGCCAGCAACACGAATGGGGCCAGGGGAATGGCGCCGAAGACCACGAAGGCCAGGAAGGTCACGAAGGCACGGGCGCGCAGATTGTGGCAGTCCGGCGCCTCCATCCCGTAGTCATAGCGCAGCACCAGGTCGGCCATCAGGGTGGGGCTGGTGGCCAGGTGATCGGCGGTGTGGCGGGCATCTTCGCGGGCCAGGCCTTGGGTGACCAGATGCTCGGCCATACGTTCCGCAGCCGCCCCCGGATCCTGGGAGACCCGCTCGACCACCTGGGTATGACGGGCGCGAAACAGCTCGGTGGCCGACCGGCCCGACAGGAACTCCCCCATCCCCATGCTGACCGCATCGGCGGTGAGGTTGGCAAGGCCGAAGATCAGCACCGCCAGCGCGCCCAGACCGACGACGCCCTGCGCCTCGGCCCCCGCGAACCCAGCGACGATGGCAAAGGTGGTGACAATACCGTCATTGCCCCCATAGGTGATCTGTTTCAGGTAATCACGAAACCGCCCATCGAGCGTTCTCATCGCTGGCTGTCCTTTTCGCTGGCTGTCTCCAACCTAGGGGGCCGGGGCGCGCGGGCCAAGCCGGTATCAGGTCGCAGCGTGTTTGCTGAACCAGGCGTCAATCTGCGGACGCAGTGCCTCCCACACCTCAGGTGCGCCGCGCTTGACCTTGACGCCCACACGGGTTTCGAGCTGTTCGCGGGTCACACTGTATTCGATCCACGACCCGCCGCCATCGACCAGATTTGCCATCACCGGCTGCACCCGATCCAAAGACTTGGCAAACACCGCGTCGGGGCTCTCACCGGCTTCGAATTCCTCCCAAATCGCACGGAAATTATTGCGCTTTTCGCCGGGCAGTAGGCCGAATATCCGATCCGCTGCTACCTGTTCCTGCGCGGCAATGGCGGCGTGATCCACATTGCCATGCACGGGCACGTCACCTGCGTCGATCTCAACCAGATCATGGAGCAGCAGCATGATCATGACGCGGGTCACGTCCACGCCGGGCGCGGCCTGCTCCGCCAGCACCAGGGCAAACAGCATCAGGTGCCAGCTGTGCTCGGCCGAGTTTTCGCGCCGCCCACCCGACAGGATCGGTGTCGCGCGGATGACGGATTTCAGCCGGTCGGCTTCAGCGATGAATTGCAACTCGCCGGGGATTTCTTCCGGAGCGTCCAGAAGCCGCGTGGCAAGCCCATGCAGCTCCGGCCAGGTTTCCGCCATCGGCGCGGTGCGCCCGTTTTTCAGATTGTCGCGCGCCACGTCGAAATGCCAGTCCGGCGCGCCGGTGGACAAGAGCACCTGGAACACCGGCTGGATGAAATCCACGCGCTTGGCATAGGCGGCCTCGGGCGAGGCGACGGCCTCAAACTCCTCCCAGATTGCCCGCAGATGGGCACCCTGGTCGTCCGGCAGCATGCCGAACAGCCGGTCGGCGGCGCGCTGTTCATTGCGCGCAACCTCGTCGGCGTCGTGGTCCTCGTGAATGGGATGATCGCCCGCGTCAATCTCGACCAGATCATGCAGCAGGCACATGGTCAACACGCGGGTGATATCCACCTTGGGCGCGTGATCAGCCATGGTCAGGGCCATCAGCGCCAGGTGCCAGGAATGTTCCGCCGAGTTTTCGTGGCGCGACCCGTCCATCAGAACGTTGGAGCGGGTCACCTGTTTCAGCCGGTCGGCCTCGGTCAGGAAGGCAAGCTGGGCGGTGAGGCGGTCAGATGTCATGTGCGGGCTTTCCGGCATTAAGGGCGAGGCGAATGAGTTGCGTGAGCACGGCCAGGAAAGCCGCAAAAGGGATGGCACCAAGGATCAGAAACCCGGCGCTAGCGCCGTTTCTATCGCAGTGGTGCTGGCTGTCCACGGGCAGGAGCCCATTGAGCATGATTGCGACCATGGCGAGCGAAGTGATCAGATTCCACAACCGGGCTCTGTCGTTTCTGGCTAACAGGTGGATCAGCGCGAAGGGGAGCCAGGGAAGGGTGCAGAAGGCAAAGATGAACAGCTCTTCGGAGAGGACGAACGTGTCTGCACGCCCCGGGGAAAAACACGAAAGCCAGGACAGGTGGCCGAGCCGGAGAAGGCACGCGATTCCCAGGGCGGGCACGATCAGCATCAGCGCCGCGCCCAGCCCTCGATGCATGGGCTAGCCCTGTGCCTTTTCGGCGCGCACCCGCACCAGATCGTCCAGCAGGGCGCGGCCGCGGGCCTCGGCACGGCGAATGCGCACGGCGGTCATGAAGGCTTCTTCCAGCGTTGTGGAAGACGAGCCCACGGATTTCATCACCTGGGTGATGATGTCCTCATCCCCGGTCACGCGCACCGCTTCCAGCGCGTCTTGGGCCAGCTTGTCGGCGACTTGTTCCAGCAGGTCCATGGTTCGCCCCTCAGCGCGTGGTTTCGGTCAGGCGACGACGCACATATTCGTCCACGCTGGTGATCATCGTGTCCATGTGGTCGTTTTCAAAGAAGTGGCCAGCACCTTCGACCTCGGTATGGGTGATGGTGATGCCCTTCTGCTCATGCAGCTTGTCAACCAGCGCATGGGTGTCGGCGGGCGGGGCCACGCGGTCATTGGTGCCGTTGATGATCAGACCCGAGCTGGGGCAGGGCGCCAGGAACGAGAAGTCATACATGTTGGCCGGCGGTGACACGGAAATGAACCCGGTGATCTCCGGGCGACGCATCAGAAGCTGCATGCCGATCCAGGCCCCGAAGGAGAAACCCGCGACCCAGCAATGCTTGGCGTTCTGGTTCATCGACTGCAGGTAATCCAGTGCGGAGGCCGCATCGGACAGCTCGCCCACGCCCTGGTCATATTCGCCCTGGCTTCGGCCCACGCCGCGGAAATTGAACCTGAGCACGGTAAAGCCCATCTTGTGGAAGGCGTAATGCAGGTTGTAGACGACCTTGTTGTTCATCGTCCCGCCGAACTGCGGATGCGGGTGCAGGACGATGGCGATCGGGGCGTCTTTTTCCTTCTGCGGATGATAACGGCCTTCCAGCCGGCCCTCGGGGCCGGGAAAAATCACTTCGGGCATGTGTCCTCGATCTGTTCTGCGGTCTCTCTGTCGCACCCGGTTTTCTTGACGAAAACCCTTGGGCACCATAATAGGGTCGCGAATTCCGGGTTTGTGAACCGGGGCTTGCGCATCCCCTCTGAGGTAAATGCCGACGGGCCATTCGTCAACGTCTATGCAGGGAGATTTCACCATGAAGCTGTCGACAAAAGGGCGTTATGCCATGGTGGCGCTGGCCGATCTGGCGATGCAGCCCGCGGGCGAGCTGATGTCGCTGACAGAGCTGAGCAAGCGGCAGGACATTTCGCTGCCCTATCTGGAGCAGCTTTTCGTCAAGCTGCGCCGGGCCGAGCTGGTGGAATCGGTGAGGGGCCCGGGCGGCGGCTATCGCCTGGCCAAGCCCGCGTCCGACATTCGTGTGGCCGAGATCCTGGGCGCGGTGGATGAGACCGTCAGCGCGATGCACAAGGGGGCAGGGGCTTCGGGTGCCAGCTCCGGCTCGCGGGCGCAGAGCATGACCAACCGGCTTTGGGAGGGGCTGTCGGCCCATGTCTATGTCTTCCTGCACCAGACCCGCCTGTCGGATGTGGTGAAGAACGAGCTGACCCCGTGCCCGGCGGTGCCGACCCTGTTTCACGTGGTGGATGACGACTGAGTTTTCGAACGGCGCGGAGCGCCGTCCGACCGGCCGGGGGGCCAGCCCCCCGGACCCCCCGGGATATTTCTGGAAAGATGAAAGGGAAGAGCGCCTTGGGCCGCGTCTATCTTGATTGGAATGCCACCACGCCGCTGCGAGCAGAGGCGCGCGAGGCCATGGTCGCCGCCATGGACGTGGTGGGAAACCCCTCGTCGGTCCATGCCGAGGGGCGCGCGGCCCTGGGGCTGGTACAGAAAGCGCGCAAGCAGGTGGCAGCGGCATTTGGCGCGGATGGGGCGGATGTGGTCTTTACCTCCTCGGCCACGGAAGCGGCGGCGCTGGCTCTGGCCGGGCGGGGCATTGCCTGTTCGGACCTGGAGCATGATGCGGTGCTGTCCTGGTGCGAGGCTTCGCTGGGCGTTGCGCCCGATGGTGCGGTCGCGGTGGATGACCCCGCCCGTACCGCGCTGCAATCGGCCAATAGCGAGACGGGTATCCTGCAGGACCTGCCGGACGGGCTGTTCCTGGTCGACGCCACGCAGAGCTTCGGCAAGGTGCCCTTTGCTTTCAACTGGTCGGGCGCGACCATGGCGATGATCTCGGCCCATAAGCTGGGCGGGCCGAAGGGCGTGGGTGCCCTGGTGATGAAACGCGGCACCGATGTCGAGGCGCGCATCAAGGGCGGCGGGCAGGAGATGGGCCGCCGCTCCGGCACCGAGAACGTGATTGGCATCGCGGGCTTCGGCGCGGCAGCCGAGGCGGCGGCGCGCGCGGTGGACAATCGCGAATGCGAACGAGTTGCAGAACTTAGAAAGATTCTAGAAAAGACCATTGCCGAATCCTGCAAAGAGACTATTTTTGTCGGGAAAGACGCGAACAGGCTTCCCAACACCTCCTGTTTCATCACTCCGGGCTGGAAAGGTGAGACGCAGGTGATGGTGATGGATTTGGCGGGCTTTGCCATCTCGGCAGGGTCCGCCTGTTCCAGCGGCAAGGTGAAACCCTCGCGGGTGCTGCGGGCCATGGGGTTCGACGAGGTCGAGGCGGCGTCAGCCGTGCGCGTCTCGTTGGGCCCGACGACAACGGAAGATGAGGTGAAGCGCTTTAGCGAGGCGTGGATCCGGGAACATGACAAATTCCGCGCACGGGGCCGGTAAGGCCCGCGCGGTGAAAGGAAGAACATGGCCGGTTTGGATGAAGTGATCGTCAAGGAAGGCGTCGAGGAAGAGACCGTCGAAGCCGTCAAATCCCTGGCAGGCAAGTACAAATACGGTTGGGAAACCGAGATCGAGATGGAATACGCCCCCAAGGGCGTGAACGCTGATATCGTGCGCCTGATCTCGGACAAGAACGACGAACCTGAGTGGATGACCCAATGGCGTCTGGACGCCCTCGAGCGCTGGGAACAGAAGGAAGAGCCCACCTGGGCGATGCTGAACTACCCGGAAATCGACTTCCAGGATCAGTATTACTATGCCCGGCCCAAGAGCATGGAAGAAAAGCCCAAGTCGCTCGATGACGTGGATCCCAAGCTGCTGGAAACCTACCAGAAACTGGGCATTCCGCTGAAGGAACAGATGATCCTGGCCGGCGTCGAGGGCGCCGAGGATGCGCCCGCCGAAGGCCGCAAGGTCGCGGTGGACGCGGTGTTCGACTCTGTGTCCGTGGGCACCACCTTCCAGGCCGAGCTGAAAAAGGCCGGGGTGATCTTCTGCTCGATCTCCGAAGCGATCCGGGAACACCCGGAACTGGTGAAGAAATACCTGGGCTCTGTCGTGCCGGTCAGCGACAACTACTATGCCACGCTGAACTCGGCTGTGTTTTCGGACGGCTCTTTCGTCTATATCCCGCCGAACACCCGTTGCCCGATGGAACTGTCGACCTATTTCCGCATCAACGCGGAAAACACCGGCCAGTTCGAACGCACGCTGATCATTGCCGACAAGGGCTCGTACGTGTCCTACCTGGAAGGCTGCACCGCGCCCCAGCGCGACACTGCGCAGCTGCATGCCGCCGTGGTCGAGATCATCGTCGAGGAAGACGCCGAGGTGAAATACTCCACGGTGCAGAACTGGTACCCGGGTGACGAGAACGGCAAGGGTGGCATTTACAACTTCGTGACCAAACGCGCGGATTGCCGTGGCGACCGGTCCAAGGTGATGTGGACCCAGGTGGAGACCGGCTCCGCCGTGACCTGGAAATACCCGTCCTGCATCCTGCGCGGCGCGGAAAGCCAGGGCGAGTTCTACTCGATCGCCATCACCAACAATTTCCAGCAGGCCGATACCGGCACCAAGATGGTGCACCTGGGTGCGAATTCGAAATCGCGCATCGTGTCCAAGGGGATTTCGGCCGGCAAGTCGCAGAACGTCTATCGCGGGTTGGTGTCTATGCACCCGAAGGCGAAGAACTCGCGTAACTACACGCAGTGCGACAGCCTTCTGATCGGCGACACCTGCGGGGCGCATACGGTGCCTTACATCGAGGTCAAGAACAACTCGTCCCGGGTGGAGCATGAGGCGACGACCTCGAAGGTGGACGAGGACCAGATGTTCTACTGCCGCCAGCGCGGCATGGACGAGGAAGAGGCAGTGGCGCTGATCGTCAACGGCTTCGCCAAGGAGGTGCTGCAAGCGCTGCCTATGGAGTTCGCCATGGAAGCACAGCAGCTTGTGGCAATCTCGCTGGAAGGCTCGGTGGGGTAAAGATGCATACCGGGTACACCCCCTCCAACAATCGGTCTCCGGCGGTTCTGCAGATCGGGGTTGCGGCCTCGTTCCTTGCAGCGACCGCGGGGGCGGTTTGGGGAGTGTCGGTATTCTTCCCAAACCTGTCCGTGCTTTTGGCAATCCTGATTGGCGGAGTGTTGGGCATGGTCGTTTCCGGCCTTGTTGGTACGTCTTTGGCGCGCAAGATGGTCAGAAGGCAGGAAGAGATGGCGCGGGAAGCACGCAACGCCCGGGAAGCTGAGAAACAACGCCAGATGGAGGCGCTGCGACGCGCACCGTCCGGTCGTGAAACGTGAACGGATCGAGAGAGTAAGCATGGGAAAGACTGCCAGTATCCTCGACAAGATCGAAAGCGCGATCCCCTTCGTCATGCCGGCGATTGGCGGCGGCATTGCCGTGATCTGGGTCAACCTCAACCCGATGAAGCTCTACAACCCGATGATCTGGCTGCCTGCGGGCGCGATCCTGGGCTGGCTGGTCGGGCGTGGCATCCTGCGCCTGATGGATCGGTTTCGATAAAGGGCCGCGCGTATGAGTGACACTCCCCTCAAACTGTTCTGGTGGGCGGCCAAGCCCAATTTCGGCGATGCGCTGTCGCAGATCGTCACCCAACACGCCGCCGGGCGTCCGGTGGTGCACGCCGGGCCGCGTGAGGCGGAGATGTTCGCGCTTGGCTCGATCCTGCAAATCGCGCGGCGGGTCTATGGCAAGCCGGATCACCCGAAACACCGTCCGGTGATTTGGGGCTCGGGCATGATGTCGCCCATTCGCACCGCTTTCCTGGAGCATGTGGACGTGGCCATGGTGCGCGGGCCGATCACGGCGTCGCTGCTGGGGTTGGACACGGAGCTGTATGGCGATCCGGGTCTGCTGACGGCGGACGCGCTGGGACCGGTGGAACGCCATGACCGTACCGGGCTTCTGCTGCATCATTCGCAGCTGGGCCACCCCGAGATTGCCGCGCTGATCAACGACGAGCCGTCCATCGAATATATCGACGTGCGTAAGGGGCCCGAAGAGGTCTGCCGCGCCATCGGCGCCTGCCGTCATGTGATTTCCTCCAGCCTGCACGGGCTGATCGTTGCGGATGCCTACGGCGTTCAGAACACCTGGCTCGACCCGATGAGCCACGGGCGGCTGAAATACTACGATTACGCCGCCTCGATTGCCCGGCCCTTGGGCCTGCCGATGCGCCATGAGGACATCCGCAAGGCGCTGCCGAGCCTGCCGGACGGGCCGTTGGCCTACATGGACGGGATCGACAAGGCCAAGCACGACCTGATGACCCATTTCCCCGCCGCGCTGCGCCCATCCGTACCCGCGCAGTGATCCAGAGGAGAGACGACCGATGATCATTACCACCACACCCTCCGTCGAAGGGCAGTTGATCGCCCGGTACCACGGCATCGTCGTGGGCGAGGCGATCCTGGGCGCCAACGTTTTCCGCGACGTCTTCGCCGCGATCACCGATATCGTCGGCGGTCGGTCGGGCGCCTATGAACAGGAGCTGGGCAAGGCCCGCGAGGTGGCGCTGCAAGAGCTTGAAGAACGCGCGGCCGAAAAGGGCGCGAATGCGGTCGTCGGCGTCGATCTGGACTATGAGGTGATCAACAACATGCTGATGGTTTCGGCCTCCGGCACAGCGGTCACGGTGCGCTGACCCATGGGCGCCACCTGGACCGTCGCCCTGAAATCCGCGGTGTTGACCGGCCTCTTCTGCGCCGTCTTCGCCTTCACGATCAGCCGGGTCGCCCCGATGCTGAGCACACAACAAATCCTGGTGACAAGCTTTGTCTCCGGCAGTCTGGGCACCCTGTTTGCCCGTCTGGTACTGAAGAAATGAACCACCCTTCACCGGGTGATGAGAGGAAGTAAAATGCTGAAAATCAACAACCTGCAGGTCAAACTTGAAGAAGAGGACAAGCAGATCCTCAAAGGCGTCGACCTGGAAGTTCCCGCGGGCGCCGTGCATGCGATCATGGGGCCGAACGGCTCGGGCAAATCGACGCTGTCCTATGTGCTGTCGGGCCGCGACGGTTATGAGGTCATGGGTGGCGAAGCCTCCCTGGACGGCGAGGACCTGCTGGAGCTGGAACCGGAAGAGCGCGCCGCCGCCGGTCTGTTCCTGGCCTTCCAATACCCGGTCGAAATCCCCGGCGTGGGCAACATGACCTTCCTGCGCACCGCCGTGAACGCGCAGCGCAAGGCGCGTGGCGAGGAAGAAATGTCCGCCGCCGAATTCCTGAAATTCATCCGCGCCAAGGCGAAGGATCTGAAGATCGACGCCGACATGTTGAAACGCCCGGTGAACGTCGGCTTCTCGGGTGGCGAGAAAAAGCGCAACGAGATCCTGCAAATGGCCATGCTGGAGCCCAAGATGTGCATCCTGGACGAGACTGACTCCGGTCTCGACGTGGACGCGATGAAACTGGTGTCCGAGGGCGTGAATGCCCTGCGTGACGCGGGTCGCAGCTTCCTGGTCATCACACACTACCAGCGCCTGCTGGACCATATCAAACCGGACGTGGTGCATATCATGGCGAACGGCCGCATCGTGAAATCGGGCGGGCCCGAGCTGGCGCTGGAAGTCGAACACAACGGCTATGCCGATATCCTGGCGGAGCGGGCCTGATGGGACTGCCTGACACTGCCTCCACGACCCGTTCGCTGCCCGCCTCGGGCGCCTGGGCCAAGACCGCGCGCGAGGATGCGCGCGCGCGCCTTTCCGCCGCCGGCATGCCCGGCCGCCGCGACGAGTATTGGAAATACACCCGTCCGGACACGCTGATCGCCGATGAGGCCACGCCGGCCGCCATCTTTGATCACGGCGAGGAACTGCCGCTGTATGACGCCATCGACCGGCTGAAGATCGTCTTTGTCGACGGTGTCTTCGACGCCGAGGCCTCTGACCCGCTGGAGCTGGCGGGGGTCGAGATCGAGCGTCTGGCCGACGCCGGGCAGGCCGACATCCACTGGGCCAAGGACGTCTACGGCGTGCTGGAAACCCGTGGTCAGGATCCTGTGCTGCGCCAGCTGGCGACGCTGAACACCGCCTATGCCACCGACGGTGTGCTGATCCGGGTGACCGGTGAGGCGGCGAAACCCGTCTCGCTGATCTACCGCCACGAGGACACCGCGTCAGACGCGATCCTGCACCACGTCATCAAGCTGGAACCGGGTGCCGACCTGACCCTGCTCGAGAACGGCCCCGCTGCGGCGCGGTTCAACAAGGTGATGGAGGTCGAGGTCGGCGATGGCGCCGCCTTCCACCACGTGCGTGCGCAGGGCCGCGATCATGAACGCCGTGCCGTGACCCATTGCTTCGCGCGTTTGGGCAAGGAAAGCACGTTCAAGAGCTTTACCATGACCGTGAACGGGCGCCTGACCCGCAATGAATGCGTGATCGAGTTCACCGGCGACGATGCCCAGGCCCATGTGGCCGGTGCCGCCATGGGCGACGGTGATTTCCACCACGATGACACGGTTTTCATCACCCATGACGCGGTGAATTGCGAAAGCCGCCAGGTGTTCAAGAAAGTGCTGCGCAACGGTGCGACCGGCGTGTTCCAGGGCAAGATCCTGGTCAAGGCGGGTGCACAGAAGACCGATGGCTACCAGAAGTCGCAATCGCTTCTACTGGACGAGGACGCGCAGTTCTACGCCAAGCCGGAGCTTGAGATCTACGCCGATGACGTGGCCTGTTCGCACGGCTCCACCTCCGGTGCGATCGACGAAGAGGCGCTTTTCTACCTGCGGTCGCGCGGTGTGCCCGAGATCCTGGCGACCGACCTTCTGGTGCTGGCCTTCCTGGCCGACGCCATCGAAGAGATCGAGAACGAGGAGATCGCTGAGGACATCACGGCGCGACTGGATGCCTGGTTGCAGCGCCATCGCAGCTGATCCAAAAGGGGTCTCATGTCGATTGTCATGGATATCCTGGGCAGCTATCGCCGCCCGCGCGCCATGTTTCGTCGCCGTGTCGGCGGTGAAACGCGTGAGGACCGCGCCATCGCGGTGCTGATGGGCGCTTGCGTCATCATCTTTGTTGCGCAATGGCCGCGCCTCTCGCGTGAGGCGTTCCTGCAGGGCGAGGATGTGCAGATGCTGATCGGGGCCACGCTGCTGGCCTGGGTTTTCATCATGCCATTGGTGCTCTATGCGCTTGGCACGCTCAGCCATCTCATCGCGCGGGTCTTCGGCGGGCGTGGCAACGCCTATCGCGCGCGATTTGCGCTTTTCTGGGCACTGCTCTGCGCGGCGCCCCTGTGGCTGCTGAACGGGTTGGTCGCCGGGTTCATCGGCCCCGGTCCGGCACTGTCGGTGACGGGGCTGATTGCCCTGGCCGGTTTCCTGGCCTTCTGGTCGATCAACTGGCGCGAGGCGGAATACCCATGAGGTGGGAGGCCGGATACCTGCTGGGCCTCGCGCTGCAAAGCGTGCCCGAGCCGCGCAAGGTGGCGCGCGACCTATTCGCGGAAGACTTCTCGCGCCGGGCGCTGTGGCACATGCTGGCGCTGCTCCTGGTGCTGATGACGATGGTATCCATCGTGATGATCGGCACGACCCCGGTTGAGGAGGGCGCGCCCACGGCCCCCTCCAGCGCGGCCCTTGTTTTCGGTGGGATCAACGCGGTGGCCACGTTGATGTTCGTGTTCCTGATCGACCGCGTCGGGCGCGCCTTTGGCGGCACCGGCAGGTTCGAGGACACCCTGGTCACAATGGTCTGGGTCACCGCGCTGCAACTGCTGGTCAATGTCACGGCGGTGGTTCTGGGCCTGTTCGCCCCTGCCATGTCGGTCCTTCTGATGCTGGCAGGGGTCATCGGGATATTCTGGATCCTGGTCATGTTCGTGACCGAGCTGCATGGCTTCCGCTCTCCCGGCCTGGTGGCCCTGGGCATGATCGCCACGATCTTTGCCGCTTCCTTTGTGCTGACCGTAGTGGCCACAATCCTCCTGGCCCTGTTGGGCTTTGCCCCTGACCCCAACATGATTGGACCCGTTCAATGACCTATGATGTGGATGCCATCCGCGCCGATTTCCCGATCCTGTCGCGTGAGGTGAACGGGCAGCCGCTGTGCTACCTCGACAATGGGGCTTCGGCGCAGAAGCCGCAGGCGGTGATCGACGCGGTCAATCGTGGCTATGCCGAGGAATATGCCAATGTTCACAGGGGTTTGCATTTCCTCTCGAATCTGGCGACCGAAAAGTATGAAGCCGTGCGTGGCACCATTGCTAGGTTCCTGAACGCAGGGTCCGAGGACGAGATCATCCTGAACTCCGGCACCACCGAAGGGATCAACATGGTCTCCTACGCCTGGGCCGCTCCGCGCCTGCGGGCCGGGGATGAGATCGTGCTGTCCACCATGGAGCATCACGCCAACATCGTGCCATGGCATTTCCTGCGCGAACGCCAGGGCGTGGTGTTGAAATGGGTCGATCCCGAACTGGATGGTTCGCTGGACCCGCAGAAGGTTCTGGACGCCATTGGTCCCAATACAAAACTCGTCGCAATTACCCAGTGTTCCAATGTGTTGGGGACCGTTGTTGATGTGAAAGCCATTTGCGCGGGCGCGCGCGAAAAGGGTGTCGCGACGCTGGTCGATGGCTCGCAAGGTGCTGTGCACATGCCGGTGGATGTGCAGGACATTGGCTGCGATTTCTACGCCATTACGGGCCACAAGCTCTATGGCCCGTCCGGGTCGGGTGCGATCTATGTCCGGGCCGAGCGCGCGGCCGAGATGCAACCCTTCATCGGTGGCGGCGACATGATCCGCGAAGTCTCGAAGGACGTGATCACCTACAATGACGCGCCCCTGAAGTTCGAGGCGGGCACGCCGGGCATCGTGCAGACCATCGGCCTGGGTGCGGCGCTGGAGTACCTGATGGAGCTGGGCATGGAAAATGTCGCGGCGCATGAGGCAGGTCTGGCCGCCTATGCGACGGAAAGGTTCGCCGGGCTCAACTGGGTAAATGTCCAGGGGCAAGCCGCTGGAAAAGCTGCCATATTCTCGATCACCATGGATGGCGCAGCCCATGCGCATGACCTGTCCACGATTCTCGACAAGAAGGGCATCGCGGTGCGCGCCGGTCACCACTGCGCCCAGCCGTTGATGGAGCATCTGGGCGTCGCCGCCACCGCGCGGGCGAGCTTCGGCGTCTACAACACCAAGGCGGAAGTGGACAAGCTGGTCGAGGGGCTGGAGCTGTGCCACCGGCTACTGGCGTGACGGGTCCAAGAGTTTTCAGAAAACTCTTGGCAAAACTTTTCAAAAAAGTTTTGCGTGCCTCAGCTGTCGGGTTTGATCAGCCCCAACCCGCGCAAATAGACGCCGATGCCACTTTCCAGCAGATCCTCGGGCGGGAAGGGGCTTTTGGTGCCGGGTTCGCCGCGGGCGAAGAGTTCGACCACCCCGTGACTCATCGCCCAGATGTGCTCGGCCACCATCCGCGAGGGCGGGCGTTTTTCCGGCGGGATGTGCTCTGATAGATCTGCGGCGGCCCGCTCCAGTACCGCCATCGCGCGACCGGACACCTGGGCCAGCTCCGGCGAACGGTTCAGCGATATACCGCTTTCGAACATAGAAATGTAATGGCCCGGATATTTTCGGGCAAAGGCCAGGTAGGCACGGCCGACGCTTTCGAAACTGGCCAGGGCCGAGGGTTGGCCCTTGGCATGGGCGAATTCCATAAGATCGGCAAAGATTTCAAAGCCTTGGCGCGCGGCTTCGGCGATCAGGTCCTCGCGGCCCGCGAAGTGGCGATAGACGGCGGCCGGGGTCACGCCCGCCTGTTTTGCGGCCTCCGACAGGGTGAAACCGGACGGGCCCTTTGCTTCGATCAGGGCAAGGGCTGCGTCCACCAGCGCTTCGCGCAGGTTGCCGTGATGGTATCCGCGTTTCTTAGGCATTCCAGATGTCCGGCCCGCCACAGATGGAGGCATCGGGGCTTGCGACCACATTTTCGTCCCGGCCCGCGTAGCCTATGCCCGACAGAACGGCGCGCAGGGCAGCGATGCGGGCGCGCCGCTTGTCGTCCGAGCGTACCACGGTCCATGGCGTTCGGTCGCGATGGGTGCGCTCGAAGGTCTCGCCAATCGCGTCCGTATAGGCGTCCCATCGGTTCAGGCCTTCAACGTCAATCCAGCTGAGTTTCCATTGCTTTAGCGGGTCTTTTTCACGTGACAGAAAGCGGCGCAGCTGTTCGGCACGCCCGACGTTCAGCCAGAGTTTGACGACATGGATGCCCTCGTCGACCAGCATGTCCTCGAACTCGGGAAGCTGGCGAAAGAAGGCCTCGCGCTGGGGATCTTCGCAGAAGCCGAAGACCTTTTCGACAACGCCGCGATTGTACCAGGAGCGGTCGAACAGGGTGATTTCGCCCGCTGTCGGCAGGTGTTGAACATAGCGCTGGAAATACCATTCGCCCTGTTCACGCTCAGTCGGTTTCGACAGGGCCACGACCTTGGCCACACGTGGGTTCAAGTTCTCGCGAAAGCGTTTGATCGTGCCGCCCTTACCGGCGGCATCACGCCCTTCGAAGACCACCACGACGCGTTTGCCCGAGGCTTTCACATCCGCCTGCAGCTTGACAAGTTCGAGCTGCAGCGCCTCCATCGTCGCCTCATACTCGTCGCGATCCATACGGCTTCGGTAAGGGTAGGCGGGGTCGATCACGTCTTTCTTGCCAGCAGCCTCGATGCCCCGGCGTACATCTTCCGGCGCGGTTTCGGCAAAGAACTTCGAAATGGCGCCGTCAAAGGGTAGGGTCATGGTGATACTCCGCTATGCCCTTATCAATATGGTCATTTTTCAGCCGCGCGCAATGCGGCCCGGTCCACCGCAGCGACCACTTCGGGGATCGAGACATGGTGCGGCATGTGGCCAATGCCGGGAAGGGTGGTCAGGCGCGCCTTCGGGTGTTGGGCGGCCAACCGTTCCGAATGGATGCGGTGCGAAACGACTGGATCCGCGTCGCCATGCACCAACTCGATCGGCACGGCGATCTCGTCATAGCGTTCCGACAACGCCTCGATCTGCCACAGAAGTTGGCGCCGCTGCAGCGCGTTGCGACGCAGGGGCGCGCGGCGGATGGTGAAATCTGTGCCGAAGTGGTCGGCATAACCCTCAGGCGCGGGTTGTGGGCGAAAGGTCTTGTCGATCTCCGCATGGACGCGCGCCTCGGAGACATAGGCGGTGATCATCGGGATCACGGCCCATTGGCCCAGCGTGGTGGACAGGAGCGTGTAGTAAGCCCCAAGCCCGGTGTCCCAGGGGTGTGTGACGGCTGAGACGGGCACAACCGCGGACAGGCGATCCGGCATCAACGTGGCCCAGCAGAGTGCTACCGCACCGCCATAGCTTTGGCCCAGCACGATGGGTCTCTCGGCACCGAAATGCGCCGACACGGCCTGGATCAGACGGGCCTGCGTCTCCAACAGTTCGTTTTCCGGCGCGGCGTCGGACCAGCCCAGCCCGGGCCGGTCCACCACGATGACGCGGTAACGGTCTGCCAAAACAGGCGCAAGCCCGTGGGTGAAGTCACGCAGGTTGCCGGATGAACCGTGGATCAACACCACTGTCTGATCACCATCCCCCATGACCTGCGCATGCATGCGCAGCCCGTCTACCACCACGAATTGCCCGGTCGGCGGGTGGCTGTCGCGGGCGCGCGCCTCGCGGCGGGCGGCCAGCACATGGGTGGTCCCCGCCGCCAGCGCCAGGGCCGAGGCCGCCCAGAGCATCACCCGCGGCGGTCCTTTACGCTCTGTCCGATCATCTCGATGTCGAAGGGCGTGGTCAGGTACATCTCGCTGATCCAGTTCCCGTAGAGCAGATGCGCATGGCTGCGCCAGCGGTTCTCCGGCGGACGGGTCGGGTCGTTGTCCGGGTAGTAGTTCATCGGCACGTTGATGGGTGCGCCTTTCGCAACGTCGCGGTCATATTCGCCCTTTAGTGTGCCCGTGTCATATTCGAAATGGTTGAAGATATAGAGGGCCCGGTGCTCCGGATCCTCGACCAGGCAGGGACCGACCTCATCTGAGCCCAGCAGGGTGCGCAGGCCCGTGGCCGCGTCGATCTCATCCTGGCGCATCTCGGTCCAGCGGCTGACGGGCAGCACGCAAGTGTCCGAGAAACCACGAAGATAGGGCGAGGCCGGGGCCAGATTCTTTTGCGGGAAACAGCCGAAGGCCTTGGCGGGCAGGATGTGTTTTTCAACCCCGTGGAAATGGTTGATCATCGCCATGCCGCCCCAGCAGACGCCGAAGGTGGAATGCACATTGGTCTGGGTCCAGTCGAAGATCTGGGTGATCTCTTCCCAATAGGTGACCCGATCGAAATCCAGATGCTCGATCGGTGCGCCGGTGATGATCAGCCCGTCGAACTTCTGGTCCCGCACCTCTTCCCAGGGCTGGTAGAAGGCGCCGATATGGGCCTGGCTGGTGGTCTTCGACGTGTGCTCCGAAGGGCGCAGCAGCGTGAGTTCGATCTGCAACGGATGCGCGCCGATGAGCCGGGCGAACTGCGTCTCGGTCTCGATCTTCTTGGGCATCAGGTTCAGGATGGCGATCCGCATCGGGCGGATGTCCTGTTTCGCCGCCTGGGCCTCGGACATGACCATCACGCCCTCTCCCGCAAGCACGTCGATGGCTGGGAGGTTGGCGGGAACTTTGATGGGCATGGGATTGACCGTTTCTCTCATTGATTTGCAAGGAAATTTCCTGATGTCAGAAATGGTCGGCAAAGTCCAGATTTCAACCGTTTTTGCTGAAAGGGCGGGGCTGTGTTATCTTGGAGGCATTGAGAACAAGTTTATTGGGGGGATGAAATGCGTTTGAATGCATTGCTTATTGCCACCTGTCTGGTGGTGTCGGGGTGCAGCACTCCGGATGTCTCATCGGAACTGAAGGCTCTCTCTGGGGCACGTAAAGCGGCAATGGAGCCACTTGCAAAACCCGTTGAGGCGGCCGTGACCCGCGAGACTGCTGCCGCTCGCGATCAATATGCGCGTGACATCTATGCGGATGCCGACGCCGAGGTCTATCCATCCGCCGCGACTGTTCGTGCCTGTCTGTTGCTTGCCGGTGGGGCTGTGCCAGCGCGCGAGCAAGAGGAACTGCACGCCCGGCAGGCTGACTTGCCGGCGGAAGACCGGATTGCAATTCTACCGGATCCCAGCGCCTGCACGCATAATCCCGGGTTCAAGGTGCCTGATCATCGCGGAACTGCAACCTACACGGCGCTGGCCATGAAAGTTGTGAGCGACTATGTCGCGACGCTTGAAGCAATGGCGGGCTCCAAGGCGCCGGGTTCGATCTCGGCCAATGCACAAGGGTTCGTCAAGGCGGTCAATGCTTTCAAGGCGGCACGCGGGGAGCCCGAAGCGATCTCTGCGGACCAAATTGCCCCGTTGGGCGGCGTCGTGGGCGCCTTGGCCGAGGCAAGACGCGCGCGCATGATGCGGCGCTTCGTCGATGAGGCCCACGAGCCCCTGCGCGACGTTCTGCGGGAGCTAATCGCCTATTCCGAACGCAATTTGGATCGGTTGGATCGCGAGGTAAGCCGGTTGGACAAGGCGCATGTGGCCATGCTCGAAGCCAAATCCCGTGGCGGCGAAGCCTATGTGAGAAGCGTCGCAGCATATGATGCTGCGCTGACCCGTTTCCGCAGTCGCTACGCAAAGAGCAACAGCGCACGACTGGCTGCAATCTGGACGTACCATAACATTCTGCGTGAGTCCCTGGGCCACGATCCCGATCCGGAAGAGATCATAAAACTTCTGGAAGACATCAAGGCGCTGAGCTGAGGGGAGGAAAGACCATGACCAACGTTGTTGGATATGACACCTACTGGGACGTACTCTTTCAGGGATACACGGCCCTGACCTATTTGGATGAAGCCCACAAGAAGGCGCCTGCGAGTGAGAAACCGGCATTGCTTCAGGAACGCAACGCGATTTTCGCCCGTGTTCAGCAAATGCAAGCCGCCAAGGTGGCCGAACTGACCAGCGCAGCACCAAAGCCGGGGACAGATGCGGTTCACAGGTTGCGGGCAATCATTGTGGAAGGCCGCAAAGACCTCAAGAAGATGAAGGAGGTCGCAGAGGCTTTGGCTGCTGCAACTCGAATGATCGGCTGGCTGACCAGGTTCTTCAAGCTGACCTTGTGATCACGCCGCCTCGATCGCCCGTGCGACCAGTTGATCAAAATCGGCCGGGCTCTTCACCGTCGCGACTTCGTGCGCACAAAGCGCAATGCCGAAACGCGCCATGCTTTCGTAAAGCGGCTGGCGGTGGGCGAGCGCGCGGGCGTAGGTCCATCGGATGAAGGCGTCGGGATTAACATCGCCTTCCTGAAGTTTGTTTTCGCGCAGATATTCCGACCAGGCAGCTGCCAGGAATTCGGGCTGATAGGCCATCGGCTTCGGCGCGCGATCAAAGCGACGGATCAGCTCCTGGGTATGGGCCTCGTCGCCCTTGAGCCAGATCAGCAGGCACTCGTCGGACAGCGCCTTCAACAGCGGATCATCGAGCCCGGCCTCCGGGTCGATCCATTCACAGATCGAGCCGCCACTGTCGCAGATGAAATGCGGGTAGCCATAGATGCGTTCGGCCCGTTCGGCGAAATGGGCGGTGTCTTCCAGCGCGTGGATCTCGGCCTGTTTGAACTGTTCCTGGCGGCGGCGGTATTCGGCGATGGGCAGCCCGCCCTTGGCCTCATCCCCCGGTTTGCCCAGGTAGGTCGAGACCGGTGTCAGGTTCTCGAACGAGATGTTCGAGCCGATATGGATCGAGTCCGTCATCAGCAACTCGCGCAGGAAAGGCACCTGCATTGCGTGGGCCTTGAAGTTGTCGACGATATGCTCGCCCATGTAGCGCGTGCCGATGCGGTAATCGATCGAATAGTGAAACCAGTCCCCGTCCGCCCGCAGCATGTTGGACAGGTAGGTCTTGCCCAGCCCGGACATGCCGAAGAACAGGATCTTCTTGCGGGGGGCGTTCAGCCACTCATCTGCGCTCTGGTATTTCATGGCCCTTTGGTAAGGGCGGGGGCGCGGGGGGTCAAGCGGAGGAGCGCCGCCCCAAGAGCTTGAAAACGCGGCCGTCCAGCACGATCAGCCCCAGGGCCAGAAGGGCAAGCCCGGCGAAAGCGCTGGCGGGCAGGTTTTCACCACGCAGGCCCGTGCCCAGGGTGATGGCGACGGGCGGGATCAGAAGGGTGACCAGCATCAGGTTGCCCGAGCCCGCCATTGCCAGGATGCGATAGTAAAGCAGATAGGCGCCGGCGGTGGCGATCACGGCCATATAGCCGATCCCGGCCCATGTCGGGGCGCTCAAGGCCAGCGGAATCGGTCCCTCGATCAACCAGGCCGCGGGGATGATGAGCGCCGCAGAGGCGGTCAGCATGCCCATGGCCGCGACCTGCGGGGGCAGGTGGGCCAGGCGTTTGCGCGCCCAGACCCCGGCCAGTGCATAGGAGAGCGTAGCGGCAATGGCGGCGAGCTGCGCCAGTGAGCGGGGATCGAAGCTGGCCAGGTTACTGATGCCGATGGTGACCACGACCCCGGCAAAGCCCAGGCCAACCCCCAGCGACTTGCGCGCGGTCAGGCGCTCGTCGGCAAAGAAGATCGCGGCGACCAGCACGCCGAAGACCGCCGTGGTGGCGTTGAAGATCGAGGTAAGGCCGCTTTCGATGTAAAGCTGGCTCCAGTTCAGGAGCGAGAACGGGATGAGGTTGTTCAGAGCCCCCATGACGGCGAAAGCGGCCCAGGTGCGAGCGTCCAGAGGTACGGGGAGGCGGCGCAGCAGGACATAGGCCCAGAGGATCACTGCCGCCCAGCCAACCCGATGGGCCACCGAATGCAGCACCGTGATCTCGTCCAGCGCCACCCGTGTGGCCAGGAACACGCCGCCCCAAATGAGGCCCAGAAGGAAAAGCTCGGCCCAGGCGCGGGCGCTCATGTCTTGCTGTGTCATGCCCTCGGTCTAACGCGAGGCCCGGCCCCGGGCGACCCGAAACCTGCGCAAGAAAAAGCCCCGCCGGTTCGGGCGGGGCTTTCTGGTGGTGGCAGCGGGTCGTGTCAGAAGGTCTGCTGGACCGAGAACCCGACGGCAGTTGCGTGGTTGCCGCGGAAGGGAACGCCGCCCGTGGTGGTGATTGCATCGCCGACCAGAACATAGCGTACACCGGCCGAGAATTTGGTGTCGCCCATGGTGTAGCTGCCGCCCAGGCCAAGGCTCCAGTAGCCATCGGTCGGGCCGAGAGTCGAAACGGTCTGGTACTTGCGGCGCTCGTAGCCCACTGAGGCGGCCAGAGACAGCTCGTCGTTGATCCGGCGGCCGACACCCACATTCACGGTGTAGTCGTCATTGGTATAGCCGACATATTCAGGTGCTGAGTTGGGCGAAGTCACGTTGAATCCATCCCAATGCACCCAGCGGATCGAGCCGAACAGAAGCGTGTTCTCGGCAATGCCCGTCTGGAAGTCCAAGTTCACGCTCTCCGGCGCTGTAATGGTAAAGGTCGCATCGGCCAGCGGTGCAATCCCGCCGGAGCCGAGATTGGCGAAGCCCACGTCCTCGGTGCCGGTCACGCCATGGTCGATCGCGGTCGAATAGGTCAGGGCCACGCGCAGGGCGATTTCCGGCACTTCATAGGCCACACCGATCACGCCGCCAACGTCCCAGTCGGACTCGACGTCCAGAATGCCCGGCGAGGAGACAACATAGCCCTCGATTCGTTCCAGGCGCGCACCGCCGTGCACACTGAAGCCATTGCCGAACTCATATCGGCCCAGAATGGTGAAGGAGTCCGTGTTCACTTCGGCCTGACCGTTCAGCGGCAGCGGCCCGAGTGCCGAGAAGGGGCCGTCGGTGTATTCGATATCCGCGCCATAAGGCTGGTCGTACAGAATCGCCACGCTGATGTTCTCGGTAAACTGGTGCTTGTAACCGAAGGAAAGCGGCGCATAAGCTTTACCTGCATCGGAAATCCCGGCAACGGCGGCAGTCAAGTGCGGGTCGACATAGCCCAGCGACACCTCGGCCACATTGCCCTCTTCGAACAGAAGCGTCACGTCCTGACCGGAACGGTCGAGCCCGGCAGCGGACGCAGTCAGTGCGGTCGATCCCATCATCAGGGCGGCCAGCGCCCCGGTTTTCATCTTGCTCATTGTCCCTCCCAAATTCTTGCAAGTCCTGCTGGATTGGACCGACCCTATTTGGCCTGCGACATCAGGGTCAAACATTACCAAGCGTCACGGGTCTTGAACTTTGAAATCGCTGCACAAAAGAGACAGTCAGGCCCGGGTTTCACTTCGCAGGTTAATCAGATTGGCCGCGATGATGATGCTTGCCCCTAGGTAAACTTCCATCCCGACCGCCTCGCCATAGACGAGATAACCAACGACTGCAATCAGCGGCAGGCGGGTAAAGTCGATCGGGATCACCACGGTGGCCGGGGCAAGGCTCAGGGCACGGGTCATGCAGAAATGTGCCAGCAGCCCGGCGCAGCCGATCAGCACCAGCCAGGGCGCGGTGGTGGCGGAGGGCAGTGTGATCTCGCCGTCCCATCCCGCGCAGGCAAGGCCGAAGACGGCCTGCATCACGGTCAACCAGAAGAGGATGCAGGTGACGCTTTCCGTGCGCGTCAGGCGGCGGGTGAAGACTGCCGATCCGGCAAAGCCGATGGCGGCCAGCGCCGCGGCGATCAACCCGGGGCCGAGCGTGCCCGCCCAGGGCTGCGCAATGATCAGCACGCCGACGAACCCCATGCCAGCGGCCAGGGCTCGGGCAGCGGTCAGGCGTTCGCCCAGGATCAGCGGGGCCAGCACCACGACCCAGAGCGGCGAGGTGAACTCCAGCGCAAAGACCTGGGCAAGCGGGATCAGGGTCACCGCCAGGAACCACAGGTTCTGACCGGCGAAATGGCTGAGATTGCGGATGACATGCCAACCCATGTGGCGGGTGGTGACCTGGCGCAGACTGCCCGTGGCAAGGCCCAGACTCAGAACAATCACGATGCCGACCAGGCTGCGCCAGGTCATCAGCTCGAACGTGTCCAGCTCGAAACTGACCGCGCGACCCGCCACGGCCATGGCCGAGAAGCTGGCGATCGCGCCGATCATCCACAGGGCGGCGGTCACGGTCGGCGACGTGGACGCAGAGAGGCGGGCAGGGTGGGTCATCGCGCCACCCTAACGCACGCCGTGCCCCGTGCAAGCGTCGTTGCGTCACCCGTCACGCTGCCTCTTGCCAATCCCTTGGCGGGGCGGTTCACTCTGCGCCGGGAGGACATGGAATGATCGAGATCGACGGCAAAACCGTGGACCAGGCCTTTGCCGAGGCCGTTGGGCGCTGGCCCGACACCCCCTTCGTCATCGCGCCGGAGACGAAAGGTGCGCCGGTCCGCACACTCAGCTACGCTGAGATGGATCAGGCGGCAGAGGCCATGGCCGGGGCGCTGACCGCCGCAGGCTATGGGCGTGGTATGCGGGCAGCCGTTCTGGTTGGCGCAACCCCTGAACATTACATGATCAAGCTGGCGCTCGCGCGCATCGGCATGTCCTGCGTTCCGGTCAATCCGGATTATACCGCTGGTGAGCTGTCCTATCTATTGGAGGACAGTGGCGCGGTTCTGGCGATTGCTGCGGACCGTTTCGCCACGCAGATGCGGGACGGGATCGCGGCCGCCAAGGCCGATCCGCGTTTCGTGCTGGTCGATGACCTCCTGGAACGGCTGCCCCTGGCACCCCAGGGCGTGACGCCCAGCGCGGGGGCGGTCGAACCGTCGGACGAGGCCAGCCTGCTTTATACCTCGGGCACCACCGGCCGACCCAAGGGCTGCATCCTCAGCCACGAATACGAACTGATGGTGGGGGCAAGCTATGCGGGCGTTGGTGGCATGATCTCGCTGCGCGAGGGGCAGGAGCGCATCCTGAATCCGCTGCCCGCCTTTCACGTAAACGCGGGCATCCTGACCTTCTTCGCCGCGATGCTCGGCGGCAATGCTCTGATCCAGCCCGAACGGTTCTCGGCCCGGACCTGGTGGCGCGATATCGAGGATTGTGGTGCGACGGTGTTTCATTACCTGGGCGTGGTGATTTCGGTGCTGCTGGCCGAAGAGGGCACCGGCCCCGAGGTCACCGCCAACCTGCGCATGGGGCTCGGTGCCGGGGTGGATCCGTCGCTGCATGGCGTGTTCGAGGAGCGTTTCGGCCTGCCGCTGATCGAGGTCTGGGGCATGACCGAGATGTGCCGCATGCTGCATGTCTCGGAGGAGCCGCGCCTGATCGACACCCGCGCCATGGGTCGTCCACGGGCGGGGTTGGAGTGCCGTGTGGTGGATCAAGATGACCAGGATGTGGCGCCGGACACCCCCGGCCAGCTGATCATCCGCCACAGCGAAGCGACCCCGCGCAAGGGGTTCTTTTCGGGCTACCTGAACAAGCCGGAGGCCACGGAGGAGGTCTGGGCGGGTGGCTGGTTCCACACGGGCGACACGGTGACGATGAACGCGGATGGCATGATCTTCTTTGTCGATCGCGCCAAGAACATAATCCGCCGCGCGGGCGAGAACATCGCTGCGGCTGAGGTCGAGAATGTGCTGTTCGACGACCCGAACGTGGTCAATGTCGCCTGTATCGCCGTGCCCGACCCGGTGCGCGAGGAGGAGGTCATGGCCTGTATCGTGCCCGCCCCGGGTGCCGCGGCGGATGAGGCCACCGCACGGGCGATCTTCGACGCGGCCTTCGCGCAGATGGCCTATTACAAACCGCCCGGCTGGATACGGTTCATGGACGCGCTGCCGGTCACCGGCACGCAGAAGGTTGTGAAACACAAGATCTTCGGCGCCGACGATGACCCGTTTGCCGGGGCGTTTGACTTCCGCGAGCTGAAGAAACGGCGCAAGGGCTGAACTGGGGCACAGCCAAAATTCTTCGAAGAATTCTGCCAAGAAAACTCGAACTTTCTTGGGGCGTTACCCCTCGATCTCTTCGATCGTGTAATGTCGGGGAATGCCCGCCGTGACCTCGGCCCAGGGCGAGGTGCCCGCGCGGGCCTGATGGGCGTCAAAGGCAGCGCGGTCGATGAACCGCTCGGATACGGTGAACCGTCCGGGCTGGGCGTGATCCGGCGTGACCTCGAAACTCAAACACCCCGGCTCTGCCCGGGTCAGCGCAATATGCGCGGGCAGGGCGGCACTGACGGCCTCCAGCCGGTCGGCGGGCACGTGGATATATCCGGTCAGTGTGATCATCTCAAGTTGAGAGCTGCGCCCAGGCATCGGCACCGACGCGTTCGCGAAACTCTGCGAGAACCTTGCGGTACTTCTGCCCCCAGACGAACCGCCCGCCACGCAAAACCGGCTTGATCCAGGGCTTCGGCTTGGAGGTCATGTGCAGGATGGCGGGATCGGCTTGTGAGGCGGCAAACTTGGCTCGCAGCTCGGCCGGAATCGCCTTGTGGCTGGCCGACCGGTTCGCCCAGATCGCATTCCACTGCGGATCGAGCCGTTTGGTATGGGCGCCGAACACCGTGTTCAGATAGGACTGGTCGTGATAGAGCAGTCCGTTGTCGCTCCAGAACGTGGTGGCGCGGGTGATATTTGTGAAATCTTCGATCAGACCTTGTTCACGCAGGGCTGGGATATCCACGACCATCATGCCGGCGTTGAAATACCCCTCGGAGGGGGCAATCGCGTCAACCGCGCGCATTTCGACCAGTCGGCGATGCTTGAGTTTGGGGTTGCGCTTGGAACGCCACAGGAGTTTCAGGAAGGCGGCGTCTAGGCAGGCTCCCAGAACGCGGCCATCGAGGTTCTGGTCATAGAGCTCGCCGATGTCGTCACGCACCCAGGTGTCGCCGTCCAGATAGATTGTACGTTTGTCCAGATAGTCAGGCAAAAGAAGACGCGCAAAACCAGCCACCGGATAGCCTATGAAGTCACGCGACAGCGTGTCGGGCAGGGTCATCACTGTGGTCTTGATCTCGGCCCCGGGAAACAGTGCCTGCAGTTTTTCGACCGTGGCGCGCATTTTCGGCACGTCCTCGGTAACAAAGAACTGGACCTCGACATCCTTCGGGCGGTGCTGCAGCAGCGAAAAGACCGAGACCATGGTCGGCAGGGCGAACCCGCCATCAAAGACATAGCTGACGTGAGGCGTCGCGGATGTTTCGGTCATGGGCTGGCCTTTCTCTTAAGCGGATCAGGGGGTGTCGGGCAGGATGAATGTCCTGTCATTCCCACTCGATGGTGCCCGGGGGCTTCGAGGTAATGTCATAGGTGCAGCGGTTGATGCCCTTGACCTCGTTGATGATCCGGGTGGCGGTTTCGCCCAGGAACTCGTGGCTGAACGGGTAATAATCCGCGGTCATGCCATCGACCGAGGTGACCGCGCGCAGGGCACAGGCGTAGTCATAGGTGCGCCCGTCGCCCATCACGCCCACGGTGCGCACCGGCAGGATCGCGACAAAGGCCTGCCAGATATCGTCATAGAGCCCGTGTTTGCGGATCTGGTCGATGTAGACCGCATCGGCCTCGCGCAGGATCTCGAGCTTCTCGCGGGTGATCTCGCCGGGGCAGCGAATGGCCAGACCCGGTCCGGGGAAGGGGTGGCGACCGATGAACGACGCGGGCAGGCCCAGTTCGTGGCCCAGGGCGCGGACCTCGTCCTTGAACAGTTCGCGCAGCGGTTCGACCAGCTTCAGCCCCATCTTTTCGGGCAGACCGCCCACATTGTGGTGCGATTTGATGGTGACCGAGGGGCCGCCCGAGAAGGACACGGATTCGATCACGTCGGGATACAGAGTGCCCTGGGCCAGGAACTCGGCGCCCTCGATGGTGTCGGCGTGTTTCTGGAACACGTCGATGAACAGCTTGCCAATGATCTTGCGTTTGGTTTCCGGGTCCGACTGGCCTTCGAGTTCCCCCAGGAACAGCTCCGATTCATCGGCGTGGATGAGCGGCAGGTTGTAATGTTCGCGAAACATGCCGACGACTTCCTCGGCCTCGTTCTTGCGCAACAGCCCGTGGTCGACGAAGACGCAGGTCAGCTGCTCGCCAATGGCCTCGTGGATCAGGATCGCGGCGACCGAGCTGTCGACTCCGCCGGAGAGCGCACAGATGACCTTCTTGTCGCCGACCTGCTCGCGGATCTTGCGGATCATCTCCTCGCGATAGGCGCCCATGGTCCAGTCGCCCTTGAAACCTGCCAGCTTGACGAAGTTTTCGTAAAGCGTCTTGCCGTTCGGGGTGTGGTGCACTTCGGGGTGGAACTGCACCGCATAGAAATGGCGGTCCATGTCGGCGGTGATCGCGAAAGGCGCGTTGGGGGAGGTGCCATAGACCTCGAACCCCGGGGCGATTTCCGACACGTGGTCGCCGTGGGACATCCAGACCTGCTCGTCCCCATCCAGGAACCAGCCGCGCAGAAGGTCGATGTTGGCGTCCTTCGGCGTGACATAGGCGCGACCGAATTCGGCGGTGCCATGACCGCTTTCAACCTTACCGCCCAGCTGGGTCATCATGACCTGCTGGCCGTAGCAGATGCCCAGGATCGGCAGCCCCATGTCGAACAGCTCCTGCGGCGCGCGCGGGCTGCCCTCGCGGGTCACTGAATCGGGCCCGCCCGACAGGATCACGGCCTTCGGGCCCATCTCGCGGATGAACTCGGCGGTGACGTTCTGATAGGGGTGGATTTCGCAATAGACATTCAGCTCACGCAGGCGGCGCGCAATGAGCTGCGTGACCTGGCTGCCGAAGTCGATGATGAGAAGGCGGTCGTGCGATGTCTGGGTCATGACGGTCGTCTAGGGCAGGGGGCGGCCAAGGTCAATCCGGCGCTGTGTCGGAAATCTTCAAGACCGGATGTGGTGGGCCGTGCGAGGAGGGCGAAGATGCAAAAAAAGGAGAGCAGTGATGATCTTTCGCTACACCATTCTTTATGTTCAGGACGTGACCCGCAGCCTGTCATTTTATGAGCAGGCTCTGGGGCTCAAACGCGGGTTCCTGCATGACAGCGGCGATTACGGTGAACTTGTTACCGGCGGGACCAAGCTGGCCTTTTCCTCACGCACGCTGATGGAAAGCCTGGGCAAATCGCCTGCGCGGCCGGATGCGGCTGCGCCGGTGTTCGAGATTGCGTTTGAAACCGATGACGTGGCGGGAGCGTTTCAGGCTGCCCTGGCCGCCGGGGCCGCCCCGGTGCAGGAGCCGCGCGACGAACCCTGGGGGCAGGTGACGTCCTATGTGGCGGACCCGGATGGCTATCTGGTCGAGATTTGCTCGCCGGTGGCCAATCCGGGCTGAGCGAGCTGCGGGACAAGGCGCGGATCGTCCCGTAGCTGGCGCGGGGTGGCCCCGAAAAACCGGCGTAGGCTGCGGGTCATATGGGCCTGGTCGGCATAGCCGTGATCGGCGGCGGCTTCGGCCAGGTCCTGCCCAAGGCTCACCGCGTGCCCGGAGCGTCGGGCGCGGGCCAGTTGAGACCAGAAGACCGGGCTTGGCAGGTCATGCGCCCGCAACAGGCGTTGCAGGCTGCGTTCGGACAGGCCCAGGTCACGGGCCGCGCCAGCAGTGCCCTGCGACAACCGCGCCAACGCGTCGTACAGGCCGCCATCCTGCGCCGTGGCCTCGCAAATCAGCTCGCTCAGGTCTTCACAGGTGTCGCGACCCGCAAGCGCCTTGCGCAGTTCCCGCAGATTGACTTGGCTACCTGGCCGCAGGCGGTATCCGGTCATGCGCGTGCCTGCGGCAATGAAGGACATGTTCACGCTGATCTGTAGTGGGCTGAGAAACCAGAATGGCCGTGCGTCCGGTGGATCCATTAAAATCACATCCCGACACCCATCCGGCAGGATTGGGACCGGTGCGCCACCTCCGGCCTCATGAGTCCATCGTTCAAGGATCATGTCATGCATGGGGTTTTGTGCTCTGCCCTCAGGACCTTGTAAACCCATGTCCAATGGCTGCAGAGATGACGCTTTTGCTGGTAATGTCGTTTTTGCCCCTCAATGGCCGTTTGCGGCGGGATTTGAGCCCGTTGCCGGGCTATCACAATTGACGAACAGGAAAGTCCCGGAGGATCACGACATGGCCGAAGAACGCACCCGTCGCAGGGCTCGTGGGGGTGGGGGTGCCGCCCGCCGCGCAGAACGCACCGCCGTCAAGATCGAATGCGCCAAGTATATCGAGCGCAACATCCCCAATCTCGAGATCCTGAACCAGGAAGCGATCGAGATCATCGAATACAACGCCGAGACCGTTCTGGAAGAGGTCGGCGTGAACTTTGTCGACAACCCCAAGGCGCTGGAACGCTGGCGTGAGGCCGGGGCTGATGTCGAAGGCGAACGCGTGCGCATTCCGCGCGGCCTGGCCCGCGAGCTGTGCAAGACCGCGCCGAGCCAGTTCACCCAGCACGCGCGTAACCCCGACCGCAATGTTGTCATCGGCGGCAACAACCTGGTGCTGGCGCCGGTCTACGGCCCGCCCTTCGTACGCGACGCCGATGGCGGCCGCCGCTATGCGACGATGGAAGATTTCCGCAAGTTCGTGAAACTGGGCTACATGTCCAAATGGCTGCACCACTCGGGCGGCACCGTGTGCGAACCGACCGACGTGCCAGTGAACAAGCGTCACCTGGACATGCTGCATGCCCACATGACCCTGTCGGACAAGCCCTTCATGGGCTCGGTCACCGCGCCGGAACGCGCGCAGGATTCGGTCGAGATGTGTGAGATCCTGTTCGGCAAGGACTTCGTGCAGGAAAACACCGTGATGACCTCGCTCATCAACATCAACTCGCCGATGCAATATGACGATGTCATGATGGGTGCGCTGGAAGTGTTCGCCGAGAACAACCAGGCCGCCATCATCTCGCCCTTCATCGTTGGCGGCGCCATGGCGCCGGTGTCGGTCGCGGGCACGCTGACCCAGGTGCTGGCCGAGGTGCTGGCAGGCGTGGCCTACAGCCAGCTGATCCGCAAGGGCGCACCGGTGATCGCTGGAACTTTCGTCAGCTCGATCGACATGAACTCGGGTGCGCCGACCTTCGGCACGCCGGAAGCCTCACAGGTCACCTATGGCTGCGGCCAGCTGTTCCGCCGCCTGGGGCTGCCCTATCGTTCAGCGGGCTCGTTCAACGGGTCGAAACTGCCCGATGCGCAGGCCGCCTATGAGACCGCCAACTCCCTGAACGCGGGTCTGCTGTCGGGCGTCAACTTCATGCTGCACTCGGCCGGCTGGCTGGAAGGCGGCCTGGTGTCCTCGTTCGAGAAATTCGTGATGGACGCCGACCAGCTGGGCACGCTGCATCACCTGGCGAAAGGCATCACGGCCGACGAGAACGCCCAGGCGATGGATGCAATCCGCGAAGTGGGCCCGGGCGGCCACTACCTGGGCTGCGCCCATACGCAGGCGAACTTCAAACAGAGCTTCTGGCGCTCGGACCTGTTGGATTACAAGCCGTTTGAGACCTGGGAAGAGGAAGGCGGCCGCGACACCATGCAACTGGCCACCGAACGGGTTGCGAAACTGCTGGGCGACTACCAGCAACCGGCGATGGATCCGGGCATCGCCCAGGGCCTGGCCGACTATATCGCCGCCAAGAAGGAAAGCATGCCGGACGCCTTCTCGTAAGGCGCGTTACTCACGGAGCATGCGGGCAGGGGCCGTCGGAGCGATCCGACGGCCCCTCTGCATATCGGGGTCAGGCGGTGCGGTTCTGGCGCGGCAGCAAGCGCGCTTCGGCCATCAGGGCGATCAAAACCTCGACATGGCGCGCGACCGAATAGCTGGCGTCACCGGCCTTGCGGGTGGCTTCCATGCGGGCTTCTGTCTCGATCAACCCGTCTACCGCCTTGGCAGGCGAAGGCGCGCGGGTCACTTTCATCACGCGTTTCAGATCCCGGTCGCGATTGTAGTCGGTCAGCCCGAAGCGCGCGGCACGGATCAGCAGGCGGGGGCGGCGAAGGTTGGCGAGCAGGGTGGTGATGTCGGTCATGTCGGGCTCCTTTCGATGAGTCGCCCCGAGTATTTGCACAACCTAGAGGGGTGTTGCGTTTTGCAATAGGACCGTACGGTGCCTTTTACGATTGTTGAAGGTTTGGCAACAAAACTGAATTATCGCTGGAAACAATTAACTTTCCAGTAACCAATTCATGCGTAGGGTCAAAAGACCACCTGCAACCATGAGTTGTTCATATCGGAAAGCCTTGTTTCAAAGGGACAGCGAAACGGGGCCAACACGGGGGCAAACATGACGCGCGATGTGTCAAACGGAAAAGGCAACGGCGTTGATCCGTCTTGGTTGCCGGATTCGTTCCGGTTGTATCTGGAACATGTAGAGGGCGGGTTAACCATTCGCGCCCTGGCACGTCAGGAAGGTTGCGCACCGTCAACCGTGTCTCGACAGGTCCAAAAGACCGAAAAGCGCCGCGACGACCCGTTGGTGGACAGTATGCTGACCGACCTCGGGCGATTGCGCCGCAGTCATCCGACAGGGGTAAAATCCGGCAGTAAGGATGCCCGCCCGATGAATGACGAACAGCCTGACGAACAGACCTTGAGGCGCGAGGCGACTCGTGTTCTGCGCGCGCTTTTGGAAGCCGGGGCGGTGATGGCCGTGACCCCGAATGTGGACACCGCCGTCGTGGTGGTCGAGGCCGCCGATGGCCGCCCGGTGATCCGCGCCAAATGTGACCGCGCCGTGGCCCAGGCAATGGCGGTGAAGGAGTGGATCGCTGGCGAAGGCAGTGGCCGCGTTGCCCGCTATCGCATTGCGCCCGCCGGTCGCGTGGTTCTGAACCGTTTCATGGCGGAGGATGAAAGTGCCGCCCTGGGCTTTGCCGAGGCTCCGGCGGGCTTCGACCACGCCCGCCCGGCCCGCGCCGCCACCGGTTTCTTTGGCCGTGGCCACCAATCCAGCCTGGAGGTTCCACGCAAGCGGGGGCAGACCGTCGGCATGGAAAGCCCGCTGCGCGTGCTGGCCCGGCGCAAGGATCAGAAGACCGGGCGCATGTATCTCTCGTCCGATCTGGTTGCCGCAGGGGAGCGCCTGCAACGCGACTTCGAGATGGCTGGCGTCGATGTCTCCGGCGGGTTCGACTGGGACGGTTTGATGGGTGGACAGGGCGGGACAGCGCCGGGAGCTTCGCGCGCGGAGCGGCGCATGGACGCCAAGAGCCGGTTCGAGGCCGCGATGGCCGCCGTGCAGCCGGAACTGGGCGAGGTGCTCCTGCGCGTCTGCTGCCAGGAACATGGCATGGAGCAGGTTGAAAGCGACCTGCAGATGCCGCAGCGTTCGGGCAAATACATGCTGCGCATTGCGTTGCAGTATCTGAACCGCCACTACGGCGCGCAGCCCGGTGACGACCACGATCTGATCTGGTAACTCCTTGATGTGATTGAAAACTGAGCCGGTTCACCCGCCCTGGTGAGTGGCTCAGTTCAGCGTGACCTTGCGCGTGACATCAACGCTGACAAGGTCGAAATCCAGCCGTGGGCAGGTGGCCTTGACCTCGCGCCGGATCAGTTCGGGCTGGGGCACCTGACTGCTCATCGCACGGTAACGTCCGCGAAACCCCAGCGCTTCCAACACCTGCGCCAGGTCCAGGCAGTCGAAGCTGGAACACAGAAGCGGTGAGAGCACGATATCAGGCGTCAGGCTGTCCAGCAGCTCCGCCGTCAGTTCACGAAACTCCACAAAGGTAATGGCGCTGTCCAAGGGCAGCCCGGCACTGTTGCCACCCCATCCGGCCATTTCCCCGACCGCCAGAATCACTGGCTGCCCGTCGCCCCGGCCGTCTGAGGCGTCCTTCAAATCCGTCATCTTCCCCATGGGTGAACGCACCGACATCCCGTATCTCCGCTGTGTCCGGGTCAGGCCGAACCGGCCGAACTCATCCATGTATCACAAAGCAATCATACACAATTATAGGAAGAGTTATCCGGTTTGCAATTCCCCCTGTAGGTAAAATGCTCTGTGCGTGGCGGGGTTTACAGGGCCTATCGCCTGCAGGACACTGCGCCGGATTCGCCCTTGATCCCGTCTTATCCCGCGCAGGAGATCCCCCGATGACGCCCGCAGATTTCGTCCAGACGGTGCCCGTGCCGCTGGTGCATATTCGTCGCGACGCCCGGATCGGGGCGATGAACGCACGGGCTGCCCAGCTGTTCGGTGTGGGTCTGGTTGGCCGCCACTATATCACCGCGCTGCGCCAACCGGCCCTTTTGGAAGCAATCGAAAGCGCCCAGGGTCAATCCCCTGGCGAAACCGCCCCCACTTCGGCCCGCTATCTCGGGCAGGAGGCCGGGCGCGAGCTGGTCTTTACCGCGACGGTCACGCCACTGTCGGGTGACGAGGGGCTGCTGGTCGCCTTCGAGGATGTCACGCCCTATGAGGAGGCCGGGCAGATGCGCTCGGATTTCGTGGCCAATGTCAGCCACGAGCTGCGCACGCCGCTGACGGCCCTGTCAGGATTCATCGAAACGCTGCGTGGGCCCGCGCGCGACGATCCGGAAGCGCGCGACCGGTTTCTGGACATCATGGAACGGGAAGCGGCGCGCATGAACAGGCTGGTGCAGGACCTGCTCAGTCTCAGCCGGGTCGAGGATATCGAACGCATGCGCCCCACAGACCGAGTGGATGTGGCGCAGATCGTGACCTCGGTGGCAATCGGGCTCGGCCCTCTGGCCGAAGGACGCGGCGTGCGGCTGTTGACCGCCGGATGCGACGCCCCGGCCGAGTTGCCTGGAGATGCCGATCAGCTGACCCAGGTTTTCACCAACCTGATCGAGAACGGGATCAAATATGGCCGGGAAGGGGGGAGCGTGACCGTGACCCTGACCCGCCACGAAACCCTGGCCGCCCTGCGTGGTCCCGGCGTGACCATCGAAGTGGCGGATGAAGGCGAGGGGATCAGCCAGCATCACCTGGCACGTCTGACCGAACGGTTCTACCGCGTCGACAATCACCGCTCGCGCGGGATGGGCGGCACCGGGTTGGGGCTTGCCATCGTCAAACATATCGTCAATCGCCATCGCGGTCGTCTGCGCATTACCTCGGAACAAGGACAGGGCAGCCGATTCACTGTCTCCCTGCCCATGAACTCCGCCCGCGTCGCTTAGGCGCAGGTAAAATCATTGTTTTTTTAACGACCTCCATGCAAGGGTCCGGTATTCTTATCCGGGGTTTTTCCATGCACCTTCTGAACAGCCGATTGCTCGAGTTCACACGCAGCTCGCCGGATGCCGCCCTTGGGGCCAATGACCGCTTTGCCATTTTCGTGGCTACGACCGGTGCTCTTGTGATGTTCAGCTTTGCCTTGGGCCATGTCCTGTCGGGCAGAACGACATTGGCTCTGCTTTCTGCGCTGCCCGGGGTGATGCTGATCCTCAACATTCGGTCCCATCTACGCGCACGGCGTTGGCCCGCGCCGCCTTACATGATCATGACAAGCTTTGCGGTGCTGCACACGGTCGAGATATGGACCTTCGGGCTGGTGAACCTGCTTTGGGTCTTTCCGACCGTCATCGCAGGAGCGCTTCTGTCGCCCGGCTGGGCTGCTGGGATTTATGCCTTGGGCATGCTGATGTCCGGCTGCGCCTTGGCCTGGACGCTCGGTGACCTGTCGCTGATGTGGCAATTCGGCCTGGCGCTGATCCTGACCTGGTCTTTCATGCAGGCCGGTGTCGCCGTCGTCGCCAATCTGCGCCGAAAGCTCGAGGAGGCCAGCGCACGAGATGCGCTGACCGGGCTGTTCAACCGACGCAGTTTCGATACAGACCTCGAAACCGCACTGAACCGCACCGGAGGGGCAGCGCTGCTGCTGGTGGATATTGACCGATTCAAACATATCAATGACCGGTCCGGTCATGTTGGCGGGGATGAAACCTTGAAGGCGTTGGCTGGGTTGCTGACAAGCAACTGTCCAACGGGGGGACGGGTTTTCCGGCTGGGCGGTGATGAGTTTGCCATATTGCTGCCGGGACCGGATGCAGGCCAGGCGGGGGAGCTTGCACGCTCCCTCCCACCACGTATCTGCGGAGCGCTGGGGGTTACCGCCTCGATCGGTGCATTGCATGCGGGAGGCGGACGTGATGCCGACTCGGTCTATGCAGAGGCCGATGCGCTCCTGTATCAGGCAAAGGCCGAGGGGCGGGATCGCAGCGTCTTTCTCGCCTCTGCCTAGTTGCGAAGCCTGAATAGTCCCGCATAGGTAGATCGCTAGCTCAGCGAAACCCTGATTTCCCGCGATCCAACCCGCTTTGTCACACAGCTGTTACAAAACTTACACAAAAGCTTTGATCAACCGCCCTAGGACGCCTGCACAAGGTCGTCACGACGACGATCATGTCACCCAATCAGGAGATACCCATGTCCTTCGTGAAACTGACCGCCTCTGCCGTGGCGATCGCTGCCGTTTCCGCCACCGCCGCTACCGCCCGTGACCAGGTGCAGGTTGCCGGTTCCTCGACCGTTCTGCCCTACGCGTCGATCGTCGCCGAAGCCTTCGGTGAAAACTTCGACTTCCCGACCCCCGTTGTTGAATCGGGTGGCTCCTCGGCCGGCCTGAAGCGCTTCTGTGAAGGCGTCGGCGAGAACACCATCGACGTGGCCAACGCTTCGCGCGCCATCAAGGACAAGGAAATCGCCGCCTGTGCCGAAAACGGCGTGACCGACATCATCGAAGTGCGCATCGGCTACGATGGCATCGTCTTCGCCTCGGACATCGCCGGCGAGACCTTCGAATTCACCCCGACCGACTGGTTCCTGGCCCTGTCGGACAAGATCCTGGTTGACGGCAACCTGGTCGACAACCCGAACAAGACCTGGGCCGACGTGAACCCGGCCTTCCCGGCGCAGGCCCTGGCCGCTTTCGTTCCGGGCACCAAGCACGGCACCCGCGAAGTGTTCGAAGACAAGGTGATCCTGGCTGGCTGTGAAGCCACCGGCGCCTATGACGCCTTCCTGGCGATGGCCGAAGGCGACACCGACAAGGCCCGCGGCAAGGCCGCCGAGAAAGCCTGTATTGCCCTGCGCACCGACGGCGTGTCGGTCGACATCGACGGCGACTACACCGAGACCCTGGCCTCGATCGAAGCCAACAAGGACGGTATCGGCGTCTTCGGCCTGGCCTTCTACGAAAACAACACCGACAAGCTGCAGGTTGCCACCATGTCGGGCGTGACCCCCTCGACCGAGACCATCGCCACCGGCGAATACCCGGTCTCGCGTCCGCTGTTCTTCTACGTCAAGGCCGCCCACATCGGCGTCGTGCCGGGCCTGAAGGAATACGCCGAGTTCTTCGTCGCTGACGAGATCGCCGGCCCCGACGGTCCGCTGTCGGAATACGGCCTGGTGTCGGATCCGGAACTGGCTGCCACCCAGGCTGCCGTGGCCGCCGAAGAGACCAAATAAACCCTTTCGGATGGCGCGGGACCGCTCGCGCCATCCACCCCTTCTTCCCTTCGACCAAGCGAGCACCTCATGTCAGCTTCCTGGCTCCTGATCCTCCTCCTTGTCCTTGCCGGACTGGGGTTCTTCCTTGGCCGAAGTCGCGCCCTGGCCAGCGCCGACGGCGATGTGCGCAAGCTCCATTCGCTGCCCAATTACTACGGTTTCAACGTGTCCATGCTGGCCTTCGTGCCGGCCGTTCTGCTCTTGGGGATCTGGGTTGTGGCCCAGCCGATGGTGATCGACTCCCGGGCTTCGGGCGAGATCCCGGCGAGCATGTTTGCCGATGACGGCGAGCTGAACCTGATCATGTCCGACGTGCGCCGTGTCGCCGAAGGGCTGGACCTGGCCGTGGGGCAGGGGGCGCTGAGCGCCGCTGACGCCCGCGCCCTGGACACCACAACCACCGACTTGCGCGAACTTCTGGGCGGTGTCGGCGTGGCCCTGGGCAGCGAGGTCGCGCCCGAGGTGCTGGCCGCCGCGCAGAAGATGCGCACCATGACGGGCACTGGCAACTGGGTCATGACTGCGCTGGTGCTGGCCGCCGGTCTGGCTGGTTTCATCACCGCCGTGCGCATGACATCGGCCACGCTGCGGGCACGCAATCTGGTGGAAAGCGGCATCCTGACCCTGCTGATCGGGGCGGCGACCATCGCCATCCTGACCACGGTCGGTATCGTGCTGTCGCTGATCTTCAACACGGTGAACTTCTTCGGCCTGTTCCCGGCGGGCGATTTCCTGTTCGGTACGACCTGGAGCCCGGAAGGGCGCGGCGGCTCGGAACACCTGGGCATCCTGCCGCTGCTTTGGGGCACGATCTATATCTCGATCATCGCGCTCATGGTGGCGGTACCGATCGGCCTTTTTGCCGCCGTCTACCTGTCGGAATACGCCAGCCGCGCCACCCGGGCCTTCGCGAAACCGCTCTTGGAGGTGCTCGCGGGCATTCCCACCATCGTCTACGGCCTCTTTGCCCTGACCATTGTCGGCCCGATGCTGGTCGGTGTCTTCGGCGCCGATGGGCTGGGCTGGATGCAGGGCACGCGCTCGGTCATGACTGCCGGTCTGGTCATGGGCATCATGCTCATTCCCTTCGTTTCTTCGTTGTCTGACGACATCATCAACGCGGTGCCGCAGGCGATGCGCGACGGCTCCTACGGCCTCGGTGCGACGCAGTCCGAGACCGTGCGCCAGGTGGTGCTGCCCGCCGCCCTGCCGGGCATTGTCGGCGCGATCCTTCTGGCCGCCTCGCGTGCCATCGGCGAGACCATGATCGTCGTGCTGGGGGCAGGGGCCGCAGCGCGGCTTGACCTGAACCCCTTCGCCGCCATGACCACCGTCACCGCCAAGATCGTCAGCCAGCTGACCGGCGACAGCGACTTTGCCTCGCCCGAGGCGCTGGTGGCCTTTGCCCTGGGCATGACCCTGTTCACCCTGACCCTCGGCCTCAATGTCCTCGCGCTCTACATCGTGCGCAAATACCGGGAGCAATACGAATGAGCGACGCAAGCCTTCCCAACGCGGCGCCCGCGCCCGCGACCACGCCCAAGTCGTCCCTGCTGACGGTAGACGCGCGCACCAAGCGCCGCAATGCCGCCGAAGGCCGCTTTCGTGCCTATGGCATCATCGCCATCGCGACGGGCCTGGTGTTCCTGGTGCTGCTTCTGGGCTCGATCATCTTCAAGGGTGTCGGCGCCTTCCAACAGACTTTCATCACGCTCGACGTGGAGCTTCTGGAAGCCAAGCTCGACAAGAACGGCAACCGCGATCCCGAGGAAATGGCCAAGGTCACCACCTTCGGTTACAACCCGCTGCTGGACGCCGCGATCAAGCGTGCGGCCGAGGACGCCGGTGTCGAAAACCCGTTCACCAAGGGCAAGGACCTGCGCAAACTGTTGAGCGCCGGGGCCGCCAACCAGGTGCGCAGCTACGTCCTGGCAAACCCGGACATGATTGGCGAGACCGTGACCTTCCGCCTGCTGGCCTCGTCTCGTGTGGACGGCTATTTCAAGGACCGCGTAAGCCGCGAAAGCCTGGCCCGCGACAAGAACCTGACGCCGGTGCACCTGGACATGGTTGATGGTTTGCGCGATGCGGGCGTGGTCGCCAAGCGCTTCAACCTGGGTTTCATCACCGGCGCTGATGCCTCGGAAAGCCGTCCGGAACAGGCCGGGATCGGTGTGTCGATGCTGGGCTCGTTCTTCATGATGCTGGTGGTGCTGGCCCTGTCGCTGCCCATCGGTGTGGCGGCCTCGATCTACCTTGAAGAATTCGCCAAGCAGAACTGGTTCACCGACCTCATTGAAGTGAACATCTCGAACCTGGCCGCCGTGCCGTCGATCGTCTTCGGTATCCTGGGCCTGGCCGTGTTTATCCAGTTCGCCCACCTGCCGCAGTCGGCGCCGCTGGTCGGTGGCCTGGTGCTGACGCTGATGACCCTGCCGACCATCATCATCTCGACCCGTGCTTCGTTGAAATCGGTGCCGCCGTCGATCCGTGAGGCCGCCCTGGGCGTGGGCGCCTCGAAGATGCAAACCGTGTTCCACCACGTGCTGCCGCTGGCGATGCCCGGCATCCTGACTGGCACCATCATTGGCCTCGCGCAGGCCCTGGGCGAAACCGCGCCGCTTCTGCTGATCGGCATGGTCGGCTACATCGCATCGAACTATCCCGGCGGTATCATCGAGGGGTTCATGTCCCCGAACTCCGCCATGCCGGCACAGATCTACGAATGGGCCAAGCGGGCCGATCCCGCCTATTACGAACGCGCCTGGGGCGGTATCATCATCCTGCTGCTGTTCCTCATGACCATGAACATCATCGCCGTGATCCTGCGCCGCAGGTTCGAGCGCCGCTGGTAAGGAGCCGCCACCATGACGCATATGAGCAAAATCGAAAGGGCCGCCAACATGCACGATACCAAGATCCTGGCCAAGGACGTGCAGGTCTTCTACGGCGAGAACCACGCGATCAAGGACGTCAATGTCGAGATCGAGGACAAGACCGTGACCGCCTTCATCGGACCGTCGGGCTGCGGCAAGTCGACTTTCCTGCGCTGCCTGAACCGGATGAACGACACGATCGACATCTGCAAGGTCGAGGGCGATATCCTGCTGGATGGCGAGGATATCTATGACAAGCGCGTCGACCCGGTGCAGTTGCGCGCCAAGGTGGGCATGGTGTTCCAGAAACCGAATCCGTTCCCCAAGTCGATCTATGACAACGTGGCCTATGGGCCGCGTATCCACGGCCTTGCGAAGAACAAGGCGGAACTGGATGAAATCGTTGAGAAATCTCTTCGCCGTGGTGCGATCTGGGATGAGGTCAAGGACCGCCTGGACGCGCCGGGCACCGGCCTGTCGGGCGGTCAGCAGCAGCGCCTGTGCATCGCCCGCGCCGTGGCGACCGAGCCCGAGGTTCTGTTGATGGACGAGCCCTGTTCGGCGCTCGACCCGATCGCGACGGCGCAGGTCGAGGAGCTGATTGACGAATTGCGCCAGCGCTACTCGGTCGTGATCGTCACCCACTCGATGCAACAGGCCGCGCGGGTCAGCCAGAAGACCGCCTTCTTCCACCTGGGCAACCTGGTCGAATTCGGCGAGACCTCGCAGATCTTTACCAACCCGCAGGATCCGCGCACCGAAAGCTATATCACCGGCCGGATCGGCTGAGGCAGGAGAGCACAGAACAATGATGGACGAGCAACATATCGCATCCGCCTTCGACCGCGACCTGGAGGCAATCCAGGCCCATGTGATGAAGATGGGTGGCCTGGTCGAAGACGCGATCCGCAACGGGGCCAAGTCGCTGAAACGCCGCGACGAGGAGCTTGCTGAACAGGTGCGCGCCGCCGACAAGGCCATCGACGCGCTGGAAGAGCAGATCAATCAGGAAAGCGCGCTGCTGCTGGCCCTGCGCCAGCCCGCCGCCTCGGACCTGCGCACGGTGCTGACGGTGATGAAGATTGCCGGCAACCTGGAACGGGTCGGCGACTATGCCAAGAACATGGCGAAACGCACCACGGTGCTGGTGCACATGCAGCCCATCGACGGGGCCGGCGGCGCCATCCGCCGCATGGCCAAGGAAGTGCAGTTGATGCTGTCCGATGCGCTGGACGCCTATATGCGCCGAGACCTGGACATGGCCCATGACGTGCGTCAGCGCGACCTGGAAGTCGACCAGATGTACAACGCACTGTTCCGCGAATTCCTGACCTTCATGATGGAAGACCCGCGCAATATCACCGCCTGCATGCATCTGCATTTCATCGCCAAGAACATTGAACGCATGGGCGACCATGTGACGGCGATTGCCGATCAGGTGATCTACCTGGTGTCCGGCGAGCTGCCCGACGAGGCGCGCCCCAAGGCGACCGCGGCGAACTACGACCTCGCCGAGCTGGTCGATGTCGAGGATACGGACGACTGACATGAGTGCCGAAACGCCCACCGTTCTTCTGGTCGAGGATGAGCCTGCCCAACGAGAGATCCTGCGCTACAATCTGGCCTCGGAAGGCTATGAGGTGGCGATGGCCGAGAACGGCGATGACGCCCTGATCCTGGTCGAGGAGGTCATGCCCGACCTGATCTTGCTGGACTGGATGCTGCCTGGTGTCTCGGGGATCGAGATTTGCCGCCGCGTGAAGACCCGCAAGGAGACCCGCGCGATCCCGGTGATCATGCTTTCGGCACGCTCCGAGGAACTGGATCGCGTACGCGGCCTGGAAACCGGGGCGGATGACTATGTGGTCAAGCCGTTCTCGGTCAGCGAGCTGATGGCGCGAATCCGCACTCAACTGCGCCGCACCCGCCCGGCTGCGGTCGGCCAGCGCCTGGAGTTCGAAGACATCGTTCTGGACGGCGAAAGCCATCGGGTGACCCGTGGCGGCGAGGCGATCAAGTTGGGTCCGACCGAGTTCCGCTTGCTGACGACCCTGATGGAGAAACCCGGCCGCGTCTGGTCGCGAGAACAGCTTCTGGACCGGGTCTGGGGGCGCGACGTCTATGTCGACACGCGCACCGTGGACGTGCATGTGGGTCGCCTGCGCAAGGCGCTGTGCAAGCACGGCGGCGAAGACCCGCTACGCACCGTGCGTGGCACGGGCTACGCCCTGGGATAGGGCAAGGCTTCAGGGGCGACAGCTATGCGCTGCGCCCCATTTCGCACCCGTAACTTGCACGAAACACAAGAGGCAGGGGGCGGCGTTGTCTACTCGGGTACATAGCGCGGATAGGTCACCTTGCTGGCCCGGGCGAATGTCAGGTTGATCTCGACCGTGGCGAAGGGGCTGTCTTTGTCCGTCGTCGCCAGGACCTCCCCCTCGGGATCAACCACCCAGCCCAGTCCGCCAGCGTTGACCGCCTCGCCGGGGGGCGCCCACAGGTTCGACGACAGGCAATAGGCGCCCGAGCAAACTGCCGCGGCCTGCCCACCGGCCAGCCATTTCTGGACCGACCCATGCGGGGTCGCACGTGGAACGCACAGAAGATCGACCCGCGACGCCGCATAGTGACGCGCCCATTCAAAAAACCACATCTCCGTGCAGATCTGCACCCCGATCCGCGCCCCAAGCGCACGTGCCATGTCGAACTGTTTGGGACCGCGATCATACCAGCTGTGCTCCCAGTACCCCTCCTCATCAGGCAGGTAGTATTTCTGGTGCACCGGCGTGGGGGCGGGGGTCTCGCGGGTCCACAGAAATGCCTCGTTCCTGCGGCTGCCCTGGGCGGTGACAATCGGGCGGGTGCCCATCACGGCCTTGGCTCCCAGCTGATCCAGCGCGGCAATGTGACGGTCATGCGCCGCGACGGCCTTTTCCCAGGCTTCCTGCGAGGTGACCGGATTTGCCGCCAGCCACTCGGCAAAGCACATTTCGGGTAGGAGCACGAAATCGCTGCCCTCTGCAGCAGCATGCGCCTGCAGACCGGCAAGGCTGTCCTCCAGATGGCCCGCGCGCGGGTCCAACTGGCATACGGTGACTTTCATTGGCTTTCCTTTCACTCCTGTCGAAGGAAGGCTGGCACGGTTTAGGATTGACGAATAGGCTGGTTGATCACTCGATTTGCCAGAATTTACGCGATACGATCACGTTGACGGTGATAAGGGAGAATTCGATGGATGATACGGACCGCGAGCTGCTGCGCCTGTTGAATCGTGATGCCCGGAGCCCGGCGGCGGAACTGGCACGCAGCCTTGGCGTTTCGCGCTCCACCGTGCAGAACCGGATCGACCGGTTGCTGGCCGACGGGGTCATCGCGGGTTTCACCGTCGCGCCGGGGCAGGGGCACAGCCCCGCTCTGATCCAGGCGGTGGTCATGATCAAGCTTGCCACCGGCGACAGCCGTCAGGTGATTGCCAAGTTGAAGGCCATGGATGAGGTCGAAACCCTGACCGCCGTCAACGGCGATTTCGACTTTCACCTGGACATCCAGGTATCTTCCCTGCCGCGTCTGGACGAGGTGCTGGCCCGGATCAGACGCCTGCCGTCGGTTGCGGATACCAATACCAGTATCTGCCTGAACCGGTTCAAATAGCGGGGGCGCAGTGGCGAAGGTCGGGCGAGATGCGGATAACGTCCGCAATCCGGTTGGCGCTTGCAGGGGCAAGGGCAACGTCCAGCCCGATCAGTCGGCCCGGGAGTGTTGTGGCGGCGGCGAGGGCCTGGTCCAGGGGAATTCCGACCCGGTTCACAAGCACATTCAAAGCCTGCGTCAGGTCCAGGTCGGCCCCGGCAAGGGTGCCATCCTCCAAGGTCAGGCGACCTGCCTCGCGGCGGATCAGGCGCCCCTCAAGGTGAAACTCACCCAGTTCGGTGCCCGCCACGGCCATGGCGTCGCTGACCAGAAAGATCCCGCCGGGACCGATCTTCGCGGCGAAGGCCGCGCGCATGCTCTGCGGGTGGACATGGATGCCATCGGCGATCAGCCCGCAGGACAACTGCCCTGAGGACAAGGCCGCACCGACCAGCCCCGGCTCGCGGTTGCCCAGCTGGCTCATCGCGTTGAACAGATGGGTGGCGCAGCGGGCGCCAGCCGCGATATGGGCTGTGCAGATGTCAAAATCCGCATCCGTATGCCCCAGTGACACCGCGGCCCCGGCCTGTGTCAGCGTGTTGACCTGTTCTGGCGTGACGCTTTCCGGCGCGATGGTGACCATAAGCGCGGGAAGGGCCCGGGCGGCGTCACAGAGCGCTGTCAGATCCTCTGGTTCCATCGGGCGGATCAGGGTCGCGTCATGCGCGCCCTTGCGTGTCACCGACAGATGGGGGCCTTCGAGATGCAGCCCGGCGATGCCATCGACACCCTGTCGGATCGCGGTCTTTGCCGCCTCGATCGTGGTGCGGGTCTTGTCTGGCGTATCGGTGATCAATGTGGGCAGGATCCAGCGGCAGCCCAGCCGTCGATGGGCCTGAGCGATCCGGGTCAGTGTCGCGACATCCGGCGCATCGTTCAGCATCAGCCCGTCGCCACCATTGACCTGCAGGTCGACATAGCCCGGTGACAGGATGTCGCCTGCCAGATCCACGACCTCCTCTGCCTGCGGCGCCTCACGCTCGGGCACCAGCGCGGTAAGGCATCCGTCCCGGAAAGCGGCCACATGACCGTCCAGCAAACGGGTGCCGTCAAAGATGCGACCATTGCGAAAGAGGAGGCTGGGGCGGGTCATACCGTCTGGGTCACTTTCTTCAGATGGCGCGGGGCATCGGGATTGATCCCACGCCGCGCGGCGACGCTTTCCACCATGCCATAGAAAGACACGATCGAGGTGATCGGATCGGTTAGCCAGTGGTCTGTTGCCACATTCGGCAGGGCGGTCGCCCTGGTGACGCGATTGGTGGTTGCGAAGGCCGCCGCGCCTTTATCAGCCAGTGCGTCACAAACCTCCGCCACCGCGTCTTCGGCCGCATCACGCGCGGCGAAGGCGATGACCGGGAAGTCAGGCTCGACGATCGAGACAGGGCCGTGCAGCACCTCCGCCGCCGAATAGCTTTCGGCGTGAATCTGGCTGGTCTCCTTGAATTTCAGCGCGGCCTCGTTCGAGATCGCCCAACTGGGTCCGCGCCCGAGGGTAAAGAGGGACTGGCCGGTAATTGCCTCGGCGGCAGCGGACCAGTCACATTCGGTCGCCCGTGCCAGTTGCGGGGGCAGGGCGCGGATGGCGGCCAGAAGCTCGGTATCACCCTTCCACTCTGCCAGGAGCCACAGCCCGGCCACCAGGGAGGTCACAAAGGTCTTGGTCGCCGCCACGCTCAACTCCGGCCCCGCGTGGATCGGCAGGGTGGCGGTGGTCACCTTCGCCAGCGGCGAGTCGTCATGGTTGGTGATCGCCACCGTATAGGCACCGGTGCGGGTAAAGGCTTCGGTCAGGGCGACGATGTCTGGGCTTTTGCCCGACTGCGAGACCGACAGGCACAGCGCGCCAGCGCCGGACAGGTCCACGTCATAGATCGACTTGATCGACGGGCCGACCGAGGCCATGGGCAGGCCCAGCAGCAGCTCGCTCGCGTATTTCAGATAGGTCGCGGCATGGTCCGACGATCCGCGCGCCACCGACAATAGCAGGCGTGGATCGTGGGCGCGGATCTGGTCGGCCATATCGCGCACGGTGGCGGCGCCTTGGCTGAGCAGCCGCTCCACCGCATCGGGGATTTCGTCGATTTCGCGCCGCATGCGCGTTTGGGTCTCAGTGGTCATGTCGGGCAGCTTTCGGTTTGAGCAGATGTATCGGGTCAGTTGGGCAGGTCAATTGGACAGGCGCAATTCGGCGACGAAGTCATAGGCATCCCCGCGATAGATCGACCGGGTCAGTTCGGCCACCCGCCCGCTGTCCAGGTAGGAGGTGCGCTGGATGCGCAGCCCGGCGGTGCCTTCGGCCACGCCCAGCAGGTCAGCCTCGGTCGGTTCCAGATTGATTGCCGAGATCTTCTGCACCGCGCGCACCGGGCGGTTTCCACTACGTTCCAGCACTTCGTAAAGTGAGGTCGTGACCTCGATCGGGTTGGGCAGGATGTCGATCGGCAAGGAGGCACATTCCAGCGCCATCGGCTGCCCGCCCGCTTCGCGCAGGCGATAAATGCGCGAGACGCTGTCGCCCGCCGACAGGCCCAGAGCCATGACTTCCTCGGGCGAGGGCATGAAGACCCCGCGTTCGATCCATTTCGACGTGGTGTCCAGGCCCCGGCGCCGCATGTCCTCGGTGAACGAGGTCAGGTGCGACAATGACTGTTCGACCTTCGCGACCGGCGCACGTACAAATGTGCCCGAGCCTTGGCGCTGTTCAACCAGACCCAGCTTGACCAGTTCCTGGATCGCCTTGCGCACGGTGACACGCGACAGGCCGGTGATATCGGCCACTTCGCGTTCGGGGGGCAGCGAGCTGTCGGGCGGCAGGTCGCCGCTTTCGATCCCGCGTTCCAGGCGGCGGCGCAGCTGCACGTAGCGCGGTCCGGCGCTGTGGCCCAACCAGCCGTCGGGGTCCAGGTATTCAGCCACGTTCAAGGGTCACCTCCGTCGAAAACTCGCGTGCCAGCGACAGGGCGCCGGACAGGGGCTCGCCCAGGGGCGCTTTCAGGTCCATTTGCATCTGCGCGGGCAGGTGGGTGGCATATGAGGGCCCGATCCCACCTGTCAGGCAGATGGTCTTGCCAGGGGTCCAGCCCATCTTGGTCAGGAGGCGCACAAGCAGTCCGGCCGCGTCACCCATCAGGGCAATTGCCAGCGCATCACCTGCCTCGGCGTGGTCGGTGACCACCGGGGCTAGCGCACCGAAATCGGCCGGGCGGGCGCTTGCAGCAAAGGCGACGACCCCGGCGGTGCCGCCCAGGGTCGACAGGAAATGCTGCGCCATGCCGGTGTTGGGCGCCAACCCGTCAGCGGCGTCCAGCGTATAGCTCAGCGCATGCCGTCCGACCCATTGTGCCGAGGCCGGATCGCCCAGAACCGGCCCCCAGCCCCCGACAATGCGCCGCTGGCCGTCGATCTGCGCTGCGATAAAGGAGCCGGTGCCGCAATGGGCCACGAACCCGTCCTGCGCCCCCAAGGCACCGCGTAGGGCTGCGGGACGGTCATCCTCCACCACAACGCGGTCAAAGGGCAGAGCCTGGGTCAGACGTTCGGCAATCGCTGGACCGGTCACTCCGGCCAGGCCGACATAGGCGGGAATTGCCGTGAGGCGGGGCAGGGACATTGCACTGTGTTCGGCCAAGGCGTTCAGGCCTGCCTCAATCTCTGCAACCGCACCGTCGAAATTGCTGGTGACATTTGCGGATCCGGTCTCAACCACCGTGGTGTCCTGCCCGCGTTTCAGGGCAATCCGGCAACGCGTGCCACCGCCATCCACCGCGATGATTGGATATGTTTTCGCATTCGTCATGAAAATACCTATATAATACCTATTAAGAAAATGAAAGGCCAAATTGGCGATCTCCTACCCCAAATCGGAGGACCTCGCCGCTTCCATGAGTGCGAAATGACAAAATGGTAGACAAATGGTATCTAAAAGGTATCCTGATGTTCAAAGGGGGATTCGCGTGTCGACCAGAACCACGGAACAGTTGCATGAGGCGGCGATCGGACTGGATAACCGTCCGATCGAAGAGGTCGCTGCCATCCTGGCGCAGGGACAGGCCGCCGCCGCCGCCGCCGTGGCGGGCGCCCGTGACGCGATCTGCGCCGGGGCCACTCTCATGGCGCGCACCATCTCCGAAGGTGGGGTGTTGCACTACGCAGCGGCGGGGTCCTCGGGGCTGATGGCGGCTTCGGATGCATTGGAGCTGGGAGGGACCTTTTCGATCTCACCCGCGCAGATCCGCATCCATATGGCGGGCGGCATGCCGACCGGGGTCGTGATGCCCGGCGATACCGAAGATGACACGGCCGGCCTGCAGGCGGGGCTGGCAGGTCTTGGCCCGTGCGACACGGTGATTGCAGTTTCGGCCAGCGGCACGACGCCCTACACGCTTGAAGCGCTGCGCCTGGCGCAAAGGGCAGGGGCCCCGGTGATCGCCATTGCCAACAATGCGGGCGCGCCGCTGCTGGAGGGAGCCGATGTGGCGATCCTGCTTGAAACTCCGCCCGAGGTGATCTCGGGCTCGACCCGGATGGGGGCAGGCACGGCGCAGAAGATTGCGCTGAACATGCTGTCGACCCTGATGGCGGTGCGCCTGGGCCATGTGCATGACGGCATGATGGTCAACCTGACCGCCGACAATGCCAAGTTGCGCGAACGTGCGCGGGGGATCGTGACGCAGGTTGCAAGCGTGGATGCTGCGGCCGCCGAAGCGGCCCTGGCGCAGACCGATGGTCGCGTGAAGCCGGCCATCCTGCTGGCCGCGGGGGCACGTGATGCCCAAGCCGCCACAGAGCTCTTGGAGGAAACCGGCGGACACATCCGGCCCGCCCTTGCCCGCGTGGCAGAACAACAGACCGAAAACCAATAACCCTGGGAGGAAACCATGAAAACCAAACTGACGACCCTGGCCCTGGCCTGTACGGCGCTGACGGCCACCGGCGCGCTGGCGCAGGATGTTACGCTGACCATCGAAAGCTGGCGCAATGACGACCTGGCCCTGTGGCAGGAACAGATCATCCCGGCGTTCGAGGCCGAACATCCCGGCATCAAGGTGCGCTTCACCCCCTCGGCGCCCGCAGAATACAATGCGGTGCTGAACTCCAAGCTCGAAGCAGGGTCCGCCGGAGACCTGATCACCTGTCGGCCGTTCGATGCCTCTCTGGCGCTGTTCGAGGCCGGGCACCTGACCGACCTCGACGACATGGAAGCGATGGGCAATTTCTCGGACGTGGCGAAATCCGCCTGGCAGACCGATGACGGCTCGGCCAGCTTCTGTGTGCCCATGGCCTCGGTCATTCACGGCTTCATCTACAACAAGGACGCCTTCTCCGAGCTTGGCATCGAGGTGCCGACCACCGAAGCCGAGTTCTTCACCGCGCTGGAGACGATCCGCGAGGATGGCAGCTATATCCCCATGGCGATGGGCACCAACGACCAGTGGGAAGCGGCCACGATGGGCTACAACAACATCGGCCCGAACTACTGGAAGGGTGAAGAAGGACGCCTGGCGCTGATCGCCGGTGAGCAGAAGCTGACCGACGAACAATGGGTTGCGCCCTATGAGACCCTGGCGAAATGGGCTCCTTATCTGGGCGACGGGTATGAGGCGCAGACCTATCCCGACAGCCAGAACCTGTTCACCCTGGGCCGCGCGGCGATCTATCCCGCGGGCAGCTGGGAAATCTCGGGTTTCAACGCCCTGGCCGATTTCGAAATGGGCGCCTTCAAGCCGCCGGTACAGGCCGCGGGCGACACCTGCTATATTTCGGACCACACGGATATCGGCATCGGCATGAACGCGGCCACTACCAACCCCGAGGCTGCGCGCACCTTCCTGGCCTGGGTCGCCTCGCCGGAGTTCGCCTCGATTTTCGGCAATGCGCTGCCGGGTTTCTTCCCGCTGTCCAACACGCCGGTCGAGATGCAGGACCCGCTGGCCAAGGAATTCGTCAGTTGGCGCGGCGAGTGTGAGTCGACCATTCGTTCGACCTACCAGATCCTGTCGCGCGGCACGCCGAACCTGGAGAACGACACCTGGGGCGCCTCGGTCGCCGCGATCAAGGGCACGTCCTCACCGGCCGAGCTGGGCCAGAAGCTGCAGGATGGCCTGTCCAGCTGGTATGAGCCGCAGCAGTAAATCACTGGTGTAAAACGACTTTCCCCGGACGCCAAGGCGCCCGGGGAACCTGAGGAGCCCCCCATGTCCAAGCCCCGCATCCGCTGGCATATCGCCGTATTCCTCGCCCCTGCGGTGCTGGTCTACACGGCGGTGATGATCTTCCCCCTGTTCAACACGCTGCGCCTGGCGCTTTACAGCCGCATTGATCAGGAGCGTGTCTACGTGGGGTTGGAAAATTTCCGCACCCTGTTTGGCGACCCGATCTGGTCCGAACAGTTCTGGAACGCGCTGGGGAACAACTTCTGGTTTTTCCTGATCCACATGCTGGTGCAGAACCCGATCGGCATTGCGCTCGCCGCAATCCTGAGCCACCCGCGCCTGCGCTTCGCCGCGCTCTACCGGTCCGCCATCTTCATTCCGACTATCCTGAGCTTCGTCATCGTCGGTTTTGCGTGGAAACTGATCCTGTCGCCGATCTGGGGCATCGCGCCCGGGATGCTGGATGCGGTCGGTCTGAAGTCGCTCTTCGCCCCCTGGCTGGGCAAGGAGGAATACGCGCTGACCACGCTTGCGCTGATCTCGGTCTGGCAGTTCGTCGGCATCCCGATGATGCTGATCTATGCCGCCCTTCTGTCGATCCCCGAAGAGCTATTGGAAGCGGGCGAGATCGACGGGATCACTGGCATGTCCTCGTTCTGGAAGATCAAGCTGCCGCTGATCCTGCCGTCGATCGGCATCATCTCGATCCTGACATTTGTGGGAAACTTCAACGCCTTCGACCTGATCTATGCGGCCCAAGGTGCGCTGGCTGGCCCTGATTTCTCGACCGATATCCTGGGCACTTTCATGTACCGGACGTTCTTTGGTTTCCAGCTGCAACTGGGCGACCCGCATATGGGGTCGGCCATCGCCGGGGCCATGTTCGCAATCATCCTGTTGGGTGTCTGCATCTACCTCTTCGGCATCCAGACCCGGATGCGCCGGTACCAGCTGTGAGGGCGAACGGATGAACAAAGCACGTCAAAACCCGCTCAACACCGCCGCCATGCACGGCGCGCTGATCCTCTACACGCTGATTGCGCTGTTCCCGGTCTTCGTGATCCTGATCAACAGCTTCAAGAGCCGTAAGGCGATCTTCCGCGAGCCACTGTCTCTGCCCGATGCCGACAGTTTCTCGATGATCGGCTATCAGACGGTGATGAAACAGGGGGATTTCTTCCTCTACTTCCAGAACTCGCTGATCGTCACGGTCGCCTCGCTGACCTTCGTGCTGCTGTTCGGCGCCATGGCCGCATTTGCGCTCAGCGAATATCGCTTCAAGGGAAATACGCTGATGGGGCTTTACTTGGCGCTCGGGATCATGATCCCGATCCGCATCGGCACCGTTGCGATCCTTGAGATGATGGTGGCCACCGGGCTGGTCAATACGCTCTGGGCGCTGATCCTGGTCTATACGGCGCAGGGCCTGCCGCTGGCGGTGTTCATCCTGTCCGAATTCATGCGCCAGGTGTCCGATGACCTGAAGAACGCGGGCCGCATCGACGGGCTGAGTGAATACACGATCTTCTTCAAGCTGGTGCTGCCACTGGTGCGCCCGGCCATGGCGACGGTCGCAGTGTTCAACATGATCCCGATCTGGAACGACCTCTGGTTCCCGCTGATCCTGGCTCCGGCCGAGGAAACCAAGACCCTGACCCTGGGCAGCCAGGTCTTCATCGGCCAGTTCGTGACCGATTGGAACGCGGTCCTGTCGGCCCTGTCGATGGCGATCCTGCCGGTGCTGGTGCTCTACGTCATCTTCTCACGCCAGCTGATCCGCGGCATTACGTCAGGAGCCGTCAAATGACCCGTGTGCTGATTGCCGGTCTGGGCAACATGGGGCTGAGCCATGCGCTGGCCCACCATCACCATCCGGAGGCTCAGATCGTCGGGCTGGTGAACCGCTCGGGGCAGGTGGGTCATCCCGACTTGGCGACCTATCCCTGTTTCACCGATTTCCACGAGGCCCTGGACGCCACTCACCCCGACCTCGTGGTCATCGCCACCTATTCCGACAGCCACGCGGATTTCGCCGTGGCTGCGATGGAGGCAGGCGCGCATGTCTTTGTCGAAAAGCCTCTGGCGACGACTCTGGACGATGCACGCCGGGTGGTGGATGCGGCGACCCGGCTGGAACGCAAACTGGTCGTGGGTTACATCCTGCGCCACCACCCCAGCTGGGTGCGCCTGATCGAAGAGGCCCGCGCCCTGGGCGGCCCTTACGTGTTTCGCATGAACCTGAACCAGCAAAGCTCGGGCGCGGAATGGGAGACGCACAAGGCGCTGATGCAGACCACCGCGCCGATCGTCGATTGCGGCGTGCATTACGTCGATGTCTGGTGCCAGATCACTGACGCGCGCCCGGTCCGCGTGAACGGCATGGGCCTGCGCCTGTCGGACGAGATTGCGCCGGATATGTACAACTACGGCCAGTTCCAGGTTGTCTTTGATGATGGCTCGGTCGGTTGGTACGAAGCCGGCTGGGGGCCGATGATGTCCGAAACCGCCTTTTTCGTGAAAGACGTTGTGTCGCCCGCCGGATCCGTCTCGATCACCGAGGCGGACAAGGCCGGGTCATCCGACGTGGACGGCCACACCCGCGTGGGCGGGTTGCTGGTGCATCGCCCGGACGGCGACAAATTGATCCAGCTGCCGGATGAACCCGGCCACCAGGCGCTATGTGATGCCGAACAGGCCTACATGCTCAGCGCCATTCATGAAGATATCGACCTGACCCGGCACATGCGGGATGCGGTTCAATCGCTGGCCATTTGTCTGGCCGCCGATGAAAGCGTGCGCACCGGTCAACCCGTCAGTCTTGAGGAGACCACCCCATGACCGCCCTTCGCCTAGAAAACGTGAACAAGTCCTTCGGCAAGGTGCATGTTCTGAAGGATATCAATATCGAGGTGGAAGAGGGTGAGTTCGTCGTCTTCGTCGGCCCCTCCGGCTGCGGCAAGTCAACGCTTCTGCGGGTGATTGCCGGGCTGGAGGATGCCAGCTCCGGCGATATCTGGATCGACGGCGAACACGTGAACCAAACCCCGCCGTCAAAACGCGGCATCGCGATGGTGTTTCAAAGCTATGCGCTCTACCCGCATCTGAACGTGCGCGGGAACATGTCTCTGGCCCTGAAACAGGAGAAGCAGTCCAAGGAAATCATCGACCAGCGCGTGGCAGAGGCGAGCCGGATGCTGAACCTCGAGGAGTATCTGGACCGCTACCCGTCCGAACTGTCCGGCGGTCAGCGCCAGCGTGTTGCCATCGGCCGCGCCATCGTGCGCCACCCGAAACTGTTCCTGTTTGACGAGCCGCTGTCCAACCTGGACGCTGCCCTGCGCATGAACACACGGCTTGAGATCGCCAAGCTGCATGCGGATCTGGGCGCTTCGATGATCTACGTGACCCATGACCAGACCGAGGCGATGACGCTTGCCGACAAGATTGTCGTGTTGCGCGACGGGCGGGTCGAACAGGTTGGCAGCCCGATGGAGCTTTACAACAACCCCGCGAACCAGTTCGTCGCGGGCTTCCTGGGCTCACCGGCAATGAATTTTCTGCCCGCCGCCCTAATGCAGGAAAGCGACAGCCGGACCATGGGGGTTCGGCCCGAGGATCTAACGCTTGATCCCAAGGGTCCCCTGAGCGTTCAGGTGCGCCACGTGGAAAAGCTGGGCGGGGACACGAACGTGGTGGGCAGCATTGGCGACACACAGATGACACTGCGCCTCTTTGGCCAGCACGATATCACCCCAGGTGAGACGGTGACACTCAGCGTGACGCAGGACAGGGTGCTGTTTTTCAATGACACGGGAGAGCGGTTGCGCTCGTAACATGCGCAGCCTGCGTGCGTCAGGGCCTTGAACCTCTAGGCCCTGACACCCCCCACTTGGGTGCGCAGGTCTCTGACCAAAATGGGGCTCGTCGCTCCGCCGACAGGCTCAGGAAGACAAGGTGGGCTTGTTCCGGTCCGGCACCTGATCCAGCAGCCCTGGAGTTCGCGCGGCCACAAGGGCGATGCGTCCGCGCCGTACCGTGCTACCCGCGTCACCCGGTTGGTGCCACATGTAGGTCTTGACCTCGCCAAACCCCAGCCATTTCAGGATCCCCTTGAGCACCACGGGCCCGCTGGGCAGCGTGCCCAGCCCGTCAATGCCGGACAGGGGATGCGCGGTGTCGCGCTTTTGCAAAAGCAGCGTCGGCTCTTCCTTCATATCCAGATCGGTCGCAAGGCAGGGGGTGTTGACGACCAACAGCTCCCGCGTGCGATCTGCAGCAGCCTGAAGCCCGGCAACAGGGTCGGGCAGATGTTGGAACAGCCCGCTGAACCAGGTGATATCGTAGTCCTGATCGTGACCTTCCAACGCCTCCAGGGTCGCGACCTCGAACCGGATGTCCGCTCCGGTGTCGGTGCGGTTTTGCAGCGCGAAGCGGGCCTGGTCAACCCAATGCGCGCGGGCATCGAAACCATAGATCCGTCCGGCCCCAAGATCCTGTGCAGCAAAGCTTGCGCCCCCGGCATTGCATCCGCAGTCCAGGAACGAACGCCCCTGCAACCCGTCTGGAAAGATGCGCCCAAGGATGCGGTCGACGGCGCGTTTCGGCTCGTAGGACATGATGTTTTGCCCCGTCGCGGTCGTCTGCGACGCCGATTGCGTGACCACGCCGTCCTGCAGGGCGATCCGGTGGTGCCAGGGGCCCAGAGCCTCCAGCTGTTCGGTCAGAGGGGTCTGCTGGTTCATGATGTCAGCTCCGTTTGGTCGGGGAAACCGGGTTGGTTTCGGGTATGGGGCGGATGATGTCGCGCGCAATGGGGTTCATCCAGATCAGCTTTTCGCCGAGGGCCGGATCGGTCAGATACAGGTGATCCAGGCTGGTCAGACGCGCATAGAGCGCGGTTGCGCCGATCCCGGCACCGGTCACCACGGCCTGTTTCGGGATAGACAGGGGGCGCAGCTGCGCGGGTGAAAGCAGCTGCAACGTGTTGATGAATGTCACTCGTTTCGGGCGCGGGTTCGACAGAAAAGCGCTCAGGCGGGTCGCTCGGGCCGCATCGGTGTCCTCGGCAGGCTGGCAGAGGTGATAGCGAACCCCCAGCGCCCGCAGGGCCGCCACGACCTCATCGGCCTGTTCACCAAACCGCCCGTCGATCAGGGCGACCAGGCAGTCCTGATCCAGGTGCGCGAGCCCCATGGTTTGCAGCTGGGCCAGATCCTCCAGGCAACCGCGCATGGCGATCAGGTGGGGCTCCGGCGCAGATGGGGTCAGAACGGGCCACCCGCCGGGAGGAACGGATTTCGCGCTGTCCCGGATCACCTCGTAGACATCCGCACAATAGGAGGCATAGTCCCAGCTCTGCGCAATCTTCCGGCGCGCCGCGCGCCCCTGTTCGGCCAGAAGGTCGGGCGCGTCCAGGTAGCTTCGAATGGCCGCGACGGCCTCCGGCAGGTGACCCATTTCGATGATGGCGCCGCAATCGTCGCCAATCAGCTCCGGCGCGCCACCGCCGTTGCGGAAGGCCACCACTGGAAGGCCACAGGCCAGGGCTTCGTGAATGACGCAGGGAAACGGATCGGCCCGGGCGGTCAGCAGGAACAGATCCCCGCCCAGAAAGACCTGTTCGATCTGCGAGGTCGATGGCAGCAGCCTTACGCGATCTTCCAAACCGTGGCGGGCAATGAAGTCCTTGGCATAGTGAAAATGCACGTCCGGCGCGCCGTGCCAAATGAAATAGACCGGCCGTGAAGGCGCCTCGCCATCGAAGAAGAGCTTGGCGATATCCACGAACATGTCCGCGCCTTTGCGCATGTCTATGGTGCCGACATTGAGCACGACAAAGGCGTCCTCCTCGACCCCGAGCGCCTCGCGCAGGAGGCGGCGGCAGGCCTGTTGGTCGAGTGTCCCGAAGTCATCCGTCAGCAGCCCCTGACCCCGAACCATGGTCCGCGACATGTCGAGGTCACAGTGATGTTCGGCGGCACGGCTGACGAATTGAGAGGGGAAGACGGTCTTTTCGGAATAGCCCACGATCCCTGTGAACTCAAGTTAGGTTGCGACATTTCTTGTTATCCAAGTTTTCTCAGTTCTTCGGTGAATGCTTCTGTTGGCGTTCGCCACCCAAGACATTTCCTTGGTGTTCCGTTCAGGCGGTCACAAATCGCCTTCATGTCGCGATTTGAGAGCGCCGCGATCGGGGTATCGCGCGGCAAATACCTTCGAGCCCGTTTGTTCAGGTTCTCAACCGAGCCTTTTTGCCATGGGGCCTGCGGATCACAGAACCAGGCGCTCGTTCCAATTCCTGATTCCAGCTTTCGCCATCCCGAGAACTCAATTCCGCGATCAAAAGTAATAGACTGGCGCGCGATCTGGGGCAGGGGTTCCATTACGTTCATGAGTTTCGCCATGAAGTGTTTCGAACTGCGATCATTGTTGCGGAACAAGACTGCAAAGCGGGTCTTCCGTTCGACCAACGATGCGACGTTTGCTTTCCCGTGCTCTTGCCGGAAAATCATAAGATCACCTTCCCATTCCCCAAAAGTTGAACGTTCTTTTATGTACTCAGGCCTGTTGTGGATCGATCTTTCAAGCGGGAACATCATGCCGCGAGGTGTGCGAGAATAGCGCGGTTTTCGCTTCTTCCGCCGTTCTGGAAGGTAACGTGCCAACGCCTGTGATTGACCGTCTGGGCTGTAGACATAGGCGTAAATCGTCTCATGACTGACGGTCGTTGCATGACCTTCAAGCTTTAGACGACCTGCAATCTGTTCCGGTGACCAACCTTCTTGGAGCCGTCCTATCACAGCTTCCCGGAGTTCAGGAATACGCACCAGTTTGCGACGTCTTGCACGGCGATCAGCCGCCGATTTCTGGGCAAGCATCCCGTAGTAGCCATTGAGCTGAGGCAACTCTTCATCCTTGAAGAAATTGCGTTTGATCTCACGATAGACAGTCGCACGGTGGCGATTGATCTGGCGCGCAATCTCGGCGACTTTTACCTTCCTATGCAAAAGGTCCTCGATTTTGCGCCGTTCGGCTAGATTTAGCTCGGTTCGTTTCATAAACTGTTCTCCTGACTTTCCAGTAGGATAGAGGAAAAGTCGCTTCCCAGTTTAGAATGTGCCCGCTGAGCAGCCATTTGTCGCATAATCCATATTATGTGAACTAACGATGCCTCTAAAACGCGACAAGCTCTACTACCTTCCCCGACCTACAACCCATGTGCTTGCGGCGCCCGGCACCAAAAGCCAGCGGCTTTGCAACCCTATGCGATCATTTTCGCAACGCCATCGCCTTTTCCGTTTGTTTCCCGCTCGACAGTGCCACGGGTTCGAGGATAAAACCCTCTGGGGAACAAGGGACAATATTATGACGTCTTTGCTCATTCTCAATGGGCCGAACCTGAACCTTCTTGGTCAGCGGCAGCCCGAAGTATATGGCCACACCACTCTGGCCGAGATCGAGGACACCTGTCGTCAGGTGGCCGAGGATTTGGGTGCGCGGGTTGATTGTGTGCAGTCGAACCACGAAGGCGTTCTGATCGACGCCATCCACGCCGCACGTGGATTGCACGACGGGATCATCCTGAATGCCGGAGCCTATACGCATACGTCTATTGCGTTGATGGATGCGATCTCCTCAGCCGAGATCCCGATGATCGAGCTTCACCTGTCCAACATCCATGCCCGGGAAGAGTTCCGCCGCAAGAGCTATATTGCGCGGGTGGCCGTCGGCCAGATTTGTGGCTTCGGTCCCGAAGGCTATCCACTGGCCATGCGCGCCATGATGGTGCATCTTGCAAAAATCTCGGAAAATCAACATGATGCTTGATTTTCTTAAAGAGATTTATGAGAGCGACAATCTTGAAGAAGTCTGGGATCTTCATTGTCGCGCCATGGCGGAATACGGCTTTCCCCGGCTGATCTACGGCTATACGCGCTACACCACGCCAAACTCACCTACCGGTCCGCGTGAGGACAGCTTGTTTCTGACCAATCACGATCCGGGCTATTTCAAACGGTTCATCGAGGACGGACTGTATGTCAAAGCTCCGATGGTCCGCTGGGCGCGCGAATTCACCGGTTCGTGCAGCTGGAATTTCGTGAAAAGCGTGATGGACGATCTGACACCGGAAGAGCGTGAAGTCCTTGCCGTGAACAAGGAATTCGGCGTGACGGCTGGCTATACCATTTGCTTTGCCGAAGGCACCAGCCGCGCCAAGGGCGTCATTGCCATGGCCGGTGCGCCCGGTGCCTCTCAGGACGAGGTCGATGCGATCTGGGAGAAACACGGGCGTGAGATCGAGGCGATGAACAACGTGGTTCATCTCAAGATCATCTCCCTGCCCCATGACAAGGTCATGCCGCGCCTGTCAGATCGGCAGCGCGAGGTGCTGGAATGGGTCGGAGATGGTAAGACCAACCAGGACATTGCGGTGATCCTGGGCGTGAAGACGGCCACGGTCGAAAAGCACCTGCGTCTGGCGAGGGAAAAGCTCGGGGTCGAGACCACCGCCCAGGCGGTTCTGAAAGCATCCTTTCTGAACCAGATCTATACGTTCTGATGCGGCTCTGAACACCGCCCTGAACCGAGTTGAACAGGCCCCCAAGCGGGGCCTTTTCTGCATCTGCAACTCGCCTCTTAGCCCTTCGGATAGGGGTTTTGGTGGATTTCCACCACTTTCCAGTTTGTTGCGAAAATCCGAGGTAAGGTAATCCTGACTTCCAAAATTCGCCCAAAAAGCGCATGTTTCAACCGTTCCGTGAGTGGTGGCTTAGCCTGGGAACATGGGGTGGACGCCTTGAGATTACAGGGAATGTTCACCCTGCCGGGCAACCGGGTGCAGGCATGGAAGGAGTGTTTAGACCGGACATGCCCGCAAAAATCTCTCTGGTGACATGCATTGTCCCGCATGTTGCCGGAAAAACGGCGCTTCGCATCCCCGCTGGCGCCGTTTTGCTATGTGAATGTCGTGACAAGTATCAGGGCGCCCCTCCCCGCGGGCGCCCTTTTCCTTGTCCCCTGCCCCGTCCGCAGGATCCTTTTCGAGAGGCTACACAGCAAAACGGCGCCCCGAGGGGCGCCGTTCCGTTGGCAGGTTGCCCTGCCCGAATTTGAAGATTTCGGCTTACGAGCCGGCGACGGCCGCAGCCACTTCGGCAGCGAAGTCTTCTTCTTTCTTCTCGATGCCTTCGCCGACTTCCATGCGGATGAAGCCGGTGATCTCGGCGCCGGCTTCCTTGGCGGCGGCCTCGACGGTCAGGTCCGGGTTGATGACGAAGTTCTGGCCCAGCAGGGTCACTTCCGACAGGAACTTCTTCATCCGACCCTTGATCATGTTCTCGATGATGTTCTCGGGCTTGCCGCTTTCACGGGCCTGCTCGGTCAGGATGGTGCGTTCCTTCTCGACCACGGCCGGGTCCAGGTCGGCTTCGCCCAGCGAGGCCGGGTTCACGGCGGCGACGTGCATCGCGACCTGTTTGCCGAACTCTTCCGAACCACCGTTCAGGGCGACCAGAACACCGATCTTGCCCATGCCGGCGGTGGCGGCGTTGTGCACGTAGGTGACAACGGTTTCACCTTCCAGCGACGCCATGCGGCGCAGGGTCATGTTCTCGCCGATGGTGGCGATCTTGTCGGTCAGCACGGCTTCGACGGACTTGCCGCCCAGGTCGGCGCCCTTCAGGGCTTCGACGTCGGCCACGCCCAGGGCAGCGGTGGCGATGCCGCCGACCATGTCCTGGAATTCACCGTTCTTGGCGACGAAGTCGGTTTCCGAGTTCACCTCGACGGCGACGCCTTTGCCACCGGTCACGGCGACGGCGACCAGGCCCTCGGCGGCCACACGGCCCGATTTCTTGGCGGCCTTGGCCAGGCCCTTGGTGCGCAGCCAGTCCACGGCGGCTTCCATGTCGCCGTCGTTCTCGACCAGGGCTTTCTTGGCGTCCATCATGCCAACGCCGGTGGATTCACGCAGTTCTTTGACGAGTGCAGCGGTGATAGCCATCTCGTGTCTCCTTGAAATTCGAGTGTCCGGGAGCGGTGTGCCCGCCCCCGGTATCAGTTATGTGACGAAAGCCGATCAGGCTTCGGCCGGGGCCTCGGCGGCCTCTTCGGCGACGGCTTCCTCAACCGGGGCCTCGTCCAGGGCACCCAGGTCGATGCCGGCGGCGCCCATCTGGGCGCTCATGCCGTCAAGGGCAGCGCGCGAGGCCAGGTCACAGTACAGCGCGATGGCGCGGGCGGCGTCATCGTTGCCGGGGATGATGTAATCCACGCCCTCGGGCGAGCAGTTGGTGTCGACCACGGCCACGACCGGGATGCCCAGTTTCTTGGCTTCCTTGATCGCCAGCTCTTCTTTCTTCACGTCGATGACGAAGAGCAGGTCCGGGGTGCCGCCCATCTCGGCGATACCGCCCAGCGAGGCCTGCAGTTTGGCGTGCTCGCGCTCCATGCCCAGACGCTCTTTCTTGGTCAGGCCTTCGGCGCCGGAGGCCAGCTGCTCTTCATAGGCTTTCAGACGGTTGATCGACTGCGACACGGTCTGCCAGTTGGTCAGGGTGCCGCCCAGCCAGCGGTGGTTCATGAAGTACTGGGCCGATTTCTCGGCGGCGTCGGCGATCGGGCCCGAGGCCTGACGCTTGGTGCCGACGAACAGCACGCGGCCGCCCTTGGCGACGGTTTCGCGGATCACGTTCAGAGCAGCGTCCAGCATGGGCACGGTCTGGGTCAGGTCCATGATGTGGATCCCGTTGCGCGAGCCATAGATGAACTCGCCCATACGCGGGTTCCAGCGTTGGGTTTGGTGACCAAAGTGAACGCCAGCTTCCAGCAGCTGACGCAGAGTGAATTCGGGAAGCGCCATATCCATTTCCTTTCCGGTTTGGGCCTCGGTGGGGTGCTAGGACGGATGTCCAACCGGCGGACCTGTACGGGATTTCTCCCCGTAAGGCCCAAACCCCACCTGCGAAGTAGGCGCGCAATACAAGGGATCGGCGGGGTTTGCAACCCCTTTGAGGGAAGACAGATCGAGCGTCAGCGAAGATACCACTTCGCACCGCGCAGCGGGGCGGCGCCCGACCCTCCCCACGGGAGGGCGCACTGCAACGATGCAGCACGAACGGAGGTATCGGATTTGGCTGACCCCATGCAAGTCAGATCAGTTGCACAAGCGCCCACCCAGGGTCGGGCGCCGCCCCGCTGCTTCCACCCCCTTGCACCTGCCCCCTGCCCCTGCCACAAGACCGCATGGACAAGACACATGACATCCTGTGCATCGGTAGCGTCCTTTGGGACGTGATCGGACGCACGCCGCATTCCATGCGCGTGGGCTCGGACGAGCCGGGCCGCATTACCCGCCTGCCCGGCGGCGTGGCGATGAACATTGCCATGACCCTGCGCCGGTTTGACCTGACCCCGGCGCTCCTGACCGCCATTGGCGACGATCATGACGGGATCGACCTGTTGGCCCGCTGTGGGCGCCTGGGGCTCGTGACCGAGCACGTGCATGTCTCCTCGCAACCCACTGATGTCTATATGGCAATCGAAGGCCCCGAGGGGCTGATCGCCGCCGTCGCAGATGCCCATTCGCTGGAGGCCGCAGGCGACGCCATCCTGGAACCATTGGAGAACGGCACCCTGGGCAGCCCGCAAGCGCCTTATTCCGGTGTCATTGCGCTCGACGGCAACCTGACCGTGGATCTGCTGAGCGATATCGCGCAGCGCCCCAGCTTCGCCGCCGCCGACCTGCGCGTGGCGCCTGCCAGCCCCGGCAAGGCGCGCCGCCTGCGCCCGCTGATGGGCCACCCGGGTGCCACGCTCTACGTGAACCGCGAAGAGGCCGGGTATCTGACCGACACCACCCCCGCAAGTTCCGAAGACGCCGCCGCCGCCCTGCTGGCCGCAGGCGCCACCCGGGTGCTGGTCACCGACGGCGGTGGTCACGGCGCCGAAGGCCGCGAGGGCGATGTCATCGTTGCCCCCTGTCCCGCGGTTGAGGTGAAACGCATCACCGGCGCGGGCGACACCTTCATGGCCGCGCATATCGCGGCGGAAATCAGCGGCAAGTCCGCGCCAGAAGCCCTTGAATTCGCGCTGGAAACCGCCGCGCGCTATGTCTCCGGAGAAGACGCATGACCCCCCCGAATGTGCCAATGAAATTCGCCCCTGAAGTGATGGAGGCGAAGGCTGACAACCTGCCCATCGTGGCGCTGGAAAGCACCATCATCACCCATGGCATGCCCTTTCCGCAGAACGTCGAAACCGCCCGCCTGGTCGAAGCCACGGTGCGCGAGAACGGCGCGGTGCCTGCCACCATGGCGGTCATTGATGGCACACTGCACGTGGGCCTGACCGGCGCGGAACTGGACAGCCTGGGCCAGGCCACCGGCGTGGCCAAGCTCAGCCGCGCCGATTTCGCCGCCTGTATCGCCACGGGTGGCACCGGTGCCACCACCGTGGCCGCCACCATGATCGCCGCGCGGCTTGCGGGGATCGAGGTCTTTGCCACCGGCGGCATCGGCGGCGTACATCGCGGGGCCGAGAGCAGCTTCGACATCTCCGCCGACCTGTCGGAACTCGCCCAGACCGCCGTCACGGTCGTGGCCGCAGGCGCCAAGGCGATCCTGGACATCCCCAAGACGTTGGAAGTGCTGGAAACCTCCGGCGTGCCGGTGATTACCTTCCGCCAGGACGAGTTCCCGGCCTTCTGGTCGCAAAGCTCCGGCCTGCCCTCGCCCCTGCGCATGGACGAACCGCTTGAGATCGCCGCCGCCCACCGGATGCGCGCGGCCATGGGCCTGCCGGGCGGTCAGCTGGTGGCGAACCCAATCCCGGCCGAAGCCGAGATTTCGCGCGAGACCCTGGCCCCGGTCATCACCGCCGCCCTCGCCGCCGCCGAGGATCAGAACATCGCCGCCAAACAGGTCACGCCCTTCCTGCTGGATCACATTTTCCACGCCACCGACGGCGCCTCGCTGACCGCCAACATTGCCCTGGTCAGGAACAATGCGGCCCTGGCGGCACAAATTGCGGCACGGCTGATCGAAACGCCCTGATTTCACGCTATATTCATCCCAATCGCCCATTGCCGTGGGGGCATGGAGCCCCTACATTCGCGCGGACGATCATCAAAAAGAAGACCATGGACGAGCACGAACCGCACCACCGTCGCCGCTGGCGCCCTTTCTCTGGCCTCAGGAACAACTTCCTGGCCGGCCTCGTCGTCGTGGTTCCCATTGCGATCACCATGTGGATGATCTGGACCTTCGTAGGCTGGATCGACAGCTGGGTCCTTCCCTTCGTGCCCGGGGCCTATCACCCGGATGAGCTGATCAACCGCTTCTTCGGCGACAAGGAATGGTTCAAGTGGATCTTCGGCGAGGAAGAGGTCCATGTGAACGTGCGCGGCGTGGGCGTGGTTCTGTTCCTTCTGTTCACCGTGCTGGTGGGCTGGGTCACCAAAGGGCTCATCGGCCGCAGCTTCCTGCATTGGGCCGAGGGGCTGGTGGATCGCATGCCGGTCGTGCGGTCGCTCTACAACGGCATCAAGCAGATTGCCGAGACGGTCTTTGCCCAGACCGAAACCAAGTTCGACAAGGCCTGCCTGGTGGAATATCCGCGCAAGGGGATCTGGGCGATTGCCTTCGTCTCGACCAATGCCAAGGGCGAGATCGACCAGCGCATTCCGGTGGACGAGCCGGTGATCTCGGTCTTCCTGCCCACCACGCCGAACCCGACCTCCGGGTTCCTTCTGTTCGTGCCGCAGCATTCGGTCATCATGCTGGACATGTCCGTCGAGGATGCGGCGAAGCTGGTGATCTCGGCTGGCCTGGTCTATCCGAACCCGAAAGACCCCTCGCAACCCAATGGTATCATGGGGAAATAACGCGCGATGATCGGAGCTGGCCTGACCGGTTTCGCCACCGGGTTTTCCCTGATCCTGGCCATCGGCGCCCAGAATGCCTTTGTGCTGCGCCAGGGGCTTCTGCATCAGCACGTGTTCTGGCTTTGCCTGTTCTGCGCAACCTCCGATGCGCTTCTGATCGCCGCCGGGGTTGGAGGGTTTGCCGCGCTGGTCAACGCCCTGCCCGCCCTGCCGATGGTGATGAGCCTTGCCGGAGCCGCCTTCCTGATCGTCTACGGCCTGACCCGGTTTCGTGAGGCCTGGCTCGGCGAATACGCGATGCAGATCGAGGGGCAAGGCCGATCTTTGCAGAAGACCATCGCCATCGCCGCCGCCTTTACCTGGCTGAACCCGCATGTCTACCTGGACACGCTGGGACTGATCGGTGCGATCTCGACCGGCTTTGCGCAGGGCGCACTGAAATGGGCCTTTGGCATCGGCGCGGTCACAGCCTCCTTCACCTTCTTCTTCTCTCTTGGATACGGTGCACGGCTGCTTGCCCCGATCATGCAAAGCCCCCGCGCCTGGCGCGTTCTGGACGTGATCATCGGCCTTGTCATGTGGGCCATTGCGGCAAAATTGCTGCACCCCTACCTGCCCTGATCGGATTTTTTTCCCTAACAGTTCCTTTCCCTGTTAGCATTCCAGTTACGAGAAGGGGGAAGTGAGATGAAAAACATCATTGTTGGAACGGTTCTTGCGCTGACTGCGGCCTCTGCTGCACAGGCTGGGGCCTTGGTGGATCCAATCGTGGAGCCCGTCGTGATCGTTGAGGAGGCGACCACGTCCAGCTCCGCCGGGATTTTGATCCCGATCCTGTTGCTGATCCTGTTGGGCGTGGCCCTGACAAACGGCAGCAGCAGCAGCGGCAGCACGATGGATATGTGAACAGGCTAAGAGGAGGGACTAGCCATGAAGAAACTCGCACTTGCAACAGTGCTTGCAACCAGCGCAGCCACAGCCGCTCAGGCTGGCGCATTGGTTGACCCGATTGTGGAACCGGTGATTATCGTTGAAGAGGCGGCCACGACAAGCTCCGCCGGGATCCTGATCCCGATCCTGCTGATCCTGCTGTTGGGCGTGGCCCTGGTGGGTGGCGGCGAGAGCAGCCCGCCGCCGACTTGATTTAAAGAAGAGGACATAAGATGAAGAAACTGGTTATCGCAGCCACAGCTGCATCTGCCATCGCAAGCGCCGCACAAGCTGGTGCGCTGGTTGATCCGATTGTCGAGCCGGTCGTGATCGTCGAAGAGGCGACCACGTCTAGTTCTGCGGGGATCCTGATTCCGATCCTGCTGATCCTGTTGCTGGGCGTGGCCCTGGCAGGTGGCGGCGAGAGCAGCTCGTCCTCAGCGGGCTGATTGTAGCGTAGCAACATGACATGAAGAAACTTGTACTTGCGTACACTGGCGGGTGTCAGCGGCTCGGCCGCAATGGCGGGCGCGCTGGTTGATCCGATTGTCGAGCCGGTTGTGATCGTCGATGAGGCGGCCACGACAAGCTCTGCCGGGATCCTGATCCCGATCCTGTTGATCCTGCTGTTGGGCGTGGCCCTTTCAGGCGGCAGCGAGACGGTCATGGAGCGCTAAAGCGCACCGAATGAACGTGGAAACGCCCTGTCGAAAGACGGGGCGTTTTCCATTTCAACCATGACCACCGATTACAGAGCGGTCCAACCACCATCGACGCTGATCGTCGTCCCGGTGATCTGTGCGGCAGCGTCCGAGCATAGGAACACGCACGTGCCCCCCATCTGCTCGACCGTGGCGAATTCCTTGGACGGCTGACGCGCCAGCATGACCTTCTTCACCACTTCGTCGCGCTCCATGCCGTATTCCTTCATCGTGTCGGGGATCTGCGCCTCGACAAGCGGGGTCAGCACATAGCCCGGGCAGATCGCATTGGCAGTGATCGCCTCCTCGGCGGTCTCCAGCGCGGTGGTCTTGGTCAGCCCGACGACACCGTGTTTGGCCGCGATATAGGCGCTCTTGTAGGGGCTGGCGGTCAGCCCGTGGGCAGAGGCGATATTGACCACCCTGCCCCAGCCCGCCGCCCGCATCTTCGGCAGAGCGGCGGCGGTGGTGTGGAAGGCCGAGCTGAGGTTGATCGCAATGATCGCATCCCACTTGTCGCTCGGGAACTCGTCAATCGGCGCCACGTGCTGGATGCCCGCATTGTTGACCAGGATGTCACACGTGCCCGCCCGTTCGATCAGGGCGCGGCATTCCTCGCCCTTGGACATGTCCGCCTTGATGTACCGCGCGTTGACGCCATGGTCGGCGCCGATCTGCGCCGCCAGGGCGTGGTCTTCGTCGCGGTCGGTGAATGAGTTCAGCACAACATCCGCCCCGGCCTTGGCCAGCTCGATCGCGACCCCCAGACCGATGCCCGAATTCGACCCGGTGATAATGGCGGTTTTTCCCTTCAGCGACATGTCTTTTCCCCTGTGAATAGGCTGTGAAATCGGTTGAGCCCACCATAGCGGCCCGGTCGGGCTTGGCCAGTGCGATTGCGGGAAAATGGAACCTTGCACCTCAACCTTACCGCGATTATTGCTCTACCTGTGCGAGTTTTGAGCAAAGGACATGAATATGGACTATGAGTTCATCGAAGCCACGGCGACCCGGTTCCGCTTCGGCTATTACGACGAGAACGGGATTTTCCGCGGAACCACGATTTACGGCACTGATCTGACTTACGAAACGCTGGACCCGGAGGGGGCCGCTGTTTCCCCATACCCCACCGGCGGCACGGTTAAACGGATCGAGGAAAGCCACGATCCCACCCTGGGCACCGGTTATCCCACGTCGATCAAGGTGACCGCCCTGCCGGTCACGGATGTGGCCGCACTGAATGCCTTGGAGGTGGACTGGTTTGGTCAGTTTGCGATCTACCACCTTTCCGAGGCTCTGCCGGGCCTACGCCTGATCCTGGGCGGAGCGGATGATTACATGCAAGGATGGGGCGGCGGCGCGCTCGACGTGGTGGCGAAGGACGGAAATGACACGATCGTGGGCTCCGCCTTGGACGACCGCGTGGTCGGCGGCAAGGGCGAAGACATCCTGGTTGGAAATGACGGCGCCGATAACCTGCAAGGCGGGGCGGATCGCGACCAGCTCTATGGCGGAGCCGATGCGGATCGCCTCTCGGGCGGCACAGGTGACGATACGCTGGTCGGCGGCAGCGGCGATGACACGCTCAAGGGCGATGCGGGCGACGATATCCTCTGGGGCGACGACCAGGATGGCAGCTATCACGACGAGGTCAATCCGCAGGCCGGCAATGACCTTCTGAAAGGCGGAGCCGGCAATGACGTCCTGATCGGCGGCGGTGGCGACGACCGGCTGCGCGGGGACGAGGGCGATGACCTGCTGTACGGTGGTGACGGTGCGGACCGGCTGAACGGCGGCGATGGCAATGATCAGCTTTATGGCGGAGATGACAGCGGGCTTGATGACGCCGGAAATGTGCTTGATGGCGGCGCTGGCGACGACCTGCTGCTCGGCGGTTTGGGAAATGACAAGCTGATTGGCGGCGATGGCGCGGACCTTGTGGCTGGGTATCTCGGCAATGACCAGATGTACGGCGGGACCGGTGACGATATCCTCGTGACAGCCGGTGGCAGCGACCGGCTGGAGGGCGGCGCAGGCGCGGATACCTTCGTGTTCGCCCCCGAGGCGCCGGGCAAGGCCGTGGTCAGGGATTTCACCCTGGGTGAAGACATGCTCAGCATCGACTATGTCACCCCGACCACCGCCGAAGAGCAATATGACCTGTTCCTGGATCGCGCTGAACAGGTCGGCAACCATGTGGTGTGGACCTCTGAGGACGGGCTTTACACGATCCGGCTGGAGAACCTGCAACTGGACGCATTGGATGTCGAGCACTTCACGTCCTTCGGCACCATTCTGACCCATGGCGGCTAAGTGTTCCCCAGGCGGGGCCGGGAACGGCCCTGCCCTTTTCCCGACCCCAGAAACCCGGCGTGGGACAACCCGCGATTCTCGGGGAGGCAGCAGGGGCTTTTCCCCTGATGGGAAACCGCTCTGACAGCCATAAAAAAAACGCCCGCACAAGGCGGGCGTTAAGTCATTGAGGCAGGTTTCATACAGGCAAGAAACCTATCGAGCAGTGAATTCTTTATAATGCGTCCGCCCGCTCACGCCAAGCTAAAAGTTTGAAATCACACGGACGGCACTCTAGGCTCGGCCTCAAGAAAAACAGGGCAGACAGAGGATTGTTGCACAGATGAGATCAGAGTTTTTCGCGAAAATGCGCGGAGTTTTCGGCGCTGCGGCGATTCTTGGAATGTTGCCGGGGGCGATTCTCTCCGAGCCCGCCCATGGCATATCCATGTATGGCGACCCTGTGCTGCCACCGGATTTTGTGTCCTTCCCCCACGCCAACGCGGATGCTCCCAAGGGCGGACGGCTTGTTCTGGCCGAGGGGGGTGGCTTCGACAGCTTGCATCCCTTCATCCACAAGGGCCGCGCGCCCTGGCACCTGTCGGGCCTGGTCTTCGACACGTTGATGGCGCGCAACTGGGACGAGCCCTTCGCGCTTTATGGCCTTCTGGCCGAATCGATTGATGTCGGGCCGAATCGCGATTGGGTGGAATTCACCCTGCGCCCCGAGGCGCGTTTCTCGGACGGCAGCCCCGTCACCGTCGAGGATGTGATGTGGAGCTACGAGACCCTCGGCACCCAGGGCCACCCGCGCTATCACACCGCCTGGAACAAGGTCGAGGTGATGGAGCAGACCGGCCCGCGCTCGGTCAAATTCACCTTCAACACCGAAGATCGCGAACTGGCGCTTCTGATGGGCATGCGTCCGGTGCTGCAGAAGGCCCAGTGGGAGGGGCATGACTTCACCGCCTCCGGCTTCGATCTGATCCCGGTCGGCTCCGGCCCCTATACCGTCGGCGCCTATGAGGCGGGCCGGTATATTGAGTTCACCCGCAACCCGGATTACTGGGCCGCCGATCTGCCCGCCCGCCGGGGCCAGTTCAACTTCGACACCATCCGCGTGGATTACTACGCCGATGCCACGGTGATCTTCGAAGCCTTCCGCGCCGGGGAAAGCTCGGTCTTTCGCGAGGGTAACCCGGCGCGGTGGTCGACGAACTACAACTTTGCCCGCGTGACCGCCGGCGACGTGGTCATGAACGAGGTGCCGCACCAGCGCCCGACCGGCATTCGCGGCTTGGTCATGAACACCCGCCGCCCTGTCTTCGAAGATATCCGCGTGCGCGACGCGGTGATGCATCTGTTCAACTTCAGCTTCATCAACCAGACCGTGACCGGCGGGGGGGAGCCGCGCATCCGCTCGTATTTCGACAACTCCAGTCTGGGCATGAAGGTAGGTGACCCGGCCGAGGGCGCCGTGCGCGCGCTGCTGGCCCCCTTCGCGGGCCAGATCCCTGCAGACGCGCTCGACGGTTATGCCTTGCCCCAGGGTGACGGATCGCAACGCAACCGCCGCGACCTGCGCCGCGCGCTGGCGCTGTTCGAAGAGGCCGGATGGTCCCTTGAGGAAGGCAAGCTGCGCGACAGTGCGGGCGAGCCCTTCGCCTTCGAGATCCTGATCGCCACCGGATCGAATGAGACGCGCCAGATCGTCGATCTCTTCGTCGAGGCGCTGGAGACCGCCGGGGTGGATGTGACCGTGACCGCGATCGACAACGCCCAGTACAAGGAACGCACCCAGGCGTTCGATTTCGACATGACCTGGTATCGCCGGTCCCTGAGCCTGAGCCCGGGCAACGAGCAGAAGCTCTATTGGGGCAGCGCCATGCGCGACACCGAAGGCTCGCGCAACTGGATGGGGGTTGCCAGCCCCGCCATCGACGCCATGGTCGACGCGATGCTGCGCGCCGAGGATCAGGAGGGCTTTATCGCTGCCACCCGCGCGCTCGACCGGCTGCTCACTGCCGGGCGCTATGTCATCCCGGTTTGGTACACCGATCATTCGCGTCTGGCCCATGTGAAGGAGATCCATTTTCCCGAGCGTCTGCCGGTCTATGGCGACTGGGTTGGCTTCCTACCGGACACCTGGTGGTACGCCCCGTAGAATTGTAACAGAAACATGAATGTTGCCCCGCCTCGCCGGACTGCGTAAACGGCGGGGCAAAGGGGGATCACCATGGGCATTTTCGAACGGTTTCTATCTGTCTGGGTCGGGCTTGCGATCCTTGCGGGAGTGGTCCTGGGCAACCTCGCGCCGGGCATCTTTGCCGCGGTCGCTGCGCTGGAGATTGCGCGGGTGAACCTGGTGGTCGCCGTGCTGATCTGGGTCATGATCTACCCGATGATGGTGCAGATCGACTTTGCCTCGATCAAGGACATCGGCCGTCGCCCACGCGGGCTGGTGCTGACCCTGGTGGTGAACTGGCTGATCAAGCCTTTCACCATGGCTGCCCTGGGCTGGCTGTTCTTCCGCGTGATCTTTGCCCCCTTCGTCGATCCTGAGACGGCCGGAGAGTACATCGCCGGCATGATCCTTCTGGGTGTGGCACCCTGCACCGCCATGGTCTTCGTCTGGAGCCAGTTGACCAAGGGCGACGCGAATTACACCCTGGTCCAGGTCAGCGTGAATGACGTGATCATGGTCTTCGCCTTCGCGCCGATCGCTGCCTTCCTGCTGGGTGTCAGCGACGTGGCCGTGCCCTGGCAGACGCTGCTGCTGTCGGTCGTGCTCTATGTCGTTCTGCCGCTGGTCGCAGGCATCCTGACCCGCCGCGCGCTGGGCGATGCGGCACATGTGGGCACCTTCCTGGCCCGGGTGAAACCCTGGTCCGTGGTTGGGCTGCTGGCCACCGTCGTGCTGCTCTTCGGCTTCCAGGCGCAAACGATCCTGGCCAAGCCGCTGGCCATCGTGATGATCGCGGTGCCGCTGTTGATACAGACCTATGGCATCTTTGCCATTGCCTATGGCGCCGCCAAGGCCATGCGCCTGCCACACAACGTGGCGGCCCCGGCCTGCATGATTGGCACATCGAATTTCTTCGAACTGGCGGTGGCGGTGGCGATCTCGCTGTTCGGGCTGAACTCGGGCGCCGCGCTGGCCACGGTGGTCGGTGTGCTGGTCGAAGTGCCGGTGATGCTGTCGCTGGTGGCCTTCGCCAACCGTACCCGGCATTGGTTCCCGGCGCAGGAACAGGCCGAAGACCCCGCGCCTGTCACCGAATAGGCCGAATTCAGGTCAGAGAGGTCACCCAGAGAATCGTCGCATCCTCTTCGCTGATCGACACCACGTTATGCCCCATCGAGGCATCGTAATAGGCGCTGTCGCCCCGGCGCATCTCGACCGGTTCGTAGAATTCCGTGATCAGCCGCACCGCGCCGGTCAGCACATAAAGGAATTCCTCGCCATCATGGCGCACCCAGCCGTCGAACTCTTCGAATGACCGCGCGCGCACGCGGGCGCGATAGGGCAGCATCGCTTTCTTGGTCAGCGCGCCGCCCAGCAGTTCGTGCTCATAGGTCGCGGTCGCATGAGCCGCCCCGTCGCCCGATTTGGTCACCGCCATCCGGCCGGACACCTGCGCGGCCTTCGGCGCGGTAAACAGCTGCGGCACCGAGATTTCCAACCCCACAGCCAGCTTCTTCAGCGCCTCATATGTGGGCGACATCTGGCCGTTTTCGATCTTCGACAGGGTCGAACGCGCCAACCCTGCCTGCGAGGCGGCCTGTTCCAACGTCCATCCCCGCGATTTGCGCAGCTCGCGTACACGTTCGCCGAGGTTCAGGGGCTGCGGATCGGGAGCCTCTTCACCGCTTTCGCGGGCCAGGCGGATCAGGCTGGGTTCATGCGGTTTTTCCATGGACCCGGGTATACTTGCGCTCACCCCCCTATTGCAACCACATGGGGACGGAGGCAAAACATCCTCATGGAAGCGATCTTCGACCAGGGGGCATTCGCCCCGCCGCCCGCCGAGTTCAACATGGCCGCCCATGTGTTGGCCCATGCCCAGGACCTGGGTGACAAGATGGCCCTGTCGATCCTGGGACAGGGCGACGAGCACTGGACCTACAGCCAACTCGACCGGGCTGTGCGCGGCATCGCAGGCGGGCTCCTGGCGCGCGGGCTGACGCCTGGGTCTCACGTGCTCATGCGTCTGGGCAACAACGTGGATTTCCCACTGGCCTTCCTGGGCTGCATCGCCGCCGGGCTGGTGCCAGTGCCGACCTCGTCGCAGCTGACCACGCCCGAGATCACCAAGATGGCCGCGGTGCTGGATCCGGCCCTGGTGATCGCGGGCGAGCGCATTGCGGTGCCCGATCCCCTGCCCTGCGCCACGCTGACCTCGGCCGAGTTGCATGGCTTGGCTGACCACGCGCCCGCACCCTTCGATATGGGCGACCCGAACCGCCCGGCCTACGTCATTTTCACCTCCGGCACCTCTGGCGTGGCCCGCGCCGTGACCCATGCCCACCGCGCAATCTGGGCGCGGCAGATGATGCACCAGGGCTGGTACGGCATCAGCGCCGAGGACCGGCTGATGCACGCGGGCGCCTTCAACTGGACCTATACCTTGGGCACCGGGCTGATGGACCCGTGGAGCGTTGGCGCCACCGCCCTGATCCCGGCCCCGGGCACGCCTGCCAGCGCCCTGCCGGGGCTGATCGCCAACCATGGCGCGACCATCTTTGCCGCAGCCCCCGGCGTCTATCGCCAGATGATGAAAGCCGAGCTGCCCACCTTCCCAGCCCTGCGTCACGGGCTGTCGGCGGGTGAGAAACTGCCCGCAACCACCCGCAAGAACTGGGAAAAAACCACCGGGACCCCGATCCACGAGGCCTTCGGCATGTCGGAATGCTCCACCTTCGTCTCCGGCGCGCCGGGCCACCCGGCCCAAGAAGGCACGCTGGGCTATCCACAGGTGGGCCGCCGGGTTGCGGTAATCGGCGCGGATGGCCCCGTGGATTTCGACACGCCCGGCATCCTGGCGGTGTCGAACCGCGATCCCGGCTTGATGCTGGGCTATCACGGCGCCCCGGACGAAACCCGGGCCAAGTTCAACGGCGAATGGTTCCTGACCGGCGACACCGTGTCGATGACCGCCGATGGCGCGATCACCTACCTCGGGCGCGGTGACGACATGATGAACGCGGGCGGCTTTCGTGTTTCACCGATCGAAGTCGAGGCGGCGATGACCACCCATCCCGGCGTGCATGAAGCCGCCTGCGCCGAGGTCTCGGTCAAGGCGGATGCCAGCGTGATCGCCTGTTTCTACGTGCCCGAGGACGCGCCAGTGGACGAAGGGATGCTCGCCACCCACGCCCACGAACGCCTCGCCCATTACAAATGCCCGCGCATCTTCGTGCCCGTCGAGGCCCTGCCCCGTGGCGCGAACAACAAGATCCTGCGCCGGGAGCTGCGGGCCGAGTTCGAACGGGAATGACATCCCTACGCCACATATCCTTCGCCAAGGCCCTGCGCGGTGCAGCATGCCTGCTGATCGGTTTGACCGTGGCCGCCCCCGCCGTCCAGGCCGCATGTTTGGACCACGGTTCACCTTCCTTCGCGGCCTCCGCCCCCAAAGTCCGCCTGTGCATCGGCCAGGACTGCGAGCAGGCCCAGCTCCATCGCTCCTGCGGCAATGTCCACTACGCAGCGGAGGAGTACGAAACGGAAGCGCATATCTGGAATTTCCGCATTCGGGTCAACGAGGGAGTTGAAACCGAGTTCTCTGTCGAGCGCCGCCCGGCGAACCCCGAGGATGTTCCCCTTACGATCGTCGATGGACGCCCGACACGACTGCTGGAGGGCAAGCCCGTGGAACAAGGCATTCTGGAGCAACTGACCTGCGCGCCGCTCGGCGCCCAAGACGGATGCGATTTCGTTGAACGCGTTCTAGCCGGGGTAAACTGAGGGCTCGGCTGGGCGTTTGGCTTGCAAGGCGCACAGGCACCTGCGCGCCCATGCACATTGCGGGCCTTCCCCCGCCTCCCGATCCCGGATAGGACAGGGACAAAGGAGCGCTAACATGATCCCTCTGCACATCTTTTCCGACCCGATTTGCCCCTGGTGTTATATCGGCAAGGCCCGGCTGGATCGCGCGCTGGAGGCCCGTCCGCAGCATCCGCTGACGATCCAGTGGCACCCGTTCCAGCTTAACCCTGACATGCCCGCTGGCGGCATGGACCGGCGCGAATACCTGGAGGCCAAGTTCGGCGGCAAAGAGGGCGCCGTGCGGGCCTATATGCCGGTGGTCGAAGAGGCCGCGGCCTCCGGCCTGGAGATCGACTTCGAGGCCATCAAACGCACACCCAACACGCTGGACGCACACCGCCTGATCCATTGGGCCAGCATCGAGGGTCGCCAGACCGCCGCCGTGTCAAAGCTCTTCAAGGGTTATTTCAACGAGGGCCGCGACATTGGCGACCGCGCCACGCTGGCCACCATCGCCGGTGAAATCGGCATGGACGGTGACATGGTCACCCGCCTTCTGGCCAGCGACGCCGATGCCGATGACATCCGCGCCCGCGACGCGGATGCGCGCCACAAGGGGGTGAACTCGGTTCCGACCTTCGTCATCGCCAACCAGCATGTCGTGCCCGGCGCGCAGCCCACGGATCTGTGGACCCAGGTGATCGACGACATCTCCGCCCAGATTGAGGCGCAAAGCGGCGAGGAGCCATGATCACCGCCCACCTGCCCTCCGGCTATCTGCTTGGGCGTGGGATCAGGGCGCGGGGCTGGTTGATGGGCGCCGCCGTTCTGGGCGCGGTCTTTCCGGACTTTGACCTGATCTGGTTCTATGGCGTGGACGGTCGCGCCTTTCACCATCACCTTTATTGGGTGCATATGCCTGCCTTCTGGCTGGTGACCGGCGCGGCCCTCTTGACGGTCCTGCGCCTGGCCGCCCCGGGCGCCCTGCCCTTCGCGGCGGCCTTCCTGGCGGGCGTTGCCCTGCACCTGGTGCTGGACACATTCGCGGGCGGCATCGCCTGGGCCTGGCCGGTCAGCAATCACCTGACCACCCTGGTCGCAGTGCCCGCCACGCAAAGCCATTGGCTCCTGTCCTTCATCCTGCATTGGTCCTTCCTGCCGGAACTTGCCATCTGGGCCGCGGCCCTGTTTTTGTTTTTCAAGCGAAAGCTCTCGTAATGCGTATTCCCGCCCCCACCAAGCCCCTGGGCCTGGTCGAATTCGTCGCCCTCATGGCGATGATGTTCGCCACGCTCGCCTTTACCATCGACTCGATGCTGCCGGCGCTGCCGCAGATCGGCACCGAGCTCAGCCCGGATGACCTGAACCACGCCCAACTGGTGATCGGCGCCTTCGTGCTGGGCATGGGGGCGGGCCAGCTCTTCATGGGTCCGGCCTCGGACAGTTTCGGCCGCCGCCCTGTCGTGCTGGTGGGCATGGCGATGTATGTGCTGGCGGGCTGGGCCGCACTGGGGGCGGACAGCCTGACCGCACTGCTGGTCTGGCGCTTTGCGCAAGGGTTCGGCGCCTCGGCCCCGCGCACCGTGGGGGTGGCGATCACCCGCGACCTCTATTCCGGCCGCATGATGGCACGGGTCAGCTCGTTCACCTTCATGGTCTTCGTCATGGTGCCCGCCATCGCACCCTATGTCGGCCAGCTGGTGATCAACGCCTGGGACTGGCGGTCGATGTTCGTGGTCTACATGCTGGTGGGCGTGGCCGTCGGCGGTTGGTTCCTGTCGCGCCAGCCCGAGACCTTGTCGCCGGAGGCCAAGAAACCCTTTACCGTCGCCCGCTTTGCCCGCGGCGTGCGCGAGGTCTTCTCGATCCGTCGTGTGGTGATCCATATCGGCGTGCTAACCTTGGGCTTCGGGCTGCTCATGGCCTATATCTCGACCGCGCAACCGATCTTTGTCGACGCCCTGGGCGCAGGCGAGGACTTCCCGCTGTTCTTCGCCGCCATGACCCTGATCGCCTCTCCCGCGGCGCTTCTGAACGCGCGGCTGGTCATGCGCATGGGCATGTCACGGCTGGTCTCGATCACCTATGCGAGCCAGGCCGTGCTGGCCTCGGTGCTCTTCCTGGTCTGGTGGAGTGGCATGATCCCCGGCAGCTGGGAGATCTGGGTCTTCTTCGCCTGGAGCTGCACCGTCTTCCTGATGAACGGCTTCAACTTCGGCAATCTGAACGCGCTCGCGATGGAGCCCCTGGGCCATGTCGCTGGCACCGGCTCGGCGCTGATCGGCGCCACCTCGACCATGCTCGCCGTGGTGCTGGCGGTGCCCATTGGCCTGGCCTTCAACGGCACCCCCCTGCCGATGATCGGCGGGGCGGCAGTGCTGTCGGTGCTGGCCTGGTTGGGTATGAAAATGGCCGGGCCGGATCAGCCGGTGGATTAAGCCACAGCCGCCGCCCGTGCCTGCATGCGTGTTCGCAGCATGCCAGCCGAGCCAATCTGGATGAAATAGGCGACCATGACCGGCAGAATGAAGGTCGGCCCGTAAGTGTCGATCACGAAGACCGCCAGGATCAGCGCGAGCGTGATATAGCGCGTGGCGATGTGCCAGAAGACCGCGCGGCCCTCGGCGTCATTGGCGGTCAGGAAGCGCGCGGCAGTAAAGGCCACGGCGTAGAAGGCGCCGGTCGCAAGGATCGCGCGCAGAAGCGCCTCGATCGGCACTTCGAACAGCAGCTGCGAGGTGGTGAGGCTGAACAGGTAGAAGACAATGCCGAACATGGTCGCCTTCGAAATTGTCGGCATGTGTTTCTCCTTGAAGGCCACCAAGCCCGGCAGCCAGGCGCGGGCAATGCGCGACAGGATGAACGGGATCACGATCAGAATCACGAAGGGGCCAAAGGGCCTGACCTCGCGGCCGGTGGACAGGCCCTCGGCCGCGCCCAGGTCGGGGGCCGGGAAATAGCCGCTCATCAGCGGGTAATATTGCGCAAAGATCAGGGTGACGGGCAAAAGCAGTGCCAGGTTCAGCATGAAGAGGATGAACCCCAGCTTGGGGTTCGCGCCTGAGGTCTTGATCCACATCATCACCATGCCCCCGCCCGGCAGCAGGGCCAGCAGCATCAGCGCGCCAGCGATGCCGAGATCGCCGCTGGCAAGCCCTATGACCAGCGCGGCGGCGGGCATCAGCAGGTAGTTGATCCACAGGTTCGCACCTATTGCGCCCTTCTTTTGGGTCACCAACCGCATGTCCGAGACATTGAAGTTGAACAGCGACGGCGTGACCAGAAAGATCCCCGCCACCAGGCAGACCGCCGAGGAAAAGGCAAAGCCCCCTGTCAAATAGCCGGTGGCCAGGCCCAAGACGATGGCGGTGACGACAAGGATGATCTGTTGCATGGGCGCGCTCCGTGGTGTTGCGCCTCATATATTATATATTCCAAATATTGCAAGTTGGAACCGGAGGGCGTTATTTCTGCGCCTTGGCCTTTGCCTTCTCTTCCTTGACCTTCATCGCAAGATCCTGGGCGATGGCAAAAGCGCCCTTGATCTTGTCCGAGGTCTTCTTCCAATCCCGCCGCACCACGATCTTGTTGTCGCGCACCTTGGCAAGCCCGTTCTGCGCGTTGATGAAATCCACCAACCCGGCGGGCGAGGCGAACTTGTCGTTGTGGAACTGGATCGTCGCGCCCTTGGGCCCGCCGTCCAGCTTGGCGATCCCCGCCCGTTTGCACATCGCCTTGATGCGCACGACCAACAGCAGCGTGTTGACCTCCTTGGGCAGCTTGCCGAACCGGTCGATCAGCTCGGCGGCGAAACCTTCCAGCTCGACCTTGGTGGACAGGCCCGACAAGCGACGATACAGCCCCAGACGCACGTCCAGATCCGGCACGTAGTCATCCGGGATCAGCACCGGCACGCCCAGATTGATCTGCGGTGCCCAGGTGTCGTCGGCCTCCGACAAGCCTTCCATCTCGCCCGATTTGATCTTGGCAATCGCCTCCTCGAGCATCTGCTGGTAAAGCTCATAACCCACCTCACGCATCTGGCCGGACTGCTCCTCACCCAACAGGTTCCCTGCCCCGCGAATGTCCAGGTCCTGGCTGGCCAGCGTGAACCCGGCCCCCAGCGCATCCAGAGACCCCAGCACGCGCAGGCGCTTTTCGGCTGTCGCCGTCAGCGGCACGCGCGGTTTCGTCGTCAGATAGGCATAGGCGCGGGTTTTCGAACGGCCCACGCGGCCCCGGATCTGATAAAGCTGCGCCAAACCGAACATGTCGGCGCGGTGGATGATCATCGTATTGGCGGTCGGAATGTCGATACCGCTTTCGACGATGGTCGTCGCCAACAGCACGTCATACTTGCCGTCGTAAAAGGCGTTCATGCGGGTGTCGAGCTCACCCGCCGCCATCTGCCCATGGGCCACGACAAAGCTGACCTCCGGCACATGGTCGCGCAGGAATTCTTCGATTTCCGGCAGGTCCTTGATGCGCGGCACAACAAAGAAGCTCTGCCCGCCGCGGTAATGTTCGCGCAGCAGCGCCTCCCGCAGGGTCACGCTGTCGAATTCCGACACATAGGTGCGGATCGACAGCCGGTCGACCGGCGGCGTGCCGATGATCGACAGGTCGCGCACGCCGGACAGGCTCATCTGCAAGGTGCGCGGGATCGGCGTGGCGCTCAGCGTGAGCACATGCACGTCCGAACGCATTTCCTTCAGCCGTTCCTTGTGCCCCACCCCAAAGCGCTGTTCCTCGTCGACGATCAGCAGGCCCAGCTTGTCAAACCGCACACCCTTCGCCAGCAGCGCATGGGTGCCCACGACAATATCCATCGTGCCACGCGACATGCCCTCGCGGGTCAGGTTGGCTTCCTTCTGCGAGACGAAACGCGACAGCTGCCCAACTTGAATGGGAAAGCCCCGGAACCGTTCGGAAAAGCTCTTGTAATGTTGACGCGCCAGCAGCGTGGTGGGCGCGATCACCGCGACCTGCAGGCCCGCCATGGCCGCGACGAAGGCCGCGCGCATCGCCACTTCGGTCTTGCCGAACCCGACGTCGCCGCAGATCAGCCGGTCCATCGGCATGCCCGAGGCGATATCCTCAATCACATCGGAAATGGCTGACAGCTGGTCTTCGGTTTCCTGATACGGGAAACGTGCGCTGAACTCCTCCCAGGCGTGATGCGGCGCTTCCATGACGGGAGCCTTGCGCAGGGCGCGTTCGGCCGCGAGGCGGATCAGCTTGTCGGCCACCTCGCGAATGCGTTCCTTGAGCTTGGCCTTCTTTGCCTGCCAGGCTCCGCCACCGAGCTTGTCCAGAAGGCCGCTTTCATGGCCAAACTTCGACAGCAGCTCGATGTTCTCGACCGGCAGGTACAGCCGGTCCCCGCCCGCGTATTCCAGCAACAGACATTCATGCGGCGCGCCGGCGGCGGTGACGGTTTCCAGCCCGATGTAACGCCCGACGCCGTGGTCGACATGCACGACCAGGTCGCCTTGGCTGAGGCTCTGCGCCTCGGTCAGGAAATTCTCCGCCCGTCGCTTGCGTTTCGGCGCGCGGATCAGGCGGTCGCCCAGCACGTCCTGTTCGGAAATCACGGTCAGGCCCGCACCTTCGAACCCGTGTTCCAGCGGCCAGACCGCCAGATAGACGCCGCCCTGCGCATCCGGCACGTCGCGGAAGTCCTTGATCTGCGCGGTGGCGGTCAGGCCCTCGTCGGCCAGAAGCCCCTGCAGACGTTCCCGCGCCCCTTCGGAGTAGGAGGCGACAACCACCGGCCCCTCCCCACGCTTGGCCTTCACGTGATCCGCCAGCGCTTCGAACAGGTTGACCTTTTCCTGCTGCCGTTCCGGTGAGAAATTGCGCCCGATGCGCCCGCCGCCGTCCAGCACACCCGCGCCGGTCGATTGCGGCAGGGCCACGGTCTGCACCACACGGCGGCCCGCAAGCGCGGCCTCCCAGGCGGGATCGTCCAGGTACAGCAGTTCCGGCGGGCAGGGTTTATAGACCGTGTCCATGCGGTTCTTGGCGGACATGGCGATCTTGCGGGTCTCATACTGATCCGCGATGCCTTCCCAACGGGACAGCCGCGCGGGCGTCAGTTGATCATCCAGCAGGATCGGCGCGTCGGGCAGGTAGTCGAACAGGGTTTCCAGCTTTTCATGGAAGAAGGGCAGCCAGTGTTCCACGCCCTGATGCTTGCGCCCGGCCGACACCGCCTCATAGAGCGGATCGTCCGACCCCGCCGCGCCGAACTCGACGCGGTAGTTCTGGCGGAACCGGGTAATGGCTGCCTCGTCCAGGATGACCTCGGACACCGGGGCCAGTTCGACCACCGACAGGTTTTCGGTGGTCCTCTGTGTGACCGGATCAAACCGGCGCGCACCGTCCAGCACGTCGCCAAACATGTCCAGCCGCACCGGGCCCGTGTCGCCCGGCGGAAAGATGTCGATGATGCCGCCGCGAAAGGCAAAGTCCCCCGGCTCCATCACCGTGGGGCTTTGGGAAAACCCCATGCGCACCAGGAAGTTGCGCAGTGCCTTTTCGTCCACCTGGTAACCCACCTGCGCCACGAAACTGGCGCCGCGCAGCACCTCACGGGCGGGCAGGCGCTGGGTGGCGGCATTGAGCGTCGTCAGCAGCACGAAGGGCCCGGAGATGGCCCCTGAGACCAGCCCCGCCAGCGTCGCCATACGCGCGGCCGAGACATCGGCGTTCGGGGACACACGATCATAGGGCAGGCAATCCCAGCCCGGGAAACTCAGCACCGGCACATGGGGGGCAAAGAACGAAAGCGCGGCCTGCATCGCCGCGAGCCGCTTGTCGTCGCGCGCCACGTGAATGACCGGGCCGGTGCCGCGATCGAGTTCCTTGAGCAGAAGGCGGGCATCGAACCCCTCGGGCGCACCCGAGAGCGTGATATGGGTGGGGCCAGCCATGTCAGATTGCTCCCAGCGGGCCAGCCATCATGTTCTGGAACATGCCGAAAAGTGAAGTCACGAAGATCGCGATCATGCCAACCACCTGGGTCTGAATTCGGTGGCGTACCAACCGTTTGCGCAGAGCCTCGCCGATCAGTTGCTGGTCATGAATGATCCGCGCGGAGCTGAGCGACAACAGCCCGACGATGGTCATCGGGAAGGCCAGAAAGAACACCGCCTGGGCAAACTCGACCCAGTACCAGAACCCCAGAATCACCAGGGAGGTCAGGACGGCGCAGACAAATCCCAAGAGCCACAGCCCGGCCACCCCGGCGATATACAGAAGCCGGTTGCAGTTGATGCGCACCATGTCTTCCAGATCGCGTTCAGCCTCGCCGCCCTGACGCGCGGCGCGCTGGATCATGTCGTAGGGCACTCCCAGCACCCAATGGCTGGCCGAGGACCAGAGCACGGCCAGCGCGATCCAATACCACAGATTGGAAAAGGATCGCATGTCGATCAGCTCGAATACGGCGGAGTAGAAGTCCACGTGCCTGCCCTTGTTGTTCTTGGCGTCGTTTCGGCGCGACATTAACGCCCGGGCGCCGGGTTTGCCAGCCCTTGAGATACGCGCGCGCACATGGCAAGCACGTGGGGAAAACTCCGAGGAGCCAAGCATGAGCCGTACCGTCGCCCCCTTCCCCGCCACCCGCCTGCGGCGCAACCGGAAAAGCCCCGCGATCCGCGACCTGGTGCGGGAGAATACGTTGACGGTCGGCGACCTGATCTGGCCGGTCTTCGTGATGGATGGTGAGGACGATGAAACGCCCATCGCCTCCATGCCCGGCGTGTCGCGCCTGACCACCGACCGGGTGGTGAAGGCGGCGCGCGAGGCGGCTGACCTGGGCATTCCGGCGATCTGCCTCTTTCCCTATACGGACCCGGCGCTGAAGACGGTGGAATGCGAAGAGGCCTGGAATCCCGACAACCTGTCCAATCGCACCATTCGCGCGGTGAAGGACGCGGTGCCCGAGATCGCGATCATGACCGACGTGGCGCTGGACCCCTATAATGCAAACGGGCATGACGGGATCGTGCGCGATGGCGAGATCGTGAATGACGAAACCGTCGAGGCCCTGGTCAAGATGGCGCTGGCCCAGGCCGACTGCGGTGCCGACATCCTGGGCCCGTCCGACATGATGGACGGACGCATCGGTGCCATGCGCACGGCCTTGGAGGCCGCGGGGCACACGAACGTGGCGATCATGTCCTACACGGCGAAATATGCCTCGGCCTTCTATGGCCCGTTCCGCGATGCGGTCGGTGCCTCGGGCGCACTGAAGGGCGACAAGAAGACCTATCAGATGGATCCGGCCAATACCGACGAGGCGCTGCGCCTGGTCGAACGCGACCTCATGGAGGGCGCGGACATGGTCATGGTCAAGCCCGGCATGCCCTATCTGGACATCTGCCGACGGGTGAAGGATGGGTTCGGCGTGCCAACCTTCGCCTATCAGGTGTCGGGCGAATACGCGATGCTGATGGGCGCGGCGGAGCGCGGTTGGCTGGATGGCGACAAGGTGATGCTGGAGAGCCTGATGGCCTTCAAACGGGCGTGCTGCGACGGCATCCTGACCTATTTCGCGCCGCGCGTGGCGAAGATGCTGCAGGGCTGATCAGGGATTGCGCCCCGGCCCCTCACGCGGCTGCGCCGCTTGTGTCCGGGTCGCGAAGCCGGGGGGCCAGCCCCCCGGCCCCCCCAGGATATTTACGGAAAGATGAAAGGCTTAGGCCTTCTGGATGAAGTCAACCAGCTGAGCGGTTGAGCCGTCCTTGCCGTCTGTCGTTTCGGACCCCGCTACGATCGGCTCCAGCGCAAGAGCCAGTTCCTTGCCCAGCTCCACTCCCCATTGGTCATAGGAGTTGAGGCCCAATACCGCCCCTTCGACGAACACCCGATGTTCATAGAGCGCGATGATCTTGCCCAGGGTGGCCGGGTCGAGCCGTTCATAGATCAGCGTTGTCGACGGGCGGTTGCCCGGGAAAACACGGTGGCGCGCCTGGCGGTCAAGCTCGGCGCCTTCCAGCCCCTTCGCGGCCATCAACGCGCGGGCCTCGTCAAGGCTGCGCCCCTTCATCAGCGCCTCGGATTGCGCGAGGCAGTTGGACAGGAGAAGCCGGTGCTGATGCGCCAGGTCGGGTTCGTGCCCCTTGGCAGCCACCATGAACTCGCAGGGCACTACGGAGGTGCCCTGGTGAATGAGCTGATAGAAGGCGTGCTGACCGTTGGTGCCCGGTTCGCCCCAGACCACGGGGCCAGACGGCAGGGTCAGATCCCTGCCATCCATCGCCACGCGCTTGCCGTTACTCTCCATTTCAAGCTGCTGGAAATAGGCCGCCAGCCGCGACAGGCGCTGGTCATATGGCAGCACCGCACGGGTCGGGTAGCCGCAGACCTGGTGGTGCCAGAGCCCCACCAGCGCCAGCATCAGGGGCATGTTGTCAGCCCCTTCCGCCTCGCGGAAATGGCGGTCCATCTCATGGCCGCCCGCCAGGAAGGCGCGGAAGTTTTCCGGCCCCACGGCGAGCATGATCGACAGCCCGATCGGCCCCCAGAGCGAATAGCGCCCGCCGACCCAATCCTCGAAGCCAAAGACACGCGCGGAGGGAATGCCCCATTCGGCAGTCTTTTCTTCATTGGACGAGAGCGCCGCGAAATGATCGCCGGGCGTCTCCACAGCCGAGGCCAGCCAGTCGCGCGCGGTGGCGGCATTGGTCATGGTCTCGATCGTGGTAAAGGTCTTCGATGCCACGATCACCAGAGTCGTGGCCGGATCCAGCCCTTTCAACGTGTCATGAATATGTGCGCCGTCCACATTCGAAACGAAATGACAACGCGGCCCATCGTGATATGGGGCCAAAGCCAGACAGGCCATGGCAGGACCCAGGTCAGAACCGCCAATACCGATGTTCACCACATCGGTAAAACGCCCCTCCGCGCGGACCTGTCGGGCGAAGGCCTCCATCCGGTCAAGCGTCTCATGCACCTCGGGCAGCACGTCCTGACCGTCCACCAGAACCGGCTCCGGGCCCGGGTCGCGCAGGGCGGTGTGCAGCACCGCGCGTCCCTCGGTTTCGTTGATCTTTTCGCCGGAAAACATCGCCGTGCGCTTGATGGCGACTCCGGTCGCGTCCGCCAATTCGATAAGCAATTTCAATGCCTTGTCGTCGATATTTGTCTTGGACCAGTCAAACAGCATGCCACAGGCGCGGGTTGAGAACGCCCCGGCTCGACCGCCGTCAAACAACCCTGCGATGGAGCGGTCGGCCACAGCAGCCTGATGGGTCTTCAACCGGTCCCATATCTCAACAGCCATGAGGTCTCCTATGCGGCCCAATGCACGTCCATGTCAGACAACATGGCGGCAATTGGTGCCTCGTGCGGTTTCAGTTTTGCAGCGCGCTCCAGCGCCTCGCGCTTCTCGGCCCCAAAGATCAGGAGGTGTTTCGACAGCGCGCCATTCAACACCGGCGCGGTCAGGGTCATGCGGGGTTCCGGCGCACCCGGGGCGCGCATCGGTAAGAGCGGCGGCGCCTCGGGCGACAGTGCGTCCTCCAGCAGGTCCGCGCCCGGGAAAATCGACGCGGTGTGCATGTCTGCGCCCATGCCCAACAGCACGACGGTCAGCGGCGTCACCGCCTTGATCCCGGCGGTGAGCTTGTCGAGCCCACCCTCGGGCGTGCCGGTCTCGGCGTAGAGCGGCACCAGATTGGCGGCCGCAGCCCGGCCGGTCAGCAGGCGCGCGCGCAACAGGCGCGTATTGGAGCGATCGGATGCCTCCGGCACCCAGCGTTCATCCGTCAGCAGCACATCGACCCGATCCCAGTCGAGCTTGACCCCGGACAGCCCGTCGAAGACCGGCCCCGGCGTGGTGCCTCCGGGCACTGCCAGCGAGACCCGCTCCTGGTGCTGCAACCCCATGGTCAACTCGCTCGCCAGCCGGTCCACAAGGTTCAAAATCAAGAAATCCCGATCAGGATACTCTTTGAAATTCATTGTCTTAGCTCCCTCCAGCGCCGTCCGTCACGATGCAGAAGGATAAGCGCATCCTCAGGCCCCGTCGAGCCGGGTTCATAGGGGTGCGGCCTGTCGCCACGGGCCTGCCAGCCCTCGATGATCGGGTCAGTCCAGGCCCAGGCGGCCTCGACCTCGTCACCACGCATGAACAGGGTCTGGTTACCACGAATGACATCCATGATCAGTCGCTCATAGGCGTCGGGCACATCGGCGACCTCCTCGCCCAGGGCCTCGGCAAAGGTCATGTCCAGCGGCACGTCGATCAGACGCATGCCGCCCGGCCCCGGCTCCTTGATGGTCACGCGCAGGTCCATGCCCTCGTTGGGCTGCAGGCGAATGGCAAGCTCGTTCGCGCTCTGCCCGGTGTCGCTTTCAAAGATCGAATGCGGCGGTTCCTTGAAACGCACAACGATCTCGGAAACCCTTGTTTTCAAACGTTTTCCCGTGCGCAGATAGAAGGGCGTGCCGTTCCAGCGCCAGTTGGCGATATGCACGCGCATGGCAATGAAGCTTTCGGTGCGGCTGTCGGGATTCTCCGCCTCGTCCACATAGGAGGCCGTGTCGGCGCCAGCCTGGTACTGGCCGCGCACGATGTCCTCAGGGTCGACCGGATCCAGTGCACGGATCACCTTCAGCTTTTCGTCACGCACCGCGTCTGGATCGAATTTCGAGGGCGGCTCCATCGCGGTCAGGCAAAGCAGCTGCATCAGGTGGTTCTGCACCATGTCCCGCATAGCGCCAGACTTGTCGTAATAGCCGCCTCGCCCCTCGACGCCGACGCTTTCCGACACCGTTATCTGGATATGATCGACGTATTGCGCGTTCCACAGCGGTTCGAACAGCATATTGCCGAAACGCAGTGCCATGAGGTTCTGCACCGTCTCCTTGCCCAGGTAGTGGTCGATGCGATAAATCTGTGTTTCATCAAAGTGTTGCGCCAAAGTATCATTCAGGGCACGCGCTGTTTCCTGATCGTGACCGAAGGGTTTTTCCACCACGATCCGTGCGTCCGGGCCAGCACATTTGTTGGTGTGGAGCCGTTCCGCGATGGGGCCGAACAAGCTGGGCCCGACCGAGAAATAGAAGGCCTGCACCATGTCCTTGCGCATCTTGGATTTGAGCTCGGACCAGCCATCCGTACCGAGGGCGTCGAGTGTAACATACGACAAACGCTCAAGAAACTCGGCCAAGACCGCGGGATCGCATTTGCGTTCCGAGACGAACTCGCGCACCGCATCAGCCACAAAATCGCGAAAGCCCTGATCGTCCATCTCGCTGCGGGCGGCGCCGATGATGCGCGCCTCCTCCGGCATCTGCCCCGCCCAGAAGCGGCGATAGAGGCCAGGCAGGATCTTGCGGCGGGCCAGATCGCCCGTGCCGCCGAAGATAACGAGGTCGAACGGATCGACCGGGATGACGCGAGCAACCATGTGCCTCAGCTCCTGTTAGCGCTAACGCGGCCCTTCTAGCCGAGTGTTGTCACAAAGTCTAGCATCCTCATGTAACATCACAACCACGTCAGGCGGCGGGTTGGGGGTTTTCGATGGGAAAACACTCGGTTAGGTCTGGTTTCCACGAACAGGAGGCCCCATGGACCAGCGCATTGCCAACCCGAATGCCGGCAAATTCCTAGACCCGAAACGCACCGCGGACGGATCGCTGCGGGCCACAGTGACGTTGAGCAATCCGCAGACCTTGTGGTTCAATACGGGCACCCTGTGCAACATCACCTGCGTGAATTGCTACATCGAAAGTTCACCGTCGAACGATCGGCTGATTTACATCACCGCAGGCGAGGTCGAAGGCTATCTGGACCAGCTCGAGCGCCGGAAATGGGGCGTGGATGAGATCGGGTTTACCGGTGGCGAACCCTTCATGTATCCGGAAATCATCGCCATGTTGCGTGCCAGTTTATCGCGTGATTACAAAGTGTTGGTCCTGACAAACGCGATGCGGCCGATGCAGCGCAAGTCGGTGCGCGAAGGGCTTTTGTCGCTGCGTGAAGCCTTTGGCGACCAGTTGACCCTACGGGTGTCGCTGGACCATTGGAACCCCGCGAAACATGACGAGATCCGCGGCCAGGGTGCCTTTGCCAAGACGCTGGAGGGCATGTTCTGGCTGCGCGACAACGGGTTTCGCATGGCGGTGGCAGGGCGTGCGCTCTGGGGTGAGGACGAGGCGGAGGCGCGGGAGAAATATGCCGAGTTCTTTGCTCGTCACGACTTTAATATCGACGCACAAGATCCTGGGATGACAGTGATTTTCCCGGAAATGGACGAGATGGTTTCGGTGCCCGAAATCACCACCGCCTGCTGGGATATCCTGGGCAAATCGCCCGACAGCGTGATGTGTTCCAGCTCGCGCATGGTGGTGAAACGCAAGGGGGCGGCGCGCCCCGCCGTTTTGGCCTGCACGCTCTTGCCCTATGACCCAGAGTTCGAACTGGGTGAAACCCTCGAAGAAGCAGAACGCCCGGTCGCGCTGAACCACCCCCATTGCGCAAAATTCTGCGTGTTGGGCGGGGCGAGCTGTTCGGCGTAGATCTTAAAGATGTTAAACCCCACTGGCGGCAAAGTTTAACATCTTTAAAGGGCCCTAGGGGTCGATCTTAAAGTTCTTAAACCATCACGCAGAGCAGCTCGAACATGATCGACGCGCCCAGATAGGCGGTGGCACCCGCTGGGTCGAAGGGCGGCGAGACCTCGACCAGATCGGCGCCGATGATGTTCACCCCCTTCAGCTCGCGCACCACCTGGATCGCCTGGTAGGAATTCGGTCCACCGACCTCCGGCGTGCCGGTGCCCGGCGCGAAGGCGGGATCAACGAAGTCGATATCGTAGCTGACATAGGTGTCGCCCTGCCCGACGATATCGCGGGCCTCGGCCATGACGTCCTCGACCCCGCGGGCATGGAACTCCTCGATCGCGATGACACGGATGCCGACGCTTTCGGCAAAGTCGCGGTCCTCGTTGTCGTAGGCCGTGCCGCGAATGCCGATCTGCACCACGCGGGTGGGATCCAGCAACCCCTCTTCCACCGCGCGGCGAAAGGGCGTGCCATGGGTGAACATGGTGCCGTCGAAATAGCTGTGGAAGAGGTCCGTGTGGCTGTCGAAATGTACCATGCCGACGGGGCCGTCCTGGGCCAGGGCGCGCAGGATCGGCAGCGAGCAGAGGTGGTCCCCGCCGCCGGTCAGCGGTCGGACCCCCGCCCGTTTCACCCGGCCATAGAAGGCCTGCATGCGTTCCAGCGAATCGAGCACGTCCGCCGGGTTCGGGCCCACGTCGCCCAGGTCGGCGCAGTTGGCGGCCTCGAAGGGGCGCACGCCGGTGGCACCGTTCTGGGCGCGGATCATGGTGGACATGTCGCGCAGTTGACGCGGCCCGTGGCGCGGGCCGGGGCGGTTTGTGGTGCCGCCATCCCAGGGCGCGCCGATCAGGCCGATGTCGACGTCGCCGAAACGCTCGTGGTCGAAATCGACCAGCGGCAGGCGCATGAAGGTGGGCACGCCCGCGAAACGCGGCAGGTCGAAACCGGAGACGGGGGTGAAGAAGGCGTCGGACATATGGGGTTCCCTGTGGTGTTTCGCTCAGGTCAGGGGAATTTGGGGGGCGGGTCAAGGGGGAAGCCGCAGGGTGACATTTTTGGACAGAGATAGCATAGGAGTGGCGCCCGACCCTGGGTGGGCGCTTGGGAACGGTTTTGTGAGGCGGCCACGTGCCCAATCTGAAACAGCATTTCGGATTGAAACGTTGCAAAGGCGCCCTCCCGTGGGGAGGGCCCCCTCCCGGCAGAATTCGCTTGCGAATTCGCCTGCCGGGTCAATGCAGGCGCCGCCCCGCTGCGCGGTGCGTGTAGGACTTCGTCGCTGAAGTTCGAAGGGCGTGGTGCCTAGGCCTCCAGCTCGGCGTCCCAATAGAGGAAGTCCATCCAGCTGTCATGCAGGTGGCCCGGCGGGAATTTGCGGCCCATGTTGCGCAGCTCTTCCGCCGTGGGTTGGCGGGGTGGCTTGCGCAAGGACAGCCCGGTCAGGCGCAGGGGTTTCGAGCCCTTCTTGAGGTTGCAGGGCGAACAGGCCGCGACCACGTTCTCCCAGCTGGTCACGCCGCCCGCCGCGCGGGGCACGACGTGATCGAAGGTCAGATCACCGCGCGCGCCGCAGTATTGGCAGCAAAACTCGTCCCTGAGGAAAAGATTAAAGCGCGTGAAGGCCACGCGCTTTTGCGGTTTGACGTAATCTTTCAGGACGACGACAGAGGGAATTCTCATTTCAATTGAAGGACTTCGCACCACTTCGTCATATTCGGCGATGATATTGACCCGGTCCAGCACCGCCGCCTTGACCGCCTCCTGCCAGGGCCAGACGGACAGCGGATAATAGGACAATGGCCTGAAATCCGCGTTCAGCACCAGCGCGGGATGTTTGCGGATCCCGGCGGGGTTGCGTGTGAATTCGGTTCTGAAATCTCCGTCCATGGGTGACTCCGTCCTCGCCCTGCTCTTGCCGTCAGGGCGGGGAACCCGCCCCGTCTTGCCTCAACCTCAACTATATATGGCGTGAGGCGTCTGGCAACCCCCACGATCTGGGGGCGCTCGAAGATGTGATAGGGGCTCCGTGTGACGGGCATGTGACGCATGCGAAAAAGCCCGGCGGATGGGCCGGGCTTTCGGGGTCGGTTTGAGCGGGGTTTACTGGGCGCGCAGCAATCCCGGTTTACTGGGGCTGGGCCTCGAGAAGGCCCAGCTTATCCAACATGAAGCTCAGCGCCACCGACAGGCCGTCATTGGCGATGCCGTGGCCGGTGCCCTTCTGGATATGGCCGTAGACCTCGAAGCCCGCCGCCTGCAGCGCCTGGCCCGCCTCGTCGAAATGGGCGATCGGCACCATGTCGTCGGCATCGCCGTGGATCAGGATGATCGGCAGTTTCGACACCACGGTCTCGCCGAAGCTTTCCGGGTCCAACATGCGGCCCGAGAAGGCGACCAGGCCCGCCACGGGTTCGGCGCGTTTGGGCAGGGTGCGCAGGGCCATCATCGTGCCTTGCGAGAAGCCGAAGATGATCAGCTGGTCCGGGCTGATGCCTTCCACCTCAAGCACCATCTCGATGAAGCCGTTGATGTCCGCCTCGGCCATCTCGGCGCCGCGGGCGGCGTCTTCTTCCGACGAGCCGTCGAGCCAGGGGATCGGGAACCATTGGAAGCCCATCGGGTTGCCCAGGCATTTTTCCGGCGCGTCGGGGGCGTAGAAGGCGGTGTCGGGCATGTGCTCGCCCAGCGGATCGGCTAGGCCCAGCAGGTCGGCCCCGTCGGCGCCGTAGCCGTGCAGGAAGATGACCACCGATTTCGTCTCGCCCGATTGGGCGGCGCGGTGTTTGAAGTCGAGTGTACGCGTGGTCATCAGCGGATCCCTTCCCTGGCTGTGCTGACCCGGTAATAGGCCCAGAGCAGCCGGGCCGCAACGGCCCTTTCGGGGGCCCAGGTTTCGGCGAGGGTTCGCAGCGCCTTTTCGCCGGGGCGTTCGGGCAGATCGAAGAGCCTGCGTGCGCTTTCCTGGAGCGCCACGTCGCCGGCCGGGAAGACATCCGGGCGGCCCAGAGCCTGGAGCGCATAGACCTCGGCGGTCCAGAGGCCGATGCCGGTCACGGCGGTCAATATGGCGATCACCTGGGCGTCCGGGAGGCTCTGCAGGCCTGCGTAATCCAGCTGCGCCTCGGCCAGCGCGCGGGCGTAGCGCACCTTGGGACGCGAGAGCCCTGCCCCGCGCAGATCGTCTTCGGATGCGGCGCGCACAGCGGCCTCGTCACAGAGCCCCGCCGCCTGCAGGCGCGCCCAGATCGCCGCCGCGGAGGCGGTAGAGACCTGTTGGCTGACGATCGCATCCAGCAGGGTCACGAAACCCTGTGGCTTGCGACGCAGCGGCAAGGGGCTGGTCTGAGCAAGCGCCGGTGCAAAGCGCGGCTCCAGCCGGGCCAGGCGGGCGGCGGCGGCGTCCACGTCGGCCTGGGTGTCGAGGGTCGGACATTTCATGGGCGGACCCTAGCGGGGCATGGGAGCAAGGGAAAGCGCTTCCCCCCGCGCGCCTGTCGCGCCATAAGGGGCACATGACCAAGACTGCGACTTTCCCCCCGACCCTCTCCACTGGCGACTGGCCCGAAATGCAACCCGGCTGGGTCTGGCTCTGCGGCGCGGGGCCCGGTGATCCGGGCCTTCTTACCCTGCATGCGCTGAACGCGATGGCGCAGGCGGACGTGATCGTGCATGACGCGCTGGTGTCGGACGGCATTCTGGCGCTGGCCGGACCCGAGGCACGGCTGATCCATGCGGGCAAGCGGGGCGGCAAACCCTCCGCCAAGCAGAAGGATATCTCGCTGAAACTGGTGGAGCTCGCGCGCGAGGGCAAACGGGTGCTGCGGCTGAAGGGCGGCGATCCCTTCGTCTTCGGACGCGGCGGCGAGGAAGGCCAGACGCTGGTGCAGCACGGCGTGCCCATTCGCATCATCCCGGGCATTTCGGCGGGCATCGGCGGGCTGGCCTATGCGGGCATTCCGGTCACCCACCGTGACGTGAACCAGGCGGTGACCTTCGTCACCGGCCACGATCAGCGCGGCGAGACGCCTCCGGTCGATTGGGAGGCGATTGCCAAGGGCAGCCAGGTCATCGTGATCTACATGGGCATGAAACACCTGGCCAAGATCTCGGACGCGCTGATGGCAGCCGGACGCGATGCGGATGAGCCGGTGGCGCTGGTGACCAATGCCACCGCACCCGAACAGCAGGTGTTGGAGACCACGCTGGGTGCCTGCGTGGCGGATGTGGAGGCGTCCGGCATGCAGCCGCCCGCGATGATTTGCGTGGGCCGCGCGGCGCTGCTGCGCCAGGCGCTGGATTGGCAGTCGATGGCGGCGGGAGACCTGCCGCGCAACCCCGATCCGCTGGGGCGTGGGCGGCCTGCTGAGGAGAGGTAGCCCGGAATTTTCGAAAATTCCGGTCCGTTTTCTTCGAAGAAAACGGGCACAAGGGGGAAGCAATGGCCACCTATGACCGGATCGGCGTGAACTACGCCAGGCTGCGCCAGCCGGATCCGCGTATTGCGGCGCTGATAGACGCGGCCCTGGGAGATGCGAAATCCGTGCTGAACGTGGGCGCGGGCACCGGGTCTTATGAGCCCGTCGCGCGGATGGTGACCGCTCTGGAGCCATCGTCCGAGATGATTTCCCAGCGCCCCGAGGGTGCGGCGCCGGTGGTACAGGGCAGCGCTGAATCCCTGCCCTTTGACGATGACAGTTTCGACGCGGTGATGGCGGTGCTGACCATCCACCACTGGGCAGATCAGCCCAAGGGCCTCGCCGAAATGCGCCGCGTCTCACGCGGGCCGGTGGTGATCCTGACATTCGACCCGGCGTTTCGCGGCTTCTGGCTGACCGACTATTTTCCCGGGCTCATTGCGCTGGATGAGGAAAAGATGCCGCCAATGGGGCTCTATGGCGACCACTTGGGCCCGGTCGAGATCCTGCCCGTGCCGATCCCGCATGACTGCACCGACGGGTTCCTGGCCGCCTATTGGCGCAGGCCGGAGCTGTACCTCGACCCGCGCATTCGGGCGGCGATGTCGTCCTTCTGGGCGCTGGGCGAAGAAGCGGAGGCTGGCGTGGCCGCCTTGGCGGCGGACCTGGAGAGCGGGGCCTGGGCCGAGAAATACGGGGCGGTGATGGACAGGCCCGCGCTGGATTGCGGGTATCGGTTGGTGGTTGGATAAACCAAAGTTCTGACGTCGAGATTTCTGGAAGCAGTGGCGACGCGCCCGACCCTGGGTGGGCGCTTTCGAACCGGTAATTTGAGGCAACCGAACAGCCAAAGGAGCTTTCCCAGTTCATGTTGAACCGTTGGAAAGGCGCCCTCCCGTGGGGAGGGTCGGGCGCGTCATGCCAGAGGCATGCTTCCAGCATGACGCTGCTCGGCTCCCTGGCGACACTTCTTCATATGCGCTTGACGGACACCCGGCCCCCGACCCTTAACGCGGTAATTTGCCTCTTTCCAAGTGCCGCGCCCCGCGATACGCATTCGCCATGAGTGATATGACCCTGACCCCGGCTGCCGACCAGAAGGCGCGGCGCAATGTGACCATTCTGGTGCTGGCCCAAGCCATCCTGGGCAGCCAGATGCCGATGATCTTTACCATTGGCGGGCTGGCGGGGCAGTCGCTGGCCTCGAATGTCTGCTGGGCGACCCTGCCGATCTCGCTGATCGTGATGGGGTCGATGATCTGGGCGACCCCCATGAGCGCGGTGATGCAGCGCTTTGGTCGGCGGGTCGGGTTTTTCGTGGGCACCACGGGCGGCACGGTCGGCGCTGTGATCTGCGCCTATGCGCTAACACAGTCGAGCTTCGCGCTGTTCCTGCTGGGCAGTTTCTTTACCGGTATCTACATGTCGGCGCAGGGGTTTTACCGCTTTGCCGCGGCGGACACGGCCAGCGCCGCGTTCCGGCCCAAGGCGATTTCCTATGTGATGGCGGGGGGGCTGGCTTCGGCCGTGATTGGGCCTCAATTGGTCAATGCCACCAACGAGGCCACCGTCGTGCCCTTCCTGGGCGCCTATCTGACAGTGATCGTGATCAATGTGGTCGGCTCGACCCTGTTCCTGTTCCTGGACATCCCGAAACCCGAGGCGCCCAAGGCCGATGCCCCCAAGGGCCGCACGCGGATGGAGATGCTGCGCGATCCGGTGATCGCGGTGGCGATCATCTGCGCGATGGTGTCCTACGCGCTGATGAACCTGGTGATGACCTCGACACCCCTGGCGGTGGTGGGCTGCGGGTTTGAACAGGACATGGCGGGCAATATCGTCACCGCCCATGTGTTGGCGATGTTCGCGCCAAGTTTCTTTACCGGGCACCTGATCGCGCGGTTCGGAACCCGGGCCATCGTGGCCACCGGCCTGTCGATCCTGGCCGCCGCCGGGCTGGTGGCATTGCAAGGCGTGGATCTGGCGAATTTCTTCATTGCCCTGATCCTGCTGGGGCTGGGCTGGAACTTCGGGTTCATCGGCGCGACCACGATGCTGGCCTCGGCCCACAGCCCGGAAGAGCGCGGACGCATCCAGGGGCTCAACGACATGATCGTCTTTGGCTGCGTGACGGTGGCGTCGCTGGCCTCGGGCGGGTTGATGAACTGTTCGGGCGGCGATGCGGTGGAAGGCTGGAGCGCGGTAAACCTGGCCATGATCCCCTTCCTGGCGCTGGCCGGTGCCTCGCTGATCTGGCTGATGCTGCGTCCGAAGGAGGCGTTCTGAGGGCATTGACCCGCGCGCCCCGGACCCGCCCGCAGGGCGGGCCACGCCCAACGGGATGAGCCCCGTCAGGGGCGAAGACGGGCGGGAGCGCCACCGGTTGAGGGCGCAGGCCGCTGCGCGGCGATTTCCTGGCTTCGGCGAGGATATTTCCGGCTAGACAAAGCGGGGACGATGTCACATTTCGCGATGTGGCGCAGATCCTCGGCGCGTTCAGATACCCGTGCGCCCGGCACGGCCGCCGCGGCGTTTGCGCGGGGCGTCCTGTTCGGCCAGCCCCTCGCGCAGCAGTTCCGTCATCGGATGGTCGGGATGCAGCGGGCCGTAGTGGTCCAGAAGCGCCTGGAGGCGTTCCTTCTGCGTGAACTCCACCTCGTCAAACAGCGCCCAGTCGAGGAAGATCGACCGGCATTCGCCGGGGTGGATCGCTTCGATATTGAAGCTTTCGCGGATCAACCCGCGTGGATCGAAACGGTCGATCCCTTCCGGTGTGCCGAGCCCACGCGCCATGGGTTCCTCCCTCATCTCCCGACCCGTGCGGGTCGCCCGTTCAGACCGGCGGGCGGGCCAGCACCGCCTCGATCGCCGCTTGGGCCGCCTTGGCCCGGCGGCTGAGTTCCTCGACCAGGGCGGCCTCGCTTCCCTCCCCGGTTTCGCGCAGGACCAGTTCCAGCCCGCCGCGCCCGACCTCGTCCAGATCCAGCGGCCCGTCGGTCAACAGCTTGGCCGTGGCCTGCATACGCCACATCAAATCATGCGAGGCGGCCAAGGCTTCGGCGTCTGCGGCGTCGAACCAGCCAATAGCGACACCCTGGGCGATCTGATCGGCGGGCAGGCGCGGGGTTTCGGGGGCCAGGAGCGCGGCGGCCTGGGCCACCAGTTCCACGTCCTGCAGGTGGCCGGGGCCGAGTTTCGCCTCCAAGGCGCCCCCTGCCCCTTTGGCCTCGGCAATGCGCGCGCGCATGTCGATCACGTCCTGGACCACCTTGGCCGCATCATAGTTCTGGGACAAGAGGTCGAGGCGGAAGGCTTCCAGTTCGGCGCCCAGGTCGAGGTTGCCCGCCACGGGCCGCGCGCGGGTCAGCGCAAGGTGTTCCCAGGTCCAGGCCTCGTCACGCTGATAGGCGGTGAAACTGTCCACGCTGGTCGCCACCGGCCCCTGCCGACCCGAGGGGCGCAGACGCATGTCGACCTCATAAAGTCGGCCTTCGGACATGGGCGCGGTCAGGGCGGTGACGAAGGCCTGGGTCAGGCGGGCATAATAAGGCCGGGTCGCCAGCGGGCGGCGGCCCTCGGACATCTCTTCGCCCGCCGGGTCATAGACCACGATCAGATCGAGATCGGAGGTGGCGCTGAGCGTCCCCGCCCCCATCGAGCCCATGCCCAGCACCACCGCGCCACGGCCCGGTTGGGGCCCGTGTTTCTTGGCAAAGTTGGCCGCCACACAGGGCCAGAGCGCCGCTACGACGGCGCGGGCCAGGTCGCTGTATTGCGTGGAGGCCTCGCGCGCGTGGGTCAAGCCCCGCAGGAAATGCACGCCGACACGGAAGTGCCATTCCTTCATCCAGCGCCGTGTGGTGTCGAGCTGTGCCTCGTAGTCGCCTGCAGCCTCCAGCCGAGCCGTAAGTTCGGCATGCAGCGCGGGTTCGCCGGGCCAATCGGTAAAGAAACCGCCGCCGATCACCGCGTCCAGCACCTGCGAGTTGCGCCCCAGGTAGGTGGCCAATGCGGGCGCGGTGGCGGCGATATCGACGATCAGGTCAACCAATTGCGGGTTGGCGTCAAACAGCGAAAAGAGCTGCACGCCCGCAGGCAGCCCCTTGAGGAACCCGTCGAACTGAATCAGCGCGTCATGGGGCCGCGCGGCCTCGGACAGGCGGGTCAGCAGTTCGGGTTTCAGACGGTCGAAGATCTCGACCGCGCGGGCGGATCTGAGCGCCGGGTAGCTTTTCCAGCGGGTAATGATCTCATCCGCGTCGGCGCCCAGGCTGGGGGCCTGTTTTTCGCTGGCGTCAGGGGCGAAGAAGCCTTCGGTCACCTCATGCACCTCGGACAGGGCGTCGTGGATGCGGGTCTTCAACGCTTCCGGGTCGCCTTCGGCCATCATGCAGGCCAGGCGGCGGAATTCGTCGTCCGTGGTGGGCAACTTGTGGGTTTGCGCGTCGCGGAACTGCTGCACCCGGTGTTCGACCTCGCGGTGGAAGCGGTAGTGGCGGGTGAGGATCTCGGCGGCCTCGTTGGGGATCCAGCCCTTGGCGGCCAGTGCCGCCAGCCCCGGCACGGTCTGGTTCGATCTGAGCTCCGGGTCACGCCCGCCGGCGATGATCTGGCGGGTCTGGGTAAAGAACTCGATCTCGCGAATGCCGCCGCGGCCGAGCTTCATGTCGTGGCCCGGCAAGGTGATGTCGCCATGCAGCCCCTTGTGGCTGCGAATGCGCAGGCGCATGTCATGGGCGTCCTGGATCGCGGCAAAATCGAGGTGTTTGCGCCAGATGAAGGGGGACAGGCGTTTGAGGTACGCCTCCCCCGCCGCGATATCGCCACCGCAGGGGCGTGCCTTGATATGGGCGGCGCGTTCCCAGGTGCGGCCAAGGCTTTCATAATAGCGCTCGGCGGCCTCCATCGCGACGCAGACCGGGGTGACGGCGGGGTCCGGGCGTAGGCGCAGGTCGGTGCGGAAGACATAGCCGTCGGCGGTGAGTTCCGACAGCATGGAGGACATGCGACGCGTGGCGCGAATGTGGCTGGCGCGGGCCTCGTGATAGTCGTCGTCCGAGAAACGGCTGTCGTCAAACAGCATGATCAGGTCGATGTCGGAGCTGTAGTTCAGCTCATGCCCGCCCATCTTGCCCATGGCGAGCGCAACCATGCCGCCTGCGGTGGCGATGTCCTTTTCCGTCGCGCCGGGCAGTTTCTTGCGGCGGATCTCCTGCCCGACCTGGAACTTCATTGCCACGTCGGTGGCGTGGCCTGCGAAATCGGTCAGCGCGCCGGTGACCTTTTCCAGCTCCCAGACCCCGGCGACATCCGCCAGCCCGGTCAGAAGCGCAATTCGGCGCTTGGCGACGCGCAGGCTGGTGCGCAGGGCGCTGTCGGTGTCGCCCTCTACAAACATGGCGGATTTGAGCGCATCCTCGGGGCTGCCCGACAGCGCCGCGCGCAGCCAGTCGGGTTCCTTTTCCATGAGCCCCTTGAGATAGGGGCTGCATCCGGCGGTGCCTTCGAGCACGGCCACCAGTTCTGGGGAAAGGTCGGCGAAGGCCTCGGCGATCTCGGCGCCCTGGTCGGTGTCGTAGGGGATCGGCGTGCGGGTGATGCGGCTGGCGAAATTCATGGGCCGAAGATGCGGCGCTGCGGCATGGGGGTCAAGCGGGGAAATTGGGTGGGGTCCATGGAAGCTGCGGGGCGGCGGCCGACCCTGGGTGGGCGCTTGGGAACAGAGAAGTAAGGCGAACCGGTCGCCCCAGCCAAGACGGTAATTCGAGTTGATACGTTGCAAAAGCGCCCTCCCGTGGGGAGGGCCCCCTCTCGGCAGATTGCCAAAGGCAATCGCCTGCCGGGTCAACGCAGGCGCCGCCCCGCTGCGCGGTGCGAAGGGGCAGAAGGCTAATCAGGGTGCAATTCAAACCGGCGCGGGCGCGTCCGTGGAGCTGTCTTGGCTGAACGTGTTCAGCCACTGGCCGTCGCGTTCCTCCCAGATCGAAGACACATACATCGCCTCTGCCGCATGGGCGCCCTTGCGCAGGTAATCGGCACGATACGCCAGCAGGACGCGGCCCGGACCCAGTTCGATCAGCCGCGCCTCGGACAGAAGGAAGCGGGTCACGGTGGGGCCATCGGCCAGCTGCTGGGTATGGTCCGAACGCTTGGCGAAGCCGGTCGAATAGACGCCGAGGAAATCCGGCGCCAGAAGCGCGCGGTCGGCGGCGGCATCGCCCGCCACCAGCGCCTCCCACACCCGGGTTTCCAGCGCGGTAAAGAAAGTCAGATCAGCCATGGGGCGAGCTTGCACCGGGCGAACTCATGCGTAAAGTGCCTTTGATAGAAGACGTTACGGAACGGTGCGATGCTCTGCGCTCATTGCAAGGAACATGACTTTGGTCTCGCTGACAGGCTCGAGATGGAAAGCGCGCCTTCGACCTGTCCGAACTGTGGCGTGGAGGTGCGGCTGAACCCCTGGCTCCCGGCGATCATCCTGGGGTTCCTCTCGCCCTTCCTCGCAATTGGCCTGTTCCTTCTGTACAGCGGGCCGGAAAGTCTGATTTACATCGGCGTCCCGGCAATTGTCATTTACACCGTATTGTTCCCGGCCCTGAGCGGTTTGCGCTATAGAAAGCCCAAAACAAAGACACCGAAAGAGAAACCATGAGCAAATCCCTGAAACGCGTGCGCGCGGCGCTGGAGGCGGCGGGCGAGCCGGTGGAGATTCTGGAGATGGCCGAGGGCACGCGCACGGCGGCGGATGCGGCCCGTTCTGCGGGCTGCGAGATTGACCAGATCGTCAAGTCGATCATCTTCACAGGCGAAGACGACGGGCGCGTGGTGCTGTTTCTGACCGCGGGCGGCAACCAGGTGGATGCGGCGAAGGCCAGTGAGGTGGCGGGCGAGGCGCTGGGCAAGGCGGATGGGAAACTGATCCGCGCGCAGACCGGATTTGCCATTGGGGGCGTGGCGCCGATCGGCCATATCAGCCCGATCCGCGCCTTCATGGATCCGCGCCTGATGGCGTTCGACAGGGTCTGGGCCGCTGCAGGCACGCCGCGCCATGTCTTTGCCCTGCCGCCGGGCGAGATCCAGCGCCTGTCAGGTGCCACCCTCGCCGATTTCTGCCTCTGACCCTGCCCCGCGCGCGGCAACCAGCCGGGTCAGAAGACGCAGGAAACGCTCTTTTGCCGGGTCCGGCAGGGCGGCCAGGAAATCGGCATTGATCTGCGCCACGACCTTGAACAGTTGCGGCATCAGCGCGGCGCCCCGGTCGGTCAGAACCACATTCCAGGCACGCCGCGATGTGGCGTCGGGCAGGCGTTCCACCAAGCCGCGATCCGACAGGGCATCCACCGCGCGGGTGACGGTATATCCCTGCATGTTCAATCGCTTGGCAAGCGCGGTCTGGGTCGTGCCCGAGGTCTCGGCCAGCGACATCAGGATCGCGAACTGGTCGAGCCGCAGGTCATGCGCAGCCAATGCGGTGGTCATCTGACGGTTCAGGTCGCCGGCCAGGCGCTGGATCATCCACCCCGCGGACGTGCTGCGGGTGGCGCGGGCCTGATCGGCCAATATGACGGGGTCTTGGGGGGCGGTCTTGCTCATGTCGGAACCCTATCATGCAATATTTGCAATTGCAACTATTGCGCATGCAGCTTACCAAAGTTGCAAATGCAAGTATTCTGGTCGCAGCAAGGAGAACCGCCATGACCCGATACCATCCCCTTCTGGTCACCCTTCACTGGGTCATGGCCGTGATGATCATCATCGCCCTTCTGGCCGGCAATTTCGTGCTGGACCCGTTGGAGAACAGCGACCCGGACAAGATGTTCAGCTTCCGCGCCCATATGACGATCGGCGTGATCGTCGGCCTCTTGGTCATCTTGCGCCTGATCACCCGGCTGACCACCACCAAGCCGCCCCATGCGGATACCGGATCGCCTCTGCTGAACCTGGCGGGCCGGGCGGCGCATTGGGGGCTTTACCTGCTGATCCTCGTCATGGTGGCCAGCGGCGTGGGCCTGTCGCTGTCCTCGGGCCTCGCAGATGTCGTGTTCTTCGGCTCTGAAACGCCCCTGCCCGCGGATTTCAGCGCCTATCCGCCGCGCACGGTGCATGGGATCGCCTCGAAACTCTTGGGTCTGTTGATCCTGGCCCATGTGGCAGGCTGGGCCTTCCACCAATTCGTCAAGAAGGACGGGTTGATCAGCCGCATGTGGTTCGGCAAGCGGAGCGCGTGACATGTCGCGCCGCCTGGTCGAGTTTCTGAACGAGATCGCCGGCATTCTCTATGTCGGCGGGATCCTGTCGCATATCGTGATTGGCGCCGTCATAGGCGCGCCGGATGCGGGCACCGCCGCGATTGTCTATCAGTACAAGCTGATCAGCGCCTATGTGCTGATCCTGCCGGGGCTGGGGTTGAAGATCCTCTGCGACCTGTCGCTGTTCTGGATCTGGAACGAGCGCGCCTGGTGGATGCGCATCAAGCTCGCGCTGATCGCCTTCCTGGCCATCAATGCCTTCGTCTTCCTGGTGCCGATGATGCCGGAACTGCTGGCCCTGGCGCAGGCCAGCCCGCCCGACGCCCCGGTCAGCGCCGCCTTTCACGCGCTGGAGGCAAAGGAGGCCCTGGTCGGCATGTCGAATGCCCTGCCCCTGGCGCTGGAGATCATCCTGGGCGCCTTCAAGCCCGGGCTGTTTGGCGAAAGACGGTTGCAAACGGCCTGAGACAGCGCCGCCGTCCGAAAAATTCGGGCGGCGGTTTTCGTTTGTTTTCAAACGGTCACGCAAAAAATGTAAAAATCATTCACATCACCCCTTGTTCCCCGTCCCCCATACCCCATCTGTTGTAATGTGAAACGCATTCACATTGAAACAGACACACCAGACCGGAGACCAACATGAGCACCGTTGCCTATACCGAAACCTCCCCCCGTTCCGGCGGATGGTTCACCCGGGCCGAAGCGTGGCTGGATGAACGTGGCAAGGGCGCCTGGATCGCCGCCATGGTCATCGGCTTCATCTTCTTCTGGCCCGTTGGCCTGGCCCTTCTTGCCTACATGATCTGGAGCAAACGCATGTTTTCGAAATCCTGCCGTTCCCACCGCCACGGCGATGACGCCGCCCGCATGGGCCGCCGCCATGGCTTCCGCAGCTCGGGCAACTCGGCCTTTGACGCCTACAAGGCGGAAACGCTGAAGCGCCTGATGGACGAACAGGAGCAGTTCGAGGCCTTCCTGGAACGCCTGCGCGCCGCCAAGGACAAGTCGGAGTTCGACCAGTTCATGGACGATCGCGCCGAGGCCGCCCGCGCCGCGCGTGACGACGAGGACGATGACGAGGTCGAGCTGAAGGCCTGATCCCGGGTCTGTGCCCGGCACCTCACCCGGGCACCTCACCCCGGCACCTCACCCCAGCACCTGACCAAGGACGGCCCCCATTCCTTCCCGGGGCCGTCTGATTGCTTCCCTCCAGACCTGACACAGAGACGATGACCTACCAGCCGCATAACTCCGATCCGCACAGCGACGCCTTCTGGGGGCTGCCGGACCCGCATTACCAGGCGGAGTTCTACGAAGATGTGACGATGAAACGCGCCATGGCCTGGCTGGTCGACACGGCCGTCATCTTTGCCCTGACCTTTCTGGCGGTGGTCTTCACGGTCGGTATTGGCCTGTTCTTCGCGGCCTTTCTGTTCATGATCATCGGCTTTGCCTACCGGGTGGTCACTCTAACCAATTCGGGCGCCACCATCGGCATGCGCCTGGTGGCGATCGAGCTGCGCACCCACCGGGGCACCCGCCCGGAGCTGGGGACGGCGGTTCTGCACACGCTGGGCTATTCCATCGCCTTTTCAATGATCTTTGTGCAGGTCGCATCCATCATTCTGATGCTGACCACGCCGCGCGGCCAGGGTCTGCATGACATGGTTCTTGGCACGGCAATGGTGAACCGCATGGGGCGCTAGGGGCAAGCCGCGGCTTGTTCAGCAATGTCAAAGGGCCGCCCCTGCCGGGTGGCCCTTATCCTTATGGTCGTTTACCCTGTCCGCAACACGCCCTTGGCGGATGGTTTATCGCTTGTTAACCTGTGGGCCAACAGGAAGACCAAGACCCCGGACCCCTCATGCGCCACAGCCTGCCCCTTGCGCCGCAATTCTACGTGACGGCCCCGCAACCCTGCCCCTATCTGGACGGGCGGATGGAGCGCAAGCTGTTCACGGCGCTGCAGGGGGAACATGCGCACAAGCTGAATGACACCCTGTCGAAACAGGGGTTCCGCCGCTCGCAGAACGTGCTTTACCGCCCCAGCTGCGCCGATTGCTCGGCCTGCCTGTCGGCGCGCATCCGGGTGGCGGATTTCAAACCGACCAAGAGCCAGCGCCGCGCCATGAAGCGCAACGAGGACCTTGTGCGGCGCACCCGCGCCCCCTGGGCCACGGAAGAACAGTTCGACCTGTTCCGCGAGTATCTGGACACGCGCCATTCGGACGGCGGCATGGCGGATATGGACGTGTTCGAGTTCTCGGCGATGATTGAAGAGACCCCGATCCGCACCCGGGTGATCGAATATTCGCAGCCCACAGAGGACGGGCGCGGACGCGGTGACTTGGCGGCGGTCTGCCTGACGGATGTGCTCGAAGACGGGCTATCCATGGTCTACAGCTTCTACGCGCCGGAGCGGCAGGCGAGTTCGCTGGGCACTTATGTGATCCTTGACCATATCCGGCTGGCACGGGAGGCGGGGCTTCCTTACGTCTATCTGGGCTACTGGGTGCCGGGCTCGCCCAAGATGGACTACAAGGCGCGGTTTTCGGCCTTGGAGATCTACCGCGGCGGGGTCTGGCAGCCCTTGAACAAGGACGAGGATTTCAGCCCGGAAACCCATCCGCTGTCCACCGACCCGATCGCCGAGCAGGTCGCGCGCATCACCCTGCCTGACACGGCGAGTTGAGGGCTACGCCGCCCCGGCCAAAACCTTCTTGAGCATGGGGATGGTGCGGTCGCGCACCGGGTCGTCCGACTTGTCGGGCTTGTGGTGGTATTCCCCCGCATCGAAGGCAAAGAACACCTCGGCCCAGGGCTGGGCGTATGCCTGGGTATCCACCTCCACGCGGCCTGTATGCACCAAAAGCCAGAAATCGTTGATGATCCAGTCTGCCTGCTCGAAGGTAACCTCGCCTGACAGGAACTTGCGCGCCAGGATCAGGGCAACGGCATTCCAGGCGTCCTGCGCAAAGGTCTGGCCAGCCCAGGCCTGCCAGTCTTGCGGCGTGAAACACGGGGTCTGCCCCTGCTTTGTCCTCTCAAGCAGTGTGTTCAGAATATGCGAGGGGAGTATGGTCATGCCCATGTTCTGCCCCTTGTTCCGATGAACTGCAACCTCACCCGCACCCTCCCGGACCCGTGGCGCAGCCACGGGCCAGGCCCAACCGGCGCGGCTGCCGAAGGCAGCCCCGGCGGGCGGGAGCGCCACCGGTGTGGGGGCGGATTATTCGGTGCTTGAACCGAAGATCGCGTTCTCCTCGTCGGGCACGCAATCCGGCTGCAGGGTGTAATAGGCGATCGTGGTGTCCGGGCTGGGGCCAACCTTGACGGCGATCTCGACATAGGCATCAGGCGGGATGGGCTGGTACAGGGGCGGGCGCCCGCCTTGATAGGCACATTCCATGACCACCTGTTTCCAACCATCGTTGTTGATGCAAACGACCGGAACCGTCTTGCCCTGCCAGTTGATGATGGACACGCCGTTGCCCGCCGCCGGTGTAGCGTGCTGGCATCCGCCAGGGCCAAAGCTCAGCCGGAGCGACCCCTGGCTCGTGTTGATCTTGTACATGTGGATGTTGTAATCGCGTCCGGCCTCCTGTGCCGTCGCTGCCGACCCGCCCGAGGCCAGCCCGACCGCGAGCATCGCGATCACGTTCAAAGTCTTGCGCATAATGTCTCCTTGAAAATTGCTCACTTCCCGCACGATAGAGACGCTCAACTCATGATTGCAACATCTCTAATGTGTAAATGGGGCGCAACGCTCTTCGCTTAGAGCGGTCCACGCGCCCTTCCCCCGTGGCGCATCCCAACCTCGGGTGGCCGCATGGCAACATCCCCATGGCCTTGCCCCCGTACGCCTTGCCCTCCGCCCCTACCATCCTCATAACGTCCCCGATCCCCGTGTTGCCGCGGCTGCTGAGGCGACAACATGGAGTACGGGTCATGACCCAAATCAGAACGCGCGCCTGGCGGCGTGCGCAAATGCAACGCGCCCAAGCGCGCAAATCCAAGCAGAGCGACCTGCCCCACAGGTTTTTCATCAAGCACCGCAATGACCTGTGGCGGCGGCGTGACCGGATGTTTCATGACGCCCGTACAGGGGCGTTCGGCGTGGACCGGCAGCGCGACGAGCTGTTGGCCTGGGACGAAGGCGGTGAGGAGGACCAGACATGAACCTCTTGTTCATCTGTTCACGCAACCAGTGGCGCAGCCCCACCGGCGAGGCGGTCTGGCGTCGGGTCGAGGGCGTCGAGGCGCGCTCGGCCGGGACCAGCCGCAATGCGCGCAGGCGGGTCACACTGGGCGACATCCGCTGGGCCGATCTGGTGCTGGTGATGGAAGAAAAACACGCATCGCGCCTGAAGGCGGAATTCCGGCAGGATCTCGGCCACAGGCCGGTGCATGTGCTGGATATCCCGGATGACTACCGGTTCATGGACCCGGAGCTGGTGGAACTGCTGGAAAGCGCCGTGGCCCCGTTGATCAAGGCTGCGCAGTAAGGCCCGGGCAGTGTCACACTGCCCGGACCGCTTCCTTCACGCAATCAGCCGACCGGCTGGCCGTCCTCGCGCCAGACACTCACGACCGACGAGCGCGGCTTGCCTTCGCCGTCGGGCCAGGACCCGCCCGGGTGCTGCACACCGACGAAGGCCACCTTGCGATCCGCCGACCAGCACAGCCCGGTCACCTCGGCGCCGTAGGGCACGGTCATGAACCGCGCGATCTCGCCGGTTTCCGGGTTGCCCACCAGCATCTGGTTGTTGCCCTGACCGGCGAAGTCGCCTTCGTTCTTGTAGTTCCCGTCGGTCTGGATCCACAGGAGCCCCTGGCTGTCAAAGGCCATGCCGTCGGGCGAGTTGAACATGTTGCCCGGTGTGACATTGTCCGAGCCGCCATATTCATTGTCGTAAAGCTCGGGATTGCCGGCCATCACATAGAGATCCCAGGTAAAGCTGTCCGCGCCGTGATCGCCCGCTTCGGGGCGCCAGCGCACGATCTGACCGTAGTGGTTCGTGGCCCGCGGGTTGGGGCCGACAGCCGGGGTCTCGTCGCCGCCCGCATTGGGCTTGACGCCGCGGTTCTTGTTATTGGTCAGCGCGCAATAGGCCTCGGCGGCCAGCGGGTTCACGGCGATCCATTCCGGGCGGTCCATGGTGGTGGCACCGACTTTCGAGCCAGCCATGCGGGCAAAGACCAGGATTTCCTCGGCGCTCATGCCGGTGGTTTCCGGGGTCAGGGCCAGCCATTCGCCGGTCTGATCGTCGTTGAACCTCGCGACATAAAGCGTGCCATCCGACAGCAGACCGTCGGTCGCACCACCATCTTCATAAATGCCGTTCGAGACATAGCGATAGATGAACTCGCCGCGCTCATCATCGCCCATGTAGACCACAACGCGGTTGTCGCTGGTCAGGGTCATCTCGGCATTCTCATGCTTGAAACGTCCCAGGGCGGTGTGCTTGACCGGGGTCGAGAGCGGATCGGTCGGGTCGATCTCGACAATCCAGCCGTGACGGTGCGGTTCGTTCGGCTCCTGGGTGATGTCGAAACGGGTATCGAATTTCTCGTAGGCATAGCGGCCTTCGCCACCGATCCCGTAGCGGGTCTCGCCGGGGGTCGGTTCCTTCTCGACCGTGGCGCCGAAATAGCCGTTGAAGTTTTCTTCGCAGGTCAGGTAGGTGCCCCAGAGCGTCTTGCCCGAACCGCAGTTGTTCAGGGTGCCGCGCACGGTGGTGCCGGTGGGGTCTTCATTGGTACGAAGCAGAGCATGACCGGCGGCGGGCCCGTCCAGGACCATCGGGGTTTCATGGGTGATGCGGCGGGTGAAGGGGCTGTCCTTCACGATGCCATAGGCGCCATCTTGCATCGCCACTTCCATCACGGTCACGCCCTGGAAATTCTTCAGCATCGTGACTTCATCGGCGTCACGCGGCTTGCCTTCGGCCTCGGCGGGCAGGTTCACCTTGGTGTTCACATATTCCGAGTTCACCGCGATGACTTCCTTGCCCTCGACCTCGAAGAGCTCCATGCCGTCCGTGTTCTCACCGAAAACCTTGTCGGACATGTGCACGGGCACGCCGGTGGCCGGGTCATAGGCGCCATCGGCGGCGCCGAACAGCGCGTCGCCCCAGCGCACCAGGGTCTTCCACTGATACCCCTCGGGCACGTGGATGTCGAAATCGGTGGCAATGTCGATCGGGGCAAAGGCGAATTTCGGCAACGCGGCCTGAGCGGGCGTCGGTGTCAGCATGGTCGAGCCGAACACCGCCGCGCCCGAACCGAAGGCCAGCGCCCCGCCCAGGAATCCTCGGCGCGAAATGGCGCGATCAACCACGGCGTCGAAGTCATTGCTGTCGGGGCGCGGGTCGCGCAGCTCGTCATAGTCGTCCCAGGAGATTTCGGTCAGGTCGGTGGTATCTTTGATGCTCACGGGGTCTCTCCGTTGGCTGAATGTCAGGAAATGCCACCCGCGTCCCCGGGCGGTCGAGCGCTGAATACAAGCCTCCCGCGACAGCCCGGCAACAGTTTCGTGTCAAAGCTGTGACAAACATGCCCCCTCGCGCCCCTGCCGGTTTTCTGATGCAGAAAACGGACAGGTGGAGGGGTCGAATTTTTCGAAAATTCCGACCAGACCCGCTTCTGACGCAACAAGATTACAAAAATCGACCCCCTGCGACATTTTCTTCACCAAAAACATATGCTGCGGTTGCATTTTGACATTGACGCCCCCTGCCCTCGCTCATAAGGTCCCGCGCACTAGGATAGGAGCCCCAGGGATGCAGAGCATTCTCGTAGTAGTGGAAGATTGGCGCATGGGTCGGTAACGACATCCTGTTGGATACCCCCTGCGCCCCCGAAACTCGGGGGCTTTTTTTTGGACGAACGATGCACGTGGAACGGAGAGCAAGATGACACGTCAGATGACCGGAGCGAAAATGGTGGTTCAGGCCCTGAAGGATCAGGGTGTGGACACGGTATTCGGCTATCCGGGGGGCGCAGTCCTACCGATCTATGATGAGATTTTTCAGCAGAACGACATTCGCCACGTGCTGGTGCGCCACGAACAGGGCGCGGTGCATGCGGCGGAGGGCTATGCGCGGTCGACCGGCAAGCCCGGCGTTGTTCTGGTGACCTCGGGCCCCGGCGCGACCAATGCGGTCACCGGGCTGACCGATGCGCTGCTGGACTCGATCCCGCTGGTCGTTCTGTCGGGCCAGGTTCCGACCTTCATGATCGGCACTGACGGGTTCCAGGAGGCCGACACCGTTGGCATCACCCGCCCCTGCACCAAGCACAACTGGCTGGTCAAGGACACCGACAAACTGTCCGCCACCATCCACGAGGCCTTCCATATCGCGACCTCGGGCCGTCCGGGGCCGACCCTGATCGACATCCCGAAGGATGTGCAATTCGCCAATGGCACCTATACGCCGCCCGCGAAGATCGACGTCAGCCATTACCAGCCGCAGCTGAAGGGCGACATCGACGCGATCACCGATCTGGTCGAGCTGATGGAACAGGCCGAACGCCCTGTGTTCTATACCGGTGGCGGGGTGATCAACTCGGGCCCCGGCGCAAGCCAGCTGCTGCGTGAACTGGTGGGGGCGACGGGCTTCCCGATCACCTCGACCCTGATGGGTCTGGGCGCCTACCCGGCCTCGGGCAAGGAATGGATCGGCATGCTGGGCATGCATGGGCTTTACGAGGCCAACAAGGCGATGCATGGCTGTGACCTGATGATCTGCATCGGCGCGCGTTTTGACGACCGGATCACCGGGCGCACGGATGCGTTCAGCCCGAATTCCAAGAAAGTGCATATCGACATCGACGTGAGCTCGATCAACAAGATCATCCATGTCGACCTGCCGATCGTCGGCGATGTCGGCCATGTGCTGGAGGATCTGCTGCGCATCTGGAAATCGCGCGGTCGCAAGACCAACACCGAGGCCCTGGCCAAGTGGTGGGAGCAGATCGACGGCTGGCGCGCCAAGGAATGCCTCTATTACAACAACACCGATGACGTCATTCAGCCGCAATACGCGCTGGAGCGTCTGGAGGCGCTGACCAAGGACAAGGATCGCTATGTCGCGACCGAGGTCGGCCAGCACCAGATGTGGGCGGCGCAGTTCCTGGGCTTCGAGGATCCGAACCGCTGGATGACCTCGGGCGGTCTGGGCACCATGGGCTATGGCCTGCCGGCCTCGGTCGGGATCCAGATGGCCCACCCGGACGCCTGCGTGATCAACGTGGCAGGCGATGCGTCCTGGCTGATGAACATGCAGGAGATGGGCACGGCGGTGCAGTACCGCCTGCCGGTCAAGCAGTTCATCCTGAACAACGAACGCCTGGGCATGGTGCGCCAGTGGCAGGAGTTGCTGCACGGCGAGCGCTATTCGCACAGCTGGTCGGAAAGCCTGCCCGATTTCGTGAAACTGGCGGAGGCCTTCGGCTGCAAGGGCCGGGTCGTTTCGGACCCCGCCGAGCTGGACGACGCGATCCAGGAGATGCTGGATTACGACGGCCCCTTCATCCTGGACGTGCTGGTGGAGAAACACGCCAACTGCTTCCCGATGATCCCCTCGGGCAAGGCGCATGACGACATGATCATGGGCCCGGATGTGGACACCCGCGGCGTCATCGACGCCGAAGGTTCGAAACTTGTGTAAGGAGGGCTGAGAGATGTCTGCACTACGACTGAAAAAAGGCGCCTCGCGCAAATCCGCCTATGACCTGCGGGATCCGAACACCGATGTGATCGAAAGCCACACGCTGGCGGTTGTCGTGGACAACGAGGCGGGCGTTCTGGCCCGCGTCATCGGCTTGTTCTCGGGCCGGGGCTACAATATCGACAGCCTCACCGTGGCCGAGATCGACCATACCGGGCACCGGAGCCGCATCACCATCGTGACCACCGGCACGCCCGCCGTGATCGAACAGATCAAGGCGCAGCTGGGGCGGATCGTGCCGGTGCATGAGGTGCATGACCTGACTGTTGAGGGCACCTCGGTCGAACGCGAACTGGCGCTGTTCAAGGTCGCGGGCGACGGCGAGAAGCGCGTCGAGGCGCTGCGGCTCGCGGACATTTTCCGCGCCAATGTGGTCGACAGCACACTGACCAGCTTCATCTTCGAGATCACCGGCACGCCGGAGAAGATCGACGCCTTTGCCGAGCTGATGCGGCCCTTGGGCCTGGTCTCGCTCGCGCGGACCGGGGTTGCCGCCCTGTCGCGGGGCGATGCGCCGCTGACCTGACACACGCAGGGCTTTCAAACAGGCCGCCCCCCACGCATGTCGCGCGGGGGGCGGTTTCATTTTCGGGTCAGGCCCGGCATGGCGGCGGTGTTGACTGGGATGGGACCGCCCTGCCCGACCTGACCCAGGCAGGTCTTGGGTAAGTCTTGGGGCAGGTCTTAGCCTGCGGGTTTGACCAGACCGGCCTCAAGCGCGGCGGTGTGTTCCTCGACGCTGATCACACCGTCACCGTTGGCATCCATCGCCACCAGGGTCTCGTCGGTGATCTCCGGATAGGCCACCATCAGCTCGTCCTGCGACAGCACGCCATCCGCATTCGCATCCGCCGCATCCTCGGCAAAGACAGCGGTGGCGACAAAGGCAGCGGCGAGGGTCAGGTAAGTCAGTTTCATCTCAGGTCTCCTTGTTGAGTGGGAAGGCGTTTTGCCACCTTCATGAGACAGGAGGGCCAAAGAGCCGGGTTATTCCCCGGGTCATTCGCGCCTGACGAGAGCCCGCCCGAAACCCGCAACCTTCTGCCGATCCCCTACCCCCATTCCGGCAACCACCTGCCGAAAAAGCCGAAACGCCCCGATCGGCGGAAAATGCCGGGGTTCCGGAACGGCTTCCCTTGGGTCATGCAATAGGTGGAACGGGACAATACGGTCGACAGATGCCGGGACCGGAGGTGAGCATGAAGATGGACGTGAACATGGATAGGGAGATGGACCGCGAAGAACTCTGCACGCTGATGCCCGAGCTGATGCGGTTGGCGCGCATCCTGGCGCCGAACCGCACCGCGGCCGAGGACCTGGCGCAGGAAGCGTTGCTGAAGGTCTGGGCGCGGCTGGCGGATGGGGCGGATATTGACGCGCTCAAACCCTATCTGAACACGGTGATCCGGCGGTTGGCGCGTGAGGCGCCCGGGCTGGAAACGCAGGCGGAGGACTGGGATCTGCCCGATGAGTTGGGCAGCGGCGCGGGCTATCTGCGGCTGTGCTGGCGCGATGTGGACGAAGCGCTGGACCGCCTGCCCCCGCCCCAGGGCGACCTTCTGCGGGGCGTGGCCGCCGGCCGCAGCTATGCGCGGCTGGCCGAGGACTGCGGCGTGCCGCCGGGCACGGTGATGTCACGCATCGCGCGCGCCCGGGCGGGGCTCAGACGCGAGTTGGATCTGTCGGAGGGCGCGGCCTGCGCCGAGTTGCTGGGCTAGCCGCTGCCAGTGGTACGCATGTGAGAGCGTGTGCACGCCAGCGTCAAAAAAAAGCGCATCACTTGCGGATGCAGGTTCACGCGACGACGCGCAGCCCCTTGCCCGCGGCGTTCTCGTGGTAGGCTGCCAGAACCGCCTGCGGGTCGGCCATGGTGCGGCCATGTTCCACCCGTTCGATCGAGGTGACATAGCGCACCTTCTCGCGCACCTCATGCACGAAGGTAATCTGATCGCCACAGCCCAGAGGCTGGACCTGTTTGGGCACCACGACTTCCGGCCCGATATAGGCCAGAGGTCCTTGATCCTCGCACCACACCAGACCAACCTGCTTGTCGGTGTTGTACCAAAGCACGATTCCGATCACGTCACTGCTCCTTTGTTCAGGTTTGGAGTGTAGTCGAGGCAAACGATACAACCAAAGGCAAAATACCCCATTCTCTGGCGCTTCTTGGCGTCGTCAGACGGCAAATTGACGCTGGTTAGCGTCAGTTTCGACGCGTTTTGCTCAAAACATGGCTAAGCCATTGCGACTGCAATCAATTTGCAACTGGCGCTCGCACGGTTGATTCGCAGCAAGCGGGAAGATGGAAAAGAAAAGGGGCACCCGCAGGTGCCCCAGTTTCGCTGACAAGGCTCTTCGTTAGGTACCGCCCGTGTTTTTCTGCCTGCGGCCCTGTCCGCGTCAGGGGCGAGCGCACCCGCCCCGTGTGAGAGTGAGAGGGCCAGGAACCGCCCCACTCTTTCTTGTTTGGCTGCGCGAGTTGACCCGAAAACCGGTGCCCACTTTTCGGCTCGCGCACGCCGTCCCCCACGAAACTCGGGAGAAATCTTTTACGAGCAGCCCGTGGTCGAGCCGCAGGTGTTGCATTTCATGCAGGTGCCGTTGCGCACCAGCGTGTAGTTGCCGCATTCGCCGCAGGGGTCGCCTTCGTAGCCCTGCATCTTGGCCTTGGTGCGGGCGTCGATCGAAGTGGCCCCGGTCGAGATCGCGGTCTCTGAGACCACGGAGGTGGTGGCCGTGGTCTGGGTCGCGGTCTCCGGCACCAGCGTGTTCAGCGCGCCGACCGGGTCGGTGGTGCCCAGCGAGGTGGCGCCAGCGGCCCCGCCCTGCAGCACCATCAGCTCCTGCGGGACCCGCTTGCGCAGGTAGCCGGTCGAGCTGATCTGCTTGAGCACCTCGATCGACTTCGCGGTGGTGCTTTCCGAAGGCTCCTGCACGTTCGACACGCCTTCTTCCTGGCCATGGCCGAGGTCGTCGAAAGCGGCGCCGGCCGGTTTCACGTGGGCCAGGTCGGTGCGGTCCAGGTAGGACACCGCCAGTTCGCGGAAGATGTAGTCCAGTATGGAGGTGGCGTTCTTGATCGAGTCATTGCCCTGCACCATGCCCGCCGGTTCGAACTTGGTGAAGGTAAAGGCATCGACGAACTCCTCCAGCGGCACGCCATATTGCAGGCCGACCGAGACGGCGATGGCGAAGTTGTTCATCATCGCGCGGAAACCGGCACCTTCCTTGTGCATGTCGATGAAGATCTCGCCCAGGGCGCCGTCTTCGTATTCGCCGGTGCGCAGATAGACCTTGTGCCCGCCGACGATGGCCTTCTGGGTGTAACCCTTGCGGCGTTCCGGCAGTTTCTCGCGGCCACGGGCGACCTCCTTGATGACCACCTTTTCGATGATCTTCTCGGCCAGCACCTCGGCCTTTTCCTGCGGCGTACCCGTCGCCAGGATTTCTTCGGCCTCCTCGTCATCCTCGACCAGGGCGGCGGCCAGCGGCTGGCTGAGCTTGGAGCCGTCGCGGTAGAGCGCGTTGGCCTTGATGCCCTTCTGCCAGCTGCGTTCGTAAGCGGCTTGGCAATCCTCGATCGTGGCGTCGTTCGGCATGTTGATGGTTTTCGAGATCGCGCCGGAGATGAAGCTCTGCGCGGCGGCCATCATGTCGATATGCGCGTTCACGGACAGGAAGCGCTTGCCCTTCTTGCCGCAGGGGTTGGCGCAGTCGAAGACCACGTAGTGCTCTTCACGCAGGTGCGGCGCACCTTCCAGGGTCATGGTGCCCAACACGTGGTCGTTGGCGGCCTCGATATCCTGGCGGGTAAAGCCCAGGTGGCGCAGCAGGCTGAATTCCGGGTCGTTCAGTTTCTCGGCCGGGATGCCCAGCACGTTGGTGCAGAATTCCTCGCCCAGGGTCCACTGGTTGAAGACGAAGCGGATGTCGAAGGCGGAGGGCAGAGCGGCTTCGATCTTGGCAATCTCGTTTTCGCCAAAGCCGTGGCCGATCAGCGTGGTGTGGTTGATCGCGGGGGCATTGCCCATGGTGCCGTGACCAACCGCATAGGCGATGATTTCTTCAATCTGGGCGGAGTTGTAGCCCAGTTTCTCAAGCGCGGCGGGGACCGAGCGGTTGATGATCTTGAAGTAACCGCCACCGGCCAGTTTCTTGAACTTCACGAGCGCGAAGTCGGGCTCGATACCGGTGGTGTCGCAGTCCATGACCAGGCCGATGGTGCCGGTGGGCGCAATCACGGACACCTGCGCGTTGCGGTAGCCGTGGGTCTGGCCCAGCTCCAGCGCCTCGTCCCAGGCGGTCATGGCCAGGTCGATCAGGCGCGGATCGGGGCAGTTGGCGTGGTCGAGTTCCACCGGCTTGATCGCCAGGTCCTCGTAACCCTCGGTCGCGCCGTAGGCCGCCGTGCGGTGGTTGCGGATGACGCGCAGCATGTGGTCGGCGTTCTTGGCATAGCCCGGGAAGGCGCCGAGTTCCGCCGACATTTCGGCGGAGGTCGCATAGGCCACACCGGACATGATCGCGGTCAGCGCGCCGCCCAGGGCGCGGCCCTCGGCGCTGTCGTAGCCGTAACCCATGTTCATCAGCAGGCCGCCGATGTTGGCATAGCCCAGGCCCAGAGTGCGGAAGTCATAGCTCCGCTGCGCGATTTCCTTCGAGGGGAACTGCGCCATGGTGACCGAGATCTCCAGCGTAATGGTCCACAGACGGGTGGCGTGCATGTAATCCTCGGCCTGGAACACGCCGTCCTTGAGGAAGGTCAGCAGGTTCATCGAGGCCAGGTTGCAGGCGGTGTCGTCCAGGAACATGTACTCCGAGCACGGGTTCGAGCCGCGGATCTCGCCGTCTTCCGGGCAGGTGTGCCAGGCGTTGACCGTGTCGTGATACTGGATGCCCGGATCGGCGCAGGCCCAGGCGGCGTGGCCGATCTGTTCCCACAGGTCGCGCGCCTTGATGGTCTTGGCGACCGTGCCGTCGGTGCGGCGGATGAGTTCCCAGTCGCTGTCGGCTTCGACCGCCTTCAGGAAGCTGTCGGTCACGCGCACCGAGTTGTTGGAGTTCTGGCCCGACACGGTGGCATAGGCCTCAGAGTCCCAGTCGGTGTCATAGGTCGGGAATTCAATCGAGGCATAGCCCTGCTTGGCGTAGTCCAGCACGCGCTTGATGTAAGCCTCTGGAATGGAAACCTTTTTCGCGGCGCGCACGGCGTCCTTCAGGGTTTCGTTTTCCTTCGGATCGGTCGCGGCCTCTTCGACGCCGTCCCAGGCGCGGATGGCGGCGAAGATCGCGTTGAGGTGGGTCTCGTGCATCTTGGAGCCCGCCACCAGGGAGGCCACCTTCTGCTCTTCCTTCACCTTCCAGTTGATGTATTCTTCAATGTCGGGGTGGTCGGCATCGACGATGACCATCTTGGCCGCGCGGCGCGTGGTGCCGCCCGACTTGATCGCGCCAGCCGCGCGGTCGCCGATTTTCAGGAAGCCCATCAGGCCCGAGCTTTTGCCGCCGCCCGAGAGGCTTTCGTTCGCCGCACGCAGGGACGAGAAGTTGGTGCCGGTGCCGGAGCCGTATTTGAACAGCCGTGCCTCGCGCACCCACAGATCCATGATCCCGCCATCACCCACCAGGTCGTCGCCGACCGACTGGATGAAACAGGCATGGGGCTGCGGGTGCTCGTAAGCGCTGCTCGACCGTGTCAGCTTGCCGGTCTTGAAATCCACGTAATGGTGGCCCTGCGAGGGGCCGTCGATGCCATAGGCCCAATGAAGCCCGGTGTTGAACCACTGCGGCGAGTTGGGCGCGGCGCGTTGCGCGGCCAGCATGTGGCGCATCTCGTCGAAATAGGCCTGGGCGTCTTCCTCGGTGGTGAAATAACCACCCTTCCAACCCCAATAGGTCCAGGCGCCGGCCAGGCGGTCGAACACCTGCTTGGCCGAGGTTTCACCACCGAAACGCTCGTCCTCGGGCAGTTCGGCCAGGGCCTTTTCATCGGGGACCGAGCGCCACAGGAACTCGGGCACGTTCTTTTCGCGCACGCGTTTGGACACGGCGGGCACGCCGGCCTTGCGGAAGTATTTCTGCGCGATCACGTCCGAGGCGACCTGGCTCCACCCGCCGGGCACTTCGCATTCATCCAGCTTGAACACCACGGTGCCGTCCGGGTTGCGGATTTCCGACTGGGTCATGATGAAATCCAGGTCGGCATATGCGTCTTGGCCCTGGGTGGTGAATTTGCGTGCGATCTTCATGGGTGCCCCGTCCGGTTTTTTTCTGCGCCTTGGACGGGGCCGCGTTCCTGGCTTGGCTCCGCCCGTTCAAATTCGTGCTGATCGGAGGGCGCGCAGACAAAGGAGCATCGTTCGAAGGCTCGGCTTTCGCGGGCGCTTCGTGTCACCTGGCCTTGTGGGGCTGGGGCTTGATGTCTTTTCCTATCCCTACCGACCCGGCCACTATATCTTGTGGCAAATCCGATCAGCTTCCACAAACTGGCGTATGGACCCATAGACCGTCAACGGAAAATTCAGGATTATCCCCAGCTCTTTGCTGTTGACCCTACGGCGGTTCTCTGGTGACCCCCGATTAACCATTTGATTCATCCACAGGGGCAAAACGAGAATTATTCAGCCCCTCGGCGGGCTTAGCGCGGGGGGCTGCAAAACGGGGTGAACTGGCCTGTGGAGAACTTGCTGCATGTGCAGCATTGTTAACCTTTAGCGTGCAAGTAGAATCCGACAATCAGCCCTGACGTGTAGGCTCCTGCGGCAGAGAATCGTCTGCCTGATTCTTGTGCGGTGAGAGAGGTGGTCGGGGCGGCGAGATTCGAACTCACGACCTTCTGTACCCAAAACAGACGCGCTACCAGGCTGCGCCACGCCCCGAACCGGGCCTGAATAGCGGTGCCCGACAGCGATGAAAAGGATTAATTCGCCTCTGTGCAGGGCCAGGCGGCAATTTTCGCGTCGAAGCCGGGATGGCGCAGCTCGCTGCCCGGCTCCAGCCCCAGGATGCGCGCCATGCCGCCCTTGATCTCGAGCACGGCAATCACGCCCTCGCCCCCGCTGATCGGTGTTTCGTCATGGGGCACGGCGTTTTCGTGCACATGCTGCACCACGCCCTCGGGCGTGATGAAGATCATGTCGAGCGGGATCAGCGTATTGCGCATCCAGAAGGCCGGTTTGCCCGCGCGCGGATAGATGAACAGCATGCCCTCGGAGGCGCCCAGGCTTTCGCGAAACATCAGCCCGCGCGCCTGTTCGCGCGCGGTAAGCGCCAGTTCAATGGTGAACTGCGCCTGCCCCCAGTCGCCGCGAATATCAAGCCGATCCGGGGCGCAGTCATCGCCTGCCGCAAAAGCGCCCTGCCCCATCACCGCGACGCCCAGGGAAAGACTGAGCGCCAGGATGGGGTCAAGCCGCCTCACTGGTCGCCGTTCTCGTGAATGACCGTGTCCCATGCGGTGACGAGCGCGGCCATGCGGCCCCGTTTGCCGTCGATCACCCGCAGGCAGATCGCTTCACCCGGTTGCAGGTCGGCCAGACCTGAGCGGCGCAGCACCTCGACATGGATGAACACGTCCTCGGGCCGCCCGAACACATTGGCAAAGCCGAAGCCCTTGCCCTTGTCGAACCATTTCACCCGCGCGGGTTCCATCGGCCCCGCCTCGGAAAGGTCCGGAGCGGGCCCGTGTTCGCCGTCGTCCACCTCGCCCTCGGCGGGCGGGTCGATCGACAAAACCTCGGTGGCCTGCATGCCCCGCGTGGTTTCCTGCACGATGATTTCGATTCCGGCCCCGTCCGCCACCGAGCTTTGCCCGAAGTTCCTGAGCACGTTTGCATGCAACAGGATATCCGGGCCACCGCTCTCGGCAACCACAAACCCAAAACCCTTGGCTGGATCAAACCATTTGACCTGGCCCCGCAGGACGGAACCCGCCTGCGTGTTGTTTTCTTCCGTCATTCAAACACCCGTGTGTTCGCATCCCCACGTCAGTTGTGAGGCAGATCACCAGTAGGTGCAAGGTTTAAAAACCTATTCTTTCCGGCAGGTTGGAAATCGAGGTGAAGGAGGTCACGGGTTCAGGCGATCGACCTGCCAGGGGTCTTCAACGGAATCGCGGGTCCAGCGGAAACGGTCATGCAACCTAAAGGCGCCATCGGCCCAGAACTCTATCTCCAGAGGGCGAATTCGATAGCCGCCCCAGAATGGCGGACGGCCCGGATTGGGCCCGTGTTCGGCGGTCACCTTGGCCACCTTGGCCATCAGGGCGGCCCGCGACGACAGCGGCTGCGACTGGTCCGAGGCCCAGGCGCCCAACCGGCTTTTCAGCGAGCGCGAGGCGTAATAGTCATCCGCCTGCGGCCCCTCCTCGCGGCTGACCAGCCCCCGCACGCGGATCTGCCTGCGCAGGCTTTTCCAATGCATGACGAAAGCGGCCTTGCCCGCCTGATCAATCTCGGCGGCCTTGGCAGACCCGTAGTTGGTGTAGAAGACGAAAGCGTCGTCCTCGATTTCCTTCAGAAGCACCATGCGGCTGTTGGGCAGCCCGTCTGCATCCACCGTCGCAAGCGCAATGGCGTTGGGGTCGTTGGGCTCGGTCCCTTCGGCCTCGGCCAGCCAGGTGCGGGCGATCACGAATGGATCCTGGCCTGCAAATTTTCCGCTGCGGTCCGTCATGGCTCTGCTCCTGTTTCGGCATGCTCGTCTTCCGCGCGCCCTTGCCCACAAAGCCCGGCAAGGCTTGCGGGGTCAGGCGCAATCGCCTAAAGGGGCATAACGCAGATATACGGGACGGGGAACAACGAATGTCGACCGGTTTGATGAATGGAAAGCGCGGCCTGATCATGGGCCTCGCCAACGATAAGTCCATTGCCTGGGGCATCGCCCAGGCGCTGCATGGTGCGGGGGCGGAGCTGGCGCTGTCCTACCAGGGCGAAGCGATGAAGAAACGCGTGGGCCCGCTGGCCGAGAAGCTGGGCAGCGATTTCATCGTTGATTGCGACGTCAGCGACGAGGCCTCGGTTGATGCGCTTTTCACCCAGATCGAAGAGCGTTGGGGCAAGATTGACTTCATCGTGCATGCCATTGGTTTTTCGGACAAATCCGAGCTGCGCGGCCTCTATGCCGAGACCAGCCGCGACAACTTCCTGATGACCATGGATATCTCGGTCTACAGCTTCACCTCGGTGGCGCGCCGTGCGGCCCAGCTGATGCCGGAAGAGGGCGGCTCGATGCTGACCCTGACCTATTACGGCGCCGAACAGGTGATGCCGCATTACAATGTCATGGGCGTCGCGAAAGCCGCGCTGGAGGCCTCGGTGCGCTACCTGGCCGAGGACTACGGCAAGCGCAACATCCGGGTGAACTCGATCTCGGCCGGGCCGATCAAGACGCTGGCCGCCAGTGGCATCGGCGATTTCCGCTACATCCTGAAATGGAACGAACTGAACTCGCCCCTGCGCCGCAATGTGACGATCGACGACGTGGGCAAATCGGCGCTTTACCTCTTGTCGGATCTTGGCTCGGGCGTGACCGGCGAGACGCATCATGTCGATGCGGGCTATCACGTGGTGGGCATGAAAGCGGTGGATGCGCCGGATATCGACGTTGTGACCGGGAGGAAATCGTAATGAGCGGCCATCAGCTTCCCCATGAAAAGGGCTTTCACGTCAGCTGGGACCAGCTGCACCGCGATGCCCGCGCGCTGGCCTGGCGGCTGGACGGCAAGGGGCCGGATGCGGGCGCCTGGCGCGCCATCGTCGCCATCACCCGCGGCGGCATGGCGCCGGCTATGATCATTGCCCGCGAGTTGGACGTGCGCGTGGTCGATACGATCAGCGTGAAGAGCTATGACCACCAGAGCCAGTCGGACGCGGTGGTCCTGAAGGCCCCTGATCTGGCCATCGTCGGCGATGGTGAGGGCATCCTGGTGATCGACGACCTGGTCGACTCGGGCAAGACGCTGGAAGTGGTGCGCAAGCTCTACCCGAAAGCGCATTTCGCCACCGTCTACGCCAAGCCCAAGGGCGAGCCGATGGTGGATACGTTCATCACCGGTGTGAGCCAGGACACTTGGATCTTTTTCCCCTGGGACATGGCGCTGCAATATGTGGAGCCGTACCGCGGCAAGGACTGAGGTCGCACGCCGCGGTTTGCACCGCGCCGTTCGCGCGGGGTGAGCGTCCCCCAGACGCTCCCCTGATCCGCGCTCATCCCCTGGGACATGGCGCTGCAATACGTGGAGCCCTATCGCGGCAAGGACTGAGGTCGCGCGCCGCGGGTTGCACCGCACCGTTCGCGCGGGGTGAGCGTCCCCCAGACGCTCCCCTGATCCGCGCTCATCCCCTGGGACATGGCGCTGCAATATGTGGAGCCGTACCGCGGCAAGGATTAATTTCGATCCACAAATGGTTGAAAAGAAAAGGCCCCGTCCGATTGGCGGGGCCTTTTCCTTGTGCACTATCCGAGTGTTATTCGGCGGCTTCCGGCGCTTCGGGGCCGTCGGCGGGTTTCGCCTCCTCGGCCTTCGCATCAGCCTTTGCTTCGCCCTTGGGCACGCGCGGTTTGCGCGGGCGGGGCGCGCGTTTCTTGGGCTTGCTTTCCGGGGTTTCGACCAGACCGCTGTCGGCATCGTCGCCAGCGTCGATCACGTCGCCCCCCATGGCGGGCTGCGGCGCCTCGCCCAGGTCCATGCTGGACTGAGGGGCAGCCTGTGGCGCCGCTTGAGGCTGATCCCCCTCGCCTTCCGCACCGCCACCGGCGGCCTGTTCGGCCTTCTGGGCATCGCGCTTTTCGGCACGCTGCGCCTCGCGGGCCTCGCGTTCCTCGCGCTGCTGCTGCTGGCGCTGGCGGTTCTGTTCCTCGGCAGCCGCACGGCGGGCGTCCACCTCGCGCTGTGCCTCGCCCAACAGGCGGGTGTAGTGCTCCGCATGTTGCTGGAAGTTCTCCGCCGCCACCCGGTCATTGCCAAGCGCCGCATCGCGGGCCAGTTGCGAATATTTGTCGATAATCTGCTGCGGCGTACCGCGCACCTTGCCTTCCGGCCCGGAGCTGTCGAACACCCGGTTGATGATATTGCCGGGGTTGTTGTTGCGGTTGCGGTTCTGCTTACCGCGCGATCGTTTCGAAGATCTCATGAGCTTTGATGTCCAGCCTTCAGGGCTTGTCTTTTTCACGGACCCGGCGCAACAGGCGCCACAGTATCCGTCATTTTGGGCTTGAGAGCAGCGGGGGTCCGGAGGACCGACATCCGATGCCTGTACCTGAGAGTTGCCATGCCGGGTCGGGCAAGACAAGGGGTAAATGGGATTTTTCCACGCTTTCGGCGAAATTCACGCGATTTTGCAGGGTTTTGCGGATGTGGTCAGGGCGCATTGCCCATGACCACCCGGTCGCGCCCGTCCAGATCGGGCAAGAGGCGCACCTCGGCGAAGCCTGCGGCATCGAACATGGCGGCAACGGCTTCGCCCTGATCGAAGCCGATCTCCACCATCAGCCGCCCGCCCGGTTCCAGATGGGCGCGCGCGCCGGCGGTGATCACGCGATAGGCATCGAGCCCATCGCCGCCCGGGGTCAGGGCCAGGTGCGGCTCCCAATCGCGCACCTCGGGTTCCAGCGTGGCCATGGCGGCTTCGGCGATATAGGGCGGGTTGGAGACGATGAGGTCGAAGGGCCCGCCCTCGACCGCATCCCACCAGCTGCCCTCGCGCAGCACGGCGGGGCCGTCCAAACCAAGGGCTTCGCGATTGGCCTTGGCCACCTCCAGCGCCTTCGAGGACAGGTCCGTGCCGAGCCCCCAGGCGCCGGGCATCTCCTTCAACAGCGTCAGCAGGATGCAGCCCGAGCCGGTGCCCAGGTCAAGCACCCGTTCGAAGGGTTCGGCCAGGGCCGCCTCGATCAGGATTTCGGTGTCCGGGCGCGGGTCCAGCACCGCGGGGGTGACCTGGAAGCGGCGGCCATAGAATTCGCGATAACCGACGATCTGCGAGAGCGGCTGGCGTTTGCAGCGTTCCTGCACGTGGAGGAAAAAGGCAAACTCCTCCTGGTCGGTGATCTGGTCATGCAGATGCAAGGTCAGGCGCGAAGGATCGATCCCCATGACCATGGCCAAGAGGCGGCGCGCGTCGCGGGCGGGATCGTCCACCCCAGCGCCAGCCAGGTCGGTCACGGCCAGACGGATCGCCTCGGCACCGGTCATGGAACCAGCCTTTGCGTCGGCCATGGGCTCAGCCCTCCATCTCGGCCAGCTGCGCGGCTTGGGTTGCGGCGATCAGTGCGTCAATGGTTTCGTCCAGGTCGCCCTGCATGACCTTGTCGAGCGAATAGAGCGTCAGGTTGATCCGGTGGTCGGTCATGCGGCCCTGGGGGAAGTTGTAGGTGCGGATGCGTTCGGATCGGTCGCCCGAGCCCACCTGGCTGCGCCGGTCGGCGGCGCGTTCGTCATGCACCCGCTGGCGTTCGGCGTCGAACAGGCGGGCCTTGAGCACCTGCATGGCGATCTCGCGGTTGCGGTGCTGGGATTTCTCGGAGCTGGTCACGACGATGCCGGTCGGCAGGTGGGTGATGCGCACGGCTGAATCGGTCGTGTTCACATGCTGCCCACCGGCACCGGAGGCGCGCATGGTGTCGATGCGGATGTCATTTGCGTCGATGTGGATGTCGACGTCTTCGGCCTCTGGCAGTACGGCCACGGTCGCGGCCGAGGTGTGGATGCGCCCACCGCTTTCGGTCTCCGGCACACGCTGCACACGGTGCACGCCGCTTTCGTATTTCAGCCGCGCAAAGACGCCGTCGCCCTTCACATGCACGGTGGCCTCCTTGATGCCGCCCAGCTCGGTCTGGGCCGCGTCGATCACGTCGAAGCTCCAGCCCTGCCCTTCGGCATAGCGCTGGTACATGCGCAGCAGGTCGCCTGCGAACAGCGCCGCCTCGTCGCCACCGGTTCCCGGGCGGATTTCGATCATCGCCGGGCGCGCGTCGGCAGCATCCTTGGGCAGAAGAGCCAGGCGCATGGCCTGTTCGGCGTCCGGAAGGGCCTCGCGCAGGGCGGGCAGCTCTTCCTCGGCCAGGGCCTTCATTTCCGGGTCGTCGAGCATCGCTTCAGCCTCGGCAATGTCACCCAGCAGCTGGCGATAGGCGGCAATGCCGTCGACCACCGGTTTCAGCTCGGCATATTCGCGGCCAACGGCGGCGATTTCATCGCCCGACAGCCCCTCGGCCATGCGGGCTTCAAGGAACTGAAATCTCTGGGTGATCGCGTCGAGTTTGTCCAAGGGCACCATGGGCCCGGTTTGCCCGGCGGGGAGGATTTGGTCAAGAGCACGCGTGATGCTATGCTATGCCCATGTTCCGCGTGGCGATGATATTGACCCTTCTGGCCACCCCTGCCCTGGCCGATGTGACCGGCCCGGGTGGCAAGGTGATCGACTGCTACTGCACCGATACCCAGGGCAGCCGGGTCGAGCTGGGGCAGTCGATCTGCCTCTTCGTGGACGGGCGTGCCTTCATGGCGCGGTGCGAGATGGCGCTGAACGTGCCGATCTGGCGCGACACCGGGGAGGGCTGCGTCTCGTCACTCTTCGACCGTTTCAAGGCGCTGGAGCCAGTCGGCGACGCGGGCTGAGTTCACCCCCATATCGCCGCGACCGAAGCGCAGGCGGGCGTGGATCGCGATCTGGTCGTCCTGCAGCTGCAGCGTGGTGAAATCCGGGAATCCCCAGAGCTTCGAGCGGGTGATATAGGTCACATGACCCGTGGCGGGTGAGCCTGCAAAGAGCCGCGTGCGCGGGGTGGCGCGGGCGATGCGGTCAAGCGCCAGAAGGGTTTGGGCATCGCCCGGGATCACCTCGACCACCCCGCCCGTCATGCGTTTGGGCGTGGGGTCGACATCGGTGTGGAAACGGGCGGGATCGGTGGGGGACAGGCGGACATAGGCCATGAGCGCCAGGATGATCAGCGCCAGAATTCCCAGGAGTTTCAGCCCCATATCCCTGTCCCTTTTGCCTTCCGCATATGCGTGTTCGGGTCACGTAGGGGGCGACAAGGCAAATTGCGAGCCTTCCTTTGCGTCATTTCTCAAGCCGGTTTACGGGGATGTCGGCAAACAGGGCGCGCGGTCCGACGTATCATCTTCGCATGCGCCAGGTAGGATTGGGCCTCATTTCTCTGCAATCACCGCCGGGTCCAGCACCACAGGCACAGGATTTCCATCGCCACATGGGCCCCGGCAATGGCCGTGGCGCCGGTGGTGTCGAAGGGGGGCGAGACCTCGACAATATCGCCGCCGACCAGGTTGATACCGGCCAGATCGCGCAGAATGATCGACGCCTGCGCCGAGGTCAGCCCGCCCCAGACCGGCGTGCCGGTGCCCGGCGCAAAGGCCGGGTCCAGCGCGTCGATGTCGAAGGTCAGATAGGTCTTGTTGTCGCCGAGGATCGACTTGATTTTCTCGGCGGTGGCCTGCGTCCCGCGTTCGTGCACCTCGCGCGCGTCGATGATGTTGACGCCCAGCGTGTCGTCATTCTGGGTGCGGATGCCAACCTGGACCGAGCGGGACGGGTCCACGATGCCCTCCTTCACCGCCTTGTAGAACATGGTGCCGTGATCGACCCGGGTCAGGTCATCATCGGGCCAGGTGTCGGTATGGGCGTCGAATTGCAACAGGCTCAGGGGCCCGTGTTTCTTGGCATAGGCGCGCAGGATCGGGAAGGTGATGTAGTGGTCGCCGCCCAGCACGAGGGAGGCCGCGCCCTGGTCAAGGATGCCGGTGATATGCGCCTCAAGGGCCGCCGGAAACTCGTCCACATGGGCATAGTCGAAGGCCAGGTCGCCATAGTCGGCGATGGCGAATTCGGACAGCGGATCGAAGCCCCAGCCATAGGGCGCGTCGGGCGATTGCAGGGCGGATGCCTCGCGGATCGCACGCGGGCCCAGGCGGGTGCCGGGGCGGTTGGTCACCGCTTGGTCGAAGGGGATGCCGGTGACGGCCAGGTCGACGCCGGTCAGATCCTTGGTCAGGGTGCGGCGCAGGAAGGAGGTCACGCCACCGAAGGTGTTTTCGAACGACAGCCCCTTGTAGCCCTCGCGGGTGATCGCCGTGTCGACCTGTTTCTTTGCGTCTTCCAGTGCCATCAGACCCTCCAGATTCCCTGTTCAGGCTCCATGTTGCGAAATTTGATCAAATTTGCAAGAGGGAGGTGACTGCACCGCGCTGGGGGGCTGCGCCCACCCAGGGCCCCCTCCCGGCAGAATTCGTTCCGAATTCGCCTGCCGGGTCAGTGCAGCGGCCGCCCCGCTGCTTCCATGAGTTCGAGAGTTGTTACCCCACCGGCTGCGCGATCTCGACAAGCCGGGCGAAGAAGCTGGCGCCGACCGGCGAGGCCTCGTCGTTGAAATCGTATTTCGGATTGTGCAGCCCGGCCCCCTCGCCAATGCCAAGGAAGAAATAGGCCCCGGGGCGCTCTTCCAGCATATAGGCAAAATCCTCGGCGCCCATTTCGGGGCGGCGGCCTAGGTCGACGTCTCCGGCGACGTCGGTGGCGGCCTTGGCGGCAAGCGCCACGCCGGAGCTGTGGTTCACCGTGGCCGGGTAGCCGCGTTCATAGTCGATCTCGACCTCCACATCGAAACTGGCCGCCTGCCCTTCCAGCACCGCGCGGATACGGCGTTCGGCCATGTCGCGTACCTCCGGGTCGAACGACCGCACCGTGGCCTGGATCCAGGCGCTGTCGGCGATGACATTTTCCGCCGAGCCGCCGTGGATCTGCGTGACCGAAATGACCAGTTGATCGAGCGGGTGCACATTGCGGCTGACGATGGTCTGAAGCGCCATGGCCATGCCGGCCGCCGCAATCACCGGGTCGCGGGTTTCCTGCGGATAGGCGCCGTGGCCGCCCTGCCCCTTGATCGTCGCGGTCAGCGTATCGACAGCGGCCAACGCGGGCCCGTCACAGGCGAAGAAGGCGCCGAAATCCTGATCGGGCACATTGTGAATGCCATAGACCTGATCAATGCCGAACCGGTCCATCATGCCCTCGTCACACATGACCTTGGCCCCGCCGCCATGTTCCTCGGCCGGTTGGAAGATCAGCACGACCTTGCCCGCGAAGCGCCGCGTCTCGGTCAGGTATTTGGCAGCGCCCAGCAGCATCGTGGTGTGGCCGTCATGGCCGCAGGCATGCATGCGGCCTTCGACGGTGGAGGCGTAGTCCAACCCCGTCTCTTCCGGCATCGGCAGCGCATCCATATCGGCGCGCAGCCCGATGGTGCCGCCCTTCCCGTCCTTGGCGCCCTGCCCGTTGATCACCGCGACCACGCCCGAGACACCGATCTGTTCGTGGATCTCGTCCACGCCGAACTCCTTCAGGCGTTCGACCACGTAAGCCGCGGTTTCATGACACTCCAATCCCAGCTCCGGATGCATGTGCATCCAGCGGCGCCAGGTCTTCATCTCGTCGGCGTAATCGGCAATGCGGTTGATGATCGGCATGGGTTGCTCCTGTGCGCTCGCATGATATCCCGGAGAGAGTTTACCGAAACGAGGCCGAGCGCAATGACAGAATCTGACCAGTTGGTACACGACCCCAAGGGCGGCATGCCGCGGCTGTTGGAGATCATGCGGCGGTTGCGGGACCCGAAAAGCGGCTGCCCCTGGGATATCGAACAGGATTTCAGCACGATTGCGCCCTATACGATCGAAGAGGCCTATGAGGTCGCCGATGCGATCGAACGCAAGGCCTGGGGCGAGCTGAAGGGCGAGCTGGGGGACCTGCTGTTCCAATCGGTGTTTCACGCGCAGATGGCCGAGGAAGCGGGGCTGTTCAGTTTCGACGAGGTGGCCGATGGCATGTCCGACAAGATGGTCGCGCGCCATCCGCATGTCTTTGGCGACGAAAACCGCGACAAGTCGGCCGAACAGCAGACCCGCGATTGGGAGACGATCAAGGCCGCCGAACGCGCCGCCAAGGCGGAGACCGGCGTGCTAGACGGGGTCGCCATCGGCCTGCCCGCTCTGCTGCGCGCCGTGAAGCTGCAAAAGCGCGCGGCGCGGGTCGGGTTCGACTGGCCGGACACGGTGCAGGTGCTGGACAAGATCCAGGAAGAGGCGCGTGAACTGGTCGAAGCACGCGACAGGCTGACGCAGGAGGAGGTCCGCGAGGAGATGGGCGACCTTCTGTTCGTCATGGCCAATCTGGCGCGCCATCTGGATGTGGAACCGGAAGAGGCCCTGCGTCATTGCAATGCGAAATTCGAACGTCGATTCAAAGGGATAGAGGAGCGTCTTGCGGCGCAGGGACGGCGCCCGGAAGAGGCCACGCTGGACGAGATGGACGCGCTCTGGGACGCAGTGAAAGCCGAAGAGAAAGCCCAAAAAACCTGAGCCATCCGTATTCCGGAATGTTTTGCTCAGGTATTGACCTGAGAAAAAAACTCAGGCTTATGGCGCGCAGATACCGCAACCCGGAGACCGCGTGTCATGAAACAGACCCTCGCCGCCCTGCTGGCGCTCAGCACCACCGCCACCGCCCTGCCCGCCATGGCGCAGGAAGTGAACGTCTATTCCTACCGTCAGCCCGAGCTGATCCAGCCGCTGACCGACGCCTTTACCGAAGAGACTGGCATCAAGGTCAACGTCGCCTTCCTGAACAAGGGCATGAACGAGCGTCTGGCCGCCGAGGGCGCGCGTTCGCCCGCCGACCTGATCTTTACCGTCGACATCTCGCGCCTGGCCTCGGCGGTCGAAGCCGGGCTGACCCAGCCGGTGGAATCGGAGGTTCTGGAAGCCAACATTCCCGATATCTACCGCGATCCGGGCAAGCAGTGGTTCGGCCTGACCACCCGTGCGCGCATCGTCTATGCCTCCAAGGATCGCGTCGATCCGGCCGAAATCCCGACCTATGAAAGCCTGGCCGACCCGAAATGGGCGGGCCGCATCTGCACCCGCTCGGGCACCCATGCCTATACGCTGGCCCTGCTGGCCGCCTATATCCACCACAATGGTGAGGAAGAAGCCCGCACCTGGCTGGAAGGCGTGAAGGCGAACCTCGCGCGAAAGCCCCAGGGCAACGACCGCGCCCAGGTCAAGGCGATCTGGTCGGGCGAATGCGATATCTCGCTGGGCAACACCTATTACATGGGCAAGATGCTGGCCGACCCGGAACAGGTGGCCTGGGCCGACAGCGTGAACGTGGTCTTCCCGGTGTTCGAAGGCTCGGGCACCCATGTGAACGTCTCGGGCGTGGCGCTGACCAAACATGCGCCCCACCGCGAAGACGCGATCAAGCTGATGGAGTTCCTGTCCTCGCCCAAGGCGCAGGAGATCTATGCCGCGCAGAACTATGAATACCCGATTGCCCCGGGCAGCGAGGCTGTCGACGTGGTCAAGAGCTGGGGCAGCTTCACCGCCGACGGCGTGAACCTGATGGACGTCGCCGCGCAGCGTCCCGCCGCGCTGAAGCTGGTGGAAGAGGTCGATTTCGACGGTTGAACTCCACCACGCAAACAATTGAGAACGCCCGGCCTTTCGGTCGGGCGTTTTTCATTACGGATGGTCGTGCGGCGGATCGATCACCTTGATCCCGGACATCAGACGCAGCGTGTCCAGATCGTCATAATAGCGCGTGCGCAGGGTTTCTTTCTGGGCGCCGGTAAAGGCGGCATAGGGCGCGTCGACCTCGGTCTCGGCAAACTCGGCGCGCACCTGTTCGATCACGGCCCGGTCGGGCGCCTCCCCGGCCAGGTAGCGTTTCTGCAGCTCGAAGAGCCCGGCATCGGACAGGCTGGCATTGACCGGCAGCGTCGGCTCCTTCAGCTGCGACAGGTCCAGCTTCGGCATCAGGGCGCGGGCCAGGTCCAATTCATGACGCGGGCGTTTGTAGGGAATGACCACCAGCTTGCGCGGATTCAGCTCCTTGATCAGGGTCAGCGCCACTTCGGGCCAGCCGTCCCCCTCAAACACCGCCATGCGTTCACGCATCACGTTGAAATCGCCCATTTCATTGTCCTCGGACCGCTTGCGATAGGCCGAGACGAACAGGCTGTCATAGGGGCGCACCAGCAGCAGGATGCGCGCGACCCGGCGGCCATCCAGAACCCGCGCCATGAACCGCGCGCGTGCGTGCAGGAACGGGTAGAACTGGCCGTGGTAGAACGGGTCCATGCGGCCCAGGATGTTTTCTTCGGACAAGATCAGCGGGCGGGCGGGATCCGTGACCTGACGCGCCAGGTTGTGCTGCGCCTTCTTCATGCGCCAGTCGACGGTTTCGGCCGTGTGGCGGGGCGCGGGCAGGAACAGTTTCAGCCGCCCGCCCTTGGCCCCGTCGCGATCCGGATAGGCCAGATCAACCCCCTGCGCGCGCAACGCGGCAGCGTTGAGATCCAGAAACATCTGAAAAGCGCTCGACCCCGTGCGATGGGCGCCGACATGAATATGGACATTTGCCATGTGCTGCCTCGTGTTTGAGGATTTCTAGCGCGCGTGGGTAAAGAAATCCATCACGACGTGGCGGTGCGGAACCTGTGACCGGCGCGGCCCGCTGGTGCCCCTTCACGTAAACGGGCAGATCGACCTCCAGACGTGCTCACCGTGCTGCCAAAGCCTGTTTCAGAATGCGGTCTACATCCGGGCTCATGTATAAATCCCTTTGCAAAACAATATCCTGCGCGACCCACTTCGCGTCGGCCGCATCATCGGCGGCGACAGGTTCACCAGACTGGTATGCGCACAGCGTGGCCGCAAGGAAATAGTGATGCGTTACCGGGTCGCCGGGCCCGCCCCGCCCGTCCGCACCGCGCCGGATCACGTCCACATGACCGATGCAGGGCCCGGGCGTGGCCAGCACGCCGGTTTCCTCGCGCAGCTCGCGAATGGCGGCCTCTGCGACGCTTTCACCCCATTCGACACCGCCGCCCGGGTAGCCCCAGAGCCCCCGCCCAGGGTCCTTTCCACGCTGAACCAGAAGCACCTGATCACCGCGTAGAACCACGGCGATGGCGCCCAGCAGCGGGGTCATTCGGCAGCCGCCCGGCTCTGATTCAACATGTCCTTGAGGTAATGGCCGGTGTGGCTTTCTGCGACTTGGGCCACCTCTTCCGGTGTTCCCACGGCGACGATGCGTCCGCCGCCATCGCCACCCTCGGGGCCGATGTCGATGATATGATCGGCGGTCTTGATCACGTCCAGATTGTGTTCGATCACCACCACGGTGTTCCCCTGGTCGACCAATTCATGCAGCACTTCCAACAGCTTGCGCACATCTTCGAAGTGAAGCCCGGTGGTGGGTTCGTCGAGGATGTAGAGGGTTCGGCCAGTCGAGCGCTTGCTGAGCTCCTTCGACAGCTTGACCCGCTGCGCCTCGCCACCCGACAGCGTCGTCGCCTGCTGACCCACCTTGATATAGCCCAGCCCCACGCGCATCAGCGCATCCATCTTGTCGCGGATCGAGGGCACGGCCTGGAAGAACTCCTGCGCTTCTTCGACGGTCATGTCGAGCACATCGGCGATGGACTTGCCCTTGAACTGGATCTCCAGCGTCTCGCGGTTATAGCGCGCGCCCTTGCAGGTTTCGCATTCCACGTAAACATCTGGCAGGAAATGCATTTCGATCTTGATGACCCCGTCGCCCTGGCAGGCCTCGCAGCGGCCGCCCTTGACGTTGAAGCTGAAACGCCCCGGCTTGTAGCCGCGCGCCTTGGCCTCCGGCAGACCGGCGAACCAGTCGCGGATCGGGGTAAAGGCGCCGGTGTAGGTGGCCGGGTTCGACCGCGGCGTGCGGCCAATCGGCCGCTGGTCGATGTCGATCACCTTGTCGAGCTGTTCGAGCCCCTTGATCGTCTCGCAGGGCGCGGGCGTCTGGCGCGCACCGTTCAGACGCATCGAGGCGGTCTTGAACAGGGTTTCGATGGTCAGCGTCGACTTGCCGCCACCGGACACGCCGGAGACGCAGACGAATTTGCCCAGCGGAAAATCGGCAGAAACCTCTTTAAGATTGTTCCCTGTCGCTTTGATAACGCTGACCTTTTTGCCATTGCCATCACGACGCTCCAGCGGCACGGCGATCTCGCGCGCGCCGGTCAGGTATTGGCCGGTCACGCTGTCCGCATGGGCGGCAATGTCGGCGGGCGTGCCTTCGGCGATGATCTGACCGCCATGCACACCGGCGCCGGGACCGATGTCCAGCACGTGGTCGGCCTCGCGTATGGCCTCCTCGTCATGTTCGACGACGATCACCGTATTGCCCTGGTCGCGCAGGTTCTTCAGCGTCTCCAACAGCCGCCCATTGTCGCGCTGGTGCAAGCCGATGGAGGGTTCATCGAGCACATAGAGCACCCCGGTCAGGCCGGAACCGATCTGGCTGGCCAGACGGATGCGCTGGCTTTCGCCGCCCGACAGGGTGCCGGAGTTGCGGGACAGGGTCAGGTATTCCAACCCGACATTGTTCAGGAAACCCAGCCGTTCGCGGATTTCCTTGAGGATGGCGCGGGCGATCTCGTTCTTCTGTTTCGACAGGCTTTCGGGCACCTCATTGCACCAGTCAAACGCTTCCCTGATCGACATCTCGACCACCTGCCCCACATGCAGCCCGGCAATCTTGACCGCCAGCGCCTCGTCGCGCAGGCGATAGCCGCCACAGGCACCGCAGGGGCGATTGTTCTGGTAGCGTTCGAATTCTTCGCGGATCCAGTTCGAGTCGGTCTCGCGGTAACGGCGTTCCATGTTCGGAATGACCCCTTCGAAGGGGCGCGTGACCTCGTAAACGCGGCCGCCCTCGTCGAAGCGGAAGGCAATTTCTTCCTTGCCGGAACCGTAGAGGAAGACCTGCTGCACGTTTTCCGGCAGGTCCTTCCAGGGGGTCGACTTGTCGAACTCGTAATGGCGCGCAATCGACTCGATGGTCTGCAGGAAATAGGGCGACTTGCCCTTGCGCCAGGGGGCCAGCGCGCCGTCGTAGATCTGCAGGGTCGCGTCGGGCACGACGAGCCGTTCGTCAAAGAACAGCTCCTTGCCCAGCCCGTCACAGTCCGGGCAGGCCCCAAACGGCGCGTTGAAGCTGAACAGCCGCGGTTCGATTTCCGGAATGGTAAACCCGCTGACCGGACAGGCAAACCGTTCCGAGAAGGTAAAGACCTCCCCCTCGCCCTCCATCGGAGCGGTTTCGAGCAGCGCAATCCCGTCAGCCAGGTCCAACGCGGTGCGGAACGAATCCGCCAGACGCGTCTCCATCCCCTCGCGCACCACGATCCGGTCGACCACCACGTCGATATTGTGCCGGAATTTCTTGTCCAGCACCGGCGGCATGTCGAGGTCATACATCTCGCCATCCACCTTGACGCGCTGGAAGCCCTTCTTTTGCAGCTCCTGGAACTCCTTGCGGTATTCCCCCTTGCGGTCGCGCACGATCGGGGCGAGCAGATAGGCGCGCGTGCCCTCCTCCATCCCCATCACGCGGTCGACCATGTCCTGGACCTGCTGCGCCTCGATCGGCAGGCCCGTGGCTGGCGAATAGGGCGTGCCGGCGCGGGCGAAGAGCAGGCGCAGGTAGTCGTAGATCTCGGTCACCGTGCCGACGGTGGAACGCGGGTTCTTCGACGTCGTCTTTTGTTCGATGGAGATCGCCGGGCTCAGCCCCGAGATGTGATCCACATCCGGTTTCTCCATCATATCAAGGAATTGCCGGGCGTAGGCGGACAGGCTTTCGACATAGCGCCGCTGCCCCTCCGCATAGATCGTATCGAAGGCCAACGAGGACTTGCCCGAGCCCGACAGGCCGGTGATCACCACCAGCTGGTCGCGCGGGATATCCACATCCACGGACTTCAGATTGTGCTCGCGCGCACCGCGCACTTCGATATGTTTCAGATCGGGCATGGGACCACCAGTTAACAAGCCCCTAACAGATAGGGGATCATAAACGGATCGCCAATCGAAAAGTTAGAACAAAAGGGGAATATTTTGTAAAAGCGTTTCAACATCGCCCATGAACAACATGTGTCGTCAATGTCCCGAGAGCGCGCAGCGCGGCAGGGCATTGGTGACCCTTTGGGATGTTGAAACACTTCATCCACGTGAGATGCTTGAAATATTTGGAAAGTGTAATATTTTAAACGAACCACAACGCAGAGCAGGATCCGACCATGTTCAACTTTCTGACCGGTGGCCGCAACACCGGCCCCAAGCTGACCCCGCAGGAGATCGTCGAAAGGGCGCGCAGGGGTGAGTTGACGGTGATCGACATCCGTGACGCAGGCGAGGTGCACATGACCGGCAAGGCCGAGGGCGCGTTGACCATCCCGATGGTGGCGCTGAAGTTTCAGGCCGACCGCAACGGGCCCGATTACAACCCGAAGATCGACCCGGAAAAACCCATCGCGCTCTACTGCGCCTCGGGCGCGCGGTCGGGCATGGCGGCGCGCATGATGCGCTCGCTGGGCTATGGTGAGGTGCACAACCTCGGCGGCCTCGGCCATTGGCAGATGGGCGGCGGCAAGGTGGTGCCGGGCTGAGCCCCTGCCCGCGACAGCAAACGAGCCTCTTTCCGAAACACACCCACTCCCGGTCCGATGGATCGGGGGGTTTCCTTTGCCGAGCTCATCATTCACCTATTTGGTTGACTGATCGGGTTGAGGATGTTATTCACCCATATGGTTGAACGAAAGGATACCCATCTGCTGAGTGTGGTCCTCAAGGCCGCGTCGGACCCCACAAGACGCGCGATCCTGACGCTTCTGGCACAGGAAGGCCCGCTGCGGGTCACCGATATCGCGCGGCGCTTCGACATCAGCCTGAATTCGGTGTCGAAACACATCAAGGTCCTGGAGAACGCCTCGCTCGTCACGCGCCGCACGGAATGGCGCGAACATATGATCGAGGTGCAGATGGCGCCCCTTTCCGAAATAGATCAATGGTTTGCCGAATTGCGTTCAATCTGGGCGCTGCGGCTGGATGCCCTCGAAGCTGCCCTTGAGGAGGACAAAGATGACTGAATTATCCGTGGAAATCACCCGCCACATTCCCCACCCGCCCGAGCGGGTGTTCGATGCCTGGCTGGACCCTGCCATGCTGTCGCGCTTCATGATCCCCGGCGCCGGCGTGACCGTGCCGGAAGTGACGAACGACCCCACGGTTGGCGGCAGGTTCCGCATTATCATGCGGGTGCCCGACGCGGGCGATCTGCCCCATGAGGGCGAATACCGGGTCATCGACCGGGCCAATCGGCTGCAGTTTACCTGGGTCTCGCCCGCCAGCACATCCGAGAACTCGCTGGTCACCCTGGACCTGTCCCCGAACGGGACCGGCACCGACCTGCTGCTGCACCACCAGCGCTTCCCGTCGCAAGACAGCCGCGACAATCACGAAGCCGGATGGGGCGCGATCCTGGCCACGCTGGACGAGGTGCTGGCATGATCAACTGGCTGGCCTTCGGCAGCGGCATCCTTGCCGCCTTTCTGCTGGGTTTCGTGATCTACGGGCCGTTTCTGGGCCTACAACGCCGCTGGGCCGAGGGCACGCGGATCAGCCCGGAGCCACCCGCAAGTCCACCCCTGGGCGCGATGCTGGCGCAAATCATCTCGCTTGTCCTGCTGGCGCTGGTCATTGCCATCACCGAGACGACCGGCGCCCTGGGCGTGGCGGTGGTTGCCATTCTTGCGGTGGCCGCCCAGGCCGGATCGGTCGGCGCCTGGGCGCAGAAGTCCGGCTTCGCCATCGCCGTGGATGTCAGCTACGCGCTGCTCTGTGGTGTGGTGATGATCCTGGCGCAGGCGATTTTCTGAGCCCCTCTCCCTTAAAAAGAAAAGGCCGGAGCTTTCGCCCCGGCCCTTTCGATCCGTGAGTGGATTGGATCAGATGTGGATCGCGCGATCATAGGCGGCCAGTACCGCCTCGTGCATGCTTTCCGAGACCGTCGGGTGCGGGAAGACCGTGTGCATCAGGTCTTCTTCGGTGGTCTCCAGCTGGCGGCCGATGACGAAGCCCTGGATCATCTCGGTCACCTCGGCGCCGACCATGTGAGCGCCCAGCAGCTCGCCGGTCTTCTCTTCGAAGATGACCTTGACCATGCCCTCGGCGTCGCCCATGGCGATGGCCTTGCCGTTGCCGATGAAGGGGAAACGGCCGACCTTGATCTTGTAGCCCAGCTCCTTCGCCTTGGCTTCGGTATAGCCGACCGAGGCGACCTGCGGGTGGCAATAGGTGCAACCCGCGATGCTTTCGGGTTTCACCGGGTGGGCATGCAGCCCGGCGATCAGTTCGGCCACCATGACGCCTTCGTGGCTGGCCTTGTGCGCCAGCCAGGGCGCGCCGGCGATGTCGCCGATGGCATAGAGCCCGTCGACACCGGTGCGGCAGAATTCGTCGGTGATCACATGGGTGCGGTCGATCTTGACGCCCAGTTCCTCGAGGCCCAGCCCTTCGACATTGCCGACGATGCCGACGGCGGAGATCACCGTGTCGAACTTCTGTTTCTCGAGCTTGCCGCCGACCTCGATATGCGCGGTAACCTCGCCTTTCGCGCGGTCAAGCTGCTTGACCATGGCTTTTTCCATGATCTTCAGGCCCTGTTTGACGAAGGCCTTCTTGGCGAAGGCGGAGATCTCGGCGTCCTCGACGGGCAGCACGCGGTCCATCACTTCGACCACGGTCACGTCGGCGCCCAGGGTGTTGAAGAAGCTGGCAAATTCGATGCCGATAGCACCGGAGCCGATGACCAGAAGCTTCTTCGGCATGCGCGGCGGGTTCAGCGCGTGGCGGTAGGTCCAGACCAGGTCGCCGTCGGCCTCCAGACCCGGCAGTTCACGGGCACGGGCGCCGGTGGCGAGGATAATGTTCTTGGCCGTCAGATCCTCGGTGCCCTTGTCGCCTTCGACGCGCACCTTGCCCTTGGCGGGGATGGAGGCCGATCCCATGACCACGGTGATCTTGTTCTTCTTCATCAGGTGGGCGACGCCGGAGGACAGCTGTTTCGCCACCCCGCGCGAGCGTTTCACCACGGCGTCCAGGTCATAGCCGAGGTTGTCGGCTTTCAGGCCAAACTCAGCGGCGCGGTGCATCAGGTGGAAGACCTCGGCCGAGCGCAACAGCGCCTTGGTCGGGATACAGCCCCAGTTCAGGCAGATGCCACCCAGGTTCTCGCGTTCGACGATGGCGACCTTCTGGCCCAGCTGGGCGGCGCGGATCGCGGCAACGTAACCTCCGGGGCCCGCCCCGATGACGATGGTGTCGAAATTCTGTGCGGCCATTGGGTGTCTCCTCCGGGTTCTGACAGCGGTCGGCTTTAAGATAGTTTGGCCTTAAACTATTTTGTTCAACGCATCAATGACCCAGCGGAAACCCCGCCATGCGGCCTGCGAATGGCCGGAAGGATGCGTCAGGCCGCGCCTTTCTGGCCATGCTGCCGGGCAAAGCGTCGCGGGATCAAGGAAAATCCGACCGCTCGCTTGATCCGCGCCGGGCTTTGCGGGAAAGTTGCCGAACGATTGTTAGGAGAGCGGCATGACGAATTCGGATACGCAAGCGCATGTATTGATCGCCGGTGGCGGGATCGGCGGGCTTGCGCTGGCGTTGACGCTGGATCAGATCGGCGTGTCCTTTACCGTGCTGGAAAGCGTGCGCGCGCTGCGTCCGTTGGGGGTGGGGATCAACCTGCAGCCCAACGCGGTGCGCGAGCTTTATGCGCTGGGGATCGACCAGCGCGACCTGGACGGGGTCGGCGTGCCCGCCCGCGAATGGGCCCTGGTCGGGCGCAATGGCGCCGAGATCCATGCCGAGCCGCGCGGGCTGGAGGCGGGCTATGACTGGCCGCAATATGCGGTGCATCGCGGCGCGTTTCACATGCTGCTCTATCGCCGCCTGATGGAGCGTTGCGGGCCCGATGTTCTGAAGCTGAACGCGCGGGTGACCGGATACCGGCAGGAGGGCGGCACGGTCACCGCTTTCCTGGAGGAAGGCGCGCCGATCACCGGCACGATCCTGGTCGGCGCCGATGGCATTCATTCCAAGGTGCGCGCGCAGATGCACCCGGGTCAACCGCCGATCCACTGGGGTGGCGCGCTGATGTGGCGCGGCTGCACCCGTGCCAAGCCGGTGCGCACCGGATCGAGCTTCATTGGCCTCGGCGGCGCGCGCCAGCGCATGGTGATCTACCCGATCTCGCCTGTCGGCAAGGACGGCAAGGCCGATATCAACTGGATCGCCGAGGTCACCCATGATGACCCGGACGCGCGCGATGGCGCATGGTTCCGCGAGGCGCAGGTCAAGGAGGTGCTGCCGCATTTCATGGACTGGACCTATGACTGGCTGGACGTGCCGAAACTGATCCGCGAGACGCAGGTGCTGTATGAAAACCCGATGATCGACCGCGACCCGGTGCCGACCTGGCAGGACGGCGCGGTGGTTCTGATGGGGGATGCGGCCCATGCGATGTACCCGACCGGGTCAAACGGGGCGAGCCAGGCGATCATCGACGCGCGCACCATGGGGGCGCAGATGCTGAGCCATGGGGTAACGACCGGTGCGCTGGCCGCTTATGACGCGCAGCTCTGCGGGCCGGTGTCCGAACTGGTGCTGCGCAACCGCGGCTCCGGCCCCTTCGGCCTGTTGGACATCGTGGAAGAGCGTTGCCGGGGCCTCTTCCGCAATATCGACAGCATCATTCCGAAGGAGGAGCGCGAAGCCTTCATCGCGGGTTACAAATCGGCGGCAGGCTTTGCCGTCGCCGAGTTGAACGCCAGCCCGCCGATCATCGCCCCGGGCGCGCGGGTCACCGCATAACACCCGAAATTTTGCATGAACCTGTCGGGAGGGGCAGCCGGGGTAATCCGCGGCCCCTGCCCTGTCGTTCAAATGACAGCCCCTATCAGGCCGCCGAGATCTGCTGCAACACCGCGCCGTAGCCACCCTCGGCAACAAAGGCGGCCTCGGGCGGGGTCGTGGCCCGCGCCAGCGCCTCGTTGCGATAGGGGAACCGACCGAAGCGGCGGATCACCTCGCGATGCACCTTGGCATGCAGGAGGTTGCCGTCACCATTGTCGGTCATGCGCGCCTTCATCAGGCGCACGCAGCGTTCCTGGTCGCAAAGGTTCTCGCTGTGCATCATCGGCATGTAGAAGAACTGCCGTGCCGGTTCGTCAATGCGCAGATCCCACCCCTTGTCCACGGCACATTTGGCCGCTGCCAGCGCCGCCTTGTCGGAGGCAAAGGCCCGGGCGTTACCCCGGAACATGTTGCGCGGAAACTGGTCCATCAGGATCAGATAGGCCAGCGATCCGCTGGGATAGGTCAGCCAGAGGCTGAACGCCCCGTCGCAGGCCTTTTCCCAGGTGGTCAAGAACTTGTTTCTAATTTCCGCATCCAGCGCGTCGCCGCCGTTGTACCACCCTGACGGTCCGACCTCATCGAGCCAGAACGCCAGAATCTCCTCCGGCGTCGCGCAGCCTGCAATGCGCGTCTGTGGTTTAATCATGGGACCCTCCTTCCCATACACTGCCCTCAGGGAAAGCGTTACAAAAGTTTTACAGACCTGCAAGCACTATTGCGATTATTGCGTGGCAGATGTGGCCGTTTCGTCAGTCTCATCGCCCGAGGTCTCGATATAGACCTCCTGGGCCATGTCCACGGCCACCGGCGAGGCGGAGGGCGAAATGGCGACGTAATCGCCGGTTTCCTCGACCGAGGGCGCGGCGCGCTGGGTCGAGCGCCAGAGGCCATAGGCCAGAAGGCCGAACATCAGGATCCCCATGAAGACAAAGAAACCGTTCGGTCCCAGCGCCCCCATGGTCCAACCGGTCACGACAGGCCCGGCGATGGCACCGATCCCGTTGATGAAGATCAGACCGGAGGAGGCCGCGGCCATGTCGTCGAGTTCAAGGAAGTCGTTCACATAGGCGATCAGCAGCGCATAGAGCGGGTTCGACATGCCGCCGATCAGGAAGGCGGTGACCAGCAGGACTTCGAACCGGCCGGGCATGAGCACCGGCAGGGTCGCCGCCGCGGCGCCGATCCCGGTCACGATCAGGATCAGGAAACGCCGGTCCATACGGTCAGACATCCAGCCGATCGGGTATTGCAGCACCACGCCACCGATGTAGATCGACGAAACGAAGATCGAGATCTGCCCGACACTCAGCCCCGCCTCGGTGCCAAAGACCGCGGCCATGCCGAACTGAGCCGAGAACACGCCGCCCAAAATGAAGAGGCCGACGCAGCCCAGGGGCGAGATGTGGAAGAGCTCCTTCAGGCTCATGCCCTTGGTGCTTTCAAACGCCGGGGTCGGGTTCACTGACAGAAGGATCGGCGCGAAGGAGATCGACACAAGCACCGAGGGCACGATGAACAGGATGAAACCCGCCGGATCGGCCAGCACCAGAAGGCCCTGCGCGGCGATGATGCCCGTCATCTGCACGATCAGGTACAGCGACAGCGCCTTGCCACGGTTTTCATTGGTGGCGGCGTTGTTCAGCCAGCTTTCGGCGGTCACGTAGACGCCCGAGAAACAGAAACCGATGACGATACGTTCGGCCGTCCAGATCCAGGGATCGGCAAAGGCCGGAAACAGGATCAGAACGGCGGAGATGAAGCTGCCGAGCGCGGCAAAGACCCGCACATGCCCCACCCGCCGGATCATCAGGGGCGCCATGCGCGAGCCGCCCAGGAAGCCGATGAAATAGCCCGACATGACGATCGACATCTGGAAGGTCGAAAATCCCTCCAACCCGCCGCGAATGCCCAGCAGCGTGCCCTGCACGCCATTGCCGACCATCAGCAGCATCATGCCCAGGAGCAGAGCCCAGGAACCGGTGAGAACTTGAATCATGAGGGTCTCCGCGCGCGAGATGTTTTTCCCCTGATAACACGGGATTTACGCCGCTCGCGACCAAACACGACGCAGGAGAGTCGTGTTCCGGCCTTGTGGGGGTCCAGAGCAACATGCTTGGAAGATCGCGGAGTCCATGGCACGATCTGCATAACTGCATAAGCCAACCGAGGATTTCGCATGAAACACCTTCGCAAAGCCATTGCCGCCACTGTTCTGCTCCTGTCTGCGCCGGTCGGCGCCCAGGCGGAACCGTCGCCCGCCTATGAGGGGCAGCGGCTTTACGTGTCCTATTGCCAGCTGTGCCACGGCACCGATGGCAAGGGGGACGGTCCGCTGGCGAAATCGATGGGGCTGACACCGGCGGACCTGACCACCACGGTCCGGGCCCGCAGCGACGCGATCCTGACCCGGATCATTACCGGCGATGGGGCGCCCACGATCACCGGACGCGACCGCCACAATCTGATCAGCGATGCGATGCCGGAGTGGAAGGATATCTTCGACGCAGATGAAATCGCGTCATTGATTGCCTGGCTGCGCTTCATGAGCCGCGCCAAACACGATCTGGCGGGCGATCCGCAGGCGGGGTTCGAGCTGTTCGACAAATACTGCACCGTCTGCCATGGCGAGGATGGCTATGGCGACGGCGTCATGGGCAAGCTCTTGGCCCTGTCGCCGATGGACCTGACCAACCCGAACGAGACCGACCGTTTCACCAATGCCGAACTGGCCGAGGCGATCCTGGACGGAAGCGGCCGCTACATGCCCGCCTGGCGTGGCATCCTGACGGGCGAGGACGTGGACGCGCTGGTGAGTTATATTCGGTTGTTGGCGTTTTGAGAGGACCTTGGCTTTGCGGGACGTGAACTGCAGTTGAAGCAGGATGTCCTGCAGGACGTTGCCCTACGTGCTATCGCGCCGAAACTTGCCGAACCTTCGCAATAGAACGGCCAAGGACAGGGCCAGACAACCCGCTGCAGCCAAGACGTTGAGAACGGGCGCATCCGATCCAAACAGGAACATGTCGCATGCGGTCAGATGCTTGTGATGCAAGAAGTTGATGACACCACCGCCAAAATAGCCTGCGACGGTCAGGACCGTGACCAGGATCAGCATTCGCCTGCCTTGACCGAAGACGAGCGTCGTCGGGAGGGACAGCGAAAACAGCAGCGCGGAGGCATAGGCGATAGTCATGCCCGTCGACAAGAGTGTCCTCAACCGTCTGTCGAGAACCTGCCCGCAGCCGTCTCCGGGCAACAATGTCACCAATGCGTCATTCGCGATCAGGTGAACGCCGATCAGCGCGAATGCCAGCGCGTTGGCGAGCCCCAGAAAGGCGATCATCTGGCGAAAACTCATCTCAGCCTGCGTCTTTGCCTGCCTCCCCCGAGGGCAACAACAGCGAACTGTCACCATAGGAAAAGAACCTGTAGCGCTCGGCAATGGCGTGGGCATAGACCTCGCGCATGCGCTCGGTGCCCATGAGGGCCGAGACCAGCATCATCAGGGTGGATTTGGGCAGGTGGAAATTGGTCATTAGCCCATCGGCGATGTTGAAGTCGAAACCGGGGGTGATGAAAATGTCGGTCTCGCCCAGCCAGGGGGCGATCTGACCGGGCGCGGTGGCGGCGCTTTCGATCAGGCGCAGGGCGGTGGTGCCCACCGGGATGACGCGCCCGCCTGCGGCTTTGGTCGCGGTGATCTGGGCGGCGGCCTCGTCGCTGACCCGGCCCCATTCGGCGTGCATCTTGTGGTCCGAGACATCATCGACCTTGACCGGCAGGAAGGTGCCCGCGCCGACATGCAGCGTCACGCGGGTGAACGCCACGCCCCGGGCTGCGAGCGCATCCAGCAGCGGCTGGTCGAAATGCAAGGACGCGGTGGGGGCGGCGACGGCGCCGGTGTGTTCGGCCCAGACGGTCTGGTAATCGGTGCGGTCCTGGGCGTCGGCGGCACGTTTGGCGGCAATGTAAGGCGGCAGCGGCATCTGGCCTGCGGCGTCCAGCGCGGCGTCGAAGGCCTCGCCTTCCAGATTGAAGCGCAGCACGGCCTGGCCGTCTTCCTTGGACAGGAGCGTGGCGTTGAGATCGTCTGAGAAGACCACCACCTCCCCTTCGCGCAGTTTGCGCAGGGGTTTGACCAGGGCGGACCAGTCGCCGGTTGGCGTGGGGGAAAGCAGTGTGACCTCGATATTTGCCACACCCTCCCCTGGCGCGCCGCCCGTCTGTGTCATGGCGCGGGTGCGCGTGCCGAACAGGCGCGCAGGGATCACCTTGGTATCGTTCAGCACCAGACGGTCGCCGGGTTTCAGCCAATCAACCAGATCGGTGACCCTGCCGTCCGTCAGCCGGTCGGGCTCGGCCACCAGCAGGCGGGCGGAGCTGCGCGGGTTGGCCGGGCGGGTGGCGATCAGATCCTCGGGCAGGTCGAAATCGAACTCGGAGAGTTTCATGGGCGGCTCATAGGGTGCGTCAATCAGGTCAATTCGCCGGGCGTGACGGCGGCGAGCGGCGGAAAATCTCACGAAACATGCCCGGTGTGAAGAGCGAAAGCGGATTGACCGCGACATTGGGGTCATCCGGCCCGCCGCGCAGGCGGAAGGTAAAACCGACCAGCCCCTCACCCTTGCGCGAGAAGATGCGCCCGATCGCATTCACCGCGTAGAAGGGCGAGATCACGCCCTGCATGTCCATGCGGCTGTCGGCGAGGTGATAGAACCCGTCGAGCGAGATGCCCAGGCTTGGCCCCACGGCGGAGCTGCGGAACAGGGTGACCTTTTCCGGGTCAAGTCGGAAATGCGCCTCGACATCGTTGAACATCAGCCCCTCGCCGTCGAGCTGTTCCAACAGGCCGATGACCGAAACCGCCGACAAGAGCGCCGCCATGGCGGGGGCGTCGGCGACGCGCGCGTCGGTGATTTCCAGAAAGCCCTCATAAACGCCTTCGCCGGGGCGCGGGGCCAGGGTCAGGACCAGATCGCCGCCGCGCCCGTTCTCGAACACCCCTGCCCCGCGCAGAACAGCGCCCGCGTCGGCAGATGTGATGCGGAAGGCGGAGCCGTCCGGTTGCGGGGCCACGGTGCCGCGGATCGGCCCGCCGCCCTGCACCGCGGCGGTAAAGGTGCCCTGCAGACCACCGCGCCGGTTCAGATCGGCGGCAAATCCGGTCAGCACGATGCCTTCGGAGATGGTCAGCCAGTCAAACGCCAGGGTGATCGGCGTGTCCTGGGTCTCGACCGGCCCACCGCCGCCGCCATCGGCAAAGGTCGCGCGGCGCATGTCGGCCGACCCGCCGCGCACGGCAACGGCCACCGCCTGGCCCGGGCCGCGCGCGGTAAAACTCACGGGCGCGTCGAGCCAGCCGCCCAGCTGCACCCGGTCGAAGATTGCCGCCTGAAACTGCCCGGTCGCGCCGGTGGTGACCCGGCCCGTGGCGGTCAGGCCCGGGGCTTCCAGCTCCAACCGGTCGATGCGCGGGCTTTGCCCCAGCACGCCTTCGGCCAGCAGCCGCCCCGTGCGGTTCGCCGGTTTCCACCAGCCCACCGGCGGCGCTGCAAGCCCCAGGCGGTTGAGGTCCGAGGTCAAACGGATGCGCGGCGGCGCCCCGACCGGCAGGTCCAGCACATATTCGCCCACCCCTTCGCCCGAGACCGTGCCGGGCGGCAGGCCGATGTTGAATTCGTCAAGGAATGTCTGCGACAAGGCAACCCGCCCTTCGACGCGCGAGCCCTGCCCCTTGTCGGCGGGCCTGAGGGACATCGACCAGGTGCCAGAGGCGGGCACGGCGCCGACCTGGGCGTTGCCGGTAATCTCGATCCGCTCATGGGTGGCATGCAGACGCGCGCTGTCGGCGGTCAGCAGCTTGCCGGGCACGAGCGTGTCGGAGTTCAGCCCGGTCAGGTCAGCGGAAATGTCGAAACGCACATCCTCGAACGCGGCTTTCGGGGCCAGTTCGAGGTTCAGCGACCCACGCGCCACGGCCCGTCCACGCGCCAGGTCCGGCCCCAGGTTCTGCGCGTTCTTGAAGATGCGGAAGGGCTCCCCATCCAGCACCGACAGGATGCCCCGCACCTCGCCCGCGACGGCCAGCCGAACCTCGGCGGGCGTGGGTTTACGCGTGAGATCGGGCATGGTGAACGAGGTGCCCGCCACGGCGATGCGGTGGCCCGAGGGGGCTTCGATCTGGCCGCCCTCGGCCATGGCCACAAGGCGCTTGTCCTCGATCGAGAAATAGCCCGAGAGGTTCCGGATCGGCGCCATCTTCGGCACTGCGTGCACCGTGGCGCCGGTGACCCGTGTGCCCAGCGACAGGCGCAGGTCCTCGCCCGGGATGCTGCGCAGGGCGAAACGCGCATCGGAGGCGGTGCCCATCGTGATGTTCTTTTCCACCCACGCGCGTGGCTTGGGGGCAAGGCGCGGCGGCCAGAGGGCCAGCAGCTCATCCCGGCTGATCCGATCCGCATGGGCGTCCATTGCCACTGACCAACCGGCGCTGTCGGCACGGATGCGCCCCTTGGCGGTATAGGTATTGCCCGCCTGGGAGAGGACCAGCTGGCCGATCTCCAGGGTAAAGGGGTCGAGGCGCAAACGCATGTCCAGCGCACCGCTGTCGACCTTGACCGGTTCGGTGAACCAGCCCTGCGGGTTCAGGTCGGCCTCGGTAATCCGGTATTGACCGACCATGGCGGAGGGCCAACCGTTGACCCAATCCTGCAGATACGATCCCCCCTCGCCGCGAATGGTGCCCCATTCGGTGGTCAGCGACAGTTCGGTCAGGCCAACCCGCTGCTGGGCCGGGTCGTAATCCATATAGACGCGCCCGCCCTCGAAACGCACGGGCCGCGCGCCCGGGGTGGGCGACAGGGCGCCCGCGCCGAAGGAGAGCGTACCCGCGAGGTCGGAGGTCTTGCCATCCGCGTCGATCACCGCACGCAGGGCGCCCGAGATCGGCGCATCGACCACCGACAGGAAGGCAAGCGCGGGCGATTGCGCGGCAATATCGGCGGCGCGGGCGTTCGAGAAGGTCGCGCCCAGAGAGGCCTCGGAACTGCCCTTGGCCATGCGGAAACCAAGCACGGTCTCGGCCAGCTCCTCGGTCTGGTTGAACACGTCGAAGGAGACGGTGATATCCACCACCTTTTCGGTCTGCGTCAGTTTCAGCGCCCCGTCGGTGACCTGCCAGAGCCTGCCGGAGCGGGCGTCCTCAAGCGTAATGGTCAACTGGTCGGCCTCGATCAGCTCGGCGGTGGACATCGGCCCCGTGGTAAAGACGCCATCAATCGCGTCCAGAATGTCGCCCAGCCCGCCGGAGGCCCCGGCGGCTTGGCCAAAGCTCAGGTCGAACTCGCCATTGGCGCGCCTGCGCACGGTGACCTGCGCGCCCGAAAGCGCAAAGCCCGAGGGTTCCACCTTGCCCCGCAGAAGCGGCCAGAACTTGACCCCGCCCTCTACCGCGTTGAGCTGCGCAACCTCCAGCCCGGTCTGGTCCTTGACCCCGACATTGACCAGGCGCAGGCGCGGGCGGCCCTCAGGGGTTACGCCCAGTTCGACCCGGCCCAGCGAAATCCCGACCCCGTCGAGCCGGTCGTTGATGCGCGTGGAGATGCGGTCTGTCAGACCTTCGGGCAGGGTCACCACGCGACCGGTCAGCGACATCGAGGCCAAAACCATGAACAGACCGAACAGCAGCACCGACAGCACCATCCAGATGCCGAGATGCCAATGCAGCCGTCTGCGCCGCCTGGGTTTCTGGGGGCCGATCATGTCGCTCATGCAGCCGGTCGCCTGTGTCCTTCGGTCTTTGCCCGTCGCTCGGCTTCCATTCTCGTACGAACGGGCCTAGAACGAAAGCCCTAGGTGATAAATTGCGGAAATCCAACACGATGAGCACCCCCCTGCCCATGCCCGGCGAAATGGCGCCTGAATTTACCCTGCCCCAGGATGGCGGCGATGATGTCAGCCTGTCGGCGCTGCGCGGCCACCGTGTGGTCTTGTTCTTCTACCCCAAGGACAATACGCCCGGCTGCACCACCGAGGCGCTGGAGTTCACCGCCAATGCGGGTGCCTTTGGCGAGGCGGGCGTGAAGATCTTCGGCATCTCGAAAGACAGCCTGAAGAAACATGAAAACTTCCGCGCCAAACACGATCTGGGCGTGCCGCTTCTGTCCGATGCCGAAGGCGACGTCTGCGAGCGCTACGGCGTTTGGGGCGAGAAGAAGAACTATGGCCGCACCTATATGGGCATTACCCGCACCACCGTGCTGATCGACGCCGAGGGCGTGGTCGAACGGGTCTGGGAAAAGGTGCGCGTGAAGGGGCATGTGGACGAGGTCCTGGCGACGGTACAGGGCAAGGTCACGGGCGCATGACGACACTTGCCGAGCTGGCGGTCGAAGTTCTGACCTGCCCAGACGGGCGTGAGAAATGCGCGATCTCGCGGCGCAATGCCGCCACTTGGTTTGCCTCCCGCGAAGCCGGGGAACCGCTGGAGATCGGCCAAGCCAGCCCGCCGGATTTCCCCGCCCGCCCCGCCAAGCCCGACCTTCTGGACCCGCGCGACGTGCCGCGCCGCCGTCCGGGCAGCCCCGAGGGACGCCGCGCCCTGCTGCATGCGGTGGCACATATCGAACTGAATGCGGTGGACCTGCATTGGGACATTGTCGCGCGCTTCACGGACGTGAAGATGCCGCTGGGTTTCTATGACGACTGGGTGAAATCGGCGGATGAGGAATCCAAGCATTTCGGCCTGGTCTGCGACTCGCTGGAGGCGCATGGATCGTTCTACGGCGATCTGGCGGCACACGCGGGCATGTGGCGCGCGGCCGAGGATACGGCCACGGACCTTCTGGGCCGCCTCGCCGTGGTGCCGATGGTGCTGGAGGCGCGCGGGCTGGATGTGACGCCGGGCATGATCGAGGTCTTCAAGAAGGCGGGCGACAGCCAGACCGTGGAAGCGCTGGAGGTGATCTATGCCGAGGAGGTCGGCCATGTGGCCTATGGCTCCAAATGGTTCAACTTCCTCTGCGGACGGGGCGAGCTGGACCCGAAGGCGGAATTCCACCGCCTGGTGCGACACTATTTCCATGGGCGCCTAAAGCCGCCATTCAACGAGGAAAAACGCGCGGATGCTGGCCTTCCACCGGATTTCTACTGGCCCTTGGCGGACGGAATGCCGCCACCCTATGCGCGCTGAGCCTGAATGATCTTGCGTGGATTGCCCCTGCGGGCTAAGCACATGCAACGCTCCGGCCACAGGGGCAATTGGGGATGACCAAGGGACAACGGGTGGGGTTCGCGTGTTCGAACGGATGACCTACAGGATCAACCACGTGCTGGAACGCGCGTTCCCGGAACAGCGGCTGTTTCTGCGTTCTGAGGATGGCACGCGGTTCATCCGGCTGTCGCCGCTGACGCAGTTCCTGGGTTGGTTCGGCTCGGCCGGGTTCGTGGCCTGGGCCATCATCGCGACCGCCGTTCTCTTGATGGATTCGATCGGCTCCGGGTCGATCCGCGATCAGGCCAAACGCGAACAGCAGCTTTATGAAGAGCGCTTGCAGGTGCTATCTGCCCAACGTGACGCGCGCGCCGCCGAAGCGCTGGCCGCACAGGGCCGGTTCAACCTGGCGCTGGCACAGATTTCCGAGATGCAGAGCGAGCTCTTGGCCTCGGAAGATCGCCGCAAGGAGCTGGAAACCGGCATCGGCGTGATCCAGACCACCCTGCGCCGCACCATGGCCGAACGCGACGAGGCGCGCGCGAGCCTGGAAGGCATGCTGGCCGCCGCCCGCGAAGAGGCGGGCAGCCCCACAGTCGCTGCGGGCGAAGAGGCCGCCGACATGCTGACCTTCATGACTGCAGCACTGGAGCGCACGGCGGGCGAACGCGACCGTATGGCGCAGGAGGCGCTGGACGCCGAGCAATTCGCCCGCGAGATGATCTTTGAAGGCCGCCTGCGTGACGAGCGCAACGACCGGATCTTTGAGCAGCTGGAAGACGCGGTCAGCGTTTCGCTGGAACCGCTGGACGAGATGTTCCGTGCCTCTGGCATTCCGGTTGACACGATCCTGGACAGCATTCGCACCGGCTACAGCGGACAGGGGGGCCCCCTCGCCCCTTTGGTCCTGTCGACAATGGGGGGTGAGCCTGACGCGGATACGCTTCGGGCCAACCAGATCCTGGCGGCGATGGACCGCATCAGCCTCTATTCCACCGCGGCGCAGAAAATGCCCTTCGCCCTGCCCCATCGCGGCGGTCTGCGCTTTACCTCCGGCTTCGGCATGCGCTGGGGTCGGCTGCATGCGGGCGTCGATTACGCGGGCCCGATCGGCACGCCGATCTATGCCACCGCCGATGGCGTGGTGATCCACGCGAGCTGGCAATCGGGCTATGGGCGGCTGATCAAGATCCAGCATGAGTTCGGCATCGAGACCCGCTATGCGCATCTTTCGGCCATTCGCGTGCAAAAAGGCCAAAGGGTCTCGCGCGGGGACAGAATTGGTGATATGGGAAATTCCGGCCGCTCTACCGGGCCCCATCTTCACTATGAAGTGCGGGTAAATGGTACAGCCGTGAACCCGATGATCTATATCAAGGCAGCAAACAATGTTTTCTAAAAGCAGGATCAATGAGCCGGGCCCCAAGCAGGCCGGTGACACCGAAGCAAAACCGGCAGCGGCCCCCGCGCCCGCAGCGCCCAAACCCGCCGCAGGTGCGACGCCCCCGGCACCGGCTGCCAAGCCGAAGCCGCCCGCCTCGGCGCTGTCGAGCGATCTGGTGATCAAGGGCAATCTGAAATCCACCGGTGACATCCATGTCGAAGGCACTGTCGAAGGTGACATCCGCGCCCACCAGTTGGTGGTTGGCGAAGGCGCCACGGTGAAGGGCGAAGTGATCGCCGATGACGTGGTGATCAATGGCCGCATCATCGGCCGTCTGCGCGGGCTGAAAGTCCGCCTGACCTCGTCGGCCCGTGTCGAAGGCGACATCATCCACAAGACCATAGCGATCGAAAGCGGCGCGCATTTCGAAGGCTCGGTGCAGCGTCAGGATGACCCGCTGAACAGCGGCAAGCCGGCAGCAAAGCCCGCGCCCAAAGAATAAACCGCACTTGGTTTCTGAATGTGAAAGGCCGCCCTCGGGCGGCCTTTTCTTGTTTTCGGGTTTCGTATCTTAGCTCTCGAAGCTCATCGCATGGCGATAGAGATGCCAGGTTGCATGCCCCAGCACCGGCAGCACGATGAAAAGCCCCAGGAAAAACGGCAACATGCCCAACAGCATCAGGGCCGAGATCAGGATGCCCCAGCTGACCATCGGCACCAGGTTCGCCAGCACAAGCTGGAAGCTCGAGATCATCGCGGTGATGAAATCCAGCTCGCGATCCAGCAGAAGCGGCAGGCTCATCACCGTGAGCGAAAACAGCACGAAGGCGCAGGCCGCCCCCACGCCGGTGCCCACGGCCAGCATGGTCAGCCCCTTGCGGGACAGGATCGTGTGCTGCCAGTCACTGAGGATGTTGGTCATCGGCTCAAGCCCCAGGAACAGGGCAAAGATCAGATGGGCGATGAACAGCCAGAACAGGAAGATGATCACGATCACCGCAGCCATGGTCGGGAATTGCCGGTCCTTCTGGCGCAGCATGACGCCCAAGACCGCAGGCCAGTCCAGGTCGTCACCCTGTTCCAGCCGGTGGCTGACCTCGTAAAGCCCGACCGCAAAGAAAGGTGCCAGCAGCGGAAAGCCGGTCGCCAGCGGAATGATCCAGAAACTCTGCCCGATCACATCCAGCTGCAGGTAGATCAGGATCCCACCCAGCACGTAGAAGAAGGAAAAGAACAGCCCGAAAGCGGGGGCGCGGCGGAAATCCCGCCAGCCCGCTTTAAGCGCCTCTACCAGATCGTTGAAACCGACCGTGCCGATGATCGGCGGCGACGATGGGGCAAGCTCGGTTGCCTGTGTCATATATCCTCCCTGCACGTCTTTTCTTATCGTTCGCGCCATGGGAGTGTTGCGACAGAATGTCGCGCCGTCAAGCATCACGGAAGGGTCATATTCAAAACAGGAGGACAAAGCGATGAAATGGCACGAGTTGGCCGAACATCAGATCCGAAAAGCCCAGACCGAGGGGCAACTCGACGGGCTTGCGGGCGCGGGAAAGCCGCTGAAACACGAGGGCGGTAACGGCGTCGATGCGGCCGGGTTCCGCATCATGGCCGAAGCAGGTGTGCTGCCGCGCGAGATCGAGCTGAAAAAGGCGGTGGAGGCGCAGCAGAAGGTGCTGGCCGAGACGCAGGAGCCCGCCGCGCGCAAGCGCGAAATGGCAAAACTCGCCGATCTGCAGCTGCGTCTGTCGATCGAACAGGAAGCCCGGCAGAAGTATTACCGCACCCGCTGAGGCAGGCGCGTCCAAATTCCTTCAGAAGGAATTTGCAAAAAGTTTTCTGAAAACTTTTTTATTCGTCCGCGTTGGCGTCCGCGCGGCTCTTGCCCGCCACGTCCTGGGCCAGAACCGAGGCCATGAACCCATCCAGATCGCCGTCCAGGACGCCGCTGGTATCGGCGGTCTCGTGCCCGGTGCGCAGGTCCTTCACCATCTGGTAGGGCTGCAGCACGTACGACCGGATCTGCGTGCCCCAGGCGGCATCGCCCTTGGCCTCGTGCAGGGCGTTGACCTCGGCATTGCGTTTGTCCAGCTCCAATTGATACAGGCGCGATTTCAGCGCCTTCATGGCGATGTCGCGGTTCTGGTGCTGCGACTTCTCGGAGGAGGTCACGACGATCCCGGTCGGGTGGTGGGTGATCCGCACCGCCGAATCCGTGGTGTTCACGTGCTGGCCGCCCGCACCCGAGGACCGGTAGGTGTCGATGCGGATATCGGCCGGGTTCACTTCAATGACGATATTGTCGTCAATCACCGGATAGGCGCCAACGGCAGCAAAGGACGTCTCGCGCGTGCCTTTGCCGAAGGGCGAGATACGCACCAGCCGGTGGGTGCCGCTTTCCGACTTCAGCCAGCCAAAGGCATTGTGCCCCTTGATCTGGTAGGTGACCGATTTGATCCCGGCCTCGGTGCCCGGGGTCTCTTCCTGCAGCTCGACCGTATAGCCGCGTTTCTCGGCCCAACGCACATACATGCGGGCGAGCATACTGGCCCAGTCGCAGGCCTCGGTGCCACCGGCGCCGGACTTGATCTCCAGAAAGGCGTCATTGCCGTCGGTCTCGCCGGACAGGAGCGCTTCCAGCTCCGCCTTGGCGGCCCGTTCGACCAGGGCCTCAAGCGCCTCTTCCGCCTCGGCCACGACCTCTTCGTCCTCTTCCATTTCGCCCAGTTCGATCAGGTCAATGCTGTCCTGCTTCTCCTGGTCCATGGATTTGTAGGCGTTCATCGCATCGAGCAGTGACTGTCGCTCGCGCATGAGCTTCTGGGCGCGCTCCGGATCGTTCCACAGATCCGGGTCCTCGGTCATGGCGTTGAACTCTTCCATGCGGTGCTCGGCCGTCTCCCACCCCATGCGCTCGCGCAGCAGGGCCAGGGACTTGTCGATTGCGTCCACGTGTTTCTGGATCTCGGCGCGCATGGGGCACCCTTTCGTCAGCTCGAATTACCGTTCGGGACAAATACCCCGCCCGCCTCTGCTGCGCAAGGCAGCAGTCAGGCACGGGTCAGGCGTCTTCAGGGGCCGGGCCGGTGTGGCCGAACTCCTGCGCGCGCAGCTCGTCCAGGGCCACATCGCCGCAGTCGGACAGCGCATTGCTGAGCTGAACCAGCCCCTGCGCATCGGCGTAGGATTTGAGATTGCCCAGCACATCGAGCATCCACAGGTGGGTCGACATGCCCGCCGGGCGCGCCGGCGGGGTATCAAGGCCGCCGCCGCGATGGGTGGGGCGCAGGGGAAATGTTACCACGCCTCCCATCCCGGAAAGCGGTTTGTTCTTCTCGTCCATGACGGCCCTTTGGCTACGCTTGCGTTGCGGATCGCTTGGCCCCCGTTGCCGGGCGGAACCGGGGCCGGAGCGTAGAGCTAGCCTCCCATATGGGAGGGTTCAAGCGGTTTCCGCCCCCGGGTCGGGTTTCCCGGACTGCATCGTGGCGTCATTTCACTCGCAACGAGCGACCCTGGTGAAAAATTTGCACCTTCGACGGTTGTGTGCAGAGGCGGATGGACCTTCCGCGGACATCGGCGTGGATCCCTGGCAGCTTGGCGATCACCGGGTCCTGCCCTTCATCCGCTACGAAATACAGTAGCGTGACCTCGCCCAGAGCCTCGACGAAATCAACAATACCGTCGACCGCAGCCTCGCCGCTGGAGATTTCGAAATCCTCAGGCCGCACGCCGACATTGACCTCCAGCCCCAACTGCGCCTCGGTGGTGGCGACATCGGCGGTCGCGACGCCGCCGTTCGCCAGCGCAACCTTGGTCAGGGCGCCGGTTTCGACGATCTTGCCGGGCAGCAGGTTCATCGCGGGGGAACCGATGAACTGGGCGACGAATTCGTTATCGGGCCGTTCATAAAGCTCCAAGGGGCTGCCCACCTGGGCGATGCCCTTGTCGGCCAGCACGACGATCTTGTCGGCCAGGGTCATCGCCTCGACCTGGTCATGGGTGACGTAGATCATGGTGCTGTCGGGCATGGATTCCTTCAGTCGCGCGATCTCGATCCTTGTCGCCACACGCAGGGCGGCATCCAGGTTCGACAGCGGTTCATCGAACAGATAGACCTGCGGGTCGCGCACGATGGCGCGGCCGATGGCAACCCGCTGGCGCTGCCCGCCCGACAGGGCCTTGGGCAGGCGGTCCAAGTATTCGGTCAGTTGCAGAATATTCGCGGCCTTGTCGACCGCCGCGTCGATCTCGGCCTGGGGTTTCTTGGCGATCTTCAGCGCAAAGCTCATGTTGTCGCGCACGGTCATGTGCGGGTAGAGCGCATAGCTCTGGAACACCATGGCGATACCGCGCTGGCTGGGGGGCACGTCATTCATCACCGTGCCGCCGATTTCCAGCGTACCGTCGGTGATCTGTTCCAGCCCCGCGATCATGCGCAAAAGCGTGGACTTGCCGCAGCCCGAGGGACCGACGAAGACGATCAGCTCGCCGGTCTTGATGTCCAGGTCGATGTGTTTCAACACCTCGACCGCGCCCGCATAGGTCTTGCCGACCCCGGTGAGTTTCAGATCCGCCATGTCCCCTCCTATCCCTGCCGAACCAGGCAATGCTGCCAGGGCCCCAGGGTGATGTTGTCACCGGGTGCCACCCCGTCGATGCCCTCGCCCGCCATGTCGGCGACTTGCGCCGGTGTGTCGCCAAGGTTGATGGCAAAGCGCAGGCGGTCCCCGCCATGGGCGCGAGTAAAGCTCAGCACGTCGCCGTCCACGCCCATGTCTTCCAGCGTGCCCTTGGCCAGCGCAGGTTGCGCGCGGCGCAGGGCGATGGCGTGGCGGTAGTGGTGAACAAGCGCCTCAGGGTCTTCCTCGGCCAGCGCGGCGGCGTGGGCCAGGTGTTCCGGGAAGACCGGCAGCCAGGGCTTGTCCGCGCTGGTAAAGCCGCCGTTCTGGTTGGACTGTTCCCAGACCATCGGCGTGCGGCAGCCGTCGCGGCCCTTGAACTCCGGCCAGAACTCGATGCCATAGGGGTCCTGCAGGTCGTCAAAGGCGACATGTGCCTCGGGCAGGCCCAGTTCCTCGCCCTGATAGATACAGGCCGAGCCGCGTAGGCACATCATCAGCGTGGTAAAGGCGCGGGCGGAGGCGCCACCGAGCTCCCACCGCGAGGCATGGCGCTGCACGTCGTGGTTCGAATAGGCCCAGCAGGCCCAGCCATCGGCGGCGACCTCGGCGACCTTCGCCATGACCTGGGCAATGCGACCCGCGTCCGGCCGGTCGCCCGACAGAAGCTCGAAGGCATAACACATCTGCATCAGGTCATCGCCCGCGGTGTATTCGCCCATGATCTCGAGCCCGCGCTGTTCATCGCCGACTTCGCCCACGGCAGCGGCATTCCAGGGCTGCATCTGGGCACGCAGTTTTCGTAGGAAATCAAGCGTTTCCGGGCGGTTCTTGTCGTAAAGATGCCGCTGATAACCGTAAGGGTTCACATCCGGCGCGGTGGCGGAGGTGCGTTCCTCCGGCGCCAGCGCCGGGTTGTCGCGCAGCTGGGCGTCATGGGTGTAGAAGTTGATCGTATCCAGGCGGAACCCGTCCACGCCGCGTTCCAGCCAGAAGCGCGCGACATCCAGCAGCGCGTCCTGCACGGCGGGTTCGTGGAAGTTCAGGTCCGGCTGCGAGGTCAGGAAGTTGTGCAGGTAATACTGCCGCCGCCGACTGTCCCAATGCCAGGCGGAGCCGCCGAAGATCGACAGCCAGTTGTTGGGCGGGGTGCCATCGGGTTTCGCGTCGGCCCAGACGTACCAGTTCGCCCGCGCATTGTCGCGGCTGACACGGGCCTCAGTGAACCAGGGATGCTGGTCCGAAGTATGGCTCAGCACCAGGTCGATCATCACCTTCAGACCCAGCCGGTGCGCCGTCTCGACCACCGCGTCAAAATCGCCAATGGTGCCGAACATCGGGTCCACGTCGCAATAGTTCGACACGTCATAGCCGAAATCCTTCATCGGCGAGGTGAAGAAGGGCGAGATCCACACCGCGTCCACCCCCAGCGAGGCGATATGCGGCAGGCGCTGGACAATGCCTGCAAGGTCTCCGATCCCGTCGCCATTGCTGTCCTGGAAGCTGCGCGGATAGATCTGGTAGATCACCGCGCCGCGCCACCAATCGGGGTCCTTGGCCAGATGTGTGAGGGAGCTGTTCATGGCATTCTTCTGCGTTTCAGCGTTCATTCTTGTCTTTCGTGTGGGTTATTTCACGGAACCGGCCAGCAGGCCGCGCACCAGGTAGCGTTGCATCGAGAAGAAGACGAGCAGCGGCACGGCGATGGAGACGAAGGCGGCGGTCGCCAGGATCTCCCAATTGCCGCCCCGGGTGCCCAGAAGCTCGACGATCTGGTTGGTCATGACGGTGGTTTCGCCGGTGGCGTCGATCAGGAAGACCTTGGCGACCAGCAGATCATTCCAGGTCCAGAGGAACTGAAAGATCGCGAACGACGCCAGCGCCGGGAAGCTGAGCGGCAGGATGATCTTGGTGAAGATCTGGAAATCCGTGGCCCCGTCGACCTTGGCGTTCTCGATGATGTCGCGCGGCAGGCCGACCATGTAATTTCTGAGCAGGTAGATTGCCAATGGCAGGCCGAACCCCGTATGCGCCATCCAGACGCCCAGGTAGCCCTTGCCGATGCCGATGCCGTTGTGGAATTTCAACAGCGGGATCAGCGCCAATTGCAGGGGCACAACCAGCAAGCCGACGATGATGGCGATCAAAAGCGCCCTGCCCTTGAAGTCCATCCAGGCGAGCGCATAGGCGGCGAAGGCGGCAATGACGATCGGGATCACGGTCGCCGGGATCGTCACGGTCAGCGTGTTGAAGAAGGCCTTTGCCATCTTGTCATTGCCGGAGCCGGAAAAGAGCACGGTGCGGTAGTTGTCGAAGGTGAACTCCGGCGCGGTGGTGGCGGTGACGAAGATGCGCTGCCCGCGTGATCCCTCGAATGGCTCGGTGTGTTCCATGCGGTAGCGCCCGGCGGCGTCCACGGTGACGGTGCCGCCCTTTCTGAGCTCGGCCACTTCGCCGGGCACGAAAGCATCCACAGCGCGCGAGGAAATACCCCAGGCGGAAATCTCGCCCCCCTCGCCCGCAGCGAACAACTCGCCTTCGATCACGTAGAGGTCGCCCTGTTGCACCTGGGCGTCGGGCTTGGCGGCGCGTATGGTCAGGCTCTGTTCGCTGGGGAACATCGCCTTCCACCAACCGCTTGTGGCGATCTGGTCGGCGGTGCGAAACGAACTGACGAACAGCCCCAGGGTCGGAAACAGCCAAGCCAGCACCAGCGCGGCGACCGAGATATTGACGACCCAGGTGAGGGTGGATTTCTTGCCCGCGATGTTCTCCATCACTTCATCTCCTCACTTCATTTCCCGGCGCGCATTGCGCACGTTCCAGACCAGGATCGGTGTGACCAGCAGCATGATGACCATGGCGGCGGCCGAGCCCACGCCCCAGTCATTGGCGCGGAACAGCTTGTCGAACATGTAATTGGCCAGCACCTGTGTCTTCCATTGCCCGTTGGTCATGGCGAAGACGATGTCGAAGACCTTGAGCACGACGAGCGTGATGGTGGTCCAGACCACGACGATGGTGCCGGAGATCTGCGGCAGCTTGATCTTGAAGAAGATCTGGAACGGGCCCGCGCCATCGACAATGGCGGCCTCGATGGTTTCTTCGGGAATGCCTCGCAGGGCAGCCGACAGGATCACCATGGCAAAGCCGGTCTGGATCCAGATCAGCACCACCATGAGGAAGATATTGTTCCAGGGCAGCACGGTCAGCCAGGTCACCGGCTCGTCGCCACCGAACCACAAGTAGAGCGCGTTCATCACGCCGATCTGCTCCTGCCCCAGCGGGCGGGCGTCATAGACCAGCTTCCAGATCACCGCAGCCCCGACGAAGGAGATCGCCATGGGCATGAAGATCAGCGACTTGGCGATATTGCCCCAGCGGATACGGTCGGTCAGCTGGGCGGCCAGGAGGCCGAACCCGGTCGAGGCGGCGGGCACGATCAGGAGCCAGAAGAAGTTGTTTCTGAGCGCCTCCCAGAACTTGGGTTCGCCCAGCATCTGGGTGTAATTGTCCACACCCGCGAAAGCGTACCCCCCGCCGGGCACCCGGTCGGTAAAGGACAGGCGCAGGGTTTCGAACACCGGATAGGCCAGATAAAGGCCAAGCGCGGCCAACGCGGGAAAGAGGAACAGCCAGGGGCGCACCAGGTTGGCGCGGTTGATGTTGCGACCGATGTCCTTGCCGCGCGGCGGAAAGATCACCTTGTCGAGGATCTGGTTCGACAGCCAGAAGTATCCCAAGCAGCCCCCCACGCCCAAGGCGATGGTGATGAGGCCCTGCAAAGCCGGATGCATGATGGTTCCTCCCCCGTGGTTCGAAAAGCCCGGGCACGCGGCCCGGGCTTGTCCGTTCTTTCAGCCCGCGCTTACTTCAGCGCGTCCCAGCTCTGCTGGATTTCACCGGCCACTTCGCCCGCGTCCTTGCCGCCGGCATAATCGACCATGCCGGTCCAGAAGCTGCCCGCGCCGACGCCGCCGGGCATCAGGTCGGAGCCGTCGAAGCGGAAGGTGGTGGCATTGAGCAGGATGTCGTTCATCTTCTCGAGCGTCGGATCACCGAAGACGGAGGTATCGACGCCCTTGTGCGGAGTCAGGAAGCCCTTCAGCGCCATCCAGGCCTCATGCGCCTCGGCGGTCTGCAGATAGGCGATCAGGTCATGGGCGGCCTGGTTTTCGTTGGTAATGGCCCAGAGCGTGCCCGCGCCCAGCACCGGCTTGCCCAGGTCCTTGCCCTCATAGGCCGGGAAGTAGAAGAAATCCGCGTCCTCGCCCACCACGGTGCCTTCGGGGAAGAAGGCCGGGATGAAGCTCGCCTGGCGGTGCATGTAGCACTGCGGCGGGGCGGCGAACATGCCCTTGGGGCTGTCGCGGAAATCGGTCGAGGCCACGGCCCCCGCACCACCGGCGACATAGGCGTCATTGCGGGCAAAGGCGCCGAATTCTTCAATGGCCGCGACCACTTTCGGGTCGTCGAATTTCAGCTCGTTGGCAACCCAAGCGTCATAAACCTCGGGTGGCTGGGTACGCAGCATCATGTCCTCGACCCAGTCGGTCGCGGGCCAGCCGGTCGCGCCGCCGGAGCCCAGGCCGATGCACCAGGGCGTGCCGCCGTCGGCGACGATCTGATCGGTCAGCGCCTTCAGCTCTTCCATGGTCTCGGGGACCTCGTAACCCGCGTCCTCGAAGTTTTCCGGCACGTACCAGACCAGCGATTTCACGTCGATCTTGTAGAAGAACCCATAAAGGTTGTCGGCGCCATCGGGCCCCGAATAGGTGCCCAGGTCGACCCAGGACTGCCCGGCCGCATAGTTGTCGCGGATCCAGTCACCGGTACCATCCGCCAGCGGCGCAAGGAAGCCGCGCGAGGCCATGTCGGCGGCCAGGCCCGGCTGCGGGAAGATCGCGATGTTGGGGGCGGACCCAGCCTCCGCATCGACCACGATCTGCTGTTCGAAACTGTCCGAGCCCACGTAGCGCACATCGTGCCCCGAGGCGGCGGCGAAGCCCGCCAGCACCTTTTCGACGTTTTCCTGGTCCGGCCCCAGCCAGGGCCCGAACACGGTCACCTGTTCGGCCGACGCCGCACCGGCGGTGAGCGCCAGAGCCGCCGCACCTGTCATCAGCACTTGTTTCATAGTATCCTCCCAGATGCGCGTCGGAATTGACGCATGAAACAGTCCAGCCTTGGGAAATGCCCAACCGGCATCACCCAAAGCGCTTTGGATACCCCCAGAATGCCCAGCTGTTAGCGTCTGTCAATGATTCACAGGGACTCGGGGCAAAAAACATGAATAACATCACTAATTAACATGTTTATGTAGATTTTCTTTTGACGTCCCCCCGTCCCGCCGCTACCGTCCAAAAGCAACCAAACCGCTTTGAAATCGACCAGAGACCACAATGAACCTCAAACAGCTCTCGGAGATCCTGGGCCTCAGCCAGACCACCGTCAGCCGGGCGCTGAACGGTTATCCCGAGGTCAGCGAGGCGACTCGCAAACGCGTGCGCGCCGCGGCCCAAGCCCATGGCTATGCCCCCAACACACGGGCCCGCAGCCTGGCCACGGGGCGTGCACAAGCGATCGGCCATGTGATTCCGGTCAGTTCGAACCACGAGATGGTGAACCCGGTCTTCGCCGATTTCATCGCCGGCGCCGGAGAGGTCTATTCGAAGAACGGCTATGAGATGTTACTGTCCGTCGTCTCGGACGAGGGCGAGGCGGACGCCTACCGCCAGTTCAAGGTCAAAGGCAATGTGGACGGGATCATCGTGCACGCGCCCCGGATGGGCGACCCGCGTATCCACCTGCTGAACGAGCTCTCCCTGCCCTTCGTGGTGCATGGCCGCGCGTCAGAGGAGGTCGAGGATTACGCCTGGGTCGACGTGAACAACTTCCATGCCTTCGAACGGGCGACGAATTTCCTGTTGGACCTGGGCCACCGGCGCATTGCCCTGGTCAACGGGTACGAGACGATGGATTTTGCCATGCGGCGTCGTGCGGGTTTTACCAAGGCACATGAAGAACGCGGCTTAACCCCAGATCCAACAATGTGTTTTTCCGATGAGATGACCGAAGCCTATGGACATGACACCGCGCGCGCCCTGTTGGCCCGCACCGATGCGCCGACGGCCTTTTTGGTCAGTTCGATGATTACCGCCATCGGGGTGCGTCGGGCGATTGACGAGCTGGGGCTGAAACTGGGGCGCGATGTGTCCGTCATCACCCATGACGACGAGCTGTCCTACTTCCGCAATGGCGCCGATGTGCCGGTCTATACCGCCACACGCAGTTCCGTGCGCGAGGCGGGGCGGCGGGCGGCTGCGATGCTGCTGGATATCATTCGTGGCGGGGACGCACCGCGCCAGGTGCTGCTGGAGGCTGACCTGACCCTGGGCCAATCCACCGGCCCTGCCCCAGACATGGGGCGGGACGGATGAACTTCACGCGGCAGGACTTCCCCGAGGGCTTTCAGTTCGGGGTCGCGACCTCGGCCTATCAGATCGAGGGGCACGGGGTCGGCGGTGCGGGCCAGACCCATTGGGACAGCTTTGCCGCCACGCCAGGCAATGTTGCCAAGGGGGAGAACGGCGCCACGGCCTGCGACCATTACCACCGGATGGACGAGGATCTGGATCTGGTTGCGGGCGGCAATTTCGATGTCTACCGCTTTTCCACCAGCTGGGCGCGTATCATGCCCGAGGGGCGCGGGCCGGTAAACCAGCAGGGGCTCGATTTCTATGACCGCTTGGTGGACGGGCTGTTGGAGCGCGGGGTGAAACCTGCCCTGACGCTTTATCACTGGGAGCTGCCCAGCCCGCTGGCGGACGCGGGCGGATGGTGCAACCGAGCCATGGCCGACTGGTTTGCAGATTACGTGGATGTGGTGGCCGGTCGCCTTGGTGATCGCGTCTGGTCCGCTGCCCCGATCAACGAACCCTGGTGCGTGGCCTGGCTGTCCCATTTCGAGGGCCACCACGCCCCGGGCCTGCGCGACATTCGCGCCGCTGCGCGTGCGATGCACCATGTGCTTCTGTGCCACGGGCGCGCAATCGAGGTCATGCGCAGCCACGGCATGGGCAACCTCGGCGCCGTGTGCAATTTCGAATATGCCCAGCCGGTGGATGACAGCCCGGCGGCGCATAGGGCGGCCCGGACCTTCGACGCGATCTACAACCGCTTCTTTCTGGGTGGTCTGTTTCGCGGCGCCTACCCGCAGGCGGCGCTGGAGGGGCTCGCCCCGCATCTGCCAGACGGATGGGAGCGGGACTTTGCAACCATCGGCCAGCCGCTCGATTGGCTCGGGCTGAACTATTACACCCGCAAGGTCATCGGCCCCACGGGCGGCGCCTGGCCCGGTTATGCCTATCAGGACGGCCCACTGCCAAAGACCGACATGGGCTGGGAGATCTATCCGGACGGGCTGGGCCATTTTCTGCGCCTGGCCCATGAACACGCCCCCGACCTGCCGCTTTATGTCACCGAAAACGGCATGGCCGCGCCGGGGATCCGGGACGAGGACCGCATTGCATATGTCGACGCCCACCTGGCCCAGGTCCGCGCGGCGCTGGCCAAGGGGTTGCCGGTGGCGGGCTACTACCTCTGGTCGCTTCTGGACAATTACGAATGGGCGCTGGGCTATGACAAGCGCTTCGGCCTGGTACATGTGGATTTCGAAACGCTGGACCGCAGGCCGAAACTGTCTTATGAGAGGCTGAAGTTAGCGCTAACGAGACCATGACAGACGCCCCTGCAAACACCCTGAACCTGCTGGCCGACATCGGTGGCACCAACACCCGCGTGGCGCTTGCGCGCGGGGCCGAGCTGCTGCCCGACACGATCCGCCGCTTCCGCAACGCCGATCACGATAGCCTGGACAGCGTTCTGGGTGCATATCTGCAGAGCGAGGGCCGGCCAGACTGCGCCGGCGCCTGCGTGGCCGTGGCGGGACCGGTGCGGGATGGCGAGGCGCGGCTGACCAATCTCGACTGGACCATCTCCAAGACCAGCCTGGCGCGCGCCGCCCGGGCCGAGGTGGTGGCGGTGCTGAACGATCTCCAGGCGCAGGGATATGCCCTGGGCTACCTGCCCGACGAGGCGGTGATCCCGATCCACACCGGCACGCCCGCCCCCGGCGCACGCATGCTGGTGGTCGGCATCGGCACCGGCTTCAACTGCGCGCCGGTCCATACCGGCACGGACACGCGCCACGTCCCGCCCGCAGAGGCCGGCCATGTCAGCCTGCCCATCCGCACCGCCGAGGAACGGGACCTGGCCGATTACCTGGACCGCAGCTACGGTTTCGCCTCGGTCGAGGAGGTCCTGTCGGGCCGCGGCCTGGGCCAGTTGCAAAGCTGGCTGGCCAAACGTCAGGGCGATCCGCGCGATATGGACAGCGCCGCTGTGCTGGCCGGGGCCGAGGCCGGGGATGCCCATGCCCTGGAAGTTCTCACCATGTTCGTGCGTCTTCTGGGCCGCGTCACCGGCGACCTCGCGCTGATGCACCTGCCCTATGGCGGTATCTTTCTGGTGGGCGGCATGTCCAATGCCGTGGCCCCTTGGCTGCCCCGTCTGGGCTTTGCCGAAACGCTCGCCGACAAGGGTCGTTTTTCCAACCTTTCCAACAGCTTCCCCGTCTCTGTCGTGTCCGACGATTGCGCCGCCTTGATCGGCTGCGCCCACCACCTTTCCCCCCTGCTGCAAAAAAGCGGCACCGTTTAGGTCTATCTTAACCTCCCCTGCCCTACACCGGTGTGGACCGGATGAAAAAAAGGGCATTTGTGATGATTGGCACCTTTGGCAATTGGGGGGGAGTTGGATGAGCGACGCGACGCTGACCCTCGACCCGCGGCTTGATTTCAAGGCGGCCGCCGGACTGGCGGATTCCATTCTGTCCCACCAGGGCAAGGACCTGACGCTGAATGCGGCTCATGTGTCCCATTTCGGGGCCATGGGGGTGCAAGTGCTGCGTGCCGCCGCACGCAGCTGGGCCGAAAGCGGCCATCAGCTGAGCCTGATCAACGCCTCCGACGATTGTGCCGATCAGCTTTGCCTCCTGGGTTTCACGCCGCAAACGATTACCGAGTGGGAGGACGATCAATGAGTATCCAGGTTCTTGCTGTCGACGACAGCCGCACCATGCGCGACATGGTCCGACTGGCGCTTCTTGGCGCAGGCATAGACACCGAGGTGGCCGAAGACGGGGTACATGGGTTGGAAGTGCTCGACGACATGACCCCTCCGGATGCGATCATCACAGATATTAACATGCCGCGCATGGATGGGTTCCAGTTCATCGACGCCGTGCGCACCCGCGACGAGTATCGCGGCATTCCGATCCTGGTCCTGACCACCGAAAGCGCCGCAGAGATGAAGATGCGCGCCCGTGAGGCCGGCGCGACCGGTTGGATCGTGAAACCCTTTGACCCGGAAAAACTGGTCAAAGCAGTCAGAATGGTAGCGGGGTAAGACAGATGTCAGATCCTATGGCGGAAATTCGCGCCTCCTTCTTCATCGAATGTGAAGAACTGCTTGAGGCGCTGCAGGATGGCCTGCAGACAATGTATGACGGGGCCCAGGACGACGAGACGGTCAACGTCGTGTTCCGGGCCGTGCACTCGATCAAGGGGGGCGCCGGGGCCTTCGGTCTGGATGACCTGGTGGAGTTTGCCCACCGGTTCGAAACCGTGCTCGACGAAGTGCGCTCGCACACGCTCGCCGCCGATGCGGATGTGCTGAAACTGTTCTTTCAATGTGGCGACATTCTGGGTGACCTGGTACGCGACAGCCGCGACGGCCTTGACCATGACAGCGCGCGGATTGCACCGGTTATCACTCAGCTGGACGCGCTTCTTGGCAAGGATGGCGAGGCCGCCGAGCCCGAGGAAGAGGTTGAGTTCCAACCGATGACCCTGTCACTGGACCTTCCGGGCCTTGACGGCGAGGCGGCGATGCCCGCGCTTGACGAAGACCCCGGGGAACCCGGATGGCACATTCGCTTCACACCCGAAGCGGCGCTGTACAGTACCGGCAGCGAACCCCTGTTCCTGTTCCGCGCCCTGCGTGACCTGGGCGAGATCGAGGTCACCTGCGAGACCCCCGACCTGCCCAGCCTGGACACGCTGGATGCCGAACAGAGCTTCCTGAAATGGGACATCACGCTGAAAACCGGCGAGGGCGAAGCGGCCATTCGCGAGGTTTTCGAATTCGTTGACGGGCTGTGCGAGTTGGAGATCAGCGAACAGAGCGGTGCACCCGACTTCGCCGCCCTGCCGCCGCTGGCGGAAATGCCCGAGCTGCCGCCACTGGCGGAGGTGCCCGAACTGCCACCGCTGGAGCCGGACGTATCGGCGCCCGAGCCCGTGCAAAACACACCCGAGGCCGAAGCCCCGGCTGCGCCGACGCCTCCACCGGCTCCCGAGGCGAAACAGGCGGAACCGGCGAAAGCCAAGGCCCCCACCGTGGCCCCGCCCCGCGCCACCGTGCGCGTCGACCTCGACCGCATCGATCGCCTGGTCAACCTGGTGGGCGAGATCGTGATCAACCAGGCCATGCTGACCCAAAGCGTCGAGGAGGCAGGCCTGCCGCCCAACTCCGCGGTGCGTACCGGGCTGGAAGAGTTCCTGCAGCTCACCCGTGATATCCAGGAAAGCGTGATGATGATCCGCGCCCAGCCGGTCAAGTCGCTGTTCCAGCGCATGGCCCGGATTGTACGCGAGTCTTCCGCCGACGTCGGCAAGGACGTGCGCCTGCGCACTGACGGTGAGAACACCGAGGTCGACAAGACCGTCATCGAACGGCTGGCCGACCCGCTGACCCACATGATCCGTAACGCGGTCGACCACGGGCTGGAAAGCACTGAAGATCGCATCGCCGCTGGCAAACCGGTCGAAGGCAATGTCTTCCTCACCGCCATGCACCGTTCCGGCCGCGTGGTAATTGAGGTCGCAGACGATGGCGGCGGGATCAACCGCGAGAAGGTGCGCGCCATTGCCGAGAAGAAAGGCCTGATCGCGCCAGACCTGCAGTTGTCCGACAGCGAGATCGACAATCTTCTGTTCCTGCCCGGTTTCTCCACCGCCGACGAGGTTTCGAACCTGTCCGGTCGCGGGGTCGGCATGGACGTGGTCCGCAGCTCGATCCAGGCCCTTGGCGGGCGCATTTCGATCACCTCGGAACAGGGCAAGGGCACAACTTTCTCGATCTCCCTGCCGCTGACCCTCGCCGTGCTTGACGGCATGGTCGTGCGGGTGGCTGGCGAGACCCTGGTCGTGCCGCTGAATGCCATCCTCGAAACCCTGGCCCTGACCAAGGAGGAGATCCGCGAGTTCGGCCCGGAAACCCACGTCGTCAACATCCGCGACAGTTTCGTTCCGCTGCTCGATCTCGGCGCTGAACTGGGCTACCGCCAGCCGCTGGATGACTATGCGGGCGGTGTGGTTCTTTTGATCGCACAGGAAGACAGCAGCCGCGCCGCGGTGGTTGTCGATGCGATCGAAGATCAGCGCCAGGTTGTGATCAAGGGGCTGCAGGACAGCTACGGACGCGTGCCTGGCATCGCGGCGGCCACCATCCTGGGGGACGGTCAGATCGCCCTCATTCTCGACCCGGTCGACCTGATTACCCAGGCCAGCGGGCGGACCCGCACCACCCCTTCCATTGAAATGCAAGCAGGATGATCAAGATGACGGACGCTGGCAAACAGATTGACAAGCAGAAAGACGGCACGGAAACCGAACTCCTTTCCTTCCTGGTCGGCGGGCAAGATTACTCGGTCGACATCATGTCGGTGCGCGAGATCCGGGGCGGCGCCACGGCGACATCCCTGCCTCATTCACCGGACTACGTGCGCGGCGTGATCAACCTGCGTGGCACGGTTCTGCCGATCATGGATCTGTCCAAACGCCTGGGCATGAACACCGAGGTCGACAGTGATCGAAATGTGATCATCGTCGTCGCCGTCGAAGAGCGCACCGTCGGCCTCATGGTCGATGCGGTCTCGGACATCCTGGCCATCCCCGAAGAGGACATGCAGCCGCCGCCGGAAATGCCTGCCGACAACGAACGCAATTTCGTCTCGGCCCTGACCATCGTGGACGGGCGCATGATCCGTATTCTCGACCTGAATTCGGTCCTGCCGCCTGCAAACGAGGAAGCCGCGTGAACGACCTGTCCCCCTCCAGACCATCGGCGATTGCCGGCCCGCCGCTAGAGCAGGCCGCCTTCGACCGACTGGCCGCATTGGCACATCGCGAGGCCGGTCTGGCCATTGCGCCGTCCAAATCGGCCATGGTCCGGACCCGGCTGGCCCGCCGTTTGCGGGCGCTGAGGATCGGCAGCTATGACGAGTACACGGCGCTGGTCGAAAGCGACGCAGGTCAGGCCGAACGGCGCGAGATGATCTCGGCGCTGACTACGAATGTGTCGCATTTCTTTCGTGAGGATCACCACTTCACCCGCCTTCAGGAGGAAGTGTTTCCCGAGCTTCGCAAGCGTCTGGCCCAAGGCGACCGCGTACGCTTCTGGTCCGCCGGATGCTCGAACGGTCAGGAACCCTATTCCCTTGCCATGTCCTTCCTAGAGGCAGGCCCCTTGCCCGCGAATGCGGATTTTCGCATCCTTGCGACCGACATCGACCCGAAGGTCGTGGCCTTCGGGCGCGCGGGACGCTACCACGAACGCATGATGTCCGGCCTTGGCGACGCGCATCGTCAGGCGTATTTCACCCCCTGCCCCCAGGACCCAAGCCATCATGTCATTTCGCAGAAACTGAAATCCCTGGTGGTCTTTCGCGAACTCAACCTGCTGCACAAATGGCCGATGGGTGGCAAGTTCGACGTCATTTTCTGCCGCAATGTCGTGATCTATTTCGACGCGGATACTCAGACACGGCTCTGGCACCGTTTCGCAGGCGCGCTCCACCCTGATGCCTGGATGTTTCTGGGCCACTCGGAGCGCGTCTCGGAAACCTGCCTGAACCTGTTTCACAACCGTGGCGTCACCGCCTACCAGCGCAGCGACCACCCCGCTGCTGCATCCCCTTTGCCCTCCTGCACCTGAAAGGACTGCCCCATGGCACTTCGTGACCAACTCAGAACAATCGTTGTGGACGACATGTCCACCAGCCGTGGCCTGATCACTCAAGCGCTCGACGGTTTCGGGGTGCGCCAGGTGGAAAGCGCGGCTGACGGCCCCAGCGCGCTGCAAAAGATTGCCGCCTGGCCGGTCCACCTGGTCATTTCCGACATGAACATGCCGGGGATGAATGGCCTGCAACTGCTTCATGCCCTACGGTCCGCCCCTCAAACGCGCGGTGTCGGGTTCCTTTTGATCACGGGTAAGGCGGATCGGGAGATTATCGAGCATGGCAAGCAGCTCGGAATGAACAACTTTCTGAAAAAGCCCTTCCAGCCTGATGAGCTTCGCAAAGCGATCGAAGCCATTGTCGGGCGCCTGTGACTGGAGGGCGTTCCATGCGACCGCAATGCGACGACAGGGCAAAACCGGCTGAAATGACCATGGGCCACCTTCTCGGACGCAGTTCCGAGGAGTTGGCCAATTCAGTGCGCGCCTGCACGGAGCTCCAGTGGGTCATTTCACGGCTGCTCGAGAAAAGCGCGCATCCGGACCTGGTCACGGAAATGCATGTTCTGCAGGACATTGATCGGCTGCAGCAGACCCTTGCGGATCTTGCCTGTCTGCTGGAAACCGCCGCAGGAGAAGGACCCGAGCTTGTCTTCGACGCCTCTGCGGCACTGGGGGCCATGCGGCTGCCGTCCCTGCGCCAACGCATGTTCAACGCCGAGATTGATGAGCTGTCTCCAGACACCGGGCCAGAGGAACCAAACGACATCACCTGGTTGTAATCACAGGGCATTTTATGCCCTACGCAGTTCAGACCTGATTTTCGTCTCGCCTTTGAACCAGTGATTTGAGACGGCACGATTTCTATTCCCCCCCTGCGCGCCACAAGAGTACCACGCCTTCAATCCTCTAACGCCATCACCGGGCGCCGCGTGGGCGTCCCGATTGGCACCAAAGTGAAAACACCAACGCACTCCGCTTCCAGTACGCCCGGCGCAAGCGTGTGATGGCGTGATTCAAACGCATGATCGCGAGTGAGGCGCAGAAACCAGGAAAAGGCACACCGAAATGTCTCGTCATGAGCCGCTCACGCACCAAAGGAAAGAGCATAGAGTTCCAGGCGTGCGGCAAGCAGGCGTGCCATTCGCTCTATGCCGTGTTTGAGGGCAACAGGTCGCGCGACGATCATCGCCAGAGCCCTGGCACTGCACACCGGATCCCGGCTTTCCATTCGGACCACATGAGGAGGCATCAGCCCGTCGGGCGGCGTCCTGCTTAGAAGAGCTCGATGTCGTTGGTCTGCTCGACCTTCTGCTTTTCAACGCGCACCGGTTTGGCCACGAGTTTCATCCGTGCGCGTCCCGTGCCAGGCCAGAATTCCAGCCGCCGCGCCTTGGTCCCTCCTAGATCTCCGCCGACATGAGGGATGCCTTCACGGGTCAGAAAATCGATCACGAACTGCCCATTGCGCAGGCCGGCATCGGACAAGCCTTCTATCATGCGCGCGCCGCCAAAAACCTTGGCTTTCAGATTGAAACGATCAGCCCCCTGTTGGAGCAGACCGTTGATCAGCAACTCCATACCGTTGACACCATGACCGAACACCTGGGCCGCATTGGCCTTTTCATCAACGAACAGCACATGGTTCATCCCGCCGATCCCGGCCATCGGATCCCACAGGCAAGCCGAAACGCAGGATCCGAGCAAGGTGGCAATCACCTGGTCTGGGCCCGCGCAGATGGCGTGCTCGCCCTGGCTGATATAGGTGCGTTGGATGCGGTCGGGGGAGCCGCCCAGGGCATTCATGCGCCAACCTCCGTATTCAGAGCGATTTCCTTGAGGACCCGTGGCGCGATTTCGGACAAGGGCAAGGATATGTCCACTGCCCCCAGGTCACGGGCAACGCGCGGCATACCGTAGACGACGGAGCTCGCCTCATTTTGCGCGATGCAGAACGCGCCTGCCTTCTTCAACGCGAGCATGCCTTGTGCGCCATCCGACCCCATGCCGGTCAATAGGACCGAGACCACGCGTGGGGCTTGCGCGACAGCGGAGCGAAACAATGCATCAACAGAGGGGCGATGCCCGGTCATCTTCGGCCCCTTGCGAAGCTCGACCCTGCGACCATCCGCAGAGAGTTCCATATGGGTTTCCCCCCCCGGAGCGATCATGACCAGCCCTTGCCGGAGCTGCGCTCCATCGCGCGCGAGGCAGATTTCCGGCGCGCAGCAGCCATTCAATCGTGCGGCGAAATTCACCAGGAAATGTGCCGGCATGTGCTGCGTGATCAAGGTCGGAGGGCAATCGCGGGGAAAGGCAGACAGCATTTCCTCCAGCGCTTCCACACCGCCGGTCGACGCGCCGACGACGACCATTTTATCCTGCCACTCCTGGACCTTACGGATGCTCGGCATGGTTGGCAGACGACGGCGCCCTCCCCGCACTTGAGCCTTGGCGGCTACAACCAGCATCTCGGCAAGTTGCTTGTAGAGCTTGCCCGCTGAACCGAACCGCGGCTTTTCAAGACAGTCCACCGCACCAAGAGACAGGGCGCGCACCGCTTCTTCACTGCCCTTTCCGGTCAGGGAGGAGAGCATAAGCACCGGCATTGGGCGCGCCCGCATCAGGCGACGCAGAAATTCGAGCCCATCCATCTCCGGCATCATGATGTCCAGGGTCATGACATCGGGCTCATGCACCTTAACCGCTTCGCGAGCTTCGCGGGCTGAGCTGGCTTCGGCGATGACCTCGATCCGGGGATCGGTTTCGATGCCCAAACGGATCAGTCGGCGCATGCTGGCGCTGTCATCCACAATCAGAACCCGTGTCGTCTCTTGCATCTGTGCCTCATTGCCTGGCGTTCGAACTCACACCGTCAGAAGTCGTCCCATCCGTCGTCGGCGTCGTCTTCGATCTGGTCTTCGACCGGGGCCGAAGCGGCGGCGGCGGCGGCGGTGGCGGTGATTGCCTGGACCGGGGCCGGAGGTTGGGGCGCCGGGGCGGCCTCGGCCAGGTCGCGGCGGCTGGTGAAGGCGGCGGGCGTAACCACTTCGGCGCTGGCCTGTATGTCTTCGCCGGTGCGGAACCGCGCCATGGTCTGGGTCAGCGTTTCCGCCTCGCGGGTCAACGCATGGCTCGCGGCCGTGGTTTCCTCGAACATGGCCGCATTCTGCTGGGTCACCTGGTCCAGCTGGTTCACCGCCGCGTTGATCTCGGCCAGGCCGGAGCTCTGCTCGCGCGCCGACACGGCGATCTCCGACACGTTGCGGCTGATCTCGGTCACGCTGTCGACGATGCCCGCCAGGGCCGAACCGGCCTGGTCAACCAGCTCAACCCCGCGTTTCACATGGCCGCCGGAGGCCGAGATCAGCTCATTGATCTCGCGCGCCGCGTCCGAGCTGCGCTGCGCCAGCGCCCGCACCTCGGAGGCCACCACCGCAAAGCCGCGCCCGGCCTCGCCCGCGCGGGCCGCCTCGACGCCCGCGTTCAGCGCCAAGAGGTTGGTCTGGAAGGCAATGTCGTCGATCACGCCGGTGATCTTCGAGATCTGCTTGGACGAGCTTTCGATCTCGCCCATCGCGCCGACCGCCTCGCGCACCACCTCACCGGAAGCCTCGGCATTCTTGCGCGCCCCTTCCACCACCTCGTTGGCATGGGTCGCACCATCGGCCGCCGAGCGCACCGAACTGGTCAGCTCGTCCAGCGCCGAGGCGGTTTCCTCCAGCGTGGCGGCCTGTTTTTCGGTGCGGTGGGACAGGTCGTCGGCGGCGTTCGAGATCTCCGACGCCTCACCATTGATCAGGCCCGCGTTCTCGATCACCCCGCGCATCGCCCCCAGGAGCTTGTCGACCGCCTGGTTGAAATCGAGCCGCAGCTGTTCGTAATCGGCACTGAAGGCCGCATCGATCCGCGCGGTCAGATCACCATCCGACAGCTGCCCGAGCCCGACGCGCAGCGCGTCAACCACCTGGGTCTGCGCCGCCTCCATCTCCGCCCGCTGCGCCTCCGCCGCCTCAATCTCACGACGCGCATCCGTAACGTCATTGCCCAAAAGCACAATCCGCAAAGCCTTGCCGTTTACATCGACCACGGGCGAGAAGCCGCCATCAACAACGGCCATGGTTCCATCCGCACGGGGCAGGTCGAAACGCCCGTAGACGGATTCGCCCTCGCGCAACTGGTCGAACACCGCGCCACGTTCCTGCGCCAGTTTCGAGTTGAAGCGAAACACCTCGTCGCCCTTGAGGCCGACCAGCGCCGTTTCATCGCGTTCCATCATGTCACAGAACCGCGCATTGGCCGTAATGAGTTCGCCGGTCATCTGGAATTCCGCCTTGACCTGGTTGGCATCGATCGCGTTCAGGATCGCGCGATTCAGATAGGTCTCGGTCTCGTCGATCCATTCGACGACATAGCCCATTACGGTGCCATCTTCGTCCCGCACCATGTTGATATCCAAAGAGAAACGGCCTTCTCCAACGGCAATGGCCGCGTGATAGGGCAGGTTCGCAGGATCCTGCAGCATGGTGCGCACCCGTTCACGCATCGCCGGCGGGTGGTAGAAATCCATGTTCGAACCGACAATGTTGTCCGGCGAGAAGTCACTGGCGACCTTGCGAAACTCGGCCAGGTGGTCATCGAGCACCTTCTCCAGAGCCGGGTTGATCGAGGTGATCACCATATCCGCATCCGCCATCATGATACAGGCGGAGGAGCCTTCGAAGGCAGTGCCGCGGAACTTGTTTTCAAAGGCCGCCTTGGCGCCGTCATCCAGCTTGCGCGCGAATTTCTCGAGCGTGCGGGCGATCAGGCCAAACTCGTCACCGCGCGCGGTGCCCTGGACCGGGGTCTTGTAATCCTCGCCCATGATCCGCTGGATCGCCTCGGCCAGGCGGCCCAGGGGACGGGACACCATGAAACGGAAGATCACGACGATGGCCACCAGGGCGGTCAGGAACAACAGACCCGAGATCGCCAGGGCCTGCATCTGCTGACCCAGGGCGCGCTGATGCAGATGATCGGCGGTCCAGGCCAGGGCCAGCACGCCGAGCACCTTGTCAGTGCCCCGCGGATTGACGGGATGGGCCCGGTAGAGACCATCGGCAGAGGCTTGAACCGTACCGGTTTCCAGCGCCCGTTCCGCCAGGGCCTGCAAGGCCTCCAGGTCGGTCTTGTCCTCCTGCCCCATGGCAATCAGCTTCAACCCGTTCTTGGACAGCGCAAGCCCGTAGAGCGTTTCCGAATTTTCCCGTTCGACCAGATCTCCGATTCGCAGCTTGATCCCATTCGCATTGGACATCTGGAACGAGCCCACCAGCACCTCCGCTGTGAAGGCTGTCATCTCTTCCGCCTGATGGGCCATCGTGTCATCGACAATCTGGTTCGAGGAGCGGAAGGACAGGAAGGCCAGCGAGGCGGCGAAGAGCGCCGCGCCAATGGCGATCACCAGTGCATTCTTGACGAAAACCGTGTTCAGAGAGAAGCGGCGCTTCGCGGTTTCGGGGGCCGTGGTCTCGGGGGCCGTGGTCATGGTCAATGTGCCTCTTCTGTTTGCCGTCGGGCGGGTTGTGGGAAGGTGGATCGGATCACTTGCCTGCCGGTTGGGCAGCCGGTTGAACCGCGCGGTCACCGGGCGCCGGAACGGCCCATTGGTGAAGGCGGCAAACGGCCTTGGCTGACGCTGTGATCAAGATCTCCTCCTCGCCCGCAAACGGGCGCAATTCGGGTTGGCTCGGGCCACGATAGACCAGCAGGTATTGCGACCTCGTTAATGGCCGCAACAAAGCCCTTCCCGCCGCGGGAGGCCGAGTTTCTTGGAGTATTTACAGCTGCTTGGAAAGGGGAATTAGCCCCAATCCATCACCACCTTGCCCGCCATGCCCGACCGCATGGCGGCAAAGCCCTGGGCAAATTCGTCGATGCCGATACGGTGCGTAATCAGCCCCGACAGGTCCAACCCGGTCTGGATCAGCGCGATCATCTTGTACCAGGTTTCAAACATCTCACGCCCGTAGATGCCCTTGATCTGAAGCATCTTGAAGATCACCTGGTTCCAGTCGACGGCGAAATCGGTGGGCGCAATGCCAAGCAGAGCCAGTTTGCCACCGTTGTTCATGCGCGCGATCATCTGGCGCATGGCATCGGGCGCGCCGGACATTTCGAGACCCACGTCAAAGCCTTCGGTCATGCCGATATCGCTCATCACTTCGCGCAGGGTCACGGCGGAGACGTCGACCACGTGCTCGACGCCCATGCGCCGGGCCAGGTCCAGCCGGTAGGGCGCGATGTCGGTGATCACGACCTTGCGCGCGCCCACCTTCTGAGCGACCAGCGCGCCCATGATGCCGATGGGGCCGGCGCCGGTCACCAGCACATCCTCGCCCACCAGATCAAAACTCAAGGCCGTGTGCACCGCATTGCCGAAGGGATCCAGAATGGCTCCGATCTCATCCGGCACGTCATCAGGCAGCGCCACGACATTGCGCGCGGGCAGGCAGACATATTCGGCGAAACTGCCTGGTCGGTTCACGCCCACACCCAGGGTGTTGCGGCACAGGTGCCCCCTGCCCGCGCGGCAGTTGCGGCAATGGCCGCAGGTGACGTGGCCTTCACCGGACACGCGTTGACCGACGTGGTAATCGGTCACCGCCGCCCCCAGTTCGACGATCTCGCCCATGAACTCGTGGCCCACGACCATCGGCGTGGGCACAGTCTTTGCCGACCATTCGTCCCAGTTCCAGATATGCACGTCCGTGCCGCAGATGGCGCTCTTCTTGACCTTGATCAGCACTTCGGTCGGCCCGGGTTCCGGCACCGGCACGCGTTCCATCCACAGGCCTTCCTCGGGCTTGGCCTTCACCAGCGCCTTCATCATGTTGTCCATCAGCTGATCACTCCCAATTCGCGGCCCACGGCGGCGAAAGCGTTGATTGCATCGTCGAGTTGGTCGAGGTCATGCGCCGCGCTCATTTGCGTGCGGATGCGGTCCTGGCCCATCGGCACGACGGGGAAGGAGAAGGCGGTGACGAAGACGCCACGGTCATGCAGGGCGGCGGCCATGTCCTGGGCCAGTTGCGGATCGCGCAGCATGACCGGGATGATCGGGTGTTCGCCGGGCAGAAGGTCAAAGCCGAGCGCGCCCATGCGGTTGCGGAAATGCCCGGCATTGCGGAACAGCCGCGCGCGCAACTCGCCGCCCTGTTCGATCATGTCCAGCACGGTCAGTGTGGTCGCGGTAATGACCGGTGCCAGGGCGTTGGAGAACAGGTAGGGCCGCGAGCGTTGCCTCAGCCAATCGACCAACGGCGCAGGCCCGGCGGTGTAGCCACCCGAAGCCCCGCCAAGCGCCTTGCCCAGCGTGCCGGTGACAATGTCCACCCGCTCCATCACCCCACAATGTTCCGGCGTGCCGCGCCCGCCCTCGCCCATGAACCCCACCGCGTGGCTGTCATCGACCATGACCATAGCGTCGTATTTCTCGGCCAGGTCGCAGATCTCAGGCAGTTTGGCGATATATCCGTCCATGGAGAAGACGCCGTCGGTGGCGATCAGCCGGTAGCGCGCGCCCTGGGCGGCCTTCAGCTTGTCTTCCAGGTCGGCCATGTCCGAGTTCGCATAGCGCAGCCGCTGCGCCTTGCACAGGCGCACGCCGTCAATGATGGACGCATGGTTCAGCGCGTCCGAGATGATCGCGTCCTCGGGGCCCAGAAGGGTCTCGAACAGGCCGGCATTTGCGTCAAAGCAGGACGAATAGAGGATCGTATCCTCGGTGCCCAGGAAGCTGGACAGCCGCGCCTCCAGCGCCTTGTGATCCTCCTGCGTGCCGCAGATGAACCGCACCGAGGCCATGCCGTAGCCATAACGATCGAGCGCCGATTTGGCCGAACTGACAAGTTGCGGGTGGTCAGCCAACCCAAGGTAGTTGTTGGCGCAGAGGTTCACCGTCTGCCCCTCACCCACCAAGTCGACAACGCCGCCTTGCGGCCCGGCCAGGGGGCGTTCGGCCTTGTAAAGCCCCTCGCCCCGCAGCCCATCCAGCCGCTGATCCAGGTCCAAGGTAAATCTGTCCCGTGCGCGCATCATCTGTCTCCCTTGCAGGGTGAGCCTAACAACGGCGCGGGCTGGAAAGCGAGGAAAAACGACGGCAAATGTCGCAGGCGGATGGCTGGACCTTGCCGACGCCCAGGCATAGGGTGCGCGGGAGTTTCCCGAGCAAAGGAGTCGGACATGCTGGGCGGTTGGGGTGAGTTCGTTGCGGCCTTCGCGGTTTTCTTCCTGTCCCATTCGATTCCGACGCGTCCGGCGGTCAAGGGCGCGCTGGTGGCACGGCTGGGGTCGCGGGGGTTTACCCTGGCCTATTCGGTGCTGTCGACAGCGGTGCTGGCCTGGGTGATCTTTGCGGCCGCCCGCGCTCCGGTGGTGATGCTCTGGCCCTGGGATCTATGGCAGAACCACGTGCCGCTGACGGTGATGGCGCTGGCGGTGACCATTGCGGTGCTGGCGATCGGGCGGCCCAACCCACTGTCCTTTGGCGGGGCGCACAATGAGCGTTTCGATCCGGAGAACCCGGGGCTTGTCGGCTGGGTCCGCCACCCCCTGCTGGTGGCCCTGGCGCTCTGGGCGGGCTCGCACCTGGTGCCCAATGGCAATCTGGCCCATGTGATCCTGTTTGTCCTGTTCGGCGGCTTCGCCCTGATGGGCATGAAGCTGATCGACAGGCGCCAGAAACGCGTGCTGGGCGCGGAGGAATGGGCACGACTGTGCAATACCAAACGCAAGGTCACCCCCACACTGAACGGTGTGGTGCGGCTGGTGCTGGCCGGGGTGGTCTACATGGGGCTGCTCCATCTGCACGGGCCGGTGTTCGGCGTCTATCCCCTGCCCTGACGAACCGCATCCTCCCCTATCCCCTCCGGGGTTGCGCGGCCTCCTCACGCGCCTGCGGCGCGCTCCTCAACCTCGCGGCAGGGCGGGCGCCGGGCCGTGGGCCCGGCGCCCGCCCCCACCGATCCCAAGGAAGGTCTTGGCGCAGCCAAGGCCAGACGCAGCGGGTCGGAACCGTTTGATTTATCACAACATTGCCCCATGCCTGGCCGCGGGCACAGCCCGCGGCCCCGCCCCGACGCGAAGCCAGATCGCGTCAGCGATTGGCGGCGCGGCGGAACCCGGTACGGGATTTTTCATACAGGTAGAAAGGGCCTAGGAAACAGCAGGCGTTACCCCCGGAACCCGGTCGCCACCACGAATTTCTCGGAACTATCCGAGCGCGACGAGGGCGGTTTCATGTACATGACCTTGGTGAACTTCTGCTTAAGGATCTTCTGAAGCTCCCCCTCGGCCCCGCCAGCCAGGACCTTGGCGACGAACGTGCCGCCCTCCTCCAGCACGTCGAAGGCGAAATAGGCGGCCGCTTCACACAAGGCGATAATCCGCAGGTGGTCGGTCTGCTTGTGACCGGAACTGGCCGCAGCCATGTCCGACATGACCACATCGGCCTTGCCGCCGAGCCACTCCTTGACCACCACATCGGCGTCATCTTCCATGAAATCGAGCACTTCGAACCGCGCACCGGCCAGCGGTTCGACCTCCTGCAGGTCCACGCCCAGATAGGTGCCAACGGACTTGCCGGATTTTTCGCCCAGAGCATTGATGCGCGGCACGGTGACCTGCGCCCATCCGCCCGGTGCGCAGCCCAGGTCGACCACGCGGGCGCCGTTCAGCAGAAAGCGGTACTTGTCGTCCAGCTCCATGATCTTGTAGGCGGCGCGGCCGCGCATGCCCTCGGCCTTGGCACGGGCCACATAGGGATCATTGAGCTGCCGCTGCAACCAGCGGGTCGAACTGGACCGGCGTCCGCGCGCGGTCTTGACCTTGACCGTCAGGTCACGCAGCCCGCGCCCCGACGAGTTCTTCTTGCCGCCGCCCTTGCCGCCTTTTCCCTTGCCATAGACACCCGCCATGTCAGTACACCCCGTCTTCCAGCACACCATCGCTGGACATCTGTGAATAAAGTAGCCCCTCACGCAGCCCCCGGTCCGCGACCGACAGCCGGTCGGTGGGCCAGATGCGCAGAAGCGCCTGAAGAATGGCCGAGCCGGACATGATCAGCGCCTGCCGGTCCTTGCCGATGCGCGGATCGGCGCGCCGGCCCTTGGGGCCGAGGTCCAGATAGGAGCGGATCACCGCGTCGATCTGGTCCGACGACATGCGCAGCCCGTCGACCTTGTTGCGATCATAACGGCGCAGCCCCAGGTGGGTCGCCGCCACGGTCGTGACCGTGCCCGAGGTGCCGATGATCTGAAACCCCTCGCGGGCGTGGTCATTGTGGAACGGCAGGAAGGTTTCCAGCTGTTCCTCGAAGGCGCAGCTCATCAACGCGAAACGTGCCGCGTCTTCCTTCACATCGTCGAACTGCTCGCGCAGGGTCGCCACGCCCAGGGGAACGGAAATCCAGTCCACCACGCGGGCGGCCGGAAACGGGCCCGGGTCGGACATCAGCCCGGCCCGCATACGCATGATTGCGCGCGGGCGGTCTACGGGGGCGACCTTCGAAAGGTCCAGCCAGACCAGTTCGGTCGAGCCGCCGCCGATATCGACCACCAACAGCTGCTCGGTCTTGGTCGAGACCAGCGGCGCACAGGAAATCACCGCCAGGCGTGCCTCTTCCTCGGGCTTGATGATCTCCATGCGTAGGCCCGTTTCACGCCGCACCATGCGCATGAAATCACGCCCGTTCTTGGCCCGTCGGCAGGCTTCGGTCGCGACCAGGCGCATGTTTTTCACACGGTGTTTCTTGAGCTTGCGCTGGCAGATCTTCAGCGCATGGATCGTGCGCCCGATCGAGGCGCGCGACAGGCGACCCGAGCTTTCCAGTCCATGGCCCAGCTGAACGGACTTCGAGAAGCTGTCCACGACGTGAAACTGACTGCCCTTCGGTTGGGCAATCAGCATACGGCAGCTGTTCGTGCCGAGGTCCAGGGCCGCATAGAGCTCCACCGGATCCTTCTGGTCAGGCGCGGGTGGCTCGACCGGTTTCGGGAACGCGCCCGCACCTTTGGGACGCTTGGGCGCCATGATACACGCCCTCCATTTCGAGTTGCCCCCAAGGTATGCCGCTTTTCAGACAGGCGCAACTCCCCACAACCGATTGAGGCCTCAAGCGAGGGGATTATCGTAATGCCCTTCGAGGTAGTCATATTCCTTGGTCAGTCGCACCCTCAGAGCCTCCCGGGTCGTGGGTGTCAGATCGTCAAGCGTCAGCTTGACCCGGGTCTTGTTTTCGCGCGGAATGGTCACCTGCGCCCCGAGCCGCGCTGACAGGTCCTCCGCCAGACGCGGCATGTCCCTTTCGACCTTGTAGACATCCGTAAAGCGGCCAAGGCTGGGACCGGTAAACATCTGAATCGTAAACGTATGATGTTTGATCACCGAGGCCGCTTGATTGTACGCCTCCAGGTTCTGAAAGAAGAAATCGGGATCAGGGTCCATCGGCAGGTTCACCCTGCCCTTTTGCAGGTTGCGCGAGTTGTGCAGCTCCTTCTTCTCGACCACCCTGTTCACATAAGCCGACATCAACCGCTTGCTCGGATCACGCATCACGCAGAAGCGGAACCAATCCTCTCCCTGATAGGGTTTCCATTGCCATTTTCGCCAACGCTGGGTCGGATAAGCCGCATGGTAGATCGGGCCGGATCGCTCGTCCTCGGGCGGCAAGCTGATCGCCGGATCATGCTGCGCAAGAACCGCCTTGATCGAGGTGCAAGCCGCCTTGGGCACGGCGGCATAGGCAAGTTTGAAATGCGAGACAGCAACAACCATTACAATGCTCTTGTAAATTCACTTTCCAGTCGATGCTCCACTTATACGGGTACGCTCGAATTTGCCATTATCTTTATGAATAAGTTTCACGCCCCCAGCTGTGGCCCTAACGCGCCAAGACCGCTACCCAAGGGGCGGCGAGGGCGGCGCGTGTCGCTCAGCGCTTTTTCTGTGTCGAAATTCGCCCTCTTGGCCGCGAACGCGCAGCGTAGAAGGGAAAAACGAGGAGATGAGGAATCGCACATGCCCGACGTGACCATCGTATATTGGCGTGACATCCCGGCCCAGGTTATCGTGGGCAAGGGACGCCGCGGGGCCAAACGCCCCCTGCCCGAGCGCTTTGAACAGGCGATCGACCGGGCGGCCATGAAAGTGGGCGCGGCGGATACCGATGCCTACCTGGCGGAATGGCGCAAGGCCGAGCCGTTCACGGTGGAGGGCGATCAGGACGAGATCGCCCAGGCAGAGGCAGACCGCATCGACGCGGAATATGACCAGGAGCGCCTGAAAGCGCTGATCGCCAACGACGGCAGGGCATGAGCCACCGCCGCAGCATATGGGAGGCAGCAATGGCGCTGTTGAACTTCAAGAAAAAGGCGGCCGAGGCCGCGCCCACCACCGTCAATCCCGAGCTGGAAGCCTTCCTGAAGGGCTATTCGATCGAGATCATGCCGCGCACCGCGGGCAAGGTCGATGACTTCCGCGCCCTGCTGCCGGAAGGCACCCGCGTCTATATCGCCCATATCGACGGCACCCCGATCGAGGACATGGTCGCCACCGCCAAACGCGTGAAGGCAGAAGGCTTCGACGTGATGCCGCATTTCCCGGCGCGGATCATCAAGGACAAGGCGACCCTGGAAAACTGGATCGCCATGTACCAGGGCGAGGCGGACGTGAAACAGGGCCTGGTCCTGGCCGGCGGCATCCCGAAGGCGCATGGCGAGTTCACCGACTCGATGCAACTGCTGGACACCGGCCTCTTTGACAAGGCGGGCTTCACCCACCTGAACGTCGCCGGTCACCCGGAGCCGAACCTGGACATCGACCCCAAGGGCGGTCGTGCCAACACCTATGCGGCGCTGGACTGGAAACAGGAATACGCCAAGCGCACCGACGCCGAGATGGCCCTGGCCACCCAGTTCTGCTTTGAGGCCCAGCCGGTCATCGAATGGGCCAACGAGCTGGCCGAGCGCGGCATGAACCTGCCGATCCACATCGGCATCGCCGGTCCCGCCAAGCTGCAGACCATGATCAAGTTCGCCATCGCCTGCGGTGTCGGCCCCTCGCTGAAGGTGCTGCAGAAACGGGCCAAGGACGTGTCCAAGCTTCTGCTGCCGCATGAGCCGACCGAGATCCTGACCGATCTGGCCGCGCACAAGGCCGCGAACCCGGACTTCAACATCACCAAGGTCCATTTCTTCCCGCTCGGCGGCATCAAGACCAATGCCACCTGGGCGATCAACAACGGCGGCGCAAGCACCGTTCCCGTAAACCCCGCAGAGGACGTCTGATACATGACCCGTACCATCATCGAAAGCGCCACCAAGACCACCATCATGGGCTTTGATCAGCCCTTCACCGTGATCGGCGAGCGCATCAACCCCACGGGCCGCAAGATCCTGAACGCCGAGCTGGAAAACGGTGACTTCTCCCGCGTCGAAGCCGACGCCCTGGCCCAGGTTGCCGCCGGTGCCACCGTGCTGGACATCAACTCGGGTGCCGTCTTCTCGAACAAGATGGCCGAAGACGTGCGTTACGCGGACAACAACTTCGTTGAACCCGAGCTGATGCGTCAGCTGGTCGAGACCGTGCAGGCCGTCACCGACTGCCCGCTTTGCATCGACTCGTCCGTGCCGGGCGCGCTGGAAGCCGGTCTGGAAGCCGCCAAGGGCCGTCCGCTCTTGAACTCGGTCACCGGCGAAGAAGAGCGCCTGGAGCAGGTTCTGCCGCTGGTCAAGAAATACAACGTTCCGGTCGTGGCGATCTCGAACGATGACACCGGCATCTCGGAAGACCCCGAAGTGCGCTTTGCGGTCGCCAAGAAGATCGTGGAACGCGCCGCCGATTTCGGCATCCCGGCTCATGACATCGTGGTTGACCCGCTGGTCATGCCCGTCGGCGCCATGGGCACCGCGGGCCTGCAGGTGTTTGAACTGAACCGCCGTCTGCGCAACGAACTGGGCGTGAACACCACCTGCGGCGCGTCGAACATCTCGTTCGGCCTGCCCAACCGTCACGGTATCAACAACGCCTTCCTGCCGATGGCCATGGCCACCGGCATGACCTCAGCGATCATGAACCCGGTCGCGATCCCGCTGGGTCCGAAGAAATTCGCCGAGAAACGCGCCGAGATCGAAGCCAAGGGCATCATCATCCCGGCCGACATGGACGACGAGACCATCTGCCAGATCTTCAACCTGGGCTCGACCAAGCCGCGCGCCGGCAAGGAAATGGAGGCCATCCGCGCCGCCAACTTCCTGACCAACAACGACGAGGGCGGCGCAGAGTGGATCAAGTTCAACTCGGCCGACGCCGGGGCCGCAGGAGCCGCCGGAGGCCGCCGAGGTGGCCGCCGCCGCCGCTCGGCCTGATCCGAACATGATGAGATCAAGGGGCTCGCCAAGGCGGGCCCCTTTTTCGTCCCAACCTTCAGAAGGCGCCGTGACTTCATGCCGCGGCTTTCCACAATGGGTTGACGCCATCTTCCATTGCTCCATACGATCCCGCCAGTTTTGGAGGACCTAAAACGGGTCCGAAGCGATCAGATTTGACGACGCGAGCAGAACGATGTGGATCAAGGGCTACGAGGGATTTCATTTTTCGGCTTTCATCGGCGGAGGTGAGCATCGGCTCTTTTCATTCGATGCAATGAGCGGAACCCATGAGGAAGTCTTTGCGCCGGATGGTCAGGACTTCACACCCTATGGAGAAGCCTTCACAGCCTTCGGCAAGGTGCTGATCACAGGTCGCGCCACCGACGCCTCCAACCACAGCGCCGTGGGATACGAACTCTGGGAAATAACCGAGAACGGAACTCTGGAGTTATTCTCGGACATCCGCATTGGTGAGGGCTCTTCCTTCTTGCGGGCTTCGCAACATTTTAAGGTCCTGGGGCATCCGGACTTCTTCGTGGCAACTGCACGTTACGACAGCGATACCTATGAAATGGTGGCGGTCTTTGACGATGGCAGCGCGCGCACCTTGGGTGATATGATCGACGGCATAGACAATCTCAGGAGTCTTTCGGCGCCCGTGATCTACGAGGGCGAGACCGTGTTTCTGGGAAGTGTAGGGCACGGATCCCGCGTCCCTTGGGTAATCGACGATGCCTCCAACCAGATCAAAACGCTGACGGACTTCGCGACCAGTGTCAGCGGCTTTAGTTTCGACCACCTCTATGTCCTGGACGGTCAACTCTTCGCCAAGATCAACACCAGTGAACATGGTCGGGAACTCTGGGTACTTGACGCATTCGATCGGTGGAAACTGGTCGATGACGTATCGTCCGGTTCCAGGCATTCTTCCCCGTCCTGGGAGTTCGAACTGGACGGGGTCCACTACTTCACTGCGGTGAATGACGCCTACGGGCGCGAACTTTACCGGCTGGATGGCACGAACAACCTGGTTCGCGTGACCGATCTGGCCCCGGGTGCGGGCAATTCCTTCTATGGCGTTCGGGACTTCACCTATGACGGCCATGTTTATTTCCACGCCATCAACAGCCTGTCCGGGCTGCAATTCTACCGCATGGGCCCCGGCAGCGTGGTCGAACGCGTGGATGAGTTCATTGACGGACAGCCCGGCTCTTACCCGTCCGTGCTGGTCGACCTGGACAATGGCAAGGTGGTCACCGCCCCATCCGAGCATTTGGACGGCGGTCAAGCCTATTGGTTGATCGACGGACAGTTGTCGGAATTTGAACTGCCCGAGGGCGATCTGGCCGATATCGAGCTGCGCGGCGGGAACCTCATCGCGGTCACAAACGACGCGAACGGGGGCTTTTCCGTTTGGATCATGGCCCCAAATTCGGACTGGCACCTGGTCAGGAAAATCGACGATGCCGAGGGCACGCAACGGGTGGTGGACCTGTCTCTCGTGGACGAGATCGGTCCCGGGCGTGACGCCTACTTCGGAGACGAGGCCGACGAGGAAGTCACGAGCCCCACGGATGGCAGCATCGTTTTTGGCGCAGGCGGAAACGATACCATCCACGGTGGCAACGGAAAGGACGAGCTGTTCGGCGAAGAAGGTAATGACAGCCTGTTCGGAGGCGCGGGTGAAGATCTCCTGAGCGGAGGAAGCGGCCGGAACCTACTCACTGGAGGGGCAGGTTCGGACACATTCCTATTCAGGGACCTGGAGGGGCAGACCACCATTACCGATTTCGAATCGGGTACGGACGTGATTTCCTTGGGCGATATCCTTGACCAGGCAGCGACGTACCAGATTCACCTCGGTGACATGTGTCAAACCAAGCTCGCGTTCGGTGAGGAGTATGTTTACGACACCCTTCGCATCCACGTCGTCCAGAACGGTGGCAATGTCGAACTCCGCGTGACCGGGCCCCAGGCTCAACCGGGCCAACCGGGCGCACAGCAGGAGGCCCCGCTGGTGATTCTGGAAGGGGTTGACCTGGCTGGATTGAGCTGGGACGACTTCGTCATTTGAGGGCGCCCCGGCTCTCTTGAACAGGGGATTTCAAGGCAGATGTCCAAACGGGCAGCGACCGGCATTCCTGCCCTAGGGTCAACCGGCCATTCTTCGCCCTGCGACAGCCTTGTCGCTTGCTCTGTGTGTCCCTTCGTTGCTAGGGTCGTCCCATATGAAAAAACTGATGGAGGTCAGCATGTTGAAACTCAAAGCCGCCGGTCTGCTGGTCGTTGCCCTTATCCTGGCCGGTTGTGCCGCCAAGGAAGAGGTCGTGATCGTCGAACCGGTCGAGCCCGAAGTCACCTATGACAAGATGGGCAACCCGGTGATGTAATCCCCGGCTCCGGTCGGGCTTGGCCCTCCGGAGGCACACGAGAACACACGGGGGCCGCGCCTGTTTCGGGCGCGGCCCCCGTCGTTTTGAGCCTGGTCGGCGATTACTGCATCATCGCGCCCATCGCCATCGGGGCGTCGGTGGTGAAGATATAGTCATCCTCGGCCGAATGGCAGGCAATGCAGCCCTGTTCGGCGCCCTTGGCCACGCGGCCTGCCAGGCGCATGCCGCCCGCATTCATGTCGAGCGACCCATCCGGCAGGTACTTGACCCAAAACCAGTTCTGATTGTCGGCGTCATAGCCGTCCTCACGCTGGAACATCACCGTATAGGCAGCCAGGTGCGTGGCGGGATCGCCCAGAACCTGGTCGATCTCGACCCCCTCGGGTCCGAAATTGCGTTTCACGATCAGGGTGCCCTTGTGGCCGTTCACCTCGGCCTCGGTATAGAAGGTCTCCAACATCAGCCCGTGCGGCTCGATCCCTTCATAGGGAAAGCCGCGGATCATGCCGTCGCCAGCCAGGCGCATCGCCACCATCACCTCCCAGAGCGTGGCGGCATAGGCGGCATCATCGTCAGTGCCGAACTCCTGCGCGGAGGCGGATCCGGCCAGGATCAATGTCGCGGCGGCGAAAGTGGTCAGCTGTTTCATCGTCCTCTCCTCTTTCTTTCTCCTCATGTCATGGTCCAAGCCTAGCGCCGCGCGTGATCACCTGCGGGCAACTCTGATCACCTTGGCGCGACGGGTCGTGACTGGACGGGGCGCTGCCGCGCGCACAGGCTGGTCCCATGCGATACCTTTGGCTGTTCCTGATCCTGCCCCTGCCCGCCCTGGCCGACACGCTCTGCGTCACCAATGCCTCGGACACGCGCCACTTTTTCGCGGTCGCCTCCGACAGCGGCAAACGGGCCGCGGACTGGCTTGCCCCCGGCGCGCAGCTTTGTCTGGACACGAAGGCCCCCGGCACCGTATCGGTTTACGAAGAGGACGACGCTTTCGAAGGCTGCTCGCGCCGCCTGCCCCCGGGTGGGGCGGAACAGATGCACGCCTATGCGCCGTTTGATCGCTGTACCTGGGCCGTACACCTGAACTGAAACACGCCGCTTTTTGACCAAGTCACGACGCGAACCACCTTGCGCCCTGCCCCCTGCAAGTTAAAACGATTCCAAAGGGAGACGCGCGCACATGTCCAAAGATCCTCTGGTCATCTTTACCCCCTCCGGCAAACGGGGCCATTTTCCCGTCGGCACCCCGATCCTGACCGCCGCACGGCAGTTGGGCGTGGACCTGGATTCGGTCTGCGGCGGGCGGGGCATCTGTTCGAAATGCCAGATCACGCCAAGCTTCGGCGAGTTCCCCAAACACGGGGTCACCGTGTCGGAAACCGCCCTGTCCGAATGGAACTCGGTCGAAGAGCGTTACGACAACATCCGGGGCCTGCCCAAGGGCCGCCGACTGGGCTGCCAGGCCAAGGTCGAAGGTGACGTGGTCATCGACGTGCCGCCGGAAAGTCAGGTGCACCGCCAGGTGGTGCGCAAGCGGGCCGAAGCGCGCGACATTACCCTGAACCCGTCGATCCGCCTGCATTATGTCGAGGTCGAACAACCCGACATGCACAAGCCCTCGGGCGATCTGGAGCGGCTCTGCGAGGCGCTGCAACGCGAGATGGGGCTGGAAAAGCTGGACATCGACCCGCATCTGCTGCGCGAGCTGCAGCCCACGCTGCGCAAGGGCGACTGGACCGTGACCGCCGCCGTCTACATGGGCGACGGCAGCTCGACCCCATCGATCTGCGCGCTTTGGCCGGGCTATTACGACGGGCGTATCTACGGTCTGGCCGTGGACCTGGGCTCGACCACCATTGCGGCGCACCTCTGTGACCTCTTGACGGGCGAGGTTGTCGCCTCCTCTGGCATCATGAACCCGCAGATCCGCTTCGGCGAAGACCTGATGAGCCGGGTCAGCTATTCGATGATGAACGCGGGCGGCGACCTGGAAATGACCCAGGCGGTGCGCGAAGGGCTGAACGCGCTTTTCGTGCAGATCGCTGCCGAGGCGGAGATCGACAAGTCGCTGATCATGGACGCTGTGTTCGTGATGAACCCGGTCATGCACCACCTGTTCCTGGGCATCGACCCGTTCGAGCTGGGCCAGGCGCCCTTTGCCCTGGCCAGCTCGGACGCGCTGCGCCTGCGCGCGGCCGACCTGGACCTTGTGCTGAACCCCGGCACCCGCGCCTATATCCTGCCCTGTATCGCAGGCCACGTGGGGGCGGATGCCGCCGGTGTGGCCCTGTCCGAGGCACCGGACAAATCCGACGACCTCGTGCTGGTGGTGGACGTGGGCACCAACGCGGAAATCCTGCTGGGATCGAAGGACGGCGTGCTGGCCTGTTCGTCGCCCACCGGCCCTGCGTTCGAGGGCGCGCAGATTTCCAGCGGGCAGCGCGCCGCGCCGGGTGCGATCGAACGGGTGGAGATCGATCCGGTCACCAAGGAACCCCGCTTCCGCGTGATCGGCTGCGACATCTGGTCGGATGAAGAAGGCTTTGCCGAGGCCACCGCCGTCACGGGCGTGACCGGCATCTGCGGATCCGGCATCATCGAGGTGATTGCCGAGATGCGTCTGGCCGGCATCGTCGACGGGCCGGGCCTGATCGGCTCGGCGGAGCAAACGGGCTCCGCGCGCTGCTTCCTCGACGGGCGCACCAATTCCTACCTGATCCATGACGGCAGCGCCGATGGCGGGCCGAAGATCACCGTCACAAATGGCGACATCCGCGCAATCCAGATGGCCAAGGCGGCGCTTTATTCCGGTGCGCGTCTGCTGATGGACAAGCTGGAGGTGGACAAGGTCGACCGTATCGTTCTGGCGGGCGCTTTCGGCGCGCATATCAGCTCGAAACACGCGATGGTGCTGGGCATGATCCCGGATTGCGAGCTGGACAAGGTGACCTCGGCGGGCAACGCGGCGGGCACGGGCGCACGCATCGCGCTGCTGAACACCGAGGCGCGCCATGAGATCGAAGAGACCGTGCGCGCGATCCACAAGGTCGAGACCGCCGTCGAAGCCAGGTTCCAGGAGCATTTCGTCAATGCCTCCGCCATTCCGAACTCGGCCGATCCCTTCCCGATCCTGAAAGGCGTGGTGGACCTGCCCGAGCTCAACTTCAACACCGGCGCCGCCGAAGGTGGCACGGGCGGACGCCGCCGACGCCGTCGCGGCTGACCCGGAGTTTGCCCCCGTTTGCATTCATGATACCTTCAAGGCATTTGGAGGTATCATTTCATGTCACGCAAATTGATCATTTGCCTTGATGGCACCGGCAACGAGGTCGAGAAACGCGAAAGCAACGTTCTACGCCTGTATAAATGCCTGGAACATAACGAAAATCAGCTTGTGTATTACGAGCCGGGGGTGGGCACGCCCAGCACAAGATCCTTCAAGGGCAACCTGTTTGAAGCCCCGCGCAAGATATTTGGCCTGATTGCCGGCATCGGGTTGGAACGCAATGTCCTGCACGCCTACAGGTTCCTGTGCCAAAACTACCAAACAGGCGATTAACTGTACTTCTTCGGCTATTCACGCGGGGCCTATACCGCGCGCGTTCTGGCGGGCTTCATCAATGATTTCGGCCTTGTCGCGCCGCATGAGATGCACCTGATCGGCCCGGTCTATCGCACATGGCGCAAGATCCATCGGGACGCTGGACGACCAGCTCATTCCTCGATGCGCGTTTTCGAACAGTTCTTCCATGTGACACAGACCCCGATCCGATTTCTGGGCTTGTGGGACACCGTATCCTCGATGATCCAGATCCGCTTGCAATGGGGTACGATTGTCGACTTCGGCTCCCATTCCAGCGTCAACAAGAACCCCTCGGTGCAATCGGTGCGCCATGCTCTGTCGATCGACGAGCGGCGGCGTTTCTTTCGCCATCAGTTCTGGAAGGAAGGGCAGGAGTACATCGGCAAACGAAAGAAAGACGATGAAGACATCATCGTCCCCGCGCAGCAGGACGTCAAACAGGTCTGGTTCCCGGGCACGCATACGGACATTGCGGGCTCGGTCAAGGAAGACGAAGCCGGGCTAAGCAAAGTGTCCATGGTCTGGATGCGCGATGAACTGGATGCGCTCGGCGTGGCCAAGCTGGAGTTCTCCGAGCAGCACTACAATCGCTATGTGCGGGGCATTCCCGATGACGTGACTAAGGAAAACGATCTTGCGTTCTGCGCCCCGGACGCCACCGCCAACCTGCACAGCCAGATGCCTTACGGCTGGTTCCTGTTGGAGGGGCTTCCCCGCCTTGTGCGGCGCAGTGAGTGGCCGACCCAACCCGGGTTCCTGGGCTACTACCTTCCGCTGGCCCAACACCGCTTCATCCCCGATGGGGCAGAGATCCACCCCTCTGCCTTCGAGCGCCGCAAGAGCGACCCGGGTTACAATCCCCCCAACCTCGCCAAGTTCCCGCCAAAACCCGATTGACCCCGGTTGTCGGTCACGCTACCTAAAGCCTCAACGCGGGTGTAGCTCAATGGTAGAGCAGGAGCTTCCCAAGCTTAAGACGAGGGTTCGATTCCCTTCACCCGCTCCAATCTCCAGCCACTCACCCAACCCACCGCCGAAACCGGTGTCGCGCATGTGGCCGCCGAACTGCCGAAAGTGCCGCATTCACCGTTGATCCGCTCTGCATAATGTCCGACTAACGCGACAGGTCGTGCCCCCAGACGGGCCGAAGGGAGCCGAAATGCGATATAGAAGCGAAATTGACGGGCTCAGGGCGGTGGCCGTTCTGCCGGTCATCCTGTTTCACGCGGGCGTCACCCTGTTTTCGGGGGGTATGCCGGGGTGGACGTCTTCTTTGTCATCAGCGGGTTCCTGATCACAACGATCATCCTGGACGAGATCGAGGTCGGCACCTATTCGATCGCGCAATTTTACGAGCGTCGCGCGCGCCGCATTCTGCCCGCGCTGTTCGTGGTGCTGACCAGTACGCTGCCCTTTGCCTTCCTGTGGCTGTCTCCCGCGCAGTTTCTGGACTATGCCCGCAGCCTGGCCGCAACAGGGTTGTTCCTGTCGAATTTCCATTTCCTCGGTTCGGCCGACTATTTCGCCCCGGCGACAGATCAGCTGCCGCTGTTGCACACTTGGAGCCTGGCGGTCGAGGAGCAGTTCTACGTCGTCTTCCCGCTGGTCCTGGCGGGGCTGACCTGGCTGGGCCGCATGCCGCGCCTTGCCGGGCTGATCGCAATCGGTGCCGGTTCGATGGCCATTGCCCAATGGGGCTTGCGCAACGAGCCGGACGCGAATTTCTATTTCACCTTCTCGCGGTTCTGGGAGCTTGTCGTCGGCGCATTATGTGCAGTGGTTTTGACCAAGGGCGCGGCGCGGGCAAATCAACTGCTGTCCCTGATCGGGCTGGGGCTGATCCTCTTTGCCATGTTCGGCTTTGATGGCAATACGCCTTTTCCCAGCTTTTACACGCTGGTGCCGGTCGGGGGCACCGCAATGGTCATCCTGTTTGGCGCAGGTGACACCCTGGTCGGGCGCCTGTTGTCGCTGCGGCCTGTGGTCTGGGTCGGGCTGATCAGCTATTCCGCCTATCTGTGGCACCAGCCGCTTCTGGCCTTTGCCAGGGTCAAGACCCCTGGCAGCCCGCCTTCCTGGCTATTACTGGGGCTGGCGCTGGCCTCGCTGGGATTGGCGGCCCTGACCTGGCGGTTTGTCGAACAGCCGTTCCGCCGCCGTGACGGTGGGCTCAGGCTGACCCGCGCACGCATCTTCGTTGCCAGCGGGGTGGGCAGCGCATTGTTTATTGCAATCGGCCTGGCGGGTGAGCTGACTGATGGCCTGCCCGGACGGTTCGCCCCGTCAAGGGCTGCGACAGGTTTCTGGACGATGGCAAGGCGCAGGTGCTGTTCATTGGCGACAGCCACAGCAACTCGATCTCCTTCCAGGCCCAAAGCGCTCTGAAAGAGGTTGGCATATCCTCTTACGCCTACGCGCACAGCGGCTGCATCGCCTTTCGGGGCCTCACCTTTACTGATCCTCGACGGAACTCGGATTGCGACGGCTATATCCGTGAGATGCTGGCCCATGCCAAGGCAGAAGGCATTACCACGCTGGTCATTACCTCGCGCTTCACGCTCTATGTCGAAGGCACCGGGTTCGACAATGGCGAGGGGGCCCCGGACCATGGCGAAGGGAGCGGCGTTGACCGGATCGAGCTGATCCGAGAGCGCGCGCCCGACCCAGCCGCCGCACCGGCCTATGGGGAAACCCGGCGTGAACGGGTGTTGGCCACTTTCGCCAGTGAACTGGAGGACCTGACACGCGAGTTCAACGTGGTTCTGGTCTATCCAATCCCGGAAGCGGGCTGGGACGTGCCGCTTTTCGTGGCCCAGAACGGCAGACACCTTGACGCACCGCGCGAGTTCGGCACGCTTCACAGCCGGTTCCTGGACCGCAACCGGGCCGTCGAGGAGCTGTTTGACGGGCTCGACCTGCAACGGCTGTTCCGGGTGCGCCCGGCGGATCTGTTCTGCAACACGATCCTGCCGGACCGCTGCGCCTTCACCAGGGATGGGGTACCGCTCTACTACGACGACAATCATCTGGCGAATGGCACCGGGGCAAAGATGCTGGCCCCGTTGATCGTGGAACAGGTCGAAAAGGCCCTGTCGGCACCGGCGCTCTGACCTTGCGTCGCCGCCGCGGGTCGCCCCTTGCCCACGAGCGTTTGCGCTGGCATCCCTAGGCAAAGGAGACGCCGATGATCACATTTCCCGACCTGCCTTTCCTGACCCCGCTCAGCCCCGGTCAGCTTGCCGCTGCCGGTGTGCCCGAGGGCTGGCATTTCGGCATGGCCGATGTGGTGCGGTTCCATGAGCTCGACGCGCTGAACCATGTGAACAACGTGGCCTATTTCCGTTGGTTCGAAAGCCTGCGCATCCCCTATTTCGCGGCCTATCACCTGTCGACCTATTCGCCCGGGGATCCGACCCTTGTCGTCATGACCAACTCGGCCCGCTATCACGCGCCGATGTTCCTGGGGGAACGCTATGTCACGGTTGCGCGCACCACCGGCTTCCGCAACAGCTCCTTCGTCAAGGAATATGCGGTCTATGCCGAAGGCACCCTGCGCGCGACCGGCGAATGTATCGTGGTCTGCCTTGAGGAGGATGCGACCACCAAACGGCCCCTGCCCGAGGCCGCTGTCAAGGCCTTCATGACCCGCGATGGGGCCTGTCGCGGGTAGAGGCGAAAACCCGCCGCGCGTCCGCAAGATATGGTGACAAACCACACGCCCTGCCCTATTCTTGGCGCGAATACGGGCGAAAGACCCGTGCGGTGAAACGCCTCCGGCGGTCGCAGGACCAGAATGGCTTGGGGGCAAGGCAAGGATGGGCAGATGAGCACATATTCCAGACGTGGTTTCCTGATCGGTGCGGGCGGTGCGGCCCTGATGACTTCGGCCTGCGCCAATGGCGTTGGTTCGAATGGCGGGCAAGCAATCGACGCGCGGGTCGATGCGACGCTGAACTACCTCTACAACCGCTACCCGGGCACACAGGACCTGGCCGCCAAGTCGGTCGGCATGCTGGTCATGCCGCTGGTGACCGAGGCCGGGTTCGGCATCGGCGGCGCCTATGGGCGCGGCGCGCTGCGTGTGAATGATGTGACGGTGGATTACTATCTCCAGGCCGAAGCCAGCTTTGGTCTGCAGATTGGCGCCCAGCAATATGCCCATGTGCTGTTCTTCATGACAAACGAGGCGCTGCAAGGCTTCCGCACCTCGCCCGGCTGGTCGGCCGGCGGCGACATCAAATATGCAATCCAGAACGAAGGCGACCGGATTTCGGCGGACACGATCACCTCGCTCACACCGGTCGTGGCGGTGGTCTTCGGCCAGGCGGGCCTGATTGCCGGGGCAACGATTGAAGGCACGAAGTACACCCGGATCATTCCGTAAGCTTCAGAGAATATACGATGAAAAGGGCGTCCATTGGGCGCCTTTTTTTTGTTGTTCGTTCGGTAAGCGGCGGGGCGCGAAGTGCCCCAACTTCGCCTGCGTTCGACACGCCCGTGGGCTTCACTGCAAGTTTGCCAAACCCAGGTAGTTGACAACGCCAATCATTTTGATTGACAATGTCAACCATGAATACCCGTGCGCCCTACCGCCTCCACGACGCTATCGGCTACCAGCTGACCGTCACCGCCCGCCTTCAGGAACGCCGGTTCGAGGCCGCGTTGAAGACACTCGACCTGACCCGCATCACCTGGTGCGTATTGCTGGCCACCGGCGACGAGGGGCTTTGCCAGCCGTCCGATATCGCGGATTTCATCGGCATCGACCGCACCGCCACCTCCCGCGCGCTGAAACAGATGGAGGCGGCCGGCCTGATCACCCGCGACAATGGCACCGGCGACAAGCGCACCACCCGCGTGGGCCTGACCGATCTTGGCCGCGAGAAGCTCGACCAGGCCACCCCCATGGCCGTGGCCAACCGCACCCGCTCCGAAGACAGCCTGACCCCCGACGAACTGACCGAGCTGCGCCGCCTGCTCGCCAAACTACGTCAGGGCGACGACACCCCGCTGAAGAGGCTCTGAGATGAAACTGCGCAGCTACCGCAACCGCCCGCCCCACCTGGGTCCCTATCCGCTGGAAAGCCTCGCCCGCGCCGAGGCCGTAACCGGGCTCGACGCTCTTGCCCCGATGCCCGGCCTGAACTTCCGCCGCCCGGACGATCCCCTGTCCATCGTGAACGCGATGCAGGAATACCAGGCAATGCTGGACGCCACCCGCGAAGGGCTGGTGAAACGGGAACGCGGGGTGATCCCATCCGACCCAACCGAGCGGTCCAACCACCTGAAATCCTTCGGCTATTACTGTGACGCAGCGATGGTGGGGATTTGCGAGATCCCCGCCTCCGCCTGGTTGGACGCACCGCTGAAGAACCCCGACGTGGACCGGCTGGCCAAGAAGATCGAGACCATGCAGGTCAAGACCTATGCCGCCGGGGTGGACGTGATCATGGCCGGTCTTCGCGAAAGCCTGAAGGCCCCACCCGCCGACTGCCGCCACCATACCCATGCGGTGGTCTTCCTCTATGACATGCCGCGTGACCCGGAGGCCGACGAAGAGGGCACCGACTGGATCCGGGACGCCCAGGCGCATCGCGCCTGTCTGCGAGGGATGGAGACCTCGGTCACGCTCGCCAATTACATCCGCTCGCTGGGCTGGGAGGCGCGTGCGCATAGCGAGGCAGACTCGGACATCCACCTGGGTCAGTTGGCGGTGGCGGCGGGGCTTGCGACAGTAGAGGGCAGCACCGCAGTGAACCCGTTCCACGGGGGCCGCTTCGGCCTGTCGGTCATCACCACGACGCTGGAGCTGTCACCGGACAAGCCCCTGGCCGCAAACGCAAAACCGCCCACCACCTGGCGCAGCGGCCTGGGCACGCACGCCCGCACCACGCGCAATGTGGATCCCTACCAGACCCGCCGTTTCATGGACGGCGCCCACCCGTTCGAGCGGCTGAACCGCGTGGACGACCCGACCACCTATATCGACCGCGCCAATGTCGCGCGGGTGCCGAAACGCGCCAACATGTTTGCCCGCTCGCTGTTCGGAGACCTCGGCCCGATCGCGCAGGAAGGATCCAAGAACGGTAATTACGTGCGCAAATCGGCCGCCGCCTTCGCCTTCCGCCCATCCCTGGGCGCCTTCATCCTGTTGCAGGATGGCGATACACGTGAGGTGCATGCCTCCACTATGGACCCCGCCCGCAATGCGGCCAATATCAAGGGCGCGCTCTACTTCCTCGGCTGCGACGCTGTGGGCCTGTCCGAATGTCCCGACTGGGCCTACTATAGCCATGACGCCATCGGCGAACCCATTGATCCTTATCACAAAAACGCAATCTCGATCATCATCGACCAGGGGCATGAGACGATGGACGGCGCCAGTGGAGACGACTGGATCGCCTGCGCCCAATCAATGCGCGCCTATCTGCGGTTTTCCCTGCTGGGCGGTGTTCTGGCGGAACATCTGCGTCGCCTGGGTCACGGCGCGCGGGTGCATTCGGTGATGGACGACGAGGTGCTGCAACCGCCGCTTCTGCTGCTTGCCGGGCTGGGTGAAGTTTCGCGCATTGGCGAGGTGATCCTGAACCCCTACCTCGGCCCACGGCTGAAATCCGGCGTGGTCACCACGAACATGCCGATGACCCATGACAAGCCGATCGACTTCGGCCTGCAGGCGTTCTGCGAGGCCTGCAACAAATGCGCGCGCGAATGCCCCTCCGGCGCGATCACAGCTGGGCCGAAGCTGATGTTCAACGGCTACGAGATCTGGAAATCCGACAGCCAGAAATGCACCACCTACCGCGTCAGCCAGAAGAACGGCGCGATGTGCGGGCGTTGCATGAAGACCTGCCCCTGGAACCTGGAAGGTATTTTTGCCGAGGCGCCGTTCCGCTGGGCGGCGATGAAGGCGCCCACCCTGGCCCGACCGCTGGCAAAGCTCGACGACTGGCTCGGCAATGGCGAGGTGAACCCGGTCAAGACCTGGTGGTGGGACCTGGAGATGGTGAATGAGGGACCCTATGCCCCCTCGGAACACCCGGTGAACCGGCGCGAGTTGTCCACAGGGCTTAACCTTCTTTACGAAGATCAAACCCTCGCGGTCTACCCCGCCCAGCTGGCGCCGCCGCCCTACAACTGGCCCTTCCCGGCGGATCGCGAGGCCGGCATCCAGGCTTACAAGGACATGATCACGGCCGAGGAACATAAGCTGCGCCGAGCCGCGGGGGTGCCCCCCGAACATGTCTATACCGCCGATCAGGCGGAGGCGCCGGTGTTGAAAATGACCGTCTCGAAGGTCGAGGCGATGACGCCCGATGTGACCAAATACGAGTTCAGCGCGCCGGATGGTGCCCCCCTGCCTCCGGCCACGGCAGGCGCCCATATCGACGTCGTCGTCGCGCCAGAGTTCTTCCGGCAATATTCGCTGTCCGGCAACCCGGCGGACCCGTCTAAATACCAGATCGCGGTCCTGCGCGAGGACGAAGGCCGGGGCGGATCCAAACTGATGCATCGCATCTTCGAGGAAGGGCGGCGGGTCTTCGTCTCCCACCCGATCAACCATTTCCCGCTGGTTGAAGACGCCGCCTTCACCATGCTCATGGGCGGCGGTATCGGGGTCACACCGATGATCGCCATGGCGCACCGCCTACACGCGCTGGGACAAGACTTTGCACTGCATTACTCCTGTTCCGCACGCGCCTCGGCCGGGTTCCTGGAGGACCTCGCCGCCATGCCTTGGGCGGACAAGGTGCATTACCATTTCTCGGACGAAGGGTCTCGCGCGGATCTGGCCAAGATATTGCAATACAAGGAAGGTTTCCACGTCTACACCTGCGGTCCGGACCGTTACATGCAAGGCGTGATCGAGGCGGCAGAGGCCGGGGGTTATCCGGAGGAGGCGCGCCATCTGGAATACTTCAGCCCGCCGGAACAGCCGGAGTACGAGAACCACGACTTTATCTTGAAGCTCGTCAAATCTGGGCGTGAAATCCAGGTTGCGGCGGACCAGGCGGCAAGTGATGCGTTGCGCGACGCGGGGATCCACGTGGACGTCAAATGCTCTGACGGGATCTGCGGCGTGTGCAAATGCGGGGTCGTGTCCGGCGACGTCGAACACCGCGACTTCGTGCTGTCAAAGGCACAGCGCGCGGGCGAGATGATCCTGTGCCAGAGCCGCGCAGCGGCGCCCGATGGGGTGGTCGAGATCGACCTCTGAGCCCCAATCGCCCGGCGGATCAGGTCCAGTTCATCTGCGCCCCGCCGGGCAAAGCCATGCGTGCCTGCATCAAGGTTTCGTAAGGAAGCCCGGCCGAGTCGCAGAACGACATGACCCAGGCATCGTCCATCATCAGGAACTCCAGCACCGATGAGAGGAAATCCGCCTCCCCGGCCCGGGCGCGCAATTCACTTTCACTTACGCCCGTAGAGCCCAGAAAGACCGGGCATAATTCCTCATTGCCCACCAGCCAGGCCAGAGCCTGAAGTGCAATCGTCTCGGCGGTTTCCTGCTTCATTTTTTGACCTCGTTAACCCTTGGAAAGGTTTTCTTAACTAATCTGAGCAAAGAATTACCAGAACGAACCGCAAACGAAACCGATTGGCAGGACATTCATGGCAGGCCGCATCCTCATCGCTGATGACGTGACCACCAGCCGCATCGTGCTCAAGGGCACGATGAAGGCGGCGCGTCACACGATCCTGCAGGCCGACAGCGCCGCCCAGGTCATGCGCATGGCGCGCAACGAACGTCCCGACCTGATCATTCTGGGTGAAAGCTTGGCAGATGGCGGCGCGGTTCAGGTGTTGGGGCGGCTCAAGGCCGACCCGCTTCTGGCGCGCATTCCAGTGGTGGTCGTGGCATCGGTGCCCAACCGAAGCACCCGTTTGGCCGCACTGCGTGCGGGCGCTGAGGAGGTGGTGACCAAACCCTATGACGATGCCTCTCTGCAGGCTCTTGCACGCAACCTGATGCGCGCACGCGCCACGCAGGACGAGTTGGATCGCCGCCGCGACACCGCACGCGAGCTGGGCTTTGCCGAGATCGGCAACGGCTTTGCCCGCCAGACACGGCTGGCCCTGGTCGCACCCGACATGAAGACCGCGATCCATTGGCGCGCCGGGCTCGGCCGTGTGGTCAATGATCGTGTGGCGCTGATGACCCGGGAAGAGGCGATGGGGCAGATGCCCACCGGCAAGGCGCCCGACGCCTTCGTCATCGCCGCCTCGATCGAGTCGCTGGGCGATGGGTTGGCGCTGGTCAGCGAGCTGCGCTCGCGCATGGCCACGCGCCATGCGGTGATCATCGTGAAAGTGGCCGATGAGGATCCCGCCCACCTGACCTCCATGGCTCTGGACCTGGGGGCCAATGCGGTGCAATCGGGCTCCTTCGATGCCGAGGAGCTGGCAACCCGTCTGCGTCCGCTGATTTCCCGCAAGTTGGAGACGGACGCCCTGCGCGCCGATTTCGACAGCCACCTGAGCCTGGCGGTAACCGACCCGCTGACCGGGGTCTACAATCGCCGCTATGCGCAAAGCTACCTGGATCGCATCGCACGTGAAGCCCGCGACACCGGGCAGAGCTTCGCCCTGATGGCGCTGGATCTGGATCGGTTCAAATCGGTGAATGACACCTATGGCCACCTGGTCGGCGACGAGGTGCTGGTCGAGGTGGCCCGCCGGTTGCGCGAGAACGTGCGCGAAATCGACCTGCTGGCGCGCATCGGCGGCGAGGAATTCATCATCGCCCTGCCCGCCACCACCACGGCCCAAGCGGCCCATGCCGCCGAACGCCTGCGTCAGGTGATCGGCGAGACGCCGGTAAAGTCCCCTTCGCGCGGGATCGAGATCCCGGTGACCATGTCCATCGGCGTGGCCATTGGCGATCGTCTGGTGGGGGATGTGAACGCTCTGCTGGAGCGGGCCGACCGGGCGCTTTATGCCTCGAAGGCCGAGGGGCGAAATCAGGTCACCATGGTGCAGACCGCCGCTTGAGCCGCGCGGATCCCGAAACGGAAACAGGGCCGGTGCGGGCCCTGTTATTCCGCGTCCATACAGCCTGTGTCAGTGGCGGTCGCGATCCGAGCGGCGATCCTTCCAGTCCGAGCGGACGCGCTCCATCGAGTGACGCAACCCCTGTTCCAGCTTGTCGGCAAACCGCGCACGTTCGGCGGGTGTCATCTTGTCGATCTGCCCTACCAGGATCTCGCGGCCGATCTCGGCGCGTTCGCGGATCCGACTGCCCTGTGCTTCGAGCAGAACAGTGAGGGCAGCGGCGTCGAAGGGCTCGGCGCGCAAGGTGGCCAGAATGCCCTCCATCTCCTCGACCAGCGCCTGGCGATTGTCCAGGAAGGGGCCGGTGCGGTCACGCAGGGCCATGGCCATCTCGCGCCGATCCTCACGCGGGAAGGCGCCGATGAAGGGGCCAAAGCCCATGTCGCGCGCAATCGAACGGTCCGGCGGGCCGAAGCGACGGTCATCATGGCCATCGCGCACATGGGCGCCAACCACCAGGCCCAAAACCAGCAGGTTCAGCGTCAGCGAGATGGTCAGGATCACCTTGACCAAGCGACGGGTGCGCCGGGGCGGCTGCGCACCGGTTTCAGGGGTGCGCTGTTCGGGGGTATCGCTCATCTCAGCCCTCCTCGGTCAGCAGCCCATCGAAGCTGCCATAGCTGGGAACCAGGTCATCCACCTCATAGGCGGTCGCGGTGCTGCCGGGCAAGAGCGTGCCGCCAGACAGATTGCTCAACGTATCGGGTTGCGCAAAGCCGAGCCAGATCCCGGCCACGGTCGCGGTGGCCATGGTCGCCACCGACGGCCAACCGCCGACTGCGGCAAGCAGTCCGACCAGGAAGCCCCGGCGCGCGGGCGTCGCCGGTCGCGCGAGGGGCGCGGGCGCCGGCATGTTCGCCTGGGCATCCGCCAGGATGCGCGCCATCAGGTCCTGCGAGGGCACCGGCGCATCGGCGCGGCCTGCCTCGAAGAAGCTTTCGAGCATCTTGTCGTCGTCATCACGGTCAGTGTTCGTCATAACCCAACTCCTCGCGCTTGCCGACCAGGATGGCCTTCAGCGCTCTCTTGCCCCGGGCGGTCAAGCTTTCGACCGCCTCGACGCTGATGTCCAGAACTTCGGCAATCTCGGGGTTCGACGCCCCGTCGAGATGCCGAAGGGTGACCGCGATGCGTTGCCGTTCAGGCAGCTGGTTCAATGCGGCCTGAAGGGCGGCGGCCCGGTCGGCCTCGATCATCCCCGCGACCGCGCCGGGCGCGTCATCCGCCGGTTCCTCGATCGCATCGATATCGACCCCGCGCTTCTTGCGCAGCCGGTCCGTGCAGAGGTTCTTCACGACCCGGTAGAGCCATGTGGTCACCTTCGCCTCGCCCTGGCGCCATTCCGGCGCCACTTTCCAAAGCCTCAGCATGGCCTCCTGGGCCACGTCCTCGGCCTCGGCACGGTCGCCCCCCAGCATGCGGGCCGAAAAGCCCACGACCCGGGGGGTCAGACGCATGGTCAGCATTGCCGCCGCCTGCCGGTCGCCATTGCCATAGGCGACCAGAAGGGCCTCGTCCGTCACATCGGAATTTGCGTCGAATGCCATGTCCATTCCGTCTTGCGTACCCGCTCAACTTTACACACGCAACGGGAGTTCCGCGCCGGGGCCGGGACCTCGAATGTCACGAAGAGGTCCCGGTTGATCTTGGGGACGCCCGGCGCGGGCCCCGCCTGCTCAGTTGTGCTTGCCGTTACCCCAGAAGCCGCCCTGGCCCCCGTGACCGCCGCGCCCACCACGGCCCTTGCCGCGCATCCACATTTCCTTCTGTGCCTCGTCGAATTCGGCGGCGCTGATCGCGTTGTCGTCATCGGTGTCGAAGCGATCGATCATGCGGTCGAGCTTGGCCTGGTCCGGCACAACCTCGTCATAGGACAGGGTGCCCGAGCTGTCGGCATCGCGGCGTTCCAGCATTTCCTCGATCATCCAGCCCATGCGCTTTTCCATGGTCTCGGCATCCGGCGCGCCCCGGCGGGCAGTGCGCCCGGCCTCTTCGGCGGCTTTCATGCGCTCGTCCATGCGCGCCTTGGTCTGGGCTTTCATTTCGTCCACGTCCAGTTGGCCGTCCTTGTTGGCATCGGCCTCGTCGAACCGCGCCTTGGCATTGGCTTGCAGGTCCTCGACGGTGATCAGGCCGGAGGCGTCGGCGTCCAGATCGGCAAATTCCATCTGCATGAACTTGCCACCGCCGAAGCCGCCGCGGTCCATGCCGCCGCGCGGGCCACCGAGGGCCGAGGCACTCAGGGTGGTCGCGCCCACGGCGCTGGCGGCAATCAGGGCGATCAACGCGGTTTTGCCAGTGGATTTCATCATGCGTTTCATAGGGTCTCTCCTTTTGGTCCCGTATCTTTGTTTCTGCCCCCTCGGGCGGCCGGTTCGTTCCGGCCCGGTTATCATCCGTTGTGATCATGAAACGCGGCGGCGGCGGCTTTCCGTCGGCCTTTTTCGCTTTTTTTGGAAATGCCTGCGTCAGCAGGACGCTGGGTCGCAGCGCACCATGGTTTCCAATTGCTCGCCGCTTAGGGTATTGGAGAGGCAGCGCGACTCGAGAAACAGGATCCAGGACCATGACGGACAGACCGCCCGAGACAGGGACCGAGACAGGGACCGAGACAGGGGCCGAGATAGAGATCGACACCGTCGATACCGGAGCCGAACGCCCGTTGAAGCCTGCTCTTCTTAAGGGTTGGCAGCGGCGCTGCCCCTCCTGCGGGACCGGGCCGATGCTGAAGGGCTACCTGAAGGTGCGCGATACCTGCACGGTCTGCGGCGAGGAGCTGTATCACCAGCGCGCCGATGACGGGCCGGCCTATCTGACCATCATCGTGGTGGGCCACCTTCTGGCCCCGCTGATCCACATTGCTTATGTGCAGTTCCGGCCCGAGCCGATGACCCTGGCGACCGTGTTCACCGTGGGCACGGTGGCGCTGTCGCTTTACCTGCTGCCGCGGTTCAAGGGGGCCATGGTCGGTTTCCAATGGGCAAAGCGGATGCACGGGTTCGGCACGCGCCCCGGCGCGGAGCAACCGGCGGAGTAACGCAGCGGGCGCGTGTGAGGCGCCCGGATGGGAAGATGGGAGGTCCCTTGGACAAGTCGAAGATCATTCGCAACGCGGCCACGGTCATTCTGATTCGCGATGTCGAGACACGGCCGCGCGTGCTGATGGGCCAGCGCGGCGCCAAGGCCGCCTTCATGCCGAACAAGTTCGTCTTTCCGGGCGGCGCGGTGGACATAGCCGATGCCGATGTGCCGCTGGCCAGCGCCGGGGCCGAACCCTGCCTGACCCGGTTGGGCGAAGATGCCGATCCCGCCCTGGCGCCTGCCTGCCTGGCCGCTGCGATCCGCGAATTGTGGGAAGAGACCGGGCAAATTCTCGGCGAGCCGGGGAAATGGCCCAGTGAGGTCCCCGAGGACTGGAAAGGCTTTGCCGAGGCCGGTTACGTTCCTTCGCCCGACGGGCTGTCCTTCGTCTTTCGCGCCATCACGCCCCCGGGCCGCCCGCGCCGCTTCGACGCGCGGTTCTTCCTGGCCGACGCGGCGCGGCTCAAAACGGACCCGGACGATTTCTCTGGCGCCGAGGAAGAGCTGAGCCACTTGCAGTGGATCCCGCTGGACGACGTGCGCCGCTTCGACCTGCCCTTCATCACCGAGGTCGTGTTGTCCGAGATCCTCGGCAACCTGCCCGACCTCGGCGCGCCCTCTCAGGTGCCCTTCTTCAACAACACCGATGAAGAAAGCCTGTTCGAGCGGTTGGGCGGCAAGAGCCCGCTGGCGTAACAACGAGAAAGCGCAGCCGAAACCCTACCCCGCGCAATAACTCTGCGCCCGGGTCCAGGCGCGCATGTCCTCGCGTTTGCTGGTCGAATGGAATGGGCCCCAGTCGGCCGCCACCCCGCGCATGCCGCGGCTGACCACCCCGTCGCGCGGCACGGTGTGGGCCATGATCCGCACGGCACAGGACAGGTTGGCGGGTCCGTTCTTCAACGCCTCGCCCGAGCCCGCCCCGCAGCCGTAGCCCCGCGCGGTGGCGGGCGCGATCTGCACCAACCCGAACCACCGCCCGCCCCCGCCGACGGCACGCGGGTTCCAGGTGCTTTCGTGTTTGGCGAGCGCCGAGATCAGCCCGGCCCAGAAGGCGCTGCGCCCCTCCAGGTCCTGCTTCTCATACCCCGGGCACCATTCGGCGATATCGGCGGGCACCAGCGCGGGCAGCGCGGCGCCGTGGCTGGCCAGCGCGGCCATGGTCGCCTCGGTCCAGGCCTCGGAGCCTGCAACATGGTCCCAGCGCATGGTCGCCTCGACCGGCTGGCGGTTCGCACCAAACAGCCCACCGGTGCAGGCGGTCAAAACACAGGCGGCGGCCAAGGCGGCAAAAGGCTTCATCACATATACTCCCAACACAGGTTTCGCGCGCCAGTCTGCGCCGTAGGGCCGCCACTGTCCATTCCGATCCGTTCTTCCCTTGACCGCGCGCCTGATCCCGCCCATGGTCGCGGAAGTTCAACCACGGGTTCATTACCGAGCAATCAAATGCCTGCACTCATTGCCCTTGTCGGCCTGATCTCCGCCGCTGCCTTCTTCCTCCTGCGTGCCCGCAACGCGGCTGAAGCTGCCTCCGACCTCGTTGACATGGCCCAGGACGCCCGCGCCGCCGCCCGCCGCTTCGGCTTTCGCAGACGCACCAATGTGCACCCGGTGGAAAGCATCGAGGACCCGGCGCTGGCCGTCGCGACGCTGGCGGTGGCCTTCCTGGAACTGGATGCCCTGCCCGCACGCGAACAGCAGATGGCGATGGGACGCGGATTGCAACGCGAGTTGAACCTGTCGCTGACCGATGCCGAGGAACTGGTGGTGCTGGGCCGCTGGATGATGTCCGAATGCGGCGGCGCCGAGCCCGCCATCACCCGCGTCGCGCGCAAGCTCTACAAACTCGACGCAGGACGGTCCTTCCCGCCGCTGATGGGCGTGGTGAAGGAGATCACCGCCGAGGGCCAGGGGCTGTCCGACAAACAGAGCCGTGCGTTGGAAGACATCAAGAAGGCATTTCGTCTGAGCTGATTCCCCTGACAAAGAAGGGCTCCCGCCCGCCGGGGCCGCCTTACGGCGCCCACGACCGTTGGGCATGGCTCATGCTGTGCATGAGCCTGACGCCTCCGGCGGGGATATTTTGGGAAAGATGAAAGAGGCATAAACGCCCCACGCAGGCGGCGACGCATGTCGCGCCGAAGTCGCGATGTGGAGCCTTTGCGCCCGCAAAGGTGGAACGAGCGCCCCGCCGTCGCGCGGTCCCGAGCCGAAGGCGAGGACACCCTGCCCTCCGGCGTGGGATTTGCGAGGCGCTCAGAGGCAGGCGTTCGCCGCAGCGCAGCGCAAAAGTTGACCCAGCGTCACCCATCCGCCATAACCTCCCGAACGCGAAGGGGGATCCACCATGAAGAAATTCGTCACGGCCAAGCTGCATGGCATCCATGTCACCGAGGCCGATCTGGAGTATCACGGCTCGATCACCCTGGATCCGGATCATTGCGAGGCGGCTGGCATCCTGCCGATGGAATTCGTCGATATCTGGAACAAGCAGTCCGGCGCGCGGATCTCGACCTATGTGATCTACGGCACCCGCGGCAAGCGCCAGTGCATCCTGAACGGTGCCGCCGCGCGCACCTGCCAGGTGGGCGACCAGCTGATCATCTGCACCAACGAGCTGCGCCCCGCCGAGGATGTGACCGAGATCGCGCCCAAGGTCCTGACCTTTACCCGCAACAATGAGGTGGACGAGGTTCTGACCTACTCCGCCGACCGCGATGCGCAAGGGCGGCTGACCTTTTCGATCCTCAAGGATGAGACGCCGCAACAGATCCCTTACCGCGCAAAGGCGGTTTGAGCGGCTCCAGGTCTTGCCCCTCTCCGGCCCCTGCCCTAGAAGGCAAGGAACACGCCATTACGGGAAGACACCATGCTGGATCACCTCGCTTACGAAGCCCCCGCGCCCAAGGTCATTGTCGGCGCCAAGGAAGACTGGGAACTGGTCATCGGGATGGAGGTCCACGCGCAGGTGGCCTCGAAGGCGAAGCTGTTTTCGGGCGCCTCGACGCAGTTTGGCGCCGAACCCAACTCAAACGTCGCCTTCGTCGACGCGGCCATGCCCGGCATGCTGCCCGTGATCAACGAGTTTTGCGTCGAACAGGCGGTGCGCACCGGCCTGGGTCTGAAGGCCGAGATCAACCTGATGAGCGCCTTTGACCGCAAGAACTACTTCTACCCGGACCTGCCGCAGGGCTACCAGATTTCCCAGCTCTACCATCCGATCGTCGGTGAAGGCGAAATCATCGTCGACATGGGTCCGGGCGTGGCACGCAAGGTCCGTGTGGAACGCATCCACCTGGAACAGGACGCGGGCAAGTCGATCCACGACATGGATCCGAACATGTCGTTCGTCGACCTGAACCGCACCGGCGTCGCGCTGATGGAGATCGTCTCGCGCCCCGACATCCGTGGCCCGGAAGAGGCCGCGGCCTACGTGACCAAGCTGCGCCAGATCCTGCGCTATCTGGGCACCTGTGATGGCAACATGCAGGAAGGCTCGATGCGCGCGGATGTGAACGTCTCCGTCTGCCGCCCCGGCCAGTATGAGAAATACATGGAAACGCAGGATTTCTCGCATCTCGGCACCCGCTGCGAGATCAAGAACATGAACTCCATGCGTTTCATCCAAATGGCCATCGACGTCGAGGCCCGCCGCCAGATCGCCATCCTGGAAGACGGCGGCGAGATCGTGCAGGAAACCCGCCTGTACGATGCCGACAAGAACGAGACACGCTCGATGCGCTCGAAGGAAGAAGCACACGACTACCGCTACTTCCCCTGCCCGGACCTGCTGCCGTTGGAGATCGAACAGGGCTGGGTCGATGACATCGCTGCCTCGCTGCCGGAACTGCCGGACGAGAAAATGGCGCGTTTCGTGGGCGACTTCGGCCTGTCGGAATATGACGCGGGCGTGCTGACCGCCGAGGCGGAGAACGCCGCCTATTTCGAGGAGGTCGCCAAGGGGCGCGATGGCAAGCTGGCCGCCAACTGGGTGATCAACGAGCTGTTCGGTCGCCTGAAAAAGGACGACAAGGGCATCACCGACAGCCCGGTCAGCCCCGCGCAGCTGGGCGGCATCATCGAGCTGATCAGCGCCGACACCATTTCCGGCAAGATCGCCAAGGAGTTGTTCGAGATCGTCTATACCGAAGGCGGCGACCCCGCGCAGATCGTGGAAGAGCGCGGCATGAAGCAGGTGACGGACACCGGCGCCATCGAGGCCGCCGTCGATCAGATCATCGCCGACAACCCGGCCCAGGTCGAAAAGGCCCAGCAGAACCCGAAACTGGCAGGCTGGTTCGTCGGCCAGGTGATGAAGGCGACCGGCGGCAAGGCAAACCCGAAGGCGGTGAACCAGCTGGTGGCGCAGAAACTGGGGCTCTGAGCGGACAGCCAGCACCGGAACTTTCGAAAATTCCGGACCGTTTTATTCGAAGAAAACGGTGAGCCGCGAAAGACGTAACAGGACGCAGGCCGGGATCGCCCCCGGCCTGTATTCGTTTCTCCGCCCTAGATATCGCGGCACATCAGGTGCTCCGCGCAACCCATTGTGTTCACGGGTGAACTTACAACAACACGCGAGGAATTGCCCATCCTTGCCCCCTCCTTTTGGACAGTTGCGCCGCGAATCGTGTAAGGTCCCCTCCACTGCGTCAGAAGGACAGGATCATGAGCTACGAGTACAAGGTTGTGCCGGCACCGGTGAAAGGTGTGAAGGCGAAGGGTGTGAAAGGGGCCGAGGCCCAGTTTGCCCATGCGCTGTCGGAGCTGATGAACAGCCTCGCCGCAGATGGCTGGGAATACCAGCGCGCCGATACCCTGCCCAGCGAGGTCCGCTCGGGTCTGACCGGCAAGACCACGGTGTTTCGCAACATGCTGGTGTTTCGCCGCGCGGTGGTGACCGAAACCGCCACGGTGCCGGTCGAAGAGCCCGCGCCCCTCGCCGTCGAAAAGATTGCCGAGACGCACGCCCCCGCCCTGCCCTCGGCCCATGCGGCGCAGGAACTGCCCGAGGCGGTTACGCCGCTGGATGCCACGCCAGATACCCCAGAGAGCGAAAAGCGTGAGGTTGCGGCAGAGTAAGCCGTCCGAAATCTACTCGGAAATCTCCAGGGAAAGCGCGTGGATGGCCGCGGTCAGCTCGGCGCCCATGGCCTTGTGCACCATGCGGTGACGGGCCACGCGGGACTGGCCAGCGAAGGCCTCAGCCGCAATCACGACGCGAAAATGACTCTCGCCGGAGCCATCGTCGCCCGCATGCCCCTGGTGGCGGCTGCTTTCATTGATCACCTCCAGCACGCGGGGCTGAAATGCGGCTTCAAGTGCCGTGCGAATTTCCTCCGACCTGCTCATTTTTGCGTGCCCCCTCTTCTATCCGGCGTGAAATGGTCTAAACTCTCGGACCCGAGTCGAAAAGACCAGTTACAGGTGCGCGAATGAACAAAGACGATCCGTTTGGCTTTGATATGTCCGTGAAGACGGCCAAGAAGAAGAACCCGCGTGGCAAGCGCGGGATGTCGGGGGCGTTCGAGACCTCGACCCGGCTCTGCGAGCACCCGGGTTGCACCGAGCCCGGTCAATATCGCGCGCCGCGCAGCCCCGACCACCTGGACGAGTTCCTTTGGTTCTGCAAGGACCACGTGCGCGAATACAATCTGAAATGGAACTTCTTCAACGGTGCCACCGAGGAAGAGATCAACGAACAGGCGGACAAGGATCGCGTCTGGGAGCGCGAGACCAAGCCCTTCGGCAAACAGACCGACGAACAGCGCGCCTGGGCGCGGCTGGGGGTCGACGATCCGCACCAGGTGCTGGGCGAGAACGCGACCCAGAACCCGGGCAAGTCGATCACCGGCACCCGCAAGCTGCCGCCGAAGGAACGCCGCGCGGTGGAGATCCTGGAGGCCAAGGACCATTGGACCAAGGCGGAAATCCGCAAGGCCTACAAGAAGCTGATCAAGGTCTTGCACCCGGACATGAACGGCGGCGACCGCAGCCAGGAAGAGCAGCTGCAGGAGGTCGTCTGGGCCTGGGACCAGATCAAGGAAAGCCGCAGCTTCAAGTAAGCGCGGAGAGGATGATGAAGCGGGGCCCGAACGGCCCCGTTTTTTGTGACAGTGGGGCTCCCGCCCGCGCCCGGCGCCTTCGGCTTGTGCCCGGTTGGGCGTGGCTCATGCTGCGCATGAGCCTGAAGGGGTTTCACCCCTCGCGCTCACGCGCTCACCCCAGGATACTTGAGGAAAGATGAAAGAGGCATGGCGTTTCCACGAAGGCGGCGACGCAGGTCGCGCCGAAGTCGCGATGTGGGGCCTTTGCGTAGGCAAAGGGGCCACGAGCGCCCCGCCTTGCCGGGGCCTGAGCCGTAGGCGAAGCCAACCCACTGGCCTCACCGCCCGCCCGCCGTTACTGTGGCGTCGGATCAGTTGGATTGCGCCATGTTTCGGTTTCTCGTTTTTCTATTCCTCAGCATGTTTCCTGCGGCGGTTTTCGCGCAGCCCCTGGACATCAAATGGGAAATCACCAACCGCTTCGCCCCCTTCGAGGCCCATGAGGCCCCCGCGACGCTCTTTGCCACCTGGAAGCTGCACAATGCCCATGAAAGCTGGGAGGGCTGGCACGCCCGGCGTTGGGTCGAAAGCGGGCACCAGCTGACCTCGCCCTACGGCGCGGCGCTGATGGCCGGGCAACCCACCCATTGGGATCCCGAGACCCGCCAGCATCGCGACAGCGTACTGCGCTTCATCCGCCATGAAACCGCACCGGAGACCACGGTGCGGGTACGGCTCTGGGCGGGTCACACGGGGCCGTGCCAGTGGCATTTGGGCGGCGCTACGCTGCAGGCGTCCGATTGCGGCGACGCGGTTTCCGCGCGCCTGCCGCTCTCTGGCGCCGTGGTCACCCTGCGCCTGCCGGACGGGCGGGGCGCCAGCCGCTTCCTGGCCCCGGACCACCGGATCATCGTTGCCATCGGCGACAGCTATGGCTCGGGTCAGGGCAACCCGGACCTGCCAGCCCGGTGGCGCGGCGGGCTGACCCTGCGCGACGGTGCGGTCGGCTGGATGACCCGGCGCGGGAACCTGACACGGGGCGGCGTGGCGCGCTGGCTGGACGAGCCCTGCGCGCGCTCCTTCTTCTCGTTCCAGAGCCTCACCGCCCTGGGCATCGCATCGCGCGACCCGCATGTCTTCGTCAGCTTTCTACACCACGCCTGTTCCGGCGCCGAGATCTTCGACGGGCTTCTGTCCCCGCAGAAGAACCCGGGTGACAGCAAAGGCTACAACCGCCTGTCGCAGCTGAACGCCGTCATTCGCGAGCTCTGCCTCGCCCCGACCACCGACTACGCCCCGATTGCCGAGGCCGCGCGCGGTGGCGAGGAACCCCTGAGCTTTCGCCGTCGCAATGGCTCCTGGCTGTCCCCCGGCGACCGGCTGGACCGGGGCGAGCTGCGCCGCCAACGCACCGAGACACGCCTGCGCGAACCTCGTTCCGGCATCCTGACATGCCCGGGCGGGCGCCTGCGGGCGCCAGACATGGTGCTCCTGTCGATCGGTGGCAATGACGTGGGATTTGCGCAGCTGGTTCAGTATTTCGTGGCCCCGGTGATCCACTCCTCTCTGCTGGTCACCGACATCGCCCTGCCCGACCTCTGCCCCGCGCCCGCCTATCGCGTGGACGCGGCCGCGGCCCCGCTGGCGGACCGCTCCTGCCGCAAGCTGGATGACGACATCGGCCACAATGTCGGCGACCTGATTGGCACCGGCGCGCAGGTTGGCGGAATCGCCGCGAAATACCGGCTGCTGTTCGCCAGCCTTGAACATTACCTGCGCATCCCGCGCACGCGCATCGTCATGGCGCAATATCCCGACCCCCTGCGCCGCAGCGAGGCCAGCACCGACCCCTGCGGCCCCGTCTCTCCCATCGTGAATGTCTTCGGTCAGAAAGCCGGGCTGGACCGCGCGGGGCCATGGAACGGGCTCAAGACGTCAGTGCCCACAGAGCTTCTGCGCAGTTGGCAGTTCAACCTGCTGCCCGGCGAGGCCGCAAAACTTCTGGGCCAGTTCGACGCGCTCAGGATCGAGATCACCCGTGCTGCCAAGGCCGAGGGCATTACCTTCGCCTGCGAGACCCGCGATGCCTTCCTGGGCCATGGCTGGTGGCAGGGGCGCCAGCTGACCCTGCCCAATACGCTCGCCGCCCCCTGGTCGCCGCACCACTGGCGGCCTTACGTGTGGGAGCGGAACGGGCGTGCCATTCGCACCGGCAATGATAGCGCGCTCACACAGGCCAATGGCAGCGTGGCGATCTCGGGCGCGGTGCATCCGAACCTGACCGGCCACAGCCTTCTGGCCGATGTCCTGATGCGCCGCCTGGGCCTGGGCGCCCTGCCCCAACCGCCCCGTATCACGCCAGTTTCTGGACCACGATGAGACCACCCGCCACTTGCCTGCGATTTTCCCGCCACTCCCCTTGCGCTTGGACCAATTCTCAGGCACCAAACCGGGGTTGACCAAATGGACAGGATGCCCGAACGCGGGCAAGAATACGGCGGACACAGACATGGATCACACGCAGAAACCGACCGAGGAATTCTCGGTCCGCGAAATCTTCGGCATCGACACGGATATGGTCGTGAAGGGCTTTGAAGAGCGCGGCGACCGCGTGCCCGAGATCGACACCACCTACAAGTTCGATCCCGACACCACGCTGGCGATCCTCGCGGGCTTCTCGCATAACCGCCGCGTCATGGTGCAGGGTTACCACGGCACCGGCAAATCGACCCATATCGAACAGGTCGCCGCGCGGCTGAACTGGCCCTGTGTGCGGGTGAACCTGGACAGCCACATCAGCCGGATCGACCTGATCGGCAAGGACGCGATCAAGCTCAAGGACGGCAAGCAGATCACCGAGTTCCAGGAAGGCATCCTGCCCTGGGCCCTGCGCAACCCGACCGCCATCGTGTTTGACGAATATGACGCAGGCCGCGCCGACGTCATGTTCGTGATCCAGCGCGTTCTGGAACATGACGGCAAGCTGACCCTGCTGGACCAGAACGAGGTCATTACCCCGCACCCGTCCTTCCGCCTGTTTGCCACCGCCAACACGGTGGGCCTGGGTGACACCACCGGGCTGTATCACGGTGTTCAACAGATCAACCAGGCACAGATGGACCGTTGGAGCCTGGTCGCCACGCTGAACTACCTGTCCCACGACGCCGAAACCAACATCGTGCTGGCCAAGAACCCGGTCTACAACACCGAAGCCGGGCGCAAGACGATCAGCCAGATGGTGACCGTCGCCGACCTGACCCGCACCGCCTTCATGAACGGCGACCTGTCGACCGTCATGTCGCCCCGTACCGTGCTGAACTGGGCCGAGAACGCGGGCATCTTCCGCTCGATCGGCTATGCCTTCCGCCTGTCCTTCCTGAACAAATGCGACGAGCTGGAACGCCAGATCGTCGCCGAGTTCTACCAGCGCTGCTTTGACGAGGAACTGCCCGAGAGCGCTGCGAGCATGAGCATGGGGTGAGTACGGTTCTTGTCATAGCCTCCTGTTTGTTTGTTGCTGACGCGTTATGGTTGGCGAAGCGACTGGGCTGGAAAATGACAAACCCACAGGCCATGACCTCCAGCCAGCTTTTTCACTGGAAGCGTCTGTTGATTGAAACAGCAGTTCTGACTGCGATCTGGATCAGGAGTTAAAGGATGTCCAAACCCAGCGACAACCCCGCCGATCCGTTCAAGAAGGCCCTGGCCGAGGCGACCAAGGTCATGGCCGATGATGGCGACCTGTCGGTCACCTATTCGGTGGACCCGCCCGGCCTGACCGGCGATGCGGTGCGCCTGCCGCAGGTGACGCGGCGCATGACCCGCGAAGAGGTGCTGCTGGCCCGGGGCACGGCGGACGCATTGGCTCTGAAGCACAAGTTCCACGACGACGCCACCCATGCGCGCTATGCCCCCGCCGGGCAGATGGCGCGCGACATCTACGAGGCGATGGAGACCGCCCGCTGCGAGGCCATGGGCGCGCGGGAGATGCCCGGCACCGCCTCCAACATCGACCACAAGCTGGATGCCGAGGCCTTCCGCAAGGGGTTCGAGAACATCACCGCCGCCGCCGATGCGCCTCTGGCCGAGGCCGCCGGTTACCTTGTGCGCCATCTGGCGACCGGCCGCGATCTGCCCGCCGGTCCGACCAATGTGATGAACCTCTGGCGCGATTTCATCGAGGGTCAGGCGGGTGAAACGCTTGAAGACCTCGACGCAACCCTTTCGGATCAAAAGGCTTTCTCGAAGTTTGCCCGCCAGGTGATCGAGGATCTGGGTTACGGCGACCAGCTGGGCGACGACCCGGATCAGGAAGACGAGACCCAGGACGAGGCCGAACCGGAGGCCGATCCCGAAGATCAGGACGATCAGGACCAGCAGTCCGAGGACCAGTCGGAGGAGGCCGAGGCCAATCCCGAACAGTCCCAAGAGGAACAGCAGGACCAGACCGAGGCCCAGGTCACCATGGATGACCTCTCGGACGAGGAAATGTCGGACGAGGCAGAGATGCCAGAAGGCGACGCGCCACTGGAGCCGCCGCCCCCTGCCCCCGTGTCGGACGCCGACCCGGATTATCTGGTCTATCACAACGAGTTCGACGAGGAAATTCACGCCGAAGATCTGGCTGAACCCGCCGAGCTTGAGCGCCTGCGCGCTTACCTCGACCAGCAGCTGGAACCGCTGAAAGGCGCCGTGTCGCGGCTGGCCAACAAGTTGCAACGCCGCTTGCAGGCGCAGCAAAACCGATCCTGGCTCTTCGACCTCGAAGAGGGCATCCTGGACGCAGGCCGTCTGGCCCGTGTGGTGGCCAACCCGACCACACCGCTGAGCTTCAAGCAGGAAAAGGACACTGAATTCCGCGATACGGTGGTGACACTACTGCTGGACAACTCCGGCTCGATGCGCGGACGTCCGATCTCCATCGCCGCGATCTGCGCGGATGTTCTGGCGCGAACGCTGGAGCGTTGCCAGGTCAAAGTGGAGATTCTGGGTTTCACCACAAGGGCTTGGAAGGGTGGACAGGCACGCGAGAAATGGTTGGCCGAAGGCCGTCCGCAGCAGCCCGGGCGCCTGAACGACCTGCGCCACATCATCTATAAACAGGCCGACGCGCCGATGCGTCGGACCCGCCCGAACCTGGGACTGATGATGAAGGAAGGCCTTCTGAAGGAAAACATCGACGGCGAGGCTCTGGAATGGGCGCATCGGCGCATCACCGCCCGGCCCGAAGCGCGCAAGATCCTGATGGTGATCTCGGACGGGGCACCGGTGGATGACAGCACCCTCTCGGTCAACCCCGCGAATTACCTGGAAAAACACCTGCGCGACGTGATCGCCATGGTGGAGAAACGCAAGCAGGTCGAGCTGCTGGCAATCGGCATCGGCCATGACGTGACGCGCTATTACGACCGCGCGGTTACGATCACCGATGTGGAACAGTTGGCCGGTGCGATGACCGAACAGCTGGCTGCGCTCTTCGACAATGACCCGCGCGCGCGGGCCCGCGTGATGGGCATCAGGAAGGCCGTTTGAGCCGGTCCAGACGGGTCAGGATGGCGCTGAACATGTCAACCCCGATGGCGATCAGGTCGTCGGGGAAGTCGTAATCCGGGTTGTGCAAGGCGGGCGTGCTGCGCCCTGATCCGGGGAACAGCATCACCGTCGGGCAGATCTCGGCAAAGCGCCCGAAATCCTCGGACCAGCGCATCGGCAGCGGGGTGTCGGTCAGGGTCAGGCCTGTGTCGGACAGCGCATCACGGGCAAGCACCATCAGGTCAGCATCATTGACTGAAGCCGGAAAAACATCGTGATAGTCGATGGTTACACCCAACTCTTCAGCCGCGCGATGAACCAACCCCTCGGCGTCCCCCACAAGATCCGCCATGCCCTCATCCGTCAACGTGCGCAGGGTTGCCCAGATCTCCCCCGCCCCGGGGGCCACGCCGAAAGCCTGTTCCCCCATCGACATATGCGTCACGGTCGCCATGCGGAAATCGGCCTCGGCTGGCGTGCCGCGCAGCATGGCGGCCAGCCCTTGGGTGATCTCGGCCAGGGCCAGGCCCGGCGAGACACCGGTTTCCGGCTGCGACGCGTGGGCGGTCTTCCCCGCCAATCGCACCCGCATGCCGCGCGAGGCGCAGTTGACCGGCCCGGCGGCCAGGGAGACCTGCCCCAATGGTTCCCCCGGCACATTGTGCAACGATAGAGCGCAATCCGGCGCAAGCACGCAAAACCGTTCCTCGGCCAGCACGGCGGCGGCCCCGGCTCCGGTTTCTTCGGCGGGCTGGAACAGCAACAGCACGTCCAAGTGATCGAAGCGCTCTCGCGACAACAACCGCGCCAGCCCCATCAGCACGGCCATATGCCCATCATGGCCACAGAGGTGCCCCTTGCCCGGCACTTGGCTGCGGTGGGGCGCATCCGACAGTTCCTCGATCGGCAGCGCGTCCAGCTCGCAGCGGATCATAACCCGTTGTTTGGCATCACGACCGCGAAACAGCGCGGCCACGCCGTGCCCGCCCAAGCCGGTCTCGATCAGGTCGGGCCCCAAGGGCTCCAGCGCGGCCACGACACGCGCGGCGGTCTCCGCCTCCTCGCCCGAAATCTCGGGAAACATGTGCATCTTGCGCCGCCAGTGGGTCAGCTCGGTCAGGTCGGAGTTCGTCAGTCGCATCATGGCGCGCAGGATGCCCGCACCCGCCCGCACGTCAAGCGCAGAATCCGCTTTCCCTTGACGGCAATCACCGCCAAACTGCGCGCCACGACAGTGAGGAGAGACCCATGTTCCAGAGCTTCGACGTCACCGCCGACCCCACCCAGGGCCCTGCCCGTCTGGCCACCCTGCGCACGCGTATGGCGGATGAGCGGCTGGACGCTTTCCTGGTGCCCCGGGCGGATGCGCATCAGGGTGAATATGTGGCCGAATGCGACAAGCGGCTGGAATGGCTGACCGGGTTTACCGGCTCGGCCGGGTTCTGCATTGCGCTGGCAGATATCGCGGGGGTCTTTGTTGACGGGCGCTATCGCAACCAGGTGCGCCAGCAGGTCAGCCTGGACCACTTTACCCCCGTGCATTGGCCCGAGGTGCAGCCTGGCCCCTGGCTGCTCGAACAGCTGCCCGACGGAGGGCGCATCGGCTTCGACCCTTGGCTGCATACGGCCGCCGAGATGGAGAAACTGGCGAAAGCGCTCGGCGACGGTTTTGAACTGGTGGCAAGCGACAATCTGGTGGACCTGCTGTGGGAGGGGCGCCCGACCGCCCCGCATGGGCGGATCGTCCCACATGACATTGAATTTTCAGGTAAAAGCCATGCGGACAAACGCCAGGAACTGGCGGCTGAGCTGCGCAAGGCCGGGCAGAAGGTCGCGGTTCTGACCCTGTCGGACAGCATTGCCTGGCTGTTGAACATTCGCGGCGATGACATCCCGCATATCCCGGTGGTTCAGGGGTTTGCCCTGCTGCATGACGACGCGCGGGTCGATCTGTTCACCCACCCGGCGCGGGACAGGGACATCAGCGATCATCTTGGGCCAGAGGTGCGGTTGCTCCCGGATGCGGAGTTCGGCGCAGCACTGGCTGCACTTGATGGTCCGGTGCGGGTCGACAAGGCCAGCGCCCCGCTGGCGGTCGGCCGCATCCTTGAGGAGGCCGGGCTGGCCATCGTCTGGGGCGAGGACCCCTGTATCCTGCCCAAGGCCGCGAAGAACGCCGTAGAGGTCGAAGGCGCGCGTCAGGCTCATCTGCGCGATGCCGTGGCCATGGTCGAGTTCCTGACCTGGTTCGATGCCACGGTTCCAGCTACACGGATCACCGAGATCGACGTGGTCACGCAGTTGGAAACGCAGCGCCGGGCGGGCAATACACTGATGGACATCAGCTTCGAGACCATTGCGGGCTCGGGCCCAAACGGCGCGATCATGCATTACCGGGTCAGTGAAGAGACCTCGCGCCATCTGCAGGAGGGCGAGCTGATCGTGGTGGACAGCGGTGGGCAGTATCGTGACGGCACCACCGACATTACCCGCACCTTGCCCATTGGTGCGGTCGGCGAAGAGGAAAAGACCTGCTTTACCCGTGTGTTGCAGGGCATGATCGCAATCTCGCGCGCCCATTGGCCGAAAGGTCTGGCAGGCCGCGATCTGGACGCGCTGGCGCGCTTCCCGCTGTGGGTCGCGCATCAGGATTTCAACCACGGCACCGGGCATGGGGTGGGCAGTTACCTGTCTGTGCATGAGGGGCCGCAGCGGATTTCAAAGGTCTCCGAGGTGGCGCTGGTGCCCGGCATGATCCTGTCAAACGAGCCTGGATATTACCGCGACGGCGCCTTCGGCATTCGCCTGGAAAACCTGATCGTGGTGGAACCGGCCGAGGTGCCCGAAGGCGGCGACGCAGATCGCGAGATGCTGCGGTTCGAGACCCTGACCTGGGTGCCCATCGACCGCCGCCTGGTGGTGGTCGAGATGCTGTCACGCGATGAGCGCGCCTGGCTCAATGGCTACCATGCCACGGTACTGGATAAACTCGCGGACCAGGTCTCGCCTGCCGCAAAGGCATGGCTGACTGCCGCTTGCGCACCTGTTTGACGCGGCCCCATGGGCTAGAGTGACACAATCTGGAAACATTGCCCCGCCAAAAGGGGTGAGCTGGGCCCGAGGGCGGGCTCGGAAAGGTTACGCGACGCCACGTCGCGTGCCGGACAGGTTCATTTGGACCGTGTTTCCGGCTAGAACCCGCAGCACACGCACAAGACCGCGCGCCGGCAAGGAGAAACGACATGGCTGACCACATCAAGATCCGCAAGGCCCAGGGCACCTGGGTGGTGCGTGCCGGCGGTGCCGTTCTGGGCGAAAGCACCAACGCGCTGGAACTGACCGAGGGCGACTACCCGCCGGTGATCTATTTCCCGCGCGAAGACCTGGCGATGGCGATGCTGGAGGGCTCGGACACCAAGTCGCACTGCCCCTGGAAGGGCGACGCGACCTATTACGCGATCCATACAAAGAGCCAGATCATCTCGGACGCCGGTTGGAGCTATGAGGATCCCAAACCCGAGGTAGAGCGCATCAAGGACCACCTGGCCTTCTATCCACAGAAAGTGGCGGTCGAGCAGTTTTAGGGCGCGCCGACCGCGCAAAACTATTAAATAGTTTTCACCTGCGGGGCGGTGGCCGCGCTGCGCGCGGCATTCGCAAGGCCAGCACGGCCTTGCGGGCGCATACCGAAGACTATCGCCCAGCCCCCTCCGGTTCGCTCACCACGCCGCCACCGACGGCGGCCCGCACCCCGGTCGTGGTCGGACAGGAGGTCGCCAGCCCCCGCGCCACCCGCACGGCGAGATAGGCAAAGGCCTGCGCTTCCAGCATGTCGCCGTCCAGCCCGATTGCCTCGACCGGCTCCACTGGGCAGTCCAGCAGTACGGAAAGCCCCGCCATCATCACCTTGTTGTGCCGCCCACCGCCGGTCACGAAGAGCCGCTTGGGCGGTGCCGGGCAATGCTCCATGCCCCGCGCCACGGCGGCCACGGCGCAACCTGCCAATGTGGCTGCGGCATCGGCGTCGGACAGGTGGGCAACCGCCGCGCCCAACCCGGGAAAACTGTCCCGGTCCAGGGACTTGGGCGGCATCTTGAAGAAATAGCTGTCCTCCAGAAAGGCCTCGATCACCGAGGGATCGACATCGCCCTGAGCCGCCAAAGCCCCGCCTTCGTCCATCCCCTTGCCCCGGCGCTTGACCATGAGGTCATTGATCGGCGCATTGGCAGGCCCCGTATCGAAAGCCAACAAAGCCCCCTCCGCCGCGGGAGCGTCTTTCGACGGATCCACCCAGGTCACGTTGCCTACACCGCCCAGATTCAGAAAGGCGACCGGTTCCACCAGCCCCGCCCATTTCGCGCAGGCAAAGTGGAAGAACGGGGCCAGAGGCGCGCCTTCCCCGCCCAGTTCCACATCGGCGGAGCGGAAATCCCAGACCACCGGCCTGCCCAGCACCTCGGCCAGCACGCGCCCGTCGCCTGCCTGGTGGGTCCCCCGCCCGCGCGGCTCATGGGCCAGGGTCTGGCCGTGAAACCCGACCAGATCGGCGCCATTAATCCCGGCCAGCAGAACCGCATGCGCCGTTTCGACCACCTCCGCGGCGGCCTCAACCCCGTCCTCACCCGGCCAGGCACCAAGCGCGGCGCGGATCACCGCGCGTTCGTCGTCCGTGTAGGCGCGATACGCTGTCTCACCAAAGGAGAACACCCGTTCGCCATCGGTGCGCAGCAGCGCCGCATCCACCCCATCCAGCGAGGTGCCAGACATCGCCCCCAAGGCCCAGATCGCCCCATCTGCCAACATGCTCTTTCCCTTTCGCCGGACCCGTTCTATACGGAACATTCAACGCCCAAGATGGACCGAGACGACATGACCTACCACCCCAAATCAGACTTCATGCGCGTGATGATCGAACGTGGCTTCCTGGCCGACTGTACCGATTATCAGGGGCTGGACGAGGCTTTGGCAGAAGGTCCCAAACCCGCCTACATCGGCTTTGACGCGACGGCGAAGTCGCTGCATGTCGGCTCGCTCATTCAGATCATGATGCTCAGGTGGCTGCAAAAAACCGGCCACCAGCCGATTACCCTGATGGGCGGCGGCACCACCAAGGTGGGCGATCCCAGCTTCCGCGCCGATGAGCGCCCGCTGCTGACCGAGGCGCAGATCGACGACAATATCGCGGGCATCAAGAAGGTCTTCGCCAGCTACATTGACTATGACGTGGACGGGCCGACCACGGCCTTGATGCTGAACAATGCCGAATGGCTGGACGGGCTGAACTACCTGGAATTCCTGCGCGACATCGGGCGGCATTTCTCGGTCAACCGCATGCTGTCCTTTGAAAGCGTGAAGTCGCGGCTGGACCGCGAGCAGAGCCTGTCGTTCCTCGAATTCAACTACATGATCCTGCAGGCCTATGACTTCCTGGAACTCAACCGCCGCTATGGCTGCGTGTTGCAGATGGGCGGTTCGGACCAGTGGGGCAATATCGTCAACGGGATCGACCTGACCCGCCGGGTGCTGGACAACTCGATCTTCGGCCTGACCTCGCCGCTTCTGACCACCTCGGACGGCAAGAAGATGGGCAAGTCGCAGGATGGTGCGATCTGGCTGAATGCCGACATGCTGTCGCCCTACGAATTCTGGCAGTTCTGGCGCAATACCACCGATGCTGATGTGGGCCGTTTCCTGAAACTCTACACCGAGCTGCCGATCGAGGAATGCGACCGCCTGGGTGCGCTTCAGGGGCAGGAGATCAACGACGCCAAGATCGTGCTGGCCAACGAAGTCACCGCGCTGGCCCATGGCCGTGCTGCGGCTGAGGCTGCCGAAGCAACCGCGCGGGAAGTGTTCGAGAAGGGCGGCACAGGCGACGACCTGCCGACCATCGCGCTGACCGCCGAGGATATCGGCGACGGCATTTCCATCGTGCAGCTGATCGTGAAATCCGGCCTGGTGAAATCCGGCAAGGAGGCCAAGCGGCTGATCGCCGAAAACGGCGCCAAGGTGAATGACGAGGCGCTCTCCTCGCCCGGGCTGATGGTCTCGGCCGCCGATCTGGCCCAGCCGATGAAGCTCTCGGCCGGCAAGAAACGTCACGCCCTGGTGACCCTGGCGGACTGAAAGGGGCCACTCCTGCCTCTTTCATCTTTCTGAAAATATCCCGGGGGGTCTGGGGGGCTGGCCCCCCAGCTTTCCCGTGGTCTGGGGGGCTAGCCCCCCAGCTTTCCCGTGGTCTGGGGGGCTGGCCCCGCAGCCTCCGCCCTGTTAGCGTCACGCAAAACGCAAATACAGGACCACCCGCAATGCCCGTCTTCAACCCGAACATCCAGGCCACCACGCCCCCGCCCGTCATGGAAGCGCGGCGCTGGATCAAGGGCGTCACTTTCCCCGCCAACCGCCCGCTGATCAACGTCAGCCAGGCGGCCCCGGTGGACCCGCCGCACCCGGAGCTGCGCAAGGCCATTGCCGACGCTGCCCTGAACGAGGACAGCGCGCACCTCTACGGTCCCGTCCTGGGCCTACCCGACCTGCGCGCCGAGGTGGCGCATCAATGGGCGGCAGCCTATGGCGGCGAGATCGCCTTTGAAAACGTCGCGATCACCTCCGGCTGCAACCAGGCCTTTGCCGCCACCATGGCCACCATCGCTGCGCCCGGGGATGAGGTCATCCTGCCAACCCCTTGGTATTTCAATCATAAAATGTGGCTCGACATGGGTGGGATCAAAGCCGTGCCGCTGGCGACCGGCGATGACCTGCTGCCCGACCCGCAGGCGGCCGAGGCGCTGATCACCCCGCGCACCCGCGCCATTTCTCTGGTCACACCGAACAACCCGGGCGGGGTGGAATACCCGGCCAGCCTGGTGCGCGCGTTCTTCAGCCTCGCCCAGGCCCACGGGATCGTGCTGATCCTCGACGAGACCTACCGCGACTTCGACAGCCGCGAGCAGGCGCCGCATGACCTGTTCATGACGCCAGATTGGCAGGACAACCTTGTCCAGCTCTATTCCTTCTCGAAGGCCTATCGTCTGACCGGCCACCGGGTCGGCGCCATGGTGGCGAGCCCTGCCCGCCTGGCGGAGGTGGAAAAGTTTCTGGACACCGTCACCATCTGCCCCGCGCAGCTGGGCCAGCACGCAGCGCTTTGGGGCATGCGGCACTTGGCCGATTGGGTCGGCGGTGAGCGGCTGGAGATCCTCGACCGGCGTGCCGCAGTTGAGGAACATTTCGCCCCCCTGCCCGGCTGGCGCATCCTGGGCTGCGGCGCCTATTTCGCCTATGTGGAACACCCGTTCGACATGGCCTCAGAAGCACTGTGCCAGCGGCTGGTGACGGACGCGTCGGTCTTGGCCCTGCCCGGCTCCATGTTCATGCCCGAGGGCGATCCGGCGGGCGCGAAACAGCTGCGCATCGCCTTTGCCAATATCGACCGGGCGGGCATTGCCACCCTGGCGGAACGGCTGGCGCGTTTCACCGCAGAAAATACCCCCTGAAATCCCCCTCAGACGCTTGGCAATCCGGGGCCCGCAACGTAAAACCAGCAGGATCGCTAACGGAAAGGACGGATCATGGCCGCCAAACAGGTTTCGCGCACGCTGGGATGGATCCTCATGGGTCTTGTCATGGTGGGTCTGGTGGGCTTCGGCGCCACGAATTTCGGCAGCTCCCGCGGGACCATCGGGACGGTGGGCGACACCGAGGTTGACGCGAACCGTTACTTCCGCGAGCTGAACGCCGAGTTCCGCGCAATCGAGGCCGAGACCGGCCAGCGCTTCACCATGGAACAGGCACGGCTGTTCGGGCTGGACCAGCAGGTCCTGGGCCGCATCATCGCCACCGTCGCGCTGGAAAACGAGACCGCGCGCCTGGGCCTGTCGGTCGGCGACCAGGCCGTGCGCGACCAAGTGGTTCTGATCGATGCCTTCAAGGGCGTGGATGGCAACTTCGACCGCCAGAACTATGATTTCGCCCTGCAGCAGAGCGGGCTGACAGCCGCCGAATTCGAAGGCGAGCTGCGGGTCGAAACCGCGGTCTCCATCGTGCGCATGGCGGTGCAGCGCGGCGTGGTGCCGCAGCCCGCCTATACCGATGCGCTCTATGCCCATGCGCGGGAAGAGCGCAGTTTTACCTGGTCACCCCTGGGGCTGGACAAGCTGGAAACCCCGGCGGCTGAGCCCACCGAGGAGCAGCTGACCGCCTGGTACGAGGCCAACCCGGCCCCCTTCACCCTGCCCGAAACCAAACAGCTGACCTATGTCTGGCTGGACCCCGAGGCGGTGATCCCCACCATCGAGGTGGCCGAGGGCGAGCTGCGCGCGCTTTATGACGAACGCGCCGAGGAATATCAGGTGCCCGAGCGCCGCCTGGTCGAACGCCTGGTCTTCGGCACCGCCGAGGAAGCCCAGTCCGCCGCCGACCGCCTGACCGCCGGGGAAATCGACTTCCCCGCCCTGGTCGAGGAACGCGGGTTGGCGCTGGCCGACACCGACATGGGCGACGTGACCCAGGCCGCCCTTGGCGCCGCCGGAGAAGCCGTCTTTGCCCTGACCGAGCCCGGCAGCGTCGCGGGCCCCATCGACAGCGCGCTGGGTCCGGCGCTCTACCGCATGAACGCGGTGCTACCCGAACAGATCACCAGCTTCGAAGACGCCCGCGAAGAGCTTCAGGGCGAATACGCCGCCGATGCCGCCCGCCGTCAGATCGAAGCGCTGATCCCCGAGCTGGACGAGATCATGGCCGGTGGCGCAACACTGGAAGAGCTGGAGGCCGATTACGGCATGACCCTCGGCACGCTCGCCTGGACGCAGGGCAGCTCGGACGGAATCGCGGCCTATGACAGCTTCCGCGAGGCCGCGACCGGCGTCACCACCTCGGACTTCCCGCAGATCACCTTGATGTCCGATGGTGGCCTCTTCGCCCTGCGCGCCGATCAGATCGACGCGCCCCGCGTACAATCTCTGGACGAGGCGCGCCAAGTGGCCGTGGATGGCTGGACCGCAGGCGAAGAAATGCGCCTTTTGACCCTGCAGGCCGAGGCGCTGCTGGACGAGTTCGACGACACCACCGGCCCCAACGCCAAGGGCTTGACCGAAGTTGTGGAAACCGGCCTGACCCGGGGGGATGTCGTCTCGGAGGCCCCGCGCGACCTGCTGGCTGCGGTGTTCGAGATGGAGAGCGGCGACTGGCGTGTCGTGCCTGGCTTCGATGGGGTGATCCTGGTGCATCTGGATGCGATCACCGCCGCCGATCAGACCACCGAGGACGCTCTGCTGGTCAAGCAGGCCTTCAACGAGCGTCTGGCTCAGGAGCTGGGCACCGACATCGAAATCGCCTTTGCCAACGCGCTGCAGAGCGAGGCTGGCATCACCCTGAACCGCGCCGTGATCGACGCGGTGAACGCCCAGTTCCCCTAAGGAGTTTCCCATGGCCCTCACCCCCTCCTTCGACGCGTTCGAAGCCGGTTGGACTGCGGGAAAGAACCAGGTGGTCTATACCCGCCTGGCCGCGGATCTGGACACGCCCGTCAGCCTGATGATGAAGCTGACCGAGGCGCGCAAGGACAGCTTCATGCTGGAAAGCGTCACCGGCGGCGAGGTCCGCGGGCGCTATTCCATCGTCGGCATGAAACCCGATCTGATCTGGGAATGCCGGGGCGAGGAAAGCCGCATCAACCGCCAGGCGCGGTTCGACCCGGATGGGTTCCAGACAATGGACGGCCACCCTCTGGACACGCTGCGTCAGGTGATCGCCGAGAGCGAGATCGACCTGCCCGACGACCTGCCCGGCGCAGCCGCCGGTCTGTTCGGCTATCTGGGCTACGACATGATCCGGCTGGTCGAACACTTGCCCGATGTGAACCCCGATCCCCTGGGCCTGCCCGATGCGCTGATGCTGCGTCCGTCCGTGGTGGCGGTGTTGGATGGGGTCAAGGGCGAGGTGACGCTGGTGGCGCCTGCTTTCGTGGGCTCGGGCCTGTCGGCCAAGGCCGCCTATGCCCAGGCCGCCGAACGTGTCATGGACGCGCTGCGTGATCTGGAACGCGCCGCCACCGGCGAAAGCCGTGACCTGGGCGAGGCGATGGAGCTGGGCGAACCGGTCTCGAACTTCGCCAAGCCCGACTATCTGGCGGCGGTCGAGAAGGCCAAGGAATACATCCGCGCGGGCGACATCTTTCAGGTCGTGCCCAGCCAGCGCTGGACGCAGGATTTCCCCCTGCCCCCGTTTGCGCTCTACCGCAGCCTGCGGCGCACCAACCCCTCGCCCTTCATGTTCTATTTCAACTTCGGCGGCTTCCAGGTAATCGGTGCCAGCCCCGAGATCCTGGTGCGCGTGTTCGACCGCGAGGTCACCATCCGCCCGATCGCTGGCACCCGCCCACGCGGCGCCACGCCGGAAGAGGACAAGGCGCTGGAGGCCGATCTGCTCGCGGATCAGAAGGAACTGGCCGAACACCTGATGCTGCTGGACCTGGGCCGCAACGACACCGGAAAAGTGTCCAAGATCGGCACCGTGCGCCCGACCGAAGAGTTCATCATCGAACGCTATAGCCACGTGATGCATATCGTCTCGAACGTGGTGGGTGAACTCAGCGACGACCAGGACGCGCTGTCGGCCTTCTTTGCCGGCATGCCCGCGGGCACCGTGTCGGGCGCCCCGAAAGTGCGCGCGATGGAGATCATCGACGAGCTGGAACCGGAAAAACGCGGCGTCTATGGCGGCGGGGTCGGCTATTTCAGCGCGGGTGGCGACATGGACATGTGCATCGCGTTGCGCACGGCGGTGGTGCAGGATGAAAAGCTCTACATCCAGGCCGGCGGCGGCGTGGTCTTCGATAGCGACCCCGAAGCCGAGTTCGTGGAAACGGTGAACAAGTCCAAGGCGATCCGCCGCGCGGCCGAAACAGCCGCCATGTTCACCCACCGGCGCGGCAACTGAGCCTCCATCAAGACAAGACAGGGCGCCCTCAACCGGCGCCCTGTCTCTTTTTCTTGCCATAAATATCTCGGGGGGAGCGCGCAGCGCGATGGGGCAGCGCCCCCAATCCCAAAAATAGAGCGTGCCGAAGGCACTCAATTCGGTAACATCAACCGCCCAACATCCAGGTCCCGTCCGGGAAGAAGGCGTGGAAGGCGAAGGCGAACATGACGTCATGGGGCACATCCTTGCCTGACGCATCGCGCACCCGGATCGTACCGACGTCACGCCCCTTGGCAATCCGCCCGCTATCGAGCGCGGAGGCCTGACCGGCCCCCCATGAGATCACCAAACCGGCTTCACGCACCTCGCCCAGATCTGCCAGGCGGGTCAGCGGCCAGGCGCGATTGCCAACGCGCACCACACGTTCAAGCGCGGGAATATCGTGGGGCGGCAACTCGCCGCTATACAGGAACGGCCGGTGCGAGCTGTCATAGCTCACATAGGGATTGCGCCCGTAGCTGCGCGGGTAACTGGGCTGCTCCATCACCAGCCCGTCCGGATTGCGCTGGGTGAACTCGGCCCAGCTTTCCATCCAACTGGGCAGCTGCACCAGTTCACGCCCGGTGAAATGGCCGACAATGCCCATGCCGATGGCCTGCTGCCACCAGCTCTCGGTCTCACGGTCATACATGACCATGTCCGAGTTCCTAAGCTTTCCGGACACGCCGAAACTCAACACGCCTTCGTCCACGCGCCGGTCGAAGACAATGCCGGAGTTGCAGAGCGGGCAGAAGGTCACCGCGACCGGCACATCGCCTACCTCGTCATTCACGATCTCATGCCAGGTCAGATAGCGGATTGGATAGGCGCGCGGGGTCTGGCCGGGCAGCTCCAAGGTTATCACGGGCTCCCGCGGGGCGATGCGGTTTTCGCCAGAGGCGGCCACCATCTCGGGATCCTGGATCGACGGGATGCCATCCTTGGGCGGGCCACCTGACAGGATCTCTTTCCAATTGTCGATTGAGGTTCTGGTGAAATCCGTGTTGGGCCATTCATGGCGCCAGAAGCTCGGATCGGCCGCAGCAGGCACAACAGGCAGGACGAGGGCACCAATCAGGGCGGCGAGGCGCAGGACCCGCACCTCAGACGTCCCAAACCGGGTTGCAGTCCTTGTCCCGGCTCAGCAGATGCAGCGCAGCGGGGAGGATCATCGCCTTGTACGGAGTCGGCGCGGCACCCTCAGCTTCGGGCATACGCGCCTCGGCCATCAGGCCTGCGGCGATCAGAAGAGCGGTCAGGGCAATGCGCATGGAAACCTCCTGTGGAACGTCCGGCGACTGTTTCTCGGATCGAAACAGAAAAGGGGGCAGCAATGCCACCCCCTTTCACAGCTCTTTGATCGACCGTGTGGCGCCTATTCGGCGGGAGCCTCTTTCACGCGCACGGTCTTCATCACATCGGGCTGGCCAATGACCGCGCCATTGCCGCCGGTGCCGCGTTTGATTGCGTTCACCACATCCATGCCGTCAACCACCTTGCCGACAACGGTATAGTCGCCATTCAGGAAATGGCCCGCGTCGAACATGATGAAGAACTGGCTGTTGGCGCTGTCGGGGCTTTGCGACCGCGCCATGCCGACGATGCCCGCATCGAAGGGGATCTCGGAAAATTCGGCGGGCAGGTCCGCACGGTCGGAACCGCCCCGCCCCGCCATGCGCATGTCACCGCCCAGCTTGCCGAACTGCACATCACCGGTCTGCGCCATGAACCCGTCGATCACGCGGTGAAAGACCACGTTGTCATACTGACCCTCAGCGGCCAAAGCAGTGATCTGCTCGACATGTTTCGGCGCCACATCGGCGAAGAGTTCCAGCACCACGGCACCATTGGCGCCTTCGCCCTCGATCATGATCTCGATACGCGGGTTGGCCGCGTCCGAGGCCGGTGCGGCGTTGGCCGCCATGCTGTCAAAGCTCGCGGGCGTCGAAAAGAACGTCGCCCAGAGCATGTAACCCACCACCAGGCCCGCGCCCGACAGGAAGGTCACCAGGGCAATCAGACGATCCTTAGCCATCAGCGGCCACCTTGACCGACACCATCATGTCCGGGTTCGCGGGCGGCTCGCCACGCACGATCGCGTCCACGTGCTCCATGCCCGAGGTCACGCGGCCATAAACCGTGTACTGGCGGTTCAGGAAGTGGTTGTCCGAGAAGTTGATGAAGAACTGGCTGTTGGCCGAATCCGGGTTCTGCGAACGGGCAGCGCCCAGGGTGCCGCGGTCATGCGGAATGCCCGAGAACTCGGCAGGCAGGTTCGGCAGGTCCGAGCCGCCGGTGCCCGCCATGCGCAGGTTGCCCGCATCCTTGCCGTGCTGAACGTCGCCGGTCTGCGCCATGAACCCGTCGATCACACGGTGGAACACCACGCCATCATACTGACCCGAGCGTGCCAGCTCCTTCATGCGTTCGCAGTGCTTGGGGGCGATATCGGGCAGCAGCTCGATCACCACCGTGCCGTTCTTCAGCTCCATCAGGATGGTGTTTTCGGGGTCCTTGTAGTCGGCCATCTGGCTCTCCTTTGTCTGTCAGTTGGCGCCAACCTAAGCGTCAAGGTCACAAGATGAAAGAGCCTCCGTGAAGACAGATTGACCTGAGCCTGCTTTTGGTGTGTCTGGGGACCGAACGACACCTGGGAGACGACGGATGGCCTGGAAGACCCTCGACGACATGGAGCTGGACGGCAAGGTTGTGCTGTGCCGCGTGGATATCAACGTGCCGGTGAAGGACGGCCAGGTCACCGACGACACCCGCATCCAGCGCATCGTGCCGACGGTGAGGGACATCGTCGCGGCGGGCGGCAAGCCGGTGCTGCTGGCGCATTTCGGCCGACCCAAGGGCGAACGGGTGCCGGACATGTCGCTGGAGATCGTGCGCCCGGCGCTGGAGGCCGCCCTGGGTCTGCCCGTTTCCTTTGCCGAAGACTGCATTGGTGCCCCCGCCAAACAGGCGGTGTCGGCGCTGGAACAGGGCCAGGTTCTGCTCTTGGAAAACACCCGCTACCACGCCGAGGAAACCAAGAACGAACCGATGTTCGCCGCCTCGCTGGCCGCGCTTGGTGATGTCTACTGCAATGACGCCTTTTCGGCCGCCCACCGCGCCCATGGCTCGACCGAGGGCATCGCCCGCCTGCTGCCCTCCTGCGCTGGGCGCCTGATGCAGGCCGAGCTTTCGGCGCTGGAAGCCGCCCTTGGCGCGCCGGACCGTCCGGTTGTGGCCGTTGTCGGCGGGGCCAAGGTCTCGACCAAACTCGACCTCCTTGGCAACCTGGTCGCCAAGGTGAACCACCTGGTGATCGGCGGCGGCATGGCCAACACCTTCCTGGCCGCACAGGGCGTGGATGTGGGCACATCGCTGGCCGAACATGAGATGGCTGACACCGCGCGCGAGATCCTGGCCAAGGCCGCCGAAGCGGGGTGCGAAATCGTGCTGCCCCGCGACATCGTCGTGGCGCGCGAGTTTGCCGCAAATGCCGCCAATGAAACCGTCGCTGTGGATGCCTGCCCGTCTGATGCGATGATCCTCGACGCCGGCCCCGAGACCGTCGCCTATATCAAGGGCGTGATCGAAAACGCGCGCACCCTGATCATGAACGGCCCCCTGGGCGTGTTCGAGATGGAGCCGTTCCAGACCGGCACCTTCGCCATGCTCGACGTGGTCGCCGCGCAGACCGGGGCGGGCGCCCTGACCTCGGTCGCCGGTGGCGGCGACACGGTGGCCGCGATCAATGCCTCGGGCCATGGCGATGATTTCACCTATATTTCCACTGCCGGGGGCGCCTTCCTCGAATGGATGGAGGGCAAGACCCTGCCCGGAGTCGCGGCTCTGGCAGGCTGAACTGTCTGAAATCATTAACCTTTCGTGAAAGCTCTGCCTCTCCGGCAGGGCTTTTATTTTCCCGCTTGATTTATCTGACTGTTTTTGTCAGATTACGCCTGTCCAGCCGCCGCAAGACGTCATCACCCAACCCGATTCACCCTTTAGGAGGAGCAGGCCCATGTCTTTCATCGAAACCCTGCTGGACCTGATCGAAGGAGGCCGCAAATGACCGCCCCCGCCCGCACCGAAGACTTCCAGACCCGCCCGACCCATGACGCGCTTGAGCTGACCCAACAGGGCAAGAACGCGCATATCGTGCTCAATGACATGGTCTACACGCTGACCATTACCCGCGCCGGCAAGCTGATCCTGACCAAATGAAAAAGGGGCGGTTCCGGCCGCCCTTTCCCCCCTGCCGGGGCTTTCCGTTAGCGCCATCGGAATTGAAACCCGCGTCCCCGTGCGGTAGAGCCTGAGCAAAACCATACATCAGACCCGTGGGGACTTCAGATGCCGAACCAGGATCAACTGACCAAAATTCGTGACGGAAACGGCTTCATCGCCGCGCTGGACCAATCGGGCGGCTCGACCCCCAAGGCGCTGCGCCTCTATGGTGTCGAGGAAGACGCCTATGGTTCGGATGCCGAGATGTTCGACCTGATCCACGCCATGCGCTCGCGCATCGCCCAGGCCCCGGCCTTTACCGGTGACCAGGTGGTCGGCGCGATCCTGTTCGAGATGACCATGGACCGCGAGATCGACGGCAAGCCCACCGCCACCTACATGTGGAACGACCGCGGCGTGGTGCCCTTCCTGAAGGTCGACAAGGGCCTGGCGGACGAGGAAAACGGCGCCCAGGTGATGAAGCCGATGCCCGAGCTCGATGCGCTCTGCGAACGCGCCGTCGCCGCTGGAGTTTTCGGGACCAAGATGCGGTCCGTCATTTCCGCCGCCAACAAGGCTGGTGTGGATGCGGTGGTGAACCAGCAGTTCGAGGTGGGCAAACAGATCCTGGGCCACGGTCTGGTGCCGATCATCGAGCCCGAGGTCACCATTTCGATCGCCGACAAGGCCGAGACCGAAGACCTGCTGCTGGAGGCGTTGACCGCCCAGCTGGACGCGCTGGAGGAAGGTCAGGAGGTCATGCTGAAACTGACCCTGCCCGAGGCCGCCAACCTCTACAAACCCCTGGTCGACCACCCGCGCGTGCTGCGCGTCGTCGCCCTGTCCGGTGGCTACTCGCGTGACGAGGCCAACGCGCGCCTGTCGCAGAACACCGGCATGATCGCCAGCTTCTCGCGCGCCCTGACCGAGGGTCTGTCGGCCCAGCAGTCGGATGACGAGTTCAACGGCACCATCAAGGGCACGATCCAGTCGATCTATGACGCCTCGGTCGCGGGCTAAACCCAGCCGAAATCACATCGCGAAAGGCGGTCCCACCCGGGGCCGCCTTTTTTTGTGAGCCTTCCTTTCTGGCTCTCGTGATGCGTCGGCAAAGATGAGCCGCCCTCGCACCGCGCAGCGGGGCGGCGCCCGACCCTCCCCACGGGAGGGCGCCTTTGCAACGTTTCAAACCCAACTAACGGATCGGTCGGTGCAGGCCACTTGCATAAGGATAACGATGCGAAGCGCCCACCCAGGGTCGGGCGCCGCCCCGCCACTCCCCCGCGTTGGCCGCCTGATTTTCTCTGGAACGATTCGATTTGGGATTCACAGCACCCCGCCCCTGTGGCATAGTAAACAAAACCGCCCGACAGAGGCGAAGAACGAGGCAGACATGAGCGGACCCCGCAGACAGACCGGCTTTGGTGGCGTCATCTTTTTCGTGGTGGCGATTGGCCTTGGCCTGTATTTCACCTTCGCTTCCGTGCAGGGGGACTATGGCCTGTTCCGCCGCATTCAGATCGATGCCGAGGCCGAGGTGCTGCGCGGCGAACGCGACCGTCTGGTGGCCGAGATCAACGCGCTCTCGAACAAGACCCTGCGCCTGTCGGACGATTACCTGGACCTCGACCTGCTGGACCAACAGGCCCGCGAAGTGCTGGGCATGGTGCGCTCTGACGAGGTCGTGCTGCGCTGATCCGCGCCGCAAACCCCGAAAATCCCCTTTGAAATCAATGCTCGCCAAACGGTTGCGTCTGGCGCATGGCAGCGCTGCGTGACGCTGCGGAAATTTTCGGTGAAATTTCGGATCACCTCCTGTATAAGATTGTTTAACGCTAAACTATTGTCTGTCACACGCCAGACGCGAAGAGGAGGACGCTTCATGGCAGCCCGTAAAAGCGCCAAGAAACCAAACACTTCCAAGGAAGAGCTGCTCGGTTATTACCGCGAGATGTTGCTGATCCGGCGATTCGAGGAAAAGGCCGGCCAACTGTACGGTATGGGACTGATCGGCGGCTTCTGCCACCTTTACATCGGTCAGGAAGCGGTCGTCGTCGGGCTGGAAGCCGCGGCGAAGGAAGGCGACAAGCGCCTGACCTCCTACCGTGACCACGGCCACATGCTGGCCTGTGGCATGGACCCCAAGGGCGTCATGGCCGAGCTGACCGGGCGTGAAGGCGGCTTGTCCAAAGGCAAGGGCGGCTCGATGCACATGTTCTCGAAAGAGGCGCATTTCTACGGCGGCCACGGCATCGTCGGCGCCCAGGTGCCGATCGGCACCGGCCTGGCCTTCGCCGACAAGTATCTCGAAAACGGCGGCGTGACCTTTACCTATTTCGGGGACGGCGCGGCCAACCAGGGCCAGGTCTATGAAAGCTTCAACATGGCCGAGCTGTGGCAGCTGCCCGTCGTCTATGTGATCGAGAACAACCAATATGCCATGGGCACCGCGGTGAAACGCGCGAGCTCCGTGCCCGAGTTCTACAAGCGCGGCGTCAGCTTCGGCATCCCGGGCGAGGCCGTCGACGGCATGGACGTGCTGGCGGTGAAGGAAGCGGGCCAGAAGGCTGCTGACCACTGCCGCGCCGGCAAGGGGCCGTACATTCTGGAAATGAACACCTATCGCTACCGTGGCCATTCGATGTCGGACCCGGCGAAATACCGGACCCGCGAGGAAGTGCAGAAGATGCGCGAGGAGCATGACGCGATCGAACATGTGCGCTCGCTGCTCTTGAACGGCAAACACGCGACCGAAGACGACCTGAAGGCGATTGATAAAGAGATCAAGGCCATCGTCAACGAAAGCGCCGAGTTCGCCAAGGAAAGCCCCCTGCCTGCAGTCGAAGAACTGTGGACGGACATCTACGCCTGAGCGCCGGAACGAGGAGACACGAAAGATGGCAACCGAAATTCTCATGCCCGCCCTCTCCCCCACGATGGAGGAAGGCACCCTGGCCAAGTGGCTGGTCAAGGAAGGTGACACCGTCAGCTCCGGCGACGTGATCGCGGAAATCGAAACCGACAAGGCCACGATGGAGTTCGAGGCCGTGGACGAAGGCATCATGGGCAAGATCCTGGTGGCTGAAGGCACCGAAGGCGTCAAGGTCAACACGGCGATTGCCGTGCTGGTCGAGGAAGGCGAAAGCGCCGATGACGTGGCCGTCCCGGCCCCGGCCGCCACACCCGCTGCCGCCGAGGCTCCCGCCCCCGCCGCTGCGGCCGCCCCGGCGGCGCCGGTCGAAACCGTGGTGCCGGAAGATCCGGAAATCCCCGAAGGCACCGAGATGCGCAAGACCACCGTGCGCGAAGCCCTGCGCGACGCCATGGCCGAGGAAATGCGCTCGGATGACAGCGTGTTCCTGATGGGTGAAGAAGTCGCCGAATATCAGGGCGCCTACAAGGTCTCGCAAGGTCTGCTGGACGAGTTCGGCGCCAAGCGCGTGATTGACACGCCGATCACCGAACACGGGTTCGCGGGTCTGGCCGCCGGTGCCGCCATGGGCGGTCTGCGTCCGGTCGTCGAGTTCATGACCTTCAACTTCGCCATGCAGGCGATTGACCACATCATCAACACCGCCGCCAAGACGCGTTACATGTCCGGCGGCCAGATGACCTGCCCGATCGTCTTCCGTGGTCCGAACGGCGCCGCCGCCCGCGTGGCCGCTCAGCACAGCCAGGACTACGCCGCCTGGTACGCGCAGATCCCCGGTCTGCACGTGGCGATGCCCTATTCGGCCGCCGACGCCAAGGGTCTGATGAAGACCGCGATCCGCGAGGACAACCCGGTTGTCTTCCTGGAAAACGAGCTGCTCTATGGTCAAAGCTTCGACGTGCCGGTGATGGATGACTTCACCGTGCCCTTCGGCAAGGCCCGCATCTGGCGCGAAGGCTCGGATGTGACCATCGTGAGCTTCGGCATCGGCATGAAATACGCGCTGGAGGCCGCCGACAAGCTGGCCGAGGACGGGATTTCCGCCGAGGTCATCGACCTGCGCACCCTGCGTCCGCTGGACACGGATACGGTGATCCGCTCGGTCATGAAAACCAACCGCTGCGTGACGGTGGAAGAGGGCTGGCCGGTCGCCTCGATCGGCAACCACATCTCGGCTGTGCTGATGGAACAGGCGTTCGACTACCTCGACGCCCCGGTCCTGAACATGACCGGCAAGGACGTGCCCATGCCCTATGCCGCGAACCTGGAAAAACTGGCGCTGATCACCACCGAAGAGGTGATCGCCGCCGCCAAAGCCGTCACCTACCGGTAAGGAGACAGAGAAATGGCTACTGAAATCCTGATGCCCGCCCTGTCCCCCACGATGGAGGAAGGCACGCTTGCGAAATGGCTGGTCAAGGAGGGCGACACGGTCTCCTCCGGCGACCTGCTGGCCGAGATCGAGACCGACAAGGCGACGATGGAGTTCGAAGCGGTCGATGAGGGCGTGATCGGCAAGATCCTGGTGCCCGACGGGTCGGAAGGCGTGGCGGTGAACAGCCCGATCGCGATCCTGCTCGAAGAGGGCGAAAGCGCCGATGACATCGCGGCTCCGGCAGCGCCTGCTGCCGCGGCGGCGGAGGCGGCCTCCGCAGGAGGCTCCGACGCAGCCGCCCCTGCCGTTGCTACTGCCCCGGCGCCCGCCGCGCCCCAATCGGTCGACGGCAACCGCATCTTCGCCTCGCCGCTGGCCCGCCGTATCGCTGCCGACAAGGGTCTGGACTTGAGCCAGATCGACGGCACCGGCCCGAAAGGCCGCATCGTCAAGGCTGACGTGGAAGGCGCAACCGCCACTGCACCGGCTCCCGCCCCGGCGGCTCCCGCCCCTGCCCCGGCCGCCGCTACCGCCGCCCCCACTGGCCCCTCGGCCGTCATGGTGGCGCGCATGTACGAAGGACGTACCTTCGAGGAGGTCAGCCTGGACGGTATGCGCAAAACCATTGCCGCACGCCTCACGGAAGCCAAGCAGACCATCCCGCATTTCTACCTGCGCCGCGACATCCAACTGGACGCGCTGCTGGCTTTCCGCAGCCAGCTGAACAAGCAGTTGGAGGGCCGTGGGGTGAAGCTGTCGGTCAATGACTTCATCATCAAGGCCGTCGCCGTCGCACTGCAACAGTTCCCCGACGCCAATGCGGTCTGGGCCGGTGACCGGGTGTTGCAGATGAAAGCCTCGGACGTGGCTGTGGCCGTCGCCATCGAAGGCGGGCTGTTCACCCCGGTGCTGCAGGATGCTGACATGAAGTCGCTGTCCGCGCTGTCCGCCGAGATGAAGGACCTGGCGGGCCGTGCCCGCGACCGCAAGCTGGCCCCGCATGAATACCAGGGCGGCAGCTTCGCGATCTCGAACCTGGGCATGTATGGCATCGACAATTTCGACGCCATCGTGAACCCGCCCCATGCCGGCATCCTCGCCGTGGGCGCGGGTGTGAAGAAACCGGTGGTGAACGCCGAGGGCGAGCTGGCCGTGGCCACCGTCATGTCGGTCACCATGTCGGTCGACCACCGCGTGATCGACGGTGCGCTGGGTGCGGACCTGCTGAACGCGATCAAGGACAACCTGGAAAACCCGGTGGCGATGCTCGCCTGACCCGACCTCCAGACAGAAAGAAGGCCCCGGAAGTATCCGGGGCCTTTTTCGTTTCAGGTAGGTGGGTTACACCTGCTTCTTCAAGCAATCTTCCAGCGTCTGATCCATCTCGACCGACGGGGTGTCGCAGCCCGCTTCGCCGACGATCTTGGCAGGCACGCCCGCCACGGTCACATTCGGCGGCAGGTCCTTCAAGACCACGGAACCGGCAGCAATACGCGAGCAGTGGCCCACGCGGATATTGCCCAGCACCTTGGCGCCCGCGCCGATCAGCACGCCGTCCTCGATCTTCGGATGACGGTCCTCATCTTCCTTGCCGGTGCCGCCCAGGGTCACCGAATGCAGCATCGAGACATTGTCACCGACCACCGCGGTCTCGCCGATGACGATGGAATGGGCATGGTCGATCATGATCCCCTTGCCGATCCGCGCGCCGGGGTGAATGTCGATCCCATAGACTTCCGAGCAGCGCATCTGGATGAAATAGGCCAGATCCTTGCGGCCGTGGGTCCACAGGTAATGCGACAGGCGATAGGCCTGCATCGCCTGATATCCCTTGAAGTAAAGCACCGGCTGCAACATGCGATGGCAGGCCGGGTCACGTTCCAGGATGGCCGAGATATCCGCCCGAGCGGCTTCCGCCAGGTCCGGGCTGTCGGCATAGGCCTCATCCGCGATTTCCCGCAGCAGCACCATCGACATCTCGTTCGACGACAGTTTCGCGGCAATCCGGTAGGACAGCGCCTTTTCCAGCGTCTTATGATGCAGCACACAGGCACCGATCAGACCGCCCAGAAGCGGCTCATCGGCGATGACTTCCTTCGCCTCGCGGGTGATCCGGTCCCAGACCGGGTCCAGTTTTCTCAGCTCTGCGCGCGCTTCGGCCATGGGGGCCTCCTTCAGATGGCGGGGCATGTTGAATGGTGATTTTACACCAGATAGGCTTTCAAAACCAAATGGCAAAGGGTGATGCAAGGGATTTCCGGCTTGAATGACAGCGAATTGAAAGGCTTTCGCGCGCGGTTGGAGGACGAGCTGGCCGCACTGGATCACGAGGATGATCTGGGCGCCGAGGGGCAGAAGGTGGTGACGCTGGACCAGCAATCCGTCGGCCGCCTCAGCCGCATGGACGCGCTGCAGGGCCAAGCCATGGCCAAGGCCACCCAGGCCCGGCGCGAGGCCCACCGCATCCGCATCCACGCCGCCCTTGCCCGGATGGAGGACGGCGAGTTCGGCTATTGCACCGATTGCGGGGAAGAGATTGCGCCCAAACGGCTGGAGCTGGACCCGACCGTGCCCACCTGCATTTCCTGCGCGCAGGGTTAGCTTAGCGTGGACAGACCTTTCGCTGCGGCGGAAGCGTGACGCGCCCGACCCTGGGTTGGCGCTTGGGAACGGTTCTGTGGGGTGGTGCGCGTTCCACAACAGGAACGGCTGTAATGGTCGATAGGTCGGAAATGCGCCCGCCTGCGGGGAGGGGCCCCTCTCGGCAGAATTTGCTTGCAACTTCGCCTGCAGGGTCAATGCAGGCGCGTCGCGGCTGCACCGCTCCGGGTGACACTTTTCTGCATTTGCTCGACTAACCCATGCGCAAGCCTCACCCCGCCCGTTCCAGCACCGCATCAAAGATCATCGCCAGGCAGGCCGCATAGTCCGGATCGTCCAGGAAGGGCTCCCGCCTGCGCGGGCGCACCATGGCGACCGACATGAGCGACCCATTGCCCCAGAGCGGATGCACCCGCCCGGTGTCGCGCCGATAGGCATCGGCGGCCTCGGCCTCGGCCAACATACGGTGGAGCAGCTCCGCACGTGCCGCAGGGGCCACGCTCAACAGAGCGCAGCCCGCCGCGGATAGATCTCCGTGCCCCAAGGGGCGCATGATCAGGCGCCCACCGTGAGGCGCCGGAACAGGCCAGGGCCAAAGCGGTCCGACACCTGCGCCACGTCGATGTTGAACGTGGCCCCCACCGCATCCGCACTTTGCGCAGCAGCGGTGTAGGTCCAAGCGGGCGTGGCCACCGTTTCCTCTCGCAGCAGGCTTTCACCATCCAGCACCCGCACCAGGTAGCTTTCCACGCTTTCGCCCAAGGGCACCTCGGCATTCTGCCAGCTGTCGCCTTCGGATCGGGTGCGACGGATCCAACTGACATCCAAGTCGCCACCATTCGCCGCCGCCTCCAGATGAACCGGCGCATAGGGCCGCAAGCCGATGCCGTTGAAGGCCTCGATCCGGTGCTGGTAGACCGGGTCGTCATAGCTGCGCCCGGAGGGACCGACGCGATAGTGACGCGCCAGGCCACGTTCGTTGGCATTGAGCTGGATCTGCCCCACGGCATTGTTCAGGAGCACCACATAGCTGCCCTCCGGCCATTGATCCGGCATCACCGCGTCACTGCCCAGCTGCCCGCGCAAGCGGCCGGTGAGGTCATAGACGCCCTGCTCGACCAGGATCGCGTCGGTGAACTGGAATATCTCCCAGTTCTCAGACGTACCATCGCCGATGGCAGCCAGGTTGGCGCCATTCAGAACCTGCAGCAGAGAGGCGCTATCCAGCGTGCCGTTCGACATGCGCACGCGCAGGGCAGGCCCGTGATCCACCACCCCGTGACGTGCGGCAAAGAGCGTGGTTTCCGTCACCCCCATGGTCGCATTGGTGGTCAGGAGCGTATTGAGCTCATAACCAGCATCCTGCGCCGCCGAATAAAGCGCGATGGACCCTGGCCAGGGCTGTGAAACCACGCCCAGATGTGGCGCGTGTTCAACCTCGTCACCTGTGATCAGAGGCAGGTCCATGAACAGCGGGAAGGCAGGCACCGCAGGCACGAAGGGTTTCGGGCGCACCATCAATTCGATGGAATCGGACGGCTCGTAAAGCCCCGGTTCGATACGCACTGCGTTAACCATGGCCACGCCGGATTGCTCCACGTGATCCAGGCGGTAGATCTCGGTGCCGGCCTCGGTCTCGATCTCGACCACATCGCCGGCCATCATGCCGGTGGCGGAGGGTGGCAGCGCAAAGCTTGCACTGTCACGCGCCACGCGGGCCTCGGCCAGCCAACGCTCGGTGATCGCCTGGCCCTCGCTTTGCAAGAGCACCAAGGGGAACTCGGATTGCGACACCGCGCGGCTGACCTCATCAGGGAAGATCGCTTCGGCCGAACGCACCTCATAATCCCCTTCCGCCTCGACATAGTTCAGCCGCACGCGGCCCGCCATGTCGGCGGATGGGGCGCGGGTCAGAGACAGGGTCACGTCCTGATCGCCGGTGAGAGCCAGGGCCTCCGGATCCAACACGTGGGTGGTACGCCCGTCGCGAGAGGCGAAGATCAGCTTGCCTTCGCGCTCTGCCGCCTCGAATCCATAGGCCAGCATCAAGGGTTGCAGTGCCGCGCGTGCGCCGGAGATCGACGTGACCGAATAGCCCCGCACGACGCCGTGCAAGTCGGTGACATCATAGTCGGTGACGCCGGAACGTTCGCAGATCTCACCCACGACCGAGCCCAGCGACCGCGCAGAAGCACGCCCGTTCATCCAGTGACCGAACGGGTAGTTCACCCCATCGCTCCACAGGTCGATATTGCCCGGGAACCAGGGGAAGGGCCGCGCATCCCATGCCCAGACATGAGCGCGTGACATGTCGATCATCTGCACGCCGGTCTCAACATCGGTGATGTTATTGGCCGGGTCGCCCCAATACTCATACATCGCGCGCAGGTACTGGCGCTGGATATAGTCATCACGCCGCCCGTTCGAGAACTTGGGCAGGCTGCTCTCCGAGCTTTTCGGGTCGAGGAACTTGTTGGGTTGATTGGTGCCCTTGTCCACGGCGGCGCAGCCCAGTTCGTCGACCCAGGCCGCATCAAACTGCGGCCCGCGCAGGGCCTCGGGCTCATGGGCCGAGAACGCTTGGGCAGTGGCGCCGTTGGACCAGACGAGGCGTCGCTTGGACGCCTCCCACACCGGGCGACGATCAGGCGGCGAACAGGCCAGGATGCCGCTGTCGCCAAAGATCATCACATCGCGCACCTGATCGAAGGTCTCGCCCACCAGGGCCATGCGTTCTGCACGGCCGGCGGCCAAGGGGGAGCCCCCCTCGACCTCGGCACGGACCCATTCCGATCCGGCACGGGTCTTGCCCGCACCGCGCCCGCCCATGATCACCCAGGTGCGCCAGTCGCCGTCGGGCGGCAACTGGTGCGGCAGGGCCCAGAATTCGAACAGGTAAGGCAGCGCCATCAGCGCGCCGTCACTCAGGTCGTTCAGAAAGGCTTCCTGCTCGCTCTGCGGCTTGCAGGACAGCCAATCGGCGCCCGATCTCATCGCGTGCTGCGTCAAGGTCAAGCTCTCCTTCGGCACATGTGCCGGTTGCGTGTTTTCGGGCCTGGTCAACTCGTTTCCTTTCTTCAATCACACTCTGCATCGCCATGCGGGCTTCCTTGGTCGTTTTTGCAACGTCCTGTGGCCCGTCTTTTTCACCGTCCTTGAGCCTCAGCAGCGCCTCGTCCAACGCAGCCAAGGCACGCAGAAAGTGCCGTTCGATCAGCTCCAGAATTTCCTCCGGGGCCATCTCCTTCCCTGTGGGCGTATTCAAAGTCATGGGTGCTCTTGCCTCTCATGCTGACTCCCGCACGAGCGAAATGAAAAAGCGACCACCGGGAGGGGTCCCGGGGCCGCTTGCCCATCTCTTCTAGCATGCCACAAGTCCTACATCGGACCGGGCGCTCTGTCAAGTCGGGCACCCAGTGGAGCGCCCGACATGTTCATGATTTCTTTACACTTTCGCCATCGAGCAACGCCTATTGATTGGCCCGTTCCGCCTCGATCTCACGCCATTTGGCGACGTTGCGGTTGTGCTCATCCAGCGTTTCCGCAAAGGCGTGACCGCCGGTGCCATCCGCCACGAAGAACAGGTAGGGCGTGCCGTCCGGGTTCAACGCGGCCTCGATCGCCTCCAGCCCCGGGTTGGCAATCGGGGTCGGCGGCAGCCCGTCGATCACATAGGTGTTCCACGGCGTGTCCGAGCGCAGCTCGCTTTGCCTAAGACCTCGGCCCAAGGCGCCCTGCCCCTTGGTAATGCCATAGATCACTGTCGGGTCCGTCTGCAGCCGCATGCCGCGGTTCAGGCGGTTGACGAAGACGCTCGCCACCTGGCGGCGTTCCTCGGCCAGGCCGGTTTCCTTTTCGACGATGGAGGCCATGATCAGCGCTTCTTCGGCGTTGGCATAGGGCAGCCCCTCGGCACGCGCCTCCCAGGCCGCGGCCAGGCGTTCGGCCTGAGCGGCGGCCATACGCGCGATCACATCCGCGCGGTTGTCCCCCGGGCGCACCTCATAGCTGTCCGGCGCCAGGCTGCCTTCGGCGGGAAGTTCGGCGACCTCACCCTCAAGGAATTCCGCCCCGTTCAGAGCGTCCACAATCTGCCAGCTGGTCGCGCCTTCCGCCAAGGCAATGCGATAACGCGTATCGCCCTGATCCCTCACGCGGGTGTAATCCGCAGGCGCTTCGTCGCCCGGCGTGAACTCCGCCTTGGTCACAAAACGCTGCGTTGCCGGGTCCAACTCGCGCACCTGCACTTCGTGCGACAGGATGCCGATGCGATAGACCACTTCGGTCCCGCAGGTCGACGCGCCGCCGCGGGTGACGATGTCGACGATCTGTTCCATCGAGGCGCCTTCGGGCACCAGGAAAGACCCCGCCTTCAACTGGCTTGACTTGCCGCTGTATTCGACGCCAATGCGAAAGATCGCCCCGTTGGAAATCGCGCCCTCGTCCTCCAACTGGCGGCTCACACGGGCAAAGGTCGACCCGCCCGCAACCCGCAGGCAGATCGCCGCCTCAAGCGGTCCCTGGTTGCTGTATTGCTTCTTGCCCCAGGCCACGACGCCCCCCGCCGCGATCAGCATCACGACGAAAAGCGTCAGCGCGTTGGACGCGATATTGCGCCACATCAGTCGGTGACCTTGCCCAGTACCAGACAGGCGTTCGTGCCACCAAAGCCGAAGCTGTTGGAGAGGGCGACGTTGATCTCGCGCTCTTCCTTGGCATTGGCGGCCAGCGACAGTTTCGGCGCGATGGCCGGGTTGTCCAGGTTGATGGTCGGCGGCGCGACCTGGTCACGGATGGCGAGCGTACAGAACACGGCCTCGACCGCGCCAGCAGCGCCCAACAGGTGACCGATGGAGGATTTGGTCGAGGACATGGTGGCCTTTTCGGCCGCATCGCCCAGCAGACGCTCCACCGCGCCCAGCTCCACAGTGTCGGCCATGGTCGAGGTGCCGTGCGCGTTGATGTAATCCACCGCCGAGGGCTCAAGACCCGCGTGTTTCAGCGCCGCTTCCATCGCTCGGTAGCCGCCGTCACCATCCTCGGCCGGCGCCGTGATGTGATAGGCGTCGCCCGACAAGCCATAGCCCAGCACTTCGGCATAGATCTTCGCGCCACGCGCCTTGGCGTGTTCATATTCCTCCAGCACCACGATCCCGGCGCCTTCACCCATGACGAACCCGTCGCGGTCCTCGTCATAGGGACGGCTGGCGGCCTGCGGGTCATCGGCACGCTTGGTCGACAGCGCCTTGCAGGCGTTGAAACCCGCGATGCCGATCTCGCCAATCGCGGCCTCGGCGCCACCGGCGATCATCACGTCGGCGTCGCCATATTGGATCAGGCGGCTCGCATCACCAATGGCATGCGCGCCGGTCGAACAGGCGGTGACCACCGCGTGGTTCGGACCCTTGAACCCGTATTTGATCGACACCTGGCCCGAGATCAGGTTGATCAGCGAGCCGGGGATGAAGAAGGGCGAAACGCGACGCGGACCGCGTTCCTTGATCAGCACCGCGGTGTCGGCAATCGAGTTCAACCCGCCGATGCCCGACCCAATCATCACGCCGGTGCGCAGCTTGCCTTCCTCGTCTTCCGGAGCCCAGCCCGAGTCCTCAACGGCCATCTGCGCGGCGGCCATGCCGAACAGGATGAATTCATCGACCTTGCGCGCTTCCTTGGGGGCCATGAAATCGTCGGGGTTGAACGTCCCGTCCGACCCGTCGCCATAGGGCACTTCGCAGGCATATTTGGTGGTGACGTTCGACGCATCGAACTTGGTGATCGGGCCCGCGCCCGATTTGCCCGCCAGGATACGCTCCCAGGTTTCCTCGACCCCGCTTGCCAGCGGAGAGACCATGCCCAGACCCGTGATGACCACTCGACGCATACTGCTGCCCTTTCCAGGTTCATTTCGCTTCGCAGCTTGATACCCCGGCGCGCGGGGGTGGGGCAAGACGGAAAGACCACCCGGGCATGTCGCCGCCCAGCCAGCGCACAAACGAAAAACGGCGCCCCAAGGGACGCCGTTTTCCGTAAGTCGGTTCAGAAGCGCTCAGGAGGCTTCCGAGATGAACTTGACCGCATCGCCGAAGGTCTGGATGGTCTCGGCAGCGTCGTCCGGGATCTCGATGCCGAACTCTTCTTCAAAGGCCATCACCAGCTCGACGGTGTCGAGGCTGTCGGCGCCCAGGTCATCGATGAACGAGGCCGATTCCGTGACCTTGTCCTCTTCCACACCCAGGTGCTCAACAACGATTTTCTTCACGCGATCTGCGACGTCGCTCATGTTATTTCCTCACAGTTATCAGGCGCTTGGCCTCTTTTCGTCTGACCCTTCAGGGCCGCTCAGTTTCCCGCGCGTTAAGCCGAGATACCCCCGCGCCACAAACGCGCCTGGGCAAAACCTGCGCCGCCTATAGCATATCGTTGCATTTAGGCAAACGCTTTCAACCCGCAAGGGGTTGGTGGCAATCAGATCATCGCCATGCCGCCGTTCACATGCAGCGTCGTGCCGGTGGTATAGCCCGCCTGGTCGCTGGACAGATAGAGGACCGAGGCCGCGATTTCCTCGGCCGAGCCCATGCGGCCCGCCGGGATCTGCACGTTGATCTTGTCCTTCTGCTCATCAGTCAGCTTGTCGGTCATCGCGGTGGCGATGAAACCAGGGGCTACGCAGTTCACGGTGATGCCGCGGCTGGCGACCTCATAGGCGATGGATTTCGACATGCCGACCATGCCCGCCTTGGACGCCGCATAGTTCGCCTGGCCTGGGTTCCCGGTGGCGCCGACAATCGAGCTGATGTTGACGATGCGGCCCCAGCGCGACTTCATCATCCCGCGCATCACGCCGCGGCACAGGCGCATGGTCGAAGTCAGGTTGACCTCCAACACGCTCGCCCAGTCCTCGTCCGACATGCGCATGAAGATCTGGTCGCGGGTAATGCCCGCATTGTTGACCAGGATATCGACCGAGCCCATGGCCGCGGCGGCCTCTTTCGGCAGCGCGTCAACGGCGGCGCCATCCGACAGGTTGCAGGGCAGCACATGGGCGCGCTCGCCCAGCTCACCGGCCAACGCTTCCAGCGGCTCAACCCGGGTGCCCGACAGGGCTACGGTCGCGCCCGCGCCGTGCAGTGCCTTGGCAATGGCACCACCAATGCCGCCCGAGGCGCCGGTGATCAGCGCGTTCTTTCCAGTCAGATCAAACATTTATTGCTCCTTCCTCACATTTCGACGGAGACAATTTTCTTCGAAGAAAATTGCAAGAATTTTCGAAAATTCTTGGTCCCGCTCAGCCGTTCAGCCGTTCAGCGCTTCCACAGCGGCTTTGACATCCTCAGGCGTGCCCACCGCACGGCAGGTCACCTGTTTGGCGATGCGGCGGATCATGCCGGACAGGGCCTTGCCTGCACCGATCTCCCAGATCTCGTCCACACCCTGCTCGGCCATCCAGGCCACGCTCTCGCGCCAGCGCACCGAACCGGTGACCTGATCCACCAGCAGCGAACGCAGCAGCGTCGGGTCGTTCTCCGCATGGGCCAGCACGTTTGGCACCACCGGCACCTTCGGCGCGTTCATATCTACATGCGACAGGGCCTCGGCCATCACCTCTGCGGCGGGCTGCATCAGCGCGCAGTGGAACGGTGCGCTGACCGGCAGCAGCACTGCGCGGCGCGCGCCCTTGCCCTTGGCGATCTCGACCGCGCGTTCCACGGCCTCCTTGTGACCCGAGACGACCACTTGAGCGGGATCATTGTCATTGGCGGCCTGGCAGACCTGGTCGTGCGAGGCTTGAGAGGCCACTTCGGTGGCGGTTTCAAAGTCCAGCCCAAGCAGCGCGGCCATCGCGCCCACGCCCACCGGAACGGCTTTCTGCATCGCCTCGCCACGGGTGCGCAGCAAACGCGCGGTGTCGGCCACCGACAGGGCCCCGGCCGCGGCCAGAGCCGAGTATTCGCCCAGCGAATGGCCCGCTACATAGCTGGCCGCAGTGATCTCGACCCCCTCGGCCTCCAGCGCGCGCATGGCCGCCAGCGAGGTCGCCATCAGCGCCGGCTGCGCGTTCTGGGTCAGGGTCAATTCGTCCTGATCGCCCTCCCAGATCAGGGTCGAAAGCTTCTCGCCAAGGGCCTCATCCACCTCGTCGAAGACGGCCTTCGCCGTCGGATAGGCCTCGGCCAGGGCCTTGCCCATGCCGATCGATTGGGCGCCCTGCCCCGGGAATACGAATGCGCGGCTCATGGGGCCTCCTTTTCGCTCACTGTCTCGCTCTGTCGCACCGGGATAGCGCGCGGGCGGGTCGGGCGCAATTGCCGCTTGGGAAAACAGGCCGCAAAAACGACGAAACCGCACCCAAGAGTGCGGTTTCCAGTGCCATGTTCGCTGCAAGATCAGACGGCCTCGGCGTCCAGCACCTCCTGCGGCCCGCGACGCACCTCCCGCAGCCGCAGCTCGTCCCGCGCCGCCTTGGTGATGTCGCGCGCCAAACGCTCGCGCAGCGGCTCCAGGAAATCCGCCCGCCCCGTGGCCACTTCCAGCGCCTGGTCAGAATTGCCGATCCGCAGGAACAGACGCGCGGGCTCCCCACGTTTCTTCGAGCGCATCAGAAAGACCGAGCCGATATCTGCAAAGCCCACCTGCGCGCTCAGCCGGTAATCGCCCGAGATATTACGCTGCCCGACACGCAGCTCCTTGCGCACCAGATCGACCTGCATTTCGTCATTGAACCCGGCCTTGGCGCTCCATATCAACACCGCACCGGCCATCATCAACCCGACGGTCAACGCCAGCTTCATCACCACGATATCGGGGCCGGTCAGCGCTCCGGGCAGCAGCCAAAGCCCGGCGGCGGCCATCACACAGCCCAGGCCAAGCACCTTGCCGACCCGCTCGAAGGCCTTGCCGCGGCTCTGCGCCCGGTCGCCCTCGGTCACCACATATCCCCAATAGGTCTGATATACGCGCGGCCCGCGGGCCGCTTCACTCACACGCGTCACGCCCTGCTCGAAAGCTCCAAGCTGTGCGGTCATCGCGCCATCCTCTTTTTTCTTTTTCCCCTTGGGTTTAAGAGATCGTCAACGAAGGCGGCACGAATAAGGCAGGGCCGGGATCATTCCATGACCCCTTCCGCAGCGTCAATTCGCAGATGAAACAGCCCTCTGGCCCCTTGCAATCGCCCCCCTCGCGTGTATAAGGGCGCGTCCTTTCGCAAACCGTGATTTGCGTTGCCTCTCGTGGGTTGGCCGTGAAGGGACATGAACTGGCCACACCCTTTGAAGCGCGCTTGAAAACAGAAGTGGAGCACACATGCCGCTGTATGAGCATGTCTTCATCTCGCGCCAGGACCTGTCGAACACCCAGGCCGAGAACCTCATCGAACACTTTGGCACCGTGCTGTCGGACAACGGCGGCAAGCTCGTGGACAGCGAGTACTGGGGTGTCAAGACGATGGCCTACAAGATCAACAAGAACCGCAAGGGTCACTACGCCTTCCTGAAATCGGACGCCCCCTCGGGTGCCGTGCAGGAAATGGAACGCCTGATGCGCCTGCATGACGACGTCATGCGCGTTCTGACGATCAAGGTGGACGATCACGCCGAAGGCCCCTCGATCCAGATGCAGAAACGTGACGAACGCGGCGACCGCCGTGGTCGTGACCGCTAAGGTGAAGGAGACCTAACCAATGGCAAGCAAACCGTTTTTCCGCCGTCGCAAGGTCTGCCCGTTCTCTGGCGAGAACGCGCCCAAGATCGACTACAAGGACACCCGCCTGCTGCAGCGCTACATCTCTGAGCGTGGCAAGATCGTGCCCTCGCGCATCACCGCCGTGTCCGCCAAGAAACAGCGTGAACTGGCCCGCGCCATCAAGCGCGCCCGTTTCCTGGCGCTGCTGCCCTACGCCGTGAAGTAAGGAGAAAGCACAATGCAAGTTATCCTGCTCGAACGCGTGGCCAAGCTGGGCCAGATGGGTGACGTCGTGGACGTCAAGCCCGGTTACGCCCGCAACTTCCTGCTGCCGCAAGGCAAGGCCCTGACCGCGTCGTCCGCCAATGTGGCGTCCTTCGAGGCCCAGAAAGCCCAGCTGGAAGCCCGCAACCTGGAGACCAAGAAAGAAGCCGAGGCCCTGGCCGAAAAGCTCGACGGTCAACAGTTCATCGTGATTCGTTCGGCCTCGGATGCCGGCGCCCTCTACGGTTCGGTCACCCCGCGTGACGCCGCTGATGTCGCCACCGAAGCCGGCTTCTCGCTGGACAAGAAACAGGTTGTCCTGATCGCTCCGATCAAGGACCTGGGCCTGCATGACGTCGCCGTCAAGCTGCACCCGGAAGTCGAAGTGACCATCCAGCTGAACGTTGCCCGTTCGGACGAAGAAGCCGAGCTGCAAGCCTCGGGCAAATCGATCCAGGAACTGGCCGCCGAAGCAGAAGCAGAAGCCGAGTTCGAGATCGCTGAACTGTTCGACGACATCGGTTCGGCTGCCTCGGAAGACGACGACCTGGTCGTCGGCGACGAAGCCCCGGCCGAAGAGGCTGCAGACGAAGAGTAAGCTCTTCGAATTGCTGAAAGAACACACCGCGCCCCTCGGGGCGCGGTTTTTTTTGATTCTCCCTTTGTATAGCCCGGGGCCGCGTCTAGGCTTCCTGCAACAATAAGGAGGGAATCGATTATGACTATTCGTTCAGCGGTTTTGGGCATCGGGATGGCGATGATTGCTGGCGCTGCGGGCGCCTGCCCTAACTACAACCTGTACGGTGACACTTACGAACTTCACGGTAGTGATTTGTACAATCCGCAATCGGTGCGCCTGCAGGCCGGGGGAAATCGCTCGATCACCGGCTGCGGCATTCGCTTCGGCTCTGATCGTGGCCGTGGTTATGTGACCGAGGCGCCGGATTTCTCGATCCGCCTGTCGGGCATGCAGCGTTATTCGATCTCGTTTTCAGTGCGCAGCCAATGCGACAGCATCCTGCTGATCAACACCGGCGCGGCCAACTGGTACTACGACGATGATGACAACGGCAACTACGACGCCAAGATCACCCTGACGCGCCCGTCGAACGGCTGGATGGATATCTGGGTCGGCACCCATGACGGCTCGGTCTGCGACGCGACCCTGACGCTGGAAACCTTCTATCGCTAAGGCGATCCCGGGTGGGGCGTGCGCGCCCTACCCCTCTTCATCCGGGACATATTCCAGGATATCCCCCGGCTGACAGTCCAGATATTTGCAGATCGCGTCCAGCGAGGCAAAACGTACCCCTTTCACCTTGCCCGACTTCAAGAGCGACAGGTTTGTCTCGGACAGGCCGATCGCCTGCGCCAGCTCGCGCGACGTCACTTTGCGCTTTACCAGCATGAGGTCGAGGTTGATGTGGATGGCCATGGGTCAGCTCACAGAAAATGCCGGTTTTCGTCGTCGATCTCGGCCGCCCGTGCCAGGCTGCGCGCCAGGGCCCAGAAGACGATGCCCAAGACCAGAAAGATCAGGTCCAGGTCGATCAGGAACGGGTCGAACTCTTCCCACATCAGATCCGGGTGGTCCAGCAGCATCAGGACCGGCATGACCCGATCGGTTACCTGGAACGCCGCCCAGAACGCCACCAGAGCCGTGCCCGCCCCCTTGAGGTGGCAGGCCAGGCCGCCAAAATCATTCAGCCGCGCACAGCCCAGCACCCGGTGAAACCGCCAGAAGACCAGACCCAGAGTGGCCATCGTCACCAGGCTCGACAGCACCAACAGGACGACCACCCAAGTTGGTGCAGGCGGCAGATCCAAAGGCAGATCAAGGAAGTCGAACAGAGCTTCGGAGTCCACGAAAACCCCGACCCCAAGCAGGAAAAGCACAGCCAGGAACAGAGCGGTCCAACTGATAAGCATGGCAATGCGGGCAAAGCGGATCATTCAAAGGCTCCATCTGGTGTTACCTCACAAACCTAGGCAATTTTTTGCCCAAGTAAAGCATGTTTTTCGTAACGTCTTTTATGTTTTTCATAAATCTTTTTTCTTGAACCAACATGGCGGCACCCCTATCTCTGCCCCATCAACAGCCCGGGTGGTACGGGCAAAGACAAAAGGACATTGGAATGATTGTGATGAAGACCGGCAAACCCGTGCTGCTGATTGGCCTGATCCTGACGGCGGCAGCCTGCGCCAAGGCGCCTGTCGATCGACCGCTGACGCTGGACGGGCCGCAGGCGATCGGATTTCAGGATGACCTGGCCACTTGCCGCAGCCTGGCGCTGGGGTACGACGATCCCGAGCTGAACAAGGAAATCGCCGGAACCGCCGCCGTGGGCGCGGTGATTGGTGGGCTGGATGCCGATGATGGAGACGAGCTGGAAGGCGCCCTGATCGGTGCGGCAGTCGGCGGATTGGTCGGGGCCGCAGAAAAGAACGAAGCCATCAAGGAAGAACAGCGCGAGGTGCTGATCCGCTGCATGCAGGGTCGCGGTCACAGGGTCATCGGCTGACCCCTGCCCGCCCCAACAAAAAAGGCCGCCCAAACGGGCGGCCTTTCGTATTTCCATACAGAGGCGACTTATTCGTCGTCCAGCGCCTCGACGGCTTTCTGCAGGTCGTCTTTCGAGACCTCTTTTTCCGCCACTTCGGCCAGTTCGAACACGTAGTCGACGACCTTGTCCTCGAACAGCGGCGCCTGGATCTGCTGGCGCATCTGCGGGTTCTGCTGCACGAATTCAAAGAACTGGCGTTCCTGACCCGGGTACTGGCGGGCCTGGTTCATGATCGCCTGAGTGAATTCGGCGTCGGACACTTCGATCTCGTTCTTCTGACCCAACTCGGCCAGCAGCAGACCCAGACGCACGCGGCGTGCGGCCAGCGAGGTGTGCTCCTCGGTCGGCTCGATCTCCGGGTGGTCGTGACCTTCCACCTCGGGGTTTTCCTCGTGCCACAGCTGGTGGGCGATCTGCTTGGCCTCAGCGTCCAGCAGCGACGGCGGCAGATCGAAGGACACGGCCTTGTCCAGCTCGTCCAGCAGGGCGCGCTTCATCACGGCGCGGGCGGCGCCGGTGTATTCGGCTTCCAGACGCTCACCGATCTGGGTTTTCAGCGCGGCCAGGTCTTCGGCACCAAACTTGGTGGCCAGCTCGTCGTTGATCTCGGCAGCCTTCGGCGCCTTGACGGCCTTCACGGTGCATTCGAACACGGCTTCCTTACCGGCCAGGTTCTCGGCCTGGTAATCTTCGGGGAAGGACACCTTCACCTCGACCTCTTCATCGGCCTTGGCGCCGATCAGCTGATCTTCGAAACCGGGGATGAAGCTGCCCGAGCCCAGCACCAGCGGGAAGTCGTCCGCCGCGCCACCGTCGAAGGCTTCGCCGTCGATCTTGCCCAGGAAGTCGATCACGACCTGGTCGCCGTCCTTGGCTTTCGAGCCCTTGCGGCGATCGTCGAAGTCCTGCGCGGTTTCGGCCAGGTTGCCCAGGGCTTCGTCCACATCAGCTTCGGCGGCCTTCACCACCATCTTCTCCAGCTTGATACCTTTCAGGTCCACGTCCGGGATTTCCGGCAGGGCCTCATAGGACATCTCGACCTCAACATCGTCGCCTTCTTTCCAACCTTCCTGGTTGGTCATGGTGACGTTCGGCTGCAGGGCGGGACGATCACCCGAATCTTCGAAATGCTTGGCCATGGCGCCATCGACGGCTTCCTGCATGGCTTCGCCCATCAGGCGCGGGCCGAACTGCTTTTTCAGCAGGGCCATCGGCACCTTGCCCTTGCGGAAGCCCTTCATCTCGACTTCAGGCCGGGCCTCTTCCAGCTTTTCGTTGACCTTGGCGTCCAGATCGGCGGCCGGAACCACGATCTTGTAGCCACGCTTCAGGCCTTCATTCAGGGTCTCGGTGACCTGCATTGTTTCGTCCTTTTCTCTTCTCTGGTGCGGGTGAAGGGACTCGAACCCCCACGCCTCACGGCGCCAGAACCTAAATCTGGTGCGTCTACCAATTCCGCCACACCCGCGAAAACCAACAGGCAGCCCGTTCAGGGCCGCCTGAATTTCGCGCCCTTCTAACAAAGTCGGTGCGGGGATGCGAGAGGAAAAAGCGGCGAAAAGGCGTGACGCTTAACCCTATCTTCGGCTATGGTTGCGAAAAAAAGAGCAGTCAGAACGAACAGGCACCCATGGTACAGAAAAACCGGGGGCTGACAGGTGGGCAACAGACCCGCCCGCCCCGTCATATCTTTATGTCCGGCCTTGCGGCTGGCGCCCTTGTCACGACTCTGGACGGCGAGCTTCCGGTGGAGTTCCTGCATGCCGGTGACCGCATCGTCACCCTGGATCGGGGCATGGTAAAGCTGCGGGCGATCACGGCCCGGCCGGTTTATCGCAACGATCTGATCCGCGTCTCGCCCCGCAGCCTGGATCCGCGGACCGAGGCGCCGGATTTCTGGATCGCCGCCGAACAGCCCCTGCTGCTGCGCGACTGGCGCGCCAAGGCGATGTACGGACGTCCCCGCGTTCTTGTTCCCACCGCGCGCCTTCTGGACGGGGAGCATCTGCGGCGCGAGACCGGTGGCGGTCAAACAATGCTCTTCCAGCTGCATTTCGAGGACAAGCACGTGATCCGCGTGGGCGGGCTCGACCTGACCTCAACCCCGCTCAAGGGGCTCAAACGGCGCCCGAAGGTGGAGGCCCAGACGGTAACGGGTCGTTAACTTGTCCCATCCGCGCCTCATTCGCGCCACATTCCGCATTAACTTCTGTGTCGGGGACATAGGAGTGATGCTGCCATGAACATGATGACGCCCGAGATCCATTCGACCACGTTTGAAGCGACGGCCCGCACCGGCCTTGCGCCCGGCACGATCGTGCTGACCCTGCGCGGCGAGGTGCCTGTCGAACAGCTGCGCAGCGGCGACCGGGTGATCACCCGCGACCGTGGCGCCCAGACCCTGCGCGGCGTGACGCAACACTTCGCCCATGTCACCACCATCACCGCAGGCGCCTTTGGCGAGAACCGGCCCGAGCGCGACGTGTGTGTCAATGCCAACCAGCCGGTCATGACACGCGGTGAAGCCACCAGCCTGACCGCCGCCCGCAACCTCGTGGGCGCCCTGCGCGAAGCGGTGGAACAAACCCTGCTCTATCGCCTCTGCTTCGATGCCGAACACATCATCTATGCCGACGGGCTGGAGCTGACCACGGCTCGCGCGGACTGAGGCAACTCACATTTCTTTGGTGGCACCTCGGGGCTGACCCAGCCCACTCCACACCACTCCACCGGGTGCCATGACATCGCGCCGGGCTTGCCACGCAGGTCCGGCGCGAAACATATCTAGAGCCCGAGCTTGCGAAACACTTTCGGCAACTGCTCCGGCAGGTCTTCGGCGATCAGCCCAGGCCCGAACTCCAGAGCGCATTCCACATGCAGCCAGGCACCGCTTTCCGCCGCCTGCATCGGCGACAGCCCCCGCGCCAGAAGCCCGGTGATAAACCCGGCTAGCACATCGCCGGACCCGGCGGTCGCGAGCCAAGGCGCGGCACGCTCATAAGCCGCAGAGTTGACCGAACACCGCCCATCCGGCGCGGCAATCACCGTATCCGCGCCCTTGAACAGCACCACACAGCCCGCCCGCGCGGCGGCCTCCCGCGTTGCATCCACCTTGGAATAGGCCGGGCCTTTGGTGGGTTCCGCGTTAAGCTTTTGGGCAAGATCTGGGAACAGGCGGGCAAACTCCCCCGCATGGGGTGTGAGCACGCAGCCCTTGTGCAGCATGTCGAACAGGAACAGGGGGTCGTCCGCATAGGCGCTCAGCGCATCCGCATCCAGAACCGTCGCGCGTTTCGCCTCCAGTGCCCCCGGCACCAACTCCCGCGCGCGTTCAATCCCCAGCCCCGGTCCCAGGCAGAGCGCATTGATCCGCCCGTCCTGCAGCACCACGCCCAACGTGTCCGCGTCCTTCACCGGGGATAACATCACCGCATCCAACCGCGCCGCGTTTTCCTGCAACGCGCCCGGCGTCGGCCCCACGGTCACCAACCCCGCGCCAATGCGCAACGCCCCCCGCGCGGCCAACCGCCCTGCCCCGCCCTTGCCGGAGCCGCCGGACAGGATCAGCGCATGGCCGTGAGAGAATTTGTGATTGCGACCGACTTTTCCAAGAAACCCAGGTTCGGCCTTGAGGCGAATTGGCTCTGCAGATGACCGAAAGCGGGAATCAATGCCGATGTCTTTCACGACGACCTTGTTGCACCCCAATGCGCCGCCGTAATGTTCACAGCCATCAACCGCGTAATGTCCGAGTTTTGCACGGTGAAAGGTGACGGTCAGATGCGTCGGCAATGCGCCGAAGTCTTTACCACTGTCACTGCAAATCCCACTTGGGAAATCGACGGCGACAAATCTGTCGCCGCCTGGATCATGTGCAAACACCCCAAGAGCTGAAGACATGAAACCGTGCCACATCTCAGTTGTGTCCTCTGGCATCGCGCGAGTCAGCCCTGTCCCGAACAGGGCATCAACAATGACATACTGAGCACCACTTTCATCGTTTTCATAGGCGCTGCGGATCGCTTGATCGTTCCAAGGCATCACCTCCCCAATCCCAATCCACCGCTCATAATTCCTGCGCGCATCCGGGGGCAGTTTCTCGGCATCGCCATACAGAAACACCCCCACCTCCCAGCCCCACTCCTTCAGCAGCCGCGCGATGACGAACCCGTCGCCGCCATTGTTGCCCGGCCCGCACAGCACCACCGCGCGGTGTGAAGTCTGCGCCAGCTCCGGCCATTCCTCAAAGATGGCCTCGACCACACCCTTTCCAGCCCGTTCCATCAGCTCCAGCCCGGTCACCTCGCCGGAATCAATCGCCGCCTGTTCGATGGCGCGCATTTGGGCGGCGGTAAGGAGTTCGGCCATGGTTCTGCCTCCAAATTCGACAGGAAATTCACAAACTGCCCAGCATCAGGGCATTCTGCCTAAATTTTAGGCACAAGCCCGCAAAACCGGCCCTGCGTCAACTTGCGCTCAGCCTAGCCAATTGTGACGCCCGCGTGAAAGTGGTCTTTCACCTTTGACGCAGAATCCATCAAACCTTTTCGTGGGGGGAGACGACATGAAAAAGATCGAGGCCATCATCAAGCCGTTCAAGCTGGATGAAGTCAAAGAGGCGCTGCAGGACATTGGCGTGCAGGGCCTGTCAGTGATCGAGGTCAAGGGCTTTGGCCGCCAGAAGGGCCATACGGAGCTCTATCGCGGCGCCGAGTATGTCGTGGACTTCCTGCCCAAGGTGAAAATCGAGGTCGTGCTGCCCGCCGACCAGGCTGATGCGGCGATCGAAGCGATCGTGGACGCGGCCAAGACCGACAAGATCGGGGACGGCAAGATCTTTGTCTCGACCGTCGAACAAGCCATTCGCATCCGCACCGGTGAATCCGGTGAGGACGCCCTGTAACACCCAAATACCAACACCAAGGACGAGAGACAGATGAACAATCAAGACCTCCTCAAAATGATCAAGGATGAAGGCGTTGCCTATGTCGACATCCGCTTTACCGATGTGCGCGGCAAGCTGCAGCACGTGACCGTTGACGTGGACCTGGTCGACGAAGACTTCCTGGAAGAAGGCTTCATGTTCGACGGCTCGTCCATCGCCGGCTGGAAGTCGATCGAAGCCTCCGACATGAAACTGATGCCCGACGCGGCTTCGGCCTATGTTGACCCGTTCTACGCCGAAAAGACCCTCTGCGTGCACTGCTCTGTCGCCGAACCCGACACCGGCGAGCATTACGAGCGCGACCCGCGCGGCACTGCCCAGAAGGCCGAAGCCTACCTGAAATCCTCGGGCATCGGTGACGTCGCCTACATGGGTCCGGAAGCCGAGTTTTTCCTGTTCGACGACGTGCGTTTCTCGAACACCATGAACAAGGTGTCGTTTGAGGTGGACGCGGTCGACGCCTCCTGGAACTCGGACGCTGAATACGAGATGGGCAACACCGGCCACCGTCCGGGCGTCAAGGGCGGCTACTTCCCGGTGAACCCGATTGACGACGCGCAGGACCTGCGTTCGGAAATGCTGACCACCATGAAGCAGATCGGCATGAAGACCGACAAGCACCACCACGAGGTGGCGTCATGCCAGCACGAGCTGGGCCTGATCTTCGACAGCCTGACCAAGCAGGCCGACGAGCTGCAGAAGTACAAATACGTGATCCACAACGTGGCCCACGCCTATGGCAAATCGGCGACCTTCATGCCGAAGCCGATCGCGGGCGACAACGGCACCGGCATGCACGTGAACATGTCGATCTGGAAGGACGGCAAGCCGCTCTTCGCCGGTGACAAATACGCCGACCTGTCGCAGGAAGCCCTGTACTTCATCGGCGGTATCCTGAAGCACGCCAAGACCCTGAACGCCTTCACCAACCCGGCGACCAACTCCTACAAGCGTCTGATCCCGGGTTTCGAAGCCCCCGTTCTGCGCGCCTACTCGGCCCGCAACCGTTCGGGCTGCGTGCGTATTCCGTGGACCGAAAGCCCGAAGGCCAAGCGCGTCGAAGCCCGCTTCCCCGATCCGGCAGCGAACCCCTACCTGTGCTTCGCTGCCCTGCTGATGGCCGGCCTCGACGGTATCAAGAACAAGATCGACCCGGGCCCCGCGCAGGACAAGAACCTCTACGACCTGCCGGCCGAGGAGCTGGAAGGCATCCCGACCGTCTGCGCCTCGCTGCGTGAGGCCCTGGACGCCCTGGCCGAGGATCACGACTTCCTGCTGGCCGGTGACGTGTTCACCAAGGACCAGATCGACGGCTTCCTGGAGCTGAAGTGGGAAGAGGTCTACGCCTACGAACACACCCCGCACCCGGTGGAATACCAGCTGTACTACAGCTGCTGATCCCCGGACCACGGTCAAGATTTCGGAAAGGGCGTCCCTTGTGGGCGCCCTTTTTTGCTGGCCCGCGCATTGTTTCCTGACCCTGGAGAACGGGCGCCGGACCGCCCTACGCAGCAGGCTGAATGTGGCGAAACCACGCCGAAATTCGCCTCAAAAAGCCCTACTGTTTCCAAATCCGCACCGCAATGCCCTGCGATTGTTGCCAGTGCAAAACCAGAAAACATGTGAGGCAGTAACAATGAGCACCTATGCAAGCATTCAGCAGACCCCGATGTATCGCCTTCAGGCGCAGATGGCCGAGACGCGGCTGGTTAAATCCTTCCGTGCCGATGGGCTGTCGCAAAGCGCCCTGTCCCCGCGGGTCGCCGCCGGGCGGGTCAAGCGCATTCGTCACTGGCAGGACGGTCGTTTCGTCACGACCCCGCTGTACGCCTGAGTCTTCTGGCTCAGCGCCATGACCGCACTTGTCGTCACATATCTCTATCCCGCGCTGCCCAAGGCTCATATTGCGAAGCTTGAGGCCGGTTTGCGGGACGGGTGCCTGTCCACCGAGGACAGGCCAGGGCTGGACCTGCGACTTGACGCCGATGACAGCCCGCTGGGCGGCGAGGCCTTCGTTGGCACGATCCCACAGGACACCACTCCTGCCAATCGAGCGGCTCTGCTGGGCATTGTCAGTCGACACGGAGCGCGGATCGCATTGCATGTCAACCTGCCGGATCAGAGAGACGCAACCCACCGCCAAGCTCTGCGCCTGGCGCTTCGGGCCAGCCAGACCCTGGCCCGACGACATCCCCCTCAGGCCATGCTGTGGGGCCCGACCGGCCTGCTGATGCAACGCGCTGCACTGGATGCCCTCTCTCCCGACATCGAACCCCTGTCCCTGTTCGTAAGCGTCATGGACGAGGCGACCGGCCCGCGCCGCGTGCCCTCGCTCGCATTCGACGGTGCGCGGCTCTGGATCGGGCAGGATCTGCACGCCCGCTTGTGCGGCATGCCGCGTGATGTGGTAAGAAGGGCCGCCCTGGCGTTCCTGACCGCAGCGCGTCACAGCCCCGACCTGGTGCGAGGTCAGAGCTTTCACCACGCGGGCCAAAGCTACCGGATCGCCCACGCGCCCGAGGTCAATCGGATCGACCTGATCCCGGCAGCGCAGGCCCCGCTCGCCATCCGTCCCCAGCCCGGTACCGGCCCGCGCCCCACAGGTCCCTCGGCAGCCTAGGCTACCCGTTCAAGGTCTCCAGCATGCGCCGGTCCGCTGGGTCAAGCTGGGTCCAGGGCAACACATAGGTGTGAATGGAAAACACCACCGCCCGGGTGATAGGCAGGCGCAGCATGCATTGACGTTCCACCCGCATCCAACGCGGCCCATCCTCGTGCAGAGGGCGTTTGTCGGCCTCACACCGTGGCTGATGCAGCTCCGGATCGCCATAAGTCAGAAAGTTCGCCCGCCACATGGGCCGGTCTGGGTGAATGCCGTCAAACAGCCGCTGCACCCGCTTGGCAATATCGCCCGCATACTCCGGCACCGGCGTATGGATCAGGGTCAGCGGCTTGAGGTATTTCTCCGCCAACATCCAGCTGGCCGGAAAGGCCAGTAGTGCGGCAGTCATGACATGCTCGTCCTGGCCCTCCGGCCGTTCCAGCAGGATCAGATCCTCCTGCACGAGCGCTGAACAGGTTTCCAGGGGAAGGTCACGATCCAAGGCGACAATACGCCCGTCCGGGCAGGACACCTCTTGTACCCCAACCGAAAACCCGGGCAGGGCCACCAGCTCGTAAAGGATACGCTCCAGCAACTCCTCCGCCGCCGGGCGGGCGCTGTCTTCGATACGCAGCACCTTGTTGCCACGATCCGCAAGCAACCGCGCCTTGTGGGCCATTTGCGCCGAATAGGCGTCATCGACCATCAACCATTCTCCCGGCATCACCGGGCTGATCCCCGGCAAGCGGCGCGTACGATCCTCGCGCCACGGTTTGACCGGCAATTCCTTTTGACAAATTTCGACCATTCGCTTGCTATCCCCCGCTGGCCCGAAGCCGACATTGGTCTGCCGCAAACGGGAAAGCAAGACCCCGACCAATCCCTAGCGTCAAACCGACACAGGGAGGACCAGCCATGGATCAGCATTACCGCGACCGCCGCAAAATCGATCCGACCCGCGGAGACCACCTGGGCGACGGCTCGCCCAATGACAATGATCGGATCGAGATTGGCCCGACCCAACTGGCCTTTCGCGAATGGGACGCTGCGGGGCTGGCGCTGCCGAACCTCGAGCGCATGCGCGAACACCGCTGGAAAAGGCTGAGTCAGCACATCATTGATCGTGGCTATGGCGGGCTGTTGATGTTCGACCCGCTGAACATCCGATATGCGACCGACAGTACCAACATGCAGCTGTGGAACACGCACAATCCCTTCCGCGCCGTATTGCTCTGCGCTGATGGTTACATGGTGATCTGGGACTACAAGAACTCGCCCTTCCTCAGCACCTTCAACCCGCTGGTGCGCGAGCAACGCTCCGGCGCGGACCTGTTCTATTTCGACCGGGGCGACAAGGTGGATATCGCCGCCGATGTCTTCTCGAACGAAGTGCGCGTGCTGATCGAGGAACACGCAGGCGGCAACAAGCGCCTGGCGGTGGACAAGATCATGCTGCACGGGCTGCGCGCGCTGGAAGCGCAGGGGTTCGAGATCATGGAGGGGGAAGAGGTCACCGAGAAATCCCGCGCCGTGAAGGGGCCGGACGAGATCCTGGCGATGCGCTGCGCCAGCCATGCCTGCGAGCTGTCGGTGGCCGCCATGGAGGCCTTTGCTCGCGAGATGGTGCCGCAAGGCCAGACCTCGGAAGATGACATCTGGGCGGTTCTGCATGCCGAAAACATCAAGCGCGGCGGAGAATGGATCGAAACGCGGCTTCTGACCTCGGGCCAGCGCACCAATCCGTGGTTTCAGGAATGCGGCCCGCGCATCACCCGACCGAACGAGATCATAGCCTTCGACACCGATCTTATCGGCGCTTACGGCATCTGCGTAGACATCAGCCGAACCTGGTGGATCGGCGATGAAAAACCCACGAACTCAATGATCTACGCGATGCAACACGCCCATGAGCACATCCAGACCAATATGCAGATGCTGAAGCCCGGCGTGACCATTCCCGAGCTCGTGCAGAACTCCCACCGGCTGGATGATAAATTCTGGAACCAGAAATACGGCTGTCTGATGCACGGGGTCGGCCTATGCGATGAATGGCCGCTGGTGGCCTATCCGGACCACTATGTCGAAGGCTCCTACGACTATGCGCTGGAGCCAGGCATGGTGCTCTGTGTCGAGGCGCTGGTGGGCGAAGAGGGCGGCGCCTTCTCGATCAAGCTCGAAGATCAAGTGCTGGTGACGGAGGACGGGTTCGAGAACCTGACAACCTACCCGTTCGACCCGGTTCTGATGGGCGAGGCCTGATCCGCCCCTTCGGGTCACCTCCTTTCACAGGGGCGTGACACGGGCCTCCCTGCTCTTGTCTCGCCCCGCTTGTGTCCCCACCCTCGGGACCAAGCGAAAGGACCATCTATGAAAACCGAAAAGTTCACCTTCCCCGGCCATGACGGCGCCGATCTGGCGGCGCGGCTGGATCTGCCGGATGGGCCGCATCTGGCCACGGCGCTGTTTGCCCATTGCTTTACCTGCGGCAAGGATATCCTGGCCGCCCGCCGCATTGCCGCCCGCCTGACCGCTGCGGGCATCGCCGTGCTGCGCTTCGACTTTACCGGCCTTGGCCATTCGGGTGGCGAGTTTGAAAACACCTCCTTCACGTCGAATGTCACCGACCTGACCCGGGCCGCCCTGGCACTGACCGCGCGTGGCATGAAACCGAGCCTGTTGATCGGACACAGTCTGGGCGGGGCCGCGGTGCTGAAGGCCGCGCCCGAGATCGGGGTCGAGGCCGTTGTCACCATCGGCGCCCCGGCGGCGCCCGATCATGTGGCCCACAACTTCGGCGAAAAAGTCGAGGAAATCGCCCGCGAGGGCGTGGCCGAGGTCAATTTGGGCGGTCGTCCCTTGCGCATTGGCAAGGGGTTCCTGGACGATATCGCCGAGGCCAGCCTGCAACCGGCCATCCGTGGCCTGGGCGCGGCGCTTCTGGTATTGCACGCCCCGCGCGACGCCATCGTGGGCATCGAAAACGCGCAGGAGATCTTCGTCACCGCCAAACATCCAAAAAGCTTCGTCACCCTGGATGACGCCGACCACCTGCTGTCGCGTGGCGAGGATGCCGAATACGCCGCCGACGTGATCGCCGCCTGGGCGCAGCGTTACATGACCCTGACGCCCCCCGCACCGCCCATTGGTGCACCCGAAGGCGTGGTGCGTGTGGTCGAGGCGGACCCGGACGGTTTCCTGCAGGATGTGACCTCGGGCCCATCGCACCATGCGCTTGCGGATGAACCTTTGGCCTATGGCGGCACCAACAAGGGCATGTCGCCCTATGGTTTCCTAGCCTCGGGGCTGGGCGCCTGCACCTCGATGACCATCCGCATGTATGCGCGGCGCAAGGGCTGGCCGCTGGAAGGCGTGCGCGTGGACGTGACCCATGACAAGGTCCACGCCCAGGACGCAGGCAATGGCACCAGCGCCAAGATCGACACTTTCCGGCGCGAGATCCACCTTGAAGGACCGCTCGACGCGGAGCAACGGGCGAAGCTGTTGGAGATTGCCGACAAATGCCCCGTGCACAAGACCCTGGAGGCCTCCAGCCGGATCGAGACGACGCTGGCCTGACGGCGCCGGAATTCGATGCGAATTCCGATCCGTCTTCCGGGTCGGAAAACGCTTCCCCATCCGGGCTCGGCCTTTTCCCTTGACCTTGCGCGCGGGCCTGTCAAAAACCCCTGTCATGAGCACAGGACGTTTGACGATTGACCTTGATGCCATCGCCGCCAACTGGCGTGCGCTGGACGGTATGAGTGGCGAGACGGTACAAACCGCCGCCGTGGTAAAGGCAGATGCCTACGGGCTGGGTGTGGCCAAGGTCGGCCGGGCCCTGGCCGCGGCGGGCGCGCGCCGTTTCTTCGTGGCGGTGGCCGAAGAAGGCGCCACCCTGCGCGAGGCCTTGGGCCCGGGACCGGAGATCAGCGTCTTTTCCGGCCACATGTCCGGCGACACGGACATGATCCACGACCTGAACCTGGTGCCGATGCTGAACTCCATGGACCAGCTCACCCGCCATTTCGAGGCACTGCCTGGCCATGCCTTCGGCATCCAGCTCGATACCGGCATGAACCGTCTGGGCATGGAGCCGGGCGAATGGGCGGCCATCGCCCCCATTGCGCTTGCGCAGGGGCCAAGCCTTGTGATGAGCCACCTCGCCTGCGCCGACGAGCCAGACCACGCAATGAATGCCCGTCAGCTCGCGGCCTTCCACGAGATGACCGACGGGATCGACGTGCCTCGCTCACTGGCTGCCACCGGCGGCATCCTGCTGGGCCCGGACTATCATTTCGACCTGACCCGCCCGGGCATCGGCCTCTATGGCGGCCTGCCTTATGAAGAGGCCAAGCCGGTCGCCTTCCTCGACCTGCCCGTGATCCAGATTCGCGACCTCGCCCCCGGCGAAACGGTCGGCTACGCCAATGGTTGGGAGGCCGAGCGCCCCTCACGTATCGCAACCGTCTCGGGAGGCTATGCGGACGGGCTGCAGCGCCACATCTCGAACCAGGCAGTGCTGTTTCACGAGGACGAGCCTTGCCCGATCGTGGGTCGCGTCTCGATGGACCTGATCGGCGTAGACGTGACCCATCTGCGCGAAAAACCGAAATCCCTGTCCATGCTTGGCAACAATCAGAGCGTAGATGACCTGGCAGATGTGGCTGGCACCATCGGATACGAGATCCTGACCCAACTGGGCGCCCGCTACGCGCGTCGCTACGCCCGAGGCCGCCAGTGATCCTCACGGCACCTCTCGCGGCCCTCGGCCGCTGGGTTCTGGCCGCGCTCGCCTCGGTCGGACGGATCACCCTGTTTGCGCTCGAGGCATTGAGCCACATCCTGCGCCCGCCGTTCTACCCGCGTGAGTTTCTGAACGCGCTGATGAATGTCGGCTGGTTCTCGCTGCCCGTTGTCGGCCTCACTGCGATCTTTACCGGCGGCGCGCTGGCGCTTCAGATCTACGCCGGTGGTCAGCGTTTCTCGGCGGAAGCCGTGGTGCCCCAGATCGTCGCCATCGGCATGGTGCGCGAGCTGGGTCCGGTGCTGGTGGGCCTCATGGTCGCCGCCCGCGTGACCTCCTCCATCGCCGCCGAGATCGCCACGATGAAAGTGACCGAGCAGATCGACGCTCTGGTCACCCTGTCGACCCACCCGATGAAATACCTGACCGCACCGCGCGTGCTGGCGGGTTTGATCACCGTGCCGGTTCTGGTCGCCGTGGGCGATATCATCGGCATCTGGGGTGGCTTCCTGGTCGGCACCGGGCAGCTGGGTTTTGCACCCGGCACCTATATCAAGAACACCTGGGATTTCCTGGAAGCCGCCGATATCGTCTCGTCTCTGGTCAAGGGCGCGGCCTTCGGCGGCATTGCCACCGTGATGGGCTGCTACCACGGCATGCAATCGGGCCGCGGCGCCCAGGGCGTGGGCCGGGCCACCAAAACCTCGGTCGCTGCCGCCGCCGTGCTGATCCTTGCCGCCAACTTCCTGCTCACCAACCTGTTCTTTACCCAATGATCGAACTTCGCGACGTCCATAAGCACTTTGGCCCCAAACGGGTCTTGCAAGGGGTCAACCTGACCATCCCCAAGGGCGAAAGCATGGTGGTGATCGGCGGGTCGGGCACCGGCAAGTCCGTGCTGCTGAAATGTATCTTGGGCCTGATGACACCTGATGCGGGCACCATCCTGCTGGACGGACAGGACGTGGCCCGCGCAGAGCGTGACGCCTTCCTGGCCCGTTTCGGCATGCTCTTTCAAGGCGCGGCACTGTTCGATTCACTCCCGGTCTGGCAGAACGTCGCCTTCCGCCTGTTGCGCGGCTCCCTTGCCCGCCCCAAGACGGAAGCCCGCGAGATCGCGATCGAGAAACTGCGCCGTGTGGGCCTCAAACCGGACGTGGCCGACCTGCTGCCCGCCGAACTGTCCGGCGGCATGCAGAAACGCGTGGGCCTGGCCCGCGCCATCGCCGCCGAGCCCGAGATCATCTTCTTCGACGAACCCACCACCGGGCTCGACCCGATCATGGCTGGCGTGATCAACGAGCTGATCCGCGAGATCGTGGTTGAAATGGGCGCGACGGCCATGACGATCACCCACGACATGTCCTCGGTGCGCGCCATTGCCGACAAGGTCGCCATGCTGCACGAAGGCGTCATCCAATGGACCGGGCCTGTCGCCGAGATGGACGAAAGTCCCGACCCCTATGTCGAGCAATTCATCCACGGCCGCGCCGAAGGCCCGATTGAAGCAGTGCGATAGCCTCCAACCGACAATGCCCGCGCTAGGCGAGTATTGTCTCGCTCCACTCAACAGTCCGACAACCCACCCGTGCACTGGTTCCAAGAAACCGGATTATCGAAACCTTCCTTCTACGGTACACTTCTGACAGGCCGCCCACCCTTGAAAACAAGGGTTTTGCAAGGCGGCCCGTATGGGGAAGATTGGTGACGAGTTGTTCAGCAGGCCCCCAGGGCCAAGCCAAGTCATTGTGGAACTGAGTTGCTTGCAAAGGGTGGATCATTTCCCGCTCTGAACTCGCGACGACAGCCGGGGACGCGCGATTGCCATGCCCCGGCTGTTGTTTTGTCCGGATTTTTCCCCGTCACGGATTTCTGGACATACCCTACCTGCGACCTACATCCATGAGTGGAGTTGTTATTGGAGGTTCCGTGGGAGAGCTGGGAGTTGGTTTGATTTCGTTCATCGCAGAGCTGGTGTTTGAGGCGCTTCTGTACCTCCCCCTGCGCTTAGCCCGGTGGTCGGACCGAAGCCGCGAGAGACGGATCTTCCTGCGACTGATCGCGCTGGCTCTTCTGATCTGGTGGAACGCTCTGCCCCTTTGGGCATCAAGCCATCCCGCAGTCTTTTCACTCCCCGTTGCTGCCGCGGTGTTTCTTGCGTCCATCACGGCCTTGCCCACGATCCTGATCGCGGATTACATGCGTGGGAGTTGGGGCACGCTTGGCCTCACCCTTTGTCTGATTGTCCCGACCGCCCTCTCGGTCACCACGTATCTGTTTTCATAGGAAACCCATGCGTTACTTGAACCTCGCCCTGCTCATCGCCTTCCCCCTGTCCTGGTTCGCGCCGCTGATGCGGGCCGGGTGGAACCTGCCACTCTTTGGCCTCAAGGAGGTCAGCGTGGTCTCGGGCCTCCAGGCGCTCTGGGGCACGGATGTGCTGCTGGCCCTACTGGTCACTTTCTTCGCCATTTTCGCACCAATCCTGAAGGTGCTGGGCGTGGCCCTGATTCAGTTCGGGATGCTGCGCCGCAAGGTGCTGCCCGTGCTCAATTGGCTGGGCAAGCTGGCGATGGCGGATGTCTTCCTGATCGCGCTTTACATCGTCATCATCAAGGGCGTCGGCATGGCCAAGATCGAGACCGCCTGGGGCCTTTACGCCTTTACCGCCTGCATTCTCGCCTCGCTGGTCATCAGCCATTTGACCGCCAAGCGCGGGTAAGGCACAAAGCCCAGATGGCAAAGAGCAATTCCTTCACCTGCAGCGCCTGCGGCGCCTCCCATTCCAAGTGGTCCGGGCGCTGTGACGCCTGTGGCGAATGGAACTCCATCGTCGAAGAGGCACCGCTGTCGGCAGGCCCCTCGTCGAAGTCCCTGGGCAACAAGCGCGGGTCGCGATTGGCGCTGACGGACCTGGCCACCGAGGAAACCCCGCCGCCGCGCACCATGGCAGGCGTGGATGAACTCGACCGGGTGCTGGGCGGCGGGTTGGTGCCTTCCTCGGCCATCCTGGTGGGCGGCGATCCGGGCATCGGCAAATCGACGCTGCTCTTGCAGGCCGCCGCACAGTTTGCCCACAAGGGATTGAAAACCTTCTATATCTCGGGTGAGGAAGCCACCGCCCAGGTGCGCATGCGGGCGCAGCGGCTGGGGCTGCAACAGGCCCCCGTGCAACTGGCCTGCGAGACCAACCTGCGCGACATCTTGACCACGTTGGAGGCAGAAAACCCCGACCTGGTGATCATCGATTCGATCCAGACCATGTGGGCGGACAACGTGGATTCCGCCCCCGGGTCGGTCAGCCAGGTGCGGTCTGCCGCGCATGAGCTGACCACCTTCGCGAAACGCAAGGGGATCGCCGTGATCATGGTGGGCCACGTCACCAAGGATGGCCAGATCGCCGGGCCTCGCGTCGTCGAACACATGGTCGATACGGTGCTCTATTTCGAGGGCGAGCGCGGCCACCAGTTCCGCATCCTGCGCGCGGTCAAGAACCGCTTTGGCCCGGCGGATGAAATCGGTGTGTTCGAGATGACCGGACGGGGCCTGTCCGAGGTCGCCAACCCCTCGGCCCTGTTCCTGTCGGACCGCGAGGAACCGGCGCCCGGATCGGTCGTCTTCGCCGGGATCGAGGGCACGCGGCCCGTTCTGGTCGAACTCCAAGCCCTTGTCGCCCCCTCCCCGCATTCGCAACCGCGCCGCTCGGTGCTGGGCTGGGACAGCGGGCGCCTGGCGATGATCCTGGCGGTGCTGGAAGCGCGCTGCGGCATTCCCTTCGCCGGGCTCGATGTCTACCTGAACGTGGCGGGCGGGATGAAAATCTCGGAACCTGCCGCGGACCTGGCGGTTGCCGCCGCGCTTCTGTCGGCGCGCGAGGACGCGGCCCTGCCCAAGGATACGGTTGTTTTCGGCGAAATCAGCCTCTCCGGCGCCCTGCGTCCGGTGGGCCAGACCGAAAACCGCTTGAAAGAGGCGCAAAAACTTGGTTTTTCCTCTGCCATAGCGCCAGCGCGCAGCAAGATTGGGGACAAGCCGGGCCTGAGCGTCCAAAAAATGCCGGATTTGGCTGGTTTTGTCGGCGAGATTTTCGGGGCCGGGTGACCGGTCCGCAACGGGAAAGGCCCGAGAGGAAGATACATGGAAGCGTTCACGATCATCGACGGCGTCGTTGCCGGTGTCATCCTCATCTCGGCCATCCTGGCCTATTCGCGCGGCTTCGTGCGCGAGGGCATGTCGATCGCCGGCTGGATCGCCGCCGCCATCCTGGCCTATGTCTTTGCTCCGGCCGCCGCGCCGCTGGTCAAGGAAATCCCGGTGGTGAACGAGTTCTTTGCCGATAGCTGCGAGCTGACCCTGCTGGTGGCCTTCGCGGGCGTTCTGGCCCTGTCGCTGGTGGTCGTGTCGCTTTTCACGCCGTTGTTTTCCTCGGTCGTGCAACGCTCGGCCCTGGGCGGTCTGGACCAGGGTCTGGGCTTCCTCTTCGGCGTGCTGCGCGGCGTGCTTCTGGTGGCGATTGCCCTTGTGATCTATGACCGCGTGGTGACCGCCGACACGATCGACATGGTCGATAACAGCCGCACCGCCAAGGTCTTCTCGCGCATGCAGGACCGGATCAACGACCAGATCCCCAGCGACGCGCCGGGCTGGATCCTGGAGCGGTTCAACACTCTGGTTGCCCATTGCGAGGGCTGATTGCCCGTCAGGCTGAGTGACTCAGCGGGGCGGCAGGATCGCCCCGCGTAAACCCTGGGTGGATCGTTACCGCCCCAACTTCCCCAAAGCACGCAGCCGGGCGGCGACTCCTTGCCCCCAACGTCCCCCCGGACCGTCACAAAGCATTCACATTCGCACGGATGATTGGTGACAGCGGGTGCGCGACCCTCTAAGAGGGGGGCATCCACGACCACGGATTCGGAGCCGCTGCCCATGCTGCCTGCCATGCCCCCCGCTCACCCTTTCGATGATGATAAACTGAAAGAGGAGTGCGGCGTTTTCGGCGTGATCGGCTTGGCCGATGCGGCAAACTTCGTAGCCCTCGGGTTGCACGCGCTGCAACACCGCGGCCAAGAGGCCGGCGGCATCGTCGTGCATGACCCGGAACACGGGTTCAACTCCGCCCGCCGCTTCGGCTACGTGCGCGACAACTTCACCTCGGAAAGCCTGATGAAGACCCTGCCGGGGCCGCTGGCCATCGGCCATGTGCGCTACTCCACCGCCGGGTCCAAGGGCGCCGTCATCCGCGACGTGCAGCCCTTCTTTGGCGAGTTTTCCATGGGCGGCGCTGCGATTGCCCATAACGGCAACATCACCAACGCCGAAGCCCTGCGCAAGGAGTTGATCGAGCGCGGCTCGATCTTCCAGAGCTCGTCGGACAGCGAATGCATCATCCACCTGATGGCACGCTCGCTGCAACGCAACATCCCCGAACGCATGGAAGACGCCCTGCGCCGCGTCGAAGGCGCGTTTTCGGTCGTCGCCATGACCCGCACCAAGCTGATGGGCGTGCGCGACCCGCTGGGCGTGCGCCCGCTGGTGCTGGGCCAGCTGGGCGAAGGCTGGGTGCTGAGCTCGGAAACCTGTGCGCTGGACATCATCGGCGCCAAGTTCATCCGCGAGATCGAACCGGGTGAAATGGTCGTGATCACCGAAGATGGCGTCGAAAGCCATTACCCGTTCCGCCCGCAGCCCTCGCGCTTCTGCATCTTCGAACATGTCTATTTCTCGCGCCCCGACTCGATCATTGGCGGGCGGTCGGTCTATGAAACCCGCCGCCAGATCGGCGTGGAACTGGCCCGCGAAGCCCCGGTGGACGCCGACCTGGTCTGCCCCGTGCCGGACAGCGGCGTCGCCTCGGCGATCGGTTACAGCCAGGAAAGCGGCATCCCCTATGCGATGGGCATCATCCGCAACCAATACATGGGCCGCACCTTCATCGAACCGACCGAGCACATCCGCAACATGGGCGTTCGTCTGAAGCTGAACGTGAACCGGGCGCTGATCCAGGGCAAACGCGTGATCCTGGTCGATGATTCCGTGGTGCGCGGCACCACGAGCCGCAAGATCAAGGACATGATCTTGGACGCTGGCGCCAAGGAGGTGCATTTCCGCATTGCCTCCCCGCCCACAGCCTGGCCCTGTTTCTACGGTGTCGACACACCCCAGCGCGAGAAACTGCTGGCCGCCACCATGACGGAGGACGAGATGCGCGACCACCTGGCGGTGGACAGCCTCAAGTTCATCTCGCTCGACGGGCTCTACCGCGCCGTGGGCGAGGCCCAGGGCCGCGACAGCGAATGCCCGCAGTACTGCGACGCCTGTTTCTCGGGCGAATATCCGGTGGCGCCGGCGGACATGTTGAACAAGGGCTTCAAGATGGCGGCGGCGGAATAGTCTCACCTGATGAAGACGAGGCGGGTGGCGACGCCTGCCTCCTTCCGTTCTAGCGCTCCAGCCGTCCCTTTAGCGTTTCTAGTCGCGGAGGGGCCTGGCGCAGCGTTCGGTTGGGTTTCGAGCTGCGCCTCTTCGACGGCCGTGCCTCTAACTCGCGACACCCAAGGTCGGTGATGCGATAACCCAGATTTCCAGACCACGCGACAGTGCCGGCCACAATCAACTCCCAACCTTCGAGGTCTGAGAGTGTCTTTTCACCAATGTCTGGCGACAGCGTGTTGCGGCAGACATAATTCTCTCTGCTTAGGGTTCGAGAATCCTCATAGTCACATTCCTCGCGAAGCTTCTCGAGCGCATTGTAATGTCGCGTGGTAAGCGCATATCCCATTTCCGACCCCTTGTTAGTCGAGTTCTTATGCCATTCAGGCGGACAGTAGACGCCCCTAGACCTTCTGCCAACTGGCTGCAAAATGACGGCTCCAACCGAATTTATTAAACAAGCCGAACCCAAACCGGGTGTGCGGAAGCGAAAGCCCCACAAATATCAGCTTTCATTCCTCGACAAGCTGTGACACGGCGAGCCCCTTCGCCGCCCCTCGCGCCGTGATTGTCCAATAAAACAAGACCCGGCGAGGTCTTGCCAAAACAATGCTGCAATGCGGCAAAATCCCGCCGACACCCCGCACAGCGCCCGCGTCTGTCTTCCAATTCGCCCTACCCCTCCCCAGATGCCCGGTTCCAGCCACTGGAATGGAGAGCCCCATGGGCACGACCGACACGCCGCAGATCGTCAAGGATGAAGCCACGCAGAACGCCGCACTGAAACGGTCGCGCGCGATGCTGATCGGCACCGCCGGTGCCAATGGCGAGATGCGCGCGCTCGTGCGCATGGCCGGGGGCCGGGTGCAAAGCCTGGAAGTCGGCGACCGGCTGGAGGGCGGCAAGATCCAGGCGATCGAGGTCGGGCGGCTCCTGCTGGCCAAGGGCAGCCAGGTGCAGGAGATGATCCTTCCGGGCAGCTGACCTCTTGCCCCACCAAGCGCGACACCTTCACGCTTGACGCCCCAGCGCTTCTGGCCCAAACCGCCCCCATGACCGATGACACCCGCAAACCCGCCCTCATCACCGGCGCCTCGCGCGGCCTGGGCGCCGCCCTGGCGCTGGCACTTGCCCCAACCCATCACATCATCGCTGTGGGTCGCACCACCGGCGCGCTGGAAGAGCTGGATGACAAGATCCAGGCCGCGGGCGGACAGGCGACCTTGGCGCCGATGGATGTGACCGACAAGGGCGCGATGGCGCATCTGTGCCGATCGGTGCATGACCGCTGGGGCGGTGTGGACATCTGGGCCCATACGGCGATCTACGGCCCTGCGCTGATGCCGACCCCCTCGCTGGATGACAAGGGCTGGAACCGGGCCTGGACCACCAATGTCGAGGCCACGCGCAACCTGATCCTTATGGTCGACGCGCTGATGGATGATACCGGCACCGCACTGTTCTTTGCCGATGACCGTGCGGGACAGAAGTTCTTTGCAGGCTACGGCGCGACCAAGGCAGCGCAGGTGGCGATGGTGAAGAGCTGGGCCGCCGAAAACGCCAAGATCGGTCCGCGCGTGATCGTCGCCGAGCCCAAGCCGCTCGCCACCGTCATGCGCACCCGTTTCTTCCCGGGCGAGGACCGCAACCAGCTCGCCTCGGCCCAGGACGAGGCCAAACGCATCCTGGGCGACGCCGGGTTGATCTGAGGCCATCGCGCCACGCACGGCCCCCCAGGGCCGTGCCATCGCCGCGCCACCGAAAATTATTGCAATAATTTTGCCCGTCCAGCGGGCTCCCGCGCCGCGGCCTGCGCCTCTGCGAGGCTTGTCGCGCCTTGGGCGTGGCGCCTTTTGCCCGAGGGCAAAAGGCGGACCTCCCCCACCGGTTCCGACAGATGGGCGCGGGTGTCGCAGCCTGGCCGTCTCGCAACGCTTGCCGCCCGCCCCGCGCTCGCCTATTGAGGTAGGCGAGCAGAGACAGAACGGGGTCATCCCATGCGCATTCTCATCACCAATGACGACGGCATCAACGCCCCCGGGCTGAAGGTCGCCCAGGCCATCGCCGAAGAGATCGCGGGCCCCGATGGCGAGGTCTGGACCGTTGCCCCCGCCTTTGAGCAATCCGGCGTCGGCCATTGCATCAGCTATACGCATCCGTTCATGGTCGCCCAGCTGGGCGAGCGCCGCTTTGCCGCCGAGGGCAGCCCGGCCGATTGCGTGCTGACCGCGCTTTATGACGTGATGCCCGAACGCCCGGACCTGGTGATCTCGGGCGTGAACCGGGGCAACAACGCGGCCGAGAACACGCTTTACTCCGGCACCATCGGCGCGGCGATGGAAGCCGCACTCCAGGACATTCCCGCCGTGGCCCTGTCGCAATACTACGGTCCCGCCAACGTGGATGCCGACGACCCGTTCGAGGCCGCCGCCACCCATGGCGCCACCATCGTGCGCCGCCTACTCGATCAGGCCCCTTGGGACCACGGTGCCGATTACCGGCTGTTTTATAACGTGAACTTCCCGCCCCTGCCCGCCGCCGAGGTCAAGGGGACGCGCCTGGTCGCTCAAGGTCGGCGCGAAGGCACCTTCTTTTCGGTCGAACCACATAAATCCCCCTCGGGACGCAAGTTCCTGTGGATCAAGGGGGGGCCGCAGCATGGCGCCTGCACGCCCGGAACCGATGCAACAGCGAACCTGGAGGGCTATGCTTCGGTCACGCCGATGCGCGCGGATCTGACCGCCCATGACGTGGTGAGCAAGCTCGGAGGGCTGTTCGAATGATGAACCCTGGGGCGGATGCGGAACGCAAGATGCAGTTCCTTTTTGCCCTGCGCTCGCATGGGGTGACCGACCCGCGTGTCCTGACCGCGATGGAGGAAGTCGACCGCGCACCCTTCATCAAGGGGCTGTTTTCCGAACGCGCCTACGAGGACATGCCGCTGCCCATCGCCTGCGGCCAGACCATCAGCCAGCCTTCGGTCGTGGGCATCATGACCCAGGCGCTGAAGCTCCAGCCCCGCGACAAGGTGCTGGAGATCGGCACCGGCTCCGGCTACCAGGCCGCGATCCTCGCCAAGCTGGCACGCCGGGTTTACACGGTGGATCGCTACCGCCGCCTGGTGCGCGAGGCGCGGGTGCATTTCGAAGCGCTCGATCTGCACAATATCACCGCCATGACCTCGGACGGCACGCGCGGCCTGCCGGACCAGGCGCCGTTTGACAAGATCCTGGTCACCGCGGCGGCCGAAGACCCGCCCGGCCCCCTCTTGGCCCAGCTCGCCGTTGGCGGTATCATGGTGCTGCCGGTGGGCCAGTCGGACGCGGTGCAAAGCCTGATCAAGGTCACGCGCCACGACACGGGATACGACTACGAAGAACTGCTGCCGGTGCGGTTCGTGCCCCTTCTGGAAGGGTTGGGGCAGGAGTAACCGGCGAGAATACAAAGTATGAAAGCCCCGCATAAGACGGACAACAAGGGGCCTGATCATGAGGACCGAGCAATGGCATCGCTGCCGAAACCTTCCCTGAAAACCGTTCTGCTGGGCGGCGGCCTGATGCTGCTGACGGCCTGTGACACGAATTTCGACATGGACCTGCGCCGTTTCGGCGGCGGGTTCGACACCTCGGGCGCGGCCCGGGCGGCCACCGCGCCCCGGCCTGACCCGGATGCGCGGGGCATCATCTCCTATCCGAATTACCAGGTCGCCGTGGCGCGCCGTGGAGACACGGTCACAACACTGGCAAGCCGCATCGGCCTGCCCGCTGCTGAACTGGCACGGTTCAACGGCCTGCCCGCCGAGGCCCCTCTGCGGGACGGCGAGCTGGTCGCCCTGCCCCGCCGCGTGGCCGAACCGTCAACCGGGGTGATCCGCCCGTCAGACGACATCGACATCACCACCCTGGCTGGTGACGCAATCGACCGCGCCGATACCGGCGGCACAGCGGGCCGCAGCGATGCGCCAACAGGCGAAGAACCGGTGCGCCACCAGGTCGCCCGGGGCGAGACCGCCTATTCCATCGCACGTCTCTATGGCGTGTCTGTCCGTGCCCTTGCCGACTGGAACGGTCTGGGCGCAGCGCTGACCGTGCGCGAGGGCCAGTACCTGCTGATCCCGCCGGTGACCGAGGAACCGGTGCGCGAGGCCCGTGTGACCGACCCGGGCGAAGGCAGCCCGACGCCCACGCCGCCCTCGGCCGCGACCCCGCTGCCGGATGAAACCCCGTCGGCCACCACCGAGGCGCCGGACAGCCCGGACCTGGGCGAGGACCGCACGACAGCCTCGAGCGCCCGCATGGCCATGCCGGTGGACGGGCGCATCACCCGGCCGTTTGAAAAAGGGCGTACAGATGGGATCGACATCGCCGCCAGCGCGGGCAGCGCCGTGCGCGCCGCCGCCGACGGCACCGTGGCCGCGATCACCCGCGACACCGACCAGGTGCCGATCCTGGTCGTGCGCCACCCAAACAACGTACTGACCGTCTATGCAAATATCGACGGCATCGCGGTGGAAAAGGGCGACCGGGTCAAGCGCGGCGACAAGCTGGCCGAAGTGCGCGCAGGCTCGCCCGCCTTCCTGCATTTCCAGGTGCGCGAAGGCACGACCTCGGTCGACCCGTTGCCATATCTGAACTGACCCGGAGACACCCGGAAACGACGAAGGCCGCCCGGTGGGGCGGCCTTTTTCATGTCGTGATCATTTCTCGTCCGCGCGGCCCTTGCCCAGGTGCTTGCGCAGGCGCGAGGGCGTGGATTTCTTCTTGTTCTTGTAAGGGTTCTGATCCCCCTGCCCGCGCATGGTCAGGCGAATGGGCGTGCCCGGCATGTCGAAATCCTCGCGCAGTCCGTTGATCAGGTAGCGCGAATAGCTGTCCGGCAACTTGTCCGGGTGGGAACACATGACGACGAACCCGGGCGGGCGGGTCTTAACCTGGGTCATGTAGCGCAACTTGATCCGGCGGCCGCCCGGTGCGGGGGGCGGGTGCTGTTGCAACATTTCCGTCAGCCAGCGGTTCAAGCGCGCGGTGCTGACGCGGCGGTTCCAAGTCTCATGCGCACGCATCACGGCGGCCTGCAGCCGGTCCATACCCTTGCCAGTCTTGGCCGAGATCGTGACCAGCGGCGCCCCCCGCAGCTGCGGCAGCAGACGGTTGAACGCTTCCTTGAGCCCCTTGAGCTTGGCTTGTTTCTCGGGCTCCACGTCCCATTTGTTCACCGCGATCACCACCGCGCGGCCTTCGCGTTCGGCGAGATCGGCGATGCGCAGGTCCTGCTGTTCGAAGGGAATGGCCGCGTCCAGCAGCACCACCACGACCTCGGCAAATTTCACCGCGCGAAGACCGTCGGCAACCGAAAGCTTTTCAACCTTCTCCTGCACCTTGGCCTTCTTGCGCATGCCCGCAGTGTCGAAAATGCGCGTCGGCACACCGCCCCAGTCAAAGCGCAGGGAAATCGAATCGCGGGTGATCCCGGCCTCTGGCCCGGTCAGCAGGCGATCTTCGCCGATGAGCTTGTTGATCAGGGTGGACTTGCCCGCGTTCGGGCGACCAATCACCGCCACCTGCAGCGGTTTCGCCGCCGTCGGGGCGACATAGGCCGGGGCCTCATCGTCGTCTTCACCTTCGGGGATCTCTACATCGGTGACCGGGGCGGTTTCCTCGGCACGGGCCTCGAACTCTTCGGCGATGGGCTCCAGCGCGGTCATCAGCTCGCCCAGGCCCTCGCCATGTTCGGCGGACAGGCGAATGGGTTCGCCCAGGCCCAGCGAGAAGGCATCGTAATAGCCCGCGTCGCCCGCCTTGCCCTCGGATTTGTTGGCGGCCAGGATTACATGGGCGTTCTTGCGGCGCAGGATGTCAGCAAAGACCTCGTCGGCGGGCATCAGACCTGCGCGCGCGTCCATCATGAACAGGCAGGCATCGGCCATTTCCACCGCACGTTCGGTCAGGCGGCGCATGCGGCCCTGCAGGCTTTCGTCGGTGGCCTCTTCCAGCCCCGCCGTATCGATCACGGTAAAGCGCAGGTCGCCCAGCTTCGCCTCGCCCTCGCGCAGGTCACGCGTCACACCGGGCTGGTCGTCGACCAGCGCCAGGCGTTTGCCCACGAGGCGGTTGAACAGGGTGGATTTGCCCACATTCGGGCGCCCCACGATGGCGAGAGTAAAGCTCATGACAGGCTCCGGGTCACATCAAGCGCCCCGCATACACGGGAATTCGTCTTAACGCAAAGCCAGAAGTTGCCCCTTGCCGGAAAGCAGGTATGCAGTGCCGTTCACGACCAACAGACGCGAGGCCGCACCGCCAGGGATCGCCACCTGGGCCACTTCGCTGCCGTCCACCGGATCAAAGCCGCGCAGGGTGCCGTCCGAGGAGCCGACCCAGAGCCGACCACCGGCCAGAACCGGGCCATAGTTGGCGAAAATGCCCTTGCGACGGCGCTGTCGCTCCTTGGTGTAGTAAGGCAGCGGCACACCCCAGATGCGCTCGCCGGTTTCGGCGTCCAGACGCAGAAGCTCGGCCTGATCCGAGACGACAAAAACCGAACCGCCGGCCACGCTGACCGCATCCGCAGCGCCTTCACGCGCCGTCCAGATGCGCTCGCCACCGGTTGACATCGCCCCCAGGCGGCCCGAGGTCGTCCCTGCATAGATCACGCCGTCCGCCACCACCGGAACGCCCGAGAAGTCGCGCACACCGGTATAGGCGCGGCCGCTGCGTTCGCCGCTGACCACACCCGACCAGACCCGCACGCCGGACTTGCGCAGCGCCGCCATGACCTCGCCCGAGGCGAAGGGGAACAGGGCCAGCCGGTCGGTCAACGCCGGACTGCCGGAGCCCAGCACACCGGTGATTTCCGGATTGTTCGACAATTGCCATTTAACCCTGCCATTGGTGGCATCGACACCCCAGGCGCGGTTATCACGACCGCCAACATAAACGATGCCGTCAGCCACGGCAGGTGCACCGCTGACCGGAGCTTCAAGCTTCTGTTGCCACAGCACGTCTCCGGTTTCGGGGTCCAGGGCGCTGAGTTCGCCAAAACCCGTGGTCACGGCCAGGATACCGGAGCCGACGGCCAGACCGCCACCGGTGGCGTCATCCGATCCCTCGATCGACGGGGCAAGCCCCGCCTGCCACAGCACAGCACCGGTTTCGGCGGATACGGCGGCGACGGTCGAGCGGCTGTCGAGGGTAAAGATGCGCCCGTCCTGCACCACCGGTTCGGCAGTCAGGCGGTTGCGGCGGCTGTTGCCGGCACCGATCCCAGTGCTCCAAACCACCTGCGGCGTGGTCGAGAGGGCGGCATGCGCAACGCCATGGCTTGCATCACCGCCGGGGTGGGTCCAGTTCGCGTGGTTGACGGGCGCAGGCAGTTCTATGGGCAATGCCTGATTTGCGGCGGCTTGATCAAGCGCATCGCCGTCTTCGGTCACGTCGCCGTCTTCGGCTTCGCCCGCATCGACGGCCCCGTCCAGCAGAGCCTCAGGGTTCGGGCTGCGCAGGGCTTCGCGTTTGCCCGGCAAGATCTCTTCACGCTGGCTGCACCCCGCCGTCAACAGCCCCAGCAGGATAATCGTCGAAACCGTTTTGTTCAGCGCCACGGCCCGTGCCCCCCTATGTCTTTTTCTGCGCCGATCGACCGTCAGGCCGCGTCCGGCGTGCCCCCAAGGGCGATAATCAACTCATTTGCGCGACGGCGCAGGGCGGTCGTGCTTTGTTCATCCAGCCAAATCTGCTGCAACCTGTCCAGAGCTTCTTGCGTCTCGCCCTTGTCCAGATAGGCCAGTGCCAGCTGTTCTTCGGCCAGAAGGCGGTAAGGCGCACCTGCGGTGGCCAGCGGCTCCAGCACGGCAATGCGCGCATCCGCATCGCCCGCGCCGGGCATCAGCACCAGTTTCAGCGCCGCAAGGTCACGATAGAGACGCGACAGGGTGGTATCGGCGGCAACCGCTTCAAGCGTGGGCCGCCCGGCTTCGCCCTCGGCCTCGGCCGCCGACAGCAGGTTCAAAACCGCCGCCGTATCGCCATCTGCCGCAACAGCGGCAATCGCTTCGGCACGTGCCGCCGGGTCTTCGACCGAAATCGCCGCCAGGACCGAGTCGCCCAAAGCCTCGGCCGCAGTGCGCGACGTGGCTTTCTGCCATTCGTTATAGGCAGCCCCGCCAACGATACCGACCACGGCGACCACACCGATCCAGCCATAGCGGCGCATCGCCGCATAGAGCTTGTCGCGACGGACCTCTTCAGACACCTCGTCAATGAAACTTTCCGGATTGCTCACGCGGGCTTACTCCCAAATGGTTTGCCCCTCTCTACCCCGATTGAGCGGGGGTGCCAAGAGCCGGTGCAATCCTGTCACCCGCTGTCGGCACTTAAACGCACCCGCCTTGTGCTTGGCGTCCCAAGACCCTATCTCGGAAAACAAAAATATACCTCTTCAAGTTGCGCCCGGGAGGAACCATGCGCATTGTCCCCATTCTGACCGCCCTGGTCGTGGTCACCGTTCTGTTTTTCCTGGTATTCCAGCGCGAGCAACTTCTGAATTTCGCGGCCGGTGGAGATGCCACGTCACCCCCTGCCGAGATGGCTGAACCCGGTGAAACCGCGGCCAGCGATGCCACCGAAGCTTCTCCAACTGTCGAAACGGGCACTGGCGTGTCCGTGATTGCGTTCCGCTCCACCGCGCGCGAGATCGACAGTGCGGTCCTGTTGCGCGGGCGCACGGAAGCTGCGCGGCAGGTTGAACTGATGGCCGAAACCTCGGGCCTCGTCATTTCCGAACCGCTACGCAAGGGCATGTTCGTCGAAGCGGGCCAGATCATGTGTCGCCTTGACCCGGGCACGCGGGAGGCCACCTTGGCCGAAGCCCGCGCCCGTCTGGCAGAAGCCGAAGCCGCCGCCCCGCAGAGCGGCGCGCGCGTGGCCGAAGCCCAGGCGCGATTGGACGAAGCGCTGATCAACCTCAATGCCGCCGACAAGCTGTCGGAAGGCGGATTTGCCTCGGAAACTCGCGTGGCCAGCGCCAAGGCCGCCGTGGAAGCCGCCCGCGCCGGTCTGGTGGCCGCGGAAAGTGGCGAAGCAAGCTCCGCCGCCGCGATCCAATCGGCTCAGGCCGGTGTCGCCGCCGCAACCCGTGAAATCGAACGGCTGGAAATCACTGCCCCGTTTGCCGGACACCTGGAGAGCGATACCGCCGAGCTGGGCAGCCTGATGCAGCCCGGGGCGCTCTGCGCCACCATCGTGCAGCTTGATCCGCTGAAACTGGTCGGCTTCGTGTCGGAGCTGGACGTGGACAATGTCAATCTGGGTGTTCTGGCCGGGGGGCGTCTGGCCAATGGTCAGGAAGTCGCGGGCCGCGTGACCTTCCTGTCGCGTGCCGCCGATCCGGTCACTCGCACCTTCCGTGTGGAGGTCGAAGTGGCAAACCCGGATCTGACCCTGCGCGACGGGCAGACCGCCGAAATCGTGATCGCTGCCGAAGGCCGCCATGCCCACCTGATCCCGCAATCGGCTCTGACCCTGAACGACGAGGGGGCCTTGGGCGTGCGCATCGTCGGCGATGGCGACATCACTGCCTTCGCCGCCATCGAGCTGCTACGCGACACGGTGGACGGCGTCTGGGTCGGCGGGTTGCCCGACGAGGTCGGCGTGATCGTGCGCGGACAGGATTACGTCTCCGAAGGGGTGCCCCTGTCGGTGACCTGGCAGGAGCCTGACGCATGAGAGGGATCGTAGATTGGGCTGGCGACCGTGCCCGCATGGTCGTCGCCTTCATCATCCTGTCGGTAACCGCAGGGATCGTAGCCTATGTTGGCCTGCCGAAGGAGGGCGAGCCGGATATCGACATCCCGGCCCTCTTCGTCTCGGTGCAATTCCCCGGTATCTCCGCCCAGGACAGCGAACGCCTGCTGGTGCGCACGATGGAAACGGAGCTGGCGGACCTGGACGGGCTCGACGGCATGACCGGCACGGCGGCGGAAAACTACGCCGGTATCCTGCTGGAGTTCGACTTCGGCTGGGACAAGAGCGCCGTCATCGCCGACGTGCGCGATGCGATGAACACGGCCGAGGCGAATTTCCCAACCGGCGCGGAAGGCTACACGGTGACCGAGATCAACTTCTCGGAATTCCCCATCGTCATCGTCAACCTGACCGGCCCCGTGCCCGAACGCACCTTGGTGCGGCTGGCCAATGACCTGCAGGACCGGCTGGAAAGCATCGACGCGGTGCTGAAGGCCGAACTGGCGGGCCACCGGGACGAGATGCTCGAGGTGGTGATCGACCCGCTGAAGCTGGAGGCCTACAACGTCACGGCAGGCGAGCTGATCTCGGTGGTGCAGAACAACAACCAACTGATCGCAGCGGGCGAGGTGCGCACCGAACAGGGCGCCAATGCGGTGAAGATCCCGGCCTCTTTCGACGATGTCACCGACATCTACAACCTGCCGGTGAAGGTGAACGGCGACAGCGTGGTGACCCTGGGCGACCTGGCCCGCATCCGCCTGACCTTCGAGGATCGCGCGGGCACTGCCCGGTTTAACGGCGAAAACACCGTTGCCCTGCAGGTGGTCAAGCGCAAGGGGTTCAACCTGATTGACACCGCCGCCCTGGTGCGCGAGACCGTGGCCCAGGCGCGTGAAGAATGGCCTGACGAATTGAAACAGGCGGTGCGCGTCGGCACCTCGAACGACCAGAGCTATATCGTCGACAGCATGGTCAAGCAGCTCGAAGGCTCGGTCATTACCGCCATTGCGCTGGTGATGATCGTCGTGCTGGCCTCGCTCGGCATCCGGTCCGCCCTGCTGGTGGGGTTCGCGATCCCGACCTCCTTCCTGCTGACCTTCGCGCTCTTCGGTGCACTTGGCGTGACCGTGTCGAACATCGTCATGTTCGGGCTGATCCTCGCCGTCGGCATGTTGGTCGATGGCGCCATCGTCGTGGTCGAATATGCCGACAAGAAGATGAAGGAGGGCGTGGGTCCCATGCACGCCTTCGCCATGGCCGCCAAACGCATGTTCTGGCCGATCGTCAGCTCGACCGCCACCACGCTCTGCGCCTTCCTGCCGATGCTGTTCTGGCCGGGCATTCCGGGCGAGTTCATGGGTTGGCTGCCCAAGACGCTGATCTTCGTGCTGTCCTCGTCGCTGCTGGTGGCGTTGATCTACCTGCCCGTCATGGGCGGTGTCTCGGGCCGGATCAGCCGCATGTTCCACCATGTCAGCGACGTGCTGCGGCCCTGGCCCTGGATCATTCGCGCGGCACTGGTGCTGCCTGCGGGCTACCTGGTCTATGTCTCGGCCCTGCAGATGCTGAACCCGGGCTATCTGTTCGACATGCCCCTGCCCGGCGGTTGGGCAATCCTGCCCGGTGCCCTTCTGTTCCTGATCGGCTGCGTCACCCTGACGATCACGCTGGACGCAGCCAAGATCGAACGCCCGCCCAAGCGCATCCGCGCGGGCTACCGCCGGTCGCTGTTCGGTTGGGTGATCCACATCGTCTCGGGCAATCCGATCATGCCTCTGGTCACCATCGGCGGGGTGCTGTTCTTCGTCCTTTCGACCTTTGGCTACTACGGCGCCAACAACAAGGGTGTCGAGTTCTTCACCGACAGCGAGCCCGAACAGGCAATCATCTACGTGCTGGCCCGCGGCAACCTGAGCCTCGATGAAAAGGACGCGGTCCTGAAACAGGCCGAGGCGGTGGCTGACGGCATGCCCTCGATCCAGTCGGTCTTTGCCTTCGCGGGCGAAGGCGGGCTGAACCAGAACACCGGCGGCGCGAACGCCCCGCGTGACACGATCGGCCAGTTGCAGATCGAGCTTGTGCCCTGGCGCGACCGCCCGCGCGTGACCTATGACGCGCCGCTGCTGGGGATCATCCCGTTCCAGCGCACGCAGATCGACCCGGCCTATGGCGGCGATTACGTGCTGGAAGAGCTGAAACGCCGCCTGGCCGAAATCCCCGCCATGCGCTACGAGGTGTTGGCGCTGGAGGGGGGGCCTGCGTCGTCGAAACCGGTGCACCTGCGCCTGAAATCCGACGATTTCGGCCCCCTGCGCGAGGCCACCCGCCTGGCCGAGGCTCAGTTTCAGGCCACGCCGGGCCTGATCAATATCGAGGACACCCTGCCCCTGCCCGGCATCGACTGGGAGCTGGACGTGGATGTCGAAAAGGCCGGGCGCTATGGCACCGACGTCATGACCGTTGGCGGCATGGTGCAGCTGGTCACCACCGGGCTTCTGCTGGACACGATGCGGGTGGACAGTTCGGACGAGGAAATCGAGATCCGCGTGCGCCTACCGGAAGAGGATCGGGTGCTGTCCACGCTGGATACGCTGAAACTGCGCACGGCCGAGGGGCTGGTGCCCCTGTCCAACTTCGTCACCCGCAAGCCGGTGCCGTCGCTGGCGCAGATCGACCGCACCGACCAGACCCGCTATCACGACGTGAAGGCAGGCGTGGCGGATGGCATGGTCAAACTGGTGTCCACCGACGGGCAGGAGGAGTTCGTCTCCGCCGACGAAGCAGAAGGCCGTATTGCCGAGGATGACAGCCTGACCCAGGTGCCTGTCACCCCCAACGAGCGTATCGACGCGCTGGATGCCTGGCTAAAATCCGGCGTGCTTCCGGCCGGTGTCGAGTACGAGTGGACCGGCGACCGCGAGGAAGAGGCGGAAAGCATGGCCTTCCTGGGCCAGGCCTTCGCGGGTGCCCTGTTCCTGATGTTCATCATCCTGCTGGCGCAGTTCAACTCGCTCTACAACTCGGTGCTGGTGTTGTTGGCGGTGGTCCTGTCCACCACCGGGGTGCTGGTCGGCATGCTGGTCATGGGCCAGGCGTTCTCGATCATCATGACCGGGACCGGGATCGTCGCGCTGGCAGGGATCGTGGTGAACAACAATATCGTGCTGATCGACACCTATCAGGACTATTCGCGTTACATGCCTTCGCTGGAGGCGATCACCCGCACTGCCGAGGCACGCATCCGCCCCGTTCTTCTGACCACGATCACCACCATGGCGGGGCTTGCGCCGATGATGTTCGGCCTGTCGCTGGACTTCTTCAACGGCGGCTATTCGATCAACAGCCCGACCGCGCTGTGGTGGAAACAGCTGGCAACCGCGGTGGTCTTCGGTCTGGGCATCGCGACCGTACTGACCCTGGTCTTCACCCCCGCGATGCTGGCCCTGCGCGTGTGGATGGTACGCGGCGCCTATGGCACTGTGCTGGCCGTGCGCGCTGGCAGCTGGACCAAGGAGGGCAAACGCCTGCGCGCGGAACTGGCCCAAACCCGTCAGGCGCGCAAGATCAAGAACCCCGAGTTGATCTGGGACGAAGACGGCCTGCCCCTGCTGGGCCGCGACCCCGAGCCGCCCGCCCTGCCGGAGCCTGCGCCGCCCCCGGAAGAGCCAACCCCGGACAACACGGACAGCCAACCCACGAGAGACAAGGGCACGACGGATGCCGCTGAATAAGGAAAGGGCCGCATCCTGCGGCCCTTTTCCCTTGGTTGTTTGGAGACGGATCTACACCTTGCGGTAATGCACAAACGGCGTCTTTTCGGCGAGCGTATCGTAAAGCCCCCGCGCTGGCGCATTATCCTCTGCCGTCAGCCAGTAGGTGCTGACCGCACCCAGATCTTTCGCATGTGCACTCAACGCCTCGATCAGTGCGCGCCCGGCGCCGGAGCCGCGCACATCCGGGTCGACATAGAGGTCGTTCAGGTAACAGCGCGGTTCGATATCCCAGAAGCTTTTGTGCAGCAGGTAGTTGGCCAGGCCGATCACCCGCCCGTCCTGCTCTGCCAGAAGCGAAAACATCTCCTCCCCCGGGTCGAGGATGCGCGCCCAGGTGACATCATGCACCTCCGGCCCACGGGTCAGGCCGTAGAAAGCCAGGTAGGCATCCCAGAGCCGCGACCACTCTGCGCGGTCTTCGGGGGTGACGGGACGAATGGTCAGGCTCATGCCGCTTGCTCCTCTTCCGCTTCGGCGGCCTGACGCGCCCACATGGAGGCATAGCGCCCACCCATTTCCAGAAGCTCGTCATGGGTGCCGCGTTCGGAGATCACGCCCTGTTCGAGCACCACGATCTCATCCGCATCCGCCACGGTGGACAGGCGGTGGGCGATGGTGATCACCGTGCGCCCCTGCCCCATCGCGTTCAGGCTTTCCTGGATATCCCGTTCGGTCTCCGTATCCAGCGCCGAGGTGGCTTCGTCCAAAAGCAGGATCGGCGGATTTTTCAAGAGCGTGCGCGCAATGCCCACGCGCTGTTTCTCACCGCCCGACAGTTTCAAGCCACGCTCGCCGACCTGGGTCTGGTAGCCTTCCGGCAGGCTCATGACAAAGTCATGAATGCGCGCGGCCTTGGCAGCGGCTTCGACCTCGGCCCGGGTCGCCTCGGGGCGGCCATAGGCGATGTTGTAATAGATCGAGTCGTTGAACAACACCGTGTCCTGCGGCACCACGCCGATCGACTGGTGCAGGCTTTCCTGGCTGACGTCGCGCACGTCCTGCCCATCAATGCGCAAGGCACCGGCGTTTACATCATAGAACCGGAACATGAGCCGCCCGATGGTCGATTTTCCCGAACCGGACGGGCCGACAATGGCCACGGTGCGCCCAGCGGGCACGGTCAGGCTCACGCCTTTCAGGATCGGCCGCGCCGCGTCATAGCCAAACAGAATGTCGTCGAACTCCAGTTCGCCGCCATTGACCTTGATGTCCGGTGCTTGTGGCTTGTCCTGTACCTCGGCCGGTTGCTCCAACAGGTCAAACATCTCGCCCATATCCACCAACGCCTGGCGGATCTCGCGATAGACCGTACCGAGGAAGTTCAGCGGCATCGTGATCTGGATCATATAGGCGTTGACCATGACAAAATCGCCGACGGTTAGCGTGCCATTGCCCACGCCCACGGCGGCCATGACCATGACGACGACCAGCCCACAGGTGATCAGAAGGGCTTGGCCGAAGTTCAGGAAGGCCAGCGAATAAGAGGTTTTCAGCGCCGCAGCCTCATAGCCTGCCATGGAAAGGTCATAACGTTCCGCCTCGCGGCGTTCGGCGCCGAAGTATTTGACCGTCTCGAAATTCAGAAGACTATCAATGGCCTTCTGGTTGGCATCCGTGTCCTGGTCATTCATCTCCTTGCGGATACGCACGCGCCACTCGGTGACTTTGAAGGTAAACCAGACATAGATCGCAATCGTCCCCGCCACCACGGCCAGATACCAGGCGTCGAAGACCGCATAAAGCACCACCGCGATCATCAGAAGTTCCAGGATCAGCGGCCCGATGGAAAACAGCAGGAAGCGCAAAAGGAACTCGACACCCTTCACACCCCGTTCGATGATGCGACTAAGCCCACCCGTCTTGCGCGTGATGTGATAGCGCATGGACAGGTTGTGCATATGGGTAAAGGTTTCTAGCGCAAGCGCCCGCAGGGCCCGTTGTCCGACCTTGGCAAAGATCGCGTCACGCAGCTGCTGAAACCCGTTGGTCATCAGCCGCGCCATACCATAGGCAACGGTCAACCCGACTGCGCCCAGGCCCAGCATCCAGGCCGGATCCGCCGCACCTTCGCCCGACAGAACGTCCACCGCAGCCTTGTACAGAAACGGCGTGCCGACGCTGACCAATTTCGAGGCCAGCAGGAAGAGCATCGCAAAGACGACACGCCGTTTGACCCAGCTCTGCCCCTCTGGCCAGAGATAGGGTGCAACCTTGCGAATGGTGCGCCAACCACCTTCTGGCGCGTCTGTCGAAGTGATCCGGGAGGGGGGCATCGGTGTGGCTTTCTGCTCTGTTGCCTTCGCCAGAGAGATGGGCTAGACAGAAGATAATTCAACCATTCTTGAATAATTGAAAGATGGACAAAGGTAAAGCCCTCACCGCCCTCTCGGCCATGGCCCACGAAACCCGGTTGGAGATCGTGCGCCTGCTGGTCCCCTGCATGGCTGACGGCCGCCCCGCCGGGGCGATTGCCGAGGCGTTGGACGTGTCACCCTCGGCCCTGACCTTTCACCTGAATGCTCTGGAGCAGGCGGGCCTGATCGGGTCCGAGAAACAGGGTCGGCAGGTGATTTACCGCATCCAGAAGGACACGCTGGGGGGCACGATCGGCTACCTTCTGGCGGATTGCTGCGGCGCCGATCCCGACATCTGCGCCTGCGCACAGGAGGCGATGGGCAAGTAAGTCACCCGCCCCTCATGCAGATTTCGCCTACTGATCAGGCAGTTCGAAGACTTGGCCCGGGTAGATCAGATCGGGATTGCGAATGCGATCACGGTTGGCGTCGAAGACCTCGACATACATGATCCCCTCACCGTATTTCTCACGCGCAATCGCCCAGAGGGTCGATCCCGGCTGCACGGTGATACGTTCGATCGGCGGGCGGCCCGGGGCGTCGGAGCCACCCGAGACCGCAGCCGAGACCAGCGCATCAGGCTCTTCGCGCTTGAAGGGCGTCTCGCTGCGCGAGGTCACGGTGCCATCCTCGTCCACCTCATCCACCCGCAGGGTATAGACACCGGTCGCCACATCGGGCAGCGGTGCACGCCATTGACCACCCTCGCCCACACGCACGGTGCGAATGAGCGCATTGTTCAGATAGACCAGCACTTGGCGATCTTCGCGCCCGCGTCCGGCCAGTTCCACCGCGCCCTCTTCGTCATAGGCGATCGTGTCGAGCGAAATGACTTCCATCACTTCAAGCGGCGTGTCGCCGGCGTCCTGCAAGATCGTGATTCCGCTTTCATCGGCCAGCAGAACCTGCGGCGCAGCCGGGTCAACATCAGGCTGCGTGGCCTCGGCGGTTTCGACGGGGGTATCGGGGGCGCTGGCCTCCGGGGTGGTGGGCTCGGCTTCGGCGGTTTCGACCGGCTCGGCGGGAGTATCCTCCGCCGGGGCAGATGGAGCGGCCGGGGTCACGATCACGTTTTCGGCGGAGGCAACCACCTCCTCGCCCCCGGCGTTCAGTGTGACCACTTTCGGGTCGCCATCCCCCTGCATCGAGAACATGGCGACGAATTCGCCCGAGGCGTTGGCCTCGACGCTCGCGACCTCTTCGCCGTCGACCATGATGGTGACAGGCGCGCCCGGTTCGGCACGCCCGGCCACCAGCGCTTCGCCATTGGGATCTACGCGGACCACGTCAAACTCTGGGGCCACCGGCGCGGCGGGCTCCGACGCAGGCTCCGGCGCGGCCTCGGTCACTTCGGGCGCAGGCTCGGGCTCGGCAACAGGTGCAGGTTCCGCCACCGGCACCGGCGCGGGCTCATCCCCCTGCACAGCCTGAAAAATCAGATATCCTACAACAACAAGCGCCACCGCGCCTGCTGCACCACCCAGAACGGCCAGGCTACTACTCGCCCCTGAACCACCGTTTCCAACAGCCATGTCATCCCCCTTGCGCCAACGTCTTCGGGTCAGCGCTTGAGCGACCTTAACAACCGCTCTAACAAGGGTCAAAACAACATTCCTTGGGGGAAGCCATGTCGACGGCGAAATTTTCGGTCTGTGTCTATTGCGGCGCACGTGATGGGGGGCGATCCAGCTACCGCGCGGCTGCCGAGGCGTTCGGCATTGCCCTGGCACAGGAAAACTGGCGCCTGGTCTACGGCGCGGGGGATGTCGGGCTGATGGGGGCGGTCGCACGCAGCGCCCAGGCCGCGGGCGCCGAGACCTTCGGGGTGATTCCCGAACACCTTGTGAAACGCGAGGTCGGCAAGCGCGACCTGACCCGTTATGTGGTCACCGAGAACATGCACGAGCGCAAGAAGGTCATGTTCATGAACTCCGACGCCATCGTGGTGCTGCCAGGCGGGGCCGGGTCATTGGACGAGTTCTTTGAAGCGCTGACCTGGCGCCAGCTGGGGCTGCATGCCAAGCCGATCTTCCTGTTGAATGTGGACGGCTACTGGTCACCCTTGGTGGCGATGCTGGATCATATCGTGGCGGAAGGCTTCGCAGATGCCAGTGTAAAGGGCTTCCTGCAGGTGGTGGAGGACGTGGATCAGCTGCGCGCGGCCCTGCGCGACGCCCTGTCCTGACGGAACGCCTCGGCGGAATAGATCGCCAACGCCAGCCAGATCATCGGAAAGGCCAGCATGTGCCAGGGCGTGACCGCCTCGCCCAGGATCGCCACGGCGCAAAGGAATTGCAGGCTGGGGTTGATGTACTGGAGCAGCCCCACCGTCGACAGGTCCAACCGGCGGCTGGCGTAGCTGAACAGGATCAGCGGCCCCGCCGTGGTCAGGCCCGATCCGATCAACACCAGGCTGTCTTGCAGGTCATGGCCGAAGACGGCGGCGTTGTGGCCCGTCAGCCCCTCCCATCCGCCGAAATGCACTCCGGCCAGCCAGATCGCGGCCATGGGGGCCAGCACCAGGACTTCGCCGGTCACGGACACCACTGGGCCCGCCTCCAGCCCCTTCTTGATCACGCCGTACAGCCCGAAGGTAAAGGCCAGGATCAGGCTGATCCAGGGCGCCACACCCAGCCCGGCGGTCAGCACCACCACCGCCGTAGTGGCGATGGCGACCGACAGCCATTTCACCCGACTTAACCGCTCGCCATAGACCAAACGGCCCAGCACAACCGCCACCAGCGGGAAGATGAAATAGCCCAGGGAGCTTTCGACGACTTTTCCGATCTGCACCGACAGGATGAAGATGCCCCAGTTGGTCGACACCATCAGGCCAGCCACCGAGACCAACAAAAAACCCCGCCAGGTCAACAAGATACGCGGCAGCTCTCCCAACCGCCCCTGCACCGACAGCAGCACGCCGAATAGCACCAGCGACCAGAGCGTGCGGTGGCTGAGCACCTCCAACGGCGGCACATGCGACAGAAGCGCGTAATACAGCGGCACAAAGCCCCAGATCACGCAGGCGGCCACCATGGCCAGGATGCCTTTTGACGTCTCGCTCATGCGCCCTTTGGGCCTGACATTGACGGGCAGGTCAAGCCTTGAGCGACATCTTGACTGGGCCCCTGCCCCATGCCAGAAATCCCGCGCAACTTGTTGGGCGCTGAGCGCGGTCCTTTTGGGCAACCGTGGCGCTTGGGTCCCTTCGTGTTGAGAGTTGCCGCGAGCGTCCGGGGGCCCTGTTAGGAGCCCTTTGGATGAAAACCATCATCGAACCTTTCCGCATCAAATCGGTCGAACCGATCCGCATGACCACGCGCGAGGAACGCGCGGCGCTGATCCGCGCGGCCGATTACAACCTCTTCACGCTTGACGCCGATGACGTGCTGATCGACCTATTGACGGACTCAGGCACCGGCGCCATGTCCGCCGAACAATGGGCGGCGGTCATGCGCGGTGACGAAAGCTATGCCGGATCGCCCAGCTTTCACCGCTTCCGCGACGCGGTGCAGAACCTTGCGCCCTTCAAACATGTGATCCCCACCCACCAGGGCCGCGCGGCCGAGGCGATCCTGTTCGACATCTTCGGCGGACCAGGCCGCATGATCCCCTCGAACACCCATTTCGACACCACTCGTGGGAATATCGAAGCCTCGGGTGCCACGGCCACGGACCTGGTGATCGACGAGGGGCGCGATCCGGCCAGCTTGCACCCGTTCAAGGGCAACATGGATATCGCCAGGCTCGACGCCTACCTGGCCCAGCACGGCGAGGCGGTCCCCTGTGTCATGCTGACCATCACCAACAACGCGGGCGGCGGCCAGCCGGTAAGTCTGGAGAACATTCGCGCCGTCGCTGCAACCGCCCGTGCCCATGGCAAGCCCTTCTTCATCGACGGCTGCCGTTTTGCAGAAAACGCCTGGTTCATCAAGCAGCGCGAAGAGGGCCAGTCCGGGCGCCCCATCCCCGAGATCGTGCGCGACTGTTTCCGCGAGGGCGACGGCATGACCATGTCCGCCAAGAAGGATGCCTTCGGCAATATCGGCGGCTGGCTGGCCGTGAACGACGACGACCTGGCCGAAGAAGCCCGCGCTCACCTGATCCGCACCGAAGGCTTCCCGACATACGGCGGCTTGGCCGGGCGCGACCTGGACGCTCTTGCGCAAGGTTTGGTGGAGATCGTGGACGAGGATTACCTGCGCTACCGCATTCGCACCAATGAATACATCATCGAAAAGCTCGACGCGCTCGGCGTGCCGGTGGTGAAACCGGCCGGGGGCCACGCGGTCTTCATCGACGCGCGCGCCTGGCTGGATCACATCCCGCCCACCGAATATCCGGGCCAGGCCCTGGCCGTCGCTCTTTACGAACTTGCCGGGGTGCGGTCCTGCGAAATCGGCACGGTGATGTTCGGCCGCCAACCGGATGGCTCGGAATTGCCCGCCGCCATGGACCTCGTGCGCCTTGCCTTCCCGCGTCGCACCTATACGCAAAGCCATGCGGATTACATCATCGAAGCCTTCGAGGAACTGGCGGGGATGAAGGACAGCCTGACAGGCTTCCGCATCACCTGGGAGCCCAAGCTGATGCGGCATTTTACCTGCAAATTCGCGCGGCTCTAACCTCGCCAGATGCCCGCGAAGGACAGGGCGAAGAACAGCTCTGTCCCAACCGCAAGAAAAATGCCGGGGCCTGCCCGTCCGATAAGGAACTCCCAGGCCCCGAGCACCGCAAGCCCCGCCATCATGACGACCATGCCGATGGAGACCGCCCGTTGCGCGCTGCGCTCCAGCAGGACGCGGGCCTGGAAGGACAGGACTGCGAGGCCAGCAAACATCATGGCGGCGCGGCGCGCGATGAAATCGGCGCTTTCATGCGGGGCCAACTGAAACAGCCAATAGATCACCGCAGGCGTAAAGAACAACACGAGCGCGAGGGCGGCGCAAACCGCCGCAGCGAGGGTCGAAGTCAAACGAAAACTCATGAGCACTACTCGGCAGAAACAAAAACGGCCCCCCGTTGAGGGAGGCCGCAAGATCGGATCAAATCCGCATCACCCCCTGGATCACAGGCGCGAGGCAACGTTTTCCCAGTTCACCAGGTTGTCCAGGAAGTTGGACAGGTAGGCCGGGCGCTTGTTGCGGAAGTCGATGTAGTAGGAGTGTTCCCACACGTCACAACCCAGCAGGGCGGTCTGGCCGAAGCACAGCGGGTTCACGCCGTTTTCGGTCTTGGTCACGGCCAGCGAACCGTCGGCGTTCTTGACCAGCCAGCACCAGCCCGAGCCGAACTGTCCGGCACCAGCGGCAGAGAATTGCGACTTGAACTCGTCGACCGAACCGAAGCTTTCGGTGATGGCTTTTTCCAGCTCGCCCGGCATGGCGGTCTTGCCCGGGCCCATCATCTCCCAGAACTGGTTGTGGTTCCACAGCTGCGAGATGTTGTTGAAGATCCCGTTCTGGGCCACGGCCGACTTGTCGTAGGTGCCGGTGATGATCTCTTCCATCGACTTCGATTCCCACTCGGTGCCGGCGATCAGCTTGTTGCCGTTGTCGACATAGGCCTTGTGGTGCAGGTCGTGGTGGTATTCCAGCGTCTCGGCCGACATGCCGAATTTGGCCAGCGCGTCGTGGGCGTAGGGAAGATCGGGAAGTTCAAAAGCCATGGGTCAGCTCCCTGTTCATGCGTGTTAATGTCACAGCCTAGATGGGGCAGCCCGCCCCCAAAGGTCAAGGGGTTGAGGGGGCTGGATCCGAATTAAAACGGTTCTAAATCCCTTCATCCCAAACCTGGTCGCTCCCCTGTCGGCCCTCGGCCCTATTCGACCGTGCAGCGCCCTTCACCGTTGTCACGGTTCACATAGCCGATCGGGGTCGAAAACATCGAGGCCTTCAGCGACCCCTTCTGCACTGTCAGGGTAAAACGAAAACCCTTGACGAAGTTGCGCGAACCGCCGCCGGTCACCGTGATATCCTTCAACACCCATTTATAGGTGATGCGCTTGGCATTATCGGTCGAGACTTCGCCCTCGATCGGACGGTCTTTGAAATACTTGATGAGCTCGTCCAGCACGACCACATCCCCGGTCGCCTCGTCATGATCCAGCACAACGAATTCCGGGATCCAGGCACCGTTACCCGCAGGGGTTATGCTGCATTTGTAGGTCTTGGCTGTAGCGGAGGTTGCAAGGGCGCTCGCAAGGACCAGCGTGGTCAGGAAAGGTTTGAATTTCATGGTCTTCTTCCATCTCAAACAGGAAACGGGCGCAGAGTATGTGCTCTGCGCCCGTCGTCAACCGGAAATGGACAGCCTGCCCGCAAGCTTTATGCCAGGTAGCCGACCTCGCTGCCCGGCTTGGCCGCGTTTTCCAAAAGCCCGAAGACATAAGCGGCGACCGAGCGGAAGCAGACCAGTTCGATCATGCCGTCGTCGTCCATGTGGAAGGCGGCGGGAACCTGGGCCAGGCGCGAACGGCGCAGGGTGCCCGGCTCCAGCGCGGCAATGTCGGCCGGGCTGAGCTTGGCGACGACCTCGCGCGCGCCCTCCCCCGAGACATGGAACACCGCGCGGGCGTCCGAGACATTGACCGCCAGCGCATGTTCGCCGGACAGGGCCTGGGTCAGGTCCGACACCACCCCATCGGCGGCGCCGTGATCGACCATCAAGAGCAGCTCGTCAGGCGACATCCAGGCAACCTTGCCCTTGTCGCCCGCGTTGATGCCGCAGGTGTCAGGCATGCCGGCCCCGGTGGCGGCTTTCACCGCCTTCTCCAGGGTTTTCGACGCCAGGTCACCGCGCAGGGTGACCATGCCGACCAGACCGGCCTCTTCCACCTTGCAGAAGCCATCGGATTTCGCGCCCATCAGCGCCGAGACAACATCAGACATTCTGCTTTTCTCCTTCCGGATCATAGAAAACGGGGCTGACGATCTTGGCCTTCACCACCGTGTTCGAGCCATCGACCGTGGGGAAGCTCACCACCTCGCCCATGCGGTCCGGACCGTGTTTGATCAGGCCCATGGCGATGCCCTTCTTCAGGGTCGGCGAATAGTAGGTCGAGGTCACGCGGCCGATCACATTCTTCTGGCCGTTCGCGTTCACGCCCTCGCCCACCGCATAGGCGCCGTCGGGGATGACGGAGCCATCCAGGGTTTCGAGCCCGACGAGTTTCCAGCGGTCCGGATCGGTCATGTGCGAACGCTGTTGCGCGCGTTTGCCCATGAAGTCTTCCTTCTTCTTGGAAATCGCCCAGTTCAGGCCCAGGTCCTGCGGGATGATGGTGCCGTCGGTCTCGTCACCAATCATGATGAAGCCCTTCTCGGCCCGCATGATGTGCAGACATTCGGTGCCGTAGGGCATCACGCCGAACTCTTCGCCTGCTTCCAGCAGCGCGTCCCAGAAGGCGCGGCCCTGGCTGGCAGGGACGGCGATCTCATAGGACAGCTCGCCCGAGAACGAGATGCGATAGGCACGCGCGTCGAACTCACCGATCTTGCCGTCACGCCACTGCATGAAGGGCAGCGCTTCGGCGGACAGGTCCATGCCACCGCCGGCCTGATCGTTCAGCTTTTCCAACACCTTGCGGGCATTGGGGCCGACGACGGCGACCTGCGCCAGCTGCTCGGTCACATTGGCGACATAGACTTTCCAGTCCCACCACTCGCACTGCAGCCAGTCTTCCATCCAAGCGTGAATGCGGTCGGCACCGCCCGAGGTGGTGTGGCACAGCCAGGTGTCCTCGTCGATACGGGCAACCACGCCATCGTCCGACAGGAAGCCGTTTTCCGAGCACATCAGACCATAGCGGCATTTGCCCACGGCCAGGTTCGACATCATGTTGGTGTACATCATGTCCAGGAACTTGCCCGCATCCGGCCCCTTGACGATCAGCTTGCCCAGGGTCGAGGCGTCGAGCAGGCCCAGATTCTCGCGGGTGTTCAGAACCTCGCGATTGACCGCCTGTTCGTGGGTCTCACCCGCTTTCGGGTAGCAATAGGGGCGATACCAGTGTCCGACCGGTTCAAAGTACGCGCCCGCCTCGGCGTGCCAGCCGTGCATCGGGGTCTGACGTACCGGCTGGAACAGCTCGGCCCGCGCCTCGCCCGCGATCGCGCCGAAGCTGATCGGGTTGTAGGGCGGGCGGAAGGTCGTCGTGCCGGTCGCCGGGATCTCCTGGCTCAGCGCATCGGACAGGATCGCCAACCCGTTGATGTTGGACAGTTTGCCCTGGTCGTTGGCCATGCCCAGCGTGGTGTACCGCTTGGTATGTTCGACGCTCTCATACCCCTCGCGCGCAGCCAGCTGCACGTCCGAGACCTTGACGTCGTTCTGGAAATCCAGCCACATTTTCATGCGCTTGTCGGGACCGGCGCCTTGCGGCATGACCCAGACCGGTTCGATCGGCTGCATGGTTTCGGCGTCGACCGTCGGGGCGGTCTTGGACGAAGTCTTGCCACCCGCTGCCTTGCCCGCGACCTTGCCCGCCGCGTCCGCATCCGCCAGCACGTCAGCCAGCGACAGCGCCCCGGTGGCCGAGCCCGCGGTGACCACGAAAGCGGCCCCGTCATGGCTGGTCGGCGCACGGTCGGGATCGGGGCGGAAATGGGCCTGTTCGATATCCCAGATCAGCTTGCCACCGCAATGCGACCACAGGTGCACGACCGGGGACCAGCCGCCGGACATGGCAACCGCGTCGCACTTGATGTCCTCCAGCGAAGCCCCCTCGCCCGCCTGGGCGCAGATGGTCACGCCGGTGACCTTCTTGCCACCGTGCACCTTGGCGATGCCCTTGCCGGCCTCGACGCGAATGCCGGCCTCACGGGCGGCATCGGCCAGGGGGCCCTTGGCCTCGGCGCGGGCGTCCAGGATGATCGGCACCGACAGACCCGCCGCCTTCACTGCCAGCGCAGTGCGATAGGCGTCGTCATTGTTGGTCACGACCACCACGCGGTCGCCGACCGAGACACCCCAGTTGACGATATAGTCGCGCACGGCACCGGCCAGCATGACGCCGGGAATGTCGTTGCCCGCGAAGGACAGCGGACGTTCGATCGCCCCGGTGGCCGAGACAATCTGCTTGGCCCGGATCCGCCACAGACGGTGACGCGGACGGCCATCGCCCGGCGTATGGTCGGCCACACGCTCGTAACCCGTGGCATAGCCATGGTCATAGACACCAGCGCCCATGATACGGGTGCGAATGGTGACATTCGCCATGTTTTCAAGCTCTTCGACGGTCTTGTTGACCCAGTCCTCGACCGGCATGCCATCGACTTCGCCGCCATCCACGACGGCGCGGCCGCCCCAGTGGGCGGTCTGTTCAATGAGCAGAACCTTGGCACCTGTGGAAGCGGCAGACCGCGCGGCGGCCAGACCACCGACACCGCCGCCCACGACCAGAACGTCGACATGGGCGTAGAAGTGTTCGTAGCGGTCCGCGTCACGTTCCTTGGGCACATTGCCCAAGCCCGCCGACTGACGCACGATGGGTTCAAAGAGCTTCTCCCACGCCACACGCGGGAACATGAAGGTCTTGTAGTAGAAGCCAGCGGTCAGGAAGCGTGAGAACTTGTTGTTGATCGCGCCCACGTCAAACTCGAGGCTCGGCCAGTGGTTCTGCGAGGTGCAGGTCAGGCCATCGAACAGCTCGGTCGTGGTGACCCGCTGATCGGGCTCGAACCGCGCGCCCTCGCCCAGGTGCACCAGCGCGTTGGGCTCTTCGGAGCCCGAGGCGACGATGCCGCGCGGACGGTGGTATTTGAACGACCGACCCACCAGCGTCTGACCCGCGCCCAGAAGGGCGGCGGCCAGCGTATCCCCGGCATAGCCCGTCATGCGCTTGCCGTTGAAGGTGAATTCCATCGCTTTCGAGCGGTCGATCAGGCGACCGCCGGATGCCAGACGGGTGCTCATTTGTAGCCCTCCCAGTCGGGGTGTTTCGCCTTGATCGCGTCAATGACGTCCTGCGGCGGCTCAAGGGTTTGTGCGGGATAGGTCGCGTAGACCTCCAGCGTCAAGGTCGAGCGCGCGGCGTGGAAGAACTTCCCGCAGCCGCCGGTGTGACGCCAGCGTTCGAAGTGAACCCCTTTCGGGTTCTTGCGTTCGAACAGGTAGGTTTCGAAGTCCTCGTCACTCGACCCGGGGCCGAAACGCGTGATATGCGCCTCGCCTTCCGCGTGGAGTTCCGTCTCGTCGGCCATCACGCCGCAATAGGGGCACTGCAAAGTCAGCATGTCTGATCCTCCTAGTGGGCGACGCCAGCGGCGACGCTTTCGTCGATGAAGCGGCCTTCGCGGAAGCGGTCCAGGCCGAACTCGGCGGCCAGAGGCCCGGGTTCGCCCTTGGCGACCAGCTCGGCCATGGCCCAGCCGGAGCCGGGGATCGACTTGAAGCCGCCGGTGCCCCAGCCCGCGTTGATGAAGGTGTTGCCCAGCGGCGTTTTCGAGATGACGGGCGAGCGGTCGCCGGTCACGTCCACGATGCCGCCCCACTGGCGCATCATGCGCAGGCGCGAGATGATCGGGAAGGTCTCGACCAGGGCGCGCACGGTTTCCTCCACATGGTGGAACGAGCCGCGCTGGGTGTAGTTGTTGAATCCGTCGGTGCCGCCGCCGATGACCAGTTCGCCCTTGTCCGACTGCGACATGTAGCCATGCACGGTGTTGGCCATGACGACCACGTCGATGGTCGGCTTGATCGGCTCGGACACCAGCGCTTGCAGGGCGACCGATTCCATCGGCAGGCGGAAGCCGGCCTTGTTGGCCAGATCGCCCGAGTTGCCCGCGACCACGATGGCCAGCTTGTCGCAGCCGATCTCGCCCAGGGTGGTTTGCACGCCGGTGACCTTGCCGCCGGCCTGGTTCACACCGGTGACTTCGCATTTCTGGATGATGTCCATGCCCATGTCGGAACAGGCCCGGGCATAGCCCCAGGCCACGGCGTCGTGACGCGCGGTGCCGCCGCGCGGCTGCCACAGCGCGCCCAGCACCGGGTAGCGCGGCCCGTTGATGTCCATGATCGGCACCAGTTCCTTGACCCGCTGGGGGCTGATGAACTCGGTCGACACGCCTTGCAGGGCGTTGGCGTGCGCGGTGCGCTGGTAGCCGCGCACCTCGTGATGGGTCTGTGCCAACATCATGACACCACGGGGCGAGAACATGACGTTGTAGTTCAGGTCCTGCGACATTGTCTCGTAAAGGCTGCGCGCCTTTTCGTAGATCGCCGCCGAGGGGTCCTGCAGGTAGTTCGACCGGATGATCGTGGTGTTGCGGCCGGTGTTGCCGCCGCCCAGCCAGCCCTTTTCGATGATCGCCACATTGGTGATCCCGAAATTCTTGCCCAGGTAAAAGGCGGTGGCCAGCCCGTGCCCACCGGCACCGACGATGACCACGTCATATTTCTTTTTCGGCTGGGGGGAGCGCCAGGCCCTCTCCCAACCGGTATGATACCGCGCCCCTTCGCGCGCGATGGCGAATGCCGAATAACGCCGCATGGCGATTCCCCCCTGTTCGGGATTTCCTATCGTCTTCCGTTTTACGGGCCGGGGGGTGAAATCCAATGCTATCCCGCGCCGCTTGAGGGGAAAATCGCGACATGGTGAACGGCGCGCGCCCTGTCGGGTTGTCGCACTTGACCAATGGGGGTTTTTCCCGGGCCACGGGCGCTATACATGAGGGGGAACGAAACGCGCGGAGAGATATGATGAGCTTCTGGATCTTCACCGGGGCGCTGGCGCTGGTCGCCACGGGCGCCATGGTCGTGGCAATGCTGCGCCGTCGCGAGGGCGCGGCGGAGGCCTCGGCCAGCTTCGACGTGCAGGTCTATCGCGACCAGCTGAAGGAGCTGGACCGCGACATGGCCCGCGGCACGATCAACCAGACCGAAGGCGAACGCGCCCGGGTCGAGATCTCGCGCCGCCTGCTGGAGGCCGACCGCAAGGCCCAGGCCGGGTCGCAGGCCCATACCGCGCCTGCCGGGCTGACCTATGTGACGGCGGCAATTGCCGCGGCAATCGTGATCGGCGGCGGCTTTGCGCTCTATGACCAGATGGGGGCTGCAGGCTATCCCGACATGGGGCTGGAGGCGCGCAAGGACATTGCCCGCGAAGCACGCGAGAACCGTGAAAGCCAGGCCGAGCTGGAAGCGGCCCTGCCCGCATGGGGTGGCCCGCCGCCCGAAGCCCCCGCCGACTACGTCGCTCTTGTGGAACGGCTGCGCGAGGCCGTCTCGACCCGTCCCGACGAGTTGGAAGGCCACATGCTGCTGGCCGATCACGAGGAAGCGCTTGGCAACTACGTCGCCGCCTGGAAAGCGCAAGAACGCGTGGTCGAACTGAAGGGCGAGGAGGCCACCGCTGGTGACAACGCCCGCGTGGCCCACCTGATGATCCTGGCGGCTGAAGGCATGGTCTCGCCCCAGGCGGAAACCTACTTGGCCCGCGCAATGGAGATCGACCCGGGCAACGAGGCCGCGCGCTTCCTGACCGGCGTCATGTATGACCAGACCGGCCGCCCGGACATCGCCTTCCGCCTGTGGCGGCAGCTGCTGGAACAGCCGGGTGGCGGCAATGGCCCGTGGATTTCGATCATTCGCGGCAATATCGAAAGCCTGGCCGCCCGCGCCGGTCACGACTACTCCGCCCCCCCTGCTCCGGTCCCCCCCGCAATGACCGGGACCGACGGCCCCACCGCCGAGGACATCGAAGCCGCCCAGGCCCTGTCGCCGGAAGAACAGCAGGCGATGATCGAGGGCATGATCAACCAGCTTTCGGACCGGTTGGCGACCGAAGGCGGCCCGGCCACGGAATGGGCCCGTCTGATCAACGTCCTGGGTGTGGTGGGCGACACCGAACGGGCCAAACTGATCTTCGAAGAAGCCCTGGGCGTGTTTGAAGGCAGTGACGAGGATATCGCCCTGCTGACCCAGGCCGCGCAATCCGCCGGGGTGACAGAGTGATCTTTGAGGAGATCGAGAGTTTCGCCTCCGCCCTTGCACCGATGACGGCGCTGGCCGGGCTGGATCTGGGCGACCGCACCATTGGTGTGGCGGTGTCAGACAGTTTCCGTCAGGTGGCCACGCCATTGGAGACCATTCGCCGCAAGAAATTCGGCGTGGACGCGGCGCGTCTGATGGAGATCGCCAAGGACCGATCCCTGGGTGGCATCGTCTTGGGCCTGCCCCGCAACATGGACGGATCCGAAGGCCCGCGCTGCCAATCGACCCGGGCTTTCGCTCGCAATCTCAGCCGCCTGACCGACCTGCCGATCGGATTCTGGGACGAACGACTGTCCACCGTGGCCGCCGAACGGGCGCTGTTGGAGGCGGATACGTCACGAAAACGTCGCGCCGAGGTGATTGATCACGTCGCCGCAGGCTATATCTTGCAAGGTGTGTTGGACCGGATGAGGCATATGCAATGACGGATGACGTCTGGAAACGGGAAGAGCCCGAAAGCCCCTGCGTGAAGGTCTGTTCGATCCATCCGGAGGTCGGGCTCTGCGTGGGCTGCCTGCGCACGCGCGAAGAAATCGCCACCTGGGGCCGCATGACACCTGCCGAGCGGCGCGAGGTCATGGCCGAGCTGCCCGACCGCGCTCCGCGCATGCACAAACGCCGTGGCGGCCGCCAGGCCCGGGTGCAGCGCTAGGGCACCTCACGCACCTCTCACCGCATCGTGACGCGCATCAGGCGACTTCCCCGCTAGGGTGGCGAGAAAGGAGCCCACCCATGCCATGTCTCATGCGTCTTCTCGCGCCCCTCGCGTTCGCCGTCAGCCCTGCGCTGGCCCAGGAGGGTGAAAGCCCAATCCGCCCGGATGACCAGCCTATGGACCAAGCCGCGCTTTCGGCTGCCGTGACCGGTCAGACCCTGACCTTTTTCGACGGTGGCGAGTCGCGCTTCGAGACAGACGGCAAGTACAGCTGGACCTATGGCGAAGGCGGCACATGGCTCGGCCACTATGCGGTGGGCGAGGACAGCACGATCTGTATTACTTTCGTCACCGGCGTGGAACGCTGCGACCTCTACGTGCAAAACGGCGAGCGGCTGGTGCTGATCACACAGGACGGCATGCGATTTCCAGTTAAGGACATTCGCTAGAAGTACAAAATTATTACATAATTTTCACCTGCGCATTGGACGAGGGGGCTTTGCCCCCGGTTGGGCGGTGGCCGCGCTGCGCGCGGTTTTCGATCTCCCAGCACGGGAAATCGGCACGCTTCGCCGAATTCAGTGCATAGTTCCGAGCGCAGCTCGGCCACCGGCGTTAGCGAAAACTATTTAATAGTTTTTCACCGAATCTATGCAGCCTACTCCGCCGCCTCGGCCTCGATCTCGGCCTCGATCTCGGCAGCGCGCTGTTCGACCAGCTCGACGATGTGGTCGATCATGCCCGCATTGTCCTGCTTGTGGTCCTGCTTGCCCGCCACATAGACCATGCCGGAGCCCGCACCACCGCCGGTAAAGCCCACGTCCGTCATCAGCGCCTCGCCGGGGCCGTTCACCACGCAGCCGATGATCGACAGCGACAGAGGCGTGTGAACATGGGCCAGACGCTCTTCCAGTTCTGCCACGGTCTTGATCACGTCAAAGCCCTGGCGCGCGCAGCTGGGGCAGGAGATGATGTTCACGCCACGGTGCCGCAAGCCAAGGCTCTTCAGGATCTCGAACCCAACCTTGACCTCTTCAACCGGGTCCGCCGAGAGGCTCACCCGGATCGTATCGCCAATCCCGGCCCAGAGCAGGTTGCCCAGCCCAATGGCCGATTTGATCGTGCCGGAGACGAAACCGCCCGCCTCGGTGATGCCGAGGTGAATTGGTGCATCCGTGGCATCCGCGATGCCGTGATAGGCAGCGGCCGACAGGAACACGTCCGAAGCTTTCACGCTGATCTTGTATTCGCGGAAATCGTTGTCTTCGAGGATGCGGATGTGCTCAAGACCGCTTTCCACCATCGCCTCGGGGCAAGGTTCGCCATATTTTTCAAGCAGATGCTTCTCAAGCGAGCCCGCGTTCACACCGATACGGATCGAACAGCCGTGATCCTTCGCAGCCTTGATCACCTCGCGCACGCGGTCCTCGGACCCGATATTGCCCGGGTTGATGCGCAGACAGGCGGCACCGGCCTCGGCGGCCTCAATGGCGCGTTTGTAGTGGAAATGGATGTCGGCGACGATCGGCACCGGGCTTTCCTTGACGATCTCGCGCAGAGCCGTGGTGGACCCCTCGTCAGGACAGGAGATACGCACGATATCCGCCCCCGCTTCGGCGGCGGCCAGAACCTGGCCCAGAGTCGCCTTGACGTCGGACGAGTCCGTGTTGGTCATGGTCTGCACCGCAATCGGCGCGCCGCCGCCCACGGGCACCTTGCCCACCATGATCTGACGGGATTGGCGACGCTCGATGTCGCGCCAGGGACGGATCGGATTGTGGCTCATGTCGGCACCTTTATGGCAGGTCGGGACAGCTGTTTGCGCTCTAGGTAGCGTGCCGGGGACCGGACCACAAGCAAACGCACACCGGGCACGCGCACAATCGCGTGGCTGCGTCGGGACAGAATGTCACGGGGAAACCGCCGACGCTCAGCGCGCGCAGACCGAGGCGGGAATGAAATCCGGATCGTCCGGCGAAGGCGTCGCGATCAGGCGGGCCTCCGGCGAGCTGGCCTCGACCGGGTCATAGGCAGCGGCGAGTGTTTCGGCGCCCAGAGCCACGTTTTTCACAACGCTGGCCCCTTCGCCTGCCGGGCCGTAGACCGTGCCATTCACGGCAAAGAACACGGCGCCCGCATTGCCGGTGCGCAAAGTTGGCGGCTGTTCGGTGCGCGGCAGAACAAAGCGTTCGCAGGCGTCCAGCACCTTTTCCTTGATCACCGTGCCATCAGCGGCGCGCACGCGCACCCAAGCCGGGCGCACGGCGAACAGCACCACTTCCGGCGCTTCCTCGCCCAGCACCACCGGGGTGACGGCCGGGGCGGAGGTTTCCGGCGCGGCGGCGGCCAAGGTCGTCTCCCGCACCGGTGCGGGGGCCGGTTGTGCCATCACGCCGACCGAGCGTGGGTCAAGCGTGGCGATCGGGCCGTCCCGCGGCACCAGAACCGGCACATCCAGCACCGGCGGGCGTGACAGGCGGTCAAGCGCCTCGACAGTGGGGGGAGCGGGCGCAACATCCGTGGCATCGGGACCAGCGGAAGCGATGAGCTCTTCCGTCACCGGATCCGGCAGCGCCTCCATCGCGCTGGCGGTCTGTTCCACCGGAGCGAAATCGACACGCTGTATTTCTTTCAGAACGGACCAGCCGCCAAAACCGATCACGCCGACCAGAGCCAGCAGAACGGCAACCGATCCGACGGCGCCCGGTTCGACCCCGGCAAAGATGCTTTCCTGGCGCGGCACAAAGCTCGCATCCGGGTTGGCCAGCGGGTCGCCGGCGTACTCTTTACGGGTGGGTTTGGTGGTCGAGGCTTCCTCGGACAACCCATGCGCGGTTGCGAATCCCGCCTCGGTACAGAAGGTTTCGTAGGCCCATTCCGGGTTCATGCCGAGGTAGCGCGCATAAGAGCGTACATAGCCCGCGATGAAACCCTGGGTTTCGAAGGCAGAAGTATCGCAGTTTTCAATCGCAGCGATATAGGTCGCCTTGATCTTCAACTCACGCTGTACGTCCAGAAGGGATTTGCCAAGGGTGGCGCGTTCGCCACGCATCACGTCGCCAAGGCGGAGCTCGTAGCTGTCAAAGCCTGTCGGCTCTGCCTGCTCTTCGACCTTCGGTGAGATCCACCGCTTGATCATGCCCTGCCCCTGATCGCTTTACTACTGTCCCCAATCGGCCACGATTCGCGAAAATCGTCCGCCGTTGAGGTTTAATTACCACATACAAGGGGCAGTTGCACCTGCCGAACTGTCTCAGGCCGACAGCTCGGCGCGATTCAGCTCACATTGCGACCAGAGGTTGTCCAGCGCGTTCACCAGCCTGTCCATCTCGTCCGGCCCATGCACCGGCGAGGGGGTGAAGCGCAGACGTTCGGTGCCGCGCGGCACGGTTGGGAAGTTGATCGGCTGGACGTAGATGCCGAACTGGTCCAGCAGCATGTCCGACAGCGCCTTGCAATGCACCGGGTTGCCGACGATCACCGGAACGATGTGGCTGCCATGATCAATGACCGGCATGCCGAGCGCACGCAGGCGGGTCTTAAGCACCTTGGCCTGGGTCTGCTGGCTGTCGCGGCGCGCCTGATCGGTTTTGAGGTGTTTGACCGAGGCCGCGGCCCCCGCCGCTACCGCCGGCGGCAGCGACGTGGTGAAGATGAATCCCGGCGCGTAAGACCTTATAGCATCACACATTTTCGCGCTGGCAGCGATATATCCACCCATCACCCCATAGGCCTTGGCCAGGGTGCCGTTAATGATGTCGATCCGGCCCATCAGACCGTCGCGTTCGCAGACGCCTGCACCGCGCGGGCCGTACATGCCGACCGCGTGCACCTCGTCGATATAGGTCAGCGCGCCGAACTCGTCCGCAAGGTCGCAGATCGCTTCAATTGGGCCGAAATCGCCGTCCATGGAATAGATCGATTCGAAGGCGATCAGCTTGGGTGCCTCCGGGTCATCCGCCGCCAGCAGCTCGCGCAGGTGGTCGACGTCATTGTGCTTGAAGATACGCTTGGCCCCGCCGTTGCGGCGCACCCCTTCGATCATCGACGCGTGGTTGAGTTCATCCGAATAGATGATCAACCCGGGAAAGAGTTTCGGCAGGGTCGAAAGCGTCGCGTCATTGGCGATATAGGCCGAGGTGAACAGAAGCGCCGCTTCCTTGCGGTGCAGGTCGGCCAGTTCGGCCTCCAGACGCTTGTGATAGACCGTCGTGCCCGAGATGTTGCGCGTGCCGCCCGAACCCGCGCCGGTGGCCTCCAACGCCTCGTGCATCGCCTCCAGCACCACCGGGTGCTGGCCCATGCCCAGGTAATCATTGCCACACCAGACCGTTACCGGTTGCTGGGTTCCGTCCGGACGGGTCCAGACCGCGTGCGGGAAATTCCCCTTTTCGCGTTCAATGTCGATGAACGTGCGGTAGCGGCCTTCGTCATGCAGGCGCTGCAGCGCCGCGTCCAGTTTCGCGTCGTAGTTCAAAGTCCCCTCCAAGGGTCCGGTTTGATCCTGTTCGTTGCGACACCATACAAGGTCCGTAAGGTGAACACATTCAAAAAACCGATACAAAAAGACGCAGGAGCGGCCTTTGACCCGGGTCAACCCTGTGTTTTCCGGCTCAAATGTTTCCGAAAGGCGCCATCTCAGACGCCCTCAAAAGCCTACTGTTTTTCTCGGATTTCGTCTGATTCGGGCCGGTTATTCCTCGGCCACCACGATCTCGCAATCCGCCCCGCCCTGCTCGACCGCCTTGATATTGCAGCGCTCCAGCGCCGTCTCGGCCGCGCCTGGTCCCTTGGCGATCACCCAGGCCTCGGTGCCCAGAGAGATGGCCAGAGCCTTGGGTCCGTCCCCCTCCTTCCAGGTCTTGCGCAGGCGCTCGGTGGCCGGCTGGCTCAACATCAGCGGCTGAGGCTTCCAGCTTTTGGGCAGAAGCAGCGCGACCACCGCGCAGGCGCGACTGCCGGAGGTCTGCGCGCAGGTCTTGAGCGCATTGGCCTTCGCGGCCTCCGGGCTGTGCAGCTTGGCGACAAAAGCCAGATGCTCCATCTTCAACGGCTGGTCGGTCGGGACAGCCAGTGCGCCGTAGTAGCTGTAACCCGCTGCTTCCAGCGCTTTCAGACGTTTCCGGTCGGCGAATTGCGCCACCAGGCCGTCGATGCTGGCGGTCATGTCGTCTGACAGGCCCTCGACGGCGATAGGTTCCAGCATCATGCCCTTGGGGCTGAACAGCATCTTGCGCGCCGCGCGTTCCTCGACCGGTTCGGCCATCGCCGCGCCCGTCATCATCACCCCGGCCAGAACAGCCATCAAACCGCGTTTCATCCTGCACTCCCTCACTGGTTCGGGGGCAGCTTACCCCCTGCCCCAGCCGCGTGCCAGACCCTCTGGACAGCGCCCCGCGCGCTGATACGTTGACCGGCAAGATATCGCAAACATGCCGGAGCGCGCCCATGACACTCGACCCCGTCCTCAAGAAGATCGACGACGACCTGTCCGCCAGTATCGACCGCCTGCTGGAGCTTCTGCGCATCCAGTCCGTGTCAACCGACCCAGCCTATGCGGCGGAGTGCGACCGCGCCGCCGATTGGCTGGTGGAGGATCTGAAAGGCATCGGTTTCGATGCCTCGAAACGTCCCACCCCCGGCCATCCGATGGTGGTGGCCCATACGGGTGGGGATGGCCCGCATGTCATGTTCTACGGCCATTATGACGTGCAGCCGGTGGACCCGATCGAGCTCTGGGACAGCGCGCCCTTCGAACCTGCGCTGGAGGATACCCCAGCGGGCAAGGTCATTCGCGGGCGTGGCTCGTCCGATGACAAGGGCCAGCTGATGACCTTCGTCGAGGCCTGTCGCGCCTGGAAAGCGGTGCACGGATCCCTGCCCGCCAAGATCTCGATCTTCTTCGAGGGGGAAGAGGAATCAGGTTCGCCCTCTCTGGTGCCCTTCATGAAGGAGAACGCCGCTGAACTGACCGCCGACGTGGCGCTGATCTGCGACACCGGGCTGTTCGAATCGAAGACCCCCGCCATCGTCACCCAACTGCGTGGGCTGGTGGGCGAGGATTTCACCATTACCGGCCCTGACCGTGACCTGCATTCGGGCATGTATGGTGGCATCGCGATGAACCCGATCCGCGTGCTGACCCGCATCCTGGCCGACCTGCATGACGACACTGGCCGCATCACCCTGCCCGGCTTCTATGACGGGGTCGAGGAGCTGTCTGACGAAATTCGCAGCCAGTGGCAGGGGCTGGGCTTCGACCACGGCGCCTTCCTGGGCGATGTGGGCCTGCGGGTTCCGGCGGGCGAGCAGGACCGCACGCCGCTGGAAATGATCTGGTCGCGCCCGACCTGCGACGTGAACGGCATCTGGGGCGGCTATACCGGCGACGGGTTCAAGACGGTACTGCCCTCGCAGGCGTCGGCAAAGGTCAGCTTCCGCTTGGTCGGCAAACAGGATCCCTACGCGATCCAGAAGGCCTTCCGCGCCTATGTGGAAAGTCGCCTGCCGGAAGGGTTCTCGATCGAGTACCGCTCCAAGGACGTCTCGGCCGCCTCGCAGATGTCGACCGAGAACCCGGCGTTTGAGCAGGCCCGCAAGGCGCTGTCGGACGAATACGGCATTCCGGCGGCCTATGTGGGCTGTGGCGGCTCGATCCCGATTGCAGGCCACTTCAAGGATATCCTGGGCATGGACGCGATGCTGGTAGGCTTTGCCAAAGATGACGACAACATCCACTCGCCGAACGAGAAATACGACCTGGAGAGTTTCCACAAGGGTATTCGCTCCTGGGCGCGCATTCTGGCCGAAATGTCGAGCTGACAACGAAGACAATCGCGGGCGCCGTCACACAGGCGGCGCCCGGGTTACCCGGCTTCAGAACACCCCGAAGAATCGCTCCGGCAGCTCAAACTGCGCGTCGATGTCGGGCCGGTCAAATTCCCAGAACCCGGTGTTTCCCCGCGCCTTCCAGCTGTCATGCATTGCCTGGCGATAGGGTTTCATGTCGAAGCCATCATGCATCGGCAGGTCGGCAAAGGCTTCGAAGGTCGCACGATCTTCGCCCCGCGCCTCGGCAAACCAGTGGCGGCCTATGGCGGTGTCCTTGATCCCTGCCCCGATCTCCTGGGTCACCGCATTGCGTCGGTTCATCGCCGCGACATATTCCGGGAAGTCGCAGAATTTCAGGTGGAACAGATAAAGCTCGTCCGGCGTGTGTAGCTTGTCGAGCTTGGTGAAATGCCCGCCGCGGGCGATCTTCGTCCCGGCCGAAATCACGCAAGGTTTCGAATAATGCGGCGCCAGGCGCACGTGGCGGCGGGGGCCGAGGATGCGGTCGGTCACCGCCTCGGGCTCCTTGTCGATGCGATGCACCACCTCCAGCCCCAGGGGCGTCAGCGCGCGGCGCAGCGGCTTGCCGGAGAGGTATTCGAGCAGGTTCTGGCCCAGGTCCGGGTCGACCACCACCAGCTCGTCCACATCGCCCACGACCACGTGGTCGTAGTAGCAGCGCAGCCCCTCGACCAGGTTGTTCAGCAGCCGCCAGCGTTTCATGTCGAAATTCTTGTGCGGATCACCGGGGATGCCGATGATGTTGCAGCCTTCCGCCAGCTCCGCCACCGCCTCGCCGCGGCCATGGTTCACGATATAGCAGTTCTCGCGCCCTAGAACCTCGCCGTAATGATGCAGCCATGCACGCAGGAAGAACAGGTCATCCCGCACCATGGTCAAGGCTGCCACTTTTGATTGCATCTGCCCGCTCCGCCCCAGGGCCCCTTGCACGGGGCCGATTTCCGACTGATTTGTCCGATACATACAGGCTTTGGGGGCCGGTGAGAATCAAAATCCACCTAGGGTGGTCGCCAGTCAGGACTCAGAAGGTCGATGCCCCAGGGCCAGCCGCGCGCCCTTGACGGCCAGGAGCAACCAGGGCAGCCCGTGCAGTGCCAGGTCGAACATGTCGATAGGGCGGGTCAGATCGCCCGAGGTCAGCATCTTGAGCTTCTCCCAAAGATGCGGTTCGGGGGTGAAAGGCATGAGACCAAGGGTCAGGGCAGCGACCAAGAAAACGGTCAGGGACAGATCATCAATCAGCTTGAACATATACCATTTCCGGGTGGGGAAAGTGGCGCGGTTGACGGGGCTCGAACCCGCGACCCCCGGCGTGACAGGCCGGTACTCTAACCATCTGAGCTACAACCGCGCTTTGCCTTTCGGCTATGTCAGAAAGGGGTTTTGACCCTTCCCAGTTACCCTCTCCCGGGTCGGGTGGCAGCGGTGGCGCGGTTGACGGGGCTCGAACCCGCGACCCCCGGCGTGACAGGCCGGTACTCTAACCATCTGAGCTACAACCGCTCACTGCCGTCCCCTCTCGGGAACTGTCCGGGCGTTCTAGAAGCGCATGGCGGGGGCGTCAAGCGGTTTACGAAAGCTTCGTGAAAAAAAATTGGCACCCCCGGAAACCCACCCGTCGCAACGATTGCGAACGGCCCTTCGGACAGGTAGTTTTCCAGCGGATAGAGGAGGACCCGATGGACGTGACCCTAGACCAGCTGCAGATGATGAGCGAGGCCGAGCTGCAGATGGTCGCGCAGGATCTTCTGATGCAGCTCATGTTCGGCGGCGCCTCGCGCCTGTCCCCCGTCTTCATGGCCTCAATGATATTGATCGCCCTGGCCCTGTGGCTGGCGCGACGGCCGGGTGAGGGATTCTGGGCCTGGGTTTTCCCGCGCCGCGTCTATCGCACCAGCTCGTTCTGGGTGGATGTAAAGCTCTGGATCACCGGCGGCGTGCTGCGTGCGCTGGGGCTGTTTTCGCTCCTCGCCTTCGCACCTCTGCTGGCAGATCGGGTGCAGACGATCCTGGCGGGCGACAACGCCCCCACCAGCACCTGGCCGCCAATCCTCATCGGCCTGATCCTGTTCGCCACCAGCGATTTCACCGGCTATTGGGTGCACCGTATCTTTCACGAACGCCCGCGCCTCTGGCCCTTCCACGCGCTGCACCATTCGGCGGAAGAATTGAACCCGGTTACAGTGCTGCGCAAGCACCCGGTCTATGACGTGTTCTCGGCAGTTGCCCGCGCGATGCTCATCGGGCTGTTACAGGGGCTGCTTCTGGGGCTGGTCGTGGGCACGGTGGACGTGGTCATGATCATGGGGGCGAACTTGTTTTACTATGCCTTCAACCTGGCCGGCGCAAACCTGCGCCATACCCATATCTGGCTGAGCTGGGGCCCGGTCGTCGAACATGTGCTGGTCTCGCCTGCCCAACACCAGATTCACCATTCCATCAACCCCGCACACTTCAACAAGAACTACGGCGAGGTGCTGGCGATCTGGGACTGGATGTTCGGCACGCTCTATGTGCCCCACGGCGTGGAAAAGCTGGAGTTCGGCCTCGCGGATCTGAAAGGGCGGCGCATTGCGCAGCCCCACGGCACCCTCCGCGCGGCTTTGATCGAGCCTTTCGTTGCCTCGTTTGACCAAGCCAAGCGGCGCAAGCGGGCCGCGGCGGGACGGCTGGAGGCCGAAAGCGGCACGACGGGCGCACCGCCAGCCGGGGACTGATCCCCCTGCCCCGTGATCCGCAGAATTCCCCGAAATCTCGCGCGGCAGACAGGTCCAGCGTGCACAGGACAGACAGGCAGCAAGATGAGCAGCGTCAAGGAACAGTATGAAGCCTTTCCCTACCCCGAACGGGATCCGGCCGACGAGAAGCGTCGCCTGATCACCGGCTCGCCGTCTCATCCGCTGGAGATGGATCAGTTCCTGTGGAACGGCAAACGCGACTGGTCGAAGCCGCTGCACGCGCTGGTGGCCGGCGGCGGCACCGGGGACGGGCTGATCCAATTGGCCCAGGTGCTGACCAGCGCCCGGCGTCCCTATCAGATCACCTATGTCGATCTGTCCACCGCCTCGCGGGCCATTGCAGAAGAGCGGGCGCGGGTGCGTGGGTTGCAGAATATCACCTTCCTCACCGGCAGCCTGCTGGACGCGCCCGAACTGGGCGAATTCGACTATATCGACTGCTGCGGCGTGCTGCATCACTTGCCCGAGCCACAGGCTGGGTTCGACGCGCTTGGGCGTGCCCTGGCGCCCGACGGCGGGCTGGGCTTTATGGTCTACGCCCCCTATGGGCGCAGCGGCGTCTATCCGCTGCAGGACGCCTTCGCGCGACTCCTGGAGGGGCTCTCGCCCAAGGACCGTCTGCGCGAGGCGCGTAGAATTTTGGCGAACCTGCCGAAGAACCACCCCTTTGTGCAGAACCGCCTGGTTGGGGACCACAAGCGCAGCGATGCCGGGTTCTACGACCTTTTGCTGCACTCCACCGACCGACCGTATCGCATCGGCGAAGTGGTGGAGGCGCTGGATCACGCCGACCTGCGTCTGGCGGGGTTCACCAACCCGGCGCTCTACGATCCCTCCGACCTGACCAGGGACATGCCCCTGCCCGACGACCCCATCGCCCGCATGAGCCTCGCCGAGGAACTGCGCGGCACGATCCGCATGCACACGGGCTACGCCGTGCCTAAGCCCCGCGGCGCGACGGTGGCTGAGGGGCGCGACCTGTCCCTGGTGCCCCACCTCAAGGGCGTCGCCGCAGAGGCCCTGGCGCGCGAGATCGCCAAACGCGGGCGGATAACCGTAAAGGCTGAGGGGGAACAGGTCACCGTGACACTCGACAAATCCGTCGCCCCGCTGGTGGCCGGCATCAACGGCCGCACGCCCCTGTCGTGAGAGGCTCGAACTCCCGACATCTTCGGTGTAAACGAAGCGCTCTACCAACTGAGCTAACGACCCGCCGAGGCCTGCGTCATACATGGCGCATAGGGGGACTTGCAAGCCCTCAAATCTCAGAAAATTGACGCAATCCCGCCTTCCGCGCACCATCGGTCGTTCACGGACGCTCAACAGTAGGACGTGAAGACCTCACCCGAGGGGCTAGCTTTAGCAGTGCGCAGGGAGGAGATGGTGGGTGATGAGGGATTTGAACCCCCGACATCTTCGATGTGAACGAAGCGCTCTACCACTGAGCTAATCACCCGATGGCGCGCTTTCTAGCGTCACTCGGCAGCCTCCGCAAGGGGGTCCCCCCCACCTTTTTCCGACTTTTTTCGCCGCAGTTTGCAGACAAGCACATTGGCGTTGTCGGTCTCTTTCATGCGGGCCACGCGCATGACGCCAAGGGGTTGAAGTTTCAGAACTTCCTTGCGGGTCAGCGCTTCGCCCAGCTCGTCCAACATGGCGTCCACAATGGGGCGCGCCTGAGCTTTTCGCACGCCTGCACGGGCGGCCACGCGTTCGACCAGAGACCGTTTGTTCAGCGCAACGGAGGGTGTGGTCACGCCTTGAGGCGTGCTGGGCGATTGGGCGGCTTCCACAGGTGTGGAAACGGCGACCGGGGCCGATACCTCGGCGGATTGGGGCTTGGCCTTCTCGGCCACTGCTTTGGACACGGCGGTTCTTGCGGCGCTCGCGGCCTTGGCGGCCACCGCCTTGCATGATGCCGTGGTGGCGGTGGATTTGCTGCTGGTTGTCTTGGGCGTCGAGCTGGGTTTCGCCGCGGATTTCGTTGTGGGTTTCGCCGCGGACTTTGCCGTGCTGCTCCGGCTGCTCGTCTTGCGTGTGCTGGTCTTGCGTTTGCTCGCCATATCTATGCCCCTGCTCCGGTTCCGCCTGTGGCTGGATTGTTTCCAATTTGGAAAATGTTAACGCAAATTCGTGAATAAATCCAGCCTCATGCCGTCGTGCACCACAAGATGTAGCGGTTTCACCGCGCCTCACCACGAACCCCCTCGGCTCCGCGAAACCTTGATTGGTGCATTTCGACTCGATCAACTGTTTGGATTGATAGGCGAGAAATATGAAGAAAACTGCAATTTCAGCCGTACTGGCCCTTTCATTGGCCAGCTCCACCACCCTGGCGGGATCCCTGACGGACCCGATTGTCGTGCCTGACGTGATCGTCGAGGACTCGGCGGCCAGTTCACAAGGTGCCATCGCACCCTTGATCCTGCTTGGGCTTTTCCTCGCAGTGACCGCCACCGGGGGGGGGGCGGATCGGAGAGCGCAGGTAATGCCAGCGACATGCGCCTCAAGACGGGCATTGGGCCTGTCGGGATGACCGAGGGTGGGTTGACCCTGTACCAATTCCGCTATGTCGGCCTGCCGACCGTCTATGAAGGTGTCACGGCGCAGGAGGTTCTGGCACACCACCCCGATGCCGTCGCGCCGCTGCCTCTGGGTTTGATGACGGTCGACTATGCCAAACTTGGTCTTGAAATGCGGGTGGTCGACTGAGGTCGGCATGAGTCGGGGGCTGCACGGGTGCCCACGGTTCCCCAGAGCGCAAGCGTGCTCGCGTAGCCCCCTGCCAAAAAACAAGGCGCACCGTCTCCAGTGCGCCTTCTTCTTTCGTTCAGAGGATACCGAAAGGCAGCGGATCAATGAGCGGTTTGAGCCGCCCCACCGTCGCCACCACGCTTCAAGGCGGCCTCGGCTGCGGCGGCCTCTTCAGCCGCCTCATCCCATTCCACCGGCTCGGGTTCCTTCACCAAAGCCAGTTTCAGCACCTCGCGCACATGGGTCACGGGAATGATCTCCAGCCCATCCTTCACATTGTCCGGAATGTCGGCCAGGTCCTTCTCGTTCTCCTCGGGGATCAGCACGGTCTTGACCCCGCCACGCAGGGCGGCCAGCAGCTTCTCCTTCAACCCGCCAATAGGCATGGCATTGCCGCGCAGGGACACCTCGCCGGTCATGGCGATGTCCTTGCGCACCGGGATGCCGGTCAGCACCGACACAATCGAGGTCACCATGGCCAGGCCAGCAGACGGACCATCCTTGGGCGTCGCGCCATCGGGCACGTGCACGTGGATGTCCCATTTCTCGAACTGCGGCGGTTTCACCCCGATCCGGGGCGCGACAGAACGCACATAGGAACTGGCGGCGTCGATGCTTTCCTTCATCACATCGCCCAGCTTGCCGGTGGTCTTCATCCGCCCCTTGCCGGGCAGACGCAACGCTTCGATCGACAGAAGGTCGCCGCCCACGCTGGTCCAGGCCAAGCCGGTGACGACACCCACCTGATCCTCCTTCTCGGCCAGGCCATAGCGGAACTTCTTCACGCCCAGGTAATCGTCCAGGCTGTCCGGCGTGACCTCGACCTTGTCGGTCTGCTTGCGCACGATCTTGGTCACCGCCTTGCGGGCCAGCTTGGCGATCTCGCGCTCCAGGTTCCGCACACCCGCCTCGCGGGTGTAGTAGCGGATCACATCGGTCAGGGCGTCGTCCGTCAGCACGAACTCGTCCTTCTTCAACCCGTGGTTCTTGACCTGTTTCGAGATCAGGTGCTGCTTGGCGATCTCGGACTTCTCGTCCTCGGTGTAGCCGGCCAGCGGGATGATCTCCATCCGGTCCAAGAGCGGTCCGGGCATGTTGTAGCTGTTGGCCGTGGTCAGGAACATCACGTTCGAGAGGTCATATTCGACCTCCATATAGTGATCCACGAAGGTGGAGTTCTGTTCCGGATCAAGCACTTCCAGCATCGCCGAGGCCGGGTCACCGCGGAAATCCTGGCCCATCTTGTCGATCTCGTCGAGCAGGATCAGCGGGTTGGTGGTCTTGGCCTTTTTCAGCGCCTGAATGATCTTGCCGGGCATCGAGCCAATGTAGGTCCGGCGGTGACCGCGGATCTCGGACTCGTCACGCACCCCACCCAGCGAAATGCGGATGAACTCACGCCCGGTGGCACGCGCCACGGATTTCCCCAGCGAAGTTTTACCCACGCCGGGCGGGCCGACGAGGCACATGATCGGGCCCTTCAGCTTTTTCGAGCGCTGCTGCACGGCCAGGTATTCGACAATGCGTTCCTTGACCTTCTCCAGCCCGTAGTGGTCCTGGTCCAGCACCTTCTGGGCGTTGTTCAGGTCCTTCTTAACACGGGATTTCTTGCCCCACGGAATGGACAGCATCCAGTCGAGGTAGTTGCGCACCACGGTGGCCTCGGCCGACATGGGCGACATGTTCTTGAGCTTCTTCAGCTCGCCATCGACCTTCTCGCGCGCTTCCTTGGACAGCTGCGTGGCTTCGATCTTTTCTTCCAGCTCGGCGATTTCCGACTGGCCTTCGTCGCCATCGCCCAGCTCCTTCTGAATGGCCTTCATCTGCTCATTCAGGTAGTATTCGCGCTGGGTGCGCTCCATCTGGGATTTGACGCGGGTCTTGATCTTCTTCTCGACCTGCAGGACCGACATTTCGCCCTGCATCAGCCCATAGACCTTCTCCAGCCGCTCGGCCACGTCCAGGGTTTCCAGAAGTTCCTGCTTTTGGTCAACTTCCACGCCCAGGTGACCGGCGACGAGGTCGGCCAGCTTGTCGGGCGCGCGGGTTTCCGAAACGGCGGCCAGAGCCTCCTCGGGAATGTTCTTCTTGACCTTGGCGTAGCGTTCGAACTCCTCACCGACCGAGCGGAGCAGCGCCTCGACGCTTTCGGGATCCCCGGCGGTTTCCTCGAGCAGCACGGCGGAGGCTTCGAAGAAGGCCGGGTTTTCGTGGAATTCGGTAATGCGCACACGCGCCTGGCCCTCGACCAGAACCTTCACGGTACCATCAGGCAGTTTCAGCAGCTGCAGCACATTGGCCAGCACGCCGCTGCGATAGATGCCATCGGCATCGGGTTCGTCGATGGAGGGGTCGATCTGGCTCGAAAGCAGGATCTGCTTGTCGTCCTGCATGACCTCTTCCAACGCCTTCACACTCTTCTCGCGACCGACGAAGAGAGGCACGATCATGTGGGGGAAGACCACGATGTCGCGCAGAGGCAGGACGGGATAGGACGGGCTTAGTTGCTCGGTCATGGGTTATCCTTGTTCTTGGGCAGACGGCAAAGCCCCGATCATCGGCAGCATATCCCGTCTCCTGTTCTCGGCCAGTTAACATGGGGGCGAAAAGCCCGGGTTTCAACATCGATTGGGCGCGGGCCTGGCCGATGCGTCACAGGTATTGTGGCGGCCTGCCCCCTGAACCACAAGAGCACGGGGCGAGATATCCACAAGAATAAGGTTAAGATTGCCGCTTTTCACGATTGCGTGCGGCGGTTCGGGGCGAATCCCAACGTCATGAAGCGCGGGGCCGAAGCGACTCAGCGGCGCAGGGTAAAGCGCCGGGTTTCCGTTCGGCCTGTCCCCATCTGATGCACCGAAGCGACGCCCTGGATCAGGTCCTCGGCCTCGGTCACCTGCAGGATCGCGCCGAAGGCCAGCGTGCCGCCCGGGTCGCCGTGGCTGTCCAGCCCCACCAGGGTGGCGACCACGCCCGGCGGGCAGGGAATATCCGATCCTTCCAGGAACAGGCCCAGCGGATGCCCCTCCAACGCGGCCTCGTCAGCCATGCGCACCAGCCGCCCTTCGTGGCCGAAGAACGCCCCGCGCAGGCGTAGCGCGCGGCCGTCCTCCAAGGTGACGATTTCCGCCGTGACCGATGCGTCCTCCTGCTTCGGCAGTTCCGCCTCCGCACCCCCGTCGCTGATGGTGCCTTCCAAGGTGCTTAGCACCCAGTCGCCCTTCAGGCCCAGCGCCCGCAGTCCTTTCATCTTGCATCCCCTCCCAGTCCCGTTTTGCGCGAGCATGGCACAGATTGTCCGTCATTTCAGCAATTTCGATTCGAGAGCCCTTCCCCGGCCAACGGGGAGGCAATCCGCGATGTGCTATACTGTAAGATACCCCGCCCGAACGGGGGACATTTTCAGGGAGAAAAACAATGCCTGATCTGAAGTATACCACGATTACCCTTGCGTCCTGTGATCCCGATTACCTGGAAACCGCCTATACCCACTGCACCGACATTGCCGCGGGTCTGATCACCTCCGGCCACGCCGTGTCCGCTCGGTTCGGTCAGATCCTGACCGGCGACCATGTTGGCTGCATCATCTTCTTTGCCACCTACCCCGGGCTTGAGGCGATGGGCGCAGGCTGGGATCATGTCAGCCAGTCCGACGCGTTCAAGGCAATGGGCAGCTCCGGCAAGGCGCGGCTGATGCTGCGCAACGTTCTGAAGCTCGAAGACGTGTTCCTGACGGAACCGCCGGCGATGGAGCCAACCGTGGGGGTCGTGACCCGGTTCAGCTCGCCCACACCTTACGTCGAGGAGATGAAGAGCCTGCTGCCGATCTTCGCCGCCAATGGCGCGCTGATCACCCGCTATGGCACGCTGATGACCGGCTCGGCGGCCGGGCAGCGGCTGATGGCGGTGGCCTACCCGTCGATGGAGGCGGTCGAGGCCACCTATGACGCCCTGGCCGAAAGCGACGCCTATATCAACGCGGTCACCGGCGCCGAAGTCAGCTTCCGCAACTTCTTCCGCTTCGCGCCCTGAGTCGACGGATGATCAAAAAGGACCGTCAGCAGGTTCGACCATGTCATCCAGCGTCTGTTCGGCCCAATCATCGCCAAGAACATGAAGGCTCGCATTTGCCTGCGGATACGGGCGTGTGACCACCTTGTCATTTGGTTGATCCAAGGGGCCACGCTTGTTCACAACGCCGGTCTGTGCGGGCGTCAACTTGCCCTCAGCCGACACAGGGGCGGCCATGGCCGTAGTGCCCAGCGCGATCAGTACCCCGAGGACACTCAGGGAAGGTTTTACAGGCAAGAGGGGCATGGCTGGTCTCCGTTCTCAGCACCCCCCAAGCCTGCATGGGGAATGCGGCACAAAAGCGACAGACCAGACGGTTTCACTTGCCCTGGTTACCCGGCGATTAAAACGGATCAATATCCCCCAAGGCGCGGGTGGCGTGGAAATCGGCCTCCCAGTCGGCGAAGGTGCCCGAGGCGATGGCCTCACGCATGCCCTGCATGATCTCCTGGAAGTAATGCAGGTTGTGCCAGGTCAGAAGCATGCCCGAGATCATCTCGTTCGAGCGATAGACATGGTGCAGGTAGGCGCGGGAGTAGTCCCGGCAGGCCGGACAGGTGCACTGTTCGTCCAGTGGGCGCGGGTCGTCGGCGTGGCGGGCGTTCTTGATGTTCACCACGCCTCGGCGGGTAAACACCTGCCCGGTACGGCCCGAGCGCGACGGCAGCACGCAATCCATCATGTCGATGCCGCGTTTCACCGCGCCGACGATGTCGTCGGGCTTGCCCACCCCCATCAGGTAACGCGGCTTGTCCACCGGCAGGTAATCCGGCGCGTAGTCGAGGCAGTCGAACATCGCCGCCTGCCCCTCGCCCACGGCCAGACCACCGACCGCGTATCCGTCAAAGCCGATGTCCGTCAGCGCCTTCGCGCTTTCCTCGCGCAGGTCCTGTTCCAGCCCGCCCTGCATGATGCCGAAGAGCGCGTGGCCGGGGCGGTCGCCAAAGGCGTCCTTCGACCGTTCCGCCCAGCGCATCGACAGGCGCATGCTTTCGGCAATGCGTTTGCGATCGGCGGGCAGCGCGGGGCACTCGTCGAAACACATGACAATATCCGAGCCCAGTAGGCGCTGGATCTCCATCGAGCGTTCCGGGGTCAGTTCGTGGCGCGAGCCGTCGATATGCGATTTGAAGGTGACACCCTTCTCGGTCAGTTTGCGCAAATCCGCCAGCGACATGACCTGAAATCCGCCCGAGTCCGTCAGGATCGGCCGATCCCAGTTCATGAACTTGTGCAATCCCCCCAGCCGGTCGATGCGTTCGGCCGTGGGGCGCAGCATCAGGTGGTAGGTATTGCCCAGCAGGATATCGGCGCCGGTTTCACGCACGTTTTCGGGCAGCATCGCCTTGACGGTGCCAGCGGTGCCCACGGGCATGAAGGCAGGTGTGCGAATATCGCCACGCGGGGTGGAGATCACCCCGGTGCGGGCCTTGCCGTCGGTGGCATTCAGTTTGAACGAGAACTTGGTCGTGTGTGTCATGGGGCGCGTGATACGCCAGCTGTCCGCCAAAGCAAAGAGGGCAGCGCACCCAAGAGTTTTCTGAAAACTCTTGGCAAAATCCTTTAGAAGGATTTTGGCCCTACCCGCCCGCGCACATCCGGTCGAACTTCGCCGCACAGATGAAGTCGTTCTCGGTCAGCCCGCCTGCCTCATGGGTCGTGAAGATGACCTGACAGTACCCCCAGCCAAAGCTGATATCCGGGTGGTGGCCCAGCTTGTCGCCCAGGAAGGCCGCCAGGTTGGCGTGATAGGTCGCCTTGGCAAAGCCCTTGAACTCCAACCGCTTGACCAGGGTCACACCCTCGATGCGCCAACCGTCCAGCTGCGTCAGCAGCGCCTGGGCCTCGGCGGCCTCCAATGGCGCCACGCCGCCCCGACACGGCACGCAGTCCTTGTTGCTCAGATCACAGCTCTCGGTCATGTCCCTACCCCGCTTCCTCATATGCTGGCGCGAACAGGCCCCGCGCCTGGGCCGCTTTCACATCCGCCATCAGATCGCGATCCGCTGCGGCAAACAAGTCATCCAGATCCTCCAGCACGAAATAGAGCGGCTGGTGGATGTCGATCCGGTAGGGCGTGCGCAGGATGTCCATCACGTCGAAACCACGCAGGATGGGCCCGTGCGATACGCTCCAGGGCAGTTCCGTGGGGGAACTGGCCAGACCCGACCCCAGCGCCTTCACCTGGCCCCCTTCCCGGGTCAGGCCAAACTCGATGGTGAACCAGTAAAGCCGGATGAGCCAGCTATAGTCCTTGGGCTCTGCGCGCAGCCCCGCCTTGCCGATCGCCCGGCTGAACCCGGCAAAACGCGGATCGGTCAGCAGGGGCGTATGACCAAAGACCTCGTGGAAGATATCCGGCTCCTTGATATAGTCGAAATCCTTGCGCGAGCGGATGAAACTTGCCGCCGGGAAGGTGCGTTCCGCCAACATGCCGAAGAACTTGCCGAACCCGATCAGCGCGGGCACCGGGGCAATGCGCCAGCCGGTCAGCGCGCCCAGGGTGGCAGAGAGGTCGGTGCATTGTGGCACCCGGTCCAGCGGCAGGTCCATACGCGCAAGCCCGTCGCGATAGGGCCGTGCCATGTGACGGTCGACTGCGGGCAGTTGCCGGGCGACCAGGTCGTGCCAGACCGCGTTTTCCTCGTCGGTATAATGGATATGCCCGGTTTCATCCGGGATCTTGGCCTCATAGGCGGACTGTTTGCTCATCTCATCCTCCTCACCGAAAGAATATCACGTATTAAGGGAATGAATTTGCCGAATGCTTGACACGGACCCTCACTTTCGGGTGAGATTTTGCGAATATTTGCGTTCAGGAGGCAAATTTGACCCAGCTCGATCCGCAGGACCGCCGCCTGCTCTCCCTGTTGCAGCAGGATGCGAAACGCCCGACCCAGGAACTGGCCGAGGCGGCGGGCATGTCCACCTCCCCCGCCTGGCGACGTATCCGGCGGTTGGAGAAGGCCGGGGTAATCGACCGGGTCGTCGCCCTTCTGAACCCCAAGAAGCTGGGGCTGAACACCCGCGCCTATGTGCATGTCTCGCTGATCGATCACACCGAACCCACGATCCGCGCCTTTGACGATTTTGTCGCGCACGAAGATCAGATCGTGGAATGCTGTTCGATCACCGGTGCCGACGACTATCTGCTCAAGGTCATCGCCACCGACCCCGAGGCGCTGGAGCATTTCCTGATGCGCAAGGTGTTGGGCCTGGGCATCGTGCGCAGCTCGACCACCCATTTCGTGCTGCGACAAAAGAAACACGCAACCGCCCTGCCACTGGACCTTGGCTGAGCCTTTCCTTATATGAACAGTCAGGTTTTGCTGAGGACGCGCAATGAACACCGAAACGCCTGAACACCTGGAAGGGGAGCCGCTGATCAAGCCCTCGACCCATACCCACCCGCTCTATGACGCGGTGGTCGAGGCTTGCCGCACGGTTTATGACCCGGAAATCCCGGTAAACATCTTTGACCTGGGCCTGATCTATACGATCGAGATCAGCGATGAAAACGTGGTCAGCGTGATCATGACCCTGACCGCCCCGGGCTGCCCGGTCGCGGGCGACATGCCTGGCTGGATCCAGGAAGCGGTAGAGCCGGTCGCTGGTGTGCAACAGGTCACAGTCGACCTGACCTGGGAGCCGCCCTGGGGCATGGAAATGATGTCCGACGAAGCACGGCTGGAACTGGGCTTCATGTAATTAGGCTTCCACGCCTGTGAGAGACGCACCCGTTTTCGGGTGCGTTTTGCGTTTCGCACCCTAAAAAGGCTGCAAATCCAGAATAGCAACCAAAAAAGGTTGCATATTGCACTCCGCAACCTATATTGGTTGCACAATGAGCAAGACAGAGACCCATATCGCCGTCCTGACCGGGGACATCATCGGCTCCACCCAGATGGCCCCAGCCGACCTGGAACGCGCCTTCGACGCCCTATCCGCATCCGCCGAGACCCAGGCCGCGTGGCACGGCGAAGACCTGCACTTTACACGTCAACGCGGCGATGGCTGGCAGGTGCGGCTGGCGAAGCCGGAGCTGACGTTGAGGTCGGCTTTGGCCTTTCGGGCGGCGCTGCGCTGTGAGGGGAAAGAGTTTTCGACGTTTATTGCTGTGGCAGAAGGCCTAGCTGAACCAGCGAAGCTACAACACGACCTAAACGACGCCACCGATAGTGTTTTTGTCGAAAGTGGGCGACTTCTGGACTGGCTCAAACCATTCTCAAAGCCGGTCGAGTTTGCTCATCAAGAGCTTGGAGCAACAAGCGCGGCCTTTACTCTGGCTGACCATATTTCTCAAAGCTGGACGCCTGCTCAAGCTGCGGCGATTCTACCGTTGCTGAAACCAGACGGCAGGAAAACGTATACCGAAATTGCTGACGATCTTGGAAAGTCACGGCAAGCCGTCACTAAAGCCCTGGACGGCGCCGGCTTCCACGCAATTTGGATTGCATTAGAAAACATCGAAGGGAAGGAAGTGCCCAATGGCTGAAACCCTCACCGCCCTCATCTTCGCCCATATCCTCGCCGATTTCCTGTTTCAAACCGACTGGATGAGCGCCAACAAATCCAAACCCGGCGTGCTGCTGCTGCACACTGCCGTGGTACTGGCGACGGCGCAGGCCGCCACCGGCCATTGGGACGCGCCTGCCCTTCTGGTGCTGGCCGCCGTCCACCTGGTTATCGACGCCATCAAGGTCTGGGGCCGTTTCACCTCCCTCGTCGCCTTCCTGACCGATCAGATCGCACACCTGGCCACCGTCGTGGCCGTTGCCTGGGCCGCGCCCACCCTCTGGGCCACCGGTGCCTGGGGAGCGCTTGACTGGCCCCTGCCCCTGATGGCGATCCTGGCAGGCCTCATCGCCGCCACCCGTGCAGGCGGATTCGCCATTGGCCTTCTGATGAAACCCCATGCGTTGCGCATCCGATCACAAGGGCTGAAACGCGGTGGCTGGACCATTGGTCTGCTCGAACGCGGGCTCGTTTTCGTGTTGATCCTCGGGGGCCTGCCTCTGGGCGTGGGCTTCCTGGTCGCCGCCAAATCCGTGCTGCGCTTTGGCACTGCCACCCGCGACCAACGCTCTGCCGAATATGTAATCATCGGCACACTGGCCAGTTTCGGTTGGGCCATTCTGGCCGCCATGGCAACCGGTGCAGCCCTTGCCCTGTTGCCTCCGCTTGACCTCTCAACCTGACCGGATCGGCGAACAAACGCCTCCTCCCAGCCCCCTCACCGGGTTCCGCAATTCGGAATAACCGCAAAATGTGCTAAACTGCAGGGATAGAGAGGAGAAAATTGCATGAAAACAACGACAATAGTGGCACTTGGGACAGCTGTTTGCCTGGGCCTTGCGGCTTGCGGCCCACCGCCTCCGGAACCCACACCCATCTTCCCGCAACCGATCTACGACAAGCTCGGCGACAATCCGCAATGCGAGGACGGCCGTACACCGGCTTCGGTCGGGTCCAACTATCAGGACCTGCGCTGCGTGCCGGTGACCGAGACCTGCGAGGATCCGACCGGCGCGTCGAACTACCCGACGTGGTGCCTGCCCCCGACCGGGCAGCGTCAACCGGGCAGCGGAGAAGATGACCGCTACGAGGGCCGCCAACCGGGCTCGACCAATGGTGTGACGGGGCAATAGAAACCAATCCTGGCCGATCAGTTGAGGCAATGCACCGCCCCGGGCCTGACCGAGGGCGTGATGAAGTTTGACGAGTTTCATGCGAGGTATTGGGTTTCCCGGCAAGCTGCCCTAGATATGGGGTAAGCGAAAAGGATCACTCCCATGTTCTCCATCCCCGGCAAACAAGCCGTGACCATGACCGACAAGGCCGCCGCCCAGATCGCCAAGCTGATGGGCAAGGACGGCCATAAGGGCCTGCGCATCGGCGTCAAGAAAGGCGGCTGCGCGGGCATGGAATACACCATGGAATATGTCGATGACGTCGACCCGCATGACGAAGTCGTAGAACAGGACGGCGCGCGGGTGATGATCGCGCCGATGGCGCAGATGTTCCTGTTCGGCACGCAGATCGACTACGAGGTCGGCCTTCTGGAAAGCGGGTTCAAGTTCAACAACCCCAATGTGACCGAAGCCTGCGGCTGCGGCGAATCGATCAAGTTCGACGAAGACCTGGCGGCGAAGTGAGCATTTCGGACGCGGATATCGCCTTCGCGCTCGAACTCTTCGAAGATCTGGGGCCCCTGACCACCCGCAAGATGATGGGCGGGATGTGCCTCTATGCCGACGGCACGATCTTCGCGATCATCCATTCCGACGGTACGCTGCTTCTGAAAGGCGCAAACGGTTTCGACAAGGTGCTTGAGGCCGAAGGCTGGGCACGCTGGAGCTATACCCGCAAGGATGGCTCCCCCACCCACATGCCCTATTGGGAACTGCCCCCCGAAGTGCTGGATGATCCCGACGCGGCCTGCACCTGGGCGCGAAAGGCCCTGGCCGCGCTCACCTGACCCCTTTGCCCTGCCGGAGGTTTGCGCTATCCCTGCCCCAAACGACTTGGAGGCACGGATATGCGGCGCAAACTGGCAGCAGGCAATTGGAAGATGAACGGGACCGGGGATAACCTGGCCCAGATCGCGGCCTTGACAGCTGCGCACCCCGCCCCCGGCGTCGATATCCTGATCTGCCCGCCCGCCACGCTGCTCTCGCGCGTCTCGGATGCGGCCGGTAATGCCATTGCCACTGGCGGCCAGGACTGCCACGCGGCAGGTAGCGGCGCCCATACCGGTGATATCTCGGCGGCGATGCTGAAGGATGCAGGCGCCACCCATGTGATTCTGGGTCATAGCGAACGGCGCGAGGACCATGGGGAAAACGACCAGGACGTGCGCGACAAGGCCAATGCGGCCATCGACGCCGGGCTGACCGCCGTCATCTGTGTGGGCGAGAGCCTGGCCGAACGGGAGGCCGCCAATACGCTCGCCATCATCGGTGGGCAGCTGGCGGGCTCGATCCCCGATGGGGTCACCGCGCAGAACATGGTCATCGCCTATGAGCCGATCTGGGCCATCGGCACCGGCAAGATCCCCACGCTGGATCAGATCGGCGAGGTGCATGATTTCATCCGCACCGCGCTGGAAAAACGTTTCGGCCCCGGCGTTGGCCGCTCGACCCGCATCCTCTATGGCGGTTCGGTGAAACCCTCGAATGCCGAAGGGATCTTCGCGGTGTCCAACGTGGATGGCGCCCTGGTCGGTGGGGCCAGCCTGAAGGCCGAGGACTTCGGCCCGATCATCACCGCGCTGGAAAACGCCTGAGGGGCGCAGCCGCCCGATCCACACGCCAATCGGCACGGGGCCCACGGGCCCCGCGCCTCATCAAGCGTCGCGTCAGCGACACCGCTTTGCAACAGCTGCGCTTGACAGTTCTCCGCATATTTAACATGTTCAGCAAAATCCATCCGGGAGCCCCGACATGAATCACGACGAGCTGAACCACTGGTCCAAACGCGCCGCCGACTGGGCCCGCGACTACCACGCCACGCTGCGCGACAAGCCGGTGCGCCCGGACATTCAACCCGGGGAGTTCCGCGCGAAGATCGAAGGCCCGGCCCCAGAGACCCCCGAGCCCGTCGAACGCATCTTCGAGGATTTCACCACCCTCGTGCCCGACGCCATGACCCATTGGCAGCACCCGCGTTTCTTTGCCTATTTCCCGGGCAATGCGGCGCCCGTGTCGATGCTGGCCGAACAGCTGGCCAATGCCATGGCGGCCCAGGCGATGCTCTGGCAGACGGCCCCGGCGGCCAACGAGATGGAGGCGCTGACCGTCGACTGGCTGCGCGATGCATTGGGCCTGCCCGGCGACCTCACCGGCACGATCCACGACTCGGCCACCACTGCGACCCTGTCGGCCGTTCTGACCATGCGCGAACAGGCGTTGGGGCACGAAGGCCTGACCAAGGGCCTGCCCGGTATGCCCCCCCTGCGTATCTATGCCTCTGCCCAGACCCACAGCTCGGTCGACAAGGCGGTACGTCTGTCCGGGATCGGTCAGGACAACCTGGTGAAAGTGCCCGGGCTCGATGGGCATGAAACCTACTCGATGGATCCTGAGGCGCTGGACGCGCTCATCCGCCAGGACATCGAAAGCGGGCTAAAACCGACCGGCGTGGTGCTCTGCACCGGCGGCACCTCGATCGGCGCCTGCGACCTGATCGGCGCCTGTATCGCCGTCGCCCACGCCCACGGCCTGCCCGTGCATGTGGACGCCGCCTGGGCGGGATCCGCGATGATCTGTCCCGAGTTCCGCCCGCTTTGGGAGGGGATCGAGAAGGCCGACAGCATCGTCTTCAACCCGCATAAATGGTTGGGCGCGCAATTCGACTGCGCCGTGCAGTTCATCCGCGACCCGCGCCCGCAGATCGCCACCATGGGGCTGCGTCCGCATTACCTGCAAACCCAGGGCGCGGATGAGGTTGTCAATTACAACGAATGGACCGTGCCCCTGGGCCGCCGCTTCCGCGCGCTGAAGATCTGGTTCCTGATCCGCGCCGAGGGCCTGTCCGGCCTGCGCGCCCGCATCCGCAATCACGTCGCCTGGGCCGAAGAGGCGGCGCAAACCATCGCTGCCCTGCCCGGGTTCGAGGTGACCACCGACCCGATCCTGTCGCTCTTCACCTTCCGCTTCCAAGACGACGAACGCACCGCCGCGCTCTTGGAAAAGGTCAACAACGACGGGCGCATCTACCTGACCCAGACCACCCATGAGGGCGCCTTCGTCATCCGCGTCCAGGTCGGCCAATTTGACTGTACGCGCGAAGATGTCATGATGATCCCCACTGTTTTGGAGGAACTTTCAGGGGATCTTTGATGCTCCGTATTCTAACTTTTCTTTGTTTTGCCCTGCCCGGCCTGGCCGCCGCGCAGAGCTATCCCGAGCACGAAAACATCTACGTGAACGACTACGCCGAGGTGTTGGACGTGAGCACCGAGGCCGACCTGCGCGCAGAACTGACCAAGCTGCGTGAGGCAACCGGAGTGGAGATGACCGTGCTCACGCTCCACACCCGCGAGACCTGGGTGCCCGGCAGCCGGTTGGAGGATTTCGCCACCGGGCTGTTCAATGAATGGGGCATCGGGAACGCCACCCGCAATGACGGGATCCTGATCCTTGTCCTGACCCACGACCGCGACATGCGCATCGAACTGGGCAGCGGCTACGGGCGCGACTTCGATATCGCGGCCGAGTATATTGCCGGCCTCGACATGCTGCCGCATTTCAAACAGGGCGACTACGCCACCGGCATTGTGAACGGTACCGACCGGGTGATCGAATGGGTTGTCCAGCCCCATGTCGAAGGCCACCAACCGCCCAAAGAGGCGTTGGATCGCTCCGACTCCGGGAGCGGATCAATGACCCGGGTCATCTTGTTCCTGTTCAGCGGGTTCGCAGCCCTGATCATCGGGGGCGGGTTGTTCGGGCAGCGCATCAAGGACCGCTTTGCCACCTGCCCGCAATGTGGTCAACGCGGCATGCACACCCGCAAGGAGGTGCTGGACCGCGCCACGCGGCAGTCCACCGGGCGGGGCGAGCGCACCGTGACCTGCCGCCATTGCAACTATCACAATGCCACGATCTACACGATCCCGGTGATCTCGTCCTCCTCCAACTCCTCCTCGGGATCGGGGGGCGGTTTCGGCGGCGGCAGCAGCTCAGGCGGCGGGGCATCGGGCAGTTGGTAGACCGTATTGGTGATCACGGATCGTTCGCCGACTTGTGACCCGCCGTACGCCACGTCAACCTCGTCTTAACCGGTTTCCGGCCTAGACTGGGGACCGGAGGCATCATGAAGAAATACGGTCTGGATCATACGTTTGGCGAACACCTGGCTGATGGCATCGTGCACGGGCTGGGGGTGGCCGCCGCGCTGATCGGGGCAACGGCGCTGGTTGTCTGGGCCGCCCTGTCGGTGCCCGGCGGGCATATTCCGCCGCTGATCATCTACGCCATCGGCCTGATTGCCACCTTCGCCTTCTCCGCCGCCTATAACATGTGCCTGCACCCGGGCGCCCGCGCGGTACTTCGCCGGTTCGACCACGCGGCGATCTTCATCATGATCGCAGGCACCTATACGCCCATGGCGCTGATCGGCATTGGCGGGCCCATGGGTGTGATCCTGGCGACAACCACCTGGGGCATTGCCGTGGTGGGCGTGTTCCTGAAGCTCTTCTTCTTCCATCGCTTCTATCGGACCACCCACGCGCTTTACCTGATCCAGGGTTGGTTGGCGGTGCTTGCCATCGTACCGATGGTCAAAGCCCTACCGGTTGCAGCCTCGGTGCTGATCGTCGTGGGAGGGGTGACCTATACGCTGGGCACGTTGTTTCACCATCGCGACGACTGGCCGTTCAACCGGGCGATCTGGCACGGCATGGTGCTGGCGGCGGCCTCGATCCACTATGCTGCCATCGTGACCGTGGCGGCGGCCTGACCCCTCATTCATTTTTCTGTCGCAAACAGACACCCTGCCGCAAATAGACCAGACCTGTCGCTTTTCCGCCGCCACGCTGAAGGTCTGGAGGAGCGCATGGACAACATGTTGTGGAAAATCGCCCTGGTCGTCGTGACCATCGGGGCAGAACGGGGCCGCGCGGCACGCGGAAGGCCGGGCGTGGCGTGACGCCACCCTTCCCCAATTTCACACAGACGGATCCCTAGATGACCACCAAGACCTCCCGCCGCTCCGGCGGTCGTGCCGCCCGTAAAGCCCTGCGCGCAGCCCCCATCTCGAAAGACCAACGTCCCATTCGTGCAGGCCTCGAAGGCGGGCAGTACCAGCCCCTGACCCAGGCGGGCATGGAACGCATCCACCAGGCCGCCCTGGACGCGCTGGAACAGATCGGCCTCGCCGACGCGCCACCCAGCGGCGTTGACATCCTGACCAAGGCGGGCTGTGACTATCGCGACGGGCGGCTCTATTTCCCCCGCGCCATGGTTGAGGACATGCTGGCCAAGGCCGCCAAGGACATCACCCTGCACAGCCGCGACGGGCAGCACGACCTCGATCTGACCGGCTCGCGCGTACACTACGGCACCGCGGGCGCCGCCGTTCACATGGTCGACGTCCACGGCCGCGAATATCGCGACAGCACCGTGCAGGACCTGCATGATGCCGCGCGTATCGTGAACCAGTTGGACAACATCCACTTCCTGCAGCGCCCGATGGTGTGCCGCGATATTCCCGACAACCGCGAGATGGACCTGAACTCGATCTATGCCTCGGTCACCGGCACCACGAAACACGTGGGCGTTTCCTTCACCGAACCGGATTTCGTCGACGACGGGATCGAGCTTCTGCACATGATCGCGGGCGGCGAGGACAAGTGGCGCGAACGCCCCTTTGTGTCGAACTCCAACTGTTTCGTCGTGCCGCCGATGAAATTCGCCACCGAAAGCTGCGAGGTGATGGAAAAGGTCATCGCCGCGGGCATGCCGGTGCTGCTGCTGTCGGCCGGCATGGCCACGGCCACCGCCCCGCCGACCCTGGCGGGCGCGATCGTGCAGGCGGTGGCCGAATGCCTGGCTGGCGTTTGCTACGTGAACGCGATCAAACCGGGCCACCCGGCGATCTTCGGCACCTGGCCCTTTGTCGTCGACCTGCGCACCGGCGCCATGTCCGGCGGTTCGGGCGAACAGGCGCTGATGGCGGCAGGCTGCGCGCAGATGCACAAGTTCTACGGCTTGCCCGGCGGGGCCGCCTCGGGCTTCTCGGATTCGAAACTGCCCGACATGCAGGCCGGGTGGGAACAGATGTGTTCGAACGTCATGGCGGGTCTGTCCGGGCTCAACATGGTCTATGAGGCCGCAGGCATGCACGCGTCACTGCTGGGCTTCTGCCACGAAAGCCTGATCCTGGGTGACGATATCATCGGCCAGGCCCTGCGCTGTGTGCGCGGGATCGAGGTGACCGAGGACAGCGTTGACATCGACCTGATGAAATCGGTCTGCCTGGACGGGCCGGGCCATTACCTGGGCGCGGATAAGACCTTGGCGCTGATGGAGACCGAGTTCGCCTACCCCGCCTTGGGCAGCCGTACCTCACCCAAGGAATGGGCCGAGATGGACAAGCCGGACCTGCTGGATCTGGCCACCGCCCGCAAAGAGGCGATCCTGGCCGAACCCTCGGCGGCCCGGTTGGACCCGATGCTGGACGCCGAAATCCGCAAACGGTTCAACATTTACCTGCCCGGCTGATCCGGACGGGCATTCCCCTGCCCCCTGTGGCTGCATTTTGCCACAGGGGGAAAACCTTACTCACCACTCTCCGCGTAAGTGTGATATTCTACAACCATTGATCCCGTCCTTTATCCAAGGCAGCTTCCATGGCCGACACGTTTCGCATTGCGACTTACAATATCGAAAACCTATTCGATCGCTTCGATGACCCCTATTCGCGCGGCGACGATCCCTGGGGGCGCTTCGGAAGCTCCCCCAAACCGCGCAGCAAGCTTTATGACATGGCCTATCGCATCCGTCAGAGCCGCGCCGATGTGATCGGCCTGCAGGAGATCGAGAACTATGGCGCGCTGGTGGATTTCGTGCAGGGCTCCGTCGGGCCGGAGTTCAAGACCACCAAAGGCATCGTCAGCCAACAGTCGAACGACCCGCGCGGCATCGACCTGGGGCTGCTGTCATCCTTTCCGCTGGGCCGGGTGATCTCGCACCGGTTCAACGAGTTCAAGACGCCTGCTGGCAACAACTACCGGTTCGGGCGCGATTGCCTGCAGGTTGAGGTGCTGTCCAAGGATCGCAGCCAGATCCTGCTGACCGCCTTCGTCTGCCATTTCAAATCGAAATACTCGAAATACGATCCCGTAGACGAGCCCGCGCAATATGCCGCCGACCAGGCGCGCTCAGCAGACAAGCGTCAGGCCGAAGCTGAAGAGGTGGTGCGCATCATCCGGGGGCAGCTCAACCCCGCCACGGATCGCTTCGTGGTAATGGGCGACCTGAACGACACACCCGACAGCGCCGCGCTGGCCCCTCTGTGCTCGTCCTTGAACGCACTCGGGCTGATCAACGCAACCTCGCATATCCCGCAGGCGGATGAGAGTCCCGAAAGCGAAGACCGCCGCCCCCGCGATACCCACCTCTGGGCCCGCTACGACCGCGCGGAAGGCAGGCGCAAGAAAAGCTGGGCCCAGCTTGACCACCTGCTCTGCTCCCCCGCCCTCTGGGCGCTATCGACCGGCGAGGTGGAGGTGATCAATTCGCCGCAGACCCAGGGCTCGGATCACTACATCACCTGGGCGGAGTTCAACGCGCCAGATGGGGTGGGTGTGTGATCACCCCTCCTCCGGTTCCGGCTCCACCTCGGGGCCTGCCTTGATCCTTGGTGCAGGTTTGCGCCATTCCTGAAGGTCCTGGCCCACCTCCCGATAGAACTCCGGCACCACGGCTTCCAAATCGGTGATGAAATTCGCCAACTGAGTGAACCGCGCGCCGAGCCTGCGGGCAATGAAGACGTGGAAACTGTTGACCACCAAGTGACTGCGATCCTTGTCGATCAGCCCCGGATCAGCCCTGAGATCGGCCAGCGCATAAATCGTGGGTTGCGCGCTTCCGGGCCAGTTCATGCGAATGTGGAGGTCTTCCGCGTCAGCCTTGACCTGCCGCAGAAGCCAGTTCAACCGCGCCTTGGAGGATTTGCGATCCTCGGGCGCACGCAGGGTCATGCCCACATCAACGCAACGCCGCCCCAGGTCGGCAGTCACCTCAAGCGGGGCAGCCGCATCGGGGATGTTGAAATGCGCAAACAGGCATTTCCTTTCACGCAATTGAGCCAGCTCATCCTTCATGCGTTGCGCCGGATCATCACGGTGTCTGCGCATCAGGCGCTGGCCGACATGCGTTTCCGTCTGTCTGCTCAGGATGAGAGACAGGTCGCGTGTTTCCTGGTGCCAAGCCTCGATAACAGCCCGGGCTTCTTCGGAACGGGCTGGAATTGCCCCGCCCGCGCTGACCAGCTTGTTGAGCTCCCCCCATTCCGGCGGCATGCGCTCGAATCCCTTAACACCCGCGCTTTCGTGGCTCAGAAATCGGTGAAGTTCCTCAAGCAGAAGCAGTTGATCCGCATCTTCGACCCGCTCACTGCTCAGCAGCAGGTCGGCAACGGTCAGGATGTAGGTCCAAGACCAGTGATAGACCTGCACCTTTGATCGGCTCTTGCGCACCTCTTCCAGGGGGTGATGCACTGGATCCACCGTGAACTGGTTTGAGATCGTCAGAACCCCATCCAACCCGTGGGCACGTGCGATTTGGCGGTATTTCTCGACCTGTTCGGGCTTCAGGGGTGCGGCGCCGACCTTGGCCTCGACGAGCAGCGTCCATTCACGTCTGCCCACATGCAGGACGATCAGCCCGTCGGGCCGGTCATCCGGGCCTGTATCCTCAAAGGCGACTTCAGTGAAGCAGTCGAGTCGCGCACGGGCACCCAGGCGTTGACCAAGGGAGCCCAGAAGCACCTCGCGCAGCTCCTTTACCCGTTCCAGGCAAGCGAGAACGATGGAAGTCGTACGCCCCTCCTTCGACGTGGTGGACAGAACCGGAAACAGGCGGGCGTGCTCTCCGCGTTTGCAATAGGATGGCCGGTCTTTCGGCATGGCAATTCCTCCCTCAAAAAAAACCTTGAGGTTGAAATTCTGCGGGTCAAAAATCAAGGGGGCAGGTTGCCCTACCCCTCCGCCTTCTCCGCCAGCTCCAGCCATTCCTCTTCCGAGGCGGCCAGTTTCTGTTGCCGTTCCACCAACCCTTCGGAGGCTTTCTTGAACTTCACCGGCTCCTTGGTGAAAAGCTCGGGATCGGCGAGGAACTGTTCCAGCTTGGCGATTTCCGCCTCCAGACGTTCCATTTCGGTGGGCAGCGCCTCCAGGCGGTGCTGTTCGACATAGGATAGGCCCGGTTTCGAGGCCTTGGGCGTCTTGGCGGCGGCGGGTTTGGCCTCTTTCTTTGGCGCCTTGGCCTTGGCCGCCTTCTCAGGCGCATCCTCGCCCCGTTGGGCCTGATAGTCGGTCCAGCCGCCCGCGTAGATCGTTGCGCGGCCGTTGCCCTCCATCGCGATGGTCGTGGCCGCCACCCGGTCCAGGAAGTCACGGTCGTGGCTGACCAGGATCACCGTGCCGTCATAATCGCCCAACAGCTCTTGCAGCAGATCCAGCGTCTCCACATCCAGGTCGTTGGTTGGTTCATCGAGCACCAGCAGGTTCGAGCTGCGCGCCATGATCTTGGCGAGGATCAGCCGCGCCTTTTCGCCGCCCGAGAGGCTGCGCACCGGCGCGCGGGCCTGGGCCTCGTCGAACAGGAATTCCTTGAGGTAACCGACAACATGTTTCGGATTGCCGCGCACCATGACCTGGTCGGAACGGCCGGAAATGCGCATGGTCGGGTCGTGGGTCAGGTTCTCCCACAGCGACGCATTGTCATCCAGGGTGGACCGGTTCTGGTCAAAGACCGCCATCTCGATCCCGGTGCCCAGGGTGACGGTGCCCGTGTCCGGCGCTTCGTGGCCGATGAGCATCTTAAGCAGCGTCGTCTTGCCCGCGCCATTGGGGCCAACCAGCGCGACACGGTCGCCGCGCATGATGCGCAAGTCGAAGGGGCGAAGGATGAGCTTTTCGCCGTAAGTCTTTGAAATACCTTTCGCCTCAATCACGCGACGGCCAGATTTCGGCCCCGATTCCAGCGCCATTTCGGCGCTGCCCTGGCGCTTGATCTGCGCCGCCCGGTCGGCCTTCATCGCGTGCAGCGCGCGCAGGCGGCCCTGGTTGCGTTTGCGCCGGGCGGAAATGCCTTCGACTGCCCAGCGGGCCTCGGATTTGATCTTGCGGTCGAGCTTGTGGCGCTGCAGGTCTTCCTCTTCCCAGACCTTGTCGCGCCAGGCCTCGAAGGCTTCGAAACCTTTCTCCTGCCGCCGGACCTGTCCCCGGTCGACCCAGAGCGTGGCGCGGGTCAGCGCGCGCAGGAAAGCCCGGTCGTGGGAGATCAGGACAAAGCCCGCGCGGGTCGAAGACAGTTCGCGTTCCAGCCAGGTGATCGCTTCGATATCCAGGTGGTTGGTCGGCTCGTCCAGCAACATCAGCTCGGGCGCCTCGGCCAGCAGCTTGGCCAGCGCGGCGCGGCGCCGTTCCCCGCCCGAGGCGGTGGCGACATCGGTGTCCGGTTTGAACTTCAGCCCCTCGGCCACCCGTTCGACCAGGTATTCGCTGCCCGGCTCCAGATCGGAGGCGGCGAAATCGCCCAGCGTGGCAAAGCCCGACAGGTCCGGGTGTTGTTGCATGTATCCAGTGGTCACGCCCGGCGACAGGATGCGCTCGCCCCGGTCGGCCTCGACCATGCCCGCCATGACCTTCATCAGGGTGGACTTGCCCGATCCATTGCGCCCGACCAGCGCCACGCGGTCGCCGGGTTGCACGACCAGGTCGAGCCCGTCGAACACGGGATCGCCGCCGAAGGTCAGGGAAATGTCGGTGAGCTGCAGAAGGGGTATACGTGCCATGGGGGCGAGGTAGGCTGTTGCGGCCCGCGCGTCAACGCCTCAGGCCCGCCTAACCGGCCACCGCCCGCAACAGGCGCGCCCGAGACGGCGGCACGGCGGCGATTTCGAGCCCGGTGAAGACGTGTAGCGTGTTCAGGTCGGTATCCACAACGGCATGATCGCTGACCCAGCCGCCCATCATCAGATAGGTGCGCAGAAGCGGCGGCATGGTCAGCATGGCGCGTTTCGCATCCGGTTTGCGGCGCAGTTTCTGGGCAAAGCGGAAGACCCGCGGCGCCTTCACCCGCGGCAGCCAACGTTTCGGCGCCAGGTGGCGGTGCTTGAGCATGGCAAAGGCGTCCAGATAGGCCGCTTCATCCGTGCCCTTGAAGCTGGAGCAGCCGAACAGCATCTCGATGCGTTCCGCATCCACGAACCGGGTCATGGCACCCCAGGCCACGCGCAGGATGTCGGGGTCCTGGACCTCGGGCGCGATGCAGAAACGCCCCATCTCGACCATGCGGCCCGAAAAATCCCCCAGCGCGTCGAGGTCATAGAACTGCGCCGAATAGCTGTCACCAATGGCTGCGCCACTGTCGAGCGGCATCAGCCGGAAACAGCAGACCAGGGCGCCCGAGCGGGCCTCCTCGACCAGCACATGGGCGCAGGTCGCATCGAAGGGATCGGCGTCCAGACCACCGCCGGCCGGATCGACGAAACAGCGGAACCGCAGCGCCTGCGCGGCCTCGATATCCGCCCGGGTTTCGGCCAAGCGCGCCTGATAACGCCCCTTGCTCAATGTCGGCATCGTGATCTCCTGGCCCATGGCGCCCCCTTGGCGCTGTCAGGCCACCCGCCTAAATATGTCCTCGCGCCCTTGTGCACACAAGATGTGACAGGGGCATGTCATGCGAAACTACCGGAAAGGGAGAGCGAATGAACGAAAAGGTGACGAAAACCACGACCGAATGGCGCGAGCAGCTGGACGACCTGACCTACCGCGTGACCCGCGAGGCCGCGACCGAACGCCCGTTCTCGCACCCCGGTTTTGCCGAGGGACCAGGGGAATTTACCTGCACCTGCTGCGGGGCGCCCCTGTTCACCAAGGAGGAGAAGTTCGAAAGCGGTTGCGGCTGGCCGTCCTTCGTGGCGCCCGCCGAAGGCGCGGGCATCGACGAGCACATGGACACCAGCCACGGCATGGTGCGCACCGAGGTCACCTGTTCGCAATGTGACGCGCATCTGGGTCACGTTTTTCCGGATGGGCCGCCGGATCGCGGCGGCATGCGCTACTGCATCAACGGCGTGGCGCTGGATTTTACCCCTGAGGACGACAAGAAAGAGTGACCCGCCGGTCGCACCGGGGCGCTGACACGCGCCCCGCCCGCCCCTTACAGCAGGTCTTCGGCGTTCAGACGACCGATCGAGCCCAGCAGCTGGCGGATGAAGGTCACGCCCTTGATGTTGCTGTCGGTCACACGGCGCGACAGGACCACAACGCGCCCGTCCTCAAGCCCGAATCGCTCAATGTTCTCGACCACGCCATCCTCATCGAAACTGACAGCAAGGACTTCGCGCTCAACCTCTTCGGGTCTGCGCGGACCAGAGTGCTTGAACCGGCTCTGCACGTAATACCAGCCGCCTTCGGTCAACAGGCCCGAGGTGCCCGGCGTGCCGATGGCGCTGGCCACGGTGTCACGGGTATCCACGCCAACCGCCACGAAAGACAGCTCTTCTTCGTTGGGCACATAGCCGTGGTTGCGATAGGTGGCGGAACAGGCGGTCAGTGCCGCGACAACGGCCAATCCGGCCAGTCCTTTGACAATGCTGCGCTGAATGGACATGCCGCCCCCTTGCGAAGTAATCCCTGTATCCCTATCCGCTTACCCAAGGATCATGCAAGCCGCAAGGAACGAAAAACCAGATGAGCCACCCGATGCCGTCCCAATCCCCGCTGACCCACCCGATCCGCCCGGCCGATCTGCCCCAGGGCCGCGTGGTCGAGATCGAACTCCTGCCCGACGCCGCCACCCTTGCTGCCATTGCCGCCGAGATGGGGCTGGACGGGCTGCGCAAGATGCGCGTCACCGGCAAGCTCGCCCCGCTGGGCAAACGCGACTGGCGCTTCACCGGTCATATCGGCGCCACGGTCACGCAGCCCTGCGTGGTTACGCTGGAGCCGGTAAACACGCGGATCGAGGAAGACATCCAGCGCAGCTGGCGCGCGGGTCTGGAGCCCGAAACCGCATCGGAAGCGGAAATGCCCGAGGATGCCGATGAGGAACCGCTGGGCGCGGTGATCGACCTTGGCGCAGTGGCGCTGGAGGCGCTGGCGCTCGCGATCCCGCTCTACCCTCAAGCCGAAGGCGCGGCGCTGAAACAGAAGGATTTCACCGAACCGGGAAAACAGGCGATGAGCGATGACGACGCCAAGCCCTTTGCCGGGCTGGCCGCGCTGAAATCCGCACTGGATTCGGGCAGTGATTCCGGCGACGGGGGTGACGAAAACGGCTAAGTGCCCGGCAAAAGCGCCCGCGCCTGAACCTAGGCGGCGCCTTTGCCCCATAAATCACTTGCCAAACCGGCAATTCGCTGTATTTTCGCGGCCTTCATGAACAAACCGGGTTGCGGCGCGCCACAGGATGGGCGTATACGCGCCGGAAACCGACGAGACACCGGGCCAATGGGCCCCCGAACGAATGGGTTGAGACATGGCTGTCCAACAGAACAAAGTATCCAAGTCGCGCCGCAACAACCGTCGCTCGCATCACGCCCTGGAAGGCGCGAACCCGAACGAGTGTTCGAACTGCGGCGAGCTGAAGCGCCCCCACCACGTGTGCCCGTCCTGCGGCCACTATGACGACAAGGAAGTCGTTGCCATGGTGGACGAGGCCGAGTTCGACGACGAGGACGCGGCGTAAGCGCCCCCTTGTCGCGCCGGTCCCGGCGTGTCAGTACAGAACCTGAACTGGGGAACACCCCGCAGGCCAAGGTATGACCGTGACCGGCACGAGCAGCAAACGCACCATCATTTCGGTTGACGCCATGGGCGGCGACCGCGGACCGGCGGCAGTTGTCGCCGGTCTTGCCTTGTCGGCAGACAAGAACCCGGACATCGGGTTCATCCTGCATGGCGACAAACCCACCCTTGAAAAGCTTCTGGCCAAGCGCCGCGACCTCGCCGAGGTCTGCGAGATCCGTCACTGCGACGAGGTCGTTACGATGGACGCCAAGCCCAGCCAGGTGATGCGCAAGGGGCAGAAGACCTCGATGTGGTCCACCGTGGATGCGGTGAAACAGGGTGACGCAGACGTCGCGGTCTCCTGCGGCAACACCGGCGCGCTGATGGCCCTGTCCATGGTGCGCCTGCGCAAGCTGCCCGGGGTGAACCGACCGGCGATTGCCTGCCTCTGGCCCTCGCGCAATCCCGGCGGGTTCAACATCATGCTGGACGTGGGCGCCGATGTGCGCGCCGATGAAACCGACCTTCTGCAATATGCGCTGATGGGCGCCTCCTACGCGCGCAACGGGCTGGGTCTGGCCCGGCCGCGCATCGGCCTCTTGAATGTCGGCACCGAGGAACACAAGGGCCGCGCCGAGCTAAAGGCGGCGCATGAGATGATCACCGAGGCCGCGCCCGGGGCCAATTTCGACTTCGTCGGTTTCGTCGAAGGGGGCGACATTCCCGGCGCGACCTGCGACGTGATCGTTACCGACGGGTTTACCGGCAATATCGCGCTGAAGACCGGCGAAGGCACTGCCACCCTGGTGGGGGATTTCCTGCGCGAGGCCTTCAAGGCCACGCCTCTATCCCGAATCGCCGCCCTTCTGGCCATGACCTCACTCAGGCGCCTGTCCAAACGCATCGACCCGCGCAGGGTGAACGGCGGCGTCTTCCTGGGGCTCAATGGCACCGTTGTGAAAAGCCATGGCTCGGCCGATGCCACCGGAGTCTCGGCGGCGGTGAAACTGGCCTTCCGCCTCGCCGAAGGGGGCTTCACGCAGAAACTTGCTGCACGGGTTGCATCCGCCTCCGCTCCGCGTCAGGATGCCGTGACGCCGGGGCAAGAGACCCTGCGGGGACAACAAAGCCCAGAGGGCCAAGAGGGTAAGCAGGCGGAATGACACTACGCGCCGTTGTGACCGGGGTTGGGCACTACCTGCCCGAACGGGTGGTTCCGAATTCCCATTTCGAAAAGCTGGTGGACACGTCCGACGAATGGATCCGCACACGCTCCGGCATCGAACGGCGCCATTTCGCGGCGGAAGGCGAAACCACCTCGCACATGGGCACCTCGGCCGCCCGGGCCGCGCTGAAGGACGCAGGGCTGGAGCCTGACGACATCGACCTGGTGATCGTCGCCACGTCGACCCCGGACCTCACCTTCCCCTCGGTCGCGACGATGATCCAGAACCAGCTGGGCATGACCCGCGGTTTCGGTTTCGATGTTCAGGCGGTCTGCGCCGGGTTCGTCTTTGCCCTGACCAATGCCAATGCGCTGGTGACTTCCGGCCAGGCCAAACGCGCCCTGGTGATCGGGGCCGAGACCTTCTCGCGCATTCTCGACATGGAAGACCGCGCCACCTGCGTGCTGTTCGGTGACGGCGCCGGCGCCATCGTGATCGAGGCGCAGGACGGCAATGGCGACAACGCTGACCGCGGCATTCTGTCGGCCGACCTGAACTCGGACGGACGGTTGCGCGAGATGCTCTATGTCGACGGCGGTGTCTCGACCAACCAGAAATCGGGCTACCTGCGCATGCAGGGCAACCTGCTGTTCCGCCAGGCGGTAGGCAAACTGACCGAAACGGCCGAAACCGCGCTGGAAAAGGCCGGTCTGAGCGACGATGACGTCGACTGGATCGTGCCGCATCAGGCCAATATCCGCATCATCCAGGGCACCGCCAAGAAGATGGGCGTGCCGATGGAACGCGTCATCGTCACCCTGCAAGATCATGGCAACACCTCTGCCGCATCGATTCCCTTGGCCCTGTCCGTGGGCAAGGCCGAAGGCAAGATCAAACAAGGCGATTTGCTGGTCACCGAGGCCATTGGCGGCGGTCTGGCCTGGGGCGCGGTGGTTCTACGCTGGTAAATCAGGCTCAGAGCCGCTCAATCCGCGCATGAACCGGGTTTCCCAACCCGTTGATATTGACTCGGAAAACCGATCCCCGCATTCTTCCCTGCAACAAGCCAACAGGGATTTCCGGGGGATAGAATGACCAAAACATTGACACGCATGGATCTGAGCGAAGCCGTTTTCCGCGAAGTCGGCCTGTCGCGCAACGAAAGCGCACAGCTGGTCGAAAGCGTGCTGAACCACATGTCCGATGCGCTGGCGAATGGCCAAAGCGTCAAGATCAGCTCCTTCGGCACTTTCTCGGTGCGTGACAAGGCCGCCCGCGTGGGCCGCAACCCCAAGACCGGCCAGGAAGTACCGATCCTGCCGCGCCGGGTTCTGACCTTCCGTCCTTCGCACCTGATGAAGGACCGCGTAGCGGACGGCAACAAGGGCTGATGCGGCCCCGGGGGCCCGCCTGGCGCGCCCCAAACGCATCACGTGAAGAACGAGCAGCACCAACGATACGGTCAAGACCATGGACAAGAAGTCTCCTGACGCCTTTCGAACCATCAGCGAGGTGGCGGAATGGCTAGGCGTGCCCACCCATGTTCTGCGCTTCTGGGAAAGTCGTTTTGCCCAGGTGAAACCGGTGAAACGTGCCGGTGGGCGGCGCTACTACCGCCCGGCGGACATGGAGCTGTTGGGCGGCATTCGCAAGCTTCTGCATGATGACGGCATGACCATTCGCGGGGTGCAGAAATTGCTGCGCGAAGAAGGTGTGAAACATGTCGCCGCGATGTCGCCCGCGCTGGATGACTCCTCCATGATCGACGTGACCCCGTCGAATGTGGTCGAACTGCGTAGCCAGCCCGCCGCAGCGACCACGCCGCCCGCGTCGGCGAAGACGACAGTCGTCGAAGAGGCGGTTGAGGTGGCGGTCGATGATCCCGCTCCTGTCCCAGCCGAACCTGCCGCTGACCCGAAAGACCCAATCCCGGTTCCCCCGGCTCCAGCAAAGCCAATCTCGGCGCCGCCTACCGCGTCCGAACCGGTTTCGGAACCTGTCACAGAACCGCCGCTGACCACCTGGCCCGAGCCGACGCCTGAACCGGAGGTGCCCCCTCTGGCTCGTCCTGCCGCGCAGGCTAACCCTGAGGCCCAACCTGCCCCGATGACCGATGCGGAGCCGGAAGTCGCCACCGGTGGCGATGCCCTCATGCCGCCTGCCACGGACACACCGTCCGCGTCCCCGATGCAGACCGGGTTCGACTTTGGCGAGTCCGCCGCCACCGACGACCTGGCCCAGGAGGATGTGGTGGAAAGCCCCGAGGCGGTGGAGTTCCACGCCCATGGCGCAGATTTCACCCCGCCCCCCGTTGAAGAGGCGCAGTCAGTTGACCAGTTCGAAGATCCCTCGGAGCTGCCGCGCCTGGGGGCACAGGACCTGCCGCTGGCCACCGGCGACCTGGGCAAGGCTGATGCAGCCCCCGCCGCCGATCCCGTTCCGGCCGAGATCACCGTCCCGCCAAGCGAAGACCCGGCCACGGCACCCTCACGTGTTGCTGTCGACGTGGCCATAGAAGTCGCGGTGGAGCTTGATCCCCCCGCAGGCATCCTGGAAGGGGTGACCGCGACAGAAGCCGCCGGGCCACCGGAGACCGAAATCGAATCAGAACAGGTGCCGACGGCTGACGAAGGGCTCCCGGCCTCGGAACCGGCCCTCGACCCTGCGCAAGCGCTCCCCGAGGAAACGCTGGGCGCCGCGGTCGAAGAGGCGGAGGAACCGTCGACTGCAGAGAGCACCATCGAAGCCGCGCCCATCGAACCGGAGGTCGAGCCGCCGGTCGAGCCATTGCCTCCCGCCGAAGACCCGGCCACGGTTGCCGAAGACATGGCCGATGCGTCTGCGGACGCGTCGCCTGCCCCGGAACCTGAGCCCGTCTTGGAGGATCCGGTTCCAGAGACGACTTCCGCCCCGGCACCGATGGATATCTCGCATATTCCCAACGACCCCGAGGAAGACGACATCTCGCCCGCTGGCCCCTCGCTGGCCGCGCGCATGCGTCGTCTGACCGCCCGCACACCGCAGGGATCCCCCGCCCAGATGCGCGCGCTCGGCGACCGGTTGCAGGAGCTTTCGGGCCGTATGAAACGCGATGCGCCCCGCCGCGGCATGCAATAGGCGAAAAGGTGAAATTCATGCGTTTTGCCGCTTGCCCTGCCCGCGAAAAACGCTATGAAGAGCCTCACGTCGGGCTATGGCGCAGCCTGGTAGCGCGTCCGTCTGGGGGACGGAAGGTCGCAGGTTCGAGTCCTGCTAGCCCGACCAACAAAACCGCCCGCCGGGTTTTCCGGCGGGTGTTTTTGTATCTGGAGGAGAGAGCAAGATGAACAGCGCCATCAAGATCGGCGTGCTGGCCGATCACCAGATCCGCCAGATGATTACCGAAGGCGCGATTGCCGCCTCTTCCCCGATTCTGAACGAACAGATTCAACCTGCGAGCCTCGATCTGCGCCTGGGCGACAAGGCTTACCGCGTGCGCGCATCGTTCCTGCCCGGCAAGGGCTCGACCGTGACCGAACGGCTGGACGAGCTGACCATGCACGAGATTACCCTCACGGGCGGCGCTGTGCTGGAAAAGGGCTGCGTTTACGTGGTGCCGCTGATGGAACGGTTGCGCCTGCCCGAAGGCATGACGGCAGCGGCTTCGGCCAAGAGCTCCATCGGTCGCGTCGACCTGATGACCCGTGTGATCACCGACAATGGCATCGAGTTCGACCGGGTACAGGAGGGCTATGACGGGCCCTTGTATGCCGAGATCTGCCCGCAGAGCTTTTCCGTGGTGGCCCAGCCCGGGCAGCTCTTGAACCAGGTGATCTTCCGCCAGGGCAAGACCATCCTGACCGACGCCGAATTGCACGAGGTGCACGCGCGCAGCCCCATCGTTTCCGGCGATCCGGTGATCTCTGACGGTCTGGGATTCTCGGTCGATCTGCGCCCCGAAACCGGCGACCTGGTCGGCTATCGTGCCAAGCGCCACACCGGCGTCGTCGACCTGTCCAAACTGGCCCATTACGACCCGGCGGAGTACTGGGAAGAGGTGCGCACGAGCGACGGGCGCATCATCCTCGACCCCGGCGCCTTCTACATCCTCGTCTCGCGCGAGGCGATCGCCATCCCGCCCGACTGCGCCGCCGAAATGGCGCCCTATCTGGCCATGGTCGGCGAATTCCGCGTACATTACGCGGGCTTCTTCGACCCGGGCTTCGGCTATGACGCCGCCGGAGGCGCGGGCTCGCGCGGGGTGCTGGAAGTGCGCTGCCACGAGGCGCCTTTCGTGCTGGAACACGGCCAGGTCGTCGGCCGCCTGGTCTATGAACGCATGAGCGACGTGCCCGAGGCGCTTTATGGTCAGGACATCAAGTCGAACTACCAGGGCCAAGGGCTGAAACTGTCCAAACACTTCCGTATGTAGCGGCGGGCACTCGCCGCGCTTGACGGATGTCATTGACCCGGGTGGCTAGCATGCACATCTTTGTCGAAACGACCGACCCGCCTGGAGTGCGCCTTGATCCGTCTGACCACCCCCTTGGCTCTTGCCCTGCGCAGCCTGTTGGCTGCCTTGGCCCTGTGCCTTGTGCTGGTCGACCAGGCTCCGGCAGCCCCCGGCGGCCACTGCGCCGGTCCGGACTGCGAGATGGCGGGGCATTCCATGCCCGCACAGGCGGACAAGCCCTGCCCCTGTGAGATGGTCGGGGGATGCAGCCTTGCCGGCGTCGGCTTGCCCGCCGCGCTTGCGGATTTCCAACCCGGGCCATTGCCCCTGGTTCATCCGGACCAGGACATCGTCCTTGCAAATGGCCCCGGCGGCCTTGATCCACCACCCCCACGCCCCCCTGTCTGACCCATCCACCGCGCCTCCGGCGCAGGACATTCAGACAGGAGAAACCTCATGAAAATCAATAAATTGGAGACCTTCCCACGACGAACTAGGGAGGATATGCCATGAACCGCGCCCTGTTCACAGGGGCGGGTATAGCTGGCGTGGTCCTTGTCGGCGCCACCTTCTGGCCCCGCCAAGACGGCACCACGGACCTGCCCGACGCCGAGACCTTGGCCCTTGGCGCCGCGCTTTATGCCGAGACCTGCGCAAGCTGCCACGGCACCGAGCTGGAAGGCCAACCCAACTGGCGCCAGCCCGGTCCGGACGGCATCCTGTCCGCCCCACCGCATGACGCGACCGGCCACACCTGGCACCACGGGGACGATCTGCTCTTCGCCTATACGAAGTACGGCGGCGCAGAGACGCTCGCCGCGCGCGGTGTCAACGGCTTTGCCAGCGGCATACCCGGATTCGGAGATCAGCTGACGGATGGTCAGATAAGCGCCGTGCTCAGCTTCATCAAATCCACCTGGCCCGAAGACATCCGTTCCCAGCAGGCCGAACGCACACGTATGGAGCGCGCCGGTTCATGACGCGCCCAACCCACATCGACACAGGGGGCTGCGCGCCCCACACCCCGAAAGGACATGACATGATCAACCCGACCCGCCGCCAGATGTTGGCCGCCTTCGCCGCACTCGGCGCAACCGCCACCCTACCCGCCCGCGCGAGCAGCGCGCCCTTTATCGAGGTCACCAAGGACCCAAGCTGCGGCTGCTGCGGTGCTTGGGTGGAAATCCTGGGGCGCGAAGGCTTCGTGACCGAAACCGCCGAGGCCTCCTGGCAGGCACTGTCACAGCTGAAACGCGACAGCGGCATTTCCGAAGACATGGCCTCCTGCCACACCGCACGGATCGAAGGTTACGTGATCGAGGGCCACGTGCCGCCCGCCGACATCCGCCGCCTATTGCAGGAACGCCCCGACGCCATCGGCCTGGCCGTGCCCGGCATGCCCTGGGGCAGCCCCGGAATGGGTCCGGAAAGCGAACGCGAGGCTTATACGGTGTTCCTGATCGGCGGGGACGGGCAGGTTACGCCCTTCACCCACTACGACGCGGCTTAAGACCTGCGGACCACGGGGGAAATCTCCCGTGGTCTTTCCTCAGCGCATGCGCCGCGCCATGCGCGCCGCCCGCTTGGCTTTGCGCGCGGTCTCCTTGGCGGCCTGAGCACGCTTTCGTTCTTCGGGCGTCATCTCGTCTCGGCTGCGCCCGCCGCCCGCGGCCATGTCGATGCCCTTGTCGACACCCTTGTTGATCACCCGCCGCATGACACGGCGCAGAATCATGTTGATGATCTGATTGAGGTTCATGACACCTCTCCTCGCACTGCTCTGGATCTGGTTATAGCACGAAATGGGCATTTTGTGGGCGGGGTCCAGACCTGCCCCGTTGCGGGCAATTCTTTTGAAAAAGAATTCGGGGCGCTGGTGGCCTCGCTGCGCTCGGCATGGGGGCCTTTCCGTCAACGGCCTGACGGCCTATTTCAGGCAAGATGAAAGGGCGACATGGAGTAACCTGCGCGCGCAGCGCGCCATCGCCGCGCCACCGAAAATTATTTAATAATTTTGGTTAGTTGCGAGGCATCCCAGGATCAATCCTCGAACAGTTCCGACTGGCCCTCGGTGGCCTCGTCCTCTTCCTCGTCGCTCTCGGGCCCGGGCATCAGCCCTGGCGGTGGGCGACTTTCGAGCAGCCCGGCCGAGCGCAGCTCCTTCAGCCCCGGCAGGTCGCGCGCGCTTTCCAAGCCGAAGTGATCCAGGAAATCGGGCGTCACCACAAAGGTCACCGGGCGGCCCGGGGTCATGCGACGGCGGCCGAAGCGGATCCACTCCATCTCGATCAACTGGTCGATGGTGCCGCGTGAGACGGACACGCCGCGAATTTCTTCAATCTCCGCCCGCGTCACCGGCTGGTGATAGGCGATGATGGCGAGCGTCTCGATCGCCGCACGGCTAAGCTTGCGCGTCTCGACCGTTTCCTTCTGCATCAGATAGCCCAGGTCGGAGGCCGTGCGCATGGCCCAGGCGTCGCCCACCCGCACCAGGTTCACGCCGCGCCCCTCATAGCGCTTGCGCAGGTGCACCAGCGCCTCGGCGGGGTCGGACCCATGGGGCATGCGCGCCTCCATGTCGGACACACTGACCGGCTCGGCCGAGGCAAACAGGATCGCCTCCACCATACGCTCCTGCTCGCCCATTGGCGGGGCTTCGAACAGGCTTTCTTCCTGTTCCATTTCCAGATCCGTCTCGCTCATTCGGGTTTCCTGCGGATTTCAATGGGGGCGAAGGTCTCGCCCTGCCGGATTTCGATCGCGCCCGCCTTGACCAGTTCCAGCGAGGCGGCAAAGCTCGCCGCCGTGGCCGAGCGGCGCTTTTTCGGGTCCATTTCCCAGCCCTCGGGCAGGTAGGAGGTCAGGTCGGTCCAGTCGCCCGCATAACCGATCAGCCCGCGCATGCGTTCCAACGCCTGTTCCATGGTCAAGATCGCCTCGCGGTCCATGACGAAGGGGCGGAACTCGTCCTTGGTGCGGATACGCGCATAGCCCTGCATCAGGTCCAGAAGCGTCGCAGTATAGGTGACGCGACGCACGCGGGTGACGTCCTCCGGGATGCCACGGGCGAAGAAATCGCGCCCCAGCTGGTCGCGCGCCATCAGCTTGGCCGCTGAATCCCGCATCGCCTGTAGGCGCTCAAGCTGGAAGGCCAGGTGAGCGGCCAGTTCCTCACCCGAGGGCCCCTCTTCCGTGGGATCCGGGGGCAGCAACAGACGGGATTTCAGGAAGGCCAGCCAGGCCGCCATGACAAGGTAGTCAGCCGCCAGTTCCAGCCGAAGCTTGCGGGCGCGTTCGACGAATTGCAAATATTGCTCGGCCAGCTGCAGCACCGAGATCTTGCGCAGGTCAACCTTCTGGGTGCGCGAGAGCGTCAGAAGCAGGTCGAGCGGCCCCTCGAACCCGTCCACATCGACGATCAGCGCCTCGGCCGCCATGCGCTCCGATACGCTCATGACATCCGGTTCAAATGCGTCCAGTTGTTCTTCTGCCATTCAATGCCCGATCACCCGTGCATCCCGCCCAAAACTGCTGTTCGGGGTGTGCGGAACGCAGGAAACCCTCTTTTCGGTGCTATGCCCCGCCTCATCGCCGTATCGGCTGTCAGGCGGAACCCCCTGTCATCAGGCTCTGAAATTCGGCTTCCAGCGCGGCAATGTCAATGGGGTCGGGCTCTCGCCGCCAAGTCAGGGCCTTGTCAGCGCGCTCCAAGGCCGCCCCTTCGAGCCAGCCGGAGACGTCGGTGACTTCGGCCATCTGCTCCAACTCGCCATTGCAATGCAGCACCAGATCGCAGCCCGCACGCAGGGCGGACCGGGCGCGCAGGGACAGGGGACCATCCAGCGCCTGCATCGAGATATCGTCGGTCATCAGGCAGCCGGTAAAGCCGATCTGGGTGCGGATCACCTCATGCACCGCTGGAGAGACAGTGGCGCACTGGTCCCGGTCGATCGCATCAAAGACCACATGGGCGGTCATGCCAAGCGGCAGCCAATTCAGGGGTTCGAACGCCATGAAATCCGACCATTTCAACTCCCGCGCCGGGGTCTTGACGCGCGGCAGGTCCAGATGACTGTCGGTCACGGCGCGGCCATGGCCCGGAATGTGCTTCAGAACCGGCAGCACGCCGCCATCAACCAGGCCCTGAGCCACGGAACCGGCGATCTCGGCCACCTTAATCACATCCTCGCCATAGCAGCGGTTGCGCAGGACCGGGTGAGTGTCCGGGTTGGCGATATCCGCCAGCGGGGCGCAGTTGCCGTCGATCCCGACCGCACGCAGTTCCTCGGCAATGAGGCGATAGCGCAGATACATTGACCGGACAGCATGACGTTTGTTCTGAGCCACCTGATCCAGCGCAGGCAGCCATTCGCGCCAATAGGGCGCGCCCATGCGCGCCACGCGCCCGCCCTCCTGGTCGATGAAGATCGGCACATTGCGCCCGACCGCACCGCGCAGCTCGGCGGTCAGCGCCTTCAACTGGTCGGGATCGGCCACGTTGCGGGCAAAGAGGATGAAGCCCCAGGGCTGCACCCGTTCGAAGAAATCCCGCTCCTCGCGCGAAAGCTCCAGCCCTGCGCAGCCCAGGATATAGGCGCCGATACGCGACATGTTACCGGGTCACCACCGGGATGCAGGCGGCTTTTTCGGCCATCAGAGCCGAGCAGAAGCGGCGCGCATCCGACAGGTCGGCAAAGCCATGGGCCCGCAGGCGATAGAAGGTCTTGCCGCCCGATTGCGCCTCTTCGATGACGCGGGTCTTGCCGCCCATGTAATCGTCGAAGCGGCTTGCCAGTTTCGTCCATTCCGAACGCGCGACCTCGGGGCTGTCGAAGGCGCCCAGTTGCACCAAGCGCGTGCCCACGGGCAGGTTGGTCGGGTCGATCTCGTTCACCTCGGGCGCCGCAACCGCGGCAGTGGCCGGGCTGGCATCGGCGCGAGCCGAGACGGACACGGAGGCCGCGATGGCCAGTTCGGCCGGGCGGCGGAGCGGGCGCGGCGAACGTTTCACGCCGGGCACGTCGGCGGCGATGCGGTCGCTCTGGGTTTCAGGTTCCGGCGTCCGTGTAACCTCGGGGGCTACGGCGACGGCTTCGGTCGGCGCAGGCACGGTTTCAGATTCGGGCGCGGCTTCGCTCAGCGGTTCGACGCCTTCTGACACCGCATCCGCCAGGGCCAGGGCAGCAGCCACGGGATCGTCGACCTCCAGCGCGGCCAGCACGGCCAGGTCGCTGGCCTCGGCCAGGGCTTCGGGAGCGGTTTCCGGCGCGGGCATGGGGGCGGCAGCAACCGCAGCGGCGGCGGTTGGATCAGCAGGGCTGTCTTCGGCGGCAAGCTCGGTGGGTTGCGGGGCAAGCGTCAGCGTGTCGGCAGGGCGCGCGGCGCCCCCTTCGGCGGCCACGGCGTTGACCGCCAGCCCCTGATGTTCGGCCGACATTCCGCCGGGATCTTCGGGTTGGACCCGCATCGGGCCTTCCAGCGCGCGCACCACCGGCACACCGGTCACGTCGCGCATCGCCAGTTCATAGCCCCAGACACCGACACCGACCAGAAGCCCCAAGGACAGCGCCGCGCCCGCAAGCGAGGTGAGCGAGACGCCCCCTTGCCCTGCGGTCGTACCTGCATCCTGATGATACATCTGCTCGCCCGGGTGCATCTCACCCGGCTGCATCTGCGCGTTCCAATCGACCTGTGCCATGCCTGCCTCACATCCGGCGCTGGATGCATGCATCCCGCCGGTTCACTGCTTTGCCTCTGCTCTTCCCCGAGGCCGCAGCGCTTGTTTGGTCAGCGCATTTCTTCGGCCGGGGTTACGCCAAGAATACCAAGACCGGCGGAAATGACAACGGCAACGGCACGCGGCAGCGCGATTTTCGCCGCTGTTGCAACAGGATCACCCTCTTGCACGAACTTCAGCTCGGGCTGATCCTTGCCCTTGTGGTAGAGGCCGTGGAATTCCGACGCCAGGTCGTAGAGGTAGAAGGCAACGCGATGCGGCTCATGCGTGCGCGCAGCAATCTCGACCAGACGCGGCCATTCAGCCAGCTTCTTGGCCACCGAAAACTCAGCGTCATCCGCCAACACAGGCGTGTCGGTCAGCGCGATGTCACCGGCCTTGCGCAGCGCAGATTTCACCCGCGCGTGGGCGTATTGCACGTAGTAGACCGGGTTGTCGCGGCTTTGCTCCAGCACCTTGTCGAAGTCGAAATCCAGCGTGGCGTCATTCTTGCGCGTCAGCATGTGGAAGCGGGTCACATCCGACCCCACCTGTTCGACCACATCGCGCAGGGTGACGAAGTTGCCAGCCCGCTTGGACATTTTGAAGGGCTCGCCGTTCTTGAACAGCTTCACCAGCTGGGTCAGCTTGATGTCCAGCGGCGTCTTGCCGTCGGACAGCGCGGACACCGCCGCCTTCATGCGTTTGACATAGCCGCCGTGGTCGGCGCCGAAAATGTCGATCAGCGCATCAAAGCCGCGTTCCACCTTGTCGAAGTGATAGGCAATGTCCGGCGCGAAATAGGTCCAGGCGCCGTCCGATTTCTTGACGGGCCGATCCACGTCATCGCCATGTTCGGTGGATTTGAACAGGGTCTGCTCGCGCGGTTCCCAATCCTCGGGTTTCTTGCCCTTGGGCGGCTCCAGCACGCCTTCATAGATCAGCCCCTTGGCGTCCAGCGCTTCCAGGGCGGCCTCGATCCGGCCAGTGCCATAGAGCGACTTTTCGCTGAAGAACACGTCCATCTTCACGCCCAGCATGGCCAGATCCTCGCGGATCAGGTCCATCATCGCCGCCGTGGCGAATTCGCGGATCTCGACCAGCCATGTGTCCTCGCCCTTGCCGACATAGGCGTCGCCGACCTTGGCCTTCAGCGCCTCGCCCACCGGGACCAGGTAGTCGCCCGGATAGGTGCCTTCGGGGAATTCCACCGCCTCGCCATGGGCTTCGAGATACCGCAGGTAGACCGAGCGCGCCAGCACGTCGACCTGGGCGCCACCGTCGTTGATGTAGTATTCGCGGGTGACCTCGTGGCCTGCGTATTCCAACAGGCTCGCCAGAGCGTCGCCGAAGACTGCACCGCGAGTGTGACCCACATGCAGCGGGCCGGTCGGGTTGGCCGAGACATATTCGACATTGACCTTTTGCCCCTGCCCCATGGTCGAGCGGCCATAGCCCTCGTTGGTCAACACGGACGTGACAAGGCCGGTCCAGACCGACGGGTCCAGCGACAGGTTCAGAAAGCCCGGTCCCGCAACCTCGGCCCGGGTGATGCGCGCGTCCGCCGCCAGCTTGCCCGCCAGGGCCTCGGCAATGTCGCGCGGCTTCATCTTGGCCGGTTTCGCCAGCACCATGGCCGCATTGGTGGCCATGTCGCCATGGGCCGCATCGCGCGGCGGCTCAACCGCCACATTGTCCAGGCTCAGCCCCTCGGGCAGCACGCCCTCGGCAGCCATTTCGGCCAGGCTGTCCAGCACCAGCGCGCGAATATCGGTAAACAGGTTCATCTCGGGCATCCTCAATCGTTGCGCGCGGGTTTATCACGGGGGGCCGAGAGGTCAACGCCCGCGCGCTATCTGTTGCAATTCCGCCGCGCCTTCCAGAGGTCGGATTTGTACATTTGACTTGCTGCAGTGCAGCTCATAGCGTGCGCATCGCACCTCTTGCGAGGTTTCGAAGCACATGAAAAGCCAAGGATTGCTAAAATGAAGAAATTCGCCGCCGCGGCCCTGATCGCCGCCACCGCTGCCACCGCCGCCAACGCCGGCGCTCTGGTTGACCCGATCGTCGAGCCCGCTGTCATCGTCGAAGAGGCCGCTTCGTCCTCCTCCGCTGGCATCCTGATCCCGGTCCTGCTGATCCTGTTCCTGGGCGTGGCTCTGGCGAGTGGCGACAGCACGCCGTCGGTCTGATCGAACCGATCTGGTTGAAGCGATAGGCTCCGCGATGCGCCCGCATCGCGGAGCTTTCTTTTCAGCGCCCGTCCACCAGCCGCTTGTGTGTGTCCAGTGCAAACCGGTCGGTCATACCCGCGATATAGTCTGCCACCAACCGCGCCAGCGCCGTATCATCCCCCCGCGCCCGCTCCAGGTCGGTGTGCCAGTCGGCGGGCAGCAGTTCCGGCTGGGCCAGGAACAGCGGAAACAGCTCCTCGACCACCGCCGTCACCCGCTTGCGCATCTCGACCACCGAAGGCGCACGATACATGCGGGTGAAGAGGAACTTGCGGATCACCTTCAGATCCGTCCACAGCCCGTCCGAGAACCGAATGACCGGCCGCCCCAGCGCGCGGATATCCTCGACCGAGCCCGGGTTGGCCTCCTGGAGCAGGCGCTTGGAGGTCACCAGCACGTCCGACACCATCACACCAAACACCCGGCGCAGCGCCTCATGTCGGCGCCGTTTCGCATCTAGCCCGGGGTATTTGGCGTCAACCTCGGCAAAGGCATCCCCAATGATCGGCAACGCACAGATGTCTTCCACCGTGAACAGCCCGGCCCGCAGCCCGTCATCCAGGTCGTGGTTGTTATAGGCGATATCGTCCGCCAGTGCGGCCACCTGCGCCTCGGCGCCTGCGTGGCTGTCCAGTTCCAGCGAATGGCGCGCGTCATACTCGGCCAGGGCGTAGGGCAGATCCCCCGCCACCGGCCCGTTGTGTTTGGCAATGCCTTCAAGGGTTTCCCAGGACAGGTTCAACCCGTCCCATTCCGCATAATGGCGCTCCAGCGATGTCACGATCTTCAACGCCTGGGCGTTGTGATCAAAGCCGCCATAGGGGGCCATCAGCGCGTCCAGAGCGTCCTCGCCGGTATGGCCAAAGGGCGTGTGCCCCAGGTCATGCGCCAGCGCCACGGCCTCGGTCAGGTGCGAGTTCAGCCCCAGAGCGCCGGAGATCGTGCGCGCCACCTGCGCCACCTCGATCGAATGGGTCAACCGGGTGCGGAAATAATCACCCTCATGTTCGACAAAGACCTGCGTCTTATGCTTCAGCCGCCGAAACGCGCTGGAGTGAATGATCCGGTCGCGATCCCGTTGAAAGGGTTCACGAAAGGCGCTTTCGTCTTCGCCATACAGCCGCCCGCGCGTGCGCGTCGGATCACTGGCATACGTGGCAAGCATCTCTGCCTCATCTTGCTGACCTGTCCCAGCCCCCCTATATTCGGTTTTGCGAACAGAGCAAACAACTTGGACCCGACATGGAACTGACCCTGCCCCCCAAAGTCACCCCCCGCGCCTTCGAGCGCCTGGCCGAGATCGGCGCAGCTGACCAGGGCAAGGCCCTGCGCGTGGCCGTCGAAGGCGGCGGCTGTTCCGGGTTTCAATACGATATCGCACTGGATGATCCGGCCGAAGGTGACCTGGTGCTGGAAGGCGCGGGCGAAAAGGTGGTGGTGGACGAGGTCTCGCTGCCGTTCCTGGCCAATGCGGTCATCGACTTCTCCGAAGAGCTGATCGGCGCGCGTTTCGTGATCGACAACCCGAATGCCAGCGCCTCCTGCGGCTGCGGCACGTCCTTCTCGATCTGACCTCTTGCCCCCGGGCGCAATCTGATCCAGACCCACCCCATGGAAACCTGGGACACGATCATCATTGGCGCAGGCGCTGCGGGGCTGTTCTGTGCGGGGCAAGCCGCACAGACCGGCAAACGCACCCTGCTGATCGATCACGCCAAGCGCCCGGGTGAAAAGATCCGCATCGCCGGTGGCGGGCGCTGCAACTTCACCAACATGCATGCGGAACCGGGCAACTTCATCGGCCAGAACCCGCATTTCCACAAATCGGCACTCGCGCGCTATACCCAATGGGACTTCATCGCGCTGGTCGATGCCTATGGCATTGCCTGGCATGAAAAGACCCTGGGGCAGCTCTTCTGCGACCAGAAGGCCACACAGATCGTCGATATGTTGTTGACAGAGCTGGAAAAAACCGGCGCCGAGCTACGGCTGAACACCTCTGTGTCCGACATTTCTCATGGCCCCGACGGCTTTCGCCTGAGCCTGCCCACGGGCCCCGTTCAGGCCCGCAACCTGGTTATGGCCACGGGCGGCAAATCCATCCCCAAGATGGGCGCCACCGGCTTTGCCTACGACCTGGCACGCCAATTCGGGCATGAGATCACCGAAACCCGCCCGGCCCTGGTCCCCTTGACCTTCCCGGAGGCACGGTTTGCCCCGCTAGCCGGAGTCTCGGCCCCTGCGCGCGTCTCGAACGACCGCACCAGTTTCGACGAGGCGCTGCTGTTTACCCATCGCGGGTTATCCGGCCCCTCGATCCTGCAAATCTCCAGCTACTGGCGCGAGGGGGAGGCGATCCGGGTGAACCTTGACCCGGAGGCCACTCTGTTCGACACCCTGCGCAGCCAACGCCAGAGCGAGGGGCGGCGCAACCTGACCACGGAACTGGCCCGCCACCTGCCCGCCCGGCTGGTCGACTTCCTGGCGCCGGAGCTGGGCCTGACCGGCAACCTCGCCGACCAGTCCGACGCCCGCCTGCGTGAAATCGTGGATGCGCTCAGCGCGTGGGAGCTGACCCCGAACGGGTCCGAAGGCTACCGCACCGCCGAAGTCACCCTGGGCGGTGTCGATACCGATGGGCTCGACAGCAAGACGATGATGTCGAAACACCTGCCCGGGCTCTATTTCATTGGCGAATGTGTCGATGTCACCGGTTGGCTTGGCGGTTTCAACTTCCAATGGGCCTGGAGCAGCGCCCACGCGGCCGCCCGCCATATCGCCGCAAGCTGACTTGTGCCCGCCGCCATTTGCCCCTTACATGGGCGCAAATAAAACGCGGGGAGGCATCATGAAAATCGCCAGTTTCAACATCAACGGCATCAAGGCACGCCTGCCCGCCCTGACCGCCTGGCTGGAAGAGGCCAAGCCCGACGTCGCCATCCTGCAGGAGATCAAGTCGGTCGACGAGACCTTCCCGCGCGAACACTTCGAGGACATGGGGTACAGCGTTGAAACCCATGGGCAAAAGAGCTTCAACGGCGTCGCGCTCTTGTCGAAATACCCGCTCGAGGACGTGATGCGGGGCCTGCCCGGCGACGAGGAAGACGAACAGGCGCGCTATATCGAGGCCACCGTGGTGGGCGATCAGGCGGTGCGTATTTGCGGCCTCTACCTGCCCAATGGCAACCCGGTACCAGGGCCGAAATATGACTATAAGCTCGCCTGGATGGAGAGATTAAGAGAGCGCGCCAAAGAATTGCTTTTGCAGGAAGAAATCTTCTTCATGGCGGGCGATTACAACATCATTCCGCAGTCCGAAGATGCCGCCCGCCCGCAGGACTGGACCGAGGACGCGCTCTTTCGCATGGACAGCCGCGACGCCTATCGCCGCATCGTGAACCTGGGCCTGACCGACGCCTTCCGCGCCCGCAACCAGGCCGCCGAACAATACACGTTCTGGGATTTCCAACGGGGCTCCTGGCAGCGCAATGACGGCATTCGCATCGACCATTTCCTGCTGTCGCCGCAATGTGCGGACCTGCTGACCGATGTGGGCATCGACAAGGAGGTGCGCGGGCGCGAGAAGCCCTCGGATCACGTGCCGATCTGGATTGAACTCACCGCATAAAGGCATGACATGACACGAAAAATCATCATCGACACGGATCCTGGGCAGGACGATGCGGTGGCCATCCTGCTGGCCCTGGCCTCGCCGGAGCTCGACGTCCTGGGCATTACCGCCGTGGCCGGCAATGTGCCGCTGCCCCTAACTCAAAAGAACGCGCGTATCGTCTGCGAACTGGCGGGCAAACCCGAGGTCAAGGTCTTCGCCGGTTGCGACGCGCCCTTGGAACGCCCGCTGGTCACCGCCGAATATGTGCATGGCAAGACCGGGCTGGATGGGCCCGAATTGCCGGATCCGACCATGCCCTTGCAGGAGCAACATGCGGTCGATTTCATTATCGACACGCTGCGCGCAGAGGAGCCGGGCACGGTCACACTCTGCCCGCTGGGGCCGCTGACCAACATCGCCACCGCCTTCCAACGCGCGCCCGATATCGTCGACCGCGTCGCGCAGATCGTGCTGATGGGCGGCGCTTATTTCGAGGTGGGCAATGTCACCCCGGCGGCCGAATTCAACATCTATGTCGATCCGCAAGCCGCTGATATCGTGTTCAAATCCGGCTGTGATATCGTGGTCATGCCACTGGATGTCACCCACAAGGCCCTGGTCACCAAGCCGCGCAACGACGCCTTCCGCGCCTTGGGCACCAAGGTAGGCGTGGCGGTGGCCGAGATGACCGATTTCTTCGAGCGGTTCGACCGCGAGAAATACGGATCGGAAGGCGCCCCGCTGCATGACCCTTGTGTCACTGCCTACCTGCTGAGACCCGAGCTGTTCTCCGGCCGCCGAGTAAACGTCGAGGTCGAAACGCAGTCCGAGCTGACCATGGGCATGACCGTCGCCGACTGGTGGGGCGTGACCGACCGGGCACCCAATGCGCTGTTCATCGGCGATCTGGACGCGGATGGATTCTTTACCCTGCTGACGGAAAGGTTGGCCCGACTATGAGCGCGCTTCGACTGGCCTCCACCGACGATCTCGACCGGCTGGTCAGCCTCGTCGAACGCTATCACACCCACGAAGGGATCGCGCAGGATGACGAGACCCGGCGTGCGGCGCTCTATCCGCTGCTCGAAGGCTCCCCGCATGGGGCGATCTGGCTGATCGGCCCGCGATCCGCTCCGGTGGGCTATATCGCCGTCACTTTCGGCTGGTCGATCGAGCTGGGCGGCCTGGACGCCATCGTTAACGAGTTCTTCATCCGCGACAAGGTGCGCGGGCGCGGCATGGGGTCCGAGGCCTTGGCCGCCCTGGCCCGTGCGCTCGCCGATCAAGGGGTGCGCGCTTTGCATCTGGAGGTCGCCACGGAGAATGACGCGGCCAAGCGGCTCTACGGGCGTTTGGGCTTTGCCTCGCGCGATCGTTACCACCTGATGACGCGCGTGCTGTAAGCTTTCTCCATGCGCTTTGACAATTCATATGCCCGCCTGCCCGCGCGGATGTATACCCGTCTGAACCCGGAGCCGGTGTCGGATCCGCAGATCATCGCGGTGAACGCGCCGCTGGCGGCTGAGCTGGGCATCGACCCCGCCCAGCTGACCGCCGAGGTGCTGGCGGGCAATGCCCTGCCCGAGGGCGCCGAGCCTCTGGCCCAGGCCTATGCCGGGCATCAGTTCGGCGGCTGGGTGCCGCAGCTGGGCGACGGGCGCGCGATCCTTCTGGGCGAAGTGGTGGGTGAACACGGGCGGCGCGATATTCAGCTCAAGGGCTCCGGCCGCACGCCCTATTCCCGCCAAGGTGACGGGCGCGCCTGGCTGGGCCCGGTGCTGCGCGAATACATCCTGTCCGAAGCCATGCATGCGCTTGGCGTGCCGACCACGCGGGCGCTGGCCGTGGCCACGACCGGTGAGAGGGTGCAGCGCGAACAGGGCTTTCCGGGTGCGGTGTTGACCCGCGTGGCATCGAGCCACATCCGCGTCGGCACCTTTCAGTATTTCGCCGCCCGCAGCGACACCGAGGCCTTGCAAGCGCTGACCGACCACGTGATCGCGCGCCACTACCCGAATGCCGACGGCCCGATGGACATGCTGCGCGGCGTGGTTCAGGCGCAGGCCAGGCTGGTGGCGCAATGGATGAGCCTGGGCTTCATCCACGGGGTGATGAACACCGACAACACGGCACTGTCGGGCGAGACCATCGACTACGGCCCCTGCGCCTTCATGGATGGCTACCACCCCTCGACCGTGTTCAGCTCGATCGACCAATACGGGCGCTATGCCTATCAGAACCAGCCCAATATCGCCGCCTGGAACCTGGCGCAGCTGGCCACCGCGCTCCTGCCGCTGATGGCGGACCGCGAGGCCGCCATTGAGGAGGCGACCGAGGTGGTGAATGGGTTCGTGGAGCCCTTCCAGGCCGAGTGGATGCGGCTCTTCCGCGCCAAGATCGGGCTCGCCCGCGAAGAAGAGGGCGACGAGACGCTGATCACCGGGCTGCTGGGGCGCATGGCGACCTCGAACAGCGATTTCACCAACACGTTCCGCGCGCTCACCCGCGAGGATGCCAGCGCCCACATAACCGATCCGGGCGCCTGGGACAGCTGGTTGCCCGACTGGCAGGCACGGCTGGCGCGTGAACCGGGGGAGGCGGTCGATCACCAGGCGACGATGCGCGCGGCGAACCCGGTGCTGATCCCGCGCAACCACCGGGTGGAACAGGCGATCCAGGCCGGATTGACCGGCGATTTCGCCCCGTTCCACCGACTAAATGCCGCGCTGGCCGCGCCCCACGTGGACAATCCGGATTACACCGACCTGACCCACCCGCCCGAAGACCACGAGCGCGTCACCCGCACCTTCTGCGGCACCTGACCCGATAGCGGATATGCGGGAGGGCACCGCCCCGACGCGCCCCGCGAAGGGCACCTTGGTGCCTGCCAAGGGGCGCCCCCCTACTCTTTCGGCGCCTTGCGGAACATGGCACCGTTGCGGCGCACGAACTCGGCGATCATTCCCGAAAGCCCCCAACGCTCCTGCCCCTTCAGATAGGCAAATCCGGCCAGCGCGCCAATCGCCGCGCCGATTGTGTCAACGATCAGGTCGCCCATCGTATCCACCAACCCGCTTTTCTGCATGTTCATGCCGAAGACCGTGTCCATCGCGAACTCGAACACCTCCCACAGCGCGCCGATGGCCAGCGCGAAGGAGAAAGCGATGACCGAGATCGCCCAGGCGGGCGCCGCGTATTTGTCCCCCTCGAACAGGGTCAGAGCAAAGACCACACCCATCAGGCCGAAACCCATGGCGCTGGCGCCGTGCATGACCACGTCCCACCATCCGAAGCGTTCGTAGAAATCGAAGGCCTCGCCCAGGAACAGCGTGCCGAAGGTAAAGAGCACAATCCAGGCATAGAACCCAACCGGGATGCGGATGTGCAGACGGTCGGCAACAAAGGCGGGCACCACCGAGGCCACAAGCGTGCCCAGGGCGATGAACATCAGCGACCATTCGCCCTGGTAAAGCGCAAACCCGGCCGAGGCCAGAAGCACCGTCCAGACCGCATAGACCACGTAGCTTTGTCCATAAAAGACCATGGCAGATATGTAATCTGCGCGAGGCGGCGGTTCAATCTCTGCCCCCGCGCGCCTATATTGGGATCAGGATGAAGCTCCTCACCTACAATATCCGCAAGGCCATCGGCCTCGACCGGCGGCGCGACCCGCACCGGGTGCTGGAGGTGATAAACCACACCGGCGCCGATGTGGTGGTGCTGCAGGAGGCTGACCGGCGCCTGGGCAATCGCCCCGCCGCCCTGCCCGCCCGTCTGATCGTGGAAGACAGCGACTATACGCCCGTGCCTCTCGCGGCAAATGGCATCAGCCTGGGCAGCCACGGCAATGCGATCCTGGTCCGGAAGGGCACCGAGGTGGCCCTGCCCAGACGCATCGAACTGCCGGGGTTCGAACCGCGCGGCGCGGTTTCCGTCGAGGTGGCGGGCCAGTTGCGCGTGATCGGCACCCACCTGGGCCTGATGCGCCGCCACCGGGTGCGCCAGCTCTCGGCGCTCGCCGAGGTGCTGGACGACCACCCGATGCCCACCGCCATGCTGGGCGATTTCAACGAATGGTCCGCAGCCCAGGGGTTCGAAGCGCTGCATGACGATTTCACCCTGCATGCACCAGGTCGCAGCTTTCACGCCGCCCGACCCATGGCGGCGCTGGACCGGGTGGCCCTGTCCTCCGGGTTGGAACTGCGCGATGCAGGCGTGGTGGAAACACCGCTCAGCCGCATCGCCTCAGACCACCTGCCGGTCTGGGTCGAGGTGGCGGCGCGGTGACGCACAAATTTTCGAAGAAAATTTGCCACCGCCGCGCCACCGAAAATTATTTGAATAATTTTGCTGCCGGTGGCCGGGGCTGCGCCCCGGCGGGCAAGACGCAAGCGCCTCGCCTCTAACGCCGGTTGATCAGCACGATCCCGACAGCGACCAACCCCAAGGCGCCCAAGACCGGCACCGTCACCTGTTCCCCCAGCCAGGCCCAGCCCATGAAGACGCCGAAGATCGGCGACAGGAAGGCAAAGCTCGCCACCGAGGACGCCTTGTAGCTCTTCAGAAGCCAGAACCAGACCAGGAAGGCGCCAGCCGCCACCAGGGCAGCCTGGAAGGCAATCCCCGCCCAGTGCATCGGCTGCAGATCACGAATGAACGGGCCGAAGAAGATGGCGGCCACCAGCATCACAGGGACCGACACCGCCAGCTGCCACCACATCTGCATTTCGGGCGTGAGCTCGCGCAGGGGCGTCACCCGCGCACAGAGCGAGACACCCATCCAACCCCAGGCCGCGCCCAGTGCCGCCAGGTCGCCCCAGATCGAGACCTCTCCTCCGGGGCCGGAGCGGTCGAGAATGGCCCAGGTTACCCCCGCGAAGGCCAGGAGCAGCCCGATGATCTTGACCGGCGTCAGCCGCTCCCCGGGCAGGGCGAAATGCGCCACCACCGCCATCCAGACTGGCATGGAATAGAAAATCACGCTGACCCGCGTCACTGTGGTCAGGTCCAGCGCCCAGTAGAGGCAGATGAATTCAGCCGAGAACACCAGCCCGGCCAGTATGCCCGCACCGATGGTGCCCGCGCGGAACTCCAACGGAACCCGGCGCAGCAGCATCCAAAGGCTCAAGACAGCCACCCCGCCCAGCGACCGCAAGGCCGCGCCAAAGACCGGCTGGAACCCCTGGTTCGTCAGCTTGATCACCACCTGGTTCACCGCCAGCAGCACGAATACCCCGATCAGAATCGCCGCGCCCTTACCGTCCATGTCCCGTTTCATCTCCATCCGGCGACAGGACCCACCCGAGGTCAGGAAGTCAAGCCATTCCCGACCACCCGGTCACATGTTATGAGGGGCCAAATCACATTGACGAGGGCCCCATGAGTTTCCTGCAAATCGCGTCGCTTCTGATTGTCCTGGCCGGGGCCTTCGGCGCCATCAACTACCTGTTTTTGAAACTGCCCAGCGCGATCGGCATCCTGGTGGTGTCGCTGGCCGCTTCGATGGTCATCCTTGGCGTGGACCTGGTGGCGCCGGGCCTGGGCATAGCCGATGTGGTCCGGCAGGAGGTCACCGCCATCGACTTCTCGGACGCACTGCTGGAAGGCATGTTGGGGCTCTTGCTGTTCGCGGGTGCGCTGCACGTCAAGATCTCGGACCTGCGCGAACAATGGCGCGTGGTGCTTCTGATGGCGACCATGGGCGTGGGCCTGTCGACACTGATCGTCGGCACCGGGTTTTCCTGGCTGACCGGCATGCCCTTCATCATCGCGCTGGTGTTTGGTGCGCTGGTCTCGCCCACCGATCCGGTCGCGGTTCTGGGCGTGCTACGGCAGGCCAACCTGCAAAAGTCGCTGGAAACCAAGATTGCCGGGGAAAGCCTGTTCAACGATGGCGTGGGCTACGTGGTCTTCCTGGTGCTGGTCGGGATCGTCTTCCCCACAGGCCACGACACCCATGGCGGTGGCGGGTTGGCCGATGCCGGGATCCTGTTCGTGCAGGAGGCCGTCGGCGGCGCCGTGCTGGGCCTGGTGCTGGGCTGGCTGGTGTTCCGCGTCATGCGGCTGATCGACGACTATTCGCTGGAGGTGCTGATCACACTGGGCCTTGCCTTCGGTGGCTATGAACTGGCCGTGGCGCTGCATGTCTCGGCCCCGATCATGGCGGTCTGCGCGGGGCTGTTGATCGGCGATGTGGGCGCGAAACATGGCATGTCGGAACAGACGCGGGAATATGTGGACGCCTTCTGGAAACTCATCGACGAGATCCTGAACGCGGTTCTGTTCCTGATGATCGGGTTCGAGGTCTTCGCCGTCGCCTTTACCATGGACGCGGTCGTCGCGGGCGTTCTGGCCATCGCCTTGGCGCTGGCCGCCCGCCTCGCGGCCGTCTCGGTGCCGGTGCTGATCCTGCGTCCGTTCCGGTCGTTCAGCCCCGGGGTGATCCCAATCATGACCTGGGGCGGGCTGAAGGGCGGGATCTCGGTCGCCTTGGCGCTGTCCCTGCCCGACAGCGAATGGAAACCGCTGATCCTGACCGCGACCTATATCATCGTCGTCTTCTCGATCATCGTGCAGGGGCTGACTGTCGCCCCCCTGGCCAAGAAACTGGGTCGGGAGCCGGAACTGGTGTGACCTTGCCGCTTGCACCCGCGCGTGCTTTCAGTCAAACGGTTCCCCCCCGGGCGCCGATGCGCTAGGACAGGTTCAGACGAACGGAGTGACCATGGCCAAGACGATCCTTCAGAAATGCGAGCTCAAGGGGCTGCGCATGACCGAGCAACGCCGCGTGATTGCAGGGGTTCTGGAGGGCACCATGGATCACCCGGATGTCGAAGAGCTCTACACGCGGGTCAGCGCGGTCGATCCCGGCATCTCGATCGCCACGGTCTACCGCACGGTGAAACTGTTCGAAGAGGCGGGGATCCTGGTCAAGAACGAGTTCGGCGACGGGCGCGCGCGCTACGAACCCGCCGGGCGCGAGCACCACGACCACCTGATCGACCTGACCACCGGCGAGGTGATCGAATTCGTCGACGAGGAAATTGAAGCGCTGCAGGTCAAGATCGCCGAGAAACTGGGCTATGAGCTGCGCGACCACCGGTTGGAGCTCTACGGCGTAAAGAAACGCTGAGCCCGGGGCACCGCGCCCACAGGAGACGCCCCGCCCGCCGCAGGCGAAAATTATGGCACATAATTTTGCTTTCGGTGGCCGCGCTGCGCGCGGCTTTCGCGGGCCCAGCACGGGCCTGCGTGTGCGATACATCAGCCCCGGACGCCCACCCGAGCGCCTGTACAGGCGCGAGACATCAAGCGTGCGCGGCACGCGCACTCTACTTGACAACGCCAGCCACGCCCCCAGCATTTTCCATCTGGTCAAATCCGCCCGCCTCCCCCATGGTCGGCGCATTCGCCCAACGGAGCCCCAGATGACCCACCCACGCTCGGACAACCTGCGCGGCATTGCCCTGATGGTGCTGGCCATGGCGTTCTTTGCACTTGGCGACATGACGATCAAATGGGCCGCCGAAGCGATGCCCCTGGGCCAGGTGCTTCTGCTTCTGGGCTCCGGCGGCGGGCTGGTCTTCGCAATCATGACCCGCCTGCAAGGTCACCGGGTGATGACCCGCGAGTTCCTGCACCGGGGCGTGATCCTGCGTAATGCCGCCGAGATTGCCGGCACCTTCTGCATCTTCACCGCGCTTGCCAAGACCGACCTGTCGCTGACCGCCGCCATCCTGCAGGCCACGCCCCTGGCGGTGACCCTGGGCGCAGCCACCCTGCTCGGCGAGCGGGTCTGCTGGCGCCGCTGGACCGCAACGCTGGTGGGCTTTGTCGGCGTCTTGATCATCATGCGGCCGGGCTTCGCCGGGTTCGACCCGAACGCGCTCTGGGCCTTTGCCGCCATGGTCGGTCTGGCCCTGCGCGACCTGGCCACACGCCTGGTGCCCCCGGGCATGCCGACCATGCGCATTTCGACATATGGCATGTCGATGCTGGCGCCCACCGGCGCGGTTCTGCTGCTCTCAGGTCAGGACTGGGTGCCGATGAGCGGCGCCAACTGGGGCCTCATGGCGCTGATGGTCACTGTGGGCGTGCTGGGCTACCACGCGATCACCGCCGCGATGCGGGTGGGCGAGGTCTCGGCCGTATCGCCCTTCCGCTATTCGCGCATGGTCTTTGCCCTGGCCCTGGCGGTCTTCGTCTTTGGCGAACGCCCTGACGCTTGGACCCTGATCGGCACCGCCATTGCCGTTGGCGCCGGGCTCTATTCCTTCCTCAGAGAGCGGCAGGCGATGAGCCGGGATGCAAACCGGACAAAGGTCGCTTCCTGACCACGGGGTCGGAAACGGACAAGCCCCGCCCTGCCCCACCGCTCACATGGAGGCAGGATCAAGGAGACCCCATGAACAATACCCGCGCCATCATCCTCATGGTCGCCGCCATGATCGGCTTCACGATGGAGGATGTCTTCATCAAGTCGATGACCGAAGGGCTGCCGGTGGCGCAGGTGCTGATCTTCATCGGCATCGGCGGCTCGCTGGCCTTTGCCGCCCTGACGCTGGCGCAGCGCGGCACGCTCGCGCCCCTGGTGCATCGCGACATGCGCGGGCAGGCGATGCTGGCGCGCAATTTTTCCGAAGGGGCCTCGACCATCTTCTTCATCTCGGCCCTGGCGCTGGTGCCCCTGTCCACCGTAGCCGCCGTGTTCCAGGCCACGCCGCTGGCGGTGACCGCAGGCGCCGCGATCTTCCTGGGCGAACAGGTCGGCTGGCGCCGCTGGAGCGCCATTTTCGTGGGCTTCGTCGGTGTCATGATGATCATCCGCCCGGGTGGCGAAAGCTTTGACATGAACGCGCTTCTGCCCGCCATTACCGTCGTCGGCATCGCCGCGCGCGACCTGATCACCCGGCAGCTGAGGCCGGACATCCCCTCGACCTCGGTCGCCTTCTACGGCTTTGCCTCGGTGCTGGTGGCCGGGCTGGTGATCCTGCCGCTGTCACCCGAGCCCATGGCCTGGCCGACCCCGCGCGGCTGGGGCCTTGTCGCTGGCGCGGTGATCTTCGGCGTCTCGGGCTACTACGCCATCGTGCTGGCCATGCGCATGGGCGACGCAGGCGCAGTCATGCCGTTTCGCTACACTCGGCTGGTCTTCTCGCTGATCCTGGGCATGATCGTCTTTGCCGAACGGCCGGATGTCTGGACCCTGGCTGGCGCCGGGTTGATCATCTCGACCGGGCTTTACACCTTCCTGCGCGAAGCACGGCTGGCGCGAAAGGCGCGTGCGGCGGCCTGAACCCACCCGATTTTCACGGATCACGAAACGTGTGCGCTAACATCGGCGGCGCCCCTTTCCATGCGCCCGCCCCCCGGCTATAGCCCTGAACCAAGAAATACCTTTCTTCGCGGCCGTTGATCGCTTATCACGGCCACGAATTCAGTTAGCGCTAACACGAACCGTGAAAGGCCCCGCCATGAGCATCATCATCGACATTCTCGCCCGCGAAATCCTGGACAGCCGCGGCAACCCGACCGTCGAGGTCGACGTGATCCTGGAAGACGGCACCCTGGGCCGCGCCGCCGTGCCCTCGGGCGCCTCAACCGGCGCACACGAAGCCGTCGAGCGCCGCGATGGCGACAAGGGCCGTTACATGGGCAAGGGCGTTCTGGAGGCCGTCGCCGCCGTGAACGGCGAGATCGCCGAGGCCCTGGTTGGTTTCGACGCCACCGAACAGGAAGCCATCGACGCGGCCATGATCGAACTGGACGGCACGCCGAACAAGGGCCGCCTGGGCGCCAACGCCATCCTGGGCGTCTCGCTGGCCGTGGCGAAAGCCGCTGCCGACGCCTCGGCCCTGCCGCTCTACCGCTATGTCGGTGGTTCGGCCGCCCGCGTGCTGCCGGTGCCGATGATGAACATCATCAACGGCGGCGAGCACGCCGACAACCCGATCGACATCCAGGAATTCATGATCATGCCGGTGTCGGCCACCAACATCCGCGACGCGATCCGCATGGGCGCCGAGGTGTTCCACACGCTGAAGAAAGAGCTGACCGCCGCGGGCCTGTCCACCGGCATCGGCGACGAGGGCGGCTTTGCCCCCAACATCGCCTCGACCCGCGAAGCGCTGGATTTCGTGCTGAAATCGGTCGAAAAAGCGGGCTACAAACCCGGCGAGGACATCTACCTGGCACTCGATTGCGCCTCGACCGAGTATTACAAGGACGGCAAATACGTGCTGTCCGGTGAGGGCAAGACCCTGACGTCGGAAGAGAACGTGGCCTACCTTGAGGCACTGGTGAACGACTACCCGATCATCTCGATCGAAGACGGCATGGCCGAGGATGACTGGGACGGCTGGGCCGCCCTGACCGCCGCCATCGGTGACAAGGTGCAGCTGGTGGGCGATGACCTCTTCGTCACCAATCCGGCCCGCCTGGCCGACGGCATCGCCAAGAAATCGGCGAACTCCATGCTGGTGAAGGTGAACCAGATCGGCTCGCTGTCGGAGACCCTGAAAGCCGTCGACATGGCCCACCGCGCGGGTTTCACCAACGTGATGTCGCACCGCTCGGGCGAGACCGAGGACGCCACCATCGCCGATCTGGCCGTCGCCACCAACTGCGGCCAGATCAAGACCGGCTCGCTGGCGCGGTCCGACCGGTTGGCCAAGTACAACCAACTGATCCGCATCGAGGAAATGCTGGGTGAGACCGCCGAATACGCCGGTCGTTCGATCCTGAAGTGATTCAGTCTTCCCAAGCACTGGCCCGACAGCTTGTCGGACCAGTGCGCCACGTCACCAAACCGGCTCAATCGGTCGTGGCGGCTTTCGGTGCTCCTGTAGCATGAAGCGTTTTCTGCCCTGCTCGTCATAGTATCCCGTGATCCAGATGTTTGCATCGTGGCCGTACTGCTGGTGCAGAAATATTTCCATCATTGGTTCTCCTTTCAGCCTGCCGATTTCGCGGCTCCATTGCCGCGACGAAACAAGCTTATTGGACTCGAACCACCTACAGCGGCAAATATTTAAACGCCTCACCGCCGAACCCGATGAACGCGCCGCACGGGCGGCAATGCTCGCCTCGATCACCGAGCGCGGTTTCATCGACGACTATTCCGGCATCCGCATCTCGACCAAGGGCAGGCGGTTTTACATCGACCAGGCGGTGATCTGGACCCTGCGGGACACGGTGGGTCACAAACTCGGCCAGGCCGCGGCATTCGCCAAGACGCGCCCGGCCTGAGCCCAACTCCGGGGGCATCTCCTCTGACAAAAAGGTCGTTAGAAGTCCGCGACGCGCCTTGAAGTTTCGCGCAATCCATTGTTCGCTACGGTTGTTTTTTCATCGAGGCCACCCATGTCCCAAATCCTCACCCAAATTGCCCACAAGATGATAACCCGCGCCGAACGCCGCCTTGGTGTTGCGCTGGACTATGTGCATCAGATCGCGGATACGGATATCGGGCTCTTGACCCGCTACAACCGGCTATTTGGCTTTCTCGACCCGGTGAAACACGTGCCGAAAGAGGCCTACCATGTGGCCCGCCTGCGCGGCGCTCTGGCCGCCGATTGCGGAACCTGTGTCGAGGCCGAGGTGAACCTGGCACGCAAGGCCAAGCTGTCCGACGCGCTGATCCGCGACACGCTGCATGGCGTGTCCCTTCCCGCGCCGCTGTGCCACATCGCCACCCTGGCCGATGCGGTCACCCGCGACCGGGTGGACGCGCCCGACGCGCGCGCGGCGATCCTGGACACCTATGGCGAGAAAGGTCTGATTGAGCTCAGCTTCGCAATGAACGGCGCGGCCCTTCTGCCCGGCATCAAACGGGCCATGGGCCACGCCACCGCCTGCGATCTCTCCTTGATGAAACGTCTGGGCTAGGCTCAGCCGCCAACCGGCCTGTACGCCCCGCGCCCGGCCTTGGCCGCCGACATGGCGCCCATGGCCTCCTGGCTGGTCATCAGCTTGGTTGTCGCGCCGCCCGCCATGGTGCCCGAAGCCCCGACCACCAGCGCGCAGGCCGCCATGACCTCGTCACTGGGCGCCTCGATCAAGGCAACCACATCCTCGTCCCCGAAACAGAAAAACAGGTGATGCAGCTTGCCGCCCATCGCCGCGATCATCTCGCCCGCGACCTTCTCGCGGTCCTGGGGTTCATCGACCAGCGCGCGCAGGGCATCGGTGTTGTAACGTCCACGGAACAGATAAAACGGCATGTCTTGACCTCCCAAATATGTTGGACAGGCCCTGCCTTGTGAAACCCGACAATTCTGCGATTGTGCCCCCTGATCCTATCACGAAACCCTGTTCCGGTCAGCCATCCGCCCGGCGACCGGCGCAACCCTGCCGAGTGCCCCATGAACGACATGACCTCCGATCAAATCATCGAGGCCCTGAACCTCACCCCGCATCCCGAGGGCGGGCATTACCGCCAGACCTGGGTGGACGAGGACAGCTCGGGCCGCCCCACTGGTACCTGCATCTATTTCCTGCTGAAGGACGGCGAGGCCAGCCACTGGCACAAGGTCGACGCGACCGAGATCTGGCTCTACCACGCGGGCGCGCCCGTGGTGCTGTCCCTGTCCAAGACCGCCCAAGGTCCCAAGAGGGATCACCTGCTGACCCCGGACCTTACGAAAGGCCAGCCGCAGCTGATCGTTCCCGAACACCATTGGCAGGCGGCGCGCAGCACCGGGGACTACACCCTGGTCAGCTGCACCGTCTCGCCGGGGTTTCAGTTTGACGGCTTTACCCTCGCGCCGCCGGGCTTCGACATTCGCTGAGCCGGGCCCGTTTCATCTTTCCAAAAATATCCCGGGGGCGTGACAAGCCTCACGGGCTTGTCACTTGGGGGCAGCGCCCCCAGATCCGAAGCAAAGCCGAGGTATCGAGCGTGCCGAAGGCACTCCTATTGGCAACACTTAGCCGTCCAGCAAAACAGCGGATACCGGCGCCATCGCGACGGATTTGGCACGATTCCCCAAACCCCATTCAATCAGCGCCTGCAGCGTCTCCGCCCGTGCGTGGCCCAGCAGGATCACACCACGTTCCTGGCGCGCCTTGAAGGCAGCATTGTCCAGGAAGCGGCGTATCACGGCGGCCGATTGCCCGTCGTTGTCCAGCTCACGGAACACCAAACCGGCAGGCACGCCGACCTTCAGCGCACTCTTGTGGCCGGTGTTCAGCCCCTGTGGTAGCGACACCAGCCCATGGCCGCCCTCGACCAACACCTGGGCGACCTGAGTCGCCGTGGGGCCTGCAGTCTGAAAATCGGCAGCCATCTGCAGCCCGACCGCCTCGGCCAGCAGCCCCGCATGGGCCTGCAAGGTCACTTCGGCGTCCACCGCCGTCGCACCTTCGGGCAGGGCGACCGAGACCAGAACCTCCGCCCCGGCCGCGCGATAGAGGGCGATCGCCTCGGCCGCATCGGCCTGTTCGGCGGCGACGACGAAGGTGACGGGGAACGGCAGCCCGGCCAGGTCCCCAAGCCCGGCGCGCGCAGCCGGGTCATCGCGCAGGACGACAGACATCATCGGCAGGCCCTCGGCCCGCTCGAATGGGGCAGAGTTGCGCTCGATTGCCAGGGGCGAGGCGACGGCAACCTCAGGTTCCGCCTCAGCCTCCGCCGCCGCGCCTACGGTCGGCAGACGGTTTGTGGTCACGTTCGGGGCCAGATCGCCAATCGGTGCCACCGGATCACTTTTCAGCCGCGTCGGTGCGGGCGGTTCGCTCTCCTCCGGTGCGGCGGGCGGCTGGGCGGGATCTTCCAGCGCGGCCGGGGCCTCGGCGGGCATGTCTGCTGCGTCCACCGCGGGCAATGCTGCCCCCGTCTCCCCCTGTGGCGCGGGAGCTTCGGACAGGGCCGGATCCAGAGCGGCCTCGGTCTGCGGCAGCGGCGTCGGGACGGGGACGACCTCCCCCGCAGCGGGCACCGATTGCGGATCAGCCGCCGTCGGCGCGGCGGGAGTTTCGTCGATGCGGGCTTCGGTCCCCGCGCCTTCGGCCAACTCCGGTTGGGTGTCAGGTTCAGGCACCAGGCCGGTCACCTCACCCGCGCCCTGATCCACCTCCGGCTGCACATCGGTCATCTCGGGCTCCACCGGAGCTTCGGGCTCAGCAGCGGGTTCAGGCACAGCCTCTTCCCCGGGCGCGCTGCCGAGGTCGGTGTCGGCCATGACCTCAGGGTCAGAGGCGGCCTCGGCATCGGCTACCGCATCCGGTTCAGGCGCCACCTCTTGCGTCGCGAGCTCCTCGGGCTCCGCCTGCCCCCCCTCTTCGGGCTCAAGCTCCACGACCGGATCCGTCTCGGGCTCAGGTTCTGGCGCGGGTTCCGACACTGGTTCTGACACGGGCTCTGGTTCCTGCACAGGCTCCGGCGCGGGTTCTTCGGGCGTCTCGTCCATTTCGGTAGCCGCCGCAAGCTCCTCCGCGTCCATTTCTGGCGCGGTTATCGGCGCTTCAGTGATCTCATCGCTCAAGGGCGATACGGGCTCCACCGGCCCGTTCACCACCGACAATGTGGCCAGCCCCAGACCGCCGACCACTGCCCCGCTTATCATGCCTGCAAAAACGCCGCGTGCCACCCGCACCTCCATCACTTCCTGCTGCAATTCCTGCCGCCTGCTCTTGACCCTCGGCGGCGGCTCTGAGCATGTATAGCCCGACTGCCCGCAGAGGTAACCCCCATAGGCGAAAGGCCGCACGCATGATCCTGCTGATCGACAATTATGACAGCTTTACCTACAACCTCGTCCATTATCTGGGCGAATTGGGGGCGGATGTTCAGGTCCACCGCAATGACGCGCTGGATGTGCAGGAGGCCATGGCGCTGAAACCCGAGGGCATTCTGCTGTCCCCCGGCCCCTGCGACCCGGACCAGGCCGGCATCTGCCTCGCCCTGACCGAGGCGGCAGCCGAGACGAAAACCCCGCTTCTGGGTGTCTGCCTGGGTCACCAGACCATCGGGCAAGCCTTTGGCGGCAAGGTCGTGCGCGCGGGCGAGATCGTGCATGGCAAGATGGGCACGATCCACCACGGGGGCGGCGGCGTGTTCAAGGGCCTGCCCAGCCCCCTTGAAGGCACCCGCTACCACTCGCTGATCGTCGAACGTGAAAGCCTGCCCGACAGCCTGGAGGTCACGTCCTGGCTCGACGATGGCACGATCATGGGGCTTTCCCACAAGACCCTGCCGATCCACGGCGTGCAATTCCACCCTGAAAGCATTCGCTCCGAACACGGTCACGCGATGCTGCAGAACTTCCTGGATACCGTGAAGGAACCGGCATGAGCGACGCGATGAAACCCCTGATCTTTGCCGCCTCCGAAGGGCCGCTGAGCCGCGCCCAGGCCGAGGCCGCCTTCGAGGAACTGTTCGAAGGCCGCGCGACACCGGCCCAGATCGCGGGCCTTCTGATGGCGATGCGCGCGCGGGGCGAGGCCGTGGCTGAATATGCCGCCGCAGCCGCCGTGATGCGCGCCAAATGCACGCGCGTGAAGGCGCCCGAGGGCGCGATGGACATCGTCGGCACCGGTGGTGACGGCATGGGCACGCTGAACATCTCGACCGCCACCGCCTTTGTCGTCGCAGGCGCGGGCGTTCCGGTCGCCAAACACGGCAACCGCAACCTGTCATCGAAATCCGGCGCGGCGGATGCGCTGGGGCAGATGGGGGTCGACGTCATGGTCGGCGCGGAGGTGGTCGAAAAGGCCCTCGGTGAAGCCGGGATCGGCTTCATGATGGCGCCCATGCACCACCCGGCAATGAAACATGTCATGCCGGTGCGCCAGGAACTGGGTTGCAAGACCATCTTCAACATCCTGGGCCCGCTGACCAACCCGGCGGGCGCCAAGCGCCAGCTGACCGGCGCCTTTGCGCCCGACCTGATCTTCCCGATGGCCGAGACGCTGCAAACGCTCGGGTCCGAGAAAGCCTGGCTGGTCCATGGCTCCGACGGCACCGACGAGGTGACGATCACCGGCACCACCGCCGTGGCCGCCCTGGACGGCGACAAGATCGAAGCGCGTGAAATCCACCCGGAGGACGCGGGCCTGCCGGTGCATCCGCTGTCGGAGATCATGGGCGGCACGCCGGAGGAAAACGGCGTCGCCTTCCGCGCCCTGCTGGATGGCGAGAAATCCGCCTACCGCGATGCGGTTCTGCTGAACGCGGCTTGCGCGCTGGTGGTGGCCGACAAGGCGAGCAACTTGCCACAAGGTGTTGAAATGGCATCGGAAAGCATCGACAGCGGCGAAGCACTGAAGCGCATCCAGATCCTCGCCAAGGTGACCTCGGGCGCATGACACCACAAGGGATCGGCGCCTGGGGCGAGCTGCCCTTCTTTGCCTTCGACTGGCCCGCTGTATCGCAGGCGCTGGCGGCGGACACACGCCAGATCCTGCCCTCCGACGCCGACCGCTTCCGCGCGCTGGAACTGACCCCGCCGGAAAACACCCGCGTGGTGATCCTGGGCCAGGACCCTTACCCAACGCCCGGGGACGCCAACGGGCTGGCCTTTTCCGTTTCCCCCGGCACCGCCCTGCCCCGGTCGCTGAAAAACATCTTTGCCGAGATCGAAACCGATCTGGGTGTCGCGCGCATGGACGGCGACCTGTCCGACTGGGCGCGCCAGGGCGTGCTGCTCTTGAACACCTCGCTCTCGGTTCCCGCAGGCGAGGCGAACGCCCACAAGAAGCTCGGCTGGGACGCGCTGGTGCAACAGGTGCTGGAGCGCGTGTCCCAACGCCCCACCGCCTTCATCCTCTGGGGCAACAACGCCCAGAAACTGGCGAAACACATCAACCCCGGCGACCATCTGATGGTGGAAACCGCCCATCCCTCCCCCCTGTCGGCGCGACGCGGTTTTTTCGGCTCGCGCCCGTTTTCAAGGGTGAACGAATGGCTTACAAACCGCGGTGAAACACCGATTGAGTGGTAAAAACATGACCCAAACCGTTCTGGACAAGATCAAGGCCTACAAGCTGGAACATGTGGCCGCCTGCAAGGCCGCCCGGCCGCTGGCGCAGGTCGAAGAGGCCGCCCGCGCGGCCTCCCCCACCCGTGGCTTTGCAAGCGCCCTGCAAGAGGCCGCCAAGACCGGCTATGGGCTGATTGCCGAGGTCAAGAAAGCCAGCCCGTCGAAGGGCCTGATCCGCCCTGACTTCAACCCGCCCGAGATCGCCCGCGCCTATCAGGCGGGCGGCGCCACCTGCCTGTCGGTGCTGACCGACGGCCCCTCCTTCCAAGGCGCGGATGAGTTCCTGGTAGCCGCGCGCGAAGCGACCAGCCTGCCCGCCCTGCGCAAGGATTTCATGTATGACACCTACCAGGTCGCCGAGGCGCGTGCCCTGGGGGCGGACTGCATCCTGATCATCATGGCCTCCGTTGAAGACGCCCAAGCGCAAGAGCTTGAGGATGCAGCATTTTCCTGGGGCATGGACGTGCTGGTCGAGGTGCATGACGAGGAAGAATTGGAGCGCGCCCGCGCCCTGAAATCCCCTCTGCTCGGCGTGAACAACCGCAACCTCAAGACCTTCGAGACCACGCTCGACACCACCCGCCGCCTGTCGAAACTGGCCGATCCCAGCCGCACCCTGGTCTGCGAAAGCGGCCTTACGGGCGCGCAGGACCTGGCCGCCATGGCCGCCCATGACGCCCGCGTCTTCCTGATCGGCGAAAGCCTGATGCGCCAGGACGATGTCGAGGCCGCCACCCGCAACCTCCTGGCAAACCCGGTGCCCGCATGACCGACTCTCCACTTACCCATTTCGACGACCAGGGCCAGGCCCATATGGTCGATGTCTCCGACAAGCCGGTGACCTCCCGCGTGGCGGTGGCCGAGGGGTTCGTCAAGATGACGCCCGAGACATTGGCGCTTGTGACCTCGGGCTCAGCCAAGAAAGGCGATGTGCTGGGCATTGCGCGCATCGCCGGGATCATGGGCTGCAAGAAAACCGCCGAGCTGATCCCGCTCTGCCATCCGCTGCCGATCACCAAGGTCGCGCTGGAACTGGAACCGGTCGAAAGCCTGCCCGGCGTGCGCATCGTCGCGACCGTCAAGACCGGCGGCCAGACTGGCGTCGAGATGGAGGCGCTGACCGCCGTCTCCACCGCCGCTTTGACCGTCTATGACATGCTGAAAGCCGCTGAAAAGGGTATGGAGATCAAGGACATCCGCCTGATGCGCAAGGAAGGCGGCAAGTCGGGGGTCTATACGCGATGATCCCCGTCACCAAAGCGCTTGAAAACGTGCTGTCGCTGGTCCGCTCGCTGGGCACCGAAACGATCCCGTTGGCCGAGGCCGCCGGGCGCACCCTGGCTGCGCCGGTGACCGCGACGCGGATGCAGCCGCCCTTTGCGGCCTCTGCCATGGATGGCTATGCGCTGAACGGCGTCGAAGCGGATCCCGAAGCCCAGTTCATGGTGATCGGGGAAAGCGCTGCGGGCGACGGGTTCACGGGCCGCGTTGGCCCCGGCCAATGCGTGCGAATCTTTACCGGCGCGCCCCTGCCCGAGGGCACCGACCGCGTGATCATCCAGGAGGATGTGGAGCGTCAGGGCAACCTGATTACCCTTGGCCGCAAGCTCGACAAGGGCCCGCATGTGCGCCCCGCCGGCGACGATTTTTCCCCCGGCGACACGCTGGACGCGCCGCGTGTGCTGACGCCGACCGACCTGGCCCTGATCGCGTCGATGAATGTGCCCGAGGTCGAGGTGACCCGCAAACCCTCGGTCGCGCTGCTGGCCACCGGGGACGAGCTGGTCATGCCCGGCGAGGTGCCCGGACCGGACCAGATCATCGCCTCCAATTCCTTCGGGTTGAAAGCCATGGTCGAGGCGGTGGGTGCCGAAGGCCGCATGTTGCCGATCGCCCGCGACAATGAAGACAGCCTGCGCGCGGCGTTTGAACTGGCGCTGGACGCGGACCTGATCGTGACCATCGGTGGAGCCTCGGTGGGTGATCGCGACCTGGTCGGTCCGGTGGCCGCCGAGATGGGCATGGAGCAGAGCTTCTACAAGGTGCGCATGCGCCCGGGCAAGCCGCTGATGGCGGGCACGCTGGGCGGTGTTCCTATGCTGGGACTGCCGGGAAATCCCGTGTCTTCAATGGTTTGCGCCCATGTCTTCCTGCAACCGATGATCCGTGCCATGCTGGGCCAGGGAAGCGCCCCCGCGCCGCGTCGCACCGCCCGGCTGACCGCGCCCATCGCCCCCAACGGCCCGCGCGAACACTACATGCGCGCAGTGGTGGACGGCACTGGCATTCGCGCCTTGGAGCGACAGGATTCTGCCCTTCTGACCGTGCTGTCACAGGCCAATGCGTTGATGATCCGCCCGGTCGAAGACCCGGCGCGCGACGTGGGCGACGAGGTGGAATACCTCACCTTCTGATTGAGCCTTGCCAGGGGCGCCCAAGCCAAGCCCGTTGACACAAAACGAGAACGCGCGTAGAACAAGCCTTGAACACCCTCTTCAAACGGGTGACCTGTAAACGGTGCGCCGGGCCGGGTGGTTCGGTGATGCAAAGAGGTTTTGACGGCGACAGGGTTTGGAGGATCGAGCATGCTGACCCGCAAGCAATTGGATTTGCTGGAATTCATCCACAAACGTATCCAGCGCGACGGGGTGCCCCCGTCGTTCGACGAAATGAAGGATGCGCTGGATCTGCGCTCCAAATCAGGCATTCACCGGCTGATCACGGCGCTGGAAGAACGCGGCTTCATCCGTCGTCTGGCCCACCGGGCCCGCGCGATCGAAATCGTGAAACTGCCTGAGACGATCGACGTCTCTCCGCGCGGCGGGTTCGAGCCGAAGGTGATCCAGGGCGACCGCCCCGATGCCCCGCCCCCGTCCGGCGCCATGGCGCTGGAAGCCGTGGGGGTCAGCGAGCTGCCGCTGCTGGGCCGCATCGCCGCCGGTTCGCCCATCGAAGCAATTACCGACGGCGCCAGCCACGTGGCCGTGCCCGGCACCATGCTGGGCGGCGCGGGCAAGCATTATGCGCTTGAAGTCAAAGGCGATTCGATGATCGACGCCGGGATCAACAACGGCGACGTGGTGGTCATTCGCGAGACGAACTCAGCCGACAATGGCGATATCGTCGTGGCCCAGGTCGATGGCTACGAGGCGACGTTGAAACGCTTCCGCAAACAGGGCGACATGATCGCGCTGGAAGCCGCGAACCCGGCCTATGAGACGCGCCTTCTGCGCGAGGGTCAGGTCAAGGTGCAGGGCAAGCTGGTCGGGCTGATCCGCACCTATTGAGCCTTTGGGACATCACAAGATATTGGAACGGGACGCAGGGCGTCCCGTTTTTTCTTTGTTCTACCGGTTCCAAAGCCGATCACCGGAGATTTCGCGTGTCGCCACCACCTGCCAACCTGCGTCCGTGGCGTAGATCGCAACCGGCCCGGTGATGGCCAGCGCCTTGCGATCCCAGACGGTGCAGTCCCCCGGGGCCTCTGCCTCGCCTGCAAGGACCACAACCGCCCCATCCGCGCAGGCCTGATCGACCCGATCTGCCGCCCCCCGTCCACTCAGATGAGCAATCAACTGCCCCCCCAGATCAATGCGCAGATCACCCTTCTCCCCCGCGAACCCATCACGCGCGAAGGCTTCGGCCTGCTCAACCGGTGCACCGTCATTTTCCAGCCAACTGCGTGCGGCAAAGCCCTCTCCACGTGGTTTGTTCAGCACCCGGCCGTCCTCGGTCATGACCCCGATCAGCCCGGCACTATCCGAGATCAGCAGGTCGGGCCGGTCGGACAGATTCCACAGCACGAAGCCAACCGCCAAGGGTGCGAGCCCAATCAAGCGCCCCCGCCCTTGCCAGAGGATCAGCATCAACCCGCCAAGCGCGATCACCGGCACCACACCCACCATGGGTGTGACCACATGGCCGATGGCCCCCTCCATCGACGAGACATGGGTCGCAACGCCCAGGATCCAGCGGATTGCGGGCTCCATCGCGGCGAGCGACAACCAGGCCAGGCCGAACGGGGCCAGCAGCGCGGTGATCACCGCGAGCGGCATGACGAAGGCGCCCATCAGGGGCACCGAGAGCAGATTGGCGATCAGGCCGAAATGGCTGACCTGGTTGAAATGGGCCGCCGCGAAGGGCGCAGTGGCCGCCCCCGCCACGGCCGAGGAAATCACCACGGCCAGGACCGGCCGCGCCCAGCGGGGGGCTTGCCAGCCGTCCCAATCCCGCAAGACCCCAAAGACGGCGACCAGCGCGGTAGTGGCTGAAAAGGACATTTGGAAACCGGGTTCAACGAGGGCCTGGGGGTGCAGGATCAGCACGATCATGGCGGCCAGGGCCACCGACCGGATCGACAGGGCACGCCGGTCAAACAGAACGGCAGTGAACATGGCCGCAACCATGATGAAGGCACGTTCGGTGGCGACATTCCCCCCCGACAGTGCGAGGTAGAAAGCCCCTGCCCCCATGGCAACCACGGCGGCGATCTTCTTGGTCGGCCAGCGCAGGGCGACATGGGGGATTGCGGCCAGCCCCAAACGCAGCGCGGCAAAGACGAACCCGGTCAGCAGCCCCATATGCAGCCCGGAAATCGCCAAGAGGTGCGCAAGGTTCGAGCCGCGCAAGGCGGCCAGCGTCTCCTGCCCCATGCCGGAGCGGTCACCGGTCATGATCGCGGCGGCAAAGGCGCCCGGCTCGCCCGGCATGGTGGCGCGCACCCAGGTGGCGATGGACATGCGCAGCCGGTGCACGGCCAGCCCCGCGCGGCCTTCGGCGGCCGGGGCAAGGGTCAGGACCGGTGCGCGGGTGTAGCCGACCGCACCGATCTGGCGAAACCAGGCCATGCGCTGGAAATCGAACCCGCCCGGTTCGACCGGGCCTTGCGGGGCTGACAGATGCGCGGTCATGGCAACGCGCAGGCCCGGCTCGGGGGCGATCCAGCCCTGTTGACCATGCAGCGACACCCGCACGCGCTCCGGCGTCTCGGTGGGGCCGAGCCCGTCCAGCCGCACCTGGTCCAACGTCAGCCGCACAGCGTCCGATTGCGAGCGGTCGATGTTCACCACGCGACCCTCGACCGCGCCATAATACCGAAAATCGAGCTTGGGCGCCGAGAGGCCACCTGCCTTGGCTCCGGCCAGCACCAGCCCGCCCGAGATCAGTGCAAGCCCCAGGAACACCGGGCCAAGACCCTGCCAGAACCGCCAGGCCAGCGCGGCGCCGAGCACCGTGACCAAGCCCAACAAGATCCAGGCCCCGAAGGTGGGCTCGTTTCGCAGAAGGAAATACCAGCCCACGCCCGTGGCCAGGCAGACCGGTGCCCAGGGCAACAGCCGTCCACGGGCCCGATCAACCCGGGCCTGCACCATGAGCAGAGGCGCGCTTCGGGGCGTCACTCTTGTCCTCTCCGCCTTCACGTTCTAGACCACGGACAACGCTACGCGCAGCATGGTTTCCAAAAGGTTAACGCACATGAGCCCCACACAGGTCGTCACCCGTTTCGCCCCCTCGCCCACTGGCTATCTTCACATCGGCGGCGCGCGCACCGCGCTGTTCAACTGGCTTTATGCGCGCGGGCGTGGCGGCAAGTTCCTGCTGCGCATCGAGGACACCGACCGCGCGCGCTCGACCCCCGAGGCGACGGCGGCGATCCTGAAGGGCATGGACTGGCTGGGGCTGGACCATGACGGCGAGGTGGTCAGCCAGTTCGACCGCGCCGAACGCCACGCCGAGGTGGCCCGCGAAATGCTGTCAAATGGCCATGCCTACAAATGTTTCGCCACCCAGGAAGAGATCCAGGAGTTCCGTGACGCCGCCCGGGCCGAGGGCAAGTCGACGCTCTACCAGAGCCCCTGGCGCGACGCCGACCCCGCGACCCATCCGGATGCGCCCTATGTGATCCGCCTGAAGGCCCCGCGGGAGGGGGTGACCGAAATCAACGACGAGGTGCAGGGCAAGGTCACGATCCGCAATGACCAGCTGGACGACATGATTTGTTTACGCTCGGACGGTACGCCCACCTATATGCTGGCCGTTGTTGTTGATGACCATGACATGGGTGTGACCCATGTGATCCGGGGGGATGACCACCTGAACAATGCCGCGCGCCAGGCACTGGTCTATCTGGCGATGGGCTGGGAGATCCCGGTCTGGGCGCATATCCCGCTGATCCACGGGCCGGACGGCAAGAAACTGTCGAAACGCCACGGCGCGCTGGGGGTCGAGGAATACCAGGCCATGGGCTACCCGGCGCAGGCGATGCGCAATTACCTGGCCCGTCTGGGCTGGTCCCACGGCGATGATGAAGTCTTCACGGACGCCCAGGCACTGGAGTGGTTCGACCTGTCGGGAATCGGCAAATCGCCCGCCCGTTTCGACTTCAAGAAGCTCGACAATATCTCGGGTCAGCACCTGGGCATGATGGAAGACGCTGCCGTGCTGGCCGCCGTCGAGGATTTCCTTGCTGCGACCGATCAGCCCGTTTTGCAGGCGCAGCAACGCGAGAATTTGTCGAAGGCGATGTATTGCCTGAAAGGCGCGGCGAAAACCCTGCCGCAACTCATTGAAAAAGCGCGCTTTGCCCTGGCTTCCCGCCCCCTCGACCGGGACGAGAAGGCCGACAAGGCCCTGGATGATGTATCCCGTCGTATACTGAAAGAATTGACGCCGCAGCTGCAAAATGGTAGCTGGGATCGCGACACGCTGGAGGGGGTGCTGAATGGGCTCGCAGAGGCCCACGGAACCAAGTTCGGCAAGCTGGCCGCGCCGCTGCGCGCAGCCCTTGCGGGACGGGCCGTGACCCCCAGCGTTTTTGACATGATGCTGGTCCTTGGGCGCGAAGAAACCATCGCCCGCCTGGAGGACGCATCGAACTGAGACACGACCCCGCCCAGCCGGGCCAGGAACATGCACGAGAAGGGAACAGACATGGCAGAACAGACAGGAACCGCGAAGCTCACCGTTGGTGACAAGGAGATCGATCTGCCGATGTATTCCCCGACGCTGGGGCCGGACGTGATCGACATCACCAAGCTTTATGCTCAGGGCGGCGTCTTCACCTACGACCCCGGCTACACCTCGACCGCATCGTGCGATTCGACCATCACCTTCATTGATGGCAACAAGGGTGAACTGCTGCACCGCGGCTACCCGATCGACCAGTTGGCGGAAAAATCGCATTACCTCGAAGTCTGCTACCTGCTGCTCTACGGCAACCTGCCCTCGGCCGCCGAGCTGGAAGAGTTCGAACGCACCATCACCCGCCACACGATGATCCATGAGCAGATGCACATGTTCTTCCGTGGCTTCCGTCGGGATGCGCACCCGATGGCGACCATGGTGGGCGTGGTCGGTGCCATGTCGGCATTCTATCACGACTCGACCGACATCTCGGACCCGCGTCAGCGCGAGGTCGCCTCGCACCGCCTGATCGCCAAGATGCCGACCATCGCCGCGATGGCCTATAAATACTCGATCGGCCAGCCCTTCATCTATCCGAAGAACTCGCTGGATTACGCCTCGAACTTCCTGCACATGTGCTTCTCGGTCCCGGCCGAGGACTACGAGGTGAACCCGATCCTGGCCCGCGCCATGGACCGGATCTTTACCCTGCACGCCGATCACGAGCAGAACGCCTCGACCTCGACCGTGCGCCTGGCCTCCTCCTCGGGCGCCAACCCGTTCGCCTGTATCGCCGCCGGCATCGCCTGCCTCTGGGGTCCAGCCCACGGTGGCGCCAACCAGGCCTGCCTGGAGATGCTGAAGGAAATCGGCTCGGTTGACCGCATTCCGGAATTCATCGCCCGCGCCAAGGACAAGAACGACCCGTTCCGCCTGATGGGCTTCGGCCACCGCGTCTACAAGAACACCGACCCGCGCGCGACCGTGCTGAAACAGTCGGCCGACGAGGTGCTGGAACTGCTGGGCATCGAAGACAACCCGCTCTTGCAGGTCGCCAAGGAGCTGGAACAGACCGCCCTGAACGACCCGTATTTCATCGAGAAGAAGCTGTTCCCGAACGTCGACTTCTACTCGGGCATCATTCTGGAGGCGATGGGCTTCCCGACCTCGATGTTCACCCCGATCTTCGCGCTGAGCCGCACCGTGGGCTGGATCTCGCAGTGGAAGGAACAGCTGTCCGATCCCGCGCACAAGATCGGCCGCCCGCGCCAGCTGTACATGGGTGAAACCAACCGCGACTACACGGATGTGGAAGAGCGCTGAGCGCCCCTTCCCCGCGTCACACGAAAGGCCGCCCGATCGGGCGGCCTTTTTCGTTTACCCCATGTTATCGGCCCTGCAAATCACAGGCTGTCCCCAAGATTGGCGTGGTTGCCACCGGGACAAACTCGCGAGTTGAATACCACCAGATATCGGCCTGCCCTTCGTCCAAGCGATAGACTCTTGGGGAATGTTCACCGACCACCCAGCCAAATTCTGGACGCTCCCTTTCCTGTAAGCGGCGCAGCGATCCCGTGTCGTCGCCAACCTCGGCGTAACCGACCAGAAAACAGGTGTTCGAAAGATCGGTCGCCCCGATAATCTTGTGCAACGGGGCCAACAAGAAGACCTGCACAACGACCAAGGCAAGGGGCAGGCAGACAGCCAGCATGGGCCAGAACACCCGCGCCGAGCGCCCTAAAAGAACAAGGCATACCCCCACCCAGACCAATGCGACTTGGACCATCCGGTCCACGCCGCAGTTGCCGTATCTTTCATATCCTCCTGACAGCCCGCCCATGGCGCATTCCAGGAGGCCCACCACCGCCCCAACCGCCAAGAGGGAGAGGCAGACCAGGCCCGCACCTATCGCCCATCGTGATTTCACCTGTATGGACAGTGCCAACGCGGCCAGGCTCACCGCAACCGAAAGCCATGCAGCCAGAACAAGCACGCGATCTGCCCACGCATCGCCTCGGGTCGCCGCCAGAATCAGAATCAATCCTATCGCTCCACCGGCAATGATCGCGTTCAAGAACAGTCGAACAACCTGTGGGACAAGGGACATGGCGGGGTCTCGGCGTTGCAAATATCGTGCCTATATTCCCACGCCGAATGTCGAGATTTTCGTAAGGAGATGGGCAGATTTTCCTTACTCGACGCTTGAGATCGGCCCGTAAACCAAAAAAAGAGGCCGCTGAAATCAGCGGCCTCTGGAACCCGGTCGAGCGACGTTCAGCGCCCCTCGAACTTTGGCGCGCGTTTTTCCAGGAAGGACATGACCCCTTCCGAGAAATCCCGCGACTTGCCGCAGTCGCCCTGGGCGTGGGCTTCCAGCGCCAGTTGATCTTCCAGCGAGTTGTCCAGCGAGGCGCGGATCGCCTTGCGGATGTGGCGGAAGGCCAGGGTCGGGCCGTTGGCCAGGTATTCGCCACGGGCGCGCCAGTTGGCTTCGAAGTCTTCGTCTGCCACGGCCTCCCAGATCAGCCCCCAGTCGGCGGCCTGCCGGGCGGTGATCTTTTCTGCAAACATCGCCGCGCCCATCGCCTTGGCGAAACCCATGGTGCGGGGCATCCAATAGGTGCCGCCCGCGTCGGGGATCAGGCCGATCTTGGCAAAGGCCTGCATGAAATAGGCGCTTTCCTTGGCGATCACCACATCGGCGGCCAGGGCAATATTGGCGCCAGCCCCGGCGGCGGGACCGTTCACCGCGGCGATGATCGGGATCGGGCTTTCATAGATCGCGTCAAGGATCGGCTGATATTCGTCGCGCAGGGTGCGTTCCAGGTCGACATCCGCCGCATTGGCGCGGTCACCCAGATCCTGGCCCGAACAAAACGCCTTGCCTTCGCCGGTGATCACCAGGGCGCGCGCCCCCTCGCCCGCCGCCTTGACCGCATGGGCGATCTCGGCGCGCATCTGGGTGTTCAGCGCATTGTACTTGTCGGGGCGGTTGAAAGTCAGCACCGCCAGCCCCTCGGTGATCTCGAGGCGAATCGTTTCGTAGTCCATTGGGTCCTCCCACATTCCGCGCCAGTTTAACCGACCGCATGGACGGTTAAACCCGGACGCGGCGTCTTTGCGGGATATATTGGTCAGGCGGGGCGGAAAGGAAAGGGGCGGATTACCCGCCCCCGGTCCGACGCCGCGTCACTGCCGCGATCACCGCCTGGGCGGTGGCATCGGGCCGGGCAGGTTGGCGTTCGTAGCCTGTGCCGTCGCGATTGCGCTTGAGCCGTGCGTCCTCGACCAGAGAACGACGCACCTGAGCGGGGTCACGGAACGCCATCATCGGATCAATCAACGCCGAGATTTCGCGCTCGTCATAACGCCCGGGCGGCAGTTGCGCCCAGAGTGCCCAGAGGCACAGTTGGCGCACGGATCGTTTCGCAGGCCAGCCGGTCAGGCGCCCCTGGTCATCAAACCACCTCAGTGCGCGGCTCACGGCCGCACCATCCGCCGGGGCCACCGGCCCGTCTTGCGTCGCGCGAAGGTGCTGATAGTTGCGATAACCGCCCGCACGGGCCAACAGGTTCAACAGGCTCTGATGGCCGGGGGCATCCTCGCCCAGCTGCCCACGCAGGGTGCGGGCAAAGGCGCTGAGGTCCGGTAGGGTCAGGGAAATGGTATCTCGGGTCATGTCAGTCATCCCTCATGGCGCATCCGGATACATGGCGGGAGCTGCCCTTGCCGCACAGGGACGCGCGGGGAAACCAATCATGGGTTCTAGGCAGGTTCAGCATGTCCCGAAAGGGATGGCAGCGACTCGGTGAACTGCGGACCGTGGGGCGACGGTAACGCCCCACGGGGGATGCGCGCAAGTCAGTCCTTCATCAGCTCGTCAAGGCGGGCCTGTTCGTCGGCCGACAGGCCGCGGGCCGGCTCCGCCGCCTTCGAGCGGCGGCGCAGGTACATGAAACCGGTCAGGCCAGCCAGGAGGAACAGCACCGGGCCAGTGGCCCAAAGCAGCTTGTTCGCCCCGGCGGTGGTCGGCTTCATCAACACATATTCGCCATAGCGTTCGACGACGAAGTCCAGCACCTCTTCGTTGCTGTCGCCTTCCAGCAGCCGTTCACGGACCAGCAGGCGCAAGTCGCGGGCAATGGCGGCGTTGCTTTCGTCGATGTTTTCACCACGGCAGACGACGCAGCGCAGTTCCTGCCCCAGGTCGCGGGCGCGCTGTTCCAGGACGGGATCGTCCAGTACCTCATCCGGGTTCACCGCCAGCGCGGGGCTGGTCAGCAGGGTGAGGCTCACGGCCAGGGATGTCACAAGGCGTTTCATTCGGCGGGCACTCCCTGCATCGGGGCCTTGGCGGCGCCGGCGGCGACACGGTAGCGGCGGTCGGAGAGGCTGATCAGCCCGCCCAGCGACATGAGGATGCAGCCCGCCCAGATCCAGTTGGCCAGCGGCTTGATGAAGGTGCGCACGGCGAAACCACCGTTTGCCTGCGGGTCCCCGATCACCAGGTAGATGTCACGCCAAATCCCGTTCGAGATCGCGGCCTCGGTGGTCGGCATGGCCTGCACCGGATAGACGCGTTTTTCCGGCGTCAAGCGGGTCACTTCGACGCCGCTGCGGGTGACCAACATGTCGGCCTTGGTTGAGATATAGTTCGGCCCCTGCTCCTCATAGACCCGCTCCAGCGTGACGTCGTAACCGGCCACCTGGTAGGTGTCGCCCACGTTGGCGACGCGGATGTCCTCAACCTGCCAGGCCATCAGGCCCGAGATGCCGATGAAGGTAATACCCAGGCCCGCATGGGCGATGGTCTTGCCCCAATCAGCACGCGGCAGGCGGCTGAGGCGCGACAGGCGGCTGGCGATGGAGCCACGGCCGGTTCGGCTCATCTGGTCGATCAGGGCGCCGACCACCAGCCAGGTGCCAAGCGCCAGGCCAATGGGCGCCAGCGCGGACTTATGCGCCTGCATGGCCCAGACCAGCGCGCCAAGTGAGACCGCAAGGATCATCGCGGGCACCAGCGATTTGGCCACGCGGTTCAGCTTGGCCCGTTTCCACGACAGCATCGCCCCAAAGGGCAGGATCAAAGCCAGGACCACCATGAAGGGGGTAAAGGCGGCCTCGAAGAAGGGCGCGCCGACCGACAGTTTGCGGCCCCAGAAGGCCTCGGCCACCAGCGGCCAGATCGTGCCGACGAAGACCACGATCGAGCTGACGGCCAGAAGGACGTTGTTGAACACCAGCGCGCTTTCGCGGCTGACCATGCCGAAGACGCCCTTCGCCTCCATCGCATTGGCACGGGCGGCAAACAGGGTCAGCGAGCCGCCGGTAAAGACCGCCAGGATCGCCAGGATATAGACGCCGCGCTCCGGGTCGGTGGCGAAGGCGTGGACCGAGGTGATCACGCCCGAGCGCACCAGGAAGGTGCCGATCAGCGAGAAGCCGAAGGCCAGGATCGCCAGGAGGATGGTCCAGCTTTTCAGGCTCTCGCGTTTCTCGACCACGATGGCCGAATGCAGCAGCGCGGCGGCGAAGAGCCAGGGCATGAACGATGCGTTCTCGACCGGGTCCCAGAACCAGAAGCCACCCCAGCCAAGTTCGTAGTAGGCCCACCAGGATCCCAGGCCGATGCCGATGGTCAGGTTGATCCAGGCAGCCAGCGTCCAGGGGCGTACCCAGCGGCCCCAGGCGGCGTCAATGCGGCCCTCGATCAAGGCGGCGACGGCGAAGGAGAAGGCCATCGAAAGCCCCACGTAGCCCAGGTAGAGGAAGGGCGGGTGGAAGGCGAGGCCCGGGTCCTGCAACAGCGGGTTCAGGTCCTGCCCGTCAAAGGGCGGCGTGGCCAGGCGGATGAACGGGTTCGAGGTAAAGAGCACGAAACCCAGGAAGGCCACGGCGATGGCGCTCTGCACCGCCAGCACGCGGGCCTTCAGCCGCGGCGGCAGCCCCCCCCCAAACCAGGCCGCCATGGCGCCGAACAGCACCACGATCAGCACCCACAGAAGCATCGAGCCCTCGTGGTTGCCCCAGACGCCCGACACCTTGTAAAGCATCGGCTTTGCGCTGTGGGAGTTTAGAGTGACGACTTTCAGAGAGAAATCCGAGGTGACAAAGGCGTAGGTCAGCGCCCCGAAGGAAAAGGCGACCAGCAGGAACTGGACCGTCGCGGCGGGCACCGCCACCGCCATCCAGTTGGTCCATCCCTTCTGCGCCCCGACCAGGGGGACGATTGCCTGGACGATCGCCACGCCCAGGGCCAGAATCAGTGCAAAGTGGCCAAGTTCCGTAATCATGTTCGCGCTCATGTTCCGTATGTCTGTGCGCGAACATAGGGCAAGCGCGCCCCAAGGCCAATGGGGCGCGCTCTAATGTCACGGGATATTCAGACGATCAGATAGATCGCGGCCGACAGGGCCACCGCGCCCAGGATCGGCAGAAGGAAAGCGGATCCGTGCCAGCCAAAGGATCGGTGGATCACGCTGAAATGCAGCACCGCGCCGACGAAGTAAAAACTGAGGAAATTGAACAGGATGGGACTGTCCAATGCCCAGAGCGGCCGCCCCAGGATGGCATAGAGCCACCACCAGCCCATCACCAGGCCCGCGCCCGACCAGCTGTAGGCCATGCCCAGGGCCAGGGGCGTTGCGCGCTGCACATAGAGCCACAGGAAGGTGGCCGAGATCATCATGCTCATCATCGTGATCGCGCCATACCCGATCTGATAGACCGCATCGTATCCGGCGACCTGGTATCCCACTTGGAGCACCACGATCAGGACCACGGCGAGTGCGAATGCCTGTTTCATCTCTGCAAGACCTCCTTGACGGCGGCGTCCAATGCGGCGGCCGCTTCTTTGTTGCGTTCCAGCGCGGATTGCAGCTTGGCCCCACGGGCCTTGCGCCGGAACCATTTGAAAAACATCATGAAAACACTCATCTCAGCCTCCCCTGGTCGGCAGGCGTTCGCGGATGATCGTGGTGATCTCGATCAGGATCGAACTGTTCTTGTCCAGCACGGCCCGGGTCGCCTGGTCCTTCTGCAGATCGCGGTAGAGCAGGTAGAAGACCAGAAGGACCCAGGGACCGTGTTCGGCCACCAGTTTGAGGATAATGTCACTGCCCATCACGCGCGCTCCAATCGTCCAGCGCCGGGTTGCCTTCGCGCCCCGCCCCGGCCTCCAATGCCTCCAAGGCAGCCAGGTTCCGCGTCACTTGCCCTGCGCGGGCCATGGTTTCTGCCAGCGAGCGCTGGAATTCCTGTCCCTTCGCCTGATGACGCGCGCCGAAATAGAAACTGACGATCGCGCCCATCAGCCACCACAGCGGCTCCGGCACGAGGGCGATGCCCTGCATGCGGGCGGCAAACCAGATCGGGTCGACCATGGCGCTGACGAACAGGCCCAGGGTGCCCAGGGCCAGCGCCGGGCGCGGCACGCGGTTCAGCGCGTCCATGAAACGGTCGAACAGTCCCTGTCGCGGCAGCACGAATTCCTGCGCGAATTGTTCCAGTGCGGCGGCGCGATAGGTCGCCTCGCGTTCCCCCGCCGCCTCGCGGTTCTCTAGAAAGACCTCGGCGGTTTCGCGCACCACATTGCGCCCGCCGCCGAACAGCAGCGCCAGGATACCCTCGATCAACCCCATGCCGCGATCCGGGCGCGATGCTCGGCCTCCGTCAGATGGTATTTGGGCGAGATGAACTCTTCCGCGCGTTTGATCCAGCCGCCCTTGCCGCCATCGCGACGGCGCGCGTATTTGCGGCTCGACGGGCGGTTGTCCGCCAGGCGGTAATAGAAATTGCGCCGCTCGATCCCGTAGGCGTCGGCAATGTGATCCGGCGCTTCATCGTGGGCAATGCGGGTGGCGGCCAGAGTCTGCGGGCCGATCACGCCATCGACGGCGACCGGGTGCCCCATCTTGCGCAAGAGCTTTTGCAGAATGCGAATCCCCCCGCCGCCCGCGTTCACATACATGTCGAAGACCGAAGGCTGCAGCGCCTCGGGCAGTTCACCGATACGCGGACGTGCGAAGTAATGCTCGATGAAGATGTCGCGCGCCTGATCGCGGGTCAGGCGCTTCACATCCGCGGGCGTGACCTTGCCGTCGCCGGTCAGGTCCAGGCCAAGCCTGCGCATGGTGTGGATGGTAACGCCGAAGTTGGTGGCGCCGCCCGGATCATCCGGGTCATTCACATAGCCGCCTTCGCGGGCAATGATCTCGTCTGCAATGTCGGAAACGGATTTCATCAGGGCCTTCCCCCGTGTGTAAATTCACGGGGAAAGACTGATTAAAATCCGTTAAGAAAGCCGAAACCGGGCGTGCGCCCAGGGCGTTCGGTCAGCTTTCGGGCTCGACGTAGACGCCGGTTTCCTTCAGCGTGTCGATGACCTCTTTCGGCATGTAGCTTTCGTCGTGTTTGGCAAGGATTTCAGACGCTAAGAACGTACCATCCACGTATTTTCCGGTGCCGACCATGCCTTGGTTCTCTTCAAACAGATCCGGCAGCACACCGGTATAGGCCACCGGCACCGAGGCCACGCCATCGGTCACCGCGAAGGTTACCGTCTCGCCCTGACCACGCACCAGCGTGCCATCCTCGACCAACCCGCCGATGCGGAAGGTCTCGTTCGGTGTGGGCGGTTCTTCCATGACCTGGCTGGGCGAACGGTAGTAGTTGATGCCGTCCTTGAAAGCGAAGCCGATCAGCCCCGCCGAGACCGCCAATGCCACGAAGGCAAGGGCAATCACCTGGATGCGTCGTTTCTTCTTCAGACCTTTCATACCGGCCATCTGTCTGTCTCCTTACGGGAACACCGGGGCAAGCATCAGCCCGGTGGTTTCGTCTTCGCCCAGCATCAGGTTCGCATTCTGCATCGCCTGGCCGCTGGAGCCCTTGCACAGGTTGTCCAGCGCCGACACGACCAGAGCGCGCCCCGGCACCCGGTCGCCGACAACACCCAGCTGGCAGATGTTCGACCCGGTGACATGCCCCATGCCCGGCAGTTGGCCGAGGGGTAGCACCTCGACGAAGGGCTCGCCTTGATATTGCTCAACCAGCGCCGCGTGGATCGCCTCCGCCTCGCCCTGTACATAACAGTCGGCAAGGATGCCCCGGTTCACTGGCACCAGATGCGGAGTGAACATGATGCGCACGTCGCGCCCGGCGATCAAGCTGAACTCCTGGTCGAACTCGCCCAGGTGCCGGTGCTTGCCACCTTGGGCATAGCCCAGCACATCCGTGGAGCGTTCGGCAAAGAGCATATTTTCCTTCAGCGACCGACCCGCGCCCGAGACGCCGTTCTTCAGGTCGCAGATGATCGTATCCAAGTCGATCACGCCCTTGGCGATCAGCGGGCGCAGAGCGAACTGCACCGTGGCCGCGTTACAGCCGGTGCCGGCCACCAGCCGCGCGTTGCGGATTTCATCCCGATAAAACTCGGTCAGGCCGTAAACCGCCTCTTTCTGCAATTCGGTGGCCACATGGGGGGCGCCGTACCATTTCTCGTATTCCGCCGGGTCCCGCAGCCTGAAATCGGCGCCCAGGTCCACGACCTTCACATGCGCGGGCAGGTCGCGCACCAGCGCCTGGCTCAGCCCGTGGGGAAGTGCTGCAAAGCACAGATCCACACCATCGAAGTCGATTTCATCCATCTTGACCAGGGTCGGCAGGTCCAGGTAACGCAGGTGCGGGTAGACGTCGGACATCTGCATCCCCGCCTTGCGGTCGGCAGAAAGCGCGACGATTTCCATCGTCGGGTGGGTGGCAATGAGCCGGACAAGTTCGGCGCCGGTATAACCAGAGGCGCCCAGAATGGCGATCTTATGGGTCATGACAGACCTCTTTCGTAGGATTTCACGTGATGTAAGGGTTCCGCGGCGCGGACGCAATTAGGCAGGTTCGAAAGTGATCTTTCGTCGCAGGAACTGCGTGGCACGATCCGACACGCGCGCGGGGTCGCCGGTGGTCAGGAATTTCGACACCGCGCCATCGCCCCGCATGTTCGGGTGGCGCTCCAGGTAGTCGGCCAGGCTTTCGGCCACCAGGTTGGCCTGGCTGAACACACGCACCCCCTGCCCCAGTGCATCCTGGAAGGTCTCTTCCATCAGCGGATAATGGGTGCAGCCCAGGATCGCGGCCTCGGGATCGGGCATCTTGCGTTTCAGCGCATCGACGTGCGAGCGCACCAGCGCCTCGGCCAGGATCATGTCGCCATCTTCGATCGCATCCACCACGCCGCCACATGCCTGCGCCTCGACATCCACGCCGATGGCGCGGAAAGCCAGTTCGCGTTGGAACGCACGGCTGGACACGGTCGCGGGCGTGGCAAACAGCGCCACGTGCTTCACCTCGACCTCCCGCGGCGGGGAGTTATCGCCCCACTGCCGCTCGGTCAGTGCTTCAATGAGGGGCACGAAGACCCCCAGCACGCGTTTTTCGGCAGGGATCCAGCTTTCCTGCATGCGCCGCAGCGCAGCGGCCGAGGCGGTGTTACACGCCAGGATCACCAGGTCGCAGCCCTCGTCCCACAGCCGTTCGACGGCCTGGGTGGTCAGGTTGTAGACATCATCGGCGTCACGCACCCCGTAAGGCGCGTGTTCATTGTCGCCATAGTAGACGAAATCGACCTCCGGCAGGCGCTTGGACACGGCATCCAGCACGGTCAGACCACCCAGCCCCGAGTCGAAAATCCCTACTGCCATTGCCTTGCCCGCCCTACGCCTTGTGTTTGTCCTCGAACTCATAGCCGTATTCGACATTGTCGAGCGGCCTTGGGGACAAGGCATAGGTCCGTTCGCGCAGGAAATCCATCATGGATTTGGGATCAGTGGCATATTGGCTCAGCTCTGCGCGCGGGATGGGGTCACCGATGACAACCCGCACCGGTTCATCGACCCGCCGCTTGAATTCCTTGATCAGCAAAGCCATGCGCAGGGTGTAATGCAGATGGCTTGCCACCTGGAACAGCCGCGAGTTGTGGCCCTCGAAGAAGATCGGCACCACCGCGGCCTCGGATTTGGCGACCATCTTGGCGGTGAACCGGCGCCAGCCTGGGTCCATCGGGCGGGTGAACGGCTTGGCCGAGGTCGACACGGTGCCGCCCGGAAACACGCCCATCGCCCCGCCCTGGGACAGGTAGTCCAGGGCGATCTTGCGGGTCGCCAGGTTCTCGCGCATCGCCTCTTTCGTCTCGTCGAAGTTGACCGGCAGGATGACCTTGTTCAGGTCCGGCGCCTTGCGGAAGACGTGGTTGGCGAGGATGCGGAAATCACCTCGGGTGCGGGCCAGGATATGGCCCATCATCAGTCCGTCCAGGATACCGTAAGGGTGGTTTGCCACCGTGATCAGCGGGCCGGTCCTGGGGATATTGTCCAGGCTACCGCCAATGACCTCCAGGCTCAGCCCATAGCGTTCGACCATGACCTGCCAGAAGTCCCGCCCCTGCGCGACCTCGTAGTCATAGCCCTCGGCGCGCTTGATCAGGCGCAGTCGGCCGGTCGAGTTCTCGACTACCCGGATCAGCGTCCGCCCCCGGCGGGTCTGCGCGGAATGTGCATAGGAGATGTCGCGGGCGATGTGTTTCGTCATGTCTCTGTCCTGGCCGTCAAGCATGCCCTAAAGCCGTGACAGAAACATGACAATGCGTTACTCCGCCGCCTCCGCCAGGCTGTGGCCCGCACGATACGCCGCCAGCAGTTCCTCGCGCCGTTTCTCGGCCTTGGCGACGTTCTCGACCTTGACCGGGCCGAAGCCCCGGATGGAACGCGGCAGCTCGGCCAATTGGATGGCCACGTCCAGCGGGCCATCGCCCTTCAGCACCTCGGCCATGTCGCGTTCATACTGCGCGATCAGGGCGCGTTCGGTCTTGCGCTCCTCGCTGTAACGGAACGGGTCAAAGACGGTGCCGCGCAGGCGCTTCATCCGCGCAAGCAGCGGCATGGCGCGGCGAATGAACCCTTCGGAATAGGCGCGTTTCACCGGGCGGCCATTGGCCCCGATCTTTTCAAAGATCGGCGGGGCCATGTGATAGGTCAGCTTCAGCTCGCCATCGAACTCCGCCTCGGCTTTGGTGCGCGTGTCCATCAACATGCGCGCGACCTCGTATTCGTCCTTGTAGGCCAACAGCTTGTGATAGCCGACCGCGATGGCCTCGCGGAGCGCCGAGTCCTCGGCACGTTCCACCAGCTTGCGGTATCTTTTCGCTAGACGCTTGGACTGGTAGGTCACCAGGTGGTCGGCGCGGAATGCGATCTTTTCGTCGAGCGTCTTGGGCTTCTCGACCACCGTGCCCACGGTCAGGCGCGCGACCTCTTCGGGGTGCAGTACCGCCCAGCGGCCCAGCTCAAACGCACGCTTGTTGCGCTCCGGCGCCTGGCCGTTCAGGTCGATGGCCTGCATCAGCGCCGCGTGGCTCAGCGGCACCAGCCCGTTTTGCCATGACGCCCCCAGCACCATCATGTTGGAAAAGATACTGTCACCCAGCAGGACCCGCGCCAGCTCGGTCGCGTCAAACATCGCCAACCCATCGCGAATGCGCGCTTGAAGAGCGAGCTGCAACCTATCACCAGGAATACGGAATTCCGTGTCGCGGGTGAAATCGCCGGTGACGGTTTCGTGGCTGTCCACCACCGCCTTGGTGCGGCCGGTCGCGGTCAACCCCAGGGTCTTGGCCCCGGCGGACACCACCAGTTCCCCGCCGATCAGCGCATCCAGCTCGCCGGTGGCCACGCGGATCGCGCTGATATCCTCGGGCTTTTCCGCCAGACGCAGGTGCACGGTGACCGCGCCGCCCTTCTGGGCCAGCCCGGCCATCTCCATCATGCCCGCGCCCTTGCCGTCGATATGGGCCGCCTGGGCCATGATCGCCCCCACGGTCACCACGCCGGTGCCGCCGACGCCGGTCACCACCACATTGTGGGTCTTGTTGATTATCGGCAGGGTCGGGTCCGGTAGGTCCGGCAGGTCGATCTCGGTCGTGGCCGACTTCTTCAGCTGCGCGCCTTCGACGGTCACAAAGCTGGGGCAGAAGCCTTGAACACAGCTGAAATCCTTGTTGCACGAGCTCTGGTCGATCGCCCGCTTGCGGCCCAGTTCGGTCTCAACCGGCACGATCGAAACACAGTTCGACTGCACACCGCAATCGCCGCAACCCTCGCAGATATCGGTGTTGATGAAGACGCGCTTGTCCGGGTCCGGGAAAGTTCCACGCTTGCGTCGGCGGCGCTTTTCGGCGGCGCAGGTCTGGACATAAAGAATAACCGATACACCGCTGATTTCGCGGAATTTCCGCTCCACATCCAGCAGTTCTTCACGCGGGAATATCTGCGTGCCCGGCGGGAAGGCGGTGACGTCCACATCCTCTTTGTCGTCATAGACCAGGGCCAGGTGGTCGACCCCCATGGCCTTGACCTCCTGCGCGATGCGCAGCGCGGTCAGCCCGCCCTCGTTGGTCTGCCCGCCGGTCATGGCGACCGCGTCATTGAACAGGATCTTGTAGGTGATCGTCGTGCCCGCCGCGAGCGCGGCCCGTATGGCCTGCGCGCCGGAGTGGTTGTAGGTCCCGTCGCCCAGGTTCTGGAACACGTGCTTGGTGTTCGAAAACGGCGCCTCGCCGATCCAGTTCGCGCCCTCGCCACCCATCTGGGTAAAGCCGACCGTATCGCGATCCATCCATTGCACCATGTAGTGACAACCGATCCCGGCATAGGCGCGGCTGCCATCCGGCAGACGTGTGGAGGTATTGTGCGGACAGCCCGAACAGAAATAGGGCAGACGCGCTGCCAGTTCCTCGGCATTGTCGGCCTTGCGCGCCTCGGCCAGCTTTTCCAGCCCGGCCTTCACGGCCTCCGTGCCGCGCCCTTCTTCGATCAGAATGCCGCCCAGTTTTTCGGCGATCATGATCGGGTCCAGCGCGAAACGGGTCGGGAACAGCTCGGTGCGACGGCCGTTTTCCCACAGGTCGCCCTTGTGCCAGCCATAGACGCGCCGACCGCGGCGGTCGTCGAAGATGGCTTCCTTGATCTGCACCTCGATCAGCTTGCGTTTCTCTTCCACCACCACGATCAGGTCGAGCCCTTCGGCCCATTCATGAAAGCTGAGCATGTCCAGCGGCCAGGTCTGCGCGACCTTGTAGGTGGTCACGCCCAGGCGGTCGGCTTCTTCGCCATCGATGCCCAGAAGGGTCAGCGCGTGTTCAAGGTCCAGCCAGTTCTTGCCGGCGGCGACAAAGCCGATCTTGGCCCCGGCCCGCCCCCAGACCCGACGGTCGATTTTATTCGCCCGTGCAAAGGCTTCGGCGGCGAACCTCTTGTAGTCGATCATGCGCGCTTCCTGCGCGACCGGGGTGTCGGCGAGGCGGATGTTCAGCTCGCCCTCGGGCATCTCGAATTCCGGCAAAACCAATTGCATCCGGTCCGGGCGGCCGTCGACAACCGCTGTCGCCTCGACCGTGTCCTTCATCACCTTGAGCCCGGCCCAGACGCCCGCAAATCGGCTGAGCGCGAAGCCGTAGATGCCCAGGTCCAGGATCTCCTGCACCCCCGCCGGGCTAAGCACCGGCATATAGGCATCGACCATCGCCCAGTCGCTTTGGTGCAGCGTGGTGGAGCTTTCGCCGGTGTGGTCATCGCCCATCGCCATCAGCACGCCGCCATGGGTGGAGGAACCCGCCATGTTGGCGTGGCGCATCACGTCGCCGGTGCGATCCACCCCCGGCCCCTTGCCGTACCACAACCCGAAGACACCGTCGAACTTGCCTTCGCCGCGCAGCTCCGCCTGCTGGCTCCCCCAGAGCGCGGTCGCCGCAAGGTCCTCGTTCAAGCCGGGTTCGAACGTTACATCCGCCGCGTTCAGGATCTTTTGCGAGCGGCTCATCCACAGGTCGACGCCCCCGACCGGCGAGCCGCGATAGCCCGTCACATAGCCAGCCGTGTTCAGCCCGGCCGCCTTGTCGCGGGCCTTCTGCATCAGCATCAGGCGCACGAGCGCCTGTGTGCCATTCATCAGGACCGGGCTTTTTTCCAGGTCAAACCGGTCGTTCAGGCTGATCTTCTGGTCGCTCATCTTGCTCCTCCCCTGGCTGGATGCGCCCCTTCATATTAGGTCAAAAAACCTGACCTACCAACCCAAAACTTCGTGCCCCTTCCGTGATTGAACGGTTGGCTTTTCAAGGAAAATTTCCCATAAACGAATGAACAAAAAACGTGCCAACAGGGTAATGGTTGTATCGAAATGGACTGGGACAAGCTCAGAATCTTTCACGCTGTCGCCGATGCGGGGTCGCTGACCCATGCGGGCGATGCGCTGCATCTGTCGCAATCGGCGGTGTCGCGCCAGATACGGGCGCTCGAGGAAAGCCTGAACGCCACCCTGTTTCACCGGCATGCACGGGGACTGATTCTCACCGAACAGGGGGAGCTTCTGTTCGACGCGACCCGGGCGATGAGCCAACGGCTCGAAGCGGCCGTTGCGCGCATTCGGGATTCCAAGGAAGAGGTTTTCGGCGAGCTGCGCGTAACCACCACGACCGGCTTCGGCTCGCTCTGGCTGGCACCGCGCCTGCCCAAGCTTTATGAGAAGTACCCCGAGCTGAAGATCGACCTGATGCTGGAGGAACGCGTGCTGGACCTGCCCATGCGCGAGGCTGATGTGGCCATTCGCATGAAGGAACCCAGTCAGGCCGACCTGATCCGCAAGCGGCTGATGGATGTGCACATGCGGCTTTACGCCCTGCCCTCCTATCTTGAGGAACACGGCCGCCCGGAAACCATGGCCGACATGCACAATCACCGCCTGATCTGCCAGAACACCAGCTCGGCCCAGGTCAGCGCCGGTTCGTCGATGGTGCAGGAGATCCTGACCCATGACGTGCAATCCATGCTGACCGTGAACAACTACTTCGGCGTGCTCCAGGCAGTTTTGAACGGGCTGGGGATCGGCGTGCTGCCAGATTACGTGACGCTGGACTTCCCCGAGCTGGAACGCGTGCTGCCGGAATACGAAAGCCGCGACATCCCGGTCTTCCTGGCCTACCCTGAAGAGCTGCGCAGCTCGCAGCGTGTGGCGGCCTTCCGCGACTTCGTGACCGAAGAAATCTTCGCCCACCGGAGACGGGAACGCAGCGAGGCCTGACGCGTATCCGCGTCAGTTTCACGCCATACGGTCGCGAAAACCGCCCAAAACCCCTTAATCTGTTGCCCGAAAGTCGCTATGCGCAATATGCATAGCCGCATTGCAGCATTTAAGCTTGATCGAAAGGCGCCTGGCCCATATTTCAGGCTCAAAGCGAATGATCGACGCAAGTCTCATTCACTTTTACCTCCCTGTTGGACTTGGCCGGGCTTTGCCCGGCCTTTTTTTTGGCGTATCTGCCATACAGCTTCGAAGGGCAGCGACTGAAGCTTTTCCGGATGGTCAAGGATTGAGCACCGAGAATGCCCGCCGGTGCCCTGCTCGGCTCTGCTGGCCACCTCAGCTTTCCACCCAGGTGCCATTCTCGCAGCTTGCCAAACGGGGCTCACCGTCTACACCGCCGCGTCGGATCATCGCCCCGGACGGATAGTTGTGGTCCCCCTCGGCGCAGTAGCCGTCCGGGGGAAAGGCGCTCCAACTGACGCCGAAGGGGGCTGATCGCGAGCAGCGAAACAGCGTACCCGCCATGGTCTTGTGCGCGCCGACCGAATAGGCCTTGCCGTCAAAGTAACACAGCCGATCCGCCACCGGACGTTCCCCCGCCGCCAACAGGCGGTCCACGTCGCCCTCTGCATCCTGCGCCAGAGCGACACTGGCATACACGAACCCGCAGAACGCGAGCGCAACCACACGCTTCACTGTCATCCCTTTCCCTCCCATTGCAAACAGACCCCCATGCTACGCGCAACCGTACAATCCGCCAAATAGGACCAGCTCGTCAGGGTAGCTGTTGAAACGGCGTGCCGTCACGAGGCTTGGAAAACCAGCCCTCTAGGCCAAGCAACCTTCTCCTCTTTGCCCCATCGGATTAGAGCGTGTCGTCGTAAAAACAGATGCGATGATCGTTCTAGGCCTCCCATTTGCCCGGGTTCCCCGCCTACATTCGGCCAGAACATTACCCACCCACTCAGGCGCCCCTACGGAATAGGTCTAACCCATGTAAAGGCAGCCCGTATGGCCCGTAGCACCTGCAGCCTGTTCCTCGGCGGAGGCAACTTTCGCCGTTCCAACCAGAACAAGAATCGAATGAGGGGACCCATATTTGGTCACCATTTTACCATCCTCAAATTGGGCGTCCGCACAGTACCCCTCTCATGTAGGTCAATGTTGGAAGCGACACTCCGTTCAAAGATAGTGATTCTTCCCTTCCCCCGGCAGCGCCCTTGCCCTAAAAGGCCCGCAAATGCAGCCTTAGGGGGACACGGGCATGGACGATCCGAAGATCAATGACGAGCTGATTGCGGCGCATGGGCTCAAGCCCGAGGAATACGAGATGATCCTGGAGATCATCGGCCGCGAGCCCACCTTTACCGAGCTCGGCATTTTCTCGGCCATGTGGAACGAACACTGTTCCTACAAGTCCTCCAAGAAGTGGCTGCGCACCCTGCCGACCGAAGGCCCGCAGGTCATCTGCGGCCCGGGAGAGAACGCGGGCGTGATCGACATTGGGGACGGCCAGGCGGTCATCTTCAAGATGGAAAGCCACAACCACCCCTCCTACATCGAGCCCTACCAGGGCGCGGCCACCGGCGTGGGTGGCATCCTGCGCGACGTCTTCACCATGGGCGCGCGCCCCATCGCCGCAATGAACTCACTGAGCTTCGGCGAGACCTCGCATCCCAAGACCCGCCAACTGGTGAACGGCGTGGTCGAGGGCATCGGCGGCTACGGCAACTGTTTCGGCGTGCCGAACGTGGGCGGCGAGGTTCGTTTCCACCCCGCCTATAACGGCAACTGCCTGGTCAACGCCTTTGCCGCGGGCCTCGCAGATGCAGACAAGATCTTCTACTCCGCCGCCTCGGGTGTCGGAATGCCCGTCGTCTACCTGGGCGCCAAGACCGGCCGCGACGGCGTTGGCGGCGCGACCATGGCCTCGGCCGAGTTCGACGATACGATCGAAGAAAAGCGCCCCACGGTGCAGGTCGGTGACCCCTTCACCGAAAAGCGCCTGATGGAGGCCACCCTGGAACTGATGGCCACCGGCGCCGTCATTTCGATCCAGGACATGGGCGCGGCGGGTCTGACCTGTTCGGCCGTTGAAATGGGCGACAAGGGGGGCCTCGGCGTCAAGCTGCAGCTCAACGACGTGCCCCAGCGCGAAGAGAACATGACCGCATATGAGATGATGCTGTCCGAGAGCCAGGAACGCATGCTCATGGTGCTGAACCCGGAGCTGGAAGACGAAGCCCGCGCCGTGTTCGTGAAATGGGACCTGGATTTCGCCATCGTCGGTGAAACGATTGAGGAAGACCGTTTCCTGATCATGCACGGCAATGACATCAAGGCCGATCTGCCGCTGTCCAAGCTTGCCTCGACCGCGCCGGAATACGACCGCCCCTGGGTCGAAACCCCAGCCGCCGAAGAGCTGGCCGAAGTGCCCGCCGTCGACGCCATCGACGCCCTGCGCGCGCTGGTCACCTCGCCGAACTATGCGTCGAAACACTGGGTCTACGAGCAATACGACCACATGGTCATGGCCGACACCGTGCGTGCCCCCGGCCTGGGCGCCGGGATCGTGCGGGTGCATGGCACCGACAAGGCCGTGGCCTTCACCTCGGACGTGACCCCGCGCTACGTCAAGGCAAACCCGATCGAGGGCGGCAAACAGGCGGTGGCCGAGGCCTACCGCAACCTGACCGCCGTGGGCGCGAAGCCCCTTGCCACCACCGACAACCTGAACTTCGGCAACCCCGAAAAGCCCGAGATCATGGGCCAGTTCGTTGGCGCCATCAAGGGCATCGGCGCTGCCGTGGCCGCGCTGGACATGCCTATCGTCTCGGGCAACGTCTCGCTTTACAACGAGACCGACGGCCAGGCGATCCTGCCCACCCCGACCATCGGCGCGGTGGGCCTGCTGGACAGCCTCGACGATCTGATCGGCGGCGTGGCACGTGACGGCCACGTGGCCATGGTCGTGGGCGCGACCGAGGGCCACCTGGGCCAGTCGGCCCTGCTGGCCGAGGTGTTCAACCGCGAAGACGGCGATGCGCCGCACGTGGACCTCGATGTCGAAGCGAAGAACGGCGAGTTCATCCGCGCCAACCGCGCCCTGATCAAGGCCTGTTCCGACCTGTCCGATGGCGGCCTTGCCGTAGCGGCGTTCGAGATGGCCCAGGCGGGCGGCGTTGGCGTTACCCTGGACGCGACCGAAACCGCGACGCTCTTCGGTGAAGACCAGGCGCGCTACCTGGTGGCCTGCAACTTCGACGAGGCCGAAGCGCTGATGGTCGAAGCGGGCCGCGTGGGCGTGCATATCGAAACCGTTGGCCGCTTCACCGGTGATGCGGTGCGCATTGGTGGCTCCGAAGCGCCCCTGATCGAGCTGGAAGAGGCCTGGCGCACTGGCTTTGACAGTGCACATAGGTAATCGGGGCTGATGGATTACACCCCGCCCCGCAACCTGTCCGAACTAACGGCCGATTGTGCCGCTTGCAACGGGCTCTGCTGCGTGGCCCCGGCTTTTGACAGGGGAGATGACTTCGCCATCGCGAAGCTCCCCCTGACCCCCTGCATGCACCTTCAGGACAACAACCTGTGCAAGCTGCACGCAGATCTTGAAGACCACGGCTTTCCCGGTTGCGCACGCTTTGACTGCCTCGGCGCCGGGCAGCATGTGGTTCAGGGGCTTTATAACGGGGCCGACTGGCGCGGCGATCCGGAGCGTCTGGCCGAAATGGCCGAAAGCTACCGTCGCATGCAGCGCGTACACGAGGCATTGCAGATGCTGTTCCTGGCCGAACGCCTGGCTTTGGATGACGACCAGGAGGTCGCCCGCCTGACCCTGCTGCGCAAACTACGCCCAATCGATGGCTGGACAGTCGACAGCCTGGCCAAGGCCGAGGTTGCGGGTCTCTTTACCCAGGTGCGCGAGACCCTTGCGACTTTCCGCAGCGCCCTACGCGGCTGAGGCTTGCAGCCCCCTGCCCCGCCCCCTAGATTGAAACGGCAACAGCTACAAGGATCCCACGCGCATGGCCATGCAAGCCCAGCAAATCGAAGCCCTGATCCGCGCCGGGTTTCCCGACGCCCAGATCACCATCACGGACCTTGCCGGGGACGGCAATCACTGGGCCGCCGAGGTGATTGACGAGAGCTTTCGCGGCATGAATCGCGTGCAACAACAACGCGCCGTGAACGCCACCGTGAAGCCGCAGATCGACTCGGGCGAATTGCACGCGCTGGCACTGACCACCAAGGCCCCCGCTTAAATCGGTGGAGCTGCGCTGGATCATCCTTGCCATCGTGCTGCTGATCTGCGGCGCCGTGGCACTCGAGGCCTGGCTCAAACGTGGCAAACGTCGCGCCTCCTTCGCCGAGATGCAGCCCAGGGGCGGCTCCGGTGACCCGGAGGCCAAGACGGAACTGGGCATGGAAGCGACCGACACCGACCTCGTGGATGAGGCACATAAGAGAAACCAGATCGCCGAGGGTCGAAACGACGCGATCACCCGACGCAGACACTAGGCCCATACCCACTCGCCGGGCCGAAAAGGAGACCAAATCCGCCCACATGTGCACCAACTCGTAACTGGCAAACTGAACATGTAGGGCAAACCACGAAGGCACATCATGAACATCTGGCTGTTTTCCCTCCTTTTTGCCCTGCCCTTCATTGGGATCGTGGCAGTGTTTTGGGTGGTAGAGTGGCGAAAACAGATCAAGCATGGGAAACCTCGGCGCGGCACAGCCCCCGGTGAGGGCGACACGCTGGTGAACCATGGCATCGAATTAGGAGGTGGGTCCGGCGGCGGACATCCGACGGCCCATCGCGTAACCAAAGACCCGCAACACTATGCCAAGGCCTTCGTCCCCGAGAAGGCGAGAAAGGACAACTGAGATGACCGACGCGAAAACCCGCATCGACGAAACCGTGAAATCCGCCGACGTGGTGCTCTACATGAAGGGCACCAAGGAAATGCCGCAATGCGGTTTCTCCTCGCGCGTCGCTGGCGTGCTGAACTTCATGGGTGTCGAATACACCGATGTGAACGTGCTGGCGGACGAAGAGATCCGCGCAGGGATCAAGGAATACTCCGACTGGCCGACCATCCCGCAACTCTATGTCAAGGGCGAGTTCGTCGGCGGCTGCGATATTATCACCGAGATGACCCTGTCGGGCGAGCTGGACACGCTGTTTGACGACAACGGCGTCGGCTACAACAAGGAAGCCGCCGACCAGATCCGCGCCGCCAACGCCTGATCCGGCCCACATTTACTGAAAGCCCCGCCGCGCCCCTGGCCGGTGGGGATTTCTCGTGAAAAGGGGCCAAGAATCGTATCAAGCCGTTGAGGAACAACGTTTATTGGCGTCTTTCACAAGAATTGGGAGGTTCTTGGAGCGGGTAGCGGGAATCGAACCCGCACCTTAAGCTTGGAAGGCTCTTATGATACCATTTCACCATACCCGCTCGAAGTTTTGACTACCTAGAACAGCCTGAATCTGAGGTCAATAGCTCCATTTCCAGGCGCTTCCGATTTACCCATACATCAGCTGCCTAGACGAGATTTGTCAGACCTGACAAATCACCCCCATGTAGCCGGGAGTCGTAACTTCCGAGGCCGATGACCCGAGCAAACGCGGATGATCTCAAGTTTCTTCGACTACCGGCGGGGTGCCATGCGTGTGGAAACTTTCGATTGTCTTCAGTCCCCAGGCTTGGCCTTTCATCCGTTCGGCCTGGGTCCAGCAAACCGGTTCCCAGTCCGGCGCAAGGATCAGACGGGCCCCGGCATTGGCCAGCTCGACCCGGTTACCAGCCGGCTCCCAGACATAAAGGAAAAACGTGCCCTGCACCGCGTGCTTGTGCGGGCCAGTTTCGATATGCACGCCGTTTTCCAGGAAGATGTCGGCCGCGCGTAGGATGTCCTCGCGTTGATCGGTAGCATAGGTGACGTGATGCAACCGCCCTGCCCCGCCGCCGTGTTCTTTGGTGCAGGCCAGGTCATAGGTCTTGTTGTTGACGGTGAACCAACAGCCGCCCAGGCGACCATTGTCCAGCTCGATATACTCGGTGACCCGGCTGCCCAGGCAGGTTTCCATGAACCGCTTGAACTCGGTCACATCCTCACTGAGCAGGTTGAGGTGATCCAATCTGCGTGGCGCGGCGCCAGTAAAGCGGCTGGCGGTGTTCTTCAATGCGGGCGTGTCGCCCTCATCCGGTTCGGCCCGTCGGGTGTCATAATAGATCTCGAACACATGGCCAAAGGGATCCTCGAACCGGAATGCCCGGCCATGGCCCAGGTCGCCATCGGTCCAGCCATGGATCCTGTAGCCGCTCTGTTCGATTATCGCGACACGCCGGGCCAAGGCCTCGGGGCTGGCCGCACGATAAGCCACATGCCCGACCCCGGTACGGTCATGGCGCGTAAGCTTCAGCGAATGAAACTCGTAATCATCCCAAGCCCGTAGATAGGCGCTGTCGCCATCCAAGGCAGACAGCTTCAACCCGTAGACACGGGTAAAGAAGTCGAGACTTTCGGCAAATCTGTCGGTGTACATTTCAACATGGCCCAGATGCGCAATGTCGAAACCGGGATTGGTGGGGTGAGACATATCGTGCTCCACTTTGCCCGCAGCGCGGGTTTGCTTCATGTGTTTCGGCGGCAATGTCAGGCCTGCGCTCCATGGCTTGCACCAAGGTAGGCCGCCTGTACGGCCGGATCGCTCAACATCGCCTCGGCGCTGTTCTGGCCAATGATCTCGCCGTTCTCGATCAGATATCCCCGGTCGGCAATGGCCAGGCTCTGCTTGGCGTTCTGTTCGATCAACAGCACTCCCATGCCCGCCTCGCGGATATGGGCGAGGTTCTGGAACAGCTCCTGGCACAGCAGCGGGGACAGGCCCAGGGACGGTTCGTCCAGCATCAGCACTTCGGGGTCGGACATCATCGCCCGCCCGATCGCCACCATCTGCTGTTCGCCGCCTGACATGGTGCGGGCGATCTGGTCGCGCCGGTCATGGAGCTTTGGAAACAGCGACAGGACCGCTTCGAGATTCTGCTTCTCGCGCGCACGGGCTCGCGGCAGGAAAGCGCCCAGCAGCAGGTTCTCCCACACCGTGAGGTCGCCGAAAATCCCGCGCCCCTCGGGCACGAAGGTGATGCCCGCCTCGACAATCCGGTCGGATTTCAACGTGCGAAGATCGGTGCCCGACAGATCAACCTGCCCGCCGAGCTGCCCCTCGCTGATCCCCGCGATCGCGCGCAAAAGCGAGCTTTTCCCGGCCCCGTTGGCGCCCAGCATCACCACGATCTCGCCGCGCGAGACCGATAGGCTGACCCCGCGCAGGGCCTGGTGCAGCCCGTAGGAGACAGTCAGGTCTTTAACTTCCAGCATCAGGCGTCTCCCAGGTAAGCACGAATGACTTCGGGGTCCGATAGGGCCTCTTGCGGTGTGCCCTCAGCGATCTTTGCGCCCGAATTGATCACCACGCAGCGATCACAGAGCGAGCGGATCGCATCCATCACATGTTCGACCAGAATGACCGTGCGGCCTTCTGCGCGCAGGGAGGCGATCAGGTCGATACCGACGCGCAGCTCGGACGGGTTCAGCCCGGCCAGCCATTCGTCCAGCAGCAGGACTTCGGGTTGCCCCGCCAGGGCGCGGGCCAGTTCGACCCGTTTCTGGTCGATATAGGTCAAGCTATCCACGCCCTTGCCGATGGCGTGGCTCAACCCGACACGGTCCAGAAGGCTTTCGGCGAAGTCTTCCGCCTCCCGCCCCCAGCGCCGCTTGTGCCCGAAGACGCCGCCGGCAATCACGTTTTCGACCACGCTCAACTGCGGCAGGATGCGCACCAGCTGAAAGGTGCGCCCGACCCCGAAGCGGGCGTTCTCGAATATCTTGGCCCGGGTCAGGTCATGGCCTTGCAGCTCGATCGACCCGGAGGTCGCCTTCAGCGCGCCCGAAATCATGTTCATCGTGGTCGACTTGCCCGACCCGTTGGGGCCGATGATGCCCATGACCTCATGCTCGCGCACATCGAAGGACACGTCATTGACCGCAACCAACCCGCCAAAACGCTTGGTCACATTGCGCAGGAACAGGATCGGCGCGCCAGGTGTGTGCTCATGCATCATGTCGCACCTCGTCTCAGCAGTTTTTCGGCCAGCCCGACCACGCCGTTGGGCACGAAATAGACGATCACCAGGAAGGTCAGCCCCAGCACCATGGTGGTGGAGTTGGGGAAGGAGACCGTGACCACCTCCCACAGCAGGGTGAAGGGAATGACGCCCAATAAGGGGCCCCAGAGCCGGTGGATGCCGCCCAGAAGCGCCATGATCACCACAAGGAAGCTCAGCTCGGGCGAGAAGACCACGTTGGGTTCCACATAGTAGTAACGCGGCGCCACGACCGCCCCGACCAGGGCGGCAAAGAAGCCGGTGGTCATGAACAGAACCACCTTGGTGCGCGCGGTATCAATACCAACATGCTGGGCCACCTGTTCGTCATTGCCCAGGATGCGCAGGGCGAAGCCCAGGCGCGAACGCCCCAGCAGCCAGCCGAACAGGAACACCGTGGCGGTGATTGCCAACAACATCCAATAGATATGCACCTCGGTCAGGTCGGTCAGCACGTAAAGCCCACGCGAGCCCAGGAAGTTGTTCTGAACCCAACTGACGAGGTTGCGCACCAGCTCGGCCAGACCCAGGGTGAAGATCACGAAATAGACGCCCGACAGGCGCAGGGTGACCAGGCCGATCAGCGCGGCCAGCACCGTGGCGACCAGCGGGGCCAGGGTCAGCATGGTCCAGAAGCTCTGGTCATAATCGCTCATGCCGGAGCCGACCAGATAGCCACCGATGCCGAAGAAGGCGGCGGTGGACAGGGCGATGTAATGGGTCGGGCCGGAAAACAGCGCCCAGCTGGTGGCCAGGGCCGTGTACATCATCATGTTGACCGCAATCGACAGCCAGTATCCGTTGACCAGCATTGGCAGCCCGGCCAGGGCAATCAGCGCGGCGGCCGTCAGCGCAAGGGAAAGCACGGGTTTCGACATCATCACGCAGCCCCCCGTCCGAACAGCCCCTGCGGGCGGAACAACAGGATCAGAAGAAAGATCAGATAGGCCGCCACAAGGGTCAGGCCCGGGTCGATCAGGCTGGCAACGGCGGTTTCAACCAGTCCCAGAATCACGGCGGCGATGACTGCGCCGCGGATGTCCCCGACCCCACCCATGATCACGATGATCAGCGCCTTCATGGTAAAGATCACGCCGACCGATGCATCGAGCGTGATGAAGGTCGACACCAGCACCCCCGCCATGCCGGTGATCATGCCCCCGATGGCAAAGGCCAGGGCCGAGACCCGTTCGACATTGATACCGACCAGACCGGCGGCCTCGGTGCTGACGGATACGGCGCGGACAGCCATGCCGGCGCGGGTGTGGTTCAGCCACAGGTACAGGCCCAGGCCGATCACCACGGCAAAACAGAAGGCTACCAGCCGGTTCAGCGCCACGGTGGTGCCCAGGATCTCGAACGGGCGGGCCAGGAAGGAATAAGCAAAATACTCGGAATGGATCGACACCATGACACCGATGGCAAAGAAGCTCATCCCGAAGGTGGCGAGGATCGAGTTCACTTCAAGTTCTCCCTGGCTGCGGGCCCGGCGCACGAGCGCCAGCAGGAAGACCCGGTAAATCAGCCAGGAGCCGATGAAGGCGACGGGGGCCACGGCCAGGAGCGTCCAAAGCGGGCTCAACCCGGCGGTGGTAAAGCCCCAGAAACCCGCCAATGCGCCGATTGCAAGAAGCTCGCCATTGGCGAGGTTCATGATGCGCGCGACCCCGTATTGCAGGTTCAGCCCCATCGCGATCAACGCGTAGGAGCCGCCCAGCAAGAGGCCAGAAATCACGATGTCCATCGTGCGTATGTCCTTTTCACAGAAGGTGCAGGCCGATTGCGGTCAACCGACCTGCTGTCAGGCTGCGTTCAGTTCCAGCCATCCTTGGCGACCGGCGCAATGCTGTCCCCCATGCCGGTATCGGCCACGGCGCGGAACTGTCCGTCGCGCCATTGGCCCACCGACCAGTAGCGTTCCGAGTTGTTGTACTCGTCAAAGCGGATCGTGCCGATGACGGTGTCGAACTCGTTCGACTTGATGTAGTCGATCACCGCCGCACGGTCGATTTCCCCCACGCCTTCAATGGCTTGTTCGAGGATCTGCAACTGTGCGTAATAGGTGGCCGAGGCCCAGAAATCCGCATCCTTGCCGGTGACGTCCTTATGCGCGGCGCGATAGGCCTGCATGGTGGCGGTATCGGGGTTCACCCCACCGGCCCCCAGCACGCCTTCGATCTTCGAGCCGAACTTGCCTGCAAAGGCCGGAAAGGCCGTGGCCACAGCCGAGTAATAGGCACCGACCTGCAGGTCTTCGATGATCGCCTGTTCGGCCAGGGCAAAGGTGTCGGGCGGATAGGACCAGGCCACGAAAGCATCCGGAGTGCTGGCCGCCGCCCCCTTCATGATCGGCGACAGATCCGGCGTTCCCAGCGGGTAGGACTTGTCATAGACGATCTCGAACCCGGCTTCGGCGAATTTCTCGCGCGCAACATCGGCCAGTTCGATCCCGAAGCTGTCAGCCACATTCACCATCGCCACCCGGTTTCCGATCGCGCCCTGCTCGCGCAGGTCCGACAGTGCCGCAACCGCCCCTTCGACAAAGCCGGTGCTGCTGCCCAGGGTGAAGAACATGTTGGGGAACTTCTCGGTCAGTTCGTGGATTTCATCGGTGATTGAGGTGACCGAGATCAACGGATAGCCATGTTTGGCATAGATCGGCGCCGAGGCAATGTTGAAGCCGGTCCCATAGGGCGACAGCATGAAATCAACCTGGTCCTGCGTTGCCAGCCGCTGCACCGACTTGATGTGTTCTGCCGGATTGGTCTTGTCATCATAGGTGATGACCTCGATCAAGCGCCGTTCGCCGCCGACCATCAGCCCACCGCGCGCGTTCACTTGGTTGACCCAAAGCTCGATGTTCGGCGTATGCGTGACAGCCTCCCCCCCGGCCAGCGGGCCGGTCAGATGCGACACCACGCCGAACTTGATCGGATCGGCCGCCAGAGCCCCCGTCGCGATCAACGCGGCGGTCGCGGTCCCTGCGGCCAACTTGAAGAAATTCCGTCGCTTCATTGGTTCCTCCCCATTTGCGATCTGGATACGGATTCGAGATCCCCCATTGCCATTTATGGATACATTAATGGGTGCATCTGGCAAGTATTTTTAATTCTTTCACCATAATCGCTTGATTTAGCCCAATTATGGATACATAAATTCCTCAAGCCGAGAAGAAAGCAAACCTCCTATAAAGGGGCGCGACTCAGCCAAAACGGATACAAATCATGTTGAAAGACAGCTCAGACACCCCTTCCGATCAGCGCGTCCTGGCCGCGCTGCACACGATGATCATGGATGGCACGCTTCAGCCCGGCGAAAAGGTCAGCGAAGTTGGCGTGGCCGACATGTTCGGTGTCTCGCGCACCCCGGCACGCCTTGCCCTGCGCGCCCTCGAGGTGGAGGGGCTGATCAAGAAACGCCAGGGTCGCGGATTCACGGTGCAGGAGTTCAATCTGGGGGACATCAAGCACGCCTACGAGGTACGCGGCGTACTGGAAGGGTTGGGCGCGGCAACCCTGGCCAGGCTCGGTATTTCCGATGACATCAAAGACCTTCTGACCAGCGTCATACAAGACATGGACCACGCCCTGAACGATGAAATGGAGTTGGCCGACCGCATCACGCGATACCAGGACGGCAACATCGCCTTCCACGAAACCATCATGCGCCAATGCGGCAACCCCTATGTCAGCTATGCCTTCGACCGGATGGAGACCCTGCCACTGGTCAAGCTGGGCACGGTCGTCTTCAAGGATGAAAAACCCGAACAGGAGCTGATGCGCCTGCGGCTGGGCAACATGCAGCACACGCTGATCCTGGATGCGATCATCCGCCGCGACCCGCAACGGGCCGAAGCGATGATGCGCGAACATGCCAACCAGACACTGGTCTACTCCGCCCTGTTCAGCGGAGACGACCCCTAAGACCGGAGCAAACTTCATGACCGTGACAGAAATCGGGCTGTTGATCGACAATCAGGATGTCTCGGCCCAGTCCTCGGAATGTTTCAAACGCGAGAACCCGCTGACCGGGGCAGTCGCAACGACGGCCGCAGCGGCCGGGGCCAGGGATGTGGACCGCGCCGTCTCCTCCAGTGCGCGGGCCTTCACGACCTGGTCCCGAACCGCCCCCTCCGAGCGACGCGCCATCCTCAACCGAGCCGCCGACGCCCTTGAAGCACGCGTGGGTGACTTCATCGAGGTCGGGATGCAGGAGACCGGCGGCACCAAGGCCTGGATCGGGTTCAATGTGAAACTGGCCGCCAGCATCCTGCGCGACGCCGCCGGGATCGTTACCCAGATCAAGGGCGAGATCCTACCCTCCGACAAGCCCGGTAGTTTCTCCATGGCACAGCGCCGCCCGGTCGGCGTGCTGGTGGGCATGGCACCCTGGAACGCGCCCGTCATCCTGGCCGTGCGCAGCTTTGCCATGGCGGTGGCCTGCGGGAATACGGTGGTGATGAAAGCGTCGGAAAACTGCCCTGCCCTGCACCGCCTGATCGGCGATTGCATGATTGAAGGCGGATTTCCCGAGGGTGTCCTGAACATCCTGACCCATTCGGCCGACGATGCGCCCGAGGTGGTCAATGCCCTGATCGATCATCCGCAGACCCGACGTATCAACTTCACCGGCTCCACCCGCGTGGGCAAGATCATCGCCAAACGGGCCGCTGAGCACCTGAAGCCCTGCCTGTTGGAACTTGGCGGCAAGGCCCCGTTGATCGTGCTGGCTGACGCCGACATCCCTGCGGCCGTGAACGCCGCCATCTTCGGCGCTTTCGTGAACCAGGGGCAGATTTGCATGTCGACCGAGAAGGTGATCGTCGAAGACAGCGTCGCCGATGAATTCACCGCAGCCTTCACCGCCCGCGCCCAAGCGCTTGTTGCCGGCGCCCCGACCGGGGCGGTCGACCTTGGGGCGGTCGTGAACCACTCCACCGCAGAGCACCTGCGCACCCTGATCGAAGACGCCACCGCGAAGGGCGCCCAACTGCTTTGCGGGGGGGCTGAGGAGCCTGGCACGATCCTTGCGGCCAGCATCGTCGATCACGTCACGCCCGAAATGGAGATCTACGCCGCCGAGAGCTTCGGCCCCGTGACCGCAGTGATCCGTGCACGCGACGCCGACCATGCGATCGAGATTGCCAATGACAGCGACTATGGCCTGTCCTCAGCCATCTTCAGCCGCGATGTCGGGCGGGCAATGGCGCTGGCCGACCGGGTCGAAAGCGGCATCTGTCATATCAATGGCCCCACCGTGGGCGACGAGGCGCATATCCCGTTCGGCGGTGTGAAATCCTCCGGCTATGGCCGGTTCGGCGGCAGCTTCGGTCTGCACGAGTTTACCGAGGTCCGCTGGGTCACCATCGAGGATCCGCAGCAGCATTATCCGATCTGATCCGCCCCGGGATGGGCAGGCCCCTGGGTCAGCCAGGAGAAACGGGTGCGGAGGAACCACTCCGCGCCCGCTTTCAATGTCGCCGAAAGAGCTCAGAAATAAGCCTGATCCAGGATCGTCGGGTCGGCGCGCACGGTTTCAACCGCCCCCGAGAACCGTACATCTCCGGTGCGCATGACCGTGACCGTGTCGGCAATTCCCAGCGCGACCTCGGTGAACTGTTCGACCAGAAGCACACCGGTGCCCTGTGAAACCAGCGACGAGATCGCGCCCACCAGGCGCTTGACAATCAGCGGTGCGAGACCCAGCGACATCTCGTCGATCAGCAGGTAGCGCGGGCGCGCCATGATTGCGTGACCGATGGCCACCATCTGCTGTTGCCCACCGGACAAGGTCCCGGCCAGCTGCCGCCTGCGGTCGGCCAGTTCGGGAAACAGGTCAAAGGCTTCCTGCAGGGCCTCCTCGACCTCGCGTGCCTCCAGCACCGAGCCCGCGGCGCGCAAGTTGTCCTCGACGCTCAGCGAGCTCAGCACACGGTGCCCCTCGGGAACGGCGGCAATACCCGCGCGGCGCACCGCGTCCGGCGCATGGTTTTCGATACGGTGGCCATCCACCGTGACCCTGCCCGCCGTGCTGGGCAACATGCCTGCAAGCGCCAGGACCAGCTCCGATTTGCCAGCGCCATTGGCCCCCAGCACCGCAGCCACCTTTCCCGGTTCCACCGTAAGATCGGCACCTTTCACCACCTCCTTGCCTGCAACGGCGACGCGCAGGTTCTCGATCTTCAAAGCCATCAGGCGAGCTCCTCTTCGATGCCCAGATAGGCCGCTTTTACCTTCGGATCGTCCAGCACCTTGCGCGTCGGCCCGAAGGCAATGCGCTTGCCGAAATCCAGGACCAGGGTCTCGGCGCATATGCGTTCGATCAGGTCGACATCATGGTCGATCACCAGGGTGCTCGCTCCGGTCAACTCATGGACCTTGAGGATCAGATCCCCCAACCGGTTCGCCTCATCCCGCGACAAGCCGCCGCCGGGCTCGTCGAACATGACGATCTTGGGGCGGCCCACCAGGCAACGTGCCACGTCGGTCAGGCGGCGTTCGAACGTGTTCAACTGTGAGGCCAACACATCGCGACGATCGGTCAGCCCACAAACCTCCAAGGCCCTTTCGCGATCCGCACGCTTCACGGCGCGGCTACCAGGCACACCGTCCTGAATGACCTGGAGATTGGCCTCGACACTGAGGTCATCGGCAATCTGTTCGCGCTGGAACGAGCGGCGAAGCCCCCAGCGGCAGCGCTTGTGAGGGGGCATCTGGCCGACATCGACGCCATCGCCCCGGATGCGCCCGGTACAGCGCAGGAAACCCGATATCACGTTCATCGTGGTGGTCTTGCCGGCGCCATTGGGGCCTATGATGCCGGAAACGGGCGCCGTGAAAGTGGCAGAGATCGCATCCAGGGCAACCACGCCGCCGAAATTCACCGACAGGTTCTCAAGCTCGATCATGCGCGTTTGCCTCCGATACGGGACAGGAGCCCGATGAGTTGTCCGGAAATCCCATCGGGGGCTGTAATGACCGCATGCAGCAGCCCTGCCCCAAAGACGATCAGCGCCAGATCGGCGTCGAGCCCCCAGTCGTTGAACAAGGCTGGGAGCACGCGGTAAAGCACCCCTGCGACCACTGCACCCAGCCAGAAACGGGCTCCGCCGACCACCGCCAGGGCGAAAAGCAGGATGCTTTCGGGTGCGCGGAACGTGGCCGGGTCCAAAAGGCCCAGCGCCCCGGCCAGCAGCCCGCCCGACACACCGGCCATCAACCCGGCCAACCCGAAGGCCCAAGCCTTGTAGTAAACGACGTTCAGCCCCGAGGCCAAGGCCGCTGCCTCGGACCTGCGGATCATGGCCCAGGCCCGTCCGGGCGGAAGTTTTCGATGCCCCGCCAGCACCAGGAAGCCCAGGGTCACCACCGCGATGACATAGCGCAGATAGGCCGCATCGCTCTGCGCGATCGCGGGACGTCGGAACGGTGCGGCGGCCGAGGGCATCACGCCCCAGAACCCCTCTCCCCCATTGGGGAAACGCACGGTGGACAGGACCACTTCGATCCCGCCCGCCGCCATCAGGGTGATCAGCGCCAGGTAAAGCCCGCGCATCCTGAGCGCCGGCAAAGCCAGCAGCCAGCCGAACAACATCGTGACAGCGGCCGAGACCGCCAGGTTCACCTCGAACGGGAAAGTGGAGGCATGGTTCATGCGCAGCATGACCCAGCCGCCGACCGCCATCAGGCCCACCTGCCCCAACGAAACCATGCCCAACCGCGCATACATGAAGGCCACGCCGGCGGCCGCCATGATGAAACAGCTGGTGGAGGTAAAGATCTTGACCCATTGCCCGCCCGCCAGGGAAGGCAGAAGCAGGAACATCAGGGCCGCAAAGGCCAGGCCAGCCCAGCCATCCCGGGTAAGCTGAAAAGGCATGTTCAGTCCCTCGCAAAGACAAGTTTCTGGCCGCGCTGCATCCAGATCAGCACGATCGCGGCAATAAGAAAGGGCGCCATCGGGCGGAAGGATTTCAGCAGCGGTGACAAGGTCAACAGGCTTTCGACCACGCCGATCGACAGGCCGCCGACCAGGACCAGGATCAGGTTCTCCAGCCGACCACAGATCGCCGCTGCGATCGATGGGATGACCAGGAAGGTAATGACGAAGGGCTCCAGCCGGATCAGATCGCCGAACATCAGCCCGGTAAACCCGGCGATCAGGCCGGACAGGCCCCAGGCGATGGTTTCGACCCGCAGGATCCGCACGCCGATCAGCGCCGCCAGGTCGCGGTCATCGGCCAGGGCGCGCATCTGCAACCCGGTACGGGTGCGCGCCAGATAGAGCCAGATCCCCACCACGATTCCGACCGCGGCCAGCACGACGATCAACCGGGTCACCGTGACCCGCAGCCCCATCACCATGACGGCCTGCTTGTCCGTGGGCAGCACGAAGCGGCGCACGTCGTCCTCCCACAGGAAGGCGGTCAGCCCCAGTACGATCAGCGCAAACCCCAGCGTGGCCACCGCCTTGACCACCGTGTCCCTCCAGGCCAGCGCCGGGGCCAAATAGCGCCCATAGCCCAGCGACAGACTGGCCGCCGCGAGGATGCCCAGGGTCCAGGTCACCGGCCCGGGCCAGCCCCATTCGCCCAGCTGCCAGGCCAGCATGACCCCAAAAGCACCGATGGCCCCGTTGGCAAAGTTCAACACCCCGGTCGCGCGATAAAGCACCACCAGGCCGATCCCGCCAAGCGCATAGAGCGAACCGACGGCCAGGCCCGAGACCACGAACAGCCCGACGACCTTGGGGGGCTTGCCCCAGGCAAGAAGCAGGCAGATCACCGCCATGCCGAGACCGTAGAGGAAAAAAGTCAGTAACTTGGACATCTTGATCCAATCCAGAAAAGAAGGGGTCCACCCGTGAGGGCGGACCACCAGACGGGAGCTCAACGCAGACCAATGGCCTTTTCGGCTTCGATCAGTTCGGCGAAATAGGGACCTTCATATTCGAAACAGCCGCGCACCGTTTCAAAACCGCCATCCCGGACCACCACCATGATCCCAGCGTGGTTCGGCATATGCCGGTCAGCCTCGCCCACATAATAGGGGCCGCAGGCCAGGTCCGAGCTGTAGCCGGAAATCGCCTTGATTGCTTCGGTCACGGCGGCCCGGTCATCCAGCAGCGCGGGCTCCATGCCCATCAGCGTATCCACAAAGTACTTCGCCGCCAGGTATCCCGACTGACTGAACGTGTCGCGCGGATCCTCTGGGCGAGCAAAGGCCTGCATCACTGCCATCCAGTTCCGGTTGTCCGGGCCGGTCCCATCCAGCGTGGTCAGCTCGGCGCTGACGAACAGTCTGCCGTCCCAATAATCTCCCAGCGCGCCGGGCACTGAAGCGTCATAAAGGGGGGTCGAGCTGGTCCAGCTGTACAGATCGCCCAGGTCCTGTTCCTGCGCCGCCGCCATGAAGGCGATTGCCAAGCCGGCAGGCAGGTTCACCAGAACCGAGTCCGCCCCTGAGGCGATCGCCTCCAACAGGGCCGAGTTCACGTCCGGCGCCGCAGGGTTCAGGAGCACCGAGGATCCGGCCAACCCCTTGGACTGCATATAGCCTTCGACCGCACCACAGGACCAGTTGCCGACCGACGGGATCGCCAGGCCGATACAGCTGACATTGGTCGCGCCCAGCTCTTCTACTGCATACATCGCCGCCCCGACCGACGAGGGCAGCGGCCCCTGGTTGGTCGACACGATATTGGAGCTTTCAAAGCACTCGGACACCGCGCAGGCCGCCGCCATCGACATGATGTTGTTGTTCGCATAGAGCGGCGCGTTGACACTCATCTCGACAAAGGAGCCGTTTGAGACCAACGCGATCACGCCCTCGTCCTCGACCAGTTTCGACGCGGCCTGGGCGGCCAGTTCCGGGTTCCACTGATCGTTTTCGACCATGTATTCGATCGGCCGCCCATGCACGCCGCCATTGGCGTTCACACAGGCGAAATAGGCCGCTGCCGCGTCGGTTGCCGCCGAGAAATCACCCGGTGCCGCGTTGCCGTGAATGCCGCCAACCTTGATCGGCGCGCCAGTCGCCGCTTCGCCGGTATTGGCCCCGCAGTTGACATCGGCCAGTGCCAGGCCCGGGGCCATCAGCCCACCCATGGCCACAAGACCCGCATAGAGTTTCGTCTTCACGTCAATATCCTCCCTTGGATTGTGAAATATCAGGCCGTTTTCGGCAGATCGCCCGAGGTCAGCACCTCTTTTCCGGTGATGAAACGTGCCGCGCGCTCCGCGATCATCATTATGGGGGCGTTGGTATTGCCGGAGACCAGAGTGGGCATGACCGACGCATCCGCGACACGCAGCCCCTGCACGCCCCTGACCCGCAGCTCGCCATCGACCACCGCCAATCGGTCACTGGCCGGGCCCATCTTGGCGGTGCCAACCGGGTGGAACACGGTCTTGCAGCTTTGACGGATCCAGTCACGCAGCGCCTCGTCGTCATCCAGTTTCTCTGGCCCCGGCTTGGCAAAACCGGTGACCAGCTTCTGAAGTTCCGGCGCACGGAAGATCTCGATCGCCTTCCTGGTGCCGCGCAGCAGCACTTCCAGATCCTCCGGGTCCGAGAAACTGCCCGCATCGAACAGCGCCTTGTCCTTTGGATTTGCCGAACGCAGTTTGACCGACCCGCGCGAGCGCGGGCGTAGGAAACAGGGGTTGATCGACATGCCATGCGCCTCGATCGGCGGGCTATCAACCCAGCCGACCAAGAAGGGGATCACATGGAACTGGACATCCGGAATGCCCGCGTTCGACACGTCAACGAAGCCACCGCTTTCCACCACGTTCGAAGTCAGCAACCCCGACCTGAACAGCTTGTACTGCGCCATATGCCAGGCCGCCCGCAGCCCCTTGTCCTGCTTGTAGAATGAGATCGGGTCGCGGGTGTAGCACTGCACGTTGGCTTCCAGGTGATCCTGGAAGTTCTCACCCACACCGGGCAGGTCGGCGATGATCTCGATCCCGTGCCCAGCCAGCTCCGAGGCATTGCCCAGACCGGACAGTTGCATAAGGCGCGGGGTTTCGATGGCCCCGGCGCACAGCACCACCTCGCCCGCAGCCCCAATCCGGGTCCCGGTATCCAGTTCGACCCCGGTGGCGCGGGTCCCCTCGAACAAAAGGCGCGCGACGCGGGTTTCGGTCATGATCTTCAGATTCGCGCGGCCCTCGGCCTTGCGCAGAAAAGCCACTGCCGAGGAACAGCGCTTGCCGTCCCGCGTGGTGGTGGTCTGGTAAAACCCCACCCCTGCCTGATCCGCGCCGTTGAAATCGGGATTGTAGGGAATGCCGGTCTGTTGGGCGGCGCGGATGAAGGCGCGCGACAACGGGTGGTGAAATCCGGTCTCCGAGACCTGCAGTTCGCCATCATTGCCGTGAAACGCGTCGGCGATCTCCATGTTGCATTCCAGGTCGCGGAAGGTCGGCAGCACGTCCTTGTAAGCCCAGCCCGAATTGCCCAGTTGCGCCCAATGGTCATAATCCTGCGCCTGGCCGCGCACGTAGAGCATCGCGTTCACCGACGAGCCGCCGCCGATCACATGGCCCTGCAACACGACCGAGTCCCGCCCGTTCACACGGCTCGATTTCTCGCCCACGTAGGGGATCACATCGATGCCCTTTTCGACCACCTTGAAGAAGGTGGCAGGAATATGGATCCAGGGCGAGGCATCCCTGCGGCCGCTCTCGATCAACAGAACCTTGACACCGGGAGCCTCGGACAGGCGCGCGGCCATCACGCATCCGGATGAACCTCCGCCAACAACGATGTAATCGAATTGTTCCATGGTCTTGTCCTCAGCAGTGAATGACTTGAATGTCGGTGTATTCGGCCAGCCCCTCTTCGCCGAACTCGACGCCCAGGCCCGAGGATTTGCGCCCGCCGAACGGGGCAATCGGGTTCAGCCCGCCATGGCTGTTGATCCAGGCCGAGCCGCATTCCAGCCGGGCGGCGATCCGCTTTGCGTGCGCGATGTCCTTCGACCAGACCGAACCGCCCAGCCCGTTCTCCCCGGAATTGGCCTGGGCGATGGCATCTTCGACATCGCTGTACCGGATGATCGGCAGAGCCGGCCCGAACTGTTCCTCGGCAACCAGCGGGTCATCGGCCTCCAGGTCGGAAATCATGGTCGGCGGAAAAAACAATCCTTCGCCGGGCTCCCCACCCAGCAGGACGCGACCTTTGGCGCGGGAGGCATCCACCAGAGATCTGATCTTGTCGAATTGCATTTCGTTGGCCAAGGGGCCCAGCACGCTACCTTCGTCCCGTCCGTCCCCCACCACAATGTTGCGCGCAAACTCGGTCAGCGCAGAGCAGACCTCGTCGTAGACATCTTCATGCACATAGAGACGTTTCATCGCCGCACAGGTCTGGCCGTTGTTGATGAAGGCGCCCCAGAAAAGGCGCTCGGCAATCTCTTCGGGGTTCACGTCAGGCAGAACGATCCCGGCATCGTTGCCGCCCAGCTCCAGCGTCAGGCGTTTCATTGTCTCCGCAGCGTTGGCATAGACGCGCTTGCCGGTTGCGGTCGAGCCGGTAAAGACCATCTTGCGGATGCCTGGGTGCGCCGACATGGCCGCGCCGATGTTCTCCACCGCATCATCGCCACAAACCACGTTCACCACCCCGTTGGGCAGGACCTCATTCATCAGCTCGACCATGCGCAGCGTCGAAAGCGGCGTGAAGGGCGACGGCTTGACCACCACCGTGTTGCCGGTGCGGATGGCCGGCAGGATATGCCAGACCGCAATCATAAGAGGCCAGTTCCAGGGCGTGATCGACCCGACGACCCCAATCGGACGGCGGTGAAGTTCGACCCGGCCTTCGTTCGTGTCCTGCAGAACCTTCATCGGCAGGGAAAGCCCGGCCGTGACCGATGCCCAGGCCTGTGCGCCACCAAGTTCGAACCTTGAGCCGAGCCCGTTGAGCGGTTTGCCCTGTTCGCAGGTCAGAAGTTGGGCCAGCTCCTCGGCATGGGTGCCGATCTTCGCTGCGATGGCCGCGCAGGCCTCCGCCCGATCAGCGTCGCTGACGCGCGACCAGGCCTCAAAGGCGGTCTGGGCTGTTGCCACGGCCCGGTCCAAGTCGGACAGGGTCGCCTGTGGCGCCATGCCGACCAGTTCACCGGTTGACGGGTTTGTCACCGCAAAGGTGTGCTGGGCAGTCGCCTGTTCACCATCAATGAGCATTGCGAAGTTTGGCATGCGCTCTTCCTCAATCTTCCCCTAGATGACTTAACATGTTAAGTGAATTGAGATCGGTCGTCTTGGACTCAGGCGACCTCAGGCTTGGACAGGCGCGACAGCCGGATGAGATCCGGCGCGTCATGAGCTGCAAGCCAAGATGGGAGGAGTGTGGAAGTTGTTGACCAGCATGGCACCGACGGAAATGTCCGTCGAACGTTTCCAGCACAACCTGTTGGAGATCTGCGGCGCCTTCCAGGCCCAAGCGCCACATCAGAACGCGCGGATGAACGGCATCATCCACCTCGAAGACCGCGCCGGGTTCGAGATCGCCCATGTCGCCAAGGATTTGCATACGATCCGTCGCAGCAAGGCGGATATCAGCCGCGACAGCGGCGAGAATTTCTTTCTGATCGTGCAGGAGGAAGGCCGCGCACTGATGGCCCAGAATGAGACGGCGCAGCTGTTGCAACCCGGCGACATGATCCTCATCGACAGCGCCGAGCCGTCGGATTTCTCCTTCTTCGGCGCCTTCAGCCGCCAGATGTCGATCCACCTGCCTCGGACCGAGGTGCTGGAGCGTTTTGGCGCTTCGGCACAGGGCGGAATCTACTTGCCGCGCAGCGATTACATCACCATGGCCATGGGGGCGACCCTGGCCAAGGCTTTCGAACCAGAAGGCAATGCGGAACAGTCGGGTTATCTGCGCGAGGCGGTGTTCGGGCTGCTGGGGGCGCTTCTGTTCGAAGGGACCCAACGCGGCAACGCGCGGTCGATTGATGCGGATGTCAGCGGCGCTGACCTGCTGAAACGGGGACTGGCCTATCTTGATCGCATGTTCAAGACCAACGCGCTGACGATCCAGGACGTCGCAAACGACCTGGGCATCCCGCTGCGCCAGCTGCAACGCGCCTTTGCACTGATTGGCACCACGCCAACCGACTACCTTCTGCAAAAGCGCCTTTCCCACGCCTGTCAACTTCTTCGCGACCGCAGGAATAGCGATGCAAGAGTGCTGGTGTCGACGATCGCCTATTCGGCCGGTTTCAACGACGTGTCCTATTTCAACCGGCAGTTCCGCAAACATATGGGGTGTTCGCCTGGGCAATATGGGGGATGAGCGCCGCGCCACGCCCCGGAGCCTTCGCCGCCCGGGATCTGTCCCGGGACACATGGCGCTCATCTGTGCAGGTCCAGCGCCGCGATCAGGTCGATGACCCGATGCGCATTGTCCGCCGCAACCCTTCCGTCGCGATTCAGGCAGTTGTTCTCGAACCCCACGCGCATTTCGCCACCCAGGGCGTGGGCTTCGGCCAGACAATCCGTTTCGCTCTGCCCAAAGGCACAGACCATCCAGCGCACGTCGCGGCTCCCGGCCGCGACAAAGGCGGAAACGTTGCGCGGATCACTCGCCAGGCCATCCTCATAGCGACCTAGCACATAGAGGACCCTTTGGCGTAGCTGCGGAATGATCCCACGGTCCTGTAGCCTTTCAAGCCACTGGCGTTCCCTGGGCGAGTACAGGATGTGCTGGCTCTCCAGACCTGCCTCGGCCGCCCAGAAATAGAAGTCGCGGGCCTCGGCAGCCTCCCCATCCGGGTCTTGTTCGCGTAAGGCGACCGACACCTGGGTGGGTTGAACCGCCCTGACAAGCTGGCGCTGTTGCGCGGGCGAATACCTGCCCAGCGCTTCGGTCGTGATCTGGACCTGCATCCCGGGAACACATCGTGCGCACTCTGCCAAAAGCTCGCGATATAGCCCGGCGTCAAGCACATGTTGCCCGTCATTATCGCGCACATGCGCATGCAACGCCTGCGCCCCAGCCGCGTGGCAGACCCGTGCACTGTCCACCAACTCCGGGATCGAAATTGGCACCGCCGGATGCTCCGCCTTCGTCTTTCGCCCTCCGTTGGGAGCAACCATGATGAACCGATCCATTGGCATCACTTTCTTGTTCAAACGCATCTGCACCCGGTTTCGGGGAAGGTCAGCGCAAGTGAAAGCCGCCTGATCAGTCATTTCACCACATGAAACCAATCGACAACTACAGGTCCGCCCGCGACCGCGGGCGACAATGCGTCTCGATTGACATTCTCGGCGCCTCCGGCAAGATCGGCGGCGTTTCACTCCGCCACCACCCCCTATCCGGACTGCCTCCAATGCCCTCCTTCGACAAAATCCGGTCGGTTGAACGTACCATTGCGGTCCTGCGTGCGATGAACGGGCAAAACCTGTCGCGCATCAGCGATCTGCAGCAGAAAACCGGCCTGCCCGCTGCCACGGTGGTACGCATTGTCGAAACCCTGGTCAGCCTCGGCCTGGTGCAGAACCACGGCCGTCGGGTTGGCTATACCCTGACCGAAAAGGTGCTGGAACTGAGCGCGGGCTACCACGGGTTGCCGTTGTTTCTGGAGCACGCCAAGGAGGTGCTGCTGGAGCTGACTGGCGCCATCAAATGGCCCGCAGCACTTGCCACATTGGGGGACACGGCGATGGTCGTACGCCTGTCAACCATTCCCGAAAGCCCGCTCGCGCATACTCATTCGACCCTGCAGAAACGGCTGGACCTTCTGGTCCGCGCCCATGGCCGCGCCTTCCTGGCCCATTGTCCGCAAGAGGAACGGATGCAGCTCTACAAACGGCTGCGCGAGGAGGAAATGACCCTGTTGTCCCCCGACGAGCTGGACGCCCGCATGCGCCCGATCCTGGCTCAGGTGCATCACCTCGGTTACGCGGAACGCGACCACGAAATCGACCCGCAGACCACCACCGTGGCCATGCCGGTGTTCATCCACGGGCATCTCAACGCCACGATCGGCGTGACCTTCTTTCGCGGCGCCCGCGCCGACCGCAACGATATCCTGCACCAGATGCGCCAGGCGGTCGAACGCCTCGAAGCTTTGGCTTGAACGAGGTCGGCGCCCATTTAATTTCACATGATGAAATCATAAGAGTTCCGCGTTCATCCTTCGTTGGCCAGCCCATAGGGTTGCTACAAACAACCAACGAATGGTGTCCTCATGTCGATCCTAGAACCCAACCTCTCGATCCCCTTCAACATCACCCGCCTCAGCCACGTGGTCCTGACCAGCCGTGACCTGGACAAGACCCGGTACTTTTACGAGACCGGTCTGGGCTTCGAGGTCACCCAGCACGATGACAGCATGCTCTGCTTGCGGGCCATCGAGGAAACCGGCCACCATTCGCTTGTCTTCGAAAAGACCGAAGTCGTTGGCCCCGGCGTGGTGCGTCGGATCGGCTATCGCATGTTTTCCGACGACGACCTGAAACGCGCTCATGAGTTCTTCAATGCCCGTGGCGACAAGGCCGAGTTCGTCACCCGCCCCTATCAGGGGCTGACCCTGCAGCTGACCGATGGTGTCGGTGTGCCCATCGAGTTCTGCGCCACCATGGACCAGTCGGAAAACCGCATGCAGCGCTTTCACACCCACGCGGGCGGCAAGCTGGCCTTCCTCGATCACATCCAGATCGCCTGCCACGACGTGGCCGGCGCCTATCAGTGGTACAACGACCTGGGCTTTCGCCTGACCGAATACACCGCCAAGGACGGCACGAACGAGATGTGGGGCGTCTGGCTGAAGCGCAAGAACAATACGCAGGACGTGGTGTTCGGCAATGGCCCGGGGCCCCGACTGCACCATTTCGCCTATCACACGCCGGAAATCAGCTCGATCATTCACGCCGCCGACGTCATGGCGTCGCTGGGCTTGGCCGACACCATGGACCGCGCGCCGGGGCGTCACGGAATCGGAAATGCGTTCTTCATCTACTTCTGCGACCCAGATGGGCACAGGATCGAGATTTTTTCGAGCCATTACAATGTGATCGACATCGACCATGCACCAAAACGCTGGGAGCTGTCCGACACCCGCCGCTCGCAGCTCTGGGGTTTCCCGGCGCCGAAGAAGTGGTTCATGGAAGCCAGCGAATTCGAGGGCGTGCCGGTGCAGGCGCCGCTGATGGACGCCGCGCCCGTCACCCTTGAAGACTTCCTGGCCAGCTGGTGAGCGCGATGAAATTCGGAACCCTTCTTGAAGCAGGCCGCCGCGTGGCGGTCATGGCCGGAACCGACGGCGCCCCCCGCCGCCTGGTCGAAGTCTGCGCCGCCGCCGGGCTGTCCCCGATCCCCTCGGTACTGGAGCTGGTCGAGGCTGGCATCCCGGCGTCCCTGGCCCAAACGGTCGATCAAGTCACCCCGGTGGGCGGAGACCCCGACTGGGCCGCCCCGCTGCCCAACCCCTCCAAGATCCTGGGCGTGGCCTTCAACAACAAGGAGCTGATGAAGAAGGCACATCGCGACCCGGGCGTGCCGAATTTCTTCCTCAAACCGCCCTCGGCGCTGACCGGGCATGGCAAACCGATCATTGTCGATCCCGACTGGGGCGCGGTGATCCCGGAACCGGAGCTTTGCGCGGTGATCGGCAAACGCGCCAAACATATCGAGCCCGAGCAGGCGCTGGACCACGTCTTCGGCTACCTGATCCACAATGACGTGACCAGCCATGGGCTGAAGTTCCAGAAGGACAGTATCGCGGTAACGTACGATCGCGACATGGCGCGGCCGGAGTTCTACACTTGGCGCCACCTGAATGGGCCGGACGACACCGACGCCTATTACGTCTACCATACCCGTTCGAAGGGCACCGACACCTTCGGTCCAATGGGGCCCTGGATCACCACGGCAGATCAGGTCGCCGACCCCAATGACCTTGGTGTTGTCGCAACCCTGAATGACGAGATCTTTGCCCGCGACCACACCGGCAACTACCGTTTCTCGATCGAGGAATGCATCGCCGAGGCCAGCCGCTATTTCACGTTGGAACCGGGCGACCTGATCTCGTTCGGAACAACCGGCAAGGGCGCGGGACGGTTTCCGCGCGGCCACAAGAGCGTGCTCCTGGGCGAGGAACGCGGCGTGATCGGCATCGGGATCGATCCACTGGGCTGGCTGGAAAACCCGATCCGCCACCAGAAAGGCGGTGCCTGATGGTGCGCGCAATCCATACGCCCCGGGCGGCGCAACACGTGAACCCGGTCCCAAACGCAGCACGGCATCGTGGGGTTCTGATCACATCGGGCATTCTTGGCAAGCAGCTGGAGACCGGCACCTACCCGGCGGACAAGGCGCATCAGGTGGCGTTGGTCTTCGACTACCTCGACGCGATCCTGGAGGCAGGCGGCGCAACGCTGGATGACGTGGTCAAGCTGGATCTGTATTTCGCCGACAAGGCCGACCGCGCCCTGGTCAATCCCCATTGGGAACAGCTCTGGCCGGACCCGGACCACCGGCCAGCCCGCCAGGCCCACCAGGCCGTGCTGCCCGAGGGCTGCTGCCTGCAGGCCGTCGCCACGGCCGTTCTGGGCGATCCGGTATGACACCGCTGCGGATCGGCATGATCGGCATGGGAGAGATGGGTGCGGCCTTGGCCGGGGCATTCCGGACCGTCGGTCACCATGTCCATGCCCAGCTGGCAGGCCGATCGACCGAAAGTCGCAACCGCGCGGCCGAAGCGGGTGTGACGGAGGTGGGCAGTTTGCACGACCTCGTCACCAGCAGCGACATCCTGTTTTCAGTATTGCCCACGCAACACGCCAAACCGGTCGCGCAGGAGGTCGCGGTGATCCTGGCCAAGACAGGATGTCGGCCCCATTTCGTCGAAGCAAATGCGATTGCCCCGGGGCTGGTCAACGAGATTGCGGTCGAGTTCCTGCGACTGGGCGTGACATTTCTGGACGGCGGGTTGATCGGACCTCCTCCCTCTGCCGAGGGCCGACCCCGTCTCTATGCCTGCGGCCAGGACCTGGAGCTGCTGCACGGCCTGGATGGGTCCGGGTTCACACTTGTTGAGCTTGCGGGTCCGATCGGTCAGGCCTCCGCTTTCAAGACCAGCTATGCGGCCATGACCAAGGGCGTCAACGCCCTGCTGTGCAACGTGATGCTGGGAGCCCAGGCGCACGGGTTTCTTTCGCCCTTCCTGGACGAGATTGCAAACAGTCAGACCGCCCTAGCAGACCGCGCGCGTGCCAATATCCCGCGCCTGCCCTGCGATGCTGCGCGTTGGCAGGACGAGATGTTGCAGATTGCCCGGAGCTTCGCGGACATCGGCCTGCCCGGCGCATTCCACCAAGGCGCGGCTGAGGTCATGGCGCTTCTGGCCGCGTCGCCCTACGGAACGGAAACTCGGCGAACACGTGACCGGTCGCGCGACCTGAAATCAACCATTTCCGGGGTGACCAAGGCGCGGGTGTCAGGCGGCAAGCTCGCCTGACACCCCTGTCGCCGGGCATATCAAGCCCGGCCCAACATGCGGCGCAGGGTAACATCCCTATCGACCACATGGTGCTTCAGCGCACCGACCACGTGCAGAAGGATCACCGCGATCAGGACTTTACCAAACAGTCCATGCACAGCCGAGGCCGCATCAGACAGGGCGGCGTTGATCGCAACAGGTTGACCTGAGCCCCCCATGTTCGACGCAACAAGCTCGGCGCCGAAGACCGACAGCCCCCGCCCGGCCATGACTGCATCCATCATTCCGGACAAGGGCATGGCCAGGGTGCCGATGATCAGCACCCAATGCATGACGCGCGCCAGCTTGTGCTCCCACCGCTTGCCGGTGCTGATCGGGGACGGCCACCCCTTGCGCAGGCGGATCACCGCGCGCAACGCGATGACCACGAAGAGGATCACGCCGACCGACTTGTGTATCGGGTAAAGGCTGTAGACCTCGTTCCGGCTCATGTAGAGACCGACCCCGATCAGGGCGATCATACCCAGGCCGACCAGCCAGTGCAGGATGATTTCGGATTTGGCAAGTGTGTGAGTACTCATGGCTAAGGCTTTCATTCAGGGGTGATTTTATGGCTACGTCAGTTTGCTCGCAGCAGCGGTTAGCGGTGAAGACAGACCTGCACAGGAAAGGTCTCGGTGAATTTGTCCGGGTTCACGGTGAAGACATTCTGGTTCAGCACCAGAAGAACCGCAGATGTGCCGACCTCGATCGAACCGGCGGTATCTTCGATGCCCAGAACGCGCGCACCGTTTTGCGTGCAGAACATAAAGAGCTCTTCCGGCGTCGCCGCCTCGGCATGGGCCAGGGTCTCGCCCAGGCGTTCCCCAAAAGGGGGGCCGGCGGGTCACAAGCGCTTCGATCCCGTTCCAGGATTTCATGTCCTGCACAACCGGCCAATCGGACCCCGCGGTCGAGAGCGACCCATCTTCCATCACGGGCACTTGGGACAATGGCTGGCGACTGTCGCCAGTATAGATCCGACCATTGCTCAGCAGCGCCGTCTCTGCATATCCGGGCGCCGAATAAGCCGCCAGAAACGCGAGGCATGTCCCGAGCCGATGTATATGTTGCATTTGTCAGGCGTCCAGTCACACAACCTCAAACATCGGTTGTACGGACTACTGCCCATACTCCGTCGTCGGGTTGCGATACATTGTGTGGTAGTGGCCCTGCCCTGCCGCGCTGGCCCCTACGTTTCCACCGGTCGACAGAAGCTCGACGATCAGGGTCGGCCCCTGGATGCGCATGTAGGTTGGCGTGTTCACGGTGTCGTTGCCGGTCCACGCAAAGTGGACCTGGTCCAGGCCTGCCTCGATCTCGGCCATGCGCGGACCCGCATTTTCCTGAGGTTGAACCGCGACCCACTCGCGGATCGCGGCCAGCAGAAGCGCTCGTTGCGCGCCGGTCATCTGCGCCGCGGACAGACCAATTACCGGGGGGATGACACCATCCTTGCCCGGGCCGGTCAGCACGTCCTCGGGCACGGAGCCCGCATCGGCGGCAAGCTTCTGCCTTGCATCCAGCGCTGCATAAACCGCATGCCCAGCCAGGTGCATGTCGATCACCGCCTCGTAATCCACTCCGTTCAGGGAAAAAATCGCGGGTTCCGTGCCGATGAAGCTAGGCGACATGGTCTCGACCCGGTTGCCTTCGATGGACAGGTTCAGCCCGATATGATGCCCGCCGAACTGCCAACCCCAGGGAGCTTGTGCATCCGGGATGCCGTAGAACGAGACCCAGTAGTTCTCCGGCGCCCATTGCAGGCGCTCGGCACGAGCATCGGTGCTCAGGAACGCTTCGGCCGCCATGACCTCCATCACGCTTTGATAGCCTTCGGCACCCAGCGAGGCGGCCAGGAAGTCGAACAGCAAGCCGCGCTGGTGATCTGACATGTCACCCACCGAGACACCGGCCCGGCTGACGATGCCCGCCGGCAGGTTCGACCACATGGTGCGCGTTTGGGCGTCCAGATCAAACATGAACTCAGAGGTCTCGTGACCTTCGAAACTTGCCAGGAAGGCCTTGGCCGCCACCAGGGCCGCCGCCCCGCTGGCCCCACCTTCGGGCGGCGCATAGTCCGGGATCGGGACTAGCTGGGCGTGCGCATGCGCCGGGGCTTCGTGCGCAGACAGGGGCGCGGCAGCGTTCAAGGTCAGGGCGGACAGGGCCAGCACGGCCAGGGCGACGCGGTTCATCATGCGGTCTCCGTGTTGCGGGTCATGTCCTGGCCAGGCCAGGTGACCACCAGGTTCTCACGAAAAGAGAACCGCTCCAGATGCGACCCAAGGATCGATTGAACCTTCTCAAGCCCCGCGGCGGTCGATGCCTGCGCCCCCAGCTCCAGCCCACGATCGGTGATCCTGACCGTGGCCTGACCGGCGCCAAAATGGAAAATGGCTTGGGTCTCGGTCTGCTCGACCTCGATCTTGTGGCCGAAATGCTTGCACAACTGTGCCAGGTATTTCTCTCCGTTGCGGGTGATGACGTGGGTGGTTGTGTTCATGGTTCTCTCCGTTTGGTCAGAACCTAGGGGCCGGGGAATTCATGGATAACCCACCTTTTCCCGATGTCATTCTTCGATATGATGGAATAATGTACAAATACCTGCAAAGCATCGCGGCCTTTGTGGCCGTGGCGGAAACCGGTGGCTTCGGCAAGGCGGCCACGAAATGCGGCGTCTCGCCGTCGGTGATCAGCCATCACGTCTCCAGGTTGGAGGACCACCTGGGCGAAACCCTGCTCTATCGCACAACGCGCAAGCTGACCCTGTCCGAGCCGGGCCGCAAGCTACTCACCGCCGCCGGGGGCGGGCTCGCGGCCATCCAGCACGCGGTCGATGACATCCAGGACCAGCGCGAGCAGATCGTTGGCGCCCTGCACGTTGCCCTCCCCGCGTTCATTCCCGACCCAAAAATCGAGGCCAGGTTGATGGAATTTGCCGCCATCCACCAGAACGTCGCCCTGTCTCTGGCCTATTCCGACCAGGTCATCGACATGTTGGAAGACGGATTTGACCTTAGCATCCGCTTGGGAAAGCTGAAGGATTCCAGTTTTCTACAGCGCAAGTTGGCCGATATCCGGCATGTTCTGGTGGCGAGCCCTGCCTTCCTGCACCGCACCCAGCAGATCACCGCCCCTGAGGACCTGGGCGAGCTGCCCCATGTCGCCATGCAGGGCAGCTCGGACGAGGTCACTTTGACCCGGGACGCAACCACCTGCGTCATTCAGCAACAGAATTGCCGCATCCAGGTGCAAAGCATACACGCAGTAAAATCCGCCACCATTGCGGGGGTTGGGGTCGGCAACATGCCGATCGCACTTGTTGCGCAAGAGATCGAGGCCGGCACTCTGGTGCAAATCCTGCCGAGCTGGTCGCAACCCAGGCTCCCAATGCACGCAGTCTGGCCGGAAAAAGCGCGGCGCAGGAACCTGACCATGCGCCTTGTCGATTTCCTGGGGGCCAACACGATTTCGGAAAAATCCCACCTTACGGTGCAAGGGTGACAAATTTCCTCTGGTCATCGGATGGGTAAGCCGATGGACGAGGGCAATTCGACAAGCTCACGTCGCCAAACACACCGTGCGAAGCAGTTTTAGGTGAAAACGGTCTGCAGTACATTGCACCACACGAGCCACACTCTCGGAGCGCACGTGTTAGCAACCATCCCCAAGTTTGCCTTGCACGGGCGGAATCAGACTTTCGCTGCGGTAAGCGCCAAGAGCATCAATGTGGTTTTCCCGACCTGCGCAACAACTGCACGGTCGACATCCAAGAGGTGCGACCTTCGCGGGAAAACGGCGATTCACTCATTGGAAACCTGAGGCTGTTAAGCATCCGTACCCTTATTCAATAGGAGTATCGGATGGCTTTGTCCCGAACCCGGAAGAAGACTGTTAAGGCGGACCTGCGTGGATTGTTGCTTCTTGCCGCAATGCTGTTCGTGGTCCTGGGCGCTGCGATCGTCGGAAAGTTCGTGCTGGATCGGCGCACGGCGGCCGAAATGGCCGGAAATCAGTACCTCCTGCAATCAGTATCGAGGATCGAGGCCCTGTTTCTGCAGGTCCGGCGGGCCGAAAAGGACTTTCTGCTGCGCAAGGACCATAAGTACCTGACACGGCACGCCGACATTCAGATCGGTCTGGAACGCGAGATCGCGGCTCTGTTGACGGCGTTGGAGCAGCGCGGCCTGACCGATCAGGTCGCAACAGCCGAGCAGTTGAACCAGGCTTTCACGACCTATGGCGTGAACTTCGCGCAGCTTGCCGAGCTGAATGTCGCCCTGGGCCTGACCGCCGATGAGGGGCGTGAAGGCGAACTTCGTGCGGCGGTACATGCGATCGAAACCATCCTGAAAGAACTCGATCAGCCCGAAATGCAGGTCAAGATGCTGATGATGCGCCGACATGAGAAGGACTTCATCATGCGGGTGCAGGAGAAATACGTGGATCGCCTGGGCAAACGTGTGGAGGAGTTCAAGGCGTTTCCCGCGCGCTATTACCCGTCCGAGGCCAAATTCGACGAGGTGATGCGCCTGTTGGACGCCTATCATCAGAGCTTCCAGCACTATGCGCAGGCCACTTTCACGGAACGCGATACTCGGCAGGCAGTGTCGGCCAGCTTTGCCGACGCTGAACCGGTGTTCGAAACCCTTCGCAGCAACATCCTGAAGGCGATATCGGAGCATGAAGTGCAAGCCACACGCACGCAAACGGCTGCCGCTCTTCTGGCCGGGTTGGCAGGATTGGCCGTCGTGGCCCTGTTCCTGGCGCGTATTCGCTTGATTTCCCACCGCATCTCGACTCCGCTTTCCCAGACCGCGGATGTCATCAAGGAGCTGGCTGCGGGCAATCTGGACAAGGATCCGCCACAATCCCCCTATGACGAGATCTCAGCGATCGCCCGTGCCTGTGTAACGTTCCGCGAAACGATACAGGACAATCAGAACCGGGATGCCGAAGCGCGCAAGCGTGACGAGGCCGATCGTGCGGCGCGCGAGGCTGAAGAGCAACGGGCACGGGCCGAACAGCATGCCCGCCTGGAGGAAGAAGAGCGCAAGCGAAAGCGCGATCAGGACATCGCGCGCGAGATTAACGCAGCCCTCACTGCCTGCGCGGCTGGGAACTTTTCGCACCGTCTGGACACGTCGGACAAGGACGGCATCCTTGCCGAGGTCTGTGAAGGCGTGAACGAGATCTGCCGGGTCACCAACCGGGGCCTCGACGAGGTGCAGCGGGCTTTGGTGGAACTATCTGCCGGCAACACGGCCTACCGCATGGAGGGCGCATTCGGTGGCGTATTCGATACCATTCGTGAAAACGTCAACCGCACCGCGGAAAGCCTTGATGACGTGATTTCGAGGATCGCCGAGAGCAGCAGCTCGATCGGTGGCGCCACGGAAGAGATTGCCGATGCCGCCATGGATCTGGCCCGGCGAACCGAGAACAATGCCGCAACCCTGGAACAGACGGCCTCTGCCATCGACGAACTGTCCTCCTCCGTGCGCACGGCCTCGGATACGGTCAACGGGGTGAACGAGACGATCACCCGGATCCGGCAGGACGCGGAAAGCAACGCCGAAGTCGTCGACAGGACGGTTGCGGCCATGGATGCGATCCGGACCTCGTCCTCCGAGATCCGCAAGATTGTCGGTCTCATCGATGATATCGCCTTCCAGACCAACCTCCTGGCGCTGAACGCCGGGGTGGAGGCCGCACGAGCCGGGGAATCCGGCCGCGGTTTCGCTGTGGTCGCCTCCGAAGTGCGGGAGCTGGCGGCAAGGTCAGCAGCCGCCGCCAAAGAGGTTGGCAGCTTTGTTGATGATAGCTCCAAGCAGGTTGAAGACGGGGCTGAACTTGTAACCAGAACAGGAGAGGCCCTGAAGTCGATTGTCGCAGGGGTTGCCGAGATGGCGGACAGTTTCGCGGAGATCGCTAGTTCGACCAATCAGCAGTCCGTTACCATCTCGGAAATCAACAACGCGACCAATCAGCTGGACCAATCAACTCAGCAGAACGCCGCGATGTTCGAGGAGGCCACAGCCTCCACCCAGGTGCTCAAGTCCGAGACCGCCGCACTGGCCGAGGTCATTGAAGCATTCCACAACGGGCATGGCGACGTGGAAAGCGAGCAGCAGACGGATGGATCTCAATCCGCTGCGTGAGGCATGTGGCCTAGCGCACGACCACAACCGAACAGCTTGCCCTCCGGGTCAGGCGTGATGCAGTGGAGCCCAGTGCGTAGCCATCGCTGCCTGGACGGCTGGCGCAGGTGACGATCAGGTCCGCGTCAAGGCTGGCCGCATGGTCCGCCAGGACGACACCCGGCTTTCCGGTCAGGATCGCGCTCTCGATTTCCGGATAGGGTTTCAGGGCGGAGGCCACGGCGCGTTTCATTTCGCGGCGTACCTCCTGCGGGTCCAGGCGCACGATCATGTATTCGGCTGCGAAGGTCGGGATGTCCTCGATCACGGACGCCGCCAGCATCCGCCCGCCGGGCGCCAGCAGGCGGCGCGCGACCTCGACCTGTTTGGGGAACAGCTCAGCATGGTCGAGCGCGAGCGGGATCAGAATGGTCTTGAACATGGCTTGGTCTCCGAAAAGGCCGAGGCATCCCTGCCCCGGCCCGGTTTGCGTCACGTCGCGACGTGGCTGACATCCTTGTCGGGCGAATAGATATCAAGGATGTTCCAATGCCCGGTCGTGGGGGTCGGGTTGTTGATCATCGGGACGTCCAGGACGGTGGGCTTGCCGCCGGCAATCGCCGCCTCCAACGCAGGCAACAGCTCATCCGCCGCGCTCAGCCGGTGCCCCTCGGCGCCATAGGCCCGCGCGATGTCCGCGTAGCCCGGACCGTTCGTGGGCGCAGCGGCCGAGCCCGGAAAGGTCGTGCCATAGGTCAGGCCATAATGCGCCTTTTGCAGGCCCGCGATGGTGCCGAAAGCGTTGTTGTTCATCACCAGCCAGATGATGCCCAGGTCCAGCTCGACCGCGGTGGCCAGCATCGACGGGTTCTGACCGAAGCCGCCGTCGCCCACTAGGCTGACCACCACACGATCAGGTGCGGCTAGCTTGGCTCCGATGGCACCGGGCGGGCCGAAACCCATGGTGGCAAACCCGCCCGGCGTCAGGATCGAGCCCGGCGTCAGGATGTCGAACTGCTGCCCGACCCCGTTCTTGTTCCAGCCCACGTCGGTGGTGATAATCGCATCTTCCGGCAGCGCCTTGCGGATCAGCGGGTTGTGACGCCGGTGGTGCCCCACCAGAACGGGCACATCGGCCGCTTCGGCCTGATCCACCAGCAACTGCGCCGCCTCGGCCGAGGTGGCCAGGGGTTTTCGACCAGAACCGGGCAACCGCGCTGCACGCAGTCCAGCCCCTGCTCCACATGCAGAAGCGTCGGTGTCGCCAGGACAACCCCGTCCGGCGACTGCGCCGCAAAGAGCTCTCCCAGCGTATCACAACAGGGCACGCCGCGTTCCCTGGCAAAGGCACGCCCGGCGTCGCTGGGATCCACCACGCCGCAAAGCGTCACGTGTTTGAGGTGGTTGATGGCATCCGCATGGCGTCGGCCGACCAGCCCCACACCCGCGATTGCAATTTGAACATTCTGCACCGGGTCAGCCCCTCTGATCTGCGCAGTTCCTGCGCCTTCGTTTCCTGGGCAAACCGAGTCGCCTGCCGCGTTGCCTCACCCCAGGGCCAGGCAATGCGATTTGCAATAATATCTGATATTTTTTGTTTTAGCTGATTTATTGAGTTATTGTAGGCATTGAGGGGAGGTGTTGCTTAAGATGGCAATCCAGAAAAAAACGGACAAAGGCATGAACAAGCAGCTCACCACCGTCGGGTCCAGCACCTATCAGCGGATCAAGCACGACATCATCTTTGGTGAGCTGACCCCCGGCGCCAAGCTGAAGCTGGAAGCGTTGAAGCAACGCTATTCGGCCAGTTCGTCGACGTTGCGCGAGACCCTGAACCGGCTGGCCAGCGAAGGGTTCGTCGAGTCCCCCGAACAACGCGGCTTCTTCGTCACCCCCGTTTCGCGCGAAGATCTGATCGAGATCGCCGAACTGCGCGTCCTGCTGGAATGCCATGCCCTGGAGGAGTCGATCGAAAACGGCGACACCGACTGGGAAGGCAATCTGGTCGCCGCCCACCACAAGCTGCACCTGATGGAACAGCGCATGCTGGCGGGTGATCACTCCGAAAAGGAGCTGTGGAAGCGCTATGACTGGGAGTTCCACCTGGCCATGATCGAGGCGTGCAACTCCAGGAACCTTCTGTCGCTGCACTCGACCCTCTATGACAAATACCTGCGCTACCAGATGCTGGTGTTGACCTATCGCGGCGAAGATGCGGTTCTGGAACACAAGGCCATGTTTGACGCGGCGCTGGCCCGTGATGCGGCGAAGGCCAAGCAGCTCCTGGAAGACCATATCCGCAACGGGCTAACGCATACGCTGGACGCGATGTGATTTGCCCCAAAGGCTTCCCGCAGCCTGTTTGAACAAAAGGCTGACTACTTGTCCCGCATAGCCGCTGTAAAAGGCTTCAGATTGCTGCAAGGTCCTTCAATGCCCGCTTAGGGGAACGTTGCGACGCAGCGTCCGCCGCCGAAGCGAACAGCGGCTTTGGGTCGGGAGTAAACTTGGACACTCTGGGCGAAAGCAGCCATTCGCCGCACGCCTGACCAACGTCTGAAACCTGGCTACTCGTAAGTATGGGTCAAATCATAGCCCGCTTCAGAAGGAAGCAAGGCCAGGCCAAACCCTCCCTCTATTGTGGAATCAAAATCAGTTGAGGTGACCTGCGTCGCTGATGGGAGGCCGCGGCTGAAACCATTCTTCGCACATCCGTGGGGGAGTTGGCGAGCTTAAGCGGGTCGAACGGCGCAAAAGAACCGAAGAAGGCTTGTCACAGGCGGAATGATCCGCCTGACTGGGGGAAAGGCCTGGGACTTTACGGGGCACGGACAGGGAGGATGTGATGGAGAACCTTATTTTTACCACCGAAATGGCCGCGGTCATGCTGGTTCTGGGGTTTACCATCTTCCTTTTCGTCTCCGAGGTCATACGCATCGACCTGGCAGCGATCCTGATCCTGGTTCTGCTGGGCATGCTCAGCTACCTGCCCGGCCTGTCGTCCCTGGCCAATGTGAACGAGCTGTTCAACGGTTTCGCCTCGAACGCGGTCATCTCGATCATTGCGGTGATGATCGTGGGGGCGGGATTGGACAAGACCGGGATCATGAACAAGGTGGCGGCCTGGATCCTGAAATACGGCGGCAGCACCGAACAGCGGGTGCTGCCGATTGTGTCCGGCACTGTGGGAACGATTTCGAGCTTCCTGCAAAACGTCGGCGCCGCGGCGCTGTTCCTGCCGGTGGTCAGCCGGATCTCCGTGCGCACCGGCATTCCGCTGGCGCGCCTGCTGATGCCGATGGGATTCTGTGCGATCCTGGGCGGGACCATGACGATGGTCGGCTCCTCCCCTCTGATCCTGTTGAATGACCTGATCGCCACGGCGAATGAGGGGCTGCCGACGGATCGGCAGATGGCGAATTTCGAACTGTTTTCCGTCACGCCCATCGGCCTGGCCCTGGTGGCGACCGGGATAATATATTTCCTGGTGCTGGGGCGTCTGGTGCTGCCCGGCAACAACGGCAAGGAGGACGGCACCCGCGGCCAGGGCATGTCGGATTACCTCAAGCGCGTCTACGGGCTGCGCGCTTCCGTGTTCGAGATCGACGTGCCCGCCGACAGCCCGCTGGTCGGGCAGATCCTGGCCGATATCAACCTGGAAAATCACCTTTACATCATCTCGACCTTCTACAAGGGCAAGGTGTCGATGGTGCAGGTGCTGACCGCGCCGATTGCCGCGCCCTGCCGCATCGGCGTGATCGGCAAGCGCACGGTGGTGCAGGAATTCGCGCAGAAGTTCGGCCTGACCATTCGCGGCGAGCTGGACGTGTTTTCCGAGGAATTCGCCGCCACCAACGCCGGGGTGGCCGAGGTGGTGATCCCGCCCGACAGCCGCCTGATCGGCAAATGCCCGCGTGAGCTCTTGTTGCGCAAGACCTACGGGCTGAGCCTGCTTGCCATTCATCGCGGTGAAGAGACGCTCAGCCATGTCGAGACCGAGGATCACGAGGCCACCGCCATCGGCCTGGTCAAGTTCCAGGCCGGCGACATGCTGGTCGCGCACACCAAGTGGGACAACCTGACAAGGCTGAAGTCCGACCGCGACCTGGTGATCGTTACCAGCGATTTCCCGCAGGAGGAGGTGCGCCCGCACAAGGTTGGCTGGGCGCTGTTCTTCTTCGCCATCTCGCTGTCCCTGATCCTGTTCAGCGACGTGCGCCTGTCGCTCTGCCTGATGACCGGGGCTGTGGGCATGTTGCTCAGCCGCGTGCTGAGCATCGACGAGGCCTATCGCGCGGTCGGCTGGAACACGGTGTTCCTGTTGGCCTCTCTGATCCCGCTGGGGCAAGCGGTGCAGTCGACCGGCACGGCGGAATGGATTGCCGCGCAGGTGCTGGCGGTGACGGACGGGTTGCCGGTGGTGGTCTTGCAGGTGGCAATCGCGATCCTGGCGACCGGATTCTCGCTGGTCATGTCCAATGTCGGCGCCACTGTGCTGCTGGTGCCTCTGGCCGTGTCCATCGCCAGCGCGGCCGGGGCGGACCCGGCGCTGTTCGCGCTGACCGTGGCGATCTCGACCTCGAACTCCTTCATCGTGCCGACCCACCAGGTCAATGCGCTGATCATGGGCCCCGCAGGCTATCAGGTGAAGGATTTCGTGCGCGCGGGCGGGGTGATGACCGTGCTGTTCCTGGTGGTCTCGATCACCATGCTGAACCTGGTGTTCTGAAGCCGAAAACCGACGGGATGAGTTTATCAGTTGGACCCGGGTTCGACCGTCGGCTTCGGGTTTACCATCGCTTTTTGAAGCGAATGAGCCATGCGCTTTATGCGTCGGCATACGCTTTACTCACCCATAAGAACCCGCCGGTTTGTTAGGCACGCAGGCTTAAGTCGCAATTATCAAGGCTCCAGCTTACCGGTCCGACTGGCGAGGGCTTGCCCCAGTACCCCACCATATGCAGACTTGTAGGCGGAGGAGGGATGTCTGTCTCAGAGTGACGTCTGTTTGCAGACGGACCAGCGCGCTGCCATGTTCAGGGAGGAGTGTGTCATGACATCCAAGACGAAAGACTCCACGCCACCGGATGATCTTACGCCACCGCCGTCGGTCATGCCCGAGGTCAACACGGTGACCGCGGGGGATATCACCGCGTCGCTGAAAGCCGGGCTTTCCGATTTTCTTGCCCGTCCTTTGATGAGCGGCTTCTTCGGCCTATTTTATGCGGTTTTCGGGATCCTGCTTGTCTGGAGCCTGGTCTGGCTCGGCAAGATCTGGATGATCATCCCCGCCATTGTCGGCTTTCCGCTGGTTGCCCCCTTCGCCGCCGCAGGGCTTTATGAGATGTCCCGTCGCTTGCAGAAGGGTCAGAGCTTCGGCTGGTCGGACATCCTGACCGTCATGGCACACCAACGCAAGCGCGAGATGGGTTGGATGGCCTTTGTCACCCTGTTCATATTCTGGGTGTGGATGTACCAGGTGCGGCTTTGGCTGGCGATCACCCTGCAGGATGCCTCCTTCTCGGATCTCGACGGGTTCCTGAACGCCGTTTTCTTCACACCGGAGGGCTGGACCTTCCTGGCCATTGGCACCTGCGCGGGCGCGTTTCTGTCGGCGGTCCTGTTCACGGTGACCGTCGTTGCCATGCCCCTGTTGCTCGACCGGGAAATCGACTTCGTTTCCGCCATGCTCACATCCATTCGCGTTGTCACCGAGAACCCGGTGGTCATGCTCATCTGGGCGGCGATCATCTCGGTCACCGTTCTGGTGTCGATGGTTCCGGCGTTTCTGGGTCTGATCTTCAGCCTGCCGATCCTGGGCCACACCACGTGGCACCTCTATCAGCGGGCCGTGTCCCCGGCGGAAGAGTGATCCATCCAGCCGTCTCCGTTTTATCATCTACTGGATGGTAGGGCTCAGAACGTCGGCGGTGTGCAGGCGCTCACCACCTTGCAGGGGGTATCGCCAATGTTGCGGAAGCGGTGCGGCAGGCGGCTGTCGAAGTAATAGGCATCCCCCGGCCCCAGAACGGTGGTCTCCCCGTCCACCGTGACTTCGAGGTGACCCGACAGGACCACCGCGCATTCCTCGCCTTCGTGAGACAGGTCGGAACGCCCGGAATCCGTGCCCGGGTCGTATTCCTCCAAAAGCATCTGGATTTTCCGGTTCTGGCGGTCCCCGGCAATAAGCCAATAGGACACCCCGGCAGAGCCGAGGTCGCGATGTTCATCCGCGCGGAAGAACACCTTCTCGGTTTCCTGAAGATCGAAGCTGAAGAAATATCCCAGACTCACATCGGCACCGTGCAGGATGCGTTTGAGCAAGGCCACCGACGGCTGGGTCGTGCCGCTTTCGATCAACGAAATCGTGCCACTGCCCACGCCTGACAGCTTGGCCAGTTTCCTCTGGCTCAGCCCCTTGGCGGTGCGAATCACGCGCAGGCGTTTCGCAGTCTCCAGATCCGGCTTTGTGCTTCCCCGCTTCATATCTAAAGCGCTTTACCATGCGGCATACGTGTTTTCAATGAGTTAGCGTTTCCGGAGAATACGGACTGACCCGCCAGGCCTGCTCATGCCAGTGTTTGTCATCACAATTCATCCCGCTCGGAGGAGGAGCCGCGATGCTGCAGACACCCAATAATCAGACGTCGTTCTGGATGCCCTTCACGGCCAATCGTGACTTCCATCAAAGCCCGCGAATGATCCAATCGGCCGAGGGGATGTACTATACCAGCACCGATGGGCGCCAGATCATGGACGCCACCGCCGGGCTGTGGTGTGTCAACGCGGGCCACCGCGATCCCTTGATCACCGCCGCGATCCAGGCCCAGGCGCATGAGCTGGACTATGCCCCGAGCTTCCAGTTCTCGCACCCGCAAGCCTTTGAACTTTCTTCGAAATTGACAAGCATTATGCCGCGTGGCCTGGATCATGTCTTCTACACGAACTCGGGTTCGGAGTCGGTCGATACCGCGCTGAAGATCGCGCTGCATTACCACCGGATGCGCGGCGACGGCGCGCGGACCCGGCTGATCGGCCGCGAGCGTGGCTATCACGGCACCGGGTTTGGCGGCATCTCGGTCGGCGGGATCGTGGGCAACCGCAAGCACTTCGGCACCCTGCTGACCGGCGTGGACCACCTGCGCCACACCCATGATCCCGCACGCAATGCCTTTTCGAAGGGCTGCCCGGAGCATGGTGAAGAGTTCGCTTTGGATCTGGAGCGCATCGTCGCCCTGCATGACGCCTCGACCATCGCGGCGGTGATCGTCGAGCCGATGGCCGGATCGACCGGTGTGCTGCTGCCGCCGGTCGGCTATCTGAAGAAACTGCGTGAGATCTGCGACCAGCACGGGATCCTTCTTATTTTCGACGAGGTCATCACCGCCTTCGGTCGCCTGGGCGCCGCCACCGCCGCCGAATACTTCGGCGTGACCCCCGACATCATCACCACGGCCAAGGGTCTGACCAACGGCGTGATCCCGATGGGCGCGGTCTTTGTGCACAACCGCATCTATGACAGCGCGATGCAGAATGCCGATGCGCCGATCGAGCTGTTCCACGGCTACACCTACTCGGCCAATCCGATTGCCTGTGCCGCGGCCCTGGCGGCGATGGAAAGCTATGAAAGCAACGATCTGTTCGGCCGCGCGGCACGCCTGTCCCCGCAGTGGGAGAAGCGCCTGCATGGGCTCGCTGGCCTGCCCAATGTGGTCGATCTGCGCAACCTGGGCCTGGTCGGCGCCATCGAGCTGGCCCCGCGCGACGGCGCCCCGGGCGCGCGCGCCATGGAGGCGATGAAACAGGCCTGGGAGGCGGGTGTGATGATCCGCGTCACCGGTGACATCATCGCGCTTTCGCCGCCCCTGATCATCTCGGAACAAGAGATCGACACGCTGTTCGATACTCTGACCGACATCTTGAAAAACCTGGCCTGACGGCCCTCCCAACCGCAAGGAACAGTTCCGTGAAAGACAATGCCCCGATCGCTTCGATCGGCCACTATATCTGTGGCCAAATTTCCTCCCCGGCCGAGGAAAGAACCCAAGCTGTTTTCAACCCCGCCACTGGCGCCCGGACCGGCGAGGTGTCGCTGGCCACGGTCGAGACGGTGAACACCGCCGTTGCCGCCGCCAAGGCCGCCTTCCCGGCCTGGTCGAACACCCCGCCGATCCGCCGGGCGCGGCTGATGAACAACTTCCTGGCTCTGGTGCGCCAGCACAAGGACGCCCTGGCCCGCGCCATCACCATCGAGCACGGCAAGGTGTTCACCGACGCCCAGGGCGAGGTCGAGCGCGGCATCGACATCATCGAATTTGCCTGCGGCATCCCGCAGCTGCTGAAGGGGGATTACACCGAACAGGTCTCGACCGGGATGGACAACTGGACCACCCGTCAGGCGCTGGGGGTTGTTGCCGGGATTACGCCCTTCAACTTCCCGGTCATGGTGCCGATGTGGATGTTCCCCATCGCCATCGCGGCGGGCAACACCTTCATCCTGAAGCCGTCACCGACCGATCCCTCGGCCTCGCTGATGTATGCCGGCCTGATGAAACAGGCGGGCTTCCCCGATGGCGTGTTCAACGTGGTGCAGGGCGACAAGGTGGCAGTGGATGCGTTGTTGGAAAACGAAGACGTCAAGGCCGTGTCCTTTGTCGGATCGACCCCGATTGCCAATTACATCTACGAGGTCGGCGCGCGGCATGGCAAACGGGTGCAGGCTTTGGGCGGTGCCAAGAACCACATGCTGGTCATGCCCGACGCCGACATGAACAAGACCGCCGATGCGCTGATCGGGGCCGCCTATGGCTCAGCTGGGGAACGGTGCATGGCGATCTCGGTCGCGCTGCTGGTGGGGGACGCGGCCAACAAGCTGATGCCGGTGCTGAAGGAACGCGCCGAAGCGCTGAAGATCAAGAACGGTCTGGAGCTTGATGCGGAGATGGGCCCGATCGTCACCGCCGCCGCGCGGGACCGGATCAAGGGGTATATCGACAGCGGTGTCGAAGAAGGTGCCGACCTGCTGGTTGATGGGCGCGACTACACGGTCGAGGGTCACGAGGGGGGCTTCTTCCTGGGCGGCACCCTGTTCGACAATGTCACCCCCGACATGAAGATCTATCGCGAAGAAATCTTCGGCCCGGTTCTGGCCTGCGTGCGCGTGGCGAACTTTGCCGAAGGTCTGCAACTGATCAACGACCACGAGTTCGGCAACGGCGTGTCGCTGTTCACCCGTGACGGCAATGTCGCGCGCGAGTTTGGCAAGCAGGTCCAGGTCGGCATGGTCGGCGTGAACGTCCCGATCCCGGTGCCGATGGCCTGGCACGGCTTCGGCGGCTGGAAGAAGAGCCTGTTTGGCGACATGCATGCCTATGGCGAAGAGGGCGTGCGTTTCTACACCAAGCAGAAATCCATCATGCAGCGCTGGCCCGAGAGCATCTCGGAAGGTGCTGAATTCGTCATGCCCACGGCGAAATGATCCCCCTAACAGAGGAGTGAAGACCATGTTCATTGGGGTTCCCAAGGAAATCAAGAACCACGAATACCGCGTCGGGCTCACCCCCGAAAGCGTGGCGGAGCTGGTGGCAAACGGCCACAACGTCCTGGTCGAAACCGGTGCCGGTGCGGGGATCGGGGCGGAGGACGATGCCTATCGCGCCGCCGGTGCGGAAATCGCTGAAACGGCGGCCGACATCTTTGCCAACGCCGAAATGATCGTGAAGGTAAAGGAGCCGCAGGCGGTGGAACGCGCCATGCTGCGCGAAGGTCAGATCCTCTATACCTATCTGCATCTCGCCCCCGATCCGGAGCAGACCAAGGATCTGGTCAACTCGGGCGCGGTCTGCATCGCCTATGAGACCGTGACCGATGATGCCGGCGGGTTGCCGCTGCTCAAGCCGATGAGCCAGGTCGCAGGACGCATGGCGGTTCAGGCCGGTGCCGGTGCCCTGGAAAAGGCGAAGGGCGGGCGCGGTGTGCTGCTAGGCGGTGTGCCCGGCGTGAAACCCGGCAAGGTCGTGGTCATCGGCGGCGGTGTCGTCGGGTTCAACGCGGCGCAGATGGCCGTGGGGCTGCACGCGGATGTGACCATCCTGGATCGCAGCCCGGCTGTTCTGGAAAAGCTGGAAAACCACTTCGAAGCCTCGGCCAAGGTGGTCTATTCCACCAAGGCCGCGCTGGAAGAAGAGGTCAGCAATGCCGACCTGGTGATCGGCGCGGTGCTGATCCCCGGCGCAGCGGCGCCCAAGCTGGTGACCCGCGAGCTGATCGGCAAGATGAAACCCGGCGCGGTGGTCGTGGACGTGGCGATCGACCAGGGCGGCTGTTTCGCGACCTCGAAGGCCACCACCCATGCCGAACCGACCTATGTGGTGGATGACGTGGTGCATTACTGCGTCGCCAACATGCCCGGCGCGGTCGCGCGCACCTCGACCTATGCGCTGAACAACGTGACCCTGCCGCACGCCCTGGCCATTGCCAACCACGGCTGGAAACAGGCGCTGGCCGACAACCGTCACCTGATGAACGGTCTGAACGTCGCCCATGGCAAGGTGACCTACAAGGCCGTGGCCGACGATCTCGGGTACGAGTTCGTGGCCCCCGAACTTTGCTGATCTGAGCAAAGCCCAACCTGTCGGCGCAATGCCGGCAGGCACAACCCCTAGGAGGAGACCATCATGTTCACCAAACTCAGCCGACGTGCCTTTGGCGCGTTGGGTGGCGCCGCCTTGCTTGCGGCCACCGCCCTGTCGACCCCGACCCCGGCCCTGGCCAAGGAGCGGTTCATTCTCGCCCATGCCATGGCCACCGACCACATCTTCCACGCCATGTCCGAGAAGTTCCAGGACACGCTGGGCGCCGACAGCAACTTCGGCATCGCCTATCACCCCGGCGGGGACCTGGGCGACTGGACCTCGCTGTTCGAACAATCCATGCAAGGCGTCGTGCCCATGTCGCTGACCTGGGGCGCCTCGGAATTCGATCAGCGCCTGGACCTGTCCTGGCTGGGCTACGTGGTGTCGAACTGGGAAGATGCCCGCAAGGTCTATGGCCCCGGCGGCGAGATGCTGGAGATCTACAACGACATCCTGCACGACATGGATCTGCACGCCATCGGCATCATCCCGACCGACTTCGGCTCGGTCGTGATCCGCAAGGGCGTGGGCGCCAAGCCGCTGAACCTGCCCGGCGAGGGCGGCAACCTCAAGATCCGCGTTCCCCCGGTGTCGATCGCCGTCGACCGGTTCAACAACCTGGGCTTCGGCGCCGTGCCGATCCCGCTGGCCGAGGTCTATACTGCGCTGCAACTGGGCACGGTGGACGCGCGGGCCTTCTCGACCGCGGTCGAGACCTACAACCTGCGCGACGTGCTGGAAACCAACATCCTGACCAATGACTATTTCGAAACTGCCTTCTGGCTGGTGAACAAGTCCTGGTGGGTAGGCCTGTCGGACGAGGACCGCGCCACCCTTCAGGCCGCCGCGGACGAAACCGTCCTGTGGTCCTGGGATGAAGCCGAAAGCAAGTCCAACGAGTTCCTGCAGAAAGCGCGCGACGAGGGCATCGAGGTCATCGAACTGACCGACGAACAGATCGCCGCCGCCGCGAAGATCGTCCATGAAACCGAATGGCCGATGATGGAGGAGATCGTCGGCCCCGAGATCATGGCGAAGCTGAAAGCCGCTGCTGGCATCCAATGACACGACGACGTGGGCCCGCCTTGGCGGGCCCCGTTTGATTTGGGAGGAAACCATGGACCGACATTCTAAACAGCATCCACATGGCCCCGTAGAGCCGGGTGCGTCCTTCATCTACGACCCCGAAGTTACCGTCATCGAACCGCCCGAGCACATCACCGCCATCCCGGAAGGCGACGTGTCCGCAAGCTATGCCACCTTTCTGAAGCTCGAAAACGCCTATGCCTGGACCCTGTCGAACGGGCTCGCCCTCTTCAGCATCGCCCTGGCGGTCCTGATGTTCGTTCAGGTCATCCTGCGCTACGGCTTCAACTCGCCTTTCGTGGGGATCGAGGAAATGGCGCTTCTGTTCGGGGCCTGGGTCTATTTCCCGGCCATGGCCTATGTGACGCGCCAGGGGGAACATATCCACGGTGGCATCCTGACTCTGGTGGTCAAGAACCGCACCGCCGTGCAGACCGTGCGCCTGATCATGACGGTGCTGAGCATCCTGGCCTGCGCCGTCTTCGGCTATTTCGCGCTGAAATACGCCTTCTTCGAAATCGAGAAAGGGCGCCTGAGCTCCTACCTGCGCTGGCCCAAGGGCATCTGGTCCTTCTCGCTGGTCATCGGGTTTGGCGGCACCTTCCTGGCCCTGCTCATGCAGGCGCTAAACCAATACATCGACATTCAGAAACTGCGCAAAGGAGATACCCCGCAATGCTGATCTTTGCCTTTGCCATTGCCCTGATCGTGGTGCTTCTGCTGCTGGAAATGCCGATTGCCTTCGCCTTCGGCATCGGGGCGCTCGTCTTCGGGATCGGAACCGGGTCGAACATCTCGTTCCTGATCCCCTATGCCTATCAGACCACCACCAGCTTCGCCCTGCTGGCCCTGCCGCTGTTCGTGCTGGCGGGCACCATCATGGCCGAGGGCGGCATATCGAACCGCCTGCTCGACTTCGTCAACGCCTTCGTCGGGCGCATCAAGGGCGGCTTGGGGGCCGTGACCATCGTGACCTGCGCGCTCTTCGGCGCCATCTCGGGTTCGTCCTCGGCGGCAATTGCCGCGATCGGCCAGATCATGATCCCGCGCATGGTGCGCGAGGGCTATCCGGTCGGACATGCGACCGCGCTGGTGGCCTGTTCGTCGGTCCTGGCGCTGATGATCCCCCCGTCGATCCCGATGATCGTCTTTGCCGTCACCGGCGGACTTTCGGTCGGCGCGGCCTTCCTGTCGACCGTGATCCCCGGCGTTCTGCTGGCCGTGCTCTACGTGGTGCTGAACTTCGTCTTCCTGCGCAACAATCAGGACATCAAGGTCGAAGAGAAACTGCCGATGAAGGAGGTGACCCTGCGCATCGGCCGCTCCGGCCGCGAAGCCTTCTGGGCGTTGCTCATGCCGATCATCATCCTCGGCGCGATCTACGGCGGCATCGCCACCCCGACCGAGGCCGCCGCCATCGCCCTGGTCTACGCGACCGTCGTCGGCTTCTTCATCTACCGCAGCCTGAGCCTGCGCGCCTTCTGGAACGGCACCAAATGGGCGGCAGTGACCACCGGCTCGATCATCACCGTCCTGTTCTTCCTGTTCATGATGAGCCGCTCGATGGTGCTGCAACAGGTGCCCGGGCAGATCGCCGACCTGCTTCTGAACCTGTCCGAGAACCGCATCCTTCTGCTGCTGCTGATCAACCTCGTGCTGCTCTTGATGGGCATGATCGTCGACGACATCTCGGGCAGCGTGCTGGCAGCGGTCGTGCTGCTGCCGGTGGTGACCGAGCTGGGCGTGCACCCGATCCACTTTGCCGCCATCGTCGGCACCAACCTGGGGCTGGGCAACGTCTCGCCGCCCTGTGCACCGATGCTCTACATGGCCGCCGGGGTCAGCAAGATCACCTTGGAAAAGTACATCGGCATCACGCTGAAGTTCCTGTGCCTGGGACACCTGCCCATGGTGCTGATCGTCACTTTTCTGCCGGACCTGTCGCTTTTCCTCCCCAGGATGCTCATGGGCATTCAGTGACAACTGCGTCTGACAGCTGTGTCACGCCGGATCAATCCACGGACACCGGCGTGACACACACTTCAGCTCGAAACAGGTGCGCCACCCCGCGCTTGGGTGTCCCACACACGCCACGCCAGAAGTCACCGAACCGACCATTCGCCGCGTGTGTGAAACTGTCGGCCTGACAACCAACGGCTGCGCGGGACGAAGCGGGCTTTGCCCGCTAAGCAGATGCTGACCATAATGGGCGGATTGCATACCCCCAACGACCGAACCATTTCTTGTCAGGATGTCGGGCACCGGCGCGCACAGCCGCCACGAGGATCTGGTGATAACCGCGGCAATGGATGGAAATACGGCGCAAGCACACGCGCAAACCTAGAGTTACTGCCGAACGGCCCCAGATCAAACTGCCTGGCTGTGGCCGGACAGGCAAAGGCCTGAGGCTCACCCCTCTGCCAATTCGCGACTGCGTGCTGCGGCAGCCGCAACCGTCTGCGCCACCAAGGCTTCAATCCCCGCATCGCTGCGTATCAGTACCTCCAACCCCGCCGCCGTGGTGCCATTTGGCGAGGTCACCTGGGTACGCAACGCGGTCGGAGTAGCGCCGTCTTCTGCCATCAATCTCCCTGCCCCCGCAATCGTGGCAACGGCCAGCCGGCTGGCAATCTCATGGGACAAACCCAGTTCACGGCCTGCTGCAATCATCGCCTCGGCCATGGCGAAAACATAAGCCGGGCCCCGAGCCGGACAAGCCTGTGACCGCATGCATCTGGTCTTCGTCCTCCAACAGGACCGTGTCCCCAACAGCGCCCATCAGCGCTTGCACCTGAGCCAATTGACCGGCTGCCACCTGCGCGTTGGCGACCAGCGCGGTGATCCCCGCGCCAACCGCAGCGGGCGTGTTGGGCATGGCACGCACCACGGGGGTATTGGCCCCCAACATGGTTTCGAAGACTGAAATCGGCGTCCCCGCCGCGATGGACAGAAACAGCGTCGGGCCATTGCCATACTCCGCCATGTCGGGCAGCGCCTGTGCCATGATCTGCGGCTTTGTCGCGATGACGGCAATGTCGGGCGGGGTTTGCGGCAAGGCGTTCAGGCAGAGGCCCTGCCCGGTCAGTTCGATCAGCCACTCGGGCGGGCGTGGGTCCATCACGGTCACGCGATCGGCGGGCAGCCCTTCGGCCAACCACCCTCGCAACAGGGCACCCCCCATCTTGCCGCAGCCCAGCAGAAGAAGCTCCCCTGCCCCTGCGATCATCCCCGTGTCACCTTCTGATCCGCGACGTTCTGCGCCACGAGGTCCTTGTAGAGAGCCCGCAAGCGCAAGGTCATGGGGCCCGCGCCCTCATGGCGCCCGATCTTCTTGCCGTCGATCTCCGCAACGGGTGTCTGCGCTCCGAAGGTGCCGGTCAGGAAGGCCTCGTCGGCGCCGTAGGCCTCGTAGAGCGAATAATTCTTCTCGCGCACGGGGATATCGGTTGCGCGACATAGGTCGATCACCTTCTGCCGGGTGACCCCATTCATGCAGTAGTCACCTGTCGAGGTCCAAACCTCACCCCGGCGCACGATGAAGAAGTTGCAGGCATTGGTGGTGTTCACGAACCCGTTCGGGTCCAGCATCAAGGCCTCATCCGCCCCCGCCTGTTCGGCCTGCAAACAGCCTATGATGCAGTTCAGCTTGGAATGGCTGTTGTATTTCGCATCCTGACTCATCGGCAGACCGCGCACCTGGGGCACGGTGGCCAGGCGAATGCCCTGGGCCTGCAGGCTGTCGGCGGGCTTGGAATGCTCGATAATGGCGACAATGGTGGGCCCGAACCGCGACAAGCCCGGGTGCTGGAACGGCTTGGCTTTGCGCCCGCGGGTGATCATCAGCCGGCAATGAGCGTCACCGGTCATGCCATTGGCGGTCGCCGTGTCATCAAGGATCTTGCGGATGTCTTCCGGCCCCTTGTCGATGTCGATCGACACCGATTTCAGCGAGTTGAACAGCCGGTCCATGTGCTCGTCAAAGAAGGCCCATTCGCCATCGTAGAGCCGCAGCCCCTCCCACATGCCATCCCCCAGCATGAACCCGCTGTCAAAGACCGACACCACGGCCTCGTGCTTCGGCACCAGCTGTCCGTTCACATGGATCAGCACATTGTCATTGCGGTCGTCGGCCTGGGCGTCGTGGGTCGAGTGGCTGAGCTCGGTCATAGCTGTGTCTTTCATCTTTCGTGACCAATCACCTGATCGAGGAAGGCGCGCGTGCGCTCCTGCTGCGGGTTGTCGAAGAACTGCGTCGGCGGGGCCTGTTCGATGATCTCGCCATCGGCCATGAAAATGACCCGATCGGCGACCTGGCGGGCAAAGCCCATCTCATGGGTGACGCAGATCATTGTCATCCCCTCATTCGCAAGGCTGACCATCACGTCCAACACCTCCGAGATCATCTCGGGGTCCAGAGCAGAGGTCGGTTCGTCGAACAGCATGATTTCGGGGCGCATACACAGGGCCCGGGCGATGGCCACGCGCTGCTGCTGGCCGCCAGACAGCTGGCCGGGATACTTGTCCGCCTGCTCGGGGATCTTCACCTTGGTCAGATACTCCATCGCGATCGCCTCGGCCTCGGCGCGCGGCTGTTTGCGTACCAGGATCGGGGCCAGTGTGCAGTTTTCCAGGATCGTCATGTGCGGGAACAGGTTGAAATGCTGGAACACCATGCCGGTCTCGCGGCGGATCTCGTCGATGTGCTCCAGGTTGTCATCCAGTTCGGTGCCCAACACGTTGATCGAGCCGCCGTGGTAATCCTCGAGCTTGTTCATGCAGCGGATCAGGGTGGACTTGCCCGACCCGGACGGGCCGCAGATCACGATGCGTTCGCCCCGGGCAACGGTGAGGTTGATGTTCTTCAGCGCGTGGAACGCGCCATAGAACTTGTCCATGTCGGTGATGCGCACGGCGGTATCTTGGTCGGTCATCTCAGGTTCCTCAACGGGTGGCGACGCTCAGACGGCGTTCCAGGTAGGCGCCATAGCGCGACAGGGCGAAGACGAAGGTGAAATAGATCAGGGCAACGAAGCAGTAGACCTCGACATGGGCGAAGTTCCACTCGGCCGTGCCATAGGCCGCGTTGCCCGAGGCCAGAACTTCGAAAAAGCCGATGATCACGACCAACGAGGTCTCCTTGAAGGTGATCACGAACTGATTGATCGTCGGCGGCAGGGCGTTGCGGAAGGCCTGGGGCAACACGATATAGCCAATCCGGTGCCAGTAGTTCATGCCAAGCGCCTTGGCGGCTTCCTCCTGCCCGGATGGCAGCGCCTGCATGCCGCCACGGATGATCTCGGCCTGGTAGCAGGCAAAGAACAGGGCATAGCCGACGATCACGCGATACAGCTTGTCGCCCACCGCCCAATCCGGCAGCACGAAGGGCAGCACGATGGCGAAAGTGAACATGATCGACAGCAGCGGCAGCGAACGGATCGTATCGATCACCAATGCCATGGTGCCCGCGATCCAGGGTAGGTCTAATCGGCGCAACAGGGCAAAGACGATGGCCAAGGGCATGCCCAGCAGGATCACGGTGGCGAAGATGAAGATGGTCAGCGACAGCCCGCCCCAGTTCTGTTCCGAGATCTCGCTCAACCCGAAATAGCCGCCGCGCATCAGCACATAGAAAATGGTGAACCCCGCGACCCAAAGCATCGAGATGCGTTTGGCATTCCAGAACCAGGGCACACAGGACAGTGCGCCGGTCAGCACCATGAACAGGCAGGCGATGGCGGATCGCCATTGCTCTTCAAACGGGTAGAGGCCGAACAGGATCAGCCGCCAGCGCGCATCTATGACCGCCCAGCAGGCCCCACCGGTGCCATGGCCGCAGTGCTCGCGGTCCGCGGCTGAGAAGGTGCCGTTCAACAGCCCCCAGTCCACCAGCCCCCAGAGGATCCAGACCACCAGAGCGCCGAAACCGATGGTCATCGCCGCATCCAGCCGGGTCGAGAAAAAGCGGGCCCTCAGGGACTCGAGGAAGGTCGGTTGGTGATAGGTTTTTGCCATGGTCCCCTCCGTCACGTGCGCAGCTGCGTGCCCTTGAGCTTGATCGCGTCATTCACACGGTTCAGCACCCAGGCCATGGAGTAGTTGATGGCCAGGAACCCGCCCATCAGGATGGCGATCAGTTCCAGCGTCTGGCCCGATTGGTTGATCGCGGTGGAGATCACGAAGAAGAAGTCGACAAAACCGATGGCAATGCCGATCGTGGTGGATTTGAACAGCCAGACATACTGGTTGATCAGCGTGGGCAGCACCGCGCGAATGGCCAGCGGCAGGCGGATGCGGCTGAAGATCTGCCATTGCGTAAGGCCAAGCGCATAGCCGGCCTCGTACTGCCCCTTGCCGACCGCGTTGAACCCGGCCCGCACGATCTCGCCGATATAGGCCGCGCCGTAGATCGAGATGGCGACGATACAGGCCAGTAGCTCAGGCGAGATGCGAATGCCTTCGCGGAAGTTGAGCCCCTTGAGATAGGGAAGGTTGGTCAGCGGCGTCTCCGGGATGCGGCCGATCCACAGGCAAAGGATCACCAGCGCCAGAACCGCCAGCCAGAGGGCGCGCACCAGGCCGCGCTTGCGGTCCTCTCCGGTGCCCGCAAAGCGGCGGCCGGTCTTCAGCCACAGCCAGAGGCCAAGGGCCAGCAGGACAACGCAGGCGGCCACGAAGACCGACCCGCCGGTCACGTTCAGCCCGGGCAGGTAGATGCCCCGCCCCGTGATGAAGGCCACGCCCCCCAGGTCGATGGCCTGTTTCGGCTTGGGCAGCGAAGTCAGGATCGCGTACCAGAAGAACAGCTGCAAAAGCAGCGGGATATTGCGGAAAAGCTCGACAAAGGTCACGCCGATCAGGCCCGCCATCTCGTTGCCCGACACCCGCATGATCCCAATCACCGTGCCCAGCACGGTGGCAATTGTCAGCGAGATCGCGCCCAGGAACAGAGAGTTCAACAGGCCGACCCAGATCACCTTGAGATAGGTGTCCGTGGTGGAGAAGTCGATCAGCGAGAAGTTGACGTCCCAGCCCGTGGCCCGGTTCAGAAAGCCGAAGCCCGAGGTCAGACCCTGCGCGTCGAGATTGATGCGCGCCGTCACCGTGAACAGGATGACCAGGCCGACGAGGGTTCCGACAAACCCGGCCTGAAGGACCTTGTCACGGACCGTCTTTTTTCTGAGCAACGTCATCATCCAATCAACACCCCGCGTTTCTGGGTTGGGAAAAGGGGCCGGTTCCGGTCAGAATCCCGGCCCCGGTGGGGATCAGTCCACCATCAGCGGATAGAAGACGCCGCCATTGGTGTAGAGGTGGTTCATCGCCCGCGGCAGACCATAGGGCTCGCCCACGTTGCGGTCGAAGACCTCGGCGTAGTTGCCGATCTCCTTGATCAGGTTGTAGGCCCAGTCATCGGACAGGCCCAGACGCTCGCCATAGCCCGGGGTCACGCCCAGGAACTTTCCGATCTGCGCCGATGGCGGGTTGGCGCGGATCTCGTCGACATTGGCCTGGGTGATGCCGTTCAGCTCGGCAAACCACAGCGAGCTGACCATCCAGTTCTGTACATCCAGCCATTTCGGATCGCCCTCGGGCACAATGATCCCTTCGGGCTCCAGTGCGATCACATCGGGCAGGATCACGTGGGCTTCGGGGTTGCCGGACTTGGCCCGGGCCGCCGCCAGCGGCGGCGCCAGCAGGGTCAACCCGTCACACCGACCGTTGAAATAGGCGCTGCGCACCTCGTCACCGCTTTCGAACACGATCAACTCGGCCTCGATGCCCAGCTTCTCGATATAGGCGGCCAGGAAGCGCTCGGTCGAGGTGCCCGCCGAGACGCAGATCGAACCGCCGTCCAGGTCCGCAACGGATTCGGCGCCCAGGTCCGCATTCACCATGACGTGGAAGGAAGCCACGAAATAGGGGCGCGAATAGGCCAGGTTCAGCTCGGTGTCGCGGCTTTGGCTCCAGCCCGACAGCTTGATGATCACGTCCACGTCACCCGATTGCAGCGCGGGCCAGCGCTGTGCCCAGCTGATCGGCACGATTTCCAGGTTGCCGTCCGCCTGACCGAACAGCGAGGCCGCCAGCCCGCGGCACAGGTCGATGTCCAGGCCCTTCCAGTTGCCCTGATCATCCACCTCGGCAAACCCCAGGTAGCTGCCGTTATGGCCACTGCAAAGCAGCTTGCCGCGCTCCTTCACCGTGTCCAGTCTGCTTTCGGCAGAGGCCGACCCCGCTGTCAGCAAAGCGGCCATCGCAAGGCCAAGCATTTTGAGTTTCATGTCAGGTCTCCTCCGTGGTTCCCGAGTTCTCGCTCGGATTGGTCGACACTTTGTCGACGTGATAGGTGGCAGAAAATTAGTCGACAGTTCGTCGACAGGTCAGTATATTTCGAAGATGTCAGCCTTCGCATATGAAACTTTCGCGGGAGACGTCATGGCATCCGAGACAGCGACCACGGCAAAAAAGAAAAACAAACCAACGGCAAAGCCCGCTCGGGGTGGTGGCGGCAGACATGTCTACGAGACGTTGAAGCGAGAGATCCTGGAACTTGAACTGTCCCCGGGAACCCCCCTGGATGAAGCCGCCCTGGCCGACAGGTTCTCGATGTCACGCTCTCCGATTCGCGAGGCCCTGGTGCGATTGTCTGCGGAAAGCATGGTCGAAATGCTGTCCAACCGGACCACGATCGTGACGCCGATCAACCTGATGGAATTCCCCCGATACGTCGAAGCCCTGGACCTGCTGCAACGCTTCACGACCCGGCTCGCCGCCCGCCACCGAACCGATGACGATCTGCTTGTCATGCAAGACTGCGCCCGCGCCTACGACGAGGCCTGCGCGCGCGAGGCACATCTGGATATGTCCGCGACCAACAAAGCCTTCCACATGGCCGTCGCCAGAGCGGGACGGAACCCCTACCTGACAGAGTCCTACGGTCGCCTGCTGGATGAAGGGCGCCGGATTCTGCACATGCATTTCGAATTCACGAAGAACTCGATCCGCGGAAGGGCCCTGGGGCCAGAGCATTTCACAATGATCGAAGCCATCGAAAAACAGGATGTCGATGCCGCCGACCGGTTGGCGCATGAGCACTCGGCGCTATTTCATGATCGGTTCTTCGAGTTCCTGCAAGCGAGGTACGACTCCGACTTTCGCCTGGAGCTCAGCTAGCCGATACCCGTACGCCCACGCGGAGCCCGGTTCGATGTAATCAGCTTTCGCCCCCGCAGCGGCAATCCCGTCCCCGACGGCCAGTTCGAACACTCATCAAGCATTCTGACAGGATTTGCAGGCATTGGCCGAATAACTGGTGAGCCTCCACGATCGACTGATCCACAGTCACGTTTCGGAGGGGTATGACCCGCGAAGGAGCAACCGAGAGGGCGTCTCGGAGCCGAGGCAGTCGGACGTGCTGACGGGGCAAGCCCTGCCCCGTCAGGATGTGATCCGGTTAATCGGCAGATTCTGCGATGCTGAACCGGCCTGCCCATGCATAGGGTTCACCGGCCGCGCTAAGTGGCCTCACCGGCAATGGGAAGGCGCATCATCATGCTGGCCATCTCGTCCAGATCAGCATCCCCAACACTGCAGGCCGCATTCTGCGACATACCGTGATTGGCGGGGGTCTTCATTTCCGCCGCAAGCGCCGCAGCGGTCACACCGGTGCATTCGGCGGGCAGCTGCGCGGGAATTTGACAGGCGCGCATCAAGTTCGCGAACACCTCGGGCAGAGCCTCGGCCCGGGCAGGACCACCCAGGGCCTCGGCGGCGCGCGCATAGTTTTCGGCGCCTTCCGCGCGGCTGACCAACCAGGGCAAGCTCACCTCAAGGCCCAGCCCGGTGGCAAGACCATGATGCACCCGGGCCAATGATCCGAGCGCATGGCTGATATTATGCCCCATATGCGTGTTGCAGCTGTGTAGGGCCAGACCAGCAACCATGCTGCCCCAAAGCACCCGCCCGCGCAGCTCGATGTCGGCACCGTCCGCGACAACACGCGGCAAGGCGTCGGACAGGATGCGCAGCGCTTCCAGGCCATATAGCAGGCCCGCGGGGCTGGTCGTGGCTGCGGTTGACCCTTCCAGAGCATGGGCCACCGCATCGATCCCGGTCCAGGCGGTCAGGTGCGGCGGCAGGCTGAGCGTCAGCTCCGGGTCAAGCACGGCTTGCGCGAACATCAGTTCTTCGCCCCAGTACCAGGATTTCGAGCCTTCCGGCGTGGAGACCACCGAGGTGCGTGTGACCTCGGATCCGGTTCCGGCGGTTGTCGGGATGGCGATCGCGGGCAGGCCCTGCGCCGGAAGCGGCCGGGCAGCCAGCGCAAAGTCGCGCGCGGGTTGGTTACAGGTCGCAATCGCTGCGACCAGCTTGGCCGCGTCCATTGCAGCACCGCCGCCCAGGCCGATGATGCATTTGGCCCCGACAGACCGGGCGTGTGCACACAGGGCATCGACCAGCGTTTCCTTTGGCTCCCCCGCGACGTCGGCGGCGATGTCAAAGGGCACCCCTTCGGCGGCCAACTGGTCGGCAAGGCGTTGCGTGACGCCAAGTTCGGCCAAGATTGCATCTGCAATGATCAGCACCGGCCCACCGCCAAGCCCTGCGACAAGAGCAGGCACCTTCGCAATCCGACCGGCCCCGAAAGTCACCGGCGGAACGCGCCCCATGTTGAATGTCTGCACTGATTCCTCCTCAAGTTCCCGCAACAATGTGGAGCGCAGTTATCCCTGGCGCAACCTCAAGCTGCCGGACCGATATGCGGTGACGGATTTGCCTTTGCGTCCAGACATGCGCGGGGCGTCGATGACAACGTCTTATGCCGACCTCGGCATAATTTCTACTATGCCGATCTGCTGATTATGCCGATACACGACAGTAAGTACCTGCAGTACCTCAAAGTCATGGCAGAAACATCGGCATAATTCTTTACAATGGTCCATTGTCCTCTGGTTCAAAACCGATCGGAGGATACAATGACAATTGTACTGCAAGAGACAAAAGTCAGCGGGCCGTTGAAGGCGTATGCTGGCGGCTTTGCCAACCATGTTGCCTTACTTGGGTACAGCCTGTGTTATCGCGGCAAACAAAGGCGATTTTTCGGTGAGTTCGATCAGTGGCTTGCATCCAGGAGACGGACAGCGGACGAGCTTCGACAATCTGATATCGAAGATTTCTTGAATGATCGTGTGGCGGCTGGTCAAACAGATTTTGTCTCAATGCGTGCAATGAAGCCCGTGTTGGATTACTTCAGCAAAATCGGTATCGTGGTGCAGCAACCTGAAGGTCCGGCGCCTGGAGCCTTGACAAAGCTCATAGGACGATATCGCCGGTACCTTGTTGGTGAACGAGGAATCCTGGAGACGACAGCAACACGGTATATTGCCGAACTTGCTCCCTTGCTGGAAGCTCGTGCTTGTGGCTCCGAATGCACTCTTCAAAACCTAAAAAACCTTACAGAATCCGAAATTATAGCTTTCGCTGTCTCGATATGTCCAACATTGAACAGATCAGGCGCTGCTATGTTCGTTACGGCTCTACGTGCGTTTTTAACATTCCTCCAACTTGAGGGCATCATTGACCGGTCAATGACGGCATCTGTGCCCACTGTTCCTGGGCGCCGCCTGACTGGTCTGCCGAAGGGCATTGAAACCGATGTGCTTGAACGGCTTCTTGATTCTTGTGACCGAGATACCAAGCTTGGTTCCCGCCGCTACGCAATACTACTGATGCTGTCCCGCCTCGGCCTCAGAGCTGGCGAAGTTGCGAGCCTTTCTTTAGATGACATAAATTGGAGATCCGGCGAAATTGTCATCGTTCGCGGCAAGAGCAAGCGCATTGAGACACTGCCATTGCCTGAAGACGTTGGTAAGGCGCTTGCGGATTACATATCCCGTTGGCGACCGACCACGGCGGTGGACAGAACAGTATTTGTTCGGAATCAAGCCCCGCACGGTGCAATGACCTCTGCCGCGGTGACCCAACTTGTTGCACACGCCGCTAAACGGTGCGGGTTCGAACGGATATCCGCTCATCGTTTGCGTCACACAGCTGCCACCCAGATGTTGCGCAATGGCGCATCACTGCAGGAGATCGGCCAGATTTTGCGCCACAAACAGATGATCACCACGACAATATACGCAAAGGTTGATCGCGAAAGATTGCGCACTATTGCCCGCGTCTGGCCGGGAGAAGTCGCATGAATGTTCTTCGCCAGGCCGCAATCGACTACTTCGCCACACGCCGAGCGCTCGGCTTCAAGCTTGCCAGATCGGAGAAGCTTCTCGCGCAATTCATTACATATCTCGAACAACTCGGTGAAACGCATATCACAACGGAGAAGACGGTCGCTTGGGCCGTATTGCCCCAAGCCGGTCAGACATGGTCATATGCCAGGCTTTCTGTGGTTCGCCGTTTCGCCAACTACATGCGCAGCATTGATCCCGCTACAGAAATTCCGCCCACCCATGTTCTTGTCCAATAGAAGGGGCGTTCGACGCCGTTCGTCTTTTCAAAAGCAGATCTGACAGCGCTGCTTGATGCAACGAACGTGTTTCGATCTGAAGATTATAGCGTGACAATTCGAACACTGATTATGCTTCTTTATTCGACCCGGATGCGCATTGGCGAGGCGATCATGCTGGATGTTGAGGACTTTGACATCGCAAACGGTGTACTCATTGTTCGCAATACCAAGTTCGACAAGACGCGCGAAGTCCCGTTGCATAGAAGCTCGGTGGTGGCGTTGTCTGCCTATCTGGGGCGTGACGGTCAGCCCAAGAGACATCGTGGAACGCGTGCCCTGTTCTTGTCGACGGTCGGAACGCGGCTGGATTACAATTGCATGCAGAAGGCTTTTCGTCGACTTGCTGAAACCGCCAGGCTGATGCCTCGATCATCATCGTGTCGACCGCGCCTGCATGATCTTCGCCACACCTTCGCCGTCGAGACAATTCTTGACGGCTACCGGGATGGCAACGAACCCGGCAACCGCATTGCTCTTCTATCCACCTACCTGGGCCACGTCGATCCAGCATCTACATATTGGTATCTGTCGGCGGCGCCGGAACTTATGGCACTTGTCGGTCGCCGACTGGAACAAAGCCTGGGAGAAGCATCATGACCAAGCTTGCTCCGACGCTTCAGGCATTCTTCTCGGAAAGGCTGATCCGGCAGCGTCAGGTCAGCCCCCACACTATCGAGGCTTATCGCGATACCTTCCGGCTTCTATTGGTCTTTGTTCATAGAAGCAAATCGATCCCGCCGTCAAAACTCGATATCGATGATCTCGACGCATCGTTAATCAGTTCGTTCCTTGACCACCTGGAACGCGATCGAAAGAATGGCGCTCGCACCCGCAACGCGCGATTGGCAGCGATACGATCACTGTTCCGCTTCGCTGCGCTCTGCCACCCGGAACATGCGGCGACGATAGAACGCGTACTTGCAATACCGTCGAAACGGTTTGACCGCAGGCTGGTTACATACCTCCATGAGGAAGAATTGACGGCGCTGCTGGCCGCCCCGGATCCTCGCAGTTGGACCGGAAGGCGGGACAAGGTGTTGTTCACGCTCGCCGCTGAGACAGGAATGCGCGTTTCCGAGATCATCAACCTGCGGATCGGGGACATTCATCTTGGAACCGGTGCACATGTCAGTTGTACGGGCAAGGGCCGCAAGATGCGGATCACACCGATCACCGCGAAAATGAAGTCGCTGTTGAGGCAATGGCTAAGGGAGCGCGACGGTGACCCAACAGAAGCGCTCTTCGTGTCTCGAATGACAAGACCTCTGAGCCGCGATGCAATAGAGCATCGACTTGCGAAGTATGTCGATAGTGCCAGAAAATCTTGTGCATCGCTCCGCCAGAAGAGGGTCACGATGCACGTTTTACGGCACAGTGCGGCAATGCGACTGATGCGCGCCGGCATAGAGCAATCGGTCATCGCACTTTGGCTTGGGCATGAACAGGTTGGCACGACCGATATCTATCTGCATGCCGACATGGCTATCAAGGAACGTGCGTTGGCAAGAACGGCCCCGATATCCACCGGCGCTGGCCGTTTCAAACCCGGCGACGAGTTGCTTGGCTTCCTCGAAACACTGTAAAAAACCGATGGCATCCTTCACGAGATAGGTTGCCATCGCATAACTACCCGCACGCGAACATCTGAAGTCGATAGCGACCGAGCAAAATGACCTCTGAAGACTCCCGCCGTATTCCTGCCATTCGTGATCCGCGCTACGAAGGGGTCTGACGAGCCGATTTTACCAGCTTTATGCACTGCGGCTAAAGCCTGTTATTCTCGAGGAAGCCAGCTGTCCAACAACACTTGTCTTCTAAAACGGGCGGGAGGCCGTTTGCGGTGCGGCGAAATGTAGGCATGCCAGAAGGAACCTTTTTGCCAGAATGGTTTTGTTAAGGAGCTCTTTCAGACTGCCGTCGCGAATTGCGCAGCCAGAGTTTCTTGAGCGCACGAACGCTCCGAATGATACCTTTAACCAGCCTCAATCAACCCCTCGTGACCCGAGACCGGCAACCGTAAGTCCGCTGCGTCTTTCTGCGTCATCACGTCGAGATCAACGCGGTAGAGCGACGGGCAGGTTTCGATCCAGGTTCGCATCGTCAAATCGTAGGTTGGCGTGACTTGAGTGAGGTCGAGATGCAAACCGTCGATATGCAATCTTGCCCACACTTCGCGACCATCAGTAAAACTGAACCGTGCGACGGCGGCGATATCGGGGATCTGAAATGAGAACGCCGCGCCGTTCGGGCGAAAACCGGATGTTTCGACAGTCATGCCAGGCAGAATATAGCCGTTCAAAACCAAATCACTGGGAGCGACTTGATAATGGCGGTAGTCGAAGTCCGTGGGCAAACGGGGGTGCACATTGTCCTCCCATTCTTTGTCGTAAGTGCCCGCAAAACTCAGCCGACGCGCCCACCAAGGCGGCACAGCACCGAGCCCGACGACGCGGGGGCGGCTATTAATGTCGCCCGTAATAGGATCATTCGGATCATCGATCTGGGGCGCCACATATTCTCGTGATTTTGGTGTGTATTCGGGATGGACGACGCCCGCGCCAATCGGATTTTCGGGATCAACTTCACCATCGGGGTCGCCGATAATCCGCCCTCCGCTGGCCTTGGTGTAGCACACGTCCAGTGATTGGATCGGTTCCGGATCGCTTAGCCGCCAACGCGTGTCAAAGAACCATTTGCGCTCACCTACGCCGCGAATTGTCGTGGTTCTGTCACCGGCGCGCACCTGTCCCAGCAATGAAGTGGTGGGCTCTGCGGCTTGCAAGGTAGCTGCCAATGTGACGTCCGCAGACGGTTTGTAGGGGATCAGATCGTTGACCAACAGTAGCGGCGTTTTATGCGGATCGCCCGCGAATTTATCCGCTAGAACGAGCTCTACATCGGGGACATAAAACTGCGCCCCGTCCGGCGCGATCGTGATACGCGCGCGCGCCGAAACAACTGCCATGGTCGATCCGTTGGGGTGCCACTGATCGAAGGCTAAGGCAGCAAAGGGGGTGTTATTGTCGTGGAGCATTGGACTTCATCCATTTGGAGGCACAAAGCGTTCCCTAGTATCTTTTTGAAGGCGCAACAGGTCTTTTGATCGCAAAACCCAAAGAGCATCCTCATGCGTTGCAATCTTCCAAACGGGCGATGCGGGATAGTTTTGAGGCAAGTCTATGGGACGCAATGCTTCCGGCGCGGAAACAGGCGCGGCCCAAACGCCACCATCATTCATTCCATATTCACCGACCCAAATCGGTCCGCGTACAATTGCAACAGAGGCGAACACGGGTCGCTCACTTTGAGCATGAAACACACGTTTGATACCCATTGGCGGGTCGAGGCGAAACACCTGTGCGTCCGGGGAATGACCACAAAACCAAAACGCATTCGTAGCATTGTCCCATGTAACTCCGACCACGATCCGTGCGTTTGGATAGGTTTCCAGATTGCCACGGCTGCTCAACGTTTGCCCTTCCTGATCCGACGCAATCGCTAGAAGCCACGAGTCGTTCATCGCGACTTCAAACACGATTGTCTGGCTTTCATAGTAATCAGAGAAGGCCTCTGGGTCGGCTCCGAATTTTGGTCGTTCATATATAGGATCACTTGTTATCAGCCCGAAATCACGCCCACTCTGGGATCGGTAGTAGTAACCACCATGACCAGCTGCGACAATATTGGTTGCATTGGATGCTAACCCTGCGAACATCGTTCCTTGCGCATTAGTCTGACCGACTTGTTCCCCCGAACCTGTGTCAATGATTGCGCCCTCTTCGGACAAAGCTCGGCCTTGGATACCTTCGGGAGTGAAAAACCGTTCCAACGCGTTGATCTGCAAATCGTCCTGTTGATGAGACGCCCAGATACCCGAGGCAGCATCAAATTCCGTCAAGATCATCCGAGAAGAAGGCTCGCTTGGCCGCTCAAGCGCATCAACAAATGCTACAGCCACGAACCTGTCGGACGACAGGGCCGCACCTCGAAAGAATGTATGGTCGTCAGGGTTCATCAATCACCACCCCAATTGTCATCGTCTGGCTTCAGTGTCCAGTGGTCGTTCATAAATGGAACGGAACCTCGTACCGTTTCAAAACCGCCTCAGACTCAGGGTAATCCGGCCCGTCGATCCGAACGCTCGGCTTGTCCTCCGGCCCGAATTGTGCGACCTCTCCGTTGTAGCCATGCACGAACCCCGTCAGCAACAACCGTGATTGCACCAGATACTTAGCGCATGTGACACAGGCCCCCTTACTCGTGCCGTTTGGGATTCTGTGCAAGCTCGATTGCCGGCGTCGGCTTATCGACCTTCAAATCCTTTACATAGACCAGCTTTCCGACCGTGTTGCGGTTGTTCATATACCACTCGTCCGAATTGCGGATGGCGAATTGCCCGCGCACCTTGACGTTTGAGGAATGACTCTTGGGGTGGCAAACGCTCCCCACCGTGCCGGATTTCACCCCTGTCCCTGTTCCCGGTTGATCGCCCGTGCATTTCGTCACAAGCGAGGCCATGTTATGCGCTCTCTTTCCGGTCATTATTACGGTTGCGACCGTATTGGCGTCATCGCCCTGCTTGGCCGTGATCGAATAGGGCACAGGCACCATCGACGACCCTACAGGCGTTTTGCAGACGTCCGGGGCCAGGCAAACAATGATGCCGTCGCCAATGTCTCTACTGCCTTCTTTGGGGATACTCATGTCGTCGCCCTCTTTCTCGGTATCTTCAATCCGTTAGAAACATCGCCTTATCCGAGGCATTAGTATTCGTCTTCCTCAAAAGCAGGTAGTGACGAAGGGTCAATGCGAATTATCTCGTAGCCCCGCTCTGCCTTGATTTGCAGGAGATAGGGCACAAGGTCTGTGATTTCCGTAGCCATATTGCTAAATCGTTGAGGGGCGTCGTGATTGATCGGCAGCTTGAAACACTGGCCCGCACGCGGCTCGCCATGCTGCCGCGCGGCCTCAATGTGAAGGTCACCTCCGGTATCGGATGGCAGTGCGTCTTTAGCCTCGTCTGCGCGCCCGTCTATCAGAGACGCCAGATTAACCTCAAACCAAAGTGAATCTTCTCGTTCGCCCTCAAAAATGGTCACTTCCCCGACAATGGGATCAATGAAAATTTCATCGCCTTCTGTCGTAAGAACCGTAGTCTGACCAAACGACGTATGCACCAGCGTCAGCGCCAGTCCTTGCTCCGGCATTAAACCAAGAGCCGTCAGGACGGGGTCCATCAAAACAGGATCGGCCAATGCCATGCGCCCGCCTCGCGCGTAGCCAACTCCGCGATCCTTAACCATCTCTGCGTAGTGCTCAATTCCCGCCTGTGCCAGCCTCTCAAGCCCTGAGGGAGTAATCAGCTCTGAGGGGTTGGGTTGAGGCAATGACCGCAGCAACAGCGTGCGGGATACCGCGATTGCTTCTTCATTCGTCACATCGTCTTGCATGAATTGAATCTCCTATCAGTCTTAACATATCGCCAATGTGACTTGCACACTTCGACATCTGTTTGCGGCCTGTTGGCGCGCATGTTCTTCAAGCCTCGAGGAGCGAGACCTCGGATTGTTGCACCCCCCCCAACTGGAGCCAATCGAAGAGTTCACATTGCTAAGGCCAATCGAATTGGCTCTGCCGCCCGCCGCGACCCTTGCCGCATCCGACGGTGTGAAAATCACCGCAGACCCACCACCAGCGATCCGATCAGGATTGTGCAGTGCGGCCATCGTGCGGGCATTCCGATTAACCCGCACGGTACGGGTCAAAGCAAGCGCGGCCCTCGCCGCTCTCGGTGCCGCCCTATCCGCCATTTGAAGATACTGCCTGTATGCCCGTTTATAGGCCGTTTTCGCGACAGCTTGTGTGGGGCTGGCGGGGCGGGGCGGCGGAGTGGCACAATAGGCCGCACGGTTCGCAACGATGTCGCCCGGCGCCATCCTGTTTAGCCCCTCCTGCTGCAATCGAAGTTGGCGGTCATATTCACGTCGCAGCGGTTGTCGCCTATATTTGGCCTCCGGAGAAAAGCAAATCCGCAAAGGGCGGCAGCCGCCAGTAACTCGTACGTTACCGCTCGTAACAGTGCTTTCTACTGGCGGGATCAGTGTGGCCTCAGGGTTCGCAACCGCCTCATCAACGGCCGCCTGATATTGATCCCTTGCTGCCTGATCGCCCGACATCATATCTCGGAACGATCCAGGGTTCGCCCGTTCAGTATCAGCGATTGCCGCAAGCCCTGCAGATCTCTCGATCCCCGACGTCGGGATGTTATCCAGCGGGCTCAGGATCGTCCCACTCACGAAATTCATTCGGGCATAGGCATGAATGCTCGCGATATGTAGATCCAAGGGATCATTCCCACCGATGCCAAGCATATCGGCTGACTGCATGATCAAACGGTTCGATTGCATCTCCGTGAGAGCCTGCAAAGCCTGGCTTGCTTCCATCATGCGACCGACAGGCGTCGCCAACAGAATGCCGCGCACTCCCTCAACAGCCGACTCGGTTAGCCCGCCGCCTTCCATTGCCGAAGGTTCGCGCACGACACGATTTGGAGGATCGTCCTGAGCCACCGGTCCGCCCCTAGTTCAGATCAATAACTTTACCGTTCATCTGGAAATGTCCGGATGCGGAAAAGTTGAATTTGGTTCCGATGATCGTGACGTTGCCGTCGCTGTCCATAATGAATTTGGACTTGCCGCAGTTGATGATGAATTCTTTGCCCACATGCACCGTCATTGTGTGACCGACGGAGGTGTTTTTATAGGCCCCGATCTGCTCGGTGCGCGCCAGACCAATCGTGTCGCTCACAAACTTTTCGACGACCGTGTTTTTGATCCCTGATATCGGCATGGTCTTGGAAAGCAATTTGCCAAAATCCGTGCCTTCATTGATCTGATCCGCGCCTGCCACCTCTCGGTTTTGCCCCGCACGCTCGAACGAGCCTGCGGCGCGTCCGGTCATAGCCTCGACCGCCACGCCTGCTGCGGCCAACGTGCTCACGAATGTCGTTACGGCCTTGTTGCCAACCGCCGCTGATCCAGCCGCAGCGTCCTGGCCGCCCGCAGCAGCCACTGCCCCGATCGCGCCCATCAAGCCAAATCCACCAGTTCCGACAGACAAGTTCATCGATCCGCCGATGTTTTCCTGATGGTTCTTTCCTATATTGATGGCTTTGTTGTTGCCGACGCTTTCAACTTGATTGTTGTCGACGCGCTTCATGCGGTTGTTCAACACCTTGAGCGTTTGGTCTTTCTGGGCGTGAAGACTTATGTTTTCAGCTCCGGTCGCGTCCTCGAAGCTCAGCTCGTTAAAGCCGTCTGACTTGTGGCTATCGCTGCGAAAGACGCTTTTTGTCTTATGTTCCGGCAGTGGATAGGGCGGTTTGTTCGCACCATTATACACGCAGCCCGTCACGATGGGTTTGTCCGGATCACCGCGCAGATGTTCGACGATGACCTCCATGCCAATACGTGGGATGACCATGCCGCCCCAGCCTTTGGACGCCCAGTTTTGACTCACCCGCACCCGCATCGTGTGGGCAGCGTCAAGGTCCCAGTGGAACTTGCACAGGATACGGCCGTGCTCATCACAATCGATCTCGCCCTCGCCGACCACTACGGCGGTTTCAGGACCTTGTACACGCGGGCCGATGGTGCGCTGTTCGGGGCGCAGTGGAGCGTCGTCGGGCAGCAGCACGTAGCAGCCTTCATAGGGTGTTTCGTCTGCCCCGCTGTCGCCCGATCCGTAAGCCTGTGAGCGGAACCGGTGCTCTGCCTTCAGACAGATAAAGCCGCGCCCGGTTGCCCCCGGCACGTCGTCCCCCCCGAGGGTCACGCGGCAACCCGCGCCAAGCGTGACCACATCGCCTTTGGCGCGATGCCGAAGCGCCTGCCCGCGCTCGGCGTCAATCCGTTTTTGGACGATGCCTTGGCCCATCCCCCGATCCAGATAGTCGCCGGGCCAATCATAGCTTTCCACGTCGCCCCTGGTGTGGCTGGCAGTGCCGGTCTGATCTACTTCTTGCGCTGCGTTTGGCCTTTTGAAGTTGTATTCCGTCAGGCGCACGGCGCCCGTGGTGACGCGCTCGGCCCGGCTCCAGTCCTTGAAATGCTCTTCTTTGTGGCGGTGGTATTCGTCCACACCATAAAACGGCCGCATGCCGCCGGGCACCTCGGGCAGGGCAAAACCCGCGTCTGTCAGCACCATTGCGTGGGAGCCTTCGCTATGAACCCAGCTCCAGGTGATGCCATGGCGCTCCAGCTGCCGGCGCACGAAATCCGCGTCGCTTTCGCCGTACTGCACGGTGTATTCCAGCGTCGGGTAGTCGGCAGAGGTCTTGACCTCCAAGTGTGGATCGCCCAGATCGGCGTAGGCGTCCAGCACCTCCTCAACGATCTCGATCACGGTTTTGCAGTGAAATATCCGCATGTTGCGGCGCAAGCCGGCGACATGCAGCCAAGGGCGCAACACCAGATCATAACGCCAGCCATTCTCGAAATCGCCCCGATGGGCAGCCTCTACCACGATCCCATCAAAGGCGCGCGTGCCGGTGGCGTGGTCGATTTCAACGGTAGCATGCGTGCCCAAAAGGCCGTGCAGATCAACGGCCTTATCCGTCGACAACGCCTCAACCCGCCACTCGAAATCACCCGAAAGCTCTTCGCTTCCGTCGAGGCGCAACAGAACCAAAGCGTCCTTGCCCAATGACGTGCTCAGCCGCCCCTGACGATCCGACTGACTGAAATGTGTGTTCAAGATACAAAACCTAACATACTCGCGTTACGCGTGCATTCTGGAATAATTAAACAGGCTGCGCAAGGATGATCAAATACGTCGGAAACAATTCTTTTAAGCGTGTCGACATTAACTTGAGACATCGCCTGCAGCCGTGAAGTAGTTCCAACACTCGGTTGGGCGTAGACGTCGCAGATTGCTCCGATGGCCTCAAAGACGTCGGTGATTGTTCTGGCTCCCACCTTTCGGAGGTGAGCTTTCAACTTCGAGAACGCTTGTTCGATGGGGCTCAGGTCCGGCGAGTATGGTGGCAGGTGTCCTGCAGTGCGGATTATACCGATGTTTCTGCCATGACTTTGAGGTACTGCAGGTACTTACTGTCGTGTATCGGCATAATCAGCAGATCGGCATAGAACGTCTTGCACCGTTCTCGTTCCGCCGCTGGTGGCTGGCGCGCGGGCCAAACAGCATCACGGTTGCGGATGTTCAGAAAACACCGCACTAGGTGCTCCCCGCTCTTGGCGAACATGGGCGGCGCTGCGCCCTGCCCAGGTGCGAGATCTACACCGTAATCAGCTTGCCGTCCTGCAGGTCCAGCGCTTGCGGCGCCAACGCCGCCCGGAAGCTGGGCGAATGGCTGATCAGTAGGATCGCTTGCGGAAGGGACTGCAATATCTCAAGCAAACGCGCCTCGTTCTTCGTGTCCAGCGCATTGGTTGGCTCGTCCAGCAACAGGGCTTCGGGCTCCATCGCCAGAACGGTTGCCAGCGTGACCAGGCGCTTTTCGCCCCCCGACAGCTTGTGGGTGACGCGGTCACGCAGGTGCATGAGGTTCAAGTCGCCCAGCACCCGATCCACCGTAGCCAGGGCCTGTTCCCGCGTTTGACCAAGGTTCAGGGGGCCAAAGGCCACATCTTCAGCGACCGTAGGGCAGAACAGCTGATCATCCGGGTCTTGAAACACAAGGCCGATGCGCCGCCGCACGTCGTGGAAATCCGCCTCTTGCGAACGGATCTGCCCAAAGGCGGTCACGGTGCCCGCATCTGGTTTCTGAAGGCCCAGCGCGATGCGCAGCAGGGTGGATTTTCCCGCTCCGTTCGGTCCGGTCACGGACAGTCTTTGACCGGGTTCCAGCGACAGCGATGCCCCCGAAAGAACCGGAGCATAGCCAGGGTAGGCGAAGTGGATGTCCTCCAGCATCAGAAGCGTCATGCGACTTCTACCAAGAAAAGTGCCAGGCACAGCGCGACCATACACAACGCAAAATCCCGGTCCCGACGGGCAAAACGAAACTCGCGCAGCATCAGCATCTTGCCCGAAAAGCCACGGCATTTCATCGCTTCCAGAATCCGTTCGGACCGTTCGATGGCGCGGATCAGCATCATGCCGACCAGGTAGCCAAAGCTGCGATAGGTGTGCCAGTTGGTTCCCGGACGAAAGCCACGGATCTTCATCGCGCCACGCAGCCGCAGGTATTCCTCGCGCAGCACCTCGATATAGCGAATGGTGAACATGAGCAGATGGACCAGGGTTTCCGGGCAGCGCAGCCGGTACAGCGCATGGCCCAAGGTCACCGGTTCCATGGTGCCGACCAGAACCATCAGCGCAAGGATTACCGCGTTCGCGGTCAGCGCGATCTCAACCGCTCTCCACAAGCCCTGCCAACTGGCCGGAAAGCCGAAGACGGTAAAGATCACGTCTCCCGGCATCGAAAAGGGCATCAGCACAAGCATGAAGATGATGAACCCGTCCATCATCGCCATGCGCTTGAGCGTGCGGCGCAGCGGCAGGCGCGCCATCAGCAGCAACCCGATAGAGACGGCAAAGGCCGCCAGCAAGGCCGGAATGGTGCTGAGCGCCACGGTCACGATGGCAAACAGGCAGGTCGCCAGGATACGAACCCGCGGGTCCAGTCCCCCGATCGCCCCATGGCCGCCGCCCTGCCCTGACTCGGACAGCGTCTTTGCCGGGTTTTCAAGAACATGCGCCATCAGCTTGCCAGCTTGTGTCGCGCGGCAAGATAAAAGCCGACGCCGAACAGGCCGACGATATAACCGATACCGCCCAGAATGCTCTGCAGGTCGTTCTTCTCGCGATAGACTGCGATTTCCCGACGCAGGGGGCGGATTTCATCGCGAACAACCTCGGCAATGATCAGGCGTTCCTCGTCTGACAGCGAGGCGATGGTGACCCCTGCCCCGGTTGCAGCGGGCGCGATGATTTCGGCGACCTCGACCTCAACGGCGGCGACGCCCATGATCTTGGCGACCTCATCGGCGGGCATGGTGACGTCAGCCACGTGCCCTGCGCCCATGTCGGCGCGGAAGGTGTGGGCGACCGGCTGCGTCGGAGCATACAGGAAGAAACCGTCCTCATCCGTGACGGTCCGCCCGATCTCGGCCCCATCCGGGCCAAAGACGATGACCTCCTGCCCGACGGCCATATCGCCGTTGGAAAAACCCAACTCGCCTTCGATGACGTCGCCCGAGGGAAATACACTGGCGATGACCTTGTGCGCCAGGGCGGGCACAGGGGCGCAAATCACGGCACCGAACATGGCGCAGGCCAACGTGCAGATCAAAAGACGATGTTTCACGAGGACATCCTCCTTGCAAAGAGTTCGGGCTTGACCTTGCGCGCCAACAGAACCGCGAAACCGGTCAGCACGGCTTCAACCGCCATGACCGGGATATGCGCGAAGAACACCAGCTTGGCCGCTGGCAGGAATTCATCCCCCGACAGCGCCAGTGACACGGCCACCATACCGGTCGTGGCCGCAATGGCGAAGGCCCCGCCGACACTGCCCCAGATCGCACCCTGCACCTCGCTGCCGCGTCCGATCAACCTGCCGAAAAGCATTCCCGCCAGCACTGCGGGCAACGCGATGTTCAACGTGTTGACGCCAAGAACCGTCAGCCCGCCGAAGCCAAAGAACGCGGCCTGCAACAGCAGCCCCACGAACAGCGCTGGAAAGGCGGCCCAGCCGAGCAGAAGCCCGGCCAAGCCATTCATGATCAGATGCACCGATGAGGGCCCGACAGGCACGTGGATCAAGGATGCCACGAAGAAACTGGCGGACAGCACCCCTGCGGTGGGGATGCGGTCCAGGTCCAGAGATTTCAGCCCAAGCGCAATGCCACCAGCCGCGGCGACAGCGCCACCGATGACAACAGGATTGGACAGGGCCCCATCTACGATGTGCATGGAGTTATTCCAGATCCCAGGCGCGGATCCAGATCACGGCGTCCTGGCTCAGCTCCTTGCCTTCATGTTCGGTTGCGGGGCCCGAGCCCAGCGCGGCAAAGCCCCAATAGCCCGCCTTGGGCACACCGAAGCTGAAGTAGCCGTTGTCATCCGAGATCGCCACAACAGAGCCACCGGGGAGCGGCGAGGCGGTCGGCGCAGCGGCGCCGTTGCCGTCCATCTCGGGCGTTGCGGCCATGTATTCGATCTCGATCTCGGCGCCAGCCACCGGGTTGCCTTCGCTCAGAACGCGACCGGTAAAGGTCGAACCGGCGATGATGTTGTAAGGCTTGTTCAGCGGCAGGATTTCGGTTGCCAGACCCTGCGGCTGATCCCAGTCGGTCGGTAGCTCGTTGCGGTTCAGGTAGGTCTTGGTGATCTGCTGGATATAGATATCCTCGGATTCCTCATAATAGGGCGTGGGCACGGTCACGACCACGTAATCCCCCGACCGCTTGACCGGAACCGAACCGAGAAAGGCCGGGGCGGAGTTTTCCGGGCCCTCGAAAGTGGTTTCCTGCAGCGTGTCCATCAGGTCGATTTTCTCGCCATTGTGGATCACGTAGAACTCCTCGGGCTTCTCCAGCACCATCGCGTGACCCGCTTCGAACGGGTGCCAGAAGATCAGCTTGACCGGCACGTCGCCCGGGCGCTCGATCATCGTGTCTTCGGTGTATTCCAGCAGGAAATGCGCCTGTGCCATCATCGGCAGAGTCAGCGCGGCAGTTGCAGCCAAAAGCAACTTTTTCATGAACTTACGTCCCTCTATTGTCGTGCCAACCCCGGCACGCATTTCTGTGAGGCAACAGGACGAAGGAACAGCCCACATCCTTGGGCAGATGTTCCCGACGCACACCCCGTCGCCGATTGTCAGCACCCCTCCCAAGGGCGCATATCCGGCAGGTCTCCTGACTTGCGGGTCAAAGCGACGGTCTGGCCTTCCCGGGTTGACCCCAGTGGCGTGTTCAGCCGTGCTCACCGCTTACAGTTGCGGGGGCAGCTGCAGCCTAGGTGCGCAAGGCACCGCACTGCATTCCCTTTTGCTTTCGGGACGAATCCCGAAACCGGACTGCGAATCCAAATGGCAGAGTCTTGGAAACCGGTCAACGTTATTGTGTGCGCCCTTTGCACCACGAAAAGAAGACCCTTTGCAGCAAGCGGGGCTGCCGGACGCCCTGCCCAACGCCACGGGTCGATGGTCAGGTATCCATCGTGGCGGGCCGGAGGTGCTCCATGAACGGCCGGAGCGGCATCATCGCGCGGTATTCACGCGGGAAATTGGGGCGATGCCGGGGTTGCGCTCAAGTGATCTTCGAGCAGCGAAACCAATATTCCAGCCTTCAACGCCTCGGCAACATAGTCCCGAAACGTTTGGACCAGTCCCAGCCCCTGTTTGCCCAGATCGTTCGAGGCGGCAGCGTACTGGTTACAAGGCAGCCTTTGATATCCGCGGTGAACGCGCACTCTGCAGCCTCGAAGCTCCAGGGCGCGATGCGGTCGGATGATTGGAACCGGTATCGGATGCGGTTGTGCTCCAACAGGTCGCGCGGAGTCTGCGGCCTGCCCCTCAGCTTTACCGGGGGAAAGCGCAGGCAGCCCGCGCGACGTCGAAGATCCCACCATAAAGACCGCCGACATCCATGCCGCCGCCTTCCTGTCCGCTCTGGACGGGGTGGATGCCGTCCGCATCTCCGGCCTGGGCGTCTACGCACTCTCCGGCTACATGACCGCCGCGGTGGCGGATGACGCCGCCGACACCCTGCTTCCGGGGGCCAGCACGACGGATGAGAACAACATCAGGTATCAGGCGCCCTACTAGTCCGAGGTAGACCGGGGATTGATCGCGGCCCATGACAACAAGTTCTCGGTCGCCTCGTGGAAGCCCTGGCGATGGACGGCGTGAAGGCCGGGCAATAGGGCGGGGCACAGGGACCAACTTCTACCCACCTTGGTCCTGTCGGCCCAACCGGCTCCGATGGGCAACTTGGCCCGGCCACGGACGTCGAAAGTAAGGACAACGACGCGCTCAGCCATCTTGTGAGCGTCGTTCAACGGTAGCTGTTCTTGCTCCGAGGTCCAGGCGCCGGGCACCACCAAGGGGGCTGTTGGCTGCCGTCATGGCCCTCTGGCAGGTTAACCTTGCCCAATGGAGTGTCACCTTCGCATTCCAAACGCACGTTGCGAGTTTGGGTATCAACCCGCGGTGTTGCGGTCATCTGCACGGTGTCGATAGGCAGGGCTGTCAGGTACATGTCCCGCACCGAGGTTGGACCGTTTGGGTCGTGATGACGGCACTCGGCAGTTTTCTACGTGGCTCACAGATGCGTGCCCGGCCATTGTCCATACGGGTCCAGTGATCTTCGGCGGATGAGTTATGCGCAGACACACCGATCCAAGGCCAGCTGCCGCGCAGACCGAATGGTGCCACGCCCCATTTTCCCCGTACGCTTGATGGGCGCGCGGCGCGATGAGCAGGGCTTGCTTGACTTGTGGCCTCTTTCCCACGAGAATCGTTAAAAAAATTACGAACCTGTTCGAGCAGAGATCATGAGCACCAAGAATTCAGGGAACACCGGGGCAACGGTGTTCTCCGCGCAGCCGAAGACAGCATTCTGGCGCACCGGCGTGGCTGAACCCGGGGTGTACGGGTATGAAAACCTGTACAAATCCGGCTTCCAATTGCCCGCGAATGCGCGTTTTTCCACCTACGGGTCCTGTTTCGCACAGCATATCAGCCGCGCGCTTCAGGGGCGCGGGCAGCCCTGGGTGGACGCCGAGCCCGCCCCGTCCAACTTCCCCGAACATCTGGAAGCGCGGTTCAACTACAGCATCTTCTCGTCCCGGACTGCGAATATCTACACCGCGCGCGCCCTGGAATACTGGGTCTCTCTGGCCACCACGCCAGAGCTCGCCGATACGGTCGAACTGTGGGAAGAGGACGGCCGGTGGCGCGACAGCCTGCGTCCCATGATCGAACCGGACGGGTTCGACGACGCCGAGGAATGCCGCGCCATGCTGCGCGGGACTGCGCGCGCCTTTCGCCGGTCCATCATCGACACCGATGTATTCGTCTTCACCCTGGGCCTGACCGAGGGGTTCGAGAACGCCCAATCCGGCCAGCCCTACGCGATGTGCCCGGGCACCCTGGCCGGTTCCTTTGATGGCGACCTGCATCAGTTCCACAATTACAGCTATCCGCAGATCATGGCCTCCATGAAGGCTGCTATCGAAGGCATGCGCGCGTTGAACCCGGCGTTGAAGCTGATCCTCACCGTGTCGCCGGTGCCCCTGACCGCGACGGCGTCTCAGGACCACGTGCTTGTCGCGACGACCTATTCGAAATCGGTGTTGCGCGCGGTGGCCGGGGATCTGGCACAGGAGGACGCGGGCATCGACTATTTCCCCTCCTACGAGATCATCGCAAGCCCTCCGACGCGCGGCCAGTTCTTCCTGCCGAACATGCGCAGTGTTGCCCCCTATGGGGTGCAACTGGTGATGGAGCATTTCTTTGCCGGTCTCGACCTGAGCGGCGCGCGGCTGACCCACGCAGCCGACAAGGCGGCACAGGACCGCCAAGCCGTCCTGAAGGCCGAGGAACGTGCCCTGGAGCTGGCCTGCGAGGAACAGGTTCTGGAGGCTATGAATGCCCACTGACGTCATGATCGTCGGCGACAGCCACACCCGCGCGCTTCAGGCAGGTTGCCAGGCCGCCGGGCTGAACAGCGAAATCCTGACTTTCTCGGGCACCGCCTGGTTCGAGGCGGATGTGCAATACCGACCGCAAACCGGCCTACATTCCCCCCGGCGCAAATGGGTGGCGGATGCCTCCGGGAAACTTGGGGCACGGGTCGGCACCCCCAACCCGTTCAAAAGCGGTGTTCCGGTGCTTCTGAGCTGCATGAACCTTGGGCGCATGCTGGGCTCCTTTCGCTGGAAGGGGCACCAATATGCGCGTGATCTGACCCCAGGCGAGGCCGACCTGCCAGTCAGCCGCGCCGCGCTGGAGGCCTATGTCGAACACCAGGCCGAAAGCTCCCTGTCGCTGATCCGTGCGCTTACGGCGGATGGGGCGCATGTGGTCGTCGTCGCACCGCCCAACTTCACGGGATTGCACCAGGCCCAGCTCGCGACCGCGACCTTTGCACAGGCCGTTCGTGCGCTGGACGTGGCCTGTTTCAACCCGTGGGAGCATCAGGAACCCGGTGCAATGACCCTGCCCAAGGCATATGTTCATGAAGATCGGCGGCACGGGAACGACGCCTATGGCAGATGGGTGATCGACCTGCTGGTCGACACCGGCCTGCTGCCCGTGCGCCAGCCCAGTTGACGCAGACGCAAGCGGCTGCGGTCAGGTCCGTCGGATGGCCAGGCGACCAACCAACCGCCGCAGCCGCCTGCGGCCCCAGGCAAAGATATCCCGGAACGGGCGCAGATAGATGTCGACCAGGTCGGCCTCGTCCCCCGGCGCGTGATCGGTCAGGCCGAAGGTGATCTTGTCCTCGGGTTCCGACAGGTGCAGCGAGCCGAACATCCAGTCCCAGACTGCCAGCGCCGCGCCGAAGTTCTTGTCGTAATGTTCCTTGGCAACCGAATGATGCAGCTGGTGCTGGGCGGGTGAAATCAGCAGCCGTTCCAGCCAGGGCCAATAGTGGATCGAGATATGGCTGTGGCGCAGGTTCGAGCCGGTGATGTGAAAGGCAAAGACGATCACGTTGGCGCCCAGCACGGTGTAGAGGTTCACCTTGTCCCCACCGAACAGGAACAGGAAGGTGGCAATCGTCGTGCCCTGCGCCACGGCTCCGCGCAGGCCATAAAGGATGCCTTCAAGCGGGTGGGTGCGATAGACGGTGATCGGCGTCATCGTCGTGGCGGAATGGTGGGTCTGGTGAATGGCCCAGAGCAGTGGCCAGCGGTGCATCCAGCGGTGCACCAGGTATTTCGAGAAATCATCGACCACGAACATGGCGACGGAAAACAGCGCGACGACCAGGGCAGTTGGTGTATCCGCGAAGGCCCCGCGGCTCAGGAAATCAACCCCGTGCAGGTAGAGATAGACCGCCGTGGCAATGCCCAGGTGCGTGATCAGCATGGGCGACAGGCCCAAGGTTATCAGGCGATTGATGACGAAGATCTTGTAGTCTGCCTTGGCGGAGCCGGAGAACAGCACCTTGCGGTCGAAGACCTTGTGCAGGGCGGCGGCGAAGGACTGGCGACGCAGCACAAACAGCCAGGCCAGCGCCAGCACGACGGACAGCGCGAGGTAGCCGACGAAGATACGTTTGCGCGGGTCGGCAAAGTCCTCCACCACGGAGGAAAAGATCGACAGGATGTCCATTTAGCCCACCCTTTCGGAAAGTCGAGGGCGGCACAAGCCGCGCCGCCCCCGGGATGTCTGCAACGTGACGACCGATCAGTCGGTTTCGGCGTTGGTTTCGGCGTCCAGCATCTCGGTCAGCTTGCCCAGGTCGGCCATCTGGTCGTTGGCCTTGGCCAACAGGCCGAAGGTGTCGGCCAGCAGGGTCTGGGTCTTCAGCATGTTCAACTGGTAGTCGTTCCAGCTCATGCGGCGATCCATGATGAAGTTGCCCTCGGCGTCGATGCCGGTCACGTAGCTGTTGTTCAGGGTAACCGGACCGAAGCCGATCAGCTCGTTCAGCATGACGGCGGTTTCACCCAGGTTGTTCTTGCCGGTCTGCAGCGCCATGGCGAAGCCTTTCAGCTCGCCCCAGTGCTTGCCGTAGTTGGCATAGGCCTTGGCGCGGGCTTCGTCGTCGGCAGCTTCCTGGATCGCGGTGATGTCCTTGTAGACGGAACCGGCATATTTGAACGCGGCTTCGGCAAGGACCTTCTCCCAGGTGTCGGCGATGACGGCGGCGTGGCCCTGCAGGGTGGCCAGGTCCTCGGCGCTCAGGTTCTCGCCACCGGCGGCGGCGATCAGCTTGCGGCCTTCCAGGAAGGCGTTGAACATGGTCGGCAGGTATTCCGACGCACCGCCCTTGTCGGCACCGGCGGCGTAGTAAGCCGGGCCGAAGACCATTTCCGATTTCAGGTCGACCATACCGTCGCCGTTGGCGTCGGCCAGACCCAGGTCACGCAACTTGGCCACGGTGTAGTTGTCGCCAGCCGACAGTTCCAGGCTGTGCGCAGCCGCGCCCCAGTACCCGAAGGCCTCGTCCCAGGAATGCTCTTTACCGGTGTAATAGGCGCCTTCCTTGTAGGGCGCGCCGTTCGGCTTGTTGCCGGCTTCCATCTTCTCGTCGAGGTAGTTGTCGACAGCCTGGTGGTAGGACACGGCACCCATGGTGAATTTCGAGATCAACTGCGGCCAGTTGTAGCCGGTTTCCGGGTCAAAGCCGCCGTTCGACTTCGCCGCCTGGGCGATCATGTGGCGGATGACCTCCTTGCCGGTCATGTTGCCGGGCCAGGCCGACATGGCACCGTTGTAGAACTTGCCTTCCAGGTTGGCGCTGGCCGAAATGTCGCCCATGGTGGCCTGCTTGACATCAATACCGTCCTTGTCGGCGGGGGCAAGGATCGGCAGCTCGGCATTGTTGCCCATGAAATAGGCCAGCATCTGGGTTTCCAGATCAGCCGCGTTCATGCCGCCGTCGCCCTTGCCGGCGAGGCTCTTCAGGCTATCGTGCAACACGTGGCGGGCGATTTGGCCCGAATAGGAGACCGAGTTGGTCTTGTCGCCTTCATAGCCTTTCACGGTCACCGGGAAGGGACCATAAACCTCGGCCTGTGCGGCCGAGACACCCAGAACGAGAGCGGCCAGGCAGGTGCCGGTTTTGAGAGCAGATTTGAACATTGTGCGCGTTCCTCATTTGCTGATGCGAATTCATCTCGGCGCAGCTTCTATCCGATAAAAAAAGTCGGGTAAATGACGCTTGCGGTATTTTCTGACAATTTTACTATGACTATTCTGGCATATGCCTGACATCCCTTCCTACGGCTGGCCGGATGGACCGGCAGGTGCGGCGAATTGAAGCTGGCGTGACAAATGTCATGACCTCTGCCGCATTTGAATTCACATTGGCAGACAGTGAACTTCCAGCCCCGGCACGACGCGCCCAATGCAGCGGCGTCGGCCTGCCAGATACTTCCAAACACAGCCAGAGACGAACAAGACGCAGGATCCGGTCGGCCCCTGCCCCACGAAATCGTTTTCAGCCGCAAACACGAAACTGCTTGCTCCGCCGGACCCGAGAAGGTCGGCGACACGTGATGGGACGGGAAATGACACCTTCAAACACTGCTTCGATCCGACGCCTGGTGGCGTGCGGACTGCCCCTGATGGCGGCGCTCTGGACCACCAGCGCGTTGGCCCAATCCGCGCAACCCGGCGCTGTTTTGCTGCTGGATCCGATCGTGCTGGAAGACGGCACCCTTGCCGACGAACTGCGCGACAGCATTCGCCAGGCCCCAGGTGGCGCCGATGTGATCGGCGCCGAGGAAATCGCCACTGTCCCCGCGCCCACCTTCTCGGACGCGGTGGCTGGCGCACCCGGCGTGATCGTGCAGGAGTTCTTTGGCGGCAATGACCAGCCGCGTTTCCAGATCCGCGGCTCCGGCACACAGCAGAGCCCGACCGAACGTGGCCTCCTGATGCTGTGGAACGGCATGCCGGTCAATCGCGCGGACGGATCCTATATTGCCGGTTTCGGCGCACCGGGCCAGTCGGAGGCGATCGAGATCTGGCGCGGGGCCGCAGCCAACCGCCTGGGCGCAAGCGTGCTGGGGGGCGCGGTCAACTTCATCTCGCCCAGCGCCTCGGATATCGACGGCACCCGCCTGTCCTTTGGCGGTGGCAGCGATGAACGGTACTCCGCCTCTGGGGCGACCAGCCTGCAGATGGGCGCTGCGGACCTGGTCTTGCAGTTCTCCCACGATCAAAGCGACGGGTTCCGCGTTTTCAACAATGAAAGCGAGCGTACCGTCCTGTCCGCGAACATGGATTTCAGCCATGACGACGGCAGCTCGACCAAGCTGTTTGCCAGCTATACCGACCTGAGTTTCGGCATTCCCGGCCCGATCCTCAAGGATCAGATCGGCATCGACCCCAGCGCCGTGCACCCCGGGCCGACCATGACCCCGGGCGGGCCGGTCAATGTGGGGCCGAATGTGCAGCGCGACCAACCCGGGCGGGATGCGACCCAGTTCCTGGTCGGCACACGCCATACTCGCGACCTGGGCGATCATCGCCTGGACCTGGGGCTGAGCGTTGCGCGCACCGATGACAGTTTCATGTTCCCGATCTCGGCAGGCAACCGTGTGACCGACGGCACGGATACCAATGTCTCGCTGCGCTATGCCTATATGCCCGATCACGTGGCGGGCCTGCCCCTGCTGGAGGCAACGCTGAACTTCGCTTTCGGCCAGGCCGACCGCAGCTATTACCACAACATGGCTGGCGAACGCGGCGCACATTTCGGCGAGAATGACCTGGAAAGCACCACGTTCTCGGCCCATCTTGGCGCCAACATCCCGCTGTCGGACGTGCTGTTCCTGTCGCCCTCGATCTCCTACACTCATGCCACGCGCGACAATGACGACATGTGGGGCGATCCTACGCGACCGACCTGGGGCTACAGCCCGATGAACCCGACCATGCCGATGCCTGCAGGCACCACGGCGGCGGTCGACAACTCCTACGCGCAGAGCTACTCGGGCTGGAGCCCGAAGCTGGCCCTGACCTGGCAGCCGTCGGACAGCCAGACCGCCTGGGTGGCCCTGTCGCACAGTTTCGAACCGCCGACCCATGACGACCTGCTGGCCACCAACGGCGGCAACCCGTATTTCGGCCCGGGCTGGGGCGGTTCGGACAGTTTCGTGACCGCCGACCTGGACGCCCAGACGGCCAATACGCTGGAAATCGGCTGGCGCGGTACCACGGGCGATCTGTCCTGGGACCTGACCGCCTATCACAGTGAAGTCCACAACGAGATTCTGGCCCTGCGCGATGCCACAAGCGCGCCGCGCGCCTCGGTCAACGCGGATCGCACCACCCACACCGGCGTCGAGGCCGGGCTGAGCTTTGCCCTGTCCGACACGGTCACCGGGCGACTGGCCTGGACCTGGCAGGACTTCCGCTTCGACGATGACCCGACCCGCGGCAAGAACCGTCTGGGCGGGGTGCCGGAACATGTGATCACCGCCGCGATGGCCTGGCAGGCCACCGACGCGCTGACCCTGGCCGGGACGGTGAAATGGGTGCCCTCGTCCACCCCGGTCGACAATATGAACACGCTGTGGAACGATCCCTATTTCGTGGCCGACCTGCGCGCCATGTATGAGATCAACGACCGCGTGGCCATCGTTGCCGAGGTCTCGAACCTGTTTGACGAGAAATATGCAAGCTCGACCCTGGTCGTGGACCAGGCCCGCCCGGACCAGGCGGCCTTCATCCCCGGCACGGGCCGCAGCTTCTACATCGGGACGAAGTTCGACTTCTGAGCCGATCCCGTCTTGACCCGGCTCTTCCGCGCCCTGACGCGGGAGGGCTTCGCGTGGCGCGGGCTGCCATTTGTCGCAGGTCCCGCCCTTCACATTCCGACTAATTTGCTTAGGCTTTCCACAGCCGCTTGACCCAGGTCAAGTTGCCAAAGGCTTTGCGGCGCTATCTCCGCTCCTGTCCCTTGCTGCCAGCCAGATGCAAGCCACGCAGCCCCTGTTCACGGCCCCTCGGCCGCAACCGAAAAGGCTTGCACGCATGACCCTGACCCGACGTTCCACCCTGGCGCTTGGCGCTGCCGCGCTTGGCGGCCTTGCTGCCCCTGCCCGCCTGATGGCCGCACCAATGGCCGAGCTGAACCTCTGGGGCCCGCCTGCCGGACCCTCGGCGGTGCTGGCCCACGCCGCCGCCTCCGGCGCCCTGTCCGGCGTGGCAGACACCACCACCTTCCAGGCCTGGCGCAACCCGGATGAGCTGCGCGCTGGTCTAACCTCGAAGACGATCACCCTGTCGGTCGTGCCGGTCCAGGCCGCCACGAACCTTTATAACAAGGGCTTTCCGATCAAGCTGGTCAATGTGATGACCAAGGGGCTGCTTTATGTGATTTCCGAAGACGCCAGCCTGACCTCGATCGACAAGCTCGCGGGCAAGTCGCTGGTCGTGCCCTTCCGTGGCGACACGCCCGACATCATCCTCGAACGCCTGCTGGAGGATGCTGGCATCAAGGACCAGGTCACGATCCACAACGTGGGCACGCCGGTCGAGGCGATCCAGATGATGATGACCGGCCGCGCGGAGGCGGCCCTGCTGCCCGAACCTGCCATTTCGGCGGCGATCATGAAGGGCAAGCAGGCGGGCAAGACGCTGACACGGGTAATGGATATCCAGGCGCTCTGGGGCGCGCTGAACAACGCCGAACCGGTGGTGCCACAGGCCGGTCTGGCCGTCACCGGCCCCTTCCTGGCCGACCATGGCAACCTGGTGCCCGCGATCCACGCGGCCCTGACCAAGGCTGCCGAAAGCGCCCTGGCCGACCCGATGAGTGCGGCCAAAAACGCCACCGAAGCGCTGAAACTGCCGCCGCCGGTCCTGGCCCAGTCGATCCAGCACAGCCAGTTGGGCGTCTGGACGGCCTCCGAGATGCGCCCGGCCATCGAGCGCATGCTGTCGACCATGGCCGAGGTCGACCCCAAGAAGATCGGAGGTAAGCTACCCGATGACGGGTTCTATCTTCTCTGACCTCCTGATCGCGGCAGGGGACCGGCTGGGACGCGCTGGCCGGTTCCTCTGGGGCGGCTGGGCCGGGCTGGCTGCCCTGGCTCTGCTCGGCGCTGTCTGGCAGGCCGGGTTCGAGGCCTATGGCGCCTTCATCCTGCCCGCGCCGCTGGACGTGGTCATGAAGGGCGTTGAACTGGTTTCAGCCCCCGCCACCTGGGCGATTGCCCAGGCCACCGGCATTCGCGCGCTGGAGGGCTTTGCGCTGTCAGTGCTGGTCGGCTGCGGTGTGGGCATTGCGGCAGGCTATTCCCACGGAGTTCTGCGCCTGGTGCGCCCTCTGCTGACCATCATGCTGGGCGTGCCCCCCGTGGCCTGGATCGTGCTCACCATGATCTGGTTCGGCGCGGGCGATGGCACGGTGATTGTCACCGTCATCGTCGCTGCCACCCCGATCCTGATCGCAGGCACCGCCGAGGGCATCCTGACCCGCGACCGCGGCCTGGACGCGATGGCGCTGGCCTACGGCGCGGGGCCGTTCAGGCGCTTTGCCACCCTGGGCCTGCGTCACATGTCCGCCCACCTGTTCCCCGCCGTGGTCCTGGCCCTGGCCACCGGCTTCAAGGTCGCCGTCATGGCCGAGCTCTTGGCAAACGCGGGCGGCATCGGCGGCGCGCTGGCCGATGCGCGGGCGCTGTTTGACATCGAAGAGGCACTGGCCTGGGTCGCCATCTCCGTCTCACTGCTGATCGCGGTGGAATATGGCGTGGTGCAGCCGGTGCGCGGCGAGCTCGAGCGTTGGAAACAGGCAGCCCAGCCCTGGGGGGTGAAACGATGAGCGTGCTGGACCTGTCCCGCGTCGGCCATGCCTATCTGGGCCGTACCGTTCTGAGCAGCATCGACCTGACGATCGACAAGGGAGAGATCGTTGCCCTGGTCGGCCCGTCGGGCTGCGGCAAGTCCACGCTGGCCCATATCGCCGCCGGGTTGATCGACGCATCCGAGGGCCGCATCACGACCCACTACACCCGCCACGCGATGATCTTCCAGGAACCGCGCCTGATGCCCTGGGCCACGGCGCGCACCAACATTGCCTATCCGCTGAAACTCGCTCGCGTGCCCCGCCGCGACCGCGCGGCGATGGTCGAGGCGGCTGCACAAAAGGCCCACCTTCTGCCCGAGGATCTGGACAAATACCCGGTCGAGCTGTCGGGCGGCATGCGTCAGCGCACGGCCATCGCCCGCGCCCTGGTCGCTGGCCCTGATTTCATCTTCTATGATGAGCCCTTCACCGCGCTCGACGCTGCTCTGAAACGGCGCATGCAGGATCTGGTCATCGCCAATGCCGCCGAGGCGGGCATCGCCGGGCTGTTCATCACTCACGACCTGGCCGAGGCCGCGCGCATCGCGGACCGCATCGCCGTCATGCACACCCACGGGCGCGGCATCCTGGGCCAACGCCCCCTGCCCACCCGACCCGGAGACCGCACCGACGAAGAGGTCTTCGCCTGGGTGCAGAACGCCCTGACCTCCGACCCGCTTTTTGCCCATATCCACGACGTCGACGAACGAGCCATTGCATGAGCATAGCTGACACGCCCGCCACGCAGCCGCGCCTGCGCGCCCTGACCTACGAGGGCTTTCGCCTGTTCTTTGTCCTCTCGGCCGGGCACATGGCGCTGTGGCCGTTCCTGTGGGTGGTGATGGCGGGGCTTGACCTGCCGCTGTCAGGTGACACGCCGCCCCCGCTTTGGCACGCCCATGAGCTGATCGTCGGCAGTTTCGGCGCTGCGCTGGTCGGCTTTCTGACCACGGCCCTGCCGGAATGGACCGATACCGAGCCGCTGCGGGGCCGCCCTCTGGTCCTGCTGGCTGTCCCTTGGAGCATCGCGCGGATCATCGGTCTCCTGGGTTGGGACGGGGCCGCCTGGCTTGCCGGGTTCTGCGACCTTCTCTGGCTTGGGGCGCTGATCGCCTATGCTGCGTGGCTGAGCTGGCAGAAGTGGACCGACCGTTTTCTGGCCTTCCTGTTCTGGCTTGTGGTGCTGTCGGCAGCCGAAGTCACCGCGCGGATCGGTATGATCCTGGGCGATTATGACCTGACCCAGCTGGGCACCCATGGTACGGGCTTTGCCTTCCTGGGTCTGTTGGCCATCGCCTTGGGGCGCATCACTGTTCCGGTCACCAATCTGGTGCTGGACCCGACCGAGACGTCCTCGCCCTTCCGCCCCCACCCCGGCCGTCTGACCCTGGCCGCGGGGCTGGTCTTCGTGGCCATGGTTGGCGAAACCGCCGGTCTGTCGGAAAATGTGCGCGGCTTTCTTTGGATCGCCGCCGGAGCCGGGTTTCTGGACCGCGTGGGGGAGGCCTTCATCGGACGTGCATTTTTCCGTCTGGAAATCCTGGTGCTGGCCGGATCGGCTGCCCTTGCAGGGGCTGGGCTGCTCCTGCTGGGTGCGTCTCTTCTGGGCGCGCCCTTCGGGCCGCATGCCGGGCTGCACCTGGGTTTCATGGGGGGGCTCGGAATGGGCGTGCTTGCGGTCTTCGCCATTGCGGGGCTCATGCATACCGGACGCAGCCTGCAGTTTCCGCGGACGATGTGGATTGCCTTCGGCCTACTTGTCGCTGCGACCCTAACCCGCATCGGCCCGGACCTGGGGCTGATCGACCACCCGTTCGGCGCGCCCTATGTCCTGGCCTCGATGCTCTGGGCGGGCGCCGCACTGACCTGGCTTGTCACCTTCTGGCCCATGCTGTCCCGTATCGACGGTGGGCACAGCTGCGGCTAGACCAGCACAGTCACGCGATCTTCAACGCGATGCACGCGCGCGGGCGTGCCGAAGACGGCGTCCAGCAAACTGTCGGTGACGACCTCACCCGGTGCGCCCATCGGCCCGAGTTGTCCACCCCGCAGGGTCACCATGTGGTCGGCATAGGCGCAAGCATAGTTGATGTCATGCAGCACGGTTACGATGGTGCGCCCGTGGTCATGCGCCACCCGGCGCAGCAGCTGCATCAGCGATCGACTGGCGGCAATATCGAGGTTGTTCAGGGGTTCGTCCAGCAGCACGAACTCCGTGTCCTGAGCAAAGGTCATCGCCACATGAGCGCGCTGACGTTGCCCGCCGGAGAGGTTATCGAGCGGCCGGTCAGCCAGGTCTTCGAGATCGAAAGCGGCGATGGCCTCGGCGACCTTGGCGCGATCCTCCGGACCCGGACGGCCCTTGTGATGCGGGTAGCGGCCAAAGCTCACCAGCTCGGCCACAGTCAGGCGCGGGGCGACCTCGCTGGCCTGGGGCAGGATCGACAGGCGCCGCGCGAGTTGGTCGGTGGGCGTGGTCGTGACATCCAGCCCATCCACGGTGATCCGCCCGCATTGCAGCGGCATGAGCCGGGCGATCAGCCCCAGCAGGGTGGATTTCCCCGCCCCGTTCGGCCCGACCAGGGCCGTGACGCCGCCGCGCGGGATCTCCAGCGTCAGGTCGGTCAGGATCGGTGTTTGCCCATAAGCATGCGACACCTCGGATACGGAAATCATCTGCGCATTCCTTTCAGAAGAAGGGCCAGGAACAGCAGGCCGCCCAGCACATCCACCACCACCGACAGCGGCGTGGATAAGCCCAAGACGCGCTCCAGCACCGTCTGCCCGCCGACCAGCACGATGGCCGAGATCAGCGCGGCCGAGGGCAAGAGCACCGCGTGATGCGGGCTGGGGGTGATCAAGTGGGCAATCGACACGACCAACAGGCCCAGGAACGCGACGGGACCAACCAGCGCGGTCGAGACGGACACCAGCACCGCCACCAATACCAGTGCCTGGATCTGTCCGCGTTTCGGGTCCTCGCCCAGGTTCACCGCCGCCTCATGACCCAGCCCCAACACGTCCAGACGGTGGCGCATGGTCCAGGCGGCCACCACCGCGGCCAGGGTCAGGGCGCCAGCAATGGTCAGAAGCTCGGTCTCGATCTTGGAAAACCGCGCGTAGCTCGCGACCTGGATGACCGAGAACTCGTTCGGGTCGATCATGCGCTGCATCATGCCGGTGACGGACCGAAACAGTGTGCCGAAGATGATGCCCGTTAAGATCATACGCATGAGGTCATGGCGGGTCTGGAACAAAAGCGTGCCGAACAGCGCCAGTGCGGCGGCGATCAGCACCACCACGTTCACCGCGAAGATGCCCATCGGCGGCATCTGCACCACGAAACGCCCGCCCAGAAAGAACACCGCCCCGGTCAGGATCAGCACGTAAAGCGCGTCGAACCCCATGATCGAGGGCGTGAGGATGCGGTTGCGGGTAATGGTCTGGAACAGCACCGTGGCGGTGGAAACGGCCACGGCCACCATCAACAAGGCCGCCAGTTTCGCCCCGCGGAACGGCAGCACGAAATCCCAGCCCGCCCGTGCGCCCAGGGTCATGTAGCCCAGGCAGCACAGCGTCAGCGCAAGGGCCAGAAATCCGACCCTCTTAACGTGCATGGGCGGGCCTCGCATAGAGCAACCATAGGAAGACCACGGCACCGATCACACCAAAGACCGTGCCCACCGGGATCTCGAACGGGTAACGCAGCACGCGGCCAAGAATATCCGAGATCAGCACCAGCCCTGCCCCCATCATCGCCACCATCGGCAAGGTGGCGCGCAGGTTGTCACCGAAGCGGCGCGAGATGATGTTTGGCACGACCAGCCCCACGAAGGGGATCATGCCCACCGTGACCACGGTCAGGGCGGTGACAATGGAAATCGTCACCAGCCCGGCCAGCACCACCTGGCCATAGTTCAGCCCCAGGTTCACCGACACGGTGCGCCCCATGCCGACAATCGCGAACTGGTCGGCGATGAGATAGGACAGGCCCGCCACCAGGGCAGCAATCCACAGCAGCTCATAGCGGCCCTTCAAGACGCCCGAAAACTCGCCGGACATCCAGACCTCGATATATTGCAGCAGGTCACCCTGATAGGCAAAGAAGGTCACCGCCGCGCCGATGATGCCGCCGTAGACGAGGCCGACCAGAGGGACCAGCAGTGGCTCGGTCGGGGGCAGGCGGCGCACGATGGCCAGAAAGCCCAGGCTGGCAATCAGCGCGGTGGCGGCGGCCAGGGTCATGCGGGCGAACAGCGAGGCAGTGGGGATCAGCCAGGTCGCCAGCAGGATGCCCAACGCGGCGCCTTGCCCGGTGCCGGTGGTCATCGGCTCGACAAAGCGGTTGCGCACGATCTGCTGCATGATCGTGCCCGCCACCGCCAGGGCAGCACCGGTGATGATCACGGCGATGGTACGGGGAAAGCGGCTGAGCGCGACAAGGCGCAGCGCCTCGGGATCGCTCAGAAGGTCGCGGGGGCGCATGTCGATCACCCCCACGAACAGCGACAGCACGGCGAGAGCCAGAAGGGCGCAAAGCCCGCATATTCCCGCCGCGCGTCGCATCATCAGATCAGTTCGCGAAGGCCGCGGTGATCTGGTCCAGGGTGTGGTTCATCGACTGGATGCCACCGCCCGCGATGTAGAAGGGCGCGCTGTCCAGGTAGATCACACGGCCGTTCTTCCAGGCGGCGGTTTCATGCACCAGGGCGTTGTCCAGGGTGGCAGCGGCGGGTTCCCACTCCCCCCCGATGGCGGCCTGACGGTCCACCACGATCAGGATGTCCGGGTTGGCGTCACGGATGAACTCAAAGCTGATCGCTTCGCCATGGGTGGCCTGGTCCACACCCTCGACCGCCTCGGGAAGGTCCAGCGCGGTGTGCAGCCAGGCAAAGCGTCCACCGGCCCCATAGGCCGAAACCTTCGGCCCGTTGGTCATCACGATCAGGGCCTTGCCCTGCCCGGCCAGGGTGGCCTTGGTGGCGTCCAGCTTGGCCGCGAACCCGTCGGCCAGGGCAGCGGCCTCGGCTTCCTTGCCGAAGATCTTGCCGAAGGCCTCAAGACGGGCCAGCCCCTGGCCCACGGTGTCCTCCCAGATCGTCATGTCGACCGTGGGCGCGATCTTGGCCAGGTCCGGCGCCACTTTCGACGAGCGGCCACCGGCGACGATCAGGTCGGGGGCCAAGGCGGCGACGGCTTCAAAGTCGGGTTCGAACAGGTTGCCCAGCACCTCGGCACCCGCCCGGGCCTCGGCCAGGTAGGGCACGTAGACGTTCTCGACCGTGCCAGCCGGGGCAATGCCCAGCGCGTCCAGCGTGTCCAACGCGGCCACATCGAATACGGCGATCCTGGCCGGTGCGACGGGTGCCTCAACCGGGCCGGTGTAGGTGTCAACGGTAATGGTCTCGGCCAGAGCCGGGGAGGCCACCAAGGCGGCCATTAAGGCGAGCTTCTTCAGCATCGGAGTTCTCCTGTCCTGCTGCATGGCTCACCTGTCGGCTGGCTGTGCGATATGTGATCGGGGCTTGATTAGGGGCTGGAAATGGGCGAGTCCAGCAATAACAGATGATTTCACTCAGATAAGGAAACTCGCATGCATGTCCTGACCGGTTCCTATGCCACCCCGAACGGCTCCAAGTACCTGCAACAGCTGTGCAAACACTTTGCGCACAAGATCGAAGTCACCCACACCGAAACCGAGGGCAGTTGCGCTTTTTCGATGGGCAAGGCCTTTCTGACAGCAAATGAAGCAGGTCTGACCGTGCGGTTCGAGCTGGTCAGCAAAGAGATCGAAGCGGATGCGAAACACGTCATCGACAAGCATCTTGAACGGTTCGCCTTTCGCGAGGGTTTTACCCATATGGAGTGGTCCTGAACCCGGCCCGCGATCCAGCGGGTCCCCCGGATCCGGAACGTCCTATTGCCCGCAGTCGGGCCGGGTGTCGCGCGTCCCGGCCTGGGCGTGTAGCCGGTGAACATCTTCAGGCATCGGGCTGAAATCACGCCGCTTTCTCGCGACACGCAACTTGCTGTTCACACCCTCACGACGTAATCTGCGGCAAAAGCCAGTGACAAGGGCAGGCATGACGATCCCAACCCCGCAAGAGGCCCGCGACTTCTTTAGTGATGGCGACCCGCAAGTCGGGCTGAACCGGGCCTGGTTCAACCTGATGCGCCTGCACCGGAACCTTTACCCAAAGATCGCCAAGACGCTGCGCGCGCATGGGATCAACGATCCGATCTGGTATGAAATTCTGTTGGAGATCGACCGAGGCGGTCCTGGCGGGCGGTTGATGGGGCAAATTGAAGCGCAGCTCTACCTGCCGCAATACGCCCTGTCGCGCCATGTCGGACGGTTGGAAAAGGCGGGGTACATCCGGCGCGAGTTCATCGCCGATGGGCGACGCAAGCAACTGCTGTTTCTGACCCCGGAAGGCAAAAGAAAGCACTATGAACTCTGGCCGGTCTACCACGGCGCCATGCAGGACGTGCTGGGCCCGCTGACATCGGTCGACGAAGCCTATGTGCTATCGCGTCTGCTGGTGGGCATGTTGGCGAACGCCGAATAAGCAAAGGCCGCCCAACTCTTTCGAACCGGGCGGCCCAGTCGGCAAATGCCGAGGGAAAATCAGAACTCGAGGACAGCTGTCAGCGAAACCGCCCGACCGGGCTCGTACAGGGTCGCGTAGGAACCGCCTTCCGGGTAGTCCACGCCATATGTGGCACGGTCGGCGAACTTTTCGTCAAACAGGTTGTTCACTTCGGCGCGCACGGTCAGGTTCGGCATACTGGCCGGGCTGTATTCGGCAAAAACATCCAACACGGTGTAACCGGGGATCTTCTGAGTGCCCGCCGCGCCGCTGTCATAGTCCAGCGCCACGTCCAGGCTGCCGCCCACCATCAGGTCCCATTGCTGGATTTCCTGTTGGATTTCGAGCGCGATCACGTCGCCCAACGGCGCGCCATAGTCCAGCAGGTAATAAGAGCCGGGATGAGTGCCGTCCCGCGTGACTTCGCTGTGCGAGAAGGTCATGCGTGCGAAGCCACTGGCCCAGCCATAGGTGCCCGACAGGTTGAACCCTTCGCTTTCGAAGGTGAACCCGCCGTTCGGGACAAGGTCGTCGTGCAGACGCATATCGGTGATACGGGTCTTGAACACCTCCGCGCCCAGGGTCAGGCCACCGCTCGCCCAGTCGACGCCAACCACGAAGTTCTCGGACCGCGACGCCTCCAGCGCGTCATAGTCGAACGCGCTGTCATAGGTATAGTTGTCCTCGATCGCCAAGCCGCCGAAGACGTTCGAATAACCGCCGCGCAGCGACAGGTTATCGGTCACGTCAAAGGCCAGCGACAGGTTGCCGCTCAGCCCCGAGAAACTGCGGCTGTATTCGGTGCCGGACCCGGTGTTGCCGGTAAAGTCCTGCCAGTCGTAACGCAGACCGCCCGACAGGCTGAGCCGTTCGGTCGGCTCCAGGCGGGCCTGGGCGAACAGGCCGATGTTTTCCGACTGTTCCGTATAGGGGCCCGTGGGGTCACCGAAGTCGTCCACGCCGACATAGTGGCCGGTCTGGTCGCGGTAATCCAGGCCCGCGTCCACGGTGCCCAGCCCCGCCAGGTGGAACGTGTTCTTGAATGTGGCCGATTTCGTATCGGTTGTGCCTTCACTTTCATAGATGCTGTAAACGTCAATGGCGGTTTCCGAGAAACCGATATTGACCGAGGGATCCCACATCCCCTCGCCGACATTGGCGGCATAGTTGAAGGCCAGGATGGTGCGTTCAGTGTCATAGCGTTGCAGCCAGCCGGTCGGGCCGAAGTTGGCGCGGCCGTTGCGGATCTCGTCATCAATCATCCGCTGGGCGGAGAACTCGAAACGCGCTCCGTCCTGGGTTTCAAAGGCGACCTTGCCCAGACCCGCCCAGAGGTTCGCCCCGGTGCCGGTCATCACCGCCCCGTCGCCGCCAGCCTCGTAGTCGGTGCCTTCGGCGCGTTTCAGATAGCCCAGGTATTCGAAGCCATCAAAGCGCCCGGCCAGGGTCGTGGCGGTCTGCCAGGTCTCGCCGTTGTCGGTAAAGCTCAGGCGGGTATTGCCGCCGAAACTGTCGCCCGGGTCCAGTACATCGCCCGCATCCACAGTCTCCATCACCACCCCACCGGCGAGAGCAAAGGGGCCTGCGTCCGCCGCCGCCACGCCCGGATCGACGCGGACAAACTTCATCAGGCCGGGATCGAAGGCGTTGGCGCTGGCGTGGTGGAAGATGCGATTGTTCTGCGACACGCCATCAACGGTGACCGCCAGGTTCAGCATGTCCACGCCGTTGACAAAGATCTTCTGCGCCACCGGGATCGCACCGCCCACGGATACGTTGGCCAGACCGGCGAACAGGTCCTTCAGATCGCCCATCCGCGCGCGTTCCAGTTCCGCATCGGCCACATAGACCGAAGTGCCCCTGTCCGCCGCATTGCCATAGTCGTCGCGTGACTGCACCACGATCGGGTCCAGCAGCAAAACATCGTCGCCATAAGCATCTTCAACGGGTTGGGCCAACGCCGGGGTGGCCAGGCAGAGCGCCAGAGCGGTGCTGCTTTTCAAAGGGAGGGTCATGCGGGATTTGCCAGTCGCCATGTCGTGTCTCCGAGGATCGAATCTCTGGCTTGGTGCGAACACTGGCTGCCGGGGCGGATAGGTCAATCGACCCTGACATGCAAGTGCATGTTAACACTTTTCTCGTCCGGCGCGATCGGTGTGGCAGCAATCTGACACTTTTTGTCGGAATTTGACATTCATCAAGTCGGACGTTGCGGATTTGCGTCAGACTGCGCGCAACCGGCTCACCCCGGTCGATCCCCCAGCGTGCGCATGCGCTTCTGCCAGGTCTGATCGCCGTCCCCCTAAACGGTCAGAAGGACATGCGCATGAAGGATGGCGCCCCCGCACCCGCCCCGAAGCTGGAAAGCTTCTTTGCCCAGCTCTCTAACACGCCGCTGGCAGATGCCTTTCCCGGCAAGCGCGCTGTGCATCCGTTCGTCGGCATGGCGCCGGTGCCTGATGAAGACGTGCCCGGTCATTGGGACCGCATCCACGCCACCCCACGCCAGAACCGCGCCGTGGCCTATGTGCATGTGCCCTTCTGCGAAAACCACTGCCTGTTCTGTGGATTCTACCAGAATGCCTGGCGCCCTGACGCGGGCGCGCCCTATGTCGATGCGGTGGTGCGTCAGCTTGAACGCTTTGCCGATAGCCCCGCCCAGGAAGGCCCGCCGTTGCAGGCAATATACCTGGGCGGCGGCACGCCCACGGCCCTGTCCGCCCCCGACATTGCCCGTCTGGTCACCGCCCTGCGCCGCCACCTACCCCTGGCGCCCGACTGCGAGATCACGTTGGAAGGCCGTGTTTTCTCCTTCGACGAAGAAAAGGCCCGCGCCGGATTCGACGCGGGCGTAACCCGGGTTTCGCTGGGGATCCAGAGCTTCAATGACGCCATACGCAAACCACTGGGCCGCAAGACCGGGCGCGAGGGGATCCTCCAACTGCTCGAAACCCTGGTGGCGCTGGATCGGGGCGCCATCGTCGTGGATCTGATCTATGGTCTGCCCAAACAGACCCCCGAGGATGTGGCGGCCGACGTGCGCCTCTGCGCTGATCTGGGCCTCGATGGGCTCGACCTTTATTCGCTGAACCTGATCCCGGGCACGCCGCTGCTGACCGCGATCGAGAAGGGCAAGATGGAAAGCGCCCTGCCCACCCGGCTGGGTGATTTCTTTGACGCGGGCGAAGAGGCGGCCCTGTCCGAAGGCTGGCGCGCCATTTCCACCACCCATTGGCAGGGCAGCCTGCGCGAGCGCAATGTCTATAACGTCGCGGTCAAGACCGGGGCCGATTGCCTGGCCTTCGGCGCGGGCGCAGGCGGCTTTCTGGGCGGGGTGAACTACCGGATCAACTCCGACCTCAAGACATTCGCCGAGCTTGCTGGCACCGATGCTTGCCTCGCCCCTGGCATGATGCGCCAGGCCGCCACCGCACCGGTGCACAATGCAGTGAAATCCGGCATGGAGCGCGGATTGCTGGACCCACGCCATGTCGACCGCAGCATCGCGGCACTGATCCCCGACGCAACCTCGTTCAGCGCCCATGCCGCACCCTTGCTGAAGCAATGGACCCAAGCCGGTCTGCTTGAGGCACATCACCGTTTCCACCGCCTGACCCGTGCCGGCCGCTTTTGGCAGGTCGCCATGACCGGGCGTCTCCTTGGCTGGCTCGGCCAGCATCCCAACCTGAAGGACCTCTGACCATGACCACTGATGCTTTGAAAACGGCCCTGGCCGACAACCCCACCGCGGCCCTGGAAGACATTGCACGCAGCGCGGGTGTGACGCCGCTCGACGTGCTCGATGCCCTGCCCGAGGGCGAAGTGGCCACCCTGCCCGGCACCCATTTTGTCGACGTGATGGAGGACATCGCCACCTGGGGCGAGATCACCTTCATCGTCAACACCGGGCCGGTGATCCTGGAATGCAAGGCCCCTCTGGGCAAGGGCAAGGTCGGCCACGGCATGTACAACCTGAATGAAAAACCGATCTGCGGCCACCTGAACTTCGAAGCCTGCACCCGCGTCGCCTTCGTGCGCCGCAAACTCTTCTCGATGGAGACGCGCTCGGTCCAGTTCTATGCCAAGGACGGGGCCTGCATGTTCAAGATCTACCTGGGCCGCGACGAGACCCGCGCGCTGAAAGCGGATCAGGTCGAAGCCTTCGACAAGCTCGAAGCGCGGCTGACCGCGGTGCCCGCCTGATGGGGGCGTTTGACGGACGCCATGTGCTGGTGATTGGCCTGGGCTATTCAGCCCGGGCCTTTGCCGCGCGGGTCATCGCGGCGGGCGCGCGCGTGTCGGGCACCTCACGCAGCCCGATGGATGGGGTGACCATGGTTGCGCTTGACACCCTTCCCCGGGATATCACTGACCTTGTGGTCTCTGCCCCGCCGGGAGACGACGACTGCCCAGGTTTGGCGGCCTGCGAGGCGCAGGGGCTGCGCCCGGGCTGGATCGCCTACCTGTCCTCGACCGCGGTCTATGGCGACTGCGACGGGGCTTGGATCGACGAGGACCACCCCCCGGGGCCGCGCGGTGCAGATGCCAGGGCCCGGCTGGTGGCCGAGGACGGCTGGCGCGACTTCGCAACCGAAACCGGGGCCGCGCTGGACATCCTGCGGGTGGCGGGCATCTACGGCCCGGGCCGCGACGTGCGCGCACGGCTGCAAAGCGGCCAGGCGCGGGCGATCATCAAACCCGGCCAGGTGTTCAACCGCATCCACCGCGACGACATCGCGGGGGCGCTGATCGCCGCCATGGCGCACCCGGAGGGGCAGCGCCTGATCAACCTTGCCGATGGCGCCCCCTGCCCGGCCTCGGAGATCCTGATCGGGGTGGCCGACATGATGGGACTGCCACGTCCGGAAGAGGTGCCCCTAGCAGAGGCAGGCCTGCCGCCTGCTGCCGCCGGGTTCTATGCAGAAAACCGGCGTTTGAGGAATGACCGCCTGCTGGCCCTGCCGGGATTTACGCTGGCCCATCCAACCTGGCGCAGCGCCTATGAAAGCATGCTGTCAAAGGACAACTGACCCGTCCTGCGGGGCGCGGTTCAGACCGTGCCCCATGGGAATATCATTAGCCACGTTGCCTGACGTCATGCAGGTCAGGCCGCCCTCCCGACAAAGCCCTCCGGCACTGTGACCAAGCACTGCCCTTGACCAAAGACACTCTGCGCCCGTAGAGCTTTTGCAGGGGTTTCTGTTCACATCACTCATCGGAAGGCGGGATATGACGGCGCAAGACGTGTTTTGCAGCACCATTGACGAATTGAGCCAACACCACGGGGGCCGGATCGCACTGTCTGGCAGTGGCGGAGCCCTACACTTCGATGCGCTGCCGGATCTGATCGCAGCGAATGGCGCAGCGATTGCAGCGCATGGGATCGCCCCGGACCAGGTGGTCGCCTATGTGGCAGACACGCCCTGGTCTGCCGCCACGCTGTTTCTGACCCTGTCCGCCCATGCCACTGCGGCACCGATCCCTTCCCATGTGACCGAGACCGAGTTCCAGGCCCTGCTGCGGCTGCTGCGCCCAGCGGCAGTAGTGGTCTGCGACGCGACCTCGCCGCTGGCGACCACGGCCACCGCGATGGGTCTGCCGGTCCTCGCCGCACAGGAAGAGGCCCCCGGGCGATACGCCTTCACCGCGCTGAACGGCGCCGAGCCCCCCGCGGATGCGCGGCTCAACGAGGGCAAGGGGGTGATCCTCACCACCTCCGGCACCACCGGCACGCCAAAACTGGTCGCGCTGGACGCGGCCCGACTGGTCGCGGGCGCAGGCAACGTGGCTGCAACGCTGGGACTGGGCCCCGACGATATCGGCATTGAAATCATGCCCTTGCACCACATTCATGGGCTAATCGCCGGGTTACTGGCGCCGCTCTACAGCGGGGCCACGAATATCATCCAGCCCGACCGCGACCCACGCGCCATGCTGACCACCGCGCGCGAGGCCGGGGCCACCTGGTACACCGCCGTGCCCACCATGCACCGCGCCATCCTGGAAGCCGGACGCGCCGATCCTGAACTGGCCCGGACCTGCCGTTTCCGCCTGATCCGCTCGTCGTCGTCTTCGATGCCCGCCGATGTGCGCGACGGGCTGCAAAGCCTCTTCGCCTGCCCGGTGGTCGAGGCCTACGGCATGACCGAAGCGACCCACCAGATCAGCTCGCAAGCCCCAACCGACAACTGCCGCCACGGCAATATCGGCGTGCCCCGCCCGGGCACCCTGCGCATCGCCGATGCGGCAGGCAACGCCCTGCCCGACGGGACCGAGGGCGAGGTCCTGCTGCAAAGTCCAACGGTCATTACCGCCTATCTGGACAACCCCGACGCCAACGCTCGGGCCTTTACCGGCGGCTGGATGCGCACCGGGGACATCGGGCGGATCAACCCGGACGGCACCCTTTCCCTGGTCGGCCGCGAGAAAGAGATCATCAAACGTGGCGGCGCCCAGGTTGCCCCGGTCGAGGTCGAAGACGCTCTGCTGGCCCAACCGGGCGTCACCGACGCCATCGTCTTTGGCGTGGACCACGCGACCCTGGGCCAGGATGTCGGCGCGGCGGTGGTGATCGACCCGACCTCCGGCTGCGACCCGCGCCAACTGCGCGCGGCGCTTCTGGATGCGCTGTCGAGCTACAAGGTGCCCAGCAAGATCCTGCATGTGCCCGAAATTCCCAAAGGGCCGACCGGCAAACCCCGGCGGCTGGAAATGCAGGAGTTGCTGGCCTGCGAACTGACCGGCACTTATGTCGCCCCGGAAACGCCGATGGAGGAAATCCTCGCCGCCCTGTTCGAGGAGACCTTGAAAAGCGATCCCGTAGGGCGCAATGACGATTTCTTCCTGTCCGGCGGCGACAGCCTGTCGGGCACCGGGCTGATGGTCCATTTGAACGAAGTCTTCGACACCACGCTGTCGCCCGAGCTGCTGTTCCGCTATCCCACCCCCGCCGAACTGGCGCGCCATGTGGAAACGATCGAAGACGGGCGGGTTGCACGCATGGTGGCCGCGATGGTGGCAGACGATCAGGCCGAGCCCCGCGCTGAACTCCAGGCGGAAAACCTGGCCGTATGACCGCGCGAGGCAAAGACCTGCTGGCCCGAATGGCGCGGTCCCGACCCTCGGGCACGCAAACCCTCGCCCGGCTCTTCGCCGCATACGGGGTGCGGCGGGTCTATACCGTTCCCGGCGATCTGAGCTTTGGATTGCTGGCCGCTTTCCTTGCGGAAGGGATGCAGGTGACCTCCTGCCGGTCCCAGGCCACCGCCGTTTTCGCCGCCGCGGGCGATGTATACGCCTCAGGCAAGCTGCAAAGCCTGGTGCTGGCCCCGCGCGGCCCCGGAGTGCAGAATGCGATGGCGGCGATGGCCTCGACCATGGACAACGGGCTGCCGGTGCTTCTGGTGTCCCCAACCGAAGACCAGGGAACCGACCGCACCGGCGGATTCCAGGCGGGTACAACGGGATTGCAAAGCGGCGATGGATTTGCCGTTCTTCACGTCCACTCCCCTGAACGGGCCTGCGCCGAGGTCGCCGAGGTGCTGACCCAGTGCAGCGGCCCCTTGCGCAACTCCGCACTGATCGAGATCCCACGTAGCTTGCTGGATGCAGAGCTGGCTCCAGCCGAAGCCACACCTGCCCCCGAACAACCGATCAACACCGGCGATCTGCAACGCATGGCGGAAGTGCTGGCAGAAGCCAAACATCCGGTCATGGTCGTCGGGCATCAGGCACGCTGGTCTCTCGACCTTGGCGCCCTGGAGGCTCTCGCCAAGCGGCTGAATGCCCCGATCTGCCCAACCGGCCTGACCATTGGTTTTGCCGGGGAAGAGGTGGAGACGCTGGGCCAGGACGCTGTCCACGACGCTCTGGCCCAGGCTGATGCGGTTTTGCTTGTGGGGGCCGCGCTGGACTGGACCTTGCGGCTGGGCGCGGCCATCGCACCATCGGCAACCGTATTTCAACTGCGCGACCACCCTGACACACCTGCCGGGGCGCGACAGCCGGACCTCGTGGCACTGGGCGACCTGGGTGAAACGCTTCGGGCTCTGACACAGGCTATCCCACCGCGCGCGGCTTCACCTTTCGCAACTCCGATGGGCGCGCGGCCTCTTCCGCCAAAGCTGAGAGCACAGGTGCTCGACGCACTCGCCCGCGACTTCCCCGCCCGCACCGGTCTGGTGCTGGATGGCGGCACCGGGCTGATCCTCGCCGCTCGCAACATTCGCCCCGACGCGCCATGGGCGCGCCTCACCCCCGGCCTGACCGGCCACCTCGGGGGCGGCCTAGGCCACGCGATGGGCCTCATGGCCAGCGGGCGGTTCGATCAGGTTGTGCTGGTCTCGGGCGATTTCAGCCTAGGCCTGTCCCTGGCCGACCTTGAAACCGTGCAACGCCTTGGCCTTCCAGTGAAAATCCTTGTGGCGAACAACCTCGGTATGGCCGGGGGAAAGTTGCAGATGCGGCCCAAAACGCCCGGCCTGGTCGATTACCACGCGGCCACCGACTACGCCGCCATCATGCGTGGCTTTGGCGGAGAGGGGCATCTCCTGCGAAGCCTCGACGACTGGCCGCAGATCGCCACGCAACTCTTCGCCACCCGTGCCCCCTGCCTTGTCGACATGCGTGAAGAGGGCTGATCGGCAATGTGTTCAGACAGTTCGACCAAGCCTGCCCAGGCCACGCGCGGAAAACGCCTGCTGGAGACCCTGCGCCAAACCCGGCCGGACCCGGTGGAGGCGCAGGCCACGGGCGATATCCCACTGTCGCTTGCGCAGCAGACCTTGCTGGCCTCGCAGGAGCTGCATCAGGATCAGGCGGTCGGCAATATCACCCACGCCTGGGACCTGCACGGCCCGCTTGACGCCGCCGCGTTGGAGCGTGCCTTTGCCCGGCTGGTTCAGCGTCATGACGCGCTGCGAATGTCGATCACGCGCGACCACGGCCGACCGGTTGCGCATTTCACCGACCACCTGGACAGCCCCCTTCCCTGCGAGACACCCGCCGACGACGCCCCGGCCCAGCGCTTGCAGGAGGTTGATGCGCAGATCGAGCAGGCCAGTCTTTCCAGCTTGCCCCTGACCGGAGACCGCCTTTGGCAGGCCCGGCTGTTTCAAGTGGCCGAGGATCACCACATCTTTGCCATGGTGATGCATCACCTCATCTGCGACGACTGGTCCTGGCGCATCCTCCTTCGTGACCTCTTCGCCTTCTATCAAGGCGAAATCGGCCAGACCGAACCCGAGCTGCCCCGGGTCAGCAGCTTCAAATCCTACCTCGCGGGGCTTTACACCGAAAACGCCGTGGATGCGGGCACCGCCTGGCCAGAGATCGATTGGCCCACGACCAACCCCGGCCTGACCGAGCGCCAGGCTCTGTGCCCGGCAAGCGTGCAGGCTCAACTGCCTGCCGAGGCCTTCACCGCGCTCCAACAGGTGGCCCGGGTGCATGGCTGCACGCCCTTTACCTTCTTCCTGACCTCGTACCAGCTGCTTCTGAGCCTCTATTGCGACCAGGCGGAGCTGGGGATCTCCTCCTCCGTTGCGGATCGTTCCGCCAGTGGCGCGCGGCAAAGCCTCGGCGCGCTGGTTCGCGACATCCAGGTCGGCGCCTCGCTGTCCGGGCACAAGACCTTCGCCGACCTCCTGCACGCCTGCAACGCCTCGCTGCGGGTGGCGCAGAACAAGCCGGATGACCAGATCAACCTGGGCCGGGCAACGATCGGCTACTACAACGCGCCAGAACTGGAAATTGCGGCGGGCGGCATCGAAATCCGCGAACGCCCCGCGCCGGTGGGGGTGACGTCGATCAACCTGCACCTCGACCTCGAACCGGGGGCAGATGGCGTGCGCATCCTGCTCAAGGGGCAGGCCCGGCATTTCGACCGGACCCAGCTGGACAGTCTGATCACCTGCTACCAGCGCATCCTCGACCAGGTCATCCGCACTCCGGCCATGGCGCTGGACGAGATCGCGCTGATCACGCCCGAGGAGGTCGCTGCGCAGGCTGCACGGTCCATTGCTCCGGCCCCCCTGCCCGACAGCGACGCAGTGGACAGCTTCACTACGGTCGCGCAGACCCACCCCGACGCGATCGCGCTTGAAACCCCGACATGCGCGCAAAGCTACCGCGCGCTGGACGAAGAAACCAACGCCTGGGCTCATTGGTTGCGCGCGCAGGGCCTGGACGAGGGCAAGCGCATCGGCGTTTTCGCCCCGCGCGGCACCGTGGTGTTCAAGGCCTGGATGGCGGCGCTCAAGGCCGGGTTGGTCGTGGTGCCGATGGATTTCGACCTGACCGAGGCACGGCTGGGCGACATGCTGCGCGAGGCGGGCTGCGACTGGGTGATCGGCCCGGCCTCCGGCACGCGGGTCGGCAACCCGGGACAGGTCACCTTCCTCACACCACCAGGCGCGGCGGAGCTGGCGGGGCAGCCGACCACAGCAATCGCGCGACAAAACACCGACCCACGCCGTGACGCCTTCGTCATGTTCACCTCCGGCACCACTGGCACGCCCAAGAGCATCCCGATCTGCCACCAGGCGGTGATGCGCCTGGCACTCGACACGCCGCACCTGCCGGTCGGCCCCGGGGATCGCATGATTCAACTGGCCTCGCCCGGCTTCGACGGCAGTTTCATCGAGCTCTGGGGCGCCTGGCTGAACGGTGCCGCGCTGGTCCTGTGCGAAAAACCGATCCTGGCCGAGGGCGGCCTGGCGGTGGAGTTCCGCAAGCTCGCCCCAACCGCCAGCTTCATGACCACCAGCCTGTTCAACACGATGGTGGATGCTGGTCCTTGCCTGCTCGCCCCACTGAAATACCTGGCCATCGGCGGCGAGGCCGCCTCGCCGTCGCACTGCCGCCGGGCCCTGGAGGCACACCCCGACCTGGTGCTGTCGAATGCCTATGGCCCGACCGAGAATACCGGGTTGACCACCAGCTACCGCGTCCCCCCGGGCGATCCGGGTACTTCAGTACCGATCGGGCGCCCCCTGCCCAACAATGTCGCCCTTGTTCTGTCCCGTTTCCTGACCCCGGTACCGGATGGTTTCGCAGGCGAGCTGCTGGTCGGCGGCCCGGGCCTGGCGCGCGGCTATGAAAACCAGCCGGACCTGTCCAGGGAGCGGTTCCAACATCATCCGGCGGCGGCCTTCGGCCTGCCTATGGAAGGCCCGGTCACACTCTACCACACAGGTGACCGCACCCGCTGGCCCCCTGCGGGCGAGATCGAGTTCCTGGGCCGCCGCGACACGCAGTTCAAGCTGCATGGCTACCGGATTGAACCGACCGAGATCGAAGCCGCACTGATGGAGCACCCCACGGTCGGCCGTGCCGGTGTTATCCCGGATCACCTGCCGGGCCAGGACCGTGCCATCGGCATCCTCGCCTATGTCGAAACTGCCGCGGGCACGGCGCTGGACGAGACCGCATTGCGGTCTTTCCTTTCCACACGGCTGCCGCGCCCACATCGCCCCACACGGTACATTCAGCTGACGTCCATCCCCCTGACGCGGAACGGGAAAACCGATACACGCGCCTTGTCAGAGCTGTTGCAAAGGGCGGCCGATCACCAGACCACCCGCCCCGCCGCGCAGGACCGGCTGACCGCGATCTGGCAGAGGCTTCTGGGGCTCGGCGATATCCCCGAGGACGTGGATTTCTATGCGCTCGGCGGAACCTCTCTGTCGCTGGTGCGCATGGTTCTGGAGGTCGAAGAAACCTTCGAAACTGAAATTGACTTTGCCGAAATCTCCGAGGAGCCAACCCTGGCGCGGCTGCGTTTCCTGGTCTCGCTCAGCCCGGCCCCGAACCGGACGAACCTGCGCCACCTGCGCCTGCTGAAACAAGGCGACCCGGACCTTCCACCACTGATCCTGATGCCCAGCGTCAGCGGTGCGGCGGCCTGGGCGGTGGACCTTGTCGCGCAAATGGCCGCGCCGAACGAAGTGCTGGCGCTGTCCTTCGACCCCGGTGCGGGGGCGACGCCGGAAAGCGCGCGGTTCGGCGGCATGCTCACCGCCTTTCTGGACGACATCCGCACCCATGTGGGCGACCGGCCGGTGGTCCTGTCGGGCTATTCCTTCGGCGGGGCGTTGACGGCCTATCTGGCGGGCCTGGCCCGCACCCGGGGCGTCAATGTGGCGCGCATCATCAACCTGGACGGCGGCTGTCCGACAAGCTGGCTGACTCCGAAAGAGGACGGTCCCGAAGGGCCGGGCGGGCTGTTTGACGCCGAGTTCCGCCTGCACCCGGTCACCGCCCTTGACGTGCCCATGCACCTGGTGACGACCAAACGCGGCTTTCCCCTGTCGCGCCCCGGCCTATGCGCCAGTTGGGCGCGTCTGGCCACGCAGGACATCATCGAACACGCGGCTGACACCCATCACGCTCTGCTGCCGAAACCTCCGTTCGCACAGGTCCTGGCCGGGGTTCTGGATCGGATCCTGGCCGATGACATGCCCGCGACCCTGACCCATGGGGCGGCCTTTGACGCCGCAGAGGTCGCCCTGCTGAATGACATCAAGTCGCTGGCCCGTGATGGCAGGTTCGCCGAGGCACAGAAACGACTGACCGAGGAACGGGCGGCTAGGTCCGCCCAAGGCGCGCTACCCGAGTGGATGATCTTGGGCGAGATCCAGCTTGCGCGATTCACGGGCGACACCGACCGGCTTAAGCGGCTGCGCCGCACCCTGCCTGCTCAGGCCCCATCAACCGCGGTGCTGCATGCGTTGCTGAAGCAATCCGGCCCCGCCTGGCTGCCCTTGCTGACCCAGGCCTACACCGCTTCGGGACCGGACTTGAGCGGGGCGGTGCCATTGATCGGCCGCTACCTTGAAACGGGCCACCATGATGAGGCCGCGACACTCATTGTCCGGCTCGAGGCCTCGCCGCTGCACCATGTCGAAGCCGCCCTTGCCCGGGCGCTGCGCATCGCATTTTGTGACGGGTTCGCCCCAGCCATCCAACCGCTGACCGAAGCGCTCACCGGGGCTGAGGTTGATCACACTCACATCCGCTGGGGGGCCGAGTTCCTGGCCAAACACGGCTATCTGGAAGCTGGGCTGGACCTGTTGGAACTGGAGCGAAACCGCTTCCCCGGCCCGATGCAGAAAGCGCGCGCGCAGATCGAGCGCCGGTTCCGGTCGCGGGCGATAGCGCCAGAGGGCAGTCAAGTGCAACCCGTGGAACAGGCGCGCGCGCCATCACGCCCGCTGAAACGCCTGTGGAAGGCCCTGCGCCAGCGGTAAGGCCCGGATAAGACCGGACGCACGGGCCGGACTTCAACGTGCCGTGACCGGTAGATTGAAGCTGTGCTGAGAAATCCCCAGTTTCGCCGGGGCCTTGGGGAAACGGCCCGCCCGACGCACGGCGTCCAGCGCGGCCTGATCCAACTCGGCGTTGCCTGAGGACCGCACCAGGCTTACCCCCATAAGCTGCCCCGAGGCGCTGACGGTAATCTGCACCAAAGCCTGCCCTTTCCAGCGCCCCCGAGGGGCCCTGCGTGCCACCCGGGCACGGATCTTGGCGCCCCAGGTTTGCAACAAGGATTGCCTTTGCGCCTGCGATAGGGTTGCCACTTCGGCGTTTCCGCTGCTTCCCGCCGCTGCCCCTCCGCCTTGCCCGGCGGCACGTGTGGGCGCCACGGCCACGGAGGGCGCCGCGTTTCTGCGGGTCTCGCGCGGCGGCTCCGGCACCGGCTCGGGGGCTGGCGGCGGCGGTGCAGCCTCGGTCGGCTCCGGCCTAGACGGTGCCTCCGGTGCCGGGGTTGGCCGCGGCGACTCGGGACGGGTTGGCGATGGAGGGGTGTCCGGCGGCGCGGCCTGTTCCGGACGCGGCTGCGGGCGGGGCGAGCTTTCGACCGCCATCGCCTCGGGCGTCATCGGTTTCGGCGGTGCCTCGGCCATCGGCACAGGCTCCTCGCGCTGGATCATCGGCAAGGGCGGTGCATCATCCAACCGCGCCTTCAGGCTCAAGGCCTCGACCGGTTCAAATTCCGGCTGATCCGGCACCACGTCCGGCGGCGGCGCCTCGGCCATTTCAAGCTCGGGCGTTACCTCGGGCACTTCCTCCCATCGCTGCACCATCGCGGCAATCGACGCGGTCGATCCCTGGATCGACAGGAGCGCATCGCCCCCCACCCCGCCAGAGGTCACGCCCTCCAGCCGCCCAGGCAGAACCACGGCGATATGCAGCCCGGCCGCCAGGGCCAGGAAGACAGGCAGTTCAACATAGGCCCGCATCAGCGTCGCTCCGAAACGAGTTCGATCTTCGAGATGCCCAGAACCGCCAGGCGGCCCAGCAGCGCGGCGATCTTTTCGGCTGGCACCGCGCGATCCGCCCGCACCTTCAGCGTCTCGGCCTCGCCGAAGCCCTCCAGCGCGACAAAGACCGCTTCGTCCCGTGCCTCCAGATAGGCCATTTCGCCCATGGCCGAGACATGCAGCACCGCCTGCGCCTCGGCGGGTTCCTCGGCCGCGCTTTCGGGCGGCGAGACCTCGAAGGGCTCAGGCGGGGCGATCTGCGCCGTCATCAGGAAGAAGATCAGCAGCAGAAAGACCACGTTGATCATCGGCACGATGCTTTCACGCGGTTCGCGGCGGGGGGCTTGGCTCAGGTCCATGGGCTATTCCACCAGCACAAGGGTTTCGTATCCGGCGCCGGTCAGCAGTTCCATGACCTCGACCACGCGCTGCAGGTCGGCTTCATCCTTGGCGCGCAGGATGATCGCGTCGTCATGGGACAGCAGCATGGGAGCGAGCGCCGCCAGAAGCTCCTCGGCCTCCATCGCCACGCCGTTCAGCGCCAGGCCTTCCGGACGGATATCAATCAGGCGCGGCTGACCCTCATAGGGTTTGTCCGAGGCCGCCGCCAACGGCAGGTCGATCGCCACCTCGGCCCCGAAGCGCGAGGCGAGCATGAAGAAGACCAGCAGCAGAAAGACCACGTCGATCATCGGCGTGAGACTGGGTCTGCGGCGGGGGCGTGGCGGGGCAAGCTGCATCGCAGATCACTCGGCCGCTTGAAGCTCGGACCCGGCGACGGGCCTGGACTTGCCCCGGGTCAGAATGCGGGTGATCGCGTCCTCCATGTCGGTCTGCGACCGATCCACGACACTGTCGAACCAGGCCAGTGCGACACCGGCGGGGATGGCAACGGCCATGCCGGCGGCGGTGGTCAGAAGCGCCTCCCAGATGCCCCCGGCCAGGGCGGCAGGGTCGGCACGGGAGCCAGCCTCCTGCAGGGTCTGGAAGGCGGCGATCATACCCATGACGGTGCCCAACAGCCCAAGCAGAGGCGCGATGGTGGAAATCAGTTCCAACGCCCGGTTGCCGGTACGCGCGCGCGCCAGTTGCAGCTTGGCCACCCGCGCGATTTCCTCGCGTTTCTCGGTGTCATCAAGCGTTTCGTCCAGTCGCGCCTCGATGGCCGAGCGCGTGACGATGGCGCGGATCGAACGGCGCCCGGCCACGGCCGCCTGTGCAGCTTTCGGGTCACCGCCGATCCAGGCCTCGACCGCGCGGCGCGAGTTTGCCCCGGCCCAGGCGCCCATCAGCGACAGGCGCCAGACCTTCCACAGGATCAGCGCCACGGTCAGCACCGACAGGGCCGCAATCGCCCAAATCGCCAGGCCACCCTTGTCCAGGAAATCCTGCACCTCTGCCCATCTTGCCATGAGGTCCATCAGTTCGCTCCGTTCATCTGTTCGTATTCATCGGTGCTGAGCCCGAGTTTGATAAGGTTGCCGTGCGGGTCATGCAGGTAGGCTTCGGTCATGCCCCAGGGACGCGCCGTCAGCGGCGCAAAACGGGTGCCCTCGGGCAGATCCAGCCCGGCAAGGTGATCAGCCAGGGCCGGCACGCCACCCCCTCGGATGTAGCAGCTGGTCTCGTCGCAGACCTCGGGCCGGGAGGTGTGGCTGTAGTGCAGTTCAACCCCAAAGCCGCGCAGGATTGCGTAGCCAAATTCGTCAAGGCGTTCGACCGCGAAGCCAAGCGCCTCGGCCCAGCTTGCGGTGGCGGACATGTCAGGGGACAGAAGGATGGGAATGGCTTGCATGTCGGACATGGCTGGCGCGCTCCTTACTCGGCGGCCAGGCTGGCCGCGTGGGGCAACAGGAACACTCCCTGCCCCGGTTTCGTATTCACGCGAATGGCGCAGCGGTAGGCGGTGCTGAGTTGAGCGTCGCATAGGACGTCCTCGGGCGCGCCCTGGGCCATCAGACGGCCCTCGGCGATCAGCGCAACGCTGTCAGAGAACATTGCGGTCAGGTTCAGGTCATGCATCACGGCGACCACGCCGCCGCCCGCATCGGCAAAGTCGCGGGCGATCTGCATGACCTGTAGCTGGTGGCCGATATCAAGCGCCGAGACGGGCTCGTCCAAGAACAGCCAGCGCGGCTCGCCCTCGGCCACCGGATGCCAGACCTGGACCAGCACGCGCGCCAGTTGCACGCGCTGCTGTTCGCCGCCCGAAAGCTCCTGAAAGAAGCGGCCTTCGAACCCCGTCAGCCCAACCCGGGCCAACGCACGGGGCACCAGGTCATCATGTCCCGCGTCCAGCCCGTGGGTCAGGCCCAGGCGCACCACCTCAAAGACGGTGAACGGGAAGGACAGCGGCGTGGCTTGCGGCAAGACCCCTCGGATGGCGGCCAGTTGCCACGGTCGCGCGCGGGTAATGTCCTGATCGTTCAGCGTGACCTGCCCGCCAAATGCGGCCTCGCCGGTCACGGCGCGCAGAAGCGTGGTCTTTCCGGAGCCGTTCGGCCCGACAATGGACGTCAACTGTCCGGGTTCGGCACGGAAGTTGATGCCTTGCAGAATCTGCTTATGGCCCAGGTGCACGGTAATGTCGGTCGCATTCAGCATGGTCACATGTCCAAAACGCCGCGCGCGCGCAGCAGGATCCACAGGAAGATCGGCCCGCCCAGCACGGCGGTGACGATGCCGATCGGCAGCTCGGCCGGGGCGATGATCACGCGGGAGATCACGTCAGCCACTAGCAACAGCGCCGCGCCCAGCAGGGCCGCGTTCACCAGCAGGAACCGGTGGTCCGGCCCCACGGCGAGGCGCAGAAGGTGGGGCACGACGATACCAACGAAACCGATACCGCCACTGACAGCCACGGCCGCCCCGGTGGCGGCGGCCACGGTCAGGATCGCGACGTTCTTGGTGCGCTGCACCTCGATGCCCATGTGGGCGGCAGCGGCCTCGCCCAGGGCAAGCCCGTTCAACCCACGTGCAAGGAAGGGGGCGACCAGCAGGCCCAGCCCCATCAGAGGTGCGGCGGCCAGGAGTTTGAGCCAGGTCGCGCCCGCGAGGCTGCCCATGCCCCAGAAGGTCAGATCGCGCAGCTGCGCATCATCGGCGATATAGATCAAAATACCGGAGACCGCACCGGTCAGCGCACCCAGGGCAATGCCCGCCAGCAGCATGGTCGCGACCGAGGTGCGCCCCCTGCGGGTCGACACGCGGTAAAGCAGCAGGGTCGAGGCCCAGCCGCCGACAAAGGCAAAGACAGGCACGAGGTAGAACCCGGTCAGGTCGGTGATGACGACAGGCAGCATCCCGCCCAGCACGATGGCGATGATCGCACCCAGCCCGGCACCCGCGCTGATGCCGACGATGCCCGGATCGGCCAGCGGGTTGCGAAAGAGGCCCTGCATGACGGCGCCTGACACCGCCAGCGAGGCGCCGACCAGCGCCCCCATCAGGCTGCGCGGGGCGCGGATATCGAACAGAACGACCTTGTCGCGCAGCTCCAGCTCGGTGCCGGTGGACAGAGCGGCCAGCGCACGTGCCAGCGAAGTGCCTGAGGCGCCGACAGTCATCGACAACCACAGGGCCGCGCCCAGCAAGACCAGCAGAACCAGGCTCAGCGCGCGTGCCCGGTGACTGCGGTCCCCGGGGAGGCGGGTGACGCCGCTTCGATCCGCTTCAAATCCCGACACGGCCACCATCGCTCAGCCCGCCTCACGCAGGGCCTGGGCAAGCACCCGCACCGCTTCGGGCGTGCGCACCGAGAACCCGGTCAGCAACATGCCGTCGATCCGCACCACAGCCCGGGTGTCCGCCACCGGCGTGGCCGCCAGGGCGGGCATCGCCAGCAATTCCTCATCCGTGCCCGGGTTGATGCCTGCACGGTCCATCATCAGGATCACCTCGACCCCGGAGGTCGAGATCGCCTCGTCCGTCACCGGCTTGTAGCCTTCGAAATCCGCCATCACGTTCACACCTCCGGCCAGCGAGATAATGCCATCCGCCGCCGTATTGGTCCCCGCAGCCATGATGCGCCCGCCCTGGGTCGACAGCACGAAGAGCACCTTGCGCGGCGGTACGTCGGCGGCCTCCGTCATGGCGGCCTGCATGTCCTTGCCCACTTCGGCGGCCAGGGCCGCGCCTTTTTCCGGCACTTCCAACGCCTCGGCCACCGTGGTGATCTTGGCCTGCACCGCGGCAACGTCGTAGCCATGCGGGATTGTGACCATCGGCAGAGCCGCCTGTTTCAGAAGCTCAACCACTTCATGCGGCCCGGCGCCTTCTTCCGAGATGATCAGGTCCGGGTTCACCGCCAGGATGTTCTCGGGCGACAGGCGCCCGCGATAGCCCACATTGGGCAGTTCCAGCGCGGCGGGTGGGTGGTTCGAGGTCGTGTCGCGGGCGACCAACCGGTGATCCTCGCCCAGGGCGAAGACGATCTCGGTCACCGAGCCCCCAACGGACACCACGCGGGAGGCCGGGTCGGCCTCCACCGCCTGGGCCTTGCAGCCCAGTGTGATAGCGCCCGCAAGGGCGATCAGTCGAAAGGTGCTCATGCCAAGACCTCCTCGTTGGGCAGCGACGCCACCAGCGCGTTCCACGCTGCTCCTTTGTCCCCCTGGCGCAACACACCGAAAATCTGGGTGATCACCATGCCCTCGGCATCGAAGAGTTCGACCGAGACCGCCGGGCCCTCGCGGGTGGTCTTGGTCACCGCCCAGACTTCAGCCACAAGGTCGGCACGCAGGTGCAAGTCGAACCCCGGATCCAGCACGTTCAGCCAGGGCCCGGCCCACTTGATGTTCTTGATTGGGCCGGTGTGGATTTCGATGCAGCCCATGTTGCCGACAAAGAACATGACGGGGATGTCACCCTCGGCCGCGCGGTTGAAGATCTGTTCGACCACCGCTGGCGAGAGTTTGCGCGCATAGGGCTCACCGGCCAAGCGGTAGGCACCCAGGCGGTTCATCTTCAGTTTCCGTACCATTTGCAGGAACTGGTGCGTATCGGACATCCGGTCCCATTCGGCGCGCAGCTTGTCGGCCTTTTCGGGGTCGCCCATCGGACCCTGGGTGGGCACGCGCTTGCCGAACTCGATCTGGTCGCTTTGGGTGTCGAGCCGCAGCTCTTCAACCACACCCAGCCACTCCTCGTGCAGTGACCCCTCACGCAGATGCACCTTGAACACGGCGTCGCCCGCCCGATCAAAGAACTGCAGGCTGTGGCGTGGACCGGCGTTGGTCTCTTTCTCCACCGCAAACCCGTGCACCCAGTGTTTGGGGAACATGCGCAGGTCGATCTCTTCATTCACCACCAGGGCGGCGTGCGGGCCACCGCGATAGTTGGCAAAGCGCCCGACCTTCTCGATCACGCAAGCCTCGTTGCGGGTCAGCGCCATGACCTCACCCAGCCGTTCAAGAGCCGGAAAGACCAGATCGAAATCGCATGAGATGCGGGTCACACCGCCCTGCCCGCCGCCCTGCTCCAAGTCGGCCGCCACCAGGCGTGCCTCACTTATGCCCAGCTTGTCGGCCAAGTCCCGCGCCCGAAGGCGCGACTGCTCGTCCCGCGCTGCGCGTATCTGTGCGGAGGTCAATGGGGTGTCGATCGTCATCTCGGTCTCTTTCCACGTTTCTCATGAAACCCTGGCCAGAGACCTGTTGCCGGTCTGCATCGCTGGAGCTGCACACCCCTTTTTGGTGTACGAATTGTTGACTGATTTACTCGGATTATTTAAGGCGCGCAAGTCCGACCTGATCGGAGCGAGAGAAAAACAAGCCGCGCCAGCACCCCTCTGCCAGCACAGCCACTGTGACAAAGGAGGATGCGGGATGCTGTTCCCCACCAAGAGATGCGCGCTTTTGTCGAGCGCGGCTATGCTGATTGCCCTGCCCGTCGCGGCGCAGGACACAACCCAACTGGACGAAATCGTCCTGATCGAATCGAAACGTGACGTAGCGACGGACACCGCAACGCCAGTCACAACCGTGGATCAGGCTGAAATCGACGACCGCCAGGCGACCACGATTGCCGAACTGATCGATTCCGTACCCGGCGTTTCGCTTGTGAACGGCGCCACCCCGCGCGGCAGCGGCATCAACATCCGTGGCTTCGGCGCCAATGGCACCTATGGCACGGACCAGAAGGTGCTGATCCAGGTGGACGGGGCAAGCATGGGCGCCGAGGAGCTCTACCGGATCTCCTCGCAGCTCTTTACCGATCCGGCGCTTTATCGTGAAGTGTCGGTGATCCGTGGGGTCGTGGGATCCTTTGAGTACGGCACCGGCGCCTTTGGTGGTGTCGTCTTGGCGGAATCGAAAGACGCCAGCGATTTCACCGGCGGCGTGCCTGGCACCCGGGTTCGCCAAACCCTGCAGTTCGGCACCAACGGCGACACCACGGCCACCTCGACCATTCTGGCCTGGCAACCTTCGGAACAGTTCGAGCTGCTGGCCAACTACACGACCAACAAGGGCGATTTCTACACCGACGGCAGCGGCAATGTGGTCGAGAATACCGACTTCGACATGCCCTCCTGGCTGCTCAAGGGCTCGTTCCACTTCGGCGACGCCATGGAACACAGCTTGACCCTGTCCTTCTCGGACACATCCACGGATGACAAGGACGTGCCCTACGACGAGTTCGGCCTGGGTGGCGGCTCCTTCGGCAATGTGGACCGGGCCGTGCGCAGCCGTACAGCCATCCTGCGTTATGAATTCGATCCGGCCGACAATGACCTGATCGATGTCGAGGCGGTGTTGTCCTATGCCGACCAGGATATCGACCAGGAATACATCGCGGGAAGCTCCGCCTTCGAAGGGATGTTCCCCAGCATCGACGCCATGTGCGCCAGTTCGTTCTTCGGCATCGTCTGTACCGATCACCGCTATGAGACCACCAAGCTGACCGTGAAAAACACCGCACGCTTCGACACGGGTGCGGTCGGGCACAGCCTGATCACCGGGGTGGAATTGTCGCGCCGTGAGCGCATGGATGCCCCCGCCGCACCGGGCGGGACGGACGATCGCCTGGCGATCTTCGCGATCAACGAAATGACCTATGGCAACTGGACCATTACCCCGGCCTTGCGATTTGAAACACAGGAGGTGTCGGACCACCTCGACACGGTCAGCTACTCCAATGACGCGCTCGTTGGCGGGCTGTCACTGCGCTATGCGTTCGACAATGGTTTCGCGGTCTTCGCCTCGGCCGCATACACCGAAAGCATGCCGATCATCGACGACCTGGGCAACCCGACCTTCATGACGCAGAGCGAGAAGGCGCGCAGCTATGAGGTTGGTTTTTCCTATGACAATGCGGGCGTCTTCGGCGCAGGAGACGAGCTGACCTTCAAAGCCACCGCCTATCGCACGGATGTCTGGGACATTACCTCCTACTCCGGGATTTCCGAGGTGGAGATGGCGGGGATCGAGATCGAAGCCGCCTATTCCATGGCCGCGGGCTTCTATGTCGATCTGAACGCCAACTGGCAGAGCGGTGACATCGTCGATCCGGTCGGCGGCGGCTACTGGCGCGGACTGCCAGCCGACGAGCTGCGCCTGACCCTTGGACGCAAGTGGGGTGAGGAACTGGACCTGAGCTGGGAGATCGTAGCGAACGCAGCGATGAATCGGACCACCACCCCGTCGGACGGGTTTGCGGTACACAACCTGCGCGCCACCTACACACCCGACAGCGGCGTGTTGGCCGGGGCCGAGCTCCGCATGGGGATCGAGAACATCCTCGACAAGGACTACACGCCCCACCTTGCCACCCGTGCGGCGCCCGGGCGCACGGTGAAAGTCTCGGTCGCCAAGACGTTCTGAGCCGCTTCCTGTACACCGAAACGGGCGCCTTCGGGCGCCCTTTTCTTTATTGCGGCGCCTCTAGCCCCGCCGCCCAACGGGTGGACCAGCCCCCAAAAGGTTCAAGCATGTCAAACAGTTCCGCACCGGTGTCGGTGAGTTGATAGCCCCCCTCCCCACGCATGACCAACCCGCTGGCGGACAGCTCCTTGAGGCGCTTGTTCAGAACCGTGGGCGAGACCCCTTCGCAACGCGCCTGCAGCTCGCGGAATGTGCCCGGCCCCGATGACAGCTGCCAGATCACTCCCAGCGCCCAGCTGCGCCCCAACAGGTCGAAGAGCGCCATGATCGGCTTGCCGGATTTCGAGCCGCGCACGGGCTGGCCAGGTCGTGGGACATCTGTGGACATGCAGCCACTCCGCTTGCTACTTTTTTGATAGCGAATTATTGCTACCCATAACGTAGCACTCTGCAGGAGCCCCCGCCATGCCCCTTCTGCCCCTTATTGCCGCCGTCAGCGCCTCTTTCGGCTGGGCCAGTGGCAGCGTGCTGGCGCAGGCCCCAGCGCGGGCCTTGGGGGCATTCGAGTTCACCCGTATCCAGCTGATTGCCTGTGCGGCCCTAATCGCCGCTGCGGTCAGCGCTCTGGAGCTTTGGCACAGCGTTACGTGGAACCACTGGCCCGCCTTCCTGGCCAGCTCCGCCCTGGGCATCCTTCTGGGCAACCTAGCAATGATCGAATGCCTACGCCGGGGCGGGCCGCGTCGCACCGAGCTGATCCTGTCGCTGAAAGCCCCGCTGGTGGCCGCGATGGCCTTCGTCTGGCTGCACGAGGCCCCGTCCCCCGTGGACATATGCGGCGCGATGGTGACGCTGGCGGGCATAGGCCTCGCGGTCGCCTACGGCAGCAATGCCGCGTCAGACAGCGATACCCGGTCCGGATCCATGGCCCTGATCCTGCTACTGGGTGTGACGGCGACCGCCTTGCAGGGCTTCGGCTTTCTGGTTCTGAAACCGGCAATGCAGGCGGGCACGCACCCGCTGGCGGCCACCGCCATCCGGCTGCTAGGGGCCGCGCTGTTGATTTCCCTGATCGCCCTCTGGCCAGCACGCCCATTTCGCAACCCAGGCACGCAGAGCCCGCAGCTATTGGGCCGCACCCTTCTGCCCGGCGTCATCGGCTACTGCATCGCCTCGCCCTTGCTGCTTTTCGCGATGGCGAATATGGAGGCCGGGATTGCCGCCGTTCTTGGCGCGCTCTCGCCCGTGCTGGTGCTACCGATCCTCTGGATCAAGGAAGGGCTGGCGCCGCGCCCCTTGGCCATTCTGGGCGCCACCTTCGCCGTGGTCGGATCAGGGCTGATCCTCGCTGGATAAAAAGGCCCCGCCAACCAAAAGCACCCGTTGAAATCATGGAAGAGACGGATGCGCCGGTTGGCGGGGGCATGACAGAAACACGATCATGTCGGGACTGTCATGACGAGGGAGCTGTCACCCTCTCGGATGTCTGCGTGGCCCGGGCCATGCGCCGGGCGAGGATGTTCGTTGCCTCCAGGAAGGGCTGAACGTCATTGCCCTCGCACAGGATCAGTGCGTGGGTATGGGCGCGCGAGCGTTGACCGCGTCGGGCGGCGGCAAGCGCGCCCATCAGCTGGCGCTCGTCGCCGCTCATAACCTGACGGCACCCCGGACACTCTGGATTGGAAAAGCGAAACCCTTCACGCCGGGCGACCCGCATGGCCTGCACCATGTCAAGCGCCGCCAGGGCCAGGTTGGCGGACTGTTCTGCCGGAAAGTGACGTCCAGCCACCTGAAAGGCAGTCATCCAGGCTTGGCTGGCCGGATAGGTAAAGCTTTGCAGAAAATAACGCAGAACCGTCAGCACCTGAAGCTCAGAGCGATCCAAACCGGCGCCGGCAACCGGCAGATCGTTGCCATGATCAGGGGCGGAGCAAGGATGGTCAGTCATACAGCCGGGCCTCGGGTCGATCGTTTCCGGGAAGGCGGCGGTCGGCCGTCGGGTTCCGCATCCGCAGGCCCTCCCGAAACTGGTTTGTCTTGGGCGGCTGGCGCGGATGGCGCGGGCTGATGGCGCTTATCTGACAGAATAAGTCAGATTTTGCAATCCCCAATTCTGACAAAAAGAAAGCGCCCGAACTTTCGCTCGGACGCCCCTGAAATTACGGAAAATTCGCCGTTCACTCGGCCTCGTCATAGGTCGAGGCATTGAGCTGCATATAGGCCACCTCGCCCAGCTTGTTGTAGAGTTCCAACTGGGTTTCGAGGAAGTCGATATGCCCTTCTTCATCTGCCAGCAGGTCCTCGAACAGCGCCATCGACACATAATCATGCGCCTCCTGGCACAGCCCGCGGCTTTCACGATAGAGCTTGGCCGCGCTTTCTTCGCCCGCCAGGTCCGCTTCAAGCGTTTCCTTGACGTTCTGGCCGATGCGCAGCGGGTCGAGTTTCTGCAGATTGGGATGGCCGCCCAAGGTGATGATACGCGCGATCAGCTTGTCGGCGTGCTCCATCTCCTCAATGCTCTCTTCGCGGCTTTTCTTGGCCATCTTGCCCAGGCCCCAGTCTTCCTGGAGCCGGTAATGGAGCCAATATTGGCTGACTGCCGTAAGTTCGTGGCGAAGCGCTGCATTCAGCGCATCAATGACCTTGGGATCGCCCTTCATACCGTGTTCCTTTCTCTGGTGCCGGGCGCAGGGCCCGGAGTTCTGGAGGAACTTCAAGGTTCGGATTTCCGCGCATGGTTTGCAAGAACAAAGGCATACAGCCGCCGCAATCGGCCTTTTTCCCCAGCGCGTGGTAAATCTTGCCCGGGGTGATCAGGGTCTCGGGGTCGGCGGCGCGCATCCAGTCAATGGCGGCGTTGATATCTGTGTCGCAGATGGACTGGCAGGAGCAGATGATCATGTCCGGCTGGCCTCGTTCAGAGTGTCATTTCGTCAGGATCAGCTTGCCTGCACGGGTGATGCAGAGCGTATAGACCTTGTCGTCCAGCAGGATATGGGCCTGGCGCCCGCCTTCGGTCAGCACCCGGGCGTCGTGGGTGGGGCGGCCCATGATCTGGGGCGGTTGCATATCCTGGCTCATCTCGGTCATCGGTCTTGCCTTGTCATTTTCGCGCAGCCTGTCCTGCGCCCATTCCACGCGGGCACCATCGGGGATGTCCATATCGCCAACCATTGAACGCAGCTCGTCGGGATCGAGGCATCGCTCGCCGGTCCGCCCATCGTCCAGGTGCTTGATAACGCGGCCCATCAGGGTGCCCTTTCATGTCAGATCGCCTTTGCGATCCTGTCGCAAAGCTTTTCTGACTGATTCAGTCGGAATAATCAAGTCCGAGTTTTTTTATCGGACAAATTGCAGCAATGCCCCGCACTCGCCGGGGCATTGCCATTTGCGTCACTCGACAACCGCTTGGGAGGAGCGTGTGCACCACACGGTCGGGCTGGCCTCGGTGGCGGGGGTGCAGGCGTCACCGGCGGCAAGGGGCGTCACGGAATACGCCCCCTCCCCCGCGATCTTGACGCGGTACAGGTGGCTTTCCTCGGCGGCCGTGGCCCCGTGGTTGAACGGGGTCAGGGTCAGGTCGGTGGGGCCGCATTCCGCGGCCAACACAGTGTACCCGCCCGCTTCCAACACCGACGTCACCGCCAGCATCGCACCCTGGCAATCTTCCAGATCCTCAGCTTCGGAGAGCGTCAACCTGACCGCGCCATCGGCGGTCAGGGTCAGCATCATCAGGGCAATCTTCAGCATCTCGCCCCCCTCAGAACGTCGCGTTCAGGAAGACCGAGATATTGCGCCCGGCACCTTCGATTTGACCGCTCGACTGGTATTCACGATCCAGGATATTGCCGACCTCGAATGTCAGGTCCAGATTGTCGTTCAACTGAGCTGACCCACGCAGATTCAAGGTTGCGTAGCCGTGGAAGACGTCTTCATCAGCATCGAAAGAGCCGTCATCGCCACGCAGGATCGAGCCACTTTCCCCGGATAGGAACAGGTCCAACTCGCCGGACACATTGCCCAACGCATAGTCGCGGCGCACACCGATAGTGCCAGACAAGGAAGGCGTCCCGCTATCAAAGGTCGAAAAACCGGTCTGATAGGAGTATTCCCGCCGGATATAGGCCAGGTTTGCATAGGGGCGCAGCCCCCAGACACCGCTGTCGAACTCGGCGCCCAACTCGATCCCGAAACTCTTGACTTGATCGACGTTCCGGTACTCATAGACGTCCGACGACGTGCCCGGGTTGTCCACGACAAGGAAGGAATCGATGTAGTCTTCGGACTCCGTGTAGAACAGCGTGCCATCCAGAGTGATCGCGCCACGGTCCACCCGCGCCCCGATTTCATAGCTGGTTGACGTTTCCGGTCTCAGGTCCGGATTGCCATTCGTGGTCCCGGACCCGCCTGCAGTGGTCGTAAGGTACAACTGAGGCAGCGAGGGATAAGTGTAACCCTGGCTGATGGAGGCCCGATAGGTCACATCCGCAGACGGGCTATATGTCAGCCCAACGGAGCCAAGAAAACGGTCATCGCTGTCGGAGGAGGTGGGCTCTGCTGCACCATTCACCTCATAGAGATCAAGCTCGCTTCGCACGTCATAATACCGGCCACCAAACGTTGCCGTCAGCGTATCGGACAGGTCGATCTCATGCTGGGCGAAGAGCGACCAGGTCTTAATGGTCGCATCCGAATAGCGCGTTGTCACGGTCGGAAACGGCGGTCCAAAGGGCGTGGTGCTCGTCGTCACCTTGTCGGCAATCATCCGGTCGTCTTCATATTCGAAACCTACAATGCTGCGCGAGCCGGCTGAGAAGCTGAGCTCGGCATTCGCGGAAAACCCGGAGGTCGTCTGTTCATCGTCAGAGGTGGACAGGACTGTGACCGGCCCGAAGGGGGTGGCCGTCGCGATGTCGTTGGAGAACAGCCTATCCACCGTCTGGGAAAAGGCATCCACTTTCAGGCGGGTCATCCAGGGGGTCAGGTCCGTGCCCTCGTAAAAGAGCGCATATTTTCGCAGATCGCGTTCGGGCAGATCAATCACGAAGGCCGGATCCCCCGTATAGACATCCGCCGCCAGATCGAAATCCTGGGCGCGGAAGCCGAAATAGTGATTGCCCATCTCGTAGCCCAGGTGCAACGACAGGTCACGATCCTCAATGGCCGACGGGGTGAGCGTTCCGGACACGGCCCGGCGGTCGCCCAGATCCGATTGTGACATGGTCAGGCGGTAGTCGAAATCGCCCTGGCTGCCAGCCATGTTCACAGAGGCGCGCCAACCTTCGGTGGCGCTCATGTAGCCCACCGAGGAGCTGAGCTCGAACGGCACATCTGCCCCGCGCTTGGTAACGATGTTCACCACGCCGCCAATGGCGCGGTTGCCCGAGACGACCGACGACGGGCCGCGCACCACTTCGATGCGTTCAATGGCGGCGGGCGAAATCAGGATCGGCGTGCCATAGGTCGTGTGGTCGGAAATCCGCTGCCCATCGATCATGATCGCCACGCGCTGGCTGCTTTCGCCCCGAATACTGATCCGTTCGATCCCGCTTTCACTGACGCGCACGCCGGGAATGTCATTCAGAATACGCGCGACCGAGCTCGGCGGCACGCGCTTGATCTCCTCGGCCCCGACCACATTGACCGAGGCCGGGCTGTCCATCACTTCGGTCGGCAGGCCGGTGCCCACCAGGATGATTTCATCCAGATAGGTGGCGTCCTGAGCCAGTGCGGTCGTCGTGCCAATCGCGACCAGTACCAGGGCGGAAACCGTGCCCCGCAATCCCATACGCTTGTTCATCTTGCTTCCCCTTTGCGCCTCGCGCGCGAATGGCCCCGGCGGGCCGGGGCAGTGTCGTGTCTGTCGTACCTGGCGAGATGCTGGGCTCCCCTGGCTGGTCGCAGAATTGGGCGACTCGGCCGGGGGCGATTAACGGCTGCGCTTGTGTCATCGGGCGGCCGTCAATTCAATTCCGATATATTTACTAAGCTTCTCCTGTAGCGCCCTTGACACAGGTCAAGTCGCACTACGTTTTCAACGCCGCGTGCCTATTCGGAGGCGCGCTGTTTCGTGCGCAGGGAGTTGGGGGGCATGCCGAAGGCCTGGCGAAAGGCCTTGGACATTGAGGAGACGCTGGCAAAGCCGCAGGCCAGCGCCACGTCGATCATCGGCATCCGGGTTTCGGTCAGCAGCGACCGCGCGCGTTTCAACCGGATCATCTTGTAGGTCTTGGCCGGGCTGCTGCCCAGCTGGATGCGGAACAGACGTTCCAACTGGCGCGAGGAGACGCCGATGCGTTTCACCAATTCGGTGATCGGCAGAGGCTCCTCGATGGTTTCCTCCATCAGGTGGATCGCCCGTTTCACCGGTCCTTCCAGGAACGTATTGCCCTGCGCGTGCCCCTTGGGCTGATCACGGTGGAATCCGCGAATGCCGTCGAGGATCAACAGCGCTGCCATCTCGGCGCGTTCATGCGGCCCCAGCAGGTCGGAGACCAAGGTAAACACCGCCTCCATCGCATGCCCCCTGCCCGCGCAGGTCAGCGTGCCGTTGCCATATTCACCCAGATGGGTCGTCAGCGTGGTGAAATCACCGATCTCGTTCAGGATCGGAATGTCGCGCCAATGGGTGGTCGCGGGCTGCGAACCATTCCCGCCTGCCTTCACGAACTCGGTCGCCGCGTCCGAGAACAGCACCACCGGGCGATTGAGCCGCTGCATCGCCCGCACCCGTTTCATCCAAACCTGGGCGGCGCATTCCTCGCCGCCGATGATGATCATGCAGTCCTTGAGAAACTCCGCTTCGATGGCCGGTTCGGCGCGCACCATGAAGTTGCCGTTGGCCACCAGCCCCGGCATGTCCGACACGAAGCTCCATTCGAACCGAACCCGGTCCTGCACGTCATTTGCCACCTCCAGAACGGCGTTGACCGATGACAATTCAAGCTGCGAGAAACGTGGCTGCACGAAGATCTCGACACTCAGGGTCCGCGGCGCGTCGCCACGATCGGTCTCAGGGGGCTGGAAAAGGCGGAACTGTGCTGTGGCCAAGGTCTGAGGGGTCTCTTTGCGGTGATGTCTTCTCCCCGCCCAGTATCAACGACATGCACAGGGGCGCAATACCTCTGCTGTTTCAGTTCCGACAGATTTCCAGGCAGGCGCGCAGCCCGTGGCGCCCGCTTTCGAAATGCAGGCTACCGCCGTGCTGTTCGGCCACCGTCGCCACGATGGTCAGCCCCAGGCCGAACCCGTCGATGGCCTGCGTGTTTTCGCCCCGCTTGAACGGGGCCACCACAGCTTCAATGTCCTCCGCCGACATGCCCGAGCCCTCATCCTCAACTACGATGATGGCGTGATCGGGCGTCGCGGTCAGCTCGACCGAGGCGCGGCGACCGTATTTCAGCGCGTTTTCAATGAGGTTCGAAATGGCGCGTTTCAGCGATACGGGGCGCGCAGTAACCAGGATGCGCTGCGCCTCGGGCAGGGTTGCGTGCCCCTGGCTGGCGGCAAACACCGATCGCCCCCCTTCCACCATCACCCGTTCCGGCGCGCGGATCGACACCGGACGGTCCAGATCCTGGTAGTCCGCCACCAGCGCCTCGACCAGCGAGGTCAGCGACAGGCTGCGCGGGGTCTCTTCATTCAGCTCAGCCCGGGTGTAGGTCAGCACACTTTCGATCATCTCGGTCATGCTGTCGATATCGGCCTCCAGCTTCTCGCGCAGCTCAGCCTCCTTGATCAGCGCGGTGCGCAGACGCAGCCGGGTGGCGGGGGTGCCCAGATCGTGGCTGACACCGGAGAGAACCGTGGCGCGTTTCGACAGTTGCGCGCGCTCGTGTTCAAGGTAGCTGTTCACCGCCTGCACGATATCGCGCAGCTCTTCCGGACCCTGCGCCTCATAGCTCTGCGGCCCGCCCAAACGGCGGTGATTGTTCAGCGCCCTCGCAAACCTTTCGAAATGGGCCGAGTTGTCCCGCACAAGCGTGGCGAAGATGGCCAGCGCCACCAGCGCCACAAGCACCGCGGCCAGCCGCAGGTCCCGGGGCGCGACGCCACAGCCCCAGACCCCGCGCCCATCGACGCGCACCCAGGGCTGCGTGCCCATGCGGGCGAACATGATCGGTTCACTGCAGTAGGTGGCCAGCAGACGCGTGACATTGCCGAACTTCTGCGCAGCTGGCTGGCCTTCGTTCGACACGAGTTCGGACACCGCATATTGCAGATTGTTGGACACGATCCCCAGGGTCAGGCTTTCCCCGGACACGGGATCGCGCCCCGGCCCCTTGATCGAGACATTGGTGACGAAAGCGGGCGCGGGAATAGCCGGCAGGCGCACGAAAGCGCCCTGGCTGGCCAGACCCGCATTTTCGGCATTCAAGGCAGTCACGACGATCCCCTCCGGCGGTGCCGTGCCCAGGCGCAGGGTTTCATAGAGTGCCACCCCGGTCACGTAGCTGCGGGTCAGATGCGCCTGCCAGGCCCGGGTCGAGGAAAACCATAGCCAGGTCGTGCCCAGCGCCGTGGCGAAACAGGCGAGGATCAGGACCACGCCGAGGGTTTTCAGGCGCAACCCGCGGCTCATGTGCTCTCCTCGACCGCGACATCCACGGCCAACACATAGCCCACGCCGCGTTCGGTACGCAAAAGCTCCGGGTCCTTGGGGTCGGCCTCGATCTTGCCACGCAGACGGCCGACCAGCACGTCGATGGCGCGGCCCGATCCTTCGCCCGCCCCCCCGTGTCCCGCGCCGGTTACATCCAGCGCGGCGGCGATTTCCTCCCGTGTCAGCGGGATATGCGGGTTGGCCAGGAACACCTTCAAGAGCGCGGTTTCCTTGCGCGACAGAGCGACCTGGTAGCCCTGGGGCGAGGTCACCTCATCCCGCTTGGCGTCGTAATGCCAGCCCGCGAAACGAAATACCGAGACGCTGCGGCGATACACCAGAGACGAGCTGCGCTTGGCGCGGTGCAGAACCGCCCGCACCCGGGCCAGCAGCAGGTCCGGGTTGAACGGTTTGGCGATATAGTCATCCGCCCCCACCTCATATCCCGCCATGCGGTGGTGATCGGCCGAAAGGGCGGACACCAGGATCACCGGCACGTCTTGCTCACGGCGCAGCCGCTCGCAGATCTCGACCCCGTTCTCATCGCCCAGCATCACGTCCAGCAGGATGAGGTCCACCCGCCCACTGGTCAACTGCTCGCGGATTGTCGCCTCGCTGTCGCAGGGCAGCGCGATGAACCCGCTCTGGCGCAGGAACTGGGTCATCATGCCCCGTGTCTCGACGTCATCGTCAACCACCAGAAGCCGTGGAATCGTCATCTACCGTGTCTCCCTTTGGGCGCGGGCCCCTCTCCTCACAGTCGGTGTGTTTGTAACAGCGTGCAACAAAATCAAGTCTTGCGTAACATCACGTAACAAAACGACCAAAATTCCGACACCGGCCGTCGTGGCAACCCGTTTCAGCCATTGCGCAGCCCCGGTCCGGCTCGGCAGGTTTGGATCAGCGCCACTCGGACGGGTGGCGATCTATGGGAGGAAAATCTGATGAAGACATCCGTTTACGCGGCCGTTTCGGCCATTGCCATGACCTGCGCCATGCCGGTGCTGGCCGATCCGCAGGCCGAGGTTCTGCACTGGTGGACATCCGGCGGCGAAGCCAAATCCGTGGCCGTGCTGCAGCAGGAGTTCGCCGACAATGGCGGCACCTGGACCGACATGCCGGTGGCCGGTGGCGGCGGTGACGCGGCGATGACCGCGCTGCGTGCCCGCGTTCTGTCCGGTAACGCGCCGACCGCCGTTCAGCTGAAGGGCCCCGCGATCCAGGAATGGTATGAGGAAGGCGTTCTGGCCGACATTTCGGCCGTGGCCGAGGCCGAAGGCTGGGCCGATGTGCTGCCCGCCTCCATCGCCGGGCACATGAAATGCGAGGGCACCTGGTGTGCGGCACCGGTGAACGTGCACCGGATCGACTGGATCTGGGGCAATGCCGCCATCCTTGAGGCCAATGGCATCGCCATGCCCACCACCTGGGACGAGTTCAACGCCGCCGCCGACAAGCTGCAAGCCGCCGGTATCACGCCGCTGGCCCATGGCGGTCAGGCCTGGCAGGACGCCACCGTGTTCGAGGCCGTGGCTCTGGGCATCCTGGGCGCCGAGGGTTTCCAAAAGGCCTTTGTCGAACTGGACATGGACACGCTGAAATCCGACCAGATGGTCGCGGTGTTCGACCAGATGCGCAAGATGCGCGGCTATGTCGATGACAACTTCTCGGGCCGTGACTGGAACCTGGCCACGGCCATGGTGATGAATGGCGAGGCCGCCTTCCAGATCATGGGCGACTGGGCCAAGGGCGAATTCCTGGCCGCCGGCAAGGTGCCGGGCCAGGATTTCCTCTGTGCTTCGGTGCCGGGCGACGGGTTCCTCTATAACGTGGACAGCTTCGCCATGTTCACCGTTGACGGAGACGACAAGCAGGCCGGTCAGGCGCTGCTGGCCAAGCTGATCGTCGGGCAAAACTTCCAGAAGGTGTTCAACCTGAACAAGGGCTCGATCCCGGCCCGTGTCGACGTGGCGCTGGACGAGTTCGACAGCTGCGCCCACACCTCGGCCGCAGATATGGCGGCAAGCTCGGAAAACGGCTCGCTGCTGCCCAGCTATGCCCACGGCATGGCACTGCGCGGCGCGCAAGCCGGTGCGATCACCGATGTGGTGACGGCGCATTTCAACTCGGACATGTCCTCGGCTGACGCCGTGCAGATGCTGGCCGACGCTGTCGCCAATTCGCTCTGAGCTGACCATTACTCCCAGGCCTCGCGCTCGATCCGGGCGCGGGGCCACCTCATAAAAGGGCCGACGCCATGACCAAATGGCTTGAACGTCATATTCCCAAGATGGTGCTTGCACCCTCTTTCGCGGCAATCCTCGTCTTCGTCTACGGTTTCATCGCCTGGACCGCCTGGGTGTCGCTGACCCGCTCGCGCCTTCTGCCGAAATACGAGATCCACGGGCTGATCCAGTACGATCGCCTGTTCTCCTCCCCGCGCTGGGATACGGCGATGACCAACCTGTTCCTGTTCGGAACCCTGTTCATCGTGATTTCGATGGTGCTGGGGCTGCTGCTGGCGATCCTGCTGGACCAGAAGATCCGCACCGAGGGCGTGTTGCGCACGATCTACCTCTACCCGATGGCCCTGTCGATGATCGTCACCGGCACCGCCTGGAAATGGATCATGAACCCCGGCCTGGGGATCGAAAACATGGTGCGCGGTTGGGGCTTTGAAAGCTTCTCCTTCGACTGGGTGATTGACCCGAACATGGCAATCTATGCCGTGGTCATTGCTGGTGTCTGGCAGGCGTCCGGTTTCGTCATGGCCCTTTTCCTGGCCGGTCTGCGCAGCGTGGATGGCGAGATCATCAAGGCCGCGCAAGTCGACGGCATCCCGAATTATCGCATCTACTCGGCGATCATCATCCCATCGATGGCCCCGATCTTCCTGTCCGCCTTCATCGTGCTCGCGCACCTGGCGATCAAGAGCTTCGACCTTGTCATTGCGCTGACCGGTGGCGGCCCCGGCTACTCCACCGACCTGCCCGCAACCTACATGTACGCGATGGCCTTCTCGCGCGGTGATATCGGCCAGGCGGCCAGCTCGGCCATGGTCATGATGGCGGTCGTCTTTGCGATCATCGTTCCCTATCTCTACTCTGAACTGAGGGCGAAACATGACTGACATGACGCTGTCCCCCGCCCCCGCCCGCACCACCAGCCGCAACTGGGGCCGTATCGCCCTGCGCTGGATCCTGTTCACCCTGCTTGGCCTCTTTGCCCTCTTCTACCTTATGCCGCTCTTCGTGATGGTCACCACCTCGCTGAAAAGCCTGGAGGAGATCCGCACCGGATCGCTGGTGGCCTTCCCGCGCGAGGTGACCTTCGAAGCCTGGCGCACCGCTTGGTCGGGCGCCTGTACCGGCATTCAGTGCGAAGGGCTGCGACCTTACTTCTGGAACTCAGTAATCCTGGCCATCCCGGCTGTTGCGATCTCGACCATGTTGGGGGCCGTGAACGGCTATGTCATCGCCCAGTGGAAGTTCAAGGGCGCGAACCTGATCTTCTCGCTGATGCTGTTTGGCTGCTTCATCCCCTTCCAGGTCGTGCTGCTGCCTATGGCGCGCATGCTGGGCCTGATGGGTCTGGCGGGCACCATCCCCGGGCTGATCTTCGTGCACGTGATCTATGGCATCGGTTTCACCACGCTGTTCTTCCGCAACTACTATGTCACGATTCCGCAGGAACTGGTGAAGGCGGCCAAGGTGGATGGCGCGGGGTTCTTCCGGATCTTCTGGTCGATCTTCCTGCCGCTGTCGCTGCCGATCATCGTCGTCACCGTCATCTGGCAGTTCACCCAGATTTGGAATGACTTCCTGTTCGGCGTGTCATTCAGCCAGGCGGGCACGCAACCCGTGACCGTGGCGCTGAACAATATCGTCAACTCGACCACTGGCGTGAAGGAATACAACGTGGACATGGCCGCTGCGATCATCGCTGCCCTGCCCACCCTTCTTGTCTATGTCGTCGCCGGCAAATACTTCATCCGCGGGCTGACCGCGGGTTCCGTGAAAGGTTAATCCCATGGCCCCCATTCTGAACATCCAGAACCTCTTCAAGAACTATGGGTCGACCGAGATCCTGAAGGACATCAACGTCGCGATCGAACCCGGGGACTTCCTGGTGCTGGTCGGCCCCTCGGGCTGCGGCAAGTCCACCCTCTTGAACTGCATCGCCGGGCTGGAACCGATCACCAGCGGATCGGTCGAGATCGGCGGGCGCGACATGACCGAGGTCAGCCCAAAGGACCGCGATATTGCCATGGTGTTCCAGAGTTATGCGCTCTACCCCACCATGTCGGTGGCCAAGAACATCACCTTCGGCATGAAGGTTCGCGGCGTTGATCAGGCCACGCAGGAGCGCAAGCTGCAGGAAGTGGCGCAGCAGCTGCAGATCGAGCAGCTGTTGAACCGGCGCCCCGGCCAGCTGTCCGGCGGCCAGCGCCAGCGCGTCGCCATGGGCCGCGCCCTGGTGCGCGATCCTAAACTGTTCCTGTTCGACGAGCCGCTCTCCAACCTCGACGCCAAGCTGCGCGTGGAAATGCGGACCGAGATCAAGAAGCTGCACCAGAACCTGGGCGCCACCATGGTCTATGTGACCCACGACCAGATCGAGGCGATGACGCTGGCCACCAAGATCGTCGTGCTGAAGGGTGGGATCGTGCAGCAGATCGGTTCGCCTGCGGAGATCTATAACCGCCCCGCCAACCTCTTCGTGGCGGATTTCATGGGCAGCCCGGCGATGAACCTGATCCCGGCGCGGGCCAAGGCGAACGGCTCCGGCACCAAGATCGAGATCACCCGCGAGGGCGCCGCGCCGCTGGTTCTGACCGACACCCATGCGCGTGACCTGCCCGAGGACGTGATCCTGGGTCTGCGGCCCGAGGATATCGCCGAGGCGGGCTTCCGCGCCGGTGAGGACGTGCAGGAGGCCGAATGCCTGATCGAGATGGTGGAACCGGCGGGCGCCGACACCTTCGTCGTCTCGCACCTGGGCGGCAAACAGGTCACCGCGCGCCTGCACGCGGAAACCAGCGCCAAGTCGGGGGAAAGCCTGTCGCTGGCCTTCGACCTCAGCAAGGTGTCCTACTTTGCACCGGGCACCGGTGAGCGGCTGAACTGATCGGCAGAGCAGGAAGCAGAAGCCGCCGGGTCAATGCGCGATGCGCGGGCGCCCGGCGGCTTCGACATCCACCCGGGCGTCGATGAACATCTCGGCCCCTTCGATCAGGGTCATCTGCACATCGCGTTCAGCGTGTACGCGAATACCCTCGGCCCCGGCGGCGCGCGCCTCTGTCTCGGCAAGGGCGCGCAGCACCTCTTCCAGCCGGTCCAGCGCCGGATCCAGCGCCGGGAAATCCACCGGCCCCTCCTCCAGATGCACGCGGTACACCCCGTTCGAGGGGCTGGTGACAGAGCCCGAGTGCCGGATTGTGACCCGCCCGACCACGGCACCCACGGCATTGGCCACACCGGCATGTTCCGGCAGCTGCATCTCGCAATGCAACCGTTTGCCCACCGCCGGGTAATAGGTGGGCGCCGAGGCCCCCAGCCCGATCACCGGCAGGTTCAAACCGGCATCCATGCGCAGCATGCCGCGATGCCCGGCCAGCCCCTGCCAGGTCAGCACGTGGCGCGCCAGTTCTTCGGGCGGCAGATCGAACGTGCCTTCGGCCTCCTCGGCAAAGGCGGTTTCCAACAGGGCCACGGCGGTCTGGTCGGTCAACTCGTCAATGACCATCTGCGCCATCGCCTCCACGCCCTCGGCCATCAGCTGCCCTGCCCCAGTGCGTTGAAGGGCAAACAATTCCAACGCCTTGCGCCCCGCATCCGCATCCCAGCTGTCGCTGAGCCCCAAGGCGTGCGCAGCGTCCGACGGGGTCACACCCGACACCTGAACCAGCCCGCGATCCACAAGGCGGACCAGCGCCAGCCTGTCCAGTCGTGTCGTCAACACCGCGCCCAAGGGGCGCACATCATCGCCAATACGTTCGAGCAGTGCCAGGTCGCGCCCGCTGACCCCATGGCGGGCCAGACCAGGAACCGCCTGCACGAAACGGGCGTGGTTCTCGTCCCAAACGCCCGTGCGCAGCTGGTGATCCAGCACGTCATGCACCAGCTCGGGCGCTTGTGTCGCGACCAGGGACACGGGCAGAACCCGGCGCGGACCCAGGTGCAGCCCGCCCGCCAGCCCCGCCGCCTTGAAATGCAGCTCACTGTCGCCGCCCAGGCCAGTGGTGCGCATCGCGACCGCCTCGACCATGGTGCGGAAAGGACCGACGCGGGCGCCTTCCGGGTCAATCGCCGGACGCCCATCGCGCAGAACCGCCACGTCCGTGGTCGTACCGCCAATGTCACTGACCAGCGCGTCACTGGCCCCGGTCATCCAGCGCGCCCCGACGATCGAGGCGGCCGGGCCGCTCAGAATGGTTTCGATCGGGCGTTCCAGCGCGAAATCGGCCGAAATCAGCGCGCCATCACCACGCACCACCATCAGGGGGGCGTGCACGCCGAGTTCTCCCAGCCGGGTCTGGGCGCGGGTGATCAGTCGGTTGATCATGCCGATGAGCCGCGCGTTCAGGATCGCCGTGATCGCCCGTTTCGGCCCGTTCAGCTTGGCCGACAGATGATGCGAAGCACTGATCGGACGGCCGGTGGCCTGGTGAATGACCTCGGCCACGCGGCGTTCATGTGCGGCGTTGCGAGTGGCGAACTGCGCGGCGACGGCAAACCCGGAGACTTCGTCGCCATGTGCGTTCAGCCAGCTGCGCAAACTGTCCTCGTCCAGCGGATGTTTCTGCTGACCGGCGTGGTCATGGCCGCCCTCGATGCACAGCACCGGGTCGCCCGCCATCGCCTCGTCCAGCCCGTGTTTGGCCAGGTCCTTTTCCGAGAAGCCCACAAGCACCAGCGCAACCCGTTCGCCCTGCCCTTCGATCAGCGCATTGGTGGCCAGGGTGGTCGACAGCGAAGCCAAGGTCACCTCACCCGGGTCCACTTGAGCCTCGGTCAGCACCGCCTCGACCGCACGGCCGATGCCCAGCGCCAGATCTTGCCGCGTTGTCAGGGACTTGGCAGAGGCGATCACCACCTCCTCGTCGCGGATCAGCACCGCGTCCGTGTAGGTCCCGCCGGTGTCCACCCCAAGCGAAAGCGTCATCTTGTTCCCTCCTGTCGCGCCCGACAGGCGTAGCGATCCAGGCCGCCCGCCGCCCACCTGTTTTCGACCTCGCATGTCGCTTTCACGCAAATGTCACGCGCCGCCGCCCACGTCACCGGGCGCGATAGAGACCGTCTTGACGATGGCGTGGCAGGCAAGTCCGGGCCTCAGGCCCAACGCGGCGACAGAACGGCGCGTGACCCGGGCCAGCACCCGGCCCGCAGGCGTGGTCAGGGCGACCACCGCGCCCGGTCCGTCCCCCGCCCGCACCGCATCCACGGTCCCTGACAGCACGTTCAGGGCCGAGATCCGCCCCGGCGCATCCAGAGAAAGGGTCACGTCCTGGGCGGCAATACGCACCCGAATGGGATGGCCCGGTGGTTCCGCGATATGCGGCAGGAACAGCGGCACACCGCCCGCGTCCAGCTCGGTCAGCCCGTCGTCATGATGCGCCTTGACCCGCGCCTCCAGCACGGCGCCGATGGCACGCGGACCAGCGGGGCGAAAGCCGGGGTCGCTGAACAGTTCGCCCGGTGGGGCCATGCGGGACACCCGCCCGCGCTCCAGCGCCACAACGGTGGTGGCAAGCCGCGCAACCTCGGCGGGCGAATGGCTGACATAGAGGATCGGGATCCCCGCCTCATCCCGAAGCCGTTCGAAATAGGGCAGAATTTCCGCCTTGCGTGCCTCATCGAGGGCGGCAAGCGGTTCGTCTGCCAAGATCAGGCGCGGTTTGGCCAGAAGGGCGCGGCCAATGGCAACCCGCTGCTTTTCCCCCCCAGACAGCGCGCCGGGGCGACGGTCGAGCAGTGGGCCGATGCCCAGCATCTCGACCACCCGGGCCATGTCCTCGCCGGGGCCATGGCGGCGGGTGAACCAGGCGCCATAGCGCAGGTTTTGACGCACGGACAGGTGGGGGAACAGGCGCCCCTCCTGAAAGATATAGCCCAGGCGGCGCTTGTGCGGCGGCAGGTGATGGCGGCGCGCTGTATCACACAGCGTCCAGTCCCCCACCGCGATCCGCGCCTGGTCTGGGCGTGCGAGCCCCGCCACCGCATTCACGACCGAGGTCTTGCCGGTGCCCGAGGCCCCGAACAGCGCGGTCAGCCCGGCGGGCGCGTCGAAATCCACCTCCAGGTCGAAGCCCGCCAGACGCTGGCGTATGTGCACCGACAGGCTCATGCGCCGCCCACCCGTTTCGCCAGCCTACGCGCCAGCAGTTCAGAGGCCAGAAGCGCGCCCATCGCCACGGCGACCGAGATCAGGACAAGGCGCAGCGCGGCCCCCTCGCCACCCGGCACTTGCAGGAAAGCATAGATGGCGGAGGGCAGGGTCTGGGTCTGGCCCGGGATGTTCGAGACGAAGGTGATCGTCGCGCCGAACTCGCCCATGGCCTTGGCAAAGCCCAGGATCACCCCGGCCAGCACGCCAGGCAGGATCAGAGGCAGTGTCACGGTTAGGAAGACCCAGACGCGCGAGGCGCCAAGCGTTGCGGCGGCCTGCTCCAGCTTGGGGTCCACCGCCTCGATCGACAGGCGCATGGCGCGCACCATCAGGGGAAAGCCCATGACCCCTGCGGCCAGGGCCGCGCCGGTCCAGCGGAAAGCGAAGCTGATCCCGACGGCTTGCAAAGCACCACCAACGGGCGCGGTCGGGTTGAAGGTCAGCAGCAGGAGGTAGCCGGTGACCACCGGCGGCAGCACCAGCGGCAGGTGCACGAGCCCGTTCAGCACCTGCTTGCCCGGAAACTCCCACCGCGCCAGGGCATGGGCGACAAACAGGCCCAACGGCAATGCGGCCAGCGTCGCCCAGGTCGCGACCTTCAGCGACAGGGCCAGGGCCTGCCATTCGTCAGGGCCAAGCCAGCCGCTCATTCAGACACCTCGGTAAAGCCTTCTTCGGTTAGGATTTTCTGCGCATCAGAGGACTTAAGCCAGGCAAGGAACGCTGCCGTCTCGGGACGTGCGGTCACGGTGGCGGCAACCGGATAGGTGATCGGAGGATGGCTGTCCGCCCGGAAGGTTGCCACCACGGAGACCCGCGGGTCGGCGGTGGCATCAGTGGCATAGACCACGCCCAGCGGGGCGGCACCCACTGCAACCAGGGCCAGGGCGGTGCGGGCGTTGTCGCTTTGGGCGACTTGTCCGGCGATCTGATCCCAAAGACCAAGGTTTTCCAGCGCCGCCTTGCCGTAGATGCCGACCGGCACGGCCTCGACCAGGGCCATGGCGAGGCGCCCATCGCCCAGCTGGGCGATCAGGTCGAAACCGGCGGTGATTTCAACCGGCTCCGCCGCCTCGCGCCCCACCAGAACCAGGCGATTGCCGACCAGGTCAAAGCGGGTCTCTGCCGCGATCAGCCCGCCCTCTTCCAACGCATCCATCCAGCCCGGGTTGGCCGAGATGAAGACATCCGCCGGTGCGCCCAGCTGGATTTGCCGCGCAAGAGCCGAGCTGCCCGCGTGGGAGCGGGTCACGCGATGCCCCGTTGCGGCCTCGAACCCTTCCGAGATCCGATCCAGCGCGGTTTTCATCGAGGCGGCGGCAAAGACCGTGACCTCCCCCGCCCAGAGCGGCGTGGTGAACAGGATCAGCAGAAGGGCGAGCAGGTGACGCATGGCGGGTCCGTTATTTCCCTTCGGACATAACGAAAACGCAACACGAAAGGCAAGCGTTATTCCCCATCGGAAATATCGCCCAGCATCTGTTGCAGCCGCGCAATATGGTCGGCTCCGGCCTCCTGTGCGACCTCTTCCAGGGCGCGGAACTCGGCTAGCACCACCAGGCCTTCCTCGGTCACCACCGCGCCGCCACCCTTGGCCCCGCCGCGGCTCGATACCACCAAGGGCGCGCGGAACATCGCATTCATCGCCTCGACCAACTGCCAGGCACGCTTGTAGCTCATGCCCATCTCGCGTCCCGCCGCGGCGATCGAGCCGGTACGGTCGATCCGCTCCAACAGCTCGGCCTTGCCGGGGCCCATCCAGTCATCGGAGGTAAAGACCAGGCGCAGGCGGAAACGGGGATCGGGGGGCGTGCTCATGGGCCGACTGTGCACCGAGCCCCCGCCGACCACAATCCCCCCATCGCGCGCATTCACCTTGGGTTTACCAGCGCTTGCGATCCCCCATGCGCGCCACATTTCTGCCGGGAGGGCACCGCAATCCTCGCGCATGCTGAACGCTCTCCCCGCAAGAGGGGGACACAGGACGGCAGGGAAAACTCATCAGCCGGAAGCCCCGGCGCAACGAAAGGAACGACCCATGGCGTCCCAACACGATCCCCGCAAACCGGCCCCGCAGCCGCAAAACCCGCGTAAGCTGCACGCCGACAAGACCGCGCAGGACAAGGCCAAGACCCCTGCCCCGAAAAAGGACGTCCCCGTGGTGTTCCAGGACTGGGCGAGCATCTGAGCCTGGGCTAAACTCGGGCCATGAGCGCCCCAGTTTCCTCCATCCGCAACCTTGGGCCCGCCTCCGACGCGGCCTTTGCCCGCGCGGGCATCCACACGGCGGACGAACTGCGCGCCCTGGGTCCGGACAAGGCCTATGCCATGTTGCTGGAGACGGGCACGAAGCCGCATTTCATCGGCTATTACGTGCTGGTCATGGGGCTGCAAGGGCGACCCTGGAACGACTGCAAGGGCAAGGAGAAGGCCGCGCTGCGGGTCAAATTCGACGCGCTGAAGGCCGCGCACCAACCTGCGCAAAAGACTGATTTCGAACGCATTCTGGACGAAATCGGCATCCGCCCCGCAGAATAGGCGCAAGGCCCCCCTTCACATTTCCGCGATCATCCCCACATCAATGTTATGGACATTAACATTGAAGCTCGCCTGCAAAAGCTCGAAAAGCTGGCCTACCGGCTTGAGAACCTGTTGCCCATCCCGGGCACGGATCTGCGGTTCGGTGTGGATGCCGTGCTGGGCCTTGTCCCCGTGGTGGGCGACGTCGTGGCGGTGATCCCCGGCGCCTATATCATGGTCGAAGCCTACGACATGGGCGCCTCCCGCCGTCTGCTCATCCGCATGGGGCTGAACCTGGGCGTCGACGTGGTGATCGGCCTGGTGCCTGGGATCGGTGACCTCTTTGACGTGGCCTGGAATGCCAACACTCGCAACGTGGCGCTGTTGCGCCGCCACCTTGAAACGCAAACCGCCCACGCCGAATGGGCGCGGGCGGCTGTTGATGTCGATCCGGCCTCCGTTCAGGACGCCGAAGGGGCGATTTAGCCCACCAGCTCGAGACCGGAGAAGAAGAAGGCGATTTCCACGGCGGCGGTTTCCGGGGCGTCCGAACCGTGCACCGAGTTTTCGCCGATCGACAGGGCGAATTCCTTGCGGATGGTGCCTTCGGCGGCCTCGGCCGGGTTGGTGGCGCCCATGACTTCGCGGTTCTTCGCGATGGCGTCTTCACCTTCCAGAACCTGAACCACGATCGGCTCGGAGATCATGAACTCGCACAGCTCGTCGAAGAAGGGGCGTTCCTTGTGCACGCCGTAGAACTCCTGCGCCTGGGCCAGGGTCAGCTGGATGCGCTTGGAGGCGACGATGCGCAGGCCGGCTTCTTCGAATTTCGAAGCGATGACACCGGTCAGGTTGCGCTTGGTGGCGTCGGGTTTGATGATCGAGAAGGTGCGTTGAATGGCCATGATAGGCTCCTGTCGTTTGGGTGTTCGAATTTGGCGCGCGAATACCATGGGCAGACGCGTTTGAAAAGCGTGGATTACGCAGGCGCCGCGCGCGCCTCCATCCGCTGCACGGCGAGGGCTGCGATGAGCCCGACCGCGCTGATTGCCGACATCAGGATCAGCAGGACGACCGGGCCCAGCGCACCCCCGGACAGGGTGGCGGCCAACGACGTAAAGACCGCCCCACCCGCAATGGTCAGCGCGCCCGACAGGCCCGAGGCGCTGCCGGCAAGCTTCGGGTTCACGCTCATCACACCTGCATTGGCACCCGGCAGGGTCAGACCGTTGCCCAACCCCACGAAGATCGCGCCGCCGAACAGAACCAGCGGATGCATTGCGCCTGCCCAGAGCAGGGTTGCGCCCGCGAGCGGCCCCAGCGTTGCGACCCAACGGCCCAGTACCACGATACGCGTGCGCCCCAACCGGGTGGCATAGCGGCCGGTCAGGTAGTTGCCCAGCATGAAGCCACCGGAGATCGACCCCATGCCCAGCCCCAGCAGCGCCGAAGTCAGCCCAAACGCCCCTTCGCCCACCAGGGGGGCACCACCCATGAAGGCATAGAAACCACCGATCGAGCAGACCAGGCAGATGGTCCAGGCCCAGAAGACCGGCTCGCGCATCAGGGTCGGATAGGTGCGAAACTGTGCGGAGAAGGAGGCGGACGGTTCCACGAGTGTCTCGCCCCAGTCGCGCCAGGCGATACCCAGCATCACCGCGCCCATCACCGCATAGGCCACGAAATTGGCGCGCCAGCCGAAGAGCTGGTCCAGCACCCCGCCCAGCATCGGCCCCAACAGGGGCGCCAGCGCCATGGCCATGCCCATGATGCCCAACTGCCGTGCGGCCTCGTCCGGCTCATGCAGGTCCCGCACCACCGCGCGCGACAGGACCATGCCCGAGACAATCCCGCCTTGCGCCACACGAAAGCCGAGGAAAACCCAGACACTTGTCGCCAGCAGGCAGCCGACCGAGGCCAGCGTGAACATCACCAGCCCGGCCAGGATCACCGGCCGCCGCCCGATCAGGTCGGCAAGCGGCCCCATGATCAGCTGCAAGACCGCCGAAACCGCCAGGTAGCCGCCGATCGACAGCGACACCAGCGCATAGTCCGCCTCCAACCCCACGGCGATCTGGCGCAGGGAGGGCAGGAACATGTTCAGCGACAGCACCGACAGCCCGGTGAGCAGGACAAGCGTAGTCATGGTGGGTGGGGTTCTGGTCATCGAAATCTCCCGGACCCACAAGCGGTAGCGGCTGGGGGGTGGGATGGCAATGGGGTGGAAGGCGCAGCCGCGACGCGCCCGCCCCTGGGTGGGCGCTCCACCACAGGAGTTTGATGGCACTCGAACGCTGCGATCGATACGTTTCCGCAGAATGAAACGCTGCAAGGTGCCCTCCCCTGGGGAGGGTCGGGCGCGTCGCGGCTTCGCCGCTCCGGGGCGACACGTCTTCGCGGATGCCCATGAGACTTCCCCCTCTGGCGCCCCCCTGCCCCCTCTGCTAGACCGCGCCCCATGTTGCGCATTTCCGATATCACCTACGCGGTCGAGGGCCGCCCTCTGTTCGAGGGGGCAACCGCGACCATCCCGGACGGTCACAAGGTCGGCCTGGTCGGCCGCAACGGCACCGGCAAGACCACTCTGTTTCGCCTGATCCGAGGCGAGCTGAGCCTGGAATCGGGCGATATCTCGGTCCCCAAGGGCGCACGCATCGGCGGGGTGGCGCAGGAGGTTCCGGCCTCCGAGACCTCGCTCCTGGACACGGTGCTGGCCGCCGATACGGAACGCGCGAGCCTGATGGCCGAGGCGGATACGGCCACCGACCCCAGCCGCATTGCCGAGATCCAGACGCGGCTCGCCGATATCGACGCCTGGTCGGCAGAGGCGCGCGCCTCGTCAATCCTGAAGGGCCTGGGGTTCGACGATGAACAACACGCCATGCCCTGCAGCGCCTTCTCGGGCGGATGGCGCATGCGCGTGGCCCTGGCGGCGGTGCTGTTTGCACAGCCCGACCTGTTGCTGCTGGACGAGCCGACCAACTACCTCGATCTCGAAGGGGCGGTCTGGCTGGAGCAATACCTTGTGCGCTACCCGCACACGGTCATCATCATCTCGCACGACCGGGGGTTGCTGAACCGCTCGGTCGGCGCGATTCTGCACCTCGAGGACCGCAAGCTGACGCTCTATCAGGGGCCCTATGACACGTTCGCAGAAACCCGCGCTGCGCGGCTGGCGGTGGCCGAGGCCGAAAACAAGCGCATCGAGGCGCGCCGCGCCCATCTGCAAAGCTTCGTCGATCGCTTTCGTTACAAGGCCTCGAAGGCCGTACAGGCCCAGTCCCGCCTGAAGATGATTGAGCGGCTGAAGCCGATCACCACCCCGCAGGAAGCGGCCTTGCGGGCGTTCAGCTTTCCCTCACCCGAGGAGCTGTCGCCGCCGATCATCGCCATCGAAAGCGCTGCCACGGGCTATGGTGGCATGCCGGTCCTGTCGCGCCTGAACCTACGCATCGACCAAGACGACCGCATCGCGCTTCTGGGCAAAAACGGCCAGGGGAAATCCACTCTTTCCAAGATGTTGTCAGGTCGCCTTGAAGTGCTTTCGGGACGCTTGACCCAGGCCTCCAAGCTACGCATCGGCTATTTCGCGCAGCACCAGATGGACGAGCTTTACCCGGACGAGACGCCCATCGACCACCTGCGCCGGTTGCGCCCGGACGAAACACCCGCCCAACTGCGGTCGCGCCTGTCGGGCTTCGGGCTGAACGCGGACCAAGCGGAGACGCTGGTCGCGAAATTGTCCGGTGGGCAGAAGGCACGCCTCACGCTGCTGATCGCCACCATCGACGCGCCGCACCTGCTGATCCTCGACGAACCGACCAACCACCTGGACATGGAAAGCCGTGAGGCCCTGGTCGAGGCGCTGACCGCCTATTCCGGCGCGGTGGTGCTGGTCAGCCATGACATGCACCTGTTGAGCCTGGTGGCCGACCGGCTGTGGCTGGTGAACAAGGGGCGGGTCACGCCCTATGAGCAGGACTTGGAGGCCTACCGCGCCGAGCTGCTGGCCAAGGATCCGACGGACAAACCGGCCAAACCGGCCTCCGGCAAGCCCAAACGCCCCGACCGCGACAAGATCCTCGCCCTGCGCGCCGACCTGCGCAAATGCGAGGCCCGGATCGAGAAGCTGACCGAGATGCGCGAGAAGCTTGATGCGAAACTGGCCGACCCGGCGCTCTATGAACCCGGCAAGGCAGGCGAAATCGCCCAATGGCAGAAGAAACATGCCGAGGTGATGGAGGGTTTGGACCGCGCCGAAGCGCTGTGGATGGAGGCGCAGGAGAGGCTGGACGCGGCCGAGACCTAACAGCCCGCGTCGGAGCGCAGCGACGCCCGGCGCAGCCGGGCACCCCCGCCCCGCAGGTGAAAATTCTTCGAAGAATTTTGCTGCCGGTGGCGCGCGCTGCGCGCGCGATCATCGCGCCCGTCAACCGCGCGCCCTTGCCCTACACTCCGGTTACCGCTAACCAGCGCCCATGACCGACCTGCCCGCCCTCATCTCGGCCTTTGCCACGCTTTTCGTGATCATCGACCCCATCGGGTTGATGCCGATCTTCGTCGCCCTGACCAAGGGTGCCACACCCCGGCAACGCCGCACCATTGCGATCCGTTCGCTGGGCATTGCCGCCCTGTTGCTGACGCTCTTCGGCCTGCTGGGCGAAGCGGTGCTGGGATTCCTCGGCATCTCCATGGCCGCTTTCCGCATCGCAGGCGGGCTGCTGCTGTTCCTGACCGCACTGGACATGCTCTTTGAACGCCGCACCCAGCGCCGCAAGGACCAGTCCGAAACCGCCCTGGACCCGGCCGACGACCCGTCGGTCTTCCCGCTCTCGACCCCGCTGATCGCGGGCCCTGGCGCAATTGCTGCGATGATCCTGCTAACCGGTCAGGCCGACGGCGCGCTTGGGCTCGCGGCAGTGTTGGGCGTCATGCTGGCGGTTCTGGCCGTGGTCATGATCTTCTTTCTTGCCGCCGACGCACTGGAGCGCCTTCTGCGCGAGACCGGCATCAACGTGCTGACCCGCCTGCTGGGCATGCTGCTGGCCGCCCTGGCCGTGCAATTCGTGCTGGATGGGCTCGCGGACTTCGGGGTCATCGCCGGTTGAGACCGTGACATGCCACCGCATTGTGGCATTCTCTCCCACAAAGCCTATATCCTTGTCATGGCAAGGGAGTTTCCATGAGTGAGAATGAGTACGGACGGCTGATCTACCTGGGACTGCTCGGCGCGGCCATCGTGGCCTATTTCATCGCCGACAACCGGCAATCGCTGGGCAAGAATGTGCGTACGGCCATCGTCTGGGGACTTCTGTTCCTGGGGCTCGTCGCCGGGTATGGGCTGTGGGAGGGCGTCCGCTCTGACATCCTGCCGCGCCAGACCCTGACCTCATCCGGCCAGATCGAAGTCCCGCGCGGTTTTGGCGGCCATTTTCACCTGGTGCTGCAGTTGAACGGAGAGCCGGTCGAATTCATCGTCGACACCGGCGCCTCCGACGTGGTGCTCAGCCGCCAGGACGCCCAGCGCGTCGGCATCGACCTGGGCAGCCTCACCTACCTGGGTCGCGCCTCCACCGCCAATGGCGAGGTGCGCACGGCACCCACCCGTATCGAAACGGTTGAGCTCGGCAATATCACCGACCGAAACCTGCGCGTGGTGGTGAATGAGGGCGAGATGGAGGGCTCGCTTCTGGGCATGACCTACCTGCGCCGTTTCGAAAGCCTGGAAATCCGCGGCGACCGGTTGATCCTGACACGGTAGGAATTGGGGGCCAGCCCCCAAAACCCCCGGGATACTTTCGGAAAGATGAAAAGAGGGCCGCCCGAACTGAGGGCAGCACCTCGCCCGGCCTGGCCGTGTCCTCCGGCTTTCAGCTTTCCCAAAATTTCCCGGGGGAGTGCCACAAGACCCGCAAGGTCTTGTCGCCTGGGGCAGCGCCCCCACCCACAGAAATCAAGCGTCGCGCAGCGACACCGTTTGGCAACGCCGGACACGCGCTACTTGCTCTCGGCCTTCATTTCCCAGCGGCCGGTTTCCTGGCTCCAGTACTTGGCCTTGACCCCGGCTCCGGTCAGCGCCTTCCACTGGCCGCGCGCATGGTCCACTGCTTGCGGATCGTTTCCGTCGAACAGGATCATCGCCCGGGTCAGCCCTGTGAGTTCTTCAGACGTCACATCCGCTCCATCAATCGACACCAGCGCCGCCGCGCCATTGGGCAAGGCGTCATCGGTGGTCAGCAGGATCGGCTGATCCGCATCATGCGGCCCGCCCGCACGGCCATGTGGCAGGAACCCTTCCTCGGGCCCCAGCCACAGTTTCTCGTCCAACCAGGCGATGCGCCGTGCCTCCCGCCCCCGCACGACCACGCGCCATCCAGCCTCCAGCGACTTGCCCAGAAGAAAGGGCAAGGTCGCCTCCAGTGGCGCGTGGGTCATGTGGTAGAAGTAGACTTCGCTCATCGCCTTTTGCTCAGCCTTCCTGCAGATCGGCAATCAGACGGTTCAGCGCCAGGACGCCCCAACCGGTCGCGCCCTTGGGCGCCAGTGGCGTGCCTGAGGATGCGGTGGCCGTGCCCGCAATATCCAGGTGGATCCAGGGCGTGCCATCCTTGACGAAGCGCTGCAGGAACTGCGCCGCGGTGATCGAGCCCGCGGCCCGGCCACCAACATTCTTCATGTCCGCCTTGTCCGACTTCAGAAGCTTGTCATAGGCCGCGCCCAGGGGCATGCGCCAGGCGCCTTCGCCCTCGACCTCGGCGGCCTTCAGGAAGCTCTTGCACAGCGCGTCGTCGTTCGAGAAGACGCCGGTGTTCTCGTTGCCCAGACCGATGATGATCGCACCGGTGAGGGTGGCCAGGTCGATCATGCCGGCGGGATTATACTTCTCCTGCGCGTACCACATGATGTCGCACAGCACCAAGCGCCCCTCGGCATCGGTATTGATCACCTCGATCGTGTCGCCCTTCATCGAGGCGACAATGTCACCCGGGCGCTGCGCGCGGCCGTCGGGCATGTTTTCGACCAGGCCGACGATGCCAACCACATTGGCGTTCGCCTTGCGCAGGGCCAGCGCCTTCATCGCGCCCGCCACGGTGCCCGCGCCGCCCATGTCCATGGTCATGTCTTCCATGCCGCCCGCCGGTTTCAGGCTGATGCCGCCGGTGTCAAACACCACGCCCTTGCCGATCAGCGCGAAGGGTCGCGCGTCCTTGTCGCCGCCCTTCCATTCCATCACCACGACCTTGGACGGGCTTTCCGAGCCCTGCCCGACGCCCAGAAGCGCACGCATGCCCAGCTCTTCCAGCTCGGCTTCTTCCAGCACGGTGACCTCGAGGCCGATCGCCTCCATCTCCTTGAGGCGGCTGGCGAATTCAGTGGTGGTCAGCACATTCGACGGCTCGTTGACCAGATCACGGGTCATGAAGACGCCTTCAGCCAGGGCGGCCAGTGTGTCGGCCTTGCCAGTGGCTTCTTCGACCTTGTTGACGGTAAAGGTCAGGCTGCCCTCCTTCACCTCGCCCGCCTCGCCGGTGCGGTGCGGATTGAATTTGTAGGCGCGCAGCATGGCGCCCAGGGCCAGTTCCTCACCATGGCGGATTGTGTTTGCGACGACCAGGACCGGCTTGCCCGCGCCCGCCTTGCCGATCGCGCCGCCCGCCTTGCGCACGTCCAGCACCGGAGCACGGCGATCCAGGCGCACCACCTGCACCGCTTCGGCGGCCATGCCCGAGGGCCAGGGCAGCTCAACCGCGTCGCCGGCTTTCATCTTGGCAAAGCCTTCGCTGTCACGCACACGTTCCAGCGCGCCACGGGTCAGCCGGTTCACCCGGCGCGCGCCCTTGTCCAGCGGCCCGTCGCCCGACAGGAACACCACCACGCGGCCCGGGGCGGTGGCCAGCGCCTCCAGATCCAGTTCGACAAACTTGGCTTGGGTCACAGACGTCATGAATACTCTCCTGTCAGACGGGTTCGCCGCCATTGGTAGCGGTCACGGGCGGGTTTGACCAGACGCCCCGGCCACCGCGCCTGTCGGCAATTTGTCGCCCAGCCTGCGTCTCGCGCGCGTCCCTGTTTTGCAAGGCGTGCGACAGCTTCGGCAAAATGCCCCGCATATCACGGGAATTCCGGGCAAAAGCAGTTTTCCCCGCCCCGCCGATCCGTTAGAACCGAACCACTGCAAAAGCGCTTTGGGGGAAGCATTGGCAAGATTCGACAGATACCTGCTGTCACAGCTGACGGTGCTGTTCGGCTTCTTTGCCCTTGTGCTGGTGCTGATCTACTGGGTGAACCGCGCCGTGCGCCTGTTCGACCAGCTGGTGGCAAACGGCGAAAGCATCCTTGTTTTCCTGGAGTTCACGGCCCTGACCCTGCCGTCAATGATTGCCGCCGTGGTGCCCTTCGCAGCTCTTGCTGCGGCGATCTTCGTTACCAATCGGTTGAGTTCGGAAAGCGAGCTGGTGGTGGCCGAAGCTGCGGGCTATTCACCCTTCCGCCTGGCCCGACCCGTGCTGGCCTTCGGCCTCATCGCCGGGCTGTTCGTGGCGCTTCTGACCCATGTGCTGGTGCCCACCAGCCAGAAACGCCTGGCCGAACGTCAGGCCGAGATCGCCCAGAACATCACCGCGCGCTTCCTCGCCCAGGGCTCGTTTGAACACCCCGCCGACGGGATTACACTCTATATCCGCGAAATCACACCCGAGGGCGAGCTGCGCGACCTGTTCCTGACCGACACGCGCGAGGCCGCGCGCCACGTAACCTACACCGCTCAGCGCGCCTTGGTGGTGCGGGCCGAGGCTGGCCCGAAACTGGTCATGTTCGACGGGTTGGCGCAGATCCTCTCCACCCGCGACGGAGGGCTGTCCACCACCACCTTCGACGATTTCACCTATGACCTCGGCGCGTTGATCCAACAGGGCATGATCCCGGCGATCACCCTACGCACCCTCTCCACCGTCGAGCTCCTGACCGCGCCCGAGGCACTGCAACGCGTGTTGAACACCCCCCGCGCCGCCTTCCTGGCCGAAGGGCATGAGCGAACGGGCCGCGCGGTCATGACCCTGGTCGCCGCTCTGGTCGGGTTTTCGGTGCTGATGCTGGGCAGTTTCAGCCGGTTTGGCCTGTGGCGCCAGATGCTGGGCGCGGCGGTTCTGTTCATCCTGCTGTTGACGCTGGACAATTCCATGTCGGATGCAGCGCGCAGCGACGACATGGGCTGGATGCTGGTCTATCTGGCGCCGCTCGTTGGTCTGTTCGTCTGTGCCGCGGTCCTGTGGGTTTCGGCCCGCCCGGCCCTGTTCACGCGCCGTCCGAAGGCGCCCAAACCCGTCGGGGAGCTGCCCGCATGACGCTGCATTTCTACATCGCGCGGCGCTTCCTGCGGTCTTTCGTGATCACCGCGCTGATCCTGGCCTGCATCTTCATGCTGATGGACATGCTGGAGCAGGTCCGCAAATACGATGCAACCCAGGTCGGGTTCGGCGAGCTTCTGCAACTGGTGGCCACCAACATGCCCGAATGGATGTACCGCATCCTTCCCCTGGTGGTGATCCTGTCGACCCTGTCGATGTTCCTGGGCTTGGCGCGGAGCTCGGAAATGGTGGTGACACGCGCGGCGGGGCGATCAGCGCTGATCACCCTGGTCGCTCCGGTGCTGACCGTGCTGGCCATCGGCCTTGTGTCGCTGGCCGTGTTCAACCCCTTGGCCGCCGCGACCGCCAAGCAATATGACCTGCTGGCGGCGAAATATGCAGGCAACACAAGCCAGATCCTGTCGATCTCGACCGAAGGGCTGTGGCTGCGCCAGGGCAATGACACCGGCCAGACGGTGATCCACGCCCAGCGCTCGGGCGTAACGGGGACCCAGCTGTTTGACGTGACCTTCTTCGCCTTCGACACCGATGGCCGCCCCCTGACCCGGATTGTCGCAACCGAGGCAAGGCTGGACGTAGGCCGCTGGGCGCTGCGCGACGCCAAGGTCTGGGATCTGACCTCCAAGAACCCCGAAACCCGGGCAATCACCCATCGGGTCTATTGGGTGGCCTCGAACCTGACCCAGACCCAGATCGAGGACAGTTTCGGCAACCCGTCGACCATTTCCATCTGGGATCTTCCAAGCTTCGTCGCGCAGTTGGAGCAAGCCGGGTTTTCGGCCCGTGCGCATAAGGTCTGGTTGCAGATGGAGCTGGCCACACCGCTGTTCCTGATCGCCATGGTGCTGATCGGGGCGGGTTTCACCATGCGCCACACACGCTTCGGTCATACCGGGCTGATGGTGCTGATGGCGCTGATCTTCGGCTTTGGCATCTATTTCATCCGCAATTTCGCGCAGATCCTGGGTGAAAACGGGCAGATCCCCGTCATGATTGCCGCTTGGACCCCGCCGGTGGCGGCGATCCTGATGTCACTGGGCATCCTTCTGCATCTGGAGGACGGATGATGAAGAGCCGCAAGATGCGCCTGCGCAGCACTCTGGCCGCCCTGGCCCTGAGCGTCGCCCTGCCCTCGACCCCGCCCCCGGCGCTGGCTCAATCCGGCCCCGCCCAATCCGCCGCGACCACGCTGGTGGCCGATAGCGTGCGCACCACCGGTCCCGGCCAGATCGAGGCGACAGGCAATGTCGTCGTGCTGCATGACGGCGTGCGCCTCAGCGCCACGCGCCTCAGCTACGACCGCACCAATGACACGTTGGAGATCGAGGGGCCGATCACGCTGACCCAGAACAGCGGCGCGGTGATCGTGCTGGCCGATGCGGCCGAGCTGTCGACCGACCTGTCCGAAGGGATTATGCAAAGCGCCCGGGTTGTGCTGGACCAGCAGATGCAGATCGCCGCAGCGGAACTCAACCGCGTCGGCGGGCGTTATACCCAGGCAGCCAAGGTCGTTGCATCGTCCTGCGAGGTCTGCCTGGCCCGCCCGACTCCGCTGTGGGAGATCCGCGCCCAGGAAATGGTGCATGATGCCGAGGAACGGCAGCTCTATTTCTCCAATGCCCAGTTCCGGGTGATGGGCATGCCCGTGTTCTGGCTGCCCCGCCTGCGCATGCCCGACCCGACGCTTGACCGGGCCACCGGGTTCCTGGCGCCACGCCTGTCGACGTCGACCCGACTGGGCAAGGGGCTGCGTGTGCCCTATTTCTTCCGCCTCGGCGACCACGCCGACCTAACGGTTACGCCTTTCGTGACCTCGAACACCAACACGGTCGAGCTGCGCTATCGGCAGGCCTTCACCAAGGGACGCATTGCGTTCGATGGCGCGGTCAGCGACGACGACCTACTACCAGGGCGCGCCCGGTGGTATCTGTTCGGCGGCGGCCAGTTCGAGGTTGGACGCGATTTCCGGCTCGATTTCGGCATCGAACAGGTGTCGGATGAAAGCTATCTGACCGATTACGACTATAGCGATACTGACCGTCTGGAAAGCCACGTGGCCCTGTCCCGCACACGGCGGGACGAGTTCATCCTGGCCGGGCTGACCCAATATGAAACCCTGCGTGCGGACGAGATCGACAGCTCGGGCGAACTGCCCTTTGGTCAGGCCGAGTTCCTCTATGAAAGGCGCTATGACGGCACCATGGGTGGTGGTGGCTTCTGGCAGGTTTCGGGCGATACCTACTGGCGCGAGAGCGAAGATCCGGTCGGCGGCGCGGGCCGCGACGGCGCGCGGTTGAGTTTTGCCGGGGAATGGCGACGCGACTGGGTGCTTGCCGGTGGAATCGAGGCCGAGCTGCGCGGACGTGTCGATGCCGACAGCTACTGGGTTTGGCAGGATGACAGCGCCTTTACCACCAACTCCGCGCATATCACGCCCACTGCCGGGGTGACCCTGCGCTACCCGATGTCACGCACCACGGACTCCGGTGCGCTTGAGGTGCTCGAACCGGTGGCACATCTGGCCTGGACCGACCGTGTGGGCGCTGACGTGCCCAATGAGGACAGCACCCTTGTCGAGTTTGACGAGACAAACCTGTTCTCGCTCGACCGCTTCCCCGGCCAGGACGCGATCGAAACCGGCTCGCGCGCTGCCCTGGGTTTGACCTGGACCCGCTTCAACCCCACAGGCTGGACCTATTCCCTGGCCGCCGGACGGGTCTGGTACAATCAGGACCTGGATCAGTTCAGCACCGTATCGGGCCTGTCCGGCGATGCCTCTGACTGGCTGGTGGCCGGGCAGGTCCAGCTTGCCGACCGCTTCGCTCTGCAGGCCCGTACCCTGTTCAGCACCGAGGATTCGATCAACAAATCAGAAGTCCTGGCGATGTTTCAAAACGACCGTTTCGCCTTTGCCACCGGACATATCTGGGTCGATGCCGATCCCGCCGAGGGGCGCGATGCCCCGGTGCATGAATGGAGCTGGGATTCGACCCTCCAGATCAATGACAACTGGCGCGCCAGCGCGGACTGGCGCTATGACCTTGACCTCGACAACCTGACCAAGGCCGGGCTTGGGCTGGAATACAGTAATGAATGCGTCAGCGTGGACCTTTCCCTCTCGCGTCGCTTCACCTCATCGACTAGTGTGAAGCCGACCACGAATATCGGGCTCGGCATTTCGCTGAACGGTGTGGGTGGCCGCCGCGGGTCGCGAGGGGCGACATGTGCGCGATAGAAGACGGACTGACAACGTGGGTAGATTGAAGATGAAGGCCATTGTTACTTCGCTGACACGCCGGGCCGGGGCCCGGATTTCCGGATTGGTATCGGCCTTGGGCCTGGCCGTTGGGCTGGGGTTGAGCCTGGGGACGTCCCTTCCGGCCACGGTGCAGGCGCAGAACCTTTTCGCACCAGTGGTCAAGGTGAACGATCAGGTTGTCACCGCCTACGAACTGTCCCAACGCATTGCTTTCATGCGACTTTTGCGGGCACCAGGCGATCTGGAACAGATTTCACTGGACCGCCTGATCGAAGAACGTCTGCAACTGGATGCAGCCCGCCAGATGGGCATTCAACTGAACGAGGAAGCCCTGCAGGCGGCCATGACCGAATTTGCCGGTCGCGCCAATCTTGAGGTGGATGCCTTCCTCACCGCCATTGCCCAGGAAGGTGTCGCCGCCGAAACCTTCCGCGATTTCGTCGGCGTCGGTGTCTTGTGGCGCGAAGTGGTGCGCGCGCGTTTCGTCTCCCGTGTACAGATCACCGAGGCAGAGATCGACCGCGCCATTGCGCTGACCCAGCCGGGTGCCGGGGTCCGTGTGCTGCTGTCCGAAATCATCCTGCCTGCCGACACGCCTGAAAACCAGCGCGCCAGCCTGGCCCGGGCCGAGCGTCTGGCGCAAATCAACACCTTGCCCGCCTTCGCCCAGGCGGCGCGCAACTTCTCGGTTTCGCCCTCCAAGGCGCGCTCGGGGCGCATGGACTGGATCGATCTGGCCGACCTGCCGCCGCAGGTCGCCGCCAAGGTGCTGCCGCTGAGCCCCGGTCAGGTCTCCGAACCGATCCCGGTGCGTAACGCCATCGCCCTGTTCCAGATGCGTGACATCCTGGAAACCGACAGCGCCGCACCCGAAGATGTCTCGATCGAGTTTGCCAGCTATTTCCTGCCCGCAGGCGACCAGGCGCAGGCCGAAAAGGTGCGCCGCCAGGTCGACACCTGTGACGACCTCTACGGCGTCGCCAAGGGCCAGCCGGAAGAGCGCCTGGTGGTCGAAGTGCTGCCAGTTGCCGACATCCCGGCGGATTATGCGATGGAACTGGCCCAGCTGGACGAAGGCGAGGTGTCGACTGCCCTGACCACCGCCGACGGGCAGAACATGGTTTTCCTCATGCTCTGCGGCCGGACCCGTGTTCTGCCGGAAGAGGTCTCGCGCGAAGAGATCGTCTCCCAGCTACGCAACCAGCGCATCGTGGCCTATGCAGACAGTTTTCTGGAAGAACTGAAAGCAGACGCTCACATCGAGTATCTGGACGGCGAATGATCGCGCCCGCAAAGGCTGTGCCCATTGCGCTGACCATTGGCGAACCGGCCGGGATCGGTCCGGACCTCGTGCCTCAGGCCTGGGAAGCTCTGCGCGGGGAGCTGGATTTCGTCCTACTGGGCGACCCAAGCCACCTGCCTGCTGGCACGGCCTTCGAATGCGTGGACAGCGCGGCGGATGCCGCTCGTGTCATGCCCAATGCGGTACCGGTGCTGCGGATGGATTTCGACGCACCGCGCCATCCGGGCCAAGCCGTCGCCGCCCATGCCCCCCATGTGATCGAGGCAATCGCGCGCGCAGTAGCGCTCGTGCAAGCAGGAGAAGCATCGGCCATCTGCACCGCCCCCATTCACAAGAAGGCGCTGAAGGACGGCGCGGGCTTCGCCTTTCCCGGCCATACCGAATATCTGGCCCACCTGGCGGGCGCCTCGGACGTGGTGATGATGCTGGCCTGCGAGGAGCTGCGCGTGGTGCCCGCGACGATCCACATCCCGATCCATGACGTGCCCACCCGCCTGACCCGCGAGAGCCTGGAGCAGACCATCCGGATCACCCACGCCGACCTGCAAAGTCGCTTTGGCATCGCCGCCCCGCGCATTGCCGTGGCCGGGCTCAACCCACATGCGGGCGAAGGCGGCGCCATGGGTATGGAAGAGATCGAGATGATCGCCCCCCTGCTGGACGATCTGCGCGCGCAGGGCCTTGATATCCAAGGGCCGCTGCCCGCCGACACCATGTTCCACCCGGCCGCGCGCGCGCGTTATGACGTCGCGATCTGCATGTACCATGACCAGGCGCTGATCCCGATCAAGACACTGGATTTCGACCGCGGCGTGAACGTGACCCTGGGCCTGCCCTTCATCCGCACCTCGCCCGATCACGGCACCGCCTTCGACATTGCGGGCAGCGGCTGGGCCAACCCCTCTTCCCTCATCGCGGCCCTGCGCATGGCCGCCCAGATGGCAAAGGCCACCGCATGAGCACGATCGACAGCCTGCCCCCGCTTCGCCAGGTGATCGAGTCCCACGGGCTGGTCGCCAAGAAGTCGCTGGGGCAGAACTTCCTCCTTGATCTGAACCTGACGTCGAAGATTGCGCGCCAGGCGGGCGACCTGTCCGAATGCGACGTGTTGGAGGTCGGCCCCGGTCCCGGCGGGTTGACCCGCGGGCTGTTGGCCGAAGGGGCTCGCAAGGTGCTCGCGGTGGAAAAGGACAGCCGCGCCATGGGTGCGCTTGCCGAGATCGCCGAGGTCTACCCGGGCAAGCTCGAAACCATCAATGCCGACGCGCTCGATCTGAACCCGCTCGATCACCTGACCCCGCCGATCCGCATCGTCGCCAACCTACCCTATAACGTAGGCACCGAACTGCTGGTGCGCTGGCTGACCCCCAAGGATTGGCCACCCGCCTGGGAGAGCCTAACGCTCATGTTCCAGCGCGAAGTGGCGCAGCGCATCACCGCACAGCCCGGGTCCAAGGCCTACGGTCGCCTGGCGACCCTGGCCCAGTGGCGCACCCAGGCGACCATCACCATGGAACTGCCGCCCGAAGCCTTTTCCCCGCCGCCCAAGGTGCACAGCGCCGTAGTGCATCTGAAAGCGCTGCCCGAACCGCGTTTCCCCGCCGATGCAAACAAGCTGCAAAGCGTGGTCGCCACCGCCTTCAACCAGCGCCGCAAGATGCTGCGCGCCTCGCTCAAGGGGCTGCATCCGGAGATCGAGGAGGTGCTGACCTCTGTCGGCATCAAACCCACAGCGCGGGCCGAAACCATCGAGCTGGAAGCCTGGTGCGCCCTGTCGAGGGCTTTGCAAGGCTGAGGCAGATGCCCGCCCGAGCGGCGACACAGCTCGCTGCGAGATATCACGCGCGCCGCAGGCGCAGCGCTTGGCGGCACTCAGGAATGCTCCTCCGCCGCCGTGGCCGCCAGCGCGCGGTTGAACGCCTTCAAGGCATCGACCTGAAAGACCGACCCCCAGAGCTCCGGCGGATCCCCTTCCCCCCGCAGGGTCACCACCGGGATGAACAGCGCGCCGGAGCTTTCAAAGATCGGCATGACCGTCTCCAACGTTGCGTTGCCGTCAACATAGACCCCCTGCTCGATCAGCTCCCAACAGATCTCCTCCGGCGCACTGTTGGGGGCGTCGGCAGGGCGCATGATCTTGGCCACCCGCACCGTGGCCAGAAGGTAGGCCTGCGGCCCGGCGGCCAGGTGGATGTTGCGCCGCTCCAGTTGCGTAAGAAAGAAGGACCGGTCGACCAGGCGGCTTGCCAGCGCCGAGGACAAGCTGACCGCCGCCATCACCGCGATGCCGGTCTGCCAGTCACCGGTGAGTTCAAAGATGATCAGCGTGGTCGAGATCGGCGCGCCCAGCACCGCCGCCGCGACTGCGCCCATTCCGGCCAGCGCATAGATCGTCTCGGACCCCGACACATCCGGGAAGATCGCCGTGGCGATGATGCCGAAAGCCAGCCCGGTCAGGGCACCGATCATCAGCGCGGGCGAAAAGACCCCGCCCCCCATGCGCCCCGCCATGGTGATCGCCACAGCAATCACCTTCAGGACGGCGAAGATGACCGCGTTCCACAACACCAGTTCTCCGGTCAGCGCGAGCGAGGTCGTCTCGTAGCCGACGCCAATGATGTGCGGATACCAGATTGCCATGGCGCCCAGCATCAGTCCGGTCAGCGCGGGGCGCAGGATGCTCGGAAGACGCAGCCAGGACACCACCGTGGTGCCCAGATCATCGGCAAAGAAGATCGCCTTCATCAGCACGACCGCCACCGCCCCGCAGATCACCCCGAGGATCAGGAAGGCGGGCAGTTCGACATAGAAGGCCAGCGAGCCTTCGGCGGGCAAGATGAACTCGGTCACGTCGCCATATTCGATCCGGTTGATCACCGTGCCCGCAACGCTGGCAATGGCGATAGGCGCGAATGCATGGACCGCAAAGTGGCGCAACACGACCTCGAGCGCGAAAAGCGCGCCTGCGATTGGCGCATTGAAACTGGCCGACACGGCGGCGGCCACGGCGCAACCCAGCAGGTCGCGCCCGGTAATTCCGTTGGCGTTGATCCGGGCCGATACCCAGGCCGACATGACGGCCGCCATATGCACCACCGGTCCCTCCCGACCGGTCGAGCCTCCCGTGGACAGGGTGATGAAGGAGGCCAGTGCCGAGCCAACGCCCGCGCGCCGTTCCACGCGACCTTCCCACAGGGCTGCGCCCTCAATCACATCGGCGACGGATCGCACCCGTCCGTCATGGGTGAACCAGTTCAGAACCGCGCCCACGACAAGCCCGCCAATTGCGGGCAGCAGAAGCACCCAATACCAGGGCAAGGTGCCGGCCCAGCTATGCAGGTGCGCAATGTCATCGGTTCCGTAAAGAAACCCCTGCAACCCTTCGATTCCCTTGCGAAAAAACAGGGCAGCAAACCCGGCGGCCACACCGATCACAAGGGCGATCAGCCAGAACTGGACCTGGCTCGGCCCCCGCTCGCGCATGACCTCCCAGGCCTGCTTGACCTCGGCACGAAATTGTCGGGCCCACCGAGATAGAAACAATTTTAACGGCTCGCCCATGCCTACCCCGATTCAGTAGTCTTCCAACTGCCTCACAGTTGACTTAAATTTGCCCGGGTACCATGAGGAAATGGTGGCATGACCATCGACACCGCACTAGCCGCGCTAACACCATTGTTAGGCGATCGCCTGAGCCGCTCCAAGTCCGATCTGGAGAGCCATGGCCAATCCGAAAGCCATTTCCCCCCCAATCCTCCGGATGCCGTCGCCTGGCCCGTCTCGACCGAGGAGGTCAGCGAGATCCTGAAGACCTGCCAGGCCCATGGCTGCCCGGTGGTGCCCTTCGGTGCGGGCACCTCACTGGAAGGGCACACGAGCGCGATCCGCGGCGGGCTCAGCCTGGATTTCTCGCGCATGAACCGGGTGCTCATGGCCGACCCGGGCGACATGGTCGCCGTGGTGCAGCCGGGGCTGACCCGCGAGGAGCTGAACGAGGACCTGCGCTCCACCGGCATGTTCTTTTCCGTCGACCCCGGCGCCAATGCCACCATCGGCGGCATGGCCGCCACCCGCGCCAGCGGCACCACCGCCGTACGCTATGGCACCATGCGCGACAATGTCCTGGCGCTGGAGGTCGTGCTGGCTGACGGGCGGGTGATCCGCACCGGTTCGCGCGCCGCGAAGTCCTCGGCGGGCTATGACATGACCGGGCTCTTCGTCGGCTCCGAAGGCACGCTCGGGGTGATCACGGAACTCACCCTTCGGCTCCAGGGCCAACCCGAGGCGATCTCGGCAGGGGTCTGCGCCTTTGACCGGCTCGAAGACGCGGTGGGCGCGGTGCAGCATACGATCCAGATGGGCATTCCCATGGCGCGGATCGAGTTCGTCGACACGATGTCGGTGAAGGCGGTCAACGCTCACTCCGACACCCATATGCCCGAAATCCCGCACCTGCTGGTCGAGTTTCACGGCTCGGATAGCGCGGTGGAAGAACAGGCCGAGATGTTCGGCGAGATTGCCCGTGACTTCGGCGCGGTCGGGTTCGAAAGCGCAACGAAGACCGAGGAGCGCAACCGGCTCTGGCGCGTGCGTCACCAGGCCTATTACGCCTGCCTGGGGCTGCGTCCCGGTGCACGGGCGATTGTCACGGACATCTGCGTGCCGATCTCGAAACTCGCCCGCGCGGTGGGCGAGACCCGCGCGGATATCGACGCAAGCCACATCCCCGGCCCGATACTGGGCCATGTCGGTGACGGCAATTTCCACGCGATCCTGCTGGTCGATCCCACCAATGAGGTCGAGATGGCCGAGGCCAAGCGCCTGGCCGCGCGCATGAGCGAACGCGCGCTGGATCTGGGGGGCACGGTAACCGGCGAACATGGCGTCGGCATGGGCAAGCTGAGCTACATGGAGGCAGAACACGGGGCCGCCTGGGCGGTGATGGGCGACATCAAGACCGCGCTGGACCCCACCGGCATCCTCAATCCGGGCAAACTGGTCCGTGGCAACTGACCCCGGGCCGGATCGGGGCGGATTTCGCCGCAGCTATCGCCGCTTCCTGGCCTGGGTACGCCTGAACGTGCCACCGGGGCTTCGGCTTTTGCTGGGGATCGTGATCATGGTGGGCGGGGTATTTGGTTTCCTGCCCATCCTAGGCTTCTGGATGATCCCGCTGGGCCTGGCCATTGCCGCGCTGGATATCCGCCCGCTGTGGCGCAGGTTTCGCGGGCGGTGACCAAGAAAATTCGAATTTTCTTGCCAATTTTCTTCGAAGAAAATTGAGTTAGGCCAGCAGTTCCCGCGCCGCACCGCGCGCCGCGTCGGTGATCACGTCCCCGGACAGCATGCGCGCAACCTCGTCCACCCGGTCGGCCGCGCCCAAAGGCACCACGGTCGACAGTGTCGTGCCCTTGACCACATCCTTCTGCACCCGCCAGTGATGCGCCCCCAGGGCGGCCACCTGGGGTGAGTGGGTTACCACCAGCACCTGGCCTCCATCGGCGGCCAGGGCCGCCAGGCGACGCCCGACGGCATCCGCCGTGGCACCGCCGACACCGCGGTCGATCTCGTCAAAGATCATCGTCAGCCCCTGGGCGTCGCGGGTCAGGCAGACCTTCAGCGCCAGAAGGAAGCGGCTGAGTTCGCCGCCCGAGGCAATCTTGTTCAGGGGCCCCGAGGGCGCGCCCGGGTTGGTGGCAACGGTAAACGTCACCTCGTCGCGCCCGTCCGGGCCATCGCCCCCCCGCTCAATCTTCGTGGTAAAGACTGCGCGTTCCATTTTCAACGGGGCAAGCTCACCAGCCATGGCCTTGTCGAGCTTCGCCGCCGCGCGGTTGCGTTTCGCGGTCAGCGCCTCGGCGCAAGTCTCATAGCCCGCACGCGCCTCGCGCAAGGCGGTTGCCAGCGCCGCAATATCCTCGGCCCCGTGGTCGATGGCAGCAAGGCGCTGGCGCAGGTCCTCAGCAAAGCTGCCCAGATCGTCCGGCGCGACCCCGTGTTTGCGCGCCAGGCCCCGGATCGCGAACAGACGCTCTTCGACCATTTCCAGCTCGGCCGGGTTGAAATGCAGTGTATCCAGCGCGGCCTCGACGCCCGACACGGCCTCGCCCAGCTCGATCATCGCGCGCCCGAGCGCGTCCAGCGGCGCGGTCAACGCCTCGCCCGCGTCCCCCGCGACCCCTTCGAGCCAGCGCATGGCGTCGCCCATGCGCCCCTCGGCCCCGTCGCCATGGCCCAAGGCCTGGGCGGCCTTCTGAATATCCTCGCCGATACGTTCAGCCGCCTGCATCAGACGGCGGCGCGCGTCCAGTTCAGCGTCTTCGCCCGGCTCCGGCGACAGCGTGTCCAGCTCGCCAACCGCGTGGCGCAGGAACTCCTCGTCGGCCCGGGCGGCTTCCAGCTTGGCCTCGGCCTCGTCCAGCGCCTTCTGCGCCGCAGACAGCGCCCGCCAACGCTTGCGGCAGGTCTCGACCGCACCGTGCAGCCCACCGAATTCATCCAACAAAGCGCGGTGCACGCGCGGGTTCAGAAGGCCCCGGTCGTCCTGCTGACCGTGCAGCTCGATCAACGTATCGGACAGGGCGCGCAGCACTTCGCCCGAAGCGCGCCGGTCATTGACCCAAGCCGTCTTGCGCCCGTCGGCGCGGTTCACCCGACGCAGGATCAGCCCGTCGTCCGAGGGGATCCCCGCCTCTTCCAGCACCGCATGGGCGGGGTGGTCGGCAGATAGATCGAACTCGGCCACCACTTCGCCCTGATCGGCGCCCGCGCGTACCAGATCGGCGCGCCCGCGCCAGCCCAGCACGAAACCCAGACTGTCCAGCAGGATCGATTTGCCCGCCCCGGTTTCACCGGTCAGCACGTTCAGGCCCGGTTGGAATTCCAGCTCCAACCGGTCGATGATCAACATGTCGCGGATTTCAAGCGTGCGCAGCATCGGCGCTTACAGCCATTCGCCCCGGACCAGTTGGCGATAGAGCGTCGCCAGCCAGCTGTCGCCCGTGGCCTCGGGTTCCAACCCCTTGGCGGTCAGCAGGCGATAGCTGTCCTCGTACCACTCGGTCGACTGGAAGTTGTGGCCCAGGATCGCGCCCGCGGTCTGCGCCTCGGCATCCAGCCCCAGAGCCAGATAGGCCTCGACCAGACGGTGCAGCGCTTCGGGCGTATGGGTGGTGGTCTGGAACTGCTCGACCACCACACGGAAGCGGTTGATCGCCGCCGGGTAATGGTTGCGTTTCAGGTAGTACCGCCCGATCTCCATCTCTTTCGCAGCGAGGTGGTTGAAAGCCAGGTCGAATTTCAACACCGCCGAACGCGCATATTCCGTGTCAGGATAGCGTTCGATCACCACGCGCAACGCCTGGAGCGCCTGGAAGGTCAGCCCCTGATCGCGGCCGATCTCGTCGATCTGGTCATAATAGCTCAGCGCCAGCAGGTACTGCGCATAGGCCGCGTCCTCATCCGCCGGGTAGAAGTCCAGAAAGCGCTGCGCGGTGGCGCGCGACAGTTCATATTCGCGGTTCTTGTGGTGGGCGAAGGCCTGCATGATCAGCCCGCGCTTGGCCCATTCCGAATAGGGATACAGGCGTTCAACCTCGCCGAACCATTTGGCGGCGTCTTCGAACTCGTTGTTGTTCAGGTCATATTCGCCGCGCTTGTAAATTTCTTCGGCGGTATATTCCTCGATCGGTTTGCGTTCGACGCGGTTGCTGCGGAAGCTGCTGAAGAAGCCGCCACCGCCACCGGAATTGCCTGCCGAACTGGAGCCGCTGCCCAGCGAGCCGCTGCCAATCGATCCGAAACCGCCGCAGCCCGACAACAGGCCAATCACGGCAAGAGAAACAAAGGCTTTCGTAGCGAACCCGTTGCGCGTCATGTGGCGCCCACCCCGTCAATCCATTCCCGCACGGTCCAAGCCGCGCCTGATTGCAGACTCACTAGCACAGAAAAATTCCGGGCAAAATGGTCTATGGTCGATTTTGCAGCCGTTTCCTGCCGGTCGCCCTGAACCGCCGCAGATCAGACAAAGTCTCAGGCCGAAAGCGGCAGGTCATGCGCGCCCACGCCAACGCCCGGCAGGTGACGCGCGGTCTGCGCATCGCTGACATCCAGCGACCAGTTGGCGTCATCCTCGAACAGGGCGCGCAGGAGCGCATTGGTCATCGCGTGACCGGCCTTATGCCCCACATAGCGGCCCAGAATCGGCGCGCCTGCGGTGTAGAGGTCACCCAGAGCATCCAGCATCTTGTGGCGGACCGGCTCGTCCGCGCGGCGCAGACCACCGGGGCTCAGCACCGCATCCCCATCGACGACCACGGCGTTCTCCAGCGTGCCCCCCAGCGCCAGCCCGTTGGCGCGCATGGTGTCCACGTCAGCCTGGCGGCAGAAGGTGCGGCAGTCCGACAGTTCGCGCACGAAGCTGCCATTGGCCATGTTCAGGCTCAAATCCTGGGTGCCGATTGCCGCGTCGGTGAAATCGATGTGAAAGCGAATCTCGAACCCGTCAGCGGGTTCCAGGCGCGCCCAGGCGTCGCCATTGCGCACTTCGACCGGTTTCAGCACGCGCAGCACATGCACGGGGCGGTCCTGTTCGCGGCTGCCAGCCTCGATCAGGCGGGCAACAAACTTGCTGGAGGAACCGTCCAGGATCGGCACCTCGGCCCCGTCAATGTCGATCAGGGCGTTGTGGATGCCACAGCCCGCCAGAGCGGCCATGATATGTTCGATGGTTGACAGGGTGACCCCATCCGCGTTGATCAGACGGGTGCAAAGCGCGGTCTGTTCGACCTCGCGCCAATGTGCAGGCAGGATATTGTCGCGCCCATCGGTCACGTCCGTGCGCCGGAACCGAATCCCGTGGCCCGCCGGGGCCGGGTTCACGGTCATGCGCACAGGGCGGCCTGAATGCAGGCCGGTGCCAGAGAAGGTGACGGGGGTCGCAAGGGTTGTCTGCACGACGAATCCATGGGTTGCCTCCCGGACTCAGTTTGCCCGGTTGCGAATGAGGTACTGTCACGAAACTGTAACCTCAACTCAAAGTTTGTAACGGATTGAAACATCCTGGTAACCTTTGGGCAGAACCCCGCCCAAGCATAATTAATTCCCACTCAAGCTGCTGAAATACAAAAGAAAAGGGCCGGTTGGAACCGGCCCCTTCTGGATCAGATGTGACTGCGATTTTGCTGTCTTAGTTGGCCTGGCGGCGCAGGAATGCGGGGATTTCCACCTTTTCCTGCTCCGGGTCCATCGCAGGCTCCTGCTGCTGCGCCTGCACCGGCGGTTGCTGGCGGGCGGGTTGGCCCTGGGCCTCGGCGCCATGGCCGGTCATGCGGTTGATCAACGAGTTGATCCCGAAACGCGGCTTGTCGCCACCGGGCTGCGCGGGCTGCTGGGCCTGCGGTTGCGGGGCCATGCCCTGGGCGCGCGGCTGGTTCTGCACGGCCGCCTGCAGGCGGGCCAGAGCTTCCGGCGTCGGGGTGCCCGGCACCGGGGCCTTGGGGGCAACGAACTGGGCCACTTCGGCCTCGTCCTCGTAGCCACCGTCGTAGCCGCCACCATAGGCGGCCGGGGCGGCAGGCGCGGCCGGTTCCGGCTGAGCTTGCTGCGGCTGGTAGGCAGGCGGCGGCAGATCGCCACCGGCTTCCTCGGCCGGGAAGACGTTTTCAACCTGCTCTTCGGCGGCCGCCGCGGTGGCGTCCAGGCCCTCGTCGAACAGGGTGCGTTCGGCGGTGGTTTCCTCAACCGCGACAGGTTCCTCGACCGGAGCCGGTTCCTCGGCCACCGGCGCGGCAGCCAGCGGTTCGGCCAGGCGGCGACGCGGCACCGGGATGTCCTGCACCACTTCGGCGGCGTCGATGCCGGTCGCCACGACCGACACGCGCATGTTGCCGTCAATATCCGGGTCCAGCGTCGAGCCCACGATGATGTTGGCGTCCTGGTCCACCTCTTCGCGGATGCGGTTGGCGGCCTCGTCCAGTTCGAACAGGGTCAGGTCGTAGCCACCGGTGATGTTGATCAGCACACCCTTGGCGCCACGCAGGCTGATTTCGTCCAGCAGCGGGTTGGCGATGGCCTTCTCGGCGGCCTGGATCGCGCGATCCTCGCCCGCGGCCTCGCCGGTGCCCATCATCGCCTTGCCCATCTCGTCCATCACCGCGCGCACGTCGGCGAAGTCGAGGTTGATCAGGCCCGGGCGCACCATCAGGTCGGTCACGCCCTTGACGCCCTGGTACAGAACGTCATCGGCCAGGCTGAAGGCCTCTGTAAAGGTGGTCTTCTCGTTGGCCAGGCGGAACAGGTTCTGGTTCGGAATGATGATCAGCGTGTCGACCATCTTCTGCAGCTGCTCGACGCCATCCTCGGCCTGGCGCATGCGCTTGGCGCCTTCGAACTGGAACGGTTTGGTCACGACGCCGACCGTCAGCACGCCCAGCTCACGCGCGGCCTGCGCGATGATCGGGGCAGCACCGGTGCCGGTGCCCCCGCCCATGCCGGCGGTGATGAAGCACATGTGGGCGCCAGCCAGGTGGTCTACGATTTCCTCGATGGTCTCTTCGGCGGCGGCGGCTCCGACCGAGGCACGGGCGCCCGCGCCCAGACCTTCGGTGACCTTCACACCCATCTGGATGCGCGCGCCAGCCTTCGACTGCTGCAGCGCCTGGGCGTCGGTGTTCGCCACGACGAACTCGACCCCTTCCAGTTCCTTTTCGATCATGTTGTTGACCGCGTTGCCACCCGCGCCACCGACACCGAACACGGTGATCCGGGGTTTCAGCTCTTCCTGACCGGGCATGGTGAGGTTCAAGGTCATCGCTCTGTCCGCCTGTTACTGTCGCCGTTATGTGGTCCCGTCCCGAACCTTCGGCGCGTTTACCTGTGTGGCCCCGCGATATAGCGGGGCTCTGCCTATTACAGGGCATATTGGCTCATTTCCACGCTTTCGTCACGCGAAAAACGCCAACACACCGCAAAATGTTGGGTGTTTTCAAAAGGTTTTCAGCAGGATTTCGCTTGTCACACGAAATCTTGTGTCTGTGGACAAATCTGTGGAAAAGGCATCATTTCAGCCTATTCAACAGCTTACCAGTTGTCCTTAAACCACTTCAAGGCGCGCTTCAGCGACCGGGCCGGATAACTGTCTGCGGGAATGTCGAAATCCCACCATTCATCCTGCGGGTGTGCCGCGAACAGGCACAGACCGACCGAGGAGGCGAAGGCGGAGCCGGTGACGCTCTGCGGCAGGCCCTGCACGCGCAAGGGGCGGCCGATGCGCACCTGCTGGCCCAGGATACGCGGTGCAAGCCCGTCGAGACCGGGGATCTGGCTGGCCCCGCCGGTCAGCACGATCTGCTGGCTGGGCAGATGATCGAAACCTGCGGCGTCCAGGAGGCCCCGCGCCTCTTCCAGGATCTCCTCGACCCGTGGGCGCATGATAGCAATCAGGTCAGAGCGGCTGACCGTGCGACGGTCGTGTTCCCAATCGCCGGTCTCGCCACCGATCTCGATCATCTCGCGGTCGTCCATGCCGGTCGCATGCACCCCGCCGTAGAAGGTCTTGATCCGTTCGGCGGTGGCCATGGGCACTTGCAGCCCCTTCGAGATATCGGCGGTCACGTGATCGCCACCCAGGCGCACGCTATCGCCATAGATCATGTGTTTCTTCATGAAGATCGACAGGCCGGTCGAGCCGCCGCCAAAGTCGATGCAGGCCGCCCCCAGCTCCTGTTCATCCTCGACCAGTGCCGAGACCGATGAGACATAGGCAGAGCTGGCCAACCCCGCGACATCCAGGTCGCAGCGCTTGATGCAATAAAGCAGGTTGCGAATGACCGCGCTGTCGACGGTCAGCACATGCATGTCCACCGACAGGCGGTTGCCGATCTGCCCGCGCGGGTCCTTCAGGCCCGAGCGATGGTCCAGCGCAAAGTTCACCGGCTGAGCATGCAGCACCTCGCGGCCTTCGCCGATATCCGGCATGTCGCAGGAGGCCAGCACGCGGGCCACATCGTTTTCCGTCACGCTGCCGCCGTCCAGATCGACCGCCCCGGCCAGACCATAGGAGCGCGGCGCCCCGCCCGAGAAACAGGCAATGACGTGGTCGACGCGAATGTTCGCCATCTTCTGCGCCGCCTGCACCGCAGTACGGATGGCGCGCTCGGTCTCCTGCATCGCGTCGATCTCGCCAAAGCGCACCCCGCGCGAGCGGGTGGTGGCCGCACCGATCACCCGGAAGGCGGATTGTCCAGCCATGGTGCCGACTCCGTCGGCCTCGCGGAACCGATCCGGCCCGTCGAAGCGCAGAACCAGGCAACCGATTTTCGAGCTGCCGACGTCCAGGATGGCAATCACCCCGCGCTGCATCGCAGCAGTGCGGTGAGCGCGCATGGCGCGTTGTTGGGCGTAAAGATCGGTCATTGTGCGGGGCCTCCCAATTCCAGGCCTTTGATACGGCGCAATTCTTCGGTTGCGGATTGACTCATGCGCAGGGTCGGGCGCGACGGGTTGCGCATGTCGATCACGGTCAGGTCGCGGGCCAGAAGCTCCTGCGCCTGGTCCAGGGCGAGCACCTGCTCAAGCGCCTGAACGGGGTTGTCTTCGGGCAGAAGGATGCGCTGTTCGCCCTCCAGGACCACGTCCCAACGGCGTTCGCCCATGCGCACGAGCCCGCGCAGCTTGCCACGCAGCGGGCTGGCCGCGCGCAGGATCGCCATCGCCTCCGGCACCCGGTCCGAGGCCCCTGCTCCGGCCAACAGCGGCAGGTCGGCCCGTCCGGCGCGCGAGGAAATCGTCGCGACCCGGTGGCCGGTGCCATCCAGCATCTCCAAGGACGCAGAGGTGCGCCACAACACCACCGGTTCACGTTCACGCACCTTGACCTCCAACACGCCGCCGGGGCGCACCCGCAGGTCGACCTGTTCGATCACATCCAGCGCGGCGACCTCGGCCTGCATGGCTTCAAGGTCCAGGTCGAAACTGGAGATCGGAAACTCGATAGGCATCAGCTGGCGGATCGCATCGTCGACCACGGGGGTTGCACCTTCAATCACCATCAGCTTGACCATGAATTCGGGGCGTTCCTCGACCGCACGGCGCATTTCCTGCGCCTTTGTCATCAGCGCCTCGCGCCGGTCGCCATCCGCCAGGTAGACACCGGCGGCCAGGGTCACGACAAAGACCGGTAGGCCCACGCGGGTCAGCTGCCGCACGAAGGGGGTCAGCCACAAGCGATGCGCCTTATAGGCCACACGCGAGGGGGCTGGATCACGTTTCTGAGGGGCCGCAGCGGGGCGGGAAGCGCTCAGCGATTGCATGATGCGTCCTCCACCATCCAGCGGCAGATATCGCCAAAGCTCATGCCCATATGGGCTGCCTGTTCGGGCACCAGAGAGGTGGGCGTCATGCCGGGTTGGGTGTTGACCTCGAGGATGATCAGCCCGTCCAGGCCACGGGCCTCGTCCCAGCGGAAATCAGTGCGCGACACGCCGCGACAGCCCAGCGCGTCATGGGCGCGCAGGGCGTAGTCCAGGCAGGCCGCCTCGATCTCGGCAGGGATGTTGGCGGGCAGTTCGTGACGCGAACCGCCCTCCTTGTACTTGGCGTCATAGTCGTACCAGCCATCGGTAATGATGTCGGTCACGCCCATGGCCCTGTTGCCCATCACCGCGGTCGTCATCTCGCGCCCGGGCGCATAGGTTTCGACCATGACCGTGTCGGGCATGCTGTCAGACAGTTTCGGCGGGGAGTTGGCGCCTTCATTCACGATATAGATGCCGACCGAGCTGCCTTCGTTGTTGGGTTTGACCACATAGGGCGGTTCGATCACATGACGCGCCTGCACCTCGGCCTTGTCAGCCAGCACGCTGTGCACCACCGGCAGCCCCGCTTCGCGGAACACCTGTTTCGACCGTTCCTTGTCCATCGCCAGGGCTGAGGCCAGCACGCCGGAATGCGTATAGGGCAGGCCCAACCACTCCAGCACACCCTGCACGCAGCCATCCTCGCCCCAGCGACCGTGGAGCGCGTTGAAGACCACATCTGGCTGAACACTCTCAAGGCGCGCCACAAGGTCCGCGCCCGCGTCGATTTCGATGACCTCGAAACCTTCTTCCCGCAAAGCCGTGGCGCATTCGCGCCCGGAGCTCAGGGAGACCTCGCGTTCTGCCGAGGGGCCACCCATCAAGACCGCGACTTTCGGGGCTGTCCTGCTCGACTTGCCCACGTTAGTTGCCTCGTACCAAGGCCGTTTACCGGCCCTTTTGCCTCGTTAACGGACCGGTTTTTCCGACCCTTGATGATTATGTCGAACCGTTGTGGTCCGTTGTTCTGAGTATACTGCTGCGCCCTTCGTTGAGGGCAAGGTCGGAACGTTCGCGACGCCCCTAGTCAACCACAGGTTCACCGACCCGCTTGATTTCCCATTGTAGCGCTATGCCGCTGTTCTCGTAAACCTTTTTTCTGACCAATTCACCAAGGCCTTCCAGGTCGGCCGCCGTGGCCTCGCCTGTGTTGGTCAGAAAGTTCGAATGCATCCGGTTCATCTGCGCCCCACCCAGGGTTGCACCGCGCATCCCGGCGTCGTCGATCACCTTCCATGCTTTGAGGTCGTGGGTGTCATCCGCCTTGCCGGTCGAGCTGAAGCCCGCCGGGTTGCGGAAGGTGCTGCCCGCCGTACGGTCCTTGGTGGGCTGGGTTTCGTCCCGTTTGGCGAGCTGCGTGGCCATATGCGCCTCCAACTCGGCAGGGTCACCTGCCGGGCCTTCGAATGTGGCCTCAACCAGCACCCAGCCCTCGGGCAGGTCGGTCTGGCGGTAGGCGAAGTTCAGATCGTCGGTGGTCAGTGTCACCAACTCCCCTGCCCGCGTGACCGCCTTGGCCGAGACAAAAACATCCGCCACGTAATCGCCATAACAGCCTGCGTTCATCCGCACCGCGCCACCGATCGCACCAGGGATGGTGCGCAGAAAGGTCAGGTTCACACCCGCCGCTGCCGCCTTGCGCGCCACATGGGCATCCAGCGCGGCGACACCGGCGGTGACGCGGGTGCCTTCCACCTCGATCCCGTTGAAGCCGCGCCCCATGCGGATCACCACGCCACGAATGCCGCCGTCACGCACGATCAGGTTCGAGCCCACCCCCATTGGAAAGACCGGGATGGACGGGTCGAGCGCCGCCAGAAAATCTTGCAGATCCTCGACATCTGCAGGCTGAAACAGCCAATCCGCAGGCCCGCCCACGCGCAGCCAGGTCAGGTCGTTCAGAGGACGGTTCTCGGTCAAGGTGCCACGCACCGGGGGCAGATCAAAGCTCATGTTTGCGTCATAGCGGCGGGGGGGACGCGTGCCAAGGGGGCGCGAGAACTCCCTGTGCAGGACGTCCATCGAGCGTCAGCGAATAAGACAACCTTGGAGCGGCGCTACCGGCTCACCCGCGCGCGTACCCAGCGGGTCAGGTAGATCACCGGCCAGCGCAGGATCGACATGCCGGCCGCCGCCACGACAATGGCCACCAGCGGGCCGTTCTCATAGGTGACGAAGCCCAGGATCGGAATGCCCACGGCGATCAGTGCCCAGGCCGCCGGCCAATGCTGGCGGCGAGAGGGGAACATCGCGATCACATTGGCAAGCACCGCCCAGGCGCAGGCAAAGGTAAGAGACAGGGTCATTCCTGCGGCTCCGAATGGCGACCCAGCGCACGCCGGGCGAAATAGATCAATGGACGGCGGAACATGGACAGAAATGCCGCGAGCGCAAGGGCAAAAACAACCAGCCCGTGCTCTTTTGCAATGAAATACATCAGGATCGGGGCCATCACCAGCAGGAACAGCCCCGGCACGTACTGCGTGCGCATCGGCAGGAAGGCCACGCCGGTGGCGGCCAGCCCCCCAGAGACAGGCAAGGATCAGAAGGAGGGACATGGCGAGGCCTCTTGCCGGTCAATCACGCGCCACTTGCGCAGATGCACATTCATCTGCCTGAAAAAGTGGGTCATCCGCCGTCCTTCCGGGTCACAAACTCCTTCGCAGCCTTCGCCGTATCCACGATCTTCTTGCCACCGAACACGACCGCCCCGGCAATCAGCGCTTTGTCAGGCGCCACGCCAATCATCGGCGCCATGAAGGCACACCCTCCAACAAGCGCAGCACGGTAGCTGTTGTCCACAAGGTCAGACATATTGTCCGGGCAATCCCCCGGCGCGCGGCGAGGCCATTCCTTGAGGCGACGCAGGATCAGACGGCTCAGCTTCTCCGCCTCCTCTGCCTCGGATTGTGGCATCTGCTCCTCAGATGGCACCAGAACCTGCAACCGCGACACGGCGCTACGAATGGTCATCAAGCCGGCAATCTGCCGCTTTGCCTCTTCTGCGTCGTCCTCGTCACGATAATTGCGGTGTTGCAACCGTTCGATCTCAAGGTCGATATAGCCGAGAATGGTTTCAATGACCGGCGGCAAGTCGAGGCGGTTCTGCACCATGGCCGCAGCCGTTTTGCGAATTTGCGAGGGGCTCCCCGCTGGAAGGCTTTCCCATTCGGCAGTTCCACCAACCGGATCGGGATCCGGGGGCGTTGCGTTTTCCTTCTTACCCTTGAACTCCCGCTCAATCTTGGCAATCTCCGCCGCCACCGCGTCAGGGTCTTTCCAGGTCTCGTCCGCGATACGCTGAACGATGGCCAGAAGCATCTCGGGGTTCATCGGCTTGCCGTCTCGCTCGGACAGCCACCAACGGCGCCAGAAGTCCCAGCTGGAGGGGGGATCGGCGGCCCAGAAGTCGAGCATTTTCTTGTCAGTAATTGAGAACCAATCGGGCGAACTCGCACCCCACAAAGGGCCAAGTACCCTATTATTGGTTCGATCAAGAACCCAAACATCTCTACTCAACTCGAAAGTAGTTTCTGCTGAGTATCCCGTGTCTCTTTCGTAAAGGTGCTGAACCGCTTCAGTCGCGTAACTCATTGCCGAAAGAGCTGCGGAAAAGTCGCTGTCAGATATGGCATCTGCGATTGCAATGGCTGAATAAGCAGCGGAAGCACCCGATGGGTCTTCTTCAGAAATTAGGTTAGAAGCTAAGTCCGCTGCATCGGCAGCTATAGGGGCATATTCGACCATTCTTGGGAGTGCGTGCACTGCTACACGCCCAACAAGAATCGCCCTTAAAACTTGGAGTTCTGCAAAGCCCTTTGTTTCGGCCCCCTTACGCCTGACCGCAACAACCCAAAGAGGCAAGACCCTCAACGCGGCTCTCGAAACAATTGATACCACATCGCCAAACGAACGAGTTTTAAGCCAAGCTTCTAGGCCTTCTTTGTCACCAATTTCTTCAAGCTGAACCATGGCAGCAGCCTACCTGGATTTGCCCGGCGTTCAACCGGCGCCGTGCCGCAGATCAGCCCAGTCGCGCAGGCAAAGCGTTGGCCCAGGCGGAGATCGTGCCCGCCCCCAGGCAGACCACCATGTCGCCGGGTTTCGCCTGCTCCTTCACTAGGCGCATCAGGTCATCCTCGCTGTCGACATTGCGGGCGTGGCGGTGGCCGTGGGCGATGAGGCCCGCGACCAGGTCGTCGCGGGTGGCGCCTTCGATCGGGGCTTCGCCGGCGGCAAAGACCTCGGCGATGCCGACCACGTCGGCCTCGTTGAAGCAGGCGCAGAAATCGTCGAAGAGCGAGTGCAGGCGGGTGTAGCGGTGCGGTTGGTGCACGGCGATGACGCGGCCCTCACAGGCTTGGCGGGCGGCCTTCAGCACGGCGGCGATTTCCACCGGGTGGTGGGCGTAGTCGTCGATCACAGTGACGCCGTTCACTTCGCCCACCTTGGTGAAGCGGCGGTTCACGCCGCCGAAGTCGGCCAGCGCCTGGCGGATCTCTTCGCGTTTCATGCCCAGATGGCGCGACACCGCCACGGCGGCCAGCGCGTTCGACACGTTGTGGTCGCCGGGCATCGGCAGGGTGCAACCTTCGATGACGGTGCCGTCCTGGTGCAGCTCGATGTCGAAATGGGCCACGCCGCCCTTGTAGGTCAAGTTCACCGCGCGCACGTCGGCCTGGGCGTTGAAACCGAAGGTAATGACGCGGCGGTCGGTAATCTTGCCGACCAGGTTCTGCACCTCCGGATGGTCGGTGCAGCAGATCGCGACGCCGTAGAAGGGAATGTTCGACACGAACTCAAGAAAACCCTTTTTCAGCGTGTCAAAGTCGCCCCAGTGCTCCATATGCTCGGGGTCGATATTGGTCACGATGGCGATGGTGGCGGGCAGGCGGTTGAAGGTGCCGTCGCTTTCGTCGGCCTCCACCACCATCCATTCCCCCTGCCCCATACGCGCGTTCGAACCATAGGCGTGGATGATGCCACCGTTGATCACGGTCGGGTCGATCCCGCCCTTTTCCAGCAGCTCGGCGACCATGGTGGTGGTGGTCGTCTTGCCATGGGTGCCGGCGATGGCGACGTTGGACTTTAGGCGCATGAGTTCCGCCAGCATCTCGGCCCGGCGCACCACCGGCAACCCGCGTGCGCGGGCGGCGTCCAGTTCGGGGTTGCCCGGTTTGATCGCTGACGAGATCACGACAACCTCGGCCTCCTCCAGGTTGTCCGCCGCCTGGCCGATGAAAACCTTGGCGCCCAGCCCTTCCAGCCGCTTGGTGATCTTCGAGCTTTTCAGGTCCGAGCCCTGGACCCGGTAGCCGTGGTTCAATAGCACCTCGGCGATGCCCGACATACCGATGCCACCGATGCCGGTGAAGTGGATGATGCCCATTTCGGTGGGCAGTTTGGTGGCGGCGGCGTTCATTTACTCGGCTACTCCTGTCAGGTCGTGCACCATGTCCACAAGGCGCTGGGTGGCGTCGGGAATGCCCTGTGCGAGGGCAGCGTTCGCCATTTGCAAGGCGCCTTGCGGGTTGTCCAATACGGCAGCGATTTGAACTGAGAGCGTCGGAACGTCAAGCTGGCTTTCCGGGATCAGGATCGCGGCCTGGGCATCGACCAGCCCACGGGCGTTGGCGCTCTGGTGATCCTCGGTCGCATAAGGGTACGGGATCAGGATCGAGGGGCGGCCGATCACGCTGATATCGGCGACCGATCCGGCGCCTGCGCGAGAGATGACCAGCTGCGCCTCGGACAGGCGGGCGGGCACATCGGAAAAGAAGGGCTGAACGTCCGCGCGGATGCCATGGGCGTCGTAGAATTCCTTGACCCGCGCGCCATCCTCATCGCGCGCCTGGTGGCTGACCGAGACATGGCTCAGGATATGGTCGGGCAGCGCGGCAATGGCACCGGGCACATTGTCGGACAGCGCGCGTGCACCCTGGCTGCCGCCGATCACCAGGATCGACATCGGGTAGTCTCCGGGCGCGATGTAACCGGCACCCGCACGTTCCAACACCGCGCCGCGCACCGGGTTGCCGGTGTGCACGGCCTCGACGCCCTCGGGCACGGCGGTGGGCCAGGTGCCGCAGGCGAGCTTGTGCACGCGTTTGGCAAAGAGCTTGTTGACCCGCCCCAGAACACCGTTCTGCTCATGGATCATGCGCGGCAGGCCGAGCAGCGTGGCCGCGCCCAGCGCGGGAATGCTCGGGTAGCCACCGAAGCCGACCACGCAGGCGGGCCGGTCACGGCGCATGCGCGCGGTCATCGACAGGATACCGCCCAACACCTTGAAGGGCACGGCGAGCTTGGCCAGCACACCGCCCCGCGCGAAGGTCGCCGACGAGACCTGTTCGATCTCGACCACATGGGGAAAGCCGCCGGTGTAGCGCGCGCCGCGCGCGTCGGTGGACAGTTTCACCCGCCAGCCCTTGCGCAGCATGACCTCGGCCAGGGCCTGGGCCGGAAACATATGGCCGCCGGTCCCCCCGGCGGCGATGACAAGAAGCGGCGGATTTTGGGGGGTGCTCATCGAAGCCCTCGTTGCAACAGGATGTCGCCGATTTTCCCCTGCGGGCGGGTGCGGGTAAAGGCCAGAAGCATGCCCAGAGCCACGCCCCCCGCGATAAGCGACGATCCGCCGTAGGAGACGAAGGGAAGCGTCATCCCCTTGGCGGGAAGCAGCCGAACCGCGACCCCCATGTTGATCAGGGCTTGCACGCCGAACATGGCGGCCAGACCGGTGCCCGCAAGGCGGATGAACATGTCACGCTCCTGGATCAGACGCAGGAAGCTGCGCACAACGATGGTGGCGTAAAGCGCGATGATCACCAGGACCAGGATCAGCCCATATTCCTCGGCAGCCACCGCGATGATGAAGTCGGTATGGGCGTCCGGCAGGGACCATTTCACTTGACCCTCGCCCACGCCTACGCCGAAATAGCCGCCTTCGCGAATGGCGTTGGTGGCATAGCCCAGCTGGGTGGTCGGATCGACCTCGGGGTTCAGGAAGCCATCAATGCGGCGGGCGAAGTGTTCGGAGTTGTTATAGGCAAACATGCCGCCCATGATCACGACCAGGGCGATGGCGATCAGCAGGGTAAAAGGCGCGCCGGCCAGGAAGTACATCACGCCCCAGCCAAACAGGATCAGCGCCGATTGGCCGAAATCCGGCTGCATCGCCAGGAATCCCACCACGGTCGCCGCCAAGACCAGCGAGATGGTTTTGCCCGGCGGGCCGTTGATCTCGTGACTGGCGGCCATCAGCCAGGCGCAGACGATGACGAAGACGGGTTTCAGGAACTCGGACGGCTGGACGGAGGCAAAGCCCAGCGAATACCAGCGCACCGCGCCCTTGCCGAAATCCGTGCCCAGCACGGGCAGCAGCGCCAGCGCGGCGAAGGCGCCGATGAAACCCAGCACGCCCAGACGACGCACCAGCTGCGGCGGCATCATGGTGGTGGCGAACATGGCCACCAGGGCTGCGCCACCAAAGATCATCTGACGCTCGACATAGTGGAACGGATCCAGCCCGTTGCGCTCCGCCAGCGGCGGCGAGGCGGCAAGCCCCAGAAGCAACCCGATCCCGAACAGGATCATCACGCAAGACACCGACCATTTGTCGATCGTCCGCCACCAACGGGGAAGAATGGGCTCACCTGCTGCTTGCGGGAGCGCACCGTAAACCATCTCGGTCATGGGAAAACCGCCTGAAACTGCCTCATTTACACGCCCGGTTGTCCGGGTCTGGGGGTGATTCTATCCCGAAAAGCGAATCAGCGCCAGAGGGATTGTGTGGCAGGTCATCAGCTCTCCGCGTGCGCCTACTGTCCGCCCGGCCCCATCGCCTGACGCCCCTTGCCCCGCTCCAGCCCCAGCTGACGCTCGCGCCAGATGATCAGGATGCCCGCCGCAATCACCAGCGCGGCGCCTGCCAGCATCGGCACGGTCGGCACTTCGGCGAAGATGAAATAGCCGATCAGCAGGGACAGCAGCATCGAGGCATAGTCAAACGGCGCAATCAACGCAGCTTCGGCGTGGCGGAAAGCCGTGGTCAACAGCCCCTGCGACACGCCGCCGATTACGCCTGCGAGCACCAGGAAGGTCATCTCGACCGGGCTGGGCCAGGCCCAGCCGAAGGGGAAGGTCAGCGCCGACAGGCAGACCGCCGTCAGCGAGAAGTAAAAGACGATGGTCGCCGGGTGTTCGATCCCCACCAGCTTGCGCACGAAGATCTTGGCCAGAGCCGCAAAGGTTGCCGCCATCAGCGCCAGCACCGCACCGAGCGTCTGGACGGTGCTCACGTCCCCCTCGGAAAAAGCCGTCAGGCGCGGTGACAGGATGATCAAGACACCGACAAGCCCCAACCCCACGGCGGTCAGACGAAAGGCTCGCACCTGTTCGCCCAGAAACATGGCGGCAAAGATCACCGTCAGAATGGGCGCGGCAAAGAAGATCGCCGTCACTTCAGGCAGAGGCAAAAGCCCCAGCGCCGAGAAATTCAGCCCCATCGCCGTGGTGCCCAACAGCCCGCGCCATAGGTGCCCCAGAGGGTTCTTGGTCCGCAGCCCGCGCTTCAGGTTGCCGTCCAGATACAGCCAGACCAGGATCACCGGGATCGCGAACAAGGACCGAAAGAACACCGCCTGCCCCGGCGGCACCCCGTCGCTGGCGGCCTTGATCAGCGCCGCCATCGACACGAAGCCCGCCACCGAGGCGAGTTTCAACAGGATTGCCCGGGATGTGTTCATGCGCCCATGGGTAGCGCTTAACATGTGAAATGCAAGAGGGGATGCTCCATCACAGGCGCTTCGCCAACTCTGACAGCTCGCTCGCCACGCTAGCCCTTCGCTCCTCCAGCCCTTCCAAGGGCGTACCTTGTTCTTGACCGTTATGCCCGGGCTCCGGCCGTTCATCGAACCGCATATTCATCCAACACGTTAAACGACGCCCGGCAAGGAGTATCGCGACGAGCCCGAAGGCAGCAAGGAAAGCCCCGCTTTCAAGAAGGCAAACAAAAGGAACTGCAAAACCAGAATTGCCCATGGCAAGGACATATGCCGCATCAGCCGGGTTTCAACGCCGAGAAAACCCGCTTTACCCAAGCCCGTCTTTGGCGGATGCGGGTTGGTGGGCGGGCGGGGCAGCCGACAAAGACGGGCTTGGCCCGCGCCGCCCACCGCGTTAAGCCCATGGCATGACCCGTCTGATCCAGTTCAACAAACCCTTCGGCGTGCTGCCGCAGTTCACCGACCGCAAAAGCCCAACCGAGCGGCCTACCCTGTCGCTCTATATCGACCTGCCCGGTGTCTACCCAGCGGGGCGGCTGGATCGCGACAGCGAGGGGTTGATGTTGCTGACAGATGACGGCGGGTTGCAGGCCAAGATCGCCCATCCGAAGAACAAGATGGAAAAGACTTACTGGGTGCAGGTCGAAGGTGATCCGACGGGGCGGGACCTGGAGCCTCTGCGCAAGGGGTTGCAACTGAATGACGGGCCGACCCGCCCGGCCCAGGCCCGGCTGATCGAGGCGCCGAAGCTCTGGGAACGCGAGCCGCCGGTGCGGTTTCGCAAGTCCGTGCCGGACCGGTGGATTGAGGTCGTCATCTCCGAAGGTCGCAACCGCCAGGTGCGGCGCATGACGGCGGCCATCGGGTTGCCAACCCTGCGGCTGGTGCGGGTGGGGATCGGGCCCTGGCGGCTGGGCAACCTGCATCCGGGGGAATGGCAGGATGCACCGATGCACCGGGTACCACCTGCGGGCATTACGCCCAAGGTCCGCCCGGAACGCACCCCCGGCGAGAAACCTGGCCGTCCCCGCAAACCGCGAAAGCCGCGCACGCCCAAGAGCTGACAGGACACGGGTAAGGCTGGACGCCCGCCGGGGGCTTTGCCCCCGGCCACCGACAGCAAGATTATTTCAAATAATCTTCGCCAACGCTGGAGGCCGCGCTGCGCGCGGCCTGGTCAAAGCCCAGCACGGGCTTCGACCTCTACGCCTCGCAACCGCAAGGAAAAAGGGCGCCCCGTGGAGCGCCCTTTTCGAAGTCTGTATCATTGATCTCAACCGATCGTCACACCAAAGGTATGCTCAGTCGATCATCGTCAGCAGCGTGTCCAGCGACTGTTTGGCGTCGCCGTAGAACATGCGGGTGTTCTCCTTGAAGAACAGCGGGTTCTCGATGCCCGAGTAACCGGCGCCCTGACCGCGTTTCGACACGAAGACCTGCTTGGCCTTCCAGCATTCCAGCACCGGCATGCCGGCGATGGGGCTGTTCGGGTCGTCCTGCGCGGCCGGGTTCACGATGTCGTTCGAGCCGATGACGATGGCGACATCCGTCTCCGGGAAGTCCTCGTTGATTTCATCCATCTCCATCACGATGTCATAGGGCACCTTGGCCTCGGCCAGGAGCACGTTCATGTGCCCGGGCAGACGGCCCGCCACCGGGTGGATGGCAAAGCGCACATTCTTGCCCTTGGCGCGCAGGCGACGGGTCAGCTCCGCCACGTTCTGCTGCGCCTGGGCCACGGCCATGCCGTAGCCGGGGATGATGATGACACTGTCGGCGTCTTCCAGCGTGGCGGCCACGCCTTCGGCGTCGATGGCGATCTGTTCGCCCTCGATCTCCATCGCCGGGCCCGCGGTGCCGCCGAAGCCGCCCAGGATCACCGAGATGAACGACCGGTTCATCGCCTTGCACATGATGTAGGACAGGATCGCACCGGACGAACCCACCAGCGCACCGACCACGATCAGAAGGTCATTGCCCAGCGAGAAGCCGATCGCGGCCGCGGCCCAGCCCGAGTAGCTGTTCAGCATCGACACGACCACCGGCATGTCGGCGCCGCCGATACCCATGATCAGGTGATAGCCGATGAACAGCGCCGCGATGGTCAGGATCAGCAGCGGGAACATTGCGCCCGAGTTCAGGTACCAGATCAGGCAGATCAGCGACAGGATCGCCGCACCGGCGTTCAGCGCGTGACCACCGGGCAGCTTGGTTGCCGCCGAAGTGACCTTGCCCGACAGCTTGCCATAGGCAATCACCGAACCGGTGAAGGTCACAGCACCGATCCAGACGCCCAGCGACAGCTCGACATAGAGAATGCCGATCTCAACCGAGGTTTTCTTGGCGATGAGCTTGCCGAAAGCGCCCAGCTCCTTCACCGCATCGGGACCGGCGGCCAGAGCCTCGGCCGCGTTGATGATCTCGAAATGCGCATTGAAGCCGACGAAGACCGCCGCCAGACCGACCAGGGCGTGCATGCCCGCGACCAATTCCGGCATCTGGGTCATCTCGACCTTGGAGGCCAGTTGGTAGCCGATGACGCCGCCCGCCGCGATCAGCGGAATGGACAGCCACCACAGGCCGGCACCGGGGCCGATCAGCGTGGCGGCAACCGCCAGCGCCATGCCGGTGATGCCGTACCACACGGCACGTTTGGCGCTTTCCTGGCCCGACAGGCCGCCCAGCGACAGGATGAACAGAACAGCTGCAACCACATAGGCTGCCGTCGTGAAACCGAATTCCATTGCAGGGCCCCCCTTACGACTTCTGGAACATGGCGAGCATGCGCCGGGTGACAAGGAAACCGCCGAAGATGTTGATCCCGGCGAAGAACACCGAGATTGCGGCGAGCAGGATCACCAGGAAGCTCCCGGATCCGATCTGCAGAACGGCGCCCAGGATGATGATCGACGAAATGGCGTTGGTCACGGCCATCAGCGGGGTGTGCAGCGAATGCGAGACGTTCCAGATCACCTGGAAGCCCACAAACACCGCCAGCACGAAGACGATGAAGTGCTGCATGAAGCTGGCAGGCGCCACCAGGCCCACGCCCAGCAGCAGGATCGCGCCGACGCCCAGCAGGGTCACCTGCTGCTTGGTCTGCGCCTTGAACTCGGCCACTTCCTGCGCGCGTTTCTCTTCCGCCGTCAGCTCTTTCGGAGCTTCCTTCTGCGGCTGCGCGGCAATCGCCTGGATTTTCGGCGGCGGCGGCGGGAAGGTGATCTCACCCTCGTAGGTCACCGTGGCGCCGCGGATCACGTCGTCTTCCATGTCATGGTTGACCTGACCGTCCTTCTCGGGCGTCAGATCGGCCATCATGTGACGGATGTTGTTGGCGTAGAGGCTGGACGACTGGGCGGCCATGCGCGACGGGAAGTCGGTGTAGCCGACGATGGTCACGCCGTTCTTGGTCACGACCTTCTCGTCCTTGACGGTGCCCTCGACATTACCGCCACGTTCTGCCGCCAGGTCGACGATGACCGAGCCGGGCTTCATCGCCGCGACCATGTCCTCGGTCCACAGCTTGGGGGCCGGGCGGTTCGGGATCAGGGCGGTGGTGATGACGATGTCGACTTCCGGGGCCAGCTCGCGGAATTTGGCCAGCTGTGCGTTGCGGAATTCTTCCGACTGGACCGAGGCATAACCGCCGGTGGAGGCACCATCCTGCTGCTCTTCCTCAAAATCCAGATAGACGAACTCGGCGCCCATGCTTTCGACCTGTTCGGCCACTTCGGGGCGTACGTCGAAGGCCAGCGTAATGGCGCCCAGCGAGGTCGAGGTGCCGATCGCGGCCAGACCGGCCACACCGGCGCCGACCACCAGCACCTTGGCGGGGGGCACTTTACCGGCGGCAGTCACCTGACCGGTGAAGAACCGGCCGAAGTTGTTGCCCGCTTCGATCACGGCACGGTAGCCCGCGATGTTCGCCATCGAGGACAGCGCGTCCATCTTCTGGGCGCGCGAGATACGGGGCACCATTTCCATGGCGATCACGTTGGCACCGGAGGCCTTGGCCTTCTCCATGCCCGCTTCGTTGCCGCCCGGGTTGAAGAAGCTGATCAGGGTCTGGCCCTTGCGCAGACGCTTCATCTCCGTGTCATTGGGCTCGCGCACCTTGGCAACGATGTCGGCCGCTTTCCACAGCGCGGCGGCGGTCTTGACCACCTCGACACCGGCCTCCTTATAGAGCGCATCGGCGAAGCCGGCGTTTTCGCCCGCCTTCGTTTCGATCACGCACTCATAGCCAAGCTTCTGAAGCAACTTGGCCGAGTCCGGCGTCATCGCGACGCGGTTCTCGCCCTCGAAAACTTCCTTGGGTACACCGATTTTCACGTGTCTCTCCCTTTCTCCCGTTCAGCACAACCGGGGCGGGGAATCCCCTCCCTGGCCATGGTTTCAGATTTCCTATACGCGACGTGTGGTGTATTGCCACCCCATGACGCAACGTTGCGACCTTTTTTCGCGCGTTTTCGACATTTCCTTACCCAATCGGGACATTTTCTTGCGCCCTGTCACAGCCAACGCCGCACTTTGCTTGCCCATTCGATGAATTCGTCGCCGAATTGCGCGATCAGCCCGGCCTCTTCGCCCAGAATGAAGCGACGCGTGATGAGGGCCGCGAAGGCGGGCACCAGCGGCAGGGCCACCAAAACGTCCCAGTGCAGGATCAACCCGACCAGCACCATGGCATCCCCCAGGTAGATCGGGTTGCGCGTCAGCCGGTAGATGCCGCGTTTCAGAAACGCCGTGGGCACCTGGCGCGGAATGACGCTGGTGCGGGCGCGCAGGAACTCCCAAAACGCCAAGCCCATTGCCCCCAGGCCCAGCGCGATCAGCCCGTCGCCAACAAGGCGGCTCCAGCCCCAGCCAAAACCGAGGCCGGGGACGAGAGCATCCAGCCCCCAGGCCGCGCCCGCTGAAAGCGCAAGCCAGCCTGGCGGAATGTCAATCCAGCGTAGGAGTGTTTTCAACATGCTGTCCCTGTTTGCAGTTGCAGCATCATTACCATCGCCGGGACAAAGGCAAGATGTTTGCGCCAACCCGCCCCTTGCCCCCATGCGTCAGGCCGCTACCGTGGCCCGCGACATGGGGCCACTCTGCTTCCCGCCCCGCACAGTTGAAAGGATCCCGCATGGACTTCGCCGCCACCAAAGCGCTCTTCGATCTGCCCCCGGGCATGGTCTATCTGGACGGCAACTCGCTGGGTCCCCTCCCCCGATCCGCGGCGGCACGGGTGGCCCGGACCGTGACCGAGGAATGGGGCATGATGCTGATCACCGCCTGGAACCACGCTGGCTGGATGGCGCAGCCCACAGCGTTGGGGGATCGCATCGGGCGGCTGGTCGGGGCCGAACCCGGCGCCATCACCACCGGCGACACGCTGTCGGTCAAGGTCTACCAGGCGCTGGCCGCTGCCCTGTCGATGCGGCCAGATCGCCGCGTGATCCTGTCGGACAGGGGCAACTTCCCCTCGGACCTCTACATGGCGCAGGGGTTGGCGCGGTCGCTGGGCCATGGGCATGAGCTGGTAACGGTGTCCCCCGAGGACGTGGCCGGGCGCATCGGCCCGGATGTGGCGGTTCTGATGCTGACCGAAGTCGACTATCGCACCGGGCGCCGCCATGACATGCCCGCGTTGATCAAAGCCGCACACGACGCCGGCGCGCTGGTAATCTGGGACCTGGCCCATTCGGCCGGCGCCCTGCCGGTGGACCTGGCTGGCGCGGGCGCGGATTTCGCCTGCGGCTGCACCTACAAGTTCCTCAACGCAGGCCCCGGCGCGCCCGCCTTCATCTATGTCGCGCCCCGCCACCAGGGCGCGGTCGCCCCGGCCCTGTCGGGCTGGCTGGGCCACGAGGCACCATTTGCCTTCGACCGCGATTACCGCCCCGGCATGGGCATTGAACGCATGCGCGTGGGCACGCCACCGGTATTGCAGATGGCCGCGCTGGATGCGGCGCTGGAGATCTGGGACCAGGTCGACATGCAGGCGCTGCGGGCGCGGTCCATCGACCTGTCCGAGCGGTTCATCGCCGGGGTCGAAGCCACCTGCCCCGATCTGCGCATGGCCTCTCCGCGCGATCCCAACCAGCGCGGCAGCCAGGTCTCGTTCCACTTCGAGGAGGGCTATGCCGCCATGCAGGCCCTGATCGCACGGGGCGTGGTGGGCGATTTCCGCGCGCCGGACATCATGCGCTTTGGCATTACGCCGCTTTTCATCGACGAGGGCGACATCGACCGGGCGGTTGCGGTCATGGCCGAGGTCATGGGCGAGCGCCTGTGGGACCGGGCGGAGTACAAGACACGGTCGGCGGTGACCTGAGGCAGTGCAGGGCGCGTCCTGCGGCACCGAGCGAAGCGAGGCAACCGCCCCGCAGGTGCAAAATTATTTGAAATAATTTTCGGGGCGCTGGTGGCCCGGCTGCGCCGGGCAGGCGTGTCTGCGCGCAGACACGCGGCCTTCGGCGAAGGCATTTGAAGCAAGAAAAAGAGGTCAGAGCCAGTCCGAAACCCCGCCGGGCAGTTCCGGGCGGAAATAGGCGATCATGCGGCCTTCGGGGCCGGCGGTGAGCCCCTCTGCCCAGGGCGCCACCCCGTGCAGGGCGTGGCGGTGCAGCACATAGGCCTCGCCGGGCCTGGCCACCAGTTCGATGCGCGGGCAGGTTGCGAAGACCTCACGCCGGGCGGCCTGATAGGCGTCGGTCACGTCATGGGTCTTCATGTCCTCGAGCGCCACGCCTGCGAAAGCCTCACGAAAGGCTGCCCGCATGATCCGGTGGCTGCCTTCCCAGAGCACGAAGGGGCTGGCGGGCGTGTCGGTCAGGGGTACGCCCAGCAGCCAGGCATGCGCCTCGTCCACCTGGCGGCGGCGGTCGGGCCCGAAGGGTTTCAGCCCGTCCACATGGGCGCTGTCGCGCCGGGCACGGTAGCGGTGGGCAGCTTCGGTCTCCTCGGCGCCGCGACGCGGGTAGCCCGGGAACATGGTCGAAAGCTGCGCCTGGTCCAGCGGCAGGTCGGCGAGGCCGCGGGCGAAAGCCATCGCGGCGCCCTCCAGCACCGGGCCATCCGCAACGCGCCCCTGCCCGTCATTGTCGAGCGCATTGACCCCGACGAACCAGGTGTCATCGCAGCGCCACCAGCCCGCATGGGCCGGGTCCTTCTGCGCGGCGATGGCAAGGGGGCGCACGTGGTCCACCCAGGCCATGACCGCCGGATCGAAACCGAACTTCACCCAGCCCGTGGCATCAAAATCGCTTACCATCCCAGGGCCTTTCTAAGCATGTTCAGCGCGACCAGGGTCAGAAACACCGCAAAGACACGCCGCAGCGGTTTCGGGTCCATCGCATGGGCCAGCCGCGCGCCATAGGGCGTGGTGATCAGGGTCATGGCAATGGTCACGGCAAAGGCGGGCAGGTTCACGGCGCCAATGGACCAGGGCAGGCGGGCAGCATCTGCAATGGGCAGGATCAGAAAGCCGATGACCGAGGGCACGGCGATGATCACACCAAATCCTGCGGCCGTCGCCACGGCGCGGTGAATGGCTTGGCCGTAAAGGCTCATCAACGGTACGCCAAAGGACCCGCCGCCAATGCCCATCAGCACCGATAGAAACCCCAGAACCGGAGACAGAACGGCGCGGCGCAGCCCACCCGGCATCCCCTCTCCCAACCGCCAATCCTCGCGCCCGAGGCCCAGATATGCGCCGATCACCAGGCCCAACACACCGAACACGCCCTGCAACACGACCGAGCGCAACCCGGCCGCCACTGCCACACCGATCAACGCGCCCAGCGCGATGCCCGGCGCCCAGGCGCGCAGGATGGCCCAGTCGACCGCGCCCCTTCGGTTGTGGCTCTGCACCGAGCGCAGTGAGGTCACGATGATCGTCGCGAGCGAGGTGCCCAGGCAAATCTGCATCAGTTGATCGGAGCCATAGCCCAGCGCGGAAAAGGCATAGAAGAACGCGGGCACCAGGATAATGCCGCCGCCAACCCCCAACAGCCCGGCCATCACACCGGCGAATGCGCCGATCCCCATCAGCAGCGCCAGCATCGGCAAAAGGGTGGACATGTCAGGCATTTGCGGGCTCCCGGCTTTGCCCCTTCCTAGCGGATTTGCGACGAGGCGTCAGCCCTCAACGGGAACGGCCGAGGCGCTGGTCTCGGGCACCGCTGCCAGCGCCTCGTGCACCAACGGAATGCCCGCGCCGGGCTTCGTCGCGCCCTCGGACAGGATGCGCCGCCAGGCCCGTGCGCCGGGGCGCCCGGCGAACAGGCCCAGCATATGCCGGGTGATCGAATGCAAGCGAATGCCTTCGGCCAGGCGGGCCTCGACATAGGGCATCATTTCCTCGGCCACCTGATGGGCAGTCTTCGGCGCATGGGAGGCCCCATAGATACGCTGATCCGCCTCCAGCAGGATGTCGGCGGGCTGGTGATAGGCAGCGCGGCCGATCATCACCCCGTCCATGTGTTCCAGATGCGCCTGCGCCTCATCCAGCGAGTTAACGCCGCCGTTAATCGACAGGTGCAGATCCGGGAACTCCGCCTTCATGCGATGCACCAGAGGATAGTCCAGCGGCGGGATATCGCGGTTTTCCTTCGGGCTCAGCCCCTGCAACCAGGCTTTGCGGGCATGCACGGCGATCCGCGTCACCCCGGCGCCGCGCATCTTGTCCAAAAAGTCGGGCAGCACCTCCTCCGCCTCTTGGTCATCGACACCGATGCGGCACTTGACCGTGACCTCGACACCGTCCGCCGCCTCGCCCATGGCCGACACGCAATCCGCAACCAGCCCGGGCGTCTTCATCAGCACGGCACCAAAGGTGCCCGACTGCACCCGGTCCGAGGGGCAGCCGACATTCAGGTTGACCTCGTCATAGCCGCGTTCGACGCAAAGCCGCGTGGCCGCCGCCAGTTCCGCCGGGTCCGAGCCGCCCAGCTGCACCGCCACCGGATGTTCCTCGGCGTTGAAGTCGAGCAGATGCACCGCGCCGCCGCGCACCAGGGCGGGCGCCGTCACCATCTCGGTATAAAACAGCGTCTCGCGGGTCATCAGCCGGTGGAAATACCGGCAATGACGGTCGGTCCAGTCCATCATGGGCGCCACGGACAGGCGGGCGGCTTGGCGGATCTTGTCGGTCACCCGGGGGCTCCTTGGGCTGTGGTCACAGGGGTCGTGGTCCGCCCGCGCCGCCCAGACGGCGAATCGAGCGCGGGGTGGTTTAACATATCGGGGCGGAACACGCAGGGCATCGGTGAAATTCGCCATGGTGAGGCTGGATGTCGCGAGGGCCGTTGCTTGCAATATCCCCATGGGGGGGATAGGGATATTGCATGACCCATGATCATATCCATCAATCCCACCCACAGATCATCGCCCGGCTGAAACGGGCGCATGGACATCTGGCCAAGGTGCTGTCGATGCTTGAAGACGGCACGCCCTGTCCCGAGGTCGCTCAGCAGCTCTTTGCCGTGGAAAAGGCGATCACCAATGCCAAGCGGGTGCTGATCCACGACCATATCGACCATTGCCTGGACCCCGACGCCCCCGGCGGGGCCGATACCGACGGGTTCAAGCAGATCACCAAGTACCTGTGAGGCGCAATGATCGGCGTTCTTGGCAACCGCACCTATCGCCACCTGTTCGGCGCCCAAATGGTGGCGCTGACCGGTACGGGGCTGGCCACCGTCGCCCTGGGCCTTTTGGCCTATCACCTGGCCGGAGACCGCGCGGGCCTGGTGCTGGGCACCGCGCTGACCATCAAGATGGTGGCCTATGTGCTGGTGGCCCCCGTGGCCGCCGCCCTGGCCGAACGGCTCGACCGTCGGCGCATGCTGGTGGCGCTCGACCTGGTGCGGGCGGGCGTGGCGCTCTGCCTGCCCTTCGTGACCGAGGTCTGGCAGGTCTATGTACTGATCTTCCTGCTGCAATCGGCCTCGGCGGGGTTTACCCCGGCCTTTCAGGCCAGCATCCCGGACGTGCTGCCGGACGAAGATGACTATACAAGCGCCCTGTCGCTGTCGCGCCTGGCGATGGACATGGAAAGCCTGCTCAGCCCGATGCTGGCTGCAGCCCTGTTGACGCTGGTGAGTTTCGACAACCTGTTCTGGGGCACCGCCATGGGGTTCATGGCCTCTGCCGCGCTGGTCGTCTCGGTCGCCCTGCCCAGCCCGCGCCCAACCGCGCGGCGCGGCATCTATGACCGCACCACGCGTGGGCTGCGCCTTTATCTGGCCACACCGCGGCTGCGGGCCCTTCTGGCGCTGAACGGAGTGATTTCGTCCATCGGGGCGATGGTGATCGTGAACACGGTTGTGGTGGTGCGGGCCGATCTGGGTCTGGGCGAAAGCGCGGTGGCGCTGGCGCTGGCGGGGTTCGGCCTTGGCTCCATGTCGGCCGCCATGGGGCTGCCCCGGGTACTCAAGACGATCAGTGATCGACGGGTCATGCTGGCGGGCGGGGTCTTTGGCACCGCGACACTGGCCGGGATGGCGATGCTCTGGTCCGTCGGCCCCCTGCCTTTGGCAGGTCTGGCCCTTGGCTGGGCCGGGATCGGCATGGGCTATTCGGCCATGCTGACCCCCTCCGGGCGGCTCATCGCCCGGTCGGGCCCGCCCGAGGACCGCCCGGCCCTCTTCGCCGCACAGTTCACCCTGTCCCATGCCTGTTGGCTGGCCGCCTACCCGCTGGCGGGCGTGCTGATCACCGGGCTGGGCAGCGCCTGGGCAATGGGCACCCTGGCCCTGTCCGCGGCCCTCTGCCTGGCTGTTGCCTGGCGTATCTGGCCAAGAGGGGACACCTGACAGGCTTCCCCCCGCGCCCGGCCCGTGGCATGTTGCATCTGAAACGAACGGAGCGCGCATGCTGAAACTGCACAACTATTTCCGGTCCTCGACCTCGACCCGCCTGAGGGCGGCGCTGAAGGTCAAGGGGCTGGACTATGAATACCTGTCCTATGCCCTGTTGAAGGGGGAAAACCGGGGCGCGGATTACCTGGCCAAGAACCCTGCCGGGCTGGTCCCGTCCCTGGAGCTAGACGACGGCACCGTCCTGACCCAGTCCCTCGCCATCATCGAATGGCTGGAGGAGATGCATCCGCAGCCAGCCCTGCTGCCCGCCGATCCCATTGGCCGCGCCCGGGTGCGGTCGCTGTCCTACATGATCGCCTGCGAGGTGCATCCGCTGAACAACCTGCGGGTGTTGCAACATGTCGAAGGGCAGTTCGGCGGCGACAAGGCGGAATGGTTCCGCCACTGGGTCGGCGTCACCTTCGAGGCGCTGGAAGCGGCGCTGGCGGGCAGCTCGGACACCGGCGTCTACTGCCACGGCGACAGCCCGACCATGGCAGACCTCTGCCTCTACGCCCAGGTCTGGAACAACAAACGGTTCGAGGTCGACATGAGCCCCTACCCGACCGTGACCCGCATCTTCGAGGCACTGGACGCCCTGCCCGAGTTCGTCGCAGCCGCCCCGCCGAACCAGCCCGACGCTGTGTAAAAATCAAAAGGCCCGGGCATTGCCCGGGCCTCGTCATTTGGGGAAGGCTTTTGGCTCAGCGCGGCGCCATGCGGATCGCACCGTCCAAGCGGATCACCTCGCCGTTCAGCATCGAGTTCTCGACGATGTGGCGCGCCATGGCGGCGTATTCAGCGGGATCCCCCAGACGCGAGGGGAAAGGCACCTGCGCGCCCAGGCTGTCCTGAACCTCCTGCGGCAGTCCCTCAAGCAACGGGGTCTTGAACAGGCCCGGGGCGATGGTGACAACGCGCACGCCTTCGCGCGACAGGTCGCGGGCCATGGGCAGGGTCATGCCGACCACGCCGCCCTTCGACGCCGCATAGGCCAGCTGACCGATCTGACCGTCGAAGGCCGCGACCGAGGCAGTGTTCACGATCACGCCGCGTTCGCCATCGCTGGTCACCGGATCGGTCCCGACCATTCCCGCAGCCGCCTGGCTGGCACAGTTGAAGGTGCCGATCAGGTTCACACTGATCACCTTGGCAAACATCGCCGGATCATGCGGGCCATCGCGGGTGACAGTCTTGGAGGCCGGACCAATGCCCGCGCAGTTGACCATGACGCGCTCCTGCCCGTGCACGGCGCGCAGGGTCTTGAAGCCTTCCGCCACGCTGTCGGGGTTCGACACATCGACCTTGGCGAAAGCACCGCCCACTTCGGCGGCCATGGCCTGGCCTGCATCCTCGTTCAGGTCGAAAATGCCGACTTTGGCGCCCGCCGCCGCAAAGCCGCGCACGACCGCGCCGCCCAGGCCCGAGGCGCCGCCCGACACGACAACGGCGGTGTTTTCAGTGATCTGCATGGGTGTCCTCCCTCATCCGGTTGGGTTCGGACCTAGCAGGAATTGCACAAGCGTTCAATAAAACCCACTTCCTGTTACGCCACGTTCTCGCGCGTCTCTGGACAGCCATCCACCGGCCCCAGCGCGGCCTGGGCCATGTATTGGGTCAGGAAAACCTCGCCGGTCAACTCGGCCAGGAAATGGGTCCGCGACAGGCGGTCCATCACCGGGCCCTTGACCTCGGACAGGTGCAGGGTCACGCCCTCGTCGGCCAGCTGGCGGTTGATCTCCTCCAGCGCCTCCAACGCCGAGAGGTCAATTTCGTTCACCGCCGAACACATCAGCACGACATGGCGCACTCCGCCTTTTGCGACACGCTCCAGCAGGTAATCCTCGATAAAGCGGGAGTTCGCGAAATAAAGGTTCTCATCCAGCCGCAGCGTGACCAGCTCCGGGTGGGTCCAGACCTCATGCCGGTTGATATTGCGAAAATGCTGGGTGCCCGGGACCACGCCGACCTCGGCGATATGAGGCCGCGAGGTCTTGTAAAGGAACAGCGCAATGGACAGGATCACCCCTGCGGACACGCCGATTTCCACCCCAAACCCCAGCGTCAGCGCTATGGTTGCCGCTACGGCGATGAAATCCGCGCGGTGGTAGTCCCAGGTGCGTTTCAGGATACCCAGGTCCACCAGGCTCAGCACCGCAACGATGATCGTGGCGGCCAGTGTGGCCTTGGGCAGGAAATACAGAAGCGGTGTCAGGAACAGGGCCGCCAGTGCAATGCCGATTGCCGTGAAAGCGCCCGCCGCCGGGGTCTCGGCGCCCGCGTCGAAATTCACCACTGACCGGGCAAAGCCGCCGGTCACCGGATAACCACCCGAGATCGCCGCAGCCACGTTCGAGGCGCCCAGCCCCACCAGTTCCTGATCCGGCACGATGCGCTGACGCTTCTTCGCGGCCAGGGTCTGTGCCACCGACACGCTTTCGACGAAACCAATAATCGAAATCAGCAACGCCGAAGCAAAGAGCTGCCCCCAGAGCGCCATGTCGAAGCTGGGCAGGGTCAGGGGCGGCAGGCCCTTGGGCACCTCGCCGACAATGGCCACCCCCTTGCCCGCAAGGTCAAAGCCCCAGGACAGCAGCGTCGTGACCGCCACCGCCCCCACCGGCCCGGCCTTGGCCAGGTTGCCCGCCAGCCGCGGTGGCAGGCCTGCCGAGGTCAGCAAGGGTTTCAGCCCCTTGCGCACCCAGAACAGGAACGCTGCCGAGCCCGTTCCGATGGCGAGCGTGATCAGATTTGTCTGGCCGAGGTCGCCAATCAACCCGCCCAACATCGCCAGCAAGCTATGGCCGTTCGCCTCCACTCCCAGGATGTGTTTCAGCTGGCTTGCGGCAATCAGCAGGCCCGAAGCGGTGATGAACCCGGCAATCACCGGGTGGCTGAGGAAATTCGCCAGAAAACCCAGGCGAAACAGGCCCATGACCAGCAGGATCATCCCGGAAAGAAAAGCCAGCGTGATCGCCGCCAATGCGTAGTCCGCCGGGCTGTCCAACCCCAGCCCACCCACGGCCGCCGCCGTCATCAGGCTGACCACCGCCACCGGCCCGACCGCCAGAGCGCGCGAGGTGCCGAACAGCGCATAGGCCACCAGCGGCAGGATGGACGCATAAAGCCCCATTTGCGGCGGCAGACCGGCCAGCAGCGCATAGGCCAGGCTCTGCGGGATCAACATGATCGTCACGATCACCGCTGCCATCAGATCGGCCGAGGCCGCCTGCCCGTCATAACGGCGGCCCCAGTCAAGGATCGGGACATAGCGGCGCAGCGCCGTGGCGGAGATTTTCATCCAAGCGCCGCCTGATAGAGGATCTCACACCGTGCGCCGGAGCGGCAGAAGGCGAAGATCGGCCCGTCAACCTCGGAGAGCGCCATGCGAAACAGGTCCACCGCCTGCAGGGCCGAGGCCCGGTCGCTCATCGGGGCATAGCGCGCCTCGATCCCGGCGGCCTCACAGGCGGTGATGATCGCGCCCCAGTCGGGCTGGCCATATTCTTCATGTTCCGGCCGGTTCATCATCACGCAAGCAAACCCCGCCGCGGCAATTGCGGGCACATGGTCGGGCCTGATCTGCCCCGCCACGGTGACGCGGTCGTCCAGCGCCTTTACGTCCACATCTTCGAGCCCCGGGATCATAGCTTGTTCACCGGCACTTTCAGCATCGGATTGCCGTCGGGGTCCTCGGGCACATCGCCCGCGCGCATGTTGACCTGCAGGGACGGGATGATCAGGCGCGGCACGGCCAGCGTGGCATCGCGTTCGGTGCGAAAGCGCACGAACTCCTCGCGCGACTTGCCGCCGCCGACGTGGATGTTGCCTTCGCGTTCCTCGCCCACCGTCGTCTCCCAAGCAAAGTCGCGCTGGCCGTTCTGGCCGCCGTAATCGTGGCACATGAACAGCCGCGTCGCGTCTGGCAAGGTCAGCACCCGCTGGATCGAGTCGTAGAGCTGCCCGGCATCGCCCCCGGGGAAATCCGCCCGGGCCGAGCCTGAGTCGGGCATAAACAGCGTATCGCCAACAAAGGCCGCATCGCCCATGACATGCACCATGCAGGCGGGCGTGTGGCCGGGCGTGTGCATCGCCACGCAGGTCATCGTGCCGACCTGATAGGTGTCGCCATCGGTAAAGAGCGCGTCGAACTGGCTGCCATCGCGCTGGAATTCCGTGCCCTCGTTGAAGACCTTGCCGAAGGTCTCCTGCACCACGGTGATCTGGGCGCCGATGCCGATCCTGCCGCCCAGTTCCTGCTGAATATAGGGCGCCGCCGACAGGTGGTCCGCATGCACGTGGGTTTCGATCAACCATTCCAGCTGCAACCCATTTTCACGAATGTATTCAATGACCTTGTCGGCATTGTCATAAGTGATCCGCCCGGCGAAATAGTCGATGTCCATCACCGAATCCACCACCGCGCAGGCGTCGCTGCCCGGGTCCTTTACGACATAGGTGATCGTATTCGTCTCGGAGTCGAAAAAGGGCGTGACTTCGGGTTTGATCTCCAGGTTCGACGGATAGGACATGGGATGCCTCAGACGGTTGGGCCGGCGGTGCCGGGGTTGCGGGTGGCCGCGGATTGGATCAGCGCGCGGGCGATCAGCTGACCGGCGATCAGCGCAGCCATGAAGACCAGGACCGAAGGCGCGCCGGTCGATACGACCGGCAGCGCGCCGCCGGGGCAGAAACCGGTCACGCCCCAGCCGATGCCGAACACGGCCGAGCCGCCGATCAGCCGCGCGTCGATTACGCTGGACTTTGGCAGGTGAAAGCTGATGTCAAAAGCCGGTGCCGGGCGGCGCAGCACCAGGCGATAACCGATGAAGGTCACCACCAGAGCCCCGCCCATAACGAAGATCAGGCTGGGGTCCCAGGTTCCGGCAATGTCAAAGAAATTCAGCACCTTGGCCGGGTTGCCCATGCCGGACATGGAAATGCCGATGCCGAACATCAAACCAGCGGCGTAGAGGATCAGGTGTTTCATGCGCTTAGCCCCCCATACCATGGCGGATCACATAGACGGTGATCCCGGTGAACAGCATGAAGACCAGCGTGGCGGTGATCGACCGCGGTGACAGGCGCGCCATGCCACAGACCCCATGACCCGAGGTGCATCCGCTGCCGTATGTCACGCCCATGCCGACCACCAGCCCGCCGATGGCCATCACGCCCAGCCCCACGGTGGGCTGCACCACGGGCAAAGCGCCGGTGGCGAGTTTATAGACCCAGGGACCGCTGATCATGCCCGCCAGCAGGGTCAGCCGCCAGCCACGATCCGGGCCGGTGATGGCACCGGACAGGATGCCAGTCGCGCCAAAGACATTGCCGCGCGCCCACATCAGAAGGACGGCCGCCGCGCCGATCAGAAGGCCGCCGATCAGGGATGCATAGGGTGTAAATTCGGTTTCCATCGCTCTCCTTTCCGGGGCTGGAAGCGCCCCGCCTGTTCGCGCAAACAGTCTACCAGTCCGGGTGGGATGGGCCAAGGCGAATATTTGGAAGTCGTGATGATCGACTTCTAGCGTGGCGCCGCCCCGCAGCTACCCGCCGTACCACAGTAAAAAAAACCCGCGCGAGCCAGTCGCGCGGGTCAGTCAGGGAATGAAAACCATCAGGGTTTTCGCTCGGAAGAGCTCAGTTGTCTGATCAATTGTCGGAAGCTTCGCGGGCCAGTTGATCCAGCAGCGCCTGGACCTCCTGCATCTCGCCCTCGGGGTAGTTGCGGTAGCCGATCATCACCTTGCCCTCGCGCTCGGCGACGAAGATGCCATAGGGGCAATGGGCCAGGTTCATCGGGTTGGCTTCCATCACCTTGCGGCTCAACACGGCCGAGCAGAACAGGAAGATGTCGGCGGCCTCGAAGATCTTCACGTCCGAGCCGACATCCGCGCCAGTGCGGTTCAGCATCTCGCCGGTGTGGCTGACATAGTCGATCACCAAACCGGCGCCGACGATGGCGCTTTCCACGGCGAATGTGGCGTCCTCGAAGCTGCCGTCGAAGTCATAGGTGGTGGCCAGACCCGCGCCGTGGCCATCAGCGAAGGCCGGGGTGGTCAGGGCAGCAGCCGCAGCGGCCATCAGGAATTTACGCATCTTTTCAGATCCTTGTATGTGAGTAACGGGGCCTGCATGGCCCCGCCGATTTGCGGGTTCAGCCGAACATGTCCGAGGTGATGCCCTGGTACCAGCCAACGCTCTCCTCGAACGTGGCCTGGCGCAGCTCCGCATCCTCGCCGACCTGGCTGATGAAGCCGTCAACCTTGGCGATCTTCTCGTCCGTGGCCTCGTAGGAGGCGCCGACCTTGACCCCGTCACCCTCGTCAATCAGCGACCAGCAGGTGTTGGTGAACTTGGCCGGGAACAGTTTGGACCCGGTCAGGGCCGAGCGCACGGCCATCGCCGCGACCTTGGCCTGGCTGTTGGCCGCAAAGCCCGATTTCGGCATGTCGCCCTGGTTGGCAGCGTCGCCCAGCACGTGGATGTTCTCGTCCACGCGGGACTGCATCGTGTGGGGGATGACCGGGGCCCAGTTGCCTTCGGTAATGCCCGCCATGTCGCAGATGCGGCCCGCCTTCATCGCCGGGATCACGTTGCAGGCGTCGACCTTGGTCACCTCGCCGTCGATCGACACGGTCATTTCATCGGCGTTCACCTCGACATTGTTTCCGCCGAAATCCGGGCCGACCCATTCGATCATGCCGTCGTAATGGCGGCTCCAGCCGTCCTGGAACAGCGCCTGTTTCGAGAACTTCGGCTTCGGATCCGCGATCAGGATCTTCGCGGTCGGGTTCTTGTTCTTCAGGATATGCGCGATCATCGAGATACGTTCGTACGGCCCCGGCGGACAGCGAAACGGGTTCGGCGGCGCGACCATGGCGAAGGTGCCACCTTCGGGCATGGCTTCGACCTGGGCTTTCAGCAGCTCCGATTGCGAACCCGCCTTGTAGGCATGCGGCATCATGTTCTGCTTGGTCACGTCCCAGCCGGGCACGGCGCCGTCGACGAAGTCGATGCCGGGCGACAGGACCAGGCGGTCGTAGTTCAGCGTCGCGCCACCGGCGAGGCTCACGGTCTTCGCCTCGCGGTCGATGTTCACCGCCCAGTCATGCACCACGTTGATGCCGTACTCGGATGCAAGCTTGCCGTAGCTATGCGCGATCGACCCCAGCTCGCGGAAGCCCGCCATGTAGAGGTTAGAGAAGAAACAGGTGTAATAGGTGCGGGTGGGCTCGATCAGGGTGACGTCGATCTCGCCCTTCGAATCCTTGGCGATATAGCGCGCGCAGGTCGCCCCGCCTGCCCCACCGCCGATCACCACCACACGGGGTTTGCCCATGCCCGAGGCCTGTGCCATCGGCGCCGACAGGCTGGCTGCTGCTGCCGCGCCCGCCGTGGCGCCCAGAAATCCGCGTCTGTTCAGTTTCATGTCCCAAATCCTCCCGTGTTGGGCCTGCGGGCCGTGTTACGCTTGGTTATTCCACGGCCTCGAAATAAGCGGCCAGGGCCGCGATCTCTTCGTTTGAAAGACGCCCGGCCATCATCTGCATGACGGGATGCGGGCGGAATTTATCCTTGTAGGCATGCATGGCGATGACGAAATCCTCGGCGGGCCAGCCAATAATGCCGGGGATGCCGTCATTGTCGCCGCTGATCTGGTGGCAGCTGGTGCATTCCGAGCTCAGGTATTCGCCATATTCCGGGTCGCCCTGGATCGCCAGGATCTCCGGCGCGACGGAATGGTCGGTGCCGGTAATGGTGGGCGGCGCCTCGGGGATGTCGCCCGGGTTGTCCGAGTATTGGCGCAGGAAGGCCAGAAGGTCGGCGCGTTCCTGTTCGTCCTTCATGCCGCGATAGGCCATGCGCGTGTCCGAGGCGAAGGCCTTGGGGTTCTCGATATAGCGGTCCAGCAGGTCGAAATCCCAGACCAACCCCTTGCGCCCCATGCGGGCCAGACCGTTGGAGTATTTGAAATCCTCCTCGGCCCCCGCACGACGGCCGAAAACGCCGTTCAGATGCGGGCCGACACGATGCTTGGCCCCCTCGCCCACCGAGTGGCAGGACTTGCAGTCGTCGAACGCCTTTTGACCCCGTTCGGGGTCGCCGAATTCATTTGCACTGGCCGAGGTACACATGGCGGTTCCCATCAGAACCACCGCAACTGTCGCGCGAATCTTTCCCATGGGGAAAGTGTAGGGGTGCGACATTTTATCCGCAATAATATTCATATCTCGATCCGTGCATTCGACGCAATTTTCTTGCGGGGCCGCTGGGCGCGGCAGAGATGAAAAGGCCGGGAGGGGTCTCCCCCACCCGGCCTTGGTGTTACTGCGATACCGATTTCAGGTATTCGAGGATCGCCGCGATATCCGCTTCCTTGCGAAGCCCCGCGAAGGACATCTTGTTGCCCTTCAGATACTTGCGCGGATTTTCTAGGTATCCGGCCAAGGTCTCTTCGTTCCAGACCAGACCTTCGGCCCCGGCCCCGATCATGACGTTCGAATACTTGAACCCTTCGACCGTGCCCGCGGTGCGGCCCCAGATCCCGTTCAAGACCGGACCGGTGCCGTTCTTGGCCCCGTCACCGACCTTGTGGCAGGCCTTGCATTTCTTGAAGACCTTCGCGCCCTTCTCGACCAGAGCGGCGTCCAGCACCATCGCCTCGGCCACCGGTTCAGCGGGCGTTTCGACGGGCGCCTCTGCAGCCGCTTCGGTCACCGGCTCGGCGTCCTCTTCCATCGCCGCACCGCCCGCGGTGCCCATCACCGCCTGGCTGATCGGGGTCGCATCGGTGCCCGAGTTCGGGTCGCCCGGGAAGACCACGGTCGTCACGACCTCAACCGCGCCCGGTTTGCAGTCGGCCATGCATCGGGTGTTGAAGGACCCCAGTTCGGTCGCATCACGGTCATCAACGATGAACCCCGCCGCATTGGGCATGTCCACATCCAGGAACGTCTCTTTCGACAGGACGAAATCATCGTCAACCAGATCGTTCGAATAAAGGATATAGGCCACGATCGCATAGGTATCGTCATTCGACATGGACTGCGCATTGCCGAAGGGCATCGACCGGCGTACGTAGTCGAAGGTGGTCGAGAGATACGGCCAGTAGCTGCCCACGGTCTTCAGCGGGTCCTCGTGGTCCAGCGTGTCGGCGCCGCCTGCGAGTTTCGGCCAGTTGTCCACGCCCTCGGCAAAGTCGCCGTGGCAGGCGGCGCAATGTTCGGCAAAGACCTCTTCCCCGGTCCAGACATCGCCCTGCCCATCCGGCAGGCCGGTGCCATCGGGCAGAATGTCCAGATCCCAGGCCGCGATTTCATCGGGCGTGGCGGGACGGCCCAGACCCAGCTTTTCTGCCCAGACGGGGCTGGCGGTCAGGGCCAGGGCGGCTGCGAGCGCGAGTTTAGGAAACTTCGACATTGTTGGCCTCCCCTTTGGCGTTCACATGCCAGGTCTGAATGCAGTTGTTGTGGTAGATCGAGTTCAGCCCGCGCACCTCGCGCAGCTGCGCCTTGGTGGGCTGGACATAGCCGGTCTCGTCCATGGCGCGGGACTGGATGAACATCTCTTCACCCTGCCAGTCGATATCCAGGTAGAAACGGCTCAGCGCCATCGGCTTGCCGGGCTCGGCCAGGCGGGCCTCCTGCCAGGTGACGCCGCCATCCAGCGAGACGTCAACGGCGGTGATCGCGCCGCGGCCCGACCACGCCAGGCCGGTGATGACCAGCGGGCCCTTGCCATGGGCGATCGGCTTCTGCGGGCTGGGCGAGGTCACGATGGATTTCGCATCCATCACCCAGGTCCATTTGCGCGAGGTGCCGTCTTCCAGCGTGTCGGTGTATTTCGAGGTCTCTTCGCGGCTCTCCACCGGGGCGTCCATGACCTCGATCCGGCGCAGCCATTTGACCCACATGTTGCCTTCCCAGCCGGGCACCACCAGGCGCACCGGATAACCGTGTTCCTTGCGCAGGGCCTCACCATTGGCCTTGAAGGCGATCATGCAGTCGTCCAGCGCCTTTTCCAGCGGGATCGACCGGCCATTCGACGAGGCATCAGCCCCTTCGACATAGACCCATTTGTCGGCGAAATCACCGGCCGCATTCAGGCCTGCCTCTTCCAGCAGGGTGCGCAGGGAGACACCGATGTATTCCATATTGTGGATCATGCCGTGGGTGTACTGCGCGCCGTTGAGCTGCGAGCCCGCCCATTCCATGCCGGTGTTGGCCGCACACTCCAGGAAGAAGGTCTTCTGTTCACGCGGGAAACGCTCCAGGTCTTCGTAGGTAAAGACCAGCGGCGTGTCGACCAAGCCGTTGATCATCAAACGATAATCTTCCTTGCGCAGCTCGATCGCACCCGAATGGTGACGTTCAAACGCACAGCCCTGCGGGGTAATGGTCCCGTCCAGCGCGTGGATCGGGGTGAAGTTGATCGAGGAAATTGTGTCGGCGGTCAGCCATTCCACATTGCGGCGCACCACGTCGCTTTCATATTCGATCGGCAGGCCGTAGGGGCTGGCATCCACACCGTCGCCCAGACCGGCGGCCCAGTCCTGTACTTCGGTAATCAGCGGGTCGCCTGCGGCCTGCGCGGCCCCGGCGGCACCCATCGCGGCACCTGCCGCTGCGGCGCCGGTCAGGAAATTGCGGCGCGAGGTCTTCGCCCCTTCGAAATCATCTGACATCAGTCAAATCTCCTCAATGCGTCGTTCGGTCAGGCGCCGACCACCTGGACCGAGTTGTTCGGATCCAGTTGGATGGTGCCCTGTTTGCGAATGTGATTTTCCACCACGTCCCAGATCTGCGGCCCTTCGGTGCCCTCGTTGACCGAGGCCCAGCCGGCGACCACATAGGTCTTGGACGGGTCGATCTTTTCACCGGTCTTCAGAAGGGTCATGTCGCTGATGCGTTCGCCCTGCGGCTTGGTGATGTCGATGCGGTAGCCCATGCCACCAATACGCACCATGTCGCCGCCCTGCTGGTAATAGGGATCTTCGTTGAACAGGTTGTCGCCCACGTCCTCCAGGATGGTATGGATGAATTCCCCAGTCATTTCAGTCCGGTACGCCTCACCATAGGACATGGAGGTCACGTTCCAGATGTCCTCGCGGGTGATCTCCTGACCGGGCAGGATCGACGGCCCCCAGCGCACGCCAGGCGACATGGCGATATCGGCCTCGCGTTCGGAAATCAGTGCGTCGCAGATCAGGTCGTCCCACGACCCGTTGAAGTTGCCACGGCGGTAGAGCAGCGTATCGGTGCGGCCGATCACCTCGGACAGCTGATCCGCGTAGGGCGTGCGTTGTTCCTCGATCACCTTGGTGATCACCGGGTCCGGCGCAATCACGTCCGAGAAGATCGGAATGAGCTTGTGCTTGATCCCCATCATCTTGCCGTCGCGAATGTCCAGATCAACGCGAGATACGAACTTGCCGTTCGAACCCGAGGCGATGATGAAGGTCTGCTCGACCTGCACCGGTTCGGGCAGCGCGTCATGGGTGTGGCCCGACAGGATCACGTCAATGCCTTTCACACGGCCCGCCATCTTCTTGTCGACGTCGAAACCGTTGTGGGACAGGACCACGACGCATTCGGCCCCCATGGAGCGGACCTCATCCACCATGGCCTGCATGTTCTCATCACGAATGCCAAAGCTGTATTCCGGGAACATCCAGCGCGGGTTGGCGATGGGCATGTAGGGGAAGGCCTGGCCAATCACGGCAACCTTGACCCCACCGCGTTCAAAGAACTTGTAGGGTTTGAACAGCTCAGCCGGCTCGTCCCATTCAGCGTCAAAGATGTTCTGGCCAAGTGCTGCATAAGGCAGGCTTTCGACCAGCTCGTTCACACGGTCGGAGCCCAGGGTGAACTCCCAGTGGAAGGTCATCGCGTCGGGTTTCAGCGCGTTCATCACGTTGACCATGTCCTGCCCTTCCGTCTGGAAGCAGGTGTAGGAGCCGTGCCAGGTGTCGCCGCCATCCAGCAGCAGCGCATCAGGCCGGTCGGCGCGGATCGCATTGATCACGGTCGACACGCGGTCCAGCCCGCCGAGCTTGCCGTAGCCCTTGGCCAGCGCGGAAAAATCGTTGTAGGTCAGCGCATAAGCCGAGGGGGAGCCATCCTCGATCCCATAGGCGCGGCGGAAGTCGGCCCCGGTCACATGGGGCATCTGGCCCCGCGCGTCACCGACGCCCAGGTTGATCTCGGGCTCGCGGAAATAGATCGGCATCAGCTGGGCGTGGATGTCGGTCACGTGGATCAGGCTGACATTGCCAAAGGTGTCAAAGCCCAGCAGCTGGTCCTGGGTCAGGCTCTGCTGCGCGGCCAGGCGCGCCCAGTTGCCGAAGCCCGAGGCGCCGACCATGGCCGAGGCGGCCATGCCCACCTGCAGGAAATCGCGACGAGAGATCATGCGTCTTGTCCTTCTTGTCCGCTCACATGCGGATAATTGAATGCGTTCGGAGGAGAAAACCCCGCGCGCCGTCAAGCACGCGGGGTCAAAGCTTAGTTGCGGACCGAGGGGCCCTCGACCGACAGGCCGTTTCCGCGCGAGGCGACATACATTTCCAGCGCCACGAATTCGGGCGAACCGGGGCTGTAGGTCTGGGCACGGGTGTCACGAACACAGCCCTTGAAGCGCGAATGCACGCCGTTCAGCTTGGTGTTCTTCAGACGGTAGGTCGGGAAGCCGTTGATCTGACCCTGCGACAGGTGGTCAGCGCGGATCATGTTGCCGTAGTTGTCCTCGTGGCACGAGGCACAAGACAGGTCCAGCTGACCGGTGCGGGTATAGTAGAGCTCACGCCCCAGCTCCCAGGTCGACTGGCCGGGACCGTCGATGGCGACATTGACAGGCATCCCGCGCGAGACCGAGGCCAGCAACGCTTCCATCGGAATGCTGTCGCCCTTGTCGGTCTTCCAGGCTTCGGCGCCCATGCGTTCGGTGCGGCACTCGTTCATCTGCATCTGCAGCGTATAGACCTCACCGGCACCTTCGTTCCACTTCGGATAGACGGCCTTGACGCCCGCCATTTCCTCTGGTGCGCCGTGGCAATCCATGCAGGATTTGCCCTCGGTGCCTTCCGGCGTACCCCAGAGCTCGGCAGCGGTTTCGACCCAGATCATGCCCGGGTTGTCGAAATCGTCCATCTGCATTTCCTGCGTCAGGTCCGAACGGAAGCGCCAGCCCGACAGCACCTCGTCCAGCGCATCCGACAGGTGCGCGGGCGCGGCGGTCCGGGTGACCATTTCGATCTCGCCATTGACGATCAGCTCGGCCTCTTCATCGGCGAAGGCTGCCCCCGCCCCGAGGATCGAGGCGGTTGCGATGGCTGCAATGCTTTTGTGCATTTGGCTTTTCATGCGTTTCTCCTCCCTGCCGTCTGCGTCAGCTGACGGTGATCGATTTCGACGTCTCGTAGACATCGCCGTCGTCGTCGTACCAGGTGAACTTGAAGTCACCCGAGGCATCGACCACGGCTTCGAACTCGAAATAGGGGTTGGTCGAGATCGCAGGTTCCAGGGTCACGTCCAGGACCGACTTGCCGTTGAACTCACAAGTAAAGCGATTGATGATCGAACGCGGGATCACATTGCCGTCGCCGTCCTTGCGCTGGCCGCTTTCCATCTTGTGGCTGATCAGGGTTTTCAGGGTCACCGTATCGCCGGCAGCGGCGGTTTTCGGGACTTTCACGCGGGGTTTGACACCAGATGCCATGTTTCCGTTCTCCTAAACTTTAGTGGTCGCAATCCCGAACCGCGAAACCGGTTTCCACTTTCGCTGGGATTGCTCCGAACTCAGCCGCCGCAGCCGCCGATGGTGACCTTCACGGTCGACGAGGCCTGGATGAAGCTGCCATCGGCCATCTTGGCGATGGCGACAACGTCCTGGGTGCCGGCCAGACGGATACGGGTCGAGGCAGCTTGGCTGCCCGAGGCTTCACCGAAGTTGAACTGGGCCACGCCCGGGGTCGGGTTGCCCGCGGCCAGAACGATGATCGAGGCCGCACCAGGCGCGTCGACCGACACCGGCACGGTGTTGCCGTTTTCGGCAATCTCAGGGGCGGTCAGGGTAATGTCGCCCGCGCCCACTTCGGCCCCACCGGTAAAGGCGGCGATGGCCTCGTCGGCGGCAGCGCTGGCGCGCAGGGGCAGCATGGCAACGGCGGTGGCCCCCAGGCCGATCGCCAATGCATCACGTCGCGTGAGTTTCATCAGTTTCTCCTTGAAAGTAGTCAGGTGTCGCAGGCCGGATGCGCTTATTTCAGCGTCATCAGGTAAGCGACCACATCTTCGATCTGTTGGGCGGACAGCAGGGGTTCGACATCGCCTTCATGGGCCTTGCCGGTATAGGCCTTGCCCAGGCGGTTGAAGCCCTCGGTCTTGTAGAAGGACGGCATCACCGTGCCGTCGAAGATCATCTTGGCGTCGGCCAGAAGCCCGCGCAATTCGCCTTCGGTCCAGCGGTCACCCGCCCCGTCCAGCAGCGGCCCCACCTCACCATGGAACGGCACATCGGCCAGGTCCGTGATCTCGTGGCAGGCGATGCAATTGCCCAGAGATTTGGTCGAAACGACCTTGGCGCCCTCTTCGGCATTTCCCGGCACACCGGTCAGCGACTGTTCGATGCTCCCATCCTCGGTCCAGATGACATCGGTCGGCGCGACCGTTTCGGCCTGCGCGGTTCCCAGCCCGCATAGCATGATGGCTGCAAGTGTAATCCTTGTCGGCTTCATGTTTCCTCCCATGAACTTGTGCGACATAACGTAGCGAGGGCCCGACATATTCGCAACAACGAATTCGATTTTTTGAATTATTCGTGCGCAGCCGCGCAATATCCTTGCGATATCAGCCGAACATCACTCGCTGGCGGCACGGCGCTCACTGATCTTACGGGCATGATATTTCTGGAAGTTTTCCGCCCCCAGGTAGCCCTTTTCGACCACCCAGGTCAGCAGATCCCCAGTGGTGCCAACCCCGAAGGCGCCGGGCATCTGGACCACTGCGGCGTCCCCGCCATGCATACCGTCGTCGACCGTTTCCGGGAAGAACATCAGCGTCGGGGTAAACATGATTCCCCATTTCATCGCCATGTCCTTTTCCGAGCGCACATCGCCGTCGAAATCCGTCACCTCGACATCACCGAACAGGTTCATCTGCACGACGAAGAAATGCTCGTGCAGCAGCGCGTCGATCCGATCCACCGGGTAGATTTCTTCATGCATTTTCGTGCAGTAGATGCATCCGCGCTGTTCCCAGATGACCAGAAGGCGCTTGCCTTCGGCACTGGCTTCGGCCAGGTCCTCGCCCATGTCCTTGAACGTGTCGCGCATCCAGGCCGCCTTGTGCAGCCCGTCGTCACCCAGTTCAGCCCCGAAGGCCGGTAGCGCCAACAAAAGCGCGCCAATCAATGTTCCGAATTGTCGCATGCTGTCCTCCTCAGCGTGTAATCCGTCAAGTCACCCCATGTTCATGAAGCCCGGAAAGGCCTGGATCAGCCAGTTCGAGATCACGTTGACCGACCCGGTCGCAATCAGCACCGCAAACAGGATCAACATCGCGCCCATCGCCTTCTCGACCTTCGGCAGGTGGCGCCGGTTGCGCGCCATCCATCCCAGGAAGGGCCGGGCAAACAGCGCGGCCACAACGAAGGGCGCGGTCATCGCCAGGCCGTAAACCGCCAACAGCCCCGCCCCCTGCGCCAGGCTGCCCATGCCCGCCGCCATCATCAGGATCGCAGTCAGCGCCGGGCCCACGCAGGGTGTCCAGCCGAAACCGAAGGCAAGCCCCATCAGGTAGGCGCCGATCACCGTGGTGGGTTCCGCCGAGCTTTCCATCCGCGCCTCGCGATAGAGGATGCCAATCCGGATCACCCCCAGGAAATGCAGACCGAAGACAAACAGCAGCCCGGCGCCTGCATAGGCCAGCACCTGTTTCCACTGCGCAAAGGCTTGGCCCAGCGCGGTCGCGCCCATGCCCATCAGCATGAAGATGGTGGTCACGCCCAGGGCGAACATGATTGCCGACGTCACCAGGCGGCGCTGCGCCCCCGGGGCGATCTCGCCCTCCGTGGTCAGTTCGGACATGGACAGCCCCGCCATATAGCTCAAGTAGAACGGCACCATCGGCAGGATGCACGGGGTAAAGAAGCTCAGAAGCCCGGCCATGGCGGCCCCGGCAAGGGAGATGTCGAACATGGCCCGTCCTTGATCATTGCACATATTCAGTTATTATTGTTTGACACCGCCGGTCAACGGGTCGGCATGAAGGAATTGGAGCCAGGATGGCATTCTTGCGCAAACTCGCCGCTGCGGCGGCTCTGATCGTGGCGACAGTACCGGCCATGGCCGCCGAACTTGTCATGGTCGAGGAACCCGGCTGCATGTGGTGTGCCCGCTGGGAGGCCGAACTTGGCGACATCTACCCGAAGACGCCGGAAGGCCAGACCGCGCCGCTGCGCAAGGTCGAGATCGTGGACACCCGCAGCGACGTGACCGGCATAAGTTTCGCCCGACCGGTCCTGTTCACGCCGACCTTCGTGCTGGTCGAAGATGGCCGGGAACTGGCGCGGATCGAAGGCTATCCGGGCGAGGATTTCTTCTGGGGTCTGCTGGGCGGGCTGTTGGCCGACCACTTGGGGTTCGAACCGGTTCAGGGCTGAGGTCACCGCACGGTCACATGGGGGCCACACCCCGGTAACTGCGACCCGGCGTCCGGTTGCGCGCCCCACCTCCGTTGCTGTATGGGAGGTAAATCGTGATGCGAGTTGAAAGGACGACGATATGGCACTGCCGGTGATCCGCGAGGACATGGCACCCGAGGAGCTGGACAAGATGATGGCCAGCGCCTGTGACGCGTCGAATCTGCTTAAGGCGATCTCTCACGAAGGCCGCCTGATGATCCTGTGCCACCTCGTTACCGGCGAGAAATCGGTGACCGAGCTGGAACAGCTCCTGCACGCCCGCCAGGCCGCGGTGTCGCAACAACTGGCCCGCCTGCGACTGGAAGGTTTGGTGACGCCCCGTCGCGATGGCAAGGTCATCTACTACTCCTTGACCGACGACCGCCCCCGACGCATCCTCGAAACCATCTACGAGATGTTCTGCGCCGAGGAAGAGGACGCGCCACAGGCGAAAGCGGCCGAATAGGCCCGGCTCCCGGTGGCGTTCTGGGGCGCGCGGGAGGGAAAACATGTTCGATTGGATCAGTGACGCCAGCCTCGCGGCCCTTGTCGGGCTGTTCGGGGGGCTTTTGCTGGGGTTGGCCGCGCGGCTTGGCCTCTTCTGCACCCTAGGCGCGATCGAGGACATGCTCTATGCCGGATCCTCCCTGCGCATGCGCATGTGGGGCATTGCCATTGGCGTGGCGGTCATGGGCTCGTTTGCGCTGATCGGCCTGGGCTGGCTTGGCGCGGATGAGGCCGCCTATCTGCGTCAGCAATGGAACCCGCTTGCCTCGGTTCTGGGCGGGCTGCTGTTCGGCTACGGCATGGCCCTGTCGGGCAACTGCGGCTACGGTGCACTGGCCCGGCTGGGCGGTGGCGACCTGCGTGCCTTCGTCATCGTGCTGGTCATGGGCCTGTCGGCTTATGTCGCGATCTCCGGCCCCCTGTCCCCCCTGCGCGTGGCCATCTTCCCCGAGCTCGACGTGATCGACGCCCCCCTGCCTGGCATCGCCCACGGGATTTCATCCTGGACCGGCCTTCCAGTCGCCGGTCTGGGCATAGCCATCGGCGCGCTGATCTTCGCTGCCATGTTCACCTCCGCCGAGCTGCGCGCGGCCCACAAGGAGGTCTTCTGGGCCGCCATGGCAGGCATCGCCGTGATCACCGGCTGGGCCGGTACCTGGTACATCCTGCAAAACGGCTTTTCCGCCATCCCGGTGGAAAGCCACACATTTTCCGCCCCGCTGGGCGATACGATCATTTACCTGATGACCTCCTCGGGCAACAATCTGAACTTCGGCGTAGGCTCGGTGGCGGGCGTGCTGCTGGGCGCCTTCCTGGGCTCGCTGGTCAAGGGCCACTTCCGCTGGGAGGCCTGCGAAGACCCCCGCGAGCTGAAACGCCAGATCCTGGGCGCGGTGATCATGGGCCAGGGCGCGGTGCTGGCGGTGGGTTGTTCGATCGGCCAGGGCCTGTCCGCTTTCTCGCTGCTCGCCTGGTCGGCCCCGGTCACCTTCCTGGGCATCCTGGCGGGGGCGGCGATTGGACTCAGGCAGTTGATTTCGGGCTTTGCCCCAGCTGAGTAAGCCCCAAGATCTCTATATCACTCCAAGGGTTGCGTCTTTTTCGCAGCGCGCAGCGCGGCCACGCCCAACCAGAGGAGAGGCCGAAGGCCTTGACGATGGGCGGGAGGGACCCGCCCGCGAGCCAGGCGCTTCACCCCCGCATGCGTGCGCCGTCCGGGTCGAACAGAGGCACGCGTTGAGGGCGGGCCTCCAACAGCTCACCCAGCAGTTCGATCTGCCAGCCGGTCTCCTCCCCTGCCCGTTCGCGCGGGACATAGCCCATCGCAACCGAGACGCCGGAGGCATGGGCATAGCCGCCCGAGGTGACCCAGCCGACAACCTCGCCGTCCTTCCAGATCGGCTCGTCCCCGATCACGTCGGCATCCTTGGCCTCCACCACGAAACTCACCAGCCGCAGCTTGCCGCCCTCCGCGCGATGTTCGGCAGCCGCCGCCTTGCCGATGAAGTCAGCCTCCTTGCTCAGCGCGACAAACCGGTCCAGACCGCATTCATCCGCGGTGTAGATTGGGCGGAATTCCCGCGCCCAGGAGCCGAAGTTCTTCTCGAGCCGCAGCGCATTCAGCGCGCGCATGCCGACCGGGCGGATGTCGAACTCGGCCCCTGCCTCCATCAGCTGCATGTAGACGTAACGCTGATAGGCGGGCTCCATCCACAGCTCATAGCCCAGATCGCCGGTATAGCTGACCCGGCCCACCAGGCAGGGCGCCATGCCGACATCCATGCGGGCAATGTCCATGAAGCGGAAACTGTCCAGATCGCGATCCACCAGCTTGGCCAACAGGTTGCGCGCGTTCGGCCCGGCGACCGACAGGCCAACCATGTTCGCCCCATGGGCCTGCAGATGCACGGACCCATCCGCCGGCATATGCTGGTCGAACCAGCGCATATGATAATCCTCGGCCACGCCGGAACCCGCGATGAAGAACTCCCCCTTGCCCAGATTGGCCAGAGAGAAATCCCCGATCACCCGCCCGTCTTCTTTCAGCATCGGCGCAAGCGTCATGCGCCCCTCGGCGGGGATGCGACAGGCCAGCATCCGGTCGAGCCAGGACGCGGCCCCTGCCCCGGTCACCGTGTATTTGGCAAAGCCCGAGGTCTCGATCAGCCCGACGCTGTCGCGCACTGCGCGGGCCTCCGCCCCGACCGTGTCGAAATCCGTCGACCGGCGCCAGCTGAACTGGTCCACGACGCCTTCGGGGGCGAACCACAGCGGCACCTCCAGCCCATGGGCGGCCCCGAACTGCGCCCCCCTGGCCGCCAGCAGATCATAGATCGGCGTCGTCTTCAGCGGACGCGCGCCGGGCAGCTCTTCGTTCGGATAGCGGATCGAAAAACGGCGGGAGTAGTTTTCCTGCACCTTTTCATTGGTATAGGCCAGCGTCGCATAGTCCCCGAAGCGTGAGACATCCATCGCGAAGACATCAAACCCCGGATCGCCGTCGATCATCCAGTTGGCCAGCGCCAGCCCCACGCCGCCACCCTGACTGAACCCGGCCATCACGCCCAGGGCACACCAATACCCCGGCAGCCCCTTCACCGGACCGACCAGCGGGTTGCCGTCCGGGGCGAAGGTAAAGGGCCCGTTGATGATCTGCTTGATCCCCGCGTTCTGGAAGGCGGGGAAGTGCTCGAACCCGACCTCCAGCGAGGGCGCGATACGTTCGATATCCGGCTGCAACAGCTCGTGCCCGAAGTTCCACGGCGTCTGTTTTGGCGACCAGGGCACGCAGGCTTTCTCGTATGTGCCCATCAGCATCCCACCGCGTTCCTGACGCAGGTAGAGCTCGCCATCGAAGTCGACCGCATGCAGAACCTCGGTGCCGGTCTTTGCGTTGATCTCGGCCACTTCCGGCATGTCCTCGGTCAGCAGGTACATGTGCTCCATCGCCAGCACCGGCAGTTCCAGCCCGACCATGCGGCCGACCTCACGTGCCCAGAGCCCGCCCGCGTTGACCACATGTTCACAGATCACCTCACCCTTGTTGGTTGTCAGCTTCCAGCCGTCCGCGTGGCGGGCGATCGCCTCGACCTTGGTGTGGGTCTCAACGCTGGCCCCCAGCTTGCGCGCGGCTTTCGCGTAGGCGTAGGTCACGCCCGACGGGTCCAGGTGGCCGTCGACATAGGTGCGCACGGCGCCGACGAATTTCGACGGGTCCAGCAGGGGCATCGCCTCATAGGCTTCTTCGGGGGAAATGATATCGGCTTCAATGCCCAGATACCGCCCCTTGGCGACCAGTCCCTTCAACCAGTCCATGCGCGCTTGCGTAGCGGCCAGCATGACGCCGCCGGTCAGGTGCACGCCAGTGGCTTGGCCCGACAGCTCCTCGATCTCCTTGTAAAGGTCGATCGTATACTGCTGTAGCTTGGCCACGTTGGGATCACCATTGATCGTATGCATGCCCCCCGCCGCATGCCACGTCGAGCCCGAGGTCAGCTCCGAACGCTCCAGCAACAGCGCGTCGGTCCAGCCGCCCCGCGCCAGGTGATAGAGCACCGAACAACCGACGACACCCCCACCGATGACAACAACCTTTGCCTGGGTCTGCATGCCCCACACCTCCAGAATGACAGTCCTTCGGGTCAGAATAACGGCGGATTCTCATGCCCAGCGTCGCTTCCCGACATGAAATGCCGTTTTTGGATCACGGATCACCGGACCACACCGAACAACGGCCGCCCTCGGAACTGCGACAGAAGGACCCAATTCGCTCTTTTCCTTCGCGCACGGCGCCAGTAGTGTGCGCGCCTGAACCGCAACGCATCCGCGCGCAACAGGACGACCATGAACAGCTTCAATCCCGGCCCGGAACACGCGATCGAGCTTCGCGCCGCCCTTGGCAAGTTCGCCACCGGCGTGACCGTGGTGACCACCGGCACCCAGACCGGGCCGATCGGCATGACCGCGAACAGCTTCACGTCCGTTTCGCTGAACCCGCCCCTGGTGCTGTGGTGCCCGGCGGTTGTGTCCGAACGCCACGACACCTTTGCGCAGGCCAGCCATTTCGCGATCCATATCCTGACCGCCGATCAGCGCCCGCTGTCGGACGCCTTCGCGCGGGATGCGCAGCCGTTTCACCTGTGTGACTGGACCCCCGGCCCGCATGGGATGCCGCTGATCCACGGCGCGGCGGCGCGGCTGGAATGTGCGACGGAAACGGTGACCCTGGCCGGAGATCACTCCATCGTTCTGGGGCGCGTGACCCGCGTGACAACCGAAGATGCGGTTCCCCTCGCCTTCCTCGGCGGCACGTACGGCACGGTCAGGTAAGCACGCTTACCTCAGCTGGGCACTTCCAGCGTGTGGTTGCGCCCGCCCTTTTGATAGATCAGCTTGTTGGTCGAGATCGAGGTGACCCGACCACCATCCAGACGATCCCCCACGCTGACCTTGATGAACCGCCCGGACGGCAGCCGCACCAGCGCACGGCGTGCGTTCGAGGCCCCGTAGACCCCGATCAGGTTGATCCGGCGCAGGTTCAGCGCACCGTCGATCGTGGCCTGATCCGCCACCGAAGCGCTGGTCGGGATCGACGGCTGGACCGAAGCGGTGGTCGCCACGGCGACCGACCCATCGGAATTGTCCTCGGCCCTTGCAACGATCTCGTCGAAATCCGCCGGGCGGCGATCCGGCCGCGGGGAATTGGCCACGGCGGAAGAGGTCGCGCCCGCCAGGGCCTCTTCGCTCAGCCCTTCGATGGCCGCCTCCACGGCGGCGTCCACGGTTTCAGCGTCCGGCGTGGCGGCTGCGACGGCGGCCAGGGCCGCCGGGCGGCGGGTCGGGCGGATCGCCGACAGCTCGTCACGCGACAACCCGCCAAGCGTGGCGCGCTCGTTGTTTTCGACCAGCCCTTCGGGGCGGCGGGTCGGACGGATGCGCGGAAGCTCCGGCGCGCCATCATCGGTGACCTCGGGCACGGCCGTGCCGGGACGGCGACCGGTGGTGACCTCGGGCGTGCCGCTGAATACCAGGATGCCATCCGGCGACAGCGCCCCGTCGGGCGTCGCACGCACCAAGCCGCGCTCGTCGAAATCGAAGGTCGTGCCCGGCGGGGCGGGCGCGGCAGGTAAAGCTGGTCGGCCTTGGCGCTGCCCTTCGCCCAGACGCGGCAGGGCGACCGGGTCGCGGCCCCGGATTTCCGGATCGATCGAGGCGATATAGATGTCACTGATCCGACCGCCCAACGGCGCCTCGGCCCCGTCCGGCGCACGCTCCCAGATGCCCGTGGCCGCGTAACGCGCCTCAGCGGCTTCGCGGTCCAACAGCTCGGGCACGAGCGGCAGCTCGGGCTCCGGCTCGACGACCGCCTCAGCGGCGGGATCTACGGCCGGTTCCTCCGGCGCCAGTTCCGCCAGTTCCTCAGGCGTGGGCTCCGGTTCCGGCGCCAGTTCGGGTTCCGGGGCAACTGCGACGTCTTCGGCAGGCAGTTCGGGCTCGGGTTCCGGGGCAAGTTCCGGCTCCACCTCAGCGCTGAACTCGGTGTCGGGCTGGTCGAACCGCGCCTGCGGCCCGTCCGAAAACGAGAACATCGACCACACCGCCGCCACGGCCATGGCCAGCAGCAAAAGCAGGGTCAGCGCCAGACCCAGGTGGCGCGGCTTGCCGCCCACGGAACCGGTCTGACGCGCGCCGAAGACGGTCATCGCCTCCGCCTCGCTGCGCTTGGGCGGCGGGGCAATTGCGGTGTCGGATTTCGCAGCGGGCGGAGGCGTCACGGGCTGTGTCGCCGCCTCGTTGCCCACGCCTGCGTCCTCTTTCGTCCGGCTCGCCAGGAAGGCTGCGAGCGCCGAAGGCTTGCCGGTCTCATCGGTCTTGGCCGCCGAGGTCGACGCCACCGCCGGGCGCGTGTCTGGCTTTGCGTCCGGCTTGGCGGATTTGCGTTCCACCCGGGCTGCGGCAGCGGCCTTGCCCGCGCGACCTGCCGCGCCCGTGATGCCCGCGATGCCCTTGCCCAGCCCCTTGCGCGCCGAAGACAGCAGCGCCTGGCCGGATTTGCCAGCGTCCCGCGCAATGGCCGCCCCGCGCTCCTTGACCTCGTTGGTCCGGGCGTGTTTTGCGGGCGGCTCGTCGGGCAGGCGATCCGCCGTGACCGGCACATCGGGCGCAGGTTTCGGCGCTTTGCCCGCATGGCCGCCCTTGTCTTCCGGTGCTTTCGGTGCGGCGGCATCCCGCTTCAGACCGGACAGGCCCGGCGCGCCCTTGGGCACGGCCCCGCGATCCACGGCGCCCAGGGCCGGGCGCGCATTGGCGGGTTTCGCCGATGGGGCCTCGGCGGATTTCTCCTCGACCGGTTTCTCATCGGTCGGCACTTCCGTCCTTTTCTCGTCGGTCGAGACGTCCACCTTTTCGGTCGGTTTCGTCGCGGTCGGCGCCTCGGCTTTCTTGGCAGGTTTCGCCTCGACCTCCTGTGCGGCGGTCTCAACCGGTTTCGACACCTCCGGCGCCTTCTCCGCCGCAGCCGGAGCAGCCCCCTCAGGCTTACCCCGGCGCGACGCGAAGGCCGGTGCGGGTTCCTCAGGTGCCTCAGCGAGTACGGTCGACGGGACCGATGTGATCTCGGCCTCTTTGGGCGTATCTTTCGATGCTTTGTTTTCGGAGACGGGGGGCTCGCCCGCATCCCCGTCCATCGCGGCCTTGGCAGTTGGCGCCGCAGATGTTTCCGAGGCCTTCGCCGCCTTCGCTTGCTTGCCACGCTTGGCTTTCGCCTTGCCCTTGCCCGAAGCCCTCTTGCCCTTGGCCGGGGTCGCGTCCTCAGGCAGATCGCGGATCACCGGGGTGATCGGCGGCAGGGCGGGTTCGTCATCCCCTTCGGCGGGGGGCGGCGGGAAGGGCGCGAGCAGCGCGTCGTCTGCCTCCGGTTCCGGCTCTGGGTCGGGGACATCGGCCAGCCGGTTCTCGAACTCTTCCAGCTCCTGAGCAGGCGCGGGGTCTTCGACCTGCATGAACGGGTCGAGCGCAAGATCTGGTTCCGGCGCGGCAATGGGTTCGGGCACCGGGTCCGGTGCAGTTTCGGGCGCAGGGTCCGAGACCTCCCCCGGCAGGTCCGGGAAGGGCGCCAGATCGACCTGCGGTTCTTCCGTCGGCGGTTCCTCGGCGAGGATCGGATCCTCCAGGCGCACGGGTTCGTCCAACGCTACCTCGGGCAACGCCTCTTCGGGTGCGGGCTCGGATATGGGCTCCGGGGCGGGCGCAGGGGCCTCCGCCACAGGGGCTGCGCCTTTCATCAGCGGCACGGATTTCTTGTCCCGCTCCACCTGCTGTGCGGGACCCAGCAGGGTCGAAGCAGCCCCGGTGCGACCAAAGAAAGCCTCACCCTTGAAAGTGCCGCGCTTGCCGCGCGCCACGTAGCTGACCGGGTTCATACGGTGTTCGGTTGCAAAGGCCTCGGCCTCGGCCAGGGTCTCGCGCGCCAGCACCGCCACGTGCACCTCGTCGCCCTCGGCCTGCCAGTCGAAGACCAGTTCGCCCACCTCATAGGGCGTTAGCCCTTCGAGCCCGGCGCGGATCTGCACCTCGCGGGTGATGTCGTCAGGCCCCGGCGCGGTGAGCGTGGTGAACAGGATCTGGCTTTCCGGAATGATCAGCTTGGCGGTAAAGCCCCCGGGCGACAGGTCGGCCGCGGTCTTGCGCAGCATCTCGATCTTGCCGGTCAGCTCCGGGTCATCCAGCGCCACGTCGCCCACCAGGGTCCAACCGCCCTTGGCGCGGTGAAACAGGCCGATGCCCTCGTGGCTGAGGTCCAGAGCAAAATTCGGTTTCATAGAGTGCCTTGCCTGCAAAATTCCCCTACGGAGGCGCATCCGCCGCCACCGCGTTGAAACTATAGCAGGTTTTTGCCCATGGGAAGGGTTCAGTCCCGCCGGGGCTTGGCAAGGGCGGGAAACAGCGCATCCTATGGACAGGAATGGAGGCAGATATGAGAAAAATCATTATGGGGCTGGCACTTGCGGCCAGTTGTCTTGTCGGCGCAGGCGCGGCTTTGGCCGAGGATGCAGCCCGTCGCATCACGGTAACCGGTGAGGGCGTGGCCCGCGCGGCGCCCGATATGGCCGTCCTGACCCTGGGCGTGCGCCATCAGGCGGCAACGGCGGCGGAGGCGCTGACGGCGACCAATGCGGGCGCGGCGGCAGTGCTGGCACGGCTTTCCGAGGCGGGCATCGCCGCGCGGGACATGCAGACCAGCGGCCTGTCCCTGTCGCCGATCTGGGACCGCTCGAATGACCACAACGTCCCGCCGAAGGTGGTCGGGTTCGAAGCCTCGAACACAGTGACCATCCGCGCCCGCGACCTGTCCGCCCTGGGCGGGATCCTGGATGCGGTCGTGGCGGACGGTGCCAATGAATTCAGAGGCTTGCAATTCACTCTTCAGGAACCGGGGCCGCTTGAGGCCTCTGCGCGCAAACTGGCCGTGGCCGACGCCATAGCCCGCGCCGCGCTCTACGCCGAAGCCGCCGGGCTGCGCCTGGGCCCGGTGATGGCGATCCGCGAGCCCTCGACCCAGACCACCCCGATGCCGATGATGCGGGCCGAGATGGCGATGGGCGATGCGGGTGGCGTGCCGATTGCACAGGGCGAGCTGGAGCTGCGCGCGGAAGTGGTAATGGAGTTCAAAATTACCAATTGATACCAATGCTTTGCGGCACGAAATTTACAAACTGAATCAATAGAAAACCCCGCCTCCTCCGAGGCGGGGTTTTCTTTCTCATAGGTGATGCCGATCAGGCGGTGGCGGCGGCCAGGGCCTGGTCCAGATCGGCGATGATATCCGCCGCGTCCTCGATGCCGATCGACAGGCGCACCACATTGGGCGCGGCACCGGCGGCCACCTGTTGCTCCGGCGACAGCTGACGGTGCGTGGTCGAGGCTGAGTGGATGATCAGCGAGCGCGCGTCGCCCAGGTTGGCGACGTGGCTGAACAGTTTCAGGTTGTCGACCAGTTTCACGCAGGCCTCGTAACCGCCCTTGACGGCAACCGTGAACAGTGCGCCCGCACCTTTCGGGCTGATCTTGTCCGCGAGCGCCTTGTAAGGCGAGCTGTCCAGACCGGCGTAGTTGACCGCCTCGATCCGATCATCCGCCTCCAGCCACTCCGCGACCTTCTGCGCGTTGGCTAGATGTTTCTCCATCCGCAGGGACAGGGTCTCGATCCCCATCAGCGTGTAATGCGCCGCCTGCGGGTTCATCGTCATGCCCAGGTCACGCAGCCCGATGGCGATCGAATGGAAGGTAAAGGCCATCGGCCCCAGCGCCTCGCCGAAGCAGAGCCCGTGATAGGCCGGTTCAGGCTTGGACAGCGACGGGAACTTGTCGTTCTGCATCCAGTCGAACTTGCCACTGTCGACAATGGCGCCGCCGGTCACCGTGCCGTTGCCGGTCAGGTATTTGGTGGTCGAATGCACGACCAGGGTCGCACCGAGTTCGATCGGGCGCACCAGGTAGGGCGTGGCCGAGGTGTTGTCGACCACCAGCGGAATGCCCGACTTGTCACCGATGGCGGCGATGGTCGGAATATCGGTCGGCACGCCCGCCGGGTTCGCCAGCGTCTCGCAGAACAGCGCGCGGGTGTTCTCGTCGATGGCGGCCTCGACCGCGGCCGGATCGTCGAAATCGACAAGCTTGGCTTCCCAGCCGAAACGCTTGAAGGTCTGGGTGAACTGGGTGACCGTACCGCCGTAAAGCTTGTTCGAGGCCACGATGTTCAGCCCAGGCCCCATCAGCGGGAACAGCGCCATGATCTGCGCCGCGTGCCCGGACGAGCAGCAGACCGCCCCTGCCCCGCCTTCCAGCGCCGCGATCCGGTTCTGCAGCGCACCAACCGTGGGGTTGGTCAGGCGCGAGTAGATGTAACCGACCTCTTCCAGATTGAAGAGCCGCGCCGCATGGGCCGCGTCTTTGAAAACGTAAGCGGTGGTCTGATAGATCGGCACCTGCCGCGCACCGGTAGCCGGATCGGGCTCCGCGCCCGCGTGAATTTGCAGCGTATCAAAGCCCTGGGGGGTATCGGTCATGGTCATCTCCCTGAATTCATTCCGGCGCAGCGTATTGGCTTCATGCGCAGGCTTCAACGGGGGTTTCGCGGTTCGGGAGGATGATCGCCCCATATGCAAAAGGTGGATTTCCGTTCCGATTTGCAGCCAACTTGCAGAACACCCTTCGCGCCCCTCCCCCAGAAGACCAGTATTCAGGAATAATCGGCCTTCTTGGCGCAAGATGGCGTCAATTTTACTTTGGAGGATTTCATGCCCCTGTCCTATCTGATCTACCACAGCCGCGCACTGCTGCCCCCCGATCCCGGCTTTCACAACGACATCCTGGAGGCGTGCCAGCGTAACAACGCCCGGCTCGGCGTGACCGGTTTTCTGCACCGGGAAGAGGACTTCTTCGTGCAGTATCTGGAGGGCGAAGCGGAAGCGCTGGAGGCCATCCTGCCGCGCATCAAGTCCGATCCACGCCACAGCAACTTCACCGTCGTGGCCGAAGGCGCCCTGGTCTTGCGCCAGCTACCCGACTGGCAGATGGGCTTCGTTGATGGCGATCAGCTGTCGCTGGTCGAACTGGTCGGGGTCGAAGATGGTCAGATCCGCATCAAATCCGCCGATCCGATGGAGCTTGTCGATTTCGTCGTCTCCAACGCCGACCGCCTCTGTGGCGCGGTCATGGCGGCCTGAAACACCACCTGCACCCGCGACGCCTGCCTCTTTATCTTGCCTGAAATATCCCCGCCGGAGGCAAGAAGGTGGAGCGTGGCGACGCCGCGCGCCAGCGCGGCACCCCCGGTGATCGAAAAGGAGGGTCCGCGCAGCGGGCCCGACGTTCGGGCGCAAACCCGCGCATCTCTCACCGCATCCAGAACCCTTCACGCTTGATCTGGTTGCGGATCTGCTGTTCGCGCCTGGGCAGGTTCTCGCGGTCGAACATTGCGCGCACCTTCTGCCCGCGCCCCTGGTAGATCATGCGCAGCATCGGCTCGTATTCCTTCAGCACCTTCTTGATCTTGTTGGGGGCCGCGACTTCCTCCAACACCTCGATCACCCGGTCGCTTTCGCGGGCATACATCAGGGGCAGGATACGCCAGTGGCAGGTCACGTCGCCGTCCAGCCCGGCCAGCTCCGGCCCCGGACGTCCGCCGCCGAAACTGGCCACCACCAGCGGCAGTGCGATCTGGTCGAGCCAGGGGTAGAGCTGCTGGCAGACCAGCTCCTCGGGCCGGTCATCCTCGATGGCCCGGGCATAGTCCAGGAACCGTCGGCCGAACTCCCGCGGGCACGGGCCAAAGAACCAGCCCGCGTTGAAATACATGTAGCGCTGCCAGTATTCGTCAGGCTGGGACAGGTCCAGGGTGGGTTCGAACGCCAGATCGAACTTGTCATAGAGCGATTTCCAGATCGCGCCATAGCCCGGCCCGTAAAGCTCGATCGTCGGCCAGGTATTCTCGCGTTTCATCGAGGCCGAAGGGCGGTCGAAATCGAACGCCACCTCCGACAGCGGCCCCGTCACCAACGTATCGGTGTCGAAGAAGACGAAAGGCTCCCCTTCGGGCAGGGCCAGCAGCCCTTCGATCTTGTTGCCGTTGGGGTAAGGCCCGCCGAACACCGGCGTCTCGAAGGGCACGATTTCCGCACCCAGTGCCTCCAGGGCCTTGCGAATATGGTCCGGCAGGCGCGGATCCTGCTCCCAACGCGGGCCCGGCCGGGGTTCGCCGACCAGCAGACGGCCCTTGAAACCCGGGTCAGACTGCTTAAGTGAGGCCGCGAACAACAGGGCCTCGTAGCCTAGGCGCCCGGCCTGTGCCACGATGAAGATGTTGAACTCAGGACGCTTTTTCGCTGATCGTGCCATCGTCTTTTGCCTGCCCGGATTTTTTCTGCCACTATACGGCGGAACGGGCCGCATGGGAATGCGGCGCATGCGATTTGCCCCAAGGAGGGACTCGAATGAACTGGAAGACAGGCCTGATGGCCGCCGCCCTGCTCGCGGGTCCCGCCATGGCGCAGCAATTCACCTCGGCCGCCGAGGTCAAGCCGATGCTCGCGGCGACCAAGGACCGTTGGGTTGCGGTGCGCGAATATGACGGGCGCGACCTGCTCTATTTCACCAACCTCCTGGCCTGGCGCTGCGGCATGGATCGGATTTTCTATTCGGTGAACGGCGGGGCGGAAACCGCCCTGGATTCCGAGCCCTGCTATATGGACGAAGCGGTGCCCAATGCACAGAAGGCCGAGAACCATCTGCCCTTCCTCAGCTTCCCGCTCGGGTCCGTGAACGCCGTCTCCGTGCGCGTGCTTTACGATGATGGCAGCGAGGATGCGGGCAGCTACCAGCGCGGCGCGATCCTGATCCAGTAACCCGGTTCATCCAGACCTGACAAAAGCAAATGGGCGCCCGCTCTCCACGGACGCCCACCCGAGCGGGGCGCAGCCCCGTGAGTGATCGAGCCTGCGCGGGCACCGCGCAGACCGTTTGACTGCGCTTACTCCGCCGCGGTGCCTTTGGCTGCCGACAACTCGCCCTTCTCGATCTGCTCACGCTCGATCGACTCGAACAGCGCCTTGAAATTGCCTTCGCCGAACCCGTCATCCCCCTTGCGCTGGATGAACTCGAAGAAGATCGGCCCGATCACGGTTTTCGAGAAGATCTGAAGCAGGCATTTCGTCTCGCCCCCGCCGACGACGCCTTCGCCATCGATCAGGATGCCGTGTTTCATCATCGCCTCCTTGGGCTCATCATGCCCGGCGACACGCTCGTAGGACATGTCGTAATAAGCCTCATTCGGGCCCGGCATGAACTTCAGCCCACGTTCCGCAATCGCATCGACCGAGGCATAGATGTCATCCGTGCCCACCGCGATATGCTGGATGCCCTCACCCTTGTATTTCTTGAGGTAAGCGACGATCTGGCCTTCCTCGCCCCGGTCCTCGTTGATCGGAATGCGGATCTTGCCGCAGGGCGAGGTCAGCGCGCGGCTGAGCAGACCGGTGTACTTGCCCTGGATGTCGAAGAAACGGATTTCGGTGAAGTTGAACAGATCACCATAGAACTTGAACCAGACATCCATGTTGCCCTTGAACACATTGTGGGTCAGGTGATCGAGGTAATAGAAGCCCACGCCCTTGGGGTGCGCCTTGTCGACCCAATCGAATTCCTCGTTATAGGCACAGGTGTCGTAATACTGGTCAATGAAATAGATCAGGGAGCCACCGATGCCGTAGATCGCGGGCACATCCATCGCCTTGCCAGGGCCTTCATAGGGTTCCGCACCCATCTTGACCGCGTGGTCGAAGGCGTGCCGCGCGTCCACCACCCGCCAGCCCATCGAGGGCGCGCAGGGGCCGTGTTCGGCGATGAATTCCGCGGCATGGCTGCCCGGCTCCATGTTGATCAGGTAGGAGACATCGCCCTGCTGCCACAGCTCCACCGCCCGGGTCTTGTGGTTGGCGGCATGGACAAAGCCCATGCGGGTGAACAGGTCACGCAGCTCCTGCGGCTCCGGGTGGGCAAACTCGACAAACTCAAACCCATCGGTGCCGGCGGGGTTTTCATCCGAGATCGTGGCGCGCGGGGCATCATGCGGGAAGGGGCCCATGGGTATCTCCTGTAACATGTTAAGCGTCTCTCGGGTCATTTTGACGCAGGCCACGCGGGAATTCCGCGCGTTTACCCGTCAAAACCCCGTGAGTTTTGCGGCAATCCCGCATAGAATGCCCAAAACACGCGAGAGGCACGCATGCTCGACAATACCGACTCACGGCTTCTGGACGCGCTCCAGAAGGACGCCCACCTGACCGCCCAGGAATTGGGCGAGCGGCTGAACCTGTCCGCCTCCCAGGCCGGGCGGCGGCGCCAGCGGCTTGAGGACCAGGGCTATATCCTGGGTTATGCGGCGCGGCTGGACCCGACCCGGGTCGGGCTGCATGTGCAAAGCTTCGTTCAGGTGCAGATGGCCAGCCACGCGCCTGAAACCGCCCGCGCCTTTGCCCAACTCATTGAGGCGCGGCGCGAGGTAATCTCGGCCTGGACCCTGACCGGCGAGGCCGATTATCTCCTGCGCGTCTATTGCGAGGATCTGCCGGCGCTGAACCAGCTCATCCACCAGGTTTTATTGCCCCATCCAGCGGTTGCGCGGGTGCAAAGCCAGATCGTCATGGACCAGCTGAAACCGGACGCCCCCCTGCCGACATGAGAGGTCTTGGGCCTGCGCTTTACCTTGGGGAAGTTAACCTTCCGAAAAGCCTTATGCGTTAGAGATTCGGGGCAACAAATCTCAATGCGATTGGAACAGTCCCGTGTCTTTTGTCGACCGCCGCCTGCCGAACCGCCCCACCTCGGGCGAGGCACCGTTTACCCTGGATGAAACCTTCTTTTCCCGCACCGATGACCGCGGCGTTATCAAGGCCGGCAACTATATTTTCTACCGCGTCGCCGGGTTCGAATGGGAAGAGATGCTGGGCGCCCCCCACAAGATCATTCGCCACCCGGACATGCCGCGCGGCGTGTTCTGGCTGTTGTGGGACAGGTTGAAAAAGGGGCGCTCGGTCGGCGCCTATGTCAAGAACCGCGCCAAGGATGGGCTGTATTATTGGGTCTATGCGGTGATGGTCCCGTGGGGGGGCGGGTTCCTGTCGGCACGCCTCAAACCTTCCAGCCCGCTTTTTGATCAGATGCAGGGGGAATACGCCGATCTGCGCGCGGCGGAAGAGGCCGAGGGGCTCAGCCCCGAGGAAAGCGCGAACCGCCTGCTGGTCCGCCTGCAGGAGATCGGCTTCGAGGAATATCACCAATTCGCCACCCATGCGTTGAGCACCGAACTGACCGCGCGCCACCAGGGGCTCGGCCTCAGCCCGGATCCGCGCGTGCAGGAACTGATGCAGATGCTGGGCAATGCCAAAGACCTGTTCACCCAGACCGAAGGTTTGATCCGCGAATTCGATGCCATGCGCACGATCCCGCACAACCTGCGTGTGATCGCCTCACGGCTGGAACCGACCGGCGGGCCGGTGACCACCTTGTCCCAGAACTATGGCGCGATGTCGCGTGAGATGTCCGACTGGTTCTCGCATCACGTGCTGGGCAAGGACAGCAACTTCGCCACCATCAAGGGCAGCGTGACCCATTCGCTGTTCCTGGAATGCATGGCGCGCGTGCTGCAGGATTGCGACGGGCAGTTGAACAAGGAAAGGCGTGACCTCGGCGGCGTCGACATCGACAAGGAGCGGCAGATTCTTGCCAAGATGGTCAAGGAATACGCCGAAAAGTCGCGCCGCGGCCTGCGCGATGTGCATGACGAGGCGGACCGCATCCTGAAGGCCTGCGATATCATGCACCGCCATGTGTTGGGACTCAGCTCGACCCGGGTGATGTGCAAGATCGAAAGCGCGCGCCTGCCTGTCGCCGGCGAGGCATTGACCGATATCATCGCGCAGCTCGGTGTTTTTCAGGAACGCATCACCGGGCAGTTGGACCGCATCGCCGCCCTGTCCAACAGCATTCGCGGGCTGGAGGGAACCGCACCTGTCGCGGGTTGATCCCGCGCGCCTGCCCCCGGTCCTTACCTGGCCCTTGGACGGAGTTTGGATGGCACAGAGCCCGCCTGACGATCAGGATCGCCCGTTGATCGGCACTGGTTCTCGGCGTCCTCCGCCCGCCCGGGGGCTGTCCCTGCCCCCACTCCACCATTGCCAAGCCCGGCGCCCCTTGCGATATCGACCTCATGGAGAGCTTTCTTTTTCAAGCCACGATCTACCTGGGTGCCGCGGTCATCGCGGTGCCGCTGGCCTCGCGCCTGGGGTTGGGAAGCGTGTTGGGATACCTGCTGGCCGGGATCATGATCGGCCCGGTCCTGGGGCTGGTCGGCACCGAAACGCAGGACCTTCAGCATTTCGCCGAGTTCGGCGTCGTCATGATGCTGTTCCTGATCGGGCTGGAACTGGAACCCCGCGCGCTCTGGGACATGCGCCACCGGCTCCTCGGGCTGGGAGGCCTGCAGATCACCGTGACCATGGGGCTGATCACCACCGCGCTCTGGGCTGTGGGGCGTCCCCTGCCCGAGGCCATCGCGATCGGCATGATCCTGGCGCTCAGTTCGACCGCCATCGTGTTGCAGACCCTGACCGAAAAGGAGCTGATGCCCACCGGCGGCGGGCGGGCCAGCTTTTCGGTCCTGCTGACCCAGGACATCGCGGTCATTCCGATGCTGGCGGTGCTGCCCCTGCTGGCGCTGCACTCGGGGCTGCACGCGGGTGACGATCATGCCAGCCTGTCCCTGGTCGAAGGCCTGCCCGGTTGGGGCGTGACCCTGGTCACGCTGGGCGCGGTCGGCGCAATCATCCTGGGCGGCATCTACCTGATCCGCCCGCTGTTCCACTTCATCGACACCGCCCGTCTGCGGGAGATGCACACCGCCTTCGCGCTGTTGATCGTTGTCTCCATCGCCGTGGTGATGAACGCGGTTGGCCTGTCCCCCGCGCTTGGCACCTTCCTGGCTGGTGTGGTGCTGGCCAACTCCGAGTTTCGCCACGAGCTGGAAAGCGACATCCAGCCCTTCAAGGGGCTGCTTCTGGGCCTCTTCTTCATCACCGTCGGCGCCGGGATCAATGTCACGGCCTTCCTGGCTGCCCCAGGCCAACTTCTGTCGCTGGCCCTGACGCTAATGGCGCTGAAAGGCGCTGTGCTGTTTGCCCTGGGCAAGCTCTTCGGCCTCAAGGGGCGCGATGTCTGGCTGTTTACCCTGGGGTTGGCACAGGCCGGTGAATTCGGCTTCGTCCTGACCAGCTTCGGCCTGCAACAGGGGGTGGTTCAGGGGCCGATGGCCAACGGGCTCCTGATGGTCATCACCCTGTCGATGCTGCTCACCCCGCTCTTTTTCATCTTCCACGCCATCCTGTCGAAATACCTGGTTGAACACCGCAGCCAGGATCCCCATGACGAGATCGACGAAACCCACAGCGTGATCATCGTCGGCGCCGGGCGGTTCGGGCAGGTGGTCAACCGGCTGGTGCGCTCGGCCGGGTTCGACACCACGGTTCTGGACAATAACCTGAGCCGGATCAAACAGCTGCGCCGGTTGGGGGTTAAGGGCTTCTATGGCGACCCGACCCGTCCAGAGCTGCTCAATGCCGCCGGGCTTGCCACGGCCGAGGTGCTGGTGGTGACGGTGAACAACCCCGCGGCCGCCACCCGCATCGTGCGCCACGCCCGCCAGGCACGCCCCGATCTGCATATCGTCGTGCGCGCCGCCGGGCGGACCCATGTCTATGAGCTCTACAAGGCGGGCGCGAATGACATCGTGCGCGAGCTCTTCGACAGTTCCCTACGCGCCGGGCGCTATGTGTTGGAGAACATCGGCCTTTCCGATTTCGAGGCCAGCGAGGTCGAGCGCATGTTCTTCAAGCACGACCGTTACACGATCCGCGAGCTGGCGCATCTTTGGGACCCGAACACACCGATGGCCGAGAATGAGAGCTACGTTCAGCGTGCGATGGAGCTTGAGAAGGACATGGAAACCGCGCTGCTGACCCAGCTCTTCTCCGAGGATCCCGACAAGGGCGACAAATCCGGCGGGTGAACCCCGAGCCGCGCAGCGGCGAGGGCCACCCACTGACCGGCAGCGGTTCGAACGAACCGCGAGAGGTGGCGGCAAAATTATTGAATAATTTTCACCTGCGGGGCCGTGGCCGCGCTGCGCGCGGCTTCGTGGGGCCAGCACGGCCCCACGGGTGCTTCGTAGCAACCTGGCGTAGTGGCCTCAGCCGTCGCTGACCCCGGCCTCGGCAAAGGTCGCCATGCCCGAATGACAGGCCAGCGCGCCTTTCAGGATGCCAATGGCCAGTGCCCCGCCAGAGCCTTCGCCCAAGCGCATGCCCAGCCCCAGGATCGGGTCCTTGCCCAGCGCATAGAGCACCTTGCCATGGGCCGCCTCGGCCGACACATGCCCGGCCACGGCGTGGTCCAGAGCCCCGGGCACGGCGCGTTCCAGGCAGGAGGCCGCGGCGGTGCAGATGAACCCGTCCAGGATCACAGGAATACCCTCGACGCGAGCGCGGGCAATGGCACCGGCCATGCCTGCCAGTTCCCGCCCACCCAGGCAACGCAGCGCCTCAAGTCCGTTGTCGACCGCCTGCGGGTTGGCCGCGACACCTTCGGTCACAACCTGGGTTTTCAAGGTCAATCCGGCATCATCCACACCGGTCCCGCGCCCGGTCCAGTCACTGGCCGTTTCGCCAAACAGCGCGTGCGCAATCGCCGCTGCCGAGGTGGTATTGCCGATGCCCATTTCGCCCACGACCAGCAGGTCGGCCGCCGCATCCACCGCGTTCCATCCGGTGGCCAGGGCCGCGACGACCTCGTCTTCGCTCATCGCGGGGCCGGTCGTGAAATCCGCCGTCGGCGTGTCCAGCGACAGGGCGTGCACATCCATCGAGGCGCCAAAGGCCTTTGACAGCTGGTTGATCGCTGCGCCACCGTGTTGGAAGTTCAGCACCATCTGCTCGGTCACCTCGGCCGGGAAGGCCGAGACACCGCGCGCCGTGACGCCGTGGTTGCCGGCGAAGACGATGACTTGCGGGCGTTCCATCGTGGGACGGCCATTGCCGACCCAGCTCGCGTACCAGATCGCCAGCTCTTCCAGCCGACCCAGCGCGCCCGGGGGCTTGGTCAACTGGCCATTGCGCTCCTCGGCCGCGGCCTTCGCCGCAGTGTCCGGCCCCGGCGCGCCCTCGAGCTGCGCCTGAAATTCCGCCAAAGTCGCAAACGGTGCCATGCCCGCCTCCCCGATTGATTCCATCCCTCGCAGTGTTTACCGATGCGGGGACACAGCGACCAGCCCCGGGGGACATATCCATGACGGAACGCGACATGCGCCTGGCCACGCCCGGCGATATTCCGGCGGCCCTGGGGCTGTTGACCCGCCTGCCGATCACGGTGGATTTCGCCCGCGCCCAGGCGCGCGGCGCACAGGCCGCCTGGGCCTGGCCCCTGGCGGGCGCATTGGTGGGGCTGATCGCGGGGATGGTCGGCCTGGCCACGTGGTCCCTGGGCGTGCCACCGGGTTTCGCCGCCGGGCTTGCCCTGGTCACCCAGGCCATGCTGACAGGCGCCATGCACGAGGATGGGCTGGCGGATACCGCCGACGGGCTCTGGGGCGGATACACCCGCGAGCGACGGCTTGAGATCATGAAAGACAGCGCCATCGGCGCCTATGGCACGATTGCCCTGGTGCTCTCGCTGCTCCTGCGTTTCGCCGCGCTGTCTGCGCTCTTTGCCACGGGCCAGGCCGTCCTGGCGCTGATCGCCGCGGGCGCCCTCAGCCGCGCCGCCATGGGCGTCCTCATGTCCAGCCTGCCCAATGCGCGTGGAGAGGGCCTGTCCGACAGTGTCGGCCGCCCGCCTCGCACCACCGCCGCCCTTGGACTGGGCCTCGCCCTGACCCTAAGCGTGCTGCTGAGCGGCCCCGCCGCCTGGCTTGCCTCAACCCTGGCCGCAAGCCTTGCCGCCTTCGCCCTCGCGTCAATCGCCAAAGCAAAAATCGGCGGGCAGACCGGCGACATCCTGGGCGCGACCCAACAGGTGACCGAGATCGCCGCCCTGGCCGCCTTCGCCACCCTCGCAACCGGGTAACACGCCCAAGCGGGGCCGCACGGCCCCGCGAGCAAACATGCGTGCGCGGGCACCGCGCACTCCGCGTACCCGCGCAAAAGAAAACCGCCGCACCCGGTAGGGCACGGCGGCTTTCGAAATCGTCAGGGCGGATCTGGCCGGATCAGGCGGCGCGCGAGGTCAGCACGTCATCGACCTTCTTCTGCGCAGCGAGCTCGTCGCCACCGCCCACGGCGGCCACTTCGCGGGTCAGACGCTCCAACGCGGCTTCGTAAAGCTGACGTTCGGAATAGCTCTGCTCGCGCTGGTCATCGTTGCGGTGCAGATCGCGTACCACTTCGGCAATGGCGATCAGGTCGCCCGAGTTGATCTTCTGTTCGTATTCCTGGGCACGGCGCGACCACATGGCGCGTTTCACCCGGGCCTTGCCCTTCAGCGTGTCCATCGCCTTCGACACAACGTCGGGCGAAGACAGGCTGCGCATGCCCACTTCGGTGGCCTTGTTGGTCGGCACGCGCAGGGTCATCTTGTCCTTTTCAAAGGAAATCACGAAAAGCTCCAGCTGGAGGCCGGCGATTTCCTGTTCCTCGATCGAGATGATCTTGCCGACCCCGTGGGCCGGGTAGACGACGAACTCGTTGGGACGGAAATCAAGCTTCTTGGCTTTGCTCATGGATGGTCTTCCTCTTGCGACCCGCGTCTCCAGAGCGACAAAAACGCCCCGGGGATACGAACATACCCCCTGGCGTCCCTATCGATTTTTCCGGATCTGATCGGGCGGCTGGCCGCGCGCCCCATCTCAGGTCTTCGGTTTCATTTCACTTAACAACATACCACAAAAACCGACCTCTTTCAAATCGCCGCAGCGCAGAGAGGGCGGGTTTTGCCGCTTTTCCGGGCCATTCCCCGGTTTTTGTCATCTGTCCGTCACCGAATCCGCTCAGTCTTGGGCGAATCACCTCAGACAGCCGCGCTCAACCGCCAGGCGCTTCCGAGAAGTATTTCTCGCGCTTGCCCTCTTCGCCGTCGCGCTCCTCGGCCTCGGGCAGTGGGTCCTTGCGTTCGACGATCACCGGCCAGAGTTCCGAGTATTTCCGGTTGAACTCGACCCATTCCTCCATCCCGGCCTCGGTGTCCGGGCGGATCGCGTCGGCGGGGCATTCCGGCTCGCAGACGCCGCAGTCGATACACTCGTCGGGGTGGATCACCAGCATGTTCTCGCCCTCGTAGAAACAATCCACGGGGCAAACCTCGACACAGTCGGTGTATTTGCAGGCGATGCAGTTATCCAGGACGACGTAGGTCATAAAGGCACCTATTGAGAGCTTCGTTGCGCACGGGCTTATGCCAGAGCGCCGGATCAATCAAGCCGGGTCGGGTCGTAAAGACGTGCGTTGCGACGATCTTTCCCGCTCGGACGTCCCTTTCCCTCGAAACGCGGGGCTTGGGGACGTTTTTCCTCTTCCGGGGTCAGATCCTCGTACAACGTCTGCGCTTCCGGCACGGGACCGCGGCGGTCTGACAGAGACGTGATCCTGACCACGCGAATCCGGCGACCTTGCGGGAAGGTCAGAACATCGCCAGGCCCAACCCCATGGGCGGGCTTGGCGACCTTTTCGGAATTAACCCTCAGATGGCCCGCCGAGATCAGTTTCGTGGCCAGGCCGCGCGTCTTGAAGAACCGCGCGTGCCAGAGCCACTTGTCGGCGCGCATTGTGGGCTTGGGGTCCATTTAGGACTTGTCCTTCAACCCCATCAGCGCAGCGGCAAAGGGGTTGTCCGGGTCGATGGCCTTTTCCTTTTTCGGCGGGCGCGACTGGAAGGTTTTCGGCTTGTTGCCACCGCCACGATCATCACGACGGCCTTTCGGCTTGCCGCCCTTCGGACCACCCTTGCCACGCGGCTTGTCGCCCTGCTTTCGGTCGCCCTGCCCCTGCTGGCCCCGGCGCCCCTGCCCGCCCTGACGACGGCCGAAACCGCCCCAGGTGAAGGTGTAGAAGACTTCCATCACCGGCTCGGCAGGATCGGTGGCGGGATCAGCAGCGACCTCACCCTCGGCAACAGCGTCGCCCTCGGCGGGTTTTGCTTCCGGTTCAGCGGCTTGCGCCTCTTCAGCCGGTGCGGCTTCGGCTTCCGGCGCGGCCTCGGCGGGCGTTTCCTCGGCAGCCTCAGCCGGTTTGACCTCTTCCGCCACCGCATCTTTCGCGGGCGTCTCTGACGGACCTTTGACCTTCTCGCGTTCGCCCTTCTCGGCCTTGTAGCCCAGACCCTGCATCAGGTCGGCGAACTGTTCCAGCGTCATGCCGGTGATCGACAGCATGTCGGCCTTGGCCTCGAACCCACCGCGGCTGTCTTCGGCGCGCAGCTGGTCGGCCAGGCGTTCCAGCATGTCGATGCGGATCGCCCGTTCACCCGCGGCGCGGTAGCCGGCCCGGGTATAGGTCGCAGCTTCGATCGCGGGCAGCGCGGGAATGGTCACCAGGCCCGGCGGCGGCGCCTCCGGGAACTCGTCCAGCCCTTCGAACAGCGAGGTCAGCACCAGGCGCAGGCGCGTCGGCGCGGGCTTCAGCAGAAGCGGCATGAAGATGGTGAACTGGCCGAAGCGAATACCGTGTTTGCGCAGCGAACCGCGCGCATCCTGATCCAGCGCCTTCACGTCCTGGGCCACCTGGTCACGCGGGATAATGCCCAGCGCCTCGACCATCTGGAAGGCAAAGCCACGGGCCAGCCCCACCAGGGTCTCGTCCTTCTGCAGCGCTTCCAGCGGTTCGAACAGGGCCGAGACCTTGCGGTCGATGAAATGCTGCAACCGGCGGGTGACCTTTTCGGCCACGTCGGCACCGGCCTCGTCATCGACGAAAGCCTGCACGCGCGGTTTCAGCACGTCGTCGCCCTTCACCAGCTTGCCCACCGCATGTTCGCCCCACATGAGGCCACCCTGTTCGGTGAAATCCAGCTCGGTATCGGGCGCGTTGTAGAAACGGTCCGCACGCAGATGGAACTCCGGCGCCAGCGCCTGGAGCGACGCCGCCCGCAGGGTCTTTGCCTCTTCGGGGGTTGCAGCCTTATCCTGGCTGAACCGGAACCCTTCCAGACGGCCGACGAATTCGCCTTCCACCGTCACTTCACCCTTGTCGTTCACGTCGGCCACAAGGCCCTCCTTCTGCTTCAACCGGCGCAAAAGCACAGATGTGCGCCGGTCAACAAATCGTTTGGTCAGCGCCGTATGCAGCGCGTCTGACAGGCGATCTTCTACAGCACGAGTCTCGCCCCGCCAATGGGTTACATCGCCCAACCAGTCGCGACGCTGCGCTACATAGGTCCATGTGCGGATATATGCCAATCGTTTCGACAATGTGTCGATGTCGCCATCCGTGCGGTCGATGCGCTTGACCTGGCGCGCGAACCAATCCTCTCGCACCGCGCCGCCCTGATGCAAGTCGTTGAAAATGTTCCCCAAAAGTGAGGCATGTTCGGCATGCGAGATGCCGCGAAAGTCCGGCACCCGGCAGACATCCCAGAGCAGACGCACGGACTGACCGTCACTTGCGCGGGCCATGACTTCGGTCTCTTGCGACAGGGCTTTCAGCGCCAACAGATCATCTGCGTCACGAGCGCGCATCAGCCGATCATGGTCTGTGGAAGCTTCCAGCGACTGGATCAGCCGCTCGATAGAGCCGAACTCAAGCCGCGGATTGCGCCAGTTGAGTTTCTTCAGCGGGGTGAATCGGTGCTCGGTAATGGCCTCGACCACTTCGGGGTCCAGCTCACGCGCCTCCCCGGTCACGCCGAAGCTGCCGTGGTTCATGTGCCGCCCGGCCCGGCCAGCGATCTGAGCCAGTTCGTTGGGCGCCAAGGGGCGCATGCGGCGGCCGTCGAATTTCGTCGTGGCGGAAAAGGCCACATGGTTGATGTCCAGGTTCAGCCCCATGCCGATGGCATCGGTGGCGACCAGGTAATCGACGTCGCCGTTCTGATACATCGCCACCTGGGCATTGCGCGTGCGCGGGGACAGCGCGCCCATGACCACGGCCACGCCGCCCTTCTGGCGGCGCATGAGTTCCGCAATGGCATAGAGGTTTTCGACCGAGAACCCCACGATGGCAGACCGCGCGGGCATGCGGCTGATCTTCTTTGACCCACCGTAGGCCAGTTCGGAGAACCGTTCGCGGCGGGTGAATTGCGCCTCTGGCACAAGGGCGGCGATGGCGCCACGCATGGTGTCGGCCCCCATGAACAGCGTCTCATGGGTGCCGCGCGCACGCAGAAGCCGGTCGGTAAAGACATGGCCGCGTTCGGGATCGGCACAAAGCTGGATCTCGTCCACCGCCAGGAAATCCGTGCCCATGCCCTCGGGCATCGCCTCGACCGTGCAGACCCAATATTGGGCGCGCTCCGGCACGATGCGTTCCTCGCCGGTGACAAGAGCAACCACATTGGGCCCGCGCTTGGCGACGATCCGGTCATAGACCTCCCGCGCCAGCAGGCGCAGCGGCAACCCGATCACGCCAGTGCGATAGCCCAGCATGCGTTCGATCGCGTAATGGGTCTTGCCGGTGTTCGTCGGCCCCAGAATCGCGGTGATTCTGGATTGGGATGTGCCCATCATCCTGCCCTTTCCGGCCTGTCAGATTTCTTTCAGCAGCACCGCTTCCAGCCGCGCCACGGCCTCTTTTATGTCGGGGGCGTGGGGATGTATAGCAAGGGCGCGCCGATAGACCTGCAAAGCGCGACGGGGCTGGTCGGTTTCTTCGAGGATCACCGCCAAGCCCGAAATGGCGCGGTAATGGCGCGATTCCAAGGCCAGGGCGCGCTGCAGATCGGCCAAGGCCGGGCCGACCCGGCCCGTGAGGTAATAGGCTGTGGCACGGGCATACCAGCCCTCGGCAAACTCCGGCGCGTGATCCGTGAGCGCGGTCAGGTGTTCCACCGCGTCCCCGGGGCGGTCATCCTGCATCGCCAGGCGGCCACGCTCCAACAGCAGATCCATTGCCGGGGATCCCGATTGCGCCAGGAGCCGGTCCAGTTCGACCTCGATCACTTCCCAACTGTCCTCCTCCGCCTGGGCCAGTTGCGAGAACAGCTCATCCACCCGCTCAGGCGCCTGTTGCGCCAGGGCAGGAAGCGGCAAGAGAAATGCCAGGGAAATGACGGCCGCACGGATCATGGCATCAGCCTAGCGGGTTGGCCTGCCTCAGACCAGCGCTGCGTGTACACGGGGCGGTGAGCACGTGGCGGTGCACCGTTGCTCCGCTTTCGGCGAAATGCCGCCGGAACCTTTCACAAGGGTTTACGTTCGCGTAAACGCCGTTGCGTCACAACCCCATTTCCCATACGTCACCTGACAGGCGAGGCTCTTTGCGCTGTTACAACCCTGCGCTAGACTCAGCCCGAACAGGCCGACTTCCCGGCCCCTTAACGGAGGAATGCACGTGAGCGACGTGATCAACGCGGCGGTGGCCGCTCTGACCGAAAAACTGGCCGGTGGCTTCGACGGTTCCGCGAAATTCGTCATCGAAGGCGAAGGCGCGATCGTGGTGGATGCCGATGGCGTGCGCGCCTCGGACGAAGAGGCCGCCGTGACCCTGACCGCCGATGCCGACGCGTTCCAGGAAATGCTGGCGGGCGAGCTGAACCCGACCACCGCCTTCATGACCGGAAAACTGTCGGTCGATGGCGACATGGGCCAGGCCATGCAGCTGGGCAGCCTTCTGAGCTGACTTATGGAGCGCGCCCCGCTGTTTGACGACATCGCCGAAGGCCCGCCCGGCGGCGAGGCCTTCTGGCTGACCACTTCGGACGGGGTGCGCATCCGGGTCGGGCTCTGGCCCGGCCCCGCCGAGGCGGCCTGCAAGGGGACCGTTCTGCTGATCCCCGGTCGCACCGAATATATCGAAAAATACGGCCCCGCTGCCGACGATTTCGCCCAGCGCGGTTTTGCCACACTGGTGATCGACGTGCGCGGCCAGGGGCTGGCGGATCGCGCGGACAGCGACCGCAATCTGGGGCACGTGACCCATTTCGACGAATATCAGCTGGATATCACCGCCATGGTTACGGCGGCAGGTGAGCTGGGCCTTCCCGAACCCTATTACATGCTGGGCCACTCCATGGGCGGCTGCATTGCGCTGCGCGCGCTTTACGACGGCGTGCCGGTAAATGCAGCGGCCTTCTCGGCACCAATGTGGGGGATCCAGATCTTCCCCCCTGAACGCCCCATCGCCTGGGCCCTGTCCTGGCTGACCCACAAGACCCGCGCCGGCCGTTTCTATGCGCCGCACAGCCAGCAACAAACCTATGTGCTGGCCAATCCGTTCGACGGCAACAACCTGACGCGCAGCCGCGAGATGTACGAGTTCATGCAACGCCAGGCCCGCGCCCATCCCGAGCTCTGCCTGGGCGGCCCGTCGCTGGCCTGGCTCTATGCCGCGCTGCGCGAGATGGCGGCGCTTTCGCGGCGCCCTGCCCCCGCGCAGCCAGCAGTCACCTTCCTGGGCTCGGCAGAGAAAATCGTGACCCATAGCGCCATTCGGCAGCGCATGGCGGGTTGGACCAATGGCACGCTGGAGGTCTTCGAGGGCGCCGAGCACGAGGTGCTGATGGAAGGTCCCGAGCTGCGCGCACGTTGCTATGACGCCTGCGCAGCGCTGTTTTCGGCGCATCGCTAAACCAGGAAAATTCTTCGAAGAATTTTGATACAGGGGGGCCTCGCTTCGCTCGGCAGGGGGCTCTGCCCCAAGGCGCGTTCCGCGCCTTTCCCCGGGATATTTTCGGAAAGATGAAGGGCGTAAGGCGCTTTTGCCCCGGCGGGGTGGGAGGCCACGCGCCATCCGCATGCGTATGGCCAGCCAGGGTGGGCGCCGGGGCGAAAGCGCCTTCTTCAGCGGATGAAGCTGCCCTCGCGCAGGTCGCGCATCGCCTCGCGCAGCTCGTCCTTGGTATTCATCACAATCGGCCCGTGCCAGGCCACCGGCTCGCGGATCGGGGCACCGGCCACCAGCAGAAAACGCACCCCCTTTTCGCCCGCCTGCACGACGACCTCGTCCCCCGCGCCAAAGCGCACCACGGTGCGGTTGCCGGACATGTCGCGGATATGCACCTCCTGTCCGGCCACTTCCTTTTCAAGCAGCACGCCAGTGGGGACACCCGCATCGGCAAAGGTCCCGGCCCCTTCGAACACATAGGCGAAGGCCTGGCGCCGGGTGTCGATCGGGAACCGTTTCCTGACCCCGGCAGGCACGGAAATATCCAGGTAGAGCGGATCGGCCGCAATCCCGTCCACCGGGCCGCGCCTGCCCCAGAACTCGCCGACCACGACACGCACCACGGTGCCGTCATCCTCGTGGATCTCCGGAATCTCGACCGCGGGCACATCCTGATAATTCGGTGCGGTCATCTTCAGATCGCTGGGCAGGTTGGCCCAGAGCTGGAACCCGTGCATCTGGCCCTTGGCATTCGCCAGTGGCATTTCCTGGTGCATGATGCCCGACCCCGCGGTCATCCACTGGATGTCACCCGGTTTCAACAACCCGGTATTGCCCAGGCTGTCCTGGTGTTCGACCTCGCCGGCCAGGACATAGGTAATCGTCTCGATCCCGCGATGTGGATGCCAGGGGAAACCGGCATTGCTCTTCTCTGGATCGTCATTGCGGAAATCGTCGAACAGCAGGAACGGGTCATAGGCTTCGGGCTCGTGAAAGCCGAAGGCGCGGTGCAGGTGCACGCCTGCGCCCTCCATGGTGGGTTGGGCCAGGGCTTCGGACAGGACGGGACGGATGGACATGGGCATCTCCTTTCGGTCTCAAGGTAGTTTCGCGCGCGGATGCGCACAATGAGCCCCTCCGCGCAACATCACAGCAAAAACGCACAGGAAACTTTGTCGCAAACACGGGCGACCTGTCGCAAATGGCGCGCCAGCATCGAATGAGACTCACAGGGAGACAACACATATGAAAATCGGTTTCATCGGCTTGGGCAATGTCGGCGGCAAGCTCTCGGGCAGCCTTCTCAGGAATGGCGTGGACCTGACCGTGCATGACCTGGACGCAGGCCTGGTGCAGAGCTTCGTCAACAAGGGGGCCAAGGCGGCCGAGAGCCCCGCCCAGCTGATGCGCGACTGCGATGCGGTGATCACCTGCCTGCCCTCGCCCGCCGCCTCCGACGCGGTGATGGCCGAGATGCTGCCGGAGGTGACTCCAGGCAAGATCTGGATGGAGATGTCCACCACCGACGAGGCCGAGGCCCGGCGCCTTGGCGAAATGGTCATCGCACGTGGTGGCGCGGCGGTGGACTGTCCGGTTTCGGGCGGATGTCACCGGGCGGCAACCGGCAATATCTCGATCTTCGCGGGTTGCGACCGGGCGACCTTCGAACGCATCCTGCCGATCCTGACCACCATGGGGCGGCGCATCCTGCATACGGGCGAACTGGGCTCAGCCTCGATCCTGAAGGTGGTGACCAACTACCTGGCCACCGCGCATCTGATTGCGAATGCCGAGGCACTGGCGGTGTCCAAGGCCGCCGGCATGGACCTGAACGTCGCCTTCGAGGCGATCCGCATCAGCTCCGGCAACAGCTTCAGCCATGAGACCGAAAGCCAGGTGATCCTGAATGGCTCGCGCGACATTTCCTTCACCATGGACCTGGTGAAGAAGGATATCGGCCTGTTCCAGGCTGTCGCAGATCGAGCGGGCGTGCCGGTGGAGCTGAACCCGAAGATGATCGAGATCTTCGACGATGGCATTGCGCGTTATGGCGAGCGCGAGCTCAGCCCCAACATCATCAAGCGGCTGGAAGAGGCCACCGGTCTGGACATTCTCGCCCCGGGCTTCCCACCCGAGATGCTGGATGATGAACCGGAAGAAGCCGGGCATGAAGTTGTTCCGAAAAGGGGGTAAACCATGCAGTTGATCGACCTCGGCAAATACCCGATCGACCTGCCCGAAAGCCCGGCCTATGCGCGCATGTTGTCGGATGTGCAGGGGGATCTGGCGCAGGATGGCTGTGCCGTGCTGAAGGGGTTTCTGACCTCGGAGGGCGTGGCCGCCTGTGTGGCCGAGGCAGATGGGGTGGCGGATCGGGCGCATGCCTCGGGGTCGCGCACCAATGTCTATTTCAGCCAGCCCGATGACAGGCTTCCTGCGAGCCACCCGGTAAACCGGTTCTTCGACCGCTCGAACGGGTTCGTCGCGGCGGACAATTTCGCCAAGGACGGGCCGCTAAGGCAGGTGCATGATTTCCCGGGCTTCGACGATTTCATCCGCCAGGCCCTGAATGAGTCGGAGGCGCGGTTCTTTCGCTATGCCGACCCTTTGGCCGATGTGATCGTGAATACCGCAGGCGCGGGAAACGGGTTTCCCTGGCATTTCGACACGAACAACTTCACCGTGACGCTGGCGTTGCAGAATGCCGAGGCCGGGGGCGAGTTCGAGTATGCGCCCAACCTGCGATCGATCCAGGGGGGCGGCGAAGAATTCGCGGCGGTCCAGGCGGTTCTGGACGGGGAACGTGATCAGGTGCGCAGCCTGGTGCTGGAGCCGGGCGACTTGCAGCTGTTTCGTGGGCGTTACTCGTTGCACCGGGTGGCGCCGCTCAAGGGCAAGCGGGCGCGGCATGTGGCAATTTTCTCCTATGTCGAAATGCCGGACATGGTGGGCAGCCCGGAGCGCACGCGCCAGCTCTATGGCCGGGTGTTGCCGGTGCATCTGGAACGCGCCGGGCAGCGGGCGGATGAATACATGGACTGACCGGGCCGGGATCCGTGAGGATTATTGAACAGGCTTGATAAAGGGGGCCACGCGCGGGGCCCGGCGGGGTGGGAGGCCACAGCACCCGCCACGGGCGCTCCGCATGTTGGGCGGGAGCCGGGTCGCGCGTGTGGCCCCTTTCCCCCGTCTGCGCCACGGGCTACACAATGGCCATGACCGATACCGTCCTTGCCACGCTTTCCGCCGCGCCCGCCCGCCGCTGGGTCTCGACCACCTTGATCTTTGTCCTGGCCGTCATCTTCCTGGCGCTTGCCGCCACCTCGCCGGTGGCCGGTCCTGTGCAGCGACTGCTGCTTGCGGCTTTGGGCCTGGCGAGCCTTTGGGTTGCCACGCACTCCCTGCGTGGTCAGGGGCGCAGCCTGGTTCTGACCGAAAGCGTGCTGATGGACAGCCAGGGCGCGATCCTTGCCCATGTGGACGAGATGCGCGCGGTCGATCGCGGCGCCTTCGCCTTCACACCTTCCAACGGGTTCATGCTGCGCCTTACCCGCCCGCAGCCGCGCGCCTGGGTGCCAGGGCTTTACTGGCGCATCGGTGACCGGCTGGCCGTTGGCGGTGCCACCAACCCGGCCGAGACGCGCAACATGGCGGACCGGATCGGCCTTCTGCTTGCAGAGCGTGACACGCAGTGACGCAAGGCCCCACCTGACCGAAACGGCTACGCCCGGGGCGACGATCCGCTCACGCGTGGCCGATCACTCGTAATTGTCGCAGATCGGTTCGGTGTTCCAGCACAACTGGCTGGCGAAACGCGGGCGGGTCAAGACGATGTCACGCATGTCCCGAGGCCGGATCCCGGTCAGATAGACCGAAAAGGGCGGCTCATAGCCAGCCATGGTTTCGACCATGGTGACCCAATCGCCTTCGGCCAGCAGAGGGATGACATCGGCATAGGTCTCCTGGACCTGTTCATCCGTCAGCGCGGCCAGACCATCCGTTGCCTTCGACCACCCGACATCCAATGTCCGCACGGCCTCATCCGTACAATCTTCGGTACAGCGCACCACGGTCACGCGCACCCAGGCCGGATCCCCGCCTTGGGTGAGGTAGGTATAGATGTCCTCGATCCCCAACAGGTAATTCATGTCGATCGGCGTGTTTTCCCGGCTCAGAAGGTCCGAGATCGCGTAATTCGCCTTCAACGCCAGGTTCTTCGCGCGATAGACGTCGAAATAGGTAAAGGTCGCCAGGAAGGCCCAGAGCAGAAACGGCAGGATCATCACCGCCTCGACCGTCATGCTGCCGTCTTCGTCCCGGCAGAAGGCGCGGGTCCGGTTGCGGAGCGGGGTCAGGAAATCTCGCATGGTCATTCCCTCCTATGGCTCGTTCACAAAGGTTGATGCAGCGGTGATCACCACCCCGCCACTGTCGTCCAGCGGCATCTGCATGACCAGTTTCGACGCGCCGAAGAACGGGTTGAGCACCGCACAGGCGCGCACCAGCATGATCTGGTTCTCACCGCCGATGGTAAACTCGATCGCCGGATCGATTTCTTCGGACCGGTCGACGCATGTGGCGCCGCCGCTGGGCAGGCTCCAATTGTCGCGCGAGATCGGGATCAGTTCGATGATCACCGCATTCGGGCAATCCTTGAAGATCAGCGCATCCGAGCAGACGCGCCGTTTCAGCTCGTCATGGGTGGCCGGGTCCAGCGCGCCCAGGCGAAGCGCACGCACGTTCAGGTCCAGCGCGCGGTCCAGCATGACCATGCGCGTCATATGCACGCCCACCTCGATGGCCGAGAAGAACAGCCACATGATCGCGGGGAACAGCAGCACGAACTCGATCGTGGCGGTGCCGCTTTCCTCACGCAGGAACCGGCGGCCAAGGCGTTTTGTGCGGGTCAGAACAGCCATGTCAGTTCACCAGTCGCAGTTTCGAGATTTCGCGGGCAATCGCAGCGAAAGCGTCGGTCAGGTCGGTGCCTTCCACGTCGAAATGGTGGGCGGGCGAGCTGGCGCAGCTGGCCATGACCGCATTCGACCGTTCCGAGGTTTCGAACCCCACCGTGAAGATGGTGATGCCCGCGTTCTTGGCAGCCGTGCAAATGTCCTGCAGCCGGTCGTCCTTGGTTGTGGTATCATAGTAAGTGCCCGCGTCCAGCCAGCTGTATTGGTCGTAGCGCGCCCAGGTCCAATGCTCTTTCCAGAGTTCCTGATAGCTCAGCTGAACAGCCGTACCCGGATCGGGAGTCGTGGTCACGGTTTCGTACCAGCACCGGCGCCACCAGCGCCGACCGGTGCAAACGCGCACTGTCTCGGTCTCACCACCATTGTTGTTGCCATAAGCTTCATCCAGCCATTCGCCGGTATCGGTGCGATAGTATTTGCCCGTCGACGGTCGGAAGGCAGAATAAACATCTTCCTGTTCATTATACCAAATTTCGCTACCGCCTTCGCGATTGTCCGCATGCAGGTAATGCTGACGGGTGTTTTCCCCATCCGTCATCAGCACCACGACCTTCGAAATGCCACGCTCCGTGTAGCTGAAGGGGCGGTTGGCAAAGGTGGCATCGACTTCGCCCTCTGCAATCAACTCCACGGATGTGGTGCGCAGCGAGGGATCCAGCAGCAACGTGGCCCATTTCATGCCGATGTCGATCGAGGTGTTGCCGTCATTGCCCAGTTGCTCAATGCGGGCACGCAGGTCCGCATGTGAGGCGCCAAAGGGCATGATCTCACGCCAGGCGTCATCTTCAAGAATGCGGCAGGTCCAGTTTTCTTCCTCATCCGGAATGTCCCAGGTGCCGCTCCACGGGTCGAAATGCCCGGCCCGTTGCAGGGTCAGAAGCGGATCGGTCAGGTCCAGCCCGGTATCCTCGAAATCCTCTTCGGCCCAGTGAATGCAGCTCGACGACGTGTGTTCGGCCGTCACGGTCACATTGTCCGGCAGCGCCGCCAGCAGGGTTTCGCCTGCCACGACCTGTTCCGAATAGGGAATGAGGCTGATCGAGACCTTGCCGAATTCAACCGTGCAATCCTCGGTCTCTTCGCCGTCGGACGGGTCGCATTGCAGGATGTTGACGAACTGTTTGGCCGCCTGGCGCAGCTCGTAGTTTTTCGAGTTGCCCGAGGCCGAGCTCCAGCGCATCGACCCCGAGACGTCCAGAACCAGGCTGATTTCGGTCTGCGAGGCGCTCTCTTCCGCCGCGCCGACGCCCGGCGCGGTCAGGTGGTCAATGCCCATCAGGTTGATGAACGTGCCATCGACGATCATCTCCACATCCGCCGACACCCGGCGATAGGTCGTGAAATCCTCGACCGTGATGTCGTCTTCGGTGATGAGCCCGCCCAGGCCCGCACGTTGGAAATAGTCGATCACAACCTGTTTCGGGGGCACGGGCTGCGACATCGACGCGGCGGCCAGCACCGCCCGGTCCAGCGTTGCCTGCAGGCGCGCACGTTGCGCCTCATAGCGCATCAGGTCCACGGCCAGCCCGCCGATCATCAGCATCAGCACGAACAGGAAAAGGCCGAAGATGATGAACGATCCATCCTCCTCGCGCCAGAAACGTGCCATCAGCCCGTTTCGCTTGACCCGCCCCCCGGCGAAGCCCTTGTCAAAATTCCTCAAGCGGATACGTGCCATCTCTGACCTTTCCCTGCGCTGGGGCACAGTTCAATAAAACGCAACCGCCCACACCCATAACGATGCGAAGATGCGCGGGCAAAGTGGCGAAAATAGGGCGCCAGACAGGGAAAACAGGGCGTTTTCCGGGAGATTGCGCGGCAATCGACCCTACACAGGCGTATTGTTGTCCGGTCAGCGACAATCCATCGGGTTTCGTTAACCCTTTGCTCACGGAAAAATATGTCCGCATCGGAACTTTCTGGGTGTCCTGTTAACCAAACCGGCCTAGGGTCAGGTCAGAATGTCGCAGATGCGACTCAGTTATCGTGACCAACCAGGAGGGGCCCATGGCCGCCGTTCAGGAACCCAGTTTTCGTCAATCCGTGGACTTGATGTTCAATCGCGCCGTGGGGCTGATGGACCTGCCGCCGGGGCTGGAACAGAAGATCCGCGTCTGCAACGCGACCTATACCGTACGCTTCGGTGTGCGTCTTCGCGGCGAAATCCAGACATTTACCGGCTATCGCTCGGTGCATTCGGAACACATGGAACCGGTCAAGGGCGGGATCCGCTACGCGATCGGCGTGAACCAGGACGAGGTGGAGGCGCTGGCCGCCCTGATGACCTACAAATGCGCCCTGGTGGAAACGCCCTTCGGCGGCTCGAAGGGCGGCCTGTGCATCGACCCGCGCCAGTATGAGGAACATGAGCTGGAGCTGATCACCCGCCGTTTTGCCTATGAGCTGGCCAAACGCGACCTGATCAACCCCTCACAAAACGTCCCTGCCCCCGACATGGGCACCGGCGAACGCGAGATGGCCTGGATCGCCGACCAGTTCGCCCGCATGAACACGACCGACATCAACGCCAAGGCCTGTGTCACCGGCAAACCGCTGAATGCGGGCGGGATCTCGGGCCGGGTGGAGGCCACCGGGCGCGGCGTGCAATACGCCCTGCGCGAGTTCTTCCGCAACCCCGAGGACGTCAAGGCGGCCGGGATGGAAGGCAAGCTCGACGGCAAGCGCATCGTCGTGCAGGGGCTGGGCAATGTGGGCTTCCACGCGGCCAAGTTCCTGGCCTCGGAGGATGGTGCGAAGATCACCGGCATCATTGAACGCGACGGCGCGCTGGTGGATGACCGCGGGCTGGACGTCGAGGCGGTGCACCGCTGGATCGTCAACCACGGCGGGGTAAAGGACTATGCCGATGCGACCTATGTCGAAGACGGCGCCAAGGTGCTGGAGCAGGACTGCGACATCCTGATCCCCGCCGCGCTGGAGGGCGTGATCAACCTGACCAATGCGAACAACATCAAGGCCCCGCTTATCATCGAGGCGGCGAACGGACCGGTGACCGCCGGTGCCGACGAGATCCTGCGCAAGAAGGGCACGGTGATCATTCCCGACATGTATGCCAACGCAGGCGGTGTGACGGTCTCCTATTTCGAATGGGTCAAGAACCTCAGCCACATCCGCTTCGGCCGCATGCAACGCCGCCAGGAAGAGGCGCGCCACCAGCTGGTGGTGGACGAGCTGGAACGGCTCTCCGACCACCTGGGCGACGCCTGGTCGATGAAACCGGACTTCAAGCAGCGCTACCTGCGTGGTGCAGATGAGCTGGAACTGGTGCGCTCAGGGCTCGATGACACGATGCGCATCGCCTATCAGTCGATGCGCGAGGTCTGGCACGGGCGTGACGATGTCACCGACCTGCGCGTGGCGGCCTATATCGTGGCGATCGACCGCGTGGCCAAGAGCTACCGCGCCAAGGGGCTGTAAGCCCTGCCCGACGGGAATAGTGCCAGGGAAATTTATGGCACATAAATTTGATGCAGGGGGGCCGCGCTGACGCGCGGCATCGCCAGCCCGGCACGGGCTGGCGGGCGCGCCCCGTCATCTGCCCCATCAACCGCAAACCAGGCACCGCCCTAACCACACGCGGCGCCCCGAGCGCCACAAGGCGCAAGACATCATGGGTGCGCGGCACGCGCACGCCGCTTGGCAACGCCTCTGCACGCGGGGGACCACGAAAAAAGGCCGCCAGGTCACCCCGGCGGCCCAGCAGGCCCGATCGCAGCGGCCACTCACTCCGCTGCGGCGGGATTTCATTCACGGGACGGATCGTTCACCGGCACGAAGGCATGCCGCGCGCGCCCCTGCCCCGACAAAACGCTCAACACGTTCCCATTCATCCGGGCTGCACGACGCCACCCAATTCACACATTCATCTTTGCGAATTACTAATACTCCACCCACCCTCGCGTCAATGCACGCACTGTCGCAGGGGCACGGAGGTCTGGACCTTGACACCCCGGTCTGCTGTGATCCTTCCAGCCAGATACAGGAGCGCCCATGCCCAACCTGCCCAACCAACCCAACCTGCCCGACACCATGTTCGCCATCGTGACCACCGGTAATGGCGGCTATGACCGGTTGGAGCCGCGCCAGGTTCCCCTGCCCCGTCCCCGCCCCGGCGAGGTGCTTCTGCGCGTGCTCGCCGCCGGGGTAAACAATACCGAGATCAACACGCGCCTCGGCTGGTACTCCGCCTCGGTCACCGGCAGTACGGATGCGACCCAGGATGCACAGGCCCAGGCGGGCGAACAGAAAGCCGACGGCGGCTGGGCCGGGGCCACGCCCTTTCCGCTGATCCAGGGCACCGACTGCTGTGGCCGCGTAGTGGCTACGGGCGACGGGGTGGATCCCGCCCGGATCGGCACCCGCGTGATCGTGCGCGCCTGCATCCGGGTGAACGGGTTCGACAGGCCCGAGAATATCTGGATGGCCTCCGATTTCGACGGCGCCTTTGCGCAATTCGTCAAGGTTCCCGCCTCCGAGGTCTTCGCCGTCGACACGTCCTGGAGCGATGCAGAGCTTGCCACCATCCCCTGCGCCTATGGCACTGCCGAAACCATGCTGACCCGCGCCCGTGTCGGCCCTGGCGACCGGGTGCTGGTCACCGGCGCTTCAGGCGGGGTGGGGTCGGCGACGGTTCAGCTTGCCAAATGCCGGGGCGCCCAAGTGGTCGCGGTGGCCGGTGCCACCAAGCTCAACGCGCTGCGCGGGTTGGGCGCAGACACCCTGATCCCCCGCGACGCGGACCTGCTGGCAAACCTGGGCGAAGAGGCCGTGGACGTGGTCATCGACAACGTCGCCGGGCCCGGGTTCCCGGTACTCCTGAAGCTCCTGAAACGCGGTGGACGCTATGCCAGTTCCGGCGCGATTGCCGGGCCGATCGTGGCGCTGGACATGCGTGACATGTACCTCAAGGACATCACCCTTTACGGCTCGACGGCCTGGGACGAACCGGTCTTCCCGCGCCTCGTGTCACTGATTGAGGCCGGCCAACTCACACCCCTCGTCGCCGCGACCTACCCGTTGGAACGGATTGCCGAGGCGCAGGAGGAATTCCTGAAGAAGAAACACGTCGGGAACTTCGTGCTAATCCCGCCCGACACCTGACCGCTCTCCCGGAGCGCAGCTCGGACCACCGCCTCCGCAGGTGGAAATTATTTAATAATTTTTGACATATAGAACCAAAAGCTCATTCATCACATGAGCGCCATCAACCGCGCCTTGTCGCCCGAATCCTCAGGACGTGAAATCGCCTGGGCCAGCGCCGCCAGAGAGGCGATATTGTGCCCCGCACGGAAACTGTCCACATGGGGCAACATGGCGCGAATGCCCGCCGCTTTCGGGGCAAACCCGTCCCAGCGCAGCAGCGGATTCAGCCAGATCAGCTGGCGCGAGGACAGGTGCAGCCGCTCCATCTCACGCCCCAGCTGCTCCGCGTCATCCCGGTCCAACCCGTCGGTGATCAGAAGCACCACCGCGCCTTGCCCCAGCACCCGCCGCGACCAGTCGCGATTGAAAGCGTGCAGGCAGGCACCGATGCGCGTGCCGCCCTCCCAATCCTGCGCCTCGGCCCCGGCGGCGGCGAGGGCGGCGTCCACGTCCCGGGTCGCCAGGTGACGGGTAATGTTCGTCAACCGCGTGCCGAAGGTAAACCCATGCACCTTGGCCCAGCCCTGCCCCTGGCGGTTCGCCACCGCATGCAGGAAGTGCAGAACCGCCCGGCTATAGGCCGACATGGAGCCCGAAATATCGCAAAGCACCACCAGGTTCGGCCAGCGAACGCGGTTCTTGCGCGTTGCAATCTCGGCCAGGTCGCCCCCGGTGCGCAGCGAGGCGCGCAGCGTGCGCCGCCAGTCCGGTTTCGCCCCGCGCGGATGGGCCATGGTACGGCGCGAGGTCAGCGGCCTCACCGGCAGGTGCAGCCGGGCCAGCAGGCGTTTCGCCTCGGCCATTTCCTCGGCCGACATCTGTTCGAAATCCAGCCTGCGCAGCCGCTCTTCGCGCGACATGGTCAGGGTGGCGTCGACCTCGATCTCGGTCCCCTCACCCTCGGGCAGGTCCGGCGCATCGCGCTCGACCCCGTCCAGCAAAGCCTCTGCTGCGCGTTTCTCGGCGGGTTTGGGCGCGCGGTCCTCCTGCACCCCACGCACGGCGGGCAGCATCATCGCCATCATGTGTTCGACATAGCGCGGGTCGCGCCAGAACAGGCGAAAGATCTGGGCAAAGACCCGGCGCTGCTCGGGCCGGGTGACGAAAACCGCGTGCAGCGCCCAATAGAAATCGCGCTTGTCGGTAAAGCCCACCGCGGCCACCGCGCGCACCGCCTTGATCACCTTGCCGGGCCCGACCGGCAGCCCGGCAGCCCTGAGCGCGCGGGCGAAATGGGTAATGTTCGCCGCCAGCCGGGGATCGTCCGGCAGGTCCAGGGGGGGCAGTTCAGCCATGCGGCACCACCCGGAATTTTCGAAAATTCCGGCCCGTTTTCTTCGAAGAAAACGGAGACCGCCTCACGCCCCCACCTCCGCGCGCACTTCATCGAGCAGCCGCTTGGCCTCAGAGCCCTGCAGCCGTTGAATATCATCCTGGTATTTCAGGATCGCCCCCAGCGTGTCGGCAATCACCTCGGGCGACAGCTCGATCACATCCAGCGCCAGCAGGCACTTCGCCCAGTCGATCGTCTCCGCCACGCCGGGGCGTTTGAACAGGTCCTCGGTGCGCAGTTTCTGAACGAAGGCAATGACTTCGCGGCTCAACTTCTCACTCGCCTCCGGTGCGCGCGCGGCCAGGATCTCCATCTCACGGGCAAAATCCGGGTAGTCGACCCAATGGTACAGGCAGCGCCGTTTCAGCGCGTCATGCACCTCGCGGGTGCGGTTCGAGGTGAGGATGACAATCGGCGGCTCCGGCGCGCGGATCGTGCCCAGTTCGGGAATGGTGACTTGGAAATCCGACAGGGCCTCCAGCAGGAAGGCTTCAAACGGTTCATCCGTGCGGTCGAGCTCGTCGATCAAAAGCACCGGCGCGCCGCCGGGTTGCGGCGACATCGCCTCCAGCAGCGGACGCCGGATCAGGTAACGGTCCGAGAACAGATCCTCCACCAGCCCGTCGCGATCCGCCCCTTCGGCGGCGCGAATGGCGACCATCTGGGCTGCGAAATTCCATTCATGTACCGCGCTGGCCGCATCCAACCCCTCATAGCACTGCAGCCGGATCAGCCGCCGCCCCAGCCCCGCCGCCAGCGCCTTGGCAATCTCGGTCTTGCCGACGCCCGCCTCGCCTTCCAGAAACAGCGGCCGTCCCAGGGTCAGCGCCAGGAACACCACCGTGCCCAGCGCCCGGCCGCAGACATAGTCCTGATCGGCCAACATGGCCTGCATGCCGTCGATCGTGTCGGGAATGGCTGTCATCCTCTCCTCCGCAAGTTGAGGTCAGTGGGGCATGGGGCGGCGTGGCGGTCAAGCCCCTTGCGCGAAACGGTTTCGAGGCGCATTCTATTGGTATGCAACTGTACACCCACGCGCGCGCAATCACCCTTGGCGCCGCCTGCCTGGGCACCGGGGTGTTTCTGGTCCTGAACCTGCCCCTGCCCTTCCTGATGGGCCCGCTGACCGCCTGCCTGCTTTTTGCCGTGGCAGGCGCAAAGCTGGAGGGCATGGGGGTGATCGGCACCGCCATGCGCACCATCCTGGGCATCGCCATCAGCGCCTCGATAACGCCGAATACCCTGTCCGCCCTGCCGGGGTTCGCGCCGACGTTGGTGCTGGTGCCGCTCTTTGTCGGCGTGATCGGGTTGGTCGGCTTTCCCTTCTTTCACAAGCTGTTGGGCTTTGATCGCGCCACCTCCTTCTACGCCGCCATGCCCGGGGGCTTGCAGGACATGCTGGTCTTTGGCGAAGAAGCGGGCGGCGACGTGCGCGCGATGAGCCTCATTCACGCCACCCGCGTGCTGGCCATCGTTGCAACCGCCCCCTTCGTCATCGCCTGGATCTGGGACATCGACCTGACCGCCGCACCCGGTGCGCCCGCCAGCGCCGTGGGCTGGGGGCAAATCGCGATCATGGCGGCCAGCGGATTGGCCGGGTGGAAGATCGCCGAAAGGGTCGGCCTTTTTGGCGCGTCGATCCTGGGCCCGATGATCCTGACCGCCGCCCTGTCGCTCACCGGCGTGATCCAGAGCCGCCCGCCGGCCGAGATGATCTGGGCCGCGCAGTTCTTCATCGGCCTGTCCGTGGGGGCGAAATACGTCGGCATCACCCCGCGTGAAATCCGCGTCGATATCGGCGCGGGCCTGGGCTACGCGGTGCTCCTGACCCTGATTTCCCTGGGCTTCCTCTGGATCGCCGTGCAGATCAGCGGGGCCGACACGCTGGACATGGCCCTGTCCTTCCTGCCCGGCGGCCAGGGCGAAATGGTCGTGGTCGCGATCATCGCCGGGGCCGACCTGAGCTTTGTCGTCACCCACCACCTGATGCGGCTCTTTACCGTAATCCTGCTGGCGCCCATCCTGGGGGCGCGGCTGACCAAGGGTTGACTTCGCCGCCCGCGCGGGGCTGAGTTCGCCTGAAAGGAAATCCCATGCCGCTCGACCTCTGGCTCGCCTTCGTGGCTGCTTGCTTTGCCATCCTGATCATTCCCGGCCCGACCATCCTGCTGGTCCTGTCCTATGCACTGACCCAGGGCAAGCGGGTCGCCGTGGGCATGGCCCTGGGCGTGGCCTTGGGCGATCTCGTGGCGATGAGCGCATCGCTTCTGGGCCTTGGCGCGTTGGTGCTGGCCTCCGCCACGCTGTTTACCGCGCTGAAATGGGTGGGCGCTGTGTATCTGGTCTATCTCGGGGTCAAGCTCCTGCGCTCCCCGCCCGTGTCGATGGACATGGCGGCACCGGAAGAAAAACCGGTGGGCGAGATCTTTACCCACGCCGCCGCCGTGACCGCGTTGAACCCGAAAAGCATTGCTTTCTTCATCGCCTTCGTGCCGCAGTTCATCCGCCCAGAGGCGGCCCTGGCGCCGCAGTTCGTGGTGCTGGTCGCCACCTTCGTCACACTCGCCGCGCTGAACGCGCTGGCCTATGCGCTGCTGGCCGACCGGTTGCGCACCCGCATTCGCCGCCCCGGCGTGCTGAAATGGATGACCCGCGCGGGCGGTGGGGCGCTGATTTCCATGGGCGCGCTGACAGCCACCATGAGCCGCGTCTGACGTCATGTGCGGGCGAGTCCGTCCCGCAACACCAGACCGTTCAAATTTCAGCAAAAGTTGACGCGATTCCCGTGGTATGAGACACGTATTGGAAACAATGAACCAGTAGCCTGGCACAGAACCGGGCAGAGGCGGGATATGACGAGTTTCTTCAAATTGACGGGCATCGCCCGGCGAAAGCTGTGACCATGCGCATCACGGCGGTCACCTGTGTCAAGAACGAAGGCCCTTTCCTGATCGAATGGATCGCCTTCAACCGTGTGCTGGGCGTCACGGATTTCCTTTTCTATTCAAACGACTGCACCGATGCGACCGACCGGATGCTGGACGCTCTGGCGGCGCGCGGCGTGGTCCAGCACCTGCCCAACCCCGCCCAGGGCCGCAATTACCAGATGGAGGCGTTGAAGGACGCCAAGAAACAGGACCTGGTGCTGAATTCGGACTGGGTCTGGATTGCTGATGTGGATGAGTTCCTGAACATCCATGTGGGCGACGGCACGATCCCCGAGCTGATTGACGCCTGCGGTGACCCGCACGCGATCTCCGTCACCTTCCAGTTCTTCGCCAATGCCGATGTGGACGCTTACGAAGACCGCCCGGTGATCGAACAATTCACCCGCTCGCACAATCCGGACATCTGGTGCAACGAGACCGCACAAGAGGTCAAGACACTGATACGGCACGATTTTCCGGTGAAGTATTACGGCGCGCATCGCCCCTTCATGAAGGAAAACCTGCCCAAGGACCGCCGCCCGGTCTGGAAGGATGGCGGCGGGCGTGACGTGCCTTGGAAGTTCCGCACCGCCGCCAACAAGCGCCGCATTCGCAAGTTCCCTGCCAAGGGCGCACGCGACCTGGCAACGCTGAACCACTACGCCCTGCGCTCATTGGACAGCTATCTGGTCAAGAACGACCGCGGCGATGTGAACCGCGAGAACCGGGACTTTGACGACAGCTATTGGCGTGAACGCAATGATGACGCGTTCGAGGATAGATCCATCCAGCGCTACCTGCCCCGCTTGAAGGCAGAAATGGCACGGCTTCTGGACGATCCCGAGATCGCCGACCTCCATGCCGAGGCCGTCGCCGCCCATCGCGCAACGCTTGAGCGGCTGATGGCGGACCCGGACTATGTCGCCTTGCGCAAGCGCCTGAAATCCGTGCCGAAAATCAGCCCGGCCGAGATCGCGCTACTGGAGCTGATCGGCGAAGAGGTTCCGGTTTGAGCCTGCCCCGCATCATAAACCTCGGCTTCCCGAAATCGGGCACCACCACGCTCGCCCGCGCCCTGCGTGAAGCCGGGCTCACTGTCGCCGATTTCCGCCTGCGCCAGGGCCAGCGGCGCGGCTTCGTCGGTGGGCTGATGTATCGCGGCTATTTCGATCACGGCGATCCCCTGATGCATTTCGAGGGCACGGATGCGCTGACGGAAGTCAGCGTGGTGCGCAACAAGCGCAACTTCTGGCCTCAATGCGATTTCGGCCTGATCCAGGCCATTCGCGATCGCCATCCCGACACCAAATTCCTGCTCTCCATGCGCGACCCGGCGGCCCAAGCGGACAGCATGATGCGCTGGTCCGACATGGGCTCGCGCCGCCTGCGGGTGGCGGCAATCCCCGGCTTGCCGAAGGAATTTGGCGCCTCGGAAGACCATCTCATCCGCTGGATCGAAGGCCATTTTTCCTTTTGCCACAAGATCTTCGACGGCGCAGAAAACTTCCTTGCCTACCGGATCGAGGATACGGCAGCACCGGAGAAGATCAGCGATTTCCTGGGGTTGGATCTGCCCTGGTGGGGCGTGGAAAACGCAAATCCGGGCGCCAACCCGCCCAAAGATGACGAGTTGAAGAAAGGGGCCGCCTGATGCGGATCGACCTGCATATCGGTATGGAACACTGTGGTGCCACGCGCCTGCAAGAGGTGCTGGACGACAAGCGCGACCAGCTGATCGACAAGGGCGTTCTGTTTGCGCGCAGCCCCGGGCGCAAGAACCACACGCGTCTTTACATGGCGGTAACCGACGCCGACCGCGTCGACGTGCTGCGCGCCAATCGCGGTTTTGCCGACCCGGCGAAGCAGGAAAAATTGCGCCAGAACGTTGCCCGCGACCTCGGTGAGGAGGTCGAGAAACACAAGCCCGAGGTGCTGATCCTCTCTGCCAGCCAGCTCTGCACGCTCAGCCAGCCGTCCGAACTCGCGCGTCTGCGCGCGCTGCTGCTGCCGCTGTCCGAAGACATCCGTGTGATCGCCCATGTCGACGAACAAGCCCGCGTGCTGACCCGTCACTATGCCGATGCTGTCCTGTCCGGGCGCACCGCCTCGCTCGACCAGGACCTGGCGCTGGTGGACGCCGCCAGCTGGCGCGAGGCCGCGCTTGAGGACTGGACCGCAGACGATCCCGCGCGCCTCGCCCATCCCGATATTCAGGCCGCGCCCTTCTGGCTCGACTACCTGGCCCTGCAGGAGGAATGGGAGGCCGTCTTTGGCGAAGGATCGGTCACGTTCCGCGCCTATGACCCGGAACGCTTCGCCTCCGCCGATCTGACGCAGGAAATCCGCGCCTGTTTCGACATCAAACCGAACATCGGCCGCGCCCCCAAATCCGCGCCTCCCGCCCAGCCCTCGGCGGCCTGGGTCACCCGCGGGCGGCAGCTGAATGCGGTCTTCGTCAAACTGCTGGACACCGGCCGGGTGATCCCGCGCCAGCTCTGGCGCCGTTTCATGGGCGAGATTGCAGTGGGCGGCGACCCCATCGCTCCCGGCCAATTCTCGGACCTGTCCAAGAAGTTCGAAAAGGACAACAAGACCCTCGCCAAGACCCATGATCTGCCGGGTGAATGTCTGAAACGTGATCGCGCCCTGCCTGCCTGGGAGGAAGCCGATCCCACAAATGGCTACCGCGCCACGCAATATGTGGCCGCCTTCCTGCCGCGTATCGACATCGTCACCCGCCAGGCCCGCCGCGCCCAGCGCGAGGCAGAGAAGGCACAGGTGAAGCCCTCCCCCAAGGCAGACAAGCACGACGAGGTCACGCCCCGCAGCACCCTCACCCCCTCCGCCGAAAAGCTGATGACGCCCCGCGCGAAGGAAAACTTCTTCGAACTCAAGGACGGCCGTTTTGCCCCGCACAACCGCATCGGGCGCGTGAATGAAGAAGAGATCGCCGCGGCCTTCCCCGAACACCCCCTGCGCGACCTGCCCAAGGGCAATTCCGGTAATGTCATCGTTGGCTGCATGAAGAACGAAGCACCTTACATTCTGGAATGGGTCGCCTATCACCGCGCCATGGGCGTGGACAATTTCCTGATCTACACCAATGACTGTTCGGACGGGACCAGCGAAATTCTGGATCGCTTGCAGGAGCTTGGCGTGCTCCAGCACCGCAACAACGACAAGTGGAAGGGCAACTCGCCCCAGCAATACGCGCTGAACCAGTCACTGAAGGAAGACGTGATCAAACACGCCGAATGGGTCATCCATATCGACGTGGACGAATTCATCAACGTGCGCTGCGGCAATGGCCTGCTGTCGGATTTCTTCGACCGGGTGCCGGATGCCACCAATGTCGCCATGACCTGGCGCCTCTTCGGCCACAATGGCGTGACCGAGTTCCGCGACGAGCTGGTGATCGAGCAGTTTGACCAGGCCGCGCCGAAATACTGCCCGAAACCCCACACGGTCTGGGGGTTCAAGACGATGATGAAGAACATCGGCGCCTACGAGAAGATTTCCTGTCACCGCCCCAACAAGCTGCGCGATGCCCATCGCGACGGGGTGAAATGGGTCAATGGTTCGGGCCAGCCGATGACCGAAGGCTACAAGGACAAGGGCTGGCGCAGTGACATGCGCACCATCGGCTATGACCTTCTGCAACTGAACCACTACGCGCTTCGGTCTGCCGAAAGCTTCCTGATCAAGCGCCAGCGCGGCCGCGCCCTGCATGTGGATCGCTCGATCGGCATCAACTACTGGGTGCGCATGGATTGGGGCGGCAACAGGGACGTCACGATCAAGCGCAACGTACCGCGCACCCGGGCCGAACTGGCCCGCCTACTGCAGGACGACACGCTCTTGGCCCTGCACGAGGCCGGGGTCGCCTGGCACAAGGCCAAGGCCGCCGAGCTGCATGGGATGGCGGAATTCCAGGAGCTCTATGCCCAGGCGCTCGACACCAAACTGACCGAGATGGAGCGCGTGGCCTACGCCCTCGCGCTGGATATGGAGAGCTAGTTTCACCCACGGGGCAGGACGCACGGCCATCAGAGCCACCGACAAGCGCCGCCCCACAGACGAGGAAGAGCAGATGAGAGACCTTCACACCGAAGGCACGTTCGAGATCGTGCCGCCTGACAATGGCCCGCCCTTCATCAAGTCGCGCGGGATCCGCTTTCCCAATGACCGCCGGGTGATCCCGCCCCGCCGCCGCAAGGCGCTGCGCCTGGGACAATATGAGGATCGCGAGACCCAGGCTGTCACCGCCACCGTGAAACCCGACGACGTGGTGGTCGAGCTGGGCGCGGGCATGGGGTACATGTCCACGTTGATGGCCAAGAACCTCAATGTCGCCCAGGTCCATGCCTATGAGGCGAACCCCGATATGGTGCCCTATATCCAGGCGGTCTATGACGAGAACGGCGTCGAGAACGCCCAGGTGCACAATGCCATCCTGGGCCCGAAAAAAGGCAAGGTGAACTTCTACGTGCGCGGTAACTTCCTGGCGTCGTCCATGGAGGAAAACCCGCGTGGCCTGAAGGGCAAGCCGACCCGCGTCGAAAAGATCGAGATGCGCAACATCAACGCCGAGTTCAAGCGCCTGAAACCCACCGTGCTGGTCTGCGACATCGAGGGCGCCGAGGCCGATATCCTGCCCACCGCCGACCTCTCCTGCCTGCGCGCGGCCATCGTTGAACTGCACCCGCAATGGATCCGCCAGAAGGGCGTACAGGCAGTGTTCGACGCCATGCACAAGGCCGGGCTCACTTACTATCCCAAACGGTCCGACGCCAAGGTCGTGACCTTCCTGAAAGGCTGGTGACAATGCGCGCCCTCGCGGTCCTCTGTGTGCGAAACGAGGGCGCCTTCCTGCTCGAATGGCTGGCCCACCACAGGGGCGTGGGCTTTACCGAGTTCCTGGTGTTCTCGAACGATTGCGACGATGGCACCGATGCGATGCTGGACCGGCTCGACGCGATGGGCGAGCTGACACATATCCGCAATGACGGACCCCATGAGGGCGGCGTGCAATGGGCGGCGATGAAACGTGCCGACAAGCAGCCGCTGGTGAAAAACGCCGATTGGCTGATGACGCTCGACATCGACGAGTTCGTCAATATCCACACCGGCGACCATACGCTCTCGGCCCTGGTGGCCGCCCTGCCCGAGGCCGACGCCATCACCCTGACCTGGCGGCTCTTTGGTAATGCGGGCGTGGAACGTTTTACCGACGCGCCCATCACCGAACAATTCACCCGCGCCGCGCCCGAGGTCATGTACTGGCCCTGGCGCGCCTTCATGTTCAAGACGCTCTACCGCCAGTCTGGGGCCTATCGCAAACTCGGCGTGCACCGCCCACGCAGCCCGGTGGATGGCAAGGCGGATGCCACGCGCTGGTTCGATGGGCACGGGCGGGAACTGGAACCCCGGTTCCGCCGCCAGCAGATCTTTTCCCCCTTCGGACGGCCACATTATGGACTCGCACAACTCAACCATTACGCATTGGGCGCGATGGAAAGCTATATCTTGAAGCGAGATCGCGGGCGTGCCGTGCATGGCGCCGACAGCCTGGGGCTGGACTATTGGACCGAGCGCAACTGGTCCCAGGTCGAGGATACGTCCATTCGCGTCGCGTCCCCGCTCTCCCGTCCCCATCTGGAACGGCTGCGCGCCGATGAGACCCTCGCGCGCCTTCATGCCGAGGCGGTCGCCTGGCGACAGAATCGCTTTGAAACCTTGATGTTGCAGGAACCTTTTCGCGCACTCTACGGCCGCTTGCTGATGACGCCGCCTGCGCGGCCTATGCCCTTGGAACGAGCCCGCGAACTGTTCCGCTTTGCAAACAAATCCCGCGGGAATTCGGCGGATTGATGCCGTAACGTCAACCTGTTCAGCTTTCGTTAACCATAGATCATCTTTTCGCCCCATTGTGCCCGCAGTGCGGCCCCCTTTAAAATGGCATTACACCCTTGATGACCCGCCGATGGCTGGCGTGGCTCAGAGAAGTTGGAGAATTCAGATGCAGGATGACGTGCTGGAAGCCACCGCCACCGACGCCCCCGCGCAAGCCGACACCATCGACATGGCTGACCTGAGCCAGCAGGACTGGCTGGATCGGATCGAGGAACTGGGCGAGGAACGCGGCTATTTCGAACCGCTGGGCAAGCGTCATTCCGTCGTGCTGACCGATGAGGGGCCGACCCTGATCGTCACCTTCGAAACCGTCGAGACGATCCGCGAGGGGTCGGACAGCCAGGAACCGATGGGCTGGGAGCTGGTCGAGGGCCAGGGCTGGTCCAATCTGTCGCTGATCGCTCATGACGATACCTGGTTCCGCGACCCGGCCGTTTACGGCTATTTCGACCGTCTGGTGGATGACGGGTTCTTCGAGGATTTTGACCACGTGGTCTTCTACGGCGCCGGCATGTGCGCCTATGCGGCGGCGGCCTATTCGGTGGTGGCCCCCGGCGCGACGGTGATCGCGCTGCAACCGCAGGCAACGCTTGATCCCAAAGTTGCGCGCTGGGACCAAAGGTTCCCGCAGATGCGCCGGGTCAGCTTCTCGGACCGATACGGCTATGCGCCCGACATGGTGGAAGGGGCCGAACAGGTTTTCGTCATCCATGACCCCGAAGTGCAGCTCGACGCCATGCACGCGTCCCTGTTCACCCGCGCCAATGTCACCCAACTGACCTGCCCGCGTCTGGGCGACGACCTTGAGGCCAAGCTCTGGCGCATGGGCGTGCTGCCCGAGATGCTGGACTTGGCCGCGCGCGACGAACTCACCGCCACCGCCTTCCACCGGGCCTATCGCCAGGCACGGCGCGTGAACATGCCCTACCTGCGCAGCCTGCTGGATCGGCTGCAGGGGGAACAGCGCCATCGTATGGTGCAGATGCTCTGCAATTCGGTGGTCAAACGCATGAACGCGCCGCGGTTCCGCCGCGCCCGCGACGGCGCGGCGCAGATGCTGGACAAGACCCGCGAGGTCGAAGAGCTGTCGCTCTGACGCCACTGCGCGGCATTTGCCTCAAATGCCACGCATCCCTTTACCGATCCTAAACCCCCATACCCCTATCCTTTCGTAGGGGTAACAAGAGGGTGTGATCATGCAACACGACCGTGAATTGATGAATTATCAACGCCGCCAGCGCCTGGCCGAGGCGCGTCAGGAGGAACAGGAGAGCTTCCTCTGGCAGGCGTTGAAAAAGGCCTTCGGCGGCGATGCCCAGCGCATCGACAAAGGTCTGGAACACGAGCTGCCCTCGCGCAAACCGGGCCCCTGGCCGCTTTGAGAAACCGGTCGGCCAGTTAACGACCGGGTAACCGACCTGCCCCTAGTCTTGTCCTTACTGCAATGACATGACGCCTAGGGGGGCCAATATGCGCAACATTCACCCGGCCGAGGAACTGGCCCAGATCCGCACCGAAATCCGACTGTTGCAGGCGCGCGAAGCCGAACTGCGCGCAGGGTTCCTGTCCGGCAACACCCCCTGCGAGGGGCCGATGCATCGCGTCTGTGTCGAGGAACGCAGCACCCGCGTCTTCGACAAGAGCCGCCTGCCCGCCGCGATCCTGCAGAACCCGCGCTTCTACCGCGACCAGATCTCGGCCCGGCTGGTGCTGGAACTGGCCACCGACGAACCCGCCCTGCCCGGGTTTGCCCCGGTCTGGGAAGACAGCGGCGACCTCGTCGAACCCTGCCACTGACGAGGCCACCAAGCGGCCCAAGACTTTTCAGAAAAGTCTTGGCAAAAGTTTTCTGAAAACTTTTGCGCGCGCCGTAGGCGGTTCCCTCTGGCTCAAACGGCCCGGCTGCGCTATCCCTCAGCCGCCATGACACAGACCCTGACGATCCGCCGCCCCGACGACTGGCACCTGCACCTGCGCGATGGCGCCGTGCTGGCTGCCGTCCTGCCCGAAACCGCCCGCCACTTCGGTCGTGCCATCATCATGCCGAACCTGGTGCCCCCGGTGGTCACCGGCGCCCAGGCCGCCGCCTATCGCGACCGCATCCTGGCCGCCCTGCCCGAGGGCATGACGTTCGAGCCGCTGATGACCCTGTATCTCACCGAGGACACGGACCCGGCAGACGTCGAAGCCGCCGCTGCCTCGGGCCTCGTCAAGGCGCTGAAACTCTACCCTGCCGGCGCCACCACCAACTCCGCCTCCGGCGTGACCAACTTCGACAAGGTCCGCCCGGTGCTGGAGAAAATGGCCGAGATCGGGCTGCCGCTCTGCGTGCATGGCGAGGTCACGGACCATGACATCGACATCTTCGACCGCGAGGCCGTGTTCATTGACCGCGTGCTGGATCCGATCCGCCGCGCCACGCCGGGCCTGCGCGTGGTGATGGAACACATCACCACCTCCGACGGTGTCGACTACGTGAAATCCAACACCGAAAACCTCGGCGCGACCATTACAACGCACCACCTGATCATCAACCGCAACCACATCCTGGTGGGCGGGATCAAGCCGCATTACTACTGCCTGCCGGTGGCCAAGCGTGAAAGCCACCGCCAGGCCCTGCGCAAGGCCGCGACCTCGGGCGATACGCGCTTCTTCCTCGGCACGGATTCGGCGCCCCACACCGACGAGAACAAGGAAAGCGCCTGCGGCTGCGCCGGGTGCTTTACCGCCAGCAACACCATGTCCTGCCTGGCCCAGGTCTTCGAGGAAGACGGCGCGCTGGACAGGCTCGAAGGGTTCGCGTCCCTGAACGGCCCCGCCTTCTATCGCCTGCCCGCGAACGAGGCGACCATCACCCTGACCAAGGGCGACGCGGTCACCTATCCGGACAAGATCGAGACCGCCGACGGCCCCATTACCGTCTTCGACCCCGGCTTCCCGCTCCACTGGGCCGTGACCGAAGCATGAACGCGCCCGGGGCCCTGCAAGACTTGGCACAACAGGGTCCCCCGCTGGCCCTGGCCGAAGCCCTGTTGGCCCTGCCCCGGGGGGCCCCGATCGACCTGCCGCCCCACGCGGTGCAGGGCGCGCTGACCGCGCTGCTGTCTGCCGGGCGTCCGACCGAGGCCGCAGACCTCCACGCCCGCGCCCTCACCGCCGGGCTGGCCCTGCCGTTCCCCAACAAGCTGATCCTGGCCCTGGCCGAGGCACGCCAGCGCGACGCCGCCCATTGCCTGGCGTGTGAGACCACCTTCCCCGGCCCGCCCCTGCCCTGGCATTTCATCACCCGGATGAACCTCTTGGAATGGACCGGCGCACCGGAACTGGGGCTGAAATTCGCGACCGAGGGGGCCGCTCTCTTCCCCAAGAACGGGCCTCTGCTGGCCGCCCACGCCCGCCTGGCCTTTCTGACCGGCCAGCCCCCGGAAGAGGTCGCCCGCCTTTGCGACGCAGCCCTGCCCCATGCGCCCGCCGACACGCTGCCGCTCCTGCAGCAGCTCGCCAGCCTGTCGCGCCACGGCACGGCGGATCTCGCGGACCTGACCCTGTCCCTGCCCGCCCCGGCCGTCTCGCCCTTCGTCGCGCTGACCATCCTGTCGGGCCATTACGAAGCGGCCGAAATCGCCGCCATCACACAGGACATCACGCCCGATGACCGGTTGCTGGAGTTGGGCGCCGGTATCGGCCTTGTCGCCCTCAACGCCGCACGCGCCGCCCCCGGCCTGCAGATCCTGGCGGTCGAGGCGAACCCCGACCTCGCCCCGGCGATCCGCCGAAATTTCGAGCTGAACGCCTGCGACGCTCCCCTGATCAGCGCCATCGCCGCGCTCAAGGATGGTGAGGCCGCCTTCCACCTGGCCCCCGATTTCTGGGCCTCCTCGACCGAACCCGGGGTCGGCGACACCACCGTCACCCGCCCCACGGTCGACGTGAACCGTCTGATCGCCGAGTTCCGCCCCACCATCTTGAGCATGGATATCGAGGGCGGAGAGATCGCGTTGCTGCCCCATCTCGACCTGACCGACCTCAGACGTCTGGTCATCGAATTCCACCCCGAACACGGCCCCGCCGCCCCGATCAGCGCCTGTATCGCCGATCTTCTGGCCCAGGGCTTCGTGCTCGACATCGCCCAGGGCAGCCCCCAGGTGCTGGTCTTCGACCGCGCGCCCGCCGCCCCATCCCCCATGCCGACCGGAGAATGACATGATCCCCACCAGCTTCCCCCCGAAAGAGGAAATCGCCCGCCTGACCGCCCGCATGCTCTTGGAGATCGGCGCGGTGAACTTCAACACGGACGAGCCCTTTACCCTCGCCTCGGGCCTGCCCAGCCCGTCGTACATCGACTGCCGTAAGCTGATTTCCTTCCCGCGCATCCGTTCGACGCTGATGGATTTCATGGCCGTTCAGATCATGCGCGAGGCAGGCTTTGAGGCCTTCGACAACATCGCCGGTGGTGAAACGGCTGGCATCCCCTTCGCCGCGCTGGTGGCCGAACGCCTGGCCCTGCCGATGACCTATGTGCGCAAGAAGCCGAAAGGCTACGGCAAGAACGCCCGGATCGAGGGCGCGATGGACGATAGTCAGCGCGTGCTGCTGGTCGAGGACCTGACCACCGACGGCGGATCGAAGCTGTCTTTCGTCGATGCGATTCGCGACACCGGCGCCTCCTGCGGGGCCACCGCCGTGATCTTCTATTACGACATTTTCCCCGAGACCGAGAAAACCCTTGGCGATCATGGCGTTCAGCTCATTCACCTCTGCACCTGGTGGGATGTGCTGGCCGAAGCCAAGGCCCAAGGCGCCTTTTCCGACGCGACGCTCACCGAGGTCGAACGCTTCCTGAAAGCCCCGCGAGCGTGGCAGGAAGAACGCATGAAGGGCTGACCTAACTGCCCAGCAAACACAGCATCTGGGGTATCCTTTGCCGGATGCCCCGTGATGTGGTATGCAGTTTTATCCACAGGGCATCCACAGAAACATACCATTTGCCCCGCGCGCAGGCCGTGGTTTAAACCTTCGGCCTCAAGGGGACAGAGGCAGATATGAACGAGATCAGCGCAATTCCGCAGGACGCCGCCGCACCAGAAAACGAAGAGGGCACCCTGCCCCACCACACCGAGGCTGAGCAACAGCTCCTGGGCGCGATCCTGACCAACAACGACGTCTATGACCGCGTCGCGCAGATCATCAAGCCCGAGCATTTCTACGAGCCGGTGCACGCCCGCATCTTCGAAATCGCCGCCCAGCGCATCTCGAAAAACGCGCTCGCCTCACCGGTCACGCTGAAGGCCTTCATGGAGGATGACGAGGGGCTCAAGGAACTGGGCGGCCCGGCCTATCTGGCCCGTCTCGCCGGTGCGGCGATCTCCTCCTTCGCCGCGCGCGACTATGCGCAGATGATTTACGAAATGGCGGTGCGTCGCGAGCTGATCCAGCTGGGCGGCGACATCCAGGCGCGCGCCGCCAAGATGGAGGCAAATTCTGAGCCGACCGAGCAGATCGTCGCCGCCGAACAGGCGCTCTACAAACTGGCCGAACAGGGCCAGGCCACCTCCGGCTTTACCTCCTTCCTGTCGGCCGTCACCGAGGCCGTGCAATCGGCCAATGCCGCCTATATGCGCGACGGCGGGCTGGCCGGGGTCTCGACGGGGCTCATCGACCTCGACAAGAAGCTTGGTGGTCTGCACAAGTCCGACCTCATCATCCTCGCCGGGCGCCCCTCGATGGGGAAAACCTCTCTCGCCACCAACATCGCCTTCAACGTCGCCAAGGCCTACAAGAAGGGCACCCTGCCCGACGGCACCGAGGGCGCGGTCGAAGGCGGCGTTGTCGGCTTCTACAGCCTTGAAATGTCAGCCGAACAGCTGGCCGCGCGGATCCTGTCGGAAGCCTCCGAAGTGCCGTCCGAACAGATCCGCCGCGGCGACATGACCGAGGTCGAATTCCGCCGCTTTGTCGACGCCGCCAAGTCGCTGGAAAGCTGCCCGCTCTACATCGACGACACCGCCGCCATTCCGATCGCCCAACTGGCCGCCCGGGCCCGCCGCCTGAAACGCGAAAAGGGGCTCGATGTGCTGATGGTCGACTATTTGCAGCTGGTGCGCGGCACGGCGGAAAACCGGGTGCAGGAGATCGGCGAGATCTCGATGGGTCTGAAGGCCATCGCGAAAGAACTCAACATCCCCGTCATCGCCCTGTCCCAGCTGTCACGGACCGTGGAAAGCCGCGACGACAAACGCCCGCAGCTGTCGGACCTTCGTGAATCGGGCTCGATCGAGCAGGATGCCGACGTGGTCATGTTCGTCTATCGCGAGGAATATTACGCCGAACGCGAAAAACCCTCCGAGGACAACTTGGAGGCCATGGCCGCCTGGCAGGAACGCATGGAGCGTCTGCACGGCAAGGCCGAGGTCGTGATCGGCAAGCAGCGTCACGGGCCCATCGGCAACGTGGAGCTTTCCTTCGAAGGCCGCTTCACCCGTTTTGGCAACCTGGTGCAGCCCTGGCAACAGGGCGGCGGCGGCGACGGGTTCTGACGCCTGCGAGTCTTGTGGCTGTCAAGGATCGCGCAGCGACGGGCAAAGCCCGCTTGTCCTTTACAGCCACACGACTCGCAAAACCCTCGAAAAGGCGCCTTGAGGGGCACATGTGACCCTCAAGCGCTTCTCGGCAGCGGGAAATCCCTCTCAACCCGACCCCGGCCAGCGTTCGAAACACAACACCCGCCCCAGGCTCCAATCCCGAGCCGGGCCACGCCCCGGCGAGACATCAAGCGAAGGGCGGCCTGCCGCCCTTCTCCGCTTACCAACGCCTAGCGCAACCGCCCATCGGTCGTATGACCCTGCGAACTGATGAACCGCAGCACATCGCCATCGCGCGCCATGTCGTAGCAGTCCCAATGCTCGGACGGCGGCCACTGGCTGCAATACTGATCGCCCTCGACGCGCCAATATCCCCAGCTGTCCCCGCCCACGTGATACAGCGTGCGCCCCGAGGCGCGGAAATCCTGCCATCCCCGGTCATACTCCAACACCGCATCGGTCAGCGCCGCGCGAATCTCTTCCCCCGACAGGGGCTCAAACGCCCCATCCGCCACAGCCACCCCACCCGTGAGCGCGAACATCGCCGCCAATCGCCACATATCGGCCCCCTTCCCTTGTTCCCAAGCCCCTGCTTGTCTAAGAGACGCCCAACACAGCCGCAAATCACAAGGTCGTTCTCATGATCCCTCGCTATGCCCGCCCCGACATGGTCGCCATCTGGTCGCCCGAAACCAAGTTCAAGATCTGGTACGAGATCGAGGCGCACGCCTGCGACGCCATGGCCGACCTGGGCGTGATCCCGCGCGAAAACGCCGAGGCCGTGTGGAAGGCCAAGGACGTGGAATTCGACGTCGCCCGCATTGACGAGATCGAGGCCGTGACCAAACACGACGTCATCGCCTTCCTGACCCACCTGGCCGAACATGTGGGCTCGGAAGAGGCCCGTTTCGTGCATCAGGGCATGACCTCCTCGGACGTGCTCGACACCTGCCTGAACGTGCAGCTGGTGCGCGCCGCCGACCTGCTGCTGGTCGGCATGGACAAGGTGCTGGCAGCCCTCAAGAAACGCGCGCTGGAACACAAGGACACCGTGCGCGTCGGCCGCTCCCACGGCATCCACGCCGAACCCACCACGATGGGCCTCACCTTTGCGCGTTTCTACGCCGAAATGGACCGCAACAAGAACCGGCTGGAAAAGGCCCGTTGGGAAGTCGCCACCGGCGCGATCTCCGGCGCCGTCGGCACTTTCGCCAACATCGACCCGGCGGTCGAGGAACACGTGTGTGAGAAACTGGGCCTGCGCCCGGAACCGATTTCGACCCAGGTGATCCCGCGCGACCGCCACGCCATGTTCTTCGCCACCCTGGGTGTGATCGCCTCCTCGATCGAGAACATCGCCGTCGAGATCCGCCACATGCAGCGCACCGAGGTGCTGGAAGGCGCCGAGTTCTTCTCGATGGGCCAGAAGGGCTCGTCGGCCATGCCGCACAAGAAGAACCCGGTCCTGACCGAAAACCTGACCGGTCTGGCCCGCCTGGTGCGCATGACCGTGATCCCGGCGATGGAGAACGTGGCCCTCTGGCACGAGCGTGACATCTCGCACAGCTCGGTCGAACGCGGCATTGGCCCGGACGCCACCGTGACCCTTGATTTCGCCCTGCACCGCCTGGCGGGTGTCATCGACAAGATGCTGGTCTTCCCGGAAAACATGCTCGACAACATGAACAAGTTCCCGGGCCTGGTCATGTCGCAGCGCGTGCTGCTGGCCCTGACCCAGGCCGGTGTATCGCGTGAAGACGCCTATGCCATGGTGCAACGCAACGCGCTCAAGGTCTGGGAGGAACGCCTGGACTTCCGCGAGCTTCTTCTGGGCGACGAGGCCGTGGTCGAAGCCCTGGGCGTCGATGCGATCAACGAGAAATTCGACATGGGCTATCACACCAAACACGTCGATACGATCTTCAAGCGGGTCTTCGGGGAATAACCCGCGCCTACCCGAATTTCGTGAAAACCGCATTCCGTGCTATCATGGGGCCCTTCATATCGGAGGGCCCCATGTTCTTACGCGCTACCCTGGCCGGACTTCTGCTGGCCACCACCCTGTTTTCCGCCGCCTCAGCCTGCCCGGCCCATGACCGCCAGGCTCAAAGCTGTGCACCGGGCTATGCCTGGAGCGAGAACGAAGGCACCTGCGTGCCCGAAGTGACAGGCTGAACAACCTGCGAAAGCCGCATGTTTTCCATGGCTTGGTAGGGGGCTGTTAACGCGTCCCTGCCAAACTGTCCGAAACGGCAAAACTGCTGGAGTCGGAGTTTGGAAAACACGCTTGCCCCCATCGGTGATCTTGGCCTGCCTGCGCCCATTGGCGGGGATGAACCGCCCATGGCCATGCCGCCCCTTGGCGGCGCGGGCGCCAAGCCGCTCAGTCGCAAGCAGAAAGCGGCGATCATCGTGCGCCTATTGCTGGCCGAAGGGGTCGAAGTTCCCTTGACCACCTTGGATGAGGACCTGCAGGAGGAACTGACGATCCAGATGTCCTCCATGCGCTTCATCGACCGGGCCACCGTGAAGGCCGTGGTCGACGAATTCGTGTCCGAAATGGAAGACATCGGCCTCGCCTTTACCGGCGGGCTCGAAGGGGCGTTGAAGACGCTTGAAAAATCCATCAGCCCGGCCACCGCCGCACGCATCCGCAAACAGGGTGGCGTGCGTGCCACCGGCGACCCGTGGGAGACGATTACGGGTCTCGATCCCCTGCGCCTTTTGCCGGTTCTGGAGGAAGAAAGCGTCGAGATTGCCGCGGTGCTCCTGTCCAAGCTCAAGGTCTCCACCGCCGCCGAACTGCTGGGCAAACTGCCCGGGCCGCGCGCCCGTCGGGTGGCCTACGCGGTCTCGCTCACCGGGGCAATCGAGCCGGAGGTGGTGGACAAGATCGGCCGCTCGCTGGCCGAACAGCTCGACGCACAGCCGCTCAAGGCCTTTGCCGACGGCCCGGTCGAACGGGTCGGCGCGATCCTCAACTTCAGCCCGGCCGCCACCCGCGACGAGGTGCTGCAGGGGCTGGACGAGGATGACGCCACCTTCGCCGCCGAGGTGCGCAAGGCGATCTTTACCTTCTCGAACATCCCGCAACGCCTCGACCCGCGCGACATCCCCAAGGTCACCAAGGATCTGGACCAGGCGCAGCTCATCACCGCGCTGGCCGCGGCAACGGGCGAGTTGGAGAAGGTTACCGAATTCATCCTGGGCGCCATGTCGAAACGCCTTGCCGAACAGCTGCGCGAGGAAATGGCCAACCTGGGCGCGGTCAAACCCGCCGAAGGCGAAGCGGCAATGAACGCCGTGGTCGCCGCGATTCGCGAGCTGGAGGCGGCGGGCGAGGTATTGCTGATCGCCGAGGATGAATGACCGCACAGCGCAGACCGCATATGCCGGGCCTGCCCGGTCGCCTTGCCCATTTCCACGCACACCCTGCTGCGTCGCGACCACGCTGCCCCAGGCCCCTTCCCACCAGCCTCACGGCCATCCTCTTTAAGCTGCCCCAAACTCATGGGGGGAATACCAGAGCCCAGCAGGGCGCAGCGGCCTCGTCGCCAAAGCTGACGCCCGTGCAACACGGCACCGACCGCTGCCCCACGCCTCTCGGCCCATCACCATCTCACGCAGGGTAGAGCCTGCGGCACCCCTCGCTCAAACCACACGGCTTTCGGGGACCCGCCCCCGGCGCGGCCCTCCGCAAACCGCGCAGTTCTCACGGGCGTATCCCGCTGCCAACCTCCGCGCGTTTTGCCGTGCAAAACGCGCCAGGCCCAACGGGCGGCAAGCCCCGCAGGGGCGCGGCCGGGCGGCGGGAGCCCGCTGTTTCGGGGGATCACCGGCCCGACGGCCCTCCGCCACGCGCACCCTTCACGACGCTCCGGCATCGCTTGTGCTCGGCTGGCGCGGGATTTATGACTGCTGAACGGGTGGCGCCTCCTGCCGCCTGCGCGAAACAACCTTACGGGGCGCACCAATGCTCGAACCGAAACGCGGGATCGGGGCCTTTGCCAGCAACATCGCCCTGCGCGCGGTAATCGGACTGCCGATGGCGCTGCCCTACCGCTGGCGCGTTCCGTTGGTGGGGTGGCTCGCCGCCCATATGGTGGCCCCGCTTGCAGGCTACCGCCGCCGCATCCGCGCCAACCTCGCCTATGCCCGCCCCGACCTGTCCGAGGCCGAGGTCCGCCGCCTCTGCATCGCCGTGCCCGACAATGCAGGCCGCGTCCTGGCCGAGCTCTACTCGCCCCAGGACCGCATTTCCCGCCACGCCCAGCTGCCCCTGACCGGCCCCGGTGTCGAGGCGCTGGAACAGGCCAGGCTCCAGGGCCGCCCGATCATCGCCGTCTCGGGCCATTTCGGCAGCTACGACGCCCTGCGCCTGGCCTTTCACCAACGCGGCCACAAGGTCGGCGGGCTCTATCGCCCGATGCGCAACGCCTATTTCAACACCCATTACGTGCGCCGGTTGAAAGCCCTCGCCGAGCCCCTGTTCGAACAGGGCCGCCGGGGGCTGGGACAGATGATCAAGCACCTGCGCGGCGGCAATATGATCGCGCTTCTGACCGACCAGCGCGACCTGCCCGGCGGCGCGCCACTGACCTTCTTCGGCAAGACGGCCTTCACGCCGCTTTCCGCCGCCGAACTGGCGTTGAAACACGACGCGCTCATGTTCTGTTGCTATGGGATCCGGCAAGACAACGGGTTGGATTTCGACCTCGTGGTCGAGGCGCCGATCCCGCATACGGATGCCGAGACCATGATGCAGGCGGTGAATGACAGTCTGGAGGCACAGGTGCGTGCTCACATGGGCCAGTGGCTCTGGGTGCACAACCGCTTCAACATCTACGGGCGTGGTCACAAGGACAACCCGACCGCCGATTGATTGCGCGGCGCAGGGGGCTGTTCAGCCGCCCCTGCAGGTCAGCCATCGCCCAGCCGGTCATCCGTCAGCCCCTTTTGAGGCCCCGGCCCGTCAGCGCAGGCGCAGCGCGGCCAGGATCGGGCCGGACCCAGCAGTTTGCAGCAAAATCGCCGCAGGGGTGTCCCCGTCGACCGGCACGTCGAAGACCCAATTGGCCTGCCCATTCCAGGCGCCAACCACCTCCATGCCGGTGACGATATTGGCATAGTCCAACGTATGCCCGGCGTTTTCGCCCCGGGTAATGCGCACCGCCGCATGTTCGGTATAGCGCACCAGAACCGCCTCCATCTGTGCGGGCAGGGCCTCGCCCTCCAGCGGCACGGCCTGCAGATGCGCCACCCCATCTTCCAGAGCGCCGGTCAGCACCACGCGCGGCGCGGCCATGTGATGGGCGGCAATGGTTTCGGCCACCGCCATCGGCTTGTAGCCGATCACGTGATCGACCCCGCCAATGACCATTTGCGGCGTGTAGATCGACCGCATCCCGGCCGCATAGGCATAGGCCTTCTGCCGTTTGGTATGTTCGGGCCGGGCGAACTTGTCCTCCCAGCCGATGTAATCCCAGTAATCCACATGCAGTGCCAGGGGCAGCACATCCGGGTGCCCCGTCGCCAATTCGCGTATCAGCCCATCGGCCGGCGGACAGGAAGAACAGCCCTGCGAGGTGAAAAGCTCGACCACCACAAGCGGCCGATCCTCGGCCAAAGCCGGTCCGGTCAGTCCCGCCGTCATTCCAAGGCTCATCAAGATGGCCGCAACCACTGCTCGCATGCGGATGTATCCCCTTTTCTCGTACCCAACCTTGTTAGACCAGAGCCGCGCCCACCGCCAATCAAGGTTTTGAGAGGATTTGTTGCCGTGTCCTGACGGGCACGTGATCGCCCGCCTGCCCCTTGCCACACCGAAACGGATCGCCACAATAAGGGCAGCCAAGACCCTCACATCACGGAAGGGAGCCATGACATGACCGTATTCGTAGGTTTGGACAGCACCAAGGTGCGCCGGAGTTTGAGCGTTGGTGACACCAGCATTTCCTATTACTCGATTCCTGCGGCGGAGGCGGCGGGTCTTGGCAGTTTCTCGCGGCTTCCGGCGGCATTGAAGGTCGTATTGGAGAACATGCTGCGCTTTGAGGATGGCGGGCGCACGGTGTCGGTCGATGACATCCGCGCCTTTTCCGACTGGGCCGACAAGGGCGGCCAGAACCCGCGCGAGATCGCCTATCGCCCGGCCCGCGTGCTGATGCAGGATTTCACCGGCGTGCCCGCCGTGGTCGATCTGGCTGCGATGCGCGACGGGATCAAGGCCCTGGGCGGGAACGCGCAGAAGATCAACCCGCTCAATCCCGTCGATCTGGTGATTGATCACTCGGTCATGATCGACCATTTCGGCAATCCGCGTGCCTTCCAGATGAACGTGGACCGCGAATATGAACGCAATCTGGAACGCTATACCTTCCTGAAATGGGGCCAGTCGGCCTTTGACAATTTCCGCGTGGTGCCGCCGGGCACCGGCATCTGTCACCAGGTCAATGTCGAATACCTGGCCCAAACTGTCTGGACCGATACCGATCAGGACGGCGCGACCGTGGCCTACCCCGACACGCTGGTCGGCACCGACAGCCACACCACCATGGTCAACGCACTTGGCGTGTTGGGCTGGGGCGTCGGCGGGATCGAGGCCGAGGCCGCGATGCTGGGCCAACCGATTTCCATGCTGATCCCCGAGGTCGTGGGCTTCAAGCTGACCGGCGAGATGGTCGAGGGCACCACTGCCACCGACCTGGTGCTGAAAGTGGTCGAAATGCTGCGCGCCCACGGTGTGGTCAGCAAATTCGTCGAGTTCTACGGCGACGGGCTCGATCACCTGTCCCTGCCCGACCGCGCCACCATCGCCAACATGGCGCCGGAATATGGCGCCACCTGCGGCTTCTTCCCGGTCGATGGCGAGACCCTGCGCTATCTGCACCAGACCGGCCGCGACGAGGACCGCATCGCCCTGGTCGAGGCCTATGCGAAGGAGAACGGCTTTTGGCGCGGTGCCGATTACGCACCGATCTACAGCTCGACCCTGGAGCTCGACATGGGCACCGTCGTGCCCGCCATTTCCGGCCCCAAGCGCCCGCAGGATTTCCTGCCGCTCACCGACGCCAAACCCGCCTTTACCCGCGAGATGGAGGCAACTTTCAAACGCGCGATGGATGTCTCGGTGCCGGTCGCAGGCGAGGATTACGAAATCTCCTCGGGCAAGGTGGTGATCGCCTCGATCACCTCCTGCACCAACACCTCGAACCCCAGCGTGCTGATCGGCGCGGGCCTGGTCGCGCGCAAGGCGCGGTCGCTGGGGCTGACGTCGAAACCCTGGGTCAAGACCTCGCTCGCCCCCGGCTCGCAGGTGGTCACCGACTACCTCGACGCCGCCGGGTTGCAGGAGGATCTGGACGCATTGGGCTTCAACCTGGTGGGCTATGGCTGCACCACTTGCATCGGCAACTCGGGACCCTTGCAGCCGGAAATCTCGGCGGCGATCAGCGAAGGCGATCTTGTTGCCGTCTCGGTCCTCTCGGGCAACCGCAACTTCGAAGGGCGCATCTCTCCCGATGTACGCGCCAACTACCTGGCCTCCCCACCGCTGGTGGTGGCCTATGCAATTGCCGGAGACATGTCGATCGACCTGACCCGCGAACCGTTGGGCCAGGACAAGGCCGGCAATGACGTCTTCCTCAAGGATATCTGGCCCTCGAATGCCGAAATCCAGGAGCTGGTGGACAAGACCGTCACCCGCGCGGCCTTCGTCACGAAATACGCCGATGTGTTCAAGGGCGACGAGAAATGGCGCAGCGTGCAGACCACCGACAGCGAGACCTATGACTGGCCCGCCGCCTCGACTTATGTGCAAAACCCGCCCTATTTCCAGGGCATGGGGCCGGAGCCGGGCACGATATCGGACGTCAAGGACGCCAAGATTTTGCTGATCCTGGGCGACATGGTGACGACCGACCATATCTCGCCGGCCGGGTCCTTCGCGACGACCACGCCCGCCGGGCAATACCTGATCGACCGCCAGGTCGAACCGCGCGCCTTCAATTCCTACGGCTCGCGCCGCGGCAACCACGAGGTCATGATGCGCGGCACCTTCGCCAATATCCGCATTCGCAACGAGATGCTTGATGGGGTCGAAGGCGGCTATACCCGCGCCCCGGACGGCACCCAGACCTCGGTCTTCGAGGCCGCGATGGCGCATCAGGCCCAGGGCACCCCGCTGGTGGTCTTCGGCGGCGAACAATACGGCGCCGGATCGTCGCGCGACTGGGCGGCGAAGGGCACGGCTCTTCTGGGCGTGAAAGCGGTGATCGCAGAAAGATTCGAACGCATCCACCGGTCCAATCTGGTCGGCATGGGCGTCATCCCCTTCGAGTTCACCGGTGGCGACACCCGCAAGACGCTCGGCCTGACCGGCGCGGAAACCGTCACCATCACCGGGCTCGACACAATCGAACCGCTGCAAGAGGTGCCGTGTAAGATCGCCTGCGCCGACGGCAAAACCCGCACCATCACCCTGAAGTGCCGCATCGATACGGCGCCCGAAATCGAATACATCGAAAACGGCGGGGTGCTGCATTACGTGCTCAGGAATTTGGCGAAGGCGTAAGGTCGCAGTTGCGGCGGCGCCCCTCGGAGCTGGAGCACATCTCGGCAAACAGGGGGCTCCCGCCACCCGCCCGCGCCTGCGGCTTGGCGCCCGTTGGGCCAAGCCAGTTTCGCGTCGCGAAACTGGCGGGGAACCGAAAGCGGTGCTTGCCACCGCGAGAAGTGCTTAGCCCGCAGGGAGCGACAACAGACCCTATCGGCGAAAACTGGTCGCCCCAGCCCCTCACAACCGCAGCGGCGCTCCAGCCCTCCCGCACTTTCCTTCGCCGCTCACCTCCTCGCCCCTTCCCCTTCGGACCACACCCTTGCACCACGCGCCCATCCCGAGCGGGGCCACGCCCCCGCGAGACATCAAGCGTGCCGAAGGCACTCCTTCGAACAGCGCGGGCCCGGACAACGGCTCTTTCCCTCGCCGCGCAACCTGATACCCTGCCTCCGCGCACAGGAGGACCAGACATGAAAATCGCACTCGTGACCGGCGGCGGGCGGGGCATCGGCCGCGCGATTGCCGATGACCTGGCGCGCGACCACCGGGTCGCCATTACCTATTTCTCGGACAAACCGGCGGGCAAGGTTTTCACCATCAAGCACCCCGGTAGCCTGGCGGTGCGCAGCGACCTCACCGACCCCGAGGAACCGGCCGAGCTGGTCAAGCTGGTCATCTCGGCCTTCGGGCGCATCGACATCCTGGTGAACAATGCGGGCATCGTGCAGGAAACGCCCCATGACACGGTGGACGCCGCCCTGCACGCGCGCATCTACCAGGCCAATGTCACCGCGCCCGCGGCCCTTCTGGCCGCTGCACTGCCGCATATGGCGCCAGGATCGGCAGTCTTGAACATCGCGTCCATCAACGCGGCCTCCCCGCCCGAAAGCGCGGGTGTCTACGCCGCCTCCAAGGCCGCTCTGATCGCCATGACCAAATCCCAGGCCAAGGCGCTGGGGCCCCGGGGCATTCGCGTGAACGCCATCGCCCCGGGCGCGATCGAGCGGGACTATGCGCCGCGCGCGGACGAGGTTCAGCAGCAGATCCGCGAAGACACGGCGCTCGCGCGCAACGGTGAACCCGCAGACATCGCAGGCCCCGCCCGGTTTCTGCTGAGCGAAGCCGCCGGTTTCATCACAGGCGAGGTGCTGACGGTTTCCGGCGGCTACCGCCTCTGACCCATCGCCGCGCGCCCGCGCCGTCAGGGCGCCGACCGCTCAATGCCGCCGCATCCCCGCTTCCGGGGTGTTCTCCCGCGCTTCGCGATGCAGCATCGCCTCGAAGGCCGCAAAAATGCGCCGCATATGGTGGCTCTTGTAGGGAAAGATCGCCTGCGGATCCATGTCATGCACGATCAGCGCATTGTCCGCCTCGAAGACGACCAGATTGCCCTGAGCATCCTCGGCGCAATCGATGCCGAAGTAATCCAGTCCGATCCCCGAAGACAGGGCACGCAAGGCCCGGCGATGGCGGGTGGCAAAACCTGCGTCGAACCCGTCCATGAACGCCGCTTCCTCGCGCCGCTTCCCGGTCGATCCTTCCATACCCGCGTTCAGATACCAGACGTCCCAGCGATCCGCGATCGCCATGTGGCAGGGAAAGGCACGTCCGCCGACGAAGACCACCCGGTATTTGCGGAACTGCCCATCCGCGGGGCTGGCATAGTCGATGAACGCGCTGACGTGGAATTCGCTTTCGGCCCGACGCTCCAGATAGGCGGTCAGCTCCGCAGGGCTGTCGATCCGCTCCAGCCCCTTGCCCGCGTGCGACCCGACCGGACGGATGACCCAGGGCATCGGCCCGACCTCTGCCGCACCGACGCAGGCACGCGGCAGCCTTTCGGTCTTTGGGAAACGCAGGCCGGGCGCCGATCCCGGCACCGGCCCGACGCCCTGCCCCAGCGCATCGCGATCCAGGGAAACCGGCGCCTCCGGCAGGTTCAGCACCGGTCGCTCGCCCATCAGTTGCCGCACGCCTGCGTGAAAGGCCCAGGCCCCGGGAGCGTCCGCGGGCACCGCGCAGAAGGCCACATCATGGTCGGGCAACTGCGCCTTCTCCATCGCGGCCAGGTTCGGGTAATAGGTCAGGATTTCGAACCCGGAGCCGTCCAGCAGGAACTCGATCGGAGTATTGCCGCCCATGTCGCTGGGTTCGGCAAAGACCAACAGCCGTTTCTGCCCCTGACCGCGCCGGTTGGTGGAAAACACCCGTTCCCCTTCCAGCGCCCTGGCCTGCCATTTCAGCCCCTCTTCGCGCCGTCCCTGCAACTGGTCGATCACGGAAAGATCCATCAGGCAGCCATTGCCACCGTGCAGCAGGCTCTGCGCCAGAAGCTGGTTGCGCAAGGGGGTCAGGTCCACCCCGTCAAAGGCCCATTGGGTCAGCCGGGCCAGGCCGATTCTGTCTTGAGGTTCCATTCTGGTTCCCTTTGGTTTCACCCCTCAGGGATCGCGCATTTTTCTTAAAAAACCGTGCAAATCAGATGGAAAACGGGAGCCCGAAGGCCCCCGTCGTAGCGCAAGCCCGGCTCAATAGGCCGCGGTAAAGATCTGGCGCGGATGCGCGGGCGTCTCGACCTCGTCCAACAGCGCCACCGCGTAATCCTCGGCGGAAATCGCGCTGTTGCCCTCGGCATCGGTCAGCAGCGTGCGCCCCCCCAGACGGAAACTGCCGGTGCGTTCACCGGGCTGGATCATGCCCGCGGGTGCCAGCACGGTGTAGTCCAACACGCTCGCCGCGATCTTCTCGAAGGCGCCGCGCATGCCCTTGGCCTCGGCGCTATAGGGCTCGGGCACCACATCCGCCACCGGCGTGCCATCGGGCAGGTTCAAGGACCCCGCGCCGCCGACCAGCATCAGGCGGCCCTTCACGCCCGCAATCAGCGCGTCGGCATAGGCTGCCGCCTCCGCCACCGCATCGCCGGTCGTGCGCGGGCTGGCCGCCGCCACGGTTACATCCGCCGCCGCCGACAGCTCCGCCAGCCGTGCGCTGTCCGCAACGTCCAACACCTCGGCCGAAGCGCCCTCGACCGCCGTACCCTTGCGCGTGGCCGCGACCACCTCATGGCCGCGCGCCACGGCCTCCGCCACGATGCGCGAGCCGATCATGCCGCTCGCTCCGATTACAAGAAGCTTCATCTTGCTTCCCCTTCTTCATGTAGTTACTGATAGGAACCACATAGCGCCCCATCCCCGCGCCCGGAATACGCATCTTTGCGTCACATGGTTATGCGAAGGGAACCACCCGGCCCCGCCACAGGAGAGCATCATGAGCCGCCGTCTTGCCCAGGAATACGATTGCCCAATCCGCGATGTGCTGGACCGTATCGGCGATGCCTGGTCGGTGCTGACCATCCTCGAACTCGCCAAGGGTCCCTGCCGCTTCAACGCGCTCAGACGTGTGATCGGTGGGATTTCCCAGCGCATGCTGTCGGTGACGTTGAAACAGCTGGAACGCGACGGGCTGATCACCCGCACCGTGCTGGCGGACCTGTCTCCGCCCCAGGTCGAATACGCGCTGACGGACCGGGGTCGGTCGCTGCATGACGTGCTGGGCACGCTGGCCGACTGGGCGGCCACCCACCAGCCCGGCATTCGCGCCGACCGGACCCGCTATGACCAAGCGCATGCACCCGCCGCCTGACCACGACAGCAGAGCCAAGCACCAAACGCGAACGGGCGCCCGCAGGCGCCCGTGAGATATCAAGCGTGTGCGTTAGCACACTCATTTTAGTGGTCGCGCAGGTTGGCCCGAAAACCGGTTCCCACTTTTCGGCCTGCGCTCTCGCAGCTAGTTCGCCGCCGCTTCTTCCATCGCGGGGCGGATCACGTTCTCCAGGATCGAGGGGGTGATCGGCCCGGCAAAGCGCTTGATCACCGTGCCATTGCCGTCGATCACATAGGTCTCGGGCACACCGTACAGACCCCAGTCCAGCGCGGTGCGCCCGTCCGGGTCGGCGGCCAGCTCCGCATAAGGATCGCCCAGCTCGTCGAGGAAACGAAGCCCCTTCACCGGGTCGTCCTTGTAGTTGATGCCATAGATGGTCACGCCCTCGGCCTGCAACTCCATCAGCTGCGCGTGTTCGGCGCGGCAGGGCGCGCACCAACTGGCGAAGAAGTTGACCAGTTTCACACCGTCGGCCTTCAGCGCATCGCCGGTGAAAACCTCGCCCTCGCCCAGCTGGGTCAGGGTCAGCGTCGGAGCCGGGCCGCCTTCGCGGGTCGACGGCAAGATGCGGTCGTTTTCCTTACCGGTCATGCCCCACAGGAACAGCCCCGCCAGCAGCGCAAACAGCACCGGCGGCAGGATCATCAGGGGCGAGATGCCCTTCTTCTGCGTCTCATCAGCCATTGCGTGCTTTCCTCCGCTCCTCGGCGGCCTTCAGCCGCGCCTTGGCATTTACCGACTGGCGCCAGGTGATCACTCCCAGCAGCACCAGCAACAGGATCGTCACCGCCCAGGAGGTCACCACCGCCTCGGCATATTTTCCAAGATCAAGCATCGATCATCCTTTCCCGCGTCTCGAGCGCGTGCAGGCGGCGCAGCCGGACCTCGGTCCGGGTGCGGACCAGCAACAGCGTCACGAACAGCGCCACGAAGCCGATGAGGCATAGGACCAGCGGCTGCCAATAGACGTCCGAGACGTTCTCCTGCTTGTCCAGCGACAGCGAGGCGCCCTGGTGCAGGCCCTGGTTCCAGAAGTTCACCGCATAGCGGCTGAGCAGCGCAAAGACCGATCCCACGATACACAGGACCGATGTCAGGTCGGCGGCGGTATCCGGGTTCTCGATCGCACCCCACAGGGCCATGTAACCCAGATAGAACAGGAACAGGATCAGGAAGCTGGTCAGGCGCGGGTCCCAGGCCCAATAGGTGCCCCACATCGGTTCACCCCAGATCGCCCCGGTGAAAAGCGCGGCCAGCGTCATCACCACACCGATCAGCGCGGCGGCCTTCGCGGCCAGCGCCGAGACATGGTGACGCCGCACCAGCCAGATCAGCGAACCCACCAGCATCATGACCCAGATGTTGATCGCCATCATCGCGGTCGGCACGTGCACATAGATGATCTTGACCGAGGAGCCGAACTTGTCCGCCTCCGGCGTGAAGAAGAAGCCCCAGATGACCCCGGGCACCAAGGTAAGCGCCGCAATCGCGATCGCGAAGGGCAGCACCTTGCCGGACAGGGCCATGAACTTGACCGGGTTGGCCCATTCCCAGAGCCAGTTCCAGCGGTCGTCGGCCTGTTTGGTACGTTGAGCGTTTGTCATGGCTGTTTCCTATGGTCGGAAGTGGCGTCTCGCAAGGGGTCGGCGTTCACATTATCTCAGGTTGACACGAATGGCCGCAGCCGCTGCGAAGGGCAAAAGCGCGATCGAGGCCGCCGTGATCCCCGCCATCAGCGCCAGCGGCGTGGCATTGGCCATGCCTTCCGTGCCGCGCGTCGCGGCCTCGGCGCCGAAGATCAGCGTGGGGATATAAAGCGGCAGCACCAAGAGCGACATCAAGAGGCCCCCGCGTTTCAGCCCGACGGTCAGCGCGGCCCCGAATGCGCCAATCATCGACAGGGCGGGCGTGCCGATCAGAAGGGTGACGAAGACCCAGATATGGCCGGTGCCGGGCAGGTTCAGCAGCGTGGCAAACACCGGCGCGGACAGGGTCAGCGGCAGGCCGGTCACCAGCCAATGCGCCAGCGCCTTCACCGCCACCGAGCCTTCCATCGGCAAGGGTGCGGTCGCCAGCAGGTCCAGCGTGCCATCCTCGTAATCCAGCTGAAAGATCCGGTCGAGCGACAGCAGGCAGGCCAGCAGCGCGCCCACCCACAGGATGCCCGGCGCGATCTTGGCGAGCGTCGCGCTCTCCGGCCCCACCCCGAAGGGCACAAGCGCGGTGACGATCAGGAAAAACGCCAGCCCCAGGCCAAAGCCCCCGCCTGCGCGCATCGCCAGGCGCAGATCCCGGATCAGCAGCGCGATCATTCGAAGGCCTCCTCGAACTCGGTGTCAAAGGCGGTGGCCACTTTCGGCGCGCCATTCGGGTCAGCCCGAAAGGGCGAAACATCGAAGATCCCCGCCTCAAGCCCCATGTCGATATGGGTGGCGATCAGGGCTGATCCGCCACCCGCCACATGTTGCCGCACCGCGTCGGCGAAAAGCTCGACCGAAGCCACGTCCAGCGACACGGTCGGCTCGTCCAAAAGCCAGATCGGCCGCCCGGTCACCAACAGCCGCGCCAGGCCCAGCCGACGTTTCTGCCCCGCCGACAGGTTCTGCGAGGCGCGGTTCAGAAGGCCCTTCAGATTGAACGCCTCCACCGCGCGGGTGATGTCATGGGTGCCATAGACCGACGCCCAGAAATGCAGGTTCTCCTCCACCGACAGGGTCGCCTTCAACCCGTCCGCATGGGCGCCATAGGCAATCGCTTCCGGCTCCAGGTTGATCCCGCCTTCCAACGGCGGCTGCAGCCCCGCGAGCGTGCGCAACAGCGTGGTCTTGCCCGAGCCATTGGGCCCGCGCAGGATCAGCACCTCACCGGGGCGCAGGGTGAACTCCAACCCCTCCAGCACCGGCAAACCGCCCCGGGTCACGGTCAGGTTTTCGACGATTAGATCCATGTCTTGCGCGTTTCCTGTCTCACTGAGCCTCTTGTCCCCGATCCCGACGCGGCCCGCCTTGACATGGCTCAAGCCGGGCGCGGCAAAGCGCGGGCGCCGCCCGTGACTTACACCGGCAATGCGGCCAGCGCCACGCGGCGGCCCTCACTGACCAGGACATTGTAGGTGCGGCAGGCGGCGGGGCTGGCCATGGGCTCGATGCCCATGCCAGACCGTTCGACCGCCGCGCGGACCGCGGGCGGCACATGGGCGGTCTCGGCGCCGGTGCCCAGGAAGATCACGTCGACCTCGCCCGCCAGGGCCTCCAAGGCCGCCAGGTCGTCGTAGCCGCCCCAGCTGATCGCGCGGGTGCCGGTGACCAGCATCGGCCCCCGGATCACCTCGCCTGCGACGCGAAAGAACCCCGGCCCGTAGCCATCTATGGGAACGGCACTGTCATATGTCACTTCGGTCAGTTTCATCTCACCCTCAATCAAACAGCGGCAGGCCGGAGAGGGCCGAGATGGCAATCAGCCCATAGGCCACGGCGCGATAGGCACGCTCGTATCCCGGGCGAAACAGCCAGCCCCCCAGCAGGTTGCCCGCAAGATAGGGCACCGCCAGGGCAAAGCCCAGCAAAAGACTGGACAGCTCCATGCGGCCCATAACGGAAAGCACCCCGATCATCAGGATATCGACGCCGAAAAGGTACAGAAGCAGGTTTGCGCGAATGACCTTGGCGGGATGCGGCGAGGCCATGTAGGTCATGATCACCGGCGGGCCCGCCAGCCCCGTGGCCCCGCCAAGGAACCCGCCCAACATACCCACCAGATAGACCGCCGCGCGCCGCAGCTCGCCATGATACCGCCAGCCGCTGACCAGCAACACCAGCAGGCCCAAAGACAGCAGCGACACCGAGTAGCGAAACACCTCCGGCGCCACCAGGGTCAGCACCCAGACGCCAATCGGCATGGCCACCACCAACCCGGCACAAAGCCGCAGCGCATCGCGCCGGTGCCCGTCACGAAAGGCCCGCGGCAGGTTGGGCAGCGGGCCGATGACATCCATCGCAGTCAGGGTGATGAGCGCACCGAAGGGGGACAGGAACTGCCCCGCCACCGGCATATAGATCAGCGCCGTGCCAAAGCCGGTAAAGCCCCGCACGACACCGGCGATCAGGGCCACCGCCGCCAGCCAACCCAGTCCGGGCTGATCCAGGACGGCGGCCAGGATCTCAGGCATCAATGTTCGCGAACTGGTTGCCGGTGTTGGCGTCCGGCTTCGACCAGTCGCGTTTCACGCCCAGGCGCAACAGGATCGCGGAGGCGACGAAGATCGAGCTATACGTCCCGACGATCACGCCCCAGATCATCGCGAAGACAAAGCCGCGAATGACGTCCCCGCCCAGCACATACAAGGACACCAGCGCGATCAGCGTGGTGACCGAGGTCATGACCGTACGGCTCAGCGTCTCGTTGATCGACAGGTTCAGAACCTCTTTCAGGTCCATCTTCTTGTAGCGCCGCAGGTTCTCGCGCACCCGGTCAAAGACGACCACGGTGTCGTTCAGCGAATAACCGACGATGGTCAGAAGCGCCGCAATGATCGCCAGGTCGAACTTGATCTGGAGCACGCTGAAAATGCCGATGGTCAGAACCACGTCATGCACCAGTGCGGCCACGGCACCCAAGGAGAACTGCCACTCAAACCGCAGCCAGATATAGACCAGAACCGCGCCAATGGCCGCAAGGACCGCGTAGACCGCCGACAGCACCAGCTCGCCCGAGACCTTCGGCCCCACGCTTTCCACGCTGGGGAAGGTGATCGCGGGATCGACCGTTTGCAGCGCGCCCTCGATGGTCGCAAGGGTTTCGGGCGTGATCGCCTCCTGGCCCTCTTGCGCCTCGATACGGATCTGGCTGACGTGCTGATCCTCGCGGAAGTTCACGTCATTGACCGCGACGATCGAAATATCGCCCAGCCCCAGCGGCGCCAGCGCATCGCGATAGGCGCCCACATCGACCTCCTGCGTGCTTTCGGTGCGGATCGTGGTGCCGCCCTTGAAGTCGATGCCGAAGTTCAGCCCGATGACAAAGAAGGCCACGACCGAGGCGACCATCAACAGGGCCGAGAAGCCGAAGGTGATCGGCGTCTTGCCGAAGAAATCCCAGTTGGTCTCGGCGGGAACGAGTCTCAGACGCATGGCTCAGACCTCCAGGTTCTTGGGTTTGCGGCGTTCGAACCACATGACAATCATCAGGCGGGTCACGAAGATGGCGGTAAAGACCGAGGTAATGATGCCCAGCCCCAGCGTGACCGAGAAGCCGCGCACCGGACCCGAGCCCATGACGAACAGGATCACCGCCGTGATGAAGGTGGTGATGTTGGCGTCCAGAATGGCGCTCAGCGCCTTTTCATAGCCCAGCTCGATCGCCCGCGCGGGGCCGCGGCCAGATTTCAGCTCTTCCCGGATGCGCTCGAACACCAGCACATTGGCGTCCACCGCCATACCGATGGTCAGCACGATCCCCGCGATGCCCGGCAGGGTCAGCGTCGCGCCGATCATGCTGAGCAGGCCAAAGATCAGCCCGACGTTCAGAACCAGAGCCACATTGGCCAGCATGCCGAACCAGCCATAGCTCAGCGCCATGAAGACCAGAACGCCGATGAAAGCGACGATCGAGGCAATCTTGCCCGCATCAATGCTGTCCTGCCCCAGCTCCGGCCCCACGGTGCGTTCCTGCACATAGGTCAGCTCGGCAGGCAGGGCGCCTGCGCGCAGCAGGACCGCCAGCTCGGTCGAGCTTTCGATTGTGAAGTTGCCGGTAATGATGCCCGAGCCGCCACAGATCTGTTCGTTGATGCGCGGGGCCGAGATCACCTCCGCGTCCAGCACGATGGCAAAGGGCTGGCCGACATTGTCGCCCGTGTACTGGCAGAACTTGCGCGCGCCCGAGACGTCGAAGGTAAAGTTCACCGCGGGCAACCCGTTCTGGTCGAAACTCGGCTGCGCATTGCTCAGCTCCTCGCCGGTGACGACCGGGGTCTCCTCCAGCACGTAACGCACGCCCTCCTCGTCCTGCGACGGATAGACCAGCTGACGCGGCCCGGCCTGCGTGGTGGGGTCGGTGGTCCGGCTGACCACCGGGTGGAAGGTCAGCAGAGCGGTCTTGCCGATCAGGTCCTTCAACTCCTGCGCCGTGCCCAGACCGGGCACCTGGATCAGCACACGATCCGCGCCCTGGCGCTGAATGGTCGGCTCCCGCGTGCCTGCCTCGTCAACCCGGCGGCGAATGATCTCCAGCGTCTGCTGCATGGTGCGGTCGTCGGTCGCGATACGTTCAGCTTCCGACAGGGTGACGATGATGTCATTGCCCTCGCCCGCCACTTCGATATCGGTCGACCCAACCCCGGTCAGGCTGACCACCGGGCGGGCCAGAGCGCGCACCAGTTCCAGCGCACGGGGCATGGCCTCGGCGTTGCCGATGCTGACGCGCAGCTCATCGGGCGGGCTGTCCTGACGGCGAATGTTGCCCACCGTCGCGCGTTCCTCACGTAGGGCGGCCAGAACCTCCTGCCAGATCGAGTTCATGCGCGCGGCATAGACATCCTCGACCTGGACCTCGGCCAGCAGGTGTGCCCCGCCGCGCAGGTCCAGCCCCAGGTTCACCAGCGAGGACGGCATCCACGTCGGCCAGGCCCCCGCAATCGCCTCGCGCTCGGCCGTCGAGCCCAACGCCTCGATCTCAAGCACCGCGTCATTATGCCCTTCGACCCGCGTGTAGAACGCGTTGGGCAGGGCAAAGGCCAGCCCCAGAAGAACCAGGCCCCAGATAACGAGCCGTTTCCAAAGTGAAATCTGAAGCATCTGCCCCGCCTGCCCTTGTTATGTCAGCTTGCCGCCGGTTCGGTCTTGCTCATTACCTGAGCGATGGTGGTCTTGACCACGCGCACCTTCACACCCTCGGCCAGTTCCAGCTCGACCTCATTGTCGTCCTTGACCTTGACGACCTTGCCGATCAGCCCGCCCGCGGTGACCACCTGGTCGCCGCGACGCAGCGCTTCCAGCATGCCCTGATGCTCTTTCATCTTCTTCTGCTGCGGACGGATCATCAGGAAGTACATGATCGCAAAGACCAGAACCATCGGAACAATCATCGAGCCGAGGCCGCCCGCGGCACCCCCAGCAGCCTGCGCATAAGCCGGCGTCACAAACATTCGTTTTCCCCTCGTTTTGGGAGGCATCCGCCCCCGGAAAGCTGGCGCGCACCCTAAAGCGTTTCGCGCCAAACCTGAACCAGATTTTGCCCGGAACGCGGCGCAACATATCAGCGCCTCGCGCGTGTCGACAACAACCCGCAAAACGAGCCATTCCCGAAACGCTTTATATGGGGGGCCTGGGGTTGTCCAGCAACGGGAGAGGGTGTTTGGTGGGGGAAAATTTTGAGGATGTGATGCAGAGCTTTCTGGATTTCTACACCGAACTTGTGAATTCCCCGCTGTTTGTCGGGCTGGGAGGATTCGCCCTGGCGCTGCTGGCGGTTCTGGCGGTCCTGTCCCAAGTCAAACCCGGCCCCGTACGCGACCCGGTAGGCATGCTCAGAACCGCCATGAAATCCGAGCGCGTGCCCTATTTCTGGTTCGCCTTCTTCGCGGCACTGTGGTTGGTGGTTTTTCTGGTTTTGCTAGTAGGGTTGGTTGCTGAGATCGGGTTTCTATTTCTGACCGAAACACCGGGGGATCCCGCAACGGAGGCAGGTAAAACGGCCTTTACAGAACTGCGTTTCCACCTGACCAAGATTACGGCGCTAACTGCTGTGCTGGGGGCAGTTGTCGCCTTTCCGTTCACGCTGATCCGCATTCAATTAAGCGAACGCCAGACAGTTGCAACCGAAGACGGACTTATAACAGATCGTATAAACAAGGCAGTGGAAAACTTGGGGGCAACGCGAAGCATCTCACGCCACCGGCAGCGTACGAATGGCAGCTTAGTCTACGAAACAGGAGCCAACGGCGACCCCGACTACGACAGGCCAATCTACGAAGAGATCAGCGAACCAAACCTCGAAGTCCGCATTGGCGCCATCTATGCGCTGGAACGGATCGCCCGGCAGAACCTCAACTACCACATTCAAATCATGGAGATTCTGACCGCCTACCTGCGCGAGAACGCCCCGGCTAGGCATTCTGACACCAGCCCACGCGCAAGGTGGCATGCATACTGGGATCAACCTTACGCAGACGAAGCAGAATGGGAGGACATTGCTGCGTTGGCGGAAAGGGAAACGGGCCTTACCGAGGACAACACAGATTGGGAAGCGACTCAAAGGTGGCTAGGGGCGCTTGAAGCACCAAGGAATGACATTCAGTCAGCAGTTACAGTGATCGGACGTCGCTCACCCGCACAGGTTGCCATCGAAACAGCCCCGTCATTTGCTACTCCAAATGGATTTCGCATCGACTTGAGAAGAACCAACTTGCAGAAAGCAGACCTGCGCAACCTGAACTTCTCCCGAGGACTGTTTCAAGGCGCGCTCATGCAAAGAGCAAACCTAAAGTACGCCAGTTTTAAAGCCGCAGATTTTTCTGAAGCACACTTGGACGGCGCAGGCATTATAAACGCGGACCTGAGCGAAAGCTATTTTGAAGAGGCAATACTAGACTGTGCTCACTTTTCACGTGCCGAATTGGTGGCCACGACTTTTACCCGCACAAGCATAGAAGATGCGGTATTTGGGAACGCCAACCTACGGGATGCTTACATTAGTCACTGCTCTCTCAATCGAACGCGTTTTCTGCGCACAAACCTTGCCGGTGTCATACTCCACGGGTCTCCGATTCTCGGTGCTGGTTTCTCAGGGTGCCATCTGGGCGAAGCGAACTTGCGATGCTTGGAAACTAACCAATGGACAACGTTCCGCGGGGCGATCTTGGAATACGCAAGACTGCAAGACCTGACCCTGGATGCAAACACTATCTCACAACAACAGTTAAATCACACCTTCGGCGATGCCACAGTGACACTGACAGGCGGCCTCTCCCAACCACCTCATTGGTCCGACGACGAGCTCGAGAGGGGTGCGTTCGATGCAGAATACCAGAACTTCAAATCCGACCCCGACGCCTACATCCCCCCACAGGACCGCGAAGACGCCCCATCCGAGGATTAAACTCTTTAAACATCCCCCCTCCACGCCCCCCGAAACTTTAAACATCCCGGGGCAACACCCTTTAAAGACCTTAAACATTCCCGTTTCCCCTGCCGGATGAAATCGGGCATAACCCGCCCCAGATTCATACCGACGACTCGACCTCAGGAGCTCAGCCCATGCACGATATCCGTCTGATCCGTGACAACCCCGAAGCCTTCGATACGGGCATGGCCCGGCGGGGTCTGTCGGGCGTGTCGGGCGAGGTTCTGGCCCTTGACGAGGACCGCCGCGCGGCGATCCTGGCGGCCGAGACCGCTCAGGCCGAGGCCAACAAGGCGGCCAAGTCCGTGGGGGCTGCGAAGGCCTCCGGCGATGAAGACGAATTCAACCGCCTGCGCGCGCTTGTTGCTGAAAAGAAACAGGAAATTGCCGCTCTGAATGATCAGGCAAAAGCCAAGGATGCCGCTCTGACCGAGCTCTTGATGGGCCTGCCGAACCTCATGTATGACGATGTTCCGGATGGCGAGGACGAGGAAGACAACGTCGAAATCCGCCGCTGGGGCACCCCGCGTGAGTTCACCTTTGCGCCCAAGGAACACTACGACCTGCCCGCCACCCAGGACGGTCTGGATTTCGAGACCGCCGCCAAGCTGTCGGGCAGCCGTTTCGTCGTGCTGTCGGGCGCAATTGCCCGTCTTCACAGGGGGTTAGCCCAATTCATGCTCGACGTGCACACCACGGAAAACGGTCTGACCGAGACCTGGACTCCCGTGCTTGTGCGCGAGGAAATGATGTATGGCACCGGCCAGCTGCCGAAGTTCGGTGAAGACAGCTACAAGACCACGGACGGCTGGTGGATGATCCCCACCTCCGAGGTGACTTTGACCAATATTGTCAATGGGTTGACCGTCGAAGAGGGCTACCTGCCCCGCCGCTATGTCGCCCATTCGCAATGCTTCCGCTCCGAGGCCGGCAGCGCCGGTCGCGACACCGCCGGCATGCTGCGCCAGCACCAGTTCGAGAAGGTCGAGATGGTGTCCGTCACCAAGCCCGACGAAAGCGAAGCCGAACACGCCCGCATGACCCGCTGCGCCGAGGACATCCTCGAGCGCCTCGGCCTGCCCTACCGCACCGTCGTGCTCTGCGCCGGCGACATCGGTTTTGGCGCGCGCCGCACCCATGACATCGAGGTCTGGCTGCCCGGTCAGAACACCTATCGCGAGATCAGCTCGGTCTCGACCTGTGGTGATTTCCAGGCCCGCCGCATGAACGCACGCATGAAGCCCGCAGAGGGTGGCAAACCGCAGTTCCTGCACACGCTGAACGGCTCGGGCCTGGCGGTGGGCCGCACCCTGATCGCGGTGCTGGAGAACGGTCAGGAAGAGGACGGCTCGGTCACCCTGCCCGCCTGCCTGCACCCCTACCTGGGCGGCAAGACGCGCATCACGGCAGAGGGCCAACTGGTCTGAACCTGCTGAAATCGCACGCAGAAACGCCCGGGGCCACGCAGGTTCCGGGCGCTTTTCGTTTCAAGACCTCGCACGGTCTTCAGCCCACCAGCGCCTCGTATTCAACCCGCACGTCTTCGTCGATCTCCACACCACGCTGCCCACCGTACAGCCGGTCGTTGCGATCCTTGCGTGGGCCGGAAATCCAGTAGGGATCGCCGCTTTCGGTCTCGAAATAGTTGGCTTTGGACCCCGCCCCCTTGAGGCTCTGAAATCGTCGCCCCCTGTAATGGAGCGTCTTGCCGGACTTGGAGAAATAGACCCGCCCGATCACGGCGGGGCCATCCAGCCCGTCGGCCTTCAGCTCGATATACATGATGCGCGACCGCTCGATCCGGAAGGCCTTGGGCAACGGCTCGTCCGGATCGTCGGACAGGGCGGCCATGTTACTGCGCCCCGACCTCATGCGCTTTCAGGCGACGTTGTTTCGGAAAGGGCACGAGGTTTTCAGCCTCCTCGTCCCACAGCCGCAGGGTAAAGGCGTGCAGTGCCTCGCCAAAGGAGATGCGGCGCAGTTCGTGGGTTTTCTCCAGCTCGCGATGGGCGGCGCGCAACCGATAGGAGGGGATCGCGGCGACCAGGTGGTGGATGTCGTGTTTGGTGATATTCGCCACCATCTCGTCAAACACCCAGCCGAAATCGAGGCAGGACCCGCCTTGGATCGCTGCGCGTTCAAAATCCAGGTCCGGGCGACGGTCCCACCAGGTGCCTTCGAAATTGTGCTGAAGGTACACGAGCGCCACGCCGATGCAGCCGCCCAGCCAGATGGCGAAGGCGAAAGTGAACACGCCCGACCAGCCCTGCCAGGCATAAAGCCCGCCAAAGACCGCCAGGATCGCAAGGTTATGGGCCAGGATCGCCTTGACCCCCACCTTGCCTGCGTTCTTGGGCCAGCGGTAGACGAAGAAATAGGTCCAGAAGGACCCCACCGGGATCAGCACCGCGGGATGGCGGTAGAGGCGATAATAGAGGCGTTCCCAGAAGCCTGCCTGCTCCCATTCCGCGACCGTCATCGTGTAGATCTCGGTCGTGTGACGCTCGTTCAGATCACCGACATAGGCATGGTGCAAATTGTGGTTATAGGTCATCTGCGGATAGGCCGCGAAGGTAAAGGGCGACACCACATAGCCCCAGAACTGGTTCTGTGCCTTGGTTTCGAACAGGGACAGATGGCCCAGGTCGTGTTGCAGCACGTACAAGCGCACCCCGGCAAAGGCCAGCACCACGATGGCGGGCACTGCGACCAGCCAGTCCCCCTGCCCCACGGCCAGGATCGCGGTGACGGCAGAAAGGGCGTAGATGGCGATGTTGGACAGAAGGCTCAAATAGGCCAGGCGATTGTCCTTTTTCGTATAGGCCCTCAGGGCTTTGCGCAGTTCCATGGTCTTCTCCAAAATGCGGGACCGGGGATGGATATCCGGAGGCTGGCACCCGCAGCCGGGGCTGGCTTAAATCGGCTTGGAAACAATTTAGTAACGAACGGGGGGTGCAAGCAAGAGGGTGCACACCACCTATGATTGCGCTCGGCGGTGTCCCGCGCGGATCAGCGGGGGATGGCGACGCCCTTGCGCCCCGCCAGGTCGATGAAATACTGCCAGGCGACCCGGCCCGAGCGCGCCCCACGCGTGGCCTGCCATTCGATGGCTTCGGCGCGCAGGGTCTCGTCGTCGGTCTGGACCCCGTAGGCATCGCAATAGCCGCGGATCATCTGCAGGTATTCGTCCTGGTCGCAGGGATGGAAGCCCAGCCAGAGGCCGAACCGATCGGATAGCGACACCTTTTCCTCGACCGCCTCGGACGGGTTGATGGCCGAAGAACGTTCGTTCTCGATCATGTCGCGTGGCATCAGGTGGCGGCGGTTCGAGGTGGCGTAGAAGACCACGTTTTCCGGCCTCCCTTCGATGCCGCCGTCCAGCACCGCCTTGAGGCTCTTGTAATGCTGGTCATCATGGCTGAACGACAGGTCGTCGCAGAACAGCACGAAACGGTGGCGCGCGCCGCGCAGCAGGTTCAGCAGACGGCTGACCGAGGGCAGATCCTCACGTTGCAGCTCAACGATCTTCAGGGGCATGCCCTGGGCTTGAACCTCGGCATGTACCGCCTTGACCAGGCTGGATTTCCCCATACCTCGCGCGCCCCAGAGCAGCGCGTTGTTCGCGGGTAGCCCGCGGGCGAATTGCAGGGTGTTTTCCAACAGCGTATCGCGCGAGCGGTTCACCCCCACCAGCAGGTCGATGGCGACGCGGCTGACGTGTGGCACGGGCTCCAGCCGATCCGGGTCGGTGTGCCAGACGAAAGCACCGGCCTGGTCGAATTCGGGTGCTGCCAGAGGGGCCGGAGACATGCGCTCCAACGCCTCGGCAATGCGGATCAGCGCGTCGTCACCCGTCGCCCCAGTCATTTGGTGTCGTCCACCATGCCCGGGTCCTCGTCGTCACCGCCCTTGGTCCCGTCGTCCTCGTCATCTTCGTCGAACTCGGCCAGAAGCGGATCGTCGGCCTCTTCTTCGGGATCGGTGGCTTGGGTGGCATCTGCCGCCTTGGTCTCGGCGGTTTCGATATCCTCGTCATCCTCCTCGAACCACAGGCCTTCGGCCCGCAGGCGCGCTTCGCGCTGGCGTTCGACACGGGCGACCAGGAAGATCGAGATCTCGTAGAGGCCATAAACCACAACGAACAGGATGATCTGAGTGATCACATCCGGGGGGGTGACCAGTGCGGCCAGCACCAGGATGCCCACCATCGCGTATTTGCGCACGCCACGCAGGCCCGGAGCGGTGACCAGCCCGGCCTTGCCCATCAGGGTCAGAAGCACCGGCAGCTGGAAACACAGGCCGAAGGCCACGATGAACTTGATGGTCAGGCTCAGGTATTCCTGCGCGGAGCCCTGGAAGGCGATGCCTGCGGTGGCGTTTTCAATCGCCTCTTCGCCCAGGATGCTGCCCGGCTGCTGGAAGCCCAGGAAGAAGTCGAATGCCAGCGGCGTCACCACGTAGAAGGCAAAGGTTGCCCCCAGGAAAAACATGAAGGGCGAGGCAAGCAGGAAGGGCAGGAACGCGTTCTTTTCGCTCTTGTAGAGCCCCGGGGCGACAAAGCGCCACAGCTGGTAGCTGATGAAGGGGAAAGACAGGATCAACCCACCCAGGAGCGAGATCGACACCGCGACGAAGAAACCTTCCTGCAGCTTGATCAGAATCAGCCCGCAATCGGCGTGCCCGCGCAGGGCCATGGCGTCACACAGCGGATGGGTCAGGAAGTTGAAGATCGGGTTCCAGACCGTGAAACAGATCACCATGCCGACGATGAAGGCCAGCACGGACCGGATCAGCCGCGTACGCAGCTCGGTCAGGTGTTCGATCAACGGGGCGGAGCTGTCTTCGATCTCGTCGGCTTTGCTCATGCGTCAGGCTTTTCCGTGGGGGCTGGTGTCTTCTCGGCGGCTTCTGCAGCGGCCGCTTCGGCGGCCTCGGCCGCCTCCTTGTCAAGGCGCGCCTGGGCCTTCTTCGCCGTGGCCTCGTGGATCTTGCGCGCCGCTTCGGCACGTTCCTGGGCCAGTTTTGCGGTCTCGCCGCCACGTTCGGCGGCGGTCATCGGTTTGACGCCATCTTCCGAGGGTTTGGTGGGATCCCATTTCTCGAAACTGTCAGCGGCCTTGTTCAGCGCGTCCAACCCCATCGCCTTGGGATTGGTCACGTTTTTCAGGTCCTTGGCCACGTCCTGCACACCGGATTCATTGGCAGCTTCGTTCATCGCACGGCTGAACTCGCGGCCCAGCGACCGCGCCTTGGCGGTGAAGCGCCCCAGCGTGCGGAACATGCCGGGCAGGTCCTTTGGACCCACAACGATAAGCGCAACGATGCCGATGACCAGCAGTTCGGTCATTCCGATGTCGAACATGGGCCGCCCCTTAATCTAGTGTGCTGTGAGGACGGATCAGGCCTTGTCCTTGTCGATCTCGGGCGTCACGTCCTTGGCCTCTTCCGAGGCGGCCTTTTCGATCTCTTCCTGGCCTTCGGCGACGCCGCGCTTGAACGAGGTGATGCCCTTGCCGACTTCGCCCATCAGCGACGAGATCTTGCCGCGGCCGAACAGAACCAGCACCACGACGGCAATCAGAAGAAGGCCCGGCAGGCCGATATTGTTGAGCATTGGATGTCTCCCTTGAAGGCAGGGCTGTCCCCACCCTGTCATATATCGCCCTGTGTATTTATTGCGTTCGCCCGCAAGTTCAAAGCCCCAAAGCGGGATTTTGCGCAAGAAACTGTCTGAACAGCGGGAACAACCCCGTGACGGCTCAGCGATCCACGGGAAAAACGAAGCAGCGGTCGCGGCGGATTGCGATCCACAGCGCCGTGTCGCGCTTGGGCAGGAAGACCGAGGGAACGGTGGCCTTGAGCCGCGTGCCGTCACCGTCCATGACAAACTCCACCAGGCTTTCATTGCCGATGAAACGCGCCCGTTCCACACGCCCGCAGGCCCAGACGCCATGGTCCGGCGAGGGTTCCGGCGCGTGGCCGTTGCGGTGGAAATCCATCTTCAGGTGTTGCGGGCGCACGACGATCTCGACTTCGGCGCCATCCTCGAGCCCGGGGGTGAGGAACTGGCCGAACGCGGTCTTGGTCAGCGCCCCGTTCGACTGCCCCCGGATGACGTTCACGTCAGAGAAGAAGGCCGCCGCGGCCCGATCCACGGGCGTGTTGTAGATATTGTAGGGCGCGCCACGCTGCACGATTCGGCCTTCGCGCATCAGGGCGATCTCATCGGCCATGCGCATCGCCTCTTCCGGTTCATGGGTGACCAACAGGACCGCCGTACCCTCTTCCTTGAGGATCGCCAGCGTTTGGTCGCGCACCCCGTCGCGCAGCCGGTTGTCGAGGCCCGAGAAGGGTTCGTCCATCAACAGGATTCGCGGGCGCGGCGCGATGGCGCGGGCCAGCGCCACGCGCTGTTGTTCACCACCCGACAGTTCATGCGGGAAGGCGTCGATGTAGTCGGCCAGATCGACCCGTGCCAGCAGTTCCTCGGCGCGCTTGCGGTTCTCGGACCGGCTACCGGTCAGGCCGAAGGCAACATTGTCCCCGACGGACAGATGCGGAAACAGTGCAAAATCCTGGAACATCAGCCCGACCGAGCGTTTCTCGGGGGCGACGAAAGTGCTGCCACCGCTGATCAACTGCCCGTCGATATAAAGCTCGCCGGAATCCTGGCTGTCCACACCCGCGATGATGCGCAGGGTCGTCGACTTGCCGCAGCCCGAGGGGCCAAGCAGGCAGGTCACGTTGCCTGCGCTCAAGGTCAGGTCGACCCCCTGCACCACCGGACGTCCGGCAAAGCTCCGCGACAGGTTGCGGATTTCAAGGCGGGGCGGGGTGGCGGTCACGTGCGGTCTCCGGTTGGGTCCGACCATTTTCGTCAGACTTCGTCCGCAGATATCAGCCTCACCCGGCACTCGCAACCCTGCCGGGGGCACGCGTACCGGCCAGGACTGCGGCAAACCCGACCAAAAGGACGACAATGCAAATCGCCAGCAGTTGTTCGTATTTATGGCCTTCGGGCAGGATCCCGGCGGCCCAGGCGCTGGCGCGGGCGAAATAGAGCGCGGCGCCCAACATCGCCGCGGCGAAGCTGACCAGGTAGGACCAGCGCGCGACGGGGCGGTTCATCACCAGCCCGACCACCAGCACCGGGGTTAGGAACATCGAGGCCGTGCCCGACACGGCGACCGCATCGAAGAGCGACGCGTTGCCCCAGAGCGTCAGCCCCGCGCCGCCTGCCATGAAGAGCGCCATGACCACGCGCCCACCGGTCAGCGTGCGTGGGGCCAGGCGCAGTTCCTCGACCACCAGGCGCGCGGCGGAGGACAGCGCCGAATCGAGCGTGGACAGGGCGGAAACCAGCAGGCTCAGCATCAGCGCGGCAAAGACCCAGGTCGGGAACATGCCCGCCCAGCTGCCGATCAGTTGGTTGTCATATTCCGCGCCGACCAGGGCCGCCTGGATGCCGAAGGCGCCGAAGGCCAGGATCGACAGGGCGGAAATCCAGAAAGCGTGCAGGAAAGCCAGGCGTGTGGTCACCCGGTCGGCGATGAAGCCGCGGTCCATCATCACCGGGTCATGCACCGGGTAGGAGAAGACCTGGAGCGCCGCCACCGCCAGCAGCACCCAGCCGCTGTAGCTGCCGGACGCACCTTCGGCGGCAACAATGGCGGCGAGCGAGAAATCGGGCCGCGTCACCAGCGCCAAAAGGGCGACGGCGAAGACCACGAGGAACAGGACCATCTGCACCACATCCGTGCGCAGGGCGGCGGACAGACCTCCCCAGGCGGAATAGGCCAGGCCCAGAACCGCCACGGCGAGGATCGCCAGGGTGCCGTCGCCGCCCGTGATGGCGCCGAAGATCAGCCCGACCACCAGCAGATTGGCAAAGACCTCGGACAACAGGCGCAGGGCGATGACAAGGTTGTAGGCGCCGGTGCCGACGGCCCCGAACCGCGCGCGCAACCAGTCCTGGACCGAGGTGGCGCCCCCTTCGCGCAGGCGCCCGACGATGAAGCCCCCGGTCAGGAAGCTGAGGTAATAGGCGGCATAGGCCAGGCTGCCCGCGAAACCGTAGTAATAGCCCAGGATCGCGGCGTTCATCAGCGAGCGGGCGAAGATCCAGGTGGTGACCTGGCTCAGCACAAGGGTCCAGAGCCCCGGCGCGCGCCCCTGGGCATCTGCACCCGAAAAGAACCCCTGAACCGTTGCCCGGCGCGGGGCGGCGGCGAGGCTTGCCACCACCACGACCGCCAATCCCAAGATGGTCCACGTTGCTTGCATGATGCCCTCCTGCCAGCCTGCTCGGTTCTGCGTGTCGGACCCGGGTAGCAGGCTGGCTGGACCCCGGCCACCGGGTCACACGAGGATGTGAGCGGGCGTGTGGGCGCAGCGGGAAGCCCCGAAAACGACGCCGAATTGTCGCAGGGGGCCAAGAGGTGCCGCCCCACCCTGTCACCATGGGGGAAATGTGACCCGGCGGACCAACCCATGCGCCTGATGATTTCCTTTGCCTCACTGCTTCTGTCGGTGATCCTGCTTCAGCTCAGCTCGGGCGGTGTTGGCCCACTGGACGCGGTGTCGGGGCTGACGGTCGGCTTTTCCAAGGCCGAGGTTGGCCTGCTGGGCTCGGCGCATTTCCTGGGTTTCTTCATCGGCTGCTGGTGGGCGCCACGTCTGATGGGCTCGGTCGGACATTCGCGCGGCTTCGCGGTCTTTACCGCGCTGGGGGCGATCGGCCTGCTGGCCCATATGCTGTGGGTTGACCCGTTTGCCTGGGCGCTGATGCGCATCGCCACCGGCCTGTGCATCGCCGGTTGCTACACGGTGATCGAGGCCTGGCTGAACGCAAAGATCACGAATGAGACACGCGGCCGGGTGATGGGCGGCTACCGCATCGTCGACATGGGCGCGTCGCTTTGTGCGCAGCTTCTGATCGGCGTGTTGGAGCCTGCGCATTACGTCTCCTACAACGTGCTCGCGATCCTGTGCTGCGCGGCGATCCTGCCCTTGGCGATGACCCGCAACGCCCAGCCCGAAACGCCTGCCGCACCGCGTCTGAAACCGGGCATGGCCTGGTCCATGTCGCCCCTGGCCGTGGGCGGGGTGATCGTGGCCGCGCTCAGCTCGGCCTCCTTCCGCATGGTCGGCCCGGTCTATGGTCAGGAGGTTGGATTGCAGCTCGATCAGATCGCCTTCTTCCTGGCGAGCTTCGTCCTGGGCGGGGCGCTGGCGCAATGGCCGATGGGCTGGCTTGCGGACAAGTATGACCGGCGCTGGGTGCTGATCTGGCTGTCGGTGGCGGCGGTGCTGTCCTGCGGCACGACCATGCTGGCGGGCGGCGTCGGCACGCTGGGGGTCATGCTGGCCGCAGGGATCTTCGGCTTTACCACCTTCCCGATCTTCTCGGTCTCGGCAGCGCACGCCAATGACTTCGCCACCTCCGAGCAACGGGTCGAACTGTCGGCCGCGCTGATGTTCTGGTACGCGCTCGGCGCCATCGCAAGCCCCTATATCAGTTCGAAACTGATCACCGCCTACGGGCCCGGCGCGCTGTTTGCCTTCGTGGCTGTGGGGCATCTGGGGCTGATCCTGTTCGGCCTGACCCGGATGCGGGCACGTCCCACCGTGGAGGACAAGACGCCCTATACATATACGCCGCGCACCTCGTTTTCGATGGGGCAGCTGTTCGGGCGTCTGCGCGACAAATAGGCCCGGCGTGACAGGCTGGTTGACAGGCGGGGCGGCCATCGCATAGACCCGCGCCCTTTCCCGTTCGAAAGGTGCCGTCATGTCCTTGCCCGATTGCGATCCCATCCTGGCCGTGGATTTCGGCACCTCCAACACGGCGCTGGCGGTGCTGGGCGCCGACGGTTTGCACCGCATCCCCGTCGAGGACACCCATGACACCCTGCCCACCGCCGTCTTTTTCCCGACCGAGGGTGGCGGGATGCAGATCGGCCGCCAGGCCAGCGCCGCGCTGATCGAGGGCGAAGATGGGCGCTACATGCGCGCGTTGAAAAGCATCCTGGGCGATCCGCTTTTTCACGAAAGCCGCCTGCTGGGTGGACGTCGCCAGACCCTGGCGGATGTGGTCACGGCCTTCCTGGTCGAGATCAAGGCACGGGCCGAGGTGGCGACGGGGCTGCGGTTCGCCCGTGTGCAGTCGGGCCGCCCGGTGCGGTTTCACTCCGAAGACCCCACCCGCGATGCCCAGGCCGAGGTTGATCTGCGCGCCTGTTACCACGCCGCCGGATTCGAGGGGGTGGATTTCCTCTGCGAACCCGAAGCAGCCGCCCATGCCTGCCACCAGTTGGGACGCGACAGCCACACCGGTCTGATCATCGACATCGGCGGCGGCACCTCGGATTTTACGGTCTTCCGCAGTCAGGGCGGCGCGGTCGAGATCATGGCCAGCCACGGCATCCGCCTGGGAGGGACCGATTTCGACCAGAAGATTTCCATGTCCCATGTCATGGGCCTGTTCGGCCATGGCGGCCAGCTGCGCCGGACCTTCGGCGATGAGCTTCTGCCCATGCCCAACGCGCTGTTTCACGACCTGTCCACCTGGGCCAAGATCCCGTTCCTTTACACCCGCGAGACAGAGCGCAAGGTCGCGGACCTGCTGGCCCATGCGGTGGAGCCCGCGAAGGTCTCGCGCCTCAAGGAGGTGATCACCAACAGGCTGGGCCACGAAGTCGCCTTTGCGGTCGAGGACGGCAAGATCGCCGCCAATGCCGCCACGCCGCATGCAGGGATCGACCTGGGTTTCGTGGCACGGGGTCTGGCCGCGCCCATCACGCCGGGCAGCATGAACGCGGCGCTCACCGGGTTTGACACAGCGCTGACCCAGGCGATCTATGCCACGCTGATGCAGGCGCAGGTCGCGCCGGGCCAGATCGACACCGCAATCCTGGTTGGTGGCTCAAGCCTGATGCGGTTTGTCTCGGACGTGGTTGGGGCCACGTGCCCCACTGCAAAGATCGAACGGTCCGAGGCCTTTACCGCCGTGGTCGACGGGCTGGCGATTGCCAGCGCCGCCTGAGCCCAGCGTGGCATGAGTTTTATTTCAGCCCCCAGAATGTGATCAGCGCCAGCACACAGGCCAGGACCATTCGGGCAGTCACCACGGGGAATCGCCCCTCGCGAACTTTCGGCCATTTGAACGCAATTGCAATCAGACCAAGCCCGACTACCGCCACACAACACAGGAACAGTTCTTCGATACCCATTTCGCACTCCTTTTAAAACCAAATGCAGGCATGGGTTTTTATCTAACTATTTCAGCAACTTATCACGGAATTGCTTAGCTTTTCCGGACACCCCATCAGTGGCAAGCGGAGAAAACACATTCTCTTTCGGTTATATGGGGTCAATTTCATCTGTATTTTCGGTCTTGCAAGTGTATCGAATGCGATTCATAGCAATTACCACTCGCAAACAAACACATTGCAAACGCTATGGAATGCAATGTCATAACTTCAAATGCGCTCCTATCCATTTTGTGACGAGCGCATGCCATTTATCCCACGCTAATGCGATCCGTTACCACTCGCCTGGATCGAACTGCGTGCAATGTGGATCGAAACACCAACCGAGAGAGAGTGCGATTTAGAAGGACCCAACGCAATGAGCGACGAAACGCCACGCGAATCGCCGTTGAACAAGAACGCAAGTGAGCTCGTCTCAGAGCTCGCCTTGTTGGGTGCTGCCATTTCTGCCTCTATGCGCGAACTGCGCGATACCCCGGATCTTTCGCCCGATGGTGCGAAGACCCTAGACCTTCTACGCTCTGGATTGCAAATGTTTGATGCAGCAGTGGCTGATTTCCGCGGTCCGGTTGTGGCCGGAAATCCTCAACCGGCACAAACTGTCCGAACGGATATCCCCCGCGCGTCCAAGCCGTCCGCACCGCCGACCCCGCCGCACGCATCAAGCGCTTCGCCGCAGAGAAAGGCCAAGTCCCGCCCCCGAAATCCGGCCATGGACGCCGCCTTGCTGCACATTTTCGACTATGAAGACCGAACTGATTTTCCGATCGGGCAGTCCACCCTGAAGAAAGTCATGCGTCATTTCAACAAGGACGCCAAGAAATCGACCCTGGTGTCGAAAGTGAACCGCTGGAAGAATGATCATGACTATCTGCGCTGGAGCCACAGCGAGGACATTCACCGCACCCCGGCGGGGAAGGAAAAGGCCGACCAGATGATGGCGATTGCCCGGCGCGACGGGCATGAAGAGGCGATTGTGGCCGCGATCAACAAGGCGCTGAACATTCGCAAGGGGGAGTAACGCCCTCTCCCTCTGGAACTGCGGCACACATTAGTCTAGACCCCTGCCAAACAGTTTTGGGACATGACATGAACCGCATCCTCATCACCTCGGCCATTCCTTACATCAACGGGATCAAGCACCTGGGCAACCTGGTGGGCTCGCAGCTGCCTGCCGACCTTTACGCCCGCTACCAACGGGGCCGTGGGCGCGAGGTCATGTTCATCTGCGCCACCGACGAGCACGGCACGCCTGCCGAGCTGGCCGCGGCCAAGGCCGGCAAGCCGGTCGATGAGTTCTGCGCCGAGATGCATGAGGTCCAGGCTGAGATCGCCAAGGGTTTCCGCCTGTCCTTTGACAACTTCGGCCGCTCGTCGTCGCAGCGCAACCACAAGCTCACCCAGCATTTCGCAGGCAAGCTGGCGGAGAACGGGCTGATCGAGGAAGTCAGCGAGAAACAGGTTTACAGCCACGCCGACAAACGCTTCCTGCCGGATCGCTACATCGAAGGCACCTGCCCCAACTGCGGCTATGACAGCGCGCGCGGCGACCAGTGTGAAAACTGCACCAAGCAGCTGGACCCGACCGACCTGATCGACCCGCGTTCGGCGATCAGCGGCTCGACCGACCTGGAGGTGCGCGAGACCAAGCACCTCTATCTGAAACAATCGGCCCTGAAGGACAAGCTGGACGCCTGGATCGACACCAAGGCCGACTGGCCGGTGCTGACCACCTCGATCGCCAAGAAATGGCTGCATGACGGCGACGGGCTGCAGGACCGCGGCATTACCCGCGACTTGGACTGGGGCGTGCCGGTCAAGAAGGGCGACGAGGATTGGCCGGGCATGGAGGGCAAGGTCTTCTATGTCTGGTTCGACGCGCCGATCGAATATATCGCCGCCACCGCCGAGCTGGCGGATGAGCTGGGCGAGGATGACAGCTTCTGGCAGCGCTGGTGGCGTACCGACAAGGGCGCCGATGACGTGCGTTACGTGCAGTTCATGGGCAAGGACAACGTGCCCTTCCACACGCTGAGCTTCCCCGCCACCATCATGGGCTCGGGCGAGCCCTGGAAGCTGGTCGATTACATCAAGTCCTTCAACTACCTGAACTATGACGGCGGGCAGTTCTCGACCTCCAAGGGGCGCGGCGTCTTCATGGACCAGGCGCTGGAGATCCTGCCGGCGGATTACTGGCGCTGGTGGCTGCTGTCCCATGCGCCCGAGAACTCGGACAGCGAGTTCACCTGGGAGAACTTCCAGGCCTCGGTCAACAAGGACCTGGCCGACGTGCTGGGCAACTTCGTCAGCCGCGTGACCAAGTTCTGCCGCTCGAAGTTTGGTGAAGAGGTGCCCGATGGCGCCTATGGCGAGGCCGAGACCGCGCTGATCGAAGACCTGACCGCGAAAGTGCGCGCCTACGAAGGCCACATGGACGCGATGGACGTGCGCAAGGCGGCACAAGAGCTGCGCGGCATCTGGGTCGCGGGCAACGAATACCTGCAAGCCGCCGCGCCCTGGGCCGCTTTCAAGGAAGACCCGGCGCTGGCCGCCGGTTCCATCCGCCTATCGCTGAACCTGATCCGCCTCTACGCGGTCCTGTCGGCGCCCTTCATCCCCGATGCCTCCGCCACGCTGACGGAAGCGATGAACACCGACGCAGCCTGGCCCGACGATGTCGCCGCCGCGTTGGACACGCTGAAACCGGGCCACGGCTTCACCGTGCCCGACAACCTCTTTGGCAAGATCACCGACGATCAGCGCGAAGACTGGCAGGCACGGTTCTCGGGCACCCGGGACTGAGAACCCCACGGTTTGTGAAAGACCGCCCCACCCGGGCGGTCTTTTTCATTTTGGAGTATGGCCTTACAGCGCCCTCTTAATCCCAGCGCAGCGGGTCCAGACGCAAGAGCGCAACCAGTTGCGCGTATAGATCCGGCTCATCGGCCTGCAAAGCCTCAGGGCGCTCGAAGAACAGCTCGATGGACACGGCAAAGAACTCCTCCGGCCCTTCCGCACCATAGGCGTCGATTACCGTGCGTCGCCCGGCCTGCACCTGCCTCAAATGACGTTCGAAGGCCTCGACGATGACCCGGCGCCAGGCGGCAAAGCTCTGCCCGCGCGCCATCAGCGGTGCGCCGTCGGTCTGGCCGGAAAGCCCGTCGAGCTGGTGGGCGAACTCATGCAGCACCACGTTGCGCCCGTCGCCTTCGTCCAGCGCACCCGCCTCGCTGTGCTGCCAGGACAGGACGACCGGCCCGTGCTGCCAGCTTTCGCCCAGCCGCACCGTGCGCCGCTCGGTCACCACATAACCTTGCCGTTCGGCGCGCAAGGACTGAAACGCCCCCGGATAGACCAGCACGGTGCGCAGGTCGCGATACCAGGCGTCGCTGTTCGCCACCAGCAGGCAGGCCTGGGCGGCGATGGACAGGCGCATCTCGTCAGTCACGTCCAACCCGTCGCAGCCGATGAACTCGACCTGGTGGAGGAACAGGTTCACCTTGCCCTCGAAGCGTTCCCGCAGAAACAGCGGCAGGCGGCGGGTCAAGGGCACCTCGCGGGCCACAACTTGCCGCGCCCAGTCACTCAGCGGCTGCGCCAGCAACGCGGCCCGCGCCCGGCGCCGTGACCAGATCCACCAGAGCGCGGCACCACCCAGCACCACACAGAGAAACAGAAACAGCGGCATGGGCTCCTTTCAGCACGTTCTAGACAGAAAGCTAATCCCTCACCTTCGGCGCGCAACCCTGCCACTTTCATCTTTCCTCAAATATCCCGGGGGAGCGCGGAACGCGCGTGGGGGCAGCGCCCCCGCTCCTCCCCTTGCCAAAGCCACCGCCGCCTGAGACAGTCCGCCCAACCATCAGGAGGCAGCAGATGTTCACCCGCCAGGAAATTGAAGCCGCGCAAGAGCTTGTCTACCGGCACATGTCGCCCACGCCGCAGATCGAATGGCCGCAGCTGGCGGCCGGGACCGGCGCCCGCGTGGTGGTGAAACATGAAAACCACGCCCCCACCGGCGCCTTCAAGGTGCGCGGCGGGATCACCTTTCTGGACTGGGTGAAACGCAGCCACCCCGAGGCGCGTGGCATCATTACCGCGACGCGCGGCAACCATGGGCAAAGCCAGGCCCGCGCGGCCCGCGCGCTGGGGCTGGAGGCCAAGGTCTATGTGCCCCACGGCAATGCGGTGGAAAAGAACGCGGCGATGCGCGCCTATGGCGCCGATCTGGTGGAACACGGTCAGGATTTCGACGAGGCCCGGCTGGAGGCGATGCGCATCGCCAAGGCGGGCGATTACATCCCCGTGCCGCCCTTCCACAAAGAATTGGTGCGCGGCGTGGCGACCTATGGTTTTGAGCTCTTCTCGGCACATCCGGATCTGGACACGGTCTATGTGCCGATCGGCTGCGGCTCGGGCATCTGCGGCGTGATCGCGGCACGCGACCTGCTGGCGCCGGGGTGTGAGGTTGTCGGCGTGGTCTCCACCGAAGCGGCGGGGGCGAAACTGTCGGTCGAGGCCGGGGAACTGGTGGAAACCAATGGCGCCGCGACCTTTGCCGATGGCATGGCCGTGCGGGTGCCGGTGCAGGCGGCTTTCGAAGTCTATGCCGCGAAGGCCGCGCGGATCGTGGCCGTGAGTGACGCCGAAATCGCCGACGCCATCCGCCTCTATTTCCGCAGCATTCACAACGCGGCCGAGGGCGCGGGGGCGGCGGGCCTGGCCGCTCTGTTGGCCGAGAAAGATCGCCAGCAGGGTCGTAAGGTTGGGCTGATTCTGTCCGGCGGCAATATCGACACCGATTGGTTCCGGACGGTTCTGGCCGGTGAAGTGCCGCAAATCTGACCCCAAACCTTCCCCCCGGTCAGGTTCTCCCTACCAAATGTGCCATTTTTCTTTGCCACTGCGGCGAAACGCCCTATCTTGAGGGAAACAAGGAACTTCCCCGCGAAAACAGGGGGAAATGGTATGAAGGCAAAGGCAGTGACGGTGGAACAGGTCAAGCAACGGCCGATCCGTCTGGCAGTGACGGACAAGCGCGCGATACGCACCCAGTTTGGCGCGCTCTGCTACCGTGTTCGCGAGGGCAAGCTGCAATTCCTGCTGATCACCTCGCGCGGGACCGGGCGCTGGATCATTCCCAAGGGCTGGCCGATGGATGGCGAAACCCCGGCAGGCGCTGCCGCGACCGAGGCCTGGGAAGAGGCCGGCGCCACCGGCAAGCTCAGCCACAACGTGTTGGGCTTCTATGCCTATGACAAGGGGCATGGCGGCGACAAGATGCCCTGCGTGGTCGCGGTCTTTCCGCTGAAGGTCAAGAAGGTCGCGCAGGACTTCCCCGAAGCGGGCCAGCGCAAACGCAAGTGGGTCGGGCGCAAGAAGGCCGCCGCGATGGTGACAGAGCCCGAGCTGCGCGCAATCATCCTGGGCTTCGATCCGCGCCTGCACCGCTGAGCGCGTGGCCTGTTTGCGCAGCGGCTCCCACCCCGGCTGGCCGCAACACGCGGGGACACCGGTTGCCACCCCACCCCGCCGCCCCGCAAACAGGGTTGTGCCCCTTGCCCCAACTTTCCCGCTTTGCCATACTGCCCCGGCTTTGACGACGGGATACCAATGATCCGATATGCGCTGAAATGTGACCAGGGACATGTGTTCGAAAGCTGGTTCCAGAATGCCTCGGCCTTTGACGGGCTGAAGGCGGGCGGCCATGTGACCTGTCCGACCTGCGGATCCAGCGCCGTGGAAAAGAGCCTGATGGCTCCGAAGGTACGCCCCGCGCGCAAGGCGGCCCCGGCCCCCGCCGAGCCCACGCCTGGCCCGCAAGGGGACACGCCGGTCGCCGCGCCCTCCCCGGAGCTAGAACAAGCCATTGCCGAGATGCGCGCCAAGGTCGAAGCGGAAAGCGATTACGTCGGCGACAGTTTCGCCAAGGAAGCCCGCGCCATGCATCTGGGGGATACCCCCGAACGCTCGATCTATGGCGAGGCCAAGCCCGACGAGGCCCGCGCGCTGATCGAAGACGGCGTGCCAGTCCTGCCGCTGCCTTTCCGCCCGACCCGCAAGTCGAACTGAGCCCGGCGCCCTTGCTAGGGGGAAGCAGGCCCCTTCCCTGTTGCCTCGAATCCCGATCTACGCCTATGTGAGCGCAAACATTCCTTGTGCGACCTTCGGGAGGCCCTGCCATGACCATTCTTCTCACCGGCGCGAACCGCGGTATCGGACGGGCCCTGTTCGACGGCTACCGGGACCGGGGCACGCAGATCATCGGCACGGCCCGCACCGGCGCGGGTTTCGAACCGCTCGAAGTCACGGACTCCGCCAGCCACGCCGCCCTCGCCCAGCGCCTGGACGGGCGCGGCATCGACCTTCTGATCTGCAACGCGGGCGTCTACCCGGACAAGGGCATGGCGCTGGAGGGCGGATATGGACCCGACATCTGGGCCGAGGCCTTCGCGGTCAATGTCACCGGCGTCTTCCTGACCGTGCAGACCCTGCTGCCAAACCTGCGAAAGGCTGGCGGCAAGGTGGCGATCATGTCGTCCATCATGGCCAGCCACACCCGCGCGCCGGGTGGGGCCTATGCCTACCGTGCCTCCAAGGCGGCAGCCCTGAACCTTGGCCGCAACCTGGCCCAGGACCTGGCGCCCAAAGGCATTGCCGTCGGCATCTACCACCCCGGCTGGGTGCGCACCGACATGGGCGGCGACGCGGCCGATATCGACGTGGCTGAAGCCCGCGACGGGCTGATGGCCCGCTTCGACGCACTGAGCTTGCACACCACCGGCTGCTACGAAGACTACCGGGGCGAAACGATCCCCTTTTGAGGGATAATGTGCGACAACATTCCGCTTGAGCGAGTGCCTCGCCGATGCCACCTCTGTCCTATCGCAGAACGCGTATTTCAACAAAGGACAGAACATGGCCCTCACCATTGATTTCTCGGATACGGTCAAAGACGCACTGGACCCCACCAAGGACGCCAAGGCCGTCGCGGCAACCCTGTTTGGCGGCATTGCGCTGAGCACCCAACCGGCCCGCGACGGCATGGATTATGACGACCTTTACGAAGAAGCCTTTGACGCGCTCGATCTGAATTTCATTCGGTTTCCGGACGGGGAACTGCCGGACGGTTTTGCGATCGAGAATGCAGAGGGTACCTGGCGGTTTGATCATAACGAGTTGAACGGTGGCAGCGGCGACGTCACCGATCCGGAAACTGGCGCACCGCTCGACCCTGCGATAGGTATTACGACTGAGTATCTACAAGGGCTGACCCCGGCCATGTCGCTGACCTACCCCGAACTGATCCATCCCATCTGCTCTCGGGCGATGGCGCAGGCCGCATGAATTTCACAGAAAGCCTGTCCCTCGCGATTGAGACCGGCAGTAGCTATTCTCTGGTGCTGCCGGAGTTTCAGTATCTCTACAGCCCCGATGAGGTCGTGGACGAAGGCGATTTCTCGCCCGAGGCCCATGCGGATGTCGCCCGGATCAAGGCAGAGCTGACACAGTTCCTGACCGACCTCTTTGTCAACGGCAAATGGAACGGTGGAGACCTACCCGAGGATTTCATCATCGAGCTGGGCAATGAGGACTTCTTCGGCTGGAACTCCACCTATTTCGACAAGGATCTGGATCCGGATGATCCCACGGATCGGGACAGGGACAGCTATTCCGCCTATGCCTTTGCCTGTCTTGAGGCCATTGCCGAGTTTCGTGACCAGAACGCCGAGCTTGCTGACAAGTTCAAAGTCTCGATGCAGGCTCACGGCAAAAACACCGTCAATGCCATTATCGACAATTTCGGCGCCGACCACGCACACCTGTTCGGTGAGGTGGATGTGATCGATACGGATCACCTGGGGCTGGACGCGACCGTGGACAGGGTCAAGGGCTTTGAAAGCGATTGGACGATTACCTCCGGCATCAAGACCCTGCGCGACGAGATCATCGCGAATGGCGGGGAGGCCCCCGATCTCTACAACTCGGCCTGGAGCGCCAATAGCGCGGACGTTCTGGGCGCGCTGACCAATCATGAACTGCCCGCTGCCGGTGCCGCCTTGTCACTGCTGTCCGGCATGGCCGAGCTGAGCATCGACTATACCGCCAACTGGGGCATCGGCAGTTGGGGCGGCAAGGGCACTCAGGCGGTCGATGCCAAGGATGGTGCTCTGATCTTTGCCCCCTATATCGAGGCCTATCGCCAGATGGCGGAAGTTCTCCCCGGCATGAAACAGGTGGTGACCGCCACCATGGATAACGGGCGCGACGAGGATGTGAACACCTATGCCTACGTAGACGGCGCCAAGGCCGTGATCACCCGCGAACTTGCCACCTCGGTAGACGGGTCCGAAGTCACGGTAGAGTTCCAGAAGGACTACGAGGTCATCCGCGTCGTCGTGAACAAGGTGGTCCCGAACGGCGATGGCTGGTTCTTGTGGAACGGCAACGGTGGAGGGGATCTGGTCGGCTCAGACGGGGACGATACGCTCTTCGGTGGCGCAGGCGACGACACGCTGCGCGGCGGGGCCGGGGCGGATGACATGGACGGCGGCACCGGGACGGATACCGCAAGCTATGATGACATCACCTCGGGCGGCATCGGCGTGAATCTGGGCGCAAACACGGCCTGGGGCGCGGCTTCGGGTGACACGTTTACTTCGATCGAGAACCTCACCGGCACTGATTTCGGCGACACGCTGATCGGTGACACCGGCGCCAACACGATCCAGGGCGGCGACGGCAATGATGTGCTCGACGGGCGCCAGGGGGATGACACGCTGGAAGGCGGCGAGGGCAATGACACGTTGCGCGGTGGCTGGGGGGCGGGCAACGATACCCTTGTCGGCGGCGAAGGTAACGACACGCTGGAAGGCGGCGACGGCAACGACATCCTCTCCGGCGGCACGGGCGCGGACCATCACGACGGTGGCGCCGGGTCGGATTACATCGACTATCGCGACATCGACGGCGGCGGGATCGGGATCAACATGATCGCGGGCTCGTCCTGGGGGAAATCCGCGGGCGACACGTTTACCTCGATCGAGAACGTCTGGGGCTCACTCTACAGTGACAAGATCGTCGGCACCGATGAGCGCAACATCCTGATCGGCGGCGGCGGCCATGACAATGTCGAAGGCCGCGGCGGCAATGACGTGATCTATGGCGGCTGGGGTCACGATGTGCTGGATGGTGGCAACGGCAATGACTATCTGAACGGCGGCCATTACAACGACACCTATACCGGCGGGGCCGGGGCGGACACGTTCGTGTTCCACCAGCACGCCGATACGATCACCGATTTCGATGCCTCCGAAGGGGATATGGTCGCCTTCGACGATTACCGCTGGGGCGGTGGCCACAAGACCGATGCGGAGCTGCTGGCCTATGCCACGGTGGTGGATGGCAACCTGGTGTTCGACTTCGGCAATGGCCACACGCTGACCCTGACCGGGGTGACCGATGAGAGCGAGTTGGAGGGGCAGATGGCGATCGTTTGAGGTCTGGCGACCCACCGGGCTGATGCAACGATGATCGCCCCGGCGGGGCGGGGTGGGATGGCACGATGCCGCCCCGCCCGCTGCCCTTTCCAGGGTGGGAGCCCCGCCGGGGCACCATAACCTCCCATAAGCGCTTGCTCTTTGTCCCCCGCCTGCGTAAGACACCCCGGATCGCAAGCGGATAAAGGGAAAAGAGGCACCAATGCCCATTCTCGTGATGAAATTCGGCGGCACTTCGGTCGCCACGCTGGACCGGATCGCCCGGGCCTCGAAACGGGTCGCCCGCGAAGTGGCCAATGGCTATGACGTGATCGTCATCGTCTCGGCCATGTCCGGCAAGACCAACGAGCTGGTTGGCTGGGTCGAGGAAACCTCGCACATGTATGACGCGCGCGAATATGACGCCGTCGTGTCGTCGGGCGAGCAGGTCACCGCCGGTCTGATGGCCCTGCGCCTGCAGGAAATGGACGTGCCCGCGCGGTCTTGGCAGGGCTGGCAGGTGCCGGTCAAGACCACCGGCGTGCATTCGGCCGCCCGGATCGAGGACATCCCGCCCGCCAACATCATGTCGAAGTTCGCCGAGGGCATGCGCGTGGCCGTGGTCGCAGGCTTCCAGGGCATTGCCGATGATGGCCGTGTGACCACCCTGGGGCGCGGCGGGTCGGACACGACCGCGGTGGCCTTCGCCGCCGCCTTCGGTGCTGAGCGCTGCGACATCTACACCGATGTGGACGGCGTCTATACCACCGACCCGCGCATCACCGACAAGGCCCGCAAGCTTGACAAGATCGCCTTCGAGGAAATGCTGGAACTGGCCTCGCTGGGCGCCAAGGTGCTGCAGACCCGCTCGGTCGAACTGGCCATGCGTTACAAGGTGAAGCTGCGGGTGCTCTCCAGCTTTGAAGAATATGACCCGGAAGCAGGCACGCTTGTCTGTGATGAGGAGGATATCGTGGAACAGAATGTCGTCTCCGGCGTCGCCTATCAGCGCGACGAAGCCAAAATGACCCTCTTGTCGGTGGCCGACCGCCCCGGCATCGCATCGGCCATCTTCACCCCCCTGGCCGAGGCCGGGATCAACGTGGACATGATCGTGCAGAACATCTCGGAAGAGGGGCGCACCGACATGACCTTCTCCTGCCCGACCAACCAGGTGGCCCGCGCCGAAGCGGCAATGGCCGCCGCCAAGGAAGCGGGTGACATCAACTTCCACGAGATGGTGGCGGATACCGAGGTCGCCAAGGTCTCGGTCGTGGGTATCGGCATGCGCAGCCACACCGGCATCGCGGCCAAGATGTTCGACGTGCTGTCCAAGGAAGGCATCAACATCAAGGTCATCACCACCTCCGAGATCAAGATCTCGGTGCTGATCGAACGCAAATACATGGAGCTGGCCGTGCAGGCGCTGCATGATGCGTTCGAACTGGAGAAGGTGGGCTGAGGCCAAGCCCTTGACTAAAGACAGACAAACGGCGCTATTGGGCGCCGTTTTCATTTTCAGAAGGACTGCCCAGCCCTTTGCACTCACCCTGCCTAGGTTACATCTTCCTGATCCGTTTGAGCGAACAGCTCGGCAAACCCCGCCTCGGGCCGCTTCGCCAACGCCAGAGCTTCCTCTTCGCTCCAAACCGGGCGCAGTTGGATGGCGCTGAAGAAGTCCAGTACCTGTTCCAGCATGCGCACCATGCCATAGGTGGTTTCATCGCCGACCAGAACAATGCTGAGCGCCCCTTTGTCAAACCGACGCAGCGGGCGAGCGAGGCCCAGGATATTCGTGACGATCCGACGATAGCTCGCGTCCAGCTCGGTCACCTCGCGCGCGTCCGAGATCATGGTGAAGCCGGGGTCGAAATCGGGATGGGCGACGTAGTCCTCAAAGGCCCGCCGGGCGGTGGCGACCGAGATCACCCCGAAGAAGCGGAACTGCGCAACGCGCAGGTCGGGGTGGATGCGAATCTCGTATCCCATAAGCCTTCCTTCGCCTGCATCCGGGGGGCCGCATGCGGTTCAAATCCAACGAAGAACACACGTGTCACAACAATCCGACCCGGTCGGGCGGCAGGGGGGCTCAATCACCCCGCCAAGCCACTCTCAACTTAAACGCGTAACATGACAATACCTTGACCTGTATCAATTGAATTTCGAAACTGACAGGATAGGGCTGTTCCGCGCCTGCATCACGGGCGAGCACAGCGCCGGAAACTTCATCCGTTACGAGAAAATATCTGCCCATGACGGTGCGAAAGAATTGGAATGCGGCCCGGCAGTGCCTACTATAGGGAACAACAAGAAAAGAAGGACAGGGAGCGCATGGCGGAAAGCCATCAAAGCGACAGCCGCAAGCTGCTGGTCAGCCTGCGTGAGACTCTTGCGGCGGCGTCAGCCGGGCAGGAACGTCTGGATCGTATTACGACGCTGATTGCCGGAGCGATGCAGACCGAGGTCTGTTCGATCTACCTGTTTCGCGACGACACCACGCTGGAACTCTGTGCGACCGAGGGGTTGAACCCCGACGCGGTGCACCAGACCCGTATGCGCGTGGGCGAAGGGCTGGTGGGCCGTGTTGCGCGCGCCGCCAAGCCCATCAACACGGCCGATGCCCCCTCGGCGCCCGGGTTCCGCTACATGCCGGAAACCGGCGAAGAGATCTTTTCCTCCTTCCTCGGCGTGCCGGTGCAGCGTCTGGGTGAGACGTTGGGCGTGTTGGTGGTGCAGTCGAAGCAGGCGCGCGAATTCACCGCCGACGAGATCTACGGCCTGGAAGTCGTCGCCATGGTGATCGCCGAGATGACCGAACTGGGCGCGTTCATCGGCGAGGGCGCAGCAATGGGCGCACTGCACCAGCGGCCTGCGACCTTCAAGGGCGGGATCGGCCAGGAAGGCGCGGCCGAGGGCCATGTCTGGCTGCATGAACCCCGAGTCGTGGTGACCAACCCGGTGGCGGATGATCCGCATGAGGAACTGAAGCGTTTGACCGAAGCGGTTGAACAGCTGCGTGTTTCGGTCGACGAGTTGCTGGCCACCGCCGAGACCGCCGACAAGGACCAGATGCAGGTGCTTGAGGCCTATCGCATGTTTGCCAATTCCAAGGGCTGGATGCGTCGCATGGAGGAGGACATCGCGCGCGGGCTGTCCGCCGAGGCCGCCGTGGAAAAGGAACAATCCACCGCGCGTGCGCGCATGTCCCAGGTGCCGGACCCGTACCTGCGTGAACGGCTGCATGACCTTGACGACTTGTCCAACCGGCTGCTCCGCATCCTGACTGGTCAGGGGTCGGAAACGGGGGCCGAGATGCCCGACGACCCGATTCTGATTGCCAACAACATCGGTCCCGGCGAGCTGCTGGAATATGGCCGCAAGCTGAAGGGCATCGTGCTGGAGGAAGGCTCGGTCGCCTCGCACGCCGCGATCGTTGCGCGCGCCTGGGCGATCCCGCTGATCGTGCACGCAGGCCCCGTCACCACCGAGGCGCTGAACGGCGACCATATCCTTGTCGATGGCGAACAGGGCACGGTGCACCTGCGCCCCGAGGACACGATCATCGGCGCCTTCCGCGACAAGATGGCGATGGAGGCAGCGCAACAGGCGCGATACGCCGAGCTGCGCGACAAGCCCGCGATGGGGCTTTGCGGCACCGAAGTGTCCCTGCACATGAACGCAGGGCTGATGGCCGACCTGCCCTCGCTGGAGGGGTCCGGCGCGGATGGCGTGGGCCTGTTCCGCACCGAGCTGCAATTCCTCACCGTCTCGCGTGTGCCGCGCCGGGGCGACCTGGTGGTGACATACAGCCGCGTGCTGGACGCGGCCAAGGGCAAGCGCGTGGTGTTTCGCACACTCGACATCGGGTCGGACAAGGTGCTGCCCTACATGAACCCGCTGGATGAGCCGAACCCGGCGCTTGGCTGGCGTGCGATCCGCGTGGGGCTCGACAAACCCGGCGTCATGCGCATGCAGCTGCAGGCGCTGATCCGCGCCGCCGCCGGGCGTGACCTGTCAGTCATGTTCCCCTTCATCGCGCAGCAGGAAGAGTTCATTGACGCGCGTGAGATCCTCTGGGGCGAGATCGAGCGCGAACGCCGTCTGGGCCACATCCTGCCCGGCAAGGTCGAGGTGGGCGCGATGCTTGAAACCCCCTCGATGGTCTTTGCCCCGCAGCAGTTCTTCGAGATGGCAGATTTCATCTCGATCGGCGGCAATGACTTGAAACAATTCTTCTATGCGGCGGATCGGGAAAACGAGCGGGTGCGGCGGCGCTATGACACGCTGAACGTCAGTTTCCTGAACCTGATCGAGGAAATCGTGACCCGTTGCGATGCCGCCCGCACTCCGCTGAGTTTCTGTGGCGAGGATGCCGGTCGGCCGATCGAAGCGGCCTGTTTCGCCGCCCTCGGCATGCGGAACCTGTCGATGCGCCCGGCCTCCATTGGGCCGGTCAAACACCTGATCCGATCAATCGACATCGACGCGTTGAAAGAGGTGATCGACGCGGCCCGCCTGTCCGGCGCGCAATCAGTACGCCCTGCGGTTCTTGACTGGATGACCCGAAACAGACGACGCTGAGATCCGACATCGGTTAAGGATTGCTTTATCCATTCATGTCATCTTGCCGGAAGGTAACCGGAGGATGACATGTACGGCTCAATCTTGCTGACGTCGATCATTGGCGGTCTCGCATCCGCGTTCCTGGCGCTTGATGCCGGGGCCGGGTTGCTGCTGTGCCTTCTGGCCTATGGGATCGGCGGAGCGGTAAGCCTTGTAGCCGCTGCGGGCCTTCATCTTGCCTTTCCCGAAGGTGACGATCCGACCGATGGTCCCCGGGGCGGCCCGCCGCGCGGCCGCACGCACGCGAAGCTCGTCAGAGTACGTGTTGAGGCGCCTGCGAACCGGCATTCCCGTCGCTGACCGTTCCTGATCCCGACTGACATCCGCGAACTCTCGGCACTCATATGCTGCGCCGTATCCTCACGCCTGCGCCATCCCGACAAGCGGCCTTGGCCCTGCGCCTTAAGACTTTCTTCGTCTCTTCGCGGCAGGCTGAAGCCACACCTGGGAAAGGAAGATGTCATGCGTTTTGCGATTCTGTTGATCAGCCTGATGGCCGGGGGCGTGGTGGCGATGAATGCCACGGTGGACGGGGTGCCCTTCCTGTTTGCCGCGCTGATTTACGCGATTTTCAGCGTCTCGGCGGCGCTGGTCGCCGCCTTGATCGGCCACGCGCCGCGCCCTGTGGGGCAAAATCCCTTCGTGCGCATGGATTGACGGGCAGTTGCCCCGGCGCCGCTGCTACGGCGCGCGAGGTCAGACCAGCCGCGTCACCTCACCGGTCACGCCCTGCCAGGCATCCGGGCGCAACTCGATCCCCAGAACCCGGTCGGGGTTCGTGGGCGGCGGCATGATCACGCCCGGCTGCTTTTCAAAGCCGAACTTGCCGTAATAGGGCGCGTCCCCTACCAGCAGCACGCGGGACCAGCCCAGGGGGCCGGCCCGTTCCAGCGCGTCGCGGATCAGAAGCCCGCCCAGCCCCTCGCCCTGACGTGTCGGGTGCACCGCGACCGGGCCCAGCAGCAACGTCTTGGCCCCACCGACCAATACCGGCCAGAAACGGATCGCACCGCCAACGATCTCGTCCGCATCGCGCGCCACCAGACACAGCGCGGCCACCGGATCGACCCCGTCACGCAGGCGATAGGAACTGAGCGCCTCGCGCCCCGGCGCAAAGCAGAGGTCATAGAGCGCCTCGACCTCCCACCAATCGTCCGATGTTTCAACGTCGAGGCTATACACCCCTGCCCCCGCGTGGTTTTCTGCTTCGAACCGCTTTAGCAGGCCCCGCGCGGGACAGGAAGGAAAACCCCATGTTCTACGAACCGAAAAATGGCCACGGATTGCCCCACAATCCGTTCAACGCCATCATCGCCCCGCGCCCCATCGCCTGGATCGCCACGCGCGATGCGGACGGGCGCGACAACCTTGCGCCCTACAGTTTCTTCAACGGTGCCGCCTATGAGCCGCCGCAGGTCATGTTCGCCACCACCGGCTCCAAACCCGACCGCACGCTGGGTAAGGACACGCTGGACAACATCCGCCAGACCGGCGTTTTCTGCGTGCACGTGGTCGAGGAGGCCGCGACCGACGCGATGAACGTCAGCGCGGGCATCCACCCGCGCGAGGTGGACGAGTTTGCGCTGGCCGGGCTCGACCGGCTGGACTGCGAAACCATCGCCTGTTCGCGCATCGCCTCCGCGCCCGCTGTACTGGAATGCAGGCTGACGCAGATCACCCAGTTGCCCGGCGAGGCCAATCATATCTGTTTCGGCGAGGTCACGGGCATTCACCTGCGCGACGACTGCCTGGTCGAGGGCAAGTTCGACGTCACCCGCTTCACCCCGCTCGCCCGGCTGGGGTACCGTGACTATTCCGTGGTGCGTGAGGCCTTTACCTTGAAACGCCCCGGCGAGTGACTATCCTGACAGGTGCAACCAATGGAGGGTGACATGATCAAAGCGGCCTGACGAGACCAGCATATTCTCTGAAAGGACCTGTCATGTCATACGACCTGCCGGATGCGCGTTGCATCCATCCCGTGACCCTGCCCGACGGAACCAGACACAAGGGCACCGTTTTCCTGAAACCGGCAATCGACCACCCGCGGATCGAGGTGGGGGCGTTCACCTATGCCTCGGATTTCGACCCGCCCCCGCCCGACGGCTGGGCGGCGCAGCTGGCGCCCTATCTGTTTCCCATGTCCAAGGACCGGCTGGTGATCGGCAGGTTCTGCCAGATTGCCCACGGGGTGCGGTTCATTACCGCCTCGGCCAACCATGCCTGGCATGGCGCGACCAGTTTTCCCTTTGGCATCTTTGCCCTGGACAAGGAGGTCATGGCCCAGCCCGACACCCGCGACACCCATGTCGGCCATGACGTGTGGATCGGTTACGGCGCGCTGATCGGCCCCGGGGTGCGGATCGGCAATGGCGCTATCATTGGCGCGGGCGCCGTGGTGCGCGGCGATGTGCCGGATTATGCGGTGGTGACGGGCAACCCGGCGCGAGTTGCACGGATGCGGTTCGGGCCTGCGGAGGTAGCCCGGTTGAATCGGCTGGCATGGTGGCATTGGCCGGAGGCCAGAATCGCGGCCGCCCGCCCCCATCTGGAGGCGGGCGCCCTGGACGTGTTGGAGGCTATGGCGCCTCAGTGACCGCCGAGGATCCCGGTGCGCACGGAGTAATCGACCGCGATCTCGTAATCGGGGTCATCGTCGCTGTCGACCATCAGGTGCCCGGCCTTGGTCAGAAGGTCGTGGCAGTCGCGGCTGAGGTGGCGCAGCTGGATCTTCTTGCCGGCGGCCTCGTATTTCAGGGCCACCGCCTCAATCGCCTGAAGCGCGGACTGGTCGACGACGCGCGAACGGGCAAATTCGATGACGACGCGGTCGGGGTCGCCCGCCACATCGAAAAGCTCGATGAACCCGTCGGCCGACCCGAAGAACAGCGGGCCTTCGACGTCATAGACCTTGGCGCCGTCCTCCTCGCGGGTGACGGCGTGGATGCGCGCGGCGGCGTTCCAGGCGTAGGCCAGCGCCGAGACGATCACACCCACGATCACGGCCACCGCGAGGTCTTCCAGCACGGTCACGACGGTCACCAGCAGGATCACAAAGGCGTCCATGCGCGGCACGCGGCGCAGGATCTTCAGCGAGTTCCAGGCGAAGGTACCGATGACGACCATGAACATGACGCCCACCAGGGCCGCCAGCGGAATACGCTCGATCAGCGGCGAGGCGACGACGATGAAGGCCAGCAGGAACAGGGCGGCTGCAATGCCCGCGATGCGCGTGCGCCCGCCCGATTTCACGTTGATCATCGACTGGCCGATCATCGCGCAGCCGCCCATGCCGCCGAAGAAACCGGTGGCGACGTTGGACACGCCCTGGGCGATGCATTCCTGCGAGGCGCCACCGCGACGGCCGGTCATTTCACCCACCAGGTTCAGGGTCAGAAGGCTCTCGATCAGGCCAATCGCGGCCAGGATCACCGCGTAGGGCAGGATGATCCAGAGCGTCTCCAGCGTGAAGGGCGCCAGCAGCGCGGGGGCATAGATCCCCTCGCCCGAGCCGAAGGGGATGTGGAAGGACGGCAGCCCGCCCGAGATCGAGGCCATGTCGCCGACGGTCGGCACGTCGATGCCAAGCGCGATGACCAAAACGGCCACGATGCCGATCCCGGCCAGCGGCGCGGGCACCAGTTTCGTGACCTTGGGCGTACCCCAGATGATCAGCATGGTCAGGCCAACGAGCGCCAGCATCATGTAAAGCGGCATGCCCGACAGCCATTCGCCAGCAGTGGCAGTGTGGCCCGAGGTGGTGACGGAGCCCGGCACCTTGAACTGGGTCAGCTGTGCCAGGAAAATCACGATCGCAAGCCCGTTGACGAAGCCCAACATGACCGGGTGCGGCACCAGGCGGATGAACTTGCCCCAGTGCATGACCCCCGCGAAGATTTGCAAAAGCCCCATCAGGATCACGGTGGCGAACAGGTATTCGACTCCGTGTTGCGCCACCAGCGCGACCATGACCACGGCCAGCGCGCCGGTCGCGCCCGAGATCATGCCGGGACGTCCACCGATCACCGCGGTGATCAGACCGACCATGAAGGCCGCATAGAGCCCGACCAGCGGGTGCACGCCCGCGACAAAGGCAAAGGCCACCGCCTCGGGCACCAGGGCCAGGGCGACGGTAAGGCCCGACAGCACTTCGATCCGCAGGCGGGACGCATTGAGCGGCTCCCCCTGACTCAGACGCAAGTCGGGTTTCTGAATACGGGCGGCATAGGAGGCCAGAAGGGCTCGGGGCAAGGGATCACCTATCGTGTGGGGATGGTCGCGTGGGACTTGAGCGCTGGTTAGTTGATTTGTTCAAGAAATGAAAGCCTGAACCCGCCACGCCCCCTCGCCGCAACGTGATTGGACGGTGAGCGCTGCGCGCGCCCATGGTCAGCCAAAGCAGAGCCAGCACAAACGGAGCAACCATGATCCGCCCCCTCCTTCGCCTTGTTACCCTGTTCCTGGCCGCTGGCGCATGGGCAAACCCCGCCTTGGCCCAGGATGCCCAGGGCAATGACCGCCCGTCGAACTGGCGCGTGACGCATCAGCACGCCCATGGGATATGGGAAACGATTTGTGACGAGAGACACTCCGCCGACTATCTGGAAAAGAGATGCTATATCAGGCATGTAGAGGTATTCTCCCCCCGCCCGACCTTCGCGGCGCAATTCCTGTTCGTGACGGCAACGGACGGCGGTGAGGTGCAGTTCGGGATCGAACCTGGCACCCTGTTTCGCCCCGGTAACTTCCGGCTGGAGCGGGACGGGGAAACCGCGTGGTCGACCGCACGGCTGGGTTGCCTGACCGGGCTGTCCTGTACCTTTTCCAGGGAAGACGCATTGGCCCTGCTGGCCGAAATGCGGACCGGCGGCGGTTTTGTCTTTGCCTTTCGCGACCGGCATGGGGAAAGCCGACGGCTGGATTGGCCGCTCGACGGGTTCGATGCGGCGCTCGCGGATTTCAACGGGCAGTCACGGGCGCGCGGCCTGCCGACCATCACCCTGGGACCGTGATTCCCGTACTGCCCCTGACTGATCAGCCGGACGAGATTTGCATATGCAACATCGCCCGGCCACTGGCCCGCGCACCGCTGAGGCTCCATTCCGACAGCACCTGGGCCATGGCACAAAGCACGGCAAACCGGTTCAACTCGGTTTTCTCAAGCACCGGATGGACATGACGCATGAAATTGCGAAAGGCATCATGATCACTGGACCGGCAGGTCACAGAGGTATGCCCGGCGTCATCCGGCATGATCGTGTTCGTGCGGCGGGTCGACACCGCAAGCGTCATCGTGCTGAAACGGGCCTGGGTCAGCTGGAACTGCGTTCGCAGACTGTCCACGCAGGTGATCGTGCCCATGGCCACCAATCCTTGTTGCAGGGCGCTGTCCGGCGTCACGGCGCCCTGAACCTCGTTCTGGGCGAAACTGCGCACCCCACCAACCGATGCGTTCATACGGCCCATCAGGGTGGCGAGGACGAACACATCGCCCTCGTCCGCATGTTCACGTGTGTGGTTGAAACCGCCGGTGCCTGCGGCGAACATCCTGAAACTCATACTTTCCTCCCAATCCACTTAAAAATTGACCTGACATTCAAGATCCTTACCAGGGACGCTAACCTTTAATGGGCAACAGACCAAGTTCCTCGGTTTACTCTCGGCGGGCTCTGGCTCAAATTGGCGGCAATTCCAAACGAGAGGACGTCACATGGACACGATGATCGGGGTAATCGGCGGCTCGGGCCTGTATGAGATCGACGGGCTGGAGGGGGCGACCTGGGTGGATGTCGATAGCCCCTGGGGGGCGCCGTCGGATCAAATCCTGACCGGCACGTTGAATGGCGTCAAAATGGCCTTTCTGCCGCGTCACGGGCGTGGCCATGTACATTCGCCGACCACCGTGCCCTACCGCGCCAATATCGACGCGCTGAAGCGGTTGGGCGTCACGGACGTGATCAGCGTCTCGGCCTGTGGCAGCTTCCGCGAGGAAATGGCGCCGGGTGATTTTGTCGTAGTGGATCAGTTCATTGACCGGACTTTTGCACGTGAGAAAAGTTTCTTCGGCACCGGTTGTGTGGCCCATGTTTCGGTCGCCCACCCGACCTGCCCGCGCCTGTCCGACGCCTGCCACACCGCCGCCAAGGACGCCGGGATCACCGTGCACAAGGGCGGGACATATTTGGCTATGGAAGGACCGCAGTTCAGCTCGGTCGCCGAAAGCAAGGTCTACCGCGAAAGCTGGGGCTGCGACGTGATCGGCATGACCAACATGCCGGAGGCGAAACTGGCCCGCGAGGCGGAGCTGTGTTACGCGAGCGTGGCCATGATCACCGATTATGACAGCTGGCACCCGGACCATGGCGAGGTCGACATCAACCAGATCATCGCGACGCTCACCGGCAATGCCGACAAGGGCCGCGCCCTGGTCAGCCGCCTGCCCGCCCTGCTGGGCGCCGACCGTACGCCCTGCGAACACGGTTGCGACCGGGCGCTGGAGTTTGCCATCCTCACCGCGCCTGACAAGCGTGACCCGGCGCTGCTGGCGAAACTGGACGTGGTGGCCGGGCGGGTTCTCTGACCCCTGCGGCTACGCGCCCCTTGCGTGGGCGCGTCACATGGGCCAAACCGGAGCCGGACTGAAACGGGACGGAACCGGAGGCCCCGATGAACACGAAGAAAGAGGTGCGCGACTATATCCGCACCATCGTCGACTTCCCCCACGAGGGCATCCTGTTTCGTGATGTCACCACGCTCTTTGCCGACCCGCGGGGGTTGCGCATGGCGATCGACCAATTGCTGCACCCTTACGCGGGCATGCGGATTGACAAGGTCGTGGGGCTGGAGGCGCGCGGCTTCATCCTCGGCGGCGCGATCGCGCACCAGCTGACCCTGGGCTTCGTGCCCATTCGCAAGAAGGGCAAGCTGCCCGGCGCGACGCTGTCCCAGGCCTATACGCTGGAATATGGCGAGGCAGTGATGGAGATCCATGACGATGCGATCCAGCCGGGCGAGAAAGTGCTGGTGGTCGATGACCTTCTGGCCACCGGCGGCACCGCCGAGGCCGGCATCAAGCTGATCGAACGGCTGGGCGGCGAGATCGTCGGCTGTACCTTCGTCGTCGACCTGCCGGAGCTGGGCGGGCGCAAGAAGCTCGAAGACATGGGCATGGACGTGCATATCCTGTGCGAGTTCGAGGGGCTTTGAGGGCCCGCGTGAACCTTCCCTTAAGGTCTTGCCCCTATTCTGCCTGAGCCTGTCGGGAGCAGGCGCTGCTTGTGCACAAGGCACCGACTTTGTGACACGCCCCGTCCCCACCCAGGGCGGGGCGTTTTCACATCTGCCCCTTAAGATTGGTCTGTGGTGATTTTCCGATTTTGGACATTCCAATAGATCCGCCCACTTGGCATTCCCAAGAGAAAGACCAAGGAGGCCAGAATGACCCAGCCCGACACGCTTGCAAAAACCGACCGCACCCGCCTGCGCCGCGCTCATGAACGGGGCGCCTTCGACCGTGCGACCATCGACGCGATCCTGGACGCGCAGCCCATGTGCAACGTCGGCTATGTCATTGACGGCAAACCCTATGTCACGCCGACGCTGCAATGGCGCGAGGGCGATCACATCTATTGGCACGGCTCCTCGGCCAGCCGGGCGATCCGTGCCTCCAAGGGGGCCGAGGTCTGCGTGACCGTGTCGATCCTAGACGGGTTCGTCATGGCACGCTCGGGCTTTCACCACTCGGTCAACTCGCGCTCCGTCATGCTGTTCGGCCGGGCCGCGCTGGTGCGGGACGAAGACAAGCCAGCCAAACTGGCCGGGATGCTGGAGACGCTCTTTCCCGGCAGCACCGACACCCTGCGCCCGGACCACGCCCAGGACATCAAGGGCACCACGGTGCTGTCCCTGCCGATCACCGAGGCCTCGGCCAAGGTGCGTACCGGCCCGCCGGTGGACGATGACGCGGATTACACCCTGCCGATCTGGGCCGGTGTGATCCCGGTGGAAACCCGCACCCTGCCGCCCATCCCCGACCCGTGCAATCTGCCGGGGGTCGAGGTGCCCGCGCATGTGCGGAACTTCCGGTATCTTGGGTAAGGGATTGCTCTGACATATGATTTCCGGCAAGCATGGGGAAAATAGGATTTCTCATGCTTGCCCGTTTCCTGTTCACCCTGTTTCTGCTGTCCACACCGGTTCTCGCAGATGCACAAGGCCCAGACCCGATTGAGGGAACACTACACCGGTTACGCGTCGCCGTTAACATTCGTCCAGACGTTGAGTTCGCCTGGGTGTCGCCAAGAGATCGCTCGGTCGCATTTCGAATGGCCGGCGAACATAATGGTGTCGAGGGGCGAATATTCGGCGGAAATCTTCATCGTCGCCTGCTGGAAGCAAAGACCCAAGCAGAGCGTGAAGTACTCGTGACACTTTACGCGAATCCTCTGCCTCCCCCGCAAGAGCTTGATCCGCTAACCATTCTTCCGGTTCTTCGCCGATTGGATTTCCTAAATGAACAGGAAAGTAATCGCGATTTGCTTACCCACCCATTCCCAGGTGGGCTTGTTGCAGTTTACGCTCAAGATTTGCCAACCAGGATGGCGTTCCCATCTCGAAGCCATGTCGCCCAGATTGCGACGTCTCCCAAAGACCTCCGTTCCCTGGCAATTAACAACCTGCGTAGATACGCAGAACGCAGGGTCGAGTTCCAAGGCGGCCTGTTCGGTTTGACCATTGTCAGCTTGGACGGGGTGTATGACACCAGCCTGTTACTAGATGAAACCTTCTGGCGTGACATTGATGGCAGGATTGGGAGGGTTGTAGCAATGGCGCCCTCTCAGGATACATTGATCTATACAGATGCAGACATTCCAGGCGGTGTCGAGTACCTTGTTTCCCTTGTCACCAGGACCAGGAACGAGCTGTCAAATCCTCTCTCGGAAACCCTGCTGGAATGGACCGAAGACGGCTGGCAGGTCTATACCCCCTGACGCAGCACCGCGCCGGGGTTCATGATGCCGTGGGGATCCAGCGCCTGTTTGATCGCGCGCATGGCGGCGAGTTTTGCCGGGTCTCCGAAGCGCTCGAGGTCGCCAACCTTCAGGCGCCCCACACCGTGTTCGGCGCTGAACGACCCGTCGTATTCGTGGACCAGGGTATAGACCGCCTCGGCCACCTCGGCGCGGAGGTGGGCGAACTCGGCTTTCGTGCGGCCCTTGGGTGGGAAGACGTTGTAATGCAGATTGCCGTCGCCCAGGTGGCCGAAGGCGTTCACGCGGAAGGGGCCGAGGTCCGCGACCAGTGCGCCCGCGCGGGTCAGGAATTCGGGGATCACGCTCAAGGGTAGGGAAATGTCGTGGGAGCTGACCGAGCCGAGGCGGCGGTTTGCCTCGGGGATTTCCTCGCGCATTTGCCAAAGGGCCGCGCGCTGCGCCTCGCTTTGGGCGATGACGCCATCGGAGCTGAGGCCTGCGTCCAGGGCGGCCTCGAACAGGGCCAGCAGTTCCGCCTCGGCCGCCTGCCCTGCCCCCAGGCCCAGTTCGATCAGTACCGCCCAACCGGGCAGGTCCGCGAAAGGCGCACGGGCGGGGCAGTCGGTTTCCGCGAGGAACCCCATGCCGGTGCCGGAGATCAGTTCGAAGGCCGAGATGCCCCCGCCCAACCGGCTGCCCGCCAGCGCCAACAGGTCGAGGGCGGCGGAGGGGTTGGGCACAACCAGCAGCGCGGTGCCCACCGATTCAGGCCGTGGGAACAGCCGCAGAGAGGCGGCGGTGATCACGCCCAGCGTCCCCTCGGCGCCGCAGAGCAGGTCGCGCAGATCATAGCCGGTGTTGTCTTTGCGCAGCCGTTTCAGCCCGTGCCAGATGGAGCCATCGGGCAGCACCGCCTCCAGACCCAGGCACAGCTCCCGCGCGGTGCCGTAACGCAGCACGTTCACCCCGCCCGCGTTGGTCGCAAGTGTGCCGCCGATGCGACAGGAGCCCTCGGAGGCAAGCGAGAGCGGGAACAGACGGTCGACGTCTGCGGCGGCCTGCTGGACATCCGCCAGTGTCGCGCCGGCCTCGGCGACCAGCACGTTCTCGGACGGGTGCACGGCGCGGATGTCCTTGAGGCGTTCGGTCGACAGAATCACGGGGGCCGGACCGTTAGGTTGCACCTGCCCACCGACCAGCCCGGTGCCGCCGCCATAGGGCACGACACCCACGCGGGCCTCGGCACAGGCGCGGATCACAGTGGCGACCTCGTCCACCGTGCGCGGCGCCACCAGCAGACCGTCCTGCCCTTTGAACAATCCGCGCGGCTCTTCGAGGTAGGCGGGGGTAAGCGGGCGAAACGCCGCCTCGGGCAGGCGCGCGCGCAGGGTCTGTTCGAAGGGGCCGGTGGCCGGGTTCAAGGTGCTCATGCCCTCGGCATGGCACGGGGGCCGGGTCATGGCAAGGGGCTCAGGGGGACAGGAACTGGGGTTCCAGCACGACCACGGTCGGGTCGCGCGGCAGGGTGCGCAGCGACAGGGTCATGCTGTTGGCGCCTTCACGTTTCACCGCGAACTCCGGCGTCATGTCGGACAGGAAGATGTCCAAGGTCGAGCGACCGAACCAGTGCATCGGCAGTACCACCCGGGCGCGGAACCGCTGCATGACCTTGACCATGGTCGCGTGGTCCAGCGTCATGCCACCATCCACCGCTGCCATGACCACGTCCAGCCTGCCGATCGCGGCGTATTGGTCCAGGGTCGGTTCGTGGTGCAGGTGGCCCAGGTGGCCGATGCAGAGCCCTGCGACCTCGAAGACGAAGATCGAATTGCCGTTTTCGCGCCGCCCACCCGCACCGCCGCGCGTGTCGGTGTGCACGTTGCGGATCAGCATGTCACCAAGGTCGAGGTGATGATCCTGCGGGAAATCTGCGGTGCCCCAGCCTTCCAGGACATGCTGGATCTCCTCCGGCGGGAAGAGGGTGAAATGCGTGGAATGCGCGTTGTTCATGGTGACCGCGGTGGGCACGAAGGTGACGGGGCCCAGGTAGCCCGCGTAATCGGTCACCACGCTGGTGCCCTCCGGTCCCTGGATCAGGAACATCGAGTGATCGATATAGGTGATGCGCACGTGGTCCTGGGCGACCGGGTCGCGGAAGGAGGCGCGTAGCAGGGTCTCCGGCGGCGACTGATCGGCCAAGGCGATGCAATGGCTCGGGCGGCGCTCCTGCGCCAATCCCGCGCTTGCAAGGGTCACGAAAAGGAGGATCCAGCGCAGCATGGGGACAGGATAGCATGTTTTGCGGGAGTTTTGTTCAGGGATGCGTGAGGTGGGGGAGTGACGTGCATCGAGCGTAAGCGAAGACAATTATCACGCACCGTGCAGCGGGGCGGCGCCCGACCCTCCCCACGGGAGGGCGCATTGCGACGTTTCAGCCTACATTGAAGTCTCGGGTGGGACGGGGCGATTGCATCAAATTCAGGTTGCAAACGCGCCCACCCAGGGTGGGGCGCCGCCCCGCTGCTTAGTCCTCAGCCGAAAAGAGGTGGACGGTATCAGCTTCAGCCTTACCCCACCGTGGTCCGCCCACGCCGGTCCGCGCGCAGGTTGGCGTAGAGCACGTGGTTGCGCCAGCGGCCGTTGATCTGCAGGTAGCTCTGCGCGACGCCCTCGTATTTGAAGCCGACCTTTTCCAGCGCCCCACGCGAGGGGGTGTTTTCGGGCAGGCAGCCGGCCTCCAGCCGGGACAGGTCGAGTTCGGTAAAGGCGTGGTGCACCATCGCCTCCAACGCCTCGCGCATATAGCCCTTGCGCGCGTGCACTTCCCCGACCCAATAGCCCAGCGTGCCCGCCTGCGACGGCCCACGGCGGATGTTATCAAGCGTGATCGCCCCCAGTAGCACCTGGTCAGACCGGCGGATCATGAACAGCGGCACCGCAGTGCCAGCCGCGATCGAGCGGTTGGCCCAGTAGACCCGGTTGGTAAAGCTCTTGCGCGTCAGGTGGTCGGCGGCCCAGGTGGGCTCCCAGGGCGACAGGAAATCGCGGCTCGCATTGCGCAGCGCCGCCCAGGCGCGATAATCGCCATGGGCGGGCGGGCGCAGGGTCATGCGCTCGGTCTCGATCTTCAACTTGCGACCGCGTCCCAGCACCATCAGGCGACCAACCTCGCGCGGATGTCCTCCAGGCTGGGCGCATTCTGCGCCGGGCCATAGATCGCCAGCGCCGCCGCGCCCGGTGAAATCAGGTTGGCGGCGAAGTCACGCACGTCGGACACGCCGACTGCGTCGATCTTGGCCACGGTTTCCTCCAGCGGCGGGACACGGTCCCAGATCGCCACCAGACGGGCCAGCCGTTCGGCGCGATTGGACGGACTTTCCAGCCCCATGAGCAGCCCCGCCTTCATCTGGGCGCGGGCCCGGGCGACCTCGGCCTCCGACATATCCTCGGCGGCGCGTTTCAGTTCGGACAGGGTGATTTCGGCCAGCTCGCCGATCTGTTCACCAGAGGTGCCCGCATAGATCGTCGTCATCCCTGTGTCCGAATAGGCGCCGGTCTGGGCGAAAATCGAATAGCACAGCCCGCGTTTCTCGCGCACTTCCTGGAACAGGCGGGAGGACATGCCACCCCCCAGCGCGTTGCCATAGATCTGCGCGGTGAAAATCGCGTCGTCGCGGTAGCCGGGGCTTTCCAGGCCCAGGGTGAAATGCACCTGCTCCAACCCGCGAATTTCCGTACGTGCGCCGGAGGCGAAACCCGCCGGTTGCAGCACGGTGTCGCCGCCGCGTTTGAGGTGGCCAAAGGTTTCCTCGGCCAGACGCATGATTTGATCGTGGTCGACGGCACCTGCGGCGGACAGGATCAGCCGTTCCGGCCCATAGTGGCTGGCAACAAAAGCCGCCAGATCATCGCGCGAAAATCCCTGCACGCGTTCCGCCGGGCCCAGGATGGTGCGACCCATGGGCTGGTCGGGAAAGGCGACCTCCTGCAACCAGTCGAAGACCACGTCATCGGGGGTATCGAGCGCCTGGCCGATCTCCTGCAGGATCACGCCGCGTTCAATCTCGATCTCGTTCGGGTCAAAGACCGGGTTCAGCACGATGTCCGAGATCACATCGAAGGCCAGCGCCACGTCGTCCTTCAGAACGCGGGCGTAATAGGCCGTGACCTCGCGCGAGGTATAGGCGTTGATATAGCCGCCCACGTCCTCGATCGCCTCGGCAATCTGCAGCGCCGAACGGCGCCGGGTGCCCTTGAAGGCCATGTGCTCCAGAAAATGGGCGATGCCATTCTGGGCCTCGGTCTCGTGCCGTCCGCCGGCGGTGACCCAGATACCGATGGAGGCGCTTTCCAGGCCCGCCATGGGCTCCGTGACCACACGGAACCCGTTGGGCAGAGTATCGAATTTCACGCTCAATTGCCGGTCCGTTCCCGAATGAGGGCTTCCAGCGCGCCCAGGTCGTTGGCGACGCGGGTCACGCGTTCCTCGCGATCAAACAGGTCGGCCATGTGGCCGGGCAGCGGCGTATCCTGGCCGCAGGCCTCCTTGACGGCGGCGGGGAATTTCGCCGGGTGGGCGGTGGCCAGCGTGATCATCGGGCTGTCACCCAGATGCTCTTCGGCAACCTTCACGCCGATGGCGCCATGGGGGCAGATGACCTGACCGGTGGCCTTGAAGCTGGCCGCGATCTGCGCCTTGGTTTCCTCTTCCGAGGCGCGGCCACTGTCGAACTGTTCGCGCAGGAATTCCATCGCGCCCTGGCTGACCTGGAACCCGCCAGATTTAAGGTCCTCCATCTGACCGGCCACGGCGGCGCCGTCGCGCCCGTAGGCGTCGAACAGCGCGCGTTCGAAGTTGGAGCTGACCTGGATGTCCATCGACGGCGAGATCGACGGGGTCACGTCGCCCTTGGTATAGGCCGAGGTCTCCATCGTGCGGTGCAGGATGTCGTTCTGGTTGGTGGCAATCACCAGGCGGTCGATCGGCAGGCCCATCTTCTTGGCGATGTAGCCCGCGAAGATGTCGCCGAAGTTGCCGGTGGGCACGGTGAAGCTGACCTTGCGATGCGGTGCGCCCAGGGCCACGGCGGAGGTGAAGTAATATACGACCTGGGCCAGCACCCGCGCCCAGTTGATCGAGTTCACGCCGGCCAGTTTCACACCGTCGCGGAAGTCGAAATCGTTGAACATGTCCTTCAGGCGGGCCTGGCAATCGTCGAAATCGCCATCCACCGCCAAGGCGTGCACGTTGGACTCGCTGGGCGTGGTCATCTGGCGGCGTTGAACTTCGGACACGCGGCCATGCGGGAAGAGGATGAAGACATCCACCGCGTCGAGCCCCTTGAAGGCCTCGATGGCGGCGGACCCGGTGTCGCCGGAGGTGGCGCCGACGATGGTCACCTTCTCGCCCCGGCGGCTCAGCGCCACCTGGAACAGCTGACCGATCAGCTGCATGGCGAAGTCCTTGAAGGCCAGGGTCGGGCCGTGGAACAGCTCCAGCAGGAAGTGGTTCGGACCCAGCTGCGTCAGCGGTGCACGGGCGTCATGGTCAAAGCCCGCATAGGCCTTGGCGATGATCTGTTTGAACTCTTCGTCGGTAAAGCTGTCACCAACGAAGGGGCGCATCACGCGGAACGCGGCCTCCTCATAGGACAGGCCCGCCAGGGCGGCGATCTCGTCCTTGGTCATGGTCGGCACGGTCTCGGGCACATAAAGCCCACCGTCGCGGGCCAGGCCCGTCAGCATCGCCTCTTCAAAGCTCAGAACCGGGGCTTCACCGCGGGTCGAGATATAACGCATCGTCCATTGTCCTCAGTTGGTCCGGCGCTTCATACGCCAAAGCGCAAAGCCTGTCATCACGATCCATGTCGCGGCCAGCAAAAACCACGTCATGGCATATTCCAGATGGTCGTTCGGGATGCCCTGGCTGGTCACCGGCAGGGGCGACACGGATGGGTCGGTTTCAGACCGCGCGATGATCAGGATGGGCTCGGTGCCCAGGGCTTCGGCCATGACCGCGACCTCGCGGGCGTACCAGTAGTTCTTGTCGGGGTCGTTCGCCGGGGTCGAGTCGCTGCGTTCATCCGGCCAGTGCAGGTTGCCGGTGATGTCGATCGGCCCGGTCACGCGGGGGGCGTCCTTGGCGGTCACGCGCACATAGCCGCGGTCCACCAGCACCCGTCGCCCGTCCACTTCAAACGGTGCAATGATGCGAAACCCTGCCCCCTGATCGCGGGTGGAGACGAGCACATGCAGCTCCCCCTCCCCCATCACGCCCGTGGCGGTGACCGGCAGGAAGCGGTCGGCCTCGGGGTTCGGGTCGGCAGGGATCGCCACAGGAGCCGCGCTGATCCTAGCGTCAATCTCGGCCAGCACTGCCTGCTTCCATTCCAGCCGACGCAGCTGCCAGGTGCCCAGAGACAGGAACACGGCCAGCACGGCGATGGACAGGATGATGGTGATGATGACGCGCATCGGACCCTCGAATGCAAAAGCGCGGGACCTTGGCCCCGCGCTTCTTAAACCCTGTCAGGAGGTCAGGTTCAACCGCCCCAGATGTAGACGGCGGCGAACAGGAACAGCCAGACGACGTCGACGAAGTGCCAGTACCAGGCGGCGGCCTCGAAGCCGACGTGGCTTTCGGGGGTGAAGTGTCCCTTCACGGCGCGCAGCAGGCAGACCGCCAGGAAGATGGTGCCGATGATCACGTGGAAACCGTGAAAGCCGGTCGCCATGTAGAAGTTGGCGCCATAGATGTTGCCCGACAGACCGAAGGCAGCGTGGCTGTATTCATAGGCCTGGAAGAAGGTGAACAGCATGCCCAGCAGCACGGCGATCAGCAGACCGTTGATCAGGTCCTTGCGGTTGTTTTCATGCGCGATGGCGTGGTGTGCCCAGGTCACGGCGCACCCCGACAGCAGAAGAATGATCGTGTTGATCAGCGGCAGGTGCCAGGGGTCGAAGGTCTCGATCCCGACCGGCGGCCAGACACCGTCGACGCGCGGCGAGTTGTCCGACATCGGGTACATGGCGTGTTTGAAGAAGCTCCAGAACCAGGCCGAGAAGAACATGACCTCGGACATGATGAACAGGATCACGCCGTAGCGCAGGCCGATCTTCACCACCGGGGTATGGTCGCCGACACCGGATTCGGTCACGACCTCGGACCACCAGGCGAACATGACGTAGAGCACGCCGACGAAGCCCGCGGCGAAGATCAACGGCGTGCCGCCAGACATCCATTGCACCGCGCCGTAGAGCATGATGAAGGCGAAGACCGCGCCCAGGAAGGGCTGAATGGAAGGCGGCAGGATGTGGTAGTCGTGGTTCTTTGCGTGCGCCATGTGTTTCGTCCCTGGTTCTAGTTGTTCTGGGTCCCACCGGAGGCCACGGGCGTCAGCGCCGCCATGTCCTCGGGCAGGTCGGTTTCATGGAAAGTGTAGGACAGGGTGATCACATGGGCGAATTTCGCCTCCCGGTCCTCGACGATTTCGGGGTCGACATAGAAGGTCACGGGCATGGTGACCCGCTCGCCCGGCTGCAGCACCTGTTCGGTAAAGCAGAAACAGTCGATCTTGGAAAAGAAGCCGCCGGCCGCATAAGGAGCGACGTTGTAGCTTGCGGTGCCGGCGATGGGGCGGTCGGTCGGGTTCCAGGCCTCGTAGAAGGCCAGGCCGGTTTCACCGATCTTCAGTTCCATCTCGCGCTGCATGGGTTTGAAGCCCCAAGGCATGTCGCGTTCCAGCGAGGCGTCAAAGCGGATCTTGATGGTGCGGTCCAGCACCACGTCCGAGCCCGCCTCGGCGGTCTGGGTCACGCCGCCAAAGCCCGTGACCCGGCAGAACCAGTCGTAGAAAGGCACCGAGGCCCAGGCCAGCGCGCCCATGGTGACGGCAACGCCGACCATCTTGAACGCGGTCTTCTGCGGGGCGGAAAGGCTCATTCGCGACCCTCCGCCGCCGGCAGGGTGTTCGGTTTCGGTCCGCCCACCTTGGCGATGGTCAGCCCATAGACGAGGCCCACAAACAGGACCAGCACGATCCCCAGACCCACGTTGCGGCTCAGGCGGCGGCGGTGGATTGCATGTTCGACCTTCATCGCCATGTTACCAGCCTCCCAGCCCATAGGGTTTCAGCGCGGCTTCGGCCAGTAGAGCGCCATAGTGCAGGAACAGGTAGAGCAGCGACAGTTTGAACAGCCCGCGCTCGGCCGCGTGTTTGTCCGCTTCGCTGTCGTCGTCGGTGCGGCGCCAGACCGCCCAGGCACCCTTGAGGAACAGGGCGTTCAGAACGGTCGCCACGATCATGTAGACCGGCCCACCGATCGAGGTCAGGCCCAGCGCGACCGACACGCCGACCAGCGCGACCGTGTAGCCCAGGATATGGGCGCGGGTCGCCTTGCGGCCGTGGGTCACGGTCAGCATGGGCACACCGGCATTGGCATAGTCACCCTTGGTGAACAGGGCCAGTGCCCAGAAATGCGGCGGGGTCCAGGCGAGCGTCAGGGCAAACATCAACACGCTTTCCAGCGAAACGCCGCCGGTGGCCACGGCCCAGCCGATCATCGGCGGGAAGGCCCCTGCGGCGCCACCGATCACGATGTTCTGCGGGGTCCAGCGTTTCAGCCACATGGTGTAGATCACCACGTAGAAGAAGATGGTAAAGGCCAGCAGCGCACCGGCCATCAGGTTCGCGGCCAGGGCCAGCATCACGACCGCGATGCCCGACAGGGCCATGCCGATGGCAAAGGCTTCGCCCTCGGTCACGCGGCCCGACGGGATCGGGCGCGACTGCGTGCGCTTCATCTTGCGGTCGATATCGGCGTCATACCACATGTTCAGCGCGCCGGAGGCACCGCCGCCCAGAGCAATGAACAGGATCGAGGCCAGCGCCACCACGGGGTTTACCCCAACGGGCGCAACCAGCAGGCCGACAAAGGCGGTAAAGACCACCAGCGACATGACCCGCGGCTTCAACAGCTCGAAATAGTCCCCGAACTGCGCCTCATAGTGGCCTGTCTGGGGACAGATGCGGGTCTTGGTATCGAAGCTTGCGTCGCTCATATCAGGGTCTTCTGGGGCAGTGCTGGCTTGGTGGGGTGGCGGGGGCGATTACCACCCCCGCGAGAGGTCTGTTCAGTCGGCGGAGGCCACGGTCAGCGCGGGCGAGACGCCCGCATATTCCTCGATCGCGCCAGTCAGCCAGGCGTCATATTCGGCCTGGGTCACCGCCTTGACGGTGATCGGCATATAGGCGTGGTCCTTGCCGCAGAGCTCGGAACACTGGCCGAAGTAGATGCCTTCCTTGCCTTCCTCGACCTCGAACCACAGCTGGGCGATACGGCCAGGCACGGCATCCTGTTTTACGCCGAAGGCCGGGATGGTCCAGGAATGGATCACGTCGGCGCCGGTCACGTCCATGACGACCTTGGCACCGGTCGGCACGACGACCGCAGTGTCGGTGGCCAGCAGGTATTCCTGATCCGAGTAGCCGTGATCGGCCAACTCTTCTTTCGCCAGCAGGAAGCTGTCGAAGCCGAACTCGTGGTCGGTGTATTCATAGCCCCAGTACCACTGGTAACCGGTGACCTTGATATGCACGTCGCCTTCCGGGATCTCCTGCTGCTGAAACAGCACCGGCAGGGAGTTCGCACCGATGAAGACGAGAATGATGATCGGGATCAGCGTCCAGGCGATTTCAACGGTGGTGTTATGGGTAAAGGTGCCCGGCGTCGGGTTAGCACGACGGTTGTAGCGAACGATAATGTAGACGACCAGCGCGCCGACGAAGATCGAAATCGCGGTGATGATCCACAGAAGCAGGTTGTCCAGCCCCTGGGTGTTCACGGCAATATCGGTCGCGGCCGGTTGGAAGTTCAGCCCGCCAGGTTGCGGAGCGCCGATGATTTCCAGGTTCTCCTGGGCACGGGCGGCGGTCGCTGTCAGTGTGGCAAGAGCGGCGGCCAGGCCAGCCGTGAGGGTCTTCATCGGTCGCATGTATCTTTCCTGTTCACTCGGTGCTGCTGCCGCACCTGGCTCGGGTCCACGCCTCTTAATGCGGGAATCCCGTTGTATCCCTGTCGGTTTGAAACCATATCTGGAAACCGTGAACAAGGAAAATCTGCGCTGTTTTGTCGCTCCCGCACATTGTCGCAGCGCTAACAATAGGGGTTGTCATGTCAGAGGATACCAGTTTCCGGCCGTTCGAGACTCATCTGGGTCAGGAAGAGGCGCTCTCCACCCTGCGCGCGGCCACCGATGGGGCCGAGGATGGCGAGCTGTTCTTGGAGCGTCGGCGCAGCGAGGTGCTGACCTTCGATGACGGGCGCGTCAAGACCGCCAGCTACGATGCCTCCGAAGGGTTCGGGCTGCGCGCGGTGAAAGGCGAAGTGTCCGGTTACGCCCATTCGACCGAGATCAGCGAAGCCGCCTTGAAACGCGCCGCCGCGACCGCGCGGCTTGCGGTGGGCGACGGCGGTGGCGTGCTGGCCGAGGCCCCTGCCCCGACCAACCGACGCCTTTATACGGACGAGGACCCGATGGCGGGCGCCGAGTTCCCGGTCAAGATCGAGACCTTGCGCGAAATCGACGCCTTCGCCCGCGGCCTGGACCCGCGCATCGTGCAGGTGACCGCGACCCTGGCCGCGTCCCTGCAAGAGGTGCATATCCTGCGTCCGGACGGCACTCTGGTGTCCGACACCCGTCCGATGACCCGGCTGAACGTATCCGTGATTGTCGAACAGGACGGCCGACGCGAGGCCGGCGGCCATGGCGGCGGTGGGCGTGTCGGGCTGGACGGGCTGTTGGAGCCCGCCCATTGGCAGGGCGTGACCCGCGAGGCGCTGCGCATCGCCCTTGTAAACCTCGACGCGGTGCCTGCGCCTGCCGGGCAGATGGATGTCGTACTGGGCTCCGGCTGGCCCGGTATCCTGCTGCATGAGGCCGTGGGTCACGGGCTGGAGGGTGACTTCAACCGCAAGGGCAGCTCGGCGTTTTCGGGCCTCGTGGGCACTAAGGTCGCCGCCAAGGGTGTGACCGTGGTCGATGACGGCACAATTCCCGACCGGCGCGGATCCATAACAGTGGATGATGAAGGAACGCCGTCGACCCGCAACGTGTTGATCGAGGACGGCGTGCTGGTCGGCTACATGCAGGACCGCCAGAACGCGCGCCTGATGGGGGTTGCCCCCACCGGCAACGGGCGGCGGGAAAGCTATGCCCATACGCCGATGCCGCGCATGACGAATACGATCATGGAGGGCGGCAACGCCACGCGTGACGAGGTGCTGGGCGAGCTCAAGGACGGCATCTATGCGGTCGGTTTCGGCGGCGGTCAGGTGGACATTACCAACGGCAAGTTCGTGTTTTCCTGCACCGAGGCCTACCGCGTCGAGGGCGGTAAGATCGGCGCACCGGTGAAGGGCGCGACCCTGATCGGCGACGGCCCGCAGGCGATGAAACAAATCCGCGCGGTGGCAAATGACATGGCGATGGATCCGGGCATCGGCACCTGTGGCAAGGCGGGACAATCCGTGCCCGTGGGAGTGGGCCAGCCGACGCTGTTGATTGGCGGGCTGACCGTGGGCGGCTCGGCGGCGTGAAGCCATGGGGATTGCGTCGTCTGCTCAATCAGCTCGACGGCGCTTTCCTTGAAGTTAGCTGCCCGGAGCCAACCTCACCGAAAGAAGGTGAACAAATCCCGTTCTGATTTACACCTCGTTAACCATTTCGCCCCTATGGTTAATCCGCAAGAGCCGGAATCAGGACGACCAAGTGGATTTATTCCCTTCCTCCCACCCCCTCACCCCACCCCTCAGTGCGGAAGATGAGGTCGCCTGGCTCCGGCTCTTGCGCTCGCGCCGGGTTGGCGTGACGACTTTCTACAGATTGATGAACGAACACGGCTCGGCCCAGGCAGCCCTTGAAGCCCTGCCCGAGGTGGCCCGCGCTGCAGGGGTCAAGGACTACCAGCCCTGCCCGGTCGCCGTGGTCGAGGACGAAATCAAACGCGCGCAGTTTGCCGGGGCGCAGCTGATCGCCCGCGGGTCGGCAGACTACCCGCCTGCCCTGACCGAGATTTCAGATGCCCCGCCGCTGCTCTGGGCGATGGGCGACATTGCCTGCCTACACCGCCCCACCGTGGCCCTGGTCGGCGCGCGCAACGCCTCATCCCTGGGCACGCGCATGGCCCGCAAGTTGGCGGGCGAACTGGCCGATGCCGGGTACACTGTCGTCTCGGGCCTGGCGCGCGGGATCGACACGGCCGCCCATGGCGCGGCGCTGGAGCATGGCACCACCGCAGCCGTGATGGCGGGCGGGGTCGATGTGCTCTACCCCAAGGAAAACACGGTGCTGGGCGAAGAGATCGCCCGCCAGGGCGTGCGCCTGTCCGAACAGCCCATGGGCCTGTCTCCGATGGCGCGGCATTTCCCGCGCCGCAACCGCATCATCTCAGGCCTGGCCCAGGCAGTGGTCGTGGTCGAGGCGGCGGCGAAATCCGGCTCGCTGATCACGGCGCGCGACGCGCTGGACCAGGGACGCGAGGTGCTGGCCGTGCCAGGCCACCCGTTCGACGCCCGCGCCTCGGGCTGCAACATGCTGATCCGCGACGGCGCCCTGTTGGTGCGGGGCACCAAGGATGTGATCGAGGCGGTACAACAGGCATTGCCGGACGTGGACGAGGTTGCTCCGCCCCTCGAACCAACACCTGAACCTGCCGTCACCGCGCAGGCTGCACCGACACCGCCCACCCGGTCCCACGCCGACCACCTGGCCCTGCACCAGCAGATCCTCGACCGGCTCGGCCCCAGTCCGGTGGCCGAAGACCAGCTGATCCGCGATCTTGGCGCCAATGCCGCCCAGGTAGCCCGCGAGCTGACCGATATGGAGCTGGACGGCCAGGTGCACCGCGAACCGGGTGGCCTGCTGACCCGCCTGAACTGAGCCAACGCCGCATTTCCCGTCATGACTGCCGCACCTGGGACCACCCCACGGGGCTGACGCTCTATTGTCCCACAATGTCGCACCCGCGCCTTCCGCGATTCTTTCAGAAATGTTACAGAACGCTTGCGCTGCGTCGCAGCATGACTATAACTGGTAAGAAATCCTGACCAGTGAGCAGACGGGGGAGCCTGCCATGCCTGATTTTCAGAAGATCCTGATCGCCAACCGCGGCGAGATTGCCATTCGCGTGATGCGCGCGGCAAACGAGATGGGAAAAAAGACCGTCGCGGTCTATGCCGAGGAAGACAAGCTCGGCCTGCATCGTTTCAAGGCGGATGAAGCCTACAAGATCGGCGAGGGGATGGGGCCCGTGGCCGCCTATCTGTCGATTGACGAGATCATCCGCGTCGCCAAGGAATCGGGTGCCGATGCAATCCACCCGGGCTATGGCCTGTTGTCGGAAAACCCCGACTTCGTGGATGCCTGCGCGGCGAACGGCATTACCTTCATCGGCCCCAAGGCCGAAACCATGCGCGCGCTTGGCGACAAGGCCAGCGCGCGGCGCGTGGCAATTGAGGCCGGCGTGCCGGTCATCCCGGCCACGGAAGTGCTGGGCGACGACATGGACGCGATCCGCGCCGAAGCCGCCGAGATCGGCTATCCCCTGATGCTGAAAGCCTCCTGGGGCGGCGGCGGACGCGGCATGCGCCCGATCCATGGCCCGGATGAGCTGGAAGAAAAGGTGCTGGAAGGCCGCCGCGAGGCCGAAGCCGCCTTCGGCAATGGCGAAGGCTACCTGGAAAAGATGATCACCCGCGCCCGCCACGTGGAAGTCCAGATCCTGGGCGACACCCACGGTGCGATCTATCACCTTTACGAACGCGACTGCTCGGTCCAGCGGCGCAACCAGAAAGTGGTCGAACGCGCCCCCGCCCCCTACCTGTCGGAAGCGCAGCGTGAAGAGATCTGCGAACTGGGCCGCAAGATCTGCAACCACGTGAATTACCAATGCGCGGGCACGGTCGAATTCCTGATGGATATGAACACCGGCAAGTTCTACTTCATCGAGGTGAACCCGCGGGTGCAGGTCGAACACACCGTGACCGAAGAGGTCACCGGCATCGACATCGTGCAGGCGCAAATCCTTATTTCCGAAGGGAAACCGCTGGCCGAGGCCACGGGCAAGGCGTCGCAGTACGACATCCGCCTGAACGGTCACGCGCTGCAAACACGTGTCACCACGGAAGATCCACAGAACAACTTCATCCCGGACTATGGCCGCATCACCGCCTATCGGTCCGCGACCGGCATGGGCGTGCGCCTGGACGGCGGCACAGCCTACGCGGGCGGGGTGATCACGCGTTACTATGACAGCCTGCTGACGAAAGTGACGACCTGGGCCCCGACGCCTGAGAAGGCCATCGCCCGCATGGACCGCGCCCTTCGGGAGTTCCGCGTGCGCGGCGTCTCGACCAACATCGCCTTTGTCGAGAACCTGCTGAAACACCCGACCTTCCTGAACAACCAGTACACGACGAAGTTCATCGACGAGACGCCGGACCTGTTCAAGTTCAAGAAACGCCGCGACCGGGCGACCAAGATCCTGACCTATATCGCCGATATCACGGTGAACGGCCATCCGGAGACCGAAGGCCGCCCCGTGCCCGCCGAGGACCTTAAGGCGCCGAAAGCGCCCGCCCCCCGGACGGAGCCGGCCTATGGCACCCGCAACCTCTTGGAGGAAAAGGGCCCGCAGGCGGTGGCCGACTGGATGGCGGCGCAGAAGCAGCTGCTCTTGACTGACACCACCATGCGCGACGGGCACCAGTCGCTGCTGGCCACCCGCATGCGCTCGATCGACATGATCAAGGTGGCGCCGAGCTATGCGGCCAACCTGCCCGGGCTCTTCTCGGTGGAATGCTGGGGCGGCGCGACCTTCGACGTGGCCTATCGCTTCTTGCAGGAATGCCCCTGGCAGCGTCTGCGCGATCTGCGCGCAGCCATGCCCAACGTGATGACGCAAATGCTGCTGCGCGCCTCGAACGGGGTGGGTTACACCAACTACCCGGACAATGTGGTGCAGGAGTTCGTGCGCCAGGCGGCTGACACCGGCGTGGACGTCTTCCGCGTCTTTGACAGCCTCAACTGGGTCGAGAACATGCGCGTCGCGATGGACGCCGTCATCGAAGCGGGCAAGGTCTGCGAGGGCACGATCTGCTACACCGGCGATATCCTGGACCCGAACCGCGCGAAATATGACCTGAACTACTATGTCAACATGGGTAAGGAGCTGCGTGATGCGGGCGCCCATGTGCTGGGTTTGAAGGACATGGCGGGGCTGTTGAAACCCGCCGCCGCGTCCAAGCTGATCAAGGCACTGAAGGAAGAGGTCGGCCTGCCGATCCACTTCCACACCCATGACACCTCGGGCATTGCCGGGGCCACCATCCTGGCCGCCGCCGACGCGGGCGTGGATGCGGTGGACGCGGCGATGGACGCCTTCTCCGGCGGCACCTCGCAGCCCTGCCTGGGCTCGGTCGTGGAAGCCTTGCGCAATACCGACCGCGACACCGGTCTGGACATCGGCGCGATCCGCGAAGTGTCCAACTACTGGGAAGGCGTGCGCGCGCAATATGCGGCCTTCGAGAGCGGGCTGGAAGCCCCGGCCTCCGAGGTCTACCTGCACGAAATGCCCGGTGGGCAGTTCACCAACCTCAAGGCGCAGGCGCGCTCGCTGGGGCTGGAGGAACGCTGGCCGGAAGTGGCCCAGGGCTATGCCGATGTGAACCAGATGTTCGGTGACATCGTGAAGGTGACGCCCTCGTCCAAGGTGGTTGGCGACATGGCGCTGATGATGGTCAGCCAGGGCCTAACCCGCGACGACGTGGAAGATCCCGACACCGACGTGGCCTTCCCGGACTCGGTCATCGACATGATGAAGGGCAACCTGGGCCAGCCGCCGGGCGGCTTCCCTGAGGGCATCGTCGACAAGGTGCTGAAAGGCGCCAAGCCCGACACCTCGCGCCCCGGCCAGCACCTGAAACCGGTCGATCTGGAACAGGCGCGTGCGGACCTGTCCGAAGAACTTGAAGGCTTCAAGGTCGATGACGAGGATCTGAACGGCTACCTCATGTATCCCAAGGTGTTCCTGGATTACATGGGCCGCCACCGCACCTATGGCCCGGTGCGCACCCTGCCGACGCGCACCTTCTTCTACGGCATGGAGCCGGGTGAAGAGATCGAAGCGGAAATCGACCCCGGCAAGACCCTGGAAATCCGCCTGCAGGCGGTGGGTGAGACCGGCGAGGATGGCGAGGCCAAGGTGTTCTTCGAGTTGAACGGTCAGCCCCGTGTGATCCGCGTGCCCGACCGCAAGGTCAAGGCCAGCACGCAAGCGCGCGCCAAGGCGGAAGTCGGCAACGCGAACCACATCGGCGCGCCGATGCCTGGCGTGGTCGCCAGCGTGGCCGCCACTGTCGGCAGCCAGGTGAAGGAGGGCGACCTGCTGCTCACCATCGAGGCGATGAAGATGGAAACCGGCATCCACGCCGAACGCGACGCCACCATCAAGGCCGTGCACATCACCCCGGGCGCACAGATCGACGCAAAAGATCTGCTGGTGGAGCTGGAGTGATGCGCCGTGCCGCCCTGTCAGCCGGGTTGATCCTGAGCCTTCTCGCCGCCCCGCTTTGGGCGGCAGATCCGACGGTGGATTTCCTGCCGGACGATCCGAGGATGACCAGGGCCGAAGCCGAGGCGGGCGGCACATTGGACAAGTTCCTGGCCCATGCACTGAACGAGCATGGGCTGGGATACCCGAACGCGAACCTCAAGGTGGCCTTCGCCACGCCGGAACTGGGCACGAAGGCCGCCGAGGTCATCTGGGTTGCCCGCATCCGACGCGACGGTGACGGGTTCAGCGGCGAACTGGCGAACGAGCCCGCCGCCCTGCCCGGGCTTCACCTGGGCGACCGTGTTCCCTTTTCCCGGGACCAGATCCGCGATTGGGGCTGGAAGGATCATATCACCGGCAAGCTTTTTGGCCATTACACCACGCGGGTGATCGTGTTGGAGCTGCCAGCAGCGCAGGCGGCCCCGGTCCTGGAGATTCTGTCGGACACCCCCGTGCCTTCCCACTGGTAAGGCATTGACAGGCAAGCCTTCCCTGCCCCACCGTCCGCCAAAGTGCGTTCAGGGAGGGCAGACATGTTCCAGATCACAGCCATTTACGCCGGGCTTGCGGCGCTTCTGTTTACCTGGCTCAGCTTTCGCATCAGCCTCATCCGGCTGCGCGTGCGGGTAAGCTATGGTGACGGCAAGGACCGGGTTTTGGGCCGGGCGATCCGGATGCAGGGCAATTCGGCCGAATATCTGCCGCTGGGGCTGATTCTGGTTGGTCTGGCCGAGGCCTTGCACGCGCCGTCAGGCGTGGTGCATCTGTTGGGCCTGATGCTATTGGGCGGGCGCGCGGCCTATCTGATCGGCTATGGCCGTGAAAGGCAGATCCTGCTTTTGCGCCAGTTGGGCATGGTCCTGACCTATCTGCAACTGGCCTTGGGCGGGGTCGCCGTGTTGTTGCACGCCCTGCTGTGATCTGCGGAAGTTTTTTTGCCCAATATCGCAATTTTCCCCTTGCGGCCCCCCGGCATATTTCTTATTTCACGCCTCACCCAAGGAAGCGGGCGTAGCTCAGGGGTAGAGCATAACCTTGCCAAGGTTAGGGTCGGGCGTTCGAATCGCCTCGCCCGCTCCAACATCCTCCCACCCCGGGGGACTTTGGGATTGGACCCGGAAACGGGCTGATCGCAAGGAGGGTCGTAACCGAGCCGACGTAACAGGCTGGACGTGAGCGGGCGTAGCTCAGGGGTAGAGCATAACCTTGCCAAGGTTAGGGTCGGGCGTTCGAATCGCCTCGCCCGCTCCAACAACTCAAAACGGCCTCCGGCAGATTTGCCGGAGGCCGTTTTGCTTTCTGCCCCGCCATCGTGACAGAACCGCTCCAGCGGCGGACACAAAAAAAGGGCCTTGCGGCCCCGAACTCGTCACCCTGAATAAGGCTGGTGTCAGCCCTGCCCCGCAGCCGCTTCGCGCGACGCGATTTCGTGGATCATTGAACGCAGCCGCGCCTTGACCTTTTCGTCTGCGATCGAGGCCAGCGCCTGGGCCGCCCGCGCCGTGCGGTCGTCAATCAGGTCGCCTGCCCCCGCATCGGCACCGTCCAGACCTTCGAAGAACACGTTTGGACCGACGTCCAGAAGTCGTGCAATTTCATAGAGTTTGCTGGCCGAAACACGGTTGTGGCCGGTCTCGTACTTCTGCAGCTGCTGAAAGGATAGCCCCAGTTTCGCAGCCACATCCGCCTGGGTCATGCCGCGCAACAGCCGCACTTCCCTGATCTTGCGCCCGACATGGGCGTCAACAGGATGGTTCATTTGTTTGTCCCCGCGTGAATCTCGCTTAACGAGAGTGCATTTTTGGGGCCGAAAATTCAATTGATGAGGTTTGAACCCACATAGGGGTGGATTTCTTACCTGAAATGGGTGATAAATCACCCCTATCCTTTCGGAGAATGTCGGGAGACACCTATGCCACCGCCGCCCCTGCTTCTGGAAATGATGCGGTCCTTCGTGTCGCTGGCCGAGACATTGAACCTCTCGCGCACGGTCGAGGTCCTGAACAGCACACGCCAGACAGTGCGCCGCCACATTGCCACGCTGGAAGAGCACAAGGGCGGCCCGCTGTTCACCATCGAGGATCGCAAGTACCATCTGACGGAGCTGGGTCGACTTTCCCTGCCCGAGGCGAGCGAGCTGGTCATGCGCGCCGAGGCCTGGCTGGACGGCAGCTCTTATCACGTCCGGGGCCTGCAGCGGCTCAACCTCGCCATGCCCGAAGGGTATCCCTATCATCTGCAGCAACAGCCGCTGAGCCGGATCTGGAACGACAGTTCCCCCCTGCTTCTTGAGGCGCTGCGCACCTGGGGACGGGCCTGCGGCAAGGTGGAATGCCCGCAATATGCCGCGATCCGCCCCTGGCTGATGATCTTTCGCAAGCATCAGGACGAATGGATCTGCGTCGATGTAGGCGAAAAGAGCTCGTACACCACCTTCTACGGCTGGGCCTGGCAGCGCAGCTCGATCGGGCGACCGGTCTCCGCCCTGCCCGCGGGTCATTCTTTCGGCCAGCTCCTGACCATTCCCTTCGAGGACGTGATGACCCGTGGCGGCGCGCGACTGGATCACATCCACACCGCCATTGCAGCCACCGATGGCCCGAATGCAGGGCGTTATGTTCCGATCAGTTACCAGCGACTACTGACCGCATGTCGTTTCCCGGATGAAAGCTTCGCGCTCGCCTCGCTGGTTGATCGCACCTACAATGTCGAGATCGAGGGCGTCAGCCGCGAAACGATCCGGTCGATGGACAAGGCTCTGGTCATGGATGTCGACATCCACGCCGAAATCGCCGCCGGGCAGGAAAACCAAGCCAGCGAAGACACATCACGGCCACAGGCCCGCGCGCGGTCGATTTCACGCCTTCCCCCACGCCTTTGAGCCGCCTATAACCGCCTCGTAAACACGAGGGACAGCCATGCGCACAGCCGAGGTCACGCGGGCCACCGCCGAAACCGACATTACCGTCCAGGTGAACCTTGACGGCACCGGAGCCTATGACAACCAGACCGGCGTGGGGTTCTTCGACCACATGCTGGACCAGCTGGCGCGCCATTCGCTGATCGACATGACCATCCGCGCCAAGGGTGATTATCACATCGACGACCACCACACGGTCGAGGACACCGGCATTGCCCTGGGTCAGGCTCTGGCTCAGGCGCTTGGCGACAAGAAGGGCATCCGTCGTTACGGCGAATGCCACCTGCCAATGGATGACGCCCAGGTACGCTGCGCGTTGGACCTGTCGGCGCGGCCTTTCCTGGTGTGGAATGTCGAGCTGCCGACGCCCAAGATCGGTAGTTTCGACACCGAGCTGGTGCGCGAGTTCTTCCAGGCCTTCGCGACCCACGGCGGGATCACCCTGCACGTGGACCAGATCCACGGCTTCAACTCGCACCACATCGCCGAGGCCGCCTTCAAGGCGGTCGCCCGCGCCCTGCGCATCGCGGTCGAGACCGACCCGCGCAAGGCGGATGCGATCCCCTCGACCAAGGGCGCGCTGTAAAAGGCGCTGTGTGGTATCCTCCCTGCAATGACATTTGCGGGGAGGAATTCTGATGCCCTATCAGGCTGGCGGTTGCCTTTGCGGTGGCCTGCGCTACCGGGTTACCGGCGATCCGCTTTGGGTGACCGCCTGTTTCTGCCGCTTCTGCCAGAGCGCAACGGGCGCCCTGGGCATGGTGGAACCGATCTTTGATACCGACCAGTTTGCCGTGACCACAGGCACACCCACACGCTACGATCATGTCTCAGGCGGCAGCGGCAAGCAGGTGAATGTGCATTTCTGTACCACCTGCGGCACCAAGACCCATCTGACCTTCGAACGCTGGCCCGACCGGCTCGGGGTCTATGCAGGCACGTTTGACGACCCGGGTTGGTTCGCGTTCACCCCCGAGAACAGCAAGTTCATCTTCCTCGATGACGCGGTGCGCGGGACCATGGTGCCCGCGGGGTTCAAGACCTATGCACAGCACGCGGCCACGGCCGAGGGCGAGCCTTTGGAGCCGGAGGTTCTGAGCGAGATCCTGCACATCCGGTGAAGGCTTGGCAGCGCTCCCCTCTTGCGCTAGGCAGCGGGCATCAGACCCAACGCCGAGGAGAGCCAGACATGCTGACCGCCATTATCGACTACGAAAGCGGCAACCTGCATTCGGCGGAAAAGGCGTTTCAGCGCATGGCGCGCGAGACCGGGGCGGGCACGGTTATCGTGACCTCGGACCCGGAAGAGGTCGCCAAGGCTGACCGGCTGGTCCTGCCCGGCGATGGCGCCTTCCCGGCCTGCTGGAAAGCTCTATTCGACCATCGCGGCATCTTCGAAGCGGTGGATGAGAGCGTAAACCAGAAAGGCCGCCCCTTCATGGGCATCTGTGTCGGCATGCAGATGCTGGCCTCGGTCAGCCGCGAATATGTGGACACCGACGGGTTCGACTGGATCGGCGGCGAAGTCGTGCGCATCGCCCCGGCGGACCCGGCGCTGAAAGTGCCCCACATGGGCTGGAACGACCTGGTGATCGACAGCCCGCACCCGGTTCTGGAGGGGGTGAAAACCGGCGATCACGCCTATTTCGTGCACTCCTACCACATGCAGGTTGCCAACCCGGCGGAACGTCTGGCCCATTGCGACTATGCCGGTGATATCACCGCCATCGTCGGGCGCGACAACATCATCGGCATGCAGTTCCACCCGGAAAAAAGCCAGGAGGCCGGTCTGCGCATGATCGCAAACTTCCTGACCTGGGCGCCCTGACAGGAAAAGGCCGGACGTTGCCGCCCGGCCCCATCCTCCGCTCTGGCGCGCGGTTTACTGTTTGGTCCAGACCCCGCCCTCGCGGCAGATGCCCAACACACAACCTTCCACGACAAGGCGGTTACCGCTCAAGATCAGCTTCGACTTGTAGGTCTTGTCACGGTCCGGCGAGTAAACCTTTCCGCGATACAGCCCGTCGCCCTTGTTGACCGTGTCCCAGATCAGCTGTCGACCGACATTGTCCGACTGCATCTCGGCCCCGTCCGGCCCGAAGGCCTTGATCAGCGTGCCGCAGAAGGCATTGCCGCAGGTGGTTACCTGGATCAGCCCGGAATTGCCGTTGTCATCCTTTGCGGTACGCCACAGGCCCTCGATCGGATCGGCGGCCAGGGCCGGCAGAGCCAGGCCGATCAGCATCGCCGCCGCTGCAAAGAGTTTCTTCATGTCTTCCTCCCACTGGTTTTGCCGCATCCTGACCCGCACCCGCCCGATCTGGCAACCGTTACGTTAAGGCAGCCCTCCGCTTGGCAATACTTGGCTTTCCGGGGCCCGCGTGGCAAAAGCACGCCGAACAGACAGGAGGCCCCCATGATCCTTTACCCCGCCATCGACCTGAAAGACGGCCAATGCGTGCGCCTTCTGCGCGGCGAGATGGAGGCGGCGACCGTCTTCAACGACGACCCTGCCGCCCAGGCGCGCGCCTTTCAGGACGCAGGCTGCGAGTGGATCCACCTGGTGGACCTCAACGGCGCCTTCGCGGGCGAGCCGGTCAACGCCGCCGCGGTCGAAGCAATTCTGGGCGCCATCGACGTGCCCGCCCAGCTGGGCGGTGGCATTCGCGACATGGCGACCATCGCAACCTGGATCGAAAAGGGCCTGTCCCGCGTGATCCTGGGCACCGTGGCGGTGGAAAACCCCGATCTGGTGCGCGAAGCCGCCCGCGCGTTCCCCGGCAAGGTCGCGGTGGGCATCGACGCCCGCAATGGCCGTGTGGCGACCAAGGGCTGGGCCGAAGAGACCGACGTCATGGTCACCGACCTCGCCAAGAGCTTCGAGGACGCGGGCGTGGCCGCGATCATCTACACCGACATCAACCGCGACGGCGCGATGCAGGGTCCGAATGTCGAGGCAACCGCCGACCTCGCCCGCGCCGTGTCGATCCCGGTCATCGCCTCTGGCGGCGTGTCGTCGCTGGACGACCTACGCGCGTTGAAATCCTGTGGCACGGATCTGAACGGCGCCATCTCGGGCCGCGCGCTTTATGACGGCGCCATCGACCTGGCCGAGGCGCTGTCGGTGCTGAAATGACCCGCAAACGGCTTGGCATCCTGCTGATCGTATTCTCGGCCCTGCCCTTCGTCGGGCAGATTGCCGGGCTGCTTGCGGTCGGAGCGGCAGGCTGCACCGGGCCGGATTGCGCCTGGCTCACGACCCCGATGGGACGTTTGGCGGGGAGCGCCGTGAATGCAGGTGCCTGGGTCATGTTCACCGCCCCTCTTGGGGTGATCGGGCTGGCGCTGTTGATCATCGACGGGTTGAAGGGCGCGAAGCCGACCGACTGACATTGCGCGGACGCCCCGCTTGCCCTATCACAGCCCCGGAAGAACACCGGAGGCGACATGCTGAAAACCCGCATCATCCCCTGCCTGGACGTGGCCGAAGGGCGCACCGTCAAGGGCGTGAACTTCGTCGACCTGATCGACGCGGGCGACCCGGTGGAACAGGCGCGTGCCTATGACGCTGCGGGCGCCGATGAGCTGGTGTTTCTGGACATCAAGGCGACGCATGAAAACCGCGGCACCATGTTCGACCTGGCCACGCGCACGGCGGAACATTGTTTCATGCCGCTGACCATCGGCGGCGGTGTGCGCACCCCGGAAGATGTGCGCGACCTGCTGCTGGCGGGCGCTGACAAGGTCAGCTTCAACTCGGCGGCCGTGGCCGACCCGGACGTGGTCGCGCGCTCCGCCGACCGCTTCGGTAGCCAATGCATCGTCGTCGCCATCGACGCCAAGACGATCGAGACCGACGCGGATGGTAATGGTGTCAAATGGGGCATCTTTACCCACGGTGGCCGCAAACCGGCGCTGGATGCCGACGGAAACCAGATCGACGCGGTCGAGTTCGCCAAGACCGTTGAGGCCAAGGGCGCGGGTGAGATCCTGCTGACCTCAATGGATCGCGACGGCACCAAGGCCGGGTTCAACCTGCCCCTGACCCGCGCAATCTCTGACGCGGTCGGCGTGCCTGTGATTGCCTCCGGCGGCGTTGGCACCCTGGACCACCTGGTCGAGGGCGTGACCGAAGGCCATGCCAGCGCCGTTCTGGCCGCCTCGATCTTCCATTTCGGCGAATACACCATCCGCGAGGCCAAGGAACACATGGCCGCCGCGGGCATTCCGATGAGGCTGTGATGAGTACCCTTGAGACCCTCGAAGCCACCATTCAGGCGCGTATCGACGCTGATCCCGACAGTTCCTGGACCGCCAAACTGCTGTCCAAGGGGCCGGAGAAATGCGCCGAGAAGTTTGGGGAAGAGGCCATCGAGGCCGTCATCGCAGCGGTGAAGAACGATCGCGAGAACCTGACCTACGAGGCGGCGGACGTGCTTTATCACCTCATGGTCATGTTGGCCGCGCGCGATGTGCCGCTGGCCGATGTGCTGGCCGAACTCGACCGGCGCCAAGGCACATCTGGTATCGAAGAGAAGGCCGCGCGCGGGTAGCCGCCCAGATTGGCAGCCCCACGCGCGTTCCTGCCTAGATTGCCCGCAAGATCGGACGCCCGAACAGCGTCCGTTTCACCGATCCACGCGGCGTAGCTGCCTGCGCGCGTAACATGGCGAATATGCCGGGATAGGATCCCTTGATCTCTTGGGTCATGGCAGACCTCCTTGAACAGCCCTGCCACAGAATTGCACCAAGGTATGAACAGGCGGTTAACCAATCCGCTCGGACAGCTCTGACACGGTCAAATCCCCGAAAAGACGCGGATATTCGATCGCCGGGCAGCGGTCCATGACGACATCCACCCCGGCCGCACGCGCCTTTTCGGCGGCCGCCTCGTTCACCACACCCAGTTGCATCCAGACGGTTTTGAGATTGGGCAGGTGCTCCAACGCGGCGTCCACCACGGGCTCGACCGCGTCGGAGCGACGAAAGATGTCCACCATGTCGACCTCCGGCGGCAAGGAGGCCAGGTCAGGCACGATGATTTCACCGAACATTTCCTGCCCGGCCAGGCCCGGATTGACCCCGATCACCCGGTATCCGCGCCCATGAAGATAACGCGCGACCCCGTTCGAGGCCCGTTCCGGTTTGTGCGACAGGCCCACCACGGCAATGGTGCGCGTGCACTTCAGAATGTCTTCGATACTGCTCATGTGCCTAGCCTAACCCATTCATCCTCATAAAAAAGCGCCCGGGGGATGCCCGGGCGCAGAGTGTGTGGAACGAGGGACAGTGAAGTGAGATATCGGGGGTTCCACGCCCCGCTCTCATGAACACAGATAGGGTCTCTTTCCTCTCATAAAAGAGGGTGTAAAGAAGTTGTGAAGATCGGGTTAACGCCCTGTGATCACGCGTCCAGAATGCCCGGCCAATTTGCACGGCCCTTGGCGATGTTGCCGGGCACGTCCTTCAGCCACAGCTCGCGCGCACGCAGATTGGCGTTCAGATACAGGCGATCCTCGTAGACGGTCCAGGCTTCGGGCTGGGTCGGGGCGAGGTAGCCCAGGCTGGCCGCATAGGCGCAGTAGCCGCCGAAATTCGGGGTGAACCGCTCGCGGTCGGCCAGGAACATGTCGCGGTTGGTGGCGGAGGCGAACCGCAGCGTCGCGCCATCCCAGTCCGCGATGAACTCGGCAGAGCCTTCGACCGGCTTGCCCTCGATGAAATAGGCGACCGGATCATAGCCATTGATCGCCACGCCACCCGTGTTGAAGACGGAGGGGCTGGCGGCCTGGGCCACCTGGGCGAAAGCGGGGATCAGCGGGGCAGCGGCAAGGCCGGCAAGCAGGGAACGGCGGGTCAGCATCGGGGGGTCCTTTCGGTTGGTTTCCCCCAATCTGGCGGCTTTGGCGCGCCGCGTAACCCCGCCTCGCGCGCCTGTGACCGGATGTGTGAGATGTTACATCTTCGCCCGTGCGGCGTAGAGCCCGACGGCGGCCGCATTGGATACGTTCAGCGAGCCGAACCCGCGCGCGGCGTCGATCTTGACCAGGCTGTCGCAGGTTTCCTTGGTGCGCTGGCGCAGGCCCGGGCCTTCGGCGCCCAGCACCAGGCCGATGGCCCGACCCTTGGCCCCTTCCAGCGCCTGATCCAGCGTGACCTCGGCCTCACCGTCCATGCCATAGAGCAGGAAGCCCATCTCGCGCAGAGCCTCCATCGTGTCGGCCAGGTTGCGCACCTTTAGATAGGGCTGACGTTCCAGCGCGCCCGAGGCGGTCTTGGCAAGCGCGCCTGTTTCCGGGGCGGAATTGCGGGCCGGGGCAATGACGGCCCGGGCACCGAAGACCTCGGCAGACCGCAGGATGGCGCCCACGTTATGCGGGTCGGTCACCCGGTCCAGCAGGACGACGAGCGGCGCACCGTCGCCCTGCAGGCAGACCTCTTCCAGCGAGCCCCAGGACAGCGGTTTGACTTCCAAGGCTGCGCCCTGATGCACCGAGCCCGGATCAATCGGCACGGAAAACTTGCGCGGATCGACGATCTCCGGCTCCATGCCAGAGGCCGCTATGGCCTCGCCCAACTTGTCGGCGGCGTTCTTGGTCAGGACCAGGCGCAGGCGGTCGCGGGCGGGGTTCATCAGCGCGTCGCGCACTGCGTGCAACCCGAAGAGCCAGACGGTCTGCGCCGCCGCTGCGCGCTTGGATTGCTCTTTTTCAATGACCCATTTGGGCTTCTTCATGGGTCCGTTCCCCCGCATCTATGACAGGCGCAGGTAATGCGTCAGAGAAAGGCGCATCGCAAGCAATTTTCCGGTTGACGATGCTTTTCACTGGGCTTATTCAGCCCCTCACGTCAGGCGCGCAAGCGCCGGGCAAGTGGGCGACAGGCCGCAAGGTGTGGCAGGGGACTGTAACTCCCTCGCGGAGACGCACGCTTGGTTCGATTCCAAGGTCGCCCACCACTTTCCCTCCGAAACCGGATGAAAGTGGTCACCACGAAGTGGTGTCATTTCGTCGCAGGAAGGGACAAACCCTCCACCGGACACTGAAATTCCTGGGCTTTTTCAGCCATTTTGGCGATAATTTGCACAAAACGGGCGAGTTTCCGCTTAGGGGAAGCTTTAGGTTTACCCTTTGTTGACCAAATTCGCCGATCAATGCGAAACGTCGCCAATTGCCGCGTCAAGCGGTCTACAGGACCACCTTTGGGACAGAGAAGCGAATGATCCGACTTGCACCACTCAAGCGCATGGCCTTTGCTGTGTCCATGGCTGTTGCATCCCTTGCAGCCACGGAGGCGCAAGCGTTGATCCTCTGCGGCGATGACATGACCCGCGAAATTCCCCGCCGTTCGGCCCGGGCGGCCTCCGGCAGCGCCGTGATGGACCGTGTGATGAGCCTGGGCGGGGCCGAACGTGATCGCGCGATCACCCGCGAGGTGCTGGCGGGCAACATTCCTGATCACCTGCGCCAACTGGTGCCGGTCGGCTTTGACGGTGCGCTGTCCAACGGCCAGCCGGTCGTGGTGGTGCTCTGCGTGACGCCGGACTACCTGGCCGTGGGCTCGGACAATGACCATGTGCGCGTGCCGCTGGGCCTGCCCGCCGCTGCCCGCATTGCCGATGAACTGGGCTTCTTCCTGCCCACCACCCGCATCGTCGACGCGATCTATGAACAGGCCGAGGTGCAGCTGAGCCCCTCGCCGATGGAACCGACCAGCGCAATGGTCACCACCGATTACATGCGCCGTCATGATGCCACGGTGACCCGCCAGCGCGCCCGTGTAACCCGTTTCCTGGACACGCTGACTGCCGGGCAGAAGAAGGACCTGGTGCTGACAACCCGGCTCTACAGCAAACCCGGCCAGGTGGCGATCTATGGCTGGCACCGTCCCAACGGGCGCCCGATCCAGCCCCTGTCGACCGTACATGGCGCACAATACGCCGATTACAGCCACGGCATCCGCCTCGTCGCCCGCATCGCCTATGTGAACGGCCGCAAGGTGCCGCTGGACGAGCTGATGCGCCACCCGGAACTGGCCAGCCTCGTCAGCTCCGAAGGCCCGGTGGACGCGGCACGGTTGCAGGCCTCACTGTACTGAACGCAGATCCAGATCACACAGAGTTCAGAACGCCCGCCGAGACTTCGGCGGGCGTTTTTCGTTGACCGGATCAAGGTCCGGCCTAGTCCACCGATTTGCAGCAGCGGAAACCCAGGTGGTAATTCGCGTGGCTGCCGGTGCTCATCACCTGGCTGCCATGCCAATAGGGCGCGCGCCAGCGGCACCAGTCCTCATGCGCGCGGTACTTGTCGAAGATGAACCAGCTGCCCTTCATCTCGGTCACCCCCATGCCACCGGCCGAGGTCATCTGGGCAGGCGTCATCGGCAGGTTCATATGCTCCGCCGCATTGCCGTGCTGGTCATAGACGCCCAACGCCGAGACGCAGCCGGGGAAGGCGCCGGTCGGGTAGGTGTTCGAACCGCAGCGCCCAAAACCACCACCGGCACAGCCCGGGCTTTTTGAGCTGTTGGCGGCACAGACCCCGCGCTGGTAATTCGACCCGTAGGCCCAGTTCTTGGTCGCGGCATAACGCGCGTTGTGGCGGTTGCGCATGGCCGCGACCGAGCCCGCACCGAAGGGGTAATCAGGTTCGGTCAACGCCCCCGCACAGGCCCCTTCCCATTCGTGCGCGTCGCAGAGCCGCTTGCCCTGGGCCGCGCAGACCTGCGCCGCCTCGCGCGCCTTGATCCAAACGACCGGGTAGGTGCAGGGGATGTTCGGGAACTCGAACATGTCGATACAGGCCTGGGCGTCCTCGGGTCGCTGGGTGGCCGGGTCGTAAAGCGGTGCCATATAGCGGTCGCCGCAGATGCGCCTGTTGCGGGCATTGTCATAGCTCGACGGCCCGCCGGGAATCCGCGCCGCGCATTGTTCGGGTGTCAGGGGATGGACCGAGATCGCCGGGTTGCCCTGCCCCGCGAATCCGGAGGCGGCGAAAATCTCCTTGATGCGGGCAAGTTCGGCGGCGGACAGGTTGTGCACCCTGTCAAGCTGTTCGAACATTCGGGCATTCTGCTGGGCCAGGGTTTCGGCGGTCGCCGGGGCGGCCAGGCTCGCAAGGATCAGCAGAACGCGCAGCATCATGGGTCAAGTCCCTCCTTCAAGGTCAGGTAGAAGAAATCGCGGTTGTCGACGAAGCCCAGGTAACGCGGGATCACATCGCCCGAACGCGCCCGTTTCTCGATTGCCGCCATGCCGGGCATCAGGTGTTCGACATGCAGCGAGCCTTCGTTGCGGGTAAAGAGGGCGAGGTGCGTATGCTCCATCGCGTTCATGTCCAAGAGCATCGCGTAATCACAGCCGTAGCCCTGGAAGGCCCGCGCCATGGCCGAGGGCGTGGCGGTCGAGAACCAGCCGTAGATCAGCCATTGCTTGCCGTTCGCTTCCTTCATGCAGGCGCCGGCACGCAGGGTGCGCAGCTTGGCCTCGGCGGAGCCCGACCAGTTGCCCGGCCCCCAATGGGGCACCAGAGGGCCGGGAATGCCGTCTTCGACCAGGGGCACGCCGTTCTGCCGCGCAAAGCGGATGCGCGGCAGCATCTCGTTGTCTTCCTCGGTCCAGGTCTTCATCCCGTAGGTGCCATCCGTCAGCACATAGATCGTCGACAGGCGTGGTTGCAGCTTGGACAAGATGACGCCGTGTTCGATGAACCCGTAGTGGGAGCCATAATTCAGGCGGATATACTCGCCCCATTTGAACGCCGAATGCTGCCGCTTGAACCCGCCGGTAAAGACGGCCACGGCGCGGTCGGCCATCTGCGGCGGGATCATGCCCAGACGCACCAACGGCTTGGCATTGCTGACCCCGTCCGGGCCGGGCATTCCACGCGGGCGCACGTCCCAAGGGGGACGCGGCGACCATTCGAGACCTGGGTGGGCGGTGCCCACGGCATAGTTGATATCGAAGCGGGAAAGATCGAAGGCCACGAATTGCGCATTCGCCCGGCTTTCCACACCATCAAGCCAATTGGTTTTGCCCTCGCCTTTCAAAACCTCTTGCGCCAGGTGGCGCGGCTGGATGGTCGAGGTATAGACCCCTTCGGCCCCGGCAATCGGATACCAAAGCCCCATGGTCATGTTCTTGTTGTCCGCGCCCTCGAAACCCAGCGCATTGTAGGTGCGCACCACCGGGCGATCCTCCAGCGCGTAATCCATCGTGGCCGCACCGGGGCCAAGGTCCAGACGCCCCTGCCCGTTGGCCTCAAGCGCTTCGGAGGTCGTCATCTCACTGTCGCGGAAGAAGGTCCCCTTGACGAAATTGACGATGCTTTCCCCGCCCCAGACGTTTTCGCGCAGGAACTCGGTCGTGGCCTCGAGGTTCGAGCGCGAGCCCGACACCTGGTTGCGCAGGTAGATGCGGTCACCGCAAAGCGGCGCGAAGGGCAGCCCGGTCTTGCGCGCGACACTCAGGGAGGCGCCGGTGCCCAGCCACGGCGCACAGCGCAGCGTACCATCGGCATTTTCGACCACCAGCGCCGTGCGCCCTTCGGTATAGAGGCGCAGGGTCTGGCCGGTGGGGTTCGGATTTTCCAGGTGATAGCTGTCCTGAACCTTGCCCTCGGCGGTTTCCAGGCGCAGCAGGAACCAGCTGTTGACCGCCGGGTTCAGCGAGATCAGGCGCACCACGCGGCCGTCTTTCAGGGGGGCGGCGACTTCCTCACGGAAGGGTTGAAGCTCATGGATAGCCTTTGGCCGCACCTCCTCATAGGTGGCCCATTGTGCTTCCAGTTCCTCGGCGGTCTGCGCCAGGGCCGGAATGCCCCCGATCAGCGCGCCCGCCAAAGCTGCCCCCTTAAATGACCAGTGTGACAAGGCCCAAAGCTCCCTTCCGTCCAAGGCAAACGGGGTGTGCCCCCCGCTTTCGCCGAAATGCGGTCGCGACTCGCGACAATTCAATCGAAGTTTCGTTTAAACGCTTCTTCGTAAGGATATTGCGGCACAATTCTTAAACTGTCACCAATCTTGTCCGAAAAAATGCCCGACAGACAGGATTGTGATCGACAGGGGGTGGGTTTTCACGCCCCCTGGGCCAGCTGGTGTTCAGGCCGCGCCCTGCCCGTCGCCGAAGACGAAACGCTTGTCGAGCCGGTACTTGACCACGTAGCCCACGGTCAGCCCCGCCACCGCCCCCAGTTCGCGGGCAATATCCGTGCCCCAGACCGCCCAGGCCCCAGCCTCCGCCCCCCAGAAGATCGCCGTGGTGACGACACCCATCAAGGTATAGAGGCCGAACTTGCGCCCGTGCGTCGCCGCCCCTGTGGTGAGATCAAAGAAGATCCAGCGCTTGTCCAGAAGGTATTTCAGCACCAGCCCGACCCCGGTGCCGATGCCGATAGCCAGGGCCAGGGCGCCTGCCCCGTCATAGGTGGCCAGGCTGACCCGCTGCGCGGCCAGGTTGGCCAGGGTGGCCAGCACGGCAAACCCCGCGTAGCGCGTCACCAGTTGCGTATTCGTCAGCCGAGCCATGGGCGCGACTTGACCACGGCGCCGCCCCTTGCGCAAGGCCCGGTCGCCGTGGCATCTCTGCCGGGTCGCAGAAACCCGAGACAGCCCATGCAGATCGCCCATGTCACTGCCCCCGGCCGCGGGGAGACCAACAGGCTCCTGGCCCGCGCCGCTCAGGTGCTGAGGGCCGAAGGCCTGCGCTTGGCGGGTACGGTGCAGTTGGATACGGAAACACCCCGTTCGCCGCTCTGCGACATGGATGTGCTGGTGCTGCCGGACGGGCCCACGCTGCGCATCTCGACCAGCCTTGGCCCGGGCGCCTCGGGCTGTCGGCTGGATCCTGCGGGGCTGGAGGACAGCGTGGCCCTGACCCTGGCCAATGTCGAACGGGGGCCAGACCTGGTGATCATCAACAAGTTCGGCAAGCAGGAGGCCGCCGGACGCGGCTTTCGCGACGCCATCGGTGCGGCGATGGTGGCAGATATCCCCGTGCTGGTCGGCGTCAACGAAGCCAACCGCCCGGCGCTCGACAGCTTCTGCGAAGGAGCCGCCGAACAACTGGACCCAACGCTTGAGGCGATCTTGCACTGGGCCCGATGGGCCGCCAGGGACGCAAATCGCACATCTGCCTCCTGATATATGTCAAGGATCACCCCAGGTTTCCGCGCTAACAAGAGGCAGGAACAAAGGGACCGAACTCCGTGCGCCTGACCGTCAAGACGAACCTTGCGATGCGCGTGTTGATGTTCTGCGCGGTGAATACCGGGCGGACCGTGCGCAAATGCGAAGTGGCCGAGGCCTGCAATGCCTCGGCGAACCATCTGGGTGTGATTATCAACCAGCTGGGCCATGGCGGCTTTCTGGAAACCACCCGGGGACGCGGCGGCGGCATTCGCCTCAGCCGCCCGCCGAGCCAGATCAACGTGGGCGAGGTGTTCCGCGTGTTCGAAGCGGGCCTGCCCTTTGCCGAATGTTTCTCGGCCGCCGAGAACACCTGCCCCATCGCCCCGACCTGTCGGCTGAAGATCGCCCTGAAACGCGCGCTGGACGCGTTCTATGCCGAGCTGGACATGATCAGCCTGAACGAGCTGGTGGATGGCAACACGGGGCTTGAACACCTGTTCGACCTGGAACAGGTGCTGCGCATGAGCTGCGAACACGCCTGAGCACTATCCGGCAATCGCCGCCACCGCTTTCTGAACCGCCGCGCGGGTCAGCTCCAAGTCCGCTTCGGTCAGGGCCAGCGACGGGTAGAGCTTGCCCGGCGACTTGAACACGCCGTTGTCCCGCAGCACCGCATTGTAGCGCGCATTGATCGACGGATCGTCATGGCGCGCCGAGCGGTAATCGCGGCAAGCATTTTCCGTGAAGTAGATGTCGAACAGGGTCGCGTCACCAACCACCTGGTGGGCGATGCCCGCCGCAGTCAGGGCCTGGCTTTGCATCTGCTGCAATTCCATGCCCAGCGCACGCAACCGGTCATAGGTGCCCTCACGACGCAGGATCTCCATCGTTTTCAGACCGGCAGCCGAGGCGACCGGATTGCCCGAGAGCGTGCCCAGCTGCATCAGCCACTTGTCCTGTCCCACCGCGTCCTTGTCGAAATGGGCCATGATCTCGGCCGGGCCACCAAGCGCGGCCAAGGGGAAGCCGCCGCCGGTGATCTTGCCGAGGGTGCAAAGGTCCGGCGTAACGCCATAGCGCTCCTGCGCACCGCCGTAATCCAGGCGGAAGCCGGTGACGATCTCGTCAAAGATCAGCAGCACACCGTGCTTGTCACAGAGCGCGCGCAGCCCTTCCAGGTAACCGGGTTCGGGCGGGATGATGCGTTGCAGCGGCTCGGCGATGATCGCGGCGATATCGTCATGTTCGGTGAGCAGGCTTTCGACCGCAGCGAGGTCATTGTAGGGCGCGATCAGCATCTGGTCGGCCACGCCCTGCGGGATGCCCGCGCTGTCGGGTACGGCCGCCGGGAAGTTGCGTTCGATGGTGGGCGCCAGGCTCATCTGCGCCTCGGCGGACATGCCGTGATAGCCGCCCTCGAACTTCAGGATCTTGTCGCGACCGGTGTAGGCGCGCGCCAGGCGGATGGCGTACATGTCGGCCTCGCCCCCCGAAGCAACAAAGCGCACCTGTTCGCAACAGGGCACCGCGTCGATGATCGCCTCGGCCAGTTCAATCCCCTTGGCGTTGTTGGCAAAGAAGGTCATGCCCTTGGGCAGTTGTTCCAGAACGGCCTCCATCACCTCCGGATGGCCATGGCCCAGCAGCATCGGGCCGGAGCCGATCAGGTAGTCGACATATTCGCGCCCGTCCTCGTCCCAGACCCGCGCGCCTTCGCCGTGGGAGATGATGATGCCCGGATCGAAATTGCCAAACCCCCCGGCGGGCAGTGCCTTCTTCGCGCGGGCGATCCATTCGTCTTGGGTGTGCAGTCGGTTCATGTGGGTCAGTCCAGTATCAGGTCAGGGGTGCCAAGCAGGTCGAGGTCGGGGGTGATGCCCAGACCGGGCCCCTCCGGCGGGGCGATCCGGCCATTGAGCCTTTCAGGCGCGCCCGGGTCAAGCCGTGGCGACACATAGGAAGACAGGTCGCATGTGTTCATCAGCCGCGCGGGATCGGTCGCGGCGGCCAGGTGCAAAAGCGCGCCGGTCACGATATCCGAGCCCCAGGTGCATTCGACGCACATCTTCGCGCCCAGGTGCAGGCACAGGTCGCGGGCGCGCCGGGTAGCAGACAGCCCGCCGAACTTCGACAGTTTCAGCGCGACGGCATCCATCACGCCCGCCGCGTGGGCTTCCAGCAGCGAGGCCGTGTCATGGGCGTTTTCGTCCATTTTCATCGGCAGGCCGGTGGCGTCACGTACGCGGGCACAATCGGCAATGGTGGCGCAGGGCTGTTCCAGCATCACGTCCAGATCGGCCACGGCCCGGCCCACGCGGCTGGCGTCCAGCGATGTCGCCCCGCAATTCCAGTCACCATAGACCAGCGGCCCCGCCCCCACCGCTTCGCGCACCAGACGCAGGCGGGCGACGTCCGCCTGCCAGTCGCCATCCGCGCCCAGCTTGACCTGGAACTGCGCCATGCCCCTGGCCCGGGCATCCTTGGCAATGCGCGCCATGTCCTCGGGCGCGATGCAGGTGATCGAGTGATAAAGCGGCATGTCGCCAGCCCGTCGTCCGCCCAGCAGCGCGTGCACCGGCAGCCCGGCGGCCTTGCCGGTCAGATCCCACAGCGCGATATCCAGCGCGGATTTGGCATAGCGGTGACCTTGTAGGAAGGCATCCGCCTTGGCCATCAGCGCCTCTGCCCCAATCGGATCGGCACCCAACAGGACCGGGGCAAGCTCGGTCAACGCGGGCCCGACCCCGCGTGCATAAGCGGGCAGGTAATGCGGGATCGGGCAGACCTCGCCCCAGCCCACCAGCCCCACGTCCGTATCGACCCGCAGCACGGCGGTTTCGACCGTGTCGCAGGTCTTGCCGTCGGACATGTAATAGGCCTCGTGGCTGGTCAGCGGCACGTGCCAGAGCGACAGGCGGGTGATCTTCATTCGTATACCTCCATGGGGGCGCCGAGCGCGTCCGGATCAGGGGTCACGCCCAACCCGGGTGTGTTGGGCGGGCGAGCCACGCCGCTGTCGTTGCGCGCGCCCTGCCCCGGCACGGGGTCGACGCTCAGGTGATAGTGGCAGAGCCAGGAGGCCAGGCGGTTCGCCTCGGGTGTAGAGGCCGCGAGGTGAATCGCGGCGGTATCCGCCAGGGCCGAGCCGCCCACATCCTCGATATGCATCTGCCAGCCGACCGAGACGCCGAAATCCCGTATCTGGCGTGCTTTCGTCAGCCCACCGACACGGTTGGGCTTGACCTTGACGCCCTCGCAAGCGCTGCGTTTCCAGGCCTCCAGGTGGTCGGTGAAGGAGTGCATGCATTCGTCCAGCATGATCGGGTTCGACACCCGCGCGGCCACATGGGCGCATTGATCCAGCGTCTCGCAGGGCTGTTCCACCCAGTCACGCGCCTTGACCGAATTCAGCACCTCGACCGCCACGCCGGGCGTCCAGGCGCGGTTCACGTCGAAGGTGACGCGGTGGCCGGGGGGAAGGCCCGCCGAAATCGCCTCGATCCGCTCCACATCCACGGATGGGTCATCACCCCCGACCTTGGCGGAATGCACGGTGTAGCCCTTGGCGGCAGCTTTGGCGATCAGGGCCAGCATGTCCTCGGGCGTGCCCGTCGAAATCGAGCTGTTGACCAGCACCGGCGCGGGATCTGCGCCGCCCATCAGCTGCCAGATCGGCATTCCCGCCGCCTGCCCCAGGATGTCCCAACAGGCCATGTCCACCGGGCTTTTCACGTAAGGATGCCCCGGCAGGGTCACATCCATCACCCGGTTCACATGGTCCAGGCCGCACGGATCGAGCCCAATCAGCGCAGGCGCCAGCGTGGCAATTCCGGCACGAATGCCCGGACCATGAGCGGGCAGATAGGTATGGCCCCAGGGGCAACCCTCCCCCCAGCCGGTCAACCCTTCGTCCGTGTCGATCCGTACGAAGGTGCTGTCGAGCCGGTCGAACCGCAGACGCCCGCCCGACAGGAAATAGGGCTCCACCAGGGGCAGATCGAGCTGGTAGGTGGTGATGCGGGTAATCTTCATCTTAACTCCTCACCTTGTCGCGGTGATAGGTCAGCGCCATGCCCGCCATCTGTTGCAGGGCGGCCCGGGCGAAGGTGCCGGAGACCGGCACCTGAACGGTGCGATTGTCCTCGTAGGTAAACTCGTCCGGAAACAGCGCCCGCCAGCGTCCGACCAGATCGGTCTGGCAATGCACATGCAGGGTGCAGACGTCGGGCGCCTTGTCGGACCATGCCAGCCGGATCGTGGTACCCATCTTGCGCGCAGGCAGATAGGCAGGCTGCCCCCATTTCAGGACTTCTTCCAGCGGCGCCGTGCCGGTCGCGTCGGCCGCAGCAAGGATCAGCGCCCGCATCTCCCGCAGGCGCGTCTGCACCGGCGGCGGATACGCGGCGAAAACCGCTGCTATCTCGGCGGGGGGCTGGGTCACTTCAACTCCACCTCGACAAAGGACATGGGCGCATCGCCCGCGTTGATGACATTGTGTGCGACGCCCTCGTTGCGGCGATAGGCCTGACCGGCGAGCACCGTGACCTCATTCACTGCGCCGTCGGGCAGTTCCAGCCGCATGTGGCAGTCGGTGACGGCGGTGATCACATAGTCCATGGCGTGGGTATGCCAGCCGGTCTCGTCACCGGGCGCGAAATCGAACCGGGTCACGCGCACGCGGTCATCGTCGATCAGTTGGGTTGCTTTGCAATCAGCCATCTTCTTCTCCGTAAGTTGCCACCGGCGTGCCAAGGCTGTCGAAATCGGGCTTTACCCCCAAGCCGGGTGTATCGGGCGCGTAGAGCTTGCCGCCCTCCGCCCAGGCCCCGCCGATACCGGTGGAGCGGGTGTTGTAATTCATCAGATCAGTGGAGTTCTGCAGATATTCCGCGGGTGTGGAAGCGGCGAAATGGGCCACGACGGTGGAGGTGATCTCACCACCCCAGGTGTCCTCGCTGACCACGGGCATGCGGTTGTCGACCAGGAAGTCGCGCACTCGACGTGCTTTGGAAATTCCCCCGAGGTTCGAGATCTTCAGGCAGCAGACCTCCGCCCCCCGATCCGCCACGATACGCTGCGCCACCGCCAAGTCGGTCAGGCATTCGTCCAGCTTCATCGGCTGCTGGGCGACACGGCGCACCTGCTGGCATTCCTCGTAGGTCTTGCAGGGCTGTTCAAGGATATAATCCAGGTCCGCTGTCGCCCGCGCGACCCGGATGGCATTGTCGACACGCCAACCCTGGTTGGCGTCGGCCATCGCCTTCTCGCCCGGCTCCAGCAGCGGTACGGTCGCGCGGATGCGGTCGATATCGGTGGCCCAATCGCCGCCAACCTTGACCTGGAACTGCCGGTAACCGCTGGCGCGGTGGCGGTTCAGCTCGGCGATGGTTTCCTGCGGGCTGCGCTGCGGGGCGACGCGGTACATCGGCGCGCCGTCGGTCAGCTTGCCGCCCAGAAGCATCCACAGGGGCTGCCCACAGGCCTGGCCCAGGATGTCCCAACAGGCCGCATCAAACGGCGCCTTTGCATAGCCATGGCCCTGCACCAGATGATCCATGAGCCGTTCGATCCGCCCCACCTGGCGCGGGTCCTCGCCCAGCAGGTGCGGAGCGACCAGATGGGCCAACGCCTCGACCCCTTCGCTATGCGCGACCATGTAGTTCTCGCCACAGGGGGTGAATTCTCCGCATCCAGACAGGCCCGCATCGGTGTCGATAACCACGACGGAGGCGCGCGCAACCTCGATCGCATTGCCCGCGCCCCAGCAGTAGGCGCCGTCGACATAGGGCAGGTCGGTCTTGAACACACGGATACGAGTGATTTTCATTCCTCCGCCCCTCTCTGGTGTCGGATTTCCGAAAAATGGCCGGTTGTGGTAGGATGAGGAACCCGAGGCCGCGCCCAGGCAACGCCCCGGGCATTACCACTTGTGATTTTTACAATAACTTTCAATTTCTTATGGAGTTTCACCATGAACCTGCCAAAATCAATATCCATTGACCAGTTGAATGAGGCTGCGGAAAAGGCCGTGCGCAGCGTGCTCGGAGATGAGCTTGACACATTCGGCAGACCTGCAATCGGCTTCCTCCCTGACATCGGCACCGTCGGTCTGATCTGGAACGATCCGGACTTCACCAAGTTCGATGCAAGCAAGATGGTCGAGATCTCGGCCAAGATCACCGACGCCATGGGGCCGTTGGCGGCAAACGCCCGGCCCGTGGCCACATTGACCAAGGGAGGCGCGACGGCGGGGTATTTCCCTGTAGGGCCGGTGATCCTGCGCGACATGCTTTGAGCACGTCCGAACGCAGCTGCCCCTCGGCGCAGCCGGACATGAAGGGCGCGCGACTGTTGGGCGTGGTCGAACATGGCGAAGACGGGGCCAGCCTGTCCTATCTGAACCAGGAACTTGAGGTGGACGCGGCCCTGCTGGCAAAGAGCGGCTCTGTGCCGCCAACCGTGGTCTTTCGCTTTGCGGCCCCCTGCGTGGAAAGCCGGTGCACCCATTTCGATGGGCAGGTCTGCCGCCTTGCGGCGCGGGTCGTGGAACAGCTGGAGCCGACGGTGGACAAGCTGCCGCCCTGCACGATCCGCAAGACCTGCCGGTGGTATGGCCAGGAAGGCATGCCAGCCTGCACGCGATGCCCGCAAGTGGTGACCCGTGTCACGGATGAGAGCACCCCGCTTTATGCCGTGGCGCAGGGCCAGGTGGTGCATAGCCCCGACGCCTGAAAAAACAGAACACGGGGTGGGTGGATCAATGCGCCGCCCGCCCCTGCCCCGGTCAGGGTGCATATGCCCAGAAGGACATGTCATTCGTCATCCTCAGTCAAAACCGGCGGGGTGGCGAAGCCGTTGCGCCAGAGCACATAGGCCAGCACCGGGTGGTCGCCCGTCTCCATCCCGTGGGGCTGGTTTGAGGCGTGAAATGAACTGTCCCCAGCACGCAGCACCTCGTCGGGCTCGCCTCCGCGCATGAAACGCGCCTCTCCAGCCAGGACGAAATAGAGCTCCTCGGCCGGGTGGTGGTGCCAAGGGTAGTGCAGACCGGGCGGCATGTAGACCACATAGGCCGCCATCTGGTCCGATCGGTAGGCCCCGCCCGTGCCGATCAGGCAATAGCAGCCGAACCGGTCCAGAAAATCCTGGCCGATGTCGGTGCCCTTGTAGGTCTCGCGCCAATGGGCCTGGGGGCTGGCGGCGATGAAGGCGCGGCCCAGTGCGTCGGGAGTGAATCCCTTTTCCGCCTCCATCAACCGGGCCGCGTTGATGTGATGCGGTGTGACTTCCTGCCGGGTTAGATCGTCGGGAAATGGGCAGAAATCGCGCAAAGCCGGATGGATGGCATGGGCTGCGCGGGCCTCATCCAGAAGGGTGGTCCAGACGTCGCTCATGCCTGCATCCTCGGCAGATCCGCAAGCCCCGGCCCGCGCCAGAGCACAAAGGTCAGGATCGGTTGATCCTCGGTCACCATCGCATGGGGCTGATAGGCACTGTGATAAAGCGCCTCGCCCGGGGTCAGGATCACATCCGCTCGCCCTTCCGCCAGAAACCGCGCCTGCCCGCCAAGGCAGACATAGAGCTCTTCCGCCGCGTGATTGTGCCAGTCATAGAACAGGCCAGGGCCCCAATAGGCCACATAACCACGCATCTGGTCCGAGCGGAAATGCCCGCCAGGGCCGATCAACTCGTAATAGCCGTAATTGTCCAGGAAATTCCGCCCCACCTCGGCCTCGGTATAGGTCTGGATCCAGTGGCCGAAGTCGGCCGCAGCGCGGATGGCGTCGATCAGCGGCTGGGTCGCAACGGTGCCGGGCAGGTTGAAGCCCTTCACACGGTCCAGCGCCGGCATGGGCTGAGACGGGCGGTCTTCAGGCGTGGTGCTGCATTTCCAGGGCGAAAATGCCTGCATGCCGGGGGTTGCCGCGTGCAGCGTCCGGGCGGCGGACAGAACGCGTGCCAGACCGCTCATGGCGTCACCACGATGTTGCCCGCGTGGGTCTTGGATATGAACGCCGCCTGAGCCTCGCGCAGTTCCTCCAGCGGATAGGTGGCGGCCAGGGCCGGACGGATCTCACCCGCCTCGATGTAATGCACAAGGTTCTGCATGACCTCGGGGTCGATCACGGTCGAGCCAGTGAAGGTCAGGTCGCGCAGGTAGAAGGTGCGCAGGTCGAAATCCACCATCGGCCCGGCGATGGCGCCCGAACAGGTGTAGCGCCCGCCGCGTTCCAGCACATCGATCAACTGCGGCCAGTAATCGCCACCCACCACGTCCGCAACGACCGTAATCTTCTCATCCCCCAGCGCGGCGCGCAGATCGGCGGGGCCACGGGGCAGGATGCGGTCGGGGCCAAGCTTTTTAACCTCGCCATGTTTGGCCTCGGACGCCAGCGCGATCACCCGCGCGCCGCGCCGTTTGGCAAGCTGCACCAGCGCACCACCAACGCCACCGGAGGCGCCGGGCACCAGCACCGTGTCTCCGTCGGCAACCTTGGCGCGGGTCAGCATGCCCTCGGCGGTGGAATAGGAGCAGGAGAAGGTCGCAAGCTCGGCATCCGTGAGGTCCGAACGCACCGTCAGCGCGTTGCGGTCGGGCATGGTGGTGTATTGCGCATAGCCCCCGTCACGCTCGGACCCGAGATAGCCCGCCTTGTCCATATTGGTCAGGTCGTCGGCGTCGCGCAGCCAGTTGTCCGAGATGATGCGCTCGCCGATACGCGCCGGGTCCACGCCCGCGCCCACCGCGACAACCCGGCCGCAGACATCGGCACCCTGGATGCGCGGGAAGGTAATCGGCGCACCGCCCCAGGTCGGGTCCTCATCACTTACCTCGTCATAGGCGCCGCCTGTGGTCGCCTCGCTGACCGTCTTGGAATACCAGCCCGACCGGGTGTTCACATCCGTGTTGTTTAACCCGCAGGCACCGACTGCGACCAGAACCTCCCCCGGCGCGGGGTTGGGGGTCGGCCAATCCTCGTGCCAATGGTACTGATCCAGGTCGCCATGGCCCTTCAGAACCATGGCCTTCATTGTTGCGGGGATCGTCATTATGCGAGCTCCTGTACGGTGTCCGTGCGGGGAAGCAAGCTGTCGGGGTCATAGGCGGGCGCGCCCAGCACACGTGCTTGGCGGGGCTGGCCGTGGATCACCACCTCCAGCGCCGTGCCAATCTGGGCGGCGTCGGGTTTCAGATAAGCGAAAGCCAGCACCTTGCCGACGGTCGGACCAAAGGCGACCGAAGCGGTTGAGCCGACCACCTGACCGCCCAGCAGAACCGCCTCGCCTCCATGGCCGTCGATCTGCCCGTCCGGTTCGATTTCCAGATAGGCGCAGAGCCAGCGCGGGGTACCCGCAAGGGTCGGCTCCTTGCCCAGATACTCCTTGTCGGCCTTCACGAAACGCATGACGTCGGCCTCCGGCAAGGTGACCTCGTTGGTCAGCTCCCCTGCCCCTTTGAAGCCCTTCTCCATCCGCATCGCATTCATCGCGAAAGAGCCGTAGTCGGCAATGCCATGCGCCTCACCGGCAGCCCAGAGCGCGTCATAGACCTGAAGCGCGCCGTCGCGGGGAATGTGCAGCTCCCACCCCAGCTCGCCCGCATAGGACATGCGGAAGGCCCAGAGCGTGACGCCCGCCACGGTGATCTCCTGCGCCGACATCCAGCGAAACCCGGCGTTCGTGAGGTCGGCATCGGTACAGGCGCCCAACACGTCGCGGGCACGGGGGCCGTTGATCGTCAGGGCCGCCCAGTCGTTCGACCGCAGTGTGACGGTCACATCCTCACCCGCACGCTGGTGGTCGAGGTGATCCAACAGGCGCTGTTCGAAGAAGGCGGCGCAGACCAGGTAGAAACGATCCTGGGCCAGGCGCACCACGGTGGTCTCAAGCTCGATCCGCCCGGCGCGGTTCAGCATGTGGGTCAGGATGATGCCGCCGACCTTCTGCGGCAGGCGGTTGGCGACGAGGCGATCCAGGAAGGCCTCCGCCTCCGGTCCCGAGACCTCGACCTTGGTAAAGGCGGAAATGTCCATGATGCCAACGGCTTCGCGCACGGACTTCACCTCCGCCGCGACCATGTCATCGACGACGGAACGGCGGAAGGAATAGTGATCCTCCTGCGTCACACCGTCCTTGGCAAACCAGCGCGGGCGTTCGTGGCCGTAGACCTCTTCATGCACCGCGCCTTTCGCCTTCAGCCGCTCGTAGAAGGGCGAGGGTTTTACCGGGCGCCCCGCCAGGCGATTGAAATGCGGGAAGGGGATTTCGTGGCGCAGGCAATAATCTTCCTTGGCCTTGGTGACCTGCCAGTCCTTCGTGGCGTAGCTGCCGAAGCGGCGCGGGTCATAGTCGCGCATCGAGATATCGGCGGCGCCATGCACCATCCAGCGCGCCAGTTCACGGGTCAGCCCCGGCCCCCAGCCGATGCCGATCTGCGTGCCGCAGCAGCACCAGTAATTGCGCACCCCTGGCGCGGGGCCGATCAGCGGGTTGCCGTCCGGCGGGTGCGAAATCGCGCCATGCACCTCGCGTTGAATGCCCAGCTCGGCAAAGATCGGCATGCGGTTCAGGCTTTCCTCCAGCCAGGGCATGACCCGGTCGTAATCGGCATCGAACAGCTCGTTTTCCGCCTCCCAGGGGCAGTGATCCTCCCAGACCGTGTTGGGGTTTTCCTTTTCATAGATGCCGATCAGGCCGCGTTTTTGCTCCATCCGGATGTAGCCCGAGACCTTCTTGTCGTCGCGAATGACCGGCAGTTCGTGGTCCAGAGCTTCGAATTCGGGCACCGGTTCGGTGACGAAGTAATGGTGCGTCATCGAGGTCATGGGCAGTTGCAGCCCGGACCATTCGCCCATCTGGCGCGCATAGGTGCCGCCCGCGTTGACCACATGTTCGCAGGTGATCGTTCCCTTTTCCGTCTCGACCACCCATTCGCCGCTGTCCGATTGCGTGATGTTGGTCGCCCGGCAACGGCGGATGATCTTGACCCCCTTGGCCCGGGCACCGGCCGCCATCGCCATGGTCACATTGGTCGGATCCACATGGCCGTCATCCGGCGTATGCAGCGCGCCCAGGACCCCTTCGAGGTTGTAATAGGGATGCAGCGCGGCAATGCGCTCCGGCCCCACCAGTTCGATGTTGAACCCTAGCGAGCGGGCCACCGACAGGGTGTGGCGCAGCCAGTCCATCTCGTCCTCGGTATAGGCCAGCCGGAAAGACCCGCAGCCATGCCAGGTTACTGCCTGGCCGGTCTCAGCCTCCAGCGCGCCGGAATAGAGCCCGATGTTGTAATCGACGCATTTGCCCAGGGAAAAGGACGAGGTCGAATGGGTGATCTGCCCGGCCGCGTGCCAAGTCGAGCCGCTGGTCAGCTCAGCCTTTTCCAAGAGCACGGTATCGGCGCCCCAGCCTTCGTGACCGAGGTGATAGGCAAGTCCGACGCCCATGACACCGCCGCCAACAATGACGACGCGGGCGTGGGAGGGAAGGTCTGCGACCATGTCTCTGTGTCCTTTTTCTGGTTGGGGAAGATTCCCTCTCGACAGGCTAAGCGGACAAATATACCATCGTCAATCATGAATGGCACAAATGTATCATCTGCAATCCTGACCCGCCTCTCGGAGGAATGGGAAGACCTGACACCCGAGGCCCAGAAGGCCGCGCGCTATGTGCTGGAAAACCCGCGCGATGTGGGCGTGTCGACCGTGCGCGAGATCGCCGAGGCGGCGAATGTGAAACCCAACACGGTGGTGCGCATGGCGCGGCAGGTGGGGTTCGACGGGTATGAGGATTTCCGCGAGCCCTTCCGCGAGGCGATTCGCCAGGGGCTGGTCGATTTCCCGGACCGCGCGCGCTGGTTGCAGGATGTGTCGAAACGCGGCGAGCTGGGCGCGCTCTATGCCGAAACGATCTCGGGCGCCCTGGCCAACATCGAAGAAACCTTCGCCGCCATTGATGTTACCGACCTGAAGGCGGCTGCCGAGCGGATCTGGAACAGCCGGCAGGTCTTTACCCTGGGTGTCGGCGTGAACAACGCCAATGCACGCAACTTCACCTACCTGGCTTCAACCGGCATGACGCGGTTTCACGCGATCCCGCGCTCGGGTTCGACCGCCGTCGATGACCTGGCCTGGGCGGATGACCAGGACGTGCTGATCGCCATGACCTGCCGCCCCTACCGGTCGGAGGTGATCGACGCCATCCAAGTTGCCCGCGAGCAGGGGGTGACGGTTGTGGCAATCTCCGACAGCCCGGCCAGCCCGATCCTGCGCGGTGCCGATCACGGCTTCATCGTGCAGGCGGACGCACCGCAGTTCTTTCCTTCGTCCGTCTCGACCATCGCGCTCTTGGAAACCCTTCTGAGCTTCGTCATCGCGGTTGCCAGCGATGAGATCGTCGAGAGGGTCGAAACCTTTCACCGCCGCCGCCATCAACTTGGCATCTACAGGGAGTATCCTGAATGAACGCACCGCTCACCCGGTCGCTTGACGCGCGCTATTACACGGACCCGGCGATTTTTGCGCGGGAGATGGAGGGGCTTCTGTCCCGCACCTGGCAGTTTGCCGGGCATGTCAGCCAGGTGGCCAATGTGGGCGACTACTTCGCCTTCGAGATCGCGGGACAGAGCCTGTTCTGCATTCGCGGCCGCGATGGGGTGGTGCGCACCTTCTACAACGTCTGCCAGCACCGGGCGCATGAGATGGTGACCGGCACCGGCAACACCCGCGTGGTGGTCTGCCCCTATCACGCCTGGAGCTATGAGCTGACCGGCGAGCTGCGCGCGGGCCCGAACACGAAATCCGTGCCCGGCTTCGAACGGTCCGATATCTGCCTGACCGAGGTCCGGACCGAAGAATTCCACGGGTTCATCTTCGTGAACCTCGATGACGATGCTGCGCCGATGGACGATTGGTATCCGGGCGTGCGCGAGGAGATCGCCGAATATGTCCCCCATATCGCCGATCTGGCGCCGCTGGAATGGGTCGAGGTGCCGGAAGATTGCAACTGGAAGGTCTCGGTCGAGAACTATTCCGAATGCTACCACTGCCCGACCAACCACCCGACCTTCGCGGAAGGGGTGATCAAACCCGAGACCTATGACATCCAGCCGGATGCGGGCGGCGGATATGTGCTGCGCCATGTCACCGAATGCCAGTCGATGGACAAGATGACCTATCCGATCGACCTGTCGGTGCCGCATGCGGGCGACTATCAGAGCTGGTTCCTCTGGCCCATGTTCTCGTTCCAATGCTACCCGGGCAATGTGCTGAACACCTATCACTGGCGCGCAAGCGGGCCGGATCAATGCACCGTCTGGCGCGGCTGGTACACGCCCGAGGGTGCGGAAAGCGACGTGATCCGGGGTCTTGCCGTGCAGGACCGCCAGACCACGGTCGAGGAAGACATCCGCCTGGTCGAAAGCGTGCATCGCGGGCTGAAGTCACGCGGCTACAAGCCCGGCCCGCTGGTGCTGGACCCCGCCTGCGGTGTGATGAGCGAACACTCCATCGCCACCCTGCAACGCTGGATGCGCGAGGCGGTGGATGGGTGATCCTTGCACACGTAAAAAGCTCTCAAAAGCCGTTCGTGAGGCAATTATCATGGCTCACCAACGCTACTCCAAAATGTCTGGGGGATACTGGGTTTGGTCAGGGGCAGAGTATTTTGTGACGGTCAAGATAGCTGAGAAAATTCGCGCTGCTTTCAAAGGCGAGGGATGGGCGGTCTTTCTGGAGGAGCCACTCAACTACTCGGACATACGCTTTCGTCGTGGCGCCCCAGCCAAGAACGAAAGACGAAGCGGACGCGTGGATGTTGCCGCTTATGAAAAGCGGGATAATGCATGGTCACTGCGCTCAATCGTGGAGGTCAAATCGGGCGTGGCACCGAGCCAATGTGTAAGTGACATCAAAAGGATTGTTGCAGTCCTGGAAGGGCTTTCCGAACCTGCTGTTGGCTGTTTCGCGTTCTACTCATCGCATTCTGGCAAAAACCTTGAGAGGGTAAAATCAACCCTACGAAAGCGCGCCGAAAGCCTGCAAAGATTGGTAGTTGAATGTGCAGCGGGGTCTAAAGGCAAGCTGGTGGTGGAAGAAGCCAGCTACAAAATCACAGAAGACATCGCTGAAGACAACGACTGCTATCTTGCGTTTGCAATTACAATAGAACGGGAGGTCTGACATGTTGATGCCCGAGCAATGGCGCCCCGAACACAAGCTGTTCCCCCATCAGGTGGGCTTTACCTGCCCGCCCTTCGACTATGACGCCGCGCCCAGCGATTTCATCCGCATGGCGCCGGAAACCGTCGGCGTACATGGCTGGATGCTGCATGTGCCCGACTACGCCCATGGTCTGGACCAGCGCAAACAGAACTTCGCCATGATGGACGACTTCTGCCACTGCATGTCGCGCAACGGCGCGGATGTGGCAGCCCAGGTGGGCTCGAACTGGGTCCATGCCAGCGGGCTGGGCGTCGAAGGGATCCGTCAGCATTGCGCGGACCTGTCCGACAAATACGGGCTGGCCTTTCACATGTCGGGCTATGCCATGGTCGAGGCCCTGCGCGAGATGAACGTCGAGAAAGTCGCGCTGAACGCCGCCTATCATTGGCCCGCCTGGTGGCAGGGCACCGTGGGCTTCCTGCGCGAAGCCGGGTTCGACGTGATCTGGGCGGGAAACTTCCACGACCAGGGCTGGTTCGACAGCCAGGAGGCGGTGAACGACTGCCGCTGGGTGTTCGAGGGCGACCTGGCGTTGAGAAGCTTCGAATACGTCGCCGAACAGGCGCCGAACGCAGACGCCTACCTGATCAACGGCATGTGCAACTTCCGCACCGGACCCGGCGGCATTCCGCAGCGCCCGCTGCACCTGACCCCGATGCTGGAGGAGGCATTGGGCAAGCCGGTCATCGGCCATGACACCGCGCTCTATTGGCGGGTGTTCAAGACCCTGGGGCTGGCCCCGACCGGACACCACGGCCAGCTGCTGAACCGGCTCGGCTGACACGCCCCCGCATGACAGGAGGATCCATGCACAAGATCGTCGCCCTCTGGGCCATCCCCCGCTCCACCTCCACCGCCTTCGAATGGATGATGCGACAACGCGGTGACCTCGATTGCCTGCACGAGCCCTTTGGCGAGGCCTGGTATCAGGGCGAGGAACCGCTGTGGCACCGTTTCGGTCCCGGGGAAATGACCACACCGGGGCTGACCTTGGACAGCGTGTGGCAGGACATCCGCGAGCGCGCCACCAAGGGGCCGGTGTTCCTGAAGGATTTCCCCCACTATATCAACCACATGTGGACGCCAGAGTTCCTGTCGAACTTCACCCACGCCTTCCTGATCCGCGACCCGGCCAAGTCGATCAGCTCGATGTACAACAAGTGGCCCGATTTCCACGAGGGCGAGGTCGGCTTCCCCGAACAACGCGCGTTGTTCGATCTGCTCTGGGCGCTGAACGGCAGCCCGCCGCCGGTGGTGGACAGCGACGACCTGTTGGAAAACCCGCATGACATGACGCAGGCCTTCTGCGAGGCGGTCGGCATTCCCTTCATCGAAGAGGCGCTGCGCTGGGAGCCCGGCGGCGACCCGTCCGAACACAGCTGGTGGGACGGCGGATCCTTCCACCACAACCTGGCGAAATCCACCGGCCTCACCCCGCAGACCCGGCGTTATGTCGAGGTTGCCGATGCCCCCGACCGCGTGCAACAGGTGCACAGGCGGATGAAGCCGCATTACGATCACCTCTACGCACATCGTATCATTCTCTGAAGGAAAGACACCCATGGCCGACCTGTTCAACGAAGACCTGTTCCTGAAGGGGCTGGAGCAACGAAAATCCACCCTGGGCGCGGAATATGTGGAAAAGAACCTTGCCGCCGCAGATGACTTCACCCGCCCGTTTCAGGAGGCGATGACCGCCTGGTGCTGGGGCTTCGGCTGGGGCGATGATGTGATCGAGCCCAAGACGCGTTCGATGATGAACCTCGCCATGATTGGCGCGCTGGGCAAGATGCATGAATGGGAAATCCACTGCCGCGGCGCACTGAACAACGGCGTCACCCAGGAAGAGATCCGCGCCATCATCCACGTCATCGGCATCTACTGCGGCGTGCCCCAGGCGCTCGAATGCTTCCGCGTGGCCCGCAAGGTGCTGGAACTGGACTGACCGGGTCGGCAGAAAAACAAAAGCCCGGGCTGCTTCGGCAGGCCGGGCAACAGGGCACAAGCGGGCACACATGACCGCAGGGTCCAGTTTCTTCACTTTCTTGAGAAAAGTGGTGCCCGGGGGCGGAATCGAACCACCGACACGAGGATTTTCAATCCACTGCTCTACCCCTGAGCTACCCGGGCACGGGTGAACGTTTCATCGTTCGGGTAGCGGGTTTCTAGTCGTGGCGGACGGGGGTGTCCAGAGGAAAAATCATCTTTTTCAATGCGGGCGACGAGTTTCTTTTGCGAGCTCTTCGGCGGCCTCTTCCAGGTCCTCCGGCGCCTCTGACGGAATGGCGTAGGAGCCGTTCAGCCAGCGCCCCAGGTCGACATCCGCGCAGCGGCGCGAGCAGAAGGGCCTGTATTTCGGGTCGCTGACCTTGGCGCAGATCGGGCAGGTCATTTCGCACCCTCCAGAGCCTCGGCGAGGGGCAGGCGTTCGCGTTTGCGTTGCAGCTCGAAGTTGCCCAGCGTGGTCCAGCCGACCAGCGAGGTCTCAATCCCGTCGGCGCGGAAGGCGGCGCGCAGGATCTGTTCGAGCTGGCGACGTTCCTTCTTCGGCATCGGAGCAAAGTCGACCACGATCTGGCCACCCAGGCCACGGAGCCGCAGCTCGCGCGGAAGCACGCGGGCGAGCGCGATATTGGCCTTCAACCCGGCCGCCGGGCTGGTGTCCGCGCCGGTGTTCACATCCACGGCAACCAGCGCGCGGGTGGGTTCGACGAAGGCATGGGCGCCTCCGGACAGGCGCACGTGGGGTTGGAGCCACCGTGCGACCTCGATGTCATGGGCTGCAAAGCCCTCCTCGTCTAGCTGGTCGGGCTGCGGCCAGTCGCGCCAAGCCAGAAGGTGCGCGTCGGGACCATCGACCAGCAGTTCGGGCTCGCGGCCTCCAGCGTCACCTATGACCGCCCGGGCCAGGTCCAGCATCTCGGCGATGTCACCGACGACTTCATCATCGGACGCGCCTTCGGCGGCGGAGCGGATGATCAGACCCTCGGCGGCCTCGCCCATCAGCTCGACGGCAATCTCGTGCAGTCGCACGCGTTCCTCGTCATCGCGAATCGCGCGCGAGATGTTCAGGCCCGGCGCGCCGGGGGTGACGATGGCAAAGCGGCTCTTGAACAGCACGCGGTCGCTGACCGGTACGGCCTTTCCGGGTTCGCCCCGAGAGGTCACCTGAACCAGCACCGCCTGGCCGGGTTTCATCCCCTTGGCGCCACGCAGGTATCCGGTCTGCCCGTCCGGCAGACGCAGCATCATGCCCCCCTGCCCTTTCAGCGGCCGGTCACAGATACCACGCAGAATCGCACCCGGGGCAAAGCTGTCGTCAGGCCCGTCGACCAGCAGGTCCTCGACCACACCATCTTCGATCAGGGCAGCCACGCGACGCCCGTTCACTTCGTCCAGAGCAATCACGCGGCCCTTCATGACCAGCCTCCATATACGGGATAGCCTGCGGCCGTCAGCAGCGCGGCGGTTTCCGCCACCGGCAAGCCCACGACAGAGGTATAGCTGCCCTGAATCCACGGGATGAAGGCACCAGCCGGTCCCTGGATCGCATAGGCGCCCGCCTTGCCGCGCCAGTCATCCGAGGCCAGGTAGGCGTTCAGCTCATCATCCGACAGCCGCTTCATCTTGACGTTGGTCACCACGTCCCGCGCCCAGCGCCCATGGACGTTGCGCACGACGACCGAGGTGATAACGCGATGACGTCGCCCGGAGAGCGCCAGCAGAAACTCCGCCGCCTCGCCCGCATCCACGGGTTTGCCCATGATGCGACGGCCCAGCGCGACGGTGGTATCGGCGCAGAGCACGACCTCATCCGACGCAACCTGCATCGCGTCCGCCTTGGCACCTGCAATGCGGCGACAATAGTTCAGCGGCAATTCGCCCTTGAGTGGCGTTTCGTCCACGTCCGGCGGGCGCACCTCATCCGCTGTCAGACCCAGCTGGCCCAACAGTTCGGCCCGGCGCGGGCTGCCCGAGCCGAGGATCAGACGCGGCATCGGTTTCGCTTACTTGAAGCGGTAGTTGATCCGACCCTTGGTCAGATCATAGGGGGTCATCTCGACCTGCACCTTGTCGCCAGCCAGAACGCGGATGCGGTTCTTGCGCATCTTGCCTGCCGTGTGCGCGATGATCGTATGGCCGTTCTCCAGCTCGACCAGGAATGTCGCGTTCGGCAGGAGTTCCTTCACGACACCGGGGAATTCGAGCAGTTCTTCCTTGGCCATGTTCACTCCTGTTTTCACGCCCGCGGCTCGCGGGCGCCCTCTAAATGGCCCCGAAAGGGGGGATTTTCAAGGGAAAAGGATGCGCCGCAGCATCATAGGGCTGTGAGGAGCCCGGAAGAGTGCAAAATGACACACGTTTGCGGCGAGTTGATCCCGGAAACCACACACGTTAACCTTGCGTCAGCGACAGGATAGCAGCTCTTGGGGGTCCCTATGTGCTGGAACGTGGAAATTTCTGCCACCATGGCCGTGGGCGGCTTCGCCCTGTCGGCCTTGTCAGCCAAGCGCGGGGATCCGCCCGCCTTCTGGATGACGCTGAGCTTCTTTTCGGTGATGGAGGTGGTGCAGGCGCTGAGCTACCCGGTGATCGGGCAATGCGGGCTGTCGGCGAACAAGTATCTGACAATGTTCAGTTACGGCCATATCGCGCTGCATCCGTTCTTTTTCAACGCGCTGGCGCTGGCCTGCCTGCCGGATGCGGCGCGCAGGCGTGCCCAAGGCTGGGTCTATGCACTTTGCGCGGTCGCGGCGGGCTATACGATCCTGCAACTCGCGCCGATCAGCGGGCATGGGACCTGCGGGCCCGGGCGCATGATGTGCGGGCAGGCCTTCTGCACGGTCGAGGGCAATTGGCACCTGGCCTGGGAGGTCCCGTTGAACAGCTGGGGTAATGGGTTGATCAGTTCGGAATACTGGTTGCTACGCCAGTTCCGTGACGGGATGCCGGGTTATGGGCTGGCGGTCTTCGTGCTGCCCTTCTTCTACGGCGCCTGGCGGATCACGGTGTTTCAATTCCTGGTTGGGCCGATCGCCGCCCGGCTGATCACCGAGAACGTGAATGAACAGCCCGCAATCTGGTGCCTGGCCTCGGTCGGCATTGCCGCGGTGATCATCTTTACCCCGCTGCGCGAGGCGCTGAAGGTGCGCCGCCCTCCGCCCTGGCTGGGGCTCAGATCAACCGTTCAACCCTGACCGGCCCGTCGCGGCCCGCCTGTTCATCCCAATGGGTCTTGTTCAGTACGTGGCCGTCGGCGCGCACCTGGCGGATGGCGGTCAGGTCGATGTCAGCCGTAACCCAGCCGGGAGTGTCAAACCGCCCTTCTGCGATGATGCCGGTGTCCGGAAAGCCCTTGTCGGGCGGGCCGTAGATGGCGGCAGCCCCGGTGTTCACGTCGACCACCTGGTTCCACGGCGCAGCGCCCTGCGTGGGCGCGTGCACCGCCACGCATTGCCCCTCCAACGCCCGCGCCATTGCACCGATGCGCACACGGGAATAGCCCGACAGACCCTCGGTCGCCGAGGGCACCAGCAGGATTTCGGCGCCTTCCTCGATCAAGGCACGGCCCAGCAGGGGAAACTCGCTGTCATAACAGATCAACACGCCGATCTTGCCCAGGGCCGTCTCCATCAGCGTCAGCGGGGCGCCGCCGTGGCAGTCCATCGGGTCACGCTCCCACCGGGTCATGATCTGCTTGTCATGGGACACCGCCTGCCCGTCCGGGGAGAAGAAGGTGGCGCGGTTCACGGGGCGATTACCCGCAAAGACCGGGCCGGAGCCGCCGAGGATGTGCTTGCCGGTTTCCGCCGCCAACCGGGCGAGCAGACCATCCGCCCGCTCCAGGCGTTCGGCCACCGCATGAAGGCTGGCTTCGACATCGGCGCAAATGTCCTTGCCCGCAAGCGATGCCAGTTCCATCGCGCCATACTCGGGAAAGACCAACAGATCGGCCTCGGCCCCATGCACCCAGGCGCTGATCTTGTCCTCGTAGCTGGCCCAGCTGTCATGCCAGTCGATCGGATAGGCGGCGGCGGCGATCTTCATCTGTCCTCCAACTCCCGGATCCAAAATTGCAGCGGTTTCTCATCCTCGGCGGGCTTGTCGATATCTTTCCAGGAAAACCGCGCAATGGCTCCGTCCAGCTTACGATAGCCGCGCGCGGTCCAGAAGGCATCCAGCGGGCGGTAACCGGCAGGGCGCAGCGGATGGTCGTCCGGCCGGACCACGCCGCAGAAGGCGACGTGACGGCAGCCCAGCGCACGGGCATGGGCTTCGCGCGCGTCAAAGAAGGCGTGGCCGATCCCCCTGCCCCGGTATTCCGGCAACAGCACGCTTTCGGCGTTGTAGAAGATGTCGCTCAGCGCATAGCCCCTGCCCGCGAAGGCAGCGGCGAAATCGTCCGCGTGATCCTCCATCGGGGTGCCGGTGGAAGCGCCAACCAGCCGGTCGCCGTCAAAGGCCCCCACCAGGATCGCGCCTGCGGACTCGCGATAGCTCTGCAGGTAGCGGTGTTCGTAATCGAACGTGCCGTCATAGAGGTAGGGCCAGGCGCGAAACACCTCGATGCGCAGGCGCGCGACGTCGGGCAGGACGCGTTCAAGATCCGCGCCGGTCAGGGGGCGGACATCCAGGCTCACGCGACCTGCCGCTCCCAATCGGCAAGGTTGTAATAGGTGGTCACGCGGGTGATCTTGCCCGCGTCGAGCGTGAAGAAGGAGCCTGCGGGCAGGACATATTTTTGCCCCCGCGCCTCGGGCAGGCCCGGGTCGGTCTTCAGGTAGGCGCCGTTCACCACGAACTCTGCCGCCGCGCGGGTGCCATCGTCGGAGACAAAGATCACCATATCAGTGAGCTCTTCCTTGTAGCACTCTGACATATGGTCACAAAACTCAGAGAATAGAGCCTTTCCAGTACGGATCTTGCCCTCGTTCACATGGTGCGCCACCTCCTCGGACAGGCATTCCAACATGCTAGGCACATCGCCCGCGTTGAAAGCATCGAAATAGCGCTGAATGGTGTCGCGGCTCATGGAGGTCTCCCGGTCAGTTTCGGGAGAGAGTGCCGCCCCGCCCGAGCACCGGCAAGAGCGAAAGCGCCGCCCCGGGGCCGGGATGCGTCAATCTTGGGTCGGCTCGCCGAAGCGTTCGATCATGCGGGTGCGAATCTGGTCGCGGGCAGCGCGGTAGGCATCCATTTTTTCCTCGCGCCGGTTGCCCAGGCCGGTCGGGTCCATGATCGGCCAGTATTCCACCTCCAGGTGGTAATGCCGTGTCAGGTCAAGGGCCCGCCGTTGGCTGGCCGGTGACAGAGCAACCACCAGGTCGAAACTGCCCAGGTCATCGCCCCATTCGCGCATGTCGTCAAAACTGCGCACCGTGTGGCCGGACAGGGAAATCCCCAGCTCGTCACAGACCGCGACCGAGAAACCGTCGACCTCAAGTTCGCTGTGCACACCGGCGGATTGCACATAGGTTTCATGACCATAGAAGGCTTTCATCATGCCTTCGGCCATGGGGGATCGCACTGCGTTATGGTCGCAGCAGAACAGAACCGACTGTGGACGCTCCCCCTTGGCCACGCTCAGCCCCAATGCAACACGCAGATAAGGGTGAAGAGGCGGCGCGCCGTGTCGATGTCGATCTCGGCCTTGCCTTCCAGGCGTTCCTGAAGGACACGCGCACCCTCGTTGTGGATGCCACGCCGGGCCATGTCGATCGCCTCGATCTGGCTGGGCGGCAGTTTCTTCACCGCGTCGAAATAGCTTTCGCAGATGGCGAAGTAATCCTTCACCACCTGGCGGAACGGGCCGAGCGACATGTGGAATTCGGCCGCGTCTTCGCCGCTTTCCGTGTCCACGTCGAACACCAGGCGTTTTTCGCGGATCGCCAGGCCCAGGTGATAAGGGCCGTCCGCCACCGTCTGGTCCCCGCGTGCCTCCAACGCAAAGGAATTGTCCTCCAGCAGGTCGAACACCGCCACCTTGCGCTCCTGCTCGATGGCGGGCGTTGGGGCGGCAAGGCCGGTCTGGTCGATCTCGATATGGCTGATGCGGTTGGTCATTTTTCTTGTTCGTTCAGGGCGTTGAGCCGCGCGCGCACGGAAAGCCCATGCGCTTCGAGGCTTTCGGAAATGGCGAGGGTTTCGGCGGCGGGGCCGATGGCGGCGAGCGCCGCCGGGGTCATGCGGGCCAGCGTGGTACGCTTGAGGAAATCCATCACCGACAGGCCCGAGCTGAACCGCGCCGAGCGCGAGGTGGGCAGCACGTGGTTCGGCCCACCGACATAGTCACCGATGGCTTCCGGCGTGAACTGACCCAGGAAAATGGCGCCCGCGTGAATACATTTGGCGGACAGGGCCTCGGGGTCGACCACGCAGAGCTCCAGGTGCTCCGGCGCGATGCGGTTGGACAGTTGGGCGGCCTCGTCCAAGTCGTTGACGAGAATGACTGCGCCAAAGTCGCGCCAGGAGGCGCCTGCGATCGCGCGGCGCTCCAGGGTTTCCAGCCGCTTTTCAACGGCTTGGGCAACCTTCTCACCGAAAGCTGCGTCCGTGGTAATCAGGATCGACTGGGCGCTTTCGTCATGTTCGGCCTGGCTGAGCAGGTCCAGCGCCAACCAGTCGGGGTCATTGTCGGAATCCGCGATCACCAGGATCTCAGACGGCCCCGCGATCATGTCAATGCCGACCTTGCCGAAGACGCGGCGCTTGGCGGCGGCGACAAAGGCGTTGCCCGGACCGGTGATCTTGTCGACCGGCGCGATGGTATCGGTGCCGTAAGCCAGCGCGGCCACGGCCTGGGCGCCGCCGATGCGGTAGACCTCGTCCACACCCGCGATGCGGGCTGCCAGCAGGACCAGCGGGTTGGCCTGCCCGTCCGGGGTCGGCACCACCACGGCCAGGCGTTCGACGCCCGCCACCTTGGCCGGGATCGCGTTCATCAGCACCGAGGACGGGTAGCTTGCCAGCCCGCCGGGCACGTAGAGCCCCGCGGCCGACACGGCCGACCAGCGCCAGCCCAGCTCGGCGCCCGTTTCGTCCGTCCAGCGATCATCGGCCGGCATCTGGCGGATATGATAGGCGCGGATGCGTTCTGCGGCCAGTTCCAGCGCGGCGCGATCCGCCTCGCTGACCTTGGCGCACTCGGCGTCGATCTCCGCCTCAGAAAACCGCAGCGTTTCCGGCGTCAGATCTAGCCGGTCGAATTTAGAGGTCAGTTCAATGACCGCCGCATCACCCCGGTCACGCACATCGGCGATGATCTCGGCCACCACCGCATCCACATCCGGGCTGTCCTCGCGTTTCATCGACAGAAGCGCGGTGAAACGCGCCTCGAAATCGGCGTCCTGGGTCGAGAGGCGAAGGGGCATGGCTTACTCCGGGTGCTCAGGCGTGTGCTTGGAGGGCGCAATATAGGGGCGGGTGACGTCACGCAAGGTGACATCCAGCGCCTCGACCTCCAACGCAATGGCGCCATCGCCCGCCAAGGTCAGTTCGACGCGGCCGGTTCCATCTTCTCCAGGCACAAAGGAAATGGACAAAAGCGACAGAACCACATCCTTGTCGCCCCGCTCCACGCCTTGGGATTGCACTTTTTCAACATCGCCGATCACGAGCATGCTCTGCACCCGCTCCACCGCACGGCCGCGACGGTCGGCCGCTTGCTTGTCCTCCCAGCGGAAGCGGTTGAGCAGCAGGGCAAAGCGGCGCTGGCCCGGGTGCCAGGCCATTTCGCTGATCGGAAAGACCGCGTCCTGCACCAGGGTCGAGACAACCTGAAGGTCGTCTGCATCCACCGCCATCAGGCGCAGGGGCTCTTCGCCACCGTCTTCGAAACGTGCATCTTCGACCATGCCGGTCACTCCTTGATCCGTTCGATTTTCGCCCCGATGGAGGACAGTTTGCGCACCACTTTCTCGTAGCCACGATCGAGGTGATAGACCCGGCTGACCACGGTTTCACCTTCCGCCGCCATGCCCGCCAGAATCAACGAGATCGAGGCGCGCAGGTCGGTCGCCATGACGGGCGCGCCTTTCAGCTTCTCGACCCCATGCACGGTGGCAGTGCCGCCGTGGACCTCGATCTCGGCGCCCATGCGGGTCAGTTCCGGGGCGTGCATGAAGCGGTTTTCGAAGATGGTTTCATGCAGCACGCTGGTGCCCTCGGCGGTGCAGAGCATCGCCATCATCTGGGCCTGCAGGTCGGTGGGGAAGCCGGGGAAGGGTTCGGTGGTCACGTCGACCGCGCTGACCCGCCCGTTCTTGCGCGCAACTTTCAGGCCACGGGCGGTTTCTTCGACCGAAATGCCCACCGCGTCGAGCTTTTCGCAGAAGGCCGAGAGCAGCTCGATCTTGCCACCCAGGCATTCGACCTCGCCACCGGCGATGGCCGGGGCCAGCATATAGGTGCCGAGTTCAATCCGGTCGGTCACCACCTGATGGGTGGCGCCATGCAGCCGGTCGACGCCCTGGACCACAATCTCCGAGGTGCCATCCCCGTCAATCTGCGCCCCCATGGCGCGCAGGCAGGTGGCGAGGTCGACGATCTCCGGCTCGCGGGCTGCGTTGCGGATCACGGTGGTGCCCTTGGCCAGCGTCGCGGCCATCAGGATGTTCTCGGTCGCGCCGACCGAGGCGAATCGCAGTTCGATCTCGGCGCCCTTCAGCCCGCGCGGGGCCTTGGCGTGCAGGTAACCGTCGCGCAACTCGATCTCGGCCCCCAGCGCTTCGAGACCGTGGATGTGCAGATCCATCGGACGTGCGCCGATGGCGCAGCCGCCGGGCAGCGAGACCTCGGCATGGCCCATACGCGCCAGCAGCGGGCCCAGGACAAGGTTCGAGGCGCGCATCTTGCGCACGATGTCATAATCCGCGTGTGACGAGGTCAGGTTGTGGCTGGACATGGCCAACACCTGGCCGTCCTGCATTGCCGCCGCCTCGGCGCCCAGGCTTTCCAAAAGCGTTGTCATCGTCTTGATGTCCGACAAGCGCGGCGCGTTGGTCAGCGTCAGCGGCTCTTCGCTCAGAAGCGTCGCAGGCATCAAGGTCAGGCAGGCATTTTTGGCCCCTGCAATCGGAATTTCACCCTGCAGCTCACCGCCGCCCGTCACCACAATCGAATCCATCTACCTGCCTCGCTATTCTTTACTTGTATCCGGTTTATCCGCGCGCGCCTTGGCCTGCGCCTTGCGCCGACCCATGTTGGCCTTCAACGCCGCCTTGAGGCGATCCTCACGCGATTGCGCTTGTTTTACTGGCTTTTTTGGCTTGTCGGAAGTGCTCATGAGCTCTTCTGTAACCCAGAGTGAAAAAAGGGTCCAGATTGCGCTTGCATCCCTGCGCCGAGGGGGCTAGATACCCGCTCACGCCGCCGCAGTAGCTCAGTGGTAGAGCGCACCCTTGGTAAGGGTGAGGTCGGGAGTTCAATCCTCCCCTGCGGCACCATTCACTATTTCACCCCCTGAAATCATGCTCAAAGCCTTGAAAGGCAACGCTATTTGGGGTGTTCTAGGTCCATCAATTCGATGGTACGAAAATCCGCCAGAAAATCCCAATCTCAGGACAATTCTACGCAAGCTGGAATCACCACTTTCCCATATTTTCCAAGGGCTCGAGAGGAATGTCAGGGCGAGTTCTAGGTATGCTTCGTAGCCCTTCGATTTTGTCTGCGGTTTTGTAAGGTTTTCGACCATAATCACCTTTGACTTCTCTAGCTCAGTGATTTTGCTTTCGTAGGCCCCGATAACAGCATCATTGCTTGCCTGCATAATCCGCGAGAGCAATGCTTCAATTCGTGAATCGGCCTCGGCGATCTGACGCTTGGTCAAACGCGCTGTGTCTTTGGCTTGGGACAAGCGCGCATCCCATGCACGTCTGAACATAGTTTTTGCCAACTCCAAGTATTTTGGGCTGGGCTCTAGTGTTTTGACCACATCTGCAAACGCACCTTCGATCCTGTCACGCGGGATCGACTTTCCGTAGCTTTCGCAGCTTTTGGTATGACATAGGTAATACGGATAGTACTTGGTCTTCCCCTTTGACCAAGAAGCCCTGAGCTTAGCACCACAGTCTCCGCAGGTTGCAAAGCCACGAAGGGCGAAGTCTTCGCCAATGTCAGCACGCGCAGGTGCATAGCCAGTACCTTTGAGGCGTTGTTGCACCTTTTCATACGTCGCCATCGAAATAAGCGGATCGTGCTGGCCCTTCAGCCAGTTCAGCTCATACACCTCACTACAGATGTAGCCCACGTACAGCGGATTTGTCAGCATATCCGTGACGCGCTTGTCCCGCACCTTACCATCCTTGATATGCGGATAATCTGGCTTGGATTCCAAAAACCGCCTGACCTCGGCCTGCGTTTGAAACCGACCAATCGCAAACCCTTCAATTGCCTCACGCACTGTGCTGGCATGCGGTTCATCAGGCTTCAGTAGCTTCCCATGCCCCCTAACCGTATGATAGCGAAAACCAACAGGTGCGTTATGAACCCAGCACCCCAACTGCATCCGGGCCTTCATTTTTTGTGCAACTTGCCGTCCATTTTGCTTGCGCTCCAAGGCACTTTGGGCAGCCATGATTGTTTCGATGAACTCGCCTTCGGGCGTTTCATCAAATTTGAAGTTTAAGCATTCAATCGTCGCACCACGCACACGGAAGGCCTCACGCAGATCTAGGTGAAACCTTGTGTCCCGAGCAAAACGCTTGAGGTCATCGAAGATTACAACAAACTGCGTATCTGGTTGAGCGTCCAGGAACGACAGAAGCGCAACCATTCCAGGCCGTTTCAAGAAGTCACCACCGCCCGAAATCGTATCTGGGAAAACGGCAACCACTTCATGCCCCTTAGATGCCGCAAACTCACGGCAACGGGTTTCTTGGCTCTGAAGGCCATGCCCCTCAGCTTCTTGCGCCCGTGATGACACGCGGCAATAGATCACCGCCTGCCTCGGAGCAGCCGTATTTGATTTTTTGTTTTTATTCTGACGCATGCGGACTCCTTTCGTTTGGCCCCATGCGATGGGGGGACGCAACTTGTTCAAAATCTGATGAGGTGTTGCCCAAGTTTAACACATCTCGCATCGGCACTTCAGCTAAAGAGACATCTTTTCCACAAGCCTGTTGGATGGGGTGAACTCCAAAGCCTAGATCAACGAAATTGACGACTATCGACCAGAGCGCTTCGATCAGCTCACGCTTATCTTCCTCTGAAATATCCTCGTCTTCGAAGAACGGTAGATAGGCATCCCAATCAATGGTCAAACTTGGCGGGGCGGTCTCGGGGTTAAAGTCTGGCGGGATATCTGACATGGCATGGTCCTTTCTCTATTTCTGGCTTTGTGTGCCTCCTGTCTTGCGCTCGCCCAATTACGAACAAAAAGAGAACATGATAGGATATTATTCCCAATTTACAAAGCGTTATTTTGACTTCGAGAGAGAGAATAGTCTGGCCAAGCCAACAAGAAACGAGGCAAACTGCGGGTAAGGACGGGTAATTTTATCTGGAAATTTTCTTGTGCATACTGATTGGCTGAAAGCATCTGAGGACGAACGAGCACGCTTGTATGCTCTCGCTAAGGACGTAGGCGGGTTGCTCAACATGAATGTAGAGCAAGTTCTATTCGCCGCTCTTGGTCGCGAAGTTGCCCTTGGCGAGGGCTACATAGACAACTTCCGAAAGGGCAAGATCCGCCGAGCATATGCCAAGCTGGTCTTTGAGTGGGTCAAACAAAACCACAGCGACATAGCCCGAGGCTTTGCTCCTGAGTGGTTCCCCGTGTCTGGACGGCACGCGTGGGATAAGTGAGCCGCCCCATCTGACTGGTCCAGGTTGATAGTTAGTGCATGATCGGCCTGTGTTCCATCGGGATGATGGTTTCGGGTGCCGGTGGGCGATAGCCCAATGCACTGTGAGGTCGTTTTGTGTTGTAGTGTTTCCTCCATTCTTCGATCAGGATCTGGGCTTCATGCAGGGTATAGAAGATCTCCCCGTTGAGCAGTTCGTCCCGGAACCGGCCATTGAAGCTTTCACAATATCCGTTCTCCCATGGGCTTCCCGGTTCGATGTAGGCAGTTTGAGAGCCGACGGCTGCGATCCAATCCCGAACCGCTTGTGCAACAAACTCGGGGCCATTGTCGGAACGTATGAAGGCTGGAGGGCCACGTAGGATGAACAGGTCGGTCAAAGCGTCAATCACATCTGTCGAGTTCAGTTTGCGCTCCACCTTAATCGCCAGACATTCGCGGCTGTGCTCATCAATGATGTTCAGCGTCCGGAAGACCTTGCCGTCATCTGTCCGGCAGTGAACGAAGTCATAAGACCAGACATGGTTCTGATACTCAGGCCGCAGCCGCACGCATGATCCATCGTTCAGCCAAAGCCGTCCCTTCTTCGGTTGTTTCTGCGGAACCTTCAGCCCCTCTCGTCGCCATAGTCGTTCGATACGGCCATCGCTGACCCATTGCCCGGCAGGCGCATGCGCAGCATGCTGCCGAGAGGGGGCCAGCCTGCCTCTCTGAGCAAGGCCGCGACCCGACGATAGCCGTATCGACCATACTGCCTGGCCAACTCAATCATGTCGGCCACCAACCGATCCTCATCGGCTCGGCCTCTCGGGGCATGCCTCTGCGTCGAACGATGTTGCCCCAGTACCCGGCAAGCTCGGCGTTCAGACACTTTGAACTGGCCGCATACATGATTGATACAAGCGCGACGACGAGCGGGGCTTAGGGGCTCCGCCCGTTCAGGGCTGAAACGGTCTGATGACCGTTTCCGGGACGCCCCTCACTCCCTTCGCAGCTTCCTTCAGGATCAGCTTATCGAGCGTCAGGTCTGACACAGCTCGTCTCAACCGGTCGTTCTCTTTCTGGAGCCGCTTCAGTTCCTTCAGTTGATCTACACCCCTCTCGGCAGATTGCTCCGCAATCACCTGCCGGCAACGCATTCCGCCGTATTGCTTGCGCCACCGGTAATAGGTCTGTTCAACAACACCGATCTGTCTGATTGCATCCAGACGGGGCATGCCTTGCCCCATCAGCACCTCAACCTGCCGTAACTTCGAGACAATCTCTTCGGGCTTCGGTCGCTTGTTTGCCATTCTTGGTCCTCCGTTTCCTAAACATAGCGGTGGACCAGTTCAGTTGGGGAGGCTCAAGGCTGTACTAAAACCCTTGATCATTTTTTTGACACCGCCTACAGGGCCAGCTTTGCGACAACTAAACCACTAGTGATTGTGTCGATATGTGTAACAGATGACACGACGCACTACGTTCCCTTCGGCCACCTCACAGCATTTCCTGATGCTGCAAGATGTGTGTGGTAGTACCACACGATCTTGAAAAGGGGGCTGCTGCGCTCCCCCGTTTTATCCCCCAAAGCGATGGCCGAGATTGGCATTGAGCCAGTCACGACCATGCAAACATATCTGTGTTTGATCCCTCGTCAGGGAGAAGTCATCTCTCCCCAACACCCCATAGACCAAAGGGCGTGCCGCCACCCCTTGGAACCCGCTCGTAGGCCTTGGAGATGTGCCTCTCCACCTACACCGAACCATGCACAATCTGATGCCCGATTGATCCCCAATCAGGTGAGCTTGCCCGCTCCCCCAATGCCCCCATGGCTTGCTAGGGCGGCTGCCCCCGCGCAGATCAAAGGGTGGGTCCTCGCCATGCTCGGTTCGCTGCGCTGCACCTGTGCGTGGCTCTGGTCCTGCCTATGGCTCCTTTGATCCTTGCACCCCCGCTCCTCGGCGGAAGCCAGACGGTTGCATGCGCAACCCGTCAAAACAAAGAGGAGAAAAGACAATGCCAGCACTTTATGCCCAACCTTACGACCTATCCGCCAATGGCTTCTATTTCGAAAGCATGGAAAACTATGCCGCTAAGGCCGACAGCAACTGCAACGACTACGGCAATCCAGTCGAGGAATACGAAATCCAGTTTATTGATGGTGATCAAATGGATCGTGACCTGGCTAAAGCGTGGGGGATCAATCAGGCCAACACAGGGCAGTACCTTGAAGCCTGCGAAAGCTGGGATGATCACGACAAGCTGGTGTTCATCATTGCCGTTGGTGAAGTTGGTTACAGCTTTGATCCCGCAACCGTTTCACCGTCAGATTTTGACGTTGATATCTACCGTGTGGACAGCATGAAAGAGCTGGCGGAGCAGTTTGTTGAAGAAGGTTTGTTCGGAGAAATCCCCGAGCATCTGGCACACTACATCGACCTAGACTCCATCGCTAACGATTTGGCTATGGACTACACAGAAACCGAAATCACAGGTCAAAGGCTGGTCTATCGGGCGGTGTAACGCTCGCCCGATAGGCTTTACTGCTTTGCTTCTAAAAGCCAATTCACAACATGTTTGCTGGGGATCATGGGAGACTGCCATCTAGTTCAAAGCTTGCGAATAAACCGGTGTACAAAAAGATCAGCAAACCACCGCTCGCCAGTTTGGATCGTGGCGGACCCTCGCTTGATCCAAGCTTTCACTGCTAAACTGTGAAAACTCCGACAACTCAATTGCTGTATCGCGGAGTTTTGCGGCCTGATCGCTTGATGTTACTTCGATCCCAATAACAATAAATCTCTTATCCGACGTCTCGAACAAAGCTGGCTTCACCTCAAACCGATCCACATATGAGGCGAGCTCGTTTTGTGCAATTAGGCAGTTTTGGTGCTGGTAGGTAGCTAGTTGCACAATGTAACGATCGTCATTACCTTCAGTCGTGGTTGCATCCGCTCCAGTATCGAGAGCAATTTGTTTAGCCGCGTTTGAGCTGTCGAGAGCATCGTCTGCGGCAGGTTTCACGACATTCAACGTAACCAAAAGCGTCACTATGGAAACTCCCACCGTGAGCCAATCGGTTGGCTTAGACTCTGCTAACCAACCAAGTAGAGGTTTCGAGGGTTTGAAGTTTTCGGGGTTAGGCACAATACGCTCCATTTGTATGAAAGTTAGTGGTATTAACTAACCACCTTGTGGGTGGTCCTACTGAAAAAAGAGATATCTGCTTCGGGTCAATCGCTGAAACGTCATTGCCCACAGGTAGGGCGGCGAGGGCGCGGTCTCTTCACGCGTTGCGTGCGTGTACCATAGGATGCTCAAAAACAACGACCTACAATGCCGAACACATCTCACTGAGCGTCCCCAACTGAACTGGTCCACCGCTATGTTTAGGAAACGGAGGACCAAGAACGGCAAACAAGCGACCGAAGCCCGAAGAGATTGTCTCGAAGTTACGGCAGGTTGAGGTGCTGATGGGGCAAGGCATGCCCCGTCTGGATGCAATCAGACAGATCGGTGTTGTTGAACAGACCTATTACCGGTGGCGCAAGCAATACGGCGGAATGCGTTGCCGGCAGGTGATTGCGGAGCAATCTGCCGAGAGGGGTGTAGATCAACTGAAGGAACTGAAGCGGCTCCAGAAAGAGAACGACCGGTTGAGACGAGCTGTGTCAGACCTGACGCTCGATAAGCTGATCCTGAAGGAAGCTGCGAAGGGAGTGAGGGGCGTCCCGGAAACGGTCATCAGACCGTTTCAGCCCTGAACGGGCGGAGCCCCTAAGCCCCGCTCGTCGTCGCGCTTGTATCAATCATGTATGCGGCCAGTTCAAAGTGTCTGAACGCCGAGCTTGCCGGGTACTGGGGCAACATCGTTCGACGCAGAGGCATGCCCCGAGAGGCCGAGCCGATGAGGATCGGTTGGTGGCCGACATGATTGAGTTGGCCAGGCAGTATGGTCGATACGGCTATCGTCGGGTCGCGGCCTTGCTCAGAGAGGCAGGCTGGCCCCCTCTCGGCAGCATGCTGCGCATGCGCCTGCCGGGCAATGGGTTAGTGATGGTCGTGTCGAACGGCTATGGCGGCGAGAGGGGCTGAAGGTTCCACTAAAACAACCGAAGAAGGGACGGCTTTGGCTGAACGATGGATCATGCGTGCGGCTGCGGCCTGAGTATCAGAACCATGTCTGGTCTTATGACTTCGTTCACTGCCGGACAGATGACGGCAAGGTCTTCCGGACGCTGAACATCCTGGATGAGTACAGCCGCGAATGTCTGGCGATTAAGGTGGAGCGCAAACTGAACTCGACAGATGTGATTGACGCTTTGACCGACCTGTTCATCCTACGTGGCCCTCCAGCCTTCATACGTTCCGACAATGGCCCCGAGTTTGTTGCACAAGCGGTTCGGGATTGGATCGCAGCCGTCGGCTCTCAAACTGCCTACATCGAACCGGGAAGCCCATGGGAGAACGGATATTGTGAAAGCTTCAATGGCCGGTTCCGGGACGAACTGCTCAACGGGGAGATCTTCTATACCCTGCATGAAGCCCAGATCCTGATCGAAGAATGGAGGAAACACTACAACACAAAACGACCTCACAGTGCATTGGGCTATCGCCCACCGGCACCCGAAACCATCATCCCGATGGAACACAGGCCGATCATGCACTAACTATCAACCTGGACCAGTCAGATGGGGCGGCTCAGTCGCGTGTTCAACGAAAGGCGGAGTTGTTGAGCAAAGACACTTCTATCTTTGACGTGCTTGCGCCGCAGTTTTCGGAATTCACGCTGCAATTCTTGGCGCTCTTTCATTTGCTCAAGCACGAGCTGATCTCGCTGATCTTGATCACGTTTGGCGCATCGGATCGCTTCCATCTCATTTTTGGATCGAATGGTTTTTGCCTTTCCCGACAACCGATCAAACAGGCCCCTTACACCTTTGTTCACCCCCAAGGCTTGCATCAAAGTCGTGCGCATCCACGCAACTTCGGCCACGGCGCGCTTGAGGTCCTCTTCCAACTCGGGATCGACGATCAACGTGCCTTGGTTCAGGTGCTTTGCGATCTGATTGAGGTTGCTGGCCTGACGAGATTGTCCAAGGCGAGCCAGAGCCTCGGCCAAGAGCTGTTGCTCGGCAACAGGTGGTTTGCGCCGTTTTCGATACTTGGGAGCTTCATCGGCAAAGACTACGGACTTGATGTAAGCAGACAGCGGCATTGCACCAGCTTGGGCTTCAAGCTGCGAGCGCTCCTCTGGTGTTAGTCGAATAGAGAAGGGGGCGAGGCGGCTCATGGACGTGGTCCTCGTAGCTTGGGACTTCTCGCATTCGCACCTTTTTTTTCGGGTGCCATTCGATCCAAAGATCGAAGCTTGCGAGCCACGTCAGGTTCGGCCTGCAAATAGCTTTCCCAATCCTCTAGGGTTTCCAGCAAAGCATTGGGATCTATGGGTTCTACGGTTTCTTCGGTAAGTGCACCATTCTCCTCGACATGACAGATTTGATACGGGTTTCGACCGGTGTGGAATGGCTATTGCCCGCGCGGCTCTTCCTCTGCGGGAAAACCGTGTTTTCTGGCGATTCACGCTGAAACGCTCCGCAGGCCCGGCATCGGGCGCGCTATGCGCCCTCAGCGGGCCGAGATGAATCGCGCCAGGTCCTCCATGTCACGCACCCCATCGGGCAGCGGGGCATCAGTCACCACCCAGGGCAGTTTGGCGAACCGGCCCATGGCCAGAAGCCCCTGATCAGTCGATCCGTCCAGCTTCGACTGGTCGATGGCAAAAATCGGTTGTTCGGCGATGGCGGCCATGGCCTGGGCCATGTCGGCTTCGCATTGTTCGGCCACCAGGAAGCCGCGACGCTTGCACACTTGGGCAACGGTCAGGATGGAGAAATCCACGCTCATCCGTTCGACCACGTCAAAGGCCGTGCGATCATAGGAAGCGCCATCATAGTCACGCAGCTGGGTGCCTGCGAAATAGACCTTGTTGCTTCCGGTCATGCAGAGCGTGCTGGCCACGAAGGCGGAATTGGTCACCACTGTCAGCTTCTGGCGCATCTGCAACGCCTGGGCGGCAAAGCCCGCGCTGGAGCCCGCGTCGATCGCGACCGAGGCGCCGTCGGGCACCAGGTCCAGGATTTTCGAGGCGATCTCGGCCTTCGCCTCGCGATTGTGCTGCATGCGAATCTGAAAGGGCGCGGTCATCGGGTTCGACACGCTGACAATGGCGCCATGGACCTTTTCCACCTGCCCCGCCTCGACCAGAGGTTTGACAATGCGCCGAATGGTCTGATCCGAGACGCCCAGCATCTCGGACAGTTCGGTGACGGTCAGTTTTCCACGAAGGGCAACGGCGTTCAGAATTTCTTGATCGTATTTGGCCATGGATATTCCTTCTCAGAAACAGGTCCAGGACGCAACTCCACCCCTTGTTTTTCAGCCGTACCGCGAGGGTGTCATGCCGAATTTGCGTTTGAAAGCCGACCGAAAACAGGCGGCGGAGGGGAAACCGCTGGCCAGGGCCACGTCCAGCACGCTCATATCCGTTGATTGCAGGAGCTGCTGCGCCTTGCGCAGGCGGTATTCCTTGATGAAACGCAGGGGAGAGGTGCCGGTCTTCTCGGCAAATTGCCGTTCAAGTTGGCGGCGCGAGATGTTGAACTCGATGCAGAGTTCCTGCACCGTCAGATCCGTGTCGAAGCAGCGTTCGATCCGCTCGATCACAGCCAGGAAGGTCTGGTTGCGCGAGCCATAGCGACGGGCCAGCGGCACGCTTTGCGGCGTCGTCGGCGGGCGGCAGTGCGGGCGGTTGAGGCGTTCCTGCACCTGGCGAGCAAGGTCGGCCCCGTGGCGTTCCTCGATCAGTCCGACCACCAGTTCGGTCGCCGCATCGCTGCAGGAACTGGCGCAGATACGTGGCGCAAGCGTATAGAGGTGATCGACCGCCTCGACCTGCGGATGAAGCTCCTGCATCAGCGACAGCCATTCCCAATGCACCGCCACCGGCTCCCCCTCCAGCAACCCGGCCCGGGCGAGGGTAAAGGCCGAGTTGCCCAGGGACACCAGGCGCGTGCCGAACCGATGCTGCTTGCGCAGCCAATCCACCAGGACTTGTTCTTCCTCCTTGTCCGGGTTGGCCCAGTTCAGGAACACCAAAGCATCGCGGTGCAGCGCGCCGATCTCGGTCGTGCAGGCCAGCATCGCCCCGCAGGCAAAGCGCTGAACCGGCTCTGTCAGCGACGCATAACGCCAACGATAGAGCTGCCGCCCGGACAGTCGGTTGGCCTCCATCAACGGTTGGGTAATCGCACTGCAATCGGACAGGGTGGCCCCGTCGGAAAGTAGAATCACCACCTCCTGCGGCGTGGCCCGAACGCATTGCGTGCTGTCTTCAAAGATCTTCCGTGCAGGCTGTCCCATCGGGCAACTCCTTCGTTCGCCGTGTGAATCGCGCCCGGTCAAATGCCGAATACGACGATTTTCCATGCATTCTGCGCGGGTGTTTCTCTCATTTCAACATTTTACAACATTTTTTGTTGTTTTTTGTTGTTTTTGTGGCAGGCTGTTCGTGACTTCAACGGGGACCGGACATGACCACACATTCGGCGAAACATCTTATCATTGGCGGCGGCATCATCGGCTGTTCGACCGCCTATCACCTGGCGCGCAACGGCGAGAAGGACGTCATCCTACTGGAAAAGGCCGCGCTGACCGAAGGCGCGACCTGGCACGCGGCGGGGCTGGTCGGACAGCTGCGCTCGTCGCGCAACACCACGCGCATGCTGAAACGCTCGGTCGCCATGTATGACCGGCTGGAGGCGGAAACCGGCATGGCCTTCGACTGGAAGAAGGTCGGCAGCCTGCGCCTGGCTGCAACCAAGGAACGGCTGCTGGAAGCTCAGCGCTTGACCACCATGGCCAAGAGCTTCGACCTGGAGATGGAGATGATCACCGCCGCAGAGGCCAAGGATCTCTTCCCCTATATCGACGCGACCGGGCTGGAGGGCGCGGCCTTCATCCCCTCCGACGGTCATGTCGACCCGGCCAGCCTGTGCCAGGCCGTGGCGGCGGGCGCGCGCAAACACGGCGCACAGATCCGTCAGGGGGTTAAGGTGCTGGATTTCGAGATCAAGGATGGGCGCATCACCAAGGTGATGACCAGTGAGGGGGATTATGAGGCCGAAACCGTAGTCATGGCCGCCGGGATGTGGAGCCGCGAACTGGGCGCGAAACTGGGCATCCACGTCCCCGCCTGCGCGGTCGAACACCAGTATATCGTCACCGAGCCCTTGCCTGACGAGGCGCTGGTCAAGGGCCTGCCTACCCTGCGCGACCCGGAGCGGCTGGTCTATTACAAACCCGACGCGGGCGGGCGGCTGGTCATTGGCGGCTACGAGGAAGGCACCCTGCCCTTCGGCGACAATGGCATTCCCGGTGAGTTCGTGCGTCAACTGTTGCCTGACAACCTGGACCGCTTCGGCCCGCTGGCCGAACTGGCGGCCGAAGTGACGCCCGTCTTGAACCAGGTCGGCATCCGGTCGGTGATCAACGGCCCTATCCCCTATTCGGCGGATGGCGATTTCGTACTGGGCTGGGCGCCCGGGTTCGACAATCTGATGATGGCCACCGGCTTCCTCTATGGCATCGCCGCGGGCGGCGGCGCGGGCGAGATGATTGCCGAATGGATCACCGAGGGCCGACCGAGCCTCGATCTTTGGCCGCTCGATTGCCGCCGCTTTGGCCCACATCATGGCACCAAGGGCTTCATGTATCCCCGCGCCGTCGAACATTACGCCCATCACTACAAGATGCGCTACCCGGGCCAGGAACATGAAAGCGCGCGCAACCTGCGCCTGTCGCCGCTGCATGGCATCTTGACGGACAACGGCGCGGTCTATGGCTCCAAAAACGGCTGGGAGCGACCGCTCTGGTTCGCCCCCGAAGGCGTTGAGCCGGTCGACCAGCTCGATTTCCTCGACCCAGGCTGGCATCGTTTCGCGGCCGAGGAACACAGGGCGGTGCGCGAGGGCGTGGCGCTGATCGACCAATCGAGCTTCGCCAAGTTCGAGATCATGGGCCCGGGCGCATTGGACCTGCTGCAACGGCTTGCCGCCTGCAACATGGACAAGCCCGATGGCACGGTGATCTACGCGCAGCTGTGCAACGAGACCGGCGGGATCGAGGCCGACGTGACCATTACCCGGCTGGGGCGCGATCATTTCTACTTGGTCACCGGGTCCGGCTTTGGCACCCATGACGCGGATTACATCCGCCGCCAGATGCCCAAGGATGGCTCGGTACAGATGGTCGAGGTCACCTCGGGCCGTGCGGTGATCAACATCTGCGGGCCCAAGGCACGCGACGTGCTGCAGGCGGTCTGCGAACAGGATGTCTCGAACGCGGCCTTCCCCTTCGGCACGGCACGCGACATCACCGTGGGCTGCGCCCCGGTGCGCGCCGCGCGGATCGGCTTCGTGGGCGAACTGGGCTGGGAGCTGCATATCCCCACAGAATTCGGCGCCCATGTCTATCACACCCTGCGTGCGGCGGGCGAAGCGCATGGCATTCGCGATGTGGGCTACCGCGCCATCGACAGCCTACGGCTAGAGAAAGGCTACCTCTACTGGTCCGGCGACATCTCGCCCGACTACACCCCGATCGAGGCCGGATTGGGCTTTCGCGTACATCTGAAAGCGGGCGGGGATTTCATCGGCCGCGAGGTGCTGGCGAAACAGAAGGCGGAGGGGGCGGCACGCCGCCTCTGCACCTTCACCACCCCGGTGAAACTGCCGCTTTACGGCGGCGAAACGATCCTGAGGGGCGGCGAGACCGTCTCGCTGGCCGCCAGCGCAGGCTTCGGCCACACCGTCGGGCAGACCATCGTTTTCGGCTACCTGGATCACGAGATCAGCGCCGAGACCGTATTCGAGATCGAGGTCTTCGGGGAGCGCCACCCGATCACAAGGGTCGACGGGCCGCTTTACGACCCGCAGAATGACAAGCTCAAGTCGTGAGGAGGCGACATGACCGAACACACTGACACCATCCTGACCACGCTACGCAAAACTCCGGGGTTCGAACAGATCACCGCGTCCAACTGCACCATTACCCGCCTGGGTGGGCTGACCAATCTGGTACATCTGGTCGAAACCGGGGATGCGCGCGTCATCGTGCGCATCCCCGGCGAGGGCACCGAGGATTACATCGACCGCGCCATTGAAGTGACCAATGCCGAAGCCGCCTGGCGCGCGGGCGTGTCGGCTGAGGTGCTCTGGGCCGATGCGGGCTCCGGCGAGATGGTCACCCGCGCCATCGGGGGGATCGAGACCATGACACCTTCCCTGTTCAAGACCCGCGGCGGGTCACCGGAACGGGCGGGCAAGGCGCTCGCCAAGTTGCACAACTCCGGCGAGACATTCGATTTCCGCTTCGAGCTTTTCGCGATGATCGACGAATATCTCAAGGTGCTCTCGACCAAGGATGTCACCCTGCCCGAAGGCTATCACGATGTGGTCAAAGCCGCCGAGCCCGTGAAAGAGGCGCTGGCCGCGAACCCGGCCCGCCTGGCCCCCTGCCACTGCGATCCGCTGTGCGAGAACTTCCTGGATGACGGCACGCTCATGTGGATCGTCGATTGGGAGTATTCCGGCATGAACGATCCGCTGTGGGACGTGGGCGACCTGTCGGTCGAGGCCGAGATGGACGCGACCCAGGAGGCCGCCCTGCTACACGGCTACTTCGGGCGCGAACCCACGGCCGCCGAACAGGGCCGCGTGGTGATCTACAAGGCGATGTGCGATCTTCTCTGGACGCTCTGGGGGCTGATCCAGCATGCCGACGACAACCCGGCCGAGGATTTCTGGGCCTATGCCACCACACGTTTCGAACGCTGCAAGGCGCTGATGCAAAGCGGCGGGTTCGCGGAACACGTGGCCGCCGTCAATCGCGGCTGAAACACACAAGAAAAACGCCGGGGTCGAGGCCCCGGCGTTTTGCTGTCAGGCTTTCAGCACCGCCAGAAGCTCCCGATGCAGCTCCGGCGTCGCGGCGGAAACGACGCACCCGTCACTTTCCAACGTCAGCGCCTTGCCGTCCCAATCGGTGATCACGCCCCCGGCAGCCTCGATCAGCCCGACCAGCGGCAGGTAGTCATAGGGTTCCAACCCGCAATCCACCACGGCGTCGATCTGACCCGAAGCGACCAGTGCGTGAGGGTAGCAGTCATAGGCCATGCGCCGAGTATGGCCCACGGTGCAGAGCCGGGCAAACAGCGCTGGATCCATCGCTTGAATGCGCTCCGCCTCGTTCACATAGACCAGCGCCTCGTCCAGTGCGGTTGTTGCCCGGCAGCGGATCGGTTCGCCGTTCAGCGTCGCCCCAACGCCGGGCAGTCCGACATAGGTCTCGTCAATCGCCGGCATGCGCACCAGCCCCAGCTGCGGCGTGCCGCCGATCAGATAGCCCATCAGCATGCCGAACAGAGGCGATCCGGTGATGAAGGAGCGGGTGCCGTCGATCGGGTCGATGATCCAGGTCTCGCCCTCCAGCGAGCCCGAAATCCCGTATTCCTCGCCAAAGATGCCGTGGTCGGGAAAGCTGTCGGCCAAAGCGTCGCGAATGAAGGCTTCGGTCTTCTGATCGGCCACGGTGACCGGGCTGTCATCGGCCTTGGCCGCAATGTCCAACGGCGCACGGAAATGCGCCATCGGAATGACGCTGGCCGCGACGGCAATGCGCTCGGCCGCCGCGCGGACCTCTGCGATCGGGGTGGTCATGATCTCTCCTATTTGGCTATCTGGATCTCGGTGCCCCAGTCAGTCAGGGCGGCCGCGGCGATCTCGGTCGGTGGTTCCTTGTCGCAGACCAGGTAGTCGACCCGCGACGGGTTGCCGATATCGACCGGCGCGACCCGGCCGAACTTGCTGGAATCTGCGGCCATGATGCACTTGTCCGCCTGCTGCATGATCAGGCGCGAAAAACGCGCCTCCTCCAAATCGAACAGGAAGAACCCCTTGGGCGTGATGCCCGCCGAGGACAGCACCGCATAATCGGTATTGAAATTCGCCGCGAACTCCATTGCGTCCGTCCCGAAGGCCCCGCCGTCATGGCCGCGCAGCTCGCCGCCGGCCAGGAAGACGCGGTTTTCGTTGCGGGTCGCCAGGCGAAACGCCACGTAGACCGAGTTCGTCACGATCACCATGCGCCGGTGATCGCGCAGCGCGTCGGCGATATGGGCGGTGGTGCTACCAATGTCCAGAAACAGCGAGACATCGTCGGGCAACATACGGGCAACATGGGCGGCGATACGCTGCTTTGCGACCGGGTTGTCGCGGTAGCGTGCGTTGAAATCGGCCTCTTCATTGTCGCCAACGATGCGCACCCCGCCATGCATGCGTTCGACCAACCCGTCATCGGCGAGCGCCTTGAGGTTGCGGCGCACGGTCTCTTCGGTCACGTCCAGCGCGCGGGCCAGGGAATGGATGCGCATGGACCCGCCCGAGCGGCGCAGCTCGTCCAGGATCACCTTCTGTCTGTGATTGGCCCGCGCTTCCATGATTCTACTCCATTGCAACGACACATGACGAATTTACGGCCCCATTTAGCCAGTTATTTCACCAAACTTCCACATAAATTTCCCCAATTCCAACATTTTCAGATTTTTGTTGTTGCTTTTTGTTGGTTTTTGCCAAACGATTTCCTCGTTCCCGCTCTTCCGGACGATTGGAGGCGTGAAACCCACAAAAAACAAAGCTGGGAGGCTGACCATGACGAAATTCACACCTTATTCCGCGGCATTACTGACGGCTTTATCGGCAACGACCGCCTTGGCCGAGGTGGAGTCGCTGGACCCGATCAAGCTGACGACCCATGACTGGACCGGTCAGATCATCACCACCACGATCATGGGCGAGGTACTGAAACAGGCCGGCTACAACGTGGAATATGTGCAGGCCGACTACATCGCCCAGTTCGCCGGGCTGAAGACCGGTGACCTGCATGTCGCAATGGAGATCTGGGAAACCACCGGCCGCGAGGCGATGGACGAGGCCTTTGCCACCGGCAACGTAGTGAACATGGGCCCATCGGGCATGGAGGCGATCGAAGAGTGGTGGTACCCGGCCTATATGGAAAAGCTCTGCCCGGGTCTGCCGGACTGGCAGGCACTGAACGACTGCGCGATGGAATTCTCAACCCCCGAAACCGCGCCGATGGGCCGTTACCTGGGCGGGCCGGTCACCTGGGGCGGCTTTGACGATGAACGCGTTGAAGCGCTGGAAATGGATTTCGAAGTCGTACACGCGGGCACGGATGCGGCGCTATTTGCCGAGCTGGAAAGCGCCTATCAGCGTGAGGCTCCGATCGTGCTGTGGATCTATTCGCCGCATTGGGCGACCGCAAAATACGACGGCAAGTTCATCGAATTTCCGCCCTATTCGGCCGAGTGCTACAACGACCCCTCGGTCGGCCTCAACCCGAACGCCGCCTATGACTGCGGCAAGCCCACCGGCCCGATCTGGAAGGTGGCCTGGACCGGCGTGGCCGACAAATGGCCGGGGGCAGCCGACGCGATCAAATCCTTCGACATCAGCAATGACGTGATGGGCGACCTGGTCGGCAAGGTCGACCTGGAAGGCGCTTCCGTCGAGGCCGTGGTCGGCGACTGGATGTCGGCCAACGAGGCAACCTGGTCGACCTGGATCAAGTAACCCCTGATCCTTGTCCCCGGAGAAGGCGCCCACTCCCCGCGCCTTCTCCCCCTACTTTTCGTCGAAACTCCGGCCAGCATTGGCCCAATCCCGAGGTTCAAATGGAGCGTTCCGTCAAATTGGAGTGCCGTGGTGTCTGGAAGGTCTACGGGGCGCATCCCGAAACCTTCCTGGCGAAACACAACGGCACGCCGAGCTCAGAGGATTTCGAACACGCGCATATGGTCGGCGCGGTCCGTGACGCCAATGTGCAGATTTTCCAGGGCGAGATCTTCGTCATCATGGGCCTGTCGGGATCGGGCAAATCGACCTTGGTGCGCTGCCTGTCGCGCCTGGTGGACTCCACTGCCGGAGAGATCAATTTCGAGGGTCGCGACCTGTTGACGATGAGCAATGCCGAACTGATCGACGTGCGGCGCAAGAAGATGGGTATGGTGTTTCAGCATTTTGCCCTGTTGCCGCATTTGACGGTTCTGCAGAACGCCGCCTTTCCGCTGGAAATTCAGGGCGTTGGCCAGCAGGAACGCGAGGATCGTGCGCGCCAGATGATTGAAACCGTCGGGCTGAAAGGGCGCGAGAACCATTATCCCCGCCAACTGTCCGGCGGTCAGCAGCAGCGCGTCGGCATCGCCCGCTCGCTGGTGGCAGACCCAGACCTGTGGTTTTTGGATGAACCTTTCTCGGCACTCGACCCCCTGATCCGGCGCGAGATGCAGGACGAGTTCCTGCGCCTGCAATCCATGCTGCATAAGACCATTGTCTTCATCACCCATGATTTCGACGAGGCGATCCGCCTGGCCGACCGCATTGCAGTCATGAAGGACGGCTGCATCGAACAGATCGACACGCCCGAGAATCTGGTGATCAACCCGGCCACGCCCTATGTCGAGGAATTCACCCGCCACATCCCCCGCGCCAAGGTGATCAAGCTGAGCTCGATCATGTCCGAAGGCGTGCCCGAGGGCGACTATGCCGGCGACCTGCCCGGCCATCTGACCGTAGCCGACACCGTGCACCAGCTGGACGAGGCCACCCTGCCCTTCCGCGTGCTCGACGAGGATGGCCAGCCCGCTGGCACCATCGACGCCCGCGCGGCGATCGACATCATGATCGGGCGAGGCGCCGCATGATGCGCTTTGTGAAATCCCTTCTGACCGGACCCAAGCTGTTCTGGCTGGGGCTTCTGGCCCTGACCTGGGCGCTGTCCAGCTGGTCTTTCGCGCTTTACAAGGCGCTGGACGCGCGCTGGATCGTGCGTTTTCCCAAGCAGTATGAGCTTGGGCTGGACACATGGATCTCGAACGCCATGACCTGGCTGGTCGAGGACGCCCATTTCGGCCTGTTCACCTTCCGCGACCTGACCCGCTTCATTGCCGCGGTGATCGAGTTTCCCTATCAGATCATGCGCTCGCTGCTGATCGACGGGTTCTCGGTCGGGCAAGGCCAGCAGGCGATCGAGGTCGCCCCCTCGATCAGCTGGATCGCCATCATTGGCACCATGGCCGCCGTTGCGCTCTATGCGCGCAACACCGCACTGGCCTGGCTGGCCGGGCTGTGCTTTGCCTATCTGGCCATCTTCGGCCAGTGGGAAAGCGCCATGGTGACGCTGGCCTCGGTGCTGATCGCCGTGCCCATCGGCGTGACCGGCGGGCTTCTCTTGGGCATCCTCTCCTACCGCCATCCCTGGTTCGAAAAGGCGCTGCGCCCGATCCTGGACCTGATGCAGACCGTGCCGGTCTTCGCCTACCTGGTGCCAATCCTGTTCCTGTTCGGTTTTGGCCCGGTCTCGGCCCTGGTGGCAACGGTGATCTACGCCATGCCGCCGATGGTGCGCATCGCCACCGTGGCGCTGCAATCCGTGCCCGAAGAGGTCAAGGAAGCTGGCCGCATGGTCGGTTGCAAGCCGCATCAGCAGATGTGGAAGGTCATGGTGCCGACTGCCCTGCCCTCGCTGATGGTGGGCGTGAACCAGGTGATCATGCTGACGTTAAACATGGTGATCATCGCCTCGATGATCGGGGCCGGCGGCCTGGGCTATGACGTGCTGACCTCGTTGCGCCGGTTGGACATCGGCGGCGGGATCGAGGCCGGTCTGGCGATTGTGGTCATGGCCATTGCGCTGGACCGTGTCAGCCAGGCCTTCGCCATCCGCCGCGTGCGCCCGCGCCCGGACCCGGCCGATCCGATCTACAAGCGCCACCCGCTGACCAGCGCGAGCCTGGCCCTAATCCTGGTGACCACGGTCCTGGGCCTCTACATCCCCGGCTTCCGCCTGCTGCCCGAAAGCCTGACCATTACCACCGGCACGATCTGGTCCTCGATGATGGAGTGGATCAACGTGACCTTCTTCGACGCCTTCGAAGCGGTAAAGACCTTCTTCCTGACCACCCTGCTTTTGCCCGTGAAACGCTTCTTTGCCGGCATTCCCTGGGGTTGGGGCGTGATCGTGGTGGGCCTGATGGCGGGGCGTCTGGGCGGTTGGAAGCTGGGCGTGATGTCGGCGCTGATGACCCTGTTCATCGCCGCCAGCGGCCTGTGGGCCAAGGCGATGATCACCGTCTACCTCGTCTCGGTCTCGGTGCTGATTGCCAGCGTCATCGGCATTCCTTTGGGCATCTGGGCAGGCCAGAGCGCACGGGCCAACAGCGTGATCGGCGCGCTGATCGACACGCTGCAAACCCTGCCCAGCTTCGTCTACCTGATCCCGGTGGTCATGCTGTTCCGGGTCGGCGACTTCTCGGCGATGATCGCGGTGGTGCTTTACGCACTGGCCCCGGCGGTGCGCTACGCCGCCCATGGTATCCGCTCGATCGACCCGGAATTGATCGAGGCCGGCAAGGTCTCGGGCTGCACCGAACGCCAGCTTCTGTGGCGCATCAAGCTGCCGCTGGCCGCGCCCTCGCTGCTGCTGGGGCTCAACCAGACCATCATGCTGGCCCTGTCGATGCTGGTGATCACCGCGCTGGTGGGCACCCGCGACCTGGGCCAGGAAGTCTATATCGCGCTGACCAAGGCCAACACCGGCCAAGGCATCATCGCAGGCCTGTCCGTGGCCTTCATCGCCATCATTGCCGACCGCATGGTCAATGCGCTGGCGAAGAGCTCGCAAGAAAAGCTGGGGGCAACATGAGCAAGATCGTTGACACCGCCATCGCCAAGGCCCGTGCCTTGCCCTGCTGGGCGACAGTCACGCCCACGATCGAGCAGTTGGGCGGCGGCATTACCAACATCAACCTCAAGGTCCAGGACGGCGAACGCGCCTATGTGGTGCGCTTTGGCGAGGACATTCCCGAACACGGGGTCATGCGCTTCAACGAGCTGGCAATCTCGCAGGCCGCTGCCGCGACCGGTATCTCGCCCGGGGTACATCACGTGGAACCCGGCGTGCTGGTGCTGGACTTTGTCGAGGCCCCGGCGCTGGACGGGCCGGACCTGCATGACGCGGACACCCTGATCGAGGCCACCAAGCTGATCCGCCGCACCCATGACGAGGTCACCCAGGCTCTGCGCGGGCCGGTCCTGACCTTCTGGGTCTTCCACGTGCTGCGCGACTACGCAGGTTTCCTGCGCCAGAACGGCTCGGCGCATGTGGCCAAATTGGATGCGCTGAAGGCAGAGGCCAGCGCGCTGGAACGGGCGGTGGGCCCGGTCAGCCTGGTGCTGGGACACAATGACCTTCTGCCCGCCAACATCCTGCGCGGGGCCGATCAGCTCTGGCTGATCGACTGGGAATACGGCGGGTTCAACTCGCCGCTGTTCGACCTGGGCGGGCTTGCCACGAATTGCGAGCTGCCCGCGGAGGCCGAACGACTGATGCTAAAAACCTATTTCGGCACCGACCCCGACCCGGGTCTGATGCGCAGCTACGGCGCGATGAAATGCGCGTCGCTTCTGCGCGAAACGATGTGGAGCATGGTCTCCGAGATCACCTCGGACATCGACTTCGACTACGCCGCCTACACCCAAGACAACCTGGCCCGCTACCGGCAGGCCCACAGTGAATACCACTCCTAAAGAGGAACACCATGAGCGACTTTCCCAAAACCGCACAGGCCGTCATTGTTGGCGGCGGCATCGTCGGCTGCTCGACCGCCTATCACCTGGCAAAAATGGGCTGGGACGTGGTCCTGCTGGAGCGTAAGAAACTGACCTCCGGCACCACGTTCCACGCGGCGGGCCTGGTGGGCCAGCTGCGGTCGAACGCCAATATCACGCAGCTCCTGGGCTATTCGGTGGACCTCTACAACACTCTGGAAGAGGAAACCGGGCTGGGCACCGGCTGGAAGATGAACGGGGGCCTGCGCCTGGCCTGCAATGAAGAGCGCTGGACCGAGGTCAAACGCCAGGCCACCACGGCGCATTCGTTTGGGCTGGACATGCAGCTTCTGACCCCGAAGGAAGCGCAGGAACTGTGGCCGCTGATGACCATCGACGATGTGGTCGGCGCGGCCTACCTGCCCACGGATGGGCAGGCCAACCCATCGGACATCACCCAGGCGCTGGCGAAAGGCGCACGTATGGCAGGCGCACGGATATTCGAGGACACCAAGGTCACCTCGGTCGACGTGGAGAAAGGCGTGATCAAGGGGGTCGAGACCGACAAGGGCCGTATCGACACGCCCGTTGTGATCGCCTGCTGCGGCCAGTGGACCCGCACCTTCGCCAAGACCGTGGGTGTGAACGTACCCCTGGTGCCGATGGAGCACCAGTACATGGTCACTGAACGCATCGAGGGCGTGCCCGCAAACTTGCCAACCCTGCGCGACCCGGATCGCCTGACCTATTACAAGGAAGAGGTCGGCGGCCTGGTCATGGGTGGCTATGAGCCGAACCCGATCCCCTGGGCCACGTCGGGCATTCCGCAGGGCTTCCACTACACGCTCTTGGACAGCAATTTCGACCATTTCGAACAGTTGATGGAACTGTCCCTGGGCCGCGTGCCCGCGCTGGAAAACGCTGGCATCAAGGAGCTGGTGAACGGGCCGGAAAGCTTTACGCCGGACGGCAACTTCATCCTGGGCGAGGCGCCGGAGCTGAAAAACTTCTTCGTCGGCGCGGGCTTCAACGCCTTCGGCATCGCCGCTGGCGGTGGCGCTGGCATGGCGCTGGCAGAATGGGTCGCCAAGGGCGAGCCGCCCTTCGACCTCTGGCCCGCCGACATCCGCCGCTTCGGCCGCCCGCATTTCGACGACGACTGGATTCGCACCCGTACGGTCGAGGCCTATGGCAAGCACTACACCATGGCCTGGCCGTCGGAGGAACACGACAGCGGCCGCCCCTGCCGCAAATCCCCGCTCTATGACACGCTCAAGGCCGAGGGCGCGGTGTTTGGCGAGAAACTGGGTTGGGAGCGTCCGAACTGGTATGCCGACACCTCGGCGGGTGAAGAACAGCGCGATATCTACACGTTCGAGCGCCCGAACTGGCATGCGCCTGTGGGTCGCGAACACAAGGCCGCGCGGGAGGCTGCGGTGCTGTTCGACCAGACATCATTCGCCAAGTTCGCGCTGAAAGGCCCCGATGCCGAAGCCGCGCTCAGCTGGATCGCCGCCAATGACGTGGCCAAGCCTGTGGGCTCGCTGATCTATACGCAGATGCTCAATGACAAGGGCGGGATCGAATGCGACCTGACCTGTGTCCGGGTGGCGGAGGACGAATATTACATCGTTACCGGCACCGGCTATGCCACCCACGATTTCGACTGGATTTCCAAGAACATCCCCGATGGCATGAATGCACAGCTCTTCGACGTGACCTCGTCCTACGCGGTGCTGTCGCTGATGGGGCCGGAGGCGCGCAATATCCTTCAGAAGGTCACCCGCGACGATGTGTCGAACGATGCCTTCCCCTTTGGCCGCGCCAAGACAATCGGCATTGCCGGTTGCCCGGTCAACGCGCTGCGCGTGACGTATGTGGGCGAGCTGGGCTGGGAGCTGCACCTGCCGGTCGAATATGCCACCACGGTCTACGCCGCCCTGCATGAGGCGGGTGCGGACTACGGGCTGATCAACGCGGGCTACCGCGCGATCGAAACCCTGCGCCTGGAAAAGGGCTACCGCGCCTGGCCGTCCGACATCGGCACCGACCACACCCCGGACGAGGCCGGGCTGGGCTGGGCTGTGAAGATGAAGAAGAACATCGCCTTCCGTGGCCGCGAGGCCATCGCCGCCCAGCGGGCTGCTGGCAAGGATGGCATGAAGAAGATGCTTGCCAGTTTCACCACCGACGGCGACGTGATCCTGTCGGGGCGCGAGACAATCTATCGCAACGGTGAACGGGTGGGTTATGTGAGCTCTGCAGGCTACGGCCACACCATCGGAAAATCCATCGCCATGGGCTACGTGCGCAACCCGGAAGGCGTTGACCGCGACTATGTTCTGAGCGGAGAGTACGAGCTGGAGGTCGCCACGGTCCGCGTGCCCTGCACCGTCTCGCTGGCGCCGCTCTACGACCCCAAGATGGAGCGCGTGAAAGCCTGATGGACGAAAACCCCGTCGCCATTTTCAATGCCGAAGGCAGCTCGCCGGTCGTACTGGTCTGCGAGCATGCCTCGGCCCATATCCCGGCCCGTTACGGCGGGCTGGGCCTGCCCCCGGAGGCCGCCGAAAGCCATGCCGCCTGGGATCCCGGGGCCCTGGGCGTGGCGCGCCACCTGTCCGACCTTCTGGACGCCCCACTGGTCGCCTCGACCGTGTCGCGCCTGGTCTATGACTGCAATCGCCCGCCCAGTTCGGACACCGCGATCCGGGAGCTGTCCGAGATCCACGAGGTTCCGGGCAACCGGGACCTCTCTCCCGAGGCGCGGCAGGAACGGGTCGACACCGTCTATCGCCCTTTCGAGGCGGCTCTGGCAGGCCTGATGGATCAGCGCGGCAAAGGTGTCCTGGTCACGGTGCACAGTTTCACCCCGGTCTATCACGGCAAGACGCGCGAGGTGCAACTGGGCATCCTGCATGACAGCGACGCCCGCTTGGCCGACCTGATGCTGGCCCGCGCGCAGGATCACACCGCGATGGTCACCCGCCGAAACGATCCCTACGGGCCCGAGGACGGGGTGACCCATACACTGAAACACCATGCCATCCCGCGTGGCTGGGCAAATGTCATGCTGGAATTCCGCAACGACCTGATCGCCACGCCGCTGCAACACCAAATGATCGCGGGCGCAACTGCCGCCCTTGTCAAGGACGCCCTGCTGGCGCTTGATACAGCCAACATAACGGAGACCGGATAATGTCGGGTTTGATTTCTATGGACGACTTGAAAGCCCAGGTCGCATCGGGACAGGTGGACACGGTCCTGGCCTGTCTGGTCGACATGCAGGGGCGCCTGATGGGCAAACGCTTCCACGCCGCGCATTTCGTCGACAGCGCCTGGGAAGAGACCCATTGCTGCAACTATCTGCTGGCCACCGACCTGGAGATGGGCACGCCGGAGGGCTATGCCAGCACCTCCTGGGAGCGGGGCTATGGCGATTACGTGATGAAGCCGGACCTGGAGACCTTGCGTCCCGTGCCCTGGCTTGAGGGCACGGTGATGGTGCTGTGTGACGTGCTGGATCACCACACCCATGAGGAGGTCGCGATCTCGCCGCGTGCGATCCTGAAGCGGCAAGTGGCGCGATTGGCCGACATGGGCCTGACCGCGATGACGGCGACCGAGCTCGAGTTCTTCCTGTTCGAGAAGAGCTTTGACGAGATCCGCAAGGGTGGTTTCCGCGATCTCGCGCCGATCAGTGGCTATAACGAGGATTACCACATCCTGCAGACCACCAAGGAAGAGCATGTGATGCGGCCGATCCGCAATCACCTCTATGCCGCGGGCATCCCGGTGGAAAACACCAAGGGCGAAGCCGAGACGGGCCAGGAGGAGCTGAACATCAAATACGCCCCGGCGATGGACACCGCCGCCTTCCACACCATCGCCAAACATGCGGTGAAGGAGATCGCCTGGGCCCAGGGCCATGCCGCGACCTTCCTGCCCAAGTGGCATCACGACAAGGTCGGGTCGTCCTCCCACGTGCACCAGTCGCTGTGGCAGGACGGGGCCAATGCCTTTTACGACCCGGCGGATGATCTGGGCATGTCGGAGCTGATGAAGGCCTATATGGCGGGGCTGTTGAAATACGCGCCCGATTACACCGCCTTCATGGCGCCTTACGTGAACAGCTACAAACGCTTCATGAAGGGCACCTTTGCGCCGACGCGCATCATCTGGTCGGTGGACAACCGCACCGCGGGGTTCCGCCTCTGCGGCGACGGCACCAAGGCGGTGCGGGTCGAATGCCGCATCCCGGGATCCGATATGAACCCCTATCTGGCGATGGCGGGCATGCTGGCGGCGGGCATCGCCGGGATCGAGGAGGGGCTGGCGCTGCAGCCGCCCACCACCGGCGATGTCTATCAGGGCGAAAGCGGCATGATCCCGGGCAATCTGGCAGCCGCACGCGATGCGCTGAAAGGGTCGAAGATGCTGCGCGCGGCGATGGGGGATGAGGTCGTGGATCACTACACCCGCGCCGCCGAGGTTGAGATCGAGGAGTTCGAACGGGTGGTGACCAATTGGGAGATCGCGCGCGGGTTCGAGCGGGCGTAAGCCGGGGGATGGAACAAGGGGGGCGCTGCCCCCCGCCTTCGGCTCCCCCCGGGATATTTATGGAAAGATGAAAGGGGGAAGCCCCCCATGAAAGACGGAGACATGGCATGGGCCAGGTTTTGAACTGTATCTCGCCGATCGATGGATCGGTCTATGCAAGCCGTGAGGTGCTGTCGCGCAAGGACGCCTTCGCGGCGGCAGAGCGCGCGCGGGCGGCGCAGGCGAATTGGGCCGCGCGGCCGCTGGCGGAGCGGGTGGAGCTGGTCATGGCGGGCGTGGCCGCCGTCGGCGCGCTGAACGATGAGATCGTGCCCGAGCTGGCGCATATGATGGGCCGCCCGGTGCGCTATGGCGGCGAATTCGGCGGCTTCAACGAGCGTGCCAGCCACATGGCGGCGATCGCGGCGGAGAGCCTGGCCGATATCGCGGTGGGCGAGGACGAGAGCTTCAAGCGCTATATCAAGCGCGTGCCGCACGGGGTGGTCTTCGTGGTGGCGCCGTGGAACTACCCCTATATGACCGCGATCAACACGGTGGCGCCGGCGCTGATCGCGGGCAATGTGGTGATGTTGAAACACGCCACGCAGACCCTGTTGGTGGGCGAGCGCATGGCGGCGGCCTTCCATGGGGCGGGGGTGCCCGAAGACGTGTTCCAGAACGTCTTCCTGGACCATGGCACGACCAATGATCTGATCGCGGGCAACGCGTTTGACTTCGTGAACTTCACCGGATCCGTTGGCGGCGGCCAGGCGATGGAACGCGCCGCGGCGGGCACCTTTACCGGCGTCGGCACCGAGCTGGGCGGCAAGGATCCGGGCTATGTGATGGAGGATGCCGATCTGGACGCCGCCGTCGATACGCTGATCGACGGGGCGATGTTCAACGCCGGGCAATGCTGCTGCGGGATCGAACGCATCTATGTGCATGAGAGCCTGTACGATGCCTTTGTCGACAAGGCGGTGGCGATCGTGCGCGGCTACAGGCTGGGCAATCCGCTGGATGCAGATACCACCCTGGGCCCGATGGCGAATGTGCGTTTTGCCGAGGAGGTGCGCGCGCAGATTGCCGAGGCGGTGGACGCGGGCGCGACCGCCCATATCGCCCCCTTCGATGCGGATGACGGTGGCGCCTATCTGACGCCTCAGATCCTGACCGATGTCACCCATGAGATGCGGGTGATGCGGGATGAGAGCTTCGGCCCGGTGGTGGGGATCATGAAAGTGTCGTCCGACGAGGAAGCGATCCGGCTGATGAATGACAGCGAGTTCGGGCTGACCGCCTCGCTCTGGACCCGCGACCTGGACCGCGCCGCGCGGGTGGGCGACCGGATCGAGACCGGCACCGTCTTCATGAACCGCGCCGATTACCTCGACCCCGGCCTGTGCTGGACCGGATGCAAGAACACCGGGCGTGGCGGTGGACTGTCGATGATCGGCTACCACAACCTGACCCGTCCGAAATCCTACCATCTGAAGAAGGTGACGACATGAACCTTGTTGGAAACTGGTCCTACCCGACCGCAATCAAGTTCGGCGCCGGCCGGATCCAGGAACTGGCCGAGGCCTGCGCCCAGGCGGGGATGAAACGCCCGCTGCTGGTCACCGACAAGGGGCTGGCGGACCTGCCGATCACCCAGGCCACGCTCGATATCATGGAGGAAGCCGGGCTGGGACGCGGGCTGTTCAGCGAGGTCGATCCGAACCCCTCCGAGCTGAACCTGGAGGCCGGGGTGGCCGCCTACAAGGCCGGGGATCACGACGGGGTCATTGCCTTCGGCGGCGGCTCGGGGCTGGACCTGGGCAAGATGGTTGCCTTCATGGCGGGGCAGACGCGCCCGGTCTGGGATTTTGAGGACATCGGCGACTGGTGGACCCGCGCGGATGCGGATGCGATTGCGCCGATCGTCGCCGTGCCGACCACCGCGGGCACCGGGTCCGAGGTCGGGCGCGCCAGCGTCATCACCAACTCGGTGACGCATGCCAAGAAGATCATCTTCCACCCGAAGGTCCTGCCCACGGTGGTGATCTGCGACCCGGAGCTGACGGTTGGAATGCCGAAGTTCATTACCGCAGGCACGGGTCTGGATGCCTTCGCCCATTGCGTCGAGGCGTTCTCCTCGCCGCATTACCACCCGATGTCCCAAGGCATTGCAATCGAGGGCATGAAGCTGGTGATCGACAACCTGCCGCGCGCCTATGCGGATGGCACGGACCTGGAGGCGCGCGCCAACATGATGTCGGCCGCCGCCATGGGCGCCACGGCGTTCCAGAAGGGCCTGGGTGCGATCCACGCCCTGTCCCACCCGGTGGGCGCGATCTTCGGCACGCATCACGGCACCACAAACGCGGTCTGCATGCCCGCGGTGCTGGCCTTCAACGCGCCCGCAATCAGTGACCGTTTCGACCAGGTGGCCGGATATCTGGGCATCAAGGGCGGCTTTGTCGGCTTCCAGGACTTCGTGCAGCAGTTTAACGACAGCCTGGGCATCCCCCGCAAACTCTCCGACATGGGCGTCACCCCCGACCGGATGGACGACCTGGTCGAAGGCGCCATCATCGACCCCAGCTGCGGCGGAAACCCCGTCGAACTCAACCGCACAAACCTGCGCGAACTGTTCGAAAACACCATCTGAGGGGGCCCTTTCCCTCGATCCTAGGCCCGCGCTGGAAACTTCTGTTGCCCGCGTGGGCTTTTTTGTTGCCAAGCCCCCGGATATGCCCTGCCCCGCCTTTGGTGGAGGGAGCGCAGCGCCATACGACATTGGCAAGGTCGATTCGATTCAACCTATAATTGCATACAACGACGAGCCGGCGCATTCGCAAAATGGGCATGATTCGGCACGTTAACCTACCTTAATGGTTAGTTAACGCGAGAAACCCGACGTTAACTCTGTGGATAAGATCCGACTTATCCACACGGCCCTAAACTTTTGGTTAGGTTACAAAAAACACACTTTTTCGCGACTCGCGTTTTGTTGCCGATTCCCCCGCGTCAACTCGCAATTTCCGGTTGTGCCCGTTCCGCGATGATCCCTAGACTTTAACCATCATGGGACAAAATCAGATCATAGAGGACCTGACCACCGAACTGGGCGACCTGGCCCCGGCGGGCTATTTCGTGGGTCTTCACATCCGGTTTGCCGCCCCTCTGATGACCTTCCAGACCTACCCACAGGCCTGGACGGACCACTACACGCAGCACGCCTATGCGCTGCGTGACCCACTGATTGCCTGGGGGATATCGCGCACAGGAGCCACACGCTGGCGCGATATCGACATCCCGGATCCGTTCGACATCATGGCCGAGGCCCGAAAATTCGGGCTCGTCTATGGGGTCTCGATCTCCTGCGGGCCAATGACGTCCCGCACCGTGGCGGGGATCGCAAGGGCGGACCGGGAATTTACGGACGAGGAGATTGCCGAGCTGTCCGGGATCATCCTTCGCCTCCACACCGAGACCGAGCCGCCCGATAACCTGACGGGGGCCGAGATCGAAGCGCTGAAAGTCGTTGGGTCCGGCGAGAGATACGCCGCCGGAGCCGCACGCCTGGGCATATCGGAAAGCGCCCTCAAGGCGCGCCTTACTTCGGCGCGCCGCAAACTCTTTGCCCGAACGTCCGCAGAGGCCATTCAGCGCGCGAAAGACTACCGGCTCATCTGAGCCGGGCGCCTGATCCCTTCCACGGACGTCCGGACCTGGAACCTTACCAAAGCTGGAGGCTTTACCATGCAGACCACGACGCTCTCTTTCGAAAATATCCACAACCATGGCGAGCTTTTTGCGAATCTTCTTCGCGCTCGGCGACAGTCGTTCATTGTGCAGAACAACTGGGATCTGCCCGAGGCCATGGGCATGGAGTTCGACCAATACGACACGCCCGCAAGCCGCTGGGTGGCGGTGCATCAGTTCGGCCAGGTGCTGGCCGGCATTCGGCTGACGCCCACCACGGCGCGCTGTGGCATCTACACCTACATGATCCGCGATGCGCAGCGTGGGCTCTTGGATTCGATCCCCTCGGACCTTCTGTATGACGAGGCCCCGGTGGCGGAAAACATCTGGGAATCGAGCCGCGTCTTCGTGGCCCATGACACCCCGCAGCGCATTCGCCGGGTGGTCCATGCCCATCTGATCAGCGAGATGACCAAATCCGCCCGTGAACTGGGCGCCTCGCGGGTGCTGGGGCTGATCCCGGCCAACTGGCCACGTTGGGCGCGCCGCTGCAAACTGGACGCCGAAGCGGCGGGCCGTGTCATGCACATCGACGGGGTGGACAACCAGGTCGTGTCGATCAACCTGACCGAAAAGATGCACTGACCCACGGTGCTCGGCCCTGCTGGGCCGGGCTGACAAACTGCCTTCCTCCGGCCGGGTGGGCCGGAGGGGGACGTCACCAAACCGGCCATCCGCGCCTCAGCGCAGGCGGCGCGTGCATTCGATGAGTTTGTCAATCGAGGCAGAGCTGCCAGCCAGAGACCAGCTTTCCACAAAGTCGCCCGAGTTGGAGAACAGCTTGACCTGGTTGCCGCGCACGATCTCGCCCAGGAACCGGTCCGAAGCATTGCCTCCAGGCAGCTGGAACAGGATCTGGTTGCCGGACAGGTCTGCATCCGTCAGATCCCAGCTGGCGCGCCGGTCGATCTGCACGATGATGTCTTCGCGCCCTTCGTAGAAATCCCAGTTCGAACGCAGGAACTCCAGCGTCACCGCCGAATAGCCGTCGGCCCAGATCGCGAAACTGGCGCCCGGTTCGCTGACACGCGCCCGGCAGGCCAGCGAGTTGTCGGCAAAGGTCACCACATGGACCGTCCAGGCCTTGTGCCCGTAATAGTAGTTCTCATAAGGCTGCGCCGACGCCGTCAGCGGTGCAGCCAGAACCACGGCTGCCGCAATCGTACTTTGAACAAGCTTCGTCAAAAACATAAGCCACCCTCCGCTAGGTCAATAATCGAAGGGTGGCAAAGCTTTGGCCTCGGATCAAGTCGCGAGTTGACAGAATGTCGCTGACAGGTGGCTCAGTCCATCCACTCGAACGGGCGGGTGAACTCGCCCAGCGTGTGGCTGACGGCCTCGTAATCCACCTCCCCGGTCGCGCGCAGACGGGCCACCAGACCGCGTTTCTTGTCATCGAGCACCTCGACCACCTCAGCCGGATGACCAGCCTTGGCCAGTGCCGCGTTATAGACTCTGGTAATCGCGGACTTGCGCAGATCGGGTTTGAAGACCTTGCCAACCGCGGTCTTGGGCAGTTCGTCCAACACCTCGATATGCTTGGGCATGGCGGCCTTTTCGTGGATGTGTTTCTTGGCATAGGCCATCAGCTCATCGACCGAGGCCTCGGCCCCGCCGACCAGTTCGACATAGGCGCAAGGCAGCTCGCCCGCGTAGCTGTCGGGCTGGCCGATGGCGCCGACGAAGGCGACCGCCTCGTGACCCGCCAGGGCCTCTTCGATCTCGGCCGGGTCGATGTTGTGACCGCCACGAATGATCAGGTCCTTGGCGCGGCCGGTGATCCACAGGTAGCCGTCCTCGTCCATACGGCCCAGGTCCCCGGTGCGCAGGTGGGTGCCGCCCGCGTAAAGCCCCGCGTTCTTCTCGGCCTCCGTATAGGTGTTGCCGACGAAAACGCCGGGGTTCGATACGCAGATCTCGCCGACCACGTCGACATCGCATTCCTCAAGGATATTCCCCTCGGTATCGCAATTGGCAATCTTCACGTCCGTATAGGGCAGCGGCACGCCGACGGAACCCACCTTCTTGTTGCCACCCGGCGGGTTGCAGGAGACCAGGCAGGTGCATTCGGTCAGCCCGTAGCCCTCGACAATGGTCACGCCGGTGGCTTCCTGGAAACGGTTGTAAAGCTCGATCGGCAGGGGCGCGGAGCCCGAGAAGGCGACCTTGAGCGAAGACACATCCGCATCCACCGGGCGCTGCATCAGCGCGGCGATGGCGGTGGGCACGGTGATCACGAAACTGACCTTGTAGCGTTCGATCAGCTTCCAGAAGTTGTCGAACACGCCATCGCCGCGATAGCCCGCCGGCGTCGGGAAGACCATGTGACAGCCCGAGGTGATCCCGGCCATGAAGATGACCTGCACCGCAAAGACATGGAACAGCGGCAGCGGGCAGATGATCACGTCCTCGGCGTTGAACAGCAGATGCGCGCCCAACCAGCCGTTATACATCATGCCGCCATAGGTGTGTTGCGCCACCTTGGGCGTGCCGGTGGTGCCGCCGGTGTGGAAATAGGCGCCGACGCGGTCAACCTCGCGGTCCTCGAAGTCCAGCGTGGTGTTCTGCTTGGCCATCTCGGCATTGAAATCCAGCACCCGGGCATTGTGGCTGACCGGGTTCTTGGGCCGGATCAGCGGCACGATCCAGCTTTTCGGGAAGGTGAGGTAGCGGTTGAGGTCGATCTCCAGCACCGTCTTGACGTTCGGGGCCATCTTGACCGCCTCGGCGGCCAGCTGGGCAACCTCGGTCTTGGGAAAGCTCTTCAGCGTGACCAGCACCTTCGCGCCGGTTTCGCGCAGAATGCCCGCAACCTGTTCGGCGTCCAGAAGCGGGTTGATCGGATTGACGACCCCGGCGATGGAGCCGCCCAGGAGCGCATAGAAGGTCTCGTTCGCATTAGGCAGCAGGTAGGCGACAACGTCCTTTTCGCCCACACCCAGAGAGCGAAACAGGTTCGCGGCCTGAACCGAGCGATCATGCATTTCCTGCCAGGTGACCATCTCCACCGGGTCCGTCGGGCCCGAGGTGATCTGGTAGGACACGGCGGGGCGCGATCCATGTTCTTCGGCGGTCCTTTTCAGGCGGCCATAGATCGTGACCGGCTTGTCGCGCTTGTCCCACGGCATTTCATTGACGACGGCATCACGGTCGGCCACCGAATTGAACGGATACATGTATCACTCCCTCCCCTGGCCCGTTGTTTTTCGGGCGGTTCTTGGGGGTTGAGTGTGGGGCTTTCGCCTCTCGCGTGCAAGTGTGACGTGACGTGGAAATCAGGGCTTACTCTGCGGCAAGCCCCTCGGTGAATTGCAGTTTTGCAAGGCGTGCGTAGAGCCCGTCCTGGGCCACCAGTTCCGTGTGGGTGCCCTGTGCGACGATACGCCCCTCGTCGAAGACGACGATGCGGTCGGCCTTCTTCACCGTGGCCAGTCGGTGGGCAACGATCACGGTGGTGCGATCCTGGGCCATGGCCTCGACCGCCTGCTGCACCAGACGTTCGCTTTCGGCGTCCAGCGCCGAGGTCGCCTCGTCCAGCAGCAACACCGGCGCGTCGCGCAGGATGGCGCGGGCGATGGCGATACGCTGTTTCTGGCCTCCCGACAGCATCACGCCGCGTTCGCCGACAAAGGTGTCGTAGCCTTCCGGCAGTTTCGACAGGAAATCATGGGCGGCAGCGGCCTTGGCGGCGGCCTCGACCTCGGCATCGGTGGCGTCAGGCTTGCCAAAACGAATGTTCTCACGCGCCGAAGTCGCAAAGATGACAGCGTCCTGGGGCACCAGCGCCATGTACTGGCGGAAGTCGTCGCGGCGCATCTCGCTCAGATCCACACCGTCCAAGGTCACGCTCCCCTGATCCGGGTCATAAAAGCGCTGCATCAGCTGGATGATGGTGGACTTACCCGCACCCGAGGGGCCGACAAGCGCAACGGTCTCGCCGGGGGCGATCTGCAGGTCGATCTCATGCAGAGCAGGCGCATCGGGGCGCGCCGGGTAATGGAAAGTCACGTCGTTGAAACTGACCCCACCGGCCGGGCGCGTGGTGATGGGCTTGGGCTGGGCCGGGTCCAGCACATTGTCTTCGGCATTCAACAGCTCCACCAGGCGCTCGGTGGCCCCTGCGGCGCGTTGCAGTTCCGACCAGATTTCCGACAGGGCGCCCACGGCGCCCGCGACCATCACGGCGTAGATCACGAATTGCACCAGCGCGCCGATCGAGACATTGCCCGCGGTCACATCGCGCATACCGATCCACAAGACGCCCACAACGCCCGAGAAGATCAGCGCGATGACGATCACGGTCATGGCGGCGCGGGTGGTGATGCGCTTGCGGGCGGCGACGAAGCTCTTTTCCGTCACATCTGAAAACTCGGCGCGCGACAGATCTTCATGGGTAAAGGCCTGCACGGTCTGCACGGACAGAAGCGCCTCGGAGGCATTGCCCGAGCTCTTGGCGATCCAGTCCTGGTTCTCGCGGCTCAGCACGCGCATGCGGCGGCCCAGGATGATGATCGGCACCACAACGGCGGGCACGATCAGCAGGACCAAGCCAGTCAGCTTGGCCGAAGTCAGCAGCATCAGGACCATGCCACCCAGGAAGATGAAAACGTTGCGCAGGGCGACCGAGACGGAAGAGCCGATCACCGACAGGATCAGCGTGGTGTCGGTGGTGATGCGGCTCAGTACCTCGCCAGTCATGATGCGTTCGAAGAAGGTCGGCGACATGCCGATCACACGGTCAAAGACGGCCTTGCGAATGTCCGCGACGACCCGTTCGCCCAGGCGGGTGACAAGGTAGTAGCGCAGCCCGGTGCCCAGCGCCAAGGCGCCCGCCACGGCCAGGGCGGCCAGGAAGTAGCTGTCCAGCAGCTCGGCGGTCGATTCGCCAAACCCGTCGATCACCCGGCGCACCGCGATGGGCAGGATCAACGAGATCGCCGCGGTAAAGACCAGTGCCAGGAAGGCAGCCAATATCATCAGCTTGTGCGGTCGCATGAACGGCCACAGCCCGCTGAGCGCACCGATGCGTTTCGACTTTTCCCGTTCCTGGGCCTCTTGTACGTCCCGATTGGCCATTAGCGCGCTCCTTTGATCCCGACGAGAGATAACGGCCCGACGCGGCGGGGACAATAGCATCGGTCAAGTGGTTGGGCGCGAAAGAGCTACAGTTTGTCGCGCAGGCTGAACCAGACCATCGCCAGCACCAAGAGCGGCCAGCGCAGGGCAGCGCCCCCGGGAAAACGCGGGGTGGGCACATCGGCCATGATATCGAACCGCCCCGCTTGCCCCGCCACGGCTTCGGCGGCGAGCTTACCGCCCAGGGTTGCCATCGCCACCCCGTGGCCGGAATAGCCCGAGGCGGTCAGGATATTGCCCGCCAGCCGCGCAAAATGCGGCATGCGATTCATGGTAATGCCCAGCGTGCCGCCCCAGGCATAGTCGATCTCGACCCCATTGAGCTGGGGGTAGATCTCCAGCATCGGTTTCGACACCAGCGCCATGATGTCCTTGGGGAAACGATAGCCATAGCTTTCCGCCCCGCCGAAGAGCATGCGGTTGTCCTCGGACAGGCGGAAGTAGTTGATGACAAACTTGCTGTCGGCCACCGCGTGGCTGCCGCGAATGAGGTTTTCCGCGTCATGCGGGTCCAGCGGTTCGGTGGCGATGATGAAATTGTTGATCGGCATGACCCGCGCGGCGACCTGACCCTGGGCGTGGCCCAGGTAGCCGTTGCAGGCCCAGAGCACATGGCCCGCCTTGATCGTGGCCTTTTCGGTGGTCACGGTGACCGGGTCGCCCTCGGTCACGCCGGTGACGCGGGAAGTTTCGCAGATCGTCACCCCAGCTGCCGCGCAAGCCCGCGCCAGTCCGAAGGCGAAGCGCAGCGGGTGGATGTGGCCGCCGCCCATGTCCAACGTGCCGCCGTGATAGGCAGGCGAGCCGCAGAGATGCCGGATCTCATCGCGGTCGACCGCTCGGATCAGGTCGTAACCGTACTCGTCCTGTAATTTCTTCGCATAATCATGGCTATGCGGCACGAATCTCTCACGGTGATCGGCATGAAGGATGCCGTCCTGCCAATCGGCCTCGGGCGCGTGTTGCGCCACCAGAGCACGCACCAGCTGCACGCTTTCCAGCGACAGGTCCCAGAGCTGCCGGGCACGGTCGCGACCGACCATCTCCTCCAGCTCGTCCTGTTCCAAACGCTGACCAGTGCCGACCTGACCGCCATTGCGCCCGGAGGCGCCGAAGCCCACACGGTGGGCCTCCAGCAACACGACCTTCAGCCCGGATTGGGCAGCGTGCAGCGCCGCCGACAGCCCGGTAAATCCGGCGCCAATGATGCAAAGGTCCGCCTGCATCGCGCCCTCCGCCGCCGGGAAAGGCTCCGGCGGCGTGGCTGTCGCGGCGTACCAGGAATGGGGGAACTCCCCCACCCGGTCATTCGCGGTCAGGATATCCATGTTTCACCCCGCCTTGGCGACCAGTAACCCGGCGTTCTTGACGTTTTCATAGGCCTCGTCCAGCGATGTGCGGGCGCGGGCGATCAGCTCGTCGATCTCGGCGGGCGTAATGACAAGAGGCGGCGCGATGATCATCCGGTCGCCGACGTGGCGCATGATCAGGTTGTTGGCGAAACAGCGTTCGCGGGTCATGAACCCCACGGTGCCGGGGGCCGAGGCGAAGGGCGCGCGGCTTCCCTTCTCCGGCACCAGTGCCAGCGAGGCCATCAGCCCGACGATCTTGGTTTCCCCCACCATCGGGTGGTCGGCCAGCTCATGCCATTTCTCGGCCAGGTAGGGCGCGGCCACGTTCTTCACATGATCGACAATGCCCTCCTCCTCCATGATGCGCAGGTTTTCCAGCGCCACGGCGCAGGCCACCGGGTGGCCGGAGTAGGTGTAACCGTGGTTGAACTCCGTGCCCGCCAGCACGGCGGCGACCTCGTCCGTCACGATTGAGGCGCCAATCGGCGCATAGCCGGAGCTCAGCCCCTTGGCCACGGTCATGATATTGGGCCGGATGTCGTAATACTGGCTGCCGAACCATTCGCCGGTGCGGCCGAAACCGCAGATGACCTCATCGGCGATCAGCAGGATGTCATACTTGTCGCAAATACGCTGGATTTCCGGCCAGTAGGTGTCGGGGGCAACGATCACCCCGCCCGCGCCCTGCACCGGTTCGGCGATGAAGGCGGCAACCTTGTCCTCGCCAAGTTCCAGGATTTTCGCCTCAAGCTCTTGCGCACGGGCCAGGCCGAAGTCCTCGGGGGACATGTCGCCGCCCTCGGCCCACCAATTGGGCTGGTCGATGAACTCGATGCCCGGAATCGGCAGGCTACCCTGGCCGTGCATGCCCTTCATGCCGCCCAGCGAGGTGCCGCCAATGGTCGAGCCGTGATAGGCGTTCCAGCGCGAGATGATCACCTCTTTCTGCGGCTGGCCCTTCTCGGCCCAATAGGTGCGCACCATGCGGATGTTCGTGTCATTCGCGTCCGAGCCGCCGTTGGCGTAGAACACGTTGTTCAGATCACCCGGCGCCAGTTCCGCCAGCTTTTGCGCCAGCGCGATGGCGGGCACGTGGGTGGTCTGGAAGAAGGTGTTGTAATAGGGCAGCTCGCGCATCTGGCGTGCGGCTACGTCGGCCAGGCTGTCACGGCCATAGCCGATGTTCACGCACCACAGGCCCGCCATGGCGTCGAGGATCCGGTTGCCCTCGCTGTCGCGCAGCCACACCCCATCGGCGCCGGTGATGACGCGCGCACCCTTCTGGGCCAGCTCGCCGCCCGCCGTGAACGGATGCATATGGTGGGCCGCATCGATTGCCTGAAGCTCGGCGGTGGGCAGGTGATTCGTGATCTTGTTCATGGCAGGCACTCCTGTGGGGCCGAATTCGAAGTCCCGCACAGAATATGATCAAAAAATGTGCTGTCAATGGAGTGCCTGTGTTTTGATCAAACCTTTTCGCCAAGAAGGTGGACGCGCACCGTGTCGATTCCCTGCTGGATGTCGCCGCGGATCGCTTCTGCCACCACCTCGGGCTGACCCGCACGCATGCCCGCCAGGGCCTCGGCATGCTTGTCGGGCAGGTTGGCGGTGCCATAGCGCCCCAGCACCACACGCAGACCCGGCCCGCCCCGCAGCCAAAGCATGTTGGCGATGGACAGAAGCACATGCGCACCCGACAACTCATAGAGAGCGCGGTGGAAACGGTAGTTGTGTTCGAGGTAGCCGCGCACATCCCCCCGGTCGATCGCCGCATTGAGCTGATCGTCGATGGAAACAAGGCGCGTAATGTCCTCCGCCCCCATGTTTTCAACAGCTAAACGGGACAGTTCCGGTTCGATGGACAGCCGGGCGAAGGCGATCTCTTCCCATTCTTCGGCGTCCATTTCCGGCACGCTGACCCGACGGTTTCCCTGGAACACCAGCGCCCCTTCCGATGTCAGTCGGCGGATCGCCTCGCGCACCGGCGTCATGCCCACGCCCAGGGTTTCAACCAACCCCTGGATAGTCACCGCCTGGCCCGGCGTGAGCTCCCCATACAGGATCATCTCGCGCAACCTGCGATAGACCTTCTCGTGATCCGGTAGTTTCGCCGCCCTGCCCTGCACGCCCCTGCCTCCTGTCACAATCTCTTTGCCAAAATCGGCACCGTGGATAAGCTCGAATTGCAGCCTAACGCGACGCGGCGAATTTTACCATATTGCCTTGCGCGCGTTTTTTTGATCAAATGTCGCACAATCCGGGGCGCGACCCCGATACAACAGGGAGCAATTGGAATGAACAAGACTTGGGTGACCATGGGGGTCGCGCTGGCCCTCGGCGCAGGTGCGGCCACGGCCGAAGAGGTACGTGTCTACAACTGGTCGGATTACATCGACGAGGGCCTCTTGGAGAAGTTCGAGGCCGAGACCGGCTATGACCTGATCTATGACGTGTTCGACTCGAACGAAGTACTGGAAACCAAGATGCTGGCCGGCGGGTCGGGCTATGACGTGGTGGTGCCGACCGGCACCTTCCTGCAACGCCAAATCACCGCGGGCGCGTTCCAGAAGCTCGACATGTCCAAGCTCCCCAACATTGCCAACATGTGGGACGCGATCAGCTCGCGCACCGCGCAGTATGACCCGGACAACGCCTATTCGATCAACTACATGTGGGGCTCTACCGGCATCGGCGTGAACGTGGCCAAGGTCACCGAAGTTCTGGGTGAAGACGCGCCCATCGACAGCCTGGCCCTGATCTTCGACCCCGCCAATATGGAGAAACTGGCGAGCTGCGGCGTGCATTTCCTGGATGCCCCGACCGAGCTGATCCCCGCCGCCCTGGCCTATCTGGGCGAGGATCCCGACAGCCATGACCCAGACGTGATCGCCAAGGCGGAACCGATCCTGACCGCCGTGCGCCCGCATGTGCAGAAGTTCCACAGCTCGGAATACATCAACGCGCTGGCCAATGGCGATATCTGCGTGGCCGTGGGTTGGTCCGGCGACGTGCTGCAGGCCCGTGACCGCGCCGACGAGGCCGAAAACGGGGTCGAGATCGCCTATAACGCCGTCAAGGAAGGCTCGCTGATGTGGTTCGACCAGATGGCGATCCCGGTCGATGCGCCGAACCCGGAGGGCGCGCATGCCTTCCTGAACTTCATCATGGATGCCCAGAACATGGCGGCGGCGTCGAACTACGTCTACTACGCCAACGGCAACAAGGCCTCGCAGGACCACCTGGAAGAGGACGTGATCACCGACCCGGCGATCTACCCGACCCCCGAGGCGATGGAGACGCTTTACACCACCACGCCCTATCCGGCGAAGGTCCAGCGGGTCGTGACCCGCATGTGGACCCGGATCAAATCGGGCACCTGAGCCGTTCGCCCCCCGCAAGCTGGCCTTTCGGGGGGCGTTTTCCATCCCAGACATGCGCGAAGGAAGGTGACGATGGCCGATGCCGCCGAACAGCAGGTTTTTGCCCCGTGGAGCGACCCGGAAGCGAAACCGATCATCCAGTTCAAGAACGTGACCAAGCGCTTCGGCGACTTCACCGCGATCGACGATCTGACGCTCGATATCCACGAAAAAGAATTCTTCTCGCTGCTGGGCCCGTCGGGCTGCGGCAAGACCACGATGATGCGCATGCTGGCCGGGTTCGAAAGCCCGACCGAGGGCACGATCCTGCTAGACGGGCAGGACATTGCGCCCGTGCCGCCCAACAAGCGCGCGGTGAACATGATGTTCCAAAGCTACGCGCTGTTTCCGCATCTGTCGGTCTGGGACAACATCGCCTTCGGCCTCAAGCGCGAGGGCATGGACAAGGACAAGATCGGCAACCGCGTCGAGGAAATGCTGCGCCTGGTGCAACTGGGCCAGTTCGCCCAGCGCAAGCCGCACCAGATTTCCGGCGGCCAGCGCCAGCGCGTGGCGCTCGCACGCAGCCTTGCCAAGGCGCCGAAACTGCTGCTGCTGGACGAACCCCTGGGCGCGCTCGACAAGAAGCTGCGTCAGGAAACCCAGTTCGAGCTGATGGACATTCAGGAAACCACCGGCACCACCTTTGTCATCGTAACCCATGACCAGGAGGAGGCGATGACGGTGTCATCCCGCGTGGCGGTCATGGACCACGGCAAGATCGTCCAGGTCGATACGCCCGACCGCATCTATGAAGAGCCCAACTCGGTCTATGTCGCCGACTTCCTGGGTGACGTGAACATCATTCGCGGCAAGGCCACGCGGGCCGATGCCGATCATGTGCATATCCATTTCGCCGAAGGCCAATCGCCGCTCTGGGCCGCGACGCAACGCAACCTGGCCGAGGGCACCGAGGTCGCCCTGGCAATCCGGCCCGAGAAGGTGACGATCACGCCGGACAAGCCCGCCGACCGCAACAACGCGATCCGCGGCAAGGTCCATGACATCGCCTACCTGGGCAATATCTCGACCTATCACGTCGAGCTGGCCAATGGGCAGATCATCAAGGCCCAGACCGCCAATACCCGCCGCGTAGCGCGGCGGACCTTTACCTGGGAAGACGAGGTCTGGCTGAGCTTCACGGACACGGCCGGTGCCGTGCTGGTGGACTGATGCGCCGTTTTGCCCTGATTTCAGTTCCCTACGCCTGGCTTCTGGCGCTGTTTCTGGTGCCCTTCCTGATCGTGCTCAAGATCAGCCTGTCGGACATCGAACTGTCGATCCCACCCTATACGCCGCAGCTGGATCTGTCCCAGGGGTGGGAGGGGATAACCGACTGGGCCTCGCAGCTGGACCTGGAGAACTTCTGGTTCCTTGCCGAAGACAGCCTCTATTGGAAAGCCTACCTGTCGAGCCTGAAAATCGCGATCGTCTCGACCATCATGACGTTGATCGTCGGTTACCCGATCGCCTATGCTATGACCCGCGCGCCGGATGAATGGCGCCCGACCCTGATGATGTTGGTAATCCTGCCGTTCTGGACCTCCTTCCTGATCCGCGTCTATGCGTGGAAGGCGATCCTGAGCCAGGAGGGGCTGCTCAATCAGCTATTGATGGGCATTGGCGTGCTGAACGAGCCCTTGACCATCCTCAACACAAACACCGCCGTCTATATCGGCATCGTCTATACCTACCTGCCCTTCATGGTGCTGCCGATCTACGCAGCCCTTGAACGGCTGGACGAAAGCCTGCTGGAAGCCGCCGAAGACCTGGGCTGCTCGCGCTTCACCGCCTTCTGGTTGGTCACCCTGCCCCTGTCGAAACAGGGCATCATCGCGGGCAGCTTCCTGGTCTTCATTCCGGCCATGGGTGAGTTCGTTATCCCGGCTCTTCTGGGCGGGTCCGAGACGCTGATGATCGGCAAGGTGCTGTGGGAGGAGTTCTTCTCGAACCGCGACTGGCCGGTGGCCTCCGCCGTGGCCGTGATCCTGCTGCTTCTCTTGATCATTCCCATCGTGCTGTTCCAGCGCAATGAGGAGAAACAGAGGGAGGCCGAGCAATGAGACGCCTGAGCTGGTTCAACACCGTCAGCCTGACCCTGGGCTTCGCCTTCCTTTACATCCCGATGCTGATCCTGATCGTCTATTCGTTCAACGGTGGCAAGCTGGTTACGGTCTGGGCGGGCTTCTCGACCAAATGGTATGGCGAGCTGTTCCGAAACGAGGCCTTCCTGGACGCGGCCCTGAACACGCTGAAGGTCGCGGTCCTGTCATCGACCTTCGCCACCGTTCTGGGCACCATGGCCGCCTACACCATGGTGCGCGGCGGGCGCTTTGCCGGGCGCACGTTGTTTTCCGGCATGATCTACGCGCCGCTTGTGATGCCCGAGGTGATCACTGGCCTGTCTCTGCTCCTGCTGTTCATCGCCATCGGGCTGGACCGGTCGATCACCACCATCGTCTTGGCGCATACGACCTTTTCCATGTGCTACGTCTCGGTCGTGGTCAGCTCGCGCCTGGTCACCTTCGACCGCTCACTGGAAGAGGCAGCATTGGACCTCGGCGCGACCCCGTTCCACGCCTTCCGCCTGGTGACGTTGCCGATCATCGCACCCGCCGTGATCTCCGGCTGGCTCCTGGCCTTTACCCTTTCGCTCGACGACCTCGTCATCGCGTCGTTTACGGCCGGCCCCAGCGCCACCACCCTGCCGATCAAGATCTTCTCGGCCGTGCGCCTTGGGGTCTCGCCCGAGATCAACGCGCTCTCGACCATCCTGATCTCGATCGTCGCCGTCGGCGTGATCACAACATCGCTCATGTCCAAACGCGCCATCGCACAGCGCCAGAGGGACGAACAGGAAGCCAACTGATGTCCGATTTCTTGCAAGAATACGCCGCCTATTGCGACAGGCACGGGCGTCCCGACCGGCTGGAGCTGATGCTCTGTGACGTGAACGCGGTGCTGCGCGGCAAGTGGCTGCCGGGCAACGACGAAAAGAAACTGGCCGAGGGCGGCGTGCGCCTGCCCCATTCGACCTATGCGCCCAACATCCTGGGCGAAGAGGTCGAGGCCACCGGGTTGGGCATCATCGTCGGCGATCCGGACGGGCGCATCATACCCATTCCCGGCACGCTAAAACCGGTGCCCTGGGCGGACGGCCACGTGGCCCAGGTCCAGGTCGAGATGCTGGACCCGGACACCGGCGAGGTCAGCCAGTTGTCCCCGCGCGTACAATTGGCAAACGTGGTCAAACGCTTTGCTGACCGGGGGCTGAACCCGGTGCTGGCGACCGAACTGGAATTCTACCTGTTCAAGCCGCGCAGCGATCTGGACGCGGCGCCCGAGCCACCCGACCGCTCGCCCATGGCGCAGAACTATGACCTTGAGGTGCTGGAGCGCACCCAGGGCATTCTGGATGCGATCCTGGACGCGGCAGCCGTGCAGGGGCTGGCCACCGACACGCTGATTGCCGAATACGGGCCGGGCCAGTTTGAGATCAACTTCCACCACACCGATGACGTGATGGATGCCGCCGACACCGCGCTTTTGTTCCGCCGCCTGGTGCGTGGCGTGGCCCGGGCGCATGGGATGGAGGCGACCTTCATGCCCAAACCATATGCGGGTTTCCCGGGCAACGGGTTGCACGCCCATGTTTCGGTGGTGGATGCGGACGGCAAGAACATCTTCGACCATGATGGTGAAGGTGTGTCGGACACGCTGAAGGCCGCCGTGGGCGGGGTGCTGAGCACCATGCGTGAGGCGCAGGCGTTGTTTGCCCCACACATGAACTCCTATCGCCGCTTCCAGCCGATGAGTTTCGCGCCTTCGGCCCCCGACTGGGGCTTTGACAACCGCGCCGCCGGGGTACGCTTGCCGGAGACCAAGGGCCCGGCTGCTCGGCTTGAACATCGGATCTCCGGTGCCGATGCCAACCCCTATCTGGCAATCGCGGCAATCCTGGGGGGCATGCTGCACGGGCTCGACACGACGCCCGACCTGCCCCTTCCTCTGGATGACCCGGATGCGGTGCGCGCCCAGCGCCTGACCGCGACCTGGCGCCAGGCGGTCGAAGCATTCGAGGCCAGCCCCTTCATCGAAGGCCTTCTCGGCGCCCGCTACCGCGACGTCTATGCCGCCGTGCGCCATGACGAGATCGTCAAGCTGGCCAATGAGATCAGCCAGGTGGAATACCGTACCTACCTAGGTCGGTTGTGAAGCGTATCTACGAGCCATATGCCTATTCCGCGGACGCTAGGTCCGAATGCTTCTGGTGCCTGCCCGACCAAGACTGGCCGCAGGTTGATGGTGATCTGACGACCGAGGTCGCGGTGATCGGCGCAGGCTACACCGGCCTGTCTGCCGCGTTGCATCTGGCCCAGGCCGGGGCGCAGGTCACGGTTCTGGACGCTGAACGCCCCGGCTGGGGCGCCTCGGGGCGCAATGGCGGGTTCTGCTGCGCAGGCGGGGCGAAAATGTCGCCCGAAACCATGAGTAAACACCATGGTGAAGCCGCCACCCGCGCCTATTACGCCGCTGAACGCGCCGCGGTGGAGCTGGTCGCAGACCTGCTTGATGCGCATGGAATCGACGCGGAAACCCACTCGGACGGCGAGGTTCAGCTGGCCCACCTCCCCTCCCGCATGAAGGACCTGCAGGCCGAAGCGGCCGACTGGCAATCCATGGGCGTGGCAGCCGAGATCATCCCCAAAACCGCCCTGGCCGACCGGGGCATGGCAGGGGCCGAGTTCCACGGCGCCATGCACCTGAAGCTGGGCTTTGCACTGAACCCGGCGCTCTATGCGCATGGGCTGGCCCTTGCGGCGCAGAAGGCGGGCGCCGACATTCGTGCGCAGAGCCCGGTGACGCAGATCACGCCGCTTACGCAAGGCTACCGGCTGGAGACCCCGACCGGCACGGTCACGGCGCAGAAACTGATCCTCGCCACCAATGGCTACAGCTCCGACGACCTGCCCGACTGGCTTTCCGCACGTTACCTGCCCGTGCAGTCCAACATCCTGGTCACACGGCCCCTCACCGAGGACGAGAGAACCGCCCAGGGGTGGACCACCGACCTGATGGCTTATGACTCGCGCAATCTCTTGCACTATTTCCGGCTGCTGCCTGACGGGCGTTTCCTGATCGGAACACGCGGAAATGTGACCGCTACGCCCGATGGCCAGGAGGCCATGCGCGCCAGGACACGCGCCGATCTCGCCCGTATGTTCCCCGCCTGGACAGATGTGGAAACCCCGAATTTCTGGTCCGGCCTCGTCTGCCTGACCCGCAGCCTTACCCCCTACGGCGGACCGCTCGGCGACTGGCCGAATGCCTGGGCCGGGCTCGGCTATCACGGCAACGGCGTCGCCATGGGCACCTGGACCGGCGCACGGCTCGCCGACATGGCGCTGGGACGCGGCGACGCAGGTGCCATCCATGCAAGCCCGCTTGCACGTATTCCGCTTGGCCCGGCCCGCCGCCTGCTCCTGCGCGCGGCCTATTGGGGCTACCAGCTTAAGGATCGGCTCTAAGCCCCCTTTATCTTTCCAAAAATATCCCGGGGAGCGGCAGCTTGCTGCCGCCGGGGCAGCGCCCCGTTCCAACCTCACATCCGTGCGACCCAGGACATTGGGAACAGCCTCACGTCACGCTAAAAGGGGGCCGAGCGCAGCGAGGCCCCTGCCGCGACCTTGACGATTGCGCCGCAGGCGCATGAGGAAAGGGCGCAATCCCTCAGGACAGAAGCCCCGCATATTCCTCACGCAGCACGTTCTTCTGCACCTTGCCCATCGTATTGCGCGGCAGTTCGGGCAAAACGACCACCGCCTTGGGCTGCTTGAACTTCGCCAGCTGATCCGCAACGCCCGAGGTCACTGCCTCCGGCGTCACCTCCGCCTCCTTCTCGGGCACGACCACGGCAACAACCCCCTCGCCGAAATCCCTGTGCGGCACGCCGATCACCGCGCTTTCCAACACACCGGGCAGAGCGTCGATCACGCCCTCGACCTCCTTCGGGTAGACATTGAAACCCCCGGTGATGATCAGGTCCTTGCCGCGCCCGACGATGGTCACATAGCCATCTGCGTCGACCATCCCCAGGTCGCCGGTGATAAACCAACCATCCACGCGCAGCTCTTCGGCGGTTTTCTCGGGCATCTGCCAGTACCCGGCGAAGACATTCGGCCCACGCACCTCGATCACGCCGATCTCGCCCTGCGCCAGCTCCTCACCGGTCTCCGGGTCACAGATCTTCAGCTCGACCCCCGGCAGCGGAAAGCCCACGGTGCCCGCGCGGCGGTCGCCGTCGTAGGGGTTCGAGGTGTTCATGTTGGTTTCCGTCATGCCGTAACGCTCCAGGATCGCATGGCCGGTCACCGCGCGCCAGCGATCATGGGTCTCAGCCAACAGAGGCGCGGAGCCCGACACGAAGAGGCGCATGTTCTGCGCGGCCTCCCCCAGCCCCTCCTGGTCCAACAGGCGGGTATAGAAGGTCGGCACGCCCATCATCGCCGTTGCACGCGGCATGTAGCCCATCACTGCCTCGGCATCGAAACCGGGCAGGAAGATGCAGGATCCGCCCGCCATCAGGGTCACATTGGTGGCGACGAACAGCCCGTGCGTGTGGAAGATCGGCAACGCGTGGATCAGTACGTCCTGTGCCGTGAAGCGCCAGTAATCGCGCAGCACATCGGAGTTGGAGGCCAGCGCCCGGTGAGTCAGCATCGCCCCCTTGGAGCGCCCCGTCGTTCCTGATGTGTAAAGGATCGCGGCCAGGTCTTCCGCGCCGCGCGCAACGGCAGTGAACCCGGATTCCGCCCCGGCTTGGGCGTCGACAAGCGAGCCCACTTCACCCGCCCCGAGGGTAAAGACATTCGCCACACCCGCCTCATCCGCGATAGGGGTCAGCGCGTCCAATTTGCCGGGATCACAGACAAAGACTCGCGGGCTGGCATCCCCCAGGAAATAGGCGACCTCAGCAGGCGTATAGGCGGTGTTGAGCGGTAGGAAGACGCCGCCTGCCAGCACACACCCGACGTAGAGCTCCAGCATCGCCACCGTCTTGGGCGCCTGCACCGCGACCCGGTCGCCGGGGGTCACTCCCGCCGCCACCAGCACCGCCGCCATGCGTTCGGCACCCGCCCAGAACTCCGCATAGGTCACCTCGGCACCATCCGGGTGGCGGGTCAGGAACAGCGCCTCCCCGCGCCCGTCCGAGGCCCGCGAAATGGCGTGGGCCAGGTGGTTCTGTGCATACATGTTTGTTGTCCCTTACTTGCGTGCCAGCGTGCGCACCTTGGGCGCAGCGGCAATCTCACCCTCATTGGCATAGGCCTGGTGATTGGCCTCTATCTTGCTGAGATCATAGAGATAATTCACCATGACCCCCCAGGAATTTCCTCGCCCCGTATCCGACGGGTCGGCGCCCGCGTGCACCGCATGAAGCTGCGCGCCATTGCCCAGGTGGAAATGCGCCACCGGGTCGAAGGCGGTGCCCATGGGGCGGCGCGCCCCGGTCAGGTAGCGCGCGGCAATGCGCGCGGTCAGCGCCTCGTCGGGCACGCCGTCCTCGGGCATCCAGCCGGTGTCATCGAGCAGCCCTTCCCCCCCGGCCATGGCCCAGCGGCGCAGACCCGGCACCGGGCTGAGCGTGACGAAGGCGGACAGCCCCGGCAGTTCCGCCTGCAGCTCGGCCACCACCTGTTTGATCAGGAAGTTGCCGAAGGAGATGCCGCGCAGCCCCGCCTGGCAGTTCGAAATCGAATAGAACACCGCGACCTTCGCCGCCTCCGGGTCGATAGCCTCGCGCGTGCCGTTGATGATCTCGCCGATCGCGCCGGGGATCTCGGCCATCAGCGCCACTTCGACAAAGATCAGCGGGTCGTCCGGCATGGCCGGGTGAAAGAAGGCAAACAGCCGCCGGTCCGGGTCCGCCACCCGCTGGCGCAGGTCGTCCCAGCCGGTGATCTCATGCACCGCCTCGTAGGAGATGATCTTTTCCAGCACTTCCGCCGGGCTTTGCCAATCGACATGGCGCAGCTCCAGGAACCCGCGGTTGAACCAGCTCGAGAAAAGGTGCAGGAAATCGCCATCCAGCCCGCGCAGCGCCGAGTTGGCGCGGACGTGCTGCACCAGCTTGGCGCGCAGGGCCACCAGACGCGCGGTGGCGCCGGGCGCGCGGTTAATGCGGCGGATCAGCTCCTGGCTGCGCGGCTCGCTGATGTCGTGAATGGCGCGCGCGCCCTCACCGCTTTCGCCGTCCCAGTCCGCCACGGCCTTTGCCAGCGCCTTGTGATCGACGCAGAACCGGTCGGCCAAGGCCTCGAAGAACTCCGCCAGCTCGCCATTGTTCAACGCCTCCGCCCCGTCAAGGATCTCCATCGCGGCGGCGAGGCCCGACACTTCGCCCTTGTCGCCCAACAGCTCTTCACACAGGGTCAGGGGATCGCGCGCGGTGCCCTGACCCCGGCCGACCCGGGCAATGCGCCCCAACAGGTGTGACAGGGTGCTGCGTTCGGCCATTGTTCCTTCCTTGCCCCTTCTCCCACTGCTCCGTTCCAGTCTAACAAGTCGCGGGCCGGGTGCAACGGCTGACCCGTGCGACAGTCCCGCGATCGGGTGCCGCATATGCGTCCATTGGCATCAAGGGGAGATCAGCGATGCGCCTTGCGTGCCAACTCGATCTTGGCGTCCATCATCGACATTTCCTTCATGATCTCGCGCCGTTTTGTGCGATCCCCGGTCTCGCGCAGCTCGGCGCGCAGCCGTTCCAGCTCCCGCGAGAGCGTCACGAATTCCGGCACCGCGCCGTTCTCCTTGATCAGCCGGTTGATCAGCGCGTTCTCCGGGTCGTCTACCTTGGGCAGAGGCTTGCCTGCCCCTTCCAGGTTGTCAAACTCGCCCGCCGCTTCGGCGGCGCGGATCTTCTGGTTGATGAGGTCGATCAGCGGGTGGTCCATCCGTCCCTCGCAATAGAAAAGGCCCCCGCCAGTTTTCCGGCAGGGGCCCAGATCGTCAAGGTGCACCAAACTCGCGGCGACAAGCACCGCCTTACTTTGCGGTGATGCGCCCGTCCAGCTTCGGCATGACCGGGCCCATGCCCGCCATGTATTCCGCCGTCACATCCGCCAGGTCGGGGCCGAAGTCATAGGCGTTCTGCGCGTCACGGAACATCTTGTAGCCGTCGCCGCCATTGCGCACGTAGTTGTTGGACACCACGCCATAGGTCTTGGCCGGGTCGATGGCGACCCATTCGCCGCCGTCCATGACCAACACGTCCGAAATCCGCGAACCGGCAGGCTGCGACACGTCGAAGGTGTATTTCATGCCCGCCACCTGTGGGAAGCGACCCGCGCCGTCCTCATGCTCGCTGACACCGTTCTCCAGAGCTTCCAGCACGACCGCGCCAGTCACTTCGAAGGTCGACAGGGTGTTCTGGAACGGCAGCACTGTCAGAACCTCGCCCATGGTCACATCGCCCGCGTCGATCGACGCACGAATGCCGCCGCCGTTCTGGATGGCGATCTGGATGCCCTGATCCTTGACCCGCGCCAGCATGGCGTCAGCGATGATATTGCCCATGGTGCATTCCATGGCGCGGCACGACCCACGCTCACCGTCGATCGCCTCGGAGGCCTCTGCGACCACCCGGTTCTTCAACTCTTCGATGGGACCTGCCAGCTCTGCCACACGCGCGGCAATATCGGCGTCCGGCTCGACCGAGGCGTCGATCAGGATCGTATCGCCGCTGGCGCCGGTCAGGTTCCCCGCGTCATCGAAGGTCAGAACCAGGTGGCCCAGATATTTCGAATAGGCATAGGCCTGCACGACCGGCACATTGCCTACCATGGTCGGATAGGGCTGCGCGCCCTCTTCAGTGTTCGAGAACTTGGTGTGCGAGTGACCGCCCACCACCGCATCCAGTCCGGGCACGTTTTCAGCGATTACCAGATCCTTCGGCAGACCCACATGCGTGAGCGCGATGATCTTGGTCACGCCTTCAGCTTCCAGAGCGGCCACATCCGCCGACAGGCTGTCCACCTCGTCCTGGAACACCACGTTCGGGCCGGGCGAAGAGGTTTCGACCGTATCCGTCGCCAGCGCCGAGATGATGCCGATCCTTTCACCACCAACCTCAAGCACCACATGATTGCCCACGCGGCCATTCAGCAGGTTCGACGCCGACAGATCCAGGTTGCCCGAGATCACCGGGAAGCTGACCTTGTCCAGGAAATCGGCCAGACCCTGGGGACCATCGTCGAACTCGTGGTTGCCCACGGCCATGACGTCAAAGCCGATGGCTTCCATGAACTCGGCCTCAACCGCACCCTTGTAGGTCGTGTACATCAGCGAGCCCTGGAACTGGTCGCCCGCGTCCAGAACGATAACATTCTGGCCCGCCAACTCTGCGCGCTTGGCGTCCAGCAGGGTCTTCAGCCGGGCGACGCCGCCGAAGCATTTGCCCTCGGCCTCGTCATCCGCACCACAGGTCGAGTCGTATTTGTTCACCGACTCGATCCGGCTGTGCAGGTCGTTGATATGGAGCACGTGCAGCGTGTAGTCCGCCATCGCCATGCCGCTGGTGAGGGCGAGTGCCGCCACCGAAGTCAGAACATGTTTCATCATGGTAACCCCCTGATTTTTGATCTTGTGGTCAGAGTGGCGCGAGTCGTCGGCAGTGTCAAAACCTGACGTTGATTGCCCTAGGGTCAGCCAGATCGCGCCCGGCCGCGCAGTCCCGCGTGACAGTGTCATCTTGACCTCGCGCGCCCTTCGCGGCATGTCGGCCTCATGCTGGTTTACAAGATCTTCCGAGCCGACGAATGGGCGGCCTTTCAGGCGGCGGGCAAGACGCTGGGCGCCCCTGTCGACCTGGCCGATGGGTTTGTGCATTTCTCAACCGCGGGCCAAGCAGCCGAAACGGCCGCGAAACACTTCGCGGGCGAAGAGGGGCTGATGCTTCTGGCGCTCGACGCAGACACACTGGGCGACTCTCTGAAATGGGAACCGTCGCGCGGCGGTGCGCTTTTTCCACATCTTTACAGACCCTTGCGCATGGAAGACCTGCTGTGGCACCGCCCCCTACCGCTGGGCTCTGCCGGCCATGAATTTCCGGAGGACATGGAATGAACCTGATCGAGAAGATCGCGCTCAAGGCGCTGCACCAGGTCGATCCGGAGCGCGCGCACATGCTCGCGCTGACCGCGATGAAGATGGGGGTTGTGCCCCTGTCCGGCCTCATCAGCACTGACCGGCTGAAGACCAAGTTCTGCGGGATGGAATTGACCAATCCCGTTGGCCTCGCCGCCGGCTATGACAAGAACGCCCAGGTGGTGGATGCGCTGACGCAGGCGGGCTTCGGTTTTGTCGAAGTGGGCGCTGTCACCCCGCGCGCTCAGCCGGGCAACCCGAAACCGCGCCTGTTTCGCCTGACAGAGGACCAGGCGGTGATCAACCGCTATGGGTTCAACAACGAGGGCATGGAGGCCGCAGCGGCCCGCCTTACCCGCCGCTCACGCCGCCGCCCGGTGCCCGTGGGTCTGAACCTGGGTGCCAACAAGGACAGCGAAGACCGCGCGGCGGATTTTGCCAAGGTGCTGGCGACCTGCGGGCCGCTTGTGGATTTCGCGACGGTGAATGTCTCGTCGCCCAACACGGAAAAGCTGCGCGACCTGCAAGGTGCCGAAGCGCTGCGTGCGCTTCTGACCGGGGTGCTGGAGGTGCGTGACACTCTGGGCAAATACACTCCGATCTTCCTCAAGATCGCCCCGGATCTGAGCGATCAGGAGCTTGCCGAAGTGGCTGAGGTGGCGATGGAGGTCAAGATCGACGCCATTATCGCCACGAACACCACTTTGGGCCGCGAAGGTTTGAAAAGTGCAAGCATGGGCGAGGCTGGCGGCCTATCCGGCGCGCCATTGTTCGAAAAGTCCACACGCGTGTTGGCCCGTCTGAGCCAGTTGACCGATGGGGAAATGCCCCTGGTCGGCGTGGGCGGCATTGGATCGGCCGATGAGGCCTATCAGAAGATCCGCGCGGGCGCCCATGTGGTGCAGCTCTATTCCGCGCTGGCCTACAAGGGGCTGTCGCTGGTCGAGGAGATCGCCTTGGGCCTTGACGACCTGCTGGCGCGCGACGGGTTCGCCCATGTCTCGGACGCGGTCGGCACCGGACGGGAGGAGTGGCTGTGAGCCTGATCATCTGGCACAACCCGCGCTGTTCCAAATCGCGCCAGACCCTGGCGCTGCTTGAAGAAAAAGGGCACGCGCCCGAGGTGCGCAAGTATCTGGAGGAAGCGCCTACCGAGGCCGACATCCGCGCGGCTTTGGCTGCGTTGGGCAAGGCACCCATAGAGATGATGCGCACCGGCGAGAAACTGTTCAAGGAGCAGGGCCTGAGCCGGGACAGCGACGAGGCGACCCTGATCGCCGCCATGGCCGCGCATCCGATCCTGATCGAGCGCCCCATCGTCATCAAGGACGGCTCCGCACGCATCGGACGCCCACCGGAAAGCGTGCTGGAGCTGTTCTAACCCGCCTGCGCCTCCAGCGCGGGGTATTTGGACGCCAGTGTCACGCCTCGCGCCACGAAGCTGATTAACAGTGCGAGCCAAAGCCCGTGATTGCCCCAGAGCGGCAGGCAGACCGCCAGCGCGACCAGATAGACGGCGAAGGACAGCGCCATCATGTTGCGCAGGTCGCGGGTGCGGGTGGCGCCGATGAAAATACCGTCCAGCATCCAGGCCGCCCAGCCGATCAGCGGGGCCAGCGCCATCCAGATCAGGTAGGCCCGCGCCTCGACCCGCACGTCCGGTGCATTTGTCATCAGGTCGATAATCATCCCGCCGCACAAGGCAAAAACAGCGGCCAGAACCAGTACGATCACCCCACCCCAGAAGCTCGACAGGACAGCGGCGCGGCGCAGACCGACGCGATTGCGTGCCCCCAGCGCCTGACCCACCAGGGCCTCGGCCCCGAAGGCGAAACCGTCCATGGCATAGGCGGTAATATGCAGGAATTGCAGTAGAATCTGATTGGCTGCCAAAGTGACGTCACCATAGTTCGCGCCATAGAACAGGAAGCTCACGAACAGAGTCTGCAACATTGCGCTGCGGGCCATGATGTCACCGTTCACCACCGCCATGCGCTTCAGGATCACCCGGTCGAACACCCGCGCCCAGTCACGCCATTCGGGGCGGCGGAAGGCGTCACGACAAAGCCAGAGGCCCAGGGAAAAACCGCTCCATTCCGCCAGGAGGGTCGCCAAGGCCACCCCGTTCACGCCCCAAGCCAGCCCCAGCACGAACCACAGATCCAGCGTAATATTCAGCCCGTTCATCCAGAGTTGCAGGATCAGCACCGCCCGAGTGCGTTCGCGCGCGATTAGCCAGCCGGTAATGCCGTAAAGCCCGATCGCGCCCGGCGCAGACCAGACCCGGATCGCCATGTAGTCGCGCGCCAGGCTTTCGACCTCGGGCGAGGCAGGTGCAACCAGGAAGGCACCGAAGAACAGAGGAACCTGCAAGGCGATCATCAACAACCCGCCTGCCAACCCGATCAGCAGGGACCGCGTCAGCAGCGCAGCGACCTCGCCCTTGTCGCCAGCCCCCAACGCCTGGGCGGTCAGCCCGGTCGTGCCCATGCGCAGAAAGCCGAAGATCCAGTAGATTGCGGTGAGAATGATTGCCCCGATCCCGACTGCGCCGATGGGCGCGGCTGCCTGCATCTGGCCGACAACGCCGGTGTCCACCGCGCCTAAGATCGGCACGGTGGCATTGGCCAGGACGATGGGAATTGCGATCTTCAGAACCCTAGAATGGGTCAAACTACCGGCGAAACTTTCACTCATCGAACATCGGCATCAGAAAATGCCCCGTTGCCTGGGCGAAGAGCCGGTCGCGCTTGTCCTGCCAGGCCTCGACATGCACGGAAGCATAGCGCCGCCCGGAGCGCACCACCCGCGCCCTTGCATAGGCCGTGCGCGGCAGGCCGGAGCGCAGGTAATCCACCGTAAAGCCGATGGTCTTGGGGAACTGTGGCAACTGACCCGGGGTGAGTTCCTCGGGGTCGACTTGACCGCTTTCGATCTGGTCCCAGAGGATCGACCAGCCCAGCTCGATGATCGCCGAGGTCTCCAGGAATGCCGCCGTGACACCGCCATGGATGGCCGGCAGCATCGGGTTGCCGATCAGCTTGTCGGAAAAGGGCAGCAGCGCGGTTAGTTCATCGCCTCGCCGGTCGAACTCAATGCCAAGAAACTCGACATAGGGGACACCGTGCACCAGCGCACGCAGGGCGGCGTCGCGGCGTTTTTGAACTACGTGTACGGGTTCTGGTCTGGGACGACTCATGACAGGGCCTCACTGGATTTGCGGCCGGGCGCATGGTCGGCGGTAAAGGTGCCGGCAGCCGTGGCAACCGGGCGATCCTCGTCATCATCCATCGCCACGGCGCGCACGAAGGCCACGGATTTTGTCACCCGGTAGCAGGTCGCATGGGCGCGGATCCTCTGCCCCGGCGTGGCGGGGCGCATATAGTCGATCCGCAGGTCGATGGTGGCGGTGATCGCGGGGGCCTGCGGGTGACTCATGACCGAGGCGCCACAGCAGGTATCCAGCAGCGCCGAGACCGCCCCGCCATGGATCACCCCGGTGCGCGGATCACCGATGAATCGCTCATCATAGGGCATTTCGATGAGGGCTTCGCCATCGCCGATCTGCGTCAGTTCCATGCCCAAAGCCTTGCAATGGGGGATCGCCTCGGTAAATCTCTTGGCGATTTCTGCTTTCTTTTCAGGGGGGAGCTTGGTCATGGCCGCGCTTTCCTTCCGTCTTCATCCCCGCGATTTATTCTTGCTTGCATAAGTCTGGGCAAGTGGTATTTTCTGCAATTGAGAATAATTCGCAATTGCAGGACGCCATGACCGATAGCACCACCGTCCCCGTCCCCGCCGAGCGCTGGGGTATATTCAGGCCCAATCGCCTTGCCGTGATGCTGATCCTGGCAGCGCTGGCCGCCTGGCCCGGCGCGCTGGGAGAGCTGACGCGTTCGCTGATGGTGGACGCCTATGTTCAGGTGTCCGTATTCGTCGCTGCCACGCTGATGCTGTTCTATGGCGCGGAACGCCTGTTCAACTTCGACATCGGCACGGCGCTGAAAAATGCGCGTGGCGCGCAGGTGCCGCTGGCCGCGCTTCTGGGCGCCACGCCCGGCTGCGGCGGCGCGGTCGTGGTTGTCGCGGCCTATAGCTCGGGCAATGTCGGCTTCGGCGCCGTGGTGGCGACGCTGACGGCCACCATGGGCGATGCGGCTTTCCTGCTGATCGCCACGCGCCCCGATGCGGCCGCTATTGTTCTGCCCCTGTCCTTCGTGGTTGGCATCCTGTCGGGCTGGATCGTCGACAAGTTCCACAGCCACGAATACCGCACCGTGACCCAAAGCTCTTGCGAGATCGCGCCCCGCCTCGGCCGCATCCGCCTCACCGACTGGGCCTATCTGGCCCTGGTCGTGCCCGGCCTGATCGTCGGCGGCGCACAGCTGGCGCAGATCGAGGTCAGCCATGTCGCAGGCGTTCCGATCCTGCCGATCGCCTTGGCCGGCACCTTCCTGGGCCTGTTCATCTGGTCCACCTCGATCCTGACGGCGATGACCAACACCCAGGACGCGCCGGTGACGCGCATGGCGGAAGAGACCAGCTTTATCTCGGTCTGGGTGATCGGCGCCTACCTGGCCTATGACTATGTGGCAGAGTTCGGCGGGCTCGACATCGGGCTGTTGTTCCAATCGGTCGCGCCGCTTCTGCCGCTGATGGGCGTGCTGGTCGGCTTCATCCCCGGCTGCGGCCCGCAGGTGCTGGTGACCACGCTCTACATCAACGGCGTGATCCCCTTCGCCGCGGTGATGGGCAATGCGATCTCGAACGACGGAGACGCCCTGTTCCCGGCAATTGCCTTGAACCCGCGCGCGGCTGTGGTCGCCACCGTCTATTCCGCCCTGCCCGCCCTGATCGTCGCCTATGCCTTCCATTTCCTCGCACCCGGTTTCATGAATTGAATCCTGCGCTCAGGCGGATTACCTTCGCGGCAAGACGAAAGACCGGGGAGAAGACATGTCCGAGGACCGCCTGACCTTCAAGGAAATGTGCGCCAAGTTCGACGTGACCCCGCGCACGCTCAGATATTACGAGTATATCGAGCTTCTGAGCCCGGAAAAGGAAGGCCGCTCGCGGTTCTACACCCCGCGTGAGGTCGCGCGCATGACGCTGATCCTGCGCGGACGGCGTTTCGGGTTTTCGCTGGAAGAGCTGCGCCAGTGGCTCCTGATCTATGACGAGCAAGGCACCGAAGCGCAGATGCAGGCCTGGGTGGAGCTGGCCGATCGGCAACTGCTCGCCCTACGCAAGCAGCAGGAAGAGCTGGTCGAGTCGATCACCGACCTGCAGAAACTGCGCGACGATGTGGCCAACGAACTGAGCTGATCCACTCAACCGATTCACATGATTCGACGCCCAAAGCGCTGCTTTCGGGTGATTTCGCCTGTTGTCAGGACCGAACTGCCCTTACGTCAGCCAATTTTGGCCGAAACTGACGTTCCGTCGCTGAAAATTTTGACGTCACGTTACATTTACGTCAACGTAAAGTCGTAGTGTAGGCATGGGTATACCCCCGCAACCGGGGCACCCGCATTCGATATCGGAGACAACGATGACCGATGACCTGATGACCATTCGCGAGATGTGCGACGCCTATGGCGTAACCGCCCGCACCTTGCGCTTCTACGAAGCGAAAGAGCTGCTCTCGCCGATCCGGGAGGGGCAGAAGCGCCTCTTCACCAAACGCGATCGCGCACGCCTGAAGCTGATCATGCGCGGCAAGCGTTTCGGCTTTGCGCTGGAAGAGATCCGCCAGTTGCTCGACCTCTATGACATGGGCGACCAACAGCAGACCCAGCTGCGCAAGACCTTCGAGATCGCCCAGACCCATCTGGAGACAATGGAGAAACAGCGCGAGGAGCTGGACGTGGCCATTGCCGACCTCAAGGAACAGCTGGAATGGGGCGCCCAGATGATCGCCTCTTTCGAAAACGACGACGCCGCTCAGTAACGGCCTGACAAGACCAACAAGGATACGCGACGCATGCCCACCTACACCGCGCCCACCAAAGATATGGCCTTTCTGATGCACGACGTGCTGAAAGCCCATGAAAGCGACATCCCCGGCTATGACGAGCTGGAGCCCTCCTTCACCTCCGCCGTTCTGGAAGAAGCCGGCAAGCTGGCCTCCGAAGTGCTGACCCCGCTGAACACCGTGGGTGACCACGAGGGCTGCCGCCTGGAAAATGGTGTGGTCTACACGCCGACCGGCTTCAAGGACGCGTTTGAGCAGATGAAAGAAGGTGGCTGGACTGGGCTGGACATGCCCGAGGCGTTCGGCGGCCAAAACATGCCGGTGCTGCTGGGCACCGCGGTGGGCGAGATGTTCTCCGCCGCCAACCAGGCCTTTACCATGTACCAGGGCCTGACCCATGGCGCCGCGAGCGCCATCCTGGCCCATGGCACCGAGGAGCAGAAGGAAACCTACCTACCCAAGATGGTGTCCTGCGAATGGACCGGCACCATGAACCTGACCGAACCCCATTGCGGCACCGACCTGGGCCTGATGCGCACCAAGGCCGAACCGCAGGGCGATGGATCGTACAAGGTGTCGGGGCAGAAGATCTTCATCTCAGCCGGTGACCACGACATGTCGGACAACGTGATCCACCTGGTGCTGGCCAAGATCCCCGGTGGACCCGAGGGCATCAAGGGCGTGTCCCTGTTCATCGTGCCCAAGTTCGACGTGAACGAGGACGGCTCCGTCGGCTCGCGCAATGGCGTGTCCGTTGGCAACATTGAAAAGAAGATGGGCATCCACGGCAACTCGACCTGCGTGATGAACTACGATGAGGCGACCGGCTATCTGCTGGGTGACATGCACAAGGGCATGCGCGCCATGTTCACCATGATGAACGAAGCCCGCCTGGGCGTTGCGATGCAGGGCATGGCCCAGGCCGAGGCCGCCTATCAGAACGCCGTCGACTACGCCAAGGACCGCCTGCAGGGCCGCGACGTCACCGGCGTCAAAAACCCCGACGGCCCGGCTGATCCGCTGATCGTGCACCCGGACATCCGTCGCTCACTGATGGATCAAAAGAGCTTTGTCGAGGGCGGACGCGCCTTCCTCTACTGGGGCGCGCAGATGATCGACGCTGCGCATCGCGCCCATGACAAGGACGCGGACGGGCTGGTCAGCCTGCTGACTCCCGTGCTCAAGGGTTTCCTGACCGACCAGGGCTATGACATGACCGTGCTCGCGCAGCAGATCTATGGCGGTCATGGCTATATCGAAGAACATGGCATGAGCCAGTTCACCCGCGACGCTCGCATCGCAATGATCTACGAAGGCGCGAACGGTGTACAGGCGCTGGATCTGGTGGGGCGCAAGCTGGCCCAGGACGGCGGCAAACACGTCATGGCCTTCTTTGACCTCGTCAAGGATTTCTGCAAGGAAAACAGCGATGTCGAGGGCATGGAGGAGTTCATCGAACCGCTGAAGGGCGCCTCGAAACAGTTGCAATCGGCGGGCATGTATTTCATGCAGAACGGCATGAAGAACCCCAACCACGCGCTGGCGGGTTCCTATGACTTCATGCACCTCTTCGGTCATGTTTGCCTGGGTCTGATGTGGGCGCGCATGGCAAAGGCCGCGCTGGGGGCGCTGGCAAACGGCGCCGATGACGCCGCGTTCTACGAGACGAAACTGACGACCGCCCGCTACTATATGGCCCGTCGCCTGCCCGCCTGCGCCATGCACCTGGCCCGTATCGAAAGCGGCGCGGATCCGGTGATGGCGCTGGACGCCGACGCGTTCTGAGACACGACAGAAAGGACAGAAGATGCCCAAACGTTTCCGCCTGACCCGTCGCTTCCCCTGCGCGATGACCGAGGACGGCTATCGCCGCCTCAAACGCTTCGCGAATGAGGCCGGGTTGGACGAGGGCGAGGCGCTGTCCTTCCTGTTCGAACATTTCGACAGCGTGACGGATCAGGAAAACCTGACCGCGCGTCTGCGCCTGTTCAACGCGGAGCTGGATACGCGCAAACGCTGACACCTGCGCCGGGGGCTCCTTCGGGAGCCTCCGGCGGGGATATTTTACGAAAGTTGAAAGCACGCCCCCTTTCATCTTTCCTAAAATATCCCACGGGGGTCCGGGGGGGTGACCCCCCCGGTTCTGCGCGTGAGACTGGGAGGACCACATGACGATCAAACTCTACTGCTTCGGCGAAAGCGGCAATGCCTACAAGGCGGCGCTGGCCCTGGAACTCTCAGGCCTCGACTGGGAGCCCGTTTATGTCGACTTCTTCGGCGGCGAGGCGCGCAGCCCCGAGTTCCGCGAGATCAATCCGATGGGCGAGGTGCCCGTGATGGTTGACGGCGACGTGACCCTGTCGCAATCGGGGGTGATCCAGGACTATGTCAGCTCCAAGTCCGGCAAGCTGGGCGGCAAGTCTGCCGCCGAGCGCCGCGAGGTGCTGCGCTGGCAGTTCTGGGACAATCACAAGATGTCCTCGCAGATCGGCATGACCCGGTTCCTGATGAACTTCATCCCCGAAGACAAGCGCCCGGCCGAGGTCATCGCCTTCAACCAGGGCCGCCTGAAAGCCGCGTATAAAGTGCTGGAAACCGAGCTGGCCGACAAGAACTGGCTGGTGGGCGATGACGTGACCATCGCCGACATCTCCTGCTGCGGCTACCTGTTTTACCCGGAGCCCTTCGGCTTCGACCGCGCCGACTGGCCCAATATCAACGCCTGGCTGGACCGTATTTCCGCCCTGCCCGGCTGGAAACACCCCTATGACCTGATGCCCGGTTCCCCCGCGGACCGCGCCTGATCCCCACGGAAGGAATTCGACGAATGACCGAAGCCTATATCTATGACGCCGTGCGCACCCCGCGTGGCAAGGGCAAGAAGGACGGCACGCTGCACGAAGTCACCGCCGTGCGCCTGTCGGCGATTACCCTGAACGAACTGGCCACGCGCAACAACCTCACCGGCCACGCGGTCGAAGACGTGATCTGGGGCAATGTCACCCAGGTTGGCGAACAGGGTGCCTGCCTGGCGCGCTCGGCAGTGCTCTATTCCGACCTGGATGAACGCATCCCCGGCGTCTCGATCAACCGTTTCTGCGCCTCCGGCCTGGAGGCCGTGAACATGGCCGCGAACCAGGTCAAGGGCGGCGCCGGCAAGGCCTATATTGCCGGCGGCGTGGAAAGCATGTCCCGCGTGCCCATGGGCATGGACGGTGGCGCGATTGCCGCTGATCCGCACCTGGCGATGAAAGCCTATTTCGTGCCGCAGGGCATTTCCGCCGACATCATCGCCACCGAATACGGGTTCTCGCGCGATGACTGCGATGCCTATGCGGTCGAAAGCCAGAAACGCGCCGCCGCGGCGCGCGCGGCCGGGAACTTCAAGAAGTCGGTCTATACCGTGCGCGACCAGAACGGCCTGACCATCATGGACCAGGACGAGATGATCCGCGAAACCACGATGCAGACCCTTGGCGGCCTGAACCCGTCCTTCAAGGCGATGGGCGAGGCGATGCCGGGCTTTGACGCCGTGGCCCTTCTGAAATACCCGCATCTGGAGCGTGTGAACCACGTGCACCACGCGGGCAACTCGTCGGGCATCGCCGATGGCTCTGCCGCCGTGCTGATCGGCAACAAGGAGTTCGGCGAAGAAAACGGGCTGAAACCGCGTGCGCGTATTCGCGCGACGTCCAAGGTCGGGACCGATCCGACAATCATGCTGACCGGCCCCGTGCCCGCCACCGAACGTGTTTTGCAGGCGGCCGGCATGAGCTTTGCCGACATCGACCTCTTCGAAGTGAACGAGGCTTTCGCCTCGGTCGTGCTGCGCTTCATCCAGGCCTTTGACGCCGACACGAACAAGGTCAACGTGAACGGCGGCGCGATCGCCATGGGCCACCCTCTGGGTGCCACCGGCGCGATGATCCTGAGCGCTCTGCTGGACGAAATGGAACGGTCCGACAAGGAAACCGGCCTGGCCACGCTCTGCATCGGCTCGGGCATGGGTGCCGCAACCATCATCGAACGCGTGTAAGAGGAAGACGACACATGGCTGATTTCAACTATTCCGTTGACGCCGACGGCGTCGCCACCATCTGCTGGGACCTGCCCGGCAAGTCCATGAACGTGCTGTCGATGGAAGGCATGCGCGAGCTGGACGCCCATATCGACAGCGCCCTGGCCGACGAGGCCGTGAAAGGCGTAATCATCACCTCGGCGAAGAAGGATTTCGCCGGGGGCATGGACCTGAATGTCATCGCCAAGATGAAGGAAAGCGCGGGCGACAATCCGGCCCAGGGCCTGTTTGACGGGATCATGTCGATGCACAAGGGCCTGCGCAAGATTGAGCGCGCGGGCATGGATCCGAAGACAAACAAAGGCGGCAAGCCGATCATCGCCGCCCTGCCCGGTATCGCGCTTGGCATCGGGTTGGAGATCCCTCTGGCCTGTCACCGCATCATTGCGGCAGACAATCCGAAGGCCAAGATTGGCCTGCCGGAGATCATGGTCGGCATCTTCCCCGGCGCCGGTGGCACCACCCGCCTTGTGCGCAAGATGGGCGCCATGTCGGCGGCTCCGTTCCTGTTGGAGGGCAAGACCGTCAGCCCGGACAAGGCCAAGGCCGCCGGTCTGATCGACGAGGTTGTTCCGGCGGATGAACTGCAGGCCCGCGCCAAGGAATGGGTGCTGAGCGCCACCGATGCGGACATCGTCAAACCCTGGGACGCCAAGGGCTACAAGATGCCCGGTGGGGCGCCTTATCACCCGGCCGGTTTCCAGACCTTCGTCGGTGCCGCCGCGATGATCCACGGCAAGACCAACGGCGTCTACCCGGCCGCCAAGGCCCTGCTGGCCGCGGTTTATGAAGGCGCGATGGTGCCCTTCGACGACGCCCTGCGCGTGGAATGCCGTTGGTTCGTCAACGTGCTGATGAACCCCTCGTCCTCGGCGATGATCCGGTCGCTGTTCATCAACAAACAGGCGCTGGAGAAAGGCGCGGTGCGCCCGGCTGATGTGCCGGACCAGTCGGTCAAGAAGGTCGGCGTGTTGGGCGCGGGCATGATGGGGGCTGGCATCGCGCTTGTATCCGCCAAGGCCGGGATCGAAGTCGTGCTGATCGACCAGAACCAGGAAGCCGCCGACAAGGGCAAAGCCTATTCCGAGGCGTATATGGACAAGGGCATCGCCCGCAAGAAGGCCACGCCCGAGAAGAAAGAGGCCCTGCTGGGTCTGATCAACGCGACCACCGACCTGGACGCGCTGAAGGGCTGCGACCTGATCGTCGAGGCGGTCTTCGAAGACCCGGGAGTGAAGGCCGAGATGACCCAGAAGGTCGAGGCCGTGGTGGGCGAGGATTGCATCTTCGCCACCAACACCTCGACCCTGCCGATCAGCGACCTGGCCAAGGCAAGCGCGAGGCCGGAGCAGTTTATCGGCATTCACTTCTTCTCGCCGGTCGAGAAGATGATGTTGGTCGAGATCATCAAGGGTAAGGAAACCCGCGACCGCGCCACGGCCAAGGCGCTGGATTACGTGCGCCAGATCCGCAAGACGCCGATCGTGGTGAACGACGCGCGGTTCTTCTACGCCAACCGCTGCATCATTCCTTACATCAACGAGGGGATCCGCATGGTCGGCGAGGGTGTTGCCCCAGCTCTTGTCGAAGGGGCCGCCCGCCTTCTGGGCTTCCCGGTTGGGCCGCTGCAGTTGGTCGACGAGACTTCCATCGACCTGGGCGTCAAGATCGCCAAGGCCACCCGCGCGGCGATGGGCGATGCCTATCCGGACACAGCGGTGGATGAGGTGGTGTTCTGGATGTTCGACGAAGGCCGTCTGGGTCGCAAGGCGAACGCGGGCTTCTACGACTATGACGCCAAGGGCAAGCGCACGCAGCTCTGGGAAGGCCTGGCCGCAAAATATCCGCTGGCCAAGGATCAGCCCGACCTGACCGAAGTCCAGCACCGCCTGATGATGGCCCAGGTGCTGGAAGCCGTGCGCGCCCAGGAGGAAGGTGTGCTGATGGACATTCGTGAAGGCGACGTGGGCGCCATCCTGGGCTGGGGCTTCGCCCCCTGGTCGGGCGGCCCGTTGAGCTGGTTGGACATGATTGGTGCCGAAAAAGCGGTCGAGATCTGTGATGGCCTGACCGAACAGCACGGCGCGCGCTTCACCACGCCCGAGACCCTGCGCGACATGGCCGTCAAGGGCGACGGGTTCTACAGCCGCTTCGCCGCCTGATCCGACCGATGAAAACAGAAACGCCCGCCAAGTCGGCGGGCGTTTTCTTTTGTATCGCTGAATGGTTCAGTCGCCATTCATATCCGCGAAATGGCGCCCATTCTTCACCAGCTCATCCCAGAGCGGTGAGGGCGTCCAGAACTCCGGGGCTTCCTCCACCCAGGATTTCAGTTCGTTCTCGACCACCAGCAAGCCGCGCAAATCGGCCGCCATCATCGGCCCGCCCCGCCAGCGCGGAAAGCCGTAGCCATAGAATAGCACCACATCGATGTCCGAGGGTCGCAGTGCGACACCCTCTTCCAACAGCCGTGCCCCCTCGTTGGCCATGGCGCCCAGGCATCGCGCTTGGATCTCTTCCGTCGTGAAAGAACGCGGGGTGATCCCCTTGGCTGCCCGTGCCTCGGCGATAACCTGCAGCACCTCCGGGTCTTCGCGTCCTACTCGGCTGCCCTCGTCATAAAGATAATAGCCGCGCCCCGATTTCTGCCCGAACCAGCCGCGTTCGCAGAGCGTGTCGCCGACCGTCACATAACGGTGTGCCGGATCGCGCGTTGCCGCGAGCCGTTTGCGCCGCGCCCAGCTGATGTCGAGCCCGGCGATGTCCAGCACCTGGTAAGGGCCGACCGGAAAGCCATAGGCGCGCATCGCAGCGTCGATTTGGGCAGGTGTCGCACCGTCCTCAAGCATGAAATCCGCTGCCAGCCGGTAGGCCGCAAGGATGCGGTTGCCGATAAACCCATCCGTCACGCCCGCCCGCACCGGCACCTTGCGCAGCTTCTTTGCCAGAGCAAACCCTGTGGCGACGACATTCGGATCCGTCTTGTCCGCCACCACGATTTCCAGCAATTTCATGATGTTGGCGGGTGAGAAGAAGTGATAGCCCACCACATCCTCGGGCCGTGAAATCGTCGCCGCCAGGGAATTGATGTCCAAATATGACGTGTTCGTCGCCAGGATCGCGCCCGGTTTCATCACCCCGTCCAACTGGGCAAAGACCCCTTCCTTGACCGAGGTCTCTTCGAACACCGCTTCGATCACCAGGTCGACGCGGCCCAGATCTTCCATCCGCGTCGTACCAGAGAGCAGCCCCATGCGCAGGTCTCGCGTGGCCTCGTCGATACGGCCCTTGGTCAGGGAACGCTCATAGATCGCGTCGATCCTTTCGACCCCGCGCACCAACCCTTCATCGTCGCGTTCCACCAGGGTGACCGGGAAGCCAGCATCCAGGCAGGCCACCGCAATGCCGGTGCCCATGGTGCCCGCGCCGACCACGCCGATCGTGTTCACCTCGCGCAGGGTGGCGCCGTCCAGTTCCGGAACCTTGGCGGCACGGCGTTCGGCGAAGAAGGCGTGCCGTAAGGATCTCGCGCCTTCCGAGTTCTCGCAGTCATCGAAGGCGGCGCGTTCCATTGCGATCCCGGTCTCGAACGGCAGCAGCATCGCGGCTTCTACGCAATCGACAATCTTGCCCGGCGCAGCCAGAGACGACTTGGCGGCCTCCACCCTACGCACGGCGATGGCCGCGCTGTAGGTGGCAACATCGTTGAACCCATCGCGGCGTTCGCAGGTCGGGCGCGGCGCAGCACCCTTGTCTGCCAGATCACGGGCAAAGGCAAAACCGGCGGTCGCGACGTCCCCATCGACCAAAGCATCGACCAAGCCCAGGTCGCTGGCCTTCTCGGCGGTGATTGGCTTGCCCGACAGCATCAGATCCAGCGCGGGACCTGCGCCGGTAATTCGTGGCACGCGTTGTGTTCCGCCGCCACCGGGCAGCACGCCAAGCCCCACTTCGGGCAGACCGAAGCGTGCCTTTCGGTCGGCAAGACGGTAATGCGCGCCCAGGGCGATCTCGAACCCGCCGCCCAGCGCGGTGCCCTGCACAGCGGCGACCACGGGCTTTGAACAAGCCTCGATCCGGGCCACTACGGTCGACAGTATCGGCTTCGCGCGCGGTTTGCCAAATTCGCGCACATCAGCGCCTGCAGGAAAGGTGCGCCCATCTGCCCGAATCAATACCGACCGCACGGTCGGGTCTGAATCAGCGCGTTCCACCGCATCGAACAAACCGCTACGGACAGAAAAAGATAGAGCGTTTACAGGTGGATGCGCGATGGTCAGCACGGCAACGCCGTCCTGGACCTCATATGTAACGTGGTCGTTCATGTCCCCTCCTCGGTGCTGGACGCAACTTAATTGCCCAAGCGTCTTTGGCAAACATGAAAACGCCCGCGACTTGCGCGGGCGGTTGCCCCGCTGAAATATCAGGCAGGATCGCCCGGTCAGACCGGCATGTTGTCGAACAGGTCGTCGGCGTCATCATCGTCCAGTTCATCGACCAGACGCAGGTAGTCTTCCGGCACCGGCAGGCCCATTGCTTCGAACTCGGCAATCTTCTCGCGCAACTGTTCCTGCAGCACATGCCGGTCCTGTGGCCGCTTGGCGATCTCATCCAGAATATTGGCGACCGCCGCCTTCATCTCCTCAAATGCCATGTTCTCCTCCTCCGTCAAATGTCTAGCCGTGCTTTGCAGCACATTTGCGACAGAAGGGAGTATGGGGCACCACCTCCAGCCGCTCCTCGGCGATTTCATCCCCACATTCAACACAATAGCCGAACTCGTCCTCTTCCATCCGGGCCTGGGCCGCGCGAATCTTGGCAATTTCGGCCTGGGCATCGGTTCCGCGGCGCTCCAACACCTCGTCACCTTCCCGTTCGACTGCCAATTCCTCCCAGTCCTTGGACTGATGGCTGTCCAGCTCCTTGTCGATCTCCTGCAACAGAGCTTTCAGCTCTTCCAGGCGCGCTTCAAGGATGCTGCGGTATTTGCCCACGTCAATCATTGCAAATCTCCTGTAATCATCAACAGTTTGCCCAAAACTGTCGCGCAAAGCCTTGATGCAGGTCAACAGCGGGACCGTGGATCAGCCCACCGGCTCAGGCAGCCCCTCCATCGCCATCGGCGCAATATCGAGCGGCGGCAGGTCACCGTCCCCCCCCAGAGGAGGAAGCTCGCCACCACCGAGAGGCGGCAAGCCCCCCGCCTCAAGCGGGGGCAGACCACCCCCATCGCCCAGTGGCGGCAGGTCCCCGGCACCGAGCGGGGGAAGCGCGTCAGCCTCTGCGGCTTCGCCCAACCCCGCCAAGGCATCGGGCGCGCCAAGTTCGGGCGCCGGCGGTATGTCGGGCATCGCAGGCATGGCAGCACCCGGCGGCATGGCAGACACGGCGTCGGTGGCTGGCAGTCCTGCTTCCACGGCCGCCTCATCCGGCAGTTCATCACTGATCCGCACGGCCCGGTGCCCGCCAACCTGGCCCAGTCGGCCCGAGGAAATCTCGGCCCCGGTCACGCCTTCCAGGGTGACCCGGCTCAGAGCGGCGCGGGGCACGGGCACGAGCGCACCGACCTCAAGCGCGACAACTTCGTTCAAGGTCAATTCCAGGCGATGCAGAACCGCGTGCATCTCGGCCTGAGTGTCCATGACCGCCTCACCCACGGTTTCCCCATCATCCGCGCCCCGAGCTATGCTTGCACGGCGTGGCGGATCGAAGGGGAATAGCAGTTGCAACTGCCCTTCCTTCGCACCGCTGCCCAGGTCCATGGTCAATGTGTATTGCCGGTAGGGGATGTCTTCTAGCGTCATCGACACCGCCCGCGTGTCAGCCAGCGGCAGCGCATAGCGAAACCCCTCGATCGCGGGCAGGACCGGCAGATCGGCCTCTGCCACCAGTTCGGTGAACAGCTCCAACATCCGGTTGATGAAATCGGCAGAGAGGATGGCATCCGTGCGGGTTGGCGCGCGCGGTTCGGCCTTATGCGGCACCACGCGGCCGGTTGTCTGGATCTCGATCAGCGCGGCCAGGGCCTGCGGATCCATCACGACCATGCCGAAGCGCCCGGCCTCATCCCCGCAAAGCGCCAAGAGCGCGTGTTCCGGCAAGGCGTCGATGAACCCGTCGCGCACCACGCGGTCTTCCTTCACCGCGGCGGCCAGGGCCACCAGGGCCGCCACATCTTCGGCCGCCTGTGCCACGGCCACGCGCAGCGCGGTCGCGGCCGTGGTGCGCCCGATCTCGGGCGGAGGGCGCCCGGCCCCCGCCTTGCGCCGCATTGCGCTGAGCTCGGTCTCGTCACTCATGCCTATGCTCACCAGGACAGTTCATCCCCTCCAGATGTGACATCACAAGGTTTACAAATGGTTTAGGTTTGCGATTACCCAGCGCCCAAAGGCGCGCGCGGCAAGCTCACGCGGAACGCCGCCCCCCCTTGCCCCGGCAGGTAGGAGACCTTGCCGCCCAGCTTGTCCATGATCTCGCGGCAGATCGCCAGGCCCAGCCCGGCGCCCCCCGCCTTGGCCTGATCCGACAAGCGTGAGAATTTTTCGAAGATAACCGATTGGCTCTGCTTGGGAATTCCCGATCCATTATCGATGAAATCCACATGCAAACGATCACCGCGATGGGTCACGTGAATCTTCAGACGCGGTTTGTCGGCATCGCAATATTTGATCGCATTGGCAATCAGGTTGATGAAGACCTGAGCCAGCCGGTCGGTGTCCGTATGGATCGCCACATCCTCGTAGATGCCCTTGCGCCGGATCTCGATCACCGCAGCCTCGCCGACCGAAGTGGTGGCAGCCACCGCACGATCCAACACCGAACGCAGGTTGTCGGGCTGCGGGTGCAAGGTCACGTGGCCCGCCTCCAACACCGACAGGTCCAGAAGGTCATCCAGAAGGCGGGTCAGGCGCAGCGCCTCGTCATGGATGATCGAGCTGAAACGGCGGCTGGCCTCCGGATCCATGTCGCCGTCACGCAGCAGCTCGGAAAAGGACCGGATCGAGGTCATCGGCGTGCGCAGCTCGTGGCTGATCTGGCTGAGGAAGGCATCCTTCTGGATAGACAGCTGTGTCAGTTTCTCGTTCGCCTCGGACAGCTGGCGGGCGGTGCGGGTCAGTTCCTCGGACTGCACTTCAAGGCGCGAGGAATATTCCAGCATCTGCGCGGTTTCGTCAGCCACCGCCATCAGATCCTCGACCGAGACAGACGCCCCGCCAACGATCTGGCCGACCATCGCATGGGCCGTGGCCGCCCCGACCGAGCCCGACAACTCGCGTTCCAGAAGCTCGATGAAGCCCGGGGTGGGTTCGGGCAGGAATCCCTCCTTGCCCTGCGCGGCAGCCTGTTCCTCGAACAGGGCCTGGGCCTCGCTGGGCCCCATGATGCGCTGCGCCATGATCATCAAATCTTCGGTCTGGGCGCGACCTTGGGTCCAGCCGCGGGTCGAGCCGGAATGCTCGAATACATTGACGAACTGTGCGCCTTGCAGCCGTTCCAGCGGGTTCGGAAAGCTCATCAGGCTGACGGTCAGGAACAGGGCAGTGTTGACCACCATGGACCAGAACAGCGCATGTACCAGCGGGTCCATGATATCGAGACCGAAGAGCGCCTGCGGGCGTAGCCAGTCCACGCCCCAAGGCCCCTGGGCCAGAAGCTCGGCGGACATGATGCCGTCCGGGCCGAAGCTGGGCAGGAACAGGCAATAGGCCCAGACGATAAACCCACCGACCAATCCTGCCGCAGCGCCGTTGCGCGAGGCACCGCGCCAGAAGATGCCGCCCAAGAGTGCGGGCAGCACTTGGGCAACGCCCGCGAAGGAAATGAGGCCGATCGCGGCCAGGGCTGCCCCGCCGCCCGAAACGCGGAAATAGAGATAGCCCAGCAGCAGCACCCCGGCGATCGACAGGCGGCGCGAGACCAGAAGCAGATTGCGCACGTCGCCGGACATCGCCGCACCTTCGCTGCGCAGGCTCAGCCAGATCGGCATGACGATATGGTTTGATACCATCGTCGACAGCGCGATGGCCGCGACGATAACCATCGACGTGGCCGAGCTGAAACCGCCGAGGAAGGAGAGCATGGCCAGGCTTTCCTTCTCGAAGTGTAGCGGTACGGTCAGGACGAACAGGTCGGGGTTGGCGCCCTCGGGCAGGATGTTCAGCCCCACCACCGCAATCGGCACCACGAAAAGGCTCATCGCGAAGAGGTAGGCAGGGAAGGCCCAGGAGGCGGTAGCCAGCTGGCGTTCATCCACGTTTTCCACCACCAGAACCTGGAACATTCGCGGCAGGGTCAGGAAGGCGGCGGCGGACAGGAAGGTCAGGCTGACCCACCGGCCGGGACGGATCTGCCAGTCGGCGATGGCCGAGGTGTCGATGGTGCGCGCGATCTCTCCGGGGCCGCCCGCGACGCCCCAGACAACAAAGACACCGACCGCCAGAAGCGCGACCAGTTTCACCACCGCCTCGACCGCGATGGCGGTGACCACGCCGTGGTGACGCTCGTTGGCATCCAGGTTGCGGGTGCCGAAGGCGACGGTAAACACCGCCAGCCCTGCCGCAACCCAGAGCGCAGTGGCGTTGAGGTCGGGCAATTCGGGCATTACCCCACCACCTGCGCCGGGCCCGCGTTCGGCGGCAAAGACGGCGAAGGACAGGGTGACCGATTGCAGCTGCAGCGCGATATAGGGCGTGGTGCCGATCACCGCCAGGAGCGTGACGATCACGCCCAAGAGGTTCGACTTGCCATAGCGGGAGGAAATCAGGTCAGCGACCGAGGTGATGCGCTGCGCCCGCCCGATCCTCACCAGCTTGCGCAATAGCCACCACCAGCCGACCATGATCAGGGTCGGCCCCAGGTAGATGGTGACGAACTCCAGCCCGCTGCGGGCGGCGTAGCCCACCGCGCCGTAGAAGGTCCAGGCGGTGCAATAAACCGACAGCGACAGGGTATAGACCCAGGGACCACGCAGCCAGGCGGCGCCCTCGTGCCCCTCGCGCGCGCGCTTATCCGCGCCATAGGCCACGATGAACAATGTGGCCACGTAGAGCAGGCAGACCAGGACCAGCAGGTTGTAGCCCAGCATCAGCTGCGCCCCTCCAGGTCACGTGTTGCCGGGTCATCCCCCGGCGCACCGGGCACCGGATTACTTGCCGACAGGGGCCGCGACAACAGCGCGGCCGCCAGGATTAGCCCCGCCCAGACGGCAAAGATGTAGATCCCCCCGGCCGAGGTCTGGCCGGTCTCGGCCCCTCCGTCCCCTGCCCCGGCCGCGCCCAGAAGCGGCAGCATGAACAGAAGCACGCCAAGAAGCGGCAGCAGGCGGGCCGCGTCGGCCACCCGGCGACGGCGATAAGTCTGGCGGGCCAGGAAAAGCGGTTCGCGCCCGGCGCTCACGAGGCAGGCTTGCCGGCCAATTCGCGCACGGCCTCCAGCACGTCTGCATTGGCGAAGGGCTTGGTCATGAAGCGGGTCACGCCCAGACGATCGGCCAATTCACGGTCCTTCTTCTGCCCACGCGCGGTCAACATCAGAACCGGCAGATTCGCGGTGGCCTCTTCCCCGCGCAGCTCCTGCAGGATTTCGAAACCGGACCGGCCGGGCAGCATCACGTCAAGGATCAGCACGTCGGGCGCCCCCCCGCGCACGGTATCGGCGGCGGTTTCACCATTGGCGTGGGTTGATACGTCCCAGCCATCGCGGCTGAGGATGAAGCTGATGGCTTCGACGATGTTTGGTTCGTCCTCGATGACAAGAACCTTTTTGCCCATCTGTCCCTCCCCATGGACGTGGACGGCATGTCCCGTTCGCCTGACTATCCCCAATGCGGGGGCGCATGTCAAAAGCGAACATGGTTTTTTGGCGTATTAGTGGGCGGTTGGCCGACCTGTCATCAGCCCCGCCCGGACAGGATCGAGGGTTCTCGCCGCGCACTGCATCCGTCGCGCGGACAGACCCGACAGGACCCGCCCACGGGCAGCCCCGGTTCGCCTTCGGCCATCGGGTCTTCGGGCAGGATCAGCATCGTGGCCTCAAATACCGGTGGGGCGTCAAAACTGGGCGCGGCCTGGGGCTGGCAGATTGCCAGGCAGGTGAAGCGGCGCGGCGTGCGCCCCGGCATCTCGACCCGCGCGCGAATGGGCTGCGACGGGCGCGCCAAAGCCTGGTACAGCGGCCAGAGCGGGCAACCGGTGCCAAAGCGCGGGATCGCGAACCCGTCGACCGGTTTGCGGAAACTGAGCGCGCCGGAACCATCACAGATCACCAGCCCACAGGTCGGGCCGTTCTTCAACGCCGCCACCCGACGCAGCACGGCCGCCAGATCGACATGGAACCGCGCGGCGACCTGGCCGGGATCGCGGCTCTGCGCCCAGGCAGCAGCGAAACGCGGGCCCGGCATGTTGCGCGCATCAGCCTGGTAGCGCGCCAACATCCGCGCCGCCATGTCACGCGCGGCGGAACTGTGCAGCGCATCCGAGGCCTCGGCCATGGCTTCCGGATCCCCCTCGCCGCTTTCCAGCGCGGGGATGTGAAAGCCGGCACCATCCAGGAAGGCCGCGACCTCCTCTTGCGGCGAGATTGGCGTCTCCTCGACGTCGCTGCCCGCCTCAAGATAATCAACCAACCCCTGTGCGCTGTCTGTCAACCGCGCACTGTCCTCGCCCACATTGCGCAGGAACCGCGCCTGCCAGTCCGGATCGATGTCCGTGGTGTCGGTCAGGATCGACGCCGCCGAACGGATCGCGGTCACGGTGGACAGAACCTCGTGCAGCGAGGCCGCGAGATGCGGGTCGTGGGTCAGCCGGTCGGACAGGCTTTCGACCAGACGCTCCAGCTCCTCGATCCGCCCATGCTGCGCCGCGACCAACCCCGCCCAGCCGGGAAAACGCCCGGCAAAATCCTCGGTTCGGGAGAGCTCCACCTCCAGACCCGGACGCCGCCCGGCGGCATCGCGCAGAGCCCCCAGCAGCGCGGCTTCGGCCCCTTCGGTCAGACTGATAGGCTCGGCGCCCAGTTCCCGCGCAATGTCCACCAGCAACTTGCCGCCGATTCTGCGCCTATTGTGTTCGATCAGATTGAGGTAGGCAGGCGAAATTCCCACAGTGCGGGCCAGATCGGCCTGCCTTATGCCCCGCACCATGCGGCGTTCGCGAATTCTGCTACCGGTCAGCCGTGACTGTGGCATCGCTTTTTTCCCGTATTTCTCGGCACTTTCTGCGGGTGCGCGAAAATTCATTAACAAATGCTATCACAGCATAGTAGATTTGTTTACAAAAAAAACGTTACGTCAAAAGCATTTGTTGCGCGGTTTTCCAATCGCCCCCTAACATGAAAGAGCCCTGTAAAAGGGCCTGTGCCGTATTCGGAGGAGGTTTGCGGCACACTTCACCAAAGGGAGGAATTACATGTCCAACTCGAATCTCACCCGCCGTGGCGTGCTGAAGTCGGGGGCCGTTGCCGGTGCCGGTGTCGCGCTGCCGACTATCTTCACCGCCTCGTCGGCCGCGGCCTATATGAACGAGCCGACCGGCGGCTCGGTCACCCTGGGCTTCAACGTGCCCCAATCGGGGCCCTATGCGGATGAGGGCGCCGATGAACTGCGCGCCTACCAGCTTGCGGTCGAACACCTGAACGGCGAGGGTGACGGCGGCATGATGAACACCTTCAGCTCGAAAGCGCTGCAGGGGAACGGCATCCTGGGCAAGAAGGTCGAATATGTGACCGGCGACACCCAGACCAAGTCGGACGCGGCGCGTGCCTCGGCCAAGTCGATGATCGAGAAGGACGGCGCGGTGATGATCACCGGTGGTTCGTCCTCGGGCGTGGCGATCGCTGTTCAGGGCCTGTGTCAGGAAGCCGGCGTCATCTTCATGGCCGGCCTGACCCACTCGAACGACACCACCGGCAAGGACAAGAAGGCGAACGGCTTCCGTCACTTCTTCAACGCCTACATGTCGGGTGCCGCCCTGGCGCCGGTGCTGGCCGCGCGTTACGGCAAGGACCGCAAGGCCTATCACCTGACCGCCGACTACACCTGGGGCTGGACCCAGGAAGAGTCGATCGTCGCCTCGACCGAGGCCCTGGGCTGGGAGACCGTCAACACGGTCAAGACCCCGCTGGCCGCGACCGACTTCTCGTCCTACATCACCCCGGTGCTGCAGACGGACGCCGACGTGCTGGTTCTGAACCACTATGGCGGCAACATGGTGAACTCGCTGACCAACGCCGTGCAGTTCGGCCTGCGTGAAAAGCAGGTGAACGGTCGCAACTTCGAGATCGTCGTACCGCTGTTCTCGCGTCTGATGGCGCGTGGTGCGGGCGAGAACATCAAGGGCATCCTGGGCTCGACCAACTGGCACTGGTCGCTGACCGATGAGGGCTCGCAGGCCTTCGTGAAGTCCTTCGGCACCAAGTACGGCTTCCCGCCGTCGCAGGCCGCCCACACGGTCTACTGTCAGACGCTGCTCTATGCTGACGCCTGTGAGCGCGCCGGCACCTTCAACCCCTGCGGCGTGGCCGAAGCCCTGGAAGGCTTCGAGTTCGACGGGTTGGGCAACGGCAAGACCACCTACCGTGCCGACGACCACCAGTGTTTCAAGGACGTGCTGGTCGTGCGCGGCAAGGAGAACCCGACGTCGGAGTTCGACCTTCTGGAAGTCGTGGAAGTCACCCCGGTGGAACAGGTCACCTACGATCCGGAACACCCGATGTTCGCGGGCGGCAATCTGGGCTCCTGCAACGCCGGCTAAGCCGGACACACGTCACACAAGCAATCGGTCGCGCGGGACATCCCCCGCGCGACCACCCCTGACCGGCGCCACACGGCGACCCGGGGGGAGCGGTTTCATCCAAAGGTGGGGACTATGGACGCCATCCTTCTTCAAATCCTGAACGGGCTCGACAAGGGCTCAGCCTACGCGCTGATCGCGCTTGGGCTTACACTCATTTTCGGCACCCTGGGCGTGGTGAACTTCGCCCACGGGGCACTGTTCATGATCGGCGCCTTCTGCGCCGTCACGCTGCAGCGCCTGCTGAGCCTGTCTTTCGAAACGATCGACCCGGAAAAGACGGACTTCCTGGGCAATCCCCTGAAGGTGAAAACGCCCTATGTCGAAAGCTGGTTCGGCCCCGAGACGGGCGCGGCCATCATCGACTGGTCGGTGCCGCTGGCGATCCTCTTTTCGATCCCGATCATGCTGCTGGTCGGCTTTGTCATGGAGCGCGGCCTGATCAAGCATTTCTACAAGCGTCCCCACGCCGACCAGATCCTGGTCACCTTTGGCCTGGCCATCGTGTTGCAGGAACTGGTCAAGCACTACTATGGCGCCAACCCGATCCAGACCGGTGCGCCCGATGCCTTCAAGGGCTCATTCGACTTCGGCGTGCTGCTGGGCTTTGATCCGAACCTGATCATCTACCCCTATTGGCGCATGGTCTACTTCGGCTTCGCCGCCGTGATCGTCGCCGCGGTCTTTGCCTTCCTGCAATTCACCACCTTCGGCATGGTCGTGCGTGCCGGTATGGCGGATCGCGAGACGGTGGGCCTTCTGGGCATCAACATCGACAAGCGCTTTACCATCATGTTCGGCCTGGCCGCCGCAGTCGCGGGGCTGGCAGGCGTCATGTACGCGCCGATCAACTCGCCCAACTACCACATGGGCATGGACTTCCTGGTGCTGTCCTTCGTCGTGGTCGTCGTGGGCGGCATGGGCTCCCTGCCCGGCGCCGTTCTGGCCGGCTTCATGCTGGGCATCCTTGAAAGCTTCGCCTCGATGAACTGGATCAAATCGCTGATCCCGGGCATCGACCAGATCATCATCTACCTTGTTGCCATCGCGATCCTGCTGACGCGGCCGCGTGGCCTGATGGGCCGCAAAGGCGTGATGGAGGACTAAGACATGCTGGGACTGAACAAGAAAGACACCCGTTTCCTGCTGATCGTCATCGCGCTGACGCTGCTGACGCCGATCCTTCTGCAACCCTTCCCCGAAGGCTCAAGCCTGGCGCAGTTCAACGCCGGTTACCCGGACCTGATGCAGCGTTTCGCGATCTTCGGCATCTTCGCCATCGGCTTCAACATCCTCTTCGGCCTCACCGGCTACCTGTCCTTCGGCCACGCGGCCTTCCTGGGCGTGGGCAGCTACACGGTCGTGTGGATGTACAAACTGCTGGATTACAACGTGATCTACGGGTTGCCACTGGCGATCATCACCTCGGGCCTCTTCGCCCTGCTGATCGGCTTCGTGTCACTGCGCCGCTCGGGCATCTACTTCTCGATCCTGACGCTGGCCTTTGCGCAGATGAGCTACAACCTGGCCTATTCGGTGCTGACGCCGATCACCAATGGTGAAACCGGCCTGCAGGTCTATACCGACGACGTGCAGATCCTGATGGGCGCCAACGAGCCGCAGAGCCCGCATTTCTTCGGCATCGTGATGCGCGAGAACTTCTGGGTCGCCGACATCGGCGCTTGGGAGTTCACCTTCAACAACGGCTACTACTTCTGCGCCGTGATCGCGATTGCCGCCTTCTACCTGAGCCTGCGCATCTTCCGTTCGCCCTTCGGCCTGATGCTGCGCGCGATCAAATCGAACCAGCAGCGCCTGAACTACACCGGTCTGAACGCGCGTCCCTACACGCTGGCGGCCTTCGTGATCTCGGGCATGTATGCCGGTCTGGCCGGTGGCCTGCTGGCCGCGATGGACCCGCTGGCTGGCGCCGAGCGCATGCAGTGGACCGCCTCGGGTGAGGTTGTTCTGATGACCATCCTGGGTGGCCTGGGCACCATGATGGGCCCGGTCCTGGGCGCAGGCTTCATCAAGTACTTCGAGAACATCTTCTCGAAGATCAACGAGCAGGTCCTGCACGGTTGGTTCGGCTGGCTGCCCGACGGGCTGGAAGGCTTCGTCATCTGGGTTGCCGAACACTTCGTCGGCTCCGGCTGGCACCTGACCTCGGGCCTGCTGTTCATGCTGGTCGTGATCTTCCTGCCCGGTGGCCTGGTCGAAGGTGGTCAGAAGATCGCCGCCCTGTTCAAGCGCGGCAAGTCGGACGAGGACATCGACGACCCCGAGCATCAACCGAAACAATCGCCCCACGTGGCCGAATAAGAGGAGACTGAAAGATGGGACTTCTTGAAGTCAAAGGCGTGGGGAAACGGTTCGGTGGCTTGCAGGCCCTGGGCAACGTGAACCTCAGCGTCCAGGAAAACACCGTGCACGCCATCATCGGGCCGAACGGCGCCGGCAAGTCCACCCTGCTGAACTGCTTCGTGGGCAAGCTGATCCCGGATGAGGGCTCGGTCATGTTCAACGGCCAGTCCGTACTGGGGCGCACCCCGCACGAGATCAACCAGATGGGCATCAGCCGTGTATTCCAGACGCCGGAAATCTTCGGCGACCTGGACGTGATGGAAAACATGATGATCCCCCTCTTCGCCAAACGCGACGGGGCCTTCCGGATGCATGCTTTCGAAAGTGTCGAGGATGAAAAGGATCTGGTCGAAAAAGCCGAGCAGATGCTGATCGACGTCAACATGATCGACAAACGCCACATGAACGCGGCCTCGATGTCGCGCGGTGACAAGCGTCGGTTGGAGATGGCCATGTGCCTGGTGCAGGACCCCAAACTCCTGCTGCTGGACGAACCCACCGCAGGTATGGCGCGTGCCGATACCAACAATACGATCGACCTGCTGAAGGAGATCAACGAGAAGCGCGACATCACCATGGCGATCATCGAACACGACATGCATGTGGTGTTCAGCCTGGCCGAACGCATCACCGTCCTGGCCCAGGGCACGCCCCTGGTCGAGGACACGCCGGAAAACATCAAAGGTCACCCGAAGGTCCAAGAGGCCTATCTGGGTGAGGCGCATTGAGGGAGGCACCAATGGCAGACGAACGACTGATCGACCCGGCGGACCACACGCGCGAGAAACGGGATTTCTCGAAGTTCAAGAACGTGGCCGCCACCGCGCCCGCTTTCTTCTCGGTCTGGGACCTGCACGCCTATTACGGGGAAAGCTACATCGTGCAGGGCGTGAGTTTCACCGTGCACGAGGGCGAAATCCTAGCCCTGCTGGGCCGCAACGGGGCGGGCAAGACCTCGACCCTGCGCGCGATTGCCCGGCTGGATGATCCGATGATCACCCATGGCGAGGTCTGGCTGGACCACGAGGCGCTGCACAACATGCGGTCCCACGACGCGGCCCAGCGCGGCATGGCGCTGGTGCCGGAAGATCGCCGCATCATCCAGGGCCTGACCGTCGAGGAAAACCTGCAGCTTGCCCAAATCGCCCCGCCGATCGGCTGGTCGCTGGACCGCGTCTATGAGCTCTTCCCGCGTCTGAAGGAGCGTCGCAAGCAGGAAGGCACCACCCTGTCGGGTGGCGAACAGCAGATGCTGGCCATCGCCCGCGCCCTGGTGCGCGACATCAAGGTGCTGCTGCTGGACGAGCCTTACGAGGGCCTGGCCCCGGTGATCGTGGACGAGATCGAAAAGACCCTGAACATCATCAAGGAACAGGGCATCACCACCGTGATCGTCGAACAGAACGCCGTGCGTGCGCTGGAACTGGCCGACCGCGCGGTGATCCTGGACACCGGCACCGTTGTCTTCGACGGCACCGCCCAGGAGGTGCTCGACAACGAGGCGCTGCGCATGGAGTACCTCGCAATCTAAAGGAATTATCTCCCCGGAGGGCGCCCCCTGCGCCCTCACTCCCTGTCGGCCGGTGCTTTATGCACCGGCCTTTTTTTGCCTGCCGAACCGGAGATTCGGGCAGGTTTCAGCCGGTCGCAGACACAGGGTTGCGGGCCGGTTGAAGCCGGGGGCGCACAGGCAAAGGGTGATCCCGAGAAGGTAGATTCAGAAAGGAATGACATGCGAGCGAAACTGATCGCGCTGACCTGCGCCGCAAGCCTGGGGCTGGCGGGTTGCTACAACACCCTGACCCCGGATCAGCAATTGGCCGTAGGCGCCCTGGGCGGCGCAGCGGCGGGGCTTCTGGCCGCCGACATCCTGAACGCCAACAGCAATTGGACTGTTCTGGTCGCCCTGGCAGGTGCGGCAGCAGGAACCATGGTTGCGCGCAACAGCCAGACCGGCACCTGCGCCTATGCGCGCGGCGATGGTACCTATTATGAGGCCCCGTGTCGTTAAGGCCTGCCACAGGCAGATCGGAGCGGGCAGCCTGCGCCGCCCCTCCCTGTCCGGACCGCTATTGAGCGGTCCAGCCACCATCGACCGGAATGGTCGTGCCTGTCACGTTATGAGCCACCGGGTCGCAGAGCCATAGGGCTAGCGCGCCGATCTCCGATGGGTCCGAGGTGCGACGGCTGGGCTGTTTCTCCGCCAAAAGATCGGCAATCCCCACGTCACGGTCGCCGCCGTGCAGCGCCGCGCGCGCAGCCACCTGCGGTTCGATGATCGCGGTTTCAGTCCAGCCGGGTGCAATGCAGTTCACGGTGACCCCGCCCTTGGCCTTCACCCCCTGGGCTGCATATTCCAACGCCGCCACGCGGCTCAGCCCCACCAGCCCGAACTTCGCCGCGCAATAGGGCGCCTTGTTGACCGAAGCGACCAGCCCGTGAACGCTTGCGATATTGACCACCCGGCCATAACCGCGTTCGGCCATGCCCGGCATCGCCGCTTGCATCGTGTGAAATGCGGCGGACAGGTTCACCTCAAGGATCGCCGACCAGGTCTCGCGCGGCATGTCAGCCAGGGGCGCGGTATGCTGGATCCCCGCGTTGTTGACCAAGATGTCCACCGCACCCCATTCGGCCAGGTCTGCCATCATGCGGTCGATCCGTTCGGGTTCGCGCAGGTCGGTGCCGAAAAACCGCACCTCCGGCGCGCCCAGCGCGGTGATCTCAGCCGAGACTTCAGCAGCGGTTTCAGCATCCGCCAACCCATGCAGCGCAATGCGTGCCCCGGCCCCTGCCAACGCCCTGGCAACCGCCAATCCGATCCCCTGGACCGAGCCGGTCACCAGGGCGGTCTTTCCCGTCAGGTCCGTCATGACACCTCCTCCAACATCTTGCGCAGCTCGGTCTTCAAAACCTTGCCGTAGTTGTTTTTTGGTAATTCTTCGACGCGGATATAGGCTTTAGGTCGCTTGAAACGTGCGATTTGTGCAAGGCAGTGTGCGTCCAGATCAGCGTCACTCACAGCATCGCCGACCACGAAAGCCACCACCAGCTCGCCCCATTCCGGGTCCGGTTGGCCAACAACCGAGACCTCGCGCACACCCTCATGGGTCAACAGCGCCTCTTCCACCTCACGCGGATAGATGTTCGACCCGCCCGAAATGATCACGTCCTTCGATCGGTCGCGCAGGGTCAAATACCCGTCTTCATCCAGAAACCCCATGTCGCCCGTGTGCAGCCAGCCATCCACAAGCGTCGCATTGGTGGCTTCGAGGTTGCGCCAATAGCCCGGCATGACCGGCAAGCCGCGCACCATGATCTCGCCCACATCCCCAGGAGCCTTGGCGCCGTCGATGGCCAGTTCCACCACGCTCTGCGCGCGACCAACGGACGCCAGCCGCCCCTGCCAGTTCGGGTGGCTGCGATCCGCCACCTCGTCGCGCGACAGGGCCGTGATCGCCATCGGGCATTCCCCCTGGCCGTAGATCTGCACGAAGCGCGGTCCGAACCAATCCACCGCCTCTACGATATCGGCCAGATACATCGGCCCACCGCCGTACACGATGGTCTTGATCCCCGCTCCGCGACGTCCTTCGCGCTTGGCGACATCGGTCAGGCGGCGCACCATGGTCGGGGCCATGAACATGGACAGCGGCCCTTGCGCCTCAGCCGCATCCAACAGCTCAACCTCATCGAACCCGCCAGAAGCCGGGCAGATATGCCGCGCGCCATGGAGCACATGCACCGGGGCGTAGAGCCCGGCACCGTGGCTCATCGGCGCCATGTAGAAGGCGGCATCTTCGCCGTGCACCTCGTCCACATCCGCCAGGTAGCTCAGCGACATGGTAACCAGCATGCCATGGGTGATACGCACCCCCTTGGGCTGGCCGGTCGTGCCGGAGGTGTAGAACAGCCAAGCCAGGTCATCCTTGCCACGACTCAACACCGGCACCGGATCATGGGCGCAGGCCGCATCGAACGCGTCACCGTGCAGAAACTCCACCTCACTGGCCTGATCCAAACCCAGCTCGGGCGTGACCATGGCCAGCTTTGCACCTGCGTTTTCAATGATATAGGCAGCTTCCTTCGGGTGCAGCTTGGCATTGATCGGCACCGCCGCCGCGCCCGTGGCCCAGATGCCGTAGAGCGCGATCAGGAACTCCGGGCAGTTCTTCATGAACAGGGCGACGCGGTCTCCCGGACGGATGCCGCGCGCGCGCAAAGCCCCGGCAAGCCCGCAGGCGGCGCGATGAAACCCCGCGTAATCCGCCACCTGTTCGGCCCCGCGAAACAGCGCAGGCCGGTCACCTTGCGTGGTTGCGATCCGGTCAAGCCAGAGCGCGATGTTCATCGCACGCCCTCCAATACGGAGGCGTATGACGCCACACCCGAGCCGCCCATGTTGAACACCAGCCCCTTGGAGGCACCGTCGACCTGCATCGCCTCGGCCTCGCCCGTCACCTGACGGGCGACCAGCACATGCATCGACACACCGGTGGCGCCGACCGGGTGGCCCTTGGCCTTGAGCCCGCCCGACAGGTTGACAGGAAGCGCGCCGCCGCGCCGAACGGTGCCGTCTTCCAACAGCCGCGCGCCCTGGCCCGGCTCGGCCAGGCCCATGGCTTCATAGATCATCAGCTCGGCAATGGTGAAACAGTCATGCACCTCCGCCAGGTCCAGATCGGCCAGACCCAACCCCGCCACATTCAACGCTTGGGCAATCGCCCGGCGCGGGCCTTCGAAGGCGGTCAGGTCACGGCGCGATATGGGCAGCAGATCGTTGACCTGCTCCGCCGCGCGCAACCTCACCGCGCGGGGCATGGCCGCAGCCACGTCGTCAGAGACCAGCACCAGCGCCGCCGCCCCGTCCGAAACCAACGAACAGTCGGTGACCTTCAGGGGCTTGGCAACCATCGGGTTCTTGTCGCTGACCTCGGCGCAGAACTCGACCGGCAGGGGCTTGTGCAGCTGGGCCAGCGGGTTGTCCATCGCGTTCAGGTGGTTCTTGGCGGCAATTTCGGCGAGGGCCTGGCTGTGGTCGCCCCACTTGTCAAAATAAGCGCGAGCGAAGCCTGCGAAGACCTGGGGGAAGCTCATCCCGGCCTCCTCGGCCTGATAAGCCGCGTGGCCCAGCCCCTTGGCAACCTCGGCGGTGGGCAGGTGGGTCATCTTCTCGGCCCCGATCACCAGGGCAATCTTGCAGCGCCCGGCCTCGATCGCGTCCCGGGCGGCGTAAATCGCGGCCGCGCCCGAGGCACAGGCGTTTTCCACACGCGTGGCCGGGGTGAAGCGCAGGTCCGGGTGGATCGACAGGGCCAGCGAGGACGGAAATCCGTCCCCCACCATGCCACCGTTGAAATGGCCGACCCAGATGCCGTCCACATCCTTGGGCGCCACGCCTGCATGAGAGAGCGCCTCGCCGCCCGCTGCGGTGATCAATGCCTCCAGATCCATATCCGTAAGCTTGCCGAATTTCGTATGTCCCCAACCGACGATATGCACCATAGCTGCCTCCTTTTCGCTGCCTCAAGCATGGCGCCGGGACCATCGGTCGCGCAATCGCGTAGAAATACCCGGCTGGAAAAGCCCGCGCTGACGGGGCAGGATACGGGCCATGGACTTGAATGAACTCGCCTTTCTGAACGCGCCCATCGGGCTGGCCATCCTGGAGGACCGGGTGGTCCGCATCGCAAACCTGCGTTTTGCCGAGATGTTCGGCGCCCCGGCCGAGGATTTCGCCGACACGCCGCTCGCGCGGGTCTACCCGTCCGCGCAGGAATACGAACGGATCGGGGAGCGTGGGCTGGAAGTGATGCGCGAGAGCGGCCGGTACGAGGATGAACGCGTCATGCGTCGGCTGGATGGCGAGTTATTCTGGTGCCGCGTGCGCGGGCAGAGCGTGACGCCGGACAACCCGTTTCGCCGCGGGGTGTGGAGCTTTGTCGACCTGTCCTCGGAACGGCCCGTGGTCGAGCTGACCCCACGTGAGCGTGAGATCGCGATCCTGACCTGCCAGGGGCAGACCTCGAAAGAGATCGGGTTGGAGCTGGGCCTGTCCTACCGCACGGTCGAGGCGCATCGTGCGCGCCTCCTGGAGAAATTCGGGGCCCGCAAATTGCCGGAGCTGGTGGCCAAGTTTTCCGGTATGCCGTTGTAGGCGCATGTTGAAATCCGACTGAAAACCTTGCACATTCGAACCCCGGTGGACACCGGGCCAGTGGAGGGCAGTAGATGGCTAACGCGCGACCGCGCACGCGGATACAGGAACGCAATCGGGCGACGATCCTCGAGGCCGCGCTGGAGGTCTTCTCGCGTCACGGGTTTCGCGGCTCCACCCTGGATCAGATCGCGCAGGAGGCGGGGCTGTCCAAGCCGAATCTGCTGTATTATTTCCCGTCGAAGGACGCCATTCACGCCGAGCTTCTGTCCGGGTTGATGGAAAGCTGGCTGGAGCCGCTCAAGGCCTTGAAGGATGATGGTGACCCGGTCGATGAAATCATCGCCTATGTGCTGCGCAAACTGGACATGGCCCGCGATCTGCCGCGCGAAAGCCGCCTGTTCGCAAATGAGATTGTGCAAGGTGCACCGCGCATTCATGATCAGATCGAGGGGCCGTTGAAGACCCTCGTCGATGACAAGGTGCAGGTCATGCGCGGCTGGATCGCCGCCGGACGGCTGGCGGACGTTGACCCCTATCATCTGATTTTCTCGATCTGGTCGACCACCCAGCATTATGCCGATTTCGACACCCAGGTGCGGGCGATCCTGACCCCGACAGCCGACGAGCATTTCGCCGAGGCCGCGCGGTTTCTTGACCATCTTTACCGCTGCGCACTAACCCCTCGTTAACCCTGATTACCGAATCTTCTTGGCGTTAACCCCGGGTTCACCACCGGGGTCTATTCTGCTTGATCGTGGGGGCTCCTGATTGAAACAAGCACAGGAGCACGGGAAAATGGACATCTCAGGACCGGCACCATTTGGCGGACATGCCAGCCTTGCCGCACAGATGCCGACACGCACACCGCCCGAGGTTCCAGTGGTCGACGAAAGCCGGCGCACGGACCAGGCGCAGACGGATGCGAACACGGCCCATCGGGACGGAACCGCCGCCGACGCGGCGCGCGCCCAGCGTGATGCACGGCGCGATCCGGACGTACAGACCGGCCCGCCGCCGACCTTCGAGGTTACCCTGCTGGAGGTTGAACATGACCTGCAGGCGACCCTGGCACGGCTGGAGGCCACGCGAAACCATGATCGTGACGCCGAAGCGGTCAGGGCCGCCCCGCCAAAACCACAACCGGCGCAGGATAACGAACTGGCGCAGGCGCCTGCCCCCGCCGAAGTTCAGGACCTGGAACCGGCGGAACGCGTGGGCGTGGCCCAGTTGGAACAGCCCTATGACGTACCGGCAAGCGGAGCGAGCGCCGCCTGACGGCGCGCGCCGCCGTGTCGCTCTGGCACGGCGATGGATCGAACCGGCGTCACCCCAACTCAGGCCCCGGCCTCCCGGCCCCGGGGCCCGTTCTGCTGCCCTGCCCGACCACCCGCATTACGTCACGCCCATGTGCCTTGCTGCAAGGGAATGCCCGCGCCCCCTTTTCTCCTCTTTCCCCTACGTCTATATAGCGTAAAACTTCATCAGCCCGCCAAGGGACGCGGGCGTATTGGGTCGAGGACGGCATGACAAAGAAATCGCACGACAACGACGTGGCCTTCATCCAGGCACTGGCCGAGCTGCTTCAGGAAAATGACCTGACCGAGCTGGAGGTGATGCGCGAATATGGCGAGAACAACGCCCTGAACGTGCGCGTCAGCCGCGCCAAGGAAGTGGTGGCACAGGTTGCTGCCCCGGCCCCGGTGGCTGCGGCGCCAGTCGCCGCCCCCGCCGCTGCGGCCCCGGCTGCCGCCCCGGCGCCCGCCGCCGAGGCAGCCGAGGATCCGGCCAGCCACCCCGGCGCCGTGCCCTCACCGATGGTCGGCACCGCTTACCTCCAGCCCGAGCCCGGCGCACCTTCATTCGTGAAGGTCGGTGACCAGGTATCCGAAGGCCAGACCGTGCTGATCATCGAAGCCATGAAGACCATGAACCAGATCCCCGCGCCGCATGCCGGTACGGTGAAACGCATCCTGGTCGAAGACGGCGGCCCCGTCGAGTTCGGCGCGCCCCTGATGATCATCGAATAAGGGCGACCGGGATGTTTGAGAAAATCCTGATCGCCAACCGCGGAGAGATCGCCCTGCGCGTCATCCGCGCCGCCCGCGAAATGGGCATCAAGACGGTCGCGGTACATTCCACCGCCGATGTCGACGCCATGCATGTGCGTATGGCCGACGAAAGCGTCTGCATCGGCCCGCCGCCGGGCACCGACAGCTACCTGTCGATTGCCGGCATCATCGCCGCCTGTGAAATCACCGGCGCCCAGGCGGTTCACCCGGGTTATGGCTTCCTGTCGGAAAACGCCAACTTCGTGCAGGCGCTGGAAGATCACGAGATTGCCTTCATCGGCCCCACGGCCGAGCACATCCGTCAGATGGGCGACAAGATCACCGCCAAGGACACCGCGATCAAGCTGGGCATCCCGGTTGTTCCGGGCTCGGATGGCGGCGTGCCGGACCTGGCTTCGGCGCGCGCGATGGCCGCCGAAATGGGCTATCCGGTCATCATCAAGGCCACCGCCGGTGGCGGCGGGCGCGGCATGAAGGTCGCCGAGACCGAGGCCGATATCGACACCGCCTTCTCGACTGCGCGGTCCGAGGCGAAAGCCGCCTTCGGCAATGACGAAGTCTATATGGAGAAATACCTCCAGCGGCCGCGTCACATCGAGGTGCAGGTCTTTGGCGACGGTCAGGGCGGCGGGGTTCACCTGGCGGAACGCGACTGCTCGCTGCAGCGTCGCCACCAGAAGGTGTTTGAAGAGGCCCCCGGCCCCTGCATCACCCCCGAGGAACGCGCCAGGATCGGCGGCATCTGCGCCAAGGCCGTGGCTGAAATGGGCTATGCCGGCGCCGGCACGATCGAGTTCCTCTATGAGGATGGCGAGTTCTATTTTATCGAGATGAACACCCGCCTGCAGGTGGAACACCCGGTCACCGAAGCCATCTTCGGCGTCGACCTGGTGCGCGAACAGATCCGTGTGGCCGAAGGGCTGCCGCTGTCCTTTACCCAGGACGAGCTGGAGGTGAACGGCCACGCGATCGAAGTGCGCCTTAACGCCGAGCGCCTGCCAAACTTCGCGCCGAGCCCGGGCAAGATCACCCAGTATCACGCCCCCGGCGGCCTGGGTGTGCGCATGGATTCGGCGCTTTATGACGGCTATTCGATCCCGCCCTATTACGACTCGCTGATCGGCAAGCTGATCGTGCATGGTCGCGACCGGGCCGAGGCGCTGTCGCGCCTGAACCGCGCCCTGGGCGAGCTGATCATTGATGGGGTGGACACCACCGTGCCGCTGTTCCACGCGCTGCTGGAAGAGGACGACATCCACTCGGGCGACTACAACATCCACTGGCTGGAACGCTGGCTGGATGCCAACATGGGCTGAGGGCCGCTTGGCCCCGCCCCCACATGACCAGGACCATGATCCGGACCTGACGCCGGACCTGCTCCTTCGAGCCTATGCCATGGGGATCTTCCCCATGGCGGACGGCCGCGACGACCCGCGCGTCTTCTGGGTCGATCCTGAAATGCGCGGTGTACTGCCCCTGGACGGGTTCCGCCTGTCACGCTCCTTGCGCAAGCGCATTCGCCAGGCCCCCTTCCGCATCTCGGTGAACGAGGAATTCGCGGGCGTGGTGCAGGGCTGCGCCGACCGGGACGAGACCTGGATCAACGACACGATCTTTGACCTCTACAAGGCGCTGCACCGCATGGGCTTTGCCCATAGTTTCGAGGTCTGGGAAGGCAAGACACTGGTCGGCGGCACCTACGGGGTCAGCCTGGGCCGGGCGTTCTTTGGCGAAAGCATGTTCTCGCGTCGCCGCGACGCGTCAAAGATTGCGCTCGCCTATGCGGTGACCCATCTGTCCGGCTGTGGCTACACGCTCTTCGACACGCAATTCCTGACCGACCACCTGGCCAGTCTGGGCGGGGTCGAAATCCCGCGCGATCAGTATCATGATCTGTTGGAACAGGCGTTGCAGGGCCCGGCAGACATCCACGCCCGCCCCCTGCCCGACGCTCATTCAGTGGTGCAGTTCAACACCCACACGTCGTAACGCCCGTGGTCCAGCGCGTTCAGCGCGGGGGAGGATGCCACCATCCAACCTTCGAAGATCGCCGCCTCACCGGCCTCTTCGCGGATCACCAGATAGGCGAAAGCATCCCCCGAGGGGTTCGCGGTCGGGTAGCGACACTCAGCCAGGGTGATCTGCAACCAACCCAACGCCACCGTTTCACCCGCACGCAGCGGCAGGTCCACAACCGCACCCGCGTGCTTGTCCAGCCCGCGCAGGGTGGCGCCGGTGCCCACGCTGGCCTCTTCCTGCGCCCAGGCGGGGGCAGTCAGGGCCAGAAGCGCGATCAGGGCGAAGCGGATCACTCCTCTTCCCCGCCAGCCACGAATTTCATCAGCAGGTTCACCACGCTGATCGAGCTTTGCGTGTCCTCGATCTCGCTACCCGGGTCGAGGTTGAAGGGCGAGCCGCCCGGCAGAAGCTCAACAAAAGACCCCCCCAGCAACCCTTCGGAGGCGATCACCACGGCCGTATCCTCAGGCAGCGGCACGTCGGTTTGCACGGTAAAGGTGGTATCGGCGCGGAAGGTGGTCGGGTTCAATGCCATATCGGTGACCGATCCCACCTTGACCCCTGCCAGGCGCACATCGGTGCCGATCGAGATCCCCTCGGCCGAGCGGAAGGATGCGGTATAGCTGTCCAGCGCGCCTGCGCCGGAAAAGCCCGCAATCTGACTGGCATAGAGGAAGAACCCGACCGCTCCGGCCAGGACGACCCCGCCCGTGATAACCTCTGCGCTATGGCTGGCCATGAGACACACCCAACCGGATTACTCCGGCTGCCAGGCCTCGTAGTCACGCCGATCGGCAGGCTGAGCCTGGCGCAGCGAACCCGCGGGCGCATAGGCCAGGGCCGTGCCGGTCAGGTTGTCCTGATGCGGTGCTTCCCAGGCCTTGTGGGTCAGCGGCTGTTCGGCCGGGTTGTCGCTGAAGGTAAAATGCAGCCAGCCATGCCAGGCGGGGCTGACGCGCGAGGCTTCGGGCTCGCCGTTGTAGATCACCCAGCGACGGCTATCGTCGGCGTTGCGATAGAAGACATTACCCTGCTCGTCCTCGCCAACCTTGACGCCCTTGCGGCGGGTGAACAGCCAGGTGCCGATGGTTTCACCGTGCCACCAGGTCAGAAGCGAGAGCAGTCGCATGTAAACCTCCAATTCGAGTCTCAAGACATATGCCGCAAACCGGCCCCGAGGTCCAGAGCGCAGGCCTTGGCTGCGACAGTCAGGCGGGTGCCAGCGCGGTCAGCTCGATCTCGATCCGGTATTTCGGGTCGATCAAGCCACATTCCACCATGGTTGCGGCGGGCGGGTTGTCGCCGAACGCCTCGGCGAGGATCGGCCAGCAGGGTTCGAACTCGTGCCGGTCAGGCAAGTAGTAGTTCACCCGCACCGCGTCGGCGAGGCTGGCCCCGACCTTCTCCAGTGCTGCCTTGATCGTGTCCAGCGCCGCCCGGCACTGGTCCTGGACCGTGTCGCCCTGCCCCACGGAGCCCGCCACATGGACGAACCCTCCCGCGACCACGGCGCGGCAATAGCCGATCTTGGCTTCGAATTCCCCTCCGGAGTGAATGCGGCGGATGCGGTCGGTCATTGGGGTCTTCCCTGTCTGGATTGGTCAAACGAAAAGGCGCCCCGCGGGGCGCCTTGAAATCTTGAGGATCGGATCAGCTGGCCGAGGCGCCTTCGGCCGCGGCATCCGCGTAGATGATCAGCGGGTTGGCGTCGGGGCCGACGGCTTCTTCGTTGACGACGACCTCATCCACGTTTTCCAGGCCCGGCAGGTCGAACATGGTATCCAACAGGATGTCTTCCATGATCGAGCGCAAGCCCCGCGCGCCGGTCTTGCGTTCGATGGCACGCTTGGCGATGGCCTTCAGCGCATCCTCGGTAAAGGTCAGCTTGGCCTCTTCCAGTTCGAACAGGCGCTGGTACTGCTTGACCAAGGCGTTCTTCGGCGCAGTCAGGATGGTGACCAGCGCGTCGGCGTCCAGATCCTCCAGCGTGGCGATCACCGGCAGACGGCCGACGAATTCCGGGATCAGGCCGAATTTCAGCAGATCTTCGGGCTCCAGCTCCTTGAAGTGTTCGCCCACGGTCTTGGTGCTCTCGTCGCGCACATCGGCACCGAAGCCGATGGCCGATCCCTTGCCGCGTTGCGCGATGATCTTGTCGAGCCCCGCAAAGGCACCGCCACAGATGAACAGGATGTTTGTGGTGTCGACCTGCAGGAACTCCTGCTGCGGATGCTTGCGCCCGCCCTGCGGCGGCACGGAGGCCACGGTGCCTTCCATGATCTTCAACAGCGCCTGCTGCACCCCCTCGCCCGACACGTCGCGGGTAATCGAGGGGTTGTCCGACTTGCGGGTGATCTTGTCGACCTCGTCGATATAGACGATGCCGCGCTGCGCGCGTTCGACATTGTATTCCGACGCCTGCAACAGTTTGAGGATGATGTTTTCCACGTCCTCGCCCACGTAACCGGCCTCGGTCAGCGTGGTCGCATCGGCCATGGTGAAGGGCACATCCAGGATGCGCGCCAGCGTCTGGGCCAGCAGCGTCTTGCCGCAGCCGGTCGGACCGATCAGCAGGATGTTCGACTTGGACAGTTCGATCTCATCCCCCGCCTTGGCCGCGTGGTTCAGGCGTTTGTAGTGGTTGTGCACGGCAACGGACAGCACCCGTTTCGCCACCGCCTGGCCGATCACGTAATCGTCCAGAACCTCGCAGATCTCCTGCGGGGTGGGCACCCCATCGGCGGCCTTCAGCCCCGAGGATTTGGTCTCCTCGCGGATGATGTCCATGCACAGTTCGACGCATTCGTCACAGATGAAGACGGTCGGCCCCGCGATCAGCTTGCGCACCTCGTGCTGGCTCTTTCCGCAGAACGAGCAGTAGAGGGTGTTCTTGCTGTCACCGGAGGAGTTGTTCGACATACTTGCATTCCCTCGGGCCATGCCCGGTTGTTTGATCCTGGGCCCCACGGCCCGTCTTTGCGCCCTGTTTCAAGCCTAGAGCAGCGGCGGGAGGGGCACAACGCGAAAAAGCTGCACCCCTTTCCCCTTATTCCTCTTCGCCTTTCGGGCGGTTTTCGACGATTTCGTCGATCAGGCCCCAGTCCTTGGCCTCTTCGGCGGCCATGAAATTGTCGCGCTCCAGCGCCTCGACCACGGTCTTCATCTTCTGGCCGGTGTGTTTCACGTAAATGCCGTTCAGGCGGTCCTTGAGCTTCTGGGTTTCCTGGGCGTGGATCATGATATCCGTCGCCTGGCCCTGATAGCCGCCCGAGGGCTGGTGCACCATGATGCGCGAGTTGGGCAGCGAGAAACGCATGCCCGGCTCACCAGCCGCCAGCAGCAGCGAGCCCATCGAGGCCGCCTGACCCACGACCAGGGTCGAGACCTTGGGTTTGATGTACTGCATCGTGTCATAGATAGACAAACCGCTCGTCACCACGCCGCCAGGGCTGTTGATGTACATCGAGATTTCCTTGGTCGGATTCTCGGCCTCCAAGTGCAGAAGCTGGGCCACGATCAGCGAGGCCATGCCGTCATGCACGGGGCCCGAGAGGAAAATGATCCGCTCTTTCAGCAGTCGCGAGAAGATGTCATAGGCCCGTTCGCCGCGCGAGGTCTGTTCGACCACCATCGGCACAAGGGTGTTCATGTAGGTTTCCATGGGATCGTGCATGTCGGTTCGCCTGCTCAGTTCACGTTTCAAAATCTTACCCGCGCGGGTCCTTACAGAGTCTTAGTGCCGGGCACGGGGGGCTGCAAGGGGCGGTCGAATGGCTTTCCTCCGGCATGGCGCAATTTGGTTAACAAAGTTTTGAGAACTCCAGGAACGCGTAAATAAAAACGGCGCCCGAAGGCGCCGTTTCAAGGTCTATCCGCATTGTTCCGGTTACTGCGGGCTCATGCCGCGCAGTTTCTCGCTGCGGCGGCGCAGAAGCTCGACCGTGGTCAGCAGCGCGATCGAGATCACCACCAGGATCGTCGCCACCGCCAGGATGGTCGGGCTGATCTGCTCACGCAGGCCCAGGAACATCTGCCAGGGCAGCGTCTTCTGACCCGCCGAGCCGACGAAGAGCACCACGACCACTTCGTCAAACGAGGTGATGAATGCAAACAGCGCGCCGGAGATCACGCCGGGCAGGATCAGCGGCATCTGCACGCGGCGGAAGGTGGTCACCGGGTCCGCGCCCATGTTCGCCGCAGCCCGGGTCAGCGAATGGTCGAAACCCACCAGCGTCGCCGTCACTGTGATGATCACGAAGGGAATACCCAAGGCCGCGTGCGCCAGGACCACGCCGATATAGGTCCCTTGCAGGCCGAAACGGGCGTAGAAGAAGAACATGCCCGTGGCCGAGATGATCAGCGGCACGATCATGGGCGAAATCAGGATCGCCATGATCGCCCGGCGAAACGGCACATGCGGCTGGCTGAGACCAATGGCCGCCAAGGTGCCGAAGCCCACCGACAGGATCGTCGCCACCGGCGCGATGGTGACCGAGTTCCACAGCGCCTGTTGCCAGTCCGGGCTGGAGAAGAAGTCCTCATAGTGTTTCAACGAATAGCCTTCGGGAGCCAGCCGCAACATCTCGGGCGTGAAGGTGAAGAAGTCCTGTGCGTTGAAGCTCAGCGGGATCACCACCATGATCGGCGCGATGAGGAAGAAGAAGATGAGGCCACAGATCACCCGGAACGTATAGTACCAGGCGCGTTGACCGGTGGAGGCATAAGGAGGAAGTCCGCTCATGTCGATTACCCCAGCTTCACGTTGTCGATGCCGACGATCTTGTCATAGGCCCAGTAGAGCACCAGGACGACCGCCAGGAGGATTGCACCCAGTGCGGCCGCGAGGCCCCAGTTGAGCGAGCTTGAAATGTGGAAGGCGATCCGGTTCGAGATGAACGTGCCCGTAGTGCCACCCACCAGCGCCGGCGTGATGTAGTAGCCGATCGCCAGGATGAAGACGAGGATCGAGCCTGCGCCGATGCCCGGCACCGTCTGCGGGAAATAAACCCGCCAGAAGGCCGTCCAATCGGTGGCGCCCAGACTCTTGGCCGCCCGCAGATAGCTGGGCTGGATCGTTTGCATCACCGAATACATCGGCAGGATCATGAAGGGCAGCAGGATGTGCGTCATCGCGATGATCGTGCCGAACTGGTTGTTGATCATGATCAGGCGGTTATCATCCGCGACCAGCCCCACCCAGACCAGGATGTCATTGATGACGCCCTGTTGTTGAAGCAGAATCTTCCAGGCCGAGGTCCGCACCAGCAGCGAGGTCCAGAAGGGCAGAAGCACCAGGATCATCAACAGGTTCGCCGTGCGCATGGGCAGGTTGGCCAGGATCCAGGCCACCGGATACCCCAGGACGATACAGCTGAAGGTGATCAGAAGGGACATCCACAGGGTTCGCTTGAGAAGCTTCATGTAGATGCGCTCGTCCTCCGGGCGCAACTCCGCCCCGTCCGGGCCGACCTGCATGTCCACCGCGTTCAGATAGTAGCCGGGAGTGACACGCGGCGAATAGGCCTGAATGGTGCGCCAGGTGTCGATTTCGCCCCAACCGTCATTGATGTCGATCAGCTCTTCTTTCCAGGGGCCGCCGTTTTCAATGTCAAACCGCTTGGCCTTGCGCCCGGTCTTGCGGAAAATCGAAGAAATGCCGGGGTTTTCATAGTTCAGACGCGAGCCGACACGGGTATGCGTCTTGGCTTCGGCCGCCGATTTCATGTCTGCGGCCATTGCGGCGAACACCGCCTCAGAAGGCAGCTCGCCGCTGTCCGCGTCCCAATCGGCCAGCGCCACGACCGTCTGCGGCAGCGTGTCCGCCACGATCGAGTTCTTCACCGACCGCAGCAGCATGTCGCCCACCGGCAGGATGAACGTCGCCATGATGAAGATCAGCAAGGGCGCGATCAGCATCAGAGCGCGCAGTTTCTGGCGGCGCAGCGCCCGCGCGAGGCTGCGCTTTAGCGGTGTGCCGTCTGCGGCCAGCACCGGGCCGCCGTCTAGTGTCGTGTCGCTCATGTCGTCCCTGTCGTATTTGTCGTTGTCCGGGTCACAAAGTGACTAACGAATGAAAGCCGCGAAAAAGGGGAAAGAAAACAGAGGGGTGGGAAGGGCCGCCATGGGCCCCTCCCTCAGGTCAGGACCTGATTACTTGGCCAGCCATGCCTGGAACTTGGCGTCCAGGTCATCGCGGTTGTCGGCCCACCATTCGTAGTCATAGACATGCACGTTGCCGGCGTTGGCCGGGTCGGTCGGCATGTGCGGAGCCATTTCGATGCCCAGTTCGGCATGCTGACCCACCAGCGGAGCCGAGGAGGCACGGGCCGGACCGTAAGAGATGTACTTGGCCTGATCCGCCAGACGCTGGGTGTCGGTGGCGAATTTCAGGAAGTCCAGCACACGGGCCTTGCGGTCTTCGGGCAGACCGGCGGGAACAACCCAGCCGTCAAGGTCGAACGACTGCATATCCCAGAGCATGCCGATCGGCTGGCCTTGCTCGGCAATGGCCGAGAACAGACGACCGTTGAAGGTCGAACCCATCACGACTTCGCCGTCCGCCAGAAGCTGCGGGGTTTCGGCACCGGCGGTCCACCAGACCACCTGGTCCTTGATGGTGTCGAGCTTGGCCAGGGCGCGGTCGACACCTTCGTCGGTGCCCAGCACGTCATAGATCTCGTCCTTGGCAACGCCGTCGCAGTACAGGGCCCACTCCATGTTGTCGATCGGACGTTTCTGCAGCGCACGCTTGCCCGGGTAGGCTTCCAGGTCGAAGATCGCGCAGATTTCGGTCGGCGCGTTGTCACCCACCATGTCGGTGCGATAGCCGAAGGTGGTCGAGTAGACGATCTGCGGCACGAAGCAATCAGACACCAGCAGGTCGCCGAAGTCGTCCGAGGCCGACGTTCCGTCCGGCGCGGCGGCCAGCACGGCATCGTGGTCCAGCTCTTCGATCAGGCCTTCGTCACACATGCGCATCGCGTCCGAGGCCACGGCGTCCACCAGGTCCCAGGTCACGTTGCCGGCTTCGGTCATGGCGCGCATCTTGGCGGTCGCCTCGGCCGAGCTTTCGTCCCAGATGACGGTCACTTCCGGGTGCATTTCCAGGTAGGGCTCGACATAGGCCTTCACCTGGCTCGCCTGATAGGCACCGCCCCAGGAGACCAGGGTCAGCTCGTTCGCCATTTCTTGGGCCTGAGCGGCCCCCGAAACAGCGGCCAGCGCAGTGGTGGCCAAAAGAGTCTTGGTCAGTTTCATTACATACTCCCTATTCTTTTTCCCGTTCTGAAAGAGGATCCCCGGCTGACGGGCCGCACCGGGGCCTTATGAACCCCGCGCCCGGTCACCCGGGCACGAGGGCAAACTCAGGCGTCCAGTGCGCGGCAATCCTGCGGCAGCCAGCCAATCTCGATCTGGCTGCCCGGCTCCAGGCGCACCTGGTCCGGCGCGTTGCGGCTCTTGATGACAAACTCGTCATTGCCAGCGACCCGCAGGCGAGTGCGGAACACGTCGCCCATGTAGATGAATTCCAGCACTTCGGCTTTCAGCAGGTGTGCATCGGCATGCAGGCGGTCCTTGTTGAACTCGACCCGCTCGGGGCGGATCGACACCTTGGTGCGTTCGCCCACCTTGGACACGTTCACCGGGGTGGCGTCCAGCTCTTCACCATCGTCCAGACGCACAACGCAGGTATCGTCCTTCATCTCGGTCACCACGCCTTCCAGCGTGTTGTTTTCCCCAATGAACTGCGCCACGAAGCTGTTTTCCGGCTTCTCGTACAGTTGGGCCGGAGGGGCCAGCTGCTGAATGCGGCCGTCGTCGAAGACGGCAACATTGTCGGACATGGTCAGGGCTTCGGTCTGGTCGTGCGTCACGTAGACCGTGGTAATGCCCAATTCGTGTGCCAGGCGGGTGATCTCGAACTGCATATGTTCACGCAGTTGCTTGTCGAGCGCGCCCAGCGGCTCGTCCATCAGAACCAGTTCCGGTTCGAACACCAGAGCCCGGGCCAGGGCGATCCGCTGCTGCTGACCACCGGACAGCTGCGCGGGACGGCGGCCGCCGAACTCGCCCATCTGGACCATTTCCAGCGCGCGTTTGACCTTGGCCTCGCGCTCGGACTTGCCCAGCTTGCGCACTTCCAGCGGGAAGGCCAGGTTCTCGGCCACCGTCATGTGCGGGAACAGGGCGTAGTTCTGGAACACCATGCCGATGCCGCGCTTGTGCGGCGGGATGTTGTTGATGGGATTACCATCCAGCAGGATGTCGCCATGGGTGGCGGTCTCGAACCCTGCCAGCATCATCAGGCAGGTGGTCTTGCCGGAGCCCGACGGCCCAAGCATGGTGAGAAATTCGCCCTTCGCGATGGAGAGGTTCAGGTCTTTCACGACCAGGTTAACCCCGTCATAGCTTTTCTGGACACGATCAAAAACGACGAAACCGTCGTTGGAAGCAGCGTCTGCCAAGTGACCCCCCTGGTCTATGTTTTTGTTTTTTGGTTGCTCTTGAGCCAACACGAAACCGTTTCCGGTTTCAACAGTCAAGGCGACCAATTTCGTTCACTTCACGGGAAACTAAACTGAATGACAAGCCCATAACAGTCACTTTTCCTGTGGAACCCGTCAGGATTACCGTAGCAACCGTTCGACAGGACCTAATGTCTCACCCTGCACATCTCTGTGCCCCACTCACGCGTCCCCGTGTTTTCTGCAAACAGGCCACCATGGCAGCCTGTTCGCTCTTTTCGACACTTTGCCGCATAAAAGCGACAGAAATGGGGATTCTCCGACAGGTTTCAGCGACTTTGCGTCAACCTGCGACGATGTTGTGCTCCGGACCATAGGGGAAGCCGGTAATGTTCTCGGCCCCGTCCTCGCCCACGACGAGAATGTCATGCTCACGGTAGCCGCCAGCGCCAGCCAGCCCCTCGGGCAGGAACAACATCGGTTCCATCGACACGACGTGGCCCGGGACCAGTTCGGTGTGGATATCCTCACGCAGTTCCAGCCCGGCCTCGCGGCCATAGTAGTGGCTGAGCACACCGAAGCTGTGGCCGTATCCAAAGCTGCGGTATTGCAGCAGACCTTCGCTCTCGAAGAACTTGTTAATCTCGGCGGTGATGCCCGCGCAGGTGGCGCCTGGCTTGATCAGCGAGATGCCCAGTTCATGCGCGTCCACATTGGCCTTCCAGATCCGCAGGCTGTCCGCATCCGGTTCGCCCAGGAACAGGGTGCGTTCCAGGGCGGTGTAGTAGCCCGAGATCATCGGGAAGGTGTTCAGCGACAGAATATCACCCATCTGCAGGCGGCGGGTGGTCACCGGGTTGTGGGCGCCGTCGGTGTTGATACCGGACTGGAACCAGACCCAGCTGTCGCGGATCTCGCTGTCGGGATGGGCACGGGAGATTTCCAGTTCCATCGCATCACGGCCCGCCATCGCCACGTCGATTTCACGGGCGCCTTCCTTGATCGCGTCATAGATCGCCTGGCCGCCCACATCGGCAACGCGGGCACCCTCCTTGATCAGGGCGATTTCCTCGGCGCTCTTGACCATGCGCGCGGTCATCGTGTCCCCGGCAATGTCTACCACGTCGCGGTTGCCCAGGAACTCCTCCAGCAACCCGCGCTGCGCCAGGGTCATATGGTCGCCTTCGATACCGACGGACTTGGCATTGCCCACCAGCTCCTTCACCGCGCGCCAGTAGTTGTTGCGCTCCCAATCGGTGTAGATGACGTTGTCGCCGAACGACCGACGCCAGGGGTGGCCTGCGTCGATATTGGCGCTGACAGTGGTGCAACGGTCAGCCGTCACCACACAGGCATAGGGCCGCCCGAACGAGCAATACAGAAAGCCCGAGTAGTAGGCGACATTGTGCATCGAGGTGAAAACTGCGGCCTCGACACCACGCGCGGCCATGATCGCGCGCAGCTCGCTCAGACGGCGCTCATATTCCGCGTCCGAGAAAGGCAGCTTGGCCTTTTCACCGTTTTCACACACAAAAAATTGGGGGCGGGTCATCCACGCACTCCTTCTCCGAAGGGCCGGATATCCTGAGGTCTGTCCGGCCAATCAACACCCCGGCGTCCAGGGCAGTGATTCCGGACCATGGGGCGCAGGCCGCGCACCCAGGGCAGCGACGCCATCGCTGCGGATGGCGATTACCCTGTCGCATGGAGGCCCTTCCTGTCAATGGGGCAATGTCCCGACCTGCCTGCCCACTGCAACTCCACGCCGACATCCCTCAGCGCGCGCAAGTCCGCCTTCATTATCTTGCCAGCAATTTCCTGCGGGGGTTTCGAGCACCGGGACGGGGGCAAAGCCCCCTCCGCACGGAGCCACAGAAACAGCCGCCACATGGCGCTGCTCACTCCGCAAGCGACGCAGCTTTCGCTATGACAGGCACCGCTTTCGCCCTTCGCGCTTTTGGCAACGCCAAAAGCGCTACGCTCACCCCCTGACAAGCCGAAGGCGCAGACAGGGGGCGGGAGCCCCCGTCTCAGATCACCCGCAGCTCCGACGCCATGCCGCCACCAGCCAGCCGCGAATAACCGAAATCCGTTAAGTCCAGCGCCCGGTATTCGCCATGGATGATCCACTCCGCCAGCCCGCGTCCCATCGCCGGGGCCTGTTGGAACCCGTGACCCGAGAATCCGTTGACGAAGAGAAAATTCCCGACCTCTGGATGCGGGCCCAGAATCGCGTTCTGATCGACCGTGTTATAGGCGTAATGCCCGACCCAGGAGTTTACCACCCTGAGCGCCTGGAACTGCGGAATGCGCGTGGCTACGGCGGGCCAGGCCTTTTGTTCCCAGAGGGAAAAATCCTCGATGAAATCATCGGGCTCCACTGCCAGATCCTCGTCCGGCGCGGCCCCGATCATGTAGTACTTCCCATCCGACCGCATATGCACGCCCGAGGGGTCGATGGTCAGCGGCAGGTCCTGCCCCAAGGGCTCGGCCGCCTCCACCACCCAAGTGTAGCGCTTGCGCGGCTCAACCGGCAGCTCCAGACCGGCCATGGCCGCAACGCGCCCCGCGCGCGGACCCGCCGCGTTCACCACCGTGCCGCAACCGACCTCGCGACCCGAGGCCAGCTGAACCGCCACCACGCGCCCGCCGTCGCGGCGCATTCCGACCACCTCATCCTCAAGGAACTCCACCCCCCGCTCGCGCGCCAGGCGCCGCCACCAATCAAACATGGTGGTGCCATCGAAATAGCCCTCGTCCACCGGGTTGTGGCTGCCCAGAACAATCCCGTCGAGGTCATAGAACGGGTATTCCGACGCGATCTCATCCGGGGTCAAAAGCCGCGTCGCCGCCCCCAACCCGGCCTGCATCACCTGGTTCACCCGCAGCGCCTCGGCCGCTGCCTCGTCACCCGCCAGGTACATGTAACCGAAGGGGTGCATGTGAATCTCCGGCACGCGCTCGTCGCCCATGCGCTCCCGGAAGTCCTTCACGTAATCAACGCCATACTGGCTGACCCGCACATTCAGCGGAGTCGAGAACTGCATGCGGATACAGCTGTTGGTATGCGCCGTCGAACAGGCCTGATAGGTCGTATCCCGCTCCACCACCAGCACTCGGCCATCAAACCCGGGATCCGAAATCAGATGCCACGCAACCGAGGCGCCGATCATCGCCCCCCCGACAATTACCACGTCATAGCTGTCCTGCATCCGGCCCTCCCTGCCCTACGTGACTGCTGCGGACCCGCGTGCCACGGGCCGGGCGAAAATGCAATCTCTGTAAACACAAGGCAAAAAGGACGTCGCGACCCGCGCAAACCGTCAAGAAACCTGACACCAGAAAGGCCCAATGGCTGGACGGCCTAGCCTACTTGCTACACGCCTAGTCCACCCCTGGTACCCGCGGCCGGACTCGAACCGGCACGGCCATACGGCCTGGAGATTTTAAGTCTCCTGTGTCTACCATTCCACCACGCGGGCATCTGAGGCAGGGGCTTGGATGCGAGGACAATAGCGTGGGAAGGGCGGGTGTCCAGAGGGGTCAATGATCCGTCGACAGGTAAACCCGTTCCGGCAGCCAGGGATTGAGCGCCAATGCCGCGCGCAGGGTCTCCTGTGCCTCGGTCTCACGCCCCAGGGCGCGCAGGGTCAGGAAACGGCCCGACATGGCCGCCACATGCAACGGCGAGCGTTCCAGCGCCGCATCCAGATCCGGCAGGGCCAGGGCAAAGTCACCCAGCAGGAAATGTGCAAAGGCCCGTTGATTATAACCCTCTGCATAGTCGGGACAGTAGGAGATCAGCTCGGACAGGATCGTTTCGGCACCCACCAGGTCGGATTGGCGCATTCGCGCGCGCGCCTCATCCAGCATTTCCTGCGCCCGGGCATCCGGCGCACGCGTCCAGAGCGCCCACATGTCGCCGGTCACCGCCCGTGCGGCACGTTCGTCCGGCGCCGCCCGCGCCTCGTCAATCAGAACACGTAACGGCGCCTCGATCTCGGGCGCGGCAGGGCACTGCGCGAAGGCGGGCCCGGCCAGAAGGGCGAATAAAATCCAACGCATACCCCCATCCTGCCCGAGCGCCCCTTCTGGTCAACTCACATCGCCGAGAGGACCTTCCTTCACCGCCTGCATCGCCACATGTGTGGTCGAATGGGCCACATGCGGGAGGGAGGAGATCGCCTCCCCCAGCACCCGGCGATAATCGCGCATGTCGCGACAGCGCACCTTAAGCAGATAGTCGAACTCGGCCGCCAGCATGTGGCATTGTTCGACTTCGGGGATCTTGACCACGCCCGCGTTGAAGGCTGCCAAGGCCGCTTCCCGTGTGTCCGACAGCTTGACCTCAACAAAGGCCACATGGTCGCGGCCGATGCGGATCGGATCGATCAGCGCACGATAACCGGTAATGACCCCGTCCTTCTCCAACCGCCTGAGCCGCGCCTGGGTCGGGCTTTTCGACAGGCCGATGCGCCGGGCCAGTTCGGTGATCGGCAGGCGCCCCTCGGTGGACAGAACCTCCAGAATCAGTTGATCATAGCGATCAATGCGCGCTTCACCATCTTCCCGCATTTTATCCCTCATTTCAGTCTCTCCGCCTGTCCTGCAGATTTTTTCAGGAAACTCGCCTGCCAATCAAGGGGTATTATGGTCGCAACGGAGAGGACGCCCATGACCCATCGCTTTACCATCGACAGCCTGAAATACGCACCGGAGGCGGCCCGCGTGGCCGATATGGTGGCCCTTGCCAATCTGGACCAGACCGCACGCGACCGGATTGCCGCGCGGGGCGCCGACCTGGTGCGCAAGATTCGCGAAAGCTCCGACCCCGGGTTGATGGAGGTCTTTCTGGCCGAATACGGCCTGTCGACAGATGAGGGTATCGCGCTCATGTGCCTGGCAGAAGCCCTGCTGCGTGTGCCGGATGCGGACACGATCGACGCGCTGATTGAAGACAAGATCGCCCCCTCGGATTGGGGCAAGCACAAGGGGCAGTCGACCTCGGCGCTGGTCAATGCCTCGACCTGGGCCCTGATGCTGACCGGCAAGGTGCTGGAAGACGCCGAACCCGGCGTGCTGGGCACCCTGCGTGGCGCGGTGAAACGGCTGGGTGAGCCGGTCATCCGGTCCGCCACCGCCCGTGCGATGAAGGAAATGGGCGCCCAATTCGTTCTGGGCGAAACCATTGAAAAGGCTATGAAACGCGGATCGGCGATGGAGGAAAAGGGCTATACCTACTCCTATGACATGCTAGGCGAGGCCGCGCGCACGGATGCCGATGCGCGCCGTTACCAGATGGCTTATGCAAATGCGATTTCCGAGATCGCAGTGGCCTGCAAGGCCGATGACATCCGGCAAAACCCGGGCATATCGGTCAAGCTCTCGGCGCTGCACGCGCGCTATGAACGCACCCAGAAGGACCGGGTGATGGATGAGCTGGTACCGCGCGTCGCCTCGCTGGCGCAACTGGCCAAGGCCGGGAACATGGGCTTCAACATCGACGCGGAAGAGGCCGATCGCCTGTCGCTGTCGCTGGATGTGATCGAAGCGGTGCTGGCCGATCCGGCGCTTGCTGGCTGGGACGGGTTCGGCGTGGTGGTGCAGGCCTATGGGCAACGCACCAGCGCGGTGCTGGACCACCTTTACGACCTCGCGACGCGGCTGGATCGCAAGATCATGGTGCGCCTGGTCAAAGGTGCCTATTGGGACACCGAGGTCAAGCTGGCCCAGGTCGAAGGGCTCGACGCCTTCCCGGTCTATACGTCGAAACACGCCACCGATGTCAGCTATATCGCCAATGCGCGCAAGCTCCTGGGCCTGACCGACCGGATCTATCCGCAGTTCGCCACCCACAACGCCCATACTGCTGCCGCCATCCTGGATATGGCAGAGGACAAGCAGACGTTTGAATTCCAGCGCCTGCACGGCATGGGTGAACGCCTGCATGACATCATCCTGACCGCTGAAAAGACCCGCTGCCGCATCTACGCGCCGGTTGGCGCGCATCGTGACCTGCTGGCCTACCTGGTGCGCCGCCTTCTTGAAAACGGCGCGAACAGCTCCTTCGTGAACCAGATCGTGGATGAGGATGTGCCCCCAGAAGAAGTTGCCGCATGTCCTTTCGCAGCGCTCGAGGCGGACACCCCGCATATTCCCACCGGGCCCGAGCTGTTTGCCCCGGCCCGGGCGAACTCGAAAGGGCTCGACCTTACGCACGAGCCGCATCTGGAGCAGATCGAAGCCGCCCGCGCGCCCTTCCGCGAAACACAATTCGCGGCGGGTCCGTTGATTGCAGGTGAGGTGGACGGTGGCGAGGACTGGCAGGTAACCAATCCCAGCGACGGCTCTGTCGTGGGCACGTTGACCCCGGCCTCGGCCAAGGATGTGGAAACTGCGCTGGCCGCCGCCACGCGCTGGGACGCTGACCCGGCCACCCGCGCCGAGGTGCTGAACAAGGCCGCCGATCTTTACGAAGCCCACCTTGGCCCCTTCTTCGCCCTGCTGGCCCGCGAGGCGGGAAAGACGCTTCTGGATTGCCAGGGCGAGCTGCGCGAAGCCGTTGATTTCCTGCGCTATTATGCATCGCGCATTCCGATTCTAGACCGCCCTGCCCGCGGCGTGTTTGCCTGCATTTCCCCCTGGAACTTCCCGCTGGCCATCTTTACCGGGCAAATCGCGGGGGCTTTGGCAGCAGGCAACGGGGTGCTGGCGAAACCTGCAGAACCCACCGGATTGATCGCGCATGAAGCGGCCAAACTGCTGCACCAGGCCGGCGTGCCGCGCGAGGTGTTCCAACTGCTGCCCGGCAAGGGCTCCATCGTCGGGGCAGCAATCACCTCCGATCCCCGTGTGAATGGCGTGGCTTTTACCGGTTCGACCGAAACCGCCCAGACCATCCGCCGCGCCATGGCTTCCAGCATGTCACCCGAGGCGCCGCTGATCGCCGAGACCGGCGGCTTGAACGCGATGATCGTGGACAGCACCGCCCTGCCCGAACAGGCGGTGCGCGATGTGCTGGCGTCAAGCTTCCAGAGCGCCGGTCAGCGCTGCTCGGCCCTGCGCTGTCTCTATGTGCAGGACGACATTGCCGACGGGTTCCTGGACATGCTCAAGGGTGCGATGGAGGAGCTCAAACAGGGCGATCCCTGGCACCTGTCCACCGACCTGGGTCCGGTAATCGACCAGACGGCCTTTGACGGAATTTCCTCCTATGTGGCCGGGTTTGCGCCCCTGGTCGAAAACACAGCACCGAATGGCGGCAAATTCATCCCGCCCACCGCAATTTCCGTCAAGGGAATCAACGACCTGGAACGCGAGATTTTCGGCCCGATCCTGCATGTCGCACGCTTCAAGGCCGAGGATCTGGATCGCGTGATCGACGACATCAACTGGCGCGGCTACGGGCTGACCTTCGGGCTGCACACGCGGATCGACGACCGGGTGCAGCATGTGGCCGATAGGCTGCAAGTCGGCAACACATATGTGAACCGCAACCAGATCGGCGCCGTTGTCGGCAGCCAGCCTTTTGGTGGCGAGGGTCTGTCGGGTACCGGCCCAAAGGCAGGCGGCCCCGACTATCTGAACAGGTTCTGCGCCGATGACCGCCCGCGGGTCGAGGCGCCGGACAGCCCGCGCATGGATCTGACCGACGTCACCGTCGCCTTGGCCCAGGTATCATCGCCGCCCAACGTAGTGACCACCCAGGATCTGCCCGGCCCGACCGGTGAACTGAACCGCTTGACCACCCTACCCCGCCAGCCCTTCCTTTGCATGGGGCCGGGCGTAGCCGCTCAGGAACAGGCCAAGGCGGTCGAGGCTGCTGGCGGTCAGGCCGTTCTGGCCGATCGTTTGCCCGCCTACCATATTGAAACCATTCATGAAATCGGTGGCGTAATCTGGTGGGGCGATGACGAGACTGCACGAGAGATCGTGCAGGCCCTGGCCGCCCGTCCGGGCGCGATCCTGCCCCTGGTCACCGGCACGCCCCGCGCTGACCACGTGCTGGCGGAACGGCACCTCTGCGTCGACACCACCGCATCGGGCGGCAACGCGGAGCTGTTGGCCGCCAACGCTTGACGCTCCCGCGCGGATCGGGGACCTTTCTCCCATGTTCCCGATCCGCGACCACAATCCGTCCGAGCGCACGCCCTATGTCACCTACGCGCTGATGGCGGTGAACATCCTGGTGTTCCTGATCATGACCGCGTCGCTGGAGGGTGACCGGGCGCTGGCGCGGTTCTATTGGGACTGGGGCCTCGTGCCCGCAAAAGTCACCGAAGGCCTGGGCTACGGCGGGTTCCTGACGTCGATGTTCCTACATGGCGGCTTCATGCACCTGGCGGGCAACATGCTGTTTCTGTTCATCTTCGGCGACAACCTCGAAGATGAGCTGGGGCACCTGGGCTTCACTCTCTTCTACATCGCGTCTGGGCTGGGCGCGGCCGGGCTGCAATTTGCGGCGGATCCGACCAGCCTGGTGCCGATGATCGGCGCCTCAGGGGCGATTGCGGGTGTGATGGGAGGCTATCTGCTGTTGTTTCCCCGCGCCCGGGTCGATGTGCTGATCATCATCGTGGTCTTCTTCAAGATCTTCCCTGTGCCCGCCTGGCTGATGCTGTTGGTCTGGTTCGGGCTGCAGCTGTTCAATGGCGCAGCCGGGGCGGATGCGGGCATCGCCTATTGGGCCCATGCAGGCGGGTTCGTGGTCGGGTTCCTCTGGGTCTTGCCGAAATGGCTGCGTGAAGGCGGGCCGGAGTTCTGGCGCCGCAGCCAGGGCCATCCGGATCACCCCGCTGCGCGCTATGGGCGTTCAGGCGTGCCGATTGTACGACGACGAAAGTAACCCCTTTCCCGGAGGATGTCGGATAAGGGAAACAATCTGGGTGATGGAGCAGGCACGCCTTCCGAGAATGTTCGAAAATTGAAAGTCACGCGCGCCGAAATCGCCACGCAGACCGTCAACGGCGCTCAGTCGTAGGGGTTCACATCCGTATTCGTCAGATGCGACGAAACCGTATCCGCCACAACCGGCACGTTCGTCCCCACCGTGAAGGCCGCTGCCATGCCCAACATCACCAGGGCGGCAGTCAGCACGATCCAATCCACTGTGATGGCACCGCTCTCATCGCGGACGAATTTCGCCCTAAGGGTATGTACAAAGCTCATCATGCCCATCGGTATGCCTAACGAATTGGGCAGAAATGCGACCTGATGATGCGGTTTTGCGGAACAGTGGGATGATCCGTTCAGGCATCGCGAATGATTTTCGAGAATTTCTCGAAAATCGGTTCGTTCGAACAGATCACCTCGCCGTCGTCCAGCATGCTGCCTTCGGGGTCCATCGGCTCGATCAACCCGCCTGCCTCGCGCACGATGACAATGCCGGCGGCAACATCCCAGGCATTCAGGCGGCGTTCCCAGAAACCGTCGTAGCGACCGGCGGCGACATAGGCCATATCCAGCGCGGCGGCACCCCAGCGGCGCACACCAGCACAGGCAGGCATCAGACGCGCCAGATCCTGCAGCGTGGCCGGAAGGTCCGAACGGCCACCGAAGGGCAGCCCAGTGGCAAAGATCGATTCGATCATGCGGTTACGGCCCGACACGCGCAGGCGGCTTTCGTTCAGCCAGGCACCGGCGCCTTTCTCGGCATAGAACATCTCGTCCTTGGCGGCGTCAAAGACCACGCCCGCGACAATCTCGCCCTTGTGCTCCAGCGCAATCGAAACAGCCCAGTGCGGCAGACCGTGCAGGAAGTTGGTGGTGCCGTCCAGCGGGTCGACGATCCAGCGCCGGGTCGGGTCCTTGCCCTCGATCTCGCCACCCTCTTCGGCCAGCCAGCCATAGTTCGGGCGTGCTTCCATCAGCTCTTCGCGAATGATTTTTTCCGCGGCGATATCGGCACGGCTGACAAAGTCCCCTGCCCCTTTCATCGAGACCTGCAGGTTCTCGACTTCGCGGAAATCCTTCACCAGGCTGCGCCCGGCTTTCCGGGCGGCCTTGATCATCACGTTCAGGTTTGCACTGCCTTGCATGGGACGGCTCCTTAGACTCAAGCCGCGCGTATACGCCGCGCGGGGCCGCTTGCCAAGCCTTCACGCACGTTGCAGCTTAACGGGCTCGGTTCGCGCCAGCCGGATCATGTGCGCGATATAGGGTTTCGGCGCCTCTTCCTCGCGGGTGGCGGCATACATTCGCTTGGACAGACCCGCTTCGGTGATCGGTTTGGTAATGTAATCGGGATTGTATTTCACCTCCCGCAGCACCCAGTCGGGCAGCACGGTGACGCCGCGCCCGGCGGCCACCAGCATCAGGATCACCTCGGTCAGCTCGACTTGCCGCTGGGCGCGCGGTTCAACCCGCGCGGGGGTCAGAAGCGCGGTAAAGATATCCAGCTTCGACCGTTCCACCGGGTAAGTAATCAGCATCTCTTCTTCGAAATCCTCGGGCATGATAAAATCACGATCCGCCAGTCGGTGCGTGCCCGCCGCGACGAAGCGCGGTTCATAGTCGAAGAGCGGCGCATAGGTAATGCCCGGCAAGTCCACCGGGTCTGAGGTCACGACGAAATCAACCTCCTCGCGCCGCAGCGCCTCCAGCGCATCGAAGGCAAGGCGCATACGGATATCCACGTCGACCTCGGGCCAGGCGTGGCGGAACCCATCCAGTACCGGAAACAGCCACTCGAAACAGGCGTGGCATTCAATGGCTATGTGCATGCGACCCGAGCGGCCGGATTTCAGCGCGCGGAATTCCTCTTCCAGGGCGGAGACCTCCGGCAGGATGCGTTCGGCCAGGCGCAGGAGTTTCATTCCCGCCGGGCTGAGCTTCATCGGTTTCGAGCGGCGGTGAAACAGTTCCATGCCGACCTGTTCCTCCAACCCTTTGACCTGATGCGACAGGGCCGACTGGGTGATATGCAGCATATCGGCCGCCCGCGCGAGCCCACCCGCTTCGTGGATCGCGCGGATGGTGCGCAGGTGGCGGAATTCGAGGTACATGTGCGATCCTCATGATCTTCGTGAGAATTATGAATTTGTTTCACAGATGAGGATCGGGCACAAGAGGTCAACCCAAAACAAAGGTGCCCCGATGACCACGCCCCGTATCTCGTTCGAATTCTTCCCGCCGCAATCGCTGGATGCATCGTTCCGCCTGTGGGACACGGTGCGCGAGCTGGCGTCGCTGGACCCGAGCTTCGTGTCCGTGACCTATGGCGCGGGCGGCACGACCCGCGACCTGACCCATGACGCGGTGGGCACGATCCATCGCAACTACGGCCTGAATGTCGCCGCGCATCTGACCTGTGTCGAGGCGTCGCGCGAGGAGACCCTGGAGATCGCCCGTGGCTATCGCGACCAGGGCGTGCGCGAAATCGTGGCGTTGCGTGGCGATGCGCCGAAGGGCGCTGAACGCTTCACGCCTCACGCGGACGGCTTTGCCAACTCGCTGGAGTTGATTGAGGCGCTGGCGGGCGAAGGGTTCGACATTCGTGTCGGCGCCTATCCCGAGCCGCACCCCGAAGCCGCCGACACCGCCGCCGATGTGGCCTGGCTGAAGCGCAAGGTTGACGCTGGCGCCACCTCGGCCATTACCCAGTTCTTCTTCGAGCCGGACACCTTCTTCCGCTTCCGCGATGCCTGTGAAAAGGCCGGGATCGACGTGCCGATCATCCCGGGCATCCTGCCCATCGACAACTGGGATGGCGTGAAACGCTTCGCCCAGCGCTGCGGCACCCAGGTGCCGACCTGGCTAGACGATGCCTATGCCAAGGCCAAGCGTGATGACCGCGAGGAGCTGCTGTCCACCGCGCTCTGCACGGAGCTGTGCAGCGATCTGATCGACGGCGGGGTCGAGGATCTGCATTTCTACACGCTGAACAAGCCTGCGCTGACCCGAGACGTGGCCCATGCCCTGGGCGTCACGCCGAAGGTCCAGCTGCGCGACGTGGCCTAACACCCTGCGAACGCAACGTCCCGCACGGACGGAACCCCACGTCACTCTTGCTCGGCGCGCTGCTTGGCCTAGCGTCACCTGGACCTAGCCAAGGAGCGCGCCGATGTATTTTGCCGAGAAGCCCGAGGACCTGTTGGATCAGGAGGGGCTTTTGTCCATGTCCGGGCTGGAGTTCATGCAAGGCATTCTGGACGGCACCCTGCCCGCCCCGCCGATCAGCCGGGTTCTGAACTACCGCCTGTACAGTGTCGAAGAGGGCCGTGTGGCCTTTCGCGGCACGCCCGGCTTCGACCACACCAACCCGATGGGCACGGTGCATGGCGGCTGGTACGGCACGCTGGTCGACAGCTGTATGGCCTGCGCGGTGATGACCCTGGTGCCCAAGGGCTCGGTCTATACCACGCTGGAGTTCAAGACGAACATCATCCGCCCGATCAAGCTGGGCACGGAGATCGAGGCGGTCGGCACCTCGCAGCACACCGGCCGGTCAACCGGCGTTGCGGTGGCGGAGCTGCGCGGGGTCGAGGATGGCAAGCTCTATGCCACCGGGTCGACCACCTGCATTGTCATGAAGATGCGCTGAGCGCGCGCAACAGGGGCTCTCAGTGCCCGTGGCTCAACGTGCCCGGCGGAGGCACGGGTTGGGTCTGAGCACTTGGGCGCATGCGTCCCGCCTTGAACAACCGTTCGGACGGGTCCAGCCCAATCTTGCGCTTGCGGCGATAGAAAAACATCTTGCCCCAGCCGCGAATGGTCCCGGTCGAGGGCGCATTGGGATCACAGGGAAACCGGTCACGCCAGCCCTGCGGAAGGCCGACTCCGTGCCCTTCCAACTTGCCCAGCATCCAGACCAAAGAAACATTCGCAAGCGGCCGTGCCGCGTGGAACCCGCCCAATTGCCCACCGACGTCGCCATGGGTGCCAGGGAACCAGACCTGTTCGACCCGGCCGCTCCAATCGTCATCACTGGTCCACAGGACCGGCTCGAAAGCATCGCGCGTCTCATCCTGCGCCAGCGCGTGATAGCCGTGCCGGATCGACGCGCCCAGATGGGTCGAATGGAACCGGTGGCGCGGCTCGAACAGCCGCCAGACCATCGGCCAGCGCAGGCCCAGCGCCTTCACCGTGTCCCAGACGCCCACCATCTCGATCGGCGCCTCGTCGTGGCAATAAAGCTCGGCAAAGCGCATCGCGGCAGCGCTGTCCGGGCTGCATTCATAATGGCGATAGACATCGCGCACATTGCGTTCGGTGGCATGTTCGGGTTTCAGCAGGCCAATCATGTCGATGACGCCAGCCAGCGATCGCACGGCGAAGGCTCCGCGCGAGTAGCCGAGAAGGAAAATCCGGTCGCCCGGACGGTAGCGCGACGCCAGGAACCCATAGGCGCGGCGGATCTGGCGGTTGATGCCGACGCCCGTGGCCACGTGCCAGGAGTGTTTCCAGGTCTCGAACTGGATCCCGGCCTCATACATGATCGACAGATGGGCGGCGGGCGCACATTCGCAGAGCAGCCGATAGGTCAACCCGGCATTGGTTTCATCGCCGGGATCGAGCGTCGACATGGTGCCGTCCAGGATCACCACATGGTCGACCCGCCCCCGCACCGGGCGGGCGGCGCTTCGCGTCTGGACCTTGCCGACGAACCATCTTTTGAGGCGCTCGAACACGCGTGGCTGCTCCTGTTTCATCCCACCATCATGACGCGAACAGGGTAAACCGGCGGTAAACCTGCCGCGTTACTCAAAGGTGGCGCCCCGGGCGGGACCTGTCCAGAGCCTCATCCGCCTGCTGACTGAACCGTGATCACCTGTAAGTCGCCGTAACCGTTGAACCGGGTCACGGTGGCGGTGCAATAGGCACCCATGCCTTCGAAGATCAGGTAATCCCCCTCTTCCAGCGCCTTTGGCAGCGGCAGGGGCTCGGGCAGGCGATCCATGCTGTCGCAGGTCGGGCCGTAGACAATACGTTCCATCAGCGGGCCCGGAACCGGGGTGCCGTCCGGGCGCACCGAGGTGACCCGATCCAGCATGCCGATCAGCATGAACTCGGCAAAGCCGCCATAGATCCCGTCGTTGATGAAGACCGAGTCACATTCGCGCAGGGCCTTCACACGGGTCGCGAAGGTAAAGGCCTCGGCCACCAGGGCGCGCCCAGGTTCGCAGACCAGACCCGGCGCGTCTTCGCCAAAGGCCTCGACCACCGAATGGTGGATGGCGTCGAAGATCGCACCCAGATCCGGCGCCACCCCGCGGTTCGACGCGAACCCGCCCCCCACATTCAGCCGGGCCAGGCGCACGCCTGCTTCGCGCGCCACATCGGCGCAGGTCTGGATATAGGCGGTCCAGGCAGCGGGATCGGCGCATTGGGTGCCGGGGTGGAAGGTCATCGACGGGATGAACCCCGCCGCGGCCACCGCTTTCAACAGGGTCACGCAGCCTTCCGGGTCCTCGCCGAATTTCGAGCCGAAGTCATAGGCCGCCCCTTCGACCGGCAGGCGCATGCGCACGGCCACCTCGATCCCCGCGGGGGGCACGAGGTCAATCAGCTTGGCCAGCTCGCTCAGCCCATCCACCGAATAGGAGCATACCCCCATCGACACCGCCTCGCGGATTTCGGCAGGGCTGCGCACCGGGTTGTTGTAATGCAGGTCCACCGTCGCGCTGATCGACCGCATCTTGCGGATCTCGACCGGGCTGGCCACGTCGAAACCGGACACGCCAGCGGCCAACAGGTTCTCGATCACCGCGCGGTCGTCATTGGACTTGATCGCATAGGTCACCATGCCGTCGAACCCGGCCAGGAAATCACGCGCCGTCTGCTGCAGGACCTCGGGCGAGAAATAGAGCACCGGCTGCTCCGGATGCTCGTTCTTCAGATGGGTCAGGGCCGTGGGCCAGATCGACAGGGGTCTGCTCATGGGGGTGATCCTTCGGGTAAACCGTCGCGCTTTCTTTCAGTTTTCAGGCGGGGACCGGCGGTTTCTAGTGGCGGAGTGGGCAAAATGTCGCATAGGATACGACGAAACGACGCCTAGAGACGACACATGGACGACACAGACCGCGAATTGCTGGCTCAACTCGAAGGAAACGCCCGTCTGCCGGTGGCCACGCTGGCCCGGCGCCTGGGATTGGCACGATCTACTGTACAGGCCCGAATCGAACGGCTCGAAGAACGCGGTATCATCGCGGGCTATGCGCTGAAACTGGGGGACGGGGCAAGAGGGGATCAGATCCACGCCACGGTTTTGTTGTCGCTGGAGCCACGCTCGACCCCGGCGGTGCTGGCCCGGCTGAAGACCCTGACCACGGTCGAGGTCGCCCACACCGCGTCGGGCCGTTTCGACATGGTGCTGCAACTGGCCGCCCGCTCGACCGCCGAACTGGACGGGGCGCTGGACGCGATCGGCGAGATCGACGGGGTGAAGAGTTCGGAAAGCCTGATCCACCTGTCGACCCGCATCGACCGGCTGGGCTGACCCGCGGCGGCAAAACGCCGTCACCAGTCTTTTGCCAAATTAACCGATTAAGCTCGTGCCCTCACTGGGTTAAGATGGGCTGTTCTTTCGAGGGATAGCGACATGCAGGTTCAAACCGTTTCCACCACGCCCATTGCGGGGCAGAAGCCGGGCACCTCCGGGCTGCGCAAGAAAGTGGCCGAGTTCAGCGCGCCGGGGTTTCTGGAGAACTATGTGCAGGCCATCTTTGATGCCTGGGGCGCTGAGGGGAAGACCCTCGTGCTGGGCGGTGACGGGCGCTACTTCAACCGCGCGGCACTGGCCACGGTGCTGCGCATGGCGGCGGCCAATGGCGTGGCCCGTGTCATTGTCGGTCAGGGCGGTCTGCTATCCACCCCTGCCGCGTCCCACCTGATCCGCACCAGCGGGGCTGATGGCGGGCTGATCCTGTCGGCCAGCCATAACCCGGGCGGACCGGAGGGCGATTTCGGGCTGAAGCTGAACGTCTCCAACGGCGGCCCTGCGCCCGAGGCGGTGACCGATGCGATCTTTGCCGCCAGCGGGGAAATCACCCGCTACCTCATTGCCGCCGCTGATGCCCCCGCGTTGGAGACTCTGGGCCAGGCGCACCTGGGCGAGATGGTGATTGAGGTGGTCGATCCGGTTTCCAACTATGCCGCCCTGATGGAAGAGCTGTTCGATTTCGACGCCATCCGCGCGCTCTTTGCCACCGGCTTCACCATGCGGTTCGACGCCATGCACGCGGTGACCGGCCCCTATGCGGTCGATATCCTAGAACGCCGCCTGGGCGCGGCCCCGGGCACTGTGGTCAACGGAACGCCCAGCGAAGATTTCGGCGGCGGCCACCCCGACCCCAACCCGGTCTGGGCTCATGAGCTCTACGATCTGATGATGAGCGCGCAGGCACCCGATTTCGGCGCGGCCTCGGACGGGGACGGCGACCGCAACATGATCCTGGGGCGCGGCGCCTATGTGACGCCCTCGGACAGCCTTGCGATGCTGGCCGCCAATGCGCATCTGGCCCCGGCCTATGCGGGTGGGATCGCGGGGATTGCACGCTCCATGCCGACCTCCGCTGCCGCTGACCGTGTGGCCAAGGCGCTCGGGATCGAGGCCTTCCAGACCCCTACCGGCTGGAAATTTTTCGGCAACCTGCTGGATCATGGCCGCATCACGCTGTGCGGCGAGGAAAGCGCAGGCACCGGGTCCGATCACGTGCGTGAGAAAGACGGGCTCTGGGCGGTGCTTCTATGGCTGAACATCCTCGCCAAGCGCGGCGAGAGCGTGGCCGAGATCATGGCCGACCACTGGGCCCGGTTCGGGCGGGATTACTACTCGCGCCACGACTACGAAGCTCTGCCGAAGTCTGACGCCGAAGCGCTCATCACCGACCTGCGCGCGGCCTTGCCGGGCCTCGCCGGACAGAATGCGGGCGGGCTAACGGTTTCCTCAGCCGAGGACTTTGCCTATCTCGACCCGATTGACGGCTCGACCAGCAAAAACCAGGGGATCATCCTGCAGTTCACCACCGGCGAACGCGCGGTGCTGCGCCTCTCGGGCACCGGCACCGAAGGGGCGACCTTGCGCGTCTACCTGGAGCGGTTCGAGGGGCCGGAGGGCGATCACACCCTGGACACGCAGGATGTCCTGGCCCCGCTGGCCAAAGCCGTTGACCAGATCGCCGAAATCGCCAAACGCACGGGCCGCACCGCTCCGGACGTTGTGACCTAATAGGCCCGCCTGCCCCACGCGCCCATCCCGAGCCTACCCGGCGCAAGCCGGGATGGCGAGACATCAAGCGTGGCGCAGCCACACCTTTTGACAACGCCCTTCCCCTTCCCCCGCCCTTCGGCTACATGTCCCCGGACGCATTTTCACACGCTGGGACCAACACGCCATGGCCATGGAAAAAACCTTCGACGCCCAAGCCCGCGAGGGCGAAATCTACGCCGCATGGGAGGCCGCTGGCGCCTTCCGCGCGGGCAAGCACGTGGGCAACAGCGAGACCTCTTCCTTCTGCGTGATGATCCCGCCGCCGAACGTGACCGGCGCGCTGCACGTGGGCCATGCCTTCAACAATACGCTGCAGGACATCCTGGTGCGCTGGCACCGGATGCGCGGCTTTGACACGCTGTGGCAGCCGGGCCAGGACCACGCCGGCATCGCCACCCAGCTGCAGGTCGAAAAGATGCTGGCCGCCACCGGCAACCAGGGTCGCCGCGAGCTGGGCCGCGAGAAGTTCCTGGAAAAGGTCTGGGAATGGAAAGGTGAATACGGCGGCACGATCATCAACCAGTTGAAACGCCTGGGCAGCTCCTGTGATTGGGACCGCAACGCCTTTACCATGTCCGGCGCGCCGGGTGCACCCGAGGCCGACGCCAAGGGCAATTTCCACGATGCCGTCATCAAGGTCTTCGTGGAGATGTACAACCAGGGCCTGATCTACAAGGGCAAGCGCCTGGTCAACTGGGACCCGCATTTCGAAACCGCGATCTCGGACCTCGAGGTCGAGAACATCGAGACCCCGGGCCACATGTGGCACTTCAAATATCCGCTCGCCGGTGGGGCCACCTATACCTATGTGGAGAAGGACGAGGACGGCAATGTCACCCTGTCCGAGGAGCGTGACTATATCTTCATCGCCACCACGCGGCCTGAAACCATGCTGGGCGATGGCGCGGTGGCGGTGCACCCGGATGACGAGCGCTACGCGCCCATCGTCGGCAAGCTTTGCGAAATTCCGGTGGGTCCGAAGGAGCACCGCCGCCTGATCCCGATCATCACCGATGAATACCCGGACATGGACTTTGGCTCGGGCGCGGTGAAGATCACCGGCGCGCATGATTTCAACGACTACGAAGTCGCCAAGCGCGGCGGCATTCCGATGTACCGCCTGATGGACACCAAGGGCGCCATGCGCGCGGATGGCGACGCCTATGACGCCGCCGCCGCCATCGCCATGGAGGTCGCCCAGGGCGACCGCACCCTGACCGAGGCCGAGGCCGACGCGGTAAACCTCGTGCCCGACCACCTGCGGGGCCTCGACCGGTTCGACGCCCGCGCCAAGGTGATCGCCGAGATCACCGAGGAAGGCCTGGCGGTCATGACCACCTCGGACGATCCGCGCCTGGGTCCGAAGAAGAAGCTGAAGAAGGGCGAGGAAGAGCCGCCGGTTACTGAGGTTCCGCTGGTCGAAGCCAAACCGATCATGCAGCCCTTCGGTGACCGTTCGAAAGTCGTCATTGAACCGATGCTGACCGACCAATGGTATGTGGATACGGCGAAGATCGTCGGCCCGGCGCTGGACGCGGTGCGCGACGGCCGCACCAAGATCATCCCGGAAAGCGGCGAGAAGACCTATTACCACTGGCTCGAAAACATCGAACCCTGGTGTATTTCCCGTCAGCTCTGGTGGGGGCATCAGATCCCCGTCTGGTATGCGCCCGATGGAACGGAATTCTGCGCCGAAGACGAAGACCAAGCTCAAGACATGGCGGATGCGGTGTTCGGCCCTGCCACCGTTCTGAAACGTGACCCCGACGTGCTCGACACCTGGTTCTCTTCCGGTCTCTGGCCGATCGGCACGCTGGGCTGGCCCGCCGACACGGACGAGATGCAGAAATACTTCTCGACCGATGTGCTGATCACCGGGTTCGACATCCTGTTCTTCTGGGTCGCACGCATGATGATGATGCAGCTTGCCGTGGTCGACGAAATCCCCTTCCACACCGTGTATCTGCACCAGCTTGTCCGTGACGAGAAGGGCAAGAAGATGTCGAAGACCACCGGCAACGTCATCGACCCGCTGGAGATCATCGACGAATACGGCGCCGACGCGCTGCGCTTTACCAATGCCTCCATGGCGGCCATTGGCGGCGTGCTGAAACTGTCGGAAGAGCGCATCAAGGGCTACCGCAACTTCGGCACCAAGCTCTGGAACGCCGCGCGCTTTGCCGAGATGAACGAATGCCGCCCCAGCGCGGATTTCGACCCCGCCGCCGTTACTCAGACCGTGAACAAGTGGATCGTGGGCGAAACCGCCAAGGCCCGCATCATGGTCGACGAGGCGCTGGACGCCTACCGGTTCAACGACGCCGCCAACGGGCTTTACGCCTATGTCTGGGGCAAGGTCTGCGACTGGTATCTGGAATTCGCGAAACCTCTGCTGAACTCGGATGACGAAGCCGTCGTGGCCGAGACCCGCGCCACCATGGCCTGGGTGATCGACCAGTGCCTGGTGCTGCTGCACCCGATCATGCCCTTCATCACCGAACAGCTCTGGGGCGACATTGCTGACCGCGACCACATGCTGGTGCATCAGGAATGGCCGACCTACGGCGTCGAACTGGTGGACGAGGCCGCGAGCCGCGAGTTGAACTGGGTGATCCAGGTGATCGACAACATCCGTTCCGCCCGCGCGCAGGTGCATGTGCCCGCCGGTCTGAAAATCCCGGTGATCCTGCAGGAGATGGACGCAGCCGGTCGCACCGCCTGGGCGGGCAACGAGGCCCTGATCAAGCGCATGGCGCGGATCGATAGCCTGACCGAGATGGCCGAACTGCCCAAGGGCTGCATCACCGTGCCGGTGGACGGTGGCACCTTCGCGATGCCGCTGGCCGATATCATCGACGTGGACGAGGAAAAGGCCCGTCTTGAAAAGACGCTGGGCAAGCTCGCCAAGGAGCTTGGGGGCCTGCGTGGCCGCCTGAACAACCCGAAGTTCGCCGCAAGCGCGCCCGAGGAAGTGGTCGCGGAAGCCCGCGCCAACCTCGCCGCCCGCGAGGCCGAGGAAGCCAAGATCAACGAGGCCCTCGCCCGCCTGGCCGATATCTAAGAAACCCACGCCCCGCCCAACCCGGCGGGGCGTTTTCCTTCGGAGCCCCCATGGCCGCAAAACCTGCCTTCGACCGCACCGATACGGTGATCTTTCTGGGCGGCATCACCGCGTTGACCGCTGTCAGCGTGGACATTGTGCTGCCCTCGACCGGTGTGGTTGCGCGCAGTTTCGACACGCCTGAGCAACAGGGCGCGTTGCTGGTCGGGCTCTATTTCATCGCCTATGCGATGGGGCAGCTGTTTTGGGGTCTGTTCTCGGACGCTTTCGGACGGCGGCGGGCGCTGCTTATGACGCTGGCGGGCTTTACCGCCGCCTCACTGGCCTGCGCCATGGCCCCCTCGTTCCAGTTCCTGCTGGGCGCACGTTTCGTGCAGGGCCTGTTCGGCGCCTCGCCGATCATCGCCCGCGCCATGGTGCGCGACGTGGCTCACGGGGAAGAGGCTGCACGGATCATGACCGTTCTGGGCGCGATCCTGACGCTCGCCACGGTGTTCGCACCGGTGCTGGGCTCGGGCCTGCTGATCCTGTTTTCCTGGCGCGCGATCTTCGTTTTCCTCGCGGTGCTGGCCATGGTTTTCGCCGCCTACACCTGGTTCGCCCTGGGCGAGACCGGCGGGGCGCGGCGGCCGGAACGCTTTACCCTGGGCTTCATCCGCACAGCAGGCAAACGCCTTCTGACCACCCGCGCCTTTCTGGTACCGATGGCGGTGGGCGGGCTGACCTTCGGCGGCTATGTCTCGGTGGGCGCGACCGGCGCGATCATTGCCGAGCAACGCTACGGCGTGTCCCCCGAAGCCTTTGGCGCGCTCTTCGCCATTGTCGCCATGGTGAACATGTCCGGGGCCTTGTTTGCCCGACAGCTGTTGAACCGAATGAACCTGCGCCAGGTCGGCACCGTGGCCGTATCGCTGCTGGGTCTCGGCGGCCTGGTGAACCTGGGGCTGAGCTTCACCGACCCGTCCTTGCCGCTCTTCTGGGGTGGGGTATGCGTGTATGTGGCGGCTTTCGGCATCATCTTCCCCACTTCCATGGCCGCAGCGATGGAGCCAGCGGGCGACATGCCCGGGTTTGCCGCCTCGCTTATGGGCGCATTGCAGATGGTCATGGCCAGCCTTGGTGCCTTCATCGCCTCGTCGCTGTTCGACGGCACCCACCTGGCGATCAGCCTGACCATGGCACTTTTCGCGGGGCTGGCGGTGGCGGTCCTGGTGACGGGGCGCCTGTTGGACCGGCGCGGGGTTGTCGCCCGGCCACAGTGAACTCATTCATTTTGCCGACAAAATTATACCTTTGCGCAGCTTTCCTTTGCCTTTACGTAAACTGCTGCCTATCGTCTCGTTTTGAGAGAGAAGCGCGCGAGACCTTCTCCGCATGAGTGCACGCCAAAAACGGTGTTCGTGATCTGACGAGTCCCTTCGACGTACCGAAGAAACTGGAAGGATACAGGCATGACTTTACGCACATTCTTGGGCGGGCTGCTGGCCGTAGCGCTGCTCTCAAGCATGCCAGCCCAGGCCGACGTGCTGGTTCTGGGCAGCGTGAACGACAATATCCGCAAACATGTGGACCGCTTTACCCCCCTCGCGAGCCACCTAGCCCAAGCGCTGACAGAGGACGGGATTACCGAGGTGCGCATCACGGTGCTGGAGGATGCCAAAACCATGGCGCACGCATTGCGCGACGGCGAGGTTGATCTCTATTTCGACAGCCCGCTGGTCGCCGGATTGGTGGCGCAATGGTCCGGCGCGCAGCCCTTCCTTCGACGCTGGAAACGCGGTGTGGCGCGCTATCACTCCGTCATTATCGTGCCCACGGACAGCCCGATCCGCAATGTTTCGGACCTCAAGGGGCGGCGCATCGGATTTCAGGACCCGGACAGCACCTCGGGCTTTCTACTGCCCGCGGGTCTGCTGCTGGACCGCGGGGTACCGGTCACCGAGCTTGAGCATCGCGAACTCCCCCCGCCGCCCGATGCCGCAGGCTACGTCTTTACCGGTGACGACAAGAACACGGTCCTGTGGCTGACCCGCGGCTGGATTGATGCGGGCGCCACCGACCCGCGCGGGCTGGATATCCTGCGCGAGACGCAGCCGGGTGCCTTCCGTGTCCTTGCCACCAGCATCGACGTGCCGCGCCAGGTGGTGCTGCACCGGGCCGACATGGACCCGGATCTGGTCGCCCGCCTGAGCGCCCTTCTGACTGGGCTGGAACACAGCGAGACCGGGCGCGAGGTCATGCATCGCTTTCACAAGACCACTAGGTTCGACACCTTCCCGGATGGGGCCGAAACGACCTTTGCGCCGATCCATGCGTTGCTGGATCGGCTGACGGCACACGGGCTGATCGAGGCCGGATCGTGACCCGGCCGCCTCGTCGCCTGTTGCACCCTCTGCACCGCGTGCTGCGCGCCGGTCTGGGTCGGCGCCTTGCCCTGTCCTTCAGCCTGTTGATCACGGTTATCATCCTGGGCCTGGTCGTGAACAACAGCCGAATCCAGGCGCAGCTTGTAAAAAGCCGGATGGATCAGCAGATTGGCCATCTTCTGGATCTCGCGACCGAAGTCAGCCTGCCCGCGCTTCTGGACGGGCAGCCCGCCGAGCTTGAGACCATTTTCGAACAGTGGAGCAACCAGGAAGAGATCGCTGATATCTTCCTCGTCGATGCACGCGATCTTCTGATGGTCGACGCAGGCCACACCAATCAGGGCAAGTTCCTGACCCGGGTTGACGACGCGCTTGTCGTCCAGGCCCGCCGTTCGGGCAGACTTGTCCGCTACGAGGACGAAGTCATGGTTCGCCTGGCTCAGCCAATCATTGCGGGGCCGACCCACTACGGCACCATCCGCGTAAACCTACTGCGCGAGACCTGGACCAATAATCTGCGCGAACTGTGGCGCGGCAATCTGATTTTTGGCGGGTTGGTTCTGGCCATCGGCCTGACCCTGAGTCTGGCAATCGCCGCCCGGATCGTCGGGCCGCTCGATCACCTGACCCGGGCCACCCGCCAGGCCGCCGCCGGGCAGTTGAATCAACGCATAGATATCCAGACAGGTGACGAGTTGCAGAGCCTCGCCACCTCGTTCAACGCCATGCTGCAGGCCTTGCGACGCGCCATGCAGGCCACGGCAGCCGTGGCCTATCGCGACCGTCTTACCGGGACTCCGAACCGAAACTGGCTCAATGCCACGTTGGATGGGCTCGTGGCCCAAGCGGGCGATGAGGGACAGGATCTGGCGGTCCTGTTTCTGGACCTCGACTGGTTCAAGACCGTCAATGACACCCACGGGCATCACGCGGGCGACCAACTGCTTCTCCACTTTGCCGAACGGCTGCGCGGCTGCGTCGGCGCCCTGGGGTTGAGCATTCATGACGGAGAATCCCCATTGCCAGACGCAAGGGGCGACGTCGAGGTCGACACGGGATTCGACAGGGGGACGCACAAAGGCTTCCATCGGGGGCCAGAGGCGGACCATAACGGCCACTCGGGCCTGGATCTGCACAGCACTGCCACCATCGCCCGCCTTGGCGGCGACGAGTTTACCATCGTCACACCCGCCGATCAGGCCGAACAGCTGGCACAGTTGATCCTCAAGCGCATGGATCAGCCCTTCCAACTTGACGCGGTGCGATTTCGCACGACCGCCAGCATCGGCATCGCACTCTATCCCAACCACGCCGCCAACGCCGAAGACCTTCTGAAACAAGCTGATGTTGCAATGTATCAGGCCAAACAGGCGGGGCGTAACACCTACTGTTTCTACGATGAGGAACACCATGCGCAGTTCCTGCAACGCCAAGCACTGATCGCAGAACTGCGTGACGGGATCGCCATGGGGGACCTGGTCCTGCATCTGCAACCGCAACTGGACCTCACCACACGGCAGATCAGCGGGATCGAGGTCTTGCTACGTTGGCAACACCCCAAACGCGGACTTCTGTCCCCGTCGCAGTTCCTCCCTTTCGCCTCGGACAGCGGGTTGATGCCGGCAATTGGCGAACGTGTCGCGGGGCTGATGTTTGACCTGGCCGGACGGTTGGCTGATGCAGGCCTCGCGCCTCCGATCATCGCCATGAACCTGTCTGGCGAGGAGCTGGCGGATGCCGATCTGATCAACACCCTCCTGCGATGCATCGACAAGGCATCCGTTCCGGGGACCCGTATCGAACTGGAAATCAGCGAGCGCACCGCCACATCGGGCGAAACAGCGCTCGACGACAATCTGGCCCGGCTGCGCGACGCGGGCTATCGTCTTGCGGTCGATGATTTCGGCATTGGGTATTCGAACCTGGGGCGGCTCAAGGACATGCGTTTCGACCGCCTCAAGATCGACCGCAGCCTGCTGGATGGAATCGGCGCGGATGCCCGAGCTGAACGGCTGCTGGGGGCGGTTCTGCAGATGCTGATCTCGCTCGACAAGGAGGTCGTGGCCGAAGGGGTCGAGACGCTGGAACAGCTGGTCTTCTTGAAGGCGCATGGCTGCCATAGCGCCCAGGGGTTCCTGCTGGCCGAACCGATGGCCGAGGATGCCTATCGCACCTGGCTGGCCGCCACCCAGCAGACCGATCCCGCCTGACCTTCCGCTTTTTCGCTTTGCGCAGCGACCCAATTGCCCCTATCTGGGCTTCGTGACAGGGGCGCCCGGCAAAGGCCTGGGCTGAGAAGCACCCTTTGAACCTGACCCGGATCATGCCGACGGAGGAAGTCGCGCGTGGCTCACGTGTGCCCCTCCGTAGCGCTACGAGGAGATGACCGTGACCAACCCAGCCCTCATGGTTCCCAACGTCCTGTCCATCGCGGGCTCCGATCCCTCCGGCGGGGCGGGTATCCAGGCGGACATCAAGGCAATCGCGGCCAATGGCGGTTATGCGATGGCCGTGGTGACAGCGCTGACCGCCCAGAACACGCGCGGGGTTCATGGGGCACAGCTCATCAACCCGGAATTCGTCCGCGCTCAGATCGAGGCCGTCCTTGATGACATCTGCGTCGGTGCGATCAAGATCGGCATGCTGGGAGACGCCGCGATTATCCGCGCCGTGACCGATTGCCTGACCCAACAGGATGCCCCCGTTGTGCTGGACCCGGTCATGGTGGCCAAGGGCGGCAGCCGCCTGTTGGCCGATGCGGCTCTCGACGCATTGCGTGCGCTTCTGCCCCAGACCACAATACTGACCCCGAACCTGCCCGAGGCTGCGGATCTGTTGGAGTGTGCCGAGGCAACCACCCGGAGCGAGATGGAAGCTCAGGCCAGGGCTCTGCTGGACCTCGGGCCCGATGCGGTGTTTCTGAAAGGCGGCCATCTGGACGGTGCTGACAGTCCGGACCTCGTGGTCACTCCCGACGCCAGCCACTGGATCGACGCCCCGCGCCTTTCGACTGGTAACACCCACGGCACCGGTTGCACCCTGTCGTCTGCCCTGGCCACACAGCTTGCCATGACCAGCGATCTCCTTACCGCTGCGAAAGCTGCCAAGACCTATACGCTCGGCGCGATCCGGGCGGCCGATGCGCTGTCAGTGGGCCGAGGTCACGGCCCGACCGATCATTTCTTTGCACTCAGAAAGTAACGCTCCGCCCCGGCGCGCGCCTGATGGCGGGCGCGGGGTGGGCGGGTGGGCGCGCCCGGCAGCAGGGGCGCGCCGGGGCGTCCCGACAGATCAGTCGCGCACCACCAGAACCGAACAGGGCGCCTTGCGCGCCACGCGGGCCGAGTTCGGCCCTTGCAACTTGTCCATGAGGTTCGGCTTGTGTGCCCCGACCACAACCAGATCCGCCTGCGAGCGTTCAATCGCATCCAGGATCTGCTCATAGGCAGTGCCGACTTCGACAATATGCTGCACCTTACCGAACTCCGGCAGGGTCTCGGCCACGAAAGCATGCAGCTGTTCATTGGCCGAGGCCACTGCCGACTTCATCGTGCCTTCCTGAAAGTAGGACCCGACAATCGACATGCCGTAGTCGGGAACGACTGTCACCACGGACAGCGATGCACCATAAAACTCGGCCAGTTCGGCCGCCCGTCCAAGCAGCGGTTTCTCCGCCTCCAGATGGGTCAGGTCCACGGCACAGAGAACATGTTCGGTCATGCCAGCACTCCTTCCTCTTCGCTCTGCTTGCGCCGCATCTGCAACAGATAGACTGCGGCAAACAGCGCAAGCGCTGGGATGTAGAACAGCTCTTTCGGCAGGCGCTCGTTCTCGAACTCGATCCCGGCAATGGTGACCGGGATATCGCCATAGAAGTCATAGTCACTGCCCAACGTGTCGAAATGTGGCGACCCCGGGAAGGGCTCTTCCAGGACCAATTGCCCATCCTCTTCCATCACAGCCAGGCCCTGATCCATCAACGCTCCCTCGGCATCCCCCGCCTTGGTTGGCAGGATCACCGTGGTCGGGACCGTCTCACCGCTCAGGAAGTCAGGCCCGCTAATCGACAGGCGTACCTCGCCCCCATCGGGCTGTTCGGCCAGAAGCGCCAGCGCCTCCTGCCCTTGCAGGACATTGTACTTGGGCGCCACGCGATCCAGCCAGAACCCCGGTTGGAACAGCGTAAAGGCCACCAGCAGCAGAACCGCGCTCTCCCACAGGCGCGATCGGGTCATGAAGTACCCCATCGTGCCCGCCGCGAACAAAAGCATCGCAATCAGCGCAACAACAAAGACGAAAACTGCCTGAACCGGCCCCACATTGATCAACAGAAGATCCGTGTTGAAGATGAACAGGAAGGGCAGAAGCGCCGTACGGATCGAGTAGAAGAACGCCTGGAAACCGGTGCGCAGCGGATCGCCCTTCGAAATCGCGGCGGCAGCGAAACTCGCCAAACCGACCGGTGGCGTCACGTCCGCCATGATCCCGAAGTAGAAGACGAACATGTGCACCGCGACCAGTGGCACGATGAGCCCGTTCTGCGCGCCCAGTTCCACGACCACACCGGCCATCAGCGAGCTGACGACGATGTAGTTCGCCGTGGTCGGCAGACCCATGCCAAGGATGATCGAGATCAGCGCCACGAAGAACAGCATCGCCAGCAGGTTGCCGCCGGACAGGAATTCGACGAACTCCGCCATCACCTGGCCGATGCCGGTCAGGGTCACGGCGCCGACGATGATCCCTGCCACGCCCATGGCGGCCGCCAGGCCGATCATGTTGCGCGCGCCGATGATCAGACCATCAGCAATGTCCACAAACCCCTGACGCAACTGCGCGCCAATGTCACTCTGACCGCGGAAATAAGCCTTGAGCGGGTTCTGCGTGGCCAGGATCACCAGCATGGCGATGGCCGACCAGAAGGCCGACAGGCCGGGCGATTTGCGTTCGATCATCAGCAGGTACATCAGCAGCAGGATCGGCATGATATAGTGGATGCCGGTCTTGAAGATCTCGCGCGTCGGCGGCAGGTGCTGCATGGACTCGAGGCTCATCTCCAGGTCCTTCTGCCCGGCGGCAAAGCGCACGGCGAACACGTACAACACCGCCATGATCACCACGATCACCCAGGTCGAGGCCCCGCCCAGCGCACCTTGCAGCAGATCGACGATCAGGCCGGTCAGGAACAGGGTACCGCCAGCAATGACGATCGACGAGGCGATGATGAAGATCGCGCCCAGCATGAACTTGACCGGATGCATGCGCGAGGTGCCGGTCATGCCCATCTTGAGCGCTTCAAGGTGCACGATATAGACCAATGCGACATACGAGATCGCGGCAGGCACGATAGCGGTCTTGACCACCTCGATATAGGAGATGCCGACATATTCGGTCATCAGGAAGGCCACCGCGCCCATGACGGGCGGGGTCAGCACGCCATTGATCGAAGACGACACCTCAACCGCGCCGGCTTTGGTGGCCGGGAAGCCGACCTTCTTCATCAAGGGGATGGTGAAGGTACCGGTGGTGACCACGTTGGCAATCGACGAGCCCGAGATCAGCCCGGTCGCCGCCGAGGCAATGACCGCCGCCTTCGCCGGGCCGCCACGCAGGTGGCCCAATGCGGCAAAGGCCAGTTGCAGGAAGTAGTTGCCTGCGCCTGCCTGGTTCAGAAGCGCGCCGAACAGCACGAAAAGAAAGACAAAGCCGGACGAGACGCCCAGCGCCACACCGAAGACGCCCTCGGTGGTCAGCCACATGTGGCTCATTGCCTTGTTGATGGAAGCGCCTTTCCACTGGATCACCTCCGGCAGGCCCGACCACGATCCGAAGAAGACATAGGCCAGGAAGAACAGCGCGACGCCCATCAGCGGGAAGCCCAGCGACCGGCGCGCGGCCTCCATGAGCAACACGATGCCGACGACCGAGACGACAAGGTCCAGCGTGTTCGGGTTGCCGGTGCGGTTGGCCACGCCGACATAGTTGTAGAACAGGTAGGAGGAAGCCAGCGCGCCGACCACGGCCATGACCCAGGTCGGGATCGGAATGCGGTGGCGGGGGCTGCCCTTCAGCCCGGGAAAAGCGATGAAGGCCAAGAGAACCGCGAAACCAAGGTGGATCGCCCGCGTCTGGGTGTCGTTCCACACGCCGACCTTCAGGATGAAGGGCAGCGGTGACGCGATCCAGAGCTGATACAGCGACCAGACCAGCGGGATATACCAAAGCGCGGCCTTTCCGAAAGCACCGTCAGGCTGGCGCCCGCCAGTATCGCTGTCGGCTATGAAATCTTCCAATGCGCTGTCTTGTTCTTCCTTTTGCGCATCCGAATGTACTTGTGACATCTGTTCCCCTCTTTCCCCGTCTGTTCTCCCGGATCTTTGTCCAGGGCGTGAAAGCACGAAAACCCCCGCCGCCTCATGGGCGCCGGAGGTCGCAGTTTCTCAAGCGGTCAAGCGCTTATTTCCAGCCGCGCTCCTGGTAGTATTTCAGGGCGCCCGGGTGGATCTCGGCGGTCAGGCCGTCCACGACCATTTCGCTCTCCTGCAGGCGGCCGAAGGCGGGGTGCAGCTTCTTGAAGTCTTCGAAGTTCTCGAAGATCGCCGAAACCACCGCGTACACCACGTCATCCGGGGTGTTGGCCGAGGTCACGAAGGTCGCTTTCGGGCCCCAGGAGGGGATGTCGTCGGCGTTGCCCGGGTACATGCCGCCGGGGATGGTGGCTGCGGCATAGGCCGAGTTTTCGGCCAGCAGGTTGTCGATGCCTTCACCGGCCAGCGGGATGATCTTCACGTCACAGGACGAGGTCGCTTCCTGGCTGGAGCCATTCGGCAGACCGGCAGCCCAGATGGTCGCGTCGATCTTGCCGTCGCAAAGCGCGGCGGCCTGTTCGGACGATTTCAGCTCGGCGGCCAGCGAGAAGTCGGCAGCGGTCAGGCCCGAGTATTTCATCAGGGTTTCCGCCAGAACGCGGGTGCCGGAACCGGGGTTGGCGATGTTCACGCGCTTGCCAGCCAGATCGGCAACGCTTTCGATGCCGCTGTCAGCGCGGGCCATCAGGTGCATCGGTTCCGGGTGGACCGAGAACAGGGCGCGCAGTTCAGGATAGGCGCCATCGTCCGAGAACTTGCCGGTGCCAGCAACAGCCGCAGCCTGCACGTCCGACTGCACGATGCCGAAGTCCAGCTCACCGGCGCGGATGGTGCGGGTGTTGTAGACCGAACCGCCGGTCGATTCGACCGAACAGCGAATGCCGTGATCCTTGCGGCCCTTGTTCACCAGGCGGCAGATCGCGCCACCGGTCGGGTAATACACGCCGGTCACGCCGCCGGTGCCGATGGTGACGAATTGCTGGTCCGCCGCCATGGCAGCCCCGCCGAGGGTCAGAGTGACCGCGGCGGCCACGCCACCGAATGCATGTTTGATATTCATCTGTGTTTCTCCCACTTACAGATACGTCAGCGCTTGGCGCGCTTGTGTTTTGGTACCGAAGAGCGTCTGCGAAGTTTTTTCCCCTGTCACGCGAAAACTAATGTTTTTTTTGCGCAATCCAGTAGGCGTTGTTGTCCTTGCGCAGATCCTCATAGGATTTGATTCGTTGCCTAGCTTCATTTCCGCCCAGTTTGACCAGAAGCGCCAGCAGGTTTTCCATGATCGCCATCGCACCCGTGTAACATCCGAAATGGTGCGTCGAAATGACCGAAGCGACCAGCGTCTCATCCGCCGTGAAATCGCTGGAAATCACGTCGCTGTCAGACACCATGATCAGTTTCACGCCCCGTTCTCGGGCGAATTTACAGGCCTCGATCGTCTCACGCGAATAGGGGGTAAAAGTGATGGCGATCATCACGTCGCCGGCGCCTGCGTAGTTCAACTCGTCAATCGCGCTGTTCATGTGGCGCGGGATAAGTTGCAATGAAGGCAAGGCCATACGCCCCACGTAGTGGAAGTAATAGGCCATGGCATAGCTGGCCCTGACGGCGGTCAGGTAGACATTGCGCGCATCCAGCAACATGGCGGCTACCCGCTCCATCTGCTCGGGCGTCTGGCGCTCCAGCGAGCGTTGCACGATCGCCATCGTATTGACCGAGGCCTCGGCCTGCACCCGACCGAATTCGCCGCGTGCGCGCAGGGCATCCACCCACTCCGGTCGCTCTACAAAAGCGGTCGAAGAAACCAGCGCATGGCGGAAAGGTTCCCGCATCTCTTCATAGCTGGAAAACCCCATGCGTTCGGACATGCGCACCAAGGTATATGTCGACACCCCACACTTGCGCGCGGTCTCGCGGATCGGGTCCAGACCGAAGTCCGACGGGTGGTCGACGATATACTTCGCCACCGCCTTCAGACGCGGAGACAGCTCGGGCAACTCGCGCTTCAACGCTGAAATCGTTCGATTTTTCAGGGTGGGATCCATGCGATTCGTCTCCTCCGGCGCGATTCCTCGTCAAAACATACGTTATTTTTCCGCTTCGTTGACTGATTTTGATTTTCCGCCAAGACTTTTTCGCCAGTGAAACACCAGCGGACGAACAGGAACCCTACCCATGTCCTCCCCCCTGCCCTCCCATGCCAGCGTCGTCGTGATCGGCGGCGGCATCATGGGATGCTCGACCCTTTATCACCTGGCCAAGATGGGCGTCAGCGACGCCATCCTGTTGGAGCGCAACGCGCTTACCTCCGGCACCACCTGGCATTCCGCCGCCCAGGTGCGCGCCCTGCGTCATTCCAAGAACCTGACGCGCATGATCCAGTATTCGGTGGACCTGTATTCCCAGTTGGAGGAAGAGACCGGCCAGAATGTCGGCTGGATCCAGAGGGGCAGCCTGTCGATTGCCACCACGCCCGACCGGCTGGTGCACGTGAAACGGCAAGAGGCTCTGGCCCATGCCTATGGGATCGAGGCGACCTCGATCTCGGCCGGTGAGGCCAAGGAACGCTGGCCCCTGATGAATGCCGATGACGTGCTGGGCGCGGTCTGGTCGCCCGATGACGGGCGGGTCAGCCCTTCGGACGTCTGCGCGGCGCTGGTCAAGGCGGCCAAGCCCCTGGGCGCGAAGATTTTCGAGCGCACCGGTGTGACTGGCATCCTGACGGAAAACGGCCGCATCAAGGGGGTCGAGACCACCCAGGGCACCGTCATGTGTGACGCCATCGCGCTCTGTACCGGGCTTTGGTCACGTGAAGCGGGTGCCATGGCGGGGGCCGAGGTTCCTGCGTTGGCCTGTGAACATTTCTATCTGCTGACCAAGCCCATCGACGGGGTCGTCGGCAACACCCCGACCCTGTCCGACCACGACAGCCACCTTTACATCCGCGACGACTCGGGCGGGCTGCTGGTCGGCTGTTTCGAACCGATGGGCAAGCCGATTGCCCCGGGCGTGCTGAACGAAAGCTTCGAATTTGGCCTGCTGCCTGAGGATTGGGAGCATTTCGAACCGATGATGGAACTGGCCCTGAACCGTCTGCCCGCGCTGGAGACGGCCGAGGTCAAGATGCTGCTGAACGGGCCCGAGAGCTTTACCCCCGACGGCACCTTCATGCTGGGCGAAACCGCCGAAACCAAGGGGCTGTTCCTGGGCTGTGGCATGAACTCGGTCGGCCTGGCCTCGGGCGGCGGGGCGGGCATGAACCTGGCCCATGCCATCGTGCACGGCCACACGGCCTATGACCTGACCGAGGCGGACGCCAAGCGCTTCGCGCCCGTCTTCAACAATATCGACCACCTGATGGCCCGCGCGCCCGAGATCCTGGGCACCCATTACGACATTGCCTATCCGGGCAAACAGCTTGTCACAGCCCGGAACCTGCGCGCCCTGCCGCTGGATGCTGAATTCAAGGCGGCAGGGGCGCATATGGGGCAGTTCTATGGCTGGGAGCGGCCGCTCTATTTCGGCAAGACCGCCGAGCCGACCCTGCGCTTCGACAAGCCCGACTGGTTCGACAACGTCGCCGCCGAAGTGAAGGCCGCACATGAGGCGGCGGCGATCTTCGACGCATCTCCGTTTGGCAAGATCGACGTGACCGGCCCGGATGCCGAAGCCTTCCTGATGCAGACCTGCGCGGGCTACATGGGCCGGGCACCGGGGTCCGTCATCTACACCGCCGTACTGAATGAACGCGGCACGTTTGAAAGCGACATCACCGCGCAGCGCATCGCGGAGGACCACTATCGCCTCTTCGTCGGCACCAATGCCATCAGGCGTGACCTGACCTGGTTTACCCGCGCCGCCGAAGGGTTCGACGTGCGCCTGACGGACGAGACCGAACGTTACGCCGTGCTGGGACTGATGGGCCCGGAGGCCGCGCGTATCGCCCGCGAACTGGGCGGCGACTTGGATGGGATCGGCTATTTCAAACAGGCCGAGGCGACCCTGGCCGGCGTGCCGGTGCGTGCCGCACGTCTGTCCTATGTCGGCGAAGCGGGGTGGGAGATCACCTGCAACGCCTCCGACGCACCCACGCTCTACGCCGCCATGACCAAGGCGGGCGCCAAACCCGCAGGCCTCTTTGCCCAGACCTCGATGCGGATCGAAAAGGGTTTCTGCGCCATGGGCCATGAGCTGGACAGCGACGTGACGCCGGTTGAGGCCGGGCTGGACTTCGCCACCCGAAAGACGGGCGGGTTCACTGGGGCCAAGGTGCTGGCAGAGAAGCGTGCGGCCGAGGTTTCCAGCCACGTGATCTCGCTTGCCATCGACGACGAAGGCGCCGTCCCGCTTGGGCATGAGCCGATCTACCTGCATGGCAAGATCGTCGGCCAGACCTCCTCCTGCGCCTTCGGCTATCGGATAGGCAAACCAGTCGCCCTGGGCCACATGTCCGAACCCATCGCAGACGGTGCGCGGGTACAGGTCGATATCGCCCGTACACTCTATGACGCGACGGTCACCTTGGGGCCGCTTTACGACCCGGATGGGAGCCGCATGAAAGCATGACACACAGACCCTTCATCATGGTGGCCCCGAACGGGGCCAGACGGGGCAAGGCGGATCATCCCGCCCTGCCCCTCACCACCACCGAGATTGTCGAAACCGCCCGCGCCTGCAAAGCCGCGGGCGCCGATGGTCTTCACCTGCATGTGCGCGACGAGGCAGGCGCGCATTCGCTGGACGCGGGGCGCTATCGCGAAACCCTGGACGAGTTGGCCCGCGTGGTGCCCGGGTTGCGGCTGCAGATCACAACGGAGGCGGTGGGCATCTACGACGTGGCTCAACAGCTCGACTGTCTCGAACAGGTGCGCCCCGGCTGGGCCTCCATCGCCGTACGCGAAACCGCGCGGGACATGGAGCTGGCGCCGAGCGTCTATGCCGCCTGTGCCGAGATGGGCTGCGAGGTGCAGCATATCCTCTATGACACCGAAGACATAGCGACCCTGAAACGCTGGCAGGCCGAAGGCATCGTGCGCCCGGGGCAAGACAGCGTGCTGTTCGTGCTGGGTCGCTATGCGGTCGGTCAGACCTCGGACCCGGCCGAGCTGGACCCGTTCCTGACGGACCTTCCGGACGCCCCAAGCTGGATGCTCTGCGCCTTCGGGCCACAGGAACATGCCTGCCTGGCCGCTGCCGCCAAACGAGGCGGCAACCTGCGCGTGGGGTTTGAAAACAGCCTGGTGGCCGCCGACGGCCAGCCTCATCCCGACAACGCGGCCTCGGTGGCTGCCCTGTGCGACCTGCTGGAAAGGAGCACCTCATGAGCAACAACAGCCATGTTTTCCCCCGCCATTGCCACTCCGATCTGCCCGTCGCGGCAGGCGGTGACGGCTGTTTCCTGATCGACCGGGACGGCAAACGCTATTTCGACGGATCCGGCGGTGCGGCGGTGTCCTGCCTGGGGCACTCGAACTCCCGCGTGGCGCAGGCGGTCAAGGACCAAGTCGACCAGCTGGCCTTTGCGCACACCGGTTTCTTCACCACCGAACCGGCCGAGCAACTGGCCGACCTGCTGATCAAACATGCACCGGGACGGCTGGATCGGGTCTATTTCGTCTCGGGGGGCTCGGAAGCGGTGGAAAGCGCGATGAAGCTGGCCCGGCAGTTCCATATCGAAAACGGCGAACCGGGCCGCCGCGCGGTCATCGCGCGGCGCCAGAGCTATCACGGCAACACGCTGGGCGCGCTGGCGGCCGGGGGCAACGAATGGCGGCGAGAGCAATTCGCGCCCTTGCTCATGGACGCCACCCATGTGGACCCGTGCTACGAGTACGCCGAACGGCACGAAGGCGAGAGCCTGGAGGATTACGGCCAGCGCGCGGCCCAGTCGCTGGAGGATGAAATCCTGCGCCTGGGGCCGGAGAACGTCATGGCCTTCCTGGCCGAGCCTGTGGTCGGCGCCACCCTGGGTGCGGTGCCGCCGGTCGAGGGCTATTTCAAACGCATTCGCGAGATTTGCGACCAGTACGGCGTGCTCTTGATCCTCGACGAGGTTATGTGCGGCATGGGGCGCACCGGACATCTCTTTGCCTGTGACGCCGAGGGCATCGCGCCGGATATCCTGTGCATCGCCAAGGGCTTGGGGGCGGGCTATCAGCCGATCGGCGCAATGCTCTGTACCAACCGGATCTATGATGCGATTGCCGCTGGCAGTGGGTTCTTCCAGCACGGCCATACCTATATCGGCCATCCGGTCGCGGCAGCGGCGGGGCTCGCCGTGGTGTCAGAGCTGTTGGAGCGTAATCTGGTCACTCAGGCCCGTGCGCGCGGCGCGTATCTGGCGGCAGGCCTGCGCAGCCGGTTTGCCCAACACGAACACGTCGGCGACATCCGCGGGCGCGGCATGTTCTGGGGGGTGGAGTTCGTCGCTGACCGGGCAACGAAAGCGCCCTTCGATCCGTCCAAGGGTCTGGCGGGTAAGCTGAAGAAAGCGGCCTTTGCCGAGGGGTTGATCTGCTACCCGATGCCCGGCACGCGGGACGGGCGCCATGGCGACCACGTGTTGCTGGCCCCGCCGTTCATCGCCTCGGAAGCGGAACTCGACGGCGCGCTGGACGCTTTCGGGCGCGCCGTCGACAAGGTCATGGCCGCCCTCTGATGGCGGCCATCGGGCGTATCAGGCAGTGGTCACGGCCGGGTCACGACGCCCGGCCATGATCTGCACCAGGGCCGAAAGGTTCATCATCATCGCATAGATCAGCGCGGGCACCGAGGCTGCGGGCTGGCCCAGCACCGCACCGGCCACGAACAGCGCCACGGCGACGTTCTGCAAGGACGCCTCGACCATGATTGCGCGACGGTCCGGCGTGGTCAGGCGCATGCCTTGGCCCGCCGCAAAGGCCAGGCCCAGGGCGGCCAGGTTCAATAGGACGACCGCCGGGCCGACCGTGCCAAGGTTGGCCTGCATCGGCCCCCAGTTTTGTATGAACGTCGCCAACACCATCGCTGCGAAAACCAGTTTCGCGACCGGTTCGAGCCCAGCCAGGATGACCTCGGCCCAGCGCGGTTTCCAGGTCGCCAACCCCATGCCCAGCGCCATCGGCGCCACGGCGACCACCAGCATGATCATGGAGAGCTTGGTCAGGCCAGAGGCGCCCGAGATCTCACCCAGCCCGCTCAGCCCCAGCACCAGCGGAATGGTGATCGAAGCCAGCGCGGTGGTGACCAGGGTCATGGCGGCCGATAGGGCCAGCTCGGCCTTGGCCAGATGCGCGATGTAATTCGAGGTCACGCCGCCGGGTGCGGCAGCCACCAGAACGAGGCCCAAGAGCATCGGGCCGGTCAGACCGAAGAGCGTGCCCAGCAGCAGTGCGACAACCGGAAGCGCCAGAAGCTGCACCACCAACCCGGTCGCCAGAGCCTTTGGCCGCCCCAGCACGCCCCTGAGCGCCGCAGGTCGCAGGCGCAGCCCCACAACGAACATCAGAAGGATCAGCCCCAGGGGCAGGAGTTTTGCGAGCAGCGCGGCCATGGTGGTCTCCGGTCACGTTTCTGTGGGGTTCAGGTCGCACCAGCATATCCGACCTGAAGGGTCGCGTTTCCTGATTTATGTCAAGTTGCAGATGCACCTTTGGCGATAGGACGGGGCAGACCAACGGAGATCTGACATGACCACCCGCCGTGCTTTTCTGACCACATCAGCGCTCTGGACCACCGGGGCCTTCTGCCTGCCCGCCCTGCCCGCCTGGGCGCAGCATGCCGACCTGGAGCCAGAACCGGGCGTCGATGACATGCCGCAGCGCCGCCGCTGGTTGATGGAAGACACCTATGGCAACGTGGTCAAGGACGAGGACCTGCAGGGCCGCTTCGTGCTGCTCTATTTCGGTTACATGGGCTGCCCGGATGTCTGCCCGACCTCGATGTCGACCCTTGCCGATGTGATGGAACAGCTTGGGGAGGTTGCCGATGGCGTGACCGTGCTCTTCGTCACTGTCGATCCGGATCGCGACACCGCCAAGCGCCTGCGCGAATACGTGCAGTTCTTCGACGAGCGCATCGTCGGCCTGCGCGGACCCAAGGCCTATACCGACCACATGGTGAAGGCCTTCAATGCACGTTATGAGTTCCACGTGCCCGATCCTGCCAAGCCCGAAGACTATTCGGTCGACCACACCGCCTCGATCGCTTTCATCGGCCCCGACGGCCACCTGATCCGCCGCTTCCCGCATGGCATGGCGGCCGAAGAGATCTCGGCGGACGTGAAGCAGACAATCGAGACCGCGATTATCGAATGACCCTGACACGGCGCCTGGTCCTGGCGGGGCTGTCGCTTTGTGCCACCCCGCTGCGCGCTGCCGGGACCGTTCCCCCAGCAGCGGCGCTGGTCCAGCCCGTGCCGGGCGGGGCGGATATCTCGGCCCTGCTGATCAACCGTGAGGATGGATCCGAGGCGCCGCTTTCCGATTGGCGCGGGCGCTGGGTGATCCTGAACTTCTGGGCACCCTGGTGTGTGCCCTGTCGGTTGGAAATGCCATCGCTTGACCGGCTCTCGGCCCGGTTGGATCCCGAACAGGCCATCCTTTTGCCTCTGGCCGTGGATCACCGCGGCGTCGTTCCAGTGCGCAAGTTCTATGCCGATATCGGCCTCACGCATCTGCCGATCCTGTTGGGAGAACCCGAGAACATGGACGCGGTCATGGGCACGGCCAAGCTGCCCACCACGGCGATCATCGACCCGGACGGGCGGCACGTATTTACCGTGGCCGGTGAGGCGCAATGGGATGACCCGCTGACTGGCGCCTGGCTGTCGCGGCTGATGGGGTAATCCCACCAGCCCCAACTCGGCTACGTCACCGGTTCAGACCAGATCGGATTTCGCAAAGCGCCAGTAGCCCAGCCCGGCAAAGGCCAACCCAATCGCCGCCGGATAGGTCAGAGCCCAAGCCACGTAGCCATTGACCCCGAAATTGTCCAAGATCACATAGCTTGCCGGGCCCAGCAGGATCAGCTGCGGGTCGAACAGGATCATCGAGGCGGTTCGGAAGCTCTGCAGCGGATTGGCCAACGCGATGGCGATGACGAAATCGGGCACGAATTGCGCCTTGATCAGCACCGACAGAAGCAGCAGGTCCAGAAGCGCCACCAGAAGCAGCCAGATCATCAGGCTTGCGCCCAGGGCGACCTCGGTCGAGCGGCTGACAGCGGACAGAAAGAAGCCGATGCCAAGGAAACAGGTCGCCAGCGCGGCCGTCAGACCGGAGTAGAGCCCGACGTGGCGCCAGGGGATTTCATGCCCTTTCATCGCGCCAAAGACCGCGGCGATGCCCAGGGCCAACAGCACCGGCAGCAGGATCAGCACCAGCCGCGCCACGAAACGCCCCCAGAACCAGGTGCCCAGGCCAACCGGAAAGGCCAGCATGTATTCCAGGTTCCCGGCCTCGCGATCCCCTACCATCGAGCGCGCCGTAGCGACGATGATGAACAAGGGCAGCACCGCCATGGTGATCTGGATATAGGTGACCAGCAGACGCGACAGGCCGGTAAAGCCCAGAACGCGACTTTCCGAGATACCTGTCCCGATCAACAGCAGCATCAGGCCGATCACGACGACCGAATAGAAGTGAAACCAGCGCGAGCGCAAACTCTCTGCGAGCTCCAGCCGCAGCATCAGGCCGAAACCGGCACGGGGGGCTTGGGTCATTTGGCGGCAATCTCCTCGACAGGCAGGCACCGACTGGACAGCCCCTTCATCATCACCCCGGTCTTCATGACCGCAAAGGGAACCGTTCCGGGCTCAGCCGAGGCCACGGCCGCATAGCCGTAATCCATCGGACTGATCACGTCGGGATGATAGAAGGCCTGCCGCGCGTCGAGCCATTCCGTGCCGTTATTGCTGTCCATGACCCAGAATTCAACCTCCGGATCCTGGTTCCAGCTTTGCAGCGCCAACCAATGTACCGCGTCGCCAATATCGTCGAATTTATAGAGCTTCTTCTCCTCGCCCCCGCGCACCTCTGCGGCAAACCGGGGATCGGAAATGATCATGCCGCAAATCTCGCAGGTCTCACGCCCCCAGCGGATATCCTCGGGGCCCTCGGTCTGCGGTTTGCAGGCCGCGAGCACCGGGGTCACGGCAATCATGGCCAACACCGAACGGCGCGAATGCCTATGGGAACAACGACACATCACTCATCTCCCGTCTCGAACGACAGCCGCTCGATCAGACTTGCGTAGCGGCTCAAGAGCCCCAGGAAGCGCAGGGTGTCACCGGCGGGAATGCGCCCCTCGAACAGGGTGTCCGTGCCGGTAAAGCCCCACTCGGCCAGGGCATTGGCGAAGGTCGGGTGCGGCTCGGCAATGCCGATGCGGCAACTGCGAAACGCGCCCGCTTTCAACCTGTCTACCACCGAATCGTCCAGCACGACTTTACCTCGGTCAAGTTCGATCACCCGATTGACCAGGGGCGCCACCTCTTCCAGCCGGTGGCTGGCGATCAACATCGAGGCGTCCTTGCGTTCAGCCAGCAGGTCGATGAACACCGCGCGCGCGGCCGGGTCGAGGTTGGCGGCCGGTTCGTCGAAGATCAGTAGGTCGGCAGCCCGCGCCAGCGCCACGGTCACCAGGATCTTCTGCTTCTGCCCGCCAGACAGGCGATAGAAGGGACGCGAGCGAACCTCGTCCAGATCGATGCCCATCTTGCCGGAGATATCGAGCATCCGGGCCCGATCAGCGCCTGCGCCCTTCTCGGCAAAGCTCAGCAACTCGCCCACGGGCATGCGCAGGGGCGGCGGCAGCTGCGGCACGAAGGCCACGCGCGACAGCAGGGACATGTCGCGCCGCGTGGCCCCCGCCCCTTCAAAGCCGACCTCGCCCTTGTAGCGGTAATGGCCCAGCAGGCAGCGGAACAGGGTGGTTTTGCCGGCCCCGTTCGAGCCGATCAGCGCCACGCGGTCGCCCGCGTCCAGCGACAGGGTCAGCTCATCCAACACCGCGCGGCGTTCGAACCGCTTGGTCAGCCCATTGATACGGATCATGCCCATCAGATCACCCCGTCCAGCCCGCGCATCTTGAAGCTCAGCGCGCCTTGCGGACAGGCATCGACGCAGAGCCCGCACCGGGTGCAATCCGGCGCGATATATTCAACAGTATCCTGAGCATAGCCCATCTTGGTGATCTCCAAGACATGCGGCACCAGGCAAACCTCGCGACACTCGCCCTCATGCACGCATTTGTCCAGCTCGTACTGGATCTGCACCGGCGCGGCGGTGCCCAACACGCCATAGGTCAGCCCCATCGGGCAGGCATAGCGGCACCAGAAACGGCGCGAGAAGAAGATCTCAAAGCTCAGCAGGAAAGCCACCCACATCAGCGCAATGGTCGGCCCGTAGATCAGGGCGCGGGACACGATGCCCACCGGGTTGATGTATTCGAACACGGTGTAGCCGGTGAACAGCGCCAGCGCCATGAAGACGAACCACAGCACCACGCGCATGCCGCGGTGGAACGGGTGATCCTTGACCCAGCCGCGGCGGGCCAGGAACAGGTGGATCGCCTCGGCCCATTCGGCCAGCAGGTGATAGGGGCAGGCCCAGGAACAGAAGGCGCGCCCGCCAAAGAACCACCAGACGATGATCACCGTCACGGTGCCGATCAGAAGGTTCAGCATCAGATCCTTGTAGGCCAGTGTGACCTGGATCGCCGCGGTCGGGTCGGCCATGTGGAAACCCAGGAAGCGCGAGGCGGTCAGCGCGCCTTCGACCAGCTGCACGTCCCAGCTGAAGGACACGATGAACATGGCATTGATGATGAATATCGAGGTCCAGCGCGCGTATTTCCATTTCCGGTTCACCACCGGGTATTCCAGCTCATGCGCGATGATCGCCTTGCGCTTCTTCGCTTCATCGGGCGTCTTCTGGTGTTTCTTCTCGGCGCGCGCGGCCTCGGTTTCCTCGGCGGCCGTGGGTTTGCGCGGCGCGGCGCCGAACATCATTGCCGTTTTATGCAGGTACCAGCGAAAGCTCATGCCAGACCCTCCTGACGCTTGAGGGACAACTCCGTGTCGATCACGATCGAGGCGGGTTCGGTCGGGCACATCATCTCGCAGGTGCCGCAGCCGACACAGGCGTCGTGCACCACGGGGACAAAGCGTTTCTCGTCCGGATCGTCGCTCATCGGTTCCAGGCTGATCGCGCCCTCAATGGGGCATTCGCGCACGCAGAGGTCGCAGAGTTCAAGGTTATAGGGGTGGTCGGCCACAGGGATCGGGTTCCAGCGGTCGATTTCCTCATACCGCAGCAACCCGTTGAAATCCTCGCCCTGCACGTAACCCTTGAAGCCCAGCCCCTTCATCGCCAGGCAGGCATCCGGGCGGGCCAGGCGGGCAAAGCCGATGTCGACCTCTTCCTTTTTCGAAATGTCGTGGCTGAGCGCCCCGGTCGGGCAGGCCAACACGCATTGCGTGGCGTCGCAGGAGAAGTCGCAGGCCTGTTTGCGCGCGTCGATATAGGGCACGCCCAGCCCGTAGCCCTCGTCGCCGTCGCCCAGCACGATGGCCTCGACCGGGCAGACCTGCACGCACTGGCCACATTTGATGCAGGCAGCCAGGAAGTCATCTTCGGGAATGGCCCCGGGTGGGCGCAGGCGGTCGAAGACCTCGGCGCGCACCGGGTACCAGCCGACCAGGCCAGCCGCCACGGCAGCCACCCCCGCCCCGACCGAGCGCAGCAACATGCGCCGCCGCTCCAGCTCGCGGCGGGTCATCTTCTTTTTCTTCTTCGGCGCACCGACCGGTGCGACGGCAGGTTTCGGGTCCGGTTTGTCGGTCATTGCAGCATCTCCAATGCGCTGCGCGGGGCGACCGTCGGTAGTTCTGCCACCGGGCGATCCATCATCGAGGCCTCTTCACGCATCAACAGGCGCGGTTCCGAGAACGGCGCGAGCCGTTCGACGAAATCCAGCGTAGCAAGGGCCAATCCGCCACGGAAGAAGGAGGCCGAGGGCACCTCCATCCAGATGCGGTCGGCATAGTTGTAAATCTCATAGGGCACGTCGCCCACGCGGTCGCCGTCCTTGTCGAACCCCGCGTAGTCGTCCCAATAGTTGCCTTCCCAGCTTTCGTTGATCGCTGAGCCCCGGCCGCGCACGGAAATCTGGGTAAAGTTCGACACAAAGCTGTTGCGACGGAAGTGGTTGCCCTTCCACTCGGTGTGAAACTCGACCCCGATACCGTTGTAGGCGATCACGTTGTCTTCGAAGACATTGGTCATATCCGGGTCCCAGGGCGACGGGTCCAGATAGACACCTGAGGCATTGCCGATCAGGTTGTTGCGCTGGATCACCGCGCCCGAGGCTTCCTTGAAACCGATGCCCAGGCCCGAAGCGCCCCAGCTGCGCAGAATGTCATTGTCGCGCACGGTGATGTGGTTGGCATACATCAGGAACACGCCGACCACGCAGTCGGTGATCTCGTTGTTCTCGACGATGTTGTTATGGGCATACATGAAATGGATGCCATAGCGGCCACGGCGAATGCGGCTGTCGCGGATCACCACGCCCTCGGAATACCAGATGACGATGTCCCGGGCATCCTCAATCGTCATGTCCTCGAGCTTGTTGTCGTTCGAGTACCAGATCCGGATCGAATCCCCGCGCAGCTCCAGCGGCATGTCCTTGGAGCTGATGTAGATCCGGCGCAGCACGTTGTTCGAGGCCTGGGTCATGTCGATGCCAAACAAGCTGTTCTCAATCGACACATCCCGGACAACGTTGAAATTGCCCGCAATGCGCAACCCGGCGTCGACCTTGTTGTGCAACCGGCCCGAGTTGCGGATCGTCACGTTCTTCAACGCGGCGCTGTCGGCAGACAGGGTCACGACGGTGCCTTCACCACCGCCGTCGATCACCACGCCATTGCGCCCGTCCACGGTCACGTTGCGGTCGATGGTGATCTGTTCAACATAGGTGCCTGCAGGGGGTACGATCTCGCCGCCGTCCGGTGTGGCGTCGATCATGTCCTGCAGCGGGCCTGCCTGGAGCGGGGCGGCGATCAGCACCGCCGCAATCCCTGTCCAGATCGTGTGAAGGAGTGTTCGCGCAACTCCCATGGTCTTACATCCTTTTTGCGGCCTCACCTGCCAGACGCACCTGCTTGAACCGGATCAGAGCGGCCAGAAGAAGCAGAGCGGAGGAGGCGAGCATCAGGAAGAAACCGGTCGACGGGTAGCTGTGGGTGGCAAACTGCGCCACCTTGCCGTCACCGAAGACGGTCGGCATGAAGGGTTTCAGGGTAAAGGCGCCCATCTCGTTCAGCGTGTGACCATACCACCAGAGCCAGCCCGCGTATTCCGCCAGGAACCCGACCGGCAACGCCATCGGCGCTATCACCAGGATCCAGTGGAAAATCGACCGCACCGACCAGGCGGCGAAGATCATCAGCGCCATGAAGGCGATCACGCCAGCATAGAGGATCTGTGCGACGCCATCCATGGTGCGGACCAGCGGCTCGTTGCGTTCTGGGTCGTTGAACCAGCGGCCCAGCGACTTGGCATAGTGCCACTTGAACACCTGCATGACCGAGCCGTTCCATTCCTCCTGTTCGGCCACCGGCAGCTTGGCATTGTCCAGCTCGTAGGCGCGTTTCAGGGTGGTGATCATCGCGGCGCGATCACCGCTTTCGGCCACCGCCTCGACCTCATCGGCAGCACTTTCGGCCAGCGATTGCTGCAACATCTGCACGATGGTGGGCAGGTTCGGGTTCACCGCCGTTTCGCCTGCATCCTGGCCCAGCGACACAACCATACCCTCAACATAATTCTTGGTGTGCAGCCTGATCCCGTCCTCGCCATACATCGCCATGGTCATCCAACCGGCAATGCCGCCAAAGCCGATGACGGCCACCACCAGGCGCGTCTTGCGTCCCGGCGCCGCAAAGGTCAGGCCCATCACGCCCAGCATGGCAAAGAGGAAGGGCGAGAACGCCTTTTCCACCGGACCGCCCGAGGCGATTGGATACATACCGACGTAGTGATTGATCGTGTCCATCTCGTGGACACAGTCGAGCGCCTCGGTTTCCCGCACTTCCACGCTGTCACGGATGTCACAACCGTTCTGGACGCTGTCCATGTGGAACAGGATGCGGATGCCTTGGGGGAAGGTCGCCTCGGGGTAGTTCGGCGCGGTCAGCGAGACCCACCAGCCCGGCGAGAAGAAGGATGCCGCGATCAGCGAGACGGCAACAAGGGTCAGGACGCGGTAGACGATACCGCGGCGGTCGGTTTTCGAGGTGCTCATTGTTCTGCTCTCTGTGGGGTGAGGCCGGGCGACGCAGTTCACGCCGCCCGGCACAGAGGTGCTTGTTTTACCAGTCGAAGTCGGGGTTCACCCAGTCCGGGTCACCCACTTTTTCTGCGGGCGGCTTCAGGCGGCTGACATAGTCCAGAACAGCCAGGGTATCGCGCTCGGAGAAACCCTCAATCTGTTTCACCATGTCCGGGTTCGCGTTGCGGCGTTTGCCGTCGCGGATCCATTCATACTGGCGCACAAGGTAGTTGTAGTGCTGGCCGTAGATCGCCGGGTAGAACTTTTCGTTCGAACCTTCGCCGTTCTCGCCGTGACAGCGCACGCAGTTTTCCTTGTACAGCGCCTCGCCGTGCTCCAGGTCGTCGCCCGCGCCGACACCCGGGTTCGGGTTCATCGGCAGGTTGGCGATATAGGCCGCCACGTCGGCGATCGACTGCGAGCCACCGATTTCCTGCGGCAGGGCAAAGGGATACATGGTCGGGTTGTCACGGTTCAGCGCGCGGATGTCCGCCAGCTGCTTGATGATGACATTCGGGTGCTGGCCCGAGATCTGCGGGAAGGTGCCATCGGTCAGACCCCAGCCATTGAGCTGGTGACAGGCCGAGCAGACCTCGTAGACATAGAGGCCGTTGTCCAGGTCCGGGGTCAGGGTCAGGGCTTCGTCCTGCTCCCCGCCCCCTTCGTTCCAGCCATCGGCCGGCGTGTGGTCGGCGCCGGCGAAGGCGGCGGGGGTGCCCAGGGTCAGGGCGGCAGCCAGAATGGCGGTCAGTGCGGTGCTTTTCATGTCGCGCGTCCTTTCTTGTTTCAATCAGCGGTGCGGTCGTACTGGCTCAGCCAGGTCGCGATCGCAGCGATGTCTTCGTCGTCGGCGCGTTTGATCACGCCGAACATCAGTTTCACCTTGCCGCCAGTGCGCACTTTTTCACGCATGTCGGTCATCTGGCGGATCAGGTAGTCGCGGTCCAGGCCCGCGATGATCGGATAGGCCTTGTTCGTGGCTTTCTCGCCTTCCTTGCCGTGGCAGGAGCGACAGCCCAGGCGCTTGTAGGCCTTGGCACCGGCGGCCAGTTCGTCTTCGGACGGGGCCGGGTCCAGAACCTCGGGCGCGGCCGGCGTCTGTTCGGCCAGCCAGGCCGAGACGTTCTTGATGTCGTCTTCGGACAGCAGGTGCATGATGTCGGCCATGCCCTGGATGTAGGGGTGGCCGGTGGCCGGATCGACCGAGCCCGAACGTTCGCCCGACTTGATCAGCTCCAGCTGTTCGATCAGGTATTTCTCGTTTTGCCCGGCAAGGGCGGGGTAGGACATGATCGGCTTGGCACCGTTCCGTCCGTGGCAGGCAAGGCAGGTCTTGGTCATGTAGACCCGTTTGCCGGCTCGCAAGGTGTCTTCGTCTGCGGCGGAGGCGGTAGAGCCTGCGACACCGGCGACACCAAGGATGATTGCGGAGATCAGAGCGCGCATAAGTCAATCCTGATAGTTAGGTTTCGGGGGGGTGCGGGCGGCGACAATGTCGCCGCCCGCTTTGAGCTTGGGGTGCCGATTATTCGGCTTTCACCGCACCGTTTTCGTCCAGGTAGGTCTTGGCGCGCAGACCGATGTCGGCGGCTTTCACCTGGTACTGCCACCACTGGCCGGCCCAGAGGGTCGCGTTCTGCCAGTCTTCGGCGGCGGCCAGTTCCTCGGCCTTCGTGCGGGCTTCGGTGGCGAAGTTCAGCTGGTCAACAGCGTCTTCCACCAGAGCCACGACTTCCGGGAAGTCCTGGTAGTTATGCGAGGTGATGTAGGCGACCACGCTGTCGATGACGGCCTGGGTTTCCAGGTTGGTCGTCATCTGCTTGTCGAAGTCGTCCTTGGTGTAGGCTTGGCCTTCGGACACTTCAGCAGCGGCCTCTTCCACGTAGCCTTCCGGTTTCACCACCAGGAAGCCCGTCATCTCCAGGTGCAGGGCCGAGCAGAACTCGGTGCAATAGAAGGAGAAGACGCCCGGTTTGTCGGCCACGATCTTGGCGGTCGCGGTCTTGCCCGGTTCCAGCGACAGGTTCACGTCGTAGGTCGAGACAGCGAAACCGTGGGTTTCGTCCTCGGCACGTTCCGAGTTCGTGATGATGAACTCGACCGTGTCGCCTTCGTTCACTTCGACGATTTCCGGCGTGAAGTGCGAGCGGATCGCGGTCATGTAGACCTTGACGTGGTCACCGTCACGCTCGATGCGCTCCTGGCCCGGACGCACAGCGCCGGGGTGTTTGCCACCGGTGCGCGAGTTGGTGCCGTAGCGGTAGCGAACCAGCGGTTGCAGCTTGTCGGCGGCAATGGCGGTGGCGTAGTGGGGTTCACCCAGCGGCACCGGCATGTCGTAGAGCAGCTCCATCTTGTCGCCCGAGATGTCGATCAGCTGGTGGTTCTGCGGGTGCAGCGGACCCACGGGGTTGAACCGGTCGATCGCCAGCTTGTTGAGCGAGATCAGATACTTGCCGTCCGGGCTAACCGATTCACCTTCCATCGCGACCAGGTGGCCGATGTTGTAGTGGATCGAGACCTTGTCCAGAACCTTGCCTTCACAGTAGTCCCATTTGACGACCTGGCTGTCCACGTAAAGCGAGGTGTAGACCACACAAGGCGTGCTGTCATACTGCGTGTGGAGCGGGCCAAGACCCAGCGGAACCTGCTTGTGCAGCGCTTTTTCCATCGAGATGATCGGGATACCGTAGGGGTCGGTGCCTTCGAAATCGCCCGCGTCGATCGCGGCCTTGATTTTCGAGAAGCTGTAGACCGAGCCCTGGGTGTCCAGTTTACCACCGACGATGATGTATTCGCCGTCAGGCGAGACATCGACGCCGTGCGGCGACTTGGGTTCGGCGATCAGGTAGACCAGACCTTCTTCGATGGCGGTGTCCATCATGATGACCGGGTGGTCGTTGATCATGGTGACCTTGCCGGATTCATAGACCTCGGCGGCCTTTTCCCAGTTGATCACGTGCAGGAAGTCGGTGTCACCCTGCGAACAGCCCGCTTCGAACGGCGGACGGCCCGACTCGATCCCGCCGACATAGCGTTCGGCACAGAACGAGTTGGTGAACGACCAGCCCATCGACACGCCCTTACCGGCGTCCGAAAGGTCCTGCGAGTAAGGCGGCAGCTCGAGCGAGAACGACTTCGACGGGTCGATGCGGCCCGCTTCACGGTCGAATTTCCAGTAGGTGACGGCGCCACGGAACTTCTCGTTGAATTCCGACAGCGGCGCAAAGCCACGACCCAGAACACCCGGATATTGTGCAGCCTCGATCACGTATTCCGAGTTCGGGGTCACGAAGGTGCCGCCGTGTTCGGACTGCAGGATCGGGTTCACGACAATCTGCTGCGTTTCGAAATCGTGCAGCGAGACGACGCCGACGCGCGGGGCCGATTTGTCGTTGATGAACAGGTATTCGCCGTCCATCTCACCAGCGGTTTCGGTGATGGCCGGGTGGTGGGTGTCGCCCCAGTGGACCTCGCGGCCGTCAACGGCGCCCGATTCCAGGATGGCTTTCGATTCTTCGTCGAACCCGTAGCCCTGCCAGGGTTCGGGCGTGAAGACCGAAACATATTTCAGGATGCGCATCGACGGCACACCGTAGACCATGATCTGGCCCGACTGACCGCCGGACGAGAATACGATGAACTCGTCGCGCCCCCCGGTTGGCGTATAGGTTTTCGCGGCAGCCAGAAGGTCCTGTTGGGACAGGCCCCGGCGTTCCATTACCTCTTCAAGCGACTCGGCAGAGACCGCGTTTGCGGTCATCGCGAGGCCCAAGGTGGCAACGCTCGCTGTCGCGGCAAAGCGCTTGCGAATGTTTTTCATTGTGCGTCCTCGTTTCCGGGCGGTTTGCATCGCATGTCGTCATCACGCGCGGGCCGGTGCCCGGGGGCCAGCTCCGGGTTTCGTCAAATCACGAAACCGATATGTAGGACTTGACTTTCATCAAGATTGACCCGCCTCAGGCGATTAACGTCCCTGCTCAGGACGCAAACCCGAAACATCACGACAGGAACTCAACCACAGATGAAACATCGTTCCATTCTTGGCGCCGCGGTGGCTTTAACGCTGACCGCGCTGCCCAGTGTTGCGGCCGACTACAGCTCGGACAGCCTGGAAATCACCGGCGCATTTTCGCGCGCCACCCCGGCGACGGCCATGGCGGGCGTTGCCTTCATGACGATTCGTTCGAAGGGCGAAGCGGACAGGCTGGTCAGCTACACGACCGAGGCCTGTGGCCGACCGGAACTGCACACTCATATCAAGGACGAGGGCGGCGTCATGCGTATGCGCCAGGTCGAGGCGATCGAGATCCCGGCCGGCGGCGAAGCGGTTCTGCAACCCGGCGGGCTGCACCTGATGTGCATGCAGCTGAACGGCGCCCTTGTCGAAGGCGAGGAGGTCACAGCCACGCTTGTCTTTGAAAAGGCTGGGGAAGTTACCCTGAGCTGGCCGATCAAGGCCGCAGGCGCCATGCCGATGGCGCATTCGCACTAACCCCTACCCGCGGCGCGCCTCCCAGTTCAGTGCCGCGGGGATCAGGCCGGTCCCGACCTCCCCCTCCCCTACAGGGTCGGACCGGCCGCAATCCCCAAGAGAACCAGAAGTTGAAACAGTGCCGTGCCGGGAATGAGCCGGTTCAACGCGGCGCTGACCGGCAGGCGGGCCATGGCCACGGCCAGACCCAGCCCGAGGGTGGCCGCAGGCAGCAGGGTCAGAACCGCGCCGGACCAGAGCGCGGCCCAGATCACCGCTCCCGCCAGCAGCAAGGCATAGAGCACACGCGACGCCCCCTGCCCCAGCAGGATCGCCAGGGTGCGACGGCCGGCGCGCGCGTCCGTGACCCGGTCGCGGTGATTGTTGAGCAGCAGCACGGCGGCGGCGGGCAGGCCGATGATCGCCCCCAGCGCCACGGCCTCGCCCGTCACCGGCTGCCCGTGCAGGTATACCGTTCCCGCCACAGCCACCACGCCGAAGAAGCCGATCACCAGAAGCTCGCCCAGGGGCGTGCCCGACAGGGGGCGCGGTCCCATCGAATAGAAAAAGCCAAGCGCCAGGGAGACCAGGCCAATGGCAACGATGACCCAGCCACCAATGGTGGTAAGGTAAAGCCCCAGAAGGCCGGATAGAAGGAACGCCCCGGCCGCCGCCAAACGCACCCGGTCCGGATCAAGCAGACCCAGAGAGGTCAGGCGCGGCGGGCCCAGGCGTTCGGGCCCATCCACACCACTTTTCGCATCGGCTGCGTCATTCCACAGGTTGGTACCGATCTGAATCAGCGCGGCGGCCAGCATTGCCGCCACCATGACCCCCGGATTCCAGCTGCCCTGCGCGGCCGCCAGCCAGCTGCCCGCCGCCACCGGCACCAGCGACAGGCCCAGCGTCTTGACCCGCGCGGCAATGACCCAGCGGGCCGGGCGCGACAATTTGCTCAGCCGGGCGATCAGCTCCGCTTGAGTGGGTCGGGGGGCAACGGATGCGGTCATGTCACCTCGGCCACGTGAAGCATCGCGACGCCGAACATGAAAGGCCGCGTGCGGGTTACATGGAACCCGGCCCCTTCCAGCTCGCGCGTGATGTCTCCGGCGGCCGGAAAGCGGCGGATCGAGTCCACAAGATAGGTATAGGCGCCCTTGTCGCGGGCGACCAGCGCCCCCAGCGCCGGAATGACCCAGCGCGAATGCAACCCATAGAAAGGGGCGAACCAGGCGGCGGGGCGCGAAAACTCCAGCAGCACCAAACTGCCACCGGGCGCAAGAATGCGCGCGCATTCGCGCAGGGCGCCCGCCGGGTCGGTCATGTTGCGCAGCCCGAAGGCCAGGGTGATGGCCGCGGCCGTGCCGTCCTCCAAGGGAAGCGCCTCGGCATCGGCGTGCAGGTAGTTCAAACCGTCGCCACCACGCTGACGCGCCTGCTCCAGCATGCCTGCCGAGGCATCCGCCACGATCACCTGACGGGTCGGCTCACGCTCCTTGATCGCCAGGGCCAAATCGCCGGTGCCCCCGGCGAGATCCACCAATGGGCCGGTCTTGCCGTCCAGCTGACGCAGAGCCTCACGTACGGTAACGGCTTTCCACATCCGGTGGGTGCCGAAGCTCATCAGATCATTCATCAGGTCATAGCGCGGCGCGATCCGATCAAAGAGATCGTTGACCTCGCGCTTGCGCTCGCCCTCGGCCACCTGACGGTCGCCGAAGGTTTCGCGCAGCTCGTCCAGACGGGCGGCGCGGGCCGGTTTTCCCGTGCTCATTGGCCGTCCTCGGCCTCGTCGATCAGCCCGCGAATCCAGCGGCCCGTGATCCAGGCGAAGGGGATGCCCAGGATCAGGCCACCGATAATCGCCTCGGTGGTCGACAGCACGCGCAGGCCCACGACCTGGCTCATCAGGCTGAGAAAGAACAGGTTCACCGCCGCCGCACCGGCCGCGAACGGGTAGAGCACCACGGCCAGCGCCCAGACAGGCCAGCGGCCATCCTTTTGGGGAGTCGTTTCTGTCATCATCGGCACTTACCGCTTGCGAAAGACCGTACGCTGCACGGCCCAGAGCGCCAGTATCATGGCCACAACGGCGCCGCCCAGCCAATAGGTCGCCCCACCGACCGCATGGCTGTGCCCGTCCATCACCGCCTCGCGCAAGGGGGTCATGTCATGGTGTGCCAGCGCCGCGCCAGCGCTCAACCACAGCGCGGAAGCTGCGGCAAAAGGAAGCTTCTTCATGTCAACTCTCCAGTCCTGTTCAAGCCGATCCTACAGAAGCGCGGGTCGCAAAGGCTTGATCTTGGTCAATCTGACAAGGCTGCCCTTACGTATCGAAATGCTTGATTTTATTCCGACAGCGGAACAACATCCTTGGCGACTTGTGGCTTTTTCCTTGTACTGGAATGTTGGAGGCCCTACACGCACGCGGGAAATGAGGGGTATCTCGTGCTGAGCCAATCTGAACTGAAGACAGCCAAGCGTTCGGTCCTGTTTCGCAACGTCCCGGACGAGATGTTGCTGAACCTGCTGGGCGACAGCCACAAACGCAAGGTGGCGCGCGGCGCGACCCTGTTCGTGCAGGGCGACCCGGCGACGCATATGTTCGTCATCCTCGAAGGCTGCGTGAAACTGATCCGCATCACCCCGGGCGGCGAGGAGATCGTCGTGGCGGTCTATTCCGAGGGCGACAGTTTCGGCGAGGCGGTCGCGTTGAAGGGCGGCCAGTACCCGGTCACGGTCGAAGCGGTACAGGATTCGGTGCTGATGCAGGTCGAAACCCGCGTGGTTTTCGACACGCTGCGCTCGGACCCGGACCTGGCGGTAGCGATGCTGAGCTCGACGTTTTCGCACCTGCACGAGTTGGTGATGGAGATCGAAAACCTCAAGGCGCTCTCCGGCGCGCAACGCCTGGCGACCTTCCTGATTTCTCTGGCCCCGGTCGAGGACGGGCCCTGCTCGCTGGTCCTGCCATATGACAAGGTTCTGATCGCCAAACGGCTGGGCATGAAGCCCGAAAGCCTGTCACGCAGCTTTGCCAACCTGCGCAAACAAGGTGTCTCGGTGAAACGCCAGAGCGTGGATGTCGAAGACATTGCCCAGCTGAAGGACTTCGTCTCAGACGACGTTTGACGGCGGCTCAGCCGCCCATCGCATAGATCGCAAAAGCCAACGCCACGAATCCAACCAGGAAGGCGGTAAAGCCGCGCCGGAAGCTTGGTGCCTGGGCAAGCCCCAGGTATTGGGTCAGGATCACCCGCCCCTTCAGCCCGGACAGCACCAGGACCCCGGCCACGAACAGGTAGCCCGCGCCGGGCACCCGTTCGGCCAGCAGGGTTGTCACGAGCGACAAGCCGACGAGGGTCAAAAAGGCGTATGTGAGGGCTTTATTGTCCATCTCAGCGCACCAGGTAGATGATCGGGAACAGAAGGACCCAAACCAGGTCCACCATGTGCCAGAAGGCCGCGCCAGCTTCGAGGTTACGGTGCGAATTCCAGCGCATGAGCAGCGCGAAGATCACCAGCCCGGCCACCACATGCATCGCGTGAAACCCGGTCAGAAGGTAGTAGAAGGTAAAGAAATCAGAGCTTTCCAGGCCGATGCCCAGCCGGGCCTTCTCGGCATATTCGACCCATTTCACCACCAGGAAGACGACGCCCAGCGCCATTGCCCCGCCCAGCCAGGCGCGGATGTGACGGGTGGAGTTCACCGCCCGCGCGGCACAGTAGCCCGAGGCCACCAGCACGATCGTGTTTACCGCGCCCGCGACCCGGTTCAGGTGGTCCTGATCGGCGGCAAACGTCACCGGGTCCATCGCCCGCACGCCCAGAAAGGCCAGCAGCCCCGCGCCGAAGACCAGGAGTTCCGACACGATCAGCACCCAGATCATCAGGTCTCCGGGCAGCTGATCTAAAACATGTGGTTCAGATATTTCTTTGCTCATGCCCCACCGGTAATATGCCGGTAAATCTCTGGCAATGCGGCAGTTAGTCTATTTGCATCCGGCACGATGGAAAATCCGCCGTTGCCGAAGATGCGGTTGACCCAGCCCTGCCCGTTCTGATCCACCACGACCCCATGCACCGCTTGACCGCGCCGCCGTGCCTCGCGCACCGCCATACGGGTGTCTTCGATACCGTGTCGGCCCTCGTAGTGGTCCAGGTCGTTGGGCTTGCCGTCGGTGATCACCAGCAGCAGGCGGCGCGAGTTTGGGCGTTCTTCCAGCTCTGCCGAGACATGGCGGATCGCCGCGCCCAGGCGGGTGTAGAAGGCCGGGGTAATGCCGCCGATGCGCGCCTCGATGCGCGCGTTCATCTTCTCGTCGAAGCCCTTGCAGGTCTGCACATAGACCCGCTGGCGTTTGAGCGAGGAAAACGTGTTGATCGCGAAATCATCGCCGCAGGCATCCAGCCCCCAGGCAAAGGCGGCCAGCGCTTCGCGTTCGACATCGATCACCATACGGTCGCCGATGGCCGATTCCGTCGAGCGCGACGTGTCCATCAGCACCGAGATCGCCAGGTCGCGTTCCTGGGTCCGTGCGGCGCGGTAGACGCGATCAGACCCGTGGCCGGTGGCGCGCAATTCAACCTGGCTGGCAATGACTGCCTCCAGGTCCAGCTCATCGCCTTCCAACTGACGCGGCAGGATCACCCGTTTCGGGCGCAGCGCCTCGAACTGGCGTTTCACCGCGCGGATGCGCCGTTGCGCACCAGGGTCGGTGACAAAGTCGGGGGCCTCTTCGGGTTCATCGGCCAGCGAGGCCAGAACCCGCGCGTGATCGGGGATATAGGTGCCCTGACGCGCGTCCCATTCCGGGTAGACAAACTTGCCGGAAATGCGTTCCCGTTCGGCGTCCTCGGGCGACAGGTCCAGGTGGAATTTCAACCGCGTCGCGGTCTTCTTCGATATCTGGCCCAGCGCCAGCTCGTCCTGGTCATCGGCGGCGCGACGGGCGTTGTCCTCGTCGTCATCCTCGACCCGGCGGTTCATGTTCAGGCTTTCGACCCAACTGAAGATCGCCTCGAATTTGTGCAGGATCAGACTGTCCTTGCGTTCGGCCAGGTCGCTTTCGGACCGGCGCGCGCGTTTGGTGCCCTCGGCCTCTTCGCCGTCACCGCTGCCCTCTTCTTCGCCTTCCGGCAGCCGGTCCACCTCCTGACGCTGCGCCAGCGGGCGGATGTCGGGCCACAGAGGCACCGGGCGGAAGGGGCGGTATTTTGCGGGGGCGGTGAACTCTGACAGGTCCGCATCGGGCTGGCGGATCAGCACCAGCATCTGACGCGCCAGCTTGTTCTTCGGCTCCGGACCGCCCAGCAGGTGGTCAATCGCGGCCTCAACAGCAGCCTCATAGCGCGGCAGAGAGCTGTCAGGCCGCGCGGCGCGGCAGGCGCCCAACAGGGTCTCGTAGAACCCGGACAGGCCGGGGCAATCGGCCAGCGTGGCGCGCGTCATCTCGACCGAGGCCGCCAGCGCGCGCAGATCGGCGCGCAGTGGGTCGCCCTCGCGGATCGGCGCAGGCGCATGGGCCATCGAGGCGACGATCCAGAAGAACAGCGCCGCATTGGCCTCGCGGGCGGGAAATTCGGTTATGCGTTCAGGCAGGCGCAGGGCTTCGCCATCGAAGCTCGGTCGCGCCTCGCGTTCGCGCCAGGTGCCCAACGCGCGGCGCAGGGACAGGCGGTGGTGGCTGACCTGGGCGACGGCGGGCTTGATCTCGGCGGCATGGGCGCCGCCCAGACCGCGAAAGAACACGCCCAGGCGGCCCTGGACCTCGGCCAGGTCGACCCCGGCCTCTTCATGGGTATCCGGAGCGTCCAGTCGGCTGGCATAGGCGTGCCAGATCTTGCCAACCGTCTCTTCCGGTTCAAAAATGTCGAATTCGCGCTCGGACATGGGTACTCCCCCGCTCACTTCGTGGGCCCGTGTGTAAGGAGTTGCAGGGCGGGTGGCTCAGGATCAGGAGGGTCCCGCCCCGCAACAGGTATCTTCGGACCTAACCGAAGACAGCCGTGACCAGGTCCATCAGACCGGCCTTGACGTCGTCGTCGTCGGACAGTGGCTCGATCATCGCCGTCAGGATCGCGCGTTCCACCGGAACGCCCGCCTTGATCAGCGTGGCACAGTAGATCACCAGGCGGGTGGAAACCCCCTCCTCGAGATCCTGCCCCTTCAAGCCACGGAGTTTTTGGGCCAGCCGGACAAGGGACGTCGCCCGGCTGGCTTCAAGCCCGCTTTCACGCACCACGATATCAACTTCCCGGTCCTGGGTCGGGAAATCGAACTCGATTGAAAGGAAACGTTGGCGGGTAGACGGTTTCAGGGTCTTCAGAATGTTCTGATACCCGGGGTTGTAGCTTGCGACGAGCATGAAGCCGGGTGCGGCCTCGATCTCTTCGCCGGTCTTGTCCAAAGGCAGGATGCGCCGATCATCTGTCAGCGGGTGCAGCACCACGGTGACGTCCTTGCGGGCCTCGACCACCTCGTCGAGATAACAGATCGCACCTTCGCGCACGGCACGTGTAAGGGGTCCGTCCACCCAGACGGTCTCGCCGCCTTTCAGGAGGTAACGGCCCACCAGGTCGGATGCCGATAGGTCATCGTGGCAAGCGACCGTGTAGAGGGGACGCCCCAGGCGTGCGGCCATGTGGGCCACGAAACGCGTCTTGCCGCAGCCCGTCGGGCCTTTGAGCAGCAGGGGCAGGTCATGTTGTGACGCGGTTTCGAACAGTTCACATTCGTCCGCGACCGGGGAGTAGAAGGGGGCCGAAGCCCCCTCCCCTTGTTGTTTCAGGGCAGCCATATCAGGCACCTTCCTTCGAACCTTGCGCAATCACTTCCTTGCGGGGAGCAAGCTGCGCGTAGATGAACAGGATCGCACCCAGGACCACCGCGGCACCGGCACCCCAGCGCATCAGGTAGAACAGGCCCAGACCGTCTTGAACGCTCATGAAGTCTTCGCCCAGGACGCGCTGCATGTGCGTCTGCACGGTGCCCGCGAAGGTCAGGACGAAGGTCATGAAGGCCATGCCGCCGGTCATCAGCCAGAAGCTCACCATGTTCAGGACCTGGTTGTAGGGATCACGTCCCAGCAGGATCGGCATTGCGTAGCTGAAGATCGCCAGGTTCACCGACACATAGGCGCCGAAGAAGGCCAGGTGACCGTGAGCGGCCGTGATCTGCGTGCCGTGGGTGTAGTAGTTCACACCGTGCAGCGTGTGCAGGAAGCCCCAGACGCCGGCGCCGAAGAAGGCAACAGTCGCCGCACCCAGCGCCCACAGCAGGGCCGCCTTGTTCGGGTGATCACGCTTGCCTTTCCAGACCATCACGAAGCTGAAGGACATCATCGCAAAGAACGGGATGACTTCGAGCGACGAGAAGATCGAGCCGATCCACTGCCAGTAACCGGGGGTACCGATCCAGTAGTAGTGGTGGCCGGTGCCCAGGATGCCCGAGAACAGCGCGGTGGCGACGATGATGTACAGCCACTTTTCGATGATCTCACGATCCACACCGGTCAGCTTCAGCATCAGGTAGGCCAGGATCGAGGCCATCACCAGTTCCCAGGTACCTTCCACCCACAGGTGCACGATGTACCACCAGAACATCTTGTCGAGCGACAGGTTGGCCGGGTTGTAGAAGGCGAACAGGAACAGCAGCGCCAGGCCCCAGAGGCCGATCAGCAGCACGTTGGTGATCGCGGTCTTGCGGCCCTTCAGCACCGTCAAAGTGACGTTGTACAGGAAGATCAGCGCGGCAACCACGATGCCCACCTTGACCCAGACCGGTTGTTCGATGAACTCACGACCTTCCTTGCCCAGCAGCCAGTTGCCCTGGAACAGGTCGAAGACATAGGTCACGACAACGCCGGCGGTGCCCAGCAGCAGGATGATCAGCTGCAGATAGGCCAGCATCGGCGAGTGCATTTCGCGCTCGGCTTCTTCCGGGATCAGGAAGTAGGCCGCGCCAAAGAAGCCCAGCAGCAGCCAGACGACCAGCGAGTTGGTGTGCAACATGCGGATGATGTTGAACGGAAGCGCCTCGGCCAGGAAGTTGGGTTGTACATAAACCCAGCCCGCCAGCAGACCACCCAGCACCTGGACCGCAAAGACGGCCATGGCGGCAAGGAAGTACCAATAGGCGATTTTTTGTGTTTCGTATTTCATATCAGCGTCCTCCTTGAGCGCCTCAGCCCGCCTCGTTCGGCGGCCAGTCCTGGGCGTTGATCTGATTGACCCACAGGAAGAAGTTGGCGAGATCACGCACCTCTTCGTCGCTCAGGTTGAACTGCGGCATCTGACGCCGCCCTTCCACTCCACTCGGTTGGCTGTCCATCCAACCCTTCAGCACGTCGAACGCGCCTTCCGGGTCATCTTCGACACCCCACCGGGCCATCACGTTCTGCAGCTCGGGCGCAAAGTATGCCCCCTCACCCATCAGTGTATGGCAGTTAATACAGGCATGTTTTTCCCACACGTGCTTGCCCGCAGCCACGCTGTCCGTCAGTTCGGCCGATGCTGTCGATTCAGTCACGATGTACCGTACCGATTGCGCCGACAAGATCAGAAAGATCACGACAAAAAACAGCGAGCCTCCGTAGAACACGTTGCGGGCCATGGTCTTGGTCATGACTTCACGCATTTTGGCCTCCAGCTCAGTTACCGTCCCCACAGGTACGTGAGCGAGGCCCTGCCAGCCTTAACAATTGTTAAGCGGTAACCCTTTTCCGGGACGAGGCGGCAACACAACATATTGATCAGCTGAGTGACTATAGAAACAACATAATGTGTCAAATCACGCTTTGCCGAGCCGTTTCAAACAGCTTCAGATGCACGAATATGTCGGGGTTTTCCCACACCTGTCGCGCTCGTATTCAGGTGATCCAATCGGCGCGAATGGCTCGAATCAAGCCGGTGCATGTGTCGCCGTAGAACGCGCCAGAGCGGCAGCGATCAGCGCCGGAACCGCCTCCGCCCGGCCCAGTGCGGGCAGGATTGGCCCCTGGTATCCCGCCCCGCGCAGCCCCACGATGACATCGTCGCGCACGTGGTCGCCTTCCATGGCGAAGAATGGCAGGCAAAGCGTGCGATCGGGCAGATCTGGCACCAGGTCTGGCAGGAAGGGCGCCTGTTCCACGTAGCCACAGCGCATCCCAGCCCCGTCCAGGAGCGGTTCGAGACGGGCTGCAAAATCCTCGGCCGATTGCGCGGCGGCTTTGCCGCGAGCCGATCCATGCGCGGCCAGAAGGACGTGGGTCTCGGCCATCTGCCACCCCTGCCGCGCGGCCTCAGCACCGATCAGCCCGGCGGCAATGCCCGGCAGGTCTGCGTCCAGCCCGAAAGGTTCCAACACGCGCACCTCCCGCCCCTCCAGCCGACGCGCCAGGGCGGAGTTCACAAACCAACCCTTGGCCATGAAGAACGGATAGATCGCGGCCCCGGCGGGAAGCATGTCCAATGCGGCTTCCAAGGCGCCCGGGGCGGCCATTGTGGCCGCCCGAAGCTGGCCATCCGGCCAGAGCGCATTGATTTCGCTCGCAAGTTTCGCCAGCGCCCGTTCCGGAGGCAAGGGATCGGACGGCTGACCGTGCGCGACGATCAATGCTTCAGTGACTGGTCCCTTCCGAGAAGGTGATCTTGTTCCAGACATTGTATTTCCCCGACGGCTTGCGCATGGGAAGGCGAAGCACCTCCTCCAAAGTCTCGGCATCATAGACCAGGACTGCACCGTCGTCTTCCCAAACCGACACCAGCGCGTATTTCCCGTCGCGGGTGAACTCCACATGGGCGACGGTGGCGCCAGGCACGGGCCGCAGGGTCTTCACGATCTCCAGGCTCTGCTTGTCGATCACATGCATCGCGTCCTTGTTCGGGCCAAAGAACACGTCCGCCCAGACGTATTTCGAGTTCTCATGGCTGCGCATGAAGAAGCCGGGGCCTTCGGTCGGGATGCGTTTCACCGTCTCCCACGTGTTCATGTCGATGACCGAGATCACGCCCTCCTTCAGGTGCGGCGTCGCCATCACGGTACTGTCGCCATAGGCCCAGGTGATGCCCGACCCCAGGTGGGGCATGCCGGGCAGGTCCAGGTCGGCAACCTTCATGCCGATTACCAGGTCGATGACCATGCCGTCCTCGCCCTTGCGGCTTGCGCCCATCAGATGCTCGTAGCTCTGATCAAAGAAGAAATCGTCCAGATAATCCGGCGTGGTGATGCGGCGGATCGGGAAATCCGTGTCCTGCTTGGACGGGCCTTCGACGCGCCAATCATGAGTAAAGCCGCCAGCGAAGAGGTTCATGTCGGGGGTTTCCGAATAGGACACTTCCCAGACTTCCGGCACGTCCTTCAGCGCCAGCACGAAACTATCGCGCGGTGGCGCCTGGTAGACGGCGGAAACCCGGCTGGGCGTGCCGTCCTTGCCGACGACCTCATGCACTTCGGCCACGGTCAGGTCCTCGGTCGACAGGATGGTCAGCGTGTTGGGCAGGTAATTCGCCACCGCCAGCCATTTTCCGTCGCCCGACATGGCAATGTTGCGAGAGTTCAAGCCAGCCCGGGTGCGACCCACCTGTTTCAGGCTATATATGTCGTATTTTTGAACCCAGCCATCGCGCGACATGATGAAGACATAGCGCCCATCGGGGCTGAATTTCGGCCCGCCATGCACGGCGAAGGGCGTGGCGAACCGGTCAAGCACCTCGAACGTGTCCCCGTTCAGCACGGACACGTGGTGGTCGCCGGTTTCCACAGCCAGGGTGATATTCATCGGGTCGGCGTCCCAGACGGGGGCGTCTGCGGCGACATAGTCCTCGTCCATCACGCGGGAGGCGTTGATCTCGTCCACACCCCAGGCCGGGATGGTTTCCAACGGGGTCTTCAGGTATTCTGCCAGCGCGGTGATCTGCTCTTCGCTCAGATCCTCGGAGAAGCCCGGCATCTGTGTGGCGACACGGCCCTCGCGAATGACCGCCTCGATCTTCGGCCCGCGCATGCGGCGCAGGGTTTCGGGGATCAGCGCCGGGCCGGTGCCGCCCAGGCGGTTGGCGTCATGGCAATCCGCGCACCATTCATTGTAGTCGGCAACCGGATCGGCCTGCGCCGCACCCGACAACCCGATCAACAGAGCCAGCGCAAGCTTAGAAGAATTGATGTTTCGGGTCATGTTTCTTGCCTCGGAAGGGGGTGACCTCCAGCCGCTCGGCCGCCTCGGTCACACCGATTTCGTCATTCGTCAGATAGCAGGCCGGATCCTCGGCCCAGGGGTTGCCGGTCAGCTGCAGGGCGCGGATGCGGGTGTTTCCACCGCAGACGTCCTTCAGCGAACAGTCGCCACAGCGCCCTTCCAGCGGACGCGGCCGCGTACGCAGGGTGGCCAGCATCTGGTCGGAACCGGTCCAAAGCTCGGAAAACGGCGTCTTCTTCACGCTGCCGATCGTGTAGTCGGACCAGTAGGTGTCCGGGTGCACATTGCCCAGGAAGTCGATGTTCGCGACCCCCATGCCGGAGGAATTGCCACCCCAGGCCGCCAGGTGCTCGCGCAGATTGGCGACCTTGGCCTCGTCAAAATTCTTGGCGGCCCATTTCAGGAAATAGCCCGCATCGGCGTCATTGTTGCCGGTCACGATGTCCAGCGGCATGTCCTCGGCCGCCGCCAGCCAGGCGCGTTCGATCAGGATATCCATGCCCTTGCGGGTCATCTGGTGATGGGCGTCCTCGCCCCGGTTCTTGTCGCCCCGGCCCGCATAGACCAGGTGGGAGAGGTAGAATTTGTCGACCCCCTCGTCATCACAGAGCTGCAACAGGTCTTCAAGGTGGTGCTGCGTGCCTTCGGTGAGGCAGAAGCGCAGGCCGACTTTCACGCCGCGTTTCTTCAGCTCGCGCACGCCGCGCACCGCATCGTCAAACGCCCCGTCCACACCGCGGAACCAGTCGTTGGTCTTGCCGATCCCGTCGATCGAGATGCCGACATAGTCGAAGCCGACCTCGGCGATCTTGTCGGCGGTCTCGCCGTGGATCTTCGTGCCGTTGGTGGAAAAGGCCAACACGCGGGTCAACTCGCGGGCACGGTGGGCGATCTCGAACACGTCAAACCGGTCCAGTGGCTCGCCGCCCGACAGGATGATCGCGGGCACCTTGAACTGGCCCAGGTCCTCCAGCGAGGCCATGGCCTGGTCGTGGGTCAGCTCGCCCGGAAAATCCACATCCGCCGAGACCGTGTAGCAATGGCGGCACTTCAGGTTGCAGCGGCGGGTCAGGTTCCAGATCACCACCGGTTTCGGCATGCCGGAGCCACGGCGTGGACGCACGGGGGTCGGCTCGACCAGCTGGTGCATGTATTCGGTCAGGCGAAACATGGACTATCCTTTCTTGCGGAGCCTCAGCCCCGTCTTTTTCAGGATGCGGGTGGAATAGAGGATGTCGCAGCCATTCAGCGCATCGCCCAGAAGCTCGGTGATGCGGGCGCGTTTCTCTTCCACCTCATCGCGCGAGGATCCGTGAACCATCGCAAAGAGATTGTAGGGCCATTCGGGCAGATCGCGCGGACGTTCATAGCAATGGCTGACGAAGTCGAGCGCACCGACTAGAGGGCCAAGCTCGGACAGCTGCGCGTCGTCCACGTCCCAGACGGTCATGCCATTGGCGACCATGCCCAGCTTGTAGTGGTTCGGCGCGGCAGCGATGCGGCGGATGACGCCCGTGTCCTTCATCGCTTGCAGACGGGTGACGAGGTCGTCCTCGCTCAGATCCAGCCCCTGGGCGACCTTAGCATAAGGCGCAGGCACCAGGGGAAGCCCCGATTGCAGCGCCGTGATGATGGCGCGATCCGTTGTGTCGAGGACAGTGCTCATGCGGCCACCCGAAACCCGATGTAGAACTCTTGCAGTTTGGGGAAACAATGCACGGTGATGCCGGTTTCCCCTTCGATCCTGTCGGCCGCTTCCTTGATCCCTTCGGGCGTTTCCGTCGCCAGAACGAACCACATGTTCAGCCGGTGCGTGCGTTCATAATTATGCGCGACTTCGGCGTGCGCATTGACCTGTGTCATGACCGCCTCGAACTTGTCGGCAGGCACGGCCATCGCGCAGAGGCAGAAGGCGCCCCCCATGGCGGCGGCGTCGAAGAACGGGCCGAAACGGGTCAGAACCCCCTGTTCGCGCAGGGATTTGGTGCGGGTCAGAACCTCGTCCTCGCTCAGCCCCAGTTTCTCGGCCAGGGTGGCAAAGGGGCGGTGATCCAGCGACAGGTCGTCCTGCAGCGCATTGACCAGCAGGCGGTCGGTTTCATCCAGAACCGCCGGGGTGCGATCACGGGCAACCATCACGCGCGCTCCCGACGGTCGGCGATCATGGCGCCGGTCTGACGGAAGCAGCGGGTCGAAAACAGCGGCTTGTGCGGCACGCCCTTCAACCCGGGCAGGTTCGCAGCGCGCTCCAACACTTCCAGCGCGTCCTCGCGCGACTTGGCGTGGATCATGGAATAGAGACGGTAGGGCCAGGCGCCTTCAACGGGCACACGTTCGTAACACAGCGTGACACCGGGAAGCGCGGCCAGCTGCGGCCCGGCCTCGGTAATGGCGTCATGGGGCAGATCCCAAACCACCATCGCGTTCGAGCGCCAGCCCAGCGCGCGGTGACGCACGATCACGCCCAGGCGCGAGAGGATGCCCGCATGGGCAAGCGCACTGATCCGGTCCAGCACCTCGTTTTCCGTGCGTCCCAGGCTTTCGGCCAGCGCCTGATAGGGGCGCGGTTCGATCGGCAGCCCCTGGCACAGCGCCTGCATCAGGTCGCGGTCACCGGGCTGGATCGCGTCCAGATCAGCGGTGCGCGGTGCGGGCGGATTCACCGGGTTGGTGGTGCCGTCCATCTTGAAGCCCAGATCCACGTTGAACGGGCGCACCAGGCGCAGGTCCAGCACGGTGAGGCCGGTGTTTTCCTCGATCCGGGCCAGGGTTGCGTCCACGTGGCCCCGGTCCGGGCCGGTGGCGACGAACCAGATGTTCCACACATCTTCGCGCTCATAGGAGTGATTCACGCCGGGCTCTTCATTGATGATCGCGGCCACGTCCTCGATCTGATCGACCGGCGCGGCCACGGCGGCCAGGGTCGAGGCCGACATCGTATTGGGCGCGCAGGTGCCGCCGACCCGGGTGATCCGGCCCGACAGGCGCATGGCATTCAGGCGGCGCACCACCTCTTCCTCACTCAACCCGACCTCTTCGGCCAGGATTTCGAACGGGCGGTGGGTGACCGGAAAGTCGCGCTGGAAATCATCCAGCAGGCGACGGTCGGTGGGGTCGGCAACCAGTCTCATGGCTTACAATCCGGTCCTGTGCGCACGCGCGGTGAAAAAGATGCCCGAGGGGCTGTCGGCGTCGATCTCGGACAGAAGCTCGAAGGTCTCGGTGTCGTAGATCTTGACCTTGTTCTCGTCACGGACCGAAACCCAGATCTCATGCCCACGCGGGGTGAATTCCATGTGCAGCACGGCGGGGCCGGGCTTGAATTCATGCACGATTTCCTTGGTCATCGTGTCAATCACCTGGATCGTATCGTTGAGCGGGTGGGCGAAGTTCACCCAGACATGACGCCCGTCGGGCCGGGCCATGGCAAAGACCGGCTGGCCATAGGTCTTGGTGCGGGCGGTTTCCTGCAAAGTCGCACTGTCGATCCACAGCACCTCGTGGTGACCCACAGCGGGTAGCACGAACTCGGCGCCGGTATGGGCCCAGCCTTCCAGGTGGGGCATCTTGTAGACCGGCATTTCCTCCTGCCCGCGGCCATAATCCGGCAGCACGCGGATCGGTTCCGGGCTCTCATCCCACAGGTCCAGCGCGGTCAACCCGTCCTCGCCGAAGAGGCCGGTGATGTAGGTGCGGCCATTGGCGGTGATCAGTGCATCATAGGGGTTTTCGCCCATCTCGGGGATCTTGGTGATCGGCGGCTCGGCGCCCGGTTCCACCCCGTCCATGTCGACGATCCAGGTCTCGCCCGTGTCCCACATGGTAAAGACGAAGCGGCGGCCGGGGGCATCGACCAGGCCGATGGTCTTGCTGTCGGTCGGGATATCCGCAACCATCTCCAGCGTTTCGGCGTCAAAGATGCGCACGCCGCCGGGTTCGTAGTTGGACACGGCCACCAACGTGCCGTCATCCGAGATCGCCCCGCCGATCGAGTTGCCGCCCTGAACCACGCGGTTCGCCACCTTGCGTTCGACGATATCGACCTTGGTCAGCCCGCCATCGCGGCCGAAGACATAGGCGTAACGTTCGTCCGAGGAATAAACCATCGAGGCATGGGACAGATCGCCCAAGCCGTCGATCCGCGCCAGGGCGGCGCGGTCAGACTGGTCGATCAACACCACCGACCCCTTGGCCCGTTCGATGATCAGCCCCAGGTCGCCGGTGGCCAGGGTCTCGGCCAGCGCGGGGGCGGCCAGGGCGACGCTCAGCGCCAGGGTGGAAATCAGACGTTTCATTCGGTGTCTCCCTTCAGGAGGTAGTCGGCGATCCAGGCGGCTTCCGCCTCGCTGATCAGCGGATTCCAGGGCGGCATGGCTGTGCCCGGCATGCCTTCGAGGATGATGATTTGCAGGATTTCCGGGTCGTAGCCTTCCAGCGTCTCGGGGCGGATGTCCGGCCCCAGTCCGCCCTTCAGGGTCAACCCATGACAGGAGCCGCAATCCTGATGCACCAGTCGCTTGAGCGCATCAGGATCAAGGCTGTCGGCCGTGGCCGCTGGGGCAGCCATGGCCAGAGAGGTCGCCAGAAGGGATAGGGCAACCAATTTAGGCATGTGCGGCAATCTCCCGTGCCGGTTCGGCCTGGGCGTCATAGAGCGACACGACCTGGCCGATGATGAACAAGGTTGGCGGTTTCAGTCCGGCCTCGCGCGTATCTGCCGCGATGTTGGACAGGGTCGAGACCATGCGACGTTCGTCCGCATTGGTGGCCTTGGAGATCGCCATGACGGGGGTCGAGCCGGGCAGACCCTCGGTCATCAGCCCCATCGCGATCTGTCCGATCGAGGAAACGCCCATATAGACCACCAGCGTGGTCATCGGGTCGGCCAGGCGTTTCCAGTCGAGGTCCAGCACCTTGTCGGACTGGCGGTGGCCGGTGACATATTGCACGCCGGTGGCCAGCCCCCGGTGGGTAAGCGGCACGCCGGACACGGTGGCGGCACCTTGGGCGGCGGTGATGCCGGGCACGTAGATGCTGTCGATGCCGTGCTCGGCCAGGAACATCGCCTCTTCGGACCCGCGCCCGAAGATCAGCGGGTCGCCCCCTTTCAGGCGCACCACGTCATGGCCCGCGCGCGCCTCCTCGACCAGGATCTCGTTAATCCGGTCCTGGGTGACCAGGTGGCATTGCGGCATTTTGCCGACCGGGATCATCTTGGCGTTTTCCGGCGCCATCGCGACGACCTCATCCGACACCAGCCGATCAAACACCACGCAGCTGGCCTGGGAGAGCAGACGCGCCGCCTTCAGGGTCAGAAGATCGGGGTCGCCGGGTCCTGCGCCGATGAGGAAAACTTTGCCGGTCATGTGTGTCTCGCTCGTCCCAAGGGTTGGCTGGAAGCAAACCCCTCCCGCGGACAGGCGCGCCTGTTTCAGCGCGTGTCGATTCGATGACATTGCCGGCGGGTGAGGCTCGGTCCGGTTTCAAAGGTAAAATGCCGCAGGGAGGGGGGGCGTTCCTTGACATAAGTTAAGGGCGTTCCGCTTTGACGGAACGCCCTGTTTTACAACGATAATTTAGACCGATATTACTCCACCGTCACTGTCACCATGCCGATCATTTCATGGCTCTCCCAATGCGGACCACAGAGGTATTCCTGCGGGTCGCCCGGCTCCAGGAAGGTGAACTCGATCACCTCTTCGGGGAAGGCACGATCGCTTTCCGGCTGGCCTTTCACGATCACCGAATGGCTGGTGCGCTTGTCGACATTGACCCAGCGCACAGTGGTGCCGACCGGCACCGTGACCTCGCGCGGGCAGAAGCTGTATTTGTACATGGTAACGACCACCGCGCCCTCGAACTCGGCGGACGGGGCGCCGTAGATGTCGACATAACGCTGTTCGGCCTCGCCGCAGATCTCGGCCATCTCGGCTTCGGTCTTGTCAGCTGCCAGAACGGGAAAAGCCGCGCAGGTCAGCGCGGCGGCGAATACGAGCGGGGAAAGGGAGCTGCGCATGATCGTGTCCTCTCTGAATTCCTCTTCATCTAAGCAAAGAAAAGCGGCCAACCCAAGGGGCTGGCCGCTTCTTTGTTGTTATTGACCAACCACGTTGATCTGGGCTTCCGGATCGTCAAGCGCCATGGTGGTGTTCAACGTCACGTGGTGGAAGCGTGCCAAGGCATAGTCGTCGTGGATCGCGAAGCCGACCGTGTAGGTCTGACCGGCCTCCAGGGCCACGTCACCCACCCCGCCAGCCAGCGGCCGTGAGAAGACCACGGTCCACATGCCGTCATCCCCCAGCTTGGCCTGCGCGGCGATCTCGCCCTCGTTCTCGACCCGGCGTTCCAGCAGGTAGCCGTTCGTGGCGGAACCATCGGCATAGACCCGCATCAGGTCCATGTAGGTGCCGTCGGCCAGGTACTGCTCGATCTGAGCGGCCTCGGCCAGCTTGTCCCAGCCACCCTGGGCCTTGCCGCGACGCCCCTTGATCTCGATCTTGGTGCGGCTTTCCGGCAGGTACTTGGTGATGGAGGTTTCGGCCATCAGGGCCGCCGCCACGTCACCGCTTGCGGCAATCGCTTCCGCACCCGGATCGAAGGGCATGTAGGTGTTGTCCGCGTGGCAAGTTGCCCAGCAGCCGACCTGTTCACCCATCTCGATGCCGGTCCCGGTGATCATCATCGCGACCTTGATCGGGTTGTCCGGGTCCATCTTGCCACCGTCCACGAAGGGTGCGGGGGCGTGGGGCGCATCCGGCCATTGCAGGCGGAAGTAGACATTGTCGCCATCATAGGCCGCCTGGACCGTGGCACCGATGATGCCGCGTTTACCCGGAATCGGGGTCGGTTCCAGCTCGTCGTTCTTGCCGCCACCGCCGGCCACGATCTTGCTGCCGATGGCATCAAGTTCCTTGGCGTGGCAGGTCGTGCAAGCGTCGCCGCCCTGGGTCAGCGGACGGGCACCGCCATGGGTCTTGCCGTTCTGCACCCATTCAAAGCTCGCCTGGCCCGGGTAGAACAGGGTCAGATCGCTCGACGCAACGCTGCCCCAGTCAATGTTCGGCGCGACGTCGACACCTTCATCCTCGGCGCTTGCGGTGCCGGCCATCTCGGCCTCGACCTTGGCGCGCTCATCGGCACGGGCTGCGGCGATCGCGTCGCCCACACGCTGGCGTTCGGCCTCTTCCGCGGCCTTGGCCGCGGCCGCCTCTTCAGCTTCGATCGCTTCGATACGTGCCAGGCTGTCGAGGTATTCCTGCGGCACCTCGCGGATGAACTCCGGGTTCGGCGCCTCGAGCTCGGCCAGGTAATCCTCGTCCGCGCGGTCACGCAGGTCGAGGTGGGCAATGCCCTTGTGGCAGTCGATACAGGTCTGACCGGTGCGCATCGCGTTCAGGTGTTGCTGACGGGCGCGCGGGGCCTGGAACTCCGGCATCATCGACTCGAAGTCGTGACAGTTGCGGCATTCGACCGAGTCGGTGCGCTTCATGCGCTCCCATTCGTTCATCGCCAGCTGCAGGCGGTGGGTGTCGAATTTCTCGGGCGTCGAGATCTTGCCGGTAATCTTGCCCCAAACTTCCTTCGAGGCCTTGATCTTGCGGATGATCTTGTGCGTCCAATCTTTCGGCACGTGGCAGTCGGAACAGACCGCGCCGACACCGGAGCGGTTCACGTCGTGGATCGTGCCCTTGTATTCTTCATAGACGAAATCCTCCATCTCGTGACACGAGATGCAGAAGTCCTTGGTGTTGGTCGCTTCCATGGCGGTGTTGAAACCGCCCCAGAAGACGATGCCGGCGACAAAGACGCCCGCAACTCCGGCGACTGGCATGCCCCAGAAGAGGCTGCGTCGCCAGAGCGGTTTTTTCGGTGTTTGACCGCTGTCCTGAGTCATGTCCTGGCTCCGTTAGTGGCTGGTCGTCGTCGGCGGGTGAGCCCGACGCGGGTGGGTGTGAGTGGTGGGGTTTGCGCCGGTGACGCAAAAGGGGGCGGGCGCCTGGCCCGCCCCCCTGGGTGTCTATCCGATCACATCAGGTGACGTGGTTCGAACGGTTGTAGACGTTGAACTTGCCGGTCGGGGCGTAGAGGCCCTTCACGCGACCGATCTCTTCCAGCGTCTTGGCGTCGTAGATCACCATCTCGCCGTTCGGCTCTTTCGAGTCCGTGCGGTTCCACTTGGAAACCCAGACTTCGCTGCCGTCAGCGTTGAATTCGAAGTGAACGGCAACGCTGCCTTCAACATCGGTGACCTGGATCGTTTTCACGATCTCGCCGGTCTCTTTCGAGATGACCTGCACCGACTGCTGCACTTCCGGATCGGGGTGCTTGGTCTGGTCAGCCCAGATGTAGTCCGAGTTCGGGTGCGTCCGGATGAACAGGCCCGCGCCGTCGGTTTCCACTTCGTAGCAGACTTTCCAGGCGTTGTCCGGGTTGCCCGCGGGGTCGTTGCCCCAAACCGTCACGGTGCCTTCACCCAGGTGGGTGGTGCCAGCGACCGGACCACAGTTCGGGTCCATCCAGTTGGCGCCCGGGCCGGGGTGCGGCAGAGCAGCGGTGTCGATCATGGCTTCCAGCTTGTGGGTCTGGGTGTCGACGACAACCATCTTGTTCGACGCGTTCGCGGCGATCTGGAAGTAACGACCGGTCGGGTCAAAGAAACCATCGTGCAGGAACTTGGCCGAGTCGATCTTGTCGATCGCCAGGTTGTCCAGGTCCGAGTAGTCGACCTGCCACAGCTGGCCCAGCTCTTTCACCGCGACGATCCAGGTCGGCTCGTTCGGGGTGGTGTAGATGGCAGCCACGCGGCTTTCTTCGACATAGTCACCGTCCACGTTGTAACCGCGGGTCGAGACGACTTTCAGCGGTTCCATGGTTTCGGCGTCGACGATGGCGAAGTGCGGGGGCCAGTAGGCGCCGCCGATCACGTATTTGCCGTCGCCGGAGACGGCCACGTCGCGGGCGTCATAGCCGATCGAGACTTCCGAAACCAGCATCTTGTCCGGCGTCTGCCAGAGGTCGATCTTGGTCATCTTGCCGTCGCGGCCCATGGTGTACCAGAAGCGGCCCGGGTTTTCCGGCTCTTCCAGCTTGTGGTGTTCCGAGGCCTTCAGCACGTGCACGGCATAGCCGGTCGGGATGTGGGCCAGAACTTCCTTGGTGTCGCCGTCGATCACGGCCACCTTGCCCACGTCACGCTCGATGACGACGAAGAAGTTTTCCCAGTTGCGGCCGTGCAGCGGCTCGGTCGGGTAATCTTCGGGCTCGACATAGACCTTGCGGGTCTGACGCATCTGCTCAAGCGACATCTCGGGCGGCTTGGGCGGATCCATCTGGATGTAGGTCGCCATGTCCTTGATTTCCTGCTCGGTCATGATGTCCGAGAAGTTGTTCATACCGCCTTCGGTGCCCCAGGAAATAATCTTTTCAAGGCGTTCCTGGCCCAGCTTCAGGGTACCACCTTCGGTCACGGTGCCGTCAGCGGCAGTGGTCTTCCAGTGGGGTTCCAGGTTCTTGCCGGTCGCGCCTTTGCGCAGAACGCCGTGGCAGCCGGCGCAGCGTTCGAAGTACAGCTGCTTGGACGCTTCAAAGGCTTCCTCGCTCAGGGTCGGCCCTTCGGCGAAGGCAGGCATGGCCACGCCGCCCAGCAGCATCGCAAAACCGAGGCCCAGCGCGCCGCGGGTTTTCTTATGGGTGATTCCAAGTGACATGATCACTCTCCGTTTGCTTGGTGAGGCACTTGGGAAGATGGTCGGGACCGCGCCTGTGCGTCTTGACAAAAGTCAACGATGCTCCCGAAAAAGTGAGCGGCGCGTGAATTAGCCATGTACCGGTGAAGCGCAACTGGGCACAAATCGCCCCCGGAAGCGGCAGAAAATCAGGGTCAACTCACTGATTTCAAACACACATGAGTGTTGACACCTCCGCCGCCCCTCCCTTTCGGAAGCCGCCACTGCCTGCAGGTTTACCCTGCGACGACTTGACTTGCGTTAAGATTTGGCGCCGACACCAGCCTAGGCTTTTGCCGTTCAAGGAAAGGTCCGCCCCCATGCGTGCGACAGTCAAACTCCTGCTCGGCGAAGGTCATCGCAGCTTTTTCCTGCTCGCTCCGCTATGGGCGATCTTGGCAGGTCTCATCTGGCAACTTTGGCTCTTCGTACACGCAACCGGCGGCATGATGGCGCTGCCCGGTCCCGGCATGGCGCCGCATCTATGGCATGGGCACGAGATGATCTTCGGCTACGGCGCCGCGGCGCTCGCCGGATTCCTGCTGACCTCCCTCGCGGGCGCGCGCACGGGGTACATTGGTCTGGCCGTGGCATTCTGGCTGGCAGGACGCCTGGCGGTCTGGGCCTCGGGCGCCCTGCCGGGGCTTCTTGTGGCCGGGATCGACCTGGCCTTCCTGCCGCTCCTGGCCGGACGGGTGGCCCTGATCCTGGTGCGCCGTCGCAACCCGCAGCAGGCGGTGTTCGTGGTCTTCCTGGCCGCCCTTACCCTGGGCAATCTTCTGGTCCATCTCGACTGGATCGGTTGGGCCTATGGCACCGCCGAAGACGGGCTGCGTGTCGGACTCCTGGCGCTGATCGGACTGATCGCGGTGCTGGGCGGGCGGGTCACGCCCGGCTTCATCCGCAACGCCCTGCGTCGCGCCGGCACTGACGATAACAGCCTGCCACCTGAGACGCCGCGCCTTGACCGCGCCACCATCGCCCTGTCCATACTGCTGCCATGGAGCGCGCCCTGGCCGCGCCTCGCCTCCCTCCTCGCCTTGGCCCTGGCCGGTGTACACACCGCCCGGCTGATCCGTTGGCACCCCCTCAGCACGCGCCGCGAGCCGCTCCTCTGGGCATTGGCATTGGCGCAGACCCTCCTGCCGCTCGGCTTGGTCCTGTGGGCGTTGGCAAGCTGGAAGGTCGGGTCGGAGGTGGCCGCCCTGCACGTGCTGGGCATCGGCGCTGTGGGCGGCATGACCCTGGCCGTCATGTCCCGCGCAATCCTGGCCCATTCCGGCCGCGCCCTGAGCGCGCCCGCCCCGGTCGCCTGGGCCTATGGGTTGATGGCGATGGCAGCCGCTGCACGCTGGCTTGGCTCCAGCGGGCCAACTCCTTGGTATTTCACCCTGATGCTGGTTGCAGGCGCGATCTGGATTCTAAGCTTCACCCTGTTCCTCGCAGGGCTGATCGAGGCCCTGACCACCCCGCGCCCGCCCCGTCCAGCCCCGCCGTCCCCGCCTCCGCTGCCACCCGAGATGAAATCCCCGCGCTCTTGACGTTGGTCAAGACGGGCCGCCCCACCCCATGCCAGCTTGCGCGCAATGGCCTCACCCGGCGATGGCAGGCGCGCCCTGCCCCGCAATCGTTTTGCGAAACACGGCCTCGATGATTCATGCTGCCTCTGTTCTTGGGTGAGGCCGGCGGCAGCCCCTGGATCACCCGGGTTTTCGGACCCACAAGGCCAGCCGTCCGCGCGCGTGGGGATCCACGCAGCACGGGGCCGAGACCCCTTCGGGGGTGGCGGGCGGTTGGTCTAACTATCTTTTCCATACGCAAGCGCATCGAGTTTCCGATCGGAACTATTTTGCCCGCATCGCACGCAGCTCACCGCAGTTTTTTCTGCCCGACTTGACATAAATCAGGTCTGGACCGGCCCCGAACATGTTCATTGCTGGCAACAAGGATCAGCCCCCGGAGGACGTCACATGGACTATCAGGCCTTCTTCAAAGCCAGCCTCGACACCCTGCGCGAAGACGGGAACTACCGCGTGTTTGCCGACCTGCAGCGCAAGCGCGGCAACTTCCCGAAAGCGCGCCATACCAGCGAGCGCGGCGAAGATGACGTGACCATCTGGTGTTCCAATGATTACCTGGGCATGGGCCAGCACCCGGACGTGCTGGAGGCCATGCACCACGCCATCGACACGGTCGGCGCAGGCGCCGGCGGAACACGCAACATTTCGGGCACCACCCACCAACATGTTCTTCTGGAACAGGAATTGGCCGATCTGCATGGTAAGGAAGCAGCGCTGCTGTTCACCTCGGGCTATGTCTCGAACTGGGCCGCCCTGGGCACGCTGGCCTCGAAAATCCCCGGCTGCATCGTCTTCTCGGACGCGCTGAACCACGCGTCCATGATTGAAGGCATCCGCCATTCGCGCGCCGCCAAGGTGCTGTGGAAGCACAACGATCTGGAAGACCTCGAAGCCAAGCTGGCGGCCGCCGACCCGGAGGCGCCCAAGCTCATTGCCTTCGAATCGGTCTATTCGATGGATGGCGACATCGCGCCCATCAAGGAAATCTGCGATCTGGCCGACAAGTACGGCGCCATGACCTATCTGGACGAGGTGCACGCAGTCGGCCTCTACGGTCCGCGCGGCGGCGGTATTGCCGAACGCGAGGGGCTGATGGATCGCCTGACGGTGATCGAAGGCACGCTGGGCAAGGCCTTTGGCGTGGTCGGCGGCTATATCGCCGCCTCGGCTGAACTGTGCGATTTCGTGCGCAGCTTCGCCTCCGGCTTCATCTTCACCACCGCCCTGCCCCCGGCCGTGGCTGCCGGTGCCCGCGCCTCGGTGCAGCACCTCAAGGCCTCGAACGCCGAACGGGACAGCCAGAAGGAACGCGTCGCCAAGGTACGCGCCGGTCTGGACGCGATGGGCATTCCCCACGTGGAAAACCCCAGCCACATCATCCCGGTGATGGTCGGCGACGCAGTCAAGTGCAAGTTCCTGTCCGACACCCTGATGCAGGACTACGGAATCTACATCCAGCCGATCAACTACCCGACCGTGCCCAAGGGCACCGAGCGGTTGCGCATCACCCCCAGCCCGGTCCATACGGACGCGGATATCGAGCACCTTCTGGGCGCGCTCGAAGAGCTCTGGGTGCAATGCGAGATCGCGCGCATGCCGATGGCCGCGCAGTAACCCCCTCAAACAAATCAGCTCTTTTCAGGCCCCCGCAAGGGGGCCTACTCTTTTGTGCAAAGACGCAAGGGAGGCTGCGATGAAACCGGGCAAACGCAATCTGATTACCGATGTGCCGGGGCTGAAGGTCGGCAATGCCTCGGACGCGGGGATCAAGACAGGGGCCACGGTTCTGACCGGGGTGAAACCCTTTACCGCCGCGGTGCATGTCATGGGCGGCGCGCCCGGCACGCGGGAAACCGACCTGCTGGCCCCCGACAAGCTGGTGCAGGAGGTTGATGCGCTGGTGCTGTCCGGCGGCTCGGCCTTCGGGCTGGACGCGGCTTCGGGCGTGGCCGATGGGCTGCGCGCGCAAGGGCGCGGGTTTCAGGTCGGCGATCAGCGCGTGCCGATCGTGCCCGGCGCGATCCTGTTCGACCTCTTGAATGGCGGCGACAAGGGATGGTCCGACAACCCTTACAAGGCGTTGGGACGCGCCGCGTTGGAGGTTGCCAGTGATGATTTCGACCTAGGCAGCGAGGGGGCCGGAACCGGTGCCACCGTGGCCGGGCTGAAGGGTGGATTGGGGTCGGCGTCCTTGGTGTTGGACAACGGCATCACCGTCGGCGCGCTGGTCGCGGTAAACGCTCTGGGCGCCGTAACCATGGGCGAAGGCCCAGAATTCTGGGCCGCTCCATGGGAGATCGGTGACGAGTTTGGCGCATGCGGCACAGGCCGCCATGATCCGACCGAAGAACCCCGCCCTGAGGCCGGGCTGGGCGAGAACACCACCATCGCCATCATTGCCACCGACGCGGTACTGACACAGGCCCAGGCGGCGCGCCTTGCCACCGCCGCCCATGATGGCATGGCCCGCGCGATCCACCCCAGCCACACGCCATTTGATGGCGATCTGATCTTTGCCGCCGCAACCGGGGTCAAGCCGCTGCCCGATCCGGGTTTTGACGCACTCAGGCTGGGCCACGCCGCCGCAACCTGCCTGGCCCGCGCCATCGCGCGCGGGGTCCATGAGGCGAAACCGGCGCCTGGTGATACCCTACCCACATGGCAGGCGCGATTCGGGTAAGGCGGGCCGGACTATGCATCCTCCCCCGCCCCAGCCAGAATGCTGCCATTCTGACAAGGGAGGTTTTCATGAAACATATTCTCGCCATCACGGCCCTTCTGCTGGGCACAGCCACGATCGCCACCACAGCCGGGGCCGACGAGGTCTCGGACACGCTGGAAAGCGCACTTGCAGCCTATAACGAAGGCGACATCCAATACGCGTTGGAAGAGCTGGAGTTTGCCAAGCAGTTGATCATGGCGCTGAAGACCGACGCCCTGTCGGCCTTTCTACCCGAGGCACCCGACGGCTGGACCCGCGAGGTGAACTCCGAGATGAACTCCAGCCTTGCCTTCATGGGCGGCGGCACCGGGGCCGAGGCCGAATACAGCATGGACGGGCAGCAGTTCTCGATCACCATCATGGCCGACAACCCGATGATCGCGGCCTTTGCGGGCATGATCGGCAATGCGGCTGTCATGGGGGCCAAGCTCGAACGGGTCGGACGGATGAAATACATGAACCAGGATGGCGAGCTGTCGGGCCTGGTCGACAACCGCATCCTGATCCAGGCCAAGGGCGCGCCGGTTGAGGTGATGATCCCGCTGTTGGAGGCCATCGACGTGAAGGCGCTGGAGGATTTCGGCGGCTAGGCCAACAAGGCCCGGGTGAGCGCGCTGTTTGGGTCTGCCAGTGGTGCAATCACGTCAAAATGGTGCCGCCCGGGGGCCACGCGCAACTGCGCCTCGGGCCAGGCATCGGTGAGCCCGCGGGCCTGATCCAGAAAGGCCGGACGCTCCTGCGCACCGACCCAGACCGTGGTCGGGATGTGCAACCGGTCGGTGATCAGGGCGGGGCTTTCCGCCTCAGCCTCCAACGCATCCAGCCGCAGGTCCACATTCATGGCGGTGTGCAGCAGCGGGCGCAGGTCGCTTATAGGTGAGATCGGCACAATGCGCCGGATCCGATCCGCGCAGCCCGGGGCGACATCCGCGCAATTCATCCGCGCCACCAGGTGCCCACCCGCCGAATGGCCTGCCAGCACGATGGGCCCGGTGACCTCACCCGCAGCCAGGTCGATGGCGCGTGCAACTTCCCGCGTGATCTCGGAAATCCGCGCCTCGGGCGCCAGGGTGTAGGACGGCAGCGCCACCGCCCACCCCTGCCCCAGCGGCCCCGCCGCCAGGTGGGTCCAGGTCGCATGACCGAAGGCCCGCCAATATCCGCCATGCACGAAAACGACCAGCCCGCGCGGCACGCCATCGGGCAGGACAAGGTCCAGGGACTGGCGCAATCCGGGTCCATATCGAAGGTCCTTTCGCAGATTCTTCGCCCCCGCGCGGAATTCTTGCGCCAAGCGCGCCCAAAGCGACGGAAATTGCGTCGCATTCGGGATGAAATCCGCATTTGCATAGGCTAGATCGGGGTTCAAAGGGACATCCTTGCGATAATTAACACGTTAAGCTCTTTACATGGGCCGCGTGTTCCGGCACAGCTGGCGCAGGGCCATGGGAGATGAAAATGACCGCCAATGCAACCGATCTGAAAAGCCTTCTGAAAGATCCGACTTTGCTGGAAACCCGCGCCTATGTGGCCGGGGAATGGATCGACGCTGACAACGGCGCCACTTTCGACGTGATTAACCCGGCGCGTGGCGACGTGATCGCCCAGGTGGCCGACCTGTCGCGCGCGGAAGTCGCCCGCGCCATTGCAGCGGCGGATGTGGCGGGCAAGGCCTGGGCCAAACGCACCGCCAAGGACCGCGCCCAAATCATGCGCCGCTGGTATGAGCTGATGATGGAAAACCAGGCGGACCTGGCCACCATCCTGACCGCCGAGATGGGCAAACCCCTGGCCGAGGCGATGGGCGAGATCGCCTATGGTGCCAGTTTCATCGAATGGTTCGCCGAGGAAGGCCGCCGCATCTATGGCGAGACGATCCCGGGCCACCAGCCCGACAAGCGCATCACCGTGATCAAGCAGCCGATCGGTGTTGCCGCCTCGATCACCCCGTGGAACTTCCCCAACGCGATGATCACCCGCAAATGCGGCCCGGCCATCGCCGCCGGTTGCGGCTTTATCGCCCGCCCCGCCGAGCTGACCCCGCTGTCGGCGATTGCCCTGGGGGTCCTCGCCGAACGCGCGGGCCTGCCCGGGGGGCTATTCAACGTGGTGCCCAGCTCCAACGCGTCCGAGACCGGCAAGGAGTTCTGCGAGAACCACACGGTGCGCAAGCTGACCTTTACCGGCTCGACCAACGTCGGTCGCATCCTGCTGCGCCAGGCCGCCGACCAAGTCATGAAATGCTCGATGGAGCTGGGCGGCAACGCGCCCTTTATCGTGTTTGACGACGCAGACCTCGACGCCGCCGTCGAAGGGGCCATCGCCTGCAAGTTCCGCAACAATGGCCAGACCTGCGTCTGCGCCAACCGCATCTATGTGCAGGACGGGGTCTATGACGCCTTTGCCGAGAAACTGCGCGCCGCCGTGGCCGCCCTGCCGGTGGGCGACGGGCTGGACGATGGCACCGCGCTGGGGCCGTTGATCTCGGACGGGGCGGTGGACAAGGTGCGCGCCCATATTGCCGACGCAACCGCCAAGGGCGCCGAGGTCATCCTGGGCGGCAAGGAACACGAAAAGGGCGGGCTCTTCTTCGAGCCCACCATCGTCACCGGCGCCACCCGCGACATGGAATTCGCCACCGACGAGACCTTCGGCCCGCTGGCCCCCCTGTTCCGGTTCAAGGACGAGGACGAGGTGATCGAGCTGGCCAATGATACGATCTTCGGCCTGGCGAGCTACTTCTATGCCAACGACCTTTCCCGCGTCTACAAGGTGGCCGAGGCGCTGGAATATGGCATCGTCGGCGTGAACACCGGCATCATCTCGACCGAGGTCGCACCTTTTGGCGGCGTGAAACAGTCCGGCCTCGGGCGCGAAGGCAGCCATCACGGGATCGAGGATTACCTGGAGATGAAGTACATCTGCATGTCGGTCTAACCGGAATTTTCGAAAATTCCGGACCGTTTTCTTCGAAGAAAACGGGCACACCGCGCGTTTCACGAAACTGAAACCTGCGCGTTACGCCCATGACACAACACTGCGCCACTCCCGGCCGGGTACTTACCAACCGGGAGTGGCAACATGCTTGCACGCATCACCCTCACCTCCGCCCTGGCGCTGACCGCCAGTGCCGCGCAGGCCGAGATGAACTTCAACCGCATCGTCTCCTTCCCTGTGGTCATGAACATGGCTGCCGGCGAAGACATGATGCGCGAATCCAGCCCCGAGATCATCGACGTCACCGCCGATGGCATGACGCTGGTCTATACCGACAGCCCGCTGAGCGTGCTGGGGCGCATCGACATCACCGATCCGCGCGACCCGAAGCCCCTGGGCAACATCGCCCTGCCCGGCGAGCCGACCAGCGTGGCCGTGATCGGCCAGACCGCCTTTGTCGGCGTGAACACGTCCGAAAGCTACGTGGCCCCCTCGGGATTGCTGAAAAGCTTCGACGTGGCCACCGGCGCGGAAACCGGCTCCTGTGATCTGGGCGGCCAGCCGGATTCGGTTGCCAAGGCCCCCGATGGGTCCTTCCTGGCCGTTGCCATCGAGAACGAGCGCGACGAAGACCTGAACGATGGCATGATCCCGCAGCTGCCCGCGGGTGACCTGGTTCTGATCGACCTGAAAGACGGCGCGCTGGACTGTGCCAGCCTGAAACATGTGGCCCTGACCGGCCTGGCCGAGATCGCACCGACCGATCCCGAGCCCGAATACGTCGACATCAACGCCGAAGGCGAGACCGTCGTCACCCTGCAGGAAAACAATCACATCGTGGTCGTGGGCCGCGACGGCACGGTGCTGAGCCACTTCTCGGCGGGCGCCGTCGACCTGGAGGGCATCGACGCCACCGACGAGCGCGGCGCGCTGATCTTTACCGAAAGCCAGATGGGGCGCAAACGCGAACCTGACGCGGTGAAATGGGTCGATGCCGACCACTTCGCCACCGCCAACGAGGGCGATTACGAAGGTGGCTCGCGCGGGTGGACCATCTTCAACCAGGACGGTACGGTCGTGTACGAAAGCGGCGTGAGCTTCGAACACGCCATCGTGCAGATCGGCCACTACCCGGACAAGCGTTCGGACAGCAAAGGGGTGGAGCCGGAAAGCGTGACCGCCGCCACCTATGGCGAAGACCGCCTGATCTTCGTCGGCGCCGAACGCGCCTCGGTCGTGGGGGTCTATGACGCCGCTGATCTTGCCAACCCGGTACTGAAACAACTGCTGCCCTCGGGTGTCGGCCCGGAAGGCTATGTGACCATCCCGTCGCGGGGCCTGCTGGTCTCGGCCAACGAGAAGGACCTGATCGAAGACAAGGGTGCGCGGGCCCATGTGATGATCTACGAATATCAGGATGCACCAGCGGCCTACCCGCAGCTGACCAGCGCGGGCGCCGATGAGCTGATCGGCTGGGGCGCGATCTCGGGCATGGTGGCCGATGAGGGCGGCGTGGTCTGGGCCGTGTCGGACAGTTTCTATGGTTTCCAGCCCTCGATCTTCAAGATCGACACCACGCAGGTGCCTGCCCGCATCGTGGACGTGATCCGCATCACCCGCAACGGGCATCCGGCGCAGAAGCTGGACTTGGAAGGTATCACTCTGGACGGCAAGGGCGGCTTCTACGTCGCCTCCGAAGGTCGCACCGAACGGCTGATCCCGCATGCGATCTACCACGTCGCCGCTGACGGCTCGATCCGCAACCTGAAGGGCGAGATCGGTATCCCTGCCGAGCTGGCCGCGGTCGAGAAACGCTTTGGCTTCGAAGGCATCACCCGCATCGGCGACACCCTGTGGATGGCCATTCAACGTGAGTGGAAGGACGATCCGAAGAACCACGTGAAACTGGTCAGCTACAACCTTGAGACCAAGGAATGGGGCGCGGTCCACTATCCGAAAGCGGAACCGGCCACCGGCTGGGTCGGCCTGTCGGAAATCGTGGCCCATGGCGACTATGTCTATGTGATCGAGCGCGACAACCAACATGACTTCCGCGCCGTGACCAAGCAGATCTTCCGCATCCCCCTGGCCGAAATGCAGCCCGCCCCCCTGGGTGGCCCCCTGCCCGTCGTGACCAAGGAACTGGTGCGTGACCTGCTGCCGGACCTGACCGCCACCGGCGGTTACGTCCTGGACAAGGTCGAGGGCCTGGCGATCTTCCCCGACGGCACCGCCTGGGTGTCGACCGACAACGACGGGGTGGATGATCACTCGGGCGAGACGATGTTCTTCAATGTCGGCTCCATCGCCGATCCGAAGTCGTAAAACGGGTGGGGAGGGCCCCGGCCCTCCCCACTTCCCTACCTGTCCTGCCCGCCATCCTCATCCTGCGGGAAGAAGGACATCAGACCATCGACGATCCCCTGGAACCCGGACGGTGCATCCACCTTCGCGCCCTCGGGGGTCAGGTCCCAGGACCAGGTGGTCATCTCGTTCATTTCGTCCGCTTCGCCCATCACTCGCGCGACATCCTGCGGCGCCACGATGCGTTTGTGGCTTTCCAGGGTCCAGTCGAGCGTCATGTTGCCCCCTTCGCTCGCACCGCCCCAAAACGTGTAGGAAAACGCCTCGTTCTCCATCTCCACACGGTCAGGCGGAGCAAACTCGATCGGGGCATTCGCCACAAGCACCCTGTGATGTTGGGACACCGGGTGGTTGATCAACAGCGGTGACCGGCGATTGCGCCGATCCTTGGCCCGCATGACCCAGCCATAATCCGGCCCGACAAATGTGAAGTCGCGCACCAGGTCGGTCTCGTGGATGCTGTCCTTCGGGATCAGGTAGTTCTCGACCACCAGCACCCGGTTTGCCTGTTTCTGATCATGCAACGTCGGCAGATCCAACCGTTCGATCTCGGGATAGTAGTGGCGGTAATAGTCCAGGTAGCGATCAGCAATGTCGCGCACCGAATTGCGCGCCCAATAGCCGCGCTGTCCGTCCGCCGACCGGTTCTGATAATGCGAGGTCACGGTCAGCAGCACCCCTCGCGGGGTAAAGCGATAGCTCTCGGTCACATCCGCACCCAGGTACGAGCGTTCCTCCGGATCAATCCGTACCAGATCATCGCGCCCGGGCGTGACCGGCAAGACATAGCCGTAGTCCGGCCGGGCCGCGGTGACCAACCCGCCCTCTTCATACGAACTGGTGGGGTCCATCCAGACCCATTCGCCATGGATCTTCGCCCCTGCAATCATGTGATCGAAGGCGAAGACCGACGGCAGACGATCCGGAAGGCCCCAGCCCTGATCCAGATCGGTCAGTGCCACTTCGGCCTCGACATCCAGGGCGCGCAGCAACGTGCGCAGAAGGACGGCCTTGTCCTTGCAATCACCAAAGCCCTGAGACACGACCAGCGCCGGGTCCCGGGCATAATAGCCGCCTGCACCGATCTCGACCCCGACATAGCGCACACGCTCCTGCACCAGACGCAGCGCGGCAAAGGCGCGCGCGGCCGGGTCGTCCTTGTGTTCGGCGGCAATCCGGGCCACGTCCGCAGCCCAGGCCTCGGGCACCGCGTGGTCGACCTCGTAATGCCGGCCCAGCGCGGCGGTAACCGCCTCCCAATCCGCATAGCCCGAGTATTCGAAGCCCAGGTAGGGGTTGAACTCCGGCGGCAGCTCATCCTCGATCTCAGGCGGCACCTGCCCCGTCACGGTCCAGACATAGCGATCCTGCATCTCGCCTTCACTGTGTGAGAATTCGACCTCATCGCGCAGGGTCGACAGGGAGATCGGCACGTCGCTTGGCCAAAAGCTCGTCACCTGTGACATGCCGGTCGGCACGTCATATTCCAGCTGGTACCGCCCGGTCATCAACGAGCCCGGCACCGGCGCCTCGCTTTCCCACAGAAAGGCCAGATCGACCACGTCGCCCACACGCACATCCGGCGCGACCAGATGGACCGACATCGTTCCATCCAGAATGCCCTGTTCGACCTGGGTCTCGCGCCGAAACAGCTCGGCCGAGACCTCATCGGCCAGGGCGATCACCTCGCCATCGCGGATAATATCGAGATGCACCAAGCTCAACCGATCGAACTCGGGATCATAGCTGCGCAGGATATTCGCCGCCTCCTCCAGCCCTTCACGGGACAGAACCTCGATCGACAGGCGATGATACACCTCTGCCCGGTCGCCATCGTGGCGCACCTGCGTATCATCGAGCCGGTAGAACACCCCGCCCGAGGCATAGGGAAGAAGCTCCGGGTCGATCTCGGGGATCGTGTTCACCGTGACCCAGTCCGGCACCAATGCGCGGGGCAGATCCTGGGCGGAGGCGGTCAGCGGCAAAAGTGCAATCGTCGTCGTGAAAAGGTGGCGAAACATCTCGAAATCCATCGCGTTTTACGCGAGCCTAGTCGGGTGGCGCAGAGGCGACAAGGGCCTGAATTTCCATGATTTCGGATTGAGATGCGACGCAGTGTCACCCGGTTCAATCACGCTGGATCAGGCGACCACGGATCTGCCGGACGGGCACCGAGGATGGGTCGAACCCGACCAGGCAACGGGTGTTGATCGCCCAGCCGTCAAAGGGTTGCACGCCTTGCTCCAGCTCCACCCGCGTAGGCGCCGAGGGGCGGCGAAACGGCAGGATCCCGCAGGTCGGACACAGGTAGTCCTTGGCCGTGCGACTGCCCCATTCATAAAGCACCATGTCCTCCAGCGGTGTCATGAGCTCCAGCGCCCCCTCGGGCACGCGAAAGATCAGCGCCCCCCTCATGTGGCAGATCGAACAGTCGCAGACCCGCACATGGTCAATCTCCGCCTCGACCCGGAACCGCACCCGGCCGCAATGGCACCTGCCGTCGTAAAGCATCTCACCCCCCGTTTTCATCACCTTACAGTTTTTTCCAAGGATTGACCCGCGGCTTGCGTCATACTCTATGTGATGCGCATGGAACGGACGGATGAGGCATTGGCGCGGGCGGCGGCCTGTGGGGATCGCGAGGCTTTCGCGAGCCTTCTGGCGCGTCATTATGACCGGCTCTTCGCCTTTGCCTTTCGCCTGTCCGGATCGCGTCACGAGGCCGAGGATCTGACCCAGGACATCTGCGCCGCCCTGCCCGCCAAGCTGGCGACATTCCGGGGCGAGGCGCGGTTTTCCACCTGGCTCTACCGGGTGGCGGTAAACGCCATGCATGACCGGCGCAGGCGCGCGGCGACACGCACCCGCGCCGCCGATGGCTGGGGCGACTGGGAAAAGAACCGCCGCGCGGTGAATGACGAGGCTGCGGGCAACCTCGACTGGCTCGCCCAAGCCATGCGCGCCCTGCCCGAGGATCTGCGCGACACCGTCGCGCTGGTGCTGGGCGAAGAGATGAAACAATCGCAGGCCGCCCAGGTGCTGGGGGTGTCCGAAGGCACCGTCGCCTGGCGCATGTCGGAGGTCAAGAAGCGCCTCAAACACCTGCGAGAAACGGAGGATTGGCCATGAGCGACGACGACGATCTCAAGCTGATCTCACACGGTCTGAAACAGGCCCCGCCCGCCCCTGATGAGGGGGCGAAGGAAGAAAATATCGCTTTGGCGATGAAAAACTTCGATGCGCTCCAAGGATCGCGGGATGAGGCGCGTCCTACTCCTGAAGCCACCCCGAACGGGTGGTTGAAAACAGGAGTGACCAAGATGTTTCAAGCCCTTTCCACCCGTGGCGCCATTGCCGCCTCCACCGCCCTTGTTGCCGTTGCTGTCGTGGTGACGGTGTTGCCGACCTACCAAAGCGGCGATCTGCGCCTGCGCGAGGTCGCAACGCAAAAAACAGATGAGGCACGCATCGAAGAAGAGGCTTTTGTCGCGGCTGAACCGTTGGCCGAACCGATGATCGAACCGGCCCCGATGGAGTTGGCCGAGGCCGACATGGCTGCCGAAGGCCTGATGGCCACAGCCCCCGCCCCCACGGCTCGCGTGGCCCCTTCCGGCGCAGACATCCAGTTCACCATGAGCGGTGAGACCGACGACGGGCTCCATTTTGGCGCCTCGGTCACCTCACCCGATCTGGTGCCCCCTGTTCCCGCAGACACAGAATCCTATGCCAACGAAGCCCCCAACCCGCTGAAGATCACCAGCGAGGAGCCGGTCAGCACCTTCTCGATCGACGTGGACACGGCCAGTTGGTCGCTCATCCGCAACATGATCTCGCGCGGGCAGTTGCCGCCCTCGGACGCGGTGCGCATTGAGGAAATGGTAAACTATTTCCCCTATGCCTATCCGACGCCCGAAGGCCCGCACCCGTTCCAGCCCACCGTCACGGTGATGGACACGCCCTGGAACGCGGGCACGCAATTGGTGCACATCGGCATCCAGGGCGAACTGCCCGAAGTGGACGCCCGCCCGCCCCTGAACCTGGTCTTCCTGATCGACACTTCCGGCTCGATGGATGATCCCACCAAACTGCCCCTGCTCAAGCAGAGCTTTGCCCTGATGCTGTCGGAATTGCGGCCCGAGGATGAAGTGTCGATTGTCACCTACGCAGGCAGTGCGGGGCAGGTGTTGGAACCCACCCGTGCCGAGGATCGCAGCACCATCCTGGCCGCGCTGGACAACCTGCACGCCGGGGGGTCCACCGCCGGGCAGGCCGGGCTGCAACAGGCCTATGCGGTGGCCGAGAGCATGACGGCAGACGGCGAAGTCTCCCGCGTGATCCTGGCCACGGATGGCGATTTCAATGTCGGCCTGTCGGACCCCGAGGCGCTCAAGGACTATATCGCAGACAAACGCGACACGGGCACCTACCTGTCGGTCCTGGGCTTCGGTCGCGGCAACCTGCAGGACGCCACCATGCAGGCGCTGGCGCAGAACGGCAACGGGACGGCGGCCTATATCGACACGCTGTCGGAGGCGCAGAAAGTGCTCGTGGATCAACTGACCGGCGCGCTCTTCCCCATCGCGGATGACGTCAAGATCCAGGTCGAGTTCAACCCCGCCATGATCGCCGAATACCGGCTGATTGGCTATGAAACCCGCAGCTTAGCGCGTGAGGATTTCAACAATGACGCGGTGGACGCGGGCGAGATCGGCGCAGGCCATACCGTGACAGCAATCTACGAGGTGACCCCGGTCGGCTCCGACGCCGTGATGAGTGACGCCCTGCGCTACGCCCCGCCGGTCGAGACGGATGGATCGGGTGAACTGGGCTACCTGAAACTGCGCTACAAGGCGCCGGGCGAGGATGTCTCGACCCTGATCGAAACCCCGATCCTGCCCGACATGGGCGCGGCCTCGGAAGATGCGCGGTTCAGCGTGGCGGTGGCGGGCTTCGGCCAGCTGCTGCGGGGCGGCAAGTACCTGGGCAACTGGGGCTACTCCGACCTAATTGCGCTGGCCAATGCCAACAAGGGCGCGGATGAGTTCGGTTACCGTGCGGAAGCCGTGAAGCTGATGCGCCTGGCCGAGACGCTGACCCGTTGACACGCCCCCGCCCCCGCCCCTAGGGTCCCAGCGCCGTCCCCACCCGGGGGCGGCGCATTCTCAGGGCGGGGTGGAATTCCCCACCGGCGGTAAGTGAGTTTTTGGAGTCACAAGAAATGTGGCTCCGTTTTCAAGCACTCTTGGCTTGAAAACGGTGTCCGTGAAGCCAAACAACTCACAAAGCCCGCGAGCGGCCTTTCTGATGAGAGGTGTCAGCAGATCCGGTGCAACTCCGGAGCCGACGGTCATAGTCCGGATGGAAGAGAATGGGTACGGTGCGGACCCCATCCGGGGTCCGTGTCTTGTCCTGTCTGCCTTGAGTCACGTGCGTAAAGACAGAAAGGACAGATACGCCATGACTCGCAAACCACTTTTCGCCGCGGTCCTGATGGTCGCCGCGGGCGCCGCCTTCGCGCTGGTTAATACCGCGCTGCAGACGGCCACAATGCTGCACGGGGCCAGCTCCCCGGCGGTCACCTTCTGGCAATATCTCATTGCCCTCGGGTTCTACATTCCCTGGATCCACCGCCACCGGCTGGCAGTTCTGCACACCAACCAGGCGGGGCTTCACGTGTTGCGCGTGGCACTGGCTGCCGTGGGCGTTCAGCTCTGGGTCTGGGGGCTGGCGCATGTGCCAATCTGGCAGGCCATCGCGCTGATCATGCTTTCGCCCTTCTTCGTCACCAGTGGCGCCGGGCTTCTGCTGGGTGAACATGTCACCCCACAACGCTGGGGCGCGGTCGTTTTGGGCATCGTGGGCGGGGCCATCATCCTTGAACCCTGGTCGGACCGGTTCCAGCTGACGGCGCTACTGCCGGTCGCGGCGGCCGCGTTCTGGGCGGCATCGTCGGTCGTGACCAAACACCTGACCCGTGATGACGGACCGGAAACGGTGACGATCTACCTGCTGATCCTGCTCTCGCCTATCAACTTCGCCCTGGCGGCGGGCACCGGCTTCGCCCTGCCGCAATCGGCGATCTGGTACGTGGTCGGGGCCGGTCTGCTGACGGCGCTCGCGCAACATGTTCTGGTGCGCGCCTATTCGCTGGCGGATGCGGCGTTTTTGCAGCCCTTCGACCACCTGAAACTGCCGCTGAACGTGGCCCTGGGCTTTGCCGCCTACGGCTTTGCGCCCACCGGGTCGATGTGGCTGGGCACGGCGGTGATCCTGGGGGCGAGCCTCTACCTCTTGAACCAGGAGAGCCGCACGGCACAGCCTGCTTGAGGGGCCGCCTGACACGAATAAGGCGCGTGGGGGGAGGTCCCACGCGCCGACACCTTCGGGAGGGAAAGGTGGATCAGGCCTCGATCACCTTGGCCTCGACATCGCCCGCGCGGGCGATCTCGATCCGGCGCGGCTTCAGCGCCTCGGGCACTTCGCGGGTCAGATCGATATGCAGCATGCCGTTCTCATGCACCGCGCCGGTCACGCGCACATGGTCGGCCATGTGGAAGCGGCGTTCAAAAGCACGGGTGGCGATGCCGCGATGCAGGTAGGTGCGTTCGTCGTCGCCGGCCTTCTTGGCCGACACGAAGAGCGCGTTCTGCTTGACCTCGACATTGAGCTCATCTTCGGTGAACCCGGCCACGGCGACGGAAATGCGCCAGGCGTCTTCACCGGTTTTCTCGATATTGTACGGGGGGTAGCTTTCGCGGCTGACGTCATTGGTCAGCACCCGGTCCATCAGGTCTGCGATCTGATCGAAACCGACGGTGGCACGGTAAAGGGGCGAAAGGTCGAAATTGCGCATGGTGTCCTCCATTGAGCGACTGTGTGGTTGCCTTCCCCATGGGACAGGCGGGTTGAAACCGGGCCCGCTCGGCGGCGCCCGTGACAGTCAGGTATGAAGGATTTTTCCGGGTTCAAGACCCTCAGGGTCGGACAAATTTCGCACCCGAACTGTGCAGCCCACCGCCCAGGTCGATGCGCCGCGCAGTCGGTTCAACACGGGTAAAGACCCCATCGCTTTCTTCCAGCTGCGCCATCAGCTCTTGCAAGGGTTTCTCCAGGCTGGTGCCCAGGCTGACTCGAGTCTCTTCGACATATGCCTTGGCCGATACGACCGAAACGATGCGCGCCTCGCCATCCTGCTGGATGAAGATCGGCGCGCCAGAGCTGCCGAAATCAACCTCGCATGACAGGACCAGAGTGCCCGACTGTCGCGCCAGCACATGGCACATCTCCTGCAATGCCGGGCTTTCGGCGCGGTCATATGCGTAGGACACCACGCCCACCTCCGCCCCCTTGCGCGGGCGATGCGCGGTGTTGAACGGGGTAACCGAGGTGTTGCGGATCGGCCGGTCAAGCTCGATCAGGGCCAAATCATGAGCCACCCGTTGTGCCTTGTCGAGGCCCGAGAAGTCAAAATCCGGATGCACCAACGCCCGGCGCGCGCCGCGATAGGCCGAGGCACGGCCATTGCGCCACCCGGCCAGAAACTCGATCTCACCGGCTTCGTAGCGGCGCCCCGTGTCCTTGTCGAACAGGCAATGCCCGGCGGTCAAAACCAGGTTGTCGGCAATCAGCGCGCCGGTGCAGAAGCTGTCGCCGCCCATGTTCAGACGGCCCACGGCCTCCCAGCCGCGGCTGTCGTCGCCGGTGATCAGACTGCGCAAAGGCGTGGGATCCGAGGCCCCGAGAGGGGTTGAAAAACCCAGGCCAAGCACCAGAAAAGCCAACAGTTTTCGCATATGCCCGTCCTTGTTCAGACGGGTATCGCAGCGAAATGGGGCAAGAATGGGGCAGGATCGTGTCGGACCTGCCCCAATCGGATTGTATGGGCGCGCGTTGCCCGCACGCCACAGGCGGACGCGAGGTCAGCCCAGCTTGCGTGGTTTCGGCCCGCCCGTGGCCCAATCCAGCAGCTCGACCGTATGCACCACCGGCACCTCGGTCCCGCCACCGATCTGAACCATGCAGCCGATGTTTCCGGCGGCGATGATGTCAGGCTGTTTGGCTTCGATCGTACGCACTTTGCGGGCCTTCAGCTCCGCGCTGATTTCCGGCTGCATCAGGTTATAAGTGCCCGCCGAACCACAGCAGAGGTGGCTGTCGGCGGGTTCCACCACCTCGAAACCTGCGCGTTTCAGCAGGGTTTTCGGGTGGCTCTTGATCTGTTGCCCGTGTTGCAGCGAACAGGCGGCGTGATAGGCGACGCGCTGGGGCATCTCGCCAATCGGCAGATCAAGATCAACCAGTACCTCACTGATATCCTTTGCCAATTCGCTGATCCGCGCGGCCTCCTTGGCCATGGGATCGTCCTGGAACATATAGCCATAATCCTTCACCGTCGTGCCGCAGCCCGACGTGTTGATGACCACCGCATCCAGCCCCTCGCCGCGATCCTCGGCCATCCAGGCGCGGATATTGGCGGCGGCCGAGGCGTGGCTTTCGCCGGTCTTGCCCATGTGATGGGTCAGCGCGCCGCAACAGCCCATGCCCCTGGCCACCACCACCTCGCAGCCCAGCCGGGTCAGAAGGCGGATCGTTGCGTCGTTGATATCGGTGTCCAGCGCCTTCTGCGCACAACCGGTCAGAAGCGCAACGCGTTTCTTGCGCGCGCCCTTGGCCGGAAATACCTGCGGGTCATCATTGCGGCTGACCGCCGGGATCTGTGCGGGCGCCATGGCGAGCATGGCGCGCAGCCGAGCATCCGGCACGAAGCGGCGGAAGGGCTTGCCGATCTTGGCGCCCAGAAGCGCAAAGCGGAAGCGCCCCGGATGGGGAATGATCAGCGCGAGCGTCCAGCGCAGGAGCCGATCCATCAGCGGGCGTTTGTACGTCTTTTCAATATGTTCGCGCGCGTGATCCACCAGGTGCATGTAATGCACGCCCGAGGGGCAGGTGGTCATGCAGGCCAGGCAGGACAGGCAGCGGTCGATGTGTTTGACCACCTCTTCATCCGCGTCCCTCCCGCTCTCCAACATGTCCTTGATCAGGTAGATGCGGCCGCGCGGACTGTCCAACTCGTCGCCCAGCACCTGGTAGCTCGGGCAGGTCGCGGTACAGAAACCACAATGCACACAGGAGCGCAGGATCTCGTTCGCGCGGGCCAGGCCGGGGTCTTCCAGCTGTTCAGGGGTGAACGAGGTCTGCATGTCACATGCCCATTAACTGGTGGTTCAGAATGCGCCGAGGATCGAATTTCTGTAACAAACCTTCGATAATCTGCTCTTCTACCCGCTTAGGAGGTTCGAAAACGATAAGTTCAAACCGGCTCTGACTATCCGCACGAACCAGGGTGGCATGGCCGGGGATCGCTTCTTCGCCCAGGTTGTGCGCATCCGGGCGCAGGTCGCCGCCCGGGGCGACAAGGGCCCAGACCAGACCGCCGCCCCAGTCATAGACAAACTCGGCCCCGGGGCGCTCAAGAGCAATCCAGTTGCTCAGCGCGGGCGCATCCGAGGGCTTGACCGAATAGCGCCAGACATGCCCGGGTTTGCCATGGAAGGGTTCAACGTCACGGACCTGCTTCCACAGGGGAGCGCTGGCGTCCCCTTCAATCAGATCCCAGCCCGCGCAGATATCTTCGCGCAGGCGCCCGGCTCGATAGGCAACCGACCCCGCAAGCCCTTCGATACGAATGCGCGTCTCGCCTTCCCCGCCACCCGCGGCGGCATCCAGATGCGCGGCACCGGAGACATCAAAGGGCGAGCCCAGGGCCGCCGACAGCGCCGTGACCGCCTGCGCCACATCCAGCCCACGTGCAACCAGCGTGGCTTCCGTTTCCGGGATCGCCCCAACTTTCAGTGAGACTTCGGACATGACGCCCAGCGTGCCCCAGCTGCCCGCCATCAGCTTGACCAGGTCATAGCCGGTCACATTCTTCATCACCCGCCCGCCGTTCTTCAGCACGGTGCCGGTGCCGTCGACGAAACGCACCCCAAGGGTGAAATCCCGCGCCGCCCCCACCTGGATGCGCCGGGAGCCGGAGACATTGGCCGCCACCACCCCGCCAATGGTCGGCGTGCCGGTGGTGCCCAAGAGGCCCCGGTGATCCATCGGCTCGAACGGCAGGCGCTGGCCTTCCGACGCCAGCAGCGCCTCGATCTCGGCAAGCGGCGTACCCGCGTGGGCGACCAGGGTCAGCGCACCGGGTTCATAAAGGTTAACGCCGGTCAAAGCGGCGGTGGACAGCGGCTCTCCCGGCACATCCTGGCCGATGTCCCGGGTGCCCCCGCCGCGAATGCGCAACGGGCGCGCGGCGGCTCGGATCGCTTCCGCCAGATCCTGTTCGGTTTCGGGGATCAACTGAGCGCTCATTTGCGGCGTCCTTCCGTCACGTCCAGGGGAAAGACCTTGGCCGGGTTCAACAGCCATTTCGGGTCGAACACATCCTTCACCGCCATTTGGATCTCCAGATCATCAGCCGTGTATTGCGCCCCCATCAGGTCGCGTTTCTCCACGCCCACCCCGTGTTCGCCGGTCAGGCAACCGCCGACCTCGACACAGAGCCGCAGGATATCCGCGCCCAGCGCCTCGCATTTTTCCAGGTCCCCGGGCTTGTTGGCATCGAACAGGATCAGCGGGTGCATATTGCCGTCGCCCGCGTGAAAGACGTTGCCGACATCCAGCCCGTAGCCCGCCGACAGCTCCTCGATCCGGGTCAGCACACGGGGCAATTCGGACACGGGGATCGTACCATCGAGGCACATGTAGTCATTGATCCGCCCCATCGCGCCGAAGGCCGATTTGCGCCCCAGCCAGATCGCGGTACTTTCCTCTTCCGAGCTGCTTTCGCGCAGCTCGACCGGGTCATGGCGCCGTGCGATCTCGATGATGCGGGACAGCTGGTCCTGGATTTCCGCCTCGGAACCCTCGACCTCGATGATCAGCAACGCCTCGCAATCGGGGTATCCCGCGCCGACGAAAGCCTCGGTCGCGCGGATCACCGGGCGATCCATGAATTCGATCGCCACGGGCAGGATGCCGGATTTGATGATGTCGGACACGCAGCGCCCGGCCACCTCGTTCGAGTCATATCCGATCAGTACCGGCCGCGCGCCCTCGGGCTTGGCGAGGATGCGCAAGGTCGCCTCAGTGACCACCCCTAGTTGCCCTTCCGAGCCGCAGATGAGCCCCAGCAGGTCCAGCCCGGGTGCGTCCAGGTGCGGCCCGCCGATCTCGACCACCTCACCATCGGCCATGACCATGGTCACGCCCATCAGGTTGTTGGTGGTCACGCCGTATTTCAGGCAATGGGCGCCGCCGGAGTTCATCGCGATATTGCCGGCGATGGCGCAGGCCAGTTGGCTGGAGGGATCAGGGGCGTAGAAGAACCCATCTTCCTCGACCGCGCCGGTCACCGACAGGTTTGTACGCCCGGCCTGGACCCGGATGAAGCGGTTGGCATAGTCGGTTTCCAGCACGTCGTTCAGCCGCGCGGTGCCCAGCACCACCGCATCCGCCGTGGGCAGCGAGCCCCCGGCCAGCGAGGTGCCCGCACCACGCGGCACGACTGGAATGCCTTCCGCGTGGCAGAGGCGCATGATAGCGGCCACCTGATCCGTGGTCTCCGGCAGCACCACGCAGAGCGGCGGACAGCGATAGGCGGTCAGCGCATCGCATTCATAGGCCTTGGTCTCGCGCGCTTCATGGATCACCGCGCCGTCGGGCAGCAGTGTCTGCAGGCGGTCGACGATAAGCGATTTGCGGGCAATGATCCCGGCGTTCGGGGTCGGCATTTGCATGGCGCCCTCCCTTCAATTGGTAAGAAAATATAACCAACCAATTGGCGCTGGCAAGCGCATTCCCGGGCGGCTAGGGTTTTTCCATGCAAGTCCTTGACCAATTGGCCCCGTTTTCACCGCTGGATGCCCTGGCTGTCTGCGCCCTGTTGCTGGGGTGGCTGATCATCGGCTGGCGGATCGAGAACCCCTCGCCGCGACGGGTGTCGACCTCGCGCCTGGTGGCGCAGTATCGCCATGACTGGATGAAGCAGATGGTCACCCGCCAACCGCGCGTCTTCGACAGTTCGATCCTGTCGAACATGCGCCAGGGCACCAGTTTCTTTGCCTCTGCCTCGATGATCGGGATCGGTGGTGGCATGGCCCTTCTGGGCAATACGGAACGGCTGTCCGGCGTTGCCGCCGATCTGGCCCAGGCCGAGGCGCCGGTGCTGGTCTGGGAGGTGCGCATCCTGCTGGTGATCGGCTTTCTGACCCATGCTTTCCTGAGCTTCGTCTGGTCGCACCGCCTGTTTGGCTATTGCGCGGTGGTCATGGCCTCGGTGCCCAATGACCCTGAGGATGCCCAGGCCCTCCCCCGTGCCCGTCAGGCAGGTGCGCTCAGCAACACCGCCGCGCGCAGTTTCAATCGTGGGCTCAGGTCGGTCTATTTCGCAATCGCGGCGCTTGCCTGGTTTGCCGGGCCCATTGCCCTGATCGGTGCCACGTTGATCACGCTCTTTGTCCTGTGGCGGCGCGAGTTCGCCTCGCGCTCGCGGGAAGTTCTGTTGGAGGATGTCGGATGAAATACCTTTGCCCCCTTGCGCTGCTTGTCGCGTCAACCCTGCCCGCACAGGCGGATTTCCCCGTCATCGAAGGTGCCGAGCTGCGCGGCAGCAGCCTGCATGTCACCCTGTCGCATCCCGACACAGGCTGGGAGCACTATGCGGATGGTTGGGAGGTCAGCACGCCGGATGGCGAGGTCTTGGGGCTGCGCGTCCTGGCCCATCCTCATGTGCAGGAACAGCCCTTTACCCGATCGCTGCCTGTCGACGTGCCCGAAGGCGTCACGGCCCTGCACATCCGCGCGCGCTGCAATCGCGATGGTTGGGGCGATCAGGTCTACGTTGTGCCGCTGGAATAAGCCGCGCAACCGGTCCCAGATCACCAAGCTAACCGGTGACCCGTCTCCGCCCTTCCCACAGCCACGCAGCAATCGCCAACCCGGCCAGGACCAGCAGGATCAGCCAGGCCGGGGCCAGGGGCACGACCGTCAGCGCCGTGGTCACATAGGCCTCACGCGGGGTGTAGCCGATCCACCCCAGTCCCGCCGACGGGCGCCCCGGACGCACGGGACGCAGGGCGGGCATGCCCTCTTCCAACCGTTTCACTACGCCGCCCGAACCCTCCAAGGCCGGGGCCAGCAACTCCCCGGTCGCCACGGTCTGTTCGAATTCGCGCGGGGCAGCCGGGCCAAGTGCGGCAACCGCAGTCAGGTCGCCCTCTTCCAACCGATAAAGCCCCATTTCCGGCGCCAGATAGGTGCCACGATAAAGCCCCGGGGCCTCTTCGGTCAGGGGCAACAGCTCTTCCTCGCCATCGGGGCGGGTCACGGTGACCTCCCGCGCGCCCTCGCCCAGGGTCCGGCGGGTCACCACCAAACGCAGCCCCTCGGCCTGGGCGCTCAACGCCTCTTCCTCCAGCTCGGGTTCCTTCATCATCCAATGGGCCAGGCGGCGCAGCAGTTCCAGCTGCGGCCCGCCGCCCTCGTATCCCCGGCTCCACAGCCAGGCATGATCGGATCCCAGCAAGGCCACGCGCCCCTCGCCCACCCGATCAAGGCTCAACAGCGGACGATCGAGCCCCTGCATGACGACCTGGCCGGTTGCACCCGGTTCCAGTTCGACAAGGCGCAGCCAACGGCCCCAGCCGCCCGGCGGGGCAAATTCTTCAAGCCCGCGGGTGACCGGATGGCGCGCCCCCAGATCGGTCACCTCAGGGGCGAATTCACGTTCGATCACATGGGAACTTGGCGCGGCGGGCAGGATATCCCCCAAGGGTGAACGCGCGAGGCTCTGCGCGGTGGCGAAATCCGGCCCAGCCGCCACCAGCACCGCACCGCCATCCATCACATAGTCCCGCACCGACCCCAGGTATTGCCCCGGCAGGATGCCGCGCAGCATGTAGCGATCGAAGATGATCAGGTCGAACTCGGTGACCTTTTCCAGGAACAGCTCCTGCGTCGGGAAGGCAATCAGGCTGAGCTCGCTCACCGGCACACCGTCCTGCTTGTTCGGCGGACGCAGGATAGTGAAATGCACCAGATCAACAGAAGCATCCGATTTCAACAGGTTACGCCAGGTGCGTGTGCCCGGATGCGGCTGGCCGGAGACCAGAAGCACGCGCAGCCGGTCGCGTACGCCGCTGATCTGCACCACGGCGGCATTGTTGCGTGCAGTCAGTTCGCCAGGCTGTTCGGCGACCGAGAAACGGATGACGTTCTGCCCGCCGTGAGTCAGCACGATGGGTAGGCGCAGGCTCTCGCCCACCGGCACGTCGTGATAAACCGGATCACCGCCATCTACCGAGATTTCCAGCGTGGTGCGGGTGTTGCCCGGGGGCGCTGCGCCCTGATCTTCGATACGCAGCCAGATCTCCTGCTCCTCGTTCAGGATCGCGAAGGCAGGGGCGTTTTCGACCACCAGGCGGCGGTCCCAATCCGTGTCCCGCCCGGTCAGCAGCAAATGCGCGGGCGCCGGGCTGTCCGGCATCAGCTCCACATCATGCGCGCGCCCGTCCGAAATCACCACGACACCCGCCACCCGGTCACGCGGCAGCTCCGCCAGCGCCTGCGAAAGCGCCGAGGCCAGCCGCGTGCCCTGATCTCCCTCGCCGTCTCCAACCCGGGTCAGGGTCATCTCGAGCCCTTCCGTGGCGGCCACCCGCGCCTCGACCGCCGTGAGGGCTGTCGCAGTTTGATCCGCTCGATCCGACAGGTGCTGCGAGGCGCTTTCATCCAGCAAAACCAACAGGATATCCGTCAGAGGATCGCGTTCCTCCTGCTGCAATGACGGACCGGCCAGGGCAAAGAGTATCCCCGCGAGGGCCAGCGCGCGCAGCGCCCAGCCCGACAACCCACGCCAGGCGCCAAGCGCCACCAAGAGCACCGCCAGCGCCCCCAGACCGGCCAGGATCGGCCAGGGCAGCGCAGGGTCGAAAATCACGCTGGTCGCATTCATTGGCCCAGCCTTTCCAGCAGAGCCGGCACATGCACCTGATCGCTCTTATAGTTGCCGGTCAGCACATGCATGACCAGGTTCACGCCGAAACGATAGGCCATCTCGCGCTGCCGCTCCCCTGCCCCGCCGCGCCCGACCGGCAGCAGGGGCCGTCCGTTTGCATCCACTGCCCAGGCCCCGGCCCAGTCATTGCCGCCGATGATCACCGGCGTGACCCCGTCATTGAGGTTGCGAAACGGCATGCCCTCGGCCTGTTCGGCATCGGGCGGCGCGGCCTCGGCCCAGACCGGCTGACCGGCGTAACGGCCCGGGAAGTCCCCCAGCAGGTAGAATGTGCGCGTGAGCACGTGATCCAGCGGGATCGGCTCCAGCGGCGGCACGTCCAGGGGCGCGGCCAGGGCGCGCAGGCGCTGGCCCGCCGCGGTTGATCGCCCCGCCCCGCCCAGGTTCGCATCACGGGTGTCGAACAGGATCAGACCGCCCCCGGCAAGATAACGATTCAATCGCCCGTAGGCTTCGGGCGATGGCAACGACTGCCTCTCGCTGACCGGCCAGTAAAGCAGCGGGTAGAGCGACAGCTCGTCCACCTCCAGATCCACGCCAATCGACGGCGCCGGTTCGACCGAACTGCGGCGGGTCAGCTCGCCCGCCAGCCCATCCAGCCCGGCGCGGGCCAGGGCATCGAGGTCAGCATCTCCGGTGATCACATGGGCCAGGGTCACTTCGGCTGCGGCGGCCAGGTGGGCCGGGTCTGTCGGTTCCCCGTCCTGGGCCTGGGCATCCGGGGTCAATAGCACCGCGCACGCCAGAGCGGCCATGGCACCGCCCAGCCGACCACTCAGACGCAGCGCGGCCAGGATGTCGGCCAACAGCAGGACCAACGCCGCCAGCAGAAACCAGTGCCCCAGCGGCTGCGCCGCGCGGCCCATATCCCAGACCGGCGTCACGCGGGCAGGCCAATGGGCCGGGGACAGCTCCGCCTCCGCCCCCAGCGCGTTCACGGCAATGCGCCGGTCGGCCTCGGCATAAAGCCCCGGCGGCAAGTCCGGCCCGGCGAGGCCAGCCAGACGCTCGCCCGCCACACCGGCCATCGCCTCGGCCTTGCTCAGCACGCCGAACCCGTCCAACACCTGCTCCGCCTGCCAGGTCGTACCGGTCAGCGTCTCCGCCTCCGGCCGCGTCGGCCGGGTCGACACGGCCAGCCGCTCCAACATCTGCACGAACAGGCCCGAGAGCGGCAGGCTCGACCATTCCGCGTTGGCCGAGACATGGAACAGCACCACCGCCCCCTCGCCCAGCGCCTTGCGGGTGACCAGCGGCGTGCCATCGGCCAGCGCCGCAATGGTGCGCTCGCCCAGGTCGGGGCCGGGCTCGGCCAGCACCTGGGCCGAGACCAGCACATCATCGGGAATGACCAAGCCGTGGAAGGGCGATTGATCGCTGAACGGGGCCAGCGCGCGCGGGCTTCCCCAGCTCATCGCGCCACCGACATTGCGCCCCCCGGCGCGCAGGCGCACGGGCAGCAGGATATCCTCGATCCCGCGACCAATGTCGCTGGCAGCCAGGCGCGGCCCGGCAAAGCGCAGAAGCAAGCCGCCCTGCGCCACCCATTCCGCCACGGCGCGCTGGTCGGGTTCAGCCAAGGTGGCGACATCGGCCAGGATCACCACGTCGGGGCTGGCCTGAATGAGCTCGTTCAGCGCGCCTTCGATCAGCTCGGCGGTCGGCTCCAGCGCCTGGCGCAGATAGTGCAGCGGCGAGAGCAGCTCCAGCCCCTCGCGATCCGCGCCGCCCACCAGCGCCACGCGGCGGCGGCGCAGGCTGTCATCAGCCAGGGCGACGGTGCCGGCACTGCGGATGCCTTCAACCTCGAACCGGGTCAGACGGTTGCGCAACTCGGGCGGCAGAGTCAGGGCCGTTTCCGCACGGGTTGCGCCGGGGGCAAGGGTCAACTCGGCGCGGGCCAGGGCGCGTTCGATGCCCGTTGGGTCCGGACCAATGGCCGAGATCTGCACCGAGCGTTCACCGCCATCGGCGCTGCGCAGAAGCTCCAGTTTCACCGCGCCATCCTCGAACCGCGGCGGCAAAAGGCCCAGGCGCGGCGCGGGCGGCTCGGCGACGCTCACCGTGCCCGCCTGTTCAAACATGGCCAGAAGGGTGGCGCGACCGTCCCGCGCAAGACCGTCGGAGAGCCACAGCGTCTCCGCGCCGGGCAGGTCCGACGCCCAGGCCATAGCCGCGCCATAGCTCGGCGCCCAGGCCACCGGGCCCAATCCGGTCAGACGGGCCCGCCATTCCCCTGCCGGGCGCAGCGGCAGCCCCTCGCCCGGCACGTCCGAGGCCAGAACAACCGCCACCGGGCGCGCATCCTGCGCGGCCTCGGCCAAGGCGGCGTCCACTGCCTCCATGCGCGCGGCCCAATCGGGTGCGGCGGCCCAGCCATTGTCGATGAAGACCAGCAGAGGACCGCTTTTCGCAGCCCCCGCCCGTTCCGGGTTCAGGACCGGTCCCGCCAGCCCGATGATCAGCCCGGCCACCGCCAGCATACGCATCAGAAGCAGCCACCAGGGCGTGCGGTCCGACTGCTGTTTGCGATCCTCCAGCCCCAGCAGAAGCACGACACCCGGGAAGCGCCGCCGGATCGGCGCGGGCGGCACGGCGCGCAACAGCCACCACAGAACCGGCAACCCGGCCAGAGCCAGCAGCAGCCACGGCGTGGCAAAGCCTATCGGGCCCAGCGCCCACATCAGCGCTGCCGCTCCATCGCGTGATAAAGCCACAGAAGCGCCGCCGCCGGGGCATCCCCGGTGTGATGGGTGTGAAAGCGCCAACCATGGCTGGCCGCCAGGGCCGCCAGCGCCGCCTTTCGCGCCGCCAACCGCTCCTGGTAGGCCTCCCGCAGGTCCGCCGCCTCGCGTGTCTCATGGCGCATCCCGCCGGACATGGAGTGGAACAGGGTGCGGCCTGAGAAGGGAAATGCCTCCTCCACCGGGTCCAACACCTGCAAGAGCGCGCCCGAGAGCCCGCGATCCGTGGCGCGAGCCAGCGCCGCTTCAACTGCCTCGATCGGGCCCAGGAAATCCGACAGGAACACCGCGCGGCCATGGCGGGGCAGCTGCGTTAGACGGGGTTCACCGTATTCCGCCTCCTCCTCGGCCATGAGTAACCGCGCCATGCGTTCGACCTGCAAATCCCCGGCCTGGGGCGGGTTCGGCATGTCCGACAGACCGACCCGTTCGCCGCCCCGCACCAGCAAGGACGCAAGCGCCAGCCCCAACACCGCCGCACGATCCGCCTTGGTCACGCGATCCTCGGCGGCAAACTGCATCGCCGCCGAGCGGTCGACCCAGAACACCACGGACTGCGCCGCCTGCCATTCCTTTTCCTGCACGAAATGCTGGTCCGACCGGGCAGACCGCCGCCAGTCGATCGCGCGCGCCGGGTCCCCCTGCATCGCCGGGCGATATTGCCAGAAGGCATCGCCCATGCCGGGGCGTCGTCGCCCATGTTCACCCAGTTGGATCGAGGCCGCGAGCTGTCGCGCCTCCGCCAGCAGGGGCGGCAGGGGTTGGGCCAGCGCCTCGGCCCGTGCGCGCAGGGCAGCTGGGCTCAAGCGGCCGCCTTCCCGGCCCGATCCGCCACCACGTGGTCAATCAGCGCGGCCAGGCTTTCGCCACGTGCCCGCGCGCCATAGCTCAGCGCCATGCGGTGGATCAGAACCGGCCGCGCCAGCGCATGAAGGTCCGCAAGCCCCGGCACCAGACGCCCGTCCAGCAGAGCCCGCGCCCGCACCAGCAGCATCAAGGCCTGCGCCGCGCGTGGCCCCGGGCCCCAACTGACCGCTTCGCGCACCGCCGCCGGCGCGCTGTCGTCATCCGGGCGGCAGGCGCGCACCAGATCCAGGATCGCCTCGACCAGCGCCTCGCCCACCGGCATGCGCCGCAGAAGGTGCTGTGCCGCCATCAACTCACCGGCTGTAAAGACCGGTTCAGCCTCGGCCTCTTCGGTGCCGGTCGTGGCCAGCAGGATGTCACGCTCCGCATCCCGGGTCGGGTACTCCACGTCGATCTGTAACAGGAACCGGTCCAGCTGCGCCTCGGGCAACGGATAGGTGCCCTCCTGCTCCAGCGGGTTCTGCGTGGCGAGCACATGGAAGGGCGCGGGCATCTCATGTTCATGCCCCGCAATGGTCACCGCGCGTTCCTGCATCGCCTGCAGCAGAGCCGATTGCGTGCGCGGGCTGGCGCGGTTGATCTCGTCCGCCAGCAGCAACTGACAAAAGATCGGCCCCTTCAGGAACCGGAACGCCCGCGTGCCGCCCTGGCCTTCCTCCAACACTTCCGATCCCAGGATATCCGCGGGCATCAGGTCCGGCGTGAACTGCACCCGTCCCGCGTCCAGCCCCATCACCGTCGACAGGGTCTCGACCAGGCGTGTTTTGCCCAAGCCGGGCAGGCCGATCAACAAGGCGTGGCCGCCCGACAGCATTGCCGACAGGGTCAGGTCCACCACTTCTTCCTGGCCGATGATCCGGCGCGCAATCGACGCCTTGGCCTGGGCCAGTTTCACGCCCAACGCCTCGATCTCGGCCACAAGCTCTTCGTTCGTCATGGAAATCCTCCGCCAGCCGGTCTATTCAGCCATTAAAGGCGCAAACCGTGGGTGGGTACAAATGACAAAAGCGCAATCCGGTGAAAAAACGCCGAAACTTGAAGGTTTGGCAGGGGCGGCGGAACAGGCCGCGCCCAAGGGATTGCCGCCCGTGCACCTGTGGACCCCCCCGCTGTCGGGCGTCATGAACATGGTCATCACCCGCGACGGGCGCTGGATCCACGAGGGTGGCGAAATCCGGCGCGAAGGGCTGGTCAAGCTCTTCGCCTCGATCCTGAAACGCGAAGGGGACGCCCATTTCCTGGTCACCCCGGTCGAGAAATGGCAGATTTCGGTCGAGGACGCGCCTTTTGTCGGCGTGGACGTGGATATGACCGGCATGGGCCGCGTGCAGGAAGTGCAGGTCACCACCAACCTGGGCGACGTGGCGCGGATCGACGCGGACCACCCGCTGCGGCTGGAGGGAGAGGTACCCTATGTCACCATCCGCCGCAATCTCGAGGCACGGCTGGACCGCAAGAGTTTCTATCGCCTTGTCGATCACGCAGTTAATTTCGACGGGCAGTTTGGCCTCTGGTCGGGCGGGATATTCTTCCCGCTGGCGCCTTCCGAGGCGCTGGAGGGCTGAACTGGGACGGGGAGAATTCGAACATTTCTTGGCTTTTTTGCTCGTCTATGCGCCTAGAGATTCCACTTTTCCAGCATTTGCCTCGTTTTTGCCCTCGCCATTGCTCCACATCCGCAGCCCGTCTATCCTCCGCGATGACAAGGAGAACCCATGCCCCGTTTCGCCGCCAATCTCAGCTTTCTCTTTCGCGAACTGCCCTTCCTGGACCGCTTCCAGGCGGCGGCCGAGGCCGGGTTCACCGCGGTCGAGGTGCTTTTCCCCTATGACGACGCGGCCAGCGAGATCACCCGACGCCTGACCATGAACGGGCTGACCATGGTGCTGATCAACACCCCGCCACCAAACTGGACCGGCGGCGAGCGCGGTTTCGCCGCCCTGCCCGGCGGCAGCGACCGGTTTCGCCACGATTTCAAACGCGCACTGCGCTTCGCCCAAGCCCTGCGCGCCAATCACCTGCATATCATGGCGGGCAAGGCTAAGGGGCTGGTCGCGCGCAAGACCTTCATCGACAACCTGAAATGGGCCTGTGAACAGGCGCCCGAGCAAAGCCTGACCATCGAGCCGATCAACCACACGGACATGCCGGACTATTTCCTGCACGGCTTCGACCAGGCCGCCGAAATCATTGCCGAGGTCGACGCCCCCAACCTCGGCCTGCAATTCGACGCCTACCACGCCCAAATGATCACCGGCGACATGTTGGGCCAATGGGAAGCCCACAAACACCTGGTGCGCCACATCCAGGTCGGCGGCTACCCGGGGCGCAATGAACCCATTCAGGGCGAAATCGACTACCCGGCCTGGTTCCGGCAGCTGGACGCCGAGGGATACAAGGGGTTCGTCTCCGGCGAGTACCACCCAACCGCGCAGACCGACGCCGGGCTGATCTGGTTGACGGACGGGTTGGAATGAAGCGCCACGCCTCTCTGCTGCCCTGGCGCAAAGGATCCCTCCTCCCCGTGGAAGTGCAGAAGTCGATCTATGACGCGGCAAGCCTGTCCCGAGTGAGTATCACCCAACGCGGTACGCTGAATCGTACCATTGAGCTCCTTGCGCCGTTGCCTCCCAACCTGGCACCGAACGCGGAACGTGAAATCCGAGAGCTTTGGTCCTACGCCCAACGCCAACAGCCCCTACATCCCAAGCGCCTATTGCTGCTCACGCCTGAAACCACCCTGTTCAAGTGGCCATCTGTTGCTCCCCTGTTCTTCGGCTACATCGATGGACGCATTCGCCAACGCGCACTTGAGCGCACGTCGCACCTCCCTCCAGGTGGCTTCTTCCTCGGCCTGCTCCTGTGGCGTCTTAACGACTGGGCCGCACCGGTCCGCGAAGCCGCCGAGGCCTGCCTGACACGCTGCCTGCCACAGATCCCACCCGAAGACCTGCGCGCGGCCCTGCCCTTGATGACCCTACGCATGCCCTCCTGGGCACGTGGCGCGGATACGGGCCGGGCTCTGCCCCGCCTGCTGCAACAGGGGCGCGGGTTGGAGGCGCTGCGCGATGCGCTCATGGCCGGTCACACCGGCCCCCTGCCGCGCATGTTCAAACAGGCGCTGAAGACCGATCTGCTGGACCGCGACCTGCCAACGCTGGCTCGTGACGCCCGCCACCCGCAAGTCCGCGAACATGCGGCGCGTTGCCTGTTGGAGGGCAAGGCGCGCTGGTGGGTCGGGCGAAGCTGGGAGTGGGTCGACAAATCAATGGGAGAGACACGGGAGTTCTCGGTCTTCGACAGCCGCCCAGTGCCCGCGCCGCCAGACCGCGCCGCCCTGATCCGCAACTGCGCCACCGACCGCCTGCCGGGGCTGCGCAAGCTCGCTGCCGACCGGCTGATCGCGGGGGATTGTCCTGCACTTCTGGCAGAACTCCTCCCTGCGCTGGCCGCCGACCGCAACACGGCCGTGCGGGATCGCGCCAATTTCCTCTCCCGCAAACACTCCTGACAGATAGCTGTCAGGAGCCCTGTGCGATCTTTGCCTCATCAACCTTGATGATGGAGAGTACAATATGTCCGACCAAGCCCCTCAAACCGCTGTTTGCTGGAATGAAATTCCCGTTTCCGATATGGATAAGGCCGTGGAGTTCTACAACGCCGTGTTCAAATGGACCCTGACAATCGACACCTCGGGCCCGAACCCGATGGCCTGGCTGGCCGGTGACATGAACACCGGCGGCGGGCATCTCTATCCGGGTAAACCGGCCTCGGGCGGCAATGGGCCGACCGTGCATATCGTCGTGCCCGACAAGGTCGAAGAGGCCGCCGAACGCTGCACCGCCGCCGGGGGTACGGTCCTGTCCGACGCCATCGAAATCCCGCCGGGACGGTTCATCTATGCGATCGATCCCGATGGCAACTCGCTGGGCCTGTTCGAGCCCAACAGGGCCGCCTGATGCGTAGGGCCGACCGTCTCTTTCGCCTCGTGCAACTGCTCAGGGGCGGTCGGCTGACCACAGCGCAGGCGCTGTCTGAGAAGCTCGAGGTCAGCCCGCGCACGATCTATCGCGACGTGGCCGACCTGATCGGCTCCGGCGTGCCGATCGAGGGCGAGGCGGGCGTCGGCTATATCATGCGCGAGGGCTATGACATGCCGCCGCTGATGTTTACCCGCGACGAGGTCATGGCCCTGGTCGCGGGGGCGCGCATGGTGCGCAGCTGGGGCGGCGCCTCCATGGCGCTGGCCGCCGAGGAGGCGCTGGGCAAGATCCAGGCGGTGCTGCCGCCGGGGCTCGCGCAGGGCGCCGAGCGGGTCGAGATCCACGCGCAGGGAAACTGGTCCCTGACCGATGCGGAACGCACCCTGATCGACCGGTTGGAGGCAGCGACCGATACCCGCGTAACCGTGACGCTCGATTACGAAGATGCAGAAGGCGCGGCCAGCACCCGCGTGGTGCGCCCTCTGGGGCTTCTCTTCTGGGGCAAGGTCTGGACCCTGGCCGCTTGGTGCGAGTTGCGCAATGATTTCCGCATGTTCCGCATCGATCGCATCCGCGACATGGCCGAAGGCCCGGCCTTCCGGCCCGAGAAGGACAAGTCCCTGGCGGCCTTTTATGCGGCCCATGAGGCACCTGATAGGCCATAACGGCCGGTGTCACTCAGCTCCAAAGACCCGCTGCACACCGCGCTATGGCATATCAACGCCGGTGCTGACTTTCTGGCCGAAAGCACACCGATCCCTTTTCATGTCCCGCTCAGGAGGTGCCCAATGACCTGGTTAAAACCCATCCTTCTTGCCATCCTGATCGTTCTGGGCTTCGCCGTGGAACGTGCCAATGCCGGGCCAAGCTCTCTTTTGATTTGTCAGGGGGGCGGAGATATGCAGGCTCTGATCGGTCGCGACTATGTCCGCATCGAGTTCACCCAGGCCCGCGTCGACGCCGAACGCCGTGCCCCGCGCGCCGGGGAATGCGCCTGGGCGGATCGCCCGATGCATCAGGATGAGCCCGCCCAACTGCTGTTCGTGGGCGGCCGATCCGGCCATGCCAGCACCAGTTGCAACGGCACCCTGTGCTACACGCGCATGAATGTCGGCACCCCGGCCTATCTTGCCGCGCAGGTGATGGAGGGGGGCCGGTTCCAGCTTCGCGTAAGGCAGGGCCGAGGCAGGGTCCTGCATGTGGTCGAGGTACTGCGTTAAGGCCTACTCGACGCCGATCACCCTGGCAATGCGCCGGGCGATCTCCAGGCTGGCCTTGCGCGAGGGATGGATCATGTCGACGCCGTGATAGCTGCGGTCGCCCTCGGGCACCATGTCGGCGATGGACAGGAAGACCATGCCCTCTTCGGCGTCGGCCAACCGGTCGATGCGCGCTTCCAGGATATCGCCCTCGTCCCGGCAACTGTCGATCGGGCTGTCCACGCCGGGGCTGCGCAGATAGCCGATCCAGAGCACCCTGGCCCCACCGGCCTGCAGTCGATCGACCAGTTTCGGGATCGCGCCCCGCCGCCCGTCTTCCGATATCAGCTTGCCCAGCTTGCGGTCGCATTTCTGGCAGCCGCAGCCGAACCACAGGTCATTGCCGCCGCCGTTGACCACGATCCAATCCCAGCCCGCATCGCGGTCAACCTTGCGGAACTGTTTCGGGATCGACAGTCCCAGTGCGCCGGTGACCGGCAGCTTGTAGAGCATGCGCGCGCCCCCGACCGACCGGTCCTTGACCTCGGCGCCCAGCAATTTCTCCAGCCGGTCAGCGACTGAGGTGCCCGACACCGAATGCCAGGCCAACAGGCTGTCGCCGATCACCAGGACGCGCGGCGCTTCCGCGAAGACCTTGACCGGAAAGGCCAGGGCCAGCGCCACCAGAAACGCCCGCAGGATCAATGCGCCTCGGCCCAATTGTCCCCCTGCCCGGCATCCACCACCAGCGGCAGGTCGAGCTTGACCACGGGCTCCGCCGCCCCCTCCATCACCGCGCGCACGGTCTCGATGGTGTCGTCAATGGCGTCCTCATCCACCTCGAAGATCAATTCGTCATGCACCTGCAACAGCATCTTGGCGGGCAGGTCGCGAATGGCATCCGGCATGCGGATCATCGCCCGGCGGATCACATCCGCCGCCGTGCCCTGGATCGGCGCATTGATCGCCGCGCGTTTGGCAAAGCCCGCATGGGGGCCCTTGGCGTTGATCTCGGGCGTGTGGATCCTACGGCCGAACAGGGTCTCGACACGACCATGTTCCTTGGCGAAGCCGACGGTCTCGTCCATGTAGCGGCGAATGCCCGGGAAACGTTCGAAATAGCGGTCGATGAACCCCTGCGCCTCGGCCCGCGGAATGCGCAGGTTGCGCGCAAGGCCGAAGCCCGAGATACCATAGATCACACCGAAGTTGATCGCCTTGGCCTGGCGGCGAATGTCCGGCGTCATCTCATCCAGCGGCACGTCGAACATCTCGGACGCGGTCATCGCGTGAATGTCATGCCCCGCCCGGAACGCATCCTTCAGGGCTTCGATCCCCGCCATCTGCGCCAGGATGCGCAGCTCGATCTGGCTGTAGTCGAGGCTGATCAGCTTCTTGCCCTCGGGCGCCACGAAAGCCTCGCGGATACGCCGACCTTCCTCGGTGCGCACCGGGATGTTCTGCAGGTTCGGATCGGTCGAGGCGAGCCGACCAGTATTCGCCCCGGTCTGCGCATAAGACGTATGCACGCGCCCGGTCTCGGGATGGATATGGGTCTGCAACGCGTCCGTGTAGGTCGATTTCAATTTCTGCAACTGGCGGTAATCCAGCACCCGCGCGGCGAAATCGTGTTCGGCCGCCAGGTCCTCCAGCACATCCGCCGGGGTCGACCATTGCCCGGTCTTGGTGCGCTTGCCGCCCTCCAACTCCATCTCGCCGAACAGGATTTCCCCCACCTGCGCGGGGCTTTGCACGTTGAACTCGCGCCCTGCGATCTCGTGCAGTTCGGCCTCATAGCCCGCCATCTTCTGGGCAAAGGCATTGGACATGCGGCTCAGCGTATCGCGGTCGACCTGGATGCCGTGCATCTCCATCTCGGCCAGCACCGGGACCAGCGGACGTTCCAGTGTCTCATAGACCCGCGTGACCTGGGCTGCATGCAGTTTCGGCTTGAACAGCTGCCACAGGCGCAGGGTGATACCCGCGTCCTCGGCGGCGTATTTCACGGCCTCGGCAATCGGCACCTTGTCGAAGGTAATCGCGCTTTTGCCGGTGCCCAGCAGTGTCTTGATCGAGATCGGCTTGTGGTTCAGATACCGTTCGCTCAGCGCATCCATGCCATGATTGTGCACGCCCGCATTCATCGCGTAGGACATGAGCATGGTGTCGTCGATCGGCGCGACGCGGACCCCATAGCGCGCGAAGATCTTCGCGTCGTATTTCATGTTCTGACCGATCTTGAGGATCGCGCCGTCCTCCAGCACCGGCCTCAGGATCGCCAGCGCCTCGTCGGTGGCCATCTGCCCCTCGGCCAGGGCATCGCCGCCAAACAGGTCATCCGTCGCGCTTTCACGGTGGATGAGCGGGATATAACAGGCCTCTTCCGGCTCCACGGACAGGGAAATCCCCACGAGGTCCGCCTGCATTTCGTCCAGCCCCGTGGTCTCCGTATCCACGGCCACATAGCCGCGTTCGCGAATGCGGGTGACCCAGGCGTGCAGAGCCTCCGCCTCCTTCACCCATTCGTATTTCTCCGGGTCGATGGGGGCTTGTTCGGGTTCGTCCGGCTCCGGCGTGACATCGCGGATTTCCGGCGCCTCCATGCCCAGCTTGCCCGCCACCCGGTTGGTGAGCGTGCGAAACTCCATATCCGCGAGGAAGGGCAGCAGGACCGACGGCTCCGGATCCTTCAGCTCCAGGCTGTCCAGGCCGAAATCCAGCTCCATGTCATCGACCAGCTTGACCAGGTCGCGGCTGATGCGGATCTGATCGGCCTTCTCGATCAGGGTCTGGCGGCGCTTGGGCTGCTTGATCTCTTCTGCACGGGCCAACAGGGTCTCAAGGTCGCCATATTCGTTGATCAGCAGAGCCGCGGTCTTGATGCCGATCCCCGGCGCGCCGGGCACGTTGTCCACACTGTCGCCCGCCAGCGCCTGCACATCGACGACGCGGTCGGGTCCGACGCCGAACTTCTCTTCGACCCCCTCGACGCCGATGCGCTTGTTCTTCATCGGGTCGATCATCTCGACCCCTCCACCGACCAACTGCATCAGGTCCTTGTCGGACGAGATGATCGACACCCGTCCCCCAGCCGCATCGGCCTGACGGGCCAGCGTGGCGATGATGTCATCGGCTTCGAAGCCTTCGACCTCGATACAGGCGATATTGAAGGCGCGGGTGGCGTCGCGGGTCAGGGGAAACTGCGGCACCAGATCCTCGGGCGCGGGCGGGCGGTTCGCCTTGTAGTCCGGGTACATCTCGTTTCGAAACGTATGGCCGGAGTAATCAAACACCACCGCGACATGGGTCGGCGCATCATCGCCCTTCGCATCCTCGACGAATTTGAAGAGCATGTTGCAAAAACCCGCCACGGCCCCGATCGGCAACCCGTCCGACTTGCGTGTCAGCGGCGGCAGCGCGTGATAGGCGCGGAAAATGAAGGCCGAGCCGTCGACCAAGTGCAAATGACATCCTTTGCCGAAGCTCATGCCCCGCCCTCCCCTGTTCGCATCATCTGTGGGCGGTTTCCGCCTCAGGCAGCCCCGGACATCACTGTGTCAGCCGCGTCCTTGTGCACGTATTTGGCGTCGCAATAAGGGCATTCGACCCAGCCCTGTTCCGCCGGGATCTGCAGCCAGACCCGTGGGTGACCCAGCGCGCCTTCGCCGCCGTCACAGGCAATCTTGTAGCTGTCCACCACCTTGGTTTCGGGTGCGTCCTGGCTCATGTCTTATCCTCTTTGTGACCGCGCCAACGCGCGTGCAAATCTGTCGCGCCATGATACCAGCGCGCGATGCGCCCGCAAGGTGATTCCCTGTCGGGTCAAGGAGGCCGAAGGCCCCGCGCAAACGCGCGACTTGTCCTTGAGGCGACAGGGAATCGCCCAACCATGGGCATGGCGCCTTGAGGGGCAGCCCTGCCCCTCAAGCGCTTCTCAGCAAGAAAAGCACCCTCTCAACCGGCACGCCGTCGAACCGACATGAAACGCCAACCACGCGCGCCAATCCCGAGCCAGGCCACCGCCTGGCGAGACATCAAGCGTGCGCGCAAGCGCGCTCCACCAGGAAACGCCGCCTCAGTCGAAACGCTTCAACATGCGCCCCAGCACACGCCCCGAGGCGATGTGCACATGCAGATGCTGCACTTCCTGCACGCCCGCCTCGCCCGAATTGGCGATCATGCGATAGCCCATGCCGCCCGCGCCGGGCTCCACGCCCATGGCGGCGCAAACCTTGCCGATGGCGCGGGTAAAGCCGACCACCTCGGCGTCCGAGGCCTCGGCGGCGAAATGGTCATAATTCACATAAGGTCCCTTGGGGATCACCAGCACATGCTGGGGCGCCTGGGGCTGGATGTCGCGAAAGGCCAGGGCAAACTCATCCTCATAGACCGTGTCATTGGGGATCTCGCCCCGCAGGATCTTCGCAAAGATGTTCTGGTCGTCATAGGTATAGGCCATGGGATCCCCCGGTCAGCAGGTCAGTCAGCAAACAGATAGTCGGTCGCGGCGATCTCGCGCGCCCTTTCTTCGGGGATCGACAGGAATTTCGCAAGGGGCTGGGCGTTTTCGTCCGGCCCGTCCGCCTCGCGCATGCGGTAATACTCCTCGAACCCCGCATCACGGATGCGGTCGCTTTCGAACCGCACATCGCGGCGGATCGCGGGCAACAGCCGGTCGATCGCATCCTGCGGCGTGCGCTCGCCCGCCAGGCCGATGCGTTTCGCGTGACCCAGCAGGTAGTCCTCGCTGAACTCGCTTTCGACCTCCAACAGTCGGGTCATCGAGCGGTCGGAAAAGAAGTCCTGCATCAGGTCCATGTTGTCCGGGTCCATGCAGATCAGCAGCCGGTCGGTCTCGTAATAATCAAACAGCATGCGCACCAGAGCGCGGCGGTGGCGGGTGCGTTTCTCCAGGCTGCCCTGAATGCCGCCCAGATCCGGCAGCGGAGTGCCTTCCTCGTCAAACAGGTATTCGATCACCGGCAGGTTCATCACCTGCTTGACCCGATCCGCCAGCCGCTTGCCCACGTGCCATTTCTTGGCCACGACGATCAACAATTCGCGTTCACGGCCCAGGCTGCTTTCCACCTCCCAGAAGCGCGGCGCAAATCGCCGCCCGATCCGTCCCCGTCCGGTCAGGAACTTGAACAGCGAGCGCCCTTCGTTCGAGATCTGGAAGTCCACACCCTCGGCGGCGTAAAGGTCACCCAACCGCGCCTTCAGCTCCTTGGCTTCCGGGCTGATCTTGCGGGCGAACAGGAAGTCCTGGCTCAGCAGCAAGTCATAGTGATCATTGTAGAATGTCACCGGCATGCCGTAGTCGGTGAACATCAGGAAGGTCAGGGTGCGGGTGCGGATTTCCGCCTCCGGCACCAGGTGGCGCACCAGGGTCTGAAAAAAGGTCTCATCCGGGATCCAGGTGGTGCGGAAGAAGCGCATCACGTCCTTGCGCTCCCGCGTCATGTTCAGGATCCATTCGATGGTGCGCCTACGCAGGCACCACCATTGGCTGCCGATCATGATCTGCAAATCCGCCGGGATCTTGCGCGTGAACCCCAGGCGTTTCTGCAGGTTGTAGCTGGCATAGAATCGCCGCGGCTGGCTGCGTTCATTGAAGAAATGGCGGTAGATCAGCCGCTCTTCCTTCATGCCGGTCTTGATCCAGTCGCTTTCGAAATAATCGAAGCTCTCGATGTAATCGACGTCTTCGGCGTCCAGAAAATCATGGGCGTATTCGGCCGATTTGATCGCCATGCAATCGCCCGAGACCATGTAGAAATGGGTGGCGCGCGGGAAGGCCTCGACCGCCGCTTCGACAGCGTACAGGGTCGCCTGAACCAGGCTCCACGCCCCCCAGCCGCATTTGATGCGTTTCTGGGCGAAGGCGACGTTGGGATTGTCCTTAAGCGCGGCCTGAATCTTCTCGTAATGTTCGGGCTTGGCGCGGGCATCGAAGTGAATCGAGATATAGTCGCCCACCGCCGTCAGGCGCGTGGCCTGATTGATGATCCCGTCCGGGTCCTTGTGACACAGCAGAATGAAGGCGATTTTTGCCATTTTGGAAACCAAAACCTCAGTTACGCGGCATTGTTGCCATAGATAACGTGAAGAACCATTGAATAAACACCGTTTTTTTGGTTTTTTCACCCACATTAACCCGGAGGCGTGTGAACAAGCCTATAACGGGTGCAAAAGGAGGCGTTCGAGTATGGGTTTTCCAGGAACCTGGATGACGGAAAGCGAAAGCGTGGTCTATCGCGTGGTGCCGAAATGCGCCTGCTCGTCCATTGGCCAGATCATGTTCTATTCCGATCATGGCGAGTTCTTCGACGGTGACATTCACGACAGCAAGGACCGTCTGCACAAGTGGTCGCAGGAGCACAGCCAGCCTTTGATCGAGGCCAATGTGACCGGCCACAAGAGCTATGCCTTCACCTGCGTGCGCAACCCTTACACGCGCATCCTGTCGTCTTTCTTCGACAAGATCTGCGGCATTCAACGCAATGGCCGCCGCTATCGCGGCAACCTGGTGCCGCTGTTGATCCAGAAATATGGGATCGAGGTCGGCAGCCCCGAAGACGAGTTCGACTTCGACCAGATCAAGAGCTTCCGCCGCTTCCTTCTGTTTGCCCGCGACACCATCCGGTGGCGCCGCCCGATGGACCCGGACATCCACTGGTCCGCCATGTCCGGCCATGTGTCGACCTTCATCCTGAACGGCGGCACCTATGACAACATCTTCTGGACCGAACAGTTCAACGACGGCATGCAGTCGGTGCTGGACGCGATCGAGACGCCGCACGCGGTCGACCTCTCCGCAATCCCGCGTTTCAACGAAAGCGAAGGCCACGGGCCCAAGCGTGCCCACCCGGTCGAGGACTATTTCGACGACTTGTCGATGCACCTGGTCTATGAGATCTACAAGCGCGACTTCGACCTGTTCAAATATGATTTCCACGACCCGTCGAACAAGATGCCGGTGGGGGAGATCGACCTGGACGAAGTGCACGCCAAGCTGGGCGAATGAGCGCCCGGCACCACCTCTGATCTGCGGAGACATGACATGAAAGCACGCGTGAAGTGGGCCGAGGGGCGCACCTTTCTGGGCACCTCCGGCACCGGCCATTCGATCGTCCTGGGCACCAGCCATGGCGAGGGCGGCACCCCGGGGCCGAGCCCGATGGAGCTTCTGCTGATCGGCACGGCGGGCTGTTCGGCCTATGACGTGGTCTCGATCCTGGAAAAGGGCCGCCAGCGCATCGAGGATGTCGACGTGGCGGTGGACGCGGTGCGCGCCGAGTCCGATCCCAAGGTCTTTACCAAGATCCACCTGCAGTTCACCGTGAAGGGGCGCGGCATCTCCGAGGCCAAGGTCGCCCGCGCCATCGACCTGTCGGTGGACAAGTATTGCTCAGCCTCGCAGATGATGGCCGCCGCCGCCGAAGTGACCCACGGGTTTGAGGTCGTGGATACCGAATAGGCCCTGTACCGGGGGAACGGGGGCCTCGGCTCACGCCTCGGCCCGCTGTCGGTGGCTCACTTCGTGAGCCTGAAGGGGCACGGTAAGAAGTGCGACCATTTGACTGCAACAGACAGTTGACCAGTTTCAATTGCGTGTGGAGTGTGCATCCAGAAATAAGCACCACTAAACGGCAGCGCGCTTAAATGCGCCGAAGGAGAGATCAATGAAATTGCGCAGTGCTTTTGTTGCCGGTATTTACACGACCCTTTGCGCCTGCGTCCCAACAACAAGCTACTATCTTTTTAACTCCAGGGCGGATGTCTCCGACGCACACCAAGCTGACTTCCAGTGTGAACTCGCCGCAGCCAGGGCAGTGCCGACAGCAACCAGGATTGCTACGACACCTAGGTACACAACTCCGGTTTCTACTAGCTGCTACGACACTGGATACTCGGTCCAATGCCGCACGACAGGTGGGCAGACCTATGGTGGGAATACCTACTCGTATGACGCCAACCGAGGGCTCCGAAATGAGTTCTACGCGCAATGCATGTTGGACCGAGGGTGGCGGGTTTACGAACTGCCTGACTGCGACCCTGCGAAAGTGCCCGCTGATCTCAAGGAACAGCTCAGGGGGAAGCTCAGAAAACCCGCTGACGGTGCCTGCTTTCTTCGCTTCACCGAACGCGCCGGGAACATTGTATACGCAAATGAGCTTCTAAATTGACCCGGATGTGGCGCTAAATTCTTTTTCAAGTGAGCTGGCTTACACCAGACCCTTATCGCGCAGCAACGCCAGCAGGTTCCGGTCGGCGCGCGGCCCCATGTGGCGGATGACTTCGCTGGCCACCGCACAGCCCATTTCGCCGCAGCTGCGGATATCGGCACCTGTGGCGAGGCCATAGAGGAAGCCCGCCGCGAACCCGTCGCCCGCGCCTGTGGCGTCCACCGGGGTGATCGCCTCCACCGGCACATCCACGCGCGCGCCGTTCTGGATGATCGTCGCCCCCGCACCGGAGCGGGTGCAGACCACCAGCGGGCAGATCGCAGAGGTCTTGGCCAGGGCCTCTTCCCAGTCGTCGGTCTCGAACAGCGATTTGATCTCATCCTCGTTGCCGATCACGTAGTCCAGTTCGTGCTCGATTAGCATCAGGAAATCGGTGCGGTGGCGTTCCACGCAGAACGGGTCGGAAATGGCGATGCCCGCCTTGCCCCCCGCCGCGCGACAGGCGCGGGCCATGGCGATGAAGGCCTCCTTGCCCTTGTCCTTGTCGAACAGGTACCCCTCGAGGAAGACGATCTCCGCCTCCGCCGCAACCGCCGGGTCCACGTCCTCAGGGCCCAGTTCCGCCGAGATGCCCAGATAAGTGTTCATCGAGCGTTCGCCGTCGGGCGACACGAAGATCATCGAGCGCGAGGTCGGAAGCTCGCCGCCCGGCACCGGCGGATTGACGAAACGGGTGCCATCCATCTCCATCGCATCGGCATAGAAATGGCCCAGCGCGTCGTCATGCACGCGACCCACGAAACCGGTCTTCAGACCAAGATTGCCGATGCCCGCCAGCGTGTTCGCCACGGACCCGCCAGCGGCCTGCTTGCGGTTCTCCATCGCACCATAAAGCACTTCGGCCCGGTCCTTTTCGACAAGCTGCATGATGCCCTTCTCGATCCCCATCAGCTCGAGGAAGGTATCGTCGGCGGTGGTCAACACGTCGACGATGGCGTTGCCGATGCCGACAACCTTGTAGGTCTTGGTCATAGTTGTTTGTCCTCATAGGGGCAGATGTCGCGGATCAGGCAGTTGCCGCAGACGGGTTTGCGCGCCTTGCACACATAGCGTCCGTGCAGGATCAGCCAGTGATGGGCGTGCTGTTGAAATTCGGCCGGGATATTGTCCTCGATCGCGCGTTCGACGGCGTCGACATCCTTGCCGGGGCAAATCCCCGTGCGGTTGCCAACGCGAAAAATGTGCGTGTCTACCGCCTGGGCGGGCACTTTCCACCACATGTTCAGAACCACATTGGCAGTCTTGCGCCCGACACCCGGTAGGCTTTGCAGGGCCGCGCGGGACGAGGGCACCTCGCCGCCATACTCCTCGACCAGAATGCGGGCGGTCTTCATCACATTCTTGGCCTTCTGGCGGTAAAGCCCGATGGTCTTGATATGCTCGATCAACCCCTCTTCGCCCAGGTCGAGCATCTTCTGCGGCGTGTCCACCTGCTTGAACAGTTCTTCCGTTGCCTTGTTCACACCAACATCCGTTGCCTGCGCCGACAGGGCAACCGCCACCACCAACGTATAAGCGTTGGTGTGGTTCAACTCCCCCTTGGGCTCTGGCTCTGCCGCGTGGAAACGGCGAAAGATCTCGTGGATCGTCTGATAGTCCATTTGCTTGGCCATGGCTCCGATATGCCTGCTTTGGAGCAAGGGGGCAAGCGTGGGAAACCCGGAATTAACCCTTGTCTGCCAGAGTGTCCGGGCGACCAACCGGGGGCCCAAATGGCGCAATATGAAATCTGGGGCTACAGCTCCAATGCCTTGGCGTATGATCCAATGACCGGCGGCTTCACGCTGGACGGCAGTTATGACTACACCGCCGACCGCATCCAGTTGGTGATCACCGATGACGATCCCTATCTGGACGGGGACTCCGCCTGGCCCGGTACCGGCGATGACACAAACCAATCCGGGGCGATCTACAGCCCGGATGGAACCCTGATTGCGTCGGGCGACGTCTATGTCGCAGCCTATGCGGATATCCAGCTTCCTGATGGCTCCATCGTCACCCTGCAACGGATCGAGGTGGGCGGGGTTCACGTGGGCTACCTATCCAGCGGACCACTTCCGACCGGTGTCGACATGCCGGTGGTCTGGTCGGACGATGTGGATTACTACAACGCGCCCAATATCGGCACGCATTACTCCGTGCCCTGTTTCGGCCCCGGCACCCACCTGATGACAACAGAAGGCGAGGTACCGGTCGATTGGCTGGCCCGCGGTGACCGGCTGATCACCCGCGACAGCGGGGCGCAGCCGGTGCTCTGGGTTGGGCGGTTTCGCGTGCCAGCCGCCGAGGCGCAGGCGGACGACAGCCTGCAACCCTTCCTGATCGAGGCGGGCGCCCTGGGCCCCGATTGCCCCACTCACCCGATGCAGCTCTCTGCCCAGCACCGTGTGCTGCTAACAGGCCATGCGGTCGAATTGCACACCGGCACGGATGAGGCCCTGTCTGCGGTCGCCCATCTGGAGGATGGCGGGCTCTTTCGCAAATTCTGGCCCACCCGCGACTTCGTCTTTACCCATGTCCTGTTGGAACGGCACGAGGTGATCATGGCCAACGGGCTCTGGGTCGAAAGCCTGTTCCTGGGCGAGAATGTCGAGCTGGACCTGCAGCGCCAGGTGCCTCACTCCGTACTTACCCGCCCCGAAGTGCGCCAGGGCCACCGCCAAGCCGCGCGCCTGTGTCTGAAGAAACACGAGGTTATGGCCGTTCTTGGCCGCCATGCCCCTGCCGCCCTGCCCGAACTTCTGCGCGCTGCGGGCTAAACGCGCAGGAAACGGGTCGATTTTCCCAGCCCCCTGCCCCAGATTGGATAGGGAAAGGAGGGCGCCATGGACGGGTCCGAGCAGCAATATCACTACCAGGTCATTCGCCGCGCGATTGACGAGATCGACCGGGCCGAGGGCACGCCCTTGTCGCTGGACGCGCTGGCCGGGCGCATGAACATGTCGCCCGCGCATTTCCAGCGCGTGTTTTCGCGCTGGGTCGGCGTCTCACCCAAGCGCTATCAGCAATACCTGGCCCTGGGTCACGCCAAGAGCCTGTTGCGAGACCATTTCACCACGCTCGACACCGCGCACGCGGTGGGCCTGTCCGGGTCGGGGCGGCTTCACGACCTGTTTCTTACCTGGGAGGCGATGAGCCCCGGCGACTATGCACGCCAGGGCGACGGCGTGACGATCCACTGGGGCTGGTTCGACAGCCCCTTCGGCCCGGCGATCACCATGGCCACGGACCGGGGCATCTGCGGGCTGGGTTTCGCCGGGGAGACTGGGGCGGAGGCGGCGATGGGCGACATGCTGGCCCGCTGGCCGCGCGCCGACTTCGTCGAGGATCCTATGGCGATGCGCCCGATGGTCGACGCGGTATTCGACCAGAAGGGCGAAGCGGCGCTACACCTGATGGGCGCTCCGTTCCAGATCAAGGTCTGGGAGGCGCTGCTGACCATTCCCACCGGCCATGTCACCACCTATTCCGAGATCGCCCAGGCGGTTGGCAACCCCAAGGCCTCACGCGCAGTGGGCAATGCGGTGGGGCGCAACCCCGTGAGCTTCCTGATCCCCTGCCACCGTGCCCTGCGCAAGTCGGGCGAGATGGGTGGTTATCACTGGGGCCAGCCGGTCAAACGTGCGATCCTGGCCTGGGAGGCCGCGCGACTGGATGACGAAGAGGCCATCGGAGCCGCTTGACCCGCGGCCGGATCCCACCACCCCTTCCCCAACAAAACAGGCGGTTTGCCGCGCATTTTCCCCCTTGTTATTCGATATCAACACCCTTTCATGTAAGCGACAACCGACGCAAACGTTTGAAGAGGCAGTATCATGCGCATGAAATCCACTCTTATGCTGGGCGCCGCCGCGACCCTGGCCCTGGCGGGCTGTCAGAGCGGGCTCGAGAACCTCGGCCCGCGCACCCAGACCGGTGCCGCCACCGGCGCGGTCATCGGCGGGCTGATCGGGGCCAGCTCCTCGAACAACCGGGCGGGCAAGGCCGTTATCGGCGCGGCCGTCGGTGCCGCCGTGGGCGGGCTGATTGGCCAAGAGCTCGACCGTCAGGCCGACGACCTGCGCGCCGCAATCGGCAATGACGACGTCTCGATCGTCAACACCGGGTCCGAGCTGATCGTGACCCTGCCCAACGACATCCTGTTCGCCACCGACAGCGCCGTGGTCTCGAACCTGTCGCGCGGCGACCTGGCCGCCCTGGCCCGCAACCTGCAGGACTATCCGAACTCCACCGTCGAGGTGATCGGCCACACGGATGACGAGGGCGACGCTTCCTACAACGTGTCGCTGTCGCGCCGCCGCGCCGCCTCCGTGGCTGCGGTGCTGTTCGACAATGGCGTGTCCTCGCACCGGGTCGTGACCATCGGCATGGGCGAGGATCGCCCGGTCGCCACCAACCTGACCCCCGAAGGGCGTCAGCAGAACCGCCGGGTCGAAATCATCATTCGCCCCAACGCCTGATCCGACCTGTAAGATCAATGTTCCAAGGCCGGGCCATGTGCCCGGCCTTTTTCATACGTTCCGCTGGAAACCTGTCTCACGCGGTTCCGCCGGAACGTGCACCACATTGAAAGGACGTACAGCGTCACGATTTTCGCTGATTTGGGAGGGATCGTGACGCTTTAGGTTGCGACCCTGCCGGAGCGGTCATATTCTTTGACCAATTGAGCACGAGGTCACGATGCCATTTCAGAAAATCCAGTCCGAGAAACTCAGCGCCGCCGTGGTGCGCCAGATCGAGCTTCTGATCCTGCGCGGCATCCTTCGACCCGGTGAGCGTCTGCCCTCGGAACGGGACCTGGCCGAGAAACTGGGCGTCTCGCGCCCGTCCCTGCGCGAGGCCATCGCGGACCTTCAGGAACAGGGGCTTTTGACCGCAAAGGCAGGGGCTGGGATCTATGTGGCGGACGTGCTGGGTTCGGCCTTTTCCAGCTCGCTGATCCGCCTTTTTTCACGCCATGACGAGGCGGTGACCGATTACCTGTCCTTCCGCCGCGACATGGAAGGTCTGGCCGCCGAGCGCGCGGCGAAATACGGCACGGACACCGACCTGCAGGTTATCGACGAGCTTTACCACAAGATGGAAGCGGCGGGCGACGGCATGGGTCGCGAGCTGGATGCCGATTTCCACACTGCCATCATCGAAGCCAGCCACAACGTGCTGATGCTGCACATGATGCGCTCGATGTATGACCTCTTGCGCGAGGGGGTGTTCTACAACCGCCAGGTCATGTTCAGCCAGAAGGTGACCAAGGCCGACCTGCTGGACCAGCACCGCAAGATCAACGCGGCAATCCAGGCGCGCGATCCGGTCCGGGCGCGGGCGGCGATCGAAAGGCACCTCGACCAGGTCTGCGAAGCCTACGAGGATCAGCGTCGCGCCGAACGTAACGAGGAAATCGCCCGCCAGCGGCTGGACCACGAGCGGGCAAAGTAAGCCTTACGCAGGGCGCAGGCCCAGGCGCACCAGGATCCTGGTCAGCGGGCAAAAGCCGGTCAGACCGGATTGGAACAGGTTCAACCCGACAAAGGCAGTGAACCAGAGCCAGCTGAGGTTGGACATGTCGATCTGTCCGGTCAGATGGGCCAGAGCCAGGCTGAGCATCACGAAAAGCCCGGCAAAGGACATGGTGGCACGTTGAGCGTTCATTGGGGTCTCCTGTCGCTTATGTGGCTTTTCTTATATTCATTTAGTCGAATATTTCAACACTCACGAGCAAGCCAGGATAGGTTTCCGTGACCAGGGCCGGCACAAGAAAAAACCCGGGTCACGCGGACCCGGGTTTCCTCACTGTCAGACTTGGCTGGCGCAAACCGCTTAATGCAGCTTCGCCTCCACGTCCTTGATGGCCGCGTCGATCAGCTTGTTGCCTTCGGTGGCGGTCATCTGTTTGGCGATGATGTCGCGGGCGGCGCCCACGGCAACCTGTGCGGCGGTGTCACGCACTTCCTTGACGGCAGCAGCTTCAGCCGAGGCGATCTGGTCCTGAGCCGCGGCCAGACGGCGCGCGATCGAGGCTTTCAGCTCTTCCTTGGCCAGCTCCGCGGCCGTGGCGGCCTCTTCCTTGGCGTGAGCGACGATGCGCTCGGCCTGATCGGCCACTTCCTTCTGCTTGCGCTCATACGAGGCCAGAACGGTCTGGGCCTCTTCACGCAGGGCACGGGCTTCGTCCAGCTCGGACTTGATGCCTTCGGCACGCTTGTCCAGCTGGCCACCCAGCAGTTTCGGCACACCCATGAAGGCCAGGAAGCTGACGAACAGCAGGAAGGCCAGCAGCACCACGAAGTTGGTGTTGCCCAGGCTCAGGAACGGGCCATCAGCGGCCAGCGCCGGAGACGCGGCAAGGATCAGGGCGGGGGTCAGAAGCTTCTTCATGTCCTTACCCTTTCATGCGCGCGTTGATGGCCGCGGTGATGGCCTTGGCATCCGCCTTGCCACCCAGGGCCGCAACGATTTCCTTGGTCGCGTCCTTGGCAACCGCCTTCACGCTTTCCACGGCCCCTTCACGGATTTCCGCGATTGCGGCTTCCGATTCAGCGGCCTTGGCGGCGATTTCGGCATCGGCCTTGGCAGCCGCAGCGTCCACGTCGGCCTGGATCTCGGCCTTGGCTTCGGCGACGATTTCATTCGCCTTGGCGCGGGCGTCGGCCAGAGCCTGGTTGTAGGCGTCTTCGGCCTCGATGGCCTTCTGCTTCAGCTCTTCGGCCGCGGCGATGTCATTCGTGATGGTGGACTGGCGTTCCGCCAGAACCGCCTCGATGCGCGGCAGCGCGATCTTGGTCAGCACGAAGTAGATCACCACCAGGGTGACGACGAGCCAGAAGATCTGGGTCCCGAACGCCGCCGGGTCCAGCTGCGGCATGCCGCCTGCGGCTTCCGCGTGACCGGTGTCATGCGTCGTGTTTGCCATGTCTTAATCTCCTGGAACCGGATTTACAGTGGGCAGGCCGATTGGCGCGACCTGCCCTCTCGTAAGGATGGTTCGTCGGATTAGACGGCGAACATCAGCAGCAGGGCGACCAGGAACGAGAAGATGCCCAGGGCTTCCGCGAACGCGATGCCGATGAACAGGGTCGCGGTCTGACCGGCAGCGGCCGACGGGTTGCGCAGAGCACCGGCCAGGAAGTTACCGGCAACGTGGCCCACACCGATGGCGGCGGCACCCGAACCGATAGCAGCCAGACCAGCACCGATGAATTGACCCATTTGAGCGATATTGCCTTCCATTTTCGTTTCTCCTTACGTTGGAATGCTTGAATTAGGGGTTGTTTGCGGGCTGCAGCCGCCGCTTAGTGCGACGGGTGCAGAGCGTCTTTCAGGTACACGCAGGTGAGGATGGTGAACACATAGGCCTGGATGAAGGCCACCAGCACTTCCAGAGCGTAGACCGCCGCGATGGCGAAGATCGGGAAGAAGCCGAACAGGCCCAGGGCCCCGGCGAAACCGGCGAACACCTTGATAACTGCGTGGCCGGCCATGACGTTGCCAGCCAGACGAATGGAGTGGCTGACCGGGCGCACGAAGTACGAGATCAGCTCGATCACCGCCAGGATCGGGCGCAGCGGAAGCGGCGCGGCCGAGACCCAGAACAGGCCCAGGAAACCGGCGCCGTTCTTCACGAAGCCCAGGATCGTGACGAAGAAGAAGACGATACCGGCCAGGATCGCGGTCACCGCGATGTGGCTGGTCGAGGTAAAGCTCATCGGAATGAGGCCCAGGAAGTTGGCGGTCACGATGAACATGAACAGGGTCATGATGCCCGGGAAGTATTTGACGGCGTCCTTGCCGGCCACGTCCTCGACCATCTTGTAGATGAAACCATAGGCCAGTTCGGCAATCGACTGGCTGCGCGAGGGGATGATCGCACGGCCACGCGAGCCCACCACCAACAGCAGCACGATGGCGATGACGGTCAGCGCCAGCCACAGGGTCTGGTTGGTGATGGTGAAGGCGCCCAGGTGATCCGCGAACAGCGGCGCCACGACGAACTGGTCCATCGGGTGGATCGCCAGGCCCGCATGCTCAGGTGCAAAGATTGCGCCCGAGATCACGACCACGGCCAGCACCGCGAAGAAAACGATCTTAGCCAGACCACCGCCCTGTTTTGCGCTCTGTTCAGCCACGTCTTTATCCCTCTTCCTTGTCGGACGGCTGTTCGCCACCCTGTTTTTCCTGCATCTGGGCCGCCGTCCCGAGCATGACCTTCACGCCCGCTGCGAACCCCAGCAATATGAACAGCACCATGAAGATCGGTTTCGTGCCAAGGACGGCGTCGATCCCAAATCCGATGCCAAATCCGATCGCCAGACCGGACACAAGCTCGATGACCATCTGCCAGGCAAAGTTCGCCTGGTTCAGGTCGGCGCCGCCGTTGTCCTTCCCCTCGTCCTCGCCCTTCAGCTTTTTCAGCTTCTCATCAAGCGCTTTCAGGCGCTCGGGATCGGGCTCGTTGGACATGGGAATTCACCCCGGTGACAGTTGCGGCCTTGCTAAGGGTCCGGAGGCTGTGAGTCAACGGGGTTTGGCGCTAACGGCGAGGCGCGCAACTTCCTGAAAACATGCGATTTTCCAAACCACCCTGCGACCCACGCCCGCCCGGAGCAGCCGGCCCCGCCGAAATAGGCCCAATTTGGCTTATTCAACCGTTTGGTTGACGATAACTTTCCGCCCCCGTAGGTCTAAGCCCATGGAAAACCGCCTCGACCTCGTCTTTGCCGCCCTTGGCGACCCGACCCGCCGGTCAATCCTGACCATGCTGCTCGAAGACGACATGGCGGTCACCGACGTGGCCCATCCGTTCGAGATGTCGCTGGCGGCGATCTCCAAACACCTGACCATCCTCACCCGGGCCGGGCTGATCAGCCAGGAGAAACGCGGCCGGGTGAAATGGTGCAAGCTGGAGCCCGACGCCCTGCGCGAGGCGTCTGTCTGGATGCAGGGGTTCGGGCAGTTCGAACCGGTGAACCTGGACGATTTCGAACGGTTCCTTGAGGCGGAACTGCGGGAATAGGCGCAGCCGCGACACCTCCCCCCAAAAACACAAAACGCGCCCCCGTCTCCGAGGGCGCGCCGTACTCGTTACTGAACCAAACTCAGCCCTGCGGCTGCTGCTGCGCGCCGACAACCTCGGCCAAAAGCGCGCTGACCTGCTCGCCGCTCATCTTCATCGCCCCGGCCAGCTTGCCGACCAACGCCTGTTCCTTGCCCGCCAGTTGCCCGTCCGAGGCCACCACGGTCAGAACCGCCTTCATCAACAGCCCCTGCTCGTCGGGCATCAGCTTGGCGGTCAGGCGTTTCACGTCCTTGTCCGACGGGTCAGCCTCGGCCAGGTCCGCCATGCGGCGCACATCTGCGGGGTCAAACCGCTGCCCGGTCATGCGCTCGGCAATCTCGGCGATCTCGCGCACTTCCTCATCGGCAATATGCCCATCCGCCTTGGCCGCGTGGCACATCGCATCCAGGATCGCCATGGCCGAGGGCGGGATGTCCCCCATCAGCCCCTGCCGCTCCGCCCGCCGCTTGCGGGTCTTCAACGCCCCCATGCCCGCGAAACCGATAAAGCCCAGGATGATGGCCCAGCCCCAGAAGCCGGACGCCTTCTGGGCCAGCGACAGAACCGGCTCGTCCGGCACGTCGGCAGGGATCAGCCCCTGCGCCTTGGCATCGGCAATATCGGCGGGTTCCATCGCGTAATAGCTGTCCGTGTCGCAACGGTTCTCGGCCAGGGCATAGCCCTCCAACGTGCGAAACAGCGGCACGAACAGCACGCCGCTGTCCTCGACCAGATGGCACAGCGTATGCGGCTTGCCGTCGATCACGATCTCGGTGTCGGCAACAAAGAGCATCTTCTGGCTGGAGGATCCTCCACCGCGCCGGGCTTCGGCGGGGTCGGCGGACAAGAGGGAAACGGCGGCGGCGGTCGCCGCCACAGTCAGAACGGGAAAGCGCATAAGTCAATTCTCCTGAAATGCGTATTGCTCGCATTCCTAGGTGAAACACTCGGAATTGACAGGGCAAAACCCGGGCAGATTCAACTCAGCATGGAGTCGTGACAATTCTGCCGCGCCGGACCTGGCACACTCGGGGGATCTTTCCCTGCAAACGCAAAACGCGCCCCCAACAGGGAGCGCGCCGCAATTTCAATCCTCCAGCCCCTTACGAGTGGATCGGACCATCGCCACAGGCCAGCGCAGCCTCGCGCACGGCTTCCGAGAAGGTCGGGTGCGCGTGGCAGGTGCGCGCCAGATCCTCGGCAGACCCGCCGTATTCCATCAGCACGCAGGCCTCGTGGATCAGCTCACCGGCGGCGGGGCCCATGATATGCACGCCCAGCACCCGGTCGGTGGCCTTGTCGGCCAGGATCTTCACGAACCCGTCGCCCATGAACACCGCCTTCGCGCGACCATTGCCCATGAACGAGAACTTGCCGACCTTGTAATCGACACCGGCCTCTTTCAGCTCCTGTTCGGTCTTGCCGACGCTCGCCACCTCCGGCGAGGTGTAGATCACGCCCGGAATGACGTCATAGTTCACGTGACCGGCCTGACCGGCGATGCTTTCAGCCACCGCCATGCCCTCGTCCTCGGCCTTGTGGGCCAGCATCGGACCTTCGGTCACGTCGCCGATCGCCCAGATGCCCGGCACCGAGGTCTTCCAGTGATCCGTGGCGATCTGGCCGCGCTCGGTCATCTTCACGCCCGCGCCTTCCAGGCCCAGCCCGTCGACGAAGGGGCGGCGGCCAGTGGCGACCAGCACCACATCGGCGTCCACCATCGCCTCGCTGCCGTCCTTGCGCAGCTGGTAGTGCACCTTGGCCTTGGTCTTGGTCTTGTCGACCTTCTGCACGGCGGCGCCCATGATGAACTCCATGCCCTGCTTTTGCAGCGTGCGCTGGAAGGTCTTCTGGATGTCCTTGTCCATGCCCGGGGTGATCTCGTCGAGGAATTCGATCACCGTCACCTCGGCGCCCAGACGCTTGTAGACCGAGCCCATTTCCAGCCCGATCACACCGGCGCCGATGACGACCATCTTCTTGGGCACTTTCGGCAGTTCCAGCGCGCCGGTGGAGGTCACGACGATCTTCTCGTCCACCTCGACACCCGGCAGGCTCGACGGCTCGGACCCGCTCGCGATCACGATGTGCTTGGCATTGTGCACCTCGTCACCCACCTTGACCTGACCGGCGGCGGGGATCGATCCCCAGCCCTTCAGCCAGTCGACCTTGTTCTTCTTGAACAGGAATTCGATGCCCTTGGTGTTCTGGCCGATCACGTCGTCCTTGTAGGCCAGCATCTGCTTCCAATCGACCGAGGGCGATTTGCCCTTCAGGCCCATGGCGGCAAAGTTGTGTTCGGCCTCATGCAGGCTGTGGCTGGCATGCAAGAGCGCCTTCGACGGGATGCAGCCCACGTTCAGGCAGGTGCCGCCCAGGGTCTCGCGGCCCTCGACACAGGCGGTTTTCAGCCCCAGCTGGGCGCAGCGAATGGCACAGACATAGCCGCCGGGGCCACCGCCAATCACGATCACATCATAGTCTGCCATGTCTCACTCCTTGGATTTCTGTGCTTGGGTCTGGTCCCCGTCGCCTTCGCGGGCAAGGGACAGCATGTAACTGATTTGCAGGCTGGCACGGCGGTCGCGCCAGGTTGGGTCGTGGCTCAGGTCTTGGCGGAACCAGGCTGTACCCAGTCGGGTCGCGCGTTCAGGCGCAACAAGCCCCAGGACCAGCGCCCATTTCGAGCGGTTGAACAGGCCTCGGCTCGCCTCCACCCGAAACCGCGTTTCGATCTGGCGCAGGGTGCGGGCGGTGAAAGGAAATTCCCAGTCTGCATCGGTCTGGAACGGGCGAAAGACGCCGCGCACGATCCGCGCGGGCCACCAGGCCTGCACCGGATCCAGTGTGATCACCCGCCCGCCAGGGGCCAGCAAGGTCTCTACCCGATCAAACAACACCTCGATAAAGCGGAAATGGTGAAAGATCGACTGGGCATAGATCAGGTCGAATTCGGTCTCAGCGAACTCGTCGGACAGCACGTCGGCCACATGCAGATGCAGCCCCTCACGCGCCCCAAGCCGTTCGCGCAGCTGGCGGATCTGATCCTCGGACAGGTCAATCGCGTGGTATTCGCCCGCGTGGTCGGCCAGGTGTTCGCTGAGCGCACTGCCGGACCCGCAGCCCAGCTCCAGCACTTTCTTGCCCGCCGGATCGCCGATCCAGTCCTTGTGAATATCGTAAAGCCCCTCGCGCACCTCATGGGGAACCGCCGAGATCAGCCGGTGGCGCAACACCCGCCACAGATTGGTCATGCGCCCGTTGATTGCCGCAACGGTGCCGCCGTCGGTCGCATCGTAATAGGCGGCCTGATCGGCATTGGTGTCCAGCATGGCGCGGGTCCGGTCATCGCTCATGCCACACCCCTTCCGCCCCAAATGGCCCGGCCGCTTTTGCGACAGCCGAGGCTGGCCGGGCCTATGGGATCCAGATAGGCCATGTTACCCCTTGCCCCAGCGATAAGGCGACATCCAGGGTGCCAGGGGAAAGACGCGCATCTGTTCATCCGCTGACAGCTCGTCCCATCGCATCGGGTTCGTTGCCCGCGCGCGCTGCACTTGAGCGGTGATAGGAAAGCGCATGCCGCTGAACGCGGCAACAGCGGCAATCGCGAAGAACAGGGTCTTGAGCCCGGCCAAGGCAGGTCCGTAAAGCGTGGCATCCCCGGGGACGGCGATCAGAAGCCCCCCCGCGCCCAATACGAAGACAGGGGTGATCCAACGTGCCCACAGCTCTGTCAAAAGCGGCAACTCGCGCATCGCCGAAAAGGCACATATACACGCGGCAAACAGCAGGCCGGTTCCAATCAGGCGCGGAAGCGCGACGACGCCCGTCGCCGACAGCAACCCTTCGCAAATCACGACCAGAAATAGCGCAAGTGCAAACGCATAGGTGCGGCGGACCCGCCCGGCGACCTGGCGGCGCGGACCCAACAGCGCGGGGTGACGGATCTGCTCTCCGGCCCGCTCCAGCGAGACGTCGGCCAGTTGCGCGAAACGTGCCACCTCTTTGTCCAATCCGTCCGACATCAAAGCCTCGCGAGTTCCCGGCGTGGACCCGGGCGACCCCGCCCGGGCAGTTGTTTCGTGTGACCTGGCCGCCCCCAAAAGGCGGCCCGGCAACCGGTCAGGCCGGGGTCAGCAGCCGGGTCTCCACATGGGCCACCCCGTCGCGCTCCATGTGCATGGCCAGTTCCTCGCTGTCGAAGAAGGCCTGGGCCTTCTCCAGGTCCAGGATCTCGAACAGGGCCACCGCGCGGTTCTTCTGCGCGGGATCCCGCCAGACATGCAGCGCCTTGATGCCGACGGCACGGCGGTTCATGCGATCTTGCTTGAACACACCGTACCAGGCGTCGAAATCGGCCACGTCGGCCTGCCAGAGGACATGTGTCGCCATGATTACAGGTCCATCAGCAGGCGGCGGGGATCTTCCAGCGCTTCCTTGACGCGCACCAGGAAGGTCACGGCGCCCTTGCCGTCGACGATGCGGTGGTCATAGCTCAGCGCCAGGTACATCATCGGGCGGATGACGACCTCGCCATTGATGGCCATCGGACGGTCCTGGATCTTGTGCATGCCCAGGATGCCCGACTGCGGCGGGTTCAGGATCGGCGAGGACATCAGCGAGCCATAAACACCACCGTTCGAGATGGTGAAGGTGCCGCCCTGCATTTCCTCCATGCTGAGCTTGCCGTCACGGGCGCGACGGCCCTTTTCGGCGATGGCTTTCTCGATCGCGGCAAAGGACATGCTGTCGGCGTCACGGATGACCGGAACGACCAGGCCGGTGGGCGTACCGGCGGCCACGCCCATGTGCACGAAGTTCTTGTAGACGATGTCGGTGCCGTCGATCTCGGCATTGACCTCGGGCACCTCTTTCAGCGCGTGGCAGCAGGCCTTGGTGAAGAAGGACATGAAGCCCAGACGCACGCCGTGCTTCTTTTCGAACTCGGCCTTGTACTGGTTGCGCAGGGCCATGACCTCGGTCATGTCCACCTCGTTATAGGTGGTCAGCATGGCGGCGGTGTTCTGGCTGTCCTTCAGACGACGCGCGATGGTCTGGCGCAGGCGGGTCATCTTGACCCGTTCCTCGCGGGCGGCGTCATCGGCGGCAACCGGGGCGCGGGCCGCAACCGGCGCGGGGGCGGCGGCGGCGGGTTTCGGCGCAGCCAGTGCGGCGGCAACATCATGTTTCATCACGCGACCATCGCGACCCGTGCCTTGCACGTCGGCGGGGTTCAGACCGGCCTCGGCCATAGCCTTCTTGGCCGAGGGCGCATCTTCGACGCTCTTGCCGGTCGCGGCAGCGGCGGGTGCGGCAGCAGCGGCAGGCGCGGCGGCCACGGCGGCGCCTTCACCGGCGGACACGACAGCCAGCTTGGCGGCGGCTTCGACCGTGGCACCTTCGGCGGCCAGGATTTCGGTCAGCACACCGGCGGCGGGGGACGGCACTTCGACGGACACCTTGTCGGTTTCCAGCTCGCAGAGCATCTCGTCCTGGGCGACCGCATCGCCCACCTGCTTGAACCAGCTCGACACGGTGGCCTCGGTCACGCTTTCGCCCAGCGCGGGCACCATGACGTCGACCGCCTGAGCGGCGGCGGCGGGGGCAGCAGCGGGGGCGGCGGCGGGGGCCGGAGCAGCACCGGCACCTTCGCCGATCACCGCCAGCAGCGCGTCGACACCCACGGTGTCGCCTTCGCCCGCGACAATCTCACCCAATGTGCCCGCAGCAGGCGACGGCACTTCGACGGTCACCTTGTCGGTTTCCAGCTCGCAGAGCATCTCATCCACCGCGACCGCATCGCCCGGCTTCTTGAACCACGTGGCCACGGTGGCCTCGGTCACGCTCTCCCCCAGCGTGGGGACCCTGACTTCAATGCTCATGGTTTAGTTTCCTTCCAAGTTGAGCGCGTCACTCACCAGCGCTTCCTGTTGTGCCTTGTGCTGGCTTGCAAGACCGGTGGCCGGCGAGGCCGAGGCCGGACGGCCAGCGTATTTGGGACGGGTGATCTTCGCCTTGAGGCGGGTCAGCACCCATTCGATGTTGGGTTCCATGAAGAACCAGGCGCCCTGGTTCTTGGGTTCTTCCTGACACCAGACGTAATCGGCGTTCGGGAAGCGTTCGAGCTCCTTGACCATCGACAGGGCCGGGAACGGATAGAACTGTTCGACCCGCATCAGGTAGACATCGTCGATACCCCGTGCGTCGCGTTCCTCCAGCAGGTCGTAATAGACCTTGCCCGAACACATCACCACGCGCTTGATCTTCTCGTCCTTGACCAGCTTGGTGTCCGAATTGCCCTTCTGCGCGTCATCCCAAAGGACACGGTGGAAGCTCGACCCGGTGGTGAAGTCTTCCGCCGTCGAGATGCACATCTTGTGGCGCAGAAGCGACTTGGGCGTCATCAGGATCAGCGGCTTGCGGAACGACCGGTGCATCTGGCGACGCAGGATGTGGAAGTAGTTCGCAGGCGTCGAACAGTTGGCCACGATCCAGTTGTCGCCGCCACACATCTGCAGGAAGCGTTCCAGACGGGCCGAGCTGTGCTCCGGGCCCTGCCCTTCGAACCCGTGCGGCAGCAGAACCGTCAGGCCCGACATGCGCAGCCATTTGCTTTCACCCGAACTGATGAACTGGTCGAACATGATCTGCGCGCCGTTGGCGAAGTCGCCGAACTGGGCTTCCCACAGGGTCAACGCATTGGGTTCGGCCAGCGAGTAGCCGTATTCGAAGCCCAGCACCGCGTATTCCGACAGCATGGAGTCGATGACTTCATACTTGGCCTGACCCTCGCGGATGTTGTTCAGCGGGTAATACCGCTCCTCGGTTTCCTGGTTGATGAAGCCCGAATGGCGCTGGCTGAACGTACCGCGCGTGGCGTCCTGACCGGACAGGCGCACCGGGTAACCTTCCAGCTGCAGCGAGCCGAAGGCCAGCGCCTCGGCGGTCGCCCAGTCAAAGCCCTGGCCGCTTTCGAACATCTTCGACTTGGCGTCCAATAGACGACCCACGGTCTTGTGCAGCGGGAAACCTTCGGGCGCGGTCGACAGCGCCTGGCCGATCTCGCCCAGCGTCTCGGGCTTGATGGCCGTCGCGCCGCGCTGGTATTCCTCGTCCTTCTTGTCCAGATGCGACCAGCGTCCGTCCAGCCAGTCGGCCTTGTTGGGCTTGTAATCCTTGCCCGCCTCGAACTCTTCGTTCAGATGGGCCTGGAAGGCGGTCTTCATGTCGTCGATCTCACCCTCGGGGATGAGGCCATCCTTGACCAGCCGCTCGGTATAGAGCTGCAGCGTGGTCTTGTGGGTCTTGATCCGCTTGTACATCACCGGGTTGGTGAACATGGGCTCATCGCCTTCGTTGTGACCGAAGCGGCGATAGCAGAACATGTCGATGACGACGTCCTTGTGGAACTTCTGGCGGAACTCGGTCGCGACCTTGGCGGCATGCACCACGGCCTCCGGGTCGTCGCCGTTCACGTGGAAGATCGGGGCTTCCACCATCAGGGCGATGTCGGTCGGATAGGGCGACGAGCGGCTGAAGTGCGGCGCGGTGGTGAACCCGATCTGGTTGTTCACCACGATATGCATGGTGCCACCGGTCTTGTGACCGACCAGGCCCGACAGGCCAAAGCCCTCGGCCACGACACCCTGACCCGCAAAGGCCGCGTCGCCATGCAGCAGGATCGGCAGGACCTGATCGCGGTCCGTATCGTTCATCTGCTCCTGTTTGGCGCGCACCTTGCCCAGCACGACCGGGTTGACGGCCTCCAGGTGCGAGGGATTGGCGGTCAGCGACAGGTGCACCTTGTTGCTATCGAACTCGCGGTCCGAGGAGGCGCCCAGGTGGTATTTCACGTCGCCCGAACCATCCACGTCCTCGGGCTTGAAGCTGCCGCCCTGGAATTCGTTGAAGATCGCGCGATAAGGTTTGGCCATCACATTGGCCAGCACCGACAGACGACCGCGGTGCGGCATGCCAATGACGATTTCCTTCAGGCCCAGCGCACCGCCGCGCTTGATGATCTGTTCCATGGCGGGGATCAGCGCCTCGCCACCGTCCAGGCCGAAACGCTTGGTGCCCATGTATTTGACATGCAGGAACTTCTCGAACCCTTCGGCCTCGACCAGCTTGTTCAGGATCGCCTTGCGGCCTTCCCGGGTAAAGGCGATCTCCTTGCCGAAGCCCTCGATCCGCTCCTTCAGCCAAGCGGCTTCCTCGGGATTCGAGATATGCATGTACTGCAGCGCGAAGGTGCCACAGTAGGTACGTTTCACGATCTCGATGATCTGACGCATGCTGGCAACTTGCAGCCCCAGCACATTGTCGATGAAGATCGGGCGATCCATGTCGCCATCGGTAAAGCCGTAGCTTTTCGGATCCAGCTCTGGATGCGGGGTCTGGTCGCGCATGCCCAGCGGGTCCAGATCGGCCACCAGGTGGCCCCGGATCCGATAGGCGCGAATGATCATCAGGGCGCGGATACTGTCCAGCACCGCGCGCTTGATCTGCTCTTCGCTGACCGACACACCCTTTTCAACGGCCTTCTCGGCAATCTTCTTGCCGGCGGCCTTGGCCTCCTTCGCGGGGGCTTCCTCGGGCCACATGCCATCCAGGCTGTGCACCCAGTCGCCGCCCGGCTGCGGCGGCCAGTCACCGCGCGACCAGCTGGGGCCAGCGGCCTCGGCCTTCACGTCCTGCTCATGGTCCCCCAATTCAGCAAAAAAGGCCTGCCAGGCCTCGTCCACCGCTGTGGGGTCTTTCGCATATTGTGCATAGAGCTGTTCGAGGTATTCCGCGTTATGCCCCTGCATGAAGCTTGAGGCGTGGAAGATCTCGTTCGGGCTTTGGTCCGTCATGGCATCACCTGAAAGGTTGGAAAACGCGCGCCCAGCATAGACCGGGCGCGCGCGGAAAGTGTATTAGCCGATCGCCTTCAGAACGGCTTCGCCCAGGGTGGCGGGGCTGTCGGCGACGACGATCCCGGCGGCTTTCATCGCCTCGATCTTGTCTTCCGCACCGCCCTTGCCGCCGGCGACGATGGCGCCCGCGTGGCCCATGCGGCGGCCCGGAGGCGCCGTGCGACCGGCGATGAAGCCCGCGACGGGCTTCCAACGGCCCTTCTTCTTCTGTTCGGCCAGGAATTCGGCGGCTTCTTCTTCGGCCGAGCCACCGATCTCACCGATCATGATGATCGACTGGGTCTCGTCATCGTCCAGGAACATGTCCAGCACGTCGATATGCTCGGTGCCCTTGATCGGGTCGCCCCCGATGCCGACGGCGGTCGACTGGCCCAGGCCGATGTCGGCGGTCTGCTTGACGGCCTCATAGGTCAGGGTGCCCGAACGCGACACGACGCCGACCGAGCCACGCTTGTGGATGTGGCCGGGCATGATGCCGATCTTGCAGGCGTCCGGCGTGATGATGCCGGGGCAGTTCGGGCCAATCAGGCGGCTCGACGAGCTTTCCAGCGCGCGCTTCACGCGCATCATGTCCAGCACCGGGATGCCTTCGGTGATGCAGACGATCAGCTCCATCTCCGCATCAATCGCTTCCAGGATCGAGTCCGCGGCAAACGGCGGCGGCACATAGATCACCGAGGCATTGGCTTCGGTCTTGGCCTTGGCTTCATGCACCGAGTCGAACACGGGCAGGCCCAGGTGGTCCTGACCGCCCTTGCCGGGGGTCACACCGCCGACCATCTTGGTGCCATAGGCGATGGCTTGTTCCGAGTGGAAGGTGCCTTGCGAGCCGGTAAAGCCCTGGCAGATCACCTTGGTGTTTTCATCTACGAGGATAGCCATTTTTAGCCTCCAAAATATTCGTTCATTAAGCGCGCTTCGACTTCACTCGAAACCGCAAAGAAGCGTGTCCATGAAATGCGGCGAACTTCTGCAAGCTCGACAATCACTCCATCATTTGGGTCGATCACATCTTGGTCCAAGTCATGCGAAAACAGATCTGCTCTCGGCTCTTGGTGGATCATCATTGAAAAGCGCCAATGCCCATTTGGCTCACGCGTAGCACCGTTGATTTCCCCAACCCCATAAAGTCGACCATCGGAAGCTCCATTTCGAGTATCCTTGCGGAACACGAACACACCGCAAGGAATTTCGATTGTGGTATCATTCCTTTTCCCGTTTACAGTCACTTCATACGACTGATTGGGAAGCCAGTCTTCGACTTCGTTGGGTTTGAGAACGACGGCCAAAGAGTTACCCCTTCACCGCTTTCACGATCTTCTCGGCACCGTCCGACAGGTTGTCGGCGGCGATGACGTTCAGGCCGGAGGTGTTGATGATCTCCTTGCCCTGTTCGACATTGGTGCCTTCCAGACGCACGACCAGCGGGACCTGCAGGCCGACTTCCTTCACCGCGGCGACCACGCCCTCGGCGATGACGTCACAGCGCATGATGCCGCCGAAGATGTTCACCAGGATGCCTTTGACGTTCGGGTCCGAGGTGATGATCTTGAAGGCTTCGGTGACCTTTTCCTTGGTGGCGCCGCCACCGACGTCCAGGAAGTTGGCCGGTTCGGCACCGTAGAGCTTGATGATGTCCATCGTCGCCATGGCCAGGCCCGCGCCGTTCACCATGCAGCCGATTTCACCGTCCAGAGCGATGTAGTTCAGGTCGTATTTCGACGCTTCCAGCTCTTTGGGGTCTTCTTCGGTCTCGTCGCGCAGGGCGGCCACGTCCTGGTGGCGGTAGACGGCGTTTCCGTCAAAGCCCAGCTTGGCGTCCAGCAGTTTCAGGTCGCCGTTTTCCATGACGATCAGCGGGTTGATCTCCAGCATCTCCATGTCCTTCTCGACGAAGGCCTTGTAGAGCTGGCCCAGCAGCTTCACGCATTGCTTGACCTGGGCGCCTTGCAGCTCCAGCGCAAAGGCGACGCGGCGGCCATGGTAGGGCATGTAGCCGGTGGCCGGGTCGATCGAGAAGCTCAGGATTTTCTCGGGGGTCGATTCCGCAACCTCTTCAATATCCATGCCGCCTTCGGTCGAGGCCACGATCGAAATGCGCGAGGTCTGACGGTCCACCAGGAAGGCCAGGTACAGTTCGCGGGCAATGTCCGAACCATCTTCGATGTAGATGCGGTTCACCTGCTTGCCGACCGGGCCGGTCTGATGCGTGACCAGGGTGCGGCCCAGCATCTTCTTGGCTTCCTCGGCGGCTTCCTCGACCGACTTGGCCAGGCGCACGCCGCCCTTTTCACCGGCATCGGCTTCCTTGAAGGACCCCTTGCCGCGGCCACCGGCGTGGATCTGGGCCTTCACGACCCAGAGCGGGCCGTCCAGCTCGCCAGCAGCGGTTTTCGCATCTTCGGCTTTCAGCACGACGCGGCCATCTGACACCGGCGCACCGTACGACTTCAGAAGAGCCTTGGCCTGATATTCATGGATATTCACGAGCAGTCCCTCGTCCTGTTGTGGTTTCACGCAGAATGCACAACAGGAATCGATGAAGAAAACCTTTTCTGCCGGAAAACGGCATTTCGGGGGATTTTCCCGTCTTTTGTGATCACACTCTGGAAAACTGTGATCACATACGTCAAGCCTTGTGTGATTCGGCTGCGTATGTTCACTACTCCGTAGGAATTTAAGGTAACGCAAACATAACGGATCTCACATGAGCTGGGGCATTGTCTCGATGATCAGCGAGCCGGACCCGTTGGTCCTGGCCTGGGTCGCTCATCACCTGCGCCTGGGACCGGCGCGCATCGACATCTATCTGGATACGCCCTCCCCTGGGCTGCACGACCAGCTCGCCGCCTTGCCCCAGGTGCACCTGCACCGGATCGACGGCGCGCGTTGGCCAGACAAGCTTGGCCCGCGCCCGGCGCAGGTCGGGAGGCGCCAGCGCGTGTTGATCCAGCACTGTTACGACCGGGCCGCGGTCGGCTGGCTCTTGCATATCGACGCGGATGAATTCCTGCGTCCAGCCCCGGCGGGCAATTGGGCTGCAGCCCTGGCCGCGCTGCAGGACAAGGTGGACTATGCCTCAGTCCGGGTGCTGGAGCGCACTCATATCGGCCGCCCGGATCCGGCGAACATCTTCGACGGGGTATTCCGCAGGCCCTACCCGCCCGACGCCACCGAAGAGATGGCGCGGATCGAGGGCGATGCGGCACCCTTCCTCGACCGGGGCTTTGCAGCCTATGCCAGCAGCAAGCCCTTCTTTCGCACTGGACGGAACCTGCCCCTTGGCGTCCATGGACCGGTCAATCCGCGCGACTTTGAGAGCCACACGTTCCCGGGACGCCTGCTGCTGCACTACGACGGGTTGACCGCGCAGAGCTACATTCAGAAGAAGCTACGCGCGATCGATCAGAACCCTGCCGCCCCCCTGGCGCGCATTCCCAACTGGCGGGAGCAGAACCAGGCCGTCCTGCGTCATCGCGAGGACCCGGACGCGCTGAACACCCTGTACGCCCGGATCAAATGCCTTGACCCGACCCGCCTGGCCCGGCTTGACGAGCTGGGGCTGATCCTGCGCCATGATCTCGACCTGCCTGCGGCGCTGGAGGCGACCTTTCCCGGCCTCTCCGTTGACCTGAGCGTGGCGCATTACGACAGCTATCCGTTCACCTGGCAGAAGCACGCGACCCCGCCCCTGCATTGGCGGGTGCGTTTCGGCGCCCGGATGCTGGCCTACCGCCTGGGGTTTCGGGTCTGACGCAGCCCCTTGGCCTTGTCGGCGCACACTGCTAGCGTGCGTGCCAGTTCCTTCAAAGCGATTGCGACATGGCCCAAACGGCACCCAATCACCCCACCGCGCCAACTGACTGGGCCGTCGTGTCGACGGTGCGCGAACCTGCGGTTCTGGTGCTGGCTTTCGCCTGCCATCACCTGACCTTGGGCGCGCAACGGATTCACCTGTTCTTCGACAACCCCGAGGACCCGGCGGCAGAGGTTCTGGCACGTGTGCCCGGGGTCGAGGTCACGCTCTGCGATGCGGCCCACTGGGCGCAATTCGGCGCGCCGCGAGCGAACTACCAGACCCGCCGCCAGACCCTGAACGCGAACCTTGTCGTCGCGCAGGAGGCGGCTGCGGGCCGCGCGACCTGGCTTCTGCACGCGGATGCGGATGAGTTCCTCTGGGCGCCGGATGGGATCGCGGCAGAGATTCCCAAGGACCAGGACCGGCTGCATCTGCCCAACATCGAACGCTGCTGGACCAGCGCTGATGCGCAGCTCTTCGGCACGACCTTTCGCGCCCGGGTGAAAGGCCGGGCGACCAGTCGGCGCATCCATGGAGACACTGCGCAATACCTCTCTGGCGGGCTGAGCGGACATTCCAGCGGCAAGGCGATGATGCGCTGCGGCAGCACCGGATTCCTGGGCATCCACATGGTGCGTGACAAACGCGGCGGACGCGATCTGACGCATGCCACCGCCAGTCGCGCGCGCATCCTGCATTTCGACGGGCTGACCCCGCGCCACTGGGCGTTGAAGACCCTGCGCTACGCAAGCCGACCCGGCACGCTGCACCACATGTTGCATCCGGCCCGGCGCCGGGCCGTCGATCGCATCCTGGCCGCGGACGAACCGCTGACCGAGGCGCTGGCCCTGGACGAGGCCATGTTTCGCCTGTCCTTGGTGCGCGCCGCGCAATTGACCGGTTTGGGCGCGCTCGGCGAGTTCCCTCTCGACCTCGCCGGAGCGATCCGTGCCCATGCCCCCGGGGCGACGGTTGACCTGAGCGCCGCCGCCTTCGATGCCCTGCACGAGGACGAGCTGCAGGCCCTAAATACACAGCTGAAACGCAAAAGGCCGAGCTGACGCCCGGCCTTCGCTGTCTTCACTGTCCGATGAGTGTCGCGGCTCAGGCCAGCGACGGGTCGATACCCTTGCAGGCCTCGACCAGGCCGTTCACGGCTTCGACCGACTTGTCGAACATGGCCTGTTCGTCCTTGTTCATCTTGATGTCGACGATGCGCTCGATGCCGTTCGCACCGATCACGGTCGGCACGCCCACATACATGCCCTTCAGGCCCAGCGCGCCGTCCACGTAGGCGGCACAGGGCAGCAGGCGCTTCTGGTCTTTCAGATAGGCTTCGGCCATTTCGATCGCTGAGGCTGCCGGGGCGTAATAAGCCGAACCGGTTTTCAGCAGGCCGACGATCTCGGCACCACCGTCACGGGTGCGCTGCACGATGGCGTCCAGTTTCTCCTGCGTGGTCCAGCCCATGTCCACCAGGTCGGGCAGCGGGATACCGGCGACGGTCGAATAACGGGTCAGCGGCACCATGGTGTCGCCGTGGCCGCCCAGCACGAAGGCGGTGACGTCCTTCATCGACACGTCGAACTCTTCCGACAGGAAGTGGCGGAAACGGGCCGAGTCCAGCACGCCGGCCATGCCGACGACTTTCTCATGCGGCAGGCCCGAGAATTCGCGCAGCGCCCAGACCATCGCGTCCAGCGGGTTGGTGATGCAGATCACGAAGGCGTCGGGGGCATGCTGCTTGATGCCTTCGCCAACCGATTTCATGACCTTCAGGTTGATGCCCAGCAGATCGTCGCGGCTCATGCCCGGCTTGCGCGGCACACCGGCGGTGACGATGCAGACATCGGCGCCCGCGATATCGGCGTAGTCGGTGGTGCCCGACAGGGCCGCGTCGAAACGCTCGACCGGGCCGCTTTCGGCGATGTCCAGCGCCTTGCCCTGCGGGATGCCGTCGGCAATGTCGAACAGGACGATATCGCCCAGTTCTTTCAGGGCTGCCAGGTGGGCAAGGGTGCCGCCGATCATGCCGCTGCCGATAAGCGCGATTTTGGGTCTGGCCATGGGTCAGGTCTCCGGGTCAGGTTGAAATTCGCGTGAATGCCTAGTCCGAATGCGGCGGCAAAGCAAGTGTGCCGCGCTGCGGCATGGGTGAAGGCTTGTATCCAATCGCATACACAGGTAGCGCTAAACCGCAACAAATGCGACGTTTTCGGAGCGGATATGCCCGAGGTTCTGGACCTGACATTCTTTGCCTTCGCGATTCCCGCGGTGATCTTTGCGGGGGTGTCCAAGGGGGGCTTCGGCTCTGGCGCGGCCTTTGCGGCGACGCCGTTGCTTGCTCTGATTCTGGACCCGGGCGCGGCCATCGGGCTGATGCTGCCGCTTCTGATGCTGATGGATGTGACCGCGCTGAAACCCTACTGGAAAAAATGGGATGGGCCCTCGGCCTGGGCCCTGATCCTGGGGGCGGTGCCTGGCGTGGTGCTGGGTGGGCTGATCTACAAGGCGGTGGACCCGGACCTGTTTCGCCTGTTGATCGGACTGGTGGCGCTGGGGTTCGTGGCGTTCCAGGCGGCGGTGAAACTGCGGCTCTGGACGCCTTCCGGGCGGCACCTGTCAGACCGTGCGGGGCGGCTCGCCGGAGTGGTGGGCGGGCTGACCAGTTTCATCAGCCACGCGGGCGGGCCACCGGCGGCGGTGTTCCTTCTGTCGCGCGGGCTGGACAAGACCACCTACCAGGCCACGACCGTGATCGTCTTCTGGGCCATCAACCTGATGAAATTCATCCCCTATGCCTTCCTGGGCATCTTTACCTGGCAGACGGCGAAGGCGGATCTGTTCCTGATCCCCTTCGCCGTAATCGGTGTCTGGTTGGGCGTCTGGGCGCATCGGGTGTTTTCCGAGCGCGCCTATTTCGCCCTGACCTATGCGCTTCTGGTGGTGACTGGCGGCAAGCTGGTCTTCGACGCGCTTACCTGACCGGTTCAGACCGGGTCGCCCAGCATCGCAGGCGTCAGTTCCTCGTCCACACGTTCGAAGTTCTGACCGGCGGCAACCAGGCACATCATGCCATTGGGCAGGGTCACGGTAATGGTCCAGGAGCCTTCCTCGCTGGCAAACACCTCGACCACCTGGTTGTTGGCGGCCAGGCCGATCGACTGGCGGGTCTCGCCATAGGTGCCCGACAGGCGTTCCAGCACGCGGCCGCGCTCGGCGCAGTTGTTGTTCTGTGCGGCCAGCTGGCCGGCCGAAAGAAGGATCGCGCCGATGCCGAGGCCCACCAGACGAACATGAGCAAGCACTTGCTGTTTCATGGGTCTTTCCTTTTGCTAGACGGACACAGCTCCACCGGGCCATCCAGGCGCGCGTCAGGCGTCTGGCGGTCAAACCGTCCCCGTTGTCGTCAAGGTGCCGAGCCTGTTCCCGTTTCAAACGGCGGCCATCCGCGGGCCCTCCCGTCACTCGGCGCGTCTTCAAAGCCTGCGGCAAAGAGGCAAAGAACTGGTTAATGCGCCGTTCGGCCGCATTTTGCGTCATAGCCCGCGCCGGAACGCAGCGTAAAATTTCTGCAGCGCGGCAAAATTGCCCTTGCAGATTCATGCGCAACTGTGATCCCTTGCGCAACAATATTGCGGAGATACAGAATCATGACCCAGACCCTGCGCCCCTACCGTTCGGTTCTCTACATCCCCGGCTCGAAGGAGCGTGCGTTGGAAAAGGCGCGCGGCCTGGCCACGGATGCGATCATCTTCGACCTCGAAGACGCCGTGGCGCCGGACGCCAAGCTGGAGGCCCGCGCCACGCTGCGCGCCGAGCTGGACAAGGGCGGGTACGGCAACCGGGCCAAGATCGTGCGCATCAACGGGTTCGACACGGACTGGGGCAAGGGCGACGTGGCGGCGATGATCGGCGCAGATATCGACGCGATCCTGATGCCAAAGGTGGACTCCGCCGCGCAGCTGGATGACCTGGCCGCGCTGATCCCGGACGTGGACCTCTGGGCGATGATGGAAACCCCTCTGGGCATGTTGAACGCGGCCGAGATCGCCGCTCACCCGCGCCTCAAGGGCTTCGTCATGGGCACCAATGACCTGGCGAAGGAGCTCAACACCCGCTTCCGCGCCGACCGCCTGCCGATGATGGGCGGGCTGCACCTGTGCCTGCTGGCCGCCAAGGCGCATGGTGTCGTGGCCATCGACGGGGTCTACAACGCCTTCAAGGATGCCGATGGCCTGAAAGCCGAATGCGATCAGGGTCGCGACATGGGCTTTGACGGCAAGACACTGATCCACCCGGCCCAGCTGGACGTGGCCAATGCCGCCTTCGCCCCTTCCGAGGCCGAGGTCGACCTGGCCCGCCGCCAGATCATCGCCTTCGACGAAGCCGAGGCCGCCGGTCAGGGCGTCGCCGTGGTGGATGGAAAGATCGTCGAAAATCTGCATATCGTCACCGCGAAGGCGCTGCTGGCGAAAGCAGATGCCATTGCCGCCCTGGAGGGCTGATCCCTCCCGGGCCGATATGGAGGCATAAATGACCTGGCTGATTATCGGCATCTCCCTGTGGTATGCAGGGCATTTCTGGAAACGTATCCTGCCCGGGGCCCACGCGGGGCTCGGGGCCAAGGCCAAGGGGATCTCGGCCGCGGTGATCGGCATCGGGTTGATCCTGATGATCATCGGCGTGCGCGGGGCGGAGTTCATCCCGCTCTACACCCCCCTGCCCGGCATGGGCCACCTTGTGAACCTTCTGATGCTGGTGTCGGTGTTCCTGTTCGGCGCGGGCGAGGCCTCGGGGGTGGCGAAAACCAAGCTACGTCACCCGATGCTGACCGGCATGTTCATCTGGGCGGGCTCACACCTGCTGGTGAATGGCGACGTGGTGACCGTGGTGCTCTTCACCTCCATGGCGATCTGGGCCGTACTGGAAATGATCATCATCAACCGCGCCGAGCCCACCTGGCAGCGCCCCGAACGCGGCCCCTTCACCAAGGACCTGAAACTCGTCCTGGTCACCGTCATGCTCTACGCGATCATCTCGTTTGTGCATTTCTGGCTGGGCTACCACCCGTTCCTCGGAACCTACGGCTAGGCACATGAAGCTCTATCGACTGCTGACCGAGGAGGACACCGCCGCCTTCTGCCACAAGGTGACCCAGGCCCTGAACAAGGGCTGGGCGCTGCATGGCGGCCCGCAATACGCCCACGACCCGGTGACCGGCACCATGCGCTGCGCGCAGGCGGTCACCAAGGAGGTCTCGGGCGACTATACCCCCGACATCAAACTTGGAGAGCAGTGATGGCCAAAACGAACCCGGGCCGCTTTTTCGAAGACTATCGCATTGGCGAGACCATTTCCCACGCCGTGCCGCGCACCGTGTCAGGCGGCGAACGCGCGCTCTATCACGCGCTCTACCCGGCCCGCCACGCGCTCTACAGCTCGGATGAGTTCGCCCGTGACTGCGGGTTGGACGGCGCCCCGATCGACGATCTGGCCGCCTTCCACCTGGTCTTTGGCAAGACCGTGCCGGACGTCTCGCTGAACGCGGTCGCCAACCTGGGCTATGCCGAAGGTCGCTGGCTGAAACCGGTCTATCCGGGGGACACGCTGCGTTCGACCTCGCAGGTGATTGGTCTGAAACAGAACTCCAACGGCAAGTCCGGCGTGGTCTGGGTACGCACCAAGGGCATGAACCAGAATGACGAGGTCGTGCTGGACTACATCCGCTGGGTGATGGTGCGCAAACGCGATCTGGACGCCCCGGCGCCCGACACGCTGATCCCCGAGCTGAAGCCGGCGCTGGAAGCCTCCGACCTCGTGATCCCCGAAGGCCTGGACTTCGGCCGTTACGATTTCACCCTGGCCGGTGAACGCCACCGCTGGGGCGACTACGCAGTGGGCGAGAAGATCGACCATGTCGACGGCGTCACGGTGGAAGAAGCCGAACACATGATGGCAACCCGCCTGTGGCAGAACACCGCCAAGGTGCATTTCGACGCCACCAACCGCCCGGACGGCAAGCGCCTGATCTACGGCGGCCACGTGATCTCGATGGCGCGCACCCTGTCCTTCAACGGGCTGGCCAATGCGCAGATGATCGTCGGCCTCAACGCGGGCGCCCATGCGAACCCGTGCTTCTCGGGCGACACGATCCGCGCCTGGTCCGAGGTGCTGGACAAGGCCGAGACCTCCGCCCCCGGCGTCGGCGCCATCCGCCTGCGCCTCGTCGCCACCAAACACGGCGCGGCCCCCTTCGCGCTCAAGGGCGAAGACGGGAAATACCTGCCCGAGGTGATGCTGGACCTTGACTACTGGGCGCTCATGCCGGTTTGACTTGACGCCTCCGGCCCGTCATGACCATATGCCACTACTTTAACGAGTGGGCAAAACATGACGGGCAGAGACGAGATTTCTCCGAAATCCTATGGCATTGCTGTGGCTTTATGCGGGGTTTTCGGCACCCTCGGTATCCACCATTTCTATCTCAAGGACTACCTGCACGGTCTTGCAGACTTGGCGTTGGTGGTGCTGTTCTTTACCTTCCTGTCTCAGGACATGGTGGGAACGGCCCTGCTGACATTGCTGATCGACGGGGTCCACACAGTCTTTGTTTTCTACCTTCTCATCATCGGGAAATGGCGTGACGGCGACGGGCTGCGCGTCGCAACACCTACAGGAGCTTATTAATGACCGATACAACCCCCCAGGAATTCAGCCGCAAGGAATTCGTACCCGCTATTTTGCTATGTTTCTTCCTTGGCGGCCTGGGTGTGCACCGGTTTTATCTGGGCAAGACCGGCACCGGCATCCTGATGCTGCTGACCCTGGGGGGCCTTGGCATCTGGACCCTGATCGACTTCGTGCGCATCGTGATCGGCTCGATGACCGACAAGGACGGGCTGCCGCTGCGCCGCTAAGGCAGGACAGGCTTGACCACACGCGGTTTATCGCCACGATGATGGTATGAAACTGCGTATTGTTCTATCCGTTTTGACCGTTTTCGGTCTGTCCCTTGCCGCCCCTGCGTTTGCGGGCGGCAAGGGCGATGAGGTCGCCCCGCGCGAACAGGTCCCCGGCGAGGACCTGCTGCCGCCCACAGTCACCTTCGAGGATGACGGATCCGTCGCCACCGCGACCCGCGCCGTGGTGACGCCGCGCCAGCGTTTCGTGCAATCCAACATCATCGAAACGCTCTATCACGAGCTGGGCCATGCGGTGATCGACATCATGGATCTGCCCGTCTTCGGGCCCGAGGAGTTCGCCGCCGACGTCTTCTCCGTGATCCTGATGAACCGGCTGCATGACGAGGACAAGGCGATCCGCCTCGCCTATGACGCCGCAGGTGCCTATTCCGAGGATGCCGAACGCGCAGAGGCGCGCGGCGAACGCTATGCCGAATGGGACGTGCACGGGTCGAACCTGCAGCGCTATTACAACCTGGTCTGCCTGTTCTACGGCGCCAAACCGGATGAACGCGCGGACCTGGCCGAGGAACTGGGCCTGCCCGACCAACGCGCCCGCACCTGTGCTGATGAGTTCGAGCTGGCCAACCGCTCCTGGGGCGGCGTGCTGGACGATCTGGCCGCAGACGCCCCCGGCAACTCGATCAAGATGGACTGGATGCTGCGCGAGGATGACGCGCTGACCGTCTTCATCAAGGGGGAGGTCGACCGGCTGAACCAGGTCATGGTCCTTCCCGAGGACCTGGCCGTGTCGGTCATCCCCTGCGACGAGGTCAACGCCTTCTATGACCCCGGCAAGCGCGAGATCATCATGTGCACCGAATACGCCACCCATCTGGGTCGGCTGTTTGACTGAGCCATGCCGGGCGGGATGCGCAGCGATATCGCGGCGGTCCTGCGGGTGCTTTGGGGCAGCCTGGAGAAATATGTGAATGGCTGGCGTCGACCGCTGCTACTGCTCCGCCATGGGTCCCGGTTTTCCGTCGAGAACACAACCGATGACCTGACCCGCAGCTTCGCGGGATTTATCGAGCTTCTTCTGCTTCTGTTCGCGGTCAAGAAGGTCTCGCTTGCCACGGGCCTGTACGCCCCCTCACCGGAGCGATCCGGAGGCGCCGAGCCCGTCATGGAGTTTCTTGGCGGCGTTCTGGGGGATTTCATCGCCCTTGGAGCCGGGATCTATGCGCTTCTCTTCGCAGTGATCGCCAAGGGGACGGCCAACCGCTTTCTCGGTCGGCACGTGCCCCCCTTTGCCTTGATGTCGATTGCCCTGACCCTGGCCATGGTGGTGGTCGGAGCGGAACTCTTCGCCACGCTTACACAAGGGGCCGCGCGGCTGCTGCAAGACCTGCTCGCCATTCCCGAAACGGTGCTCGATGGTGTGGCCATGCTGATGGTGATCCTGCTCATCGTCATCCTGGTGCGCGGCACCACCGTCGCGGTTCGCTTGGCGCTGCGTGATCTGGATGTGGGCCCGTGGCGCGGCGCATTGTGCCTTATCGTGGCCTTTCTCGTGCCGATGTTTCCCATCGCCGGCGTGCAAAGTCTGCTGGGCACCGGTGAATAATGCCGCATTCACCATCATTTCAGAGTGAGTCTCCACCCTTGGGCGGCTTTTGTGATCACAGCTGCGCAGGTTGTGATCACGAAACTGGACAAAGCGTCGCTGTTAGCGCAAATAACACCCCTTTGCGACCTCTTCCTGCGTGACTCCGTCATAAAAACCGTTATTCCTGTCACAAAGCCGAAACAGACAGAGAAGGGGGCTACTTCATGGCCGACGTGAACCGGGGCAATCGCCCGCTGTCACCCCACCTATCCATCTACCGCCCGCAACTGACCTCCGTGTCCTCGATCATGGTGCGAATTACCGGGATCGGCATGTTGGTCATGTCCGTGCTGGTGGTGCTCTGGCTGTTGGCTGCGGCCTCTTCGGAAAGCGCCTTCGCCATGATCGACGGGCTGATGCGCAGCCTGATCGGCGACATTGTCATGACACTCGCCGCCTGGGGCTTCTTCTACCACATGCTGGGCCGCCTGCGTCACCTGATCTGGGATCTGGGATATGCCATCGAAATCCCGATCGCCGAGAAGATGGCCATCGGCATGTTCGCCGGTGCCACCATCCTGACCATCATCACCGTCATTGTGGTCTGAGGAGAGCTGACATGAGATATCTGACCGATCGCAAACGCGCAACCGGCCTGGGATCAGGCCGCGCCGGAACTCACCACCACTGGCAGATGATGGTCAGCTCGGCCGCTCTGGTCGTGCTGGTGCCGCTCTTCGTCATTACCTTCGGCATCGGCCTGGGCGGCAGCTTCGAAGAGGTCCAGGCCTATTACGCCCGCCCCTTCCCGGCCCTGATCACCGCCCTCACGCTGATCGTCGGCGTGTTCCACCTGACCCATGAGGCCCAGGCCGCGGTTGAGGATTACATGCACGGTGCCGCGCAGAAGCTTACTCTCATCGGGCTCCAGGCCCTGGCCTATGTGCTGATCACCACGGGCCTTTTCGCGCTCGCTCGCATGGCGCTCTAAAACAGGAAGAACGACAAATGGCTGCATACGAATACGAGACGCATGAATATGACGTCGTGGTCGTCGGGGCTGGCGGCGCCGGTCTGCGTGCCACGCTGGGCATGGCCGAACAGGGGCTGCGCACCGCCTGCGTGACCAAGGTCTTCCCGACCCGCTCCCACACCGTGGCCGCCCAGGGTGGCATCGCCGCCTCGCTGTCGAACATGGGCCCGGACCACTGGCAGTGGCACATGTATGACACCGTGAAGGGCTCGGACTGGCTGGGCGACACCGACGCGATGGAATACCTGGCCCGCGAGGCGCCCAAGGCGGTCTATGAGCTGGAGCACTACGGCGTTCCGTTCAGCCGTACCGAAGAAGGCAAGATCTACCAGCGTCCCTTCGGTGGCCACACCACCGAGTTCGGCGAAGGCCCCGCCGTGCAGCGCACCTGCGCCGCCGCCGACCGCACCGGCCACGCCATCCTGCACACGCTCTATGGCCAGTCGCTGAAAAACAACGCCGAGTTCTACATCGAATATTTCGCCATCGACCTGATCATGTCCGAAGACGGGCAGTGCCAGGGCGTGGTCTGCTGGAAGCTCGATGACGGCACCTTCCACGTGTTCAACGCCAAGATGGTCGTGCTGGCCACCGGCGGCTATGGCCGCGCCTATTTCTCGGCCACCTCGGCCCACACCTGCACCGGTGACGGCGGTGGCATGATCATGCGCGCGGGCCTGCCGATGCAGGACCTCGAGTTCGTGCAGTTCCACCCGACCGGCATCTACGGCTCGGGCTGCCTGATCACCGAAGGCGCACGTGGCGAGGGTGGCTACCTGACCAACTCCGAAGGCGAACGGTTCATGGAGCGTTACGCGCCCCAGTACAAGGACCTGGCGCCGCGCGACTACGTTTCCCGCTCGATGACGATGGAGATCCGCGAGGGCCGCGGTGTGGGCGCCGAGGGCGACCATATCTTCCTCAACCTCAACCACCTGCCCGCTGAGGCCCTGGCCGAACGCCTGCCGGGCATTTCGGAAAGCGCCAAGATCTTCGCCGGTGTCGATGTGACCAAGGAACCGATCCCGGTCCTGCCCACGGTGCATTACAACATGGGCGGCATTCCCACGAACTACTGGGGCGAAGTGCTGAACCCGACCAAGGACGATCCGAACGCGGTCGTGCCCGGCCTGATGGCTGCGGGCGAGGCCGGCTGTGCCTCGGTGCATGGCGCCAACCGCCTCGGCTCGAACTCGCTGATCGACCTCGTGGTCTTTGGCCGCGCCGCCGCGATCCGCGCCGGTGAGGTGGTCGATGCCGCCGCGCCGAACCCGGAGCCGAACCAAGCCTCGATCGACAAGGCCTTCGAACGTTTCGACGGGCTGCGCCACGCCAATGGCGCCATCGCCACCGCCGACCTGCGGCTTGAGATGCAGAAGACCATGCAGCGCGACGCCGCCGTCTTCCGCACCGCCAAGACCATGGCCGAAGGTGTCGAAGCGATGACCGAGATCGCCGGCAAGATGGGCGACCTTAAGGTCACCGACAGCTCGCTGGTGTGGAACTCGGACCTGATGGAAACGCTCGAGCTGACCAACCTGATGCCCTCGGCGATCTCGACCATCGTCTCGGCCGAAGCGCGCAAGGAAAGCCGCGGTGCCCACGCCCACGAGGATTTCCCGGATCGCGACGACGAGAACTGGCGCGTGCACACGATCAGCCGCGTGGACGAGACCGGCACCAAGGTCGAGCTGTCCTATCGCCCGGTCGTTCTGGATCCGCTGACCACCGAAGACGAAGGCGGCATCGCCCTGAAAAAAATCGCGCCCAAAGCGCGGACGTTCTAAGGAGCCAAGAATGACTAGCTACGTTCTTATGGAACTCCAGCCATCGGGAAATGTCGAGAACCGGGGAGAGTTGTCTAACGGTACAAACCCGGCACCTGGGGATCTTCTCATTGATAACGACCTCGAAGGTAACCCAATTTACTTTGAAGTAGTTACTCGCGTTTTTCCCATGGAAAATGGCCCGGATCACGGGGACCTAATCATTATCAGACTAGATGATGGTGAAGGTCGCCTAGAACATTATCAACGCCGTCTTAGCAAACTAGGAGCGTAATAAATGGTACAATTCAAGCTCCCCAAGAACTCGACCGTTCGCGTCGGCAAGACTTGGCCCAAGCCCGAGGGTTCCAATGTGCGCAAGTTCCAGATCTATCGCTGGAACCCCGATGATGGTGAAAACCCGCGCGTCGACACCTATTTCGTCGACATGGACAATTGCGGCCCGATGGTCCTGGACGCGCTGATCAAGATCAAGAACGAGATCGACCCGACCCTGACCTTCCGCCGCTCCTGCCGCGAGGGCATCTGTGGCTCCTGCGCGATGAACATCGACGGCGGCAACACGCTGGCCTGTATCTTCGGCATGGACGAGATCAAGGGCGACGTGAAGATCTACCCGCTGCCGCATATGCCGGTGGTCAAGGACCTGGTGCCGGATCTCACCCATTTCTACGCCCAGCATGCCTCGATCATGCCGTGGTTGGAGACCAAGACCAACCAGCCTGCCAAGGAATGGAAACAGTCGATCGAGGATCGCAAGAAGCTCGATGGCCTCTATGAATGCGTCATGTGCGCCAGCTGCTCGACCTCCTGCCCGAGCTACTGGTGGAACGGCGACCGCTACCTCGGCCCGGCCGCACTTCTGCACGCCTACCGCTGGATCATCGACTCGCGCGATGAAGCCACCGGCGAGCGCCTGGACGAGCTGGAGGATCCCTTCAAGCTCTACCGCTGCCACACGATCATGAACTGCGCCAAGACCTGCCCGAAAGGCCTGAACCCCGCGAAGGCCATTGGCGAGATCAAGAAGATGATGATCTCGCGCACCGTCTAAGTGCCACGTTGACCGATCCGAAAAGCCCCGCCAATCTGGCGGGGCTTTTTGCATTGATCCAAAGGAGCGCCTTCGGCGCACGCGATACCTCGGTGTCGGCTGCGCCGCCGCCTCGGGCAGGCACCCGGGATCAAGCTTGGGGAGAACGTTGATGGCAGGCTATTCCGGCACACCGCTTGAAAAGAAACTCGGTCTCAAGGACGGGCAGCGTGTCTGCTGGCTGAACCGTCCAGCGTCCCTGGCCACGCTGACCACCTCCCGCGCCTTTCTTGTCGTCGAAGACAGCCTGGGCCCCGGCCCCCATGACGTCATCCATCTCTTCACCGACAGCCGCGCCTGGTTGGAGGACACCCTGCCCCAGGCCCTCGCCGCCCTCGACAAAGACGGCATGATCTGGGTGAGCTGGCCCAAGAAAGCCTCCAAGGTCCCAACCGACCTCACCGAAGACGTGATCCGCGCCCTGGCGCTGACCACCACGCTGGTCGACGTGAAGGTCTGCGCCGTGGATGACATCTGGTCCGGGCTCAAACTGGTCATTCGCAAGGAACACCGCCCCGCTCACGGAACATAAGCCCCTTTCATCTTTCCAAAAAATATCCCGGGGTGCGCGAGGGGCTGGCCCCTCGCTCCGACGTCACCAGCAGGCGGTACGCGAAAGGCGTATTACTCCCGCGCCCTGAGCACCCGTGCGGGCCGTGCCGCCAGCGGCCGCCAGGCAAAGGCAAGCCCGGCCAGCACCGTCACCAGCACGCCGCCGGTGACGATCGCCACCGCGCTGACCGGCTCGAAGGCGAACTCGCCTTCCATCACGAAATGGGTCACCGCCCAGCCGGCAAGCCCCCCGGCAAAGACCGCGACCAGCCCGGCCGCCCCTCCCAGGATGGCCGAGCGCAGAGCGAAATTGGCCAGCACCGATCCGCGCGAGGCGCCCAGCGTCTTCAGCACCGCCGCCTCCCAGGTCCGCGCCCGTTCCCCGGCGGCCGCAGCGCCGATCAGCACCACGAAGCCGGTCACCAGCGAGGCCAGCGCGCCATAGGTGATTGCGGCGGCCACCTGCCCCATCAGCCCGGTCACGCGTCCGATGGCGTCGCGCACGGAAATCACCGTGATATTCGGCCAGCCCCGGCTCAGATCCCGCAGGATAGCCGCCTCGGCCGCCTGATCGGCATAGATCGTCATGATATGCGTATGCGGCGCACCTTGCAGCGCGGCGGGGTTCATCGTCATCACGAACCCCATGCCCGCCGAGCTGAAATCCACCGCGCGGAAGCTGGTGATCGTGCCGGTAATGTCGCGCCCCAAGATGTTTACCGTCATCGTGTCGCCCAGCGACAGGCCCATCTCAAAAGCCTCTTCCTCGGCAAAGCTGATCTGCGGATCTCCAACATAATCCTCGGGCCACCATTGCCCCGCCGTGACCGTGGTGCGGTCGGGCTTGGCGGCGGCATAGGTCAGCCCCCGGTCGCCCCGCACCACCCAATGATCGCCTGCCACCTCACTGGCCGGTCGCCCGTTGATCCCGGTAATCACCCCGCGCAGCATCGGCGCGCGGTCGATACGGCTGACTGCCGGGTCGTCTTCGACCCGCGCCAGCACGTCGGCCACCTGGTCGGGCTGGATATCCACCACGAAGAAACTCGGCGCGACTTCGGGCAGCTCGCGGTCGATGGCGCCGCGCAGGTTGTTGTCGATCTGACCCACGGCGGCCAGCACCGACAGGCCCAGCCCGAGCGACAGCACGACCGAACCCGCCTCGCCGCCCGGCCCGCCAACCGAAGACAAGGCCCCGCGCAACACGGGTCGCCCGCGCAAGGCCCTGCGGCCAGCCAACCAGCGTGCCAGCAGCCGAATGCCCGCCCCCGCCAACAACAGCACCACGAAGGCGCCCAGGATGCCCACCGCCGACCAGAAGGCCAGCACCGCCACCCCAGTCAGCCAGGCTGCCAGGCCCACGAGCGCCACCAACAGCACCGCCGTCACCACAATCCACGGCCAGCGCGGCAATCGCCTGCGCCCCAGCGAGGCATCGCGAAACAACGCCGCCGCGCGCAGCTGTTCGGCCTGCGCCAGCGGCCAGAGCGTGAACAGCAAGGCGGCCAGCAGCCCGTACAGGGCCGCCTCCCCCAGCGGTGCCCATTGCAGGGTGAACTCCGCCGGGATCGGCAGGCGCGCTTCGATGATCGGCGCGAAGGCCAGCGGCAGCGCCGCACCCAGTACCAGCCCTATCCCCAGCCCCAGCGCGGTCAGCACGCCGATCTGCATCAGGTAGACGGTAAAGATCGTTCGCCCAGTCGCACCCAGCGTTTTCAACGTGGCAATGGTCGCGGTCTTCCCATCCAGAAAGGCGCGCACGGCGGCGCTGACGCCGACCCCGCCGACCGCCAGCCCGGCCAGGCCCACCAGCACCAGGAATGCCCCCAGCCGTTCGACAAAGACCCGCACCCCCGGCGCCCCGTCGCGCGCGTCACGCCAGCGCGCCCCGGCGCCTTCGAGCCCGCCCAGAACACGCGTCTCAGCGGCGGCCAGGTCCGTACCTTCGGGCAACTCCAGCCGGTAATGCGTATCAAACAGAGAGCCCGGCGCGATCAGACCGGAGCCCTCCAGATCCGCGCTCGCCACCATCGTCCGTGGCCCCAGGCCAAAGCCTCCCGAGGCATTATCCGGCTCGCGCACCAACGTGGCAGTCAACACGAACCCCTTGCCGCCCAAGGCAAATTCATCCCCCACGGACAGCTCCAACCGCTCCACCAGCAGCCGGTCCATCACCGCGCCCGGAGTGTCGCCCCGGCCCGCAAAGGCATCAGCCAAGGGCATCGCAGGCTCCAGCATCGCCTGCCCGACCAACGGGTAAGCCGCATCCACCGCCTTCACCTGCGTCAGGGCCCGGTCCTCGGTCTCGCCAGCGCCCACCACGGCCATCGAACGGAATTCGATGACCTCCGACAGCGCATCCGAGGCCGCCTCCAGCGCCGCCAGCTCCGCCGCATCCGCCCGGCGGTAGGTCAGCGTGACCTCGGCGTCCCCGCCCAGCAAGGCCGCACCCTCGGTCGCCAGCCCTGCGCGAATGCTCTCACGCACGGTGCCAACCGCCGCAATGGCGGCCACGCCAAGCGCCAGGCAGGCCAGGAAGACACGGAACCCCTTCAGCCCGCCGCGCAGCTCGCGCCGGGCAATGCGCCAGGCGACGCTCACACCAGCACCCCATCGGCCAGGGACACCACCCGGTCGCAACGTTCCGCCAGTTCCGGCGCGTGGGTGACCAGCACCAGGGTCGCGCCGTGGCGGTCGCGCAGCCCGAACAAGAGCTCCATGATCGCGTGCCCGGTGGTTCCATCCAGATTGCCGGTGGGTTCATCGGCCAGCAGGATATCCGGGCGCGGGGCGGCGGCGCGGGCGAGCGCCACGCGCTGTTGCTCCCCGCCCGACATCTGCGCCGGGTAATGGTCCATCCGATCCCCCAGACCGACCGCTTCCAGCTCCTCGGCCGCACGGTCGAAAGCATCCTTCGCGCCGGCCAGCTCCAGGGGCGTGGCGACATTTTCCAATGCGGTCATGGTCGGGATCAGGTGAAAGCTCTGAAACACCACCCCCATATGGTCGCGGCGAAAGCGCGCCAGCTGATCCTCGTTCATCGCGCCCAGGTCGCGACCCAAGGCGCTGACCGTGCCTCCGGTGGCCCGCTCCAGCCCGCCCATTAGCATGAGCAGCGATGACTTCCCGGACCCCGATGGGCCGGTCAGCCCCAGGCTCTCGCCCCGTGTGACCTCAAGATCAATCCCGTTCAGGATCTTGACGGGGCCAGCATTGCCCTCCAACTGAAGACGGGTATCTTGCAATGTCAGCACGGGGTCTGTCATGAATGGGCCTTTCTGATCGGTATCAAGGGGATATGGGGCCATGCGCGGCATTCTCAAGACGGCAATTGCATTGGTTTTGACGGGTCTGACCCTGGCGCTGCCCGCCCGCGCGGAACCGGTGACCATTCTGGCCCTTGGCGACAGCCTGACCCATGGCTACGGGCTGCCTGCCGATCAGGGGTTCGTACCTCAACTGCAGGCCTGGTTGGCAGACAACGGGGCCGAGGTACAGCTGATCAATGCAGGTGTGTCGGGCGACACCACCGCGGGCGGGGCGGCCCGGTTGGGCTGGTCGCTGACCGACGAAGTCGACGCGGTGATCGTTGCGCTTGGCGGCAATGACATCCTGCGCGGCATCCCGGCCCCGGCAGCCAAAGCGAACCTGGCTTCGATCCTCGATCAACTCACCGCACGTGACCTGCCGGTGCTTCTGGTCGGGCAGAAGGCCACCGGCAACTTCGGCACCACCTACCAGCAGAGTTTCGATGCCATCTACCCGGCGCTTTCGGAACAATACGGCGCCGCATTGTTCCCAGATTTCCTGCAAGGTCTGAGCAACCTGCCCAACCGCGAGACCGTCGTCGCGACCTACCTGCAAGCCGACGGACTGCACCCGAATGCTGAGGGCGTGCGCCTGGTGGTCGCCGCGATGGGCCCCGCCGTGCTGGAGCTGATTGCCCGAACCGAGGCGCGTTAGGCACTGATTCTCTTTGCGAAATCCATGTGAAACTCTCGGGTTTGGCCTGACGAGGGGGAAACCTTCGCATTCTGCACAGACTTCCCGCCGGATCGTCGCAATTCAGGGAAAAACCTCTGAACAATCGCTAAAAAAAGCAATAAAACCTTATCCTTATTGATAGGTACACCTCACCTTGCCGTTGTGCCAATCATGCAACCAGTGGTTGGCTGCCCGACGGACGATTGTCCTTAGGGGAAAGGGTGTAAGATTTGAAAGTACTCGTCGCAGCGAGTGAGGAATGGGGCGGTGCAAGCATCGCCGCGGTTGCCGAAGCGCATCCGAACATCCAGATGACGCAGGTTAACAGCGCTGAGGCCCTGGCAAAACACGGGGTGAACGGGGTCGAATGGGACGTCGTGCTGATGGAGTTCGACCTGCCCGGCGCAAATGGGCATAGGGGCATTCAGGCCATCAGCCAGGCCCTTGGCCCGCGCCCTCTGGGCGTCTTGTTGCAGGCCGGGACCACCGAACTTGCCCAACGCATCATGACCTCGGGCGCGGTCGGTATTCTGCCCGCCGATATTGATCCCAACCTGCTGGGCCACGCGGTGCATCTGCTGGCGGGCGGCATGCGCCTGTCGATGCTGGACGGGCATCGTGACGAGACCGCCAACGCGATCACCTCGCAGCTGTCCGACCGCGAGCTGCAGGTGCTTGCGGGGATCTGCAACGGCATGCAGAACAAGGAAATCGCCCATGATTTCAACGTGCAGGAAGTCACGGTGAAGATGCATGTGCGGGCGATCATCCGCAAGCTTGGCGCGCGCAACCGCACCCACGCGGCGATGCTGGCGCGCGACCTGCATCTGATCTGACATACGGTAGCGTTTGGCAGGCCCGGAGCGTCCGGGTCAGTCCCGGATCAATCCTCGGGCGGGGCGTCGTCCCAGCGATCCGACAGGATGCGGTGGCTGTCGCCATCCGGGTCGTCGTACTGGCTGCTCTTCAGGGTCCAGAAGAAAGCGGCCAAGCCCAGGCCGCCCAGCAGCAGCGAGATCGGGATCAGATAAACCAGGACGTTCATGATTTCCTCAGGCGCAGCGCGTTGACGGACACTGTAATCGAAGACAGCGACATGGCCAAGGCGGCGGCCAGCGGGGTGGCCAGGCCAATCAGCGCAATCGGGATGGCGATGGCGTTGTAGCCCGCCGCGATGCCGAAGTTCTCCTTGATCCGGCGGGTGGCGGATTTCGCCAGCGCGACCGAGCCGCCGAGCGGCGCAAGCGAGCTGCCCAGCAGAACGATGTCCGACACGACCCGCGTGGCCTCCAGCGCCGAGGCCGGAGAAATCGACACATGGGCGGCAGCCAGGGCGGCGGTGTCATTCAACCCGTCGCCCACCATCAGCACCTTGTGGCCCGCTTTCGCCAGCTGGCCCACGTAGGCCGCCTTGTCCTCGGGCAGCGTATCGGCCTGCCAGTCGGCAATGCCCACGCGCCCGGCAATGTCAGCGACGGCGGCGGGCACGTCGCCCGAGATCAGCGTGACCGCAATGCCCTGCGCCTTCAGCGCGGCAATCGCCTCGTCCGCGCGGTCCCGCAGCGCGTCGGTGAAGGTAAAGGGCACCGCATGGCGGTCGCCGATCTTGAGGTAGGTGGCGGTCTGCCCTACCGCATTGGCGCCCAGCCATTCGGCCCGGCCCAGACGCACTTCGCGCCCCTGCCAGTCGGCCACGATACCCTTGCCCGGGATCTCCTTCACCCGCTCCAGCGTGGCGGGGGTGACCCCGGCGGCGCGGGTCGCGCGGGTCAGGGCCTGGGCCAGCGGGTGCGAGCTACCCTCGGCCAGGGCCAGGGCCACCGACAGGTCGTCAGACTTGTGCGTGCCCAGATCGTCCAGCTCCGGCTTGCCCTCGGTCAAGGTGCCGGTCTTGTCGAACACCACATGGTCAACCTCCGCCAGACGCTCCATCGCGGTGGCGGATTTCAACAGCATACCCTGTTTGAACAGGGTGCCCGAGGCGGCGGTGGTCACGGCGGGAACAGCCAGGCCCAGCGCACAGGGGCAGGTGATGATCAGTGTGGCAACCGCGATGTTCATCGCCATGCGCCAGTCACCGCCCGAGTACCAGACCCAGAACAGGAAAGCCGCCAGCGCCAGCAGATGCACGACCGGCGCATAGACGGCGGCGGCCTTGTCGGCCAGCGAGGTGTATTTGTTACGCGCGGTTTCCGCGATGGCGACCAGATCGGCCATACGGTGCAGCGTGCTGTCGCGCCCGGCGGCGGTCACGCGCACGGTCAGGGGGCCGGTCAGGTTCACTTCGCCGGTCATCACCGTGCCCTCGGGCGCGGTCGGCACAGGCAGGCTTTCGCCGGTCAGCAGGGACCGGTCCAACTCGCTTTCGCCGGTCACAACCACGCCGTCCACCGGCACGCGCGCACCTGGCACCACGCGCACGATGTCGCCGACATTGAGTTCGGCCACCGAGATCACCTCTTCACCCTCATCCGTCAACCGATGGGCACGCGGCACTTCCAGCGCCGACAGTTCCTCGGCGGCCGAACGGGCCACGGAGCGGGTGCGGTAGTCCAGATAGCGCCCGGCCAGCAGGAAGAAGGTCAAGGACAGCGCGGCGTCGAAATAAGCGTGTTCGCCCGAGTTCATCGTCTCGAAGATCGACATGCCCACCGCCAGCAGGATCGCCAGCGAGATCGGCACGTCCATGTTCAGCCGCCCAACGCGCAGTGCGGACCAGGCGGATTTGAAGAAGACCTGGGACGAGAACGCCACGGTCGGAATGGCGATGCCTGCCGAAATCCAGTGGAACAGGTCGCGTGTCGCATCGGTGGCGCCGGACCAGACCGCGACCGACAGCAGCATGACGTTCATCATGGCAAAAAACGCCACGCCCAGACGCATCAGCAGATCGCGGCCCTGCTTGTCGGTCTCGGTCGCCGACAGGGCCACACCGTCCAGCTCATAGGCCTCAAAGCCGATGCCGGTCAGGTAATCGGCCAGGTCCTGCGCCTCGACATCCGGGTCGGCCTCGACCGTGGCGCGTTTCAGGGTCAGGTTCACCCGGGCCGAGCGCACGCCCGGCTGCGTCGCCAGGCCCCGTTCCACGCCCGAGATACAGGCCGCGCAATAGATCTGCGGCAGCGACAGCATCAGCCGCTGCGCCTCCGCCCCGTTGCCCCGATATCCCTTGCCCGCCTGCTCTTCGGCAAGCGGTGCGGCGTCACAGGCCGGACAGGCGGAAATCGGCACGGACATGGCTCAGCGCCCCGCGATATAGATCTGGTGAAGCTGCTGGAACGGTGTTCCGTCCTTGGCGGTGGCCTCCATGCGGAAGTTCCAGTATCCCCCGCCCAGCGCGCCCACATGGGCCACATAGGCGCCGGAAGAGCTGCGGTTGAACTCCGGGGTCTGGTCGTCCTTCACATGGGTGGCACGGCCGAAAATCCCGGCAATGCGCAAGACCTCGACCGCCTCGCCTTCGGCATCCTTGATGTCGATGATCAGCTGCTCGCCCTCGATCTCCGCCTGTACCGTCCAGCCCAACGCCTCCTGCGCCTCGCGCAGCCGGTCGAACTGCTGCGAGGCGACATAGGAGTTCTTGGTCTCGAGCCCGGGGAAAGTGCCCACGGCGCTGAACGCCATGAACAGGTTTACCCCGATGATCACGGCAAAAGCCGACACCGTGATGGCCAGCACATGCTTGCCCTTCAGCTCAAACTCCGGCTTTTCCCCGTTCTCGCTCATCGCTCAGCGCCCCCGTCCGTTGAACACCGTGTCCTTGAAGGTCCGGTCGCCGGTCACGCCATCCTTGATCCAGATGCGCAGGTCCGACCGATCCCGTGTCGCCATGTCGCTGCCCTTGGGCGCGATGACATAGACGCGGACCTTCTTCTCTTCGTCGGCTTCGGCAATTACCACAAGCTCGTCGGTGCCTTCCAGTTCGATCTTCAGATCGGTGCCGTCGGACAGCGCGAAATAATAGGGCCGGTCGTCGCCATGACGGTTGCGCACACCGATCTCATAGGTGTTGCGGATCGAGCCATCGGCCAGGGTCACATAGGTGGGGTTGCGCACCGGGCGAATGGTGACCTCCAGCGCCGGGCGGATGAACAGCGCCACGGTCAGCGCCACGCCGACCAGGGCCCAGAGCCCGGTGTAAAGCAGCGTGCGCGGGCGCAGCATGTGCTTGATGATCGGCGTCTTCGGGTTGCCCGCGCGTTCGTTCTGTTCGTCCTTCAGCGCGATGTAATCCACCAGCCCGCGTTCGCGACCCAGTTTCTTCATGATGTCGTCGCAGGCGTCGATGCACAGGGCGCAGGTAATGCATTCCAGCTGCTGGCCGTCGCGGATGTCGATGCCCATCGGGCAGACGTTCACACAGGCCATGCAGTCGACGCAATCTCCATACTCCGTCGTATCGCCCTTGCGCGCCTTGCCGCGGGGTTCGCCGCGCCAGTCGCGATAGGCAACGACGATCGTATCCTCGTCCATCATCGCCGCCTGAATGCGCGGCCAAGGGCAGGCATAGATGCAGATCTGTTCGCGCGCGATGCCGCCGAAGAAGAACGTGGTCGCGGTCAGGGTAAAGACGAAGGAATAGGCCATGGGGTGGGCGGTGCCGGTGACCAGCTCAACCGCGATGGTCGGCGCGTCGGCAAAGAAGAACACCCAGGCGCCGCCTGTGGCCAGGCCGATCAGCAGCCAGGCCACCCATTTGGTCAGGCGCAGGCGGATCTTCTGCAGGTTCCATTTCTGCTTGTGCAGGCGCAGGCGGGCGTTGCGGTCACCCTCGATCCAGCGTTCGACCAGGATATAGAGGTCGGTCCAGACCGTCTGCGGGCAGGCATAGCCGCACCAGACCCTGCCGAAGGCCGAGGTGAACAGGAACAGCCCCAGCCCCGCCATGATCAGCAGCCCGGCGATGAAATAGAACTCATGCGGCCAGATCTCGATCCAGAAGAAGAAGAAGCGGCGGTTGGCCATATCGACCAGCACGGCCTGGTCCGGCAGGTTCGGGCCACGGTCCCAACGCACCCAGGGCAGCAGGTAATAGATGCCCAGCAGCACCCCCATCGCCCACCACTTGAAGGAGCGAAACGGTCCTTTCACGCGTTTTGGAAAGACGGGTTCGCGGGCTGCATATAGCTGTTCAGGGGCGTCTGACATGGACGGTATCCGATCCTGGTATTGGCTGCCCCCTTCTAGAGAAAAGCAGGCCGGGGGGGCTTTGACCTGAATCAATAGATATATTCTAAAAACAGGTTTGGCATTGCGACATTCGGCCACCGTTAGCTACAGTGTTAAGCAATCGGTCGCGGCGCCGCGCCAGACCCTTGTTTTAAGGGGTGCCGCACAGGTGGCATCACGGGGGATGCCACCTCGCGCAGATATGACGGCGGAGGATGTGGCTGGGGGCTGGACTTCGTCAGCCCAGCCCCCCGTATCTGGTGGCACCGACCCCGGAGAAACGCGCGAACAGGATCAGGGATCGGTGCCGTCCGGGGAGTGAGGCCCCGGATCAGGAACTGGCCAGCTTATTCGCCGCCGCCCAGTTGGTGTACATATGCCGCAACAGCGTTGATCTGGCTATCGGACAGTTTGACGCTCCATGCGGGCATCACGCCGAACGGACCTTCGGACACGATCGCGGTGACCTCGGCTTCGCTTTTGCCATACAGCCAGATCGCGTCGACCAGGTTCGGGGCGCCCTGCTCGCGGTCGCCGGTGCCGTCTTCCATGTGGCAGGACGAACAGTTGTCCAGGAACACTTCTGCGCCAGCCGCCGCATCGCCATTGACCGCCGACATGTCCGACAGGGACATGACATAGGCCACGACATTGGCGATTTCCGCGTCTTCCAGGAAATCGTCCCCAAAGGCGGGCATCTCCGAATAGCGCGTGTCATCGTCATCCTCGGACCGGATCCCGTGACGGATCGTGGTCGCGATGGTTTCGATGTCACCACCCCAAAGCCAATCGTTGTCGATCAGGCTCGGGTAACCGTTGCCCTCGGCGATACCGGAGGCACCGGAGCCGTGGCACTGCGAACACCAGGTCGCGAAGGTCGAGGCCCCCGACTGGATCGCATAGTTGTGCAGGCCCGAGCCCGGTTCCAGCGTGGTCAGGTCGACCGAGGCCATCTGCGATTCCAGCTCGGCGTTCATCTCCTTGAACGCTTCGATGTCAGCCGCAACCTCGGCGCGGGTCGAGAAGCCCAGGTAACCGGCGGTCGCCCCCTGGATCAGCGGCCAGGCGGGATAGGCGATGGTGTACCAGACACCCCAGACGATGGTCGCATAGAAGACCCACACCCACCAGCGCGGCAGCGGGTTGTTGAACTCCTGAATACCGTCCCACTCGTGGCCGGTCGTTTCGACCTCTTTCTTTTCAACAGGTTTTTTACTCATTGCCGGGTCTCCTTAGTGCTGAGCGCGGGGGAGTTCCCCGTCACCGGCAGGTTTGTCTTCGTGACGAAACGGGATGTTGGCGATGTCCTTGTGGGTCTCGCGTGCGCCCGGGCGGAAAGCCCAGGCACAGACGCCGAGAAAGAACAGGAACATGGCCAGGAGCACCCAGCTATCGGCGATTTCGCGGAAAATGGAATAGGTGTCCATGTCCGCCCCCTTACCGGCTTGCGTCAGGCGTGAAGGTCGAGAAGTCGACCAGGGTGCCCAACATCTGCATATAGGCGATCAGAGCATCCATCTCCGACACACCCGGCTTGCCGTCGAAATTGCGCACTTGCACATTTTCGCCGTAACGCTCCAGCAGACCGTCATAGTCGCTGTCCGGATCCGCCTGAGCCAGCCAGTCGGCTTCGGCGTTCTCCAGCATCTCGTCGGTATAGGGCACACCCACGAAGGCGTTGGTGGCCACCACATCGGCGATATGGCTGCTTTCCGGGGTCAGCAGGTTGTCCAGCAGGAACGCGTATTTCGGCATCACCGATTCCGGCACGACCGACTGCGGGTTCACCAGGTGATCCACATGCCATTCGTCCGAATACCGGCCGCCGACGCGGGCCAGGTCCGGCCCGGTCCGCTTGGACCCCCACTGGAACGGGTGGTCGTACTGGCTTTCTGCGGCCAGCGAGTAGGGACCATAACGTTCCACCTCGTCGCGCATCGGACGGATCATCTGCGAGTGGCAGACATAGCAGCCTTCGCGGATATAGATGTTCCGGCCTTCCAGCTCGAGCGGCGTGTAGGGGCGCATGCCTTCCACATCCTCGATGGTGTTTTCGAGGTAGAAGAGCGGCGCGATTTCCACGATGCCACCGATGGTGACGACCAGCAGCGAAGAGACCAGCAGAAGCGTTGCGTTCTTTTCAAGAACGACGTGTTTGTCGAGAATTGCCATCTGTCCGGCCCTCCTTATTCAGCCGGAGCCGCGGCAGCGCCGGTGCTGACTGCTTCCGCAGCCGGCGAACGCTTCACGGTCATCCACAGGTTGTAGCACATGATCAGTGCACCAGACAGGAACAGCACCCCGCCCAGGCCACGCACCACGTACATCGGGAACTTCGCGGCCACGGTGTCGGCGAAGGAGTTCACCAGGAAGCCCTGCGCATCAACTTCACGCCACATCAGGCCTTCCATGATGCCGGTGACCCACATCGACGCGGCGTAGAGCACGATGCCGATGGTGGCCAGCCAGAAGTGCCAGGACACCAGGGTGTTCGAGTACAGGCGCGCACGGCCCCAGAGTTTCGGGGTCAGGAAGTACAGGACACCGAAGGTGATCATGCCGTTCCAGCCCAGAGCACCGGAGTGCACGTGACCAATGGTCCAGTCGGTGTAGTGCGACAGCGAGTTCACCGCGCGGATCGACATCATCGGACCCTCGAAGGTCGACATGCCGTAGAAGCCGATCGAGATGACCATCATGCGGATGATCGGATCGGTGCGCAGCTTGTCCCAGGCGCCCGACAGGGTCATCAGGCCGTTGATCATGCCGCCCCAGCTGGGCATCCACAAGACGACCGAGAACACCATGCCCAGGGTCGAGGCCCAGTCCGGCAGAGCGGTGTAGTGCAGGTGGTGCGGACCGGCCCAGATGTACAGGAAGATCAGCGCCCAGAAGTGGATGATCGACAGCTTGTACGAGAAGACGGGGCGTTCGGCCTGTTTCGGCACGAAGTAGTACATCATGCCCAGGAAGCCCGCGGTCAGGAAGAAGCCCACCGCGTTGTGGCCGTACCACCACTGCGTCATGGCGTCCTGCACACCGGCCATCACCTGCACCGATTTCGAGCCGAAGATCGACACCGGAATGGCCAGGTTGTTGACCACGTGCAGCATCGCGACGGTGATGATGAAGGACAGGTAGAACCAGTTGGCAACGTAGATGTGGGGCTCCTTGCGCTTCATCAGCGTGCCCATGAAGACCAGCAGGTAGGCAACCCAGACGATGGTCAGCCACAGGTCGGTGTACCACTCGGGTTCGGCATATTCCTTGCCGTGGGTGGCGCCCAGCAGGTAGCCGGTCGCGGCCAGCAGGATCACCACCTGATAGCCCCAGAACACGAACCAGGCCAGCCCGTCATTCCAGAGACGCGCGCCCGAGGTGCGCTGCACCACGTAGAAGCTCGAGGTAATGAGCGCGGTGCCACCGAAGGCGAAGATCACCGCCGAGGTGTGCAGCGGGCGCAGACGCCCGAAGTTCAGGTAGCCTTCGGCCCAGCCGAAGTTGAGGCTCGGAAATGCCAGCTGGAAGGCGATGAACGTGCCCACCAGGAAGCCGACCGCGCCCCAGAAGGCGGTCAGCGCCACACCGATGCGGATCGGTGCGTCCAGATATCCGGTCTTTTCGGCTTTCGGCTCGCCAATTCGCCGCAGCGAATAAACGAACATGCCGCCCCCGATCAACATAACCAGAATGGCGTGAACCAAGTAGGCTACGTCGCGGGCTTGACTTGCTGCATAGGCGGCAAGGACGGCCACAAGGCCGAATGCCACCAATTTCAGGTAATCCCACATTTTGCGTCCCTTCGTCTTTGTCTTTGTGCGCCCCACCCAGGTCGGTCAAAGGGGCACTTCGCGACTGTCGACGGTTTGAACCCCTGGGGTCCAGACCGCCTTGATCCATGTCAAATGCAACGGATTGGCCCGCCGAGCAATGCCCTTGACCCATGTCAAAGCGCCGCAGGGGGTTGAAAGGCACTCTGTCAGCGATAACGAAACCGCTTGGAAAAGAGTGCCATGGCCTATCGCACCATCACGACCCTTCTGACCGACCCGAAACTGAACCAATCCTCCTTCGCCGCAGCGGGCAGGCTTGCCAGCACATGCGAGGCGCATCTGGACGTGCTCTGCCTGGGGCTCGACCGCACCCAGCCGGGGTTCTACTACGCCGGAGCCTCGGCGATGGTGGTGCAGGACAACATGGCTCAGGCCCGCGAGGATGCGGTCAAACTGGAAAAACACGCCGAGGAACAGCTGGACGGGGCGCTCTTCCCCTGGGCCGCGACCGGCCTGTCGGCACAGATGGTCGCCCTGCCCGGCCTGGTCGCCCATCGCACCCGGTTCACGGATCTTGTCGTCTTGCCGAAGCCTTACGGCGAAGGGCGTGGCCATGATCTGGAGGCAATCACCGAAGCTGCACTGTTCAATGGCGCCGTGCCGGTCATGATCGTGCCGGACGCGGTCGAGGTGCCCGCAAAGTTCGAACGGATCGTCATCGCCTGGAACGAAAGCGCCGAGGCGCTGCGCGCGATCCGCGCCGCCCTGCCCTTCCTGCAGGCGGCCGAGCTGGTGTCGATCGCCATCATCGACCCGCCGCAGCACGGGCCGGAACGCTCGGACCCCGGCGGCGCGCTGAGCCAGATGCTGGCCCGCCACGGGGTGCGCGCCGAAGTCTCGGTGCTGGCCAAGACCATGCCGCGCGTGTCCGACATCCTGAACCGCCATGTGCGCGACAAGAACGCGGATATGGTTGTGATGGGCGCCTATGGCCACTCGCGCTTCCGCGAATCGATTCTGGGCGGCGCCACCCGACATATGCTGGAAGTGGCCGAAGTTCCGGTGCTGATGGCCCACTGACGGGCCCCGATTCGCCTGTTAAGCGAATCGCCTCGCCCGAACGTTGCACCGGCAAAGGGAGCGCTCCCGCCCCCTGCCCGCGCCTGCGGCTTGCCAGGGGTTGGGCGTAGCGCGTTTTGCTCGGCAAAACGCGCGGAGGGCGACAGCGGTGCTTGCACCGCGAGAGCCGCGTAGCTTGCGGAGGGCGACAGCGGTGCTTGCACCGCGAGAGCTGCGTAGCTTGCGGAGGGCGACAGTGGGCTTTGCCCAGGAGGGCCATGTCGCTGGCACGGAAGTTGGAGGGGCACTGCCCCTCGGCCTATCGGCCTCACCCCGGGATATTTCAGGAAAGATGAAAGGGCCCGACGGCGCCGAAGCCGGGGCCGGGGCTCGCCCTGCTCAGACGATCAGCCCGCCATCCATGTCGTCGCCGGTCTCGTCGATCAGCGCCTCGAGGTCGGGCACCATGACCTTGCGCTTGCCTTCCAGCACGATCACGCCGGATTTCTTGAGGGCCGAGATCTGGCGGCTCACGGTTTCCAGTGTCAGCCCCAGGTAATCCGCCATCGCCTCGCGGGTCAGGGGCAGATCGAAACTCATCCCGTCCCTGGGCGCCTGTTTGCGCAGGGAGGCATCGCGGCGGGCCAGGATCGACAGCAGGCTCGCGATCTTCTCGCGCGCGGTCTTGCGCCCCAGTACCAGCATCCATTCGCGGGCCGAATCAAGTTCGTCCAGCGTCATCTCCAGCAGCCGCGCGCCAATGTGGGGCGTCGAGGTCATCAGCCCCTCGAACGGCTTCTTGCGGAAACAACAAATCGTGAGGTCGCTCACCGCCACCACGTCGAAGGGCGCCGCGTCGCGCCCCGGGCGGCCGATGAAATCCGACGGCAGCAGCAGGCCCACCATCTGGGTGCGCCCGTCTTCCATCGTCTGGCTCAGCGAGGCGATGCCGCTGACCACCGAGGCGACGAATTCCATTTGATCTCCGGCCCATAGCACCGGTTGCCCGGCCTCATAGGTCCGGTAGAACTTGATTTCTTCAAGCCGCTCCAGCTCGTCCGCCTCACAGCGGGCGCAGACGGCGCGGTGGCGAATGGGGCAGGAGCCGCATTCCCTCGAAGCAAAGGCAATGTCGTTCATGTTGGGGTAACTTGATCCTGATCAAGGAAGTGCGCGTCGGTTCCTCTAAATCCTATTCGAATGCAGACCCTGACGCAACTCAGACAGCTGGGGCTATTTGACGCCCGTGTGCCTCGATACACCAGCTACCCGCCCGCCACGCATTTCAAGCCGGGTTTCAGCGCCGACACCGTCGGTGACTGGATCCGTGCAATCCCCGAAAATGCGACGATCTCCTTCTACGTGCACGTGCCCTTCTGTCGGCGCCTGTGCTGGTTCTGTGCCTGTCGCACCCAGGGCACGGCCAATGCCGAGCCGGTCCAGGCCTATGTGGACACGGTCAAGATGGAGCTTGCCCAGATCGCCGAGCGCCTGGCGCCCGGGGTCAAGATCGAGCACCTGCACTGGGGCGGCGGCACGCCGACCCTCTTGCGACCCGAGATGATCACGGACCTCGCCGCTGCAGTGAAGGACATGGCGCCGCTCGCGGACAATGCCCAGTTCTCGGTCGAGATCGACCCGAACGAGATCGACGGCGACCGTCTGGACGCGCTGGCAGCGGCCGGCATGAACCGTGCCTCGATCGGGGTGCAGGATTTCGACCCGATGATCCAGGAAGTCATCGGCCGCCCGCAGAGCTATGAGATCACCAAGGACGCAGTCGAAGGGCTGCGCGAACGCGGCATTACCTCGCTGAATGCCGATATCCTTTACGGGCTGCCGCACCAGACCAAGGAACGCATGGCAGATTCGGTGCAGAAGCTGCTGTCGTTGGGCCCGGACCGCGTGGCGCTGTTCGGCTATGCCCACGTGCCCTGGATGGCCAAGCGCCAGACCCTGATCCCGACCGAGGCCCTGCCCTCGCCGGAAGGTCGCCTGGAGCTGTTCAACACCGCGCGCGAGCTGTTCCTCGCCGATGGCTTTGCCGAGATCGGCATCGACCACTTCGCCCTGCCCACGGACGGGCTCGAGGTCGCCCATCAGAACGGCAGCATGCGCCGCAACTTCCAGGGCTATACCGAGGACAAGTCCGAGGTGCTCATCGGTGTCGGCGCCAGTTCGATCAGCCGCTACCCGCAGGGCTATGCGCAGAACGAACCGGCCACCGGCAAGTACCAGGGCCGCGTGCGCGCGGGTGAACTGGCCTCGGCCCGCGGTCACGTGTTCGACCGCGACGACCACCTGCGCGGCCGCATCATCGAGCTGATCCTCTGTGACTTCCGCGCCGACCTGAACCAGGTGGCCGTCGAGCTGGACGCCAGCCTCGACGAGCTACTGGCCATGTGCGCAGGGCTGGATGAGGCGATGCCGGACACCACCACGCTGGTGGACGGGGTGCTGACCATCAAGGAGCACGCCAAGCCGCTCGCCCGCATCATCGCGCGTCACTTTGATGCCTACGAGATGAACGCGTCCGGGCACAGCCAGGCGGTCTGACGCAATCGACGAGCAGAAACGATAACGCCCCCGAAGCCTGGCTCCGGGGGCGTTTTTTGTCTTGCGGTGAGGTCAGTTCAGAACAGGCCGAACCCGGTGTAATCCGTAAAGGTAAAGCGGGCGTCATGCGCCGGTTGCGTACGGCCAAAGGGAATGACCACGCCGAACTCGAACTGGTCATCGTCATCGTCGTGGAATTTCACATATTCCGCCTTCAGGATCACGCGGTCTGTGGTGTAGGACACCAGCACACCGGCGGAATGAAACCCTTCGTTATACCGCGCCGCATTCAGGCCAAGCGTGAACCGGTCATTCGGCGTGTAGATGAGCGAGATCCCCTGGTGGTCCGCCGCATCCTCACTTTCATCCAGGTCTTCGACGATCGCCAGGTGCACCGCGAACTGGTCGTTCAGCTTGCGCCCGATCAGGATACCCAGATCTTCGGAGTCGTTCTCATATCCCACCGCCACGGCATAGGCGCCGAACCGGCCTCGATATCCGAACTCCCAATCCGCATTCACCCCGTTGAAGTCGTTCGAGAAGGCGATCTGGTGGTTGCCGAATTTCAGGTCGACACGCAGCGTATCGTCGTCGGTCGAGGTGGTATCATCAAAGCCGAAGTACTCTTCGGGAAACAGGTTGCCCGCGCCCCAGATGTCGCCATAGCTCACCGTGACTTCGCCAAAGCTGGAAATGCCATCGCCGAAAGAGACCAGGCCATAGACCCCGCCGCGACGCCGTTCGAAGCCCGAGGTATCCCCTGAATCCTCCAGGTCGCCCCTCAGGCCGACACCAAAGGTCAACCCACCTTGGGTGCCATAGGTCGCCAGCACGTCCCCGCGCAGGGTCTTGCGGTAGTCACCGTATTGATCTTCGTATTCCAGGTTGACCCAGCCGCCCACGGCGAATTCTGCCTGGGCAATCCCGGCCGACAGGCCAACGGCGGTTGCCGCCAAAAGAAGTGTCTGTTTCATCATTGTCCCAACTCATCTCCGCCTACGCGCCACCCCGAAAACGGGGCGGACAATCTTGCACAGCAGTGACAGGTAAGACGGGGGATGGTCCAGTTCCCGCCGGCAATGAGTTGGGCCGCGTGACCGCAAGGGCACGCAACCCTCAGCTGAATATATAGCAATTCGAATGTGTTGCGCCCAAAGGCTCAGCGGTACCCCGCCTCTTCTGCAATCCGTTCCAGCACCGTGGCAAAGGTCAGACCGTGTTCGAAGGTGCCCTTGTCCAGAAAGCCGATCACCTGGGCGACGACCAAGGGGTTCACCATCATGAACGTATGGGTGACCGGCAGCACGATATGATCCGTCATGCCCTGGATGCGCGTGCTTTCCACGCTGACCTTGCCGTCGTCCTCGCCCTCGATCACCGCCGAATAGATCGGGTTCATCGACCGGTTTCCGGCGATCACGCCCAGCTCGAATGCGGGCAGGCCGGTGGCATTGGGCACCGAATCCGCGCCGGTGCCCAACTGCAGCCCGGCCGGGCCGTTGATCCAGGCGAAGGGCTCCAGATCACCAAAGGCATCCACCAGTTCGCTGCCATGGTTGGGCGGGGCCATCATGACGACGCGGCCCATGTCGGCAGGGCGGTTTTCTTCCAGCCAGACCCGGGCCAGGATACCGCCCATCGAATGGGTGACGAAATGCACCTTCTGGTCCCCGCACAGGGTGACCGCGGGCGGGATCGCCGCCTCGACCAGGGTCTCGATCGGCGCCTCGGTCGACGGATACCCCATGTTGACCACGTCATGGCCTTCCTGACGCAGCGCCTCCTCCATCACCAGCAACGATGTCGGGCTGCGCGCCAGCCCATGCAGCAGGATCACGCAATCGGCCAGGGCCGGAAGCGGCAAGAGGCACAGGGCCAGGGTGCTCAGGAGACGTTTCATGCCCCCAAGATAGGGTCCCTGCGGTGGCATTGGGAGGGGCAGCGGGTCGCAGGTCGGGAAAACCCGCCCCCATCAAGCCCCCGATCCCGGCGGGGTGGGCGGCCACGCGCCCTCCGCCCGCGCAGGGGCCTGCCAGGGTGGGAGCCGGGATCGGGGGCTCAGCCCCGCCTCAGCGACAGTCCCACGCCGCCCAGCACCAGCGCCGCCGCGATCCAGAACCGCCCGCTCAAGGCCTCGCCCAGGGCCAGCCCACCCACGGCGGCAATCACCGGCACACTCAGCTGCGCCACCGCCGCGCGGGTCGCGCCCAGCCCCGGCAGCACCGAGTACCACAGCGCATAGCCCAGTCCGGAGGTCACCGCGCCCGAGGTCACGGCCAAGCCGGCCCCGGCCCATGACATCCCGTCGGGCAGCACGCCCCAAATGATCAGCCCCGCGGGCACCGCCACCAGGAAACTCGCCGCCGTGGTTGCCAGCGGGTCCGCGCCTCCGCGTCCGCGCAGGGAATAAAGCCCCCAGCCGACCGCCGCCGCCGCCATCAGCGCCACACCGCTGGGCGGCAAACTCACCGCCCCGCCCGGCCAAACCAGCACCGCCAAGCCAGCCAAGGCCACACCTGCGCCCAACCAGCGCGCCCGGGGTACGGGTTCTCCGCCGATCAGCGCGCCCGCAAACATCGTCACCTGCACACCGCCAAACAGGATCAGTGCGCCGACGCCCGCGTCCAGGCTCACATAGGCAAAGGAAAACCCCAGCACATAAAGCGCCAGGGCCCCCGCATTGCCCAGATTGAACGCGCGCCCGATCCGCCCGGGATCGCGGAGCACCACCAACAGGCACAAGACCACGGCGCCCGAGATCAGCCGCACCGCCGCAAAACTCGCGGGCCCCGCCTCGCCGCCCGCCAGGGCCGCGCGGTTCAGGATCGAATTGGCCGCAAAGGCCAGCATGGTGAGGGAGGTCAGAAGGATCAGGCGCATGGATCACGCCTAGCGCGCCTACGCAGCGCTGGAAAGACATGAATGGCGCGGGGCGGGCGCTGCCCCGCCGTGCCGCCGGGCGGGTTGTATTGCGTCAGCCGACCCTGAACCGATCCCCAAACGCAACAAAGGCGCCCCGGGGGACGCCTTTGCGTTTGTTTCTGGCGGTGAACCCTTTCGGCAAATTGGGCCAATTGGCCCAATCGCCTGTCGGGCTGGCTTTCGTGACAAAGGCGCCCGATGGGCGCCTTTGCACTATCGCATCACAAGTCCTGGGGACCTGTGATTACATCATGCCGCCCATGCCGCCCATGTCGGGCATGCCGCCGGCCGGGGCGCCGCCGTCTTTCGACGGCTTGTCGGCGACCATGGCTTCGGTGGTGATCAGCAGACCAGCGACCGAGGCCGCGTCTTCCAGAGCGGTCCGGGCCACCTTGGCCGGGTCGATCACACCGAAGGCGAACATGTCGCCGTACTCTTCGGTCTGAGCGTTGAACCCGAAGGAGGTCTCATCGCTTTCGCGGACCTTGCCAGCCACCACGGCGCCGTCGACACCGGCGTTTTCGGCGATCTGACGCAGCGGGGCCTCGATGGCCTTGCGCACGATGTGGATACCGGCGTTCTGGTCGCTGTTTTCACCTTCCAGGGTTTCCAGCGCCTTGCCGGCCTGCACCAGGGCAACACCGCCGCCGACGATCACGCCTTCCTGCACGGCCGCACGGGTCGCGTTCAGGGCATCATCGACACGGTCCTTGCGCTCTTTCACTTCCACTTCGGTCATGCCACCGACGCGGATCACGGCAACACCGCCAGCCAGTTTGGCCACGCGTTCCTGCAGCTTCTCGCGGTCGTAATCCGACGAGGTCTCTTCGGCCTGGGTGCGGATCTGGGCCACGCGGGCTTCGATCTCGGCCTTCTCACCGGCGCCGTCCACGATGGTGGTCTCGTCCTTGGTGATTTCGACCTTCTTGGCGGTGCCCAGCATGTCGACGGTGACATTTTCCAGCTTCATGCCCAGATCTTCCGAGATCACCTGGCCGCCGGTCAGGATCGCGATGTCCTGCAGCATGGCCTTGCGGCGATCACCGAAGCCCGGCGCCTTGACGGCAGCGATTTTCAGACCGCCACGCAGCTTGTTCACCACCAGGGTGGCCAGGGCTTCGCCTTCGACGTCCTCGGCAATGATCAGCAGCGGCTTTTGCGACTGGATCACCGATTCCAGCAGCGGAACCATAGCTTGCAGCGACGAGAGCTTCTTCTCGTGCAGCAGGATCATGCAGTCATCCAGCTCCGCGATCATCTTGTCGGCGTTGGTCACGAAGTAGGGCGACAGGTAGCCGCGGTCGAACTGCATGCCTTCAACAACAGTGGTCTCGGTTTCCAGACCCTTGTTTTCCTCGACGGTGATGACACCCTCGTTGCCGACCTTCTGCATCGCGTCCGCGATCTGCTGGCCGATTTCGGCTTCGCCGTTGGCCGAGATGGTGCCGACCTGGGCAACCTCAGCGGAGTCTTTGACTTCGCGGGCCATGTCCTTGATGCCTTCGACGACCTTGGCGGTGGCCAGGTCGATGCCGCGCTTCAGGTCCATCGGGTTCAGACCGGCGGCAACCTGCTTCAGGCCTTCGCGCACGATGGCCTGGGCCAGCACGGTGGCGGTGGTGGTGCCGTCGCCGGCTTCGTCATTGGTGCGGCTGGCGACTTCTTTCACCATCTGCGCGCCCATGTTCTCGAACTTGTCTTCCAGCTCGATTTCCTTGGCGACGGAAACGCCGTCCTTGGTGATGCGCGGGGCACCGAACGACTTGTCCAGAACCACGTTGCGGCCTTTCGGGCCCAGGGTCACCTTGACCGCATCGGCCAGGATGTTGACGCCGCGCAGCATCGCGTTACGGGCATCGGTATCGAACTTCACGTCCTTGGCAGCCATTATGCTGTCTCCTACGAATTCTTTTGGATGTTTGTGATTGAAAGGTCAGCGGATCAGGACAGGACGCCCATGATGTCGCTTTCTTTCATGATCAGCAGCTCTTCGCCGTCGACGGTGACCTCGGTGCCCGACCATTTGCCGAACAGGATCTTGTCGCCTTCCTTGACGTCCAGAGCGATGCGGTTGCCAGCATCGTCACGGGCACCGGCACCGACGGAGACCACCAGGCCCTCGGCCGGCTTTTCCTTGGCGCTGTCGGGGATGATCAGCCCGCCCGCGGTTTTTTCGTCGCTTTCAACACGGCGGACCAGCACGCGGTCATGCAGCGGAGTGAATGCCATTGTCTGAGACTCCCTAAGCTCAGTTGCGTTAATTCGGTGTTAGCACTCACTCTTCGCGAGTGCTAACGGCGCATAGTTAGGGCTGGGATTTGGACGAGTCAACAAATGGGGTCGAACTTTTTCCGCCGCAGTGCAGCAAGAGGAACTACTACCCGTATCCTGGACGCAAGCAGCGGGGCGGCGCCCGACCCTGGGCGGGCGCTTAGAAACAGTTCAGTGGGGCGATCTAGTAGCAACTTCCGAAACGGTAGTTCGGGTTGATACGTTGCAAAAGCGCCCTCCCGTGGGGAGGGTCGGGCGCCGCCCCGCTACGCGGTGCGAAGGGAAAGTTACTTCCCCTTGGCATCCCTTGCTTACCTGCCCCTCACTCCTCCAACAAATGCTCGTACCGCGCGTCCGTCAGCGTCTTCAGAAACGCTACCAGGGCATCCACCCGCTGATCGTCCAGCGCGGGGCCGTGGGTCAGTTCCTCGACCGACAGGGTCATCGGAATCTCCGGCTGGCGCCACTGCTCGCCCGTTTCCGGGTTGATCTGCCGCGCCGGGTCCGGCGTGTTGTACTTGTTGTAGAACAGGATGACCGTGCGCAGATCCTCGAACACGCTGTTGTGCATGTAAGGCCCGGTCACCGCCACATTGCGCAGGGTCGGCGTCTTGTAGCGCCCCCCGGCCTTGGGGTCGCGCACCTCGGGGTTGTTCACCAGCCCCCAATCGACGCCCGTGACACCACTCATCTCCCGCACCTCGGCGTTCACCGGCACGCCGATATTGTGGTATTCGTAGTTGCTGAACGTCTCGTCCGCCGCAATCGGGCTGGTGCGCAGTTGGTGGCACTGGTTGCAATTGGTGAACTGTTCGGAGAAGAACAGGAGCCGCCCCAATTCCTCTTCCTTGGTCAGCTCCACCTCGCCGCGCAGGAAGCGGTCATATTTGCTGTCAAACGGCGCGAACTCTTCCGTGCTTTCGAAGGCCGCAATGGCCTGGGTCATCGCCGCGTAGGCGCCGTCGGCATCCTCCCAGATCGCGTCGCCATAGAAGGCCTTGAAGGCCGCAATGTAATCCTCGCTCTCCAGCAGGCGTTCCACCACGCTGGCCTTGTCGGGCATGCCCATCTCGATCGGGTTCAGGGGCGGGCCGCCCGCCTGCCCGGCCAGGTCCGGTTCGCGCCCGTCCCAGAACATACCGCCGCCCCAGATCCCCTCTTCCGTCATGTGGAACCCCGGGGTGAACGTTGCATAGGCCGCAGTGGGCGCGGTGCGGTCGCCGAAGCTTTCCCCATCATCGCCCAGCGACACCGGCCCGCGCGGATCGACGAAACCCGCCGCCGGGTCATGACAGGTCGCGCAGCTTTGCGTGCGGTTCTTTGACAGGTTCACATCGAAAAACAGCGCCTCGCCCAGGTCTTCGACCGTATCGAAGGCGGCAACGGGGCTGGCGCAGAGCGTCATGGCGACGGCGAGAGCAATGCGGGTCATGGGATGTCCTTTGCGATTCCCCGCCTGTCTAGCGCAGAGGCCCGGGGAGGGTAATTGATCCCGATCAATTTTCTCAGATATTCAGCTCGTAATGTCGAACAGACGATAAACGCCCTTTTCCACCTTCTCGAACCAGCCATAGTGATTGTCGCGCATGATCGTCGTGGCGCGCTCCACCCCGGTCGCCTTCGCCACATCCCGCCCGCGCGCGGCCCCGTGTTCGGCCAGATAATCCCGACAGCGCTCCGCATCCTGGCGGTAGGCGGTCACCACCTTGCCCCGCGTGCCGCCTTCATTCGGATCGCCCGCACGCTTGGCAAACTCGCCCAAAAGGCGCGATTTTCGCAGCTTGGACTTGCGTGGCTGATAGGGGCCCGGGTCTGCGTGGACTTGCACAAATCCATCCTTCAGGCGCACAGACAGCACGCCCAGGCCCAATCTCTTGCACAATCCCGTGTTTCCCTTGAAGGCGCGCCACCCGGCCTTGCCCGCCCACCTGGGCACCGCGACATAGACCGCATCCGTCACCGCCTGCCGCGCGCAGGCCTGTTGCAGCAGCGTCAGCGAGAAGCCCGTCTTCAGTTCCACCACCACCGGCTCCGCACCGTCCTGCACCGCAACGACATCCGCCGCGCCGACCTCACCCTTGACCTCATAGCCCAGCCCCTCCAGCCAGGCCTTCACGGGGGCGTAAAGTTCGGTTTCCTTGATCCCTGCCATGGCGGCACATTAGCCCCTTTCTGCGAGCGCGAACACCCGTGACAAGCCCCGCCCCCGCGCCTATAAGACGCGCAAAATCGACCAGATACGGATGACCCTCATGACCACGCTTGTTTTCGGCCACAAATCCCCCGACACCGACTCGACCGGCTCGCCGCTGATCTGGTCCTGGTACCTGAACGAGGTGAAAGGCACCCCCGCCAAGCCCGTTCTGCTGGGCCAGCCCAACACCGAAGCCGCCTTCATGCTCGACCGCTGGGGCTTCGACATGCTCGAGATCATCGAGGACGTGGCCGACGACCAGGCTTGCGTCGTCGTTGACACCAACAACCCGGCCGAACTGCCCGCCAATATCAACGGCGCCGACGTGCAGCAGATCATCGACCACCACAAGCTGGTCGGCGGCCTGGAAACCAAGGGCCCGATCGACATCACCATCCGCCCGGTGGCCTGCACCGCGACCATCATGTTCGACCTGATGGGCGACGACGCCGCCAAGATGCCCGAGAACATCAAATGCGCGATGCTGACCTGCATCCTGTCCGATACGCTGGAGTTCCGCTCGCCCACCACCACCGAGCGTGACCGCGAGGTTGCCACCCACCTGGCCACCGAACTGGGCATCTCGATCCCGGACTATGCCGCCGAGATGTTCGCGGCCAAGTCGGACGTCTCCTCCTTCTCGGACGCCGAGCTTCTGCGCATGGACTCGAAGGAATATGAGGTCGACGGCACCAAGTTCCGCGTCTCCGTGCTGGAAACCACCTCGCCCGCGACCGTTCTGGACCGCAAGGCCAGCCTGATGGACAGCATGGTCACCGTCGCCGCTGAAGACGGCGTCGACCAGGTGCTGCTGTTCGTCGTCGACATCCTGAACGAGGAAGCGACCCTGCTGGTGCCGAACGATCTGGTCAAAACCGTCGCTTCAAAAAGCTTCGCTGCGGACGCCGCGGGCGACACCGTGGTCCTGCCGGGCGTCGTCAGCCGCAAGAAGCAGATCATTCCGAACCTGAAGGTCTGATACGGGATTTCTGAAAGAAAAGGCCCCGCTGGAGCGATCCAGCGGGGCTTTTTGTTGGAAAAGTGAAACTTGCAGCGCTGCTTGTGCAGCACCTACTCTACCGCCACCGGCCGATAGCCCTCCCGCATCAGCCGCTTCATCCCGCCCTCGACCGAGGTCACCTTGTTCTCGATCCGCCCGGCCAGCGCACCCGCCGCCGCCTGGGTCCGGTTGCCCGACCGGCAGATCAGAACCACCTCGCGCCCATCCGCGATCTTGTCGCCCAGGGCCGCCAGAAAAGCACCGGCAAAACTGCCCGTGCCCTCGAAGGTCACCAGCTCTGCCCCCTCGATCACGCCAGTCTGCGCCCATTCCGGCGGGGTGCGAATATCGACGATCAGGGCGCCGCGCGCCCGCATTTCCTCCACCGACATGGGCTCATGCATATAACCCGCCCCTGCCAATTCACTCGACCGCCCCTGCCCGGCCAGCAAAGACACCACACCGACACCAGCGACCCCCGCGGCCCCACCCAACATCAAGAATCCACGTCGATCCATCACACCCTCCAATCCTTTCCCAACAGATAGGCCCGCACCCCGCACCACACACTGGTCAATTCTGTCGCAGCCCCTATAGATGGGGGCAACTTTTGCCAGCCGAGGCCCCAATGACCCGCATCATCCAGTCCCTTGCCGAGATTTCCGAACCCTATGACGCGCTGTTCTGCGACCTCTGGGGCTGTGTGCACAACGGGGTTGAACCCTTTGACGAAGCCGTCGCGGCGCTGCGCGCCTTTCGCGCCAAGGGCGGCGTGGTCGTATTGGTGACCAACGCCCCGCGCCACCGCGCCTCTGTCGAGGCGCAGCTCACCGCCATGGGCCTCCCGTCCGATTGCTGGGACACGATCGCCACCTCAGGCGACTCGGCCCGCGCCGCGATGTTCACCGGGGCGGTCGGATCGAAGGTCTGGTTCATGGGCGAGGCGCATGATCACAGTTTCTTCGACCCGCTGGCCCTTATCGAAAATCCCGTGGACATTCAGGAGGTTACCCTGGAGGACGCCGAGGGGATCGTGTGTTGTGGCCCCTTCGATCCCCATGCCGATCCGTCCGACCTGCGCCCGCAACTTCTCTATGCCAAGCAGAAGGGTCTGCCGCTGCTATGCGCCAACCCGGACATCGTGGTGGACCGGGGCGAGAGCCGTGAGTGGTGCGCCGGGGCCATCGCCGCGCTTTATACCGAGATGGGCGGGCAGAGCCTCTATGTCGGCAAGCCCCACCCGCCGATCTATGACCTGTCGCACCGCCGCCTGGCCGCCCTTGGCCGCGATTTCAACAACGCCCGTATCCTGGCGGTGGGCGATGGCATTCACACCGACATTCGCGGGGCGTTGGGGGAGGACATTGATTCTCTTCTGATCACCGGCGGATTGGCCGCGGCCGAGACGAAAACCGTCACGCAACCGGAAGCCGAGGCGCTAACTGCCTATATCGAAAAGGAAATGGTCACGCCGACCTATGCCATTGGCTTCCTGAGATAAGGCAAATCGGGGCTTGATTTTCTGCAACTGCAAAGTAATAATGTTGCCGAACGTCGCACCCAAGGGTGCTTTTGTTACCCGGAGGATCAGATGTTGGACAATCACGCCCGTGGCACGATCTGTATCGAAGATCTTGAGATCGGCATGATGCGCTCGCTCACCAAACAGGTGACCGATCGGGATATCGAACTGTTTGCCGAGGTCTCGACAGACCGCAACCCGGTGCACCTGGACGACGATTTCGCGCGCGATACGATCTTCCAGGGGCGCATCGCCCACGGCATGCTCAGCGCCGGTCTGATCTCGGCCGTGATCGGTGAACAGCTGCCCGGCCATGGCACGATCTACATGGGGCAGCAGCTGTCCTTCCTGGCCCCGGTGCGTCCGGGCGACGTGGTCACGGCCGAGGTCACGGTGATGGAGATCGACCACCAGAAGCGTCGCGTGACCCTGAAGACCGAATGCAAGATCGACGGCAAACCGGTCCTGAAGGGTGAGGCAAAGGTGCTCGCACCGTCGCGCAAGTTCGACTGATTGCGCCCGTTTACACCCGTTAATGTCTTTAAACCCCGCCCCCTGCGGGGTTTAACAACTTGCCAATTCCCCCCCGCGACCCTTTAAAGACTTGCAAGTTTCGGCGTGGCTTGGCAAAGCCCTGACCATGCAGATCGTTCGAGACTTCCAGTTCGTCCACGCCCGTGACCGCGGCGCCTCCGCCGCGATCGGTAACTTTGATGGCCTCCACCTGGGCCACCAGTACGTGATCGACCTCGCCCGCGAAAAAGCCAATGAAATCAATGCACCACTGGGGGTTATGTGTTTCGAACCCCACCCGCGCCAGTATTTCGCGCCCAAGGCCCCGGCATTTCGCCTGATGAACGCGGAAACCCGCGCGCACCGGATGGAGAAACTGGGCGTCGATACGCTCTACGAACTCAGCTTCAACGACACGCTTTCCGCCCTCTCCCCCCGCGAATTTGCCGAGCAGGTGATCGTCGAGGGACTGGGTTTGAAACACGTCGTGGTGGGCGCGGATTTCCATTTCGGCAAGGGCCGGGCGGGAAGCCCGGATGACCTGCAAGCCCTTGGAAATAAACTTGGATTCGGCGTGACCGTGGCTCCGCTGATGAAGCTCGACGTGGGCGAGGTCAGCTCCACCGCGATCCGCGACGCGCTGTCTGATGGCCGCCCGCAGGATGCGGCCAACATGCTTGGTCACCTGCATCGGATCGACGGAAAGGTCATCCGCGGCGACCAACGCGGCCGCGACCTGGGCTTCCCCACCGCGAACATGTCGCTGATGGGTCTGCACCTGCCCAAGTTCGGCGTATACGCGGTAAAGATCGACGTGTTGACCGGCCCCCATGCGGGCGAACACGGTGGCGCGGCCAGCCTGGGCACGCGTCCCATGTTCGGTGAGAACCAACCGAATATCGAAAGCTATATCTTTGATTTCAAAGGGGATATCTACGGCGAACATCTGTCAGTAGCGCTGGTGGATTACCTTCGTCCGGAACAGGTGTTCGACAGTCTGGACGGGTTGATCACCCAGATGGACGCCGACTGCGCCCGTGCGCGCGATATCCTCGCCGGTCTGTGACCCCTTTCCTTTTCGCGCACCGTGCGTAATCTGCCCCGATGAAAAAGCCTCTTCGCCCCAAGTTCTGGGACCTGCCCCTGGACCAGCTCACGCGCCCCGAATGGGAGGCGCTTTGCGACGGCTGTGGCAAGTGCTGCCTGAACAAGCTGGAGGATGAAGAGACCGGCCAGGTTGTCTTTACCCGGCTGGCCTGCCGCCTGCTGGACGGAGAAACCTGTCAATGTTCTCAATATGATATCCGTCTCTCCCTGGTGCCGGACTGTATCGTCTTCACGCCCGAGAACATCGAGACGAGCCGCTATTTCATGCCATCCTCCTGCGCCTATCGGCTGCGCTACGAAGGCAAGGCCCTGCCCGACTGGCACCCGCTGATCAGCGGCGATGCCGAACGGATTCACCGCGAAGGGCGCTCGGTCCAGGGGTGGACAATTCCCGAATACGAGGTCCCGGAAGAAGACTGGGAAGACCATCTAATCGACGAGGATCACTGATGTTTTTTGCTTCCGACAACACCGGCCCGGTGCATCCGAAAATCATGCAGGCGCTGGTCGCCGCCAATGACGGCTATGACATGCCCTATGGGGTCGACGGGCCGATGGAGCGGGTGCGCGATCAGGTCCGTGAAACGTTTGAAGCGCCCGAGGCGGAGGTCTTCCTTGTAGCCACCGGCACCGCGGCAAACGTGCTGTCGCTGGCCACGCTGACCCAGCCCTGGCAGACGGTTTTCTGTGCCCCCCAGGCCCATATTAACGAAGATGAATGCAACGGGCCCGAGTTCTACATGGGCGGCGCGAAGCTGACCCTGGTCGACGCGCCCGACGCCAAGATGACGCCCGACGCCCTGCGCACCCGGATCGAGGGCGAAGAGACGCGCGGCGTGCATGGGCCGCAGCGCGGGCCGGTGTCGATCACCAATGTGACGGAACGGGGCACCGTCTATTCCGTCAGTGAAATCAGTGCCTTGAGCGAGGTCGCGAAGAGTTACGACCTGCCCGTGCACCTTGACGGGGCGCGGTTTGCCAATGCGCTTGCCACCACCAACGCCAGCCCCGACGAGATGACCTGGAAGGCCGGTGTGGACGTGCTCAGCTTCGGCGGCACCAAGAACGGTTGCATGGGGGTCGAGGCGGTGGTGCTGTTCGATCCGAAACTGGCCTGGGAGTTCGAGCTGCGCCGCAAACGGGGGGCGCATCTGTTTTCCAAACACCGGTTCCTGTCGGCGCAGATGGCGGCCTATCTGGAGGACGGGCTGTGGTTGCAGCTGGCACGCCAGGCAAATGCGGCGAACGCGCGGCTGTGCGAGGGGTTGCGTGACACCGGTGGGGTGCGGTTTCTGCACGAACCGGATGCCAACATGAGCTTTGCGGGATGGACCCGCGCGGGACACCAGCGGCTGCATGAGGCCGGGGCGAAATACTACATCTGGGAGGGTCAACTTGACGGCTCCGACCCCCAGGAGGAGTTGACCGCGCGCATGGTCTGCGACTGGTCCGCGACGGATGAGAATGTCGATCAGTTCGTCGAGCTGGTGCGCGGATAACTGCGTGCAGAACAACGGAAAATTCGAATTTTCCGGTCCGGAAAACGGCTACGCCCAACCGGGTGTGCCCGACAAGGGCAAAGCCGGACGGGAGCGTTACGCCCGCGCCCGGACCAGTCCCATGTGGTCAGAGATCGCCGCGGCCACCTGACGCGGGTGAGTAATCGGCACCATGTGCCGCGCGCCTTCGACCACCACGCGGGAGGCCTCCGGCAGGCGGCTCTGCAAGACGTCGTGAATGGCCGCGACGATCGGCGGCGACCCCGCCCCTTCGATCAGCAGGACCGGGCAGGCAACGGCCTCCAAGGCGCCGGGGGCGGCCTGGTGATTCACATCTCCGTCTGTCACCGCCGAGCCAGCCGCGATCAGGTGCATGCGGGCGGCCATGGCCTGTTGATGGGCGGCTGGCACCTCGTCCCAGGGGGCACCGGCGCCCCAGACGCGGTTAAACAGACGGGCCGCCAGCATCGTATCCCCTTGCCACAAGGCATTGAAACAGGGCGCGATTTCGTCGTGGTAGGCGTCATAGATCGGCTGACCCTTGGTGAGGTGGAACATCACCGGTTCGATCAGGGTCAGGCTGCGCACCTTCTCGGGGTGCATCTGCGCCACGCGCAGGGCGATGGTCGCGCCGTAGCTGTGGCCAATCAGGTCGGCTCCTCCGTCGATCAGGCTCTCGGTGACCTCGGCGGCCACGTCCTGAAACTCCGTCTCGCCATCCCAGGGGCCGCTTTCGCCGTGACCCGGGAGGTCGAAGGCGCGCATCGACAAGTGGTCCTGCAACTGCCGCTGCACGCCGCGCCAGGCGCCGCGATGGGCCAGCGAACAGTGGATCATCACCGCGCGGCGCGCGCCTTCCGTGCCCTCGTGGGTCCAGCAGATGCGATGCCCGGCCCGCGTCTCGATCCCCGCCATCAGGCGTCGGCCAGGAATGTGTCGAGCATGTCCAGGCGGTCCTGGCCCCAGAACACCTCGGTCCCATCGACCACATAGGTGGGCGAGCCGAAGACGCCCGCGGCGACAGCGTCCTCAAGGTTGCGCGGATAGGTCTCGGCGCCGGCCAGGAGGGACGTGTCGGCCAGCGCGGGGTCGAAGCCGGCGCTTTCCAGGCAGGATTTGATCACCGCGTCCTCGGCAATGTCCTTCTCCTCGGCCCAGCAGGCGCGCAGCACGGACTGCACCAGCGCGCCAGTGTTGCCCCCGCCCGCCACCTGGGCGCCGATGATTGCATAGGAGGCCGGGGCCGCGTTGGTCGGCCAATGGGCCGGTTGAAAGGTCAACGGCAGTCCGGTCGCCTTTTGCCAGCGCTTCAGCTCCTGCATCCGGTAGTCCAACCGCGAGGAGTGCCGATCCTTGGGCGCCGCCCCCCCGGTGCGCGGAAACAGAGCCATGATATCCAGCGGTTTGTAGGTCACCGTCGCGCCATGTTTGGCGGCGATCTTTTCCATCCGGTCCCCGGCCAGATAGGCCCAGGGCGAGAGCACTGTGAAATAATAGTCGATATGGGCCAATTTTGCCTCCCCGTTTGCGCGTGAGCGGTTCCCCGAAACCTATCCCGGTGGTATGGGGTGTCAACGTCACGATTCTGTCATATGGACCAGCCCGGGGACACTGCTGCCATGCCTTCCATCACTGAACCGAAACTTATTTCCGGCAACGCCAACCAACCGCTGGCGCGCTCCGTTGCCAAGCGCATGTCGATGCATCGCGGCACGGCCATGGGCCTGGTCGACGCCCGTGTCGAGCGTTTCAACGACGGCGAGATCTTCGTCGAGGTTTACGAAAACGTGCGCGGCGAGGACATGTACCTGCTGCAAAGCACTTCGAACCCGGCGAATGACAACCTGATGGAGCTGTTGATCATGGCCGACGCGCTGCGCCGGTCGTCTGCCAGCCGGATCACGGCGGTCATGCCCTATTTCGGCTATGCCCGCCAGGACCGCCGCACCAAGGCCCGCACGCCGATCAGCGCCAAGCTGGTCGCCAACATGATCGCCGAGGCCGGGATCGAGCGGGTGCTGACCATGGACCTGCACGCCGCTCAGATCCAGGGTTTCTTCGACATTCCCGTCGACAACCTCTATGCCAGCCCGATCTTCGCGCTGGACATCAAGCATCACTTCAAGGACTGCCTGTCCGACGTCATGGTGATCAGCCCCGACGTGGGTGGCGTGGCCCGCGCGCGCGAGCTGGCCAAGCGCATCAACGCCCCGCTGGCGATCGTCGACAAGCGCCGCGAAAAACCCGGCGAGGTCGCCGAGATGACCGTGATCGGCAATGTCGAAGGCAAGAAATGCATCATCGTCGATGACATCTGCGACACCGCCGGCACCCTGTGCAAGGCCGCCGAAGTGCTGATGGAGCACGGCGCCACCGAGGTGCATTCCTATATCACCCACGGTGTCATGTCAGGCCCTGCGGTCGAGCGCGTGTCGAACTCGGTCATGAAGAGCCTGGTAATCACGGATTCGATCGAACCGACCGACCCGGTCAAGAACGCCGAAAACATCCGCATCGTGCCCACGGCGCCGATGTTTGGCCAGGCGATCCTGAACATCTGGGGCGGCACCTCGGTCTCGTCGCTGTTCGATCACGGCACGCTGGAGCCGCTTTACGAAGGCATGTATTCGTAAGCTTGCGATCATCCGGAATTGCAAACGCCCGCGCGGATCAGCGCGGGCGTCTTGCGTTCCGGGGCTGGTGGCCTCAGTAGAGCGACCAATCCTCCTCGTCCGCGACCTCGCCCATGGCGATCCAATCGGCGCGCACGCGCGCCACGCGGGTGTCGCCCCAGGTTCGAAAGACGATCTCGAACCCCAGTTCGGTGATATTTTCGGCGGCAATGTCGACGCGCTGGTTGGTCTTCTGGTCCAGGTCCCACATGGACATGCCGACCTGCACAATGGGCAGATCGGTAAAACCGCCGTCCTTGAAGCTCACCCCGACCCGGAACTCGCGCGGGCCTTCGCCGGTCCACATTTGGCCGTCATGTTCGAAATCTGAAAAAAGGACCTGGCTTCCCTGGTCCACACCCAGCCTATGTGTTCGAATTCGACGCATCCGCCGTATGCTCCTGTTCCGTCCCGAGCCTCAGAATGGCCCGAAACACCTCAGGTCTTCAACCCTTGGACGCCTTTCCCGGGTCAAGGCGCAGCCGCCAGAAGAACGGCAGCGTCGCCAGCACGATGACCCCCGCCATCAGGAAGGGCGCACCGGGCAGGTAGAGCACGGCGTCGGGGGCAGCAAAGCGCTGGAATACCCCGGTGACGATCATCGGCGCGATCACTGCCGCGATGGAGCCGAGCGAGGCGATCACACCCTGAAGCAGCCCCTGCCGATCCTCGGCGACCATGTTCGACATCATTGCCGTGACCGTGGGAGGAGCCATGTCGGCCAGCGCTGCCACCAGGATGAAGGCGAACAGCACCCAGGCCGAAGCGGTCAGGCCAAAGACAACGAAGGCAAAGACGGCGCAGAAAAGAGCGAACATCAAGGTACGCCATTCCCCCAGCCGCGCCACCAGGTGGCGCAGCACAACGCCCTGGGTAAAGGCCACGCTGGCGCCATAGGCGGCCAGGGTGATACCAATCAGCGCGGCGCTCCACCCGAACACCTCGCGGGTCCAGAAGGACCAGAGCACCGGGTAGACCATGTTGGCGAACTCGAACAGGAACAGAAGCACCAGGGGCAGCGCCAGACCGGGCAGTTTCAGCGCGTCCAGGATCGAGCCGAACGGGTTCAGGTCCCGGCGACGAAAGGCGCGGCGTTTCTCGGGCGCAAGGCTTTCGGGCAGGACGAAGAAGCCGAAGGCCACGTTGATCCCCGCAAGGGCCGCCGCCAACCAGAAAGGCGCGGTGATGTGCCAACTGGCCGCCAGCCCACCGATCCCGGGCCCCAGGACAAAACCAAGACCGAAAGCGGCACCCACCAGGCCGAAGTTGGCCGCGCGTTCTTCTTTTGAAGAGATGTCGGCAATGTAGGCCGATGCGGTGATATAGGTTGCCCCGGCAATGCCCGCCAGGACACGGCCAACCAGCAGCCACCAGAAAGTGGTGGCCAGCGCCATGACAATGTAATCCACCGTCAGCGCCACAAGCGCCAGCAGCAGCACCGGGCGTCGCCCGACACTGTCCGAGATGCCACCAATGATGGGCGAGAACAGGAATTGCATCGCCGCATAGGCTGCCATCAGGACCCCGCCCCAGACCGCACCATCCGCCGTACTGCCAGCCCCGACCCGTTCCATCAGGTCGGGCATGATCGGAAAGACAATGCCGATCCCGACCGCATCCAGAAACAGGGTCGCCAGGATGAAACGCGTGGCCATTGTGTTTTCCATCGAACCCTCCGACCCGCGGACCTGATGGTCCCTGCGTGCGTCCCTATGTGAGGGTTTGCACGCCCTGGGGCAAGGGGGGCCGCGCCCTCCAGCAGATGTTTACCTGTTGTTTGCTCTTTTCAGCGAGACTCGCCCCATGATTGAAGGTCGACATCAGATAAAGCCGCGCCTCATTCTCGCGGTGCTGTTCAGCCTGCTCTTGACCGGGCAGACAGCGGCGCAGTGCATTCTGACCGCCGAGGTTGGGCGGCTTGTCGAGGCGATGGAAAGTGCCATGGCGCGGCCTGACGGGATCAGCAGTTCCGACGCAGCCGACCTGTACCGACGCGCCCAACGGGTGTCCCCCCCGGACGTGGCTGACCGGTTGCGCGAGGCAGGCTACCCCGCAAATACCCACGCCGTCGACATGTTGATCCGTGAAGCGCGCACCGTGGCGCAGAACCGGCTTGTCATGAGCCAGAACGTCACCCGGCTGCGCCTGCGGCGGGTCGAAAAGCTGCGCGAACGTGTCTGCGCCGCAGAAGCGCGGCTGGAGATGGCGGGCAACGGCAGCAAGACACATGGCGGCGCGGGCCCGTCCGGTGACGAAGCAGGGTTGTTCACGGGCAGCGGCGGGGCAGGCAATGTTGCTCTGCGCCTGGGCATGGTTCCGGTCACGCTGGTATCCGTGGTTGGCACCATCTACCTGATGCGGCTGGGCTATGTCTGGATATTCGCTCTGCTGTTCAACCGCCGTAAATGCTGGGTCCCGGCCCGATTGAAGATTGGGGTGGACGTGATCCCTGGCCATATGTCGATCCTGGGGCGTAAAGGGTGCCGGTTCCAACCGGAAAGCCCCGAACTGTCCCTGCGCATGGAGGCGCAGGCTCCGTGTATCGATGCGCATCTTATCGTGAACCACCTGGTCCTACCCGCCCGGTTAGAAGCGGTCCATGAGGGGTTCGGGGTGGTCTACTTCGGAGGGATGCTCGGACCAGGAACACAGAAGTCCTTGCTGGCAAAATCCCGGATTGAACCCACGCTGGTTCCGAAATCCACCCCGCGGCCAAAGCACGCACGAACCCGGCAACCGCGCAGGTCCCCGATGGGAAGACCGGAAACCTCCGGGGCAGACTAACCCGAAATCCCACCTCTGGAACAAACGAAAAGCCCCGCCGTCGGGCGGGGCTTCCTTATCTCGTTCGCGCTGCGTTCAGCTGTTGGCGTTCAGGCCAAGCTCGGCAGCCACGCCAGCCAGTTCGGTCGCCCGTTTCGCCAGGTCGTCCAGCATCTCGGGCGTGGCATTGTCGCGGGCGTTGACCGCATCGGTCATGAACTCGTCCAGGGTATCCTGGTTGAACTCCGACACCGGCACGGCGCGTTCGGCCAGAACCGAGGTGCCAGCGGCATTGATCTCGGCGAAACCACCGGTCACCACATAGTCCGCGTCACCTTCCGGCGACTGGACACGCACGATGCCCGGCCGCAGGGTGGTGATGGTCGGCGCGTGATCGGGCATTGCCGTCATGTCGCCTTCGGCCCCGGGCAGCTGCACCGCGCTCGCCTGGACGGAAGACAGCTTCCGCTCGGGCGAGACCAGGTCGAATTGCATCGTGTCAGCCATGATGGGCCTCCTTCAGATTAGGCGGCGTCCGCGGCCATTTTCTCGGCCTTGGCGATCACCTCGTCGATGCCGCCAACCATGTAGAAGGCGCCTTCGGGCAGGTGGTCGTATTCGCCGGCCACAACCGCCTTGAACGAGGCGATGGTGACGTCAAGCGGAACCTGCACGCCGTCCGAGCCGGTGAACACTTTCGCCACGTCGAAGGGCTGCGACAGGAAGCGCTGGATCTTACGCGCACGGGCCACGGTCAGTTTGTCTTCTTCCGACAGTTCGTCCATGCCCAGAATGGCGATGATGTCCTGCAGCGACTTGTAGCGCTGGAGGATCTCCTGCACTTCCGAAGCCACGGCGTAATGCTCTTCACCGACGATGGCCGGGTCCAGCAGGCGCGAGGTCGAGTCGAGCGGGTCAACGGCCGGGTAGATGCCCAGTTCCGAGATCGCACGCGACAGAACGGTGGTGGCGTCCAGGTGGGCAAACGACGTGGCCGGCGCGGGGTCGGTAAGGTCGTCCGCGGGCACGTAGATGGCCTGCACCGAGGTGATCGAGCCAGCTTTGGTCGAGGTGATGCGTTCCTGCAGGGCACCCATGTCGGTGGCCAGGGTCGGCTGGTAGCCCACCGCCGAGGGGATACGACCCAGCAGAGCCGACACTTCCGAACCCGCCTGGGTGAAGCGGAAGATGTTGTCGACGAAGAACAGAACGTCGGTCCCGGACTGGTCGCGGAACTGCTCGGCCAGGGTCAGGCCGGTCAGAGCAACACGGGCACGGGCCCCCGGAGGCTCGTTCATCTGGCCGTAAACCATGGCCACCTGCGAGTTTTCCAGGTTTTCCGGGTCGATAACGTTGGATTCGATCATCTCGTGGTAGAGGTCGTTGCCCTCACGGGTCCGTTCACCCACACCGGCGAAGACCGAGAAACCCGAGTGCACCTTGGCGATGTTGTTGATCAGTTCCATGATCAGAACCGTCTTGCCCACACCGGCGCCGCCGAACAGGCCGATCTTGCCCCCCTTGGCGTAGGGGGCCAGCAGGTCGACGACCTTGATGCCGGTGACCAGAACTTCCGATTCAGTCGACTGTTCCGAGAACTCGGGCGCGTCCTGGTGAATGGCGCGTTTTTCGTCCGCCTTGACCGGGCCCTTTTCGTCGATCGGCTCGCCGGTGACGTTCAGGATGCGGCCCAGGGTGGCATTGCCGACGGGAACCGAGATCGGTTCGCCGCTGTCGACCACTTCCTGACCACGAACGAGACCTTCGGTCGCGTCCATGGCGATGGTGCGCACGGTGTTCTCACCCAGGTGCTGGGCAACTTCCAGCACCAGGTTGTTGCCGTTGTTGTCGGTGGTCAGGGCGTTCAGGATTTCGGGCAGCGCGTCTTCGAACTGCACGTCCACAACGGCGCCAATGACCTGGGTCACCTTGCCTTTTGCGTTTGCCATGTTGTTACTCCGGTTCGGTTAGAGCGCCTCGGCGCCCGAAATGATTTCGATAAGCTCGTTGGTGATGACGGCCTGACGCGAGCGGTTGAACTCGATGGTCAGCTTGTCGATCATGTCGCCCGCGTTGCGCGTCGCGTTGTCCATGGCGGACATCCGCGCGCCTTGCTCGGACGCGGCGTTCTCCAGCAGGGCCGAGAAGATGGCCGTGGCAACACCGCTGGGCAGCAGCGTGGCCAGGATGCCTTCTTCCGAGGGCTCGTAGTCATAGACGGTCGAGCCTTCGTCAGCGCCTTCTTCCGCCTCGAAGCTGGCCGGGATGACCTGCTTTTCGGTCGGGATCTGGGTCACGACGTTTTCGAACGTGTTGTAGAAGATCGTCGCCACATCGAACTCGCCACCGTTGAAACGGTTGATGAGGTCGGTCGCGATGCCTTGAGCGTTGGCGTAGCCGATGCGCTTTACTTCGGTCAGATCGACGTGGTCGACCATCATGTCCTCGTATTCGCGCTTCAGCTGCTCGCGGCCCTTCTTGCCAACGGTCAGCATCTTCACCGTCTTGCCCTGGGCGAGCAGCTCTTCAGCTTTCGCACGGGCCATTTTGACGATCGAGCTGTTGAAGCCACCGCAGAGGCCGCGTTCAGCGGTCATGACCACCAGAAGGTGGACCTGATCGCTGCCGGTGCCTGCCAGAAGCTTGGGCGCATCTTCGCCGCCCGCCGACGCCGCCAGCCCCGCCATCACGGCATTGAACCGTTCGGCATAGGGGCGCGAGGCCTCGGCTGCTTCCTGTGCCCGCCGCAGTTTTGCGGCGGCCACCATCTGCATGGCCTTGGTGATCTTCCGCGTCGACTTGACGCTTTCGATCCTGTTTTTAAGGTCCTTGAGACTCGGCATTGCCCTTAGTCCCCCTTAAGCGAAATCAGCGGCGAACGCGTCCAGTGCGGCCTTGACCTTGTCTTCCAGCTCACCTTTGACCTTGCGGTCGTTGTCGGTGATGTCGGCCAGCAGATCGGCGCAGTTGGTGCGCAGGTGGTTCAGCAGGCCCTGCTCGAAGCGACCGACCTCTTTCAGGTCGACCTTGTCCAGGTAGCCGTTGGTGCCGGCGTAGATGACGCAGACGATCTCGGCGTTGGTCAGCGGCGAGTACTGCGGCTGTTTCATCAGTTCGGTCAGGCGGGCACCACGGGCCAGCAGCTGCTGGGTGGCGGCGTCCAGGTCCGAGCCGAACTGCGCGAAGGCAGCCATCTCGCGGTACTGAGCCAGCGACAGTTTCACCGGACCGGCAACCGAGGACATCGCCTTGGTCTGGGCCGACGAACCCACGCGCGACACCGACAGACCGGTGTTCACGGCGGGGCGGATGCCCTGGTAGAACAGTTCGGTTTCCAGGAAGATCTGGCCGTCGGTGATCGAGATCACGTTGGTCGGAATAAACGCCGACACGTCGCCGCCCTGGGTTTCGATGATCGGCAGAGCGGTCAGCGAACCTGCACCGAAGTCTTCGTTCAGCTTGGCCGAACGTTCCAGCAGACGCGAGTGGAGGTAGAAAACGTCACCCGGATAAGCTTCACGCCCCGGCGGGCGGCGCAGCAGCAGCGACATCTGACGGTACGAGACGGCCTGTTTGGACAGGTCATCGTAGATGATCAGGGCGTGCTTGCCGTTGTCGCGGAAGTATTCCGCCATGGCGGTGGCGGCGTAGGGGGCCAGGAACTGCATCGGCGCGGGGTCCGAGGCGGTGGCGGCCACGACGATCGAGTATTCGATCGCGCCGGTTTCTTCCAGCTTCTTCACCAGCTGGGCAACGGTCGAACGCTTCTGGCCGACGGCGACATAGACGCAGTACAGCTTTTTCGATTCATCGTCGCCGGCGGCGTCGTTGTAGGATTTCTGGTTCAGGATCGCGTCCAGGGCCACGGCGGTCTTGCCGGTCTGACGGTCGCCGATGATCAACTCGCGCTGGCCGCGGCCGATCGGGATCATCGCGTCGACCGATTTCAGGCCGGTTGCCATCGGCTCGTGCACCGATTTACGCGGGATGATGCCCGGGGCTTTGACGTCAGCGATCTTGCGCTCTTTGGCTTCGATCGGACCCTTGCCGTCGATCGGGTTGCCCAGACCGTCGACAACGCGCCCCAGCAGGCCTTCGCCGGCGGGAACGTCCACGATCGAGTTGGTGCGCTTGACCGTGTCACCTTCTTTAATGTCGCGGTCCGACCCGAAGATAACCACACCGACGTTGTCGGCTTCCAGGTTCAGGGCCATGCCCCGGATACCACCGGGGAATTCGACCATTTCACCGGCCTGCACGTTGTCCAGGCCATGCACGCGGGCAATACCGTCACCGACGGAAAGCACGCGGCCGACTTCGGCCACTTCGGCCTCCTGGCCAAAGTTCTTGATCTGCTCCTTAAGGATCGCAGAGATTTCGGCTGCTTGGATACCCATTATCCGACCTCTTTCATGGAATTCTGCAGTGCATCGAGTTTCGAAGCGATCGACGTATCGATCATCTTCGAACCCACCTTGACGACAAGACCGCCGATGAGAGCTTCATCGACGGCCACATTAACTTTCACATCCTTGCCGATGGTCGCTTTCAGCGCCTTGGCGAGTTTGTCTTGTTGGGCCTTGGTCATCGCCTTGGCGGCGGTCACTTCGGCGGTCACTTCGCCCTTGTCCTCGGCGATCGCGGCGCGCAAGGCGGCGGTCAGCTGAGGCAGCACGAACAGACGACGCTTCTCGGCCATCAGGCCCAGCGTGTTCGTCATCGTCGGCGAGAGTTTCATCTTCTTGGCGATGGCAGCCATCGCGGTGGCCTGTTCCTCGCGGCTCAGAACCGGCGAGTTGATCAGGTCAACGAATTCGCTGCTTTCGGTCAGTGCGGCGTCCAGGGCGTCGACATCGCCCTCCACCGCTTTAAGGCCTTTGCCTTCTTTCGCCAGGTCGATGATCGCCGTGGCGTAGCGTTGGGCAATACCCTGTGAGATCGAGACTGGTTCGGACACGTCCACCCTTCCATGTCTTTGAGCCCCATCGTGACCTGCCGGGCGGCAAGTCGGGGCGGCCTGCGATGCCGCGCGGTTGCACGGTTTCATCAAAATCGCGTGGGGTGTAACAGAGCAATGCTATTGAGGCAACGGGCTTGGCGTAGTTTAACGCCAACATTCTCGCCCTTGTTTTCAAGGCATTCGCCACCGTGTGGGCGTAAAGCCCACTGAGCAAGGCAAAATCACTTATTGAACAGATGCAGAATCGCCTGACATTTTTTGCATACCACCGCATACCGGCCTGCGATATTGCGTAGCTTTCACAGTGCGTTTCCGGATCTGCGCTTTATCGTTCCGTCGTCACGAACTAAACTCTTGCGAGACTCTTTGTTCGTGATTCACGAGGTGCGGCCGTGGGACCGTTGTTGCTGTTGGGATTGTTGGGCCTGGGTGCGGGCTGGGCCATGTGGGATATACTCGACGAAAAGGATGATGCCGAACCCGCCCCTGAACCAGAACCCCAAGTGTCACATGGCAGCACCGATCCCGTCGACACGGACACACTGGACGAGCTCAATACCTTCTTCGATGAGTTCCGCCCCAGTTTCACCGACGATTTCCACGATGCGACACAGGGAACCGCGGGGGATGACCTGCTGCTGGTTCATGGCGCGACCGCGTCGGACGGTGTGCTCGACGCCGGGACTGGCGATGATCTGATTTCGTTGAACCACGACCCGTTCTCGGCCTCGGGTCTGTATGACAGCACGCTCGACAATGACCAATCGCTGCGTTTCGCCGGGGGCGAAGGGCGCGATGTGGCGGTGATCAGCCTGAACGACATAGGCCATGTCGGGTTCCCCGAGTTCCTGGATTTCAATCCGGATGAGGACGAGATCACCATCTGCGATGCACTGGACGGTGGGCTGGACAGTATCACGACCATCGCAGGCGGCACGGATGACGCCCCCTATGTGGACCTTGTTTTGACACGGGACGATGCTGAAACCACAATCCGCCTGCACGGGATCAGCGAATTCGACCCCGACAGCATCCGCTTTGTCGAGGAGTTTGACCAGCCCGATGCCCAGCCAGGCATCCCGGATTTCTTCGATCCCCTTGCCCTCAGCACACCGACCACCTGGGTCGAGGCCGGCAGTGACGAAGCGGACGTCGAGACCCAGGAGGCGGGCGGTTACATGGACCTGGGCGCGGGCGATGACCTTGTGGATATCACGGGGGCTGCGGGCAGCATCACGGTGCTGGGGGACGGCAATGATACCCTGACTGGCGCCGTCGGTACGTCAGGCGCGGCGGGAAGCATCGCGGTGGACGGCGGCGCAGGTGATGACGTGATAGACGTCACCCATGCCACGGGCACGCTTTTGGGGGGCGAAGGCGATGACATGATCACCTTCGGCACGGGCGCCGAGGTTGATGGCGGTCCGGGGGTGGACAGCCTGACCCTGGTGGTCACACCCGACGCGCCGAGCGACCCGGCAATTATCAACCTGACCGATGAAGAGGACAGCCTGCACATCGCGGTGGATGAGGACCTGCCCCAAGGCGCACATATCAGATACAGCACCGTCACAGACACCTCCTATGGCCAAACCCACGAAGGCACGGTGCATCTGAACGTCTATCTGAGCGACGAGGCGGACCCCGACCTCGATGCCCTGACCCCGATCGCGACAATCGAGATTGGCACGTTCGAGCTGCGGCAGAACTCCGACGACGGCAGTTTCTACTACGCCTACGAAGACAATCTGGACCCGGATATCAGCTACGGCATACCAGTCCTGTCGCAGGACACGCTGTCCGTTCACGCGGCGTGATGCGACATGGAGTCCGCGCCGCTGACCCTTCGTTCGACCCACCGGACCGCTAAACTGCCGATTGAGTGGATTCGATTTTAAGCGAGATAAAACGTGGGCTTGACAGTACTGCTCGGCCTTCTGGGGCTCGGCGCCGGTTGGGCGCTGTGGGATGCGTTTGACGGAAATGGCTCGGCAGAGGACGAGACCGCGCTTGATACATCCGATCCCGAAAGCATCGAGGAGTGGGTCGACACTTACCGTGCAGGTGAAGGCGCGGGTGGCGCGGAGGTGCGACACATCAGAGACACGGCAACCGAAGGGAACGACATATTGGAGTCGGACGCGACCCGTCACGATGCTCCAGTCGAGGGCGGCGGCGGTGATGACCTGTTTCTGCTGCAGCGTAACCTCTCCAGCGGCGACCCGGTTCTGACAGGCGGCGAAGGATCCGATTTCTTCCTGTCTGATGACTCCTACCGCGCCGGGCGCGACGAGGTTTTTGAGATTACCGATTTCGACCCCGAAGAAGACCTGTTGGCGGTCTCCCCTCCGGCTGGCTTGTCGTGGCAGCCAAGCGGCGTCACTGCAACACCATCCGAGGATGGGAGTTTCACGGATGTCATCGTATCCTACGAATTCGAAGCGAAAACCTTTTCCACCATATTCCGCCTGCAAGGGGTTTCCGAATTTGATCCAGATGACGTGATCTTTACCCGTGGAACCTTCTGGGAAGCAACGGACGACGGGTGGGTCTTGGGAGTGCATGAACCGCTTGACCTTGTCCACGCCCCTGGCGGCGATGTGACCATCGAGGACGCCAGCTGGCTGGTTGGCAGCGCTGGGGATGACAACGTGACCCTGATCGACCAGAGCGCTGGCGTCATCAAGACCGCGGGCGGGAATGACAGCGTGATCGGGACGGCGGACAACATGATCATCAACACGGGGGACGGAGATGATGTCATCGACGTCACCGCGCCGGACCAAATCTTGTCGGGGCATGGGGCGGACCAGATCACCCTTCATGTGACCGCCGACAGTGTTGCGGCGGGCACGACCACCGAAATCGATTACTTCTCGGAAGAAGACAGCCTGACAATCGAGTTGGACAAGGATGTGGAGGGCCAGGTCTATGTGCAACTGGAGTGGACGAGCGAGAGTGGTGAGGATTGGTATCACCGGGAGCACCGCATCGTGTATTACTTGGGTCAGGGGGACGCGCATGACCCGGAAACAGATCAGAGGTTCCTGGTGATGGATCTGGGATCGTACTCGGTTTTAGACGGGGCGACGCCAGACATCAGGGACGGCTATAACGAAGACCCGGACATCACCGTGAACCGCGAGGTTACCCAGCTTCCCACAAGTTGGGTTCCTCCATGGGCCTACTAGCGGAAGCGTGCGCCCTGGCTAGGCGGACCTCCCCGTCGGTTCCGGCACCGGCTGGCCCAGCCCTTCGAGCACCTTGAGCGGCTTGCGCACGCGCTGCGCAAGGCCCGGGCGGCGCGGCGCCGGGATCTGTTTCGAGGCTTCGACCATCAAGACGCCCCCCGCCATCAGGATCGGGGTGCGGGTGCCCAGGCGTTCCCACATCGGGCCGGTCTTCAGCCAGAACCGCCGAGCCGAGGGCGGCTGATAAAGCGCGGTCATGTGGCGTTCCGGGATCAGCCCGTGATAGCGCAGCTGGCTTTCCAACTGCGAACTTGTATAGGGCCGCCCAAAGCCGAAGGGCGTCTTGTCAGACCGCGACCAGAGCCCGGTCCGGTTCGGCACCACGAACAGCGCCCGCCCACCGGGGCCGAGCACCCGGTAGCATTCCTCCAGCAACAGCGCAGAGTCGGAGGCGGTTTCCAGCCCGTGCATCAGCACCAGCTTGTCCGCCACCCCGGTATCGACCGGCCAGAGATACTCCTCGACCAGCGAAGACACATTGGGCATGCCCGCGGGCCAGGGCATCACCCCCTGTGGCGCGGGCATCAGCCCCATGACCCGGCGGGCGTGGTTCAGATAGGGGCGCAACAGCGGCACGGCAAAGCCAAAGCCCACCACCGTTTCGCCCCGGGCCCGCGCCGGATCCCACAGCGCGGTCACCTGGTCGCGCACGGCCTTCTGCGCAGCACGGCCCAGCGTGCTGCGATAATAGAAGTTGCGCAGATCCTGAACGTCCAGATGCATGGGGCCTCTCGCCGGGTTTCAGGGACGATTTGTCAGGGGCGAGCTTAGCGGATTGTTGCAAAAGGTCCATGACCCTCGACACCGCCGCACCCGCCCGGTGAGATCAACTGCGTTCGGTGATCAGCATGAGATTGTTGGCGGGCATTTCGACCAACTCGCGGCGGGTAAGCCCTACGTCCCGCGCCAGGCCCTCGACCCATTCCAAGTCCTTGTAGCCAATCGCCGGATCATGGGCTGTCAGGCTTTCGTGGAAGGTCAGATCTCCCTCACTGCGGAACCCGCCGCCAGTGCGGAACGGACCGTAGAGCGCCCAGCGCCCGCCGGGTTCCAGGCTGCGCGCGATGCCACGGATCAGGTTCTCGACCGCCGCTTCAGGGATCAGGTGCAAGAGGTTCACGGTCAGGAAGAAATTGAACCCCGGCGCGCACCAGTCCGGGGTCGAGGCATCCAGATGCTGCGCCAGCCGCATGTTGCGGTGCCCCTTGACCGCACGCCAGCTGTCGATCGAGACCAGCCGGTCCGCGTCGATATCCGTGGGCTGCCAGACCACGCCCGGGAAAGCCTTGGCGCAGGCCACCGCATGTTCGCCAGTTCCCGAGGCGATCTCCAGCGCATAGCCCGCATCAGGCACGTGACGGGCCAAAACCTCCAGGATCGGCGCCGCATTGCGGGCCGCCGAGGGGGCCGAAAGCCGACCATCGTCGCGGGCGTGTGCCGTGGAATGGGGACGCTCGCCCGCCTGGGGTGCAGGTGTTGTCATACCCCCAGTATTGTCCCCGTCGCGCGAATGGGCAACAGTTGGCGCTATCGAATGGAGCGCAAAATGACCCTGACTCTCGTCACAATCCCCTGCCGCGAAGACAATTACGCCTTTCTGCTGCATGACGCCGCGACCGGCCTAACCGCCCTGGCCGATGCGCCGGAGGCAGCACCAATCCGCGCGGAGCTTGACATGCGCGGCTGGAAACTCAGCCATATCCTGATCACCCATCACCACTATGACCACGTGGACGGGGTCGAGGAGTTGCGCGAGGCGTTCAAGCCGCAGGTGATCGGCGCCAAGGCCGACGCACACCGCCTACCTGCGCTCGACACGGCGGTGTCGGACGGCGATGTCTTTGACTTCGCGGGCCATGAGGTGCGGGTGATGGATGTCTCGGGCCACACGGTCGGCCACATCGCCTTTCACATCCCCGCCGCCCAGGCCGTGTTCACCGGCGACAGCCTGATGGCTCTGGGCTGTGGCCGCCTGTTCGAGGGCACCGCGCCGCAGATGTGGGGCAGCCTGTCGAAACTCGCGGCCCTGCCGCCCGAGACCCAGGTCTGTTCCGGCCATGAATACACCGCCGCCAACGCCGCCTTTGCCCTTACCATCGAGCCGGACAACACCGCGCTGACGGATCGAAGCGCCGATATTGGCGAGGCACGGGAGGTGGGCATTCCCACCGTGCCCTCCGCCCTGTCGCTGGAGCTGGCCACCAACCCCTTCCTGCGCGCCCACCTGCCCGAGGTCAAAGCCGGGCTGGGCATGGCGGGCGCTCCCGACGCCGAAGTCTTTGCCGAGATCCGCGCCCGCAAGGATCGTTTCTGATCCGCTCACCTAGGAGCCTGCCATGACCGACTTCCTGCTGCTTGCCTTCATCTTCCTCTGCGCCGGTGTGGTCGCGGTGCCCATCGCGTCACGCTTCGGGCTTGGTTCGGTCCTGGGCTACCTGATCGCGGGTATCGCCATCAGCCCGATCCTGGCGGTGCTGGGGGTGGATGTCGTCTCGATCCAGCATTTTGCCGAGTTCGGCGTGGTCATGATGCTTTTCCTCGTCGGGTTGGAGCTGGAACCCAAGCGCTTGTGGGAGATGCGGGCGAAACTGTTGGGGCTGGGCGGCATGCAGGTTGGCGGCACGGCGGCAATTGTTACGGGGTTCGCGCTGCTCTTTGGTCTGCCCTGGACGGTCGCGCTTGCGGTCGGGCTGGTGCTGGCGCTGAGTTCGACGGCCATTGTGCTGCAAACGCTGAATGAAAAGGGGTTGATGAAGTCCGATGGTGGGCAGTCGTCCTTTTCCGTGCTGCTGTTTCAGGACATCGCTGTCATCCCGATGCTGGCGCTGATCCCGCTGCTGGCCATGCCCGAGATCACCGAGATGGCAGGCCATGCGGCGGACTCGGCCCATGGCGCCACGGAGGCACATGGGACGGACAGCCATGGCGACGCAGGTCACGGCATCAGCTTGGTCGACGGGCTGACCGGCTGGCAGACCGCGCTGGTCAACCTTGCCGCCATCGCCGCCGTGGTCTTCATCGGCTCGCGCCTGACCCGCCCGATCTTCCGCTTCATTGCGCTTGCCAACCTGCGCGAACTCTTCACTGCAACCGCCCTGATGATGGTGATCGGCATCGCCCTGTTGATGAGCCTTGTCGGCCTGTCACCCGCGCTTGGCACCTTCCTGGCGGGCGTGGTCCTGGCCAACAGCGAATATCGCCACGAGCTGGAAAGCAATATCGACCCGTTCAAGGGGCTTCTGCTGGGCGTCTTCTTCATCACAGTGGGCGCAGCAATCGATTTTGATCTGCTGTTCGACCAGTTTGCCGCAATCCTCGGCCTGACCCTGGGGCTGATGGCGATCAAATGCCTGGTGCTTCTGATGCTTGCGCGCAGCTTCAAGCTGACCGGCTATGACAAGTGGCTGTTCGGTCTGGGACTGGCCCAGGCGGGCGAGTTCGGCTTCGTGCTGCTGTCCTTTACGGTGGCGAACTCGGTCATCCCGCAGCCTCTGGCCGATCAACTGTCGCTGGTGGTGGCCCTGTCGATGCTGCTGACTCCTGCGCTGTTCATCCTTCTGGACAAGGTCATCGCGCCGCGTTTCAGTGCGCCTGAAGAGCGCGAGATGGACGAGATCACGGATCCCGCCAAGATCATCATCGCGGGCCACGGGCGCATGGGCGGTATCATCAATCGGGCCCTGCGCGGCGCGGGATACGAGACGACGGTGATCGACTTTTCAATCGAACAGCTGGAGATCCTGCGCAAGTTCGATTTCCATATCCACTACGGCGATGCGACCCGGCCCGACCTCCTGCACGCCGCAGGCATTGCCGAGGCCAAGATGCTGGTCGTCGCCATCGACGGCAAGGAGGCAATCAACACCCTGGTTAGACACGCCATGGCCACCTACCCGAACTTGCATGTGGTCGCGCGCGCGATGGACCGCAACCATGTCTATGACCTTTGGGGGCACGGCTGCCGCGACATCATCCGCGAGACCTATGACAGCTCGTTGCGCATGAGCCGGTCGGCCTTCATGGCTCTGGGCCACAGCCAAGCCGAGGCCGAACGCATGGTCGCCGCCTTCGACCGCATCGACCGGCGGGTCATGCTGGACGCGGCCGAAGCCTATGATCCGACCATCCCCGCGCATGAGAACGAAGCCTATCTTGCGCGCCTTCGTGAAATGCGCGACGATTGGGAAGAACAGCTACGTGGCGACATGCGCCCGGCCTCTTCTGCGTCGGGGGAATGAGCGATTTGCCATTGCCCGCCTCTTTTCCACAGGAATTTCACCCGATCAGGCGGATGTGAGCAGTTTTTGAAGGAATGGGGGTTGAAGTACCGGTCGGAAAACCGAACCTTAACCATATGAGTCCACGGTTGTACGTGAGGGACACGAGGACCATACGGGCAACCACATGGACGAGGAGCAAGAACAAGTGCCATCCTTTTCGACCACGCTGGAAACAGCAATCCACCAGGCGCTGGCCCTGGCGAACGATCGCAAGCACGAACTTGCGACGCTCGAACATCTTCTGCTGGCGCTGATCGACGAGCCGGATGCGGCCCGGGTCATGCAGGCCTGCTCGGTCGATCTGGAAGACCTGCGCAAGACCCTTGTCACCTTCATCGACGAGGAGCTGACGACGCTCATCACAGATATCGACGGATCCGAAGCGGTGCCGACCGCCGCCTTCCAGCGCGTGATCCAACGCGCGGCGATCCACGTGCAAAGCTCGGGCCGAACCGAAGTGACCGGCGCCAACGTGCTGGTCGCGATCTTTGCCGAACGCGAAAGCAACGCCGCCTTCTTCCTGCAGGAACAGGAAATGACCCGCTATGACGCGGTGAATTACATCGCCCATGGCGTGGCCAAGGACCCCGCCTTTGGCGAGGCGCGGCCGGTCTCCGGCACACCTGAGTTTGGCGAGACGGTCGATGAACCGGAGGCCGAGGAAAAAGACAGCGCACTCGCGAAATACTGCGTCGACCTGAACGCCAAGTCGCGTGATGGTGACATCGACCCGCTGATCGGCCGCGACCATGAGGTCGAACGCTGCATCCAGGTCCTGTGCCGCCGCCGCAAGAACAATCCGCTCCTGGTCGGTGACCCCGGCGTGGGCAAGACCGCCATTGCGGAAGGCTTGGCCAACAAGATCGTCGAAGGCGAAACGCCCGAGGTTCTGGCCAGCACCACCATCTTCTCGCTCGACATGGGGGCACTTCTGGCGGGCACCCGTTATCGCGGCGATTTCGAAGAACGCCTGAAAGCTGTGATGAAGGAGCTGGAGGATCACCCCGACGCGGTTCTGTTCATTGACGAGATCCACACCGTGATCGGCGCCGGCGCCACTTCCGGCGGGGCGATGGATGCCTCGAACCTGCTGAAACCCGCTTTGCAGGGCGGCAAGCTGCGCTGCATGGGCTCGACAACCTACAAGGAGTTTCGCCAGCATTTCGAAAAGGACCGCGCGCTGAGCCGCCGGTTCCAGAAGATCGACGTGAACGAACCCACGGTGGATGACGCAGTCAAGATCCTGAAGGGGCTCAAGCCCTACTTCGAGGAACATCACGGCGTGAAATACACCCAGGATGCGATCAAGACCGCAGTGGAACTGTCCGACCGCTACATCAACGACCGCAAACTGCCCGACAAGGCGATCGACGTGATCGACGAAGCCGGCGCGGCGCAGCACCTGATCATCGCCTCGAAACGGCGCAAGAGCATCGGCACCAAAGAGATCGAGGCGGTCGTCGCCAAGATCGCCCGCATCCCGCCGAAATCCGTGTCCAAGGACGATGCCGAAACCCTGCGGGACCTGGAAAAGTCGCTGAAACGCGTGGTGTTCGGTCAGGACAGTGCGATCGAGTCGCTCTCCTCGGCCATCAAGCTGGCCCGCGCGGGCCTGCGCGAACCGGAGAAGCCCATCGGCAACTACCTGTTTGCGGGTCCGACCGGCGTCGGCAAGACCGAGGTCGCGCGTCAGCTGGCCGACAATCTGGGTGTGGAGCTCCTGCGTTTCGACATGTCGGAATACATGGAGAAACACGCGGTCTCGCGCCTGATCGGTGCGCCTCCGGGTTATGTCGGCTTTGACCAGGGCGGCCTTCTGACCGACGGCGTCGACCAGCACCCGCATTGCGTGCTGCTGCTGGATGAGATGGAAAAGGCCCACCCGGATGTCTACAACATCCTGCTTCAGGTGATGGACAATGGGCGCCTGACCGACCACAACGGCCGCACGGTCAGCTTCCGCAACGTGGTGCTGATCATGACCTCGAACGCGGGTGCTGCCGAACAGGCAAAGGCTGCCGTGGGCTTCGGTCGCGACCGTCGCGAGGGTGAGGATACCGCCGCCATCGAACGCACCTTCAGCCCGGAATTCCGCAACCGTCTGGATGCGGTGATCAGCTTTGCCCCGCTGGGCAAGGAGGTGATCCTGCAGGTGGTCGAGAAATTCGTGCTGCAGCTCGAGGCCCAGCTGATGGACCGTGGCGTGCATATCGAACTCACCCGCGCGGCCGCCGAATGGATTGCAGATCGCGGCTATGACGACCGCATGGGCGCGCGCCCTCTTGGCCGGGTGATCCAGGAACATATCAAGAAGCCCCTGGCCGAGGAGCTCTTGTTCGGCAAGCTCGCCAAGGGTGGGCTGGTCAAGGTGGGCGTGAAGGGCGGGCAGCTCGATCTGCGCATCGAGGAGCCGCAAAACGCCCGTATCGGCTCGAAGAAGAAGCCGCCGCTCTTGACCGCGGACTGATGCGTCTTCCCTGGGCCCCACTTTGGGCATGTGTTCTTGCCGCCGCCGCGTCCCCCGCGGCGGCGCGCGACCCTTTGCTGGGGCTGCCGATCGATTGCAGCTTGGGCGAGGACTGTTTCATCCAGAACTATGTCGATGCGGATGGCGGCCCGGGTGCCGCCGATTTCACCTGTGGCGGCCTGTCCTATGACGGGCACAAGGGTACAGATTTCGCCGTGCGTTCCCACGCGGTGGCACAGGCGGGCGTGAATATTCAGGCCGCGGCACCCGGCGTGGTGCGCGCTGTACGTGATGGGGTAGCAGACCACTGGCGCGACACCCCGATGACCTTCCCGGACGGGCAGGATTGCGGCAACGGGCTGGTGATCGATCATGGCGGTGGATGGGAGACCCAATATTGCCACCTACGCGAAGGCTCGCTGCGTGTACAAAAGGGCCAGCGTGTCGCCATGGGAGCGGTACTGGGTCAGGTCGGCATGTCCGGCCGAACCGAGTTTCCCCATCTGCACCTGTCGATCCGAAAGGACGGGTCCGTGGTCGATCCGTTCAACACGGATGGCATAATTTCGTGCGGGGAAACCGGCAACGACCAGCTGTGGCAGGTCCCTATTGACTATGAACCAGGCGGGTTGCTCCAGGCAGGTTTCGCCCCCGGCCTACCCGAGTTCGGCCCCATCAAATGGGGCGAGGCCCATGCGCAGACATTGCCTGCCCAGGCCCCGGCCCTGGTGCTCTGGACCCATGTATTTGGCGCGCGTGCAGACGATCATATCCGCCTGCTGATTGAGGGGCCTGGGGGCGTTTTCTCAGACAAGACAGTCGAAATTGACGCCGCCAAAGCGCAGCTTTTTCGTGCGTCCGGGCGCAAGCTTCACGCGGACAATCACTCTCCCGGCCTCTACACGGGCACGGTGATCCTGCTGCGCGACGGAGTAGAGATCGACCGGATGAAAACCTCCACCACGCTTGGGAACTAGCGCTCGGTCAGCTTCAGCTCGATCCGGCGGTTCTGTGCCCGCGCCTCGGGCGTATCGGCCGGGTTGACCGGTTGGAACTCGCCAAAGCCCGTTGCTGCCAGGCGGTCGGGCGGGAAACCCAGTTCCTCGGTCATGTAGGTCACGACCGAGAGGGCGCGGCCCTGCGACAGTTCCCAGTTGTTGGCATATTCGCCCGTGCCCGCCAGCGGCACGTTGTCGGTGTGACCATCAACCCGGATGATCCAGTCGACCTCGGGCGGGATCTCGCCCGCCACTTCGGACAGCAGCGCGACCACGCTGGCGATCTGGGCGCGGCCTTCGGCGGCCAGCTCGACCTTGGCGGGCTCGAACAGCACTTCGGAGGAGAAGACGAAGCGGTCGCCGACAATGCGCACACCTTCGCGGTCACCCAGGATCTGGCGCAGCTTGCCGAAGAATTCGGAGCGGTAGCTTTCCAGCTCCTTCGCCTCTTCCTCGAGCCGCCGACGTTCGGCCTCTTCCAGTTCGGCGCGGCGGCGCTGTTCGCTGGCAACCTGGGCCAGGGCCGCGTTCAGGCGATCCCCCAGCGATTGGATCTGCGTCTGACTTTCCGCATCCCGCGCCTCGGAAGCATCCAGAACCGCCTGCAGCGATCCCAGCTGCACCCGCAGCTCGGCGATCTGGGCGTTCAGCAAGGCCAGCGTGCGTTGGTCATCCGCACTTGCAGCCTCCTGTTCGGCCAGAACCTCGTTGGCCGTGGCGAGCAGCGCGGCCTGGCGTTCGGCGCGATCCATCGCGTCTTCGGCGGTCTGTTCGGCGGCAATGCGCGCGGCCAGCGCAGCGGCGAGTTCCTCTCGCAGAGTATTTTCGTCCCCCGATGCGGTGCGCAGGCCTTCCAGTTCCAAAAGGGCGGCGGCGAGTTTCGTATCCAGGTCGCTCTGGGCAGCCTCGGCGGCGGCCAGCAGGGTCAGGGTGTCCTCGGCCCGCTGGCGCTGTTCCTCCAGCGCCAAGGTCATCGCGGTCAGCTCGTCCTGGGAATTTGCGAGCTGTTCGCGCAGGGCCTCGGCGGCGGCGAGGTCGGCCAGGCGGGCAGCCTCGGCCTCGGTCAGCGCCCCTTCGGCATCGGCCAGGCGGGTGCGCAGTTCTTCGGCGGCAGCCAATTCGGCAAGGCGGGTGGCTTCCGCTTCGGTCAGATCCTGTTCGATCCCAACAAGCCGTTCACGCAGGGCTTCGGCGGTGGCCAGATCGGCCAGGCGGGCGGCCTCGGCGGCCGAGAGTTCCTCTTCCACCCCTTCCCGCGCTGTGCGTTCCGCCAGAACCGCGGCCTCGGCGGCATCCAGGGCGGCCAGCGCGGCGGTCAGGTCGCTGCGCAGCCCGGCCACTTCGGCGTCGCCGCTTTCAAGGCGCGCCAGGGCGGCCGCCAGAGAGGTCTCGCGTTCGACCACATCCGCTTCGAGCTTCGTGATCAGCGCCTCCAGCGCCTCGCGACGGGCCGCGGCCAGGCGGGCGGCCTCGGTCTGGGCGTCGATCTCGTCGCGTGCCTTGGCAAGTGCCAGGTTCAAGGCCTCCTGTTCGGAAATCAGCCGCGCCTGGGCGTCCTCCAGGTCGGCCAGAGAGGCCGCCAGCGCAGTGCCTTCGGCCCGGGCTTCGTCACGTTCGGCTATCAGCGACGCCACCTGCGCCTCGAAGGAAGTGATCGCGGCCGCGCGGGCGGCGAGTTCATCCTGCTGCCCGGAAATGGTGGCATTCAGCGAGGCGATCAACGCCTCCTGCGCAGCGGCGGTGTCGCGCGCCTCGGACAGGGTGGCCGACAGGCTGACCACGCGCCCCTCAAGCGCATCGGCGCGGCCCTTTTCCAACCCCAGTGCATCGGCCAAAGACGCCACCTGCGCCGAGAGTTCATCCAGCTCATCCGCCTGACCCGAGATCGTCTCGCGCAGCACGAATTGCACCACCATAAAAATGGTCAGAACGAACATCAGAACCAGCAGAAGCCCGGTCATCGCATCCACGAATCCCGGCCAGATCGAACCCGCCATGCGGTTGACCGATCTGCGTGTCAGGGCCATGGATCAGGCCCGCCCGCTTTGACGAATGGCCTTGGTCAGCTGGGCCAGGTCCATGCGCAGCTCGGCCAGGCTTTCCTGGCGACCGGCGGCCATTTCCTCGAGGATGCGCAGAAGCTGCACATCAATCGAACGCAGGCGCATACGGCTTTCGGCATCGGTGCCAGCGCTGCCCTCTTCCTCCGCCCGGGCCTCGGCCTGGGCTTCCATCAGGGCCAACATGCGGTCCTGCCCTTCGGCCATGCGGATCAGGATCGGGGTGGAGACGCCTTCGGCCTCAATCCGGTGGCTCAGGCGGTCGACAGCCTCGGCCAGAGTGCCCAACCGCTCATCCACCAGCGCGCGCGAAACGTCGGATTGTGTGAACAGGTGCTGCAATGCTTCCATCTGTTCGGCCATGTGGGCGGCGAGGGCTGCCACCAGACCAGCATCGCCAGAGGCTTCCTCGCTGTCTCCGGTGGTGAAGCCGACGGTGGTGATAGTGGACAGCCATTCCTCCAGTTCCCGATAGAAGCGGTTCTGTCCATGGCCCGCGAAAAGCTCCAGAAGGCCGACGACCAGCGAACCGGCGAGGCCCAGCAGCGACGAGGAAAACGCCGTGCCCATGCCGCCCAGCTGCTCTTCCAGCCCGGTCATCAGGCGGTTGAACACCTCGACGCCTGCCTCGCCCTCGCTGGGGGCCAGCGAGCGGATCGTGTCAACGACGGCGGGAACCGTGGTGGCGAGGCCAAAGAACGTGCCAAGAAGGCCGAGAAAAATCAGCAGGTTGGTGATGTAGCGCGTGATGTCGCGCGCTTCGTCGATACGGGTGGCAACGGAATCGAGGATCGACCGCGACGAGGCCGCACCGATTTGCATCCGTGCCCCCCGCGAACCCAGCAGCGCGGCCAAAGGGGCCAGAATGCGCGGGGCGCGGGCGGCGTCAAAGCCCTCGCGCTCGCCGGTAAAGCCCTTGATCCAGCTGACCGAGGTGCGAATCTGCCAGACCTGCCAGAAACAGGCGAACAGGCCGATCACGAAGACGAACAGGATGAACCCGTTCAGATACAGGTTCGCCTCGATGACCGGCCGGACCCGTGGCAACGCGACAAACACGCCCGCGCCGACCAGCCCCAGCACAGACAGCATCAGAATCGTTTGTGTCACCGGGCGGGTGAAATTCAATTCGGCCCTCACGCGAGGTGCCTGATCCGGCTGCTCCATCCCGGACCCCCTGTCGACGTTATCGTTGTCGCGAAGGATAGGCCGGGCGCGCGCCGCTGCCAAGCGGCGATTATGCGGTCAGTTCGCGCACACGGCCCGCCAGCCAGGTCAGGTCGGCGTCTTCGATACCCAGCTCTTCCAGGTGGTCGGCGGTGTTGTAGAGGTATTCGGTGTTCGGCCCGCGCCCGCCGACGGCGGTCGAGATGATCTGCGCCTGTTCTTCAAGCCCGAGCGAGCAATATTGCACGTGGTCGGGGTCGATCACATAGGTCACCGCCTGCACCCGGCGCCCGTCGTGCAAAAGAATTTCCAACTCGCGCTCCAGATAGGCCGAGGAAATCAGCTCGCGTTCGCGCAGGGCCGCCATGGTCTTGTCATGGCTTTCCGGGCAGACGCGAAAGGCCAGCCCGTCACATTCGGCGCCGCCGTGTTCGTCCAGCGCAAGCACCAGGCCCGGGTGATCCTCGGTCCCGCGATGGTGGATCGAGCGCATGCAGAAGCTGCGCCAGTAGCCCGGCAGGGTGGCGGTCAGTTTTTCCACATGGGTAAAGCCCGGGTGCCACATCAGCGATCCATAGCCGAACACCCACAGTTCCGATTTGCTCATCCGTCTGGTCCTTGTTGCGCGGGGTCTATAAACACGGGTTGAGATCGAAGGGAAAGAGGCGAAATGCGCAAAATTCTGGCAGTGGCCCTTCTGTTGGGTGGTATCTGGGGCGGGTATTGGTTTGTTGGCTCCTCGGCGATGGAACGAGCGCTGGTGGCCTGGATCGGGGATCGGCAGACTGACGGGTGGGTCGCCGAGTACGAGACGCTGAACACACGCGGCTTTCCGAACCGGTTCGACACCACCGTGACGAACCTGGAGTTGGCCGACCCGCGCACTGGTGTCGCCTGGTCGGCACCCTGGTTCCAGATCCTTTCCCTGTCCTATCGGCCGCATCACGTGATCGCGGTCTGGCCAGACAAGCAAGTGCTGGCCACGCCTTTCGAGCGGATCGACATCACCGCGGCGGACATGCGTGGATCGCTGGTGTTGGAGCCGACAACGGCACTGGGGCTGGACCGATCATCAGTCGTGGCGGAACGGGTCGAGTTGGCCTCGACCCTGGGCTGGACCGCGTCGATGGAACATGCGCAGCTGGCGGTGCGCCGCACGCCCACGGTGGTGAATTCCTATGACCTCAGCCTTGAGGCGCGGGGCGTGAAACCGGCCTCGGGCCTGGTGCAGATGGTCTCACGCGGAGTGCTGCTGCCGGAGGTGTTCGACGGGCTGGAAATCCGTGCCACGGTGGAATTCGACGCGCCCTGGGACCGCTTCGCCGTCGAACGCGCACGGCCTCAGCCCAAGCGCATTCAGCTGGACATCCTCAAGGCGCAATGGGGCGAGCTGGACCTGTGGATGGCAGGTGAGCTGCAGGTGGACAGCGTTGGTTTGGCAACCGGAGAGATCACCGTGAAGGCCAAGAACTGGCGCGACATGGTGAAGATCGCGGTGGGCGCGGGCGTGATGGCGCCGGAGTTCGAAGGCACGATCACCTCGGCACTGGAGTTCCTGGCCGGGCTGTCGGGCGACCCCGAAACGCTCGATACGCCGTTGAAATTCGACCGGGGCCGGGTTTGGTTCGGCCCCGTCCCGCTGGGCCAGGCCCCGCGTTTCGTCATCCGCTAGGGCTCAGCGGCAGTAGGACCCGCCGCGATGGCGGGCGGTGTCCATGTGCAGGTGATCCTGGTGATACCGGTCCGCGTTCGGGCCCAGCACCGTGCCGAAGGGCCCGCAGGCGGCAGCGTGAGCGGCCTTCAGAACCTTGCCCTGCACCGGATCACGCCAACCGTTCAGTACCGAGATCGTGACCCCGTTCTTCAACACGAAACCCGAGATGTCGATGGCATGGCCCTTGCCATGTTCGCTGATCTTCGCACCCGGCTGGTTGTTGCGGGTGCGGCAGGAATAATGCGCGGCGACGCGCAGGCTGGAAAGTCCACCGCCCAGACGTCCGACCGCCGGTTTCACGCCGGTCTCGACCCAGCGGTTCAGCGCCTTGGCCGTGTCGCAATCCATGACCGATGCCTGGCTGAGCGTTACCCCTGCAATCTCGGTCACGCGCACGGCGTCCGAGATGCCGCAACCGGGCAACCGTCCGGGGATCGGGTCGATCTTCTGGCCGCGGATTTCCCGCACGCCGCAGACTGAGCCGCGGCGGGATTGGCGGCGGGTGCGCGTCTCGCTCACCGGTGTCGGGGCTGGCGTGGCAACGGTGGCGGTGCGGACCGCCGGGCGCCGTTTCGGACGCGGGGACCGGCTAACTGCAGCCTCGGTGACGGGCCCAGTTGCCTGCGTGACGGCGGTCTCGATGGCCGCAGTCGTAACCACTCGGCTGCCAGGTCTGCGCTGCGGGCGCGGCGAGCGGCGCGGGGCCTCGGCAGTGGCCGTCGCGACCGAGCCGACAATGGGCGGGGCGACGGTTTCCGTTCCGGGCCGCTTGATCGGACGCGGTGACGTCGCGGGCGCATAGGCCACGGCCTGCCCCACCAGCGAGAAGGTCAGCGTTACAACCAGAGCTGCCAGCGATTTCACTTCTGCGTCCCTCCGCGCCCGAAATCCGGGGCGTCGGTGTCCTGCCCCGCCTCGATGATACCACGACGGATCGCACGCGTATGGGTGAAATAATCGTGAAGCAGCTCACCATTGCCAGTGCGGATCGCACGTTGCAGGGCGAAAAGCTCCTCGGTGAAGCGGCCAAGGATTTCCAGCGTGGCTTCCTTGTTGGTCAGGAAGACGTCGCGCCACATGGTCGGGTCCGAGGCGGCGATGCGGGTAAAGTCGCGGAAACCGGCAGCCGAATACTTGATGACCTCGCTGTCAGTCACCCGGCGCAGGTCGTCGGCCACGCCGACCATCGTATAGGCGATGAGGTGCGGCGTATGGCTGGTCACGGCGAGCACCAAGTCGTGGTGATCGGCATCCATCACGTCGACATGTGAGCCCATGCCCTTCCACAGGTCCCCCAGCCGCTCGGTCGCGGTCTCGTCCGTGCCCTCGACCGGCACGATCAGGCACCAGCGGTTGTCGAAAAGCTCGGCAAAACCCGAGGTCGGGCCGCTGTGTTCGGTGCCTGCCAGTGGGTGGCCGGGGATGAAATGCACGCCCTCGGGGATGTGCGGCTGCACGGCCTCGATCACGGCTTTCTTGACCGAGCCCACGTCGGTGACGGTCGCGCCCGGTTTCAGATGCGGCCCGATCTCGGCGGCAACGGCGCCCATGGCGCCCACGGGCACCGCGAGCACGATCAGGTCAGCGTCCTTAACCGCCTCGGCGGCGGTTTCGGTGACGCGGTCGACCAGGTTGATCTGGGCGGCCACATTGCGGGTCTCGGCGGATCGGGAGGTGCCGACGATCTCGCCGACCAGACCACCGCGACGCATCGCATGGGCCATGGAACCGGCGATCAGGCCCAGCCCGATCAGGGCAACACGTTGATAGATCACGCTCATTCCACCGTCCCCTTGAACCGTCCGATCACATGGGCCACGCGGCGGCAGGCCGGTTCGTCACCGACCGTAATGCGTAGCGCCTCGGGGAAGCCATAGCCACCCACGCGGCGCACAATCAGCCCGTCGGCTTTCAGCGCTTCATCGCAGGCGACGGCCTCTGCCTCGTCGGCAAAGCGCACCAGCAGGAAGTTGGCGTGGCTTTCATCCACCTCCAACCCATGGCCGATCAGCGCCTCGCGCAGCCAGGCGCGCAGGCGGTCGTTTTCCCGCACGCAGCGGTCCACGTGGTCACGGTCGCGCAGCGCGGCTTCGGCGGTGGCCAGCTGCGGCTCGGACAGGTTGAACGGCCCGCGGATGCGGTTTAGCACGTCGATCACCTCGGCCGGGCCATAGCCCCAGCCGACGCGCAACCCGCCCAGACCATAGGCCTTGGAGAAGGTGCGCGTCATCACCACGTTGTCGCGGCTGTCCACCAGCGAGGCGCCGCCGTCGAACCCATCGGCGAACTCGGCATAGGCGCCGTCCAGCACCAGGAGCACTTTTTCGGGCAGGCTTTCGGCCAAGCGTTTCAACTCGGCAGGCTTGACCATCGTGCCGGTCGGATTACCCGGGTTGGCAATGAACACCAGGCGCGTGCGCGGGGTGCAGCCCGCCAGGATCTTATCCACGTCGACCACGCGGTCGGACTCGCCGACCTTGACCGGCGTGGCGCCTGCGGCCAGCGCCGAGATCTTGTACATGGAGAAGCCGTGTTCGGTGTAGATCACCTCGTCCCCCACGCCCGCATAGGCCTGGCAGAGGAAGGCAATGATCTCGTCCGAACCGACGCCGCAGATGATGCGGGTCACGTCCAGGTCGTGCTGTTCGGCGATGGCTGTACGCAGGGGCGTGTGATGCGTGTTGGGGTAGCGATGCAGGTCGTGGCTGGCGCGACGGAAGGCTTCCGTCGCCTTTTCGCTGGGCCCGAACGGGTTTTCGTTCGAGCTGAGTTTCACCACGTCAGTCACGCCCTCGATCTTCGAGGCCCCGCCCACGTAAGGCGCGATCTCCAGAATTCCTGGCTGCGGCTTGATATCGCTCATGTCCCGGCTCCTTGATTGCGCCTCTCTTAACGCCGGGCCGGGGTGGCGAAAAGGGGCAAAGGAGGGCACGCGCAGATTGCGGCCCCCTGTGGCGCTTAGGCCGCTTTGGCGCGGCGCGACCATTGGCCGCTGGCCGGGTCAAAGGCGTATTTGGGCCGGTGCTGGTCGATCTGCGCGGTCAACTCGGTGATCGCATCCAATATGCGCGCCACCTTTGCGGTGTCGTCCAGATAGGTAAAGTTCAGCCGCGTCCAGCCCGGTTTCTCGACCATGTCGCCAGCCGCCAGCGCATCGTGGATCGCCTGGGACTGCGCCTGTTCAATGCCCAGCAGCCGGTGCCCATACGGCCCCGCACAGGCACAGCCCCCACGCGCCTGGATGCCATATAGGTCCGACAGCATGCGGGTGAACAGCTGGGGAGAGACCACCTCCCCTGCCCCGTCGCGAATGATCAGCGAGAAGATTGGCAGGCGGTGCGGCTTGTCCGCGCCTAGGATTGTGATCTGCGGGTTGGCGCCCCAGGCGGCTTCGGCCATGGCGCGGAACTGCGCCTCACGGGCCGCGATGGTGTCCTCACCCACTGCCTCCTTGACCAGGAAAGCAAGCCCCGCGCGGATGTCACCAACAATGTTGGGCGTGCCCGCTTCCTCGCGTGCGGCCAGGTCATCGACATAGTCATGCCGCCAAGGCGAGACGAAGCTGACCGTACCACCGCCTGGCCAGGAGGGGCAGCGTGCCCGCACAGCTTCCTTGCGCAGAATCAACACACCCGAAGCGCCCGGCCCGCCCGGGAACTTGTGTGGGCTGACAGCGATGGCATCCATGCGCGTCGCGTCGATGTTCAGGTAGGGACCGGCGCCCGCATAGTCCCAGACCGCCAGCGCGCCATGCGCACGCAGGAGGTCGATCACCGGATCCGGATCGGTGATGATGCCGGTCACGTTCGACGCCGCCGAGAAAGCGCCGATCTTCAGATCAGCCTGGCCGTGTTCATGCAGCGCCCGGGCCAGCGCCTCCAGGTCGGGACCACCTTCGGGGGCCTCGGGGATCTCCACCACCTCCGCCCGGCTTTCGCGCCAGGGCAGGATGTTTGAGTGGTGTTCATACGGCCCGATGAAAACCACCGGCCGTTCGGCACGGTTCACGCCCAGAAGATGCACCAACCTGTTCAGCCCGGCGGTGGCACCGGAGCCGGTAAAGATCACCTCATGCGCGTCACCTGCCTTGGTGATACGCGCGATCTCGGCCCGGGCAGCTTCCCGCAGCGCCGTGGTATGGGCGCCGCAGAAAGAGGCATCGGTGTGGGTGTTGGCATAGAAGGGCAGCACCTCGTCGCGGATGAAATCCTCGACCTGTGTCAGGGCGCGGCCGGAGGCGACGTTGTCGGCGTAGATCAGCGGCACATCCCCCTCGGGACCCGGGATCAAGCGCCCCTCGCCAATGAGCCCTGCGGACAGATCGCGCACGGCGTGAGTGGTGGTGATACGTGTGCGAAAGGCGGCAAGGCTCATGGCGGGGACTCCTGTGTTTCATACAGGATGACCCGCAGCGGATGGGAAATCGTTACCTATTTCTGCGTTGTTAACACGTTGTTTGGGTCATATGATCGCGTTATGAACTTAAATGTAGACCAAATTGATCGTGCCCTCTTGGCGGAGCTGCAAAAGGACGCCTCCCTGTCGCAGCGCGAATTGGCGGAGCGCGTGGGCATGTCACAGAACGCCTGCTGGCGACGATTGCAGGCGCTGACAGCCAAGGGCGTACTGGACGGATCGCGCGCCCGTATCAACCGCCAAGCCCTGGGGCTGGACCTGGTGGTGTTCGTGATGCTGCGCACCCGGCACCACTCGGCCGAGTGGCTGGCCACCTTCCGTCGCCACGTATTGACCATTCCCGAGGTGGTGGATTTTCACCGCATTGGCGGCGACTACGACTATCAGCTGAAGGTCGTGACCCAGGACATGGCCAGCTATGACCGGGTCTATCAGCGGCTGATCGAGGGGGTCGAGCTGGACAGTGTCACCAGCTACTTCGCAATGGAGGCGATTGCCGAGAACCGCCCCCTGCCGTTGTAGGTCGCCTTAGCCAGCGAATTCGTAGGCGGTCTTGACCACCGTGTAGAACTCGGCGGCGTAGCGCCCCTGCTCACGCGAGCCGTGGCTGGAGCCTTTGCGCCCGCCAAACGGCACGTGGTAGTCCACGCCCGCCGTCGGCAGGTTCACCATGACCATGCCCGCCTTCGACCGACGCTTGAAGGCACGCGCGTGTTTCAGGCTGGATGTGCAGATGCCCGAGGACAGGCCGAACTCGGTGTCATTCGCCACCGCCAGCGCCTCTTCATAGTCCGCAACCTTGATGATCGACGCGCAAGGGCCAAATATCTCTTCGCGCGACGAGCGCATAGCGTTGGTCGCATTCACGAACATGGCCGGAGCCTGGAAAAAACCTTCGGTGTCACGGTTCAGGCGTTCGCCGCCGATGACCTCGGCGCCCTCTTCGCCCGCAATGTCGACGTAAGACAGGTTGTTCGCCAACTGCTTCTCCGACACGACCGGACCCACTTGGGTGGTGGTGTCCAGTGGGTTGCCAATGGTCAGCGCCTGCATTTCGGTGGTCAGGCGTTCGACGAAAGCGTCGTGAATGCCCGCCTCGACCACGATACGCGACGACGCGGTGCAGCGTTGACCGGTCGAGAAGAAGGCGCCGTTCAGAACAGCGGGAACAGCCACATCCAGATCGGCATCGTCCAGCACGACCATGGGGTTCTTGCCGCCCATCTCCAGCTGGATCTTCTTCATCCCGCGCGCGGCTTGGGCAGCCAGGTTCTGACCCACGGGCACCGACCCGGTGAAGGAAATCGCATCGACCTTCGGGTGGTTGACGATGGCGTCGCCGACAACCGAGCCACGGCCCATCACCAAGTTGAACACGCCCGCGGGGCAGCCCGCGGCATCGATGATCTCGGCCAGAGCATGGGCCGAGGCCGGGGTCAGGTCGGCGGGTTTGAACACCACGGTGTTGCCATAGGCCAGCGCCGGGGCGATCTTCCACGCAGGGATGGCGATGGGGAAGTTCCAGGGGGTGATCAGACCGACCACACCGACCGGCTCGCGGGTGACTTCGACGGCGACATCCGGGCGGACCGAGGCGACGGCATCGCCGGTCACGCGGATGGCTTCCCCGGCGAAGAAGCGGAAGATCTGCGCGGCGCGGACGGTTTCCCCCTTGGCCTCGGCCAGGGTCTTGCCCTCTTCGCGGGCCAGAAGCGTGCCGATCTCATCCGCGCGGGCAAAGAGCTGCTGCGCGACCGCTTCCAGCAGGTCCGAACGCACCTGCGGCGAGGCCATGGCCCAGCCGTCCAGCGCCGCATCTGCGGCGTCGACGGCGGCATTGACCTGGTCCACATCGGCGCGGGCATAGGTGCCAATCACATCGGACAGGTCGGCGGGGTTGCGGTTTTCGGACGCATCGGACGCACCGATCCATTCCCCGGCAACGAGGTTCTTTTTCATCGTCATGTCTCCGAAAGGAAAACGGGCGGCCTCTTCAGGCCGCCCGGGGTGAGTTAGCCGAACGCCTGCAGTCCGGTCTGTGCGCGTCCGAGGATGAGGGCGTGCACGTCGTGGGTGCCTTCGTAGGTGTTCACGGTCTCGAGGTTCACCATGTGGCGCATCACGTGGAAGTCCTGGGAAATCCCGTTGCCGCCGTGCATGTCGCGGGCGTGGCGGGCGATTTCCAGCGCCTTGCCGCAGTTGTTGCGCTTGATCAGGCTGACCATTTCGGGCGCGGCTTTCGCTTCGTCCATCAGGCGGCCGACGCGCAGCGCGGCTTGCAGGCCCAGGGTGATCTCGGTCTGCATGTTGGCGAGTTTCAGCTGGAAGAGCTGGGTCTGCGCCAGCGGCTTGCCGAACTGCTTGCGATCCAGCCCATATTGCCGCGCGCCGTGCCAGCAGGCTTCGGCGGCGCCCATCGCGCCCCAGGCGATGCCATAACGCGCGCGGTTCAGGCAGCCGAACGGGCCTTTCAGCCCCTCGACATCGGGCAGCAGCGCGTCTTCGCCCACCTCGACATTATTCATCACGATCTCGCCCGTGATCGACGCGCGCAGCGAGAGTTTTCCTTCGATTTTCGGGGCCGACAGCCCGGCCATGCCCTTTTCAAGCACGAAACCCTTAATTTTCCCCTCATGGGCGTCGGATTTCGCCCAGACGACGAAAACATCCGCGATCGGCGCGTTGGAGATCCACATCTTGGACCCGTTCAGAACGTAGCCGCCATCGGTCTTCTTGGCGGTGGTTTTCATGGCTCCGGGATCCGATCCCGCGTCCGGTTCGGTCAGGCCGAAACAGCCGATCCACTCGCCTGATGCCAGCTTGGGCAGGTATTTTTTCCGTTGTTCGTCAGTGCCATAGGCGTAGATCGGGTACATGACCAGGCTGGACTGGACCGACATCATCGAGCGGTAACCTGAATCAACACGCTCCACCTCGCGCGCGACCAGACCATAGGTCACATAGCCCGCGCCGATGCCGCCATAGGCCTCGGGAATGGTGGTGCCCAAGAGGCCCATCTCGCCCATCTCGCGAAAGATCTCGGGGTCGGTGGTTTCCGTCGCAAAGGCGTCGGTGACGCGGGTCATCAGCCGGTCCTGGGCATAGGCGGCCGCGGCATCGCGCACCATGCGCTCGTCCTCGGCCAACTGGTCTTCGAGGAGGAAAGGGTCGGACCAGGTAAAGCCCGCGAGCGCCGGTTGCGACTGGGGGGAAAGGTCTTTTGCCATGATCTAAGCTCCTTATTCAGCCGCTTGGGCGGTGGTGTTTACGGCAGCCTCGACCGAGGCTTCGATGATGTCCAGGGCCTCTTCGACCTGGTCCATCGGGGTGGTGAGTGCTGGCAGCAAGCGCACAGCGTTGGCGCGGGTGCCGCAGGGCAGGATGATCAGACCGCGGGCCTCAGCCTCGGCCACGATGGCCTGGGTCAGCGCCGGGTCCGGGTTGTTGGTGACCCGGTCGGTGACCAGCTCGAAGGCCACCATCGCGCCCAGGCCGCGCACGTCGCCGATGGCTTCCATGCCCTGGCGGTCGGCGATCGCGTTCAGGCGGGCCTTGATCACCTCGCCAATCTCGGTCGCGCGGGCACAGAGGCCCTCTTCCTCGATCACCTCCAGCACGGCGTTGGCCGCAGCCACGGCCAGCGGGTTGCCGGCATAGGTGCCGCCGATGCCGCCAACGGGGGCGGCATCGACGATCTCGGCCCGGCCGGTCACGGCTGAGAGCGGGAAGCCGCCCGCCAGGCCCTTGGCCATGGTCACGAGGTCCGCGGCCACGCCTGCGTGTTCGAAGGCGAAGAGCTTGCCGGTCCGGGCGATGCCCGCCTGCACCTCATCCGCGATCAGAACGATGCCATGGTCGTCACAAATCTTGCGCAGGGCGCGCAGGAATTCGGGCTGTGCGATATTGAAGCCACCTTCACCCTGCACCGGCTCGATGATCATCGCGGCGACACGCTCGGGGTCGATCGAGCTTTTGAACATGTTGTCCAGCACCGCCAGCGACGCCTCCATGGTGACGCCGTGGAACTCATTCGGGAAGGGGGCGTGCAGCACTTCGGGCGGCATGGCGCCGAAGCTTTTCTTGTAGGGGGTGACCTTGCCACAAAGCGCCATGCCCATCAGGGTGCGGCCATGGAAGGCGCCCGAGAAGGCGATGACACCGGAGCGGCCGGTATAGGCGCGCGCCATCTTGACGGCGTTTTCAACGGCTTCGGCGCCGGTGGTCACCATCATGGTTTTCTTGGCAAAATCACCGGGGGTCGCGGCGTTCAGACGCTCAGCCAGGGCCACGTAGCTTTCATAGGGCGCGACGTGGAAGCAGGTGTGGGTGAACTGTTCTGCCTGGGCGGCAACGGCGGCCATCACCTTGGGATGACGATGGCCGGTGTTGTTCACCGCGATCCCGGCGGCGAAGTCGATGAAACGCTTGCCATCGGCGTCCCACAATTCCGAGTTTTCGGCACGAACGGCATAGATGCCACGGGTGGCCACACCATTGGCGACAGCAGCGTCGCGGCGGGCTTTCAGATCCTGACTGTTGCTCACAGCGTCCTCCTCAACGAAAGTCGATACGATTCCCAGCGTGTATTGCTCAAAAATTTGAGCATTGCTAGTAAAAAACGAGCAGTATCCTGCGATTCGCCGCTTGGCACAGCTCGGCCAGACCCAAAGGAGGGCCAAAGGTGACCAATGATTTTGATGTGGGCTCACGACTCAAGGAGCTTCGCACACAGTTCAATCTCTCGCAAAGACAGCTTGCGGAGGCGGCTGGCGTGCCACACGGACAGATCTCGATGATCGAAACGAACCGGTCCTCCCCGTCGGTTGCAAGCTTGCGCAAAATTCTGGGCGGATTTGGAATCACCATGTCCGAGTTCTTCGAGCCAGACGAGGCGCCGATGCAGCAACCCTTCTTTACCCCGAACGAATTGCGCGACCTGACCTCGCAGCTTTACGCGGACGGGGACGGCATGATCCGCCTGAAACAGGTGGGTGATGCGAAGGCGCACGGGTTGCAGCTGCTACATGAACGTTACGAGCCCGGTGCGGACACCGGCGAAAGCATGATCGAACACGAAGCCAACGAGGGCGGGATCGTCATCGCGGGCGAGTTGGAGGTCACCGTGGGCGACGAGGTTCGGGTGCTGAAGGCGGGCGATGCCTATCTGTTCGACAGCCGTAATCCACATCGTTTCCGCAATATCTCGGATCGGGCCTGCGAGGTCATCTCGGCCTGCACGCCCCCCTATCTGTAAAGGACGCACATGCACCCTCTTGAAGGCCTGAAGGTCGTTGAACTTGCCCGGATCCTGGCCGGGCCATGGATTGGTCAGGCACTGGCGGATCTGGGCGCCGAAGTCACCAAGGTCGAAAGCGCGGCCGGGGATGATACCCGCAGCTGGGGCCCGCCCTTCATCGAACGCGATGGCGACAAGACGGCAGCCTATTTCTATGCGGCAAACCGGGGCAAACGTTCGGTCGTGGCGGACTTCCGTACGCCGGAGGGGCAGGAGCTGGTGCGCGATCTGATCAAGGATGCCGACATCCTGATCGAGAACTTCAAGGTGGGGGGCCTCGCGAAATACGGGCTGGATTATGACAGCGTGAAGGACCTGAACCCGCGGCTGATCTATTGCTCGATCACCGGGTTTGGGCAGGACGGACCCTATGCGCAGCGCGCGGGATATGACTTCCTGTTGCAGGGCATGTCGGGGCTGATGTCGATCACCGGGGAACCTGACCGCCAGCCGCAGAAGGTCGGCGTGGCGGTGACTGATGTGGTCACCGGGCTTTATGGCACAATCGGTGTGCTGGCGGCGGTCGAACAGCGTCACCGCACCGGCAAGGGGCAACATGTGGATATGAGCCTGCTCGACTGTGCTACGGCGATGCTGGCGAACCAGGCGATGAACTACCTGGCGACCGGCGACAGCCCGATGCGCCGCGGCAACGCCCACCCGAATATCGCGCCCTATCAGGTGCTGCCGGTGAAGGACGGGCATTTCATCCTGGCGGTGGGCAATGACGGGCAGTTCCTGCGCTATTGCGGTGTAATCGACCGGCTGGACCTGGCGGGCAATCCGGATTATGCGACCAATCAGCTGCGCGTACAGAACCGGGTGGCGCTGACCGCCGAGATCGAGAAATCGCTAGCCGGTTGGACCGCAGCGGGCATCCTTGAGGCCTGCGAGAAGGCGACGGTACCGGCGGGGCCGATCAACTCCATCGGGCAGGCGTTCGACGACCCGCAACTCCAGCATCGCGGGATGGAGATCGCGCCGGAGGGCGTGAAGGGCGTGCGTGGGCCGTGGCGGTTCTCGGAGGCCGAGCTGAAGCTGGACACGACTGCGCCGGTGCTGCCGAAGGGCTAAGGACCGAAGCGGGGCGGCGACCGACCCTGGGTGGGCGCGTGCGCAACGAAGATGTGAGGCAAAAAGAGCGCCCAAAGCGCACCGGAAGTTCTGGTTGAAACGTCGCATTGCGCCCTCCCGTGGGGATGAGGAGGGGACCGTCGCCCCAGTGGGGCGGCGAAAGCCCCGACGAACGGGCGCCGCCCCGCTTCGCGGTGCGAGGGTTGCACCGTAAAAAAGAGGGCCGCCTTGGGGAAAGGCGGCCCTAAGTCGGGGAGAAAACCCGGAAGATACGGCGCCCTACGCAGGCGCCGTTTTTCGTTTCAGAACAAGAGGCTCGGCAGCCAGAGCGCGATCTGCGGGAAGGCCACGACCAGCCCCAGCCCGATGATCTGCAACGCCACGAAGGGCAAGGCTGCCTTGTAGATGTCGCCGATGGTGATCTCTGGCGGCGCGACCGAGCGCATGTAGAACAGGTTGTAGCCGAAGGGCGGCGTCAGATAGGCCGACTGCATCGACAGGATGAACAGCACGGCAAACCAGGTCGTATCGAAGCCCATCTCGCGCACGATCGGCACGAAGAGCGGTACGGTGATGAAGACGATGGCGAAATCATCCAGGAACATGCCCAGGATGAAATAGGTCGCCAGCATCGCCACGATGACCATCATCGGCGGCAGGTCGAAATCCTCGATCACCTCGCCAACGATCATGCCCGCGCCAAGGCCGACGTAGATCTTCGAAAAGAACACGGCGGCGATGGTGATCCACATCAGCATGCCCATGAGCTTGGTCGTGGTCAGCATGACGTAACGCATCATGTCCCAATTCACCCGCCCATGCAGCGCGGCGATCACCAGGGCGCCGAAGGCACCGATGGCCGAGGCCTCCGACGGTGAGGTCACGCCGCCGATGATGCAGCCCAGCACGGTGGTGATCAGCAGGCCCGGCGCGATCAGGTGGCGCAGGGATTTCAACTTCTCGATGCCCGAGAAGCGTTCCTCCGGCGGCGCGGGCGGGCCGAGCTCCGGGTTGATGCGGCAGCGGGTCAGCACATAAAGCATGTAGATCCCCGCCAGCATCAGCCCCGGCATCAGACCGGCAGCAAAGAGCTTACCGACAGAGTCGCGGCTGAGGAAGGCATAGATGATCATCAGCACGGACGGCGGGATCAGGAAGCCCAGCGCACCCCCGGCCATGATCGTGCCGGTCACCAGTTTCTTGTCATAGCCCCGGTTCAGCATGGCGGGCAGCGCGATGATGCCCAGGGACACCGTGGCCGCGCCCGACACGCCCGCCATGGCGGCAATCAGCGCACAGATGATGACCGTGCCGATCCCCAGACCTCCGGGCACGCCGCCCATCAGCTTGTGGATCATCTCGAACAGGTCATCGGTTATGCCCGACCTTTGCAGCACCAGCCCCATGAAGATGAAGAGCGGCAGGGCAACCAGCAGGAAGTTGTCCATCGCCGAATAGGTCGAGCTGACCAGCAGGTCCAGGCCGCCCGGCCCCCAGAGCACATAGGCGCTGCCGACGCCCGAAATCGTCAATGCCCAGGCCAGCGGCGCACCCAACGCCATCAGGGCCAGCATCGACAGGAACATGATTGCCGTGATCGTCAGCGGATCGAGTTCGGCCATGAGTTTCCCTCCCCCGGACGACGCCCGCGTCGCCCGTCCGTTGTTGTCAGCCTTTCGGCGTCTCGCCTTGCGCCTTGTCCAGGAGCTCGGGGTCGATGTCGCTCTCGACCGAAGACTGGCGTGGATCGACGAACTCGATCCCCAGCATGGTCAGAAGCGACCGCAGCCATTCGGCGATGTTCTGCAGGATCACCAGCGCGACCGCGATCGGGATCACCGTCTTGATCGGATAGACCACCGGTTGCCAGATCGACTTGTTGGAATATTCGCGCACCTCCCAGGAATGGGCGGCGAACTCCACGGCCAGTTTCAGGAACACGCCCAGCACGACGAGGCCCAGCGTGTAGACCAGGACGTCACAGGCGGCCTTCACGCGCGGATGCATCAGGCCATAGATGACCTCGGACCGCACATGGCCACGATGGCGCAGCGTGTAGCCGCCCGCCAGCATGCAGAAGGCACCGTAGAGCATGGTCGAGGTCTCATGAGCCCAGATCGTCGGCGCGTTGAGAAAATAGCGCGCCACGATTTCCAGCATGAGCACGCCGATCATCGCCAGCGTCAACCACGAAATGGCCCGCCCGACAAAGTCGGACAGGCCATCCTGGAGGACAAGATATCTTGTCACCAGCTTCATTATTGCAGGCGACCCTGCGCCTTCGCGTTGGCGATCAGCACGTCGATCATGGCCTGGTTGCGCGCCGAACGGGCGGCCTCTTCCTGCCAGACGCCCTGGGCGGCAACGGTGATCTCAGCCGAGTCCGCTTCCGGCAGGGTGGCGTATTCGAAAGTGCCTTCGGCCACGCCCTCGTTGCCTTCGGCCAACCAGTTGTGGATGTCATCGGCGAACATGGCGATACCGTCCGACAGGATCTGCTTGTGCTCGTCGGACAGGGCTTCCCACTTGGCCGGGTTGGCGAGGAAGGTTTCGGTCCAGCCGGGCATCAGCATGTTCATGAAGGTGTAGTGGGTGGCGGTCTCGTGCAGTTTCAGCTGCTCGTATTCCACCGGGCCGCCGTAGATGGCACCGTCGATCACGCCGGTCGACATGCCGATATACAGCTCCTGCGCGGGCAGATAGACGGTCGGGATACCGAAGTGGTCCAGCACCTTGGCGACGTTCGAGGTGGCGCGGATCTTGCGGGTCTGCAGATCGGCCAGCGAGGTCACCGGTTCCTTGGTCAGCAGGTCGTAGTTGTGGCCGTAACCCTTGCCGAGGAAGACGGTGTCGGCTTCGGCATAGGCTTCGGTCAGGATCGACTGCATCTCGTCCGAACCGAACAGGGCCTTGGCTTCCTCGACCGAGGTCCAGGCGCCCGGCAAACCGGCTTCGATGTTGCCGATATCGACCTGGCCGGACCAGTAACCACCGTGGCCGTGCACAATGTCCAGGGTGCCCTTGGCAACCGCATCGGCGAACTGGTCGGAGGCCACCAGCTCACCACCGCGGAAGTACTGGATGCGCAGCGACCCGCCCGAGGCTTCCTTGACATAGTCCTTGAACTTGTCGGCGATCGGGTCGATTTCGGTGCCGTAGAAGGTGTGGAAGCGCAGGCGCACGGTCTCGGCGCTGGCGGCGGTGGCCATGGCGCCGAAGGCCAGCGCACCGGTCATCGCACCCAGGACGGCGCGGCGGGTGATGGTCGTGAAGTTCATGATGTCTCCTCCTCAATGGGCGCACAAAAGGCGCCCGGTTCCTTGCGCTGCCGGGGCGAAGGCGACCCGCCCGGAGTGACAGCATGCTCGTCCCCTACACAGCGAAAGCATGTCGCGCAAGATTTTAGGCATTATTTTGCGCAGAAAAGGAACTGAACGCTCGCTATTTCTGAGCACCACCTTATCGCATATTGCGATTTTCTTAGGATTTTATGGCATTCTGCTCAAACACGACTCGGGGAAGTCGAAAGCGGCACGCTTGGAATTTCAAGCGCAGCATTCATGAATTCACCTAGAAAATGCACATGTTTTGATTCGACACCTTTCGGGCGCGCGCAAAAGAAAAGCCGCCCCGAGGGGCGGCTTCGATGTCAGCGAAGGTGGCAGGCGACCTGTTGTCCGTTGCCCAGATCCTTGAGCGGTGGCTTGGACTGCCCGCAGCGCTCTTCGGCAATCGGACATCGCGTGCGGAACACACAGCCCGAGGGCGGGTTCAGCGGCGACGGCAGGTCGCGGTCCAGCAGCATGACCTCCTTCTCGCGTTCCGCCTGCGGGTCCGGGATCGGCACCGCCGAGATCAGCGCCTCGGTGTACGGATGTCCGGGGGATTTGTAGAGCTGCCCACTTTCCGAAATCTCGGCCACATTGCCCAGGTACAGCACCATGACCCGGTCCGAGATATGTTTCACCACGCTCAGGTCATGGGCGATGAAGATCAGGCTGAGCCCCAGTTCCTCCTGCAACTCCATCAGCAAGTTGATGACCTGCGCCTGGATCGACACGTCGAGCGCCGAGACGGGTTCGTCACAGATGATCAGCTTGGGCTTCACGATCAGCGCACGGGCGATGCCGATACGCTGACACTGCCCGCCCGAGAACTCGTGCGGGTAGCGGTTGATCATGTTGGGCAGGATGCCGACCCGGTCCAGCACCTCGCGCACACGGTCCTTGACCTCGGATGCCGAAAGCCCCGGGAAATGGGTCTTGAGCGGTTCGGCAACGATCTGGCCGATGGTCATGCGCGGATCAAGCGAGGCCAGAGGATCCTGGAAGATCATCTGCATTTCCTTGCGATGCGCGCGCATTTCCCGCTTGGACATTTCCAGCAGGTCCTGCCCCAGCCACAGCGCCCTGCCCGCCTCGGTCGGGACCATGCGCATGACGGCGCGCGCCAGCGTGGACTTGCCACAGCCGCTTTCACCGACGATGCCCAGGGTCTCGCCCGGCTTCAGGTCGAAGCTCACGCCATCCACGGCCTTGAGCTTGTCGACCGGCGTCCAGGGCATGGCGCCGGCGCGTTTCACGTCGAACCAGACCTTCAGATCGCGAACGGTCAGAAGGGGGGATTGCTCAGTCATTGCTCAACTCCTCCAGCACACGGTGACAGGCCCGGCGGCGCACCTCGCGCCCCGGCACACCGGCCAGGGCCGGTCGGTGATGCAGGCAGGTCTCGTCCGAAAAGCCGCAGCGCGGTTCGAACGGGCAGCCATGGGGCATGTTCATCATGTTGGGCGGGCTGCCCGGGATGGTGGCCAATTCCGTGCTTTCCACATCCAGACGCGGCACCGCCTTCAAGAGACCCATGGTGTAGGGATGGGTCGGCAGTTCGAACAGGCCCTCGGTGGTGCCATATTCCATCTGCTGCCCGCCATACATGACCAGGGTCTCCTTGCAGGATCCCGCCACGACGCCCAGGTCGTGGGTGATCAGCACAATGGCCATGCCGAACTCCTGCTGGAGGTCGGCCATCAGTGTCATGATCTGCGCCTGCACGGTCACGTCGAGCGCCGTGGTGGGCTCGTCCGCGATCAGGATGTCGGGCTTGCACAGAAGCGACATGGCGATCATGACCCGCTGGCGCATCCCGCCCGAAAACTCGTGCGGATACATGTTCACACGTTTCTTGGCCTCGGGAATGCGCACCGCATCCAGCATGCGCACGCTTTCCTTCACCGCATCCCGCTTGGACATGCCCTTGTGCAGTTGCAACACCTCGGCCATCTGGTCGGAAACCTTTAGGTACGGGTTTAGGCAGGTCATCGGATCCTGGAAGATCATCGCGATACGTTCCGCGCGGATCGAGTTCAGGATCGGCAACGGGGCGTTCAGGATCTCCTGCCCGTCCAGTTTCACCGAACCGCCCGCGCGACCGTTCTGGGCCAGGAGGCCCATCATGGCGAACACAGTCTGGCTCTTGCCCGACCCGCTTTCGCCGACGATGCCCAGGGTCTCGCCGCGACGCAGGTCGAAGCTGATCCGGTCCACCGCGGTCACGGTGCCATCGGGGGTGTCGAATGTGACGCTCAGGTCACGGACTTCAAGAAGTGCCATCGTCAAACCTCAGCGATCCTTGGGGTCGAGCGCATCGCGCAGACCGTCCCCGATGAAGAAGAAACAGAAGATCGTGATCACGAAGAAAAAGAGCGGGAACATGAGCTGCCAGAGCGTTCCGTAGTTCATGCTTTTCACCCCTTCTGCGATCAGCGCCCCCCAGCTTGTATCCGGTTCCTGAACACCCAGGCCCAGGAAGGAAATGAAGCTTTCCGTCAGGATCATCTGCGGCACCAGCAGGGTGGCATAGACCACCACCACGCCCAGAAGGTTGGGCACGATATGGCGCAGGATGATGCGGTGGGTGGGCACGCCGATGGCCACGGCGGCCTCGACGAATTCGCGGTTCTTCAAGGACAGGGTCTGGCCCCGCACGATGCGGCTCATGTCGAGCCAGGCGGTCAGGCCGATACCCACGAAGAGCATCGAGATCGAGCGCCCGAAGACCACCAGCAGCAGGATCAGCACGAACATGTAAGGGATCGACATGAAGATATCGACGAAGCGCATCATGATGCCATCCACACGGCCGCCAACGAAGCCCGCGACGGAGCCATAAAGCGTGCCGACCATCACGGCGATGAAGGCGCCGACCAGGCCGACCGACAGCGAGATACGGCTGCCCTGCACCACGCGGGCGTAAAGGTCACGCCCGCTTTCATCGAAGCCGAACCAGTGGCCGTTTGCCAGCGACGGCGCACCCAGCTCCTTGACCGAACCCATGACGTCCCAGTCGATGGTCTCGTTGTCGAATTGCGTCAGGTAGTCGCCGAAGAGTGAGAAGGCGAAGATCAGTGCCAGCACCACGACCGAGGCCATGGCGGCGCGGTTCGCGACAAAGCGGCGGCGCGCGTCGGCCCAGAGGGAACGCCCCTTGACCTCGCCGCCGGCCGAGAGGTTCTCGGCCAGTTCGGCGGTGCGCTTCTGCGAGAAGGGTTGTGCGAGTTTGTCAGTCATTTCACCCTCCTCACAGCCGGATCTTCGGATCGATCCAGGCGTAGAGGATATCGATCACCATGTTGAACAGGATCGTCATCGAGCCCAGAAGGATCGTCAGCCCCATCATCACCGCATAGTCGCGGTTGAAGGCCGAGTTGACATAGAAATAGCCGATGCCGCCGGTGCCGAAGATCGCGTCGATGATGAAGGATCCCGTGACCATGCCCACGAAGGCCGGGCCGAGGTAGGAGATCACTGGCAGAAGCGACGGCTTCAGCGCGTGGCGCAGGATGATGGTGCGGTCCGGCAGGCCTTTGGCGCGGGCGGTGCGGATGAAGTTCGACCGCAGCACTTCCAGCATAGACGAGCGCGTCAGGCGCGCGATCGAGGCCATGTAGGAGGTCGACAGCGCAATGACCGGCAGGATGATGTGGTCCCACTGCCCGCCGTTCCAGCCACCACCAGGCAGCCAGCCAAGCCAGAGGGTAAAGACCAGGATCAGGATCGGACCCATAACGAAGTTCGGCAGCACTTGGGCGCCGATGGTCACGCCCACGGCGAAATAATCCAGCCAGCTGTTCTGGCGAATGGCCGCGGCCACGCCCAGCGCGCCACCAACGATCACGGCCACCAGGAAGGAGATCACGCCATAGGTCAGCGTAACCGGGAAACCCTGCGCGATGATGTCGTTCACCGTGCGGTCCTTGTATTTGTAGGAGGGGCCGAAGTCGAATTCAGTGAAGATGCCGACCAGGTAGTTCCACAGCTGCGTCCACAGCGGGTCGTCCAGGCCGTATTTCGCGTTGATGTTGTCTAGAACCTGCTGCGGCAGCGGGCGTTCCGAGGTGAAGGGGCCACCTGGGGCCGTCTGCATGAGCCAGAAGGACGCCACCAGCAGGATCAGCAGCGTCGGGATTGCCACGGCAACCCGGCGAAGGATGAAGTTGAACATAGGGTCTCGGGCCTTGTGTCTGGGGGCGGCGCGTCGGGGCGCGCGCTCTCCGGGAAGGCGAAGGGGCACCGCGTGGAGTACACGCGATGCCCGGTTTCAGGTCAGATCATTCGGCAATCTTGTACAGGTTGCGCGAATACCAGTTCTGCTCGACGTTCTTGATCGGCCAGTTTTCCAGGTCCGAGGCGATCATGAACTTGCCGGTGTAGTGGTAGATCGGGATCAGCGGCATATCGACGGCTATGATTTCCTCGATCTTGGTGTAGTTGGCTTGCGGGTCGGCCATGGTCTTGGCTTCGGCCAGCAGCGCATCCACTTCAGCGCTCGCATATTTCGCGTCGTTGTAGCCCGAGCCCGACTGGACCAGGTCCAGGAAGGTCGAGGCTTCGTTGTAGTCGCCACACCAACCGGCACGCGCGATTTCGTAGTCCTGGTTGCCGCGGGTCTCCAGGAAGGTTTTCCATTCCTGGTTCGACATGGTGACCTTCACACCCAGGGTCTGCTTCCACATTTGGGCAATCGCGATGGCGACCTTCTTGTGGGCTTCCGAGGTGTTGTAGATCAGGTCGATCTCCAGCGGGTTCGACTTGTCATAACCAGCTTCGGCCAACAGCTCGGCCGCGCGCGCGTTGCGTTCGGCCTGGGTCATGCCCGCAATCTCGACCGCCGGAACCTGGAAGTTCGCCGTGGCGGCCGGGGTAAAGGTATAGGCCGGGAACTCACCGCTTTGCAGAACCTTCTCGACAATGATGTCGCGGTCAACGGCCAGCGACAGGGCCTGGCGCACGCGAACGTCCTTCAGGAACTCGGGCGCGTTATCCGACACGTTGATCGTGTAGTAGTAGGAACACAGGCGCGGGAAGACGGTTGCCTCGTCCGGGTGCGCTTCTTTCAGCGACGGGTATTGACCGGCGGGGATCTCGGTGCGGTCCAGCTCACCAGCCATGTAGCGGGTCAACGCGACGTTCTCGTCGTTGATGACCAGGGCGACGACCTTGTCGATGATGGTGGCGTCGTTGTTCCAGTACATCGCGTTGCGCTCACGCACAGAGCGTTCGTTCGGCACATGCGCGGTGAGGGTATAGGCGCCGTTCACGACGATGTTGCCCGGCTTGATCCAGTCCGACCCATGGGCCTCGATCGCCCAGGCGGGGGCGGGGAAGGTCGAAGTGTGGGTGGTGGTCAGCGCGAAATAGGGCATCGGGCTTTCCAGGGTGACTTCCAGGGTGTGGTCGTCGATGGCTTTCACACCCAGTTCTTCAAGGCCCATCTCACCGGCCATGACACCGGCGGCGTTCTTGAGGTTCATGACCTCGACATACCACTGGTAGGCCGAAGCGGTGGTCGGGTCGGCCAGGCGGCGCCACGCATAGACGAAGTCACCAGCGGTGACTGGCTTGCCGTCCGACCATTTGGCGTCGGGGCGCAGGGTAAAGGTGTAGACAGTGTTGTCGTCGTTCACGGTATGCGACAGCGCCACGCCCGGCTCCAGGTTGCCGTCGGCATCCTGGTTGTAAAGCCCTTCGAACAGGTCGCGCACAATCTCGGAACCGGTCACGTCCTCGACGATCTGCGGATCAACCGAAGTATGCTCGTCCAGCACGCGGTAGGTGAAGGTCTGATCGTCGGCCAGCGGCTCGCCGGTCACGGGGTGGGTGCCAGCGGCGAAGGCCGGGCTGGTCAGCGCAAAGGCCGAGGCCAGCAGAAGGGCTTTGGTGGAAAAGTTCATGAACGAGACTCCCTTGTCATGTGTCCAGAGCGCGGGGCCGGTCTTGTTTTCAAGGACAAGACTCACCTCTCCCCGCGGATGGAGGAAAATAGGCGCGTTGTTAGCGGGGAAACAACCGCTTTGGTCAAGGCGTGGCAACGGGCCAGATTCGGCTGTCGATCTGCTTGGACATGAGGCACTTTGACGTCATTTCAACGAAGAGTATGGGCATTACGGCGGCGAATCAACTCATTCCTGCGCGTGCAGTATGCCGGAGTGTCGGCGAAACCCCGCCACATTGCTGCGACCTCGAGTCGCAATCTGCCTGTTTCTCTCAGGTTTCCGGGCGCTCGGCGGGGCGGTGATACACCCCAAGCCTCACAACGCGGGGCCAAGCGTCAGCGAAATCGGCTGAAGCCCCTCGACCCCGCCGGTCAGGCGATCTCCGGGGGTGACCGACCCGACCCCGGCCGGGGTGCCGGTCAGGATCACGTCTCCCGCGCGCAGATGATAGTAGAGCGACAGGTCGGCGATGATCTCGGGCACCGAATGCACCATCTCGTCCAGCCGTCCGTCCTGCCGGGTTTCGCCATTTACCGCGAGGTGGATGCGCTGTGTGCCGGGCGCAAAGTCATCCGCCCGAGTCAATGGGGCCAGCACTGCCGAGCCCTCGACATCCTTACCCAGGTCCCAGGGCCGCCGCTTGTCCTTCGCCCGTGCCTGCAGGTCACGCCGGGTCATGTCCAACGCGGCGGCGTAGCCAAAGACCATCGCCCCGGCCTCGTCCACCGACACGCGAAACCCGCCCGCGCCCAGTGCCACGGCCAGTTCGACCTCGTGGTGATAGTCCGACGTGCCTGGCGGATAGGGCTGCACCTGACCCGACAGTGCCAGCGCGCTCAGGCTCTTGGTGAAATAGAATGGCGCCTCGCGGTCCACTTCCGCCCCCATTTCGGCGGCATGGGCGGCATAGTTGCGCCCAACGCAGAAGATGCGATGCACCGGGTAGAGCGCTTCGGTGCCTTCGACCGGCACCGTGCGCACTTCAGGTGCGGGAAACAGCAATTCCGCCATGATGGACCTCCTGTCAGCCTGACCCAGCCATAGCGCGCAGCCGCCCACCAGAAAATACCCGTTTCGAGTTTTTCGAACATAAGGGGGCGAAACTGCGTTAGCCTGCGAAAAACCGCGATGTGATGGAGAGGATATGCAACGCTCACGGCTCAGCCTCAATGCACTGGAGATCTTTCAGCACACCGCACGCGGCGGCTCGATCCAGGGCGCGGCAGAGGCTCTGGGTCTTTCGGTCAGCACCGTCTCGCACCACCTCAAGCGGCTCGAAGACAGTCTAGGCTGCGCTCTGCTGGATCATGGCCGCCGCCCGATGGTCCTGACCCCGGCGGGTGAACAGTTCCTGCGCCATGTGGACGAAGCGTTGAGCCTGCTTCAACGGGGCGAGGCTGCGGTGGCTTCTGGCCAGCTGGCCGAAACTGCCAGCCTACGCTTAGGTCTGATCGAGGATTTCGACAGCCAGGTCGCGCCGGAACTGGCCCACACGTTGGCGCGCACCCTGCCCGTCTGCAGCTTTCGCCATTTCACCCGCCCCAGCCATGACATCCTGCAGCTGCTGAAGGACCGGCGCATCGACATGGGCGTGGCCACGCGCCCGCCGGGCGGCAGCGGCGGATTGGTCGAATTCCCGCTGCTGCGCGACCCTTTCGTGATCGCCCTGCCCCGGTCAGCTTCTGAGACCGCGGCTGCGCATCTGGCGGACCGGACAGACCGCCCCCTGCTGCGATATGCCCAGACCCAGATCATCGGACGGCTAATTGAAGCCCAGCTGCGCCGCCTGCGCGTTACGCTGCCCAACCGGTTCGAACTGGAAAGCAACCAGAGCCTCATGGGCATGGTGGCCGAGGGCCAGGGCTGGGCCATCACAACGCCCACCAGCTTTGCCCGCGCCGCCCGCTTTCACGACCGCATCGCCCTGCACCCATTCCCCGGCAAAGGCTTTGCGCGCACCCTGTCGCTCTTTGCGGGCGAGGTCCACGTGGCCGCCTTGGTCGACCTTGTGCATGGGCAGCTGAGCGAGCTTCTGGCCCGCCACATCATCACCCCGGTGATCGACCGCGAGCCCTGGCTGGCGGAGGGTTTCGAGCTGCTGCATTAACCGGGATTTTCGAATATCATCCCATATAATCTTCGATTTTATCGAATTCATAAAACGTGCGTTGACCCACCGCGCCACCATGCCCTGATTGGAAGGCAACTCCCACGGGTGCCCGTATGAAAACTCAGACTCGCGTCGTCGTGATCGGCGGCGGCATTGCCGGATGTTCCACGCTCTACCACCTGACACAGGAAGGGTGGAGTGATGTGATGCTTCTGGAACGCGACGAACTGACCAGCGGCACCACCTGGCACAGCGCGGCGCAGGTGACCAATTTCGGCATGACCCAGACCATGGTCGGGCTGAAAAGCCATTCGATCCGGCTCTACAAGGAACTGGCTGACGATCCCGATTACCCGATCAACTACCACCACGGCACCGGCGGCATCCGGCTCGCCAACCGGCCCGAGCAGATGGACGGCTATCGCCATTTCGCCTCCATGGCGCGGGGCATGGGCGTGGAGTTCGAGGTGATCGATGCGGAGGAATGCGCACGCCGCCATCCTCTGTTGGCGACAGGAGATCTGCTGGGCGGGCTCTGGGATCCGCTGGACGGCGATATCGACCCGGCACAGCTGTGTCAGGCCCTGGCCCGGCGCGCCCGCAAGGCCGGGGCCGAGGTGCACCGCCACACGCCGGTCACGGGCCTCACCCAGCACAGGGATCACAGCTGGACGGTGCACACACCCAAGGGCGACATCCGGGCTGAGATCGTGGTCAACGCCTGCGGCTACCGCGTCAACGAGGTCGGTGCGATGATGGGGGTACATCACCCCGTCGCCTCGATGGAGCATCAGTATTTCCTGACCGAGGAAATCCCCGCCATCCGCGAGGCCGGGCGCCGCATGCCTCTGATCCGCTGCCCGATCAGCGACTTCTATTCGCGACAGGAGAAAAACGGGCTGCTGGTCGGGTTCTATGAACAGGATTGCCGCACCTGGGGCATGGACGGGATCGACCCGGGCTTTGCCAATGCGCTCTGCCCCGATGATCTGGACCGGGTGACGGATGTGCTTGAAGGCGCGATCGACCGCATGCCCGCTCTGGCCGAAGTCGGCATCCATACGGTGGTGAACGGGCCGATCACCTATACAATCGACGGCGCGCCCCTGGTCGGGCCGATCCCCGGCAAGCGCAACGCCTTCTGCATCATAGGTCTGCGCGCCGGGCTGGGCGAAGGCGGCGGGCACGGCTGGCTGCTGGCGCAACAGATCGTACATGGCGAGGCGGAGCTGGACACCTGGGTGATCGACCCGCGTCGCTTTGGTCCGCATTGCAACACCGAACTGACCGCGCTGAAGGCGGTGGAGGATTACCAGAACGAGTTCCGCTTCCACTACCCGCATGAACACCGCCCCGCCGGGCGACCCGCGCGCACCACGCCGATCACGCCCCTGCTGGCGGCTGAGGGCGCCGCGTTCACCGTGGCGAACGGCTGGGAGCGGGTGGACTATTTCAAGCCTTCGCCAGGTTTTACCGAACCGCACACATTCCGCAAAAGTCCGGTCGAAGATCTGGTCGCTGCCGAGGTTGCCGGGGTACAGACCGGCGTCGGCCTGACCGAGGTGAACGGCTTTACCCGCTATGAGCTCACCGGCGCGGATGTGCGCGGGTTCCTTGACCGCATGACCCCGTCTCGCCTGCCCTCGCGGGAGGGCCGCGTGTCGCTGACCTACCTGCTCAATCACCATGGCTGCGTCAATAGCGAAGCGACGATCGCCGCCCTGCCCGATGGTCGCTTCTGGTATGGCGCGGCGGCCGCGGCGGAGCGACACGACATGGATTGGCTCCTGGCCCATATCCACGCAGACGAAGACGTGCAGATCCGCGATCTTACCGGCAGCCATACGATCTTGTTGCTCGCCGGGCCAAAAGCCCGCGGGGTTCTGGCGGAGGTGAGCCGGGACGACTGGTCCGCCAGCGCATTTCCTTGGCTGTCTGTCCGCGAAGGTTACATCGGCATCGCCCCTGCCGTGGTCATGGCCGTCAGCTTCTCCGGCGAACCTGCCTTTGAAATCCATGTCGAAACCCAATACGCCGCCTCTGCCTGGACCACATTGCGAAGAGCGGGGGAGGCGCATGGCCTGACCTTGTTCGGCGCCCGCGCGGTGGAAAGCATGCGGCTGGAAAAGGGCTTTCTGCACTGGAAATCCGAGCTTCTGACCGAGTTCGATCCGTATGAAACCGGACTGGATCGTTTCGTCACCGACAAGCTGGATTTCATAGGCAAAAAGGCCCTGGCGGCGCGCCAGCCCACCCGCCGCCTGGTCACCCTGCAGATCCACGGCGACATCCCCGCCCATCCCGGCAGCTCGGTCGAGCTGGACGGCCAGGTGGTCGGCACCGTCACCGCAGGCGCTTTCGGCCACCGCACCGGTCTGAACCTGGCCATGGCCTTCCTCCGCCCGGACCTTGCTGCACCGGGGACCACTCTGACGCTCGACCTGATCGGCGAGAACGTGCCCGCCATCGTCATTCCCCCCTGCCCCCACGACCCCAGCCACGCCCGCCTGAAGGAGGCCCCATGATCACCTATCTCAAACGCGCCACGCCACGCCCGCCCGAGGAAAACAGCGACCTGCGCGACCAGGTGCGTCTCATGCTGGCCCGGATCGAGGCCGAGGGCGAAGCGGCCGTGCGCGACTACGCCCGGCGACTGGATGGCTGGCAGGGCGACATGATCCTGTCCGAAGACGCCCGCCGGGCCGCCTGCGCGCGGGTGCCCCAAGCGTTGCAGAACGACATTCGATTTGCCCATGACAACATCCGCCGCTTTGCCGAGGCGCAGATGGCGACGGTGCAGGATTGCGAGGTCGAGCTGTTGCCGGGACACTGGGCAGGGCAGCGGCAGATCCCGGTGGCGGCGGCGGGCTGTTATGTGCCGGGGGGGCGGTATAGCCACGTGGCCTCGGCGTTGATGACGATCACCACGGCGAAGGTGGCGGGCGTGGGCCACATCACCGCGGCATCGCCGCCACGCGACGGCGGGCTGCCCGACGCGATCGTCTTTGCCATGGACCTGGCCGGGGCCGATGCGATCCTGACACTGGGCGGCGTGCAGGCGATTGCAGCGATGGCGAACGGGCTGTTCGGCCTGCCCGAGGCCGATATCCTCTGCGGCCCGGGCAATGCCTACGTGGCGGAGGCAAAGCGCGCACTGTTCGGGCGGGTCGGGATCGACATGTTCGCGGGGCCCACCGACAGCCTGGTGATTGCCGACGAAACCGCCGACCCGGAGACCGTGGCCTGGGACCTGATCGGCCAGGCCGAACACGGGCCGGACAGCCCGGTCTGGCTGGTCACCACGTCCCGTGCCCTGGCCGAGCACGTGTTGGCCCGCGCGCCAATGCTGGCCGAGACCCTGCCAGAACCCAACGCCGCAGCCGCGCGCGCGGCCTGGGCGGACCGGGCCGAGGTGGTGCTGTGCGACACGGCCGAGGAAATGGCCCAGGTCGCCGACCGCTACGCCCCCGAGCACCTGCATGTGCAGGCCGCCGATCTGGACTGGTGGCTGGGGCGCCTCACGGCCTATGGCTCGCTGTTCCTGGGGGCGGAGACAACCGTGGCCTTCGGCGACAAGGTATCAGGCCCGAACCACGTGCTGCCGACCTCCGGCGCGGCGCGCTATACCGGCGGCCTGTCAGTACATAAATTCACCAAGACAGTGACCTGGCAGCGCAGCACGCCAGAGGCGCTGCCGGCGCTTGCGGGCACCACGGCACGGATCAGTCGGCTCGAAGGGATGGAGGGTCACGCCCGCAGCGCCGACATCCGTCTGCCGCGCGCAGCGGAGTGACGCCCGGGCTCAGCCCCGTGCGTACAGAAGCCGCTGCAAGGCGCTCTCCAAGGGCATGGTGACCCGTCGGCCGGAACACTGCGCCAGCCCCTCGTCGGCCAGACGCTTGAGTAGGCGCGACAGTGTCTCGGGCTGGATGCCCAACATGTCGGAAATGTCCTGACGCGAGATCGGCAGGCGCATCTGACGCGCGCCGTCCACCTCGGCGCCGTGGGCCTCCATCATCTGTTCCAACAAGGCGTGCAGGCGGTCACGGTTGGACCGGGTGGCCGCGGCCTGCAGGCGATCCTGGTAGCTGTCGAGCTCATCCGCGCAGCGGGTCGCCAGGCGTTCCATCACCTGGGGCGTCGCGCGGATGATCTGCCTGGCGTCTCGGGCGGCCACGGTGCAGACCCGCGAGGGCAGAAGCGCCTGCGCCTCGGTCCGGTGCTCGCGCCCAGTCAGGAAGGCGCGGTAGCCGATCAGCTCGCCGGGATAGGCCAGGCGCAAGAGGTGCGAGCGGCCATCAGGCGCAAAGGCGCGCAGGGCGATGAGCCCGCGCGAGACGCAATAGACACCGGTGCTGGGCGTGCCCTGGCTGAACACGACCTCGCCTGCCGCGAGGTCACGGCGTACGAAACCACGCGCGAGGGTGGACAGGGGGCTGCCTTCGACCGGTTGCCACAGGCTGTCCTGTTTGAACCGGCACAGGGCGCAGGGGTGTTTCGGATCGGTCATCGAACCTCGATGCAGAAAACCAACGTACCGATGGGGTACGGCACAGTAGAGGCGGTTTACACGCCTCGGGCCGCCTTTTCCTTGATCCGCGTCAAGCGCGCCCGGCACGGCACCAGGCGGCCAGGGCCTGCGCGTCAGCAGGCAGGGCTTCGGCCATTCCGGCGGTGAACTCCTCGAAGGCTGCGCGGGTCTGCGCGCCCAGGCCAAGGCCCACCAGGACCGGCACACCCGCCTCAAGCGCCGTGGCGATGGCGGTGCGGAAGCCGCGCCCTTCGGCCTCTTCGGGCCCGAACTTGTTGAGGATCATCAGGTCGGCATTGGCCAGGTCCCCGCCCTCGACCGCCGCCACGGACGCGGCGATGCCCGCAGGGTCCAGACGGCAGGCGTCCGACCCCGCGCCCAGCGCCTGGGTGATCGGGATCACCGGCCCGTCCGGCAGCACCCGCACATGCATGTCGCAGCCATTGTCGAACTGGCTTTCATGCGCCATGTGCTTGACGATCCCGGCGGCGTTCACGCCCTCGGCGATCAGGGTCTCGGCCAGCTCCGCCAGCAGGCGGTCGGTTTCACCCCGCCCTTCGGCGGTCAGGGTCGCAATTCTCATGCAGTCTTCCTTTCGTCACGCGCGGACCAGTCTGCCCCACGCGCGCCGGTAAGGAAACCGTCGGAAAGTCGCATGCCCTCCACCAGCCCTTCAAGCCGGTCGGCCAGGGCGTCACCATCGAGCCGCCCGGCCACACGGTCGGCCCAGGCGGTGCAGACACCCATGAAATCGCCCGTTTGCGGCGATAGGCGCAGGGCGGTGACGCCGGCGTCCTTTAGGGCCTCGTACTGCAGCGCCATCGAGGCGCAGCTGTCCGACAGGGTCTGCACGCCGTTCATGGCGAGGAAGGGCTGATCCTCCATCGTCTTCACCGACAGCCCGTCCGGGTCATCCTCGCAGGCGAATTGACAGTTGTCTTTGGTGCGCTTGTGCAGGCGGGCGTGGTAGCAACGGCCGGAGATCGCCAGAGGCAGGCGACCGTGGGCCCAGACCTCAATTGTCACACCGCGTGCGGTGCCCTCGGCAGCCAGGGTCGCGACGGAAGACAGCGGCAGTTCCGGCGGGATGCAGATGCGGGTGGCGCCACGATCTGCCAGCCAGGCCAGCGTGCCCTCGTTGTAGACATTGACCAACGGACCGACGGAAAACGCCGCGCCTTCGGGCAGATAGGCCAGCGCGGTGAGGTCGTTCACTTCGACCTCCACACCCGCCTCAGCCAGTTCCGCCATCGCCTTGCGTTCGCGTTTCAGCGTGATCAACGCGAGCGAGGTCAGGCAGACCTGCTTGCCCGCCGCCATCAGCGTTTCGACCGCGGCCGGGATACGGTCCTGATAGAAGGGCATGCGTTTCGAACAGACAAGCTCGCCCAGCACGACGCGGTCGACGGGGGCGTCGGCCATCTGGTCATAAAAGGCGGTCCAGTCGTCGGCTTTCCAAAAGAACTGGTTGGCTCCAAGCGTGAGTTCCATACGCGTTACCTCCAGGTCTTCTTGTAGGCGCCGGTGGTGGCGGCCTGGCCTTCGGTGAGGCGGGCCAGCATGCCCTCCGGCAGCGGGCGGCCTTCGGCCTGGGCATCCACGGCGGCGCGGAAGTTCTTGACCACCTGGGCCACATAGCTGCGCGAGCGCTGGCGCCCTTCGATTTTCAGCGCGGTGACCCCGGCCTTGGCAAGCGCCGGGATCAGTTTCTCGGCGTTCAGGCTGACGGGGTCCTCGAACAGGTGGCCGGTTTCCTTGCCCGCACTGAAACAGCCCTTGCAGAGCGTCGGATAGGGCGCGGGTTCATCTTTGCCCACCTGGTGGATCACATAACCGCCCAGCTTGGCCGACAACGCGCCCTGGTCTTCCTGGTATTCCACATGGCTGGCGGGCGAGCAGACGCCGTTCATGTTCGGGCTTTCCCCGGTGGCATAGGAGGACAGCGAGCAGCGGCCTTCCGCCATCACGCAGAGGCCGCCGAAGACGAAAACCTCGGTCTCGACCTCGGTTTCCGCGTTGATGGCAGCGATTTCAGGCACGGACAGGACGCGCGGCAGGACCACGCGTTTCACGCCGAACTCGCTGGCGTAGAAGTTCAGCATGTCGGCATTGGCGGCGGCGGCCTGCACGGACAGGTGACGGCGCAGCCCGGGGTGGTTCTTGGCGGCGTAGGCCAGCAGCCCCAGGTCGGCCAGGATCACCGCATCCACGCCACAGCGTTCCGCATCGGCCACGGCGCGATGCCACAGGGCCTCGGCGCCCGCACGGGGATAGGTGTTGATCGCCACCAGCACCTTGGCGCCGTGGTCATGGGCGAATTTGACGCCCTCGCGCATTTCCTCGCGGTCGAAGTTCAGCCCTGGGAAGTTACGCGCGTTTGTCTCGTCGGCAAAGCCGCAATAGACCGTGTGCGCCCCGGCCTTCACAGCGGCCCGAAGCGAAGCGGGCGTGCCAGCGGGGCAGACGATTTCCATTACCATTCGTACATGTCCTCCTGGCGCGACAGGGCCACGCCGGTTCTGCGTTCAGCAAAGTCGATCAGGCGGCGCACGCGGGCACCCAGGGGGCCCGAGATCGCCTCGGCCTCGGCGGCCAGGTCCAGTTCGGCATTGTCCATGGCATTGCGCAGGGCCAGAACAGCGGCCGTGTCCCCCTCGATCACCAGATCGCGTGAAAAGAACAGCGCGTCGCCGTCATAGGCGCCGTGCACCATGCCCAGAAGAGCGGCGAGCGGGCCCGCGATGCGCGCGTCCCCCTCCAGCGGCGCGCGGGAAAGCTGCACACGCGGGCGGCCTTCAGCGGGCTCCAGCGCCATGCAGATGGGCAGGTCCGTCGGGTCCAGCACGAAGCGCGCCTTGGCGTGGTCTCCCAAGCGGCGGAACATCGAAGGGTGGCGCGTGGCCATCCGGCGGGCGAAGGCCGACAGGGTCAGGGACAGGGGCGCCAGCGGCAGGCCCCTCAGGGCCAGTGCAGGCAGGCGCGGGAAACGGGGAAGCTCGACAGCGTGATCGTGCAAGACGGGGTCCTTTCAAGCGCGGACGGGGCCGTGTTTGGCGGCCCTGCGTCCGACCTGTCCTACCGGCTTTCAAACCGCGCGACTTGACGATGATCAATTTTTGCAAGGGCGCGCATGATATGGCGCAGAGGTTGTCGCGAAAGGAGCCCGCATGCGCAGCCTGCCCCCCTTCCCCACCCTGCGCGCCTTCCTGGACTGGGCCGAAGCGCGTGGCGAGCTGGCCGCGCTGCCTGATCCGGTGGAGGTGAAACACCAGATGACCGCCGTGCACCGGCAGGTGCTGGAGGCGGGCGGGCCGGTCTTGCGCTTCGATACCCCGATCCTGGCGGATGGCGCGCAGTCGGAGGCCCCGGTGGTGGTCAACCTCTTCGGCACCACGGAGCGTGTGGCCGCCGGGCTGGGCGTGGGGCTTGACGGGCTCGACGATCTTGGCGCCTTCCTGGCCGCATTGCGCGCGCCGACACCGCCCGAGGGCATGCGCGATGCGCTGTCACGCTGGCCGATGTTGAAGGCGGCGCTGTCGACCCGCGCCAAGATTGTGCGCAAGGCGCCGGTGCAGCAGGTGGTGGATGAAACGCCGGACCTGGCCCGCGTGCCGATCCAGACCCATTGGCCGGGGGACGCCGGGCCGCTGATCACTTGGCCTGTCGTGCTGACCCGACCGCATGGGTCGGATGCCGCCGACGTCAACCGCTACAACGCCGGGGTCTACCGTGCGCAGGTGATCGGGCGCGACAAGATCATCATGCGCTGGTTGGAGCATCGCGGTGGTGCCGCCCATCACCGGAGCTGGCAGGCCGCGGGCGAGAAGATGCCCGTGGCCATCGTGCTGGGCGCCGATCCCGCAACGCTGCTGTCCGCCGCCCTACCCCTGCCCGAAACCGTGTCGGAGCTGACCTTCGCCGGTGTCTTCTCCGGCGCGCGGCCCCGGCTGGTGCCCGCCAAGACCGTACCCCTGATGGTGCCTGCGGACGCCGAGATGATCATTGAAGGCTGGGTGGATCCGGCTGAGACCGCCCCCGAAGGCCCCTTCGGCGACCACACCGGATATTACAACCCGGCCGAGCCTTTCCCGGTCATGACCGTCAGCGCGCTGACCACGCGGGAAAACCCACTCTATCTGTCCACCTACACCGGTCGCCCGCCGGATGAGCCCGCCATCATCGGCGAGGTGTTCAACCAGCTGGCCCTGCCGGTGATCCGCGACCAGATGCCGGAAATCCGCGACCTCTGGCTGCCGCCCGCCGCCTGCAGCTACCGAATGGCGGTGATCTCGATCAACAAACGCTACCCGGGTCAGGCGCGGCGGGTGATGATGGGGCTGTGGGGCATGCTGCCGCAGTTCAGCTATACAAAGATGATCGTGGTGGTCGATGATGACATCGACCCGCGCAATTGGGATGACATCGCCTGGGCGCTGGCCACGCGCATGGACCCGTCGCGCGATGTGATGATGTTGGAGAACACGCCGATGGATTACCTCGACTTTGCCTCGCCCGAGCCGGGGCTGGCTGGCAAGATCGGCATTGATGCCACCACCAAGCTGGGGGCCGAGACCAGCCGTGAATGGGGCACGGTGATGAAAACCGCGCCCGAGGATGCGGCCTTTGCTACCGAGCTGTTGGCAAAACGGGGGCTGGCATGAGCGCGCGCGTCGTTTTGGGCGTCGCCGGGGCCTCGGGCGCTGCATTGGCGCTGGCCTGCGGGCGGCACCTGGCGAAACTGGGCGTGGAGATCGACCTTGTGGTCTCTGCCGCCGCTGAACGCACTTTGGCCGAGGAATGCGGGCCGGAGGCGTTCGACACCCTGACCGCCATGGGCACCTTGCACGCACGCAGTAATATCGGCGCAACCATTGCCTCTGGCTCGGCGCCGGTGGCGGGCATGATCATCGCGCCCTGCTCGATGCGGTCACTGGCAGCCATCGCGAGTGGGCTGGACGACAACCTGCTGACGCGGGCCGCCGGCGTTCAACTAAAGGAACGCCGACCACTGGTGTTGCTCACCCGCGAGGCGCCCCTGACACTCGCGCATCTCAGGAACATGACGTCGGTCACCGAGATGGGCGGCATCATTCTGCCCCCGGTGCCCGCCTTCTACCTGCACCCGGAAAGCCTGGACGCCGTGGTCGACCAGATCGCCGCACGGGCGGTGGACCTCCTACGCCTGGCCCCACCCGTGGCCCGCGACTGGAAGGGCTAGGCAAGTTCCGCTTTCGCCTTCAGGTGGTATCGGCCTATAGTGAGCCTCCGACACACAGTTTCCGGAGCACCCCTTGGCCGAATTCCACCGTCACAACCTGACCCCTTCCGCCAATGGCGTGTTGGACATGGCGCACAGGTTGAAAGGCGTGACGGACGCTGACGGGATTGCCGAGGTGCTGACCGAAGTCATCCACCCCTTCGGCTATGACAGTTTTGTCTATGCCCGCATTCCCACAGATGCCGATGGCGCACTGGAGGACTATGTTCATCTGGATACGCTCGATCCCGATTGGATGCAGCATTACCTCGAGCATGACATGTTCCGCGACGACTGGCTCGCGCAATACTGCCAGACCGGCACCCGCGCGGTGCTGTGGAGCGACGTGCGACACAGGATTGATACGGGTCAGATTACCGGGGCTGAAGCCCATGTGATGAACAGCGCGCGCGACTGGGGGGTGCAGAATGGCATCACACTGCCTCTGCCCTGTCTGGGTCGCGTCTTTGCCGGTATCAGTCTGGTTGGCGATCCAATGGCGGATCAGGCCGATCAGGACCGGCAATTCCGCGCCGCCGAACAGCCCATCGCCGCCACGCTTCACGTGTTTCACGCAGGCGTCGAGATGGGGGCCGTGGCGCGCGACTTCTACGGGTTGACCCGACGCGAGATCGAGGTGCTGAAATGGCAGTCCGAGGGGTTTCGCACCCGGGACATCGCCCTGAAATTGCGCACCAGCGTGCATACGGTTGAGAAACAGGCCAAGAGCGCGCGCAGTCGGCTGAACGCGGCCTCGACCAGCCAGGCCGTGGCAAAGGCGGTGCTGATGGGGATCATCGACTGAGCATAACCATTGTCGCGGCGTCCAAGCGCGAAATGCACTTGTGTTTCGTGCCCCTGCGACGCCAAACTTGCTACACGCAGGACGTGCGCCTATGCAACCTGTGCGGTGCCAAGTACAATTCGAAGCTGAGCCAACGTCCGAGCCTGAGGAAAGAGATCGAGATGCCGCAATTGACCTCCGTACTCGCAGGGCGCGCCGCCCTGCACGGAACACTTGCGCATGCCGGGCCGGGTTCTGGCGGGCGGTTCGAAGGCGCAGGCGGATGATCACAGGGCTTCGCAACATGGATAGTGATGGGCGCGAGATGATCCGCAGCGCCGGGCTGGCCTTTACCCTACGCGGCCTGGGCGCGGGTCTGGCCTTTGCCTTCAATGTCGCATTGGCCCGCCTTCTGGGGGCCGAGGGTGCGGGGCTCTATTTCACCGCCCTGTCGGTGGTGGCGCTGGCGACCATCGTCGTGCGCATGGGGCTGGACAATGCCATGTTGCGCCTGATTGCCGCCAATGTGGCCGAGGGCAACTGGCCCCGCGCGCTGGGCGTGTACGGATTGGGCATGCGCGCCGTCGCCATCCTGTCGCTCGCGACCTCGGTCGCGCTGGCGGTCAGTGCGCCACTGCTGGCCGATCACATCTTTGCCAAACCCGAAGTCACCCTGCCACTGAGGGTCATGAGCCTCGCGGTTTTTACCTTTTCCATGATGATGCTCGGCGCGACCTGCCTGAAGGCGATCAAACACATCCGTGACGCGATGCTGGTCTCGGGCGTGATCTATCCGCTGGTTGGACTGGTGCTGATCTGGCCGCTTGCCAGCCAGTTCGGCCCGGCAGGCGCCTGCTTGGCCTACCTGCTGGGTACAGGCCTGTCCGCCGGGATCGGACACATCGTCTGGACCCGTTCGCGACCGGCAGGGGCGCCTGATTTTGCCGTCGGCCCCGACCTGCGTCAGTCGGCAGCGCCCCTGTGGCTGATGACGGTGATCACCACGGGTGTCATGCCCTGGGCGCCGCTTCTACTTCTGGGCATCTGGGGCACCACGGAAGAGGCCGGGCTCTACGGTGCAGCCAACCGGTTGTCACTGCTGGTTTCTTTCTTCCTGGTCGCGGTGAATACTGTGGTCGCCCCCCACTTCGCCGCGCTTTACAAGCAAGGTAAAATGGCCAAACTGAAGCGTACCGTGCAGCGCGCCTCGGTCCTGATCCTGACCTTGTCGAGCCCAATGCTGCTGGTCCTGCTGGTCGCCAACAGCTGCGTGATGAGCCTGTTTGGTCCGGAGTTCGCCAAGGGCGGAACCGCGCTGGCGATCCTGGCCGTGGGTCAAGCGGTCAGCGCGGCAGTGGGCTCGGTCAATCTGCTTCTGATGATGTCGGGTCATGAGCGAGAGGCGCGTAACACCGCCCTCATCGGCGTAGTCGTCATGCTGGCCTGCGCGGTGACGCTGATCCCCGCCTGGGGGCTGATCGGCGCGGCCACCGCCACCTCAGCGGGCGTCATCTGTGTTAATCTCAGCGCCTTGTGCTACGTGCGCGTACGCCTTGGTTTTCTGACCCTGCCCTTCTGGCCGGGTGGAAAGGCCGCCCAATGAGGGGGGGCAGGACAGGTCACAACAATGCCGAACCGGTGTTCATGCTGGGCTGCCCGCGCTCGGGCACCACGCTGTTGGCCAGCCACCTCGGCCGCCATCCCGATGTCCTGGCCCTGCCCGAAACGCATTTCTTTCCCGGCTCCTATGGCGGCAACGCGCTGAGCCGTGCCCGCGCCCAGCGTGATCCGGCACGATTTTTCGAATACATCTGGACGCGCAACCCGCGTATCCAGGACGTATCGATCGACCCCATGGCATTGAGAGAAGATTTCGTCGCACAGGGCATTCACGACGCGCGCGCGGCACTGGACCTGATCTTTGCTCATGCCCTGAAAGGCACCGGCAAGCGTCGGATCCTGGAAAAGACCCCACGCCATATCGAACAGATCGACCGCATCCTGCGCTGGTATCCGCGTGCAAAAATTCTGTGTGTTGCCCGCGACGGGCGCGATGTGGTCAATTCGCTGATCGACGCGCCCTGGACCCATTCGAACGCCGCGCGTCACACCGCGCTCTGGCGCTGGTGCACACAGGTCAGCCTTGATCGTGCCGCGCGCCACCCGGATCGGGTGAAGGTGGTGCAATACGAGCGTTTTGTCTCCGATCCCGAGGCCAGCCTGCGCGAGATCTGCGCCTTCATCGGCACGCCATATGACGCGGCAATGCTGGACAGTTCGATCCGGACCGACACCGCCCCGGAGTGGGAAAAGGCCTGGAAGGGCACAGCGACAATGGCGGCGGACACATCCGCCCTGTTCAAGTGGAGGCACCACGCCGATCCCGCCCTGATGGCTCGCCGCGAGGGCATCATGCGGGCCGAGCTGGCAGCCCTGAACCTGCCCCTGACCGGCGCACCCGCCGCGCGCGCGCCCCTGCGCTGGTCGCGGCCCGTCTTTCGCCTGACACATGCCCTGCGCAATGCCCTGCTGACCCATGTGATACACAGGTCCGGCGCCTTTCGAACCCGAAAGCCCAATCCGACGAAGGGAGCTGACGCCGCGTGACCTGCCCCCGCCCAGCATATATGACACCCCTGGGGGAGGTCAGCCGATGATCGCCGTAGCACAGTTGTCGGTGGTACTGGGCGCGGCGGTTTTACGCTATCGCTGGGCTGTCTATCTGTTCGTGTTCTTCCTGGCCTTTGCACCACGGTCGCTGGGGGTAATCCTTGGCGGAGGATCCCTGTCGCTGACCTTCGCCCGCCTGGCCTTTCCCCTGTTGATCATCGCTTTCGCCATGTCCCGGCTGTTGAGCCGCGCGCCGCGGCTGCCCGGAAAGCCGAACCTTTGGGGCGAGCCGCCATTTCAGATTCTCCTGATCCTGTCCCTGATCAAGATCGCCGCGACGCTGCTGAACGGGCTCACCCCGATCTATGCGCTGGATGACATGCTATTCACCACCGTGGCCTTCGCCATGTTCTATCACCTGTCCACCGAGCGGATGATCGAGGGGCTGCGCCTGGTGGTGGTCCTCGCCGCAATCGTGACGGCGCTTGTGGTGCTGCAGGAAATGGCCATGCAGCGCCCGCTGCACTATGTGGTCGCCAACCTTGCCCTGTTGGCCGAGGATCAGGCCAGCGGCGTTGTCCGTGACGGCGTCTACCGCGCGCAGGGGATCTTCGACAACCCGCTGTCGATGTCCGAGTTTGCGGTCTACGCGCTCCCGATCTCCCTGGGCGCAGCGCTTGGTCCGCGGGGCACCCCGCGCAAACTGGGCCTTGCCGGGGTTCTCTGCGCCGCTTTCCTGATCCTGGCGTCTGACAGCCGCTCAGGCATTCTGGCGGGCGTCACCTCGGTTCTGGCTTTCTGGCTTGCGCTGATCTGGCATCGGTTCTCCACCGCCACAAAAGTCATCGTCTCAACCCTTTTGCTGATGCTGTTTTCCTATCTGCTGATCCTGTCCCTTGGTTGGTTCAGCTCCCTGATCAGCGAAGCGCAGGGCGTGGAGTTCTTCCGGGTCGAGGATGGCGGCCATCGCTCGACCCTCAGTCGTGCCCTGCAGTTCGTCGAGGTTTCGGCGGCTGTTGCCGAACGCCCTCTGACCGACTTCGGCGTGATCCAGAACTTTGCCCAAAACCTGGAAGAGGTGCGAAAGATCGACAACTACTACCTGCGCACGGCGCTGGAGGCGGGCGTGCCCGGCGTCGCCCTGTTCATCACCTTCCTCATCGTGCTGTTTCGCCGGTTGACAACCCATCTGCGCCGTACCGGCTGGCGGCGCGAGGACCTGCTGCATTACGCCATGTGCACGGGCCTTTTGGCAGGGTTTGCAGCGAAGAAGCTCTTTGTCTCCATGCCGACCAACAATGTCTATTTCTACGCCCTGATGGGCGCGTTCTTCGGGCTGCTGGCCAGCCGAACCCTCAAGCAAGACGGGATCTGATGCGCATTCTTCTGGCTCATAACAACTACACGATCCAGGGCGGCGCCGAGGTGTTTTTTCACGAGATTGCCCGGGTGCTCGAAGCCCAGGGGCACGAGGTTGCCATGTTTTCGGCCGCCGAAGGGGAGGAGTTGGAAACGCCCTGGGCGGATTATTTCCCCGAGGTGGCCGACCACAAGGGGGGCGGGATCCTGACCAAGGCCGCGCGCCTGCCCAAGGTGATCTACAACCGCGACGCCAAGGCGGCCTTCGCCCGGCTGATTGCTGATTTTAAACCAGACGTGGTGCATGCCTTTGCGATCTACGTCCGCCTGACCCCGTCGATCCTGGACGCCGCCCGCGAAGCGGGCGTGCCGGTCGTGCTGTCCTGCAACGACTACAAACACATCTGCGCCAACTACAAACTGTTCCACCACGGGCACACCTGCGAGGACTGCCTGGGCGGCAAGTTTACCTCGATCCTGAAGAACCGCTGCTGCCACGGCTCCACCGCGCTCAGCGCTGCGTCGATGTTGGAAGCCATGGCCCATGACCGACTGGATATCTGGCGCAAGAATGTGGACATCTTCCTGTTCGCCAGCCGGTTCATGGCGCGGAAGACCGAGGGGTTCTGGGGCAAGGGCCGCGTTCAGATCGATTTCCTGCGCAATCCGTTCGATGCCGAGAAATACCATGTCCCCCCCAACGTCGGGGACTATTTCCTCTATTTCGGGCGCCTGATCGACGAGAAGGGCGTGGACGTTCTGATCGAGGCCGCGCGCCTGCGGCCCGAGGCGCGTGTGGTCGTGGTCGGTGACGGGCCGGACCTGGCCAAGCTGGAGGCAGAGGCCGCAGGCATGGACAATGTCGATGTGGTCGGCCCCGCCTGGGGCGATGAGCTGGCGAAGTGGCTGCACGGCGCGCGCGCGGTCGTCGTGCCCTCGGTCTGGCACGAGAACTTTCCTTATGTGATCTTCCAGGCCTTTGCCGCCGCAACCCCTGTGATCGGTTCGCAGCGCGGGGGCATCCCGGAACTGATCGAGGCAGGCGATCATGGCTGGACCTATGAGGCAACCAATGCCGCCGCGCTGGCGGATCGTTTGGGCGAGGTACTGGCGCTGCCCGACGAGAAAATCGCTGAAATGGGCGCGGCCGCCGCAGATTACACGCGACGTGAATTCAACGACGACAGCCTCTATGCGACGCTGATGAAAATCTATCAACGGGTGGTGAACTGACATGAAGATCCTGGTTCTGGGCGGAAGCGGCTTCATCGGCTCCCACGTGGTCGATGCCCTGCTGGCGGCGGGCCACGCGGTGCGCGTCTATGACCGCGCGCCGGAGCGGTTTCGCCCCACCCCTGCGGGGGTCGAATTCATGCAAGGTGAGTTCGGCGATACCGCGTCGCTGGCCGAGGCGTTGGCTGACGTCGACATGGTGTTCCACCTGGTCAGCACCACTGTCCCCTCGACCGCGAACCTCGACCCGATTGCCGATGTGCAAGGCAACCTGATCAATACGATCCGCTTGATGGAGCTGATGCGCGCACAGGGTGTCGAGCGGCTGCTTTACCTGTCTTCGGGCGGGACGGTCTATGGCGTGCCATCCGCGGACCCGGTTCCGGAAACCCATCCGCGCAACCCGGTCACATCCTATGGTATCGTCAAGGTCGCGATCGAGAACTACATTCGCGCCGAACAGCATCTGCATGGGCTGAAACCGGTGATCCTGCGCCCTTCTAACCCCTATGGGCCGCGCCAGGGCCACGGCGGGGTTCAGGGCGTGATCGGCACATTCCTGTGGCGTGTGGCCCGGGGCGAGAGCATGCAGCTTTGGGGGGATGGGTCAATCGTGCGTGACTTCATCCACGTACGCGACCTGGCCGCGCTTTGCCTCGCTTGCGCCGAGCAGGGCATCACAGGCACCTTCAATGCAGGCGCGGACGAAGGCCGTTCGATCCGCCAGGTGCTGGACGAGATCGCCGAGGTCTCGGGCCAATCGGTGGACCCCGAAATGAAACCCGGCCGTGCGTTTGACGTGCCACGCGTGGTGCTGGATGTCAGCGCTGCGAAGGCCGCCACCGGTTGGACCCCGGGTATCAGTTTTCGCGATGGGCTGGCACAGACCTGGGACTGGGTGCTGGCCCAGAAGGAGGCGGAGGGATGAACGCCGCCGTTACAGACAAGACCTTCCTGATTGTCGCGGGGCAGCCCAAGGCCGGCACGACCTCGATCTTCGACTGGATTGCACAGCACCCGGATGTCTGCGCCTCACGTACCAAGGAAACGCGATTTTTCCTGGATGCCGACTACCCTCTGCCGCGCAGCTTCGGCTTCGACGGGACGAACCTCGGGGACTATGCCAAGCTCTTTGAACACCCCGAACGCCGGGTCATGCTGGAGGCCACGCCGGATTACATGTTCAGCCCGCAGTTCCTGAAGGTGGTAGACCTGCTGCCCAATGCCCGCATCGTCGTGCTGACCCGCGACCCGGTGGACCGGGTGACCTCGGCCTACAATTTCTACAGCCAGCGCGCGAAACTGCCCAAGGGCTGGTCGCTGGACGACTATGTGTCCCACATGGCAGCAACCCCGGTCACGGCTGACACACCTGCTCCCCTGCGGGTGCTGGAGCAATGCAGGCCCCACTACTTGGACCGACTGCGCGTTTGTTTCGGAGAAAGGCTCAAGGTCATCGAGTTCCAGGCCCTGCGCGACCGCCCCGCCGAAGTGCTGGCGGAGATTTGCGCCTTTGCGGGCCTACCGCCAATCACAGACATTACCTTCGACAACCGCAACAAATCGCGCGGCGTACGCTATCGCAGCTTTGCACGGGTCTTCTATTCACTGCGCCCGCGGTTGGTCTACCTGTTGCAACGCCTCCGCCTGGATCGCCTGATCCCGCTGCTCAGGCGCGCCAAGAACCGGTTCGAGGCCGCCCTGTCCTCGGACCTGGAAAAAACCGAGGTCTCGGAACAGACCGCCGCCGCGATCCGCGCCTATCTGGAGCCCCAGCCATGAAGAAGGACCAGACCACCACCCAGCGCGGTTATTCCCCCAAACGGGCGCTGCGCAAGATTGTCATGAGCCTGGGGCAAAGCGCGCTGATCCCCTCCCGTCTGCGCGCGCGGCTGCTGAAATACACGGGCGTCAATTTCGTCGACCCGAAATCGACCTTCATCGGCGCTGGCGTCTATTTCGACAACATCCATCCGGAACTGATCACGATCGGGCGGCGCTGCCTGATCACCACCGGCAGCCGGTTCCTGAGCCATTTCCTGGACACCCGCCACGAAGGCACGCCCGATTGGCCCTTTCACTTCCAATCCGGCAGGGTCGCGGTCGGCGATTATGTGTTCATCGGCTCGGGTGCGGTGATCTCGAAACCGCTGACAATCGGCGACTGGGCCGTTGTGGGGGCCAATGCGGTGGTGACGAAGGATGTGCCGGAGGGCGCCATCGTCCTGGGATCGCCCGCCCGAGTGGTCGGCTACCGCGCCGGGTTCTCGGCGCCCGATGAGGCGCCAGTCACTGCCGAGGCGTCTGTCATATGACCCCCGCCATGCACATGCCGAAAGCCGCACCGTCCCCCACCTTGCCGAACCTGATCATCGCGGGTGTCAACAAGGGTGGCACAACTGCGGTCTTTCGCTACCTCGCCCAACACCCGGACGTCTGCGCCTCGGCGGTGAAAGAGACCTGCCATTTCCTGCCTCCTCGCTACGGTAAGCCAATGGCGCCTCTATCCAGCTATGAAGCCCAGTTCAGCCATCACGCGGGCGAACCTCTGGTGATCGAAAGTACGCCCGGGTATTTCTACGGCCGCGCGGCGGTGGCGGATGAAATCCTGCGCTGCCTGCCTGACGCCCGTCTGGTGCTGATCCTGCGCGATCCGGTGGAGCGGTTCCTATCGTTCTTCCACTTCACCCGGTCGAACCAGGCCTTGCCGGCCGATCTGGATGCCGAAGCCTACCTGCGACAATGCCAAAACACGTCGCCCAAGGCCCTGCGGGATCAGGAGATGAACCCCTGGTTCGGCCTCGAAGGTGGGTATTACGCCCGCTATCTGGATCCGTGGATCGAACGGTTCGGCGACCGGTTGTTCATCACGTTTTTTGAGGCGCTGAAGGCTGATCCACAGGGGTACATGCGGGATCTGGCACAGTTTTCCGGGATTTCCCCGAGCCCGTTCGAACAGGTGGAATTCACCCACGAGAACAAGACACGCGCCTATGGAAACGCTCGGCTGCATGGGCTGGCGCTGGCCGCCTACCGCCGCCTGTCGCCCATGCTGAACCGTAAGCCTCGGATCAAATCCTTGGCTGCCGGGGCCTATCGCAGGGTGAACGAAGTGCCGATGGAGCGCGACCGGGTGGCCGAAGACAGGCTGCGCGCCGACCTGCAGGAGCTGTACGCCAATAGCAACCGCGCCCTTGCGGGCAGGCTGGCTGCCCCGGGGGCGGCCCGGGTGCAATCCCCCCTACCCGCTTGGCTTTGCGAGGGGTGAACAGGTCTTGCGTGCATTAGATTTCGGAGAGCGGCATGGTCGCACAGATTGACAGGCACTACATCCGCACCCGCCCCTCGCGGCTCTGGTCGCGATTGATCAGCTATGGGCTGTTCGAAGGCCGCCCTCTGACCACGCGCGGGCAGTGGATCAACCCGTTGGTCTTCGCCCATTTCGCGCTGGAAGCCCAGTTGCCGCCGCTGAAACGCTCGAAAGCCCCGATCTTCGTTCTGGGCGCCGGGCGCAGTGGCACGACCATTCTGGGCATCCTTCTGTCGATGCATCGCGATGTCGGGTTCCTCAATGAGCCCAAGGCAATGTGGCACGCGGCCCTGGGCGGCGGCGAGGATTTGATCGGCAGCTATGACCGCGGCGCAGCCCGCTACCGTCTGGACGCGGCGGACGCCACACCCGAGGTCATCCGCACCCTGCACCATATCCAGGGCGCCTATCTGCGCCTGACCGGAACGCGTCGTGTGGTCGACAAATACCCCGAGCTCGTCTTCCGCCTGCCCTTCGTCAAGGCGATCTTTCCCGACGCGCGCTTTCTGTTCATCGCCCGCAATGGCTGGGACACCTGCGCCTCGATCAAGGGCTGGTCCGGGCGCCACGGCACCGAAGCGGATGGCGAAAGCCATGATTGGTGGGGGGCGGACAGCCGAAAATGGCATCTTCTGGTCGACCAGATCGTTCCCGAGCATGCCGACCTTGCCCTCCACGCGGCCGAGATGCGCGGCTGGACGGATCAGGAGCAGCGCGCCATTGTCGAATGGATCGTGACCATGCGCGAAGGCCACGCGCTGGCCCAGGCCCATCCCGACGAGGTGCTGCACGTGCCCTATGAGGAGATGTGCGCAGCCCCGCGTGACTGGATGACCCGGATCGCCAATTTTGCGGGGCTGTCCGGCGACGAAACCTTCCTGTCCTATGCCGAAGAGAAATTGACCGAGGCCCCACGCCACGCGTCTTTCGCCCTGGCCCCTTGCCTCGAAGCGCCTTTCGACGAAACCATGCGCCGCCTCGGGTACGAGAATTCCTTGCCATGACCCGTACCGCGCCCTTCCAAACCGCCCCCGTCCAGGCGGCCTCCGCCGCAAACCGCACCCGCGTCGCCATCATCGGCACCGTCGGCGTGCCCGCCAATTACGGCGGGTTCGAAACCCTGGTGGAAAACCTCTTGCGCCACCACCAGGCGGTCGGCGCGGATGAGGTGCTGACGGTCTATTGCTCGGACAAGGCCTATGAGGCGCGCCAGGTGCGCTTCCTGGAGGCTGACCTGGTCTACATTCCGCTGAAGGCCAATGGCGCGCAGAGCATTCCCTATGACATGTGGTCGCTTCTGTCTGCCGTGCGGCGTGGGGTGGATGTGATCCTGTTGCTGGGCGTTTCAGGCGCGCTGATCCTGCCGTTCCTACGCCGCATCACCAAGGCACGCATCGTGACCAATATCGACGGCATCGAATGGAAGCGCGACAAATGGGGCGTGGCGCAGCGCAAGCTGTTGCGGACAAGCGAAGCGATGGCCGTGCGCCATTCCCACCAGGTCATCGCCGACAATGGCGCGATTGCCGATTATGTGCGCGAGACATATGGCACCGACTGTTCGGTCATCGCCTATGGCGGCGATCATGCCCTGGCCGCCGATCCCGCCCCGGTGACCGAGGTCGAGCTGCCCGATCGCTACGCCTTCAACGTCTGCCGGATCGAGCCTGAAAACAACGTGCACATGCTGCTGGAAGCCTTTGCCGACAGCGCCGACTTCCCCCTGATCGCGGTGGGGAACTGGGATCGGTCGGACTATGGTCTGGAGCTGAAACGCCGCTACGCCGATGCGCCGGGGCTGCGCATCCTCGACCCGATCTATGACATCGGCAAGCTGCGCACCCTGCGCCAGGGTGCCTCGGCCTATCTGCACGGGCATTCGGCGGGCGGCACCAACCCGTCACTGGTCGAGATGATGCATTTCGCCATCCCGGTCTTTGCCTTCGACTGCACCTTCAACCGGCACACGACCGAAGATCGTGCGCTGTTCTTCTCGTCTACCGACGAGTTGAAGCGTTTGGTCAAGGACACACCCGCAGATGTGCTGGAAACGGTCGGCCAGGACATGCTGCGCATCGCCCGCGACCGTTACACCTGGGAAGCCGTCGGCGCGGCCTATTTCGACCTGTTGCGCCGGGCCTGAGGAAACGGGGGCCAGCCTGCGCCAGCCCCCGATTTTTCTTACCGACGCTTTTTCTTTTTCCGGTTCAACCAGAAGGGCGGCACGTCGCCTGCCATGATGCAGCCGTAGGGATCAATGTAGTCCTCGATCTCAGCCAGGTCATAGGACTTGATCTGGCGCACCACCGCATCGGCCCGCTTGTAGGAGGACGGCAGCTCCGACGCGTCCACCTTACCCGCGAAGAACCGCACGTCGAGCCCCTCGGTCTCGGCCACAAGCGCCTGGTCCGGGGTCATCTCGCCCATGCGCCGACGATGCTCGGTCCGCGAGAAGTTGCGCCCGGCCCCATGCGGGGCAAAGCCCAGCCCATGGCCCGCATCCTTGCCGCGCACGACCAGAACCGGCTCCGCCATGTTTAGCGGAATGAGCGTATGCGGCGTCGCATCCGTCGCCCAATCATCCCAGGCCGGAGTTGCCCCCTTGCCGTGCAGATAGAGGTCGCCGCGTTTGAACACGAAGTTATGCTCATTCCAGAACCGGTCATGGCTTTCGGCCCCCGCTGCCTCCACCGTGGCCTGGTGAATGGCGTTATGGTTGGCCTTGGTCCATTTGCGGATCAGCTGCAGCGCCTCCCAATAGGCACGTCCCTCGTCGGTATCCGCCGGGATCCAGGCGTTCTGCTTCAGCGTCTCGGGCGAGAGCTTACGGCGGAACTTCTCGGCCACCTCCATGCCCAGCTTGTACAGAACCGCCCCCGGCCCGCGTGAGCCGTGATGGGTCACCATCGCCACCCGCCCGGTCGCACGCGAACGCCCGATGAACAGGAAATGGTTCCCATCGCCTTGGGTTCCCATGTGCTCCTGCGCCATGCGCAGGATCTTCGGGTGGTTCAGGAAACGGTTTTCGCGGAAAGCATCCATCAGCTTCATCGACACGGTAAAGCGTTTGCCCTGCGGTCGCCCGCCGGGCCCGAAATGGGTCACTGACTGGGCGGCGTCCAGCACTGCCTTGGGGTCAACCGCGCCCAGATCCGTCATCATCACCGAACAACAAATGTCAGCCGAATGCATCCCAGGATGGATCGCCCCACGCGCGGCGGCCACACCACCGACCGGGATCGTGCCCACCGGCCCGGCCGGACAGGCGTCCGGCATCACGGCGCCCGCCTCGATCGTCGGGGTCCGCATCAGCGCGGTCATCGTCTCGCGCACCTTGGCGACATTGTCTTCCTCATCCGGCGTTTCGGCCTCGATGGTCAGGTGAAACGGCACCTCACCCGGCGCACGCAGCGGCAGGGTCGGCGGCGGCACGATCCGGTCCGCCTCCAGCTCGGCGCGGATACGCACCAGCCCGAAACCTTCGGCGCGCAGCGCATTGGCCTTTTTCAACAGCGCCGGGAACTGTTTGCCGGGCGGATGCCCCCAGTCCTTCAGTTGGTCACCGGTGACCGGATCGAATTCAGTCGTCGTCATGATCTTGTCCTCGTTACGTCTGCCCCGGTTGTGGCATGGGTCTTCGCGCCGAATGAGGAAAAAGAGAATATCGGTTAGAGCACTGAAATAATGCAGAAAAACGCAAGATTGCCCAGAATGTCGCTCCAAAGTATGCTCTGTTCAGATAGGCTTTTATCTGATTGGATAAGATTATGCGCAACGTAGCCATCGGTTTCCTCGGCACGCAGCTCGACATGGGGCGAATGAAACGGTGGAAACCCACGGTCGGGCTCTGCACCGATCCCGGCTTTCCGCTGGATCGGCTAGAGCTCTTGCACCATGCGCGCAATATCGGTCTGGCCACGGGCATCAAGGCCGAGATCGAGGCGAAATCCCCCCTGACCGAAGTACGCCTGGTCGAGATGAACCTCGACGATCCCTGGGACTTCGAGGAAGTCTACGGCAAGCTCTTCGATTTTGCGCGCAGCTACGGGTTCGACGAGGATCGCGAGCGGTATCATGTGCATCTGACCACCGGCACCCATGTGGCACAGATCTGCTGGTTCCTGCTGACCGAAAGCCGCCACGTGCCTGCGCATCTGATCCAGACAGGACCGCCGCGTCGGGCGGGCGACCTGCCCAAGATGGACGTGATCGACCTGGACCTCAGCCGCTACAACGCGCTGCAGCAACGGTTTGACGTGCAGGCGCGAGAAAGCGGTGACCTGCTGCGCGGCGGGATAGAGACGCGGGATGCGGGCTACAACGCGCTGATTGACCGGGTGGAGCTGGTCGCGGGCAGCTCGGATGGGCCGATCCTGCTGACCGGAGAGACCGGGACTGGCAAGACATCCTTGGCGCGGCGTATTTACGAGCTGAAACTGAACCGGCGGCGGGTAAAAGGCCGACTGGTGCAGGTCAACTGCGCCGCCCTGCGCGGGGCGGAGGCACGGCCGATGCTGTTCGGCCAGCGGCGGGGTGCGACCGGCGTGGCCGGCAGTGAACGCACGGGCGCCTTGCGTGAAGCGGATGGTGGCGTGCTGCTGCTGGACGAGGTGGACGCGCTGGGATGGGACGAACAGAGCCTGATCCTGCAGGCGATAGAGACCGGACGGTATCACCCGGTGGGTGCGGATCATGAAGTCACTTGCCGATTTCAGGTGCTGGCCACGGCGGGCACGGATCTGGCCGGGCTGGTGGCACAGGGACGGTTTCGCCCCGACCTGTTCGCCGCCCTGTCCCTGTGGCAGTTCGAGCTACCCCCGCTGCGCGACCGCCGTGCGGATATTGAAGCCAACCTGACCCACGAACTGGCCCGGGTTGAAGGACTGTTGGGCCGCCGGGTCGGTTTCAACAGCGATGCCGCCGAGGCCTGGCTGCGGTTCGCCACGGACCCGGCCACGCCCTGGTCGGGCAACTTTCGGGACTTCGGCGGGGCGGTTCTGCGCCTCTGCACGCTGGCCCCACGCGGGCGCATTACCCGCGCCATGGTCGACGAGGATATCGCCGCGCTGCACGCCCGCTGGCAGGCGGCGGAGCGCAATGAGGACGCACAGCTGGTGGCGGAAGTGTTGGGGCCGGAGGCCGAGGTCGACCCCTTCGACCTGGTGCAGCTGGCCCATGTGCTGCGCACCTGTCGCCGCTCAGCCAGCCTGTCAGCGGCGGGGCGCAGCCTGTTTGCCGTGTCACGGGCGCAGAAGGCCACGCGCAATGACGCGGACCGGCTGCGCAAATACCTTGCGCGGTTCGACTTGGATTGGGCGGCGGTTCAGGAGGGGTGAGGCTCAGCCCGCCTCGACCTCACCTTCGGCCTGCATGCGCTCCAGCATCTCGCGTTTGCGCTTGCATTGCAGCTTGTCGCGCAGCGGGCTGTCCGGGTCGATATCCTTGGAGCAGACCACACATTTGTCGGCGCCCGAGATGGCATTCAGACCGCCGCAACTGCCCTTGATCGTCTTGCCCATCAGCATCACGCCAAGGCTCATGCCGACCACGACCAGCATCAGAAGGACAAAGGCCAGGATGAAAGTGCTCATGTCGGGTCTCCGGAGTTACTGCGCGGTGGCGGCGGTGAAGGCCGCGCTCTGCGAGGTGATATAGGTCTCATCCCCGCCGGGCGCACCCCGCGAGATGAAGAAAACCGCGATATCGTGATCGGCCGCGACCTCCAGCCCACGCTCGGCGCCCAGCACCAGCATGGCGGTGGCCCAGGCATCGGCCATCATCGCGTCCTCGGCCAGCACCGTGACCGAGGTGGTCAGGTGGGTGATCGGACGGCCCGTGGTCGGGTCGATGATGTGGGAATAGCGCTGGCCTTCATGAGTGAAGAAATTGCGATAGTCGCCCGAGGTCGCCATGCCCATATCGCTGACCGGCACAACCAATTCGATGGACCCCTGCACGCCCGGTTCCGGCGTCTCGACACCGATCGACCAAGGCTTGCCTTCGGGGTTCGTGCCCTTGGTGACAAGGTCACCACCAATCTCGACCATATAATTGTTGATCCCCGCGGCGGTCAGTTCGGCGGCCACGGCGTCGATACCATAGCCCTTGGCGATGGCGGCCAGGAAGACCTGCGTATCCGGGCGCCCCTTGGCCAGCGTCAGCGCGCCCTCGTCCAGGGTCAGCAGCCGGGTCTGGCCAATGGCCTCCATCGCGGCAGCTATATCGGCGTCGGCGGGGATCGGGTCGGCGGGTTCGCGCGATCCGAAACCCCAGAGCTGAATGAGCGGACCCAGGGTCACGTCGAACATGCCACCGGATTGGCTGTGCACCTCGTTTGCCGCGGCGATCACCTTGGCAAATTCGGCAGAGACCGGTTGCGGATCGGTGTTGTCGGACTTGGCAAACAGGGACACTTCGGAGTTCGGATCCCAGTTCGACATGCTGGCGTTCACGGCGGCCAGGGCAGCGTTGACACGGGTCGCCAGGGCCTCCTCGTCCAGGTCGTCGCCGATGGCGGTGATGTTGAAAGTGGTGCCCATGGTTTCGCCCGACAGGCGAACGGTTTCGGGGTCCTTGTCGAACAGACAGGCAGCCAGGAAAACAAGCGGGGCAAGCAGGATCAGACGGCGCATTTGGCGGGCTCCTTGAGGTCGCGGGGAGCTATGGCACAGGGGGTAAATCGAGTCAAATCACGCCCTGTCGCAGTCAGTATTCGAGCGGCAGAAAACCAAGGGCAAGAAGACCCAACAGGGCGGGCACGCCAAAGATCCAAGCACGGCGCTGCCAGCCGTCCTCCTGTTCCTTCCAGGCCTTGCGAAACCGGTGCCCGCAGACCACGACAAGAAAGACCAGGATCATGCCGGTGGTCGGGGTCAGGTGAAGCTCGGGCATTCTGGGTCCTTTCACTTTATTTTTCTAGTCTTTTCAGAAGGCCCAAGCGCGCTAAGATGGGGGTAAGAGGCGCGCAGAACAAGGAGAAGACCATGGCCCCCACCTCATACCAATCTCCCCATGTCGGCGACAAGGACGACAAGCACACCTATAGCCAGAGTGCGGAGTCGAACCTTTCGCATTCGCAAAGCACGGTGGCCAATATCCTGGCGCAGAAAGGCAGCGACGTGGTGACGGTACGTCCGGGGGATCAGATCGGCACCGTGGTCGAAACCCTGCGCGACCATCGCATTGGTGCCGTGGTGGTGACGGATCAGAACGGTTCGGTCGTGGGTATCCTGTCTGAGCGCGACATCGTGCGCCGTCTGGCGGATACGCCGGGCCATACCCTGCCGCAGAAGGTCGAAGATCTGATGACCCGCGAGGTGCAGATATGCCATCCCGAGGACCCGCTGTTCGAAGTGCTGAAACACATGAACGAGGGCCGCTTCCGCCACATGCCGGTGATGAAGGATGACGCGCTCGCGGGGATCATCACCGTGGGCGACGTGGTGGGCTTCCGCCTGAACGAGCTGGAGTACGAAGCCCTGCGCATGCGGATGATGATCGTGGGCTGAGTGGCGAGAACGCCGGAGAGTTTGAGCCGCTCCCTTCGGGGGGCGGCTTTTTATTTGAAGCGAGCGAAGCGAGTTTTCGAGACACGCACCGCGCAGCGGGGCGGCGCCCGACCCTCCCCACGGGAGGGCGCTTTTGCGACGTATCAACTCAAATTGGCGTTCCAGATGGGGCGAGCGGCTTGCCCCACTTAAGCGTTTCCAAGCGCCCACCCAGGGTCAGGCACCGCCCCGCTGCTACCCGCAAAACGAAAACCGCCCCCCGAAGGGAGCGGCTTCGCTTTTCTCACCTGCTCCGACGATCAGCCGCCGAAGTCATCCAGCATGATGTCTTCGCGATCCACGCCCAAGTCCAAGAGCATGTTGATCACCGACTGGTTCATGATGGGCGGGCCACACATGTAGAACTCGCAGTCCTCGGGCGCCGGGTGGTTCTTGAGGTATTCCTCGAACAGGACATTGTGAATGAAGCCAGTGTAGCCGGTCCATTCGTCCTCGGGCATCGCGTCCGACAGGGCCACGTGCCATTCGAAATTGTCGAACTCGGCGGCCAGGCCGTCGAAATCCTCGACAAAGAACATTTCGCGTTTCGAACGGGCACCGTACCAGAAGGAAATCTTGCGATCGCGATTCTCCAGCCGCTTGAGCTGGTCGAAGATATGCGAGCGCATCGGGGCCATGCCGGCACCACCGCCGATGAAGACCATTTCCTTGCCGGTCTCGCGGGCGAAGAACTCGCCGTAGGGACCCGAAATGGTGACCTTGTCGCCAGGTTTCAGGTTGAAGATATAGGACGACATCTTGCCCGCCGGAATGTCGGACGAACCCGGCGGCGGCGAGGCCACACGGACGTTGAGCATGATCATGCCCTTTTCATCCGGGTAGTTGGCCATCGAATAGGCGCGTTCGACCGGTTCGGCCACGTGGCTTTCATATTGCCACAGGTTGAAGCGGTCCCAGTCCTCGCGATACTCCTCCTCGATGTCGAAGTCGGTGTATTTCAGGTGGTGCGCAGGGGCCTCGATCTGGATGTAGCCACCGGCGCGGAAGTTCACGTCCTCGCCTTCCGGCAGGTCCAGGACCAGCGCCTTGATGAAGGTGGCGACGTTCTCGTTCGAACGCACCGTGCATTCCCACTTCTTCACGCCGAAGACCTCTTCAGGCACTTCGATGTCCATGTCCTGTTTCACGGCCACCTGACAGGACAGGCGGTCGCCACAGGAGGCTTCGCGTTTGGTGATGTGGCTTTCTTCGGTCGGCAGGATCGAGCCGCCGCCGGAATGCACTTTCACCCGGCATTGGGCGCAGGTGCCGCCGCCGCCGCAGGCCGAGGGGACGAACATCTTTTCGCCCGCCAGGGTTTGCAGCAGCTTGCCACCGGCCGGGACCGAGATGGTCTTTTCGCCGTTGATGGTGATGTTCACGTTGCCGGTCGAGACCAGTTTCGAGCGCGCTGCCAGGATGATCGCCACCAGGGCTAGCACGATCAGGGTGAAGAGGATGACGCCAAGCGTAAAGGTTTCCATGTCCTCAGCCCCCTTACAGTTTCACGCCCGAGAAGGACATGAAGGCCAGCGCCATCAGCCCCGCGGTGATGAAGGTAATGCCCAGGCCTTGCAGCCCATCCGGCACATCCGAGTATTTTAGCTTCTCGCGCACGCCTGCCATGGCGGTGATTGCCAGCGCCCAACCGAAGCCGGAGGACAGACCGTAGGTCGTCGCCTCGGCGAAGTTGTAGTCGCGTTCCACCATGAAGAGCGAGCCACCCAGGATGGCGCAGTTCACGGTAATGAGCGGCAGGAAGATGCCCAGCGCATTGTAAAGCGGCGGGAAGTACTTATCCAGGATCATCTCGAGGATCTGCACCATGGCCGCGATCACGCCGATGTAGCTGATCAGACCCAGGAAGGTCAGGTCGACATCCGGGAACCCGGCCCAGGCCAGCGCGCCCGGCTTCAAGAGGTAGGTCAGCAGCAGGTTGTTGGTCGGCACGGTGATCGCCTGCACGATCATGACCGAGATACCCAGCCCCAGCGCGGTCGAGATCTTTTTCGACACGGCGATGAAGGTACACATGCCCAAGAAGAAGGACAGCGCCAGGTTTTCGACGAAAATGGCCTTAACGGCCAGGGAAATGAGCCCTTCCATCAGTGCTCCTCCACCGTCTGGATCTTGAATTCACGGGCTTCGACCTGCGCGGGTTTCCAAGTGCGGAAGCCCCAGATCAGAAGACCGATGATGAAGAAGGCCGAGGGCGGCAGCAGCAGCATGCCGTTGGGCACGTACCAGCCGCCGTTGTTCACGGTCTCGAGAATGGTGATGCCGAACAGGCTGCCGGCGCCGAAGAGCTCGCGGATAAAGCCGACCAGCATCAGGATCAGCCCGTAGCCCAACCCGTTGCCGATGCCATCGAGGAAGCTCGCCACCGGCGGGTTCGACATGGCGAAGGCCTCGGCACGGCCCATCACGATACAGTTGGTGATGATCAGGCCGACGAAGACCGACAGGGTCTTGGAGATCTCGAAAGCGTAGGCTTTCAGGATCTGGTCCACCAGGATCACCAGCGAGGCGATGATCACCATCTGCACGATGATCCGGATCGAGTTGGGGATCTGGTTGCGCAGGATCGAGATGAACATCGACGAGAACGCCGTCACGAAGGTCACGGCCAGGGCCATGACGAAGGCGACTTTCAAGGACGAGGTCACGGCGAGGGCCGAACAGATGCCCAGGACCTGCAAGGTGATCGGGTTGTTGTCGACCAACGGGTCGAGCAGCAGTTCGCGTTTGGTCTGCGCCATCAGAACTCTCCTGCTTGCAGTTTGTCCAGGAACAGGGCGTAGCCCTCTTCGCCCATCCAGAATTTCACCAGGTTGTCCACGCCGCGCGTGGTCAGCGTGGCGCCGGCCAGACCGTCGACATGGAAGTCGGCACCGGCAGCCGGAGCCGACTTGGAGACGGTGATCTGAAGCGTGCCCGCATCGTCATGCAGACGCTTGCCGTTCCACTGCTGTTTCCAGCGCGGGTTGTCCACCTCGGCGCCAAGGCCGGGGGTTTCCGCGTGGCTGTAGAACTGCAGGCCGAAGATGTCGTTGCCGTTCTCCTCGATGGCGATGAAACCATAAAGGGTCGACCACAGGCCATAGCCGTGCAGCGGCAGGATCACCTTGTCCAGTTCACCCGCGTCGTCGCGCAGCAGGTACACGGTGCGGAACCGCGCCTGGCGACCGATCGAGGCCGGATCATCCTCCAGCGCGCGGCTGAGTTCGGGATCGTCGGCGGCAGCCAGATCGTCGAAGGTGGCGGCGTCGAAGGCGTCGGTGAACTCGCCGCTCTCCAGGTCCAGCACCTGCGGCTCAAACGCCGCGAAGGCTTCGGTCACATCGCTGGCCGGATCATAGAGCCCCGCGACCTGCAGGATGTTCACCTGCTTGTCGCGCAGCTTGTTGGCCTCCTGCGTCGGGCGCAGGGACACAGCGGCGGTGGACACGATCATCGAGGCCACAAGGCAGACCGAGATTGCGACGAACAACGTCTTGCCGACACTGTCCGGCGGCGCGGCCAGGAACTGGGCGATGGCGCCCTTGTTTTCATTCGACATGGGCTCAGACATGGCGGCGGGCCCTCCGTTTGATATTGGCTTGCACAACGAAGTGGTCGATCAGCGGGGCGAAGACGTTGCCGAACAGGATCGCCAGCATCATGCCTTCCGGGAAGGCCGGGTTCACCACGCGGATCAGCACCACCATGATGCCGATCAGCGCGCCGTAGATGTAGCGGCCGACGTTGGTGTGGGAGGCCGAGACAGGCTCGGTCACCATGAACACGAGGCCGAAGGCATAACCGCCCAGCACCAGGTGCCAGTACCAGGGCATGGCGAACATCGGGTTGGTGTCCGACCCGATCAGGTTCAGAAGGCCCGAGAAGGCCATCATGCCGCCCATACAGCCCACGATCAGGCGCCAGTTGGCGATCTTGGTGGCGAGCAGGAAGACAAGACCAATGGCACAGGCGAGCGTCGAGGTCTCGCCAAACGAGCCCTGGATCGTGCCCAAGAAGGCGTCCATCCAGGTGATCCCTTGCCCCGCCAGCGCCTGCACGCCCTCGGCAGCCGACACGCCCAGCGCGGTCGCGCCGGAGAAGCCGTCGACCGGGGTCCAGACCGCATCACCGGACATGTTGGCCGGGTAGGCGAAGTAGAGGAAGGCCCGCCCGGTCAATGCCGGGTTCAGGAAGTTCTTGCCGGTGCCGCCGAACACTTCCTTGCCGATTACCACGCCGAAGCTGATGCCCAGCGCCACCTGCCACAAAGGCGCGGAGGCCGGCATGATCAGCGTGTAGAGCATCGAGGTGACCAGGAAGCCCTCGTTCACCTCGTGACCGCGCACGGTGGCGAAGAGCACTTCCCAAATGCCGCCGACCACCAGGGTCGTCAGGTAAATGGGCAGGAAATACAGGAAGCCATGGGCGAAGTTGCCGAAGTAGCTTGCCGGGTCCAGCGAGACGCCCAGGGCGTTCAGGATGGCGATGCGCCAGCCGGTGGCCGCCTCGGCGCTCATCATCGCGATGGCGCTGTTGGCCTGGTAACCGGTGTTCACCATGCCCCAGAGGATGCAGGGGATGGTCGCGATCACCACGTAGGTCATGATGCGTTTCATGTCCACGTAGCTGCGCGCGTGGGGGGCAACCGTGGTCACCGCCTTGGGCGTGTACAGGAACGATTCCACCATCTCGTAGATGGGGAAGAGCTTTTCGTATTTGCCGCCCTTGGTAAAGTTCGGCTCGATACGGTCAAAGAAATTGCGCAATCCCATGGATCAGCCCTCCTTCTCGATCTTGGTCAGGCTGTCGCGCAGGGCCATGCCGTATTCGTATTTCGCCGGGCAGGCGAAACCGACAAGGCCCAGGTCCTCTTCGTCCAGCTCCATCGCGCCCAGCGCCTGGGCCTGGTCGGTGTCCATCACCAGCAGCGCACGCAGAAGCTGGGTCGGCAGGAAGTCCTGCGGCATCAGCTCTTCAAAGGTGCCGGTGGGCACCATGGCGCGGCGGCCACCGTTGAGGTTCGAGGTCAGCGGGAACAGCTTGCGCGCAAAGGCCGAGCCCAACACCGGCTGCACCGCGTATTTCTTGCCCATCGGAAGGATCCAGCCCATCGGGTGCTGATCACGGTCTTCGCGGATCACGGTGATCTGACGGGCAAAGCGGCCCAAATAGGCCAGCGGCCCGGCGGCCTGGCGGCCCGACAGGATCGAGCCCGAGATGACGCGCGGCTCACCGGTTTCGATCTCGCCCTCGGTCAACTCGTCGGTCGAGGCGCCCATGACGGTGCGCAGCAGGCGCGGCTGTTTCGCCTCGGGGCCACACAGCGCGACCACGATGGACGGGTCCAGGTGGCCGGTTTCGATCAGACGACCGATGGCGATCACGTCCTGGTAACCGATGGTCCAGACCGTATCTTCGGCGCGAACCGGGTGCAGGAAGTGGATGTGGGTGCCTGCCAGACCGGCCGGGTGCGGCCCTTCGAACGAAGCCACCTCGACGCCCGGCACATCGGCCAGCGCGGCGCCCGGGGCCTGACACAGGTAGGTCTTGCCCTCGGTCAGCTTGGCGATGGCAGCAAGGCCGGTGGCGAAGGCGTCAGCGGCTTCAGCGATGATCACGCCCGCGTCTGCGGCCAGCGGTTCGCTGTCCATCGCGGTGACGAAGATCGCCTGCGGGGCGCTGCCCGGCACCGGCAGTTTCGAATAGGGACGGGTGCGGAAGGCAGTCCAGAGCCCGGCGGCGCAAAGCTTCTCGGTCAGGCCCTCGGCCGTGTCGGCATTGCCGACGCCCGAGAAGTCGATGCCGGTGTCGGCTGCGTCCGAGACTTCGATCACCACGCTCTGCAACACCCGGCGGGCACCGCGGTTGATGCGGATGACCTTGCCGGTCATCGGCGCGACCATCTGGGCGGCCTCGGCCTCCTTGTGGCAGAACAGCGGCTGGCCGCGTTTGACCTCGTCGCCCTCCTGCACCGCCATGCGCGGCTTGAGCCCGACATAGTCCGCCCCCAGCACCGCCACATGGCGCACGGGTGGCGCGTCGTGAATCACTTGATCAGGGGCGCCGGTGACCGGCAGGTCCAACCCCTTTTTCAATCTGAAACTCTGCATGTTGTTATTGCTCTCTTCCGCGTGGCTGCCAACACGAAGGCGCGGGCCTTCGGTCGACGCTTCCATATATGGCTGCGCCACGCCCGACAGTCAGTCGGCGCGGCGCAACGGATCCCGGGGCTCTTTTAAGGGTGAATGTCGCAAATGGCCAGCGGGTGGCGGCCGGTTTTGCCATCACATTTGCGACCTTTCGGACACAGGAACCGATGTTAGCGCCTGTAGTGTCCAGATCGGGCCAGACCGGGGCGCCCTCAGGCCAACGCCCGCGCGGGATTCGCCCGCGCGTTCAACTTTCAGGAGTGCGTGGCGATCACTCGGTCACGGCCGCCATGAAACGTTCACGAATGGTGATCGGGTTCATAGTGATCACTGGCACTTGAACGTTACCACTGTCGCATTTGGACACGATCACGGTCATGCGCCCCGCCGCAAGCGCGTCGACCAGCGCTTGGGGCGTGTCCTCGGCTGACACCTCGATCACATTCTCACAGCCACAGGCCGTGGCCACTGCGGCCAAAGAGGTCTTGCCGCCCGAATAGGTCGGCTGATCCCCGGTCGAGCCGTAAGATCCGTTGTCCACGATCATCAGGATGTAGTTGTCACGTGGGTTGTTGGCTATGGTCGACAACGTGGCGAGGTTGGTCAGGACCGAGCCGTCCCCGTCGATCGAAATCACCGGCTTGTCCTGCGCAAGCGCCAGACCGAAGCCGATCGAACTGGCCAACCCCATCGTGCCCAGCATGTAGAAGTTCGTGGGCTGATCATCCAGCGCGTGCAGCTCCTGGCTGGGGGCGCCGATGTTGCAGACCACCAGCTGGTCACTGATCACCGGGATCAAAAGTTTCAGAAGGTCATGGCGGATCATGTGGCGGCCCTCCAGAAGCTGGCATCGGTCAGGATGGCGACGGGTTTGGAACACATCTGAGTGTGGTTCAGAATGCCCGGCAGTTCATTTGCGTCCTCGGGCTTGTGGAAGTGATAGGTCGGGATATGCAGCTGGTCCAGGATCGCCTTGGTGTGCAGGGCCATCTCGACCTGGCAGGCGACCGGTTCACCAACCTCGCCGCGATAGCTGATCAGCATCGGCAGCGGGATTTGGTAGAACTGGATCAGCGTCGCCAGCGTGTTCACCACCACGCCCAGCGCCGTGTTCTGCATGAAGATCGCAGGCCGCATCCCGCCCATGTAGGCGCCTGCGCAAAGCCCCATGCCCTCGTCTTCCTTGTTCGAGGGCACATGCGTGATCGCAGGGGTTTGGTCGAGCACTTCGATCACCCCCGCCAGTTGCTTGCACGGAACCGAGGTGACGAAATCCACCCCGTTGTCGACGAAATCGCCGATGATCCGCTTGTCCATCTCCTTGGCCATTGGTCCTCCCTGAGCCTTGTCTATCCGAGCCGCTCCAGCACGAGATCGGCGATCATCGCGCTGACGCGGGTGTTGCTGTCCTGAGTGACCCCGGCGATATGCGGGGTCAGGATGAGGTTCGAAAGCCCCTTGAAGATCTGCGCCCCTTCGGCGGTCAGGGGCTCTTCCTCGAACACGTCCAGCGCCGCGCCGCCAATGTGGCCCGCGCGCATGGCGGCGGCCAGGGCGGCTTCGTCCACCACGCCGCCACGGGCCGCGTTGATCAGCACCGCGCCTTCGCGCATCATCGCGAAGGCCTCGGCATTCATCATGTGTTGGGTCGCGCCGTTCAGCGGCACATGCAGGCTGATCACATCCGAGGTTGCCAGGACGGCCTCGAGATGCCGCGCTGTTGCGCCCTCCCAGGCCGGGTCATCCACCGGCACATGCGGGTCATAGGCGCTGACCTTCATGCCCAGGGCCGTGGCCAGCCGAGCGGTTTCTTGCGCGATGGACCCGAAGCCGATCAGCCCCAGGCGACGACCGAAGGCTTCACGCCCCGAACACTCCGCGCGCGGCCATCTCCCGGCCTTCATCGCATGCCCCGCCTGGTAGGCGTTTCTGAGCAGGATCAAGGCATTGGTCACCACATACTCGGCAACCGACAGCGTGTTCGCCCCGGTAGCCGGGATTACCTCCACCCCGCGCGCAGCGCAGGCATCCAAGTCAATATTGTCGAGGCCGACCCCGAGCCGCCCCACCACTTTCAGGTCGGGCGCAGCATCCAGAAGGGTCTGGGTGACCTGCGTCCGGTTACGTACGATCAGCGCTTGGATGCCCGCCATACGCGCCGGGATATCCTCCTGCGCATCGGCCAGCCCGGGCACATAACTGGTGGGATGGGCGGCGCGCAGGATCTCAACCGCCTCCTCATCCATGAACTCCGTGATCAGGATCATGAAAGCCCCGCGACGCACATGTATTTGGTCTCGAGGTAGTCATCGAGCCCCTGGCTGCCGCCCTCTTTGCCCATGCCACTTTCCTTGAGCCCACCGAAGGGCGCCTCGACCGTGGTGATCAGGCCCGAATTGATGCCGATCAGCCCATATTCCAGTCCGTCGTTCAGACGGAAGGTGCGGCCCAGATCGCGGGTGTAGGCATAGGCGGCCAGCCCGTATTCGGTGTCATTGGCCGCCTCGATGGCCTCCTCTTCGGTATCGAACTTGAACACGGCGGCCAGCGGGCCGAAGATCTCATCCGTTGCAAAATGCATGTCGCGGGTGGCGCCAGTCACAACGGTGGGTTCAAAAAAGGTGCCGCCCTTGGCATGGCGCTTGCCCCCCTGGACCACAGTGCCGCCCTTGGTCTTGGCATCGGCGATCATCTCTTCAACCGTCGCGACGGCGCTTTCGTCGATCAGCGGCCCTTGCTGCACGCCATCATCGGCGCCATTGCCCACGATCATGGCGCCTACAGCCTCTTTCAGTTTTGCAACAAAAGCGTCGTGAATGCCCGCCTGAACGTAGAACCGGTTGGTGCAGACGCAAGTCTGGCCCATGTTACGAAACTTGGCAATCATTGCCCCTTCAACTGCGGCATCCAAGTCTGCATCATCAAACACGATAAAGGGCGCGTTTCCGCCCAGTTCCATTGAGACCTTCTTGACGGTATCCGCCGACTGGCGGATCAGGGTCTTGCCCACTTCCGTCGACCCGGTGAATGTCACTTTTCGAACATCCGGGCTCTCCATGATCGCCCCCCCGACCTGGCGCGCGGAGCCGGTGACGATATTCACGACACCTGCCGGGAAGCCGACATCCTCGCAGAGCTTGCCCCAGGCCAGCCCCGAATAGGGCGTGGCGGTCGCGGGTTTCGCCACCACAGTGCAGCCCGCCGCCAGCGCCGGGCCGAGCTTGCGTGCCAGCATCGAGCTGGGGAAGTTCCACGGCGTGATCGCCCCCACCACGCCGACCGGGTGGCGGGTGACCATCAGGCGGCGATCGGCTGTCGGGGCTGGCACGATCTCGCCTTTCGCACGGCGGATTTCTTCGGCGAACCAGCGGATATAGGCGGCACCAATGGCGATCTCACCGCGGGCTTCGAACAGTGGCTTGCCCTGCTCGGCGGTCAACAACTGGGCCAGCGCCTCCTGGTTGTCCATCAGCGCGTCATGCAAGTCTTGCAGCAAGGTCACACGGGTCATCAGATTGGCACGCGACCAGGCGGGAAAGGCGGCCTTGGCGGCGGCGATGGCGCGCATCGTCTCGTCCGTGCCCGCGTTCGGCACGGAGCCCAGAACTGCGCCGGTGGCCGGGTTGGTGACGTCGATGGTCCCGCCGCTATCTGCCGCGATCCAGTCGCCGCCCACCAGATTGGCCTGCATCATCAAACCGTTGAAATCGCTCATGTGTTTTCCTTCGTGAAGACGAACTGCGTGTGTTGGTGATAGCGGTCCTCGGGCCGCAGAAGCGCCTGGGGAAAGTGATCATGATGGTTGGCGTCGGGCCAGACCTGCGGCTCCAGTGCGATGCCCGCATGGGCACTCATCGGACGACCGGTCAGGCCGGGCAGATCGATGTCGATCTTGGCCCCGTCGTAGACCTGCAATCCCGGCTCGGTGGTGCGGCACTCCATCGTCACACCGGAGCGTGGGCTTTTCAGCCAGGCAACCGGACGCAAGGCGGTCCGCTCATCGGACAGGCAGAAGTTGTGATCGACCGGGCTGGCCTGTCGCACTGGTGCGAAGTTTCGGAAATCAAACCCCGTACCCGCGACTTCGCGTACCTCTCCGGTCGGGATAAGCTCGTCATCCACCGGCAAATAGCTGGGCGCGGCCACCTTCAGCAGGTGATCCGAGATCGTCGGCCCGTCATCCAGAACAAAGTAGCTGTGATGCGCCAAGTTGCAGAGCGTGGGCGCATCCGTCCAGGCCTCCATGTCGATGTCCAGCACACCACCGCGCAGCAGTTGGAATGTAATGCGCGCGGTCATCGTACCCGGAAACCCCATGTGCCCCTCGGGCAGGGTCACCGCCATCACCGCGTGATGCGGCCCGTGGCCTTCGACCCGCCAGAGCCGCTTGCCCATGCTGTCGGCGCCACCATGCAGGCAGTGCTTGCCCAGGAAATTGCGGTCAAGCTGGTAGGTCGCGCCGTTGATCTCGGCATGCCCCCCCGCAATCCGATTGGCACACCGTCCCGCGATGGCCCCGAAATAGGGCGAACGGCTGAGATAGGGTTCAAAATCCGGAAAGCCCAGCACCAAAGGGGCATCATGCCCCTCCAGTCGCAAATCCTGCAACACCGCGCCGCTGGTCAACAGGTGCGCGGTCAACCCGCCCCCCGTCAGCGTCAGTTGGTGCACGGTTTCGCCCGAAGGCAGGGTTCCGAATTCCTCCATGTCTCAGCCTTTCACAGTGATCGCCTGGCCAGTACGTGCACTTTCCTCCGCCGCCTCGCCCACGATCACGGACCAAAGACCATCCGCGAGCGAGACCTCGGGCACGCCCTGCCCCGACCTTACCAGATCACGGAAGCGCTGGTGCTGGAAAAAGGTCGACCCGTGGTGATCGCCTGCGGCAAGCACTGTTTCGTCCACCTCGACCTCTTCGCGGATCACCCGTTTGGAGGCGCGATGGCTGATCTCGATCTCGGCTGCACGTTCGCGACCATCGACGGAGAAACGCGCCGGGCCGGGCACCTTGGCCTCCATCCGGGCACGTTCCCCAGTGACCGAAATGACCTCCTGCCAATATGATCCTTCGGCGAACATGCACAGGTCCAGCATGCCCCGTGCACCGTTTTCGAAGTCGACGGTAACGAAGGCATTGTCCAGGATATCCGGGATGCGGCCATCATAGCTTTCGTCCAAGTGATTCACATCCACACCGGCCGAGGCATAGACCCGTACGGGATCCGATTGCAGCGTCAGACGCATCAAGTCCCAGAAATGGCAACATTTTTCGACAAGCGTGCCGCCGGTTCGTTCGTTGAAACGGTTCCAGTCGCCGACCTTGTCGAGGAAGGGAAAGCGGTGTTCGCGAATGGCCATCATGCGTGGCGTGCCTGCGGTGCCAGCGGCGAGTTCCGCCAAAAGCCGCTGCACCGGCGGCATGTAGCGGTATTCCATCGCCACCCAGATCGGGGCTGCTCGCCCCTCGGACTTGGCCATGACCTCGCGACAGTGGGCCGAAGTCGTACAGAGCGGTTTTTCGCAGAGGATCGGCAGGTTCGTGTCCAGCACCTCCATCAGGATCGCATGATGTGTGTCATTGGGCGCGGTAATCACCAGCGCGTCCTGCCCGCCTGCGGACAGCATGTCACGCCAATCAGCAAAAGCCTGCGCGCGGCCTCCGGCGGTCTCGACCGAGCGCTGGCGCATGCCTTCATCCGGATCGGCAATCGCTGTCACCTCGCATCCCTCCAACAGGCCCAGGTTGCGAATATGCTCCTGCCCCATCATGCCTGACCCGATCAGGCCGTATCGTATGGTCATGTCATAGCTCCAGAAGCGGCAGACCCATCGCGCCAGCCGTGCCCCGCAGGACCTCACGGTGATCGCCATAGACCAGGGCCATGTGATGTTCCAAGCCGCTGGCAATGATGTCATTCAGCACCTCGCCAGCGGGGCGGTCGAAGCGCAGAACACCGGAGGTTCCGGTAAAGGCCATGGGGCGTTTCAGCATTTCCGCATGGCTCAACACCATGTGGGGCCGCCCGTGCGCCTGGCTGATACGCATCAGAGTGACCTCACCGGGTTTCAGCGGGAACTGATACAGAAGCGGTTGCTTGCGGTTGGTGTGAATCGTGGCCTCGGCAGGCACATCCGGGTCACGCATGGACATCGGTGCCTGGCCGCAATGCCAGACCACGCCAGTGTCGTCTTGGCCGTCCATGTCCACCAGGTCGGTCAGAAAGACGGGGGCCTGGGCGGCTTCCATCAACACCAGTTGGGTGAGCGCACCGTAGACGTCGGCCTCGCAGGCGCAGGGCACGCGGCCTTCTCCCATCATCGCTGCCGGGCCACAGACCGCGCCGCCGTAATCCGTGAAGGTTTCGGGCCAGCAGCGGATGGCGAAAGCATCATAGCCGCCCGTGTCGCGGAGGGTATCCAGCCCGGCCTTGAGGCGCAGCGAGCGGTCGAGCTCGTCGGGGTTGACCTCATCAAGCCCCGCCAGGTCCGCTTCTGCCTGGGCCCGCAGGCTGGCCGCAACCTTGGCCGGGACAGCGCGCGCGGTGTCGAATAGGTCGTCCAAGGCCAGCTCCTCCACCTCCACACCGGCCAACGCCTTCATGGCCGCTTTATCATAGGCGCAGGTGTCGAACCCCACGGGATGTTCGCCGATTCGCGCGATACGGCGGCCGTTCACGGCCTGTGCAACGCGCTGGCCCGCATCCGTTGCCTCGGGCACCGCCGTCAGTTCCAGCTTGCCCGCCGGGCGCCTCCCGGCCAGGAGCGCGGCCAGGTCGCCGGCCGCATTCCCGGTTGGGTCGGCGTAGAGCCAACCGAAACCGCGCCCACTCAGCGCCAAGGCGTGGGAGGCCAGGTTCAACCCACAGAAAGCGTTCAGCCGCAACCGCCCGCCGAGGCGAGGTTCGGGCACGGCCCAGACCGACAGAGGTTGGTCGAATGCGGCACCGATGGCGACGGTCATGGAAGCGTCGCTAAAGGTCACCTGCAGGATCAGGATTTGCTCCACCCTTGCGGCCCGCAACTCTGCTATCGCCGCGCGGGTGGTGTCTTCGTCGAACAGCAGGCGGCGCGGTCCAATGAGCTCGTGCCCGCTGGCCTCCAGAACGGCCAACATCGCGGCCAGGTTGTCTTCGGCAAAGGGCACGTCAAAGGTCGGACGGCCCAGGGGCAGAATGCCTAGTCTCATGGTCTTTCCTTCAGATGGCGGCATAGCCGTGTCGGAAACTGGCGTCGGCGGGGGTAAACCTTGCACCGCCGTCACCATAACACGCATGGGACGCCCAATTCGCGGCCTTCGCATCGGCCAGGGCCGAGATATCCGCCATGTAATCGGCCGCGCCGCCTTCCAGACCCGCGCAGATGGCATCCCAGTCGGGATAGGCCTGGAACGCGTCCAGCCAGATCGCACGGCCTGCCAGGAACCCCGAGGCACCGGCGGCGAAAGCGTGCTCCAGGACGCGGCGGAATTCGGGCTTGCCGGCCCCGGCCGACAGCATCACCCAAGGGCGGCCCGCCAGGCGCCCCATCTCGTCGAACACGGCCTGCACCTCGGCACTGCCATCGGCATCCGCCGCATTCACCGGGCTTTCCAATTTGAAAACATCCACGCCATAATCGGGCTTGGCGAACTCTTCGACAGAGGCAAGTACGTCATCCGCCTTTTTCCCCTTCATTTCAATGTATTCCTTGGTCTGATGCAGATCCGACGCCAGCGGGTAGACCAGCAGTTCAAAGAGGAACGAAATATCATATTTCGAACATTCCTCGCCAATGCGCTTCACATAGTCCTGCTGCGCGCGGTTCACCTCGGGTCCCGCATCCGGGCGGTACCAGGCCAGCACTTTCACAGCATCCCCACCCATGCGCTTGATCTTGGCTACCGACCACTCGTCAATGTCCGAGGACAGGCGCCCCCCAGGCGTTTCGCCGAACAGGCTGTCTTCCAGCGTGACGATCAGCCCCTTGGTGGGGGACAGCGCACCAAGGGCATGGGGGATGGCATAATGCGGGTCCAAGAGCATCGCGGTCGACTGGGCCTGCAGCGTTTCGACCAACATGCCCTTGAAGCGCGCCACCTGGTCCCAGGGCGCCTGTTCGACACCCAGATGCGCCGCGATCGGCCCCTTGATCGGCGGGCGTTGGTCCACGGCGGTCATCTTGAAAATGCCCTGTTGATCGGCCATGCGGCGCAGGCCCCAGAGCTTGCCGGGGGTAAGGGTGATCATGGCGTCGTCTCCTTCAGGAAGTCTTGCAGCTGGGCGCGGGTGGGCGCCCCCGCCCGCCCCCCTTTGGTCATGCATTTCAGGGCCGCCGCAGCGTTGGCGGTGCGGATGGCAGAAAGCTCATCTTTGCCCTCCGCCAGGGCGACGGCAAAGGCGCCATGCCACACGTCACCCGCAGCAAGGGTGTCGACCGGGCAGATGTCATGGGCCGGGATGTGGCTGACGCCGATCTTGGTCGTGAACCAGACGCCGTTCGGCCCGTCGGTCACGCAAGCCCAGGCGTCATGTTCGGTGCGGATACAGGCCAGCGCGGCCTCGATGGACAAGTCGGGGTAGAGCGATTGCAGACCTTGCATTGACAGGGCCACGTGGCTGGCCGCCGTCATCAGCCGGGGGTCGACAGGCGCCTCGCCATCCAGAACGCCCGAAATGCCGCGCGCCTTGGCGAGGTTGAGCGCCGCCAACGCGGCGTCCACCCGGCGTGTATCAGTTAACACCGCACCAAGGTCCTGTTGAGCCTCGAACCAACCAGTATCCAGCACCAACCCGGCGCCACGGAAATTGACGATCTGCCGCTCTCCTTCCGCGTCGATGAAGACCGAAGAATAGCTCGACCGCGCACCGGGCGTGCGGGTGACGTTTCCGACGTCCACCCCTTCCGCCACAAGGTCGGCCAGGATCATGTCGCCGATGGGGTCCTCGCCCAGCCGCGCACCCAGAACCGCTTCACCGCCCAGCCGGGCGATGGCCACCGCAGCATTCGCCGCGCAGCCTCCGCCAACGATCTCGGCCTCTTCGGTGCCGTATTTCTGGGGCTTGCCGGGCAGGCTGGGCAGGTGGAAGACGAAATCGACGACGGCCGCGCCAATGCAAAGGACCCGGTTCATTTCGGCACCTCCAATCCGCTGGGCACGCGGTCCGGAATACCCAGGCGGCCCTTGATCGACTCCGTACCGGTCAACGCGTGCAAGAAGGCGATGAGCTGGGTGATTTCGGTGTCTGACAGCGAGACCGGCGCGATATCCGCTCGCGCCGAAAGCCGCGCCCGTTCTCGCGGGTCATCCAACGGCAGGAAATCGGTGCGGGCCAGCCAAGGCACCTCGGGAAGAGCGGCCATCTGCGGCTGCCAGTGAGCGAAGCCCGCAGCCGGGTCCAAGTGGTGGCGCAGCATCGCTTCCAGGGTGGCATAGGCGCCATTGTGACCATAGGGCGCGGTCAGGGTGACATTGCGCAGGCTGGGCGTGCGGAAACGATAGGCATCCTCCAACCGATCTGAGGCTCCCATGCGGCCCACATCGCGCACGATCGGGTCCCATTGGCGGGTCTTCCCGGGGCCAAAATGCGGCAGCATGAGCGCGTGGAACTGGTGGTCGGTCAGAAGCGGGCCGGAATGACAGGAGGCACAACCGGCCTTGCCGTAGAACAGGTCGAGGCCAGCGCGTTGATCAGCTGTCAGCGCGCCTTCGCTCCCGGCCAGGAAAGCGTCGAAGGCACTATCATGGCTGCGAAACTCGGTCCCCTCGAAGGCTGCGATGGCGTTGACCACATGGGTGATCGTGATGTCGAGCGGGTCGTTCACGTCGTCAAAGGCCTCGGCAAACAGATGCGCGTATTCCGGCACGTTCCGCACCCGCTTGGCAATGATCGGCCAAACCGCGTCGACCCGGTCATAAGCCGCGCCGGCAACGTGGTTTTCATCCGGGTCGCCCGCCATTTCGAACTGCGAGGTCATGGGAAACAGTGCCTGGGCGGCGAGGATGGAATTCAGCCCCTCGGGCAGCCATTCTTGCGCCGGGTTGTCGAAGCCGTTGTCATAGATGTCCGAGACCGACAGGCGGCCGTCGTGGAACAGCACGTCGATCTCGCGCGCACCGAGGTTCCAGAGCGCAGGGGCGTTGCGGGGGATGCGTTTCCGGATGCGATCCGCGCCCTCGCCCGGGGTGCGCTTGGCGCCCAGCCCGTCGCCCCCTTCGCCGATCCCCAGGCTCAGACCGTCACTAGTGCCCAGGGTCGGATGGTGGCAGGTGGCGCAGGCGATGTTGTGGTTGCCGGACAGGATCGGGTCGAAAAACAGAAGTTGCCCGAGCTTGGCCTGGTCCGGATCGAAAGCGATGAAATCGGCCTCTTGCAAGGGGGCCGGAAGCGGGTTCCCATACGCGGGCGCACATGCGAGCGCCGCCAGGATGGAGACCACATGAAACACCTTGCCTCGACCCTTTTCTGCGCCCTTGCCCTTCTGACCACCCCGGCGCTGGCCGAAATCGAAACGGCACGCGACCTGATGGATGCCAAGGACTATCCTGCGGCCATGGCTGAACTTTTGCCCGCCGCGCGGTCGGGCAATGCCGAGGCCGAGGAACTGATCGGCGTCATGTATGCCCTGGGGCTGGGGGTCGAGCGCGACGACGTTCGGGCGTTCGAATGGTATCTGCGGGCCTCGATGAAAGGGCACGCAGGCGCGCAATCGGGCGTCGGCTGGTATTACGAGGTCGGCCGCGGCATGGAAGCGCCGGACCTGGTCCGGGCCTACATGTGGTACACGCTCTCTGCCATCGGGGGGGATCCCGATGCGGCCATTTCCCTTGAGGAAGTGGTGAAGAAGATGACGTCCGAGCAAATCGAAAAGGCCCATATTCTGGTGGATGACTACCGGGCCTGGCTCTACCCGTTCAGGTAGGGCCAGGAGGGCTTCAGGGCCGCAGGAGTGGGCGGCCCCGAAACGGTGTAACGCGGTTACTTGATGTCCATGGACATGCCCGCGTCGATCTCGGCCTCGGCCTCGGCCACGGCGGCAGTCAGGGCGTCAAAGATCTCTTCGCCGCCATTGATATTGGCCTTGAACCAGTCATAGACGGGCGCGGCGGCCTCCTTGAACGCGGCCTTTTCCTCGGGCGTCGGCACGTAGAGGTCCCCACCACCGGCGACGAAATCCTCATAGGCCTGGATCGACTTGCGCTTGGGCGAGGCGAAGGTGGCCTGTTGCAGGGCCGCAAACCCATCGACCACGACGCGGCGCAGGTCTTCGGGCATGGACATGAACTTTTCATTGTTCATCCACCACAGCGCACCCATGTAGGCGTGCCCGTCCAGAGTCACATATTGCAGGCCGGCATCCGGGAATTTCATGCCCATGATGTCGGTGATCCCGTTCTTCGATCCTTCAACCACGCCGGTCTGGAAGCTGGTGAACAGCTCGGGCCAGGGGATCGGCGTCGGCGAAGCACCCAGCGCACGGACCAGCTCCTGCGGCAGGTCGGCGACCACGGTGCGGATCTTCAGCCCCTCCATGTCGGCGGGCGTCTGAATGCGCCGCTGGGTGTTGGCAAAATTGCGCCAACCGCCGGTGTTGCCGATGGTCATCAAGCGGATCGCCCCGCCACTGTCACGCAAAGCCATCTCGCGCATCTTGCGGGTGAAGTCACCGGCCAGAACGGTTTCGGCGATCCGGTCATTGGCCATCAGATAGGGCAGGTCCAGCACCTGGACGTAGGGAAAGATCCCCGACGCCCCGCCGGAGGTCGAGATGTAGACGTCGATCGAGCCATCGGCCACGCCCTGCAGACATTCCGCGCCCTTGGAACAGAGCTGCGTGCCGATGAACAGCTCCACCTCGATGGCGCCGTTCGAGGCGGCTTCGACATAGTTCTTGAAGACGATCAGGCCGTCATAATCCTCGTCCGCCTCGTTGGAATTCGCGGTGGCGCGAATGGTGAAATCGGCGGCATGGGCCGCGACGGCGCTGGCGGCAAGAAGGGCCGCGGCTGACAACGCCTTGAGGGTCGATTTGAACATGGTTTCCTCCGTGTTATCTTGTTCAAGTTGTTCTTGTTATTGGACAAACCCGGTCAGACGCGGGATCGTCATGGAAATGGCCGGCACATAGGTGATCAGGAAGATCACCACGATTTCGACCAGCAGAAATGGCAGAATGGCGCGCGAGATCGTCTCGACTTTCTCGCCAGAGACCGAGCTTGCCACAAAGAGCACCAACCCCATCGGTGGCGTGGCCAAGCCGACGGTCAGGTTGACGCTCATGATGATCGCGAAATGCAGCGGGTGCACGCCGAGGTCGACGAAGATCGGACCCAGGATTGGACCCAAGATGATGATCGCGGGGCCTGCGTCCAGGAACATGCCGACGATGAACAGAAGCACGTTGATCAGGAACAGCAGGATCAACGGGTTGTCGGACAGGCCAAGGATGAACCCCGCCATGGTCTCGGGCGCATGGGACAGGCTGACCACGGTCTTGAAGGCCACCGCCGCGCCGACCAGAAGCAGCACGGTCGAGCTGGATAGAGCCGCGCGGGTCAGGATGGCCGGCAGATCGCGGACCTTCATCGACCGCAGCACGAAGAAGGCGACGATCAGCGCATAGGCGACGGCAACCGCACTGGCCTCGGTCGGGGTGAAGACGCCAACCAGGATGCCGCCCAGGATGATGATCGGGGTCTGCAGGGGCGCGACGGCCTTCTTGCAGATGATGCGAAAGTCCGAGGACACCCGCTTGCGCAGCCCCATCAGCAGCACATGGGCGATGGGCAGGAAGACCAGGAAGATCAACCAGCCGTTCAGCGTGATGTCGATCCCGGTCAGGGCCAGCAAGGACGTCACACCGGCGAAGAGCGCCATCAGGACGCCTGCAAAGTTCAGGCGCAGCAGAACGAAGCTGACGCCGGATTCCAAGGGCGTGATCGCCTGGTCCGGCGTGACGATGCGTTCGGCCTTGGGCAAGTCGTATTTGTCAGCCATCAGCCGCACGACAACCATCAACCCCACCCCCACCAGCACACCAGGCACGATCCCCGCCAGGAACAGCGCAGCCACGCTTTCGCCCATCACATAGGCATAGATGATCATGATGCCGGAGGGTGGGATGATCGGGCCGATCACCGAACTGGCCGCGGTCACGGCGGCGGCGAATTTGCGGCTGTAGCCGTTCTTTTCCATCGCCGGGATCAGGGTCGAACCCAACGCCGAGGTATCCGCCACGGCCGAGCCCGACAGGCCCGCGAACAGGATCGAGCTGAGGATATTCACATGCGCCAGCCCGCCCCTGAAATGGCCCATCAGGGCCTGGCTGAACTCCACCAGGCGGGTGGTGATCCCTCCTCGGTTCATCAGCTCCCCGGCCAGCACGAAGAATGGCAGTGCCATCAGCGGGAAACTGTCCACCCCATTGTAAACATTGCGATAAAGCAGGGCGATATCCCGCTCCTGCCCGTTCAGCCACAACAATGCGCCGGGGGCCAGAAGCAGGGCAAAGAAGACCGGCAGGCCAACCATCAAGAGGACAAGGAAGACGGGCAGGAATAGGGCCAGCATCACTCCGCTCCCCCTTGCAGGTCGACCGGAGCGTCGTCGCCGGGCAAGTCCACATCCGGGTCGATCAGGCGGGCAAGCGCGCGCAGGATCAGCTCGAACGTGACGACGGACAGCAGGCAGACGCACATGAGCAGCGCGCCGTACATGTACTTGAGCTTGACCTTCACCGCCTCCATCCCGATCCAGTCGAAAGGTAGCCGCAAGGACGAACTGTCGAACTTGCCGCCGAAGCCGAAGGTGTGCGCCCAGCCATGCCCGATTGCCACTGTCAGGACCATCAGCGACAGGCACAGCAGGACGAGAGTCAGCGCCAGCCCGGCCCGGCGGGGCAGCGCAGCGGGCAACATGTCGATCGCAACGAACCCGCTCCAACGCATGGCAGACGGCGCCATCAGACCTGTCATCCACAGCATCAGGAACCGTGCGGCCTCATCCGGCCAGGCCAGGGCGTTGTTCAGCACGTAGCGAAAGAAGACCTGGGTCAGGATCACCACGACCATCAACGCCAGGGCCATCCAAGCAAGATGGCGCCCAAGGCGCAGGATCTGGGTGTTCACCCAGGCAAGAGGCCGCAGAAGCAGCAGCATTGGCAATCGATCCTCCCGACGAGCCGGGGTCGCGAATCTAAATGCGCGAGTTTGGCTTCGTTTCTTTCGATTGCTTCACAAAACGAAGGTGTCCGTCAAGAGATTCCGTCGCGGCGACCTAGCTGGCGGTGACCAGGCGGACGCCGTGACGGGCGCAAAGGGCACGCAAATCCGAAGGGCAACCGTAGTCCGTAACCACGGTGCCAGCCTGGGCGATATCGCCAAATCGCACCGGCGCAAGGCGGTCGAATTTCGAGCTGTCCACCGCCAGGATCACATTGCGTGCAGAGGCGATAATTGCCTGGCTGACCGCGCTTTCACGGAGGTCGTAGTCGAGCAAGGCACCGGTCGCCTCCACCGCCGCGGTGCCCACCACAGAGATGTCTGCGCGGAACTGACGGATGAAATCCACGGCTGTCTCGCCCAGGATGGCGCCATCCGAACCGCGCACGATCCCGGCCGGGACCATGACCTCAACGCCGGGAAATTCCCGCATTAAATTAGCAAGATAAACGGAGTCTACGACAACCTTCAATCCAACATGATGCGCCAGATGTCGCGCCACGGCCGAGGTCGTCGTGCCTGCGTTCAGGATCACGCTGGCGTGGTTCGGAATCTCGGCTGCAACAGCGCGACCGATTGCATCCTTCTCTTCACGACGAATTGCATTGCGGACGTCGAAGCTGGCGTATTCGGTGCCCGCCGCTAGAGTTGCCCCACCATGAAAGCGGATGATCTGGTTGTTTTCGGCCAGGGTGCTCAGGTCCTTGCGGATGGTCTGAGGCGTGGTGTCCAGGTGTTCGGCCAGGTCGTCGACCAAGGCACGCCCGTCCTGCTTCAGCAGGCGCAGGATCTCGGTCTGACGGGCTTTCGTTTTGGTCCCGGATTTCATCGACACCCCTCCATTTCTTTCGATTCTTAGACCAAAACGAAAGAAAACTACAAGGCGGAGTTGCGAATCGGGCGAAAAGAAACCCGCCAACCGGGGCTGGCTGGCCTATCGCGCCTCAGTCAGCGCTTCTTCTTGAGCGCATCCTGCAAGGCGGCGCCCAGCGCTCCTTGCCCGCCCCCCTGCGGCGGGCGACGATTGCCGCCACCCGGCTTGCCACCACCCGGCTTGCCGCCACCGGGACCACGCCTGGGAGGATCATTTCGACGCGCATTGCCCTGCTCACTGGCGCGCGCGCCACCATCCTTGCGCATGGACAGGCCGATGCGCTTGCGGGGAATGTCGACCTCGGTGACACGGACCTTGACCACGTCACCGGTCTTGACCACCTCATGCGGGTCCTTGACGAAACGGTCGGCCAGCTGGCTGACATGCACCAGGCCGTCCTGGTGCACGCCGATATCGACGAAGGCGCCGAAGGCCGCGACATTGGTCACCGTGCCTTCCAGCATCATGCCCGGCTTCAGGTCCTGGATTTCCTCCACCCCATCGGCAAAGCTGGCCGTCTTGAAGCTGGGACGCGGGTCACGGCCGGGCTTTTCCAGCTCCGAAAAGATGTCGCGCACGGTGGGCAGGCCGAAGTCGTCGGTGACAAAATCCTCGGCTCTGAGGCGCGTCAGCGCCTTGGCATCTCCGGCGATGGCCCGCAGGTCGCGCCCGCATGAAGACACGATTTTCCGCGCAATATCATAAGCTTCAGGATGCACTGCGGAGGCGTCTAGCGGCTCTTCGCCATCACGGATACGAAGGAAGCCCGCGCATTGTTCAAAGGCTTTCGGACCGAGGCCCGACACCTCCAACAGCGACTTGCGCGAGCCGAAGGCGCCGTGGATATCACGGTGCGCCACGACGGAGCGCGCCAGCGACGCGCCCAACCCGGCGACGTGGGCCAGCAGCGGTGCAGAGGCGGTGTTCAGATCAACGCCCACGGCATTCACCGCATCCTCGACCACCCCTTCCAGGGCGCGGGCCAGGCGGCGTTGGTCGACGTCATGCTGGTACTGGCCGACACCGATGGATTGCGGTTCGATCTTGACCAGTTCGGCCAGCGGATCCTGCAGGCGGCGGGCAATCGACACGGCGCCGCGCAGGGACACGTCGAGGTCCGGGAACTCCTCGGCAGCCAGCTGGCTGGCGGAGTAGACCGAGGCACCGGCTTCGGACACCACGACCTTGGTGGGTTTCTTCACGTCCGCGGGCAGCAGTTTCAGCGTGTCACCGACCAGGCGTTCGCTTTCACGGCTTGCGGTGCCGTTGCCGATAGCGACCAGTTCGACCCCGTGGCGTTTGATCAGCGTGATCAACGCCGCCTCGGCCCCGCGAATGTCATTCTTGGGCTGGAACGGGTAGATCGTGGTGGTTTCCAGCAGTTTTCCGGTGGCATCCACCACGGCCACCTTGCAGCCGGTGCGAATGCCCGGGTCCAGACCCAGGGTCGCGCGCGGCCCTGCGGGCGCGGCCAGCAGCAAATCCTTGAGGTTGCGGGCAAAGACGGTGATCGCTTCCTCATGGGCGCGGCGGCGCAGCTCGGCCAGCAGGTCCATGTACATGGACAGCGACAGCTTGATGCGCCAGGTCCAGTGGGCGGCGTTTCGCAGCCAGGTATCCCCTGGCGCCTCGCCCTCGCAACCCACGGCGGCGGCAACCATGGATAGGGCGCGCGGCAGGCCCGTCTCCTCGTCGGGCGCAATCTCGATCGTCACCACGCCTTCGTTCGAGGCGCGCAAAATGGCGAGAGCCCGGTGACCGGGGATGGTGGCCCAGGCCTCGGAATGGTCGAAATAGTCGGAAAACTTGGCGCCTTCCTGCTCCTTGCCCGTGACAACCCGTGCAGAAATCTGGGCGTTTTCCATCATGAACCCACGCAGGCGCCCCAACAGGTCGGCGTTCTCTGTCAGCTCCTCGGACAGGATATCGCGCGCGCCATTCAGGGCGGATTTCACGTCCGGCACGGCTTCGGACAGATAGGTCTGCGCCAGCGCCTCCGGGTCAGCAGACCGATCCGCATCAATGGCCCGCAGCAGCGGCTCCAGCCCGTTTTCGCGGGCGATCATCGCCTTGGTGCGGCGTTTCGGCTTATAGGGAAGATAGATGTCTTCCAGCGCCGCCTTGGTCTCGGCGCCCGCAATGGCGCGGGCCAGATCGTCGGTCATCTTGCCCTGTTCGTCGATGGATTTGACGATGGCCGCGCGGCGATCCTCCATCTCGCGCAGGTAGCTCAGGCGGTCGGCCAGCGTGCGCAGCTGCGTGTCATCCAGCCCGCCCGTGACCTCCTTGCGGTAACGCGCCACGAAGGGAACCGTGGCGCCGCCGTCCAGAAGCTCGACCGCCGCGCCCACCTGATTGGTGGAAGCGTTGATTTCGGTGGCAATCGTTCGGGCGATACGCTGTGCGGTCTGATCCAAGGCTATCTTCCTCAACTGTTGGAAGATTGGTGATACCGGGCCGAGTGCGTGGCGCCAAGGGGAAAAGGCGCCTCAGGTGCGGGCTCGGCACCAAACCGCGTCATGGTCCGACAGCGGGCGGCCTGAGCCATCCAACGAGGACAGAACCCCTTTGCCAAGCGGAGTCAGATCGCGCCCGGCCAGCCAATCGAGCTTCATCACCCGGTCCGGATGCGGCGTGATCAGGCTGGGGCGGGTGGTCATGCCCTCGGCGGTAAAGGACCAGTCATAGCCCTGCCCCTCGGCCAGTTCGAACAGCGTCTCACGACGATGGTCGAAGTCGGGCGGCAGGTGGTTGCCTGTGTTCAGATCGCCGCCGATCATCACCGGCATGTCCGGGGCGAAGGCATCAATCTTGTTCATCAGCTGGGAGAACTGCACATGGCGATGCGCCGCATCCGCGTTGCTTTCCAGGTGAGTCGAGACGACACAGATCGGCCTCTCGGCCCCCGGCACCACGGCCGCAATCGCCATGCGGCCACCCAGACGGGGCTGGTCGGGATCGGACGCGCCCTCGTCCGCTGCAAACCAATGCCCCTGATCGCATAGCCGGAACAGGGCCACCTTTTCGAAGGGCACGGACGACAGCACCGCGTTGCCATGCCAGCCCAGCGCGTTGAAGTCATCCGAGCAGAAGGCGCGTTCGGTGGGGCCGCCCAGGTCGAGCTCATGGAACTCGACCCCGAAAGCGTATTGCATGCCCAGTGCCTGGGCCATGGCCTCGGTCGTGTGGCGCTGGCTGGTGCGGGCCATGCCGTGGTCAACCTCTGACAGAAGCACGATGTCGGGCGCGATGGGGGCGAGATGTTCCGCGGTCGCCTCGGGGAAAAGGCAGCGTTCGACGTTCCAGGCCGCGACGGTGAACTCGGCGGGCAATTGGCGCGCCGACGCCGCGCCGCCCAGCTGTACGGCGTTCATCGCGGGCACCTCGCCCAGGATTTCGCGATGCGCCTCGGCGGTGCGGGGGGCCGACAGGATGCGGCCCCGTTCGGCATCGGTCACCGCGGGGAGCTCAGGCAGAATGGTGGTGATCACAGCGCTTTTCCCGTGTCCTTGTCGAAGAGGCGCAGCGCCTCGGGTTTGACCGCGACGCGGGTCTCGCCCGGTTCGGCCGGGGTGTCCTTGCCCACGTGAATGGTGAAAGGCTGATCTGCCAGTTGGCCGTGCAACAGGCGATGCGCGCCCAGTTCCTCGACGATATCGACGCGGAAGGAGACATTGCCTTCGGGGGACAGCTCGACATCCTCGGGGCGGATGCCCAGGGTGATGTCGCCCTGCCCGTCTGCAGGCGCCAGCGCCGTGGCACCGTTGACCATGACCTGCCCGCCTTCCACGCGCGCGTCGATCAGGTTCATGGGCGGGGCGCCCATGAAGCTAGCAACGAAGGTCGAGGCGGGGGAATGGTAGATCTCGGCCGGTGTACCGATCTGTTCGATCTTGCCGCCGTTCAGCACGATGATGCGGTCGGCCATGGTCATGGCTTCGACCTGGTCATGGGTCACGTAGATCGAGGTCACGCCCAGGCGCCTTTGCAGCGCCTTGATCTCGATCCGCATCTGGTGACGCAGCTTTGCGTCGAGGTTCGACAGCGGCTCGTCGAACAGGAACAGCGACGGGTCGCGCACAACCGCGCGGCCCATGGCGACACGTTGACGTTGACCACCAGAGAGTTGCGAGGGTTTGCGGTCAAGATAGTCGGTCAGGTTCAGCATCTTCGCCGCTTCCTGCACCTTTGCCTCGATCACATCCGCCGGGGTTTTGCGGTTCTTCAGCCCGTAGCCGATGTTCTTGCGCACCGTCATATGCGGGTAGAGCGCGTAGTTCTGGAACACCATCGCAATGTCGCGATCCGCAGGATCCACGTCATTTACGACCCGGTCTCCGATGGCCAACTGGCCCTCGGTGATGTCCTCCAGCCCCGCCACCATGCGCAGAAGCGTGGACTTGCCGCAGCCCGAGGGGCCGACAAGCACGACAAACTCGCCATCCTGGATGTCAAAGCTGGTGGGCGTGACCGCCTCGAACCCGTTGGGGTAGATTTTTCGAACATTTGAGAGCGTTACTTGCGCCATTTTTCTGTCCTTACTTGTCCGATTCCGTCAGGCCCTTGACGAACCAGCTCTGGAAGAAGATCACGACCGCCACCGGCGGCAAGATTGCGATGAGGGCCAGCATATTGGCCCGGCCAAACTCGGGTACGTTATTGCCTTCCAGAACCTGGGTGATCTGCTTGATGCCACGCACCAGGGTAAACATGCCCTCTTCGGTGGTAATCATCGTGGGCCACAGGTATTGGTTCCAGCCAAAGACGAACATGATGATGAACATGGCCGCGATCATGGTCTGGCTGAGCGGCACCAGGATATCGATGAAGAACTTCACCGGCCCGGCGCCGTCGATCCGGGCGGCCTCGACCAGTTCCTCGGGAACCGAGCGGAAGAACTGCCGGAAAAAGAAGGTCGCAGTTGCTGAGGCAATCAGAGGCAGGATCAGGCCCGTATAGCTGTTGAGCAGCCCCAGTTGCTGGGCAATCTCATACGAAGGCAGGATGCGCACCTCCAGCGGCAACAGCAGCGTGGTGAAGATCAGCCAGAAGGCCAGCGTGGCGAACCGCAGGCGGAAGTAGACCAGCGCGTACGCGGCCATCATGCCGATGACGATCTTGCCGATGGCAAAGCCCAGACCCAGGATCATCGAGTTGATCAGCATCGACATGCCGGTGTTCTCGCCCGAGAAGCCCGAGGCGGTGAACATGGCCTTGGCAAAGTTGTCGTCGAACTGATCCCCGACGACCAACTGCGGGCCGTATTTGATCGTGTCGACATCCGTGGTGGTCGTGGTTTGCAGCACCACCAGAAGCGGGATCAGCATGAAAAGCGAGCCGGCGATCAGCACCGCGTGATCCAGCACGCGGGACCATTTGATGCGGCGGGCATGCGGGTGGGCGGCCTGTGTCATGTCAGTCATATCCAGCCCTCACGTGTAATGGATGCGGCGTTCAACCAGCCGGAACTGGAACACCGTCAGGGCCAGCACCAGCACCATCAGGACCACCGATTGCGCCGAGCTTCCGCCCAGGTCATTGCCCCGGAATCCGTCGACATAGACCTTGTAGACAAGGGTCATCGGGTTGTTGCCCGGCTCGCCTTTCACCAAGGTATCAATGATGCCGAAAGTATCGAATAGCGCGTAGGTGATGTTGATGATCAGCAGGAAGAACCCGGTCGGTGCCAGCAGTGGGAAGGTCACATCCCAGAAGCGGCGGGTCGAAGAGCGGTTGTCGATCAGGGCCGCCTCGCGCACCGAACGCGGGATCGATTGCAGGCCCGACAGGAAGAAGATGAAGTTCACCGGCACCTGTTTCCACACTGACACCAGCACCATGGCCGTAGCGGTGTCATTGAAATTCACACCCAGCTTGAAGTCCCAGCCGATGGATTGGGCCAGCTCGGTCAACGGCCCCCAGCTCTGATTGAACATGATCAAGCCGATGAAGCCCGCAACCGGCGGGGCGACCGCATAGACCCACATGAGCAGGGTGCGATAGCCGCGTGCGCCACGAATGACATTGTCCGCCTTCACCGCCAGCAGCAGCGCCAGCGAAAGCGAGAAGAAGGTGACCAGCACCGTGAAGACCAGCGTGAACTGCGCGATGTTCACATACTCGCCGTTGTTCGCCAGGTCCGTGTAATTGTCGACACCGACGAAGGTCGAGCCGAAGCCGAAGGGATCCTGCAGGAAGAAGGACGATTGCACCGCGTGGGCTGCGGGCCAGTAGAAGAAGATGGCAATGATCGAGAGCTGTGGAACCAGCAGCAGGATCGGAAGCCACCTGGTGGTAAAACCAGCGCGTTTCATGGGGGTCTCCGAGTACGGGTTGGACGGCCACAGTGTCGTGGCCGTCCGGTCAGGCGGTCAAGCCCATTCAGTTCTGGGTCTTGGCGAAGCGCACCAGCAGGGCGTTGGCTTCTTTCTCGATGTTGGCGAAGGCGTCTTCGACCGAGGTTTCACCGGTCAGGATGCGGCCGTATTCACGGTTCATCACGTCACGGATCTGCACGTAGAAGCCCATGCGGTAGCCCTTGGTGTTGTCACCGGCGGGCAGCGACAGCTGCTGGATGCCGATCTCGGCAGCCGGGGCGCGGTCATAGTGACCATCGGCCTTGGCCATCTCATAGGCGGCCTCGGTGATCGGCACGTAGCCGGTTTCCTGGTGCCAGAAGTACTGGGTTTCCGCTTTGGTCAGGAACTCGAAGAAGGCGGCAGTGGCCTTGTTGTCCGCTGCGTCATGACCGGCCATGGCAAACAGCGAGGCACCACCGATGAAGGTCTGCTTGGGTTCGGTGGTCACGCCTTCCCAATAGGGCAGGAACGTGGCCGAGAAGGTGAAGGGCAGATCTTTCTTCGACAGACCGCCGAACGAGCCCGACGAGCCCAGCCAGATCGCGACCTTGCCTTCTTCGAACGGGGTCTGGTTGTCGCCCCAGCCGGTGCCGAACCATTCGAAATAGCCTTCCTTTTGCCATTCGGTCACGGCGGTGAAGTGGGCCTTGATGGCGTCGTTGTTGACCAGGATCTCGGTGCCGTCGGTGCCTTCGTAACCGTTGTTGTTGGTGGCGAAGGGCAGGTCATGGCGCGACATGAAGTTTTCGGTGAAGATCCAGGGCAGGTGCGACTGCGACAGCGCGGTGTAGCCAGCGGCCTTCAGGGCGGGCGCGGTCACGCTCTGGAACTCTTCCCAGGTCTTGGGCGGGGTCACGCCGGCTTTTTCCAGGGCCTCGACGTTGTAATACATGATCGGCGAGGACGAGTTGAACGGCATGCCGATCATCTTGTCATCCGCGTCGGCATAGAAGTAGCGCACGCCCGAGATATAATCGTTGATGTCGAAGGCCACGCCGTTGTCGGTCAGCAGATCCTGAACCGGAACAGTCGCGCCCTTGGCACCGATCACGGTGGCGGCGCCGGCATCGAACACCTGCAGGATGTTGGGCTGCTCACCCGCGCGGAATGCGGCGATACCTGCGGTCAGGGTTTCCTCGTAGGTGCCCTTGAAGACCGGGGTGATGGTGTATTCGTCCTGGCTCGCGTTGAAGTCGGCCGCGATCTGGTTGACCGTCTCGCCCAGGGCACCGCCCATGGCGTGCCACCAGGTGATTTCGGTTTCAGCATGGACCGCAGAGGCGGCCAGAGCGACGGCGGCTGCCGCCGCGCTGAATTTCAGGGATTTCATGTCCTATCTCCGTTTCTGTTGGACCCGTATTGGGACCGTGTGCAACCGCACCTTTTTGACGAGCTTTCGGACAACACATCGAATCGCGTGGTCCAACTCAGGTTTGCACAAATTGTGCACACGTGTTCATATACTGCATGCGTGTAACAGTTCCGTCAAACTTTTCTATCATTCTTGACAAAAACACGGAGAAGGGAGGAGAGCAGGACCATGACTGGCGACAGGGATGAAACCGGGCGCGTCTCGCGCCGCGTGACCGCGCAAATGGTGGCAGACGCTGCAGGCGTTTCCCGCTCGGCCGTGTCGCGTGCCTTTACCGAAGGTGCCTATCTGGATGCCGAAAAACGCCTTAAAATCCAAGAGGTGGCCACCGAACTGGGTTACAAACCCAACGCCCTGGCGGCCGGCTTGCAGGGGGGGCGTTCCCATCTTGTGGCGATCTTCGTCGGCAATATGCGCAGCCCCTATGACACCGCCTTCGTGCGCCGTCTGGTCGGGCAACTGAACGCGCGCAGCAAATGGCCCCTGCTGATCGACGGTGGCGGCGAACAGGCCGAATCGGCCGTCTCCGAGGTGCTGCGATATCCACTGGACGCGCTGATCCTGCGGGGAGGCTCGATGGCAGAGGAGATCGTGACCCGCTGCGCCAAGGTGGGTATCCCGATGATCTCGTCGGGCCGTCTGGTCATGGCGCCGGGGGTGGACAATGTTTGCTGCCACAACGCCCAAGGCATGCGGATGGCGACCGAGGAGTTGCTGTCGCGCGGTCGCAATCGCTTCGCTTTGATCAGCGGCCCTCAGGCATTCTTCTCATCTGGTCGCCGCCGGGCCGGCCTGATCGAGACATTGGCAGAGCGGGACATGACGCTCATCGGTGAAGAGACGGGGGATTACACCGTCGAAGGCGGGTATGACGCGGCCCGCAGGCTGTTTTCCAACGCCCGCCCCGATGCGCTGTTGTGCAGCAACGACGCGATGGCCATCGGTGCACTGACCGCGGCACGAGAGATGGGGCTGTCAGTGCCCGGCGACATGTCGGTGATCGGGTTTGACGACATCCAGATGGCCAGCTGGCCGACTTTCAACCTCAGCACCGTGCGCAACCCGATCGACGCGTCGGTGGACAGGATCATGGAGCTGTTGGAACGTCGTCTGGAGACGCCGATGAAACCAGCCGAGACGGTCTATACCGATCCGGTGCTAAAACTCCGCGGGACGCACTGATCTCGGCATTGCACATTTTCAACCTTGGGGTGCTGTGCTGATCTATAACGCGAATACAAACTGCACGTTTCGAACACTCTTTGTCACAGGAAGATTATTCAGCCAGAGCTTCCAGCTCTTTCGCTTCGCTGCGTAACACGTCCTTCAAAGCCTCCAGCGGCAGGGGCTTGTAGATATTGCTGCCAACGGCCAGATGGTTGGCTTCGGCGATGACCTTGGCCGCTCGGATCGAGGTGTCGGAACCGCCGGTGATGAAGCGCAAACGAAGCGGGCGGGCCAGCGCGGCAAGCCCTTCGATCGCCTCGATCCCGTCCATTTCCGGCATGTTCACATCAATCAGAAGAAATGCAGGCCCCTCGGAAGCGGCCAGCTTGTCCAGCAGCACCCGCCCATTGGCGCAGATTTCGACCTGCCACCCTTCACGCTGTGCGACGGTGGCGATGTAATTTGCGAAATCAACATTATCATCGGCGATATAAAGTCTCTGCGCCATAATCTGGACGTTTCCCACCGTGTCCTGATCTAATTCCTTCTATCCTAGGCCGAGATTGGCAGCCCGGCTAGCCCCTAGATACGATTTGATTTTCCGAGCCGTGGGCTGCGCCCGAGCTAGCCCACCTCGACCGTGCTGGCGAAGACATAGCCTTCGCCCCGGATCGATTGGATGAGCGAACTGCGCGCCTCCGCCCGATCAATCTTGCGACGTAGACGCGAGACATGGGCGTCCACCGCCCGATCAGTGATCGCCACCGAGTTTCCGTAGAGCGCATCCATCAAATAGTCGCGGCTAACGATTTGTCCGGGTCTCTGTACGAGAATGCTGAGCAGCGTGAACTCCGCCCCGGTCAGCGCGATAACCCGATCCTCGTCCAGATGCCGCAGCCTCCGTTTCACGAGATCCAGTTCCAGCCCGCCAAAGCGCAGGCTGTCGGGCGCCTCACCGACATCCACTTCGTCCGCATTTACATCCAGCCGACGCAGCACCGCCTTGATCCGCGCCAGCAGCTCTCGCGGCTCGTAAGGCTTGGTCAGGTAGTCATCCGCTCCCAGCTCCAGCCCGACGATGCGATCGAAGACCTCGTTGCGCGCGGTCAGCATGATGATTGGCGTCTTCACTTCGGCGCGGAACTCCTTGACCAGGTCGAACCCGTCCGCATCGGGCAGGTTCAGATCCAGCACGATCAGGCTCAGGTCATCGGCACGATAGAGCCCCCGTGCCTGTGCCCCCGAGGTCGCCGTGCGCACCTTGAACCCGTGCTTGTCCAGGAATCTGGACAGGAACGAGGTCAGCTGCATGTCGTCATCAACGATGAGGATTACTTGATCCATCTCAAGTCCCGTGGCAGCGTTGGCGTTAACATGGCGCGACATCCCGACCGTTGCAAGGTGCCCCGTCATGCAGGCTCAAACCCATTCGTCCAACCGTTTCTATCTGGTCGGATTCCTGGCCTTTTTCCTGCTTCTGACCACGGTTCTTCTGGGCCTGTACCTTGGCACCGAGACCCGCCGCCAGTTCGGTGAAATCGAGGCAAGCTGGGCCCATTCCAACGGCGACGTGGGACAGAAGGGCGTCTGGATCAGCTCGATCCGCGGCTACATGGGCTATGGTGGGATCATCCATGATTTCAAGAATTACGTACTGCGCCGCGATGAAAGCTACGTTGAACGTGCCGAGGAACAGGTGCGCCAGTTCAACGCGGTGGTGGAACTCTACCTGTCGCAGACCACCGACGAACGCGAGCGCCAGGCGCTATTTGCTCTGAAGAACACCATCGACGAATACGCCAAGAACTTTGCCGTCGCCCGCGAAGGGGTGCGCCTGCGCCTGACCATTGCCGAGGTCGACACGCTTGTGCGGGTGGATGACCGCGCCGCCGAACAGGCCCTGGCGGACCTCGAAGAGGTCTGGACCGACGCGCGGCTGATCTTGACCCGGCGCACCTTCGCCGCCGTGCACCAGGGCCGTGCGCTGATCGGCATCGGTTTCATCTCGATTGTCGCGCTGGTGCTGGCGGCGGGGGCGATCGGCGTCATGCTGTTCTTCATGTTCCATGACATGGGCACCACGCTGAAACGCTTGTCGCGGGAACTGACCGCCCGGCGCGACGCGGAAGCCTCAGAAAAGCGCCTGGCCAGCGTAGTGGAACAGAGCCCGACGACCATCGTCATCACCGACACCTCCGCGCATATCCTCTATGCCAACCGGCGCTTCCGCGAGCTGACCGGCTGGGAGGAAGACGAGATCGAGGGCCGCACGCCGAAGTTCCTGCAGTCGGGGGATACTTCGACCGACACCTATGACGAGCTGCGCCGCGCGCTGGCCGAGGGGCAGGAATGGCACGGCATCTTCCGCAACCGCAAGAAGGACGGCAGCACCTACTGGGCCGAAACCCGTATCCTGCCGCTGATGGGACCGGATGGCACGGTGCAGAATTTCATCGGCATCGGCGAGGACATTACCGAGCGGCGACAGGCCCGCGAACAGGTGGCGCGCGCGCAGAAGCTCGAAGCGGTGGGGCTGCTGGCGGGTGGCATTGCCCATGACTTCAACAATGTGCTGACCACCATTGTCGGCGCGGCCCACCTGGCGGCCATGGACGCGCCCGAGGGCAGTGACCTGGCGGGCGAGATCGAACAGATCGAAATCGCGGCGAAACGCGCGCAGAGCCTGGTGCATGGACTGCTGTCCTTCGCCCGTCGCGAGCCGGGCCAGGCGCAGCCGGTCAACCTCTGCTCGGTGGTGCAGGAGGTCGCAAGGCTCTTGCGCGCCTCGCTTCCGCCAACCGTGCGCATCGACATTTGTGACGCCGAAGACAAGGTCATGGTCCTGGCCGACCACACCCATCTGCACCAGATCGTGATGAACCTGGCCCGCAACGCGGCCGAGGCCATTGGCGCTGAGGATGGGCGCATCCGCATTCGCGCCAAGACCGCCGAGGCGACACCCGAAGGTATGGCCGACCGCCCAGACGGCTGGGTCAGCCTGAGTATCGAGGACAACGGCCCCGGCATGTCATCCGAGACCCGGGCACGACTGTTCGACCCGTTCTTCACCACCAAACCTCTGGGCAAGGGCTCGGGACTGGGGCTGGTCGTGGTGGCAGGATTGGTCGAGGAAATGGGCGGCCGGATCGACGTGCACAGCGCCCCGGGAGAAGGCGCGCGGTTCGTGATCCTCCTGCCCGGCACCACCTTGGCCGAAGCCGAGGGCACCCTGCCCGGCGCCTCCGCCCCGGCCCCGCGTGGGCGCGAGCGTATCCTGGTGGTGGATGACGAGACCGAGATCGCCGCCACCTGGCGCCGTATGCTGATGCGGCTGGGCTACCGGGTCGAGGCTTATACATCGCCGCGGATCGCCGCCGAGAAACTGGCGGCAGACCCGGGACGCGTGGATCTGCTGGTCACCGACATGGTCATGCCCGAGATCAGTGGCGAGGCGCTGGCAAACCAGGCTCGTGCCCTCAGGCCCGACCTTCCGGTGATCATCTGTACCGGCTATTCCCCAGGCGCGATCGAGGTCGATGGTCTACCGCCAGACATCCTGCCCAAACCGGTCGACCCCACCCATCTGGCGCACCGGATCCGGGCCGCCCTGGACGGCGAAACGGGTGCAGCCTCCAGATGAATGTCACAAACCGTCACACTTCAGAACAGTCCGAAACCCTGCGCGCAACACATGTATCATTCCACGGGAGTAGCGTGACACCCGGAGAAACCCCGAGTCGCACAAACGAACCGGGAAGCGCAGCAAGAGCGATGATGCTTCAGCCAGCGGAAACACTTGGCTCTTGTCTAAAACCACGGTCGTCCAGCTGGCACGCCAGACGACCCGACAGGAGGCAATGATGATCCGAACACTCACCGTCATGGGGGCGTTGCTTGCGGGAACCGCCGCAATGGCCCAGGAGAGCGTTCCCATTCAGCCCATGGATGTGAACGCCGCGCGCGCCGAGTTGGGCAAGCGCATGTTCTATGACCCGCGCCTGTCCGGCGACACCAGCCTGGCCTGCGCCAGCTGTCACGACCCGGCCAAGGCCTTTACCGATGGCGAGGCGCTGTCGGCCGCCTATTCCGGCGCCATGCATTTTCGCAATGCCCCCACGCTGGCCAATGTCGGCTATCGCGCGGCCTGGATGCATGACGGGCGCCTCGGCACCAACCTGAACGATGTCGCGCGTGAGATGATCACCGAGACATACCTGATGAACATGGACATGCGCATCATGCAGGAACGCATGAAGCAGGATCCCAAGTATGTCGAGATGTTCGCCGCCGCCGGCATGTCCGAACCCTCGAACGGCGGGGCGCGCAATGCGTTGATGGACTTCATGAAGACCATCGTCTCGCGCAGGGCACCTATCGACACGGGTGAGCTGTCGGACGCCGCCCAGCGTGGTCAGGCGATCTTCGAAGGCAAGGGCAACTGCGCCTCCTGCCACTCCGGCCCGCGTTACACCGATGATCAGCCGCACAACACCGGCGTGCCGAACAACCCTGAGATCTGGGCCGACCCACAGCGCCATTCGGCATTCGTCACCTATGCCAAGTTCATGGGCGTCGAAAACTACATGAACCTGCGCGAGGACCTGGGCGCCTATATCCGCACCCACACCCCGGACACCAAGCGCAGCTTCCTGACCCCGACCCTGCGCGAGCTCACTTGGACCGCGCCCTACATGCACAACGGCACCATGGCGACGCTGGAAGAGGTCGTGGACTTCTATGACGCCGGCGGCGGGGACGATCCGCTGAAGGACGAGGCTCTGACGCCGCTGGGTCTGACGGCAGACGAGAAATCCGACCTGATCGAATTCCTCAAGGCGCTGTCGGGCGAAAGCTTTGATGTCGATGAATACGTCTGGCGCGAAGACGACTTCGGTTACGCGCTGATCGAAGACTGGCGCAATGTGCAGAACTGAGGAGCCCGGACGATGAAACACACAACCGCAATCGCCTTCGGGATGGCCTTGGTGGCAACCCCGATCCTGGCCGAGATGCCGCGCCCCGACGGGCTGGCAGCGCTCGGTGAACCGCCGATCCCGGCCTCGAACCCGCAGACCGACGCCAAGGTCGAGCTGGGCAAGATGCTGTTCTTTGAGCCGCTGCTGTCGGGCAATGGCAACATGCCCTGTTCCGCCTGTCACCTGCCGGATGCAGGTTGGGCGATCCTGTCGCCGATCAGCTTCGGTTACCCGGGCACGACCCACTGGCGTAACAGCCAGACGGTGGTGAACTCGGCCTATTACGGCAAGCTGTTCTGGGCTGGTTCCTCCGGTTCGCTGGAACACCAGGCGCGCTCGGCTGCGCGCGGGGGTGTCGCTGGCAACGGCGAAGACGACATGATGGAAAGCCGCCTGGCCTTCGTGCCGGAGTATCGCGAACGCTTCAAGGAAGTGTTCGGCGACGACTGGCCCAACATCCGCCACGCCTATGACGCCATCGCCGCGTTCGAACGCACCATCGTGCAGACCGACACGCCCTTCGACAATTACATGCGGGGCGATGACTCGGCACTGACCGAACAACAGGTGCGCGGGTTGGAGCTGTTTGCCGGCAAGGCAAACTGCATCCAATGCCACAACGGCCCTCTGCTGTCGGACGAGAAATACTACAACACCGGTGTGCCACCCTACTCGGGCTGGGAAGACGACGAGATCGCCCAGATCACCTTCCGCTTCGAGCTTTATGCCAAGGGCGTGACGGAAGAGATGTACCGGTCCACCAAGGACGACCCGGGTCTGTATTTCCGCACCAAGGAAGTGGCCGACAAGGGCAAGTTCCGCACGCCCAGCCTGCGTTACACGGTCTACACCTATCCCTACATGCACAACGGGATGATCGAGACGCTCGCGGACGTGGTGGAGTTCTACAACCAGGGTGGCGGCGAGAACGAATTCGCCGCGAACAAGTCTGACCTGATCCAGCCTCTGGGCCTGACCGACGACGAGAAAGCAGACCTGGTCGCCTTCCTCGAAAGCCTGTCGGGTGAAGAGATCCTGATCGAGGAACCCGACTTCGTCGAAATGCAACCGCTTCCCGACCCGATGGTCGCGAATTGAATAGGAGACAGGGAAAATGAAAGACCTTGATCCCAAAATCGCCGCCTCGATCAATGGCGAGAACGGCGAAGCCCAGAAAGCGGGCACGCGCAAATGCCTGATGAACCGTCGGCAATTCCTGCTGTCCTCGGGCCTGACCACCACCGTGGTCATGGTCGGCATCCCCGGCATGTCCGAGGCGGAAACGCCCGCAGTCGTGTCGACCTATCCGCGCAAGCTGATCGGCAAGCTCAGCGAGCTGAAGCAGGATGAACCGCTGACCTTCGAGTACCCCGACACGGGTGAATACGCGGAATCGATCCTGGTGAAACTGGGCACGAAAGCCGGGGGCGGTATCGGCCCGGACGGCGACGTGGTTGGCTTCAACTACACCTGCACCCACCAGGGCGGGCCGCTGCAGGGCACCTACAAGGCGGCCGACAAGGCGCTCGGGCCCTGCCCGCTACACCTGACGACATTCGACCTGACCCGCCACGGCATCTTCATCGCCGGGCAGGCCTATCAGTCGCTGCCGCAGGTGCTTTTGGAACTGGATGGCGACGACATTTACGCCGTCGGCATGTTCGGCCTGATCTATGGCCGCTTCGACAATCTTCAGGGCTGAGGAGGAACACTGATGTCCACACCATATTACATCCCCGAAGAAAGCGTACCGCTGCCGCCGCCGGATGCCGATGTCATCTCGACCGCCTGCGACTATTGCATCGTGGCCTGTGGCTACAAGGTCTACCGCTGGCCCGTGAAGGGCGGCAAGGTGGGTGGCCCCGCCGCTGACCAGAACGCCTTTGGCGAGGACTTCCCGGTCGCGCCGCTGGGTCCGTGGATCGCACCGAACCAGCACAATATCGTGCTGCACAAGGGCGAACCGCACCACGTGGTGATCATCCCCGACAAGGACGCGGAATTCGTGAACCTGTTGGGTGACAGCTCGATCCGCGGCGGCGCGATTGCGCAGAAGGTCTATAACCCGCAGACCCCGACGCGTGACCGGCTGACCCAGCCCATGGTGCGCATGTTCGGTGTGCTGATGCCGGTGACCTGGGACTTCGCGCTGGAGATCGCATCCGAGGTTGGCAAATACGTGCTCGAAAAGCACGGCACCAACTCCTATGCGGTCAAGACGTTCTCCTATGGTTACATGGAGAACACCTACGCGATCACCAAATACGCACTGGGCAATATCCGCACCGCGAACTTCACCTTCCACGACACGCCGTCCGACGTGACATCGACCCCGGGTTTCCGGGACGCGGGTTTCGACAACTTCGGCCCCAGCTATGAAGACTGGGCCAGCGCCGATACCCTGCTGATGTGCGGCACCGACCCCTATGAGACCAAGACGATCCTGTTCACCGACTGGATCAAACCGGCCATCGAAAGCGGGCAGAAGGCGATCTTCATGCTGCCGCGCCGCTCCACCGGCACGGCCTTTGCCGAGGCCAACGGCGGCATGGTCCTGGACATCCAGCCGGGCACCGACCTTCCGGTCGTGCTGGCGATCGCCCGCGTGATCGTCGAGAACGGCTGGCAGGACAAGGAGTGGATCGAGAAGTGGGTGAACAACAAGTGGGAAAGCTCCTCGGGCTTCGGCCAGGGCACCCGCAACACCCCGTGGCAGTGGCGCACGACCTGGGGCAAGTTCCAGACCGGCGGCTATGACGACTGGGTCAAGTGGCTGATGGAGCAGGACTATGCCGTGCCCGAAAAGGCCGCGGAAATCGCCGATATCGACGTGCAGAAGATCTATACCGCCGCCGAGTGGATGGCGAAACCGCGCGAAGACGGCTCACGGCCCAAGACCTCGATCATGATCGAAAAGGGCTTCTACTGGTCCAACAACACCGGCAACACCCAGGCGATTTCCTCGCTGGGTATCACCGTCGGCGCCGGTGGGCGTCCGGGTCAGGTGATCGGTCGCGCCGGTGGGCACCAGCGTGGCGGTCTGCGTGGCGGTGGCTATCCCCGCAATAAGTCGCCCGAGAAACTGCCCGGCCGCCGTCGCCGCGCCATGGATTGCGACCGCTACTTCATGGCGGGTCACACCCGTCTGGCCCATGTGATCGGCAACACCTGGGTGCAGGCCATGTGCGGGTCGCAGTCGCTGCAGGCCAAGTTCGAGGAACAGACCGTGCGCAACCCGCACCAGGTCATGTCCTTCGACAAGCAGGAGATCATCGAGACCCTGAAGGCCCGCGCCGACAGTGGCGGCACGGTGGTCTGGGATCAGGATATCTATCTGGTTGATCCCATCGGCGCCCGTTATGCCGATATCGTCTTCCCGGCCGCAGGCTGGGGCGAGGATACCTTCACGCGCGCCAACGGCGAACGCCGTCTGCGCCTGTACCCGAAGTTCTACGACGCGCCGGGCGAAGCGAAGCCGGATTGGTGGATCATCGCCCAGTTGTCGCAGCGCATGGGGTTCGAAGGCTTCGACTGGCAGGACTCGAACGATGTTCTGGAGGAAGGGGCGCGTCACTCGCGCGGCTCGCGCAAGGACTTCAACATGGTCCTGGTGGCGGCGCGCCGTGAAGGCAAGACCCTGCACGAGAAGATGGGCGAGTTCGGCACCAACGGCATCCAGGGCCCGGTCCTGATGCTGGACGACGGCACGCTCGAAGGCACCAAACGTCTGCATGATACGACGCGGAAACTGCCGGAAACCGGCCCCGCAGGTGGGAACATGTTCAACAAGAAACTGACCCACTTCAACTCGCAGACCGGCAAGTGCAACATCCAGAAAGCGCCGTGGTCGCTGTTCAGCTCCTACTGGGAATGGCTGAAACCGCGCGAGGAAGATGACGAGATCTGGATCACCTCGGGCCGCATCAACGAACGCTGGCAGTCCGGATACGACGACCGTCGCCGTCCGTATATCGTGCAGCGCTGGCCGGAAAACTGGATCGAGATCCATCCCGATTTCGCCGCCAAACACGGCATCGAAAGCGGCGACTACGTGCAGGTCTATTCCGACCGGATCCCGGTGCAGAAGGACACGATCGTAGGGGTGGAAGGCGATGACTTCGACTTCGCCAGCCTGATGAAGAACGGCCATATCGAGCTGACCAAAGCCTCGATCACCGCCGTCGCCATCGTCACCCCGGCGGTCAAGCACAACATGGGCTACATGGACTTCCTGCACACGTCCCAGCCCGCCAACGCCCTTGCGGGCCGCGTGGTCGACTGGATCAGCGGCAACTACAACTACAAGATGGGCGTCGGCAACGTGCGCAAGATCGGCGAGAGCCCGTACAAGACGGAAATGCGCTCGATGTCCTTCGCACGGCGCGACATCGCCTGATGACAGATCGGTGTCCGGGGGCAACCCCGGGCATCGTCCCCCTTTTCAAGAATTCCCGCCCAGATGACCCTCAGGAGGCCCCAGATGCTGAAACGCGCGACCCAGGTGAGTGACGATTTCGATCCCGTCCCGACCCTTCTGCATCACCTTCAGATCGGCAATGACGTGATCCGCACTGACGCGGTGCGTGCCCTGGCCGCGCAGGCGCCCGGCGACGAGCGCGTGCGTCTTGCCCTGATCGAGGCCCTTCTGGACGAAGACCCCGACGTGCGCTCCGACGCCATGGATGCCCTGCCGCTGTTTGCCCAGCCCGAGGATGCGGACCGCATCCGCGAGAACCTGGTGGGCGACCCGGTGCGAGAGGTCAAACTGGCCGCCATCAACATGTTGGCGGACCTCGGCGACACTGCCTCCATCCCGCTTCTGCGCAAGCTGGCGCTCAGCCGTTGCGAGGACGAGGTCGCCTGGGAGGATGAGATCGGCCTCTGGGACGAATGGCTCGAAATCCAGACCGCAGCGATCCACGCCTTGGGCCGTCTGGGCGCCGTGGACGCCATCGAAGACATCCTGGCCGCCCGCGATGACGAATATGGCCAGAACCTGGACCTGCCCGTCTGCGAAGCCCTGTCCGGCATGGGCGAGGCAGGCATGGTCTGGCTGCTGGCCATGGCGCAGACCGAAGGTGGGTTGCCGCGCAAACGTGCGTTGGAGGCGATGGGCAAGCTCGACGCCGAAGCCCTGCTGCCACATCTGGATTTCCTGCTGGGTGACGACAGCGCAGAAGTGCGCCGCCTGGCCCTGCCTCTGCTGGCGCCTGACGACGACCGCGCGGGCTACCTGGCCCTGAAGGACGCCGACCCCGCCCTGCGCGCCGAAGCGCTGGCCCATGCGGCACCTGCCCGCCCGGACCTGGCGGTGTCGGCCCTGTCCGACCCCGACCCCATGGTTCAAGCTGCGGCTCTGGACGAGTTGCAAACGCCTCTCGTCCCCGAGCTGGCCGAGGCGCTTTCGGCCAACATGCAGGCCTGGCTGCTCACAGACAACAGCGCCCTCGCCGCCGCCGTGGCGCGCAACTGGGTGCGCCTGATCGATAACGCCACGCCGGAACCATTGGAGATGCTCTTGCGCAATGGCAACCGCCCGCTGGACGCACGCGTCGCCGCGGTGGAGGCACTGGACGCGCTGCAGGATGACGGCGCGAACGAGCGGCTGGTGGATCTGCTGACCAACCCGGCCCAGCAAGTACGCATGGTCGCTCTGACCTGCCTGGTTGAACGGGCCAAGACGGGCGATGACGTCGCCGTGGACGCCTTGGAAGCGGCGGCAACGAACACGCTGATCACACCCGAACCCGCCACCGCGCCGCTTGCCCTGCCCGAGGGCGAAGATGTACCGCGCTTGCGCATCGACGAAGACGGGCAAATCGCCGCTACGAGCGACAAGGCGCCCTCCGCGCCCACCTCGACCCTCGAAGCGATCCAAATCAACCGGCTCGCCAAGCCCGAAGTCGCCGAGGCGGGCAAGGATGCCACCGGCCCCGACGACAGCAAGGGCAACAAGGGCAAGAAAACCAAACGTCGGCGCAGCGTCGAAGGACCAGCCGAGATCGGCGAAGACCTGACGCGGGTCTGCCTGGGGCTGATCGGCGCCCTGCCCGACCCGCGCATCGGCGCGGCCATCCGCACCATGACCGAGACCGGCCAGGACAACCTGCGCGCTGCCGCCTACCAGGCGTTGGTGGCGCGAATGGAAGCTGGCTTGGCCAATGACGCGGACCTTCGACGCCTGCGCACTGGGCTGATGGACCGACTGGACCGTGTCCGCGGGCTCTGTGCTCGCCTCGCCGTGGGGCATCTGGAATTGCATCCGGCCCTGGCCCAGCACCTAGACGATACCGATGCCCAGGTCCGGGCCCATGTGGTGGCCGTGATGGACAACCCCGAAGATTTGGGTGCCGCCCTGGGCGATCCGGATGCGCGGGTGCGTGCAGCGGCCTTGACCCGTTTGGCTACCGACCTGGATGACAGCGGTGACACCGAGGCCGCCGAAGCATTGCTGTCCCCGCTGCTCAATGCCGAGGCCACCGAAACCCTGGCACTGGCGCTGACCTTGTCGCGGCTTCTGCGGGCAAAGGCCCTTGCGTGTCTTGCCAATGAGAGCACGTCGAAACGCCACCAGCATGTGCTATTGCAGGCGTTTGCCGGGGGTGTGGCTGGCGTCGGCTGAGGTGCGGCTACTCGATATCCAACTGCAGATCCGCGGGTGACAGCGTGATCGGGCCGGTCCGTGCACCTTCGGCGCTCAACAGGCGGATCGCCGGGCCGTGCATGCCCTCGTTGTGATGCCCCTGCATCGCCTGCAGCGCCATGCGCACCCCAAGGCGACCTTGCGCCACCGGGTCGTCAAAGGGCACAGCCGCGACCTGGCCGTTACGCAGACCGCGCCGAACCGAGTGGCTGACATAGGTCGCGATCAACCGAGGGAACGCCCCGTCATACCGGGCAGCCAGCCCCATGGCGCCTTCGATCGCCGGGGCGGTGCCGACCAGGTAGTCGATAGTCGGCGCGTGGCTGAGCACATGTTCAACCTCGCGCAGCTGCTCGCGCAACCCGCTGTCCGCATGTCGAGTGATGGCGATCTCGACGGCCGATCCATCCAACCCTGCGCGCAGCCCACCCTCCAACAGGGGTGACCAACCGCTGTCCTTGGGCCCGGTCACGAAGCCGACGGTGACCGGCGCACTTCCTGCAGGGTGCCTGCCCGCCAGAAAGTCGCCAACCGCCCGCCCCATGTCACGCCAGTCGACCCCAATGGCCCCCGCAAGGTTCGGCGCGCGCAGCTCGTTGACCAGGGCCAGCACCGGCATGTCCGCGGCGGTGCGCGATACGGCATCCAGCAACACCGGATCATCCGCCGACACCGCGCCCAGCAACACTGCCCCGGCCCCGGCCGAGCGGCAGGTTTCCAACAGAGCAACCTGGCGATCCAGCGCGTGATACCCGCCGCTTTCGTGGATCATGAGCGCAACCCCGGCCGCCCGCGCTTCCTCGCGCAGGCCGAACCCGACGCTGAGCCAGTACTCGTCCTTGAAATGCGGCACCACGATGCAGATGGCCCCTTGCCGGGCGACCGCTTCGGCGCTCCCCCCCTGCGGCGCGACGCAGAGGCCGATTGCAGCCGCCAGGGCCAGCGCATAGGCTCGCCCCATGCGACATACGCGGTTCGACCAACAGCTATTGCGGGTCTTCAGTTTCATCGTGGGCCTGTCGATCCTTGTCAGCCTGGTGGCACTCGGGTCGAACAGATACCTGTCCGCACAGCAGCGCGCCTTGATACAGAACAACCTGCCAGCGGCCGCAACTGCCCGCAAGATTGCCGATGAAAGCGCCTTTGTCGCCGCCGTCGCCCCGGCCTTTGCCGAGCTCGGCAATGCCGATGAGCTGCGCGCCCTGGTCGGCTCGCTGCAATCTCAGCTGGACGCGCTTGAGGCAGATTTCCGAGCGCTCGAAGGGATCGCGGTGGCGCCGCCATCCCTGTCCCGGCTGGGCGAGCTGGTTGCACGGCTGACCGAGGCGACACGCCTGCGCCTGGAGGCCCAGGACCGCCTGGCCCGGGATCTGGACGGGGTCCGTGCGACGATGGACGAGCTGCAAGCGCTTCTGGCTGCGGAACTGGACATCGCCCGGGTGCGTGTCACCGCGACCATTTCGGACATGTATGAACAGGGCGAACGGGATCGCCGCGCCATGCTGGACGCCTTGGCCGACCGCGACTTCTTTGCCTATGATCGCCAGGTTGAACTCGGCCGCGCGGTAGATCGCATCGGCAGCCTGCTGTTGCAGATCGAGACCCTGCGCAGCCCGAACCTGCTGACCACTCAAACCAACCGGGTGACCTCCGAGCTCGCCACTGCACGCGGGCGGTTGAGCTACCTGGCCTCTGCCTCGACCCGGGAACGCGCCAGCGACCTGTTGGACGTCCTGGCCCACGAGCTCGACACAGATGGCAGCTTCGCAACCCAACTTGCGCGGATCGAAACAGAAGCACAGGCAGAGGCGTTCTTGGCCGACATCCGCCAGGAGGTCAGCGCGTTGACCGAATTTTCGCAGGCCCTGCTTACCCAGCTCAGCACCCAGGCCGTGACCTCGCAGGCCCGCACCGAGGCATTGGCGCGCCAACTGGCCGCGGGGCTTGCGCTGTTGCTGATCCTGGCCACGGGCATCGCCATTGTGACCTGGCAATATGCCCGCCGCCAGGTGGTGGGGCGGCTGCGCGGCGTGGCTGAACATATCGAAGCACTGGCCGCCGAAGATTATGGGCGCGACATTCCCGTCTCGGGTTCTGACGAGATCGGCGAGATGGAGCGGGCTCTGCACATCCTGCGCACCCGAGCCGCCCGGGCGCGCGAACTGCGTGATCAGCTGGAGGATACCGTACGCCAGCGCACGGGCGATATCGTGACCGAGATGAAGGCCCATGACGCGGCCCGCGCCGAGGCCGAGGCCGCGAACCGCGCCAAGTCGGAATTTCTGGCGATGATGAGCCATGAAATCCGAACGCCCCTGAACGGCATCATCGGCATGCTGCGCCTGATGGAAAGCGATAGTGACAAGGTACCGCCTCGCCTGGTGACCGCGCGGGCTTCAGCCGAACAGTTGCTGGGGCTGACCAACGACCTGCTGGATTATGCCTCGACCGAGCAGTCGAAACTGGCCAATGATCCGGTGCATTTCGACCTGCGCGCCCTGATTGGCCAGCTGGGAACATACCTGGCGGTGAACGCCGAAGCCAAGGGGCTGAGCCATTCGATCAGCGCGGCGTCGGACCTGCCGCCCGCCCTGTTCGGGGACGTGGCCAAGATTCGCCAGGTGCTGGTGAACCTCCTGTCCAATGCCACGAAATACACCGATGCCGGGCAGGTCAATCTGCAGATCGACCACGCGCTCGACCCCGACCGCGGACATGTGTTGTCCTTCTCGGTGCAGGACACGGGGATCGGCATTGCCGCCAAGGACATGGACTACATTTTCGATGCCTATGGCCGGGCTGACCCTGGACGGCGGGCGGATATCCAGGGCATGGGGCTGGGCCTGTCGATCTCGCGCCGCCTGACCGAGGTGATGGGTGGGCTTCTGAGCGTCGAAAGCGCGCCGGGCGAAGGCGCGCGGTTCACGCTCACGCTTGCGTTGCCCTTGGGGGACCTGGCCCGTGTGGCCCGGCTGTCCGAACGGGCGGTGCGCGCCGAACTGGGTCAGGCCGTTCTGCTGGTCGAGGACAACCCGGTCAATCGCATGGTTGCACGTGGCTATCTGGACCGGCTGGGCTGCCGGGTCGAAGAGGCCCAGGATGGTGCGCACGCGTTGGAGCTGGCCGGGAGGCATCGGTTCGACGTCGTGCTTCTGGACATCGACCTGCCCGACATGAGCGGGGACGAGGTGGCGCGACGCCTGGCTGCGGCGCTCGATCCGCTGCCCCGGCTGGTGGCCCTGACCGCCCACCACCTGCAAGACAGCCCGGAGGAACGGGCACGCCTGGGGGTCGAGAGGGTCTTAACCAAACCGATCTCACCCCGCCTGCTGCACGAAGTGTTGGAGGGCGATACCCCCATCGAGGCCCCCAAGACCCACGCTGGACTGGCCGAAGACATCGAAGATCTGGGCGTCGAGGAAACCGCCGCCATCTTGACCGAATTCCTGGCCCAGGTGGACCTCAGCCTGCCGGAACTCGAAGCCGCAGCCGACCAGGCAGACCATGAGACCGCCCGCAAACTGGCGCATCGCCTGAAAGGGGCGGCAGCGAATTTCCACCTTGCGGAATTCTGCGAGGCCCTGGCCCGGATCGAGGCACGGGCACGCGAGGGGGCTGACCTGTCCGGCACGTCAAAGGCGCTGCGTAAGACAGCCCCTCCAGCGGTGGAGCAGCTCAGGTCAACGGCTGCAGCGCTGGGGCTGTCCCTACCGGATTGATGCTCAATTGCCGTCTTCGACGAACAGGTAGCCTTCACCATGCACGGTAATGATCCAGTCCGGCCGCGCCGGGTCGGCTTCGACCTTCCGGCGCAGGCGTCCGACCAACACGTCGATGGTGCGATCCTCGGGCGCGCCCTGGCGGTGCTGGGTCATTTCCAGCAGCCGGTCGCGCGACAGGATCACGCCCGGGTGACGCATGAAAGCATCCAGCAGTTCGTATTCGGCGCGGGTCAGCGGCTCAATCTGCCCGTCCGACGCTTCAAGCCGCCGCCGTGACCGGTCAAGGGTCCACGCGCCGACCTGCGCGGCGGCCGCCGGTGCGGGAGCCGCAGCCTTGATCTGGTCGATACGCATCAACAGGTTCTTCACCCGGGCAAACAGTTCGCGCTTGTCGAAGGGTTTGGTGACATAGTCATCCGCCCCCATCTCAAGCCCGACGATCCGGTCGATCTGATCATCGCGGCTGGTGAGAAGGATGATCCCCGCGTTGGAGGCCGCCCGCTGTTCACGCGTGATCGTCAGCCCGTCCTTGCCATCCAGGTTGATATCCACCAGCAACAGGTCCGCCGGATCGCGTGCCAGGATCGCCTCCATCTGGGCGGCATCCTCGGCCTCGCTGACCCGGTACAGCTGCTTGCGAAGCGCGCCCGCCAGGCGGCGGCGGGTCACGGCATCGTCTTCGACAATGACGATATGCTGGCTCATTTCATCCTTTCCTAGCCCTTTTGCCAAAGGCTCGGAACGCATTTTTACATTCTTTCACAAACTCGAACAGCCCGTTCATGCCCGGCGAAAGACCGGTTCATCGCGCGTCCATAAGGTCGAGGTCAGACAAACGCTCTGATCCCATGGAGGACATCATGACACTCGCCACACCAACCCGCCGAGCTTTCCTGCAAGGGGGCGCCGCCTTCTTCGGTTCCGCCAGCCTGATGGGGTCCACCGCGCTGGCCTCGATCGACCCGAACAGCTTCTCGGGCCGCAGCTTCCACGCCAGCCACTATGGCCCGTTCGAGGCCGTGGTGCGCGACGGCAAGATCGTCGGCATCAACGCGATGATGGAGCTGGATGCGCGCCCGACCGAGATGCTGACCTACGGCATCCTGGATCGCACCTATGACAAAACCCGCGTGAACTATCCGATGGTGCGCAAATCCTACCTGGAAGGGTGGGAGACCGGCGACATCAAACCGGAGCTGCGCGGCAAGGAAGAATGGGTGCGCGTCGATTGGGACACCGCCTGGTCGCTCGCCGCCAAGGCCCTGCTGGACACCGCCACCAACCACGGCAACGAAGCCATCTTCAGCTCGTCCTACGGCGGCTGGTCCAACGCGGGCGTGTTCCGCCCCAACGTGCTTCAGGGTCGTCTGCTGAACCTCATGGGTGGCTGCACCAACACCGCGGGCGACTGGTCCGCCGGCGCCGGTCAGGTCGTCATGCCGCATATCATCGGTGACATGGAAGTGTACTCGGCCCAATCCGCCTGGGAAACCATTCGCGACAACACCGAGGTCTTCGTGCTGGTCGGCTGTGACCCCATCAAGAACAACCGCATCGAATATCGCGTCGCCGACCACGGCATGTATGCCCATTGGGAGGAAATCCGCGACAATGGCGTGAAGTTCATCTCGATCAACCCGCAGCACACCGCGACCGACGAATATCTGGGCGCCGAACGCACCGCGATCATCCCCAACACCGACACCGCGCTGTTCCTGGCCATGGCCTATCACGCGCTGGAAATGGGTTGGGACGACAAGGACTATATGGCGAAATACACCGTCGGTGCCGACAAGTGGATCGCCTATGTGAAGGGCGAGACCGACGGGCTGCCGAAGACGCCTGCCTGGGCCGCGAAAATCACCGGCATCGAGGAAGCGAAGATCAAGGAGTTCTGCGAGCTCATTGCCTCCTCCAACACCGCCATCGCGGGGTCCTGGGCCATTCAGCGCGCCCAGCACGGTGAAATGGCCTATTGGTCGATCGTCAACTTCCAGGCCCTTCTGGGCAAGATCGGCAAGCCGGGCCAGGGTGTGGGCTTCAGCTGGCACTACGGCAACGGCGGCATGCCCCAGGGCGGCAACGCCACCCCGGTCGGCATGAGCCAGGGCCGCAACTTCGTCAAGAAGATCGTGCCCGCCTCGCGCATCACCGAAGCGCTGGAAAACCCGGGGGTCGAGTTCTTCTACAACGGGCAGACCAACCAGTATCCCGACATCAAGATGATCTTCAACGCCGGCAACAACTTCATGTCGCACCAGCAGGATACCAACCGGCTGATCCGCGCGCTTGAGAAGGTCGAAACCATCGTCTGCGTCGACGTCTGGTGGACGGCGGCGACCCGTTGGGCCGATATCGTGTTCCCGGCGTCCTCGACGCTGGAACAGGACGATATCACCTCGGGCGGCACCTATTCGAACGACCGGGTCTACGCGATGAAGAAGGTGATCGAACCCATCGCCGACAGTAAACCGGATTACGAGATCTTCGAAGGTCTGGCCGACAAGCTGGGGCTCTGGGCGCAGTTCACCGACAGCGAAGACAAGATGTATCACATCAAGCTCGCCTACGAAGCCTCCGGCGCCGCCAAGGAGATCCCGTTCGAAGAGTTCTGGGAAAAGGGCTATGCCCGGATGCCGGTCCCGGCCGAAGCCCGCAAGTGGACCCGTCACGGCGCCTTCTACGAAGACCCGGAAGCCAACCCGCTGCATACCTCGTCCGGCAAGATCGAGATGTTCTGCGAGACCATTGCCGGTTTCGAGGTTGAGGATTGCCCCGGCATGCCGATGTGGCTGGAGAAACACGAGTTCCTCGGCAACGCCAAGGAAGGCCAGCTGCACGTCGTGTCGCCCCACCCGTGGTACCGCCTGCACAGCCAGATGGGCAACTCGGAACGGCTGCGTGACCTCTACATGGTGCAGGGCCGCGAGCCCGTGCGCATCAACGCTGAAGACGCCGCCGCGCGCGGCATCGAGGATGGCGATCTGGTCGAGCTTTACAACAAGCGCGGCACGGTCATTGCGGGTGCCGTGGTGTCGGATGACATCATGCCCGGCGTGGTCTCGATCTACGAAGGTGGCTGGCCGCAGCTGGACAGCAAGGGCCGTGACAACTCGGGTCTGGCGAACTTCCTGACCTCGACCCAGCGCGCCTCGGGCCTGTCGGAGGCGACCACGGCCAACACGACCCTGATCGAGATGCGCAAATGCGAGGACCCGGAAGGCCCGAACATGGCCTACCACCCGCCCGCCATCATCGAGGACATGGACGTGGCCGCGATCGACGACGACAAGCTGGGATTGGAGCGGCTGGATGCGCTGACCTCTGCGCTCTATGCCGACATGACGCCCGGCGAGAAGATGTTCTTCGAACGCTGCACCGTCTGCCACGCCCCGCGTGAAGTGACCCACTACACGCAACAGCAGTGGAAAGGCATCGTGCCCTCGATGTTCGAACGGGCCGGTCTGGAAGACAGCGAACGCGAGCTGGTCATGGACTACCTGATGAAGAACGCCGCCGACGCAGCAGCCCACTGAACCCAAGGTGCCGGCCCCTGACCGGGGGCCGACCCTCCTCCCGGAGACCGGTGATTGGCCCTGCGTCCCTTGGCTGACCACCGGTTTTTTTACGACGGAGACCGACATGCCCTTCGATGCCTCCCCCGCCCCGCTGATCGACGGCTTCGGCCGTCCGGTCACCTACCTGCGCCTATCCGTCACCGACCGCTGCGACCTGCGCTGCCGCTATTGCATGCCGGAACGCATGACCTTCCTGCCGAAGAAGGACATCCTGTCGCTGGAAGAGATGGCGCGCATTGCGGGGCTGTTCATTCGCCACGGTGTACGCAAGATCCGCCTGACCGGCGGCGAGCCCCTGGTACGCAAGGGTGTCATGTCCTTGGTCGAGGCACTGGGACAACATGTGGACAGCGGTGATCTGGACGAGCTTTGCCTGACCACCAACGGCACGCTCCTGTCGCGCCATGCCGAGGGTCTGTTTGCCGCCGGGGTGCGGCGGGTCAATGTCTCGCTCGACACGTTGGATGCGGCACGGTTTCGTTACATCACCCGGCTGGGCGACCTGGACCGTGTGTTGGAGGGGCTGGATGCGGCGCAGGCGGCCGGGCTGAAGATCAAGCTCAACGCCGTGGCCAGCCGGGGCGCCTTCGAAGAGGAAGTGGACGATCTCATCCGCTTTGCCCATGAGCGCGGCATGGACCTGACCCTGATTGAAGAAATGCCCCTGGGCGACACCGGCCGCGACCGGGACGCGAATTTCCTGCCGCTCTGGCAGTTGCGCCGCGATCTGGACCGCCGTTGGACGCTGGACCCGCTGGCGTTGTCGACCGGCGGTCCAGCGCGTTTCGTGCGGGTACAGGAAACCGGTGGGCGGCTGGGTTTCATCACTCCGATGAGCTGCAACTTCTGCGCCCTGTGCAATCGCGTGCGCCTGTCGGCCACCGGCAAACTCTATCCCTGCATGGGGCACGAAGGGGCCAGCGACCTGCGCGCCGCTTTGATCGACGGGGATGCCGAGGTCCTGCGCACGATCCGGCAGACAATCGCCCGCAAACCCGAACGCCATGACATGGTGGGCCAAGACGGGCAGGCCTTGGCGCTGTCCCGGCACATGTCCGAACTGGGCGGCTGAGTTTCAAGTTGTCATGACGACAGGCGTCACACCACACAACATCTGAAGCCCGTTACCAGTCCGGGGACTTACCCGCTATGCGCGACTTCCCCTAGCTTCGTTTCGCCTCTAGTCTAGCGCAAACGGAGCCATCCATGCTGTTTAGCCTTTTGCAGAACGTCGCCCTATTGACCTTGGCCGGGATCGGTATCTTGGCCATGCAGCTGCAACACAAACGGCTGGGGGATCCTTGGCTGCGGCGGGTGGTCATCGGGGGCATTCTGGGGGTTGTCACCGCGCTGATCACGGCAAACGCCTTTGTTGCCGAAGGCGTCCGGGCACCGCTGGATGCCAAGGTCGGGCCACTGGTGTTTGCAGGCTACCTCGGAGGCCCTCTTGCCGGAGCGATTGCCGGGGGCATCGGCGCCCTGGCGCGGGTCTGGATTGGCGGGCCGAACATTCTTCTGGGTGTAACCATATTCCTGTTGCTGGGTCAGGTTGGTGCACTGGTCGCGCGCATTCGCCCCCCCCACCGTCACAAACTGGTATCGCCCAAGGCCCTCGGCCTGTTGATCCTGGGCGCGATCCTGGTTCATGTTCTTCCCTTGTTCATGGCGCGGGGCATGCCTGAGGAGGCGGGTACAAGCTGGTCCGTGACAACGTTCCTGGCGTTCCAGGGCTTCGCGATCTTGTCGATCCTCGTCATGACTGCCATCCTCCACCTTTCGAACCGGTTCACGATGGAAAGCCTGCGTGCTGACGAACTGGGGCAACGGCTGGAGCTGGTTGCCCGTTCCGCCCAGCTGGGCGTGTTCGAGCGCAACGCCGGCAGTGACAGGATCCTGTTCGACAAGGGCATGATGTCGATCTACGGGCTGGACCGTGACCCGGGCCATGTGATGGCGTCGGAATGGATCGCGATGCTGCACCCGGCCGACAAGGCCGATATGCTGGACATGGTCGCGCGACTGTGGGCCGGGGATCCGGATGTGCGCCAGATGGAGTTCCGCATCCTGCGCGGCGACGGGAAAACCCGCAATATCCGTATCCACTGGGCGACCCAGTTCAACCGCAGGGGCGCCGTCACGCGTGTTCTGGGCATTCAGGAGGACGTGACCGACATTCGCCAGGCCGAACTGCAGCGCCAAATCGTCGAGGCACGACTGGAACGCATCATGGCCAACCTGCCGGGGGTCATCGTCAGCCTCGACCTCAGCGACCCCAGCAAACCCAGGCCCATTTTTGTCAGCCCGCAATGCAGGGAGATCTGGGGGTTTACCCCCGAGGAATTCCACGCTGCCGAACGTCCTCTCGACTTGCTGCACCCGCCCGCCGAACGCGCCGACATGCTGACAAAGCTGGCCTCGGCCGCCGAAAGCCTTACCCCGTTCACACATCGGTTTCGCGTCTCGTCCGAGGACGGGGTGGAAAGGTGGTTCGAGACCCACACCGGCGCCTCGCGTCTGGCCGACGGCTCGGTTCAAACCGACGGGATCATTCTGGATGTCACACCCGAAATGCGCGCTCAAGAACAGCTCGAGGCACAACGCATCGTCGCCATGCGCGCGCAGAAACACGAAAGTATCGGCCAGCTGACCGGCGGCGTGGCCCATGATTTCAACAACCTGCTGGCCGTGATCATGGGCAACCTCGAACTGTTGCGCGATGAAACCGATACACCGGAAAAACTGCGCATGATCGACACAAGTATCGGGGCGACACGGCGTGGTTCCGACCTGACCCGCAACATGTTGGCCTTTGCCAGCAAGGCGCGGCTGGAGCCCGAGGTGCTCGACCTGAACCATCTGGTGAGCGAAACACGCAACTGGGCCGGGCGCACCCTGCCCGCCTCGATCTCGGTGGAAACGAGCCTTCTGGCAGGGCTGTGGGCCATCAAGGCCGATGCAAGTTCGACCGAAAGCGCGCTTTTGAACCTGATCCTCAATGCCCGCGACGCGATGCCTGATGGCGGGCACCTAACCATCGAGACCGCACATGTGAACATGGACGACGACGCAGAAGAGCTGCACGCCGAGAACCTGGAGCCTGGCCGCTATGTCATGCTGGCGGTCAGTGACACCGGCCGTGGCATTCCTGCCAACAGCCTTGCACAGATTTTCGAACCCTTCTATTCGACCAAACCCCCAGGGGCCGGGTCGGGGCTGGGCCTGTCCATGGTCGAGGGTTTCATGCGACAATCCGGCGGCACGGTGCGGGTCGTTTCCGAACCCGGCAGCGGTACGACGTTCCGCCTGTATTTCAAAGCCCACGCCGCCAAGATGGAAGAAGAGGTCCCGATCATGGCCGGTCCGCGCCCCGAGCAACCTGTTGCGGGGCAGCGCATTCTGGTTGTCGAGGATGAACCCGAGGTGCTCTCAATCCTCGAGACCACTCTGACCCGGGCTGGGTACACGGTCGCCACCGCGCGATCCGGCGACATGGCCCAGGCCCTGTTCGAAGAGGATCCGAACTTCGACCTGCTTCTGACCGATATCGTGATGCCCGGCCGCCTACAGGGCACGGCGCTGGCCAGTGCGCTACGTGAACGCAGGTCCGACCTGCCGGTCGTCTTTCTGTCGGGCTACGCCAGCGAGACCACGGTACGGGGGATCGCGTTGCGCTCTGACGACATTCGCCTGACCAAACCAGTGGGGCGCGCCGACCTTCTGGCCGCGGTTCGACGGTCGCTGAGTGGTCAGCCTGCAAAGTGAACGCGGTTGCGGTCAGAGACGGCGACGCGCAATCACTGGCCCATCACCCTGCGCTTCGATCCGGATGATCGCCGCGTCGATCCCTTCATAGGCCACCGCCATGTGATGCGCATTGGCATGGATGATACGGTTCTCGTCCACCACCATCGCGACATGGCCTTTCCAGAACAGAAGGTCGCCACGCTGCAGGGCGCCGTCGATATCCGCGCCCAGGCTTTCCTGCATGTCACTGTCGCGCGGGCAGGCCCGTCCGGCCGCCCACAGCGCCAACTGCACCAGGCCCGAACAATCGATTCCGCTGCCACAGTTGCCGCCCCACAGATAGGGTGTGCCAAGGAAGCTTTCGGCCACGGTGACCGCATCCGCCGCGACCCAGGACAGAGGTTCAACATGTTGAAGTGGCACGAACCCACCACTGGCCAGTTCGGCAAAGCGGCCAACCTCTCCGACCACCTCCAGTTCACTGAGAAAACTCAGGCTAGCCATTTCTCGGCTCTTGAAGTCTGGCTGCGGATAGATGTGGCTTTGCCGCACGGCCAGCCGATGCGTCGGCGACTCGGCCTGGGCGATCACTTCCTGGGGCAGATAACCGACGTAATCGTCCACCGGGTCAAACCCGAAAGCCCAACCGTCATGGATGTCCAACATCGTGAAACCCTGCCCCAACAGCATCTGCTTGTCCCGCGCACCCGCAGGTGCCGCGCAGAGGTCGACCACCGGCTGGGTTATCCGCATATTCTGCCCAGGCACCAGACGCACACCGGGGGGAGGCACCTCCATGCCCTGGAACGCGACGCGACCATTTGCCGGGGTCAGACGGCGATCCATCACAGGCCCAACAGTTCTGGCAGTGCCGCCAGCACCGCCCGCGCGCCCATTCCCACACCGCCTTTCGGGCGGCCCGGCGCGGCAGTCGGGTTCCAGCCGTAGATGTCGAAATGCGCATAGCGCGGGGTTTCGGTCACAAAGCGGCGTAAAAACAGGGCAGCCGTGATCGATCCGGCGAACCCGCCCTTGGGCGCGTTGTCCAGATCAGCGATGCCGGGTTCGATCATCTTCTCGTAGGGGTCCCAGAAAGGCATTTCCCACACCGGGTCGGCGACCCGGGGCGCAGCGGCCTTGATTGCCGCGGCATCGGCGGGCTCGGTCGCGTAGAAGGGCGACAGATCCGGCCCGACGGCCACCCGGGCCGCGCCGGTCAGGGTGGCCATCGACAGGATCAGGTCGGGCTGTTCCTCATCCGCCAGGGCCAGCGCGTCGGCCAGCACCAAGCGACCCTCGGCGTCGGTGTTGTTGATCTCGACCGTCAGCCCCTTGCGCGAGGTCAGGATGTCGCCGGGGCGCATCGCATCAGAAGCAACCGAGTTTTCAACCGCCGGGATCAACACGCGCAGCTGCACCGGCAGCTCCAGCGCCATGATCATGCGCGCGAGCCCCATGACAGTTGCTGCCCCGCCCATGTCCTTTTTCATCAAGCCCATCGAGCCGCCGGGTTTGAGGTTCAGCCCACCGGTATCAAAGCAGACCCCCTTGCCGACCAGCGTCAGGCTAGGGCCACTCTCGCCCCAGCGCAGGTCGATCAGACGCGGCGCCTGTGGACCCGCACGCCCCACCGCATGGACCATCGGCAAGTTGTCATCCAACAGCGCACCGCCGGTGGTCACGCCGACCTCGGCGCCGAACTCACCCGCCAGATCCCGCGCCGCTTGTTCCAGTTGTGCAGGCCCCATGTCGGAGGCGGGTGTATTGATCAGATCGCGGGTCAGGGCCTCGCCGACTGCGATGGCTTCAAGCCGTGCTGCGTCCACCCCGTTCGGCGCCGCCAACTCCGCCTTGGGGGCGGATTGATCCCGATATCGGGCGAACCGATACCCCGCCAGCAGCCAGCCTAGCGCCGCCTCTTCCAAAGCATCACCGGTCAGGTCGGTCTCCAACCGCCAGGTTCCTTCAGGCAGTTTTGCCCGTGCCACCGCCAGACCAAAGCGCTGCCGCGCCCGTGCCTTGGCATCACCGTAGCCGACCAGCGCCCTGGCTGGCGTGCCCTCCGCACCTGGCAAAACGAGAACCTCGCCCAGGCCCGCCTTGAACCCCTGTGCCTCGGCCCAGCCCCGGGCTGCGGGCTGCAACCCGTCCAAGGCCTCTGCCAAACCTGCTTTATCCACCACCTGGAGCGGCAGGGCATCTTTGGAAGGGGAAGCGAATGTCAGGGTCATAGGGGCCTCGTCTGCAGAGTTTCGCACAGACTACAACGGTGGTCAGGGGCCGCAAGCGTCCCCTTCATCATTCCACCTTTACGCTGCAAGCCCTGGGGTCCCCAAGATCAGACAGGAATGTCCTGAATATCCCAGACCGCCATAAGACTGCCTTCACCAATTCGCCCCAACCGCGCCATGGCCGCGCAATAGGCGGCCCCGTCGGTTGTTTCGGACAGCTCAAGCACATCCCGCGCCACCCGGGCCAGCGTTGTCATGCCGATCTGCTGCGCGATCGAGACGACGCCTTTCATGCCTCTCCGCACCTCATCCATTCGGCCTGATTTGTGATGTTTCTCGACCCTCGCAAGTGCGACGGCCAATTCTTCCAAAGCATGGCTTACCAGCTTATCGGCCCCGGCGGGCCCCAACTGAACATAGAGCACTTCCAGTTGATCCCGGTCGAGCCGAACCTTTTCCTCAAGCGTCAATTGCACAATCGCGTTCACGATCACACCCCATAGTCTTGTCCCTCTAGCCTGCCAAACATGCCGCAGACGGGCATAAGAAAAGGTTTATCACCGCCACAGAAATCGCTCGAATTTCAAGCAAATGCGCCGTAAACCGAAAGGGGGCATAAGGGCGTCCTGGACGAATTGAGCCCGAACGTCTTCGGTCCGCTCCGGCGGAATATGCGGGCGCGAACGCAACCCTGATTTTCGGTGCCCGGCCAAGGGCGTTTCAAATTGTCTGAGCCGCGCAATTGGTGCGGGAGGTGGCATGTGTTGAAGAACTGGATTGCCTGGATTGCGGGCGAAGTGATCGTGATGTTTGCCCGCCTGCTGACGGCGGTGCGCGGGGTGTGGCTGGGGGCCGGGCCCACCCGACGCCAGCGCATCTATTTCGCCAATCACACCTCAAACGGGGATTTCGTGCTGGTCTGGGCGGTGCTGCCGCCCGCCCTGCGCTATCGCACCCGGCCGGTGGCGGCGGCGGATTACTGGCTGACCTCGCCGCTGCGCGCCTTTGCCGGGCGCGATGTGTTCCGCGCGGTGTTGATCGACCGCAACCCGGACACACGCGATGACGATCCGGTCAGCCAAATGGTCAGCGCCCTGGACGAGGGATCGAGCCTGATCATCTTCCCCGAAGGCAAGCGCAACATGGGCGACGTCCCCGCCCTGCCCTTCAAGACCGGGCTTTTCCACGTGGCCAGCCGTCGGCCGGAGGTCGACCTGGTCCCCGCCTGGATCGAGAACATGAACCACGTGATCCCGAAGGGTGAGATCATGCCAGTTCCGCTCTTGTGTTCCGTGCGCTTCGGCGAGGCCATCCATCTGAAGGAGGGCGAAGATAAAACCGCCTTCCTCGACCGCGCCCGCGCGGCCCTCGTGGCTCTGTCCGAGGAGGGTGCGTCATGAGCACCATTCCCGAGTTCGGCATTCTGGCCCTGGCCGCCCTGGGTCTCCTGCTGGTCGCCACGCTCATCGGCGAATGGCTGCAAGCGCAATTTTCCCCCGAGGGGGAGCATCCCGAGGTCGAGGCCTACATGTCGCGCATCCATTCCTGGTGGGGCATGGCGTTGCTTCTGGGACTGGCAAGCCTGTTCGGACGGCCCGGGCTGATCGTGCTCTTTGCGCTCATATCCTTTGCAGCCCTGCGCGAGTTCCTGTCGCTGACCGCCAAGCGCCGTGCGGATCACTGGGCACTGGTCACCGCCTTCTTCGTCATCCTACCGGTTCAGTACGGGCTGATCTGGATCGACTGGTACGGCATGTATTCGATCTTCGTGCCGGTCTATGCCTTCCTGTTCCTGCCCATGGTCTCCGTCCTGCGTGGCGACACCGATCGTTTCCTGATGCGGGTGGCCGAGACACAATGGGCGTTGATGATCTGCGTCTTCGCGGGTTCGCACATACCCGCCCTGTTGGCCCTGCCAATCGAGGGTTTTGAGGGGCGCAACCTGCTATTGGTCATCTTCCTGGTGCTGGTGGTGCAGCTGGCGGACGTTTTGAGTTACGTGGCCGGCAAGTTCCTGGGTCGACACCCGGTTGCACCCGGTCTGTCCCCATCCAAGACCCGGGAAGGGTTTGGTGTTGCCATCCTGGCCGGTGCGGTGATCGGCGCGGGGTTGAGCTGGATGACGCCTTTCGGCCTGCTCGGCTCTGCAGGCCTTGGCCTGGTCGTTGCCGCGCTGGGACTGATGGGCGGCTTGGTCATGTCGGCAATCAAACGCGACAAGGGCGTGCGCGACTGGGGGCATCTGATGGCCGGGCATGGCGGGTTCATCGACCGGCTCGACGGCGTGGTCTTCGCCGCGCCGGTCTTCTTCCACCTTGTGCGTTACGGCTGGACCTGAACCGGCCCGGCGCGGCGGGGTGGGTGTACGCAACGCAGCCACAGACGTGACACCAGCCAGGGTGGGAGCCGCGCAGGGGCCGTCCCCAACCCGCCTCAGATGCGCTCAATGGCCAGAGCGATCCCCTGCCCGCCACCAATGCACATGGTGATCAGCGCTTTCGAGCCACCGATCCGCTCCAGCTCATACATCGCCTTCACGGTAATGATCGCGCCGGTGGCCCCCACCGGGTGGCCCAGGGCAATCGCGCCGCCGTTCGGGTTCACCTTGGCCGTGTCCAGCCCCAGCCCGCGATTGACTGCGATGGCCTGGGCGGCGAAGGCCTCGTTCGACTCGATCACGTCGAAATCCTCGACCGACAGACCAGTGCGTTTCAGCAACATCTCTACCGCCGGGATGGGGCCGATGCCCATCACTTCGGGGCGCACGCCGGCATGGGCGTACCCGATCACGCGGGCATGCGGTTTCAGGCCCGCAGCCTCGGCAGCATCCGCACGCGCCAGCACCAGCGCCGCGGCGCCGTCATTGATGCCCGAAGCGTTGCCCGCCGTCACCGACCCGTCCTTCTTGAAAGCCGGACGCAGCCCCGCCAGCGTCTCGGCGGTGGTGGGTTTGGGATGCTCATCGGTGTCAAAGGTGACAAGCTCGCGACGCTTCTTCACCTCGACCGGCACGATCTGGTCCTTGAAGTGCCCGGCCTTGATGGCGGCCGCGGCCCGACTTTGGCTTTCGGCAGCAAAGGCGTCCTGGTCTTCGCGGCTCACCGCATGTTCATCCGAGACATTCTCGGCCGTGATCCCCATGTGCCCGGTGCCAAAGGGGCAGTTCAGCGCGCCCAGCATCATGTCCTGGGCGCCGACATCGCCCATTTTCTGCCCCCAGCGCGCGGCAGGCAGGATATAGGGCGAGCGGCTCATGTTTTCGGCCCCGCCAGCCAGGGCAAAATCCGCGTCGCCCAGCGCCAGGTTCTGGACTGCCGAGACAATTGCCTGAACGCCCGAGCCGCAAAGCCGGTTCACATTCATCGCCGGGGTGGTGTCAGGAATACCTGCCTCCATCGCCGCGACACGGGACAGGTACATGTCACGCGGTTCGGTGTTGATGATATGGCCGAATGCCACATGGCCGATCTGGCCACCTTCGACCCCAGCGCGAGCCATGGCTTCGCGCGCCACGATGGCGCCCAGCTGGCTGGGCGGTGTGGCGGCAAGGCTGCCGCCAAAGGTGCCGATCGCGGTGCGCGTGCCGCTCAGAATGACGATATCGTCCATGGAAAGTCTCCCGTATTTCGCAGTTGCGCGCAGGTTGCCACAGGGGCGAAACCCTGTCGCTTGTGACGCTCCGTCAGGAGATAGGGCGGGCCGCGTGACGTCCCGTCAGCTGGCTCAGCCGTCGGTCAGCGGATCGCGGGCGGCTTCGTTCAGGCTGCCAACCAGGCGGCGGAAGGTTTCATCCTCCGAGCCGATGGCCTGCAGAAGCCGTTCTTCATAGCGCAGAGCGATTGGGGTCAGGTCGGCAATCATCGCCCAGCCCTTGTCGGTCAGGCTGAGCTCGACCAGCCGTCGGTCGGTGCTGTTGGTGAGCTTGGTGACATAGCCCGCCTCTTCCAGCCGCGAGGCCGCACGGCTGACCTTGGGCTTGTCCATGTTCACCCGCTCGTGGATCTCGCGCACGCTGACCGCGTCTCCGCGCGACAGATGCGCAACCACGCGCCATTCGGCAACCGAGATCCCATAGGCCTTCTTGTAGTGGCGCGCAAAACCCGCGCTGACACGCGCGGCCAGGACGGAAAGCTGGTAGGGAAGGAACGTGTCCAGGTCGAAATCGGTCTTGAGCGTGTCGGTCATACCCTAGCAAGCACATGAATCGTTGTGATTTGCAAGGGTTGTTGACAGGGCGCCATCCCGGGCTTGCATCCGCATTGGTTCCGGTGTGTTCTTCGCCGGTTATACTTGGGGAGATTGGTATGCGAACCGGGCTCATCTTTCTGGTCCTGGCCTACGTGCTGAGCCAGTTCTACCGCGCCTTTCTGGCGGTCATGGCGCCTGTCCTGGACACGGATATTGGCGCCACTGCCGAGCACCTGTCCCGGGCCTCCGGCCTGTGGTTCATCGTCTTTGCGGTCATGCAGTTACCCGTAGGCTGGGCGCTGGACCATCTTGGGCCGCGCCGTTTGGCCGCGGGACTGTTGGCTTTGGGAGGTGCCGGTGGGGCGGCAATGTTTGCCCTGGCGCAGGGGCCTGGCCATGTGCAGATCGCGATGATGCTGATCGGCGTGGGCTGTTCGCCGGTGCTGATGGCCTCTTATTACATCTTTGCGCGCATGTATGCGCCTGCCGTCTTCGCGTCGCTGGCCGGTGCGGTGATCGGCATCGGCGCGCTTGGCAATATCGCGGCGGCCCTGCCGATGGCCTGGGCAGTCGAGATCCTGGGTTGGCGCGAGACCATGTGGGGACTCGCCGCCGTTACCCTGATCGTGGCCGTTGCGATCCTGATCTTCGTGATCGACCCACCCAATGCGCGGCGTGAAGGCGCGCCGAAAGGCTCGCTGCTGGATCTCCTGCGCCTGCCCGCACTGTGGTTCATCCTGGTGATGATGTTCGTGAACTACACCGCCCCCGCAGGCCTGCGCGGGCTCTGGGCCGGGCCGTTTCTGGAGGAAGTGCACGGCTTGGGGTCCGAAGGGATCGGCTGGGTGACCCTGGCGATGGGTCTGGCGATGGTGGTGGGCAACCTGGCCTACGGGCCGCTCGACCGGGTGTTCGGCACGCGCAAATGGGTCGTGGTGGTTGGCAATGGCCTGGCGCTTGCCTGTCTTGCGCTGCTGTGGGCGGCGCCCACGGCCAATGTCTGGGTCATAACCGCCTTGTTGGCCGGGATCGGCCTGTTCGGGTCAAGCTTCCCGATGATCATGGCCCATGGGCGCAGCTTCTTCCCGCCGCAACTGGTGGGACGGGGCGTGACCCTGGTCAACATGTTCGGGATTGGCGGCGTGGGATTGTTCCAGTTCGCCTCGGGCAGTGTCTTTGCCAGCGCGAGCAAAGGGGCCGCCAGCCCGACCCAGCCCTATCAGGCGGTGTTCCTGTTCTTCGCGGTGCCACTGGCACTGGGAATTGGCGTCTACCTGTTCAGCCGGGATCGCACCGACTGACGAAGCGGATCGCCGAAACAAAACTATTAAATGGTTTTCGATAGCGCGGCGGTGGCTGGGGGCTGCCCCCCAGACCCCCATGGCCCCCGTCAGGCGGCCTTGCCGCGCCGACGACGACGGCGCCGACCAGGTTTGGCCTCGCCTCCGGATCGCGCGGGTTGTGCAGGCTTCGGTGCCGGTTTCGCCTGCGGACGACCACCGCGGCGACCACCACCGCCACCGCGGTTTTGTCCCTGCACGCGTTTCTCGGCCTCGGGTTCTTCGCCACCCAGCACCGGGATCGAGATCTTCATCAGCTTTTCAATGTCGCGCAGCGGGCCCATGTCGACGCCAGCCACGAAGGAGATCGCATCCCCATCCGCCCCGGCCCGCGCGGTACGGCCAATGCGGTGCACGTAGTTTTCAGCCACTTCCGGCAGGTCGAAATTGAACACGTGGCTCACCCCCGGGATGTCGATCCCACGCGCGGCCACATCGGTGGCGACCAGCACCCGCGCGTCGCCATCGCGGAAGGCCTTCAGGGCGCGCTCGCGCTGACCCTGGCTCTTGTTGCCATGGATCGAGACGGCGGCGAACCCGGCCTTTACCAGTTCCTTCATCAGCCGTTCGGCGCCGTGTTTGGTGCGGGCAAAGACCAGCGACAGGCCCGAGGGCTCATCGGCCAGATACTCTTTCAGCAGCGCGACCTTTTCGGGTCGGTCAGGGGCAAAGTGTACGCCCTGGGTGATCTTGTCGGCAGCCTTGCCCGGGGGCGTCACCTGCACCTTGACCGGGTCCTTCAGATAGGCGCGCGACAGTTCCTCCATCTGCTTGGGCATAGTGGCCGAAAACAGCATGGTCTGGCGCGGCGTGCCGATCTGCGGGGCGATCTTGCGCAAGGCGTGGATGAAGCCCATGTCGAGCATCTGGTCGGCCTCGTCCAGCACCAGGAAGCGGGCCAAGTCCAGGCGAATGGCCTTCTGGTCCATCAAGTCGATCAGGCGACCCGGGGTGGCGACCAGGATGTCCACACCACGTTCCAAACCGCGGATCTGGCGGTTGATCGAGGCACCGCCGACCACGGTCATCACCTTCATGCGCGTGCCCTGGACGTAGAGGTCCAGGTTCTCGGCAATCTGGTTGACCAGCTCGCGGGTAGGTGCCAGCACCAGTGCCTTGATGGATTTCGCCACCGGCTTGCCCGGATGCGCCAGCAACTGATGGATCAGCGGCAGGCCGAAAGCGGCGGTCTTGCCTGTGCCGGTCTGGGCCAGGCCCATCACGTCACGGCCTTCCAGAACCGGCGGGATCGCACGGACCTGGATCGGGGTCGGGGTTTCATAGCCGGCATCGGCCACGGATTTCAAAAGCTTCGGGTCCAGCCCGAGGTCATCAAACGTCGTCATATTCATCTTTCTGGCACGCAGCATCGGCGCACCGTTCGTCACGGTCACGGGCCATTGCCCGTCGGATGGGTGCGGCCTGGCGCTCGCAAAGGGGCCTCGTGCCCGCCTTGCCGATCCGGCCGTCAGTACCCCCGCGTGATCTGGGAACCTTGTTTGGCGCATCCGGCGCCAATCCTTCCGGCCGTGGCGCGCAGTCGCGCCGGGCTGTTCACGCCCCAGCGGGCCGGAATGTGCCTCCATTACAGCACAGAATGGTCAAGTCAACGTAAATCCATGCCCCGCCCCCTTCCCCAAGGGCGCGGTTTCGGCTAAACCCCGCCCGTCTTTGCAAAGACAGACTCGTAAAAGGAGACCCCGTAATGGGCTACAAAGTCGCCGTCGTTGGCGCCACGGGTAACGTGGGCCGCGAAATGCTGAACATTCTGGCTGAACGCCAGTTTCCTGTGGACGAACTCGCCGCGCTCGCTTCGCGCCGTTCGCTCGGCACCGAAGTCAGCTTTGGCGACACTACCGTGACCACCAAGGACCTGGACACCTTCGACTTCGCGGGCTGGGACATTGCGCTCTTCGCCGTGGGGTCCGAGGCCACCAAGGTCTATGCGCCCAAGGCTGCCGAGGCGGGCTGCGTGGTGATCGACAACTCGTCGCTTTACCGCTACGACCCGGACATTCCGCTGATCGTGCCGGAAGTGAACCCGCAGGCGGTGCACGGCTACAAGAACAAGATGATCATCGCGAACCCCAACTGCTCGACCGCGCAGATGGTTGTGGCGCTGAAGCCCCTGCATGACCGCGCCAAGATCAAGCGCGTTGTCGTGTCGACCTACCAGTCGGTTTCGGGCTCGGGCAAGGACGCGATTGACGAGCTGTGGAACCAGACCAAGGGCATGTATGTCCCGGGTCAGGAGGTCGAACCGTCGGTCTACCCGAAACAGATCGCCTTCAACGTAATCCCGCATATCGATGTCTTCATGGACAGCGGTGACACCAAGGAAGAGTGGAAGATGATCGCCGAGACGAAGAAGATCGTCGACCCGTCGATCAAAGTCACCGCCACCTGCGTGCGCGTGCCGGTCTTCGTGGGTCATTCGGAATCGATCAACATCGAGACCGAGGAGTTCCTGGACGAGGACGAAGCGCGCGACATCCTGCGCCAGGCGCCGGGCATCCTGGTTGTCGACAAGCGCGAGGCGGGCGGCTACGTCACCCCGATCGAATGCGTCGGCGACTTTGCCACCTTCATCAGCCGCATCCGCCAGGACGTCACGGTCGAAAACGGCCTGAACCTGTGGTGCGTGTCGGACAACCTGCGCAAGGGCGCCGCCCTGAACGCGGTGCAGATCGCCGAGCTGCTGGGCCGCGAGGTCCTGAAGAAGGGCTGATCCGTCAGGACTGAGAGTTTGGAAACCCCGTCCATTTGGGCGGGGTTTTCTTTTGTGCGGCTATGGAGAGACGGAGAGAGAGAACCGTCGCCGGTGCGTGCCTGCGTGATGCTCGACCACCGGCTGGCCCGATCTGTGGTCCGTCACGGTGGTCTCGACCGGTCTGCCTTCCGGACCACCCACCACTTCGATCCCGATCACATCCGCCGCGCTGGTGTCTGACAGGTAGAGTTGGAAAACAACCTCCAGGTCTTCGATACTCTCCTGCCCGGGGAAGGCCGTGCAGATGTTGAGCAGTTGCAGGCTCGGGGTCAGCCCCGGATAGAGGCCAACCGCCCCGCGCGTCACCACCAGCGACAGGGTGCCCAACTCAGGTGTGACCTCCTGCCCGTTTACGGTGAAGCGGTAGTCCCTCAGCAGGAACGCAACGAACCCCGAATAGTCGTCCTCATAGGCGGCCTGGTCGATGTGGACGTGCGTCTTCCCTTCCCGGGTGTCCGTGACCAGAAACCCCGTCGAAACCACCCCGCCGCCGACCAGCGCCATAGGGAAGCGCAGGATCACCTCAGCCTCTCCCCAGTCGGGATCATTGATCAGATGAATTTCGCGCGACAGAGCATCCGCATCACTCCAGGCCGAGGTTGGTCCGGTGAGACCCAGGAAAACGGTCAGAACCGTCGCGAGGGCCCGAATTGGTGTGATCAGTCTCATACTGCGCATCGGTTGTCTTCCTAAGCAGGCAGGCGCGGTGTCGCAAGTCCACGGCGCATAGCGGAGCAACGCCCGCGCGGATTAGCCCCGCCCCGCGTCAGCTGTCGAAACTCAAGGTCAAACGGTCCGACCGGGCAACCGACTGGCAGGTCAACACCTGCCCTGCGGCAATGTCGGCATCCTCCAGCGCCATGCGCGCACGCATGTGCACCTCGCCAGTCCCCAGCTTGGCGCGACAGGCGCCGCAGACACCGGACTGGCAGGAAAACGGTGGTGAGATGTCGGCGGCACGCAACGCGTCCAGAAGAGTCTGTCCGGCGGCAACCGGCACCGTGTGGGTGGCGCCATCCAGCATGACCTGGGCCGCGGAGGCGATCCCCTCGACCCCGTCCGCCGCGACCTCACCACCCCCGAAACTTTCCATGTGAATACGCTCCGCGGGCACATCCAGCCCCATCAGCGCTGCCTTTACATCCGCATTCATGCTGCCCGGCCCGCAGATCCAGTACTGCACATCCTGCGCCTCGGGCGGGGTCTCGGTAATGGCCGCCGCAATGGCCTCAGCGTCCACCCGACCCTTGCGCCAGGGGGTGAACCAGCTCCACATCGAGGGGGAGGAGAGCACGTGGCGCAGGGTGAAACGTTCCGGGTGGGCGGTTTGCAACGCCTCCAGCGCCTCCTGAAACAGAATGCTGTCGGCATCGGCATTGCCGTAGATCAGATGGGCGACCGACCAGGGCTCGCGCTCCAGCACCGCGCGGATCATCGCGTAGAGCGGGGTGATCCCGCTGCCCGCGCCAAAGAAGTAGTGGGTGCGCCGGGCGGTCGCGCCCGGGTCGAGGCGGAAGCGGCCGAAAGGCGGCATGACCTCGACCAGATCGCCCGGTTTCAGGGCGTCTCCGACATGGTTCGACACCACGCCCTTGTGCACCCGCTTCACGGTGATGCGCAGCGCCGCGCCGGGCGGGTTGGAGATCGTGTAGCTGCGCCGGAGTTCCTCACCATCCAGGTGAAAGCGCAGGGTCAGATGTTGGCCCGCGCGCCAGGCGAAAGTCTCGGCAAGGCCCGGTGGCACATCGAAACTCACCGAGGTCGCCGCCCCTTCAATCTCAGACGTGACCGCAGCTACGCGCAGGGTTTGAAAGTCACGCATCACACGCCCCCTTCCATCGGCAAATATCCAAATCCAATCCAAATCAACACCAGCACGACCAGGACTCCGCCCCAGGCCCAGGCAGGCGGTTCGAAACCGGTGATCCAGATCGCCAGGTAGTCGGCCGCGAACCAGGCCAGCAGCCAGAGCGCCCAGACCGACAGACCGACGCCAGAGACGGACAGCCAGGCAAAACTGGCCAGGAATGCAGCATTAACCAGCAGAAACAGCAGCATCGGCGTCACCTGTAGTCGTAGGTTGCGTCGACCCGGCGGATCACCAACTGGCCCGCGATGCGGGTGATGTCGAATTCCTCGGTCTCGGTCATCGCACCGGCATAGCCGCCAGCGACATAGCGCACCGTGCGACGGGTCACGACGCGATAGCCCGCCTCGGTCTCTTTGATCTCATGGTGCCGATCACCGTGCGATACCTCGCGATAGTCGACCATCGTCTTGGCGACCTCGGGTGCTTCCTGCCAATCCGGCAAGCTCTCCCACTCCGCAGCCTTGTAGTTGAACCGGTCATCCGGTGTGCCGTAGCCGTATTTCACCGTGACGTGGACCTCGGCCTCCGGGTGCCAGTCGGCCCAGCTGGCCACCAGCCCGTTGGCGCCGGTGGTCACATGGTAACGGTTCACCAAGTCCTCGGGCTTGACTTCGGGGGCCGCCCAGACCAGCCCGGCGGACAGCACGCTGCCGACCAGGACCGCGAGAAGAGGTTTCATGCCATATCCTCCGTGGCGTTGATCCGCGCCGTGATTTCACTGAGGCGGGACAGCGATTGCAGGGTCATCGGCAGGACCAGGGCGGCCTCGACGAAATCCCAGGAATAGGTGACGATGGAAAAGACCCGCCCGGCGGTGACCTCGGTCACCTGGGTGGCGACCCAGAGGTTGGTCATGACGAGGCCCAGAAGCACCGCGAAGATCAGGCCATAGACCAGCGCCTCGGTGTCGGACACGCGGATTTCGGACTTGCGCAGACCCAGAAGGTGCGCGCCAAGGCGCGGCATGGAGCGGGTTTCCAGCACGCTGACCTGTTGCTCCATACGCTCGTTCAAAGCGCTGTTGAGGCGAAAGAACCGGCCATGCGCCAGGGCGTAGATCACCAGCATGGCGACAAAGGCACCGATGGTTGCCAGCCCCAGGGTGGTGTGGAACCCGGCCAGGATCACCACGGCAGCCAGGGCACGGATCACCGAAGTCATCGCCTCCGGCGCCTCGCCCTCCAGGAAATCAACCAGTTCGCGCCCCATGTCGAGCCGTGCGTTCAGGCGCGAGACCGGAAGCGCGGCGGCGCGCCGGGCCAGGGCCTTGCCCAGCTCGACCCGCATCAACCCATAGGCGCGGGTGTCATAGACGCGACGCCCGGTCGCCAGCACGATCAGCGCCGCCAGCACCCCGCCCAGCTGCCAGAACGCGGCGGGATCGGAGGCCAGAAGCCCATCAATGGCCTGGCCGATCAACAGCGGGATCAGGGCGAAGAGCGCCACCTCGACCAGGGTCAGCGCCCAAGTCACCCCGACCTGGGGCCAGAAGGCGGCAAAGAGGCTGCCGAGGGTCAGGGACCGGCCCTCCATCAGCGCGGCCCGGCGAGTGGCGAGGCTCATGTCTCCACCCCGTCGGCCGCGGCCATGAAATCCAGGATCGCCTGCTGGTGGCCCAGGATCGGGCTTTCGCCCTCCGCCGCCGGGCCGATCTCCAGATAGGGGCTGGCCAGCGCCTTCTGCTGCTGCTCGCAGGCATAGATGTCCTCGGCGGTGAAGTCGCCCGAGGCCATCGGGTCATCCTCGCCCGCCACGTCATCGCCCTGGTATTTCGGACCACCGAAGCTTTTCCAGAACGACCAGCTGCGCCATTCCTGTTTCGTGAACTCCCAGGAGGAGACATTGGCGAATTTCGTGCGGTTTTCGACCCGGGTCAGATCGGGCGCGAGCGGGATGATCGAAAACAGGTTCCAGCTGTCCTCGCTTGCGCCCAGGCCGAGGCCCGGAAACAGCATCGGCACCCAAGCGCCCACATGCGGTTTGGGGATCACGCGCGGGGTCGGCAGATTCTTTTCCAGTTCCTTGGCGTAATCCGCACTGGGTGGCTCCCAGAAATGGTAATGCGGCCCCTTCCAGCCGTACTCGCCGCGCGCGTGGTCATACATGTGCAGCGTGTTCGAATGCAGGTGGGACAGGTGGTAGACGTCGATGTAGTTCTCGACCACGATCTTCCAATTGGCCTTTATCTCATAGCTGCCGCGCGCTTCCGGGTACTCGACCAGTTCCTCGGGCCGGTGCGGGCCCAGGAAGGCGTCGACCGGGCCGAACCATTCGGCCAAGCTGGGTGCCTGCGGATCGGGGTGCACGAATAGCATGCCGCGCCAGACATCCACACTGGCCGGTTTCAACCCAAAGCATTTCTTGTCGATCCCGTTCGGATATTCGGTGGCCTCGTCGGGGACCGAGATCAGGTTGCCCTCCAGGTCATAGGTCCAGTCGTGATAGGGGCAGGTCAGCGCCTTCTGCGTCTTGCCCACGGCGCGGATCAGCTGGGTGCCACGGTGGCGGCAGATGTTGTGAAATGCGCGCAGGCGGTGGTCGCGCCCCATGACGATGAAGATATTGTTCAGCCCGGCCCGGACCGAGACGTAGTGGCCGGGTTCGGGCACATCCTCGGCCAGCCCGGCAAAACGCCAGCTGCGGGAAAAAATCAGGCGCTGTTCGCGGTCGAACCAGTCCTGCGAGGTATAGGCCTCAACCGGGAGGCGATGATACATGCGGGTCATTTACGTCTCGTCAGACGAGCCAGGGGGCGTATTGCGGGAACAGGGAGGCGGCGATCAGCATCAGGCCGAAGGCGGCCCACATAACAACCACGATCCAGAACAGGATCGGGTCTTGATCGCGGTCGACCTCGAAGACGAAATGGGCCAGGCCGGTGGCGATGGAGGGCACGAGCCACCACAGGAACAGTAGCCCCCAGACCCAGTAGAGCCCCGTGACGGCGGCGGCCAACAGGACCGGCAAGGCAAGGTAGTTGATCAGGCGGGACCGGCTCATGACGAGGCCTCCAGATGGGCGGCCAGGATCATCGCGGCCTGTTTCAATTCCGCGCGCCATTCGGCAGGCGGGGACAGTGGCGACAGCGCATCCAGGTTCACATGAGAGGCGGCAATGCCTTGCGCCACAGCCCGGACCAGACCGCGTGGCGCGGCAGGCACCGCCCTGCTAAGCGCCTGTTCGATTACGTCGAGGAACCGCGCCAGGCTGCGCAACAGCGGGTCACGCATGTCGGGGTACTCCGGCGCGGCGGTGACCAGTGCCTGGTAGGCCAGCATCAGCCGCGGATCGGTGCCGCCCTCCTCCGCAAACAGAAGCTCGACCAACTCGGGCGCGGATAGGTCTGGGGCCAGAGCGTGTTCAAGCATCTCAATTGCCTCACCATATTGCGCGACGACATGATCGGTCAGCGCGCCGATCATCTGGTCCCGGTTGCCCAAGTAATGGCGCAACAGCGGGCGCTTGACCCCGGCTTCAGCGGCAATGCGTTCCTGCGTGGCACCGTCCAGCCCGAACCGGGCAACACAGGTCAGATAGGCATCAAGTATTTCAGCGGACCGTTGGTCCTTGAGAGAGGGGCGTGGCATGGCATTTCCATTTTTTGTCACAACTGACAAATAACCATGTTAGATTTATTGTCAAGAATGACAATTATCTAATTTCACAAATGCCGTGCCGACCGGAAATCGGCGCCAATCAATGTCCGTCATAAGCTCAAAAAACAGCGAGTCGGTTGCAGGTACGGCTATCCACTCCATCCCCGACCACCGACAGGTTCGAAAATCCTATGCGCGTATGAGCAACTTCACTGGTTCAACAATTTCACTGGTTCAACAATCCGGTTAGCTTCCCTGCGCTCAGCATCGGGCTCGTAAGGAACTCACATCTGGCGCCCACGTTAACCGTCCCTGAACTCCTTTCTGCCATCGTTGTGCCATGGCCAAGCTCAGCGCACGCCCGACCCCGAGTCACAGCGGGGGGCCGCATCGCCCCTTGAACGCCGTCCGGCGGTGGTTGGATTTGCGTACCTATCTGCCAACACTGATCGCATTTGTCGTGGTCGTGGGGGCCATCACCTTCGCGGAAAGGCAAAACCGCCTGCTCGCCCTGCAGGAAAGCCGCGCCGCCGTCAGGACGGAGGCAAGCCTGATCCGCTCCCGGCTCGAAGGGTATCTGAACGCGGATATCGAACTGGTGCGCGGCCTTGTCGCGGTACTGTCGACCAATCCCGACATGGATCAGGCGCGTTTCAGCCAACTTGCCGCCCAGGTGATCGGCGATAAGGAGGGGATCCTGAACCTTGCCGTGGCGCCGGACCTCGTGATCACGATTGTGCATCCCTATGAGCGCAACAAGGCGGCTATTGGGTTGGACTACAACAAGAATCCGGCCCAACGGGAGGCCGCCTTCCGCGCACGCGACACCGGCGAAACCGTCCTCGCAGGCCCTTTGAACCTGGTGCAGGGCGGCCGAGGTTTCATTCTGCGCTTTCCGATTTTCGTACAGGAAGATGGCAAACGCCGCTTCTGGGGCCTGCTCGCCGCCGTTCTGGATGCCGATACGCTCTACGCCGACACCGGGTTGATCGATCCGAACATGGGGATCGAGATCGCCTTGGTTGGCCAGGATGGCACCGGTGCCGACGGCCCACTGTTTCATGGCGATCCCACAATCCTGAACGACAACCCAGTTCTTACCGACATCCTCTTGCCCGTCGGCAGCTGGCAGATGGCCGCGCGCCCGCTTGGCGGATGGGACACAACCCCGCCCCATGCCTGGCAGCGACGGCTGGCCTATCTCGTCGCGGGGCTGCTGATCCTCTACCCGACATTTCTGGCTGGACGCCAATCCGAAAAGCGCCGCGAAGCCATTGCCGAGCTACAGAGTCGAGAGGCCGAGCTTCGACAACTTTCACTCGTCGCACGTCATGCGACGGACAGCATTGTTCTGACTGACCCGCAGTCAATGGTCATCTGGACCAATGACGCCTTCACACGTATGACCGGGTACTCGAGCCGTGAGGCTGTCGGCAAGCCTTTGGGCACCTTGCTTAATGGTCCGGACACCGACTTGGATACGGTGCGCGACATCAACGCGCACAAGGCACGCGGGGAGCCCTTTCATGGCGAGATTCTGAATTATGCAAAAACGGGGCGCGAGATCTGGGTCGAAACCAATTCGGTTCCGATTCTGGATGAGAATGGTCAGGTATCGGTGATTGTCGGGATCGAACGGGACATCACCCGCGCAAAGGCCCACGCTCGCGAGTTGGCGGAAGCGAAACAGGCCGCCGAACAGGCCGACCGTGCCAAGTCCGAGTTCCTCGCCAACATGAGCCACGAGATCCGGACACCGATGAACGGGATCGTCGGCATGGCCGACCTGCTGGCGGAAACCGACCTGCCAGACGAGCAGAAACAATATGTTGAGGTTATCCGCAACTCCTCCCAGGCACTGCTGACGATCATCAACGACATTCTGGACCTGTCCCGCCTGCAAAGCGGCATTCCCACGATATCGGAGGTTGATTTCGACCTTCGTGGCTGCGTCGACAGCGCGGTGGATATTCTGCGCCCGAAGGCACAACAGAAGGGGCTGGCCCTGGACGTCCACTATGACCCGGCTCTGCCCGACAAGGTGCGTAGTGACGATGGGCGTTTGCGCCAAATCCTGGTCAACCTGCTGGGAAACGCGGTGAAATTCACTTCAGACGGCGGGGTGACCCTGCGGGTGGCGACGGTAGATGGCAACCCGCGGCGCCTGGAAATTGAGGTCGAGGACACGGGGATCGGCATCTCGGAGGAACAGGCCAGGCACGTTTTCGACAGGTTTTCGCAGGCCGATGCCGCGACCACCCGCGAGTTCGGCGGCACCGGCCTGGGCCTGACCATATCCAGCCTCCTGGCAGAACTGATGGGGGGCGGAATCAGCCTGCGCTCCACCCCCGGCAAGGGCAGCTGCTTCCGACTTGAGGTCCACACTTCGCCCTTGGCTGGCGACAGCCCCGCGGCCAACGTCCCCGGCGTCAGCCCCACCACGCTCCGTGGCGCCTGTATTCTGGTTGCGGAAGACAACCGCACCAACCGGTTCCTTGTACGTAAGTACCTTTCCGATCAGGATGCTGAACTGGTCGAGGCAGAGAACGGTTGCGAGGCGGTCGAGCTCTGCCGCTCCATGCACTTCGACCTTGTGTTGATGGACATGTCCATGCCCGAGCTGGACGGGATAGAAGCCACCCGGCAGATCCGCGCCCTGGACATCGCCCAACCCCCGATCGTGGCCTTGACGGCAAATGCCTTCTCCAGCGACCGGCAGAGCTGCCTTGAGGCCGGTATGGATGATTTTCTGTCGAAACCAATCAATCGCAGACAGTTGCTGGAGACGATCAGCAACAACCTCGCGATCCGCCGGGGGGAACCCACACATCAGCGCAGCGCCTAGCCCGGTAATCGGTGGCTCAGCTCATTGACAGTTGCCGCCTCTTCGCCGCTCGTTCCTCTCGCGCGGTCTGCTCCTGCCAGCACCGAAAACTCTCTTCGACAAAATCCAAATGTTTGCGCGCCGCTGCCTCGGCGCGGTCCGGGTCGCCTGCCAGAATTGCCTCGACGATCTCGCGATGCTGATCCAGCAATTTGCGCCCGGTACCATCCATCGTTCGCAAGAAGGCCCGATTGTAGAACAGGCCCTGCCGCGTGAGATCGTAGATCGAGGCCATCATGTGGATGAAGGTTGTGTTCTGGCTGGCATCGACCACGGCCACGTGCAGGGCCAGATCGGCTTCCTGGCTGGCCTCGGCGTCGCCCTCTTCCCAAGCCTTCTGCAAGGTCTCCAGAATATCCCCCAACCGAGCCAGGTCCGATTTGGTGGCCCGTTCGGCGGCCAAACGGCTGGCAAAGGCCTCCTGCTCGCGGCGGTATTCGAGATAGTCGTAGAAAGCCCGCCCATGACGGGCATAGAGCGCCAGAAGCGCGGGTGACATGGCCCGCCCGGACAGGGCAGCAATAAAGGTGCCATCCCCATGGCGCACATGCACCAACCCACGATCTTCGAGCGCCTGAAGCGCCTCACGCAGCTTCGGGCGCGACACGCCCATGGCCTCGGCCAACTCCCGTTCGGAGGGCAGTTTGCGCCCTTCTTTGAGGATGCCGTCGACGATCATCGCCTCAATCTGATGCACCACTGCGTCGGCAATCGATTCGTGTCCGACCGGATCGAAAGGGCTGGTATCGCTCATTTTGTGCACCTCCTTCGCCGGGACGCTTGCCCGGTGGTTGTCTGAAATATTTACCAACGGCGTGCATTTTTCAAGAGCCGGGTGAACGCGGAGTGACAACAGGAAAGTCGCGATTTCCCAAGTACTTTCAACGGCCTTGCGCAATTCCCCGTTTCAAAAACGCCACCTCGCACCTCGCAGTATCGGCAGCATGCACTGCACCAGTGGTAAATAAACTTGTTGACCAAAACCAGTGGTAAGATTTATTTACCAACACCATGCCGAGCCTTTCGGCACCGAGAAAAGCCGTGGAGGCGGCTTTGCGACCACTCTGGAGGAGAGATATGAAAAAGACCCTGACCTCGCTGGCCATTGCCGCCACCGTTCTGACTACCGCAGCCACCACCGCGGCCAACGCGGCCGACAAGCTGCTGCTGAAAACTCCGATCGCGTTTTCGACCGCCCTGCCCGGCCTCGGCTCGCCGATCCCGCGCGTCGCCGAACAGTTGGACCTGATGTCTGGCGGCACGCTGCGCATGAAGGTCTATGAGCCCGGCAAACTGGTGCCGCCGTTCGAGATCCTGGACGCCGTCAGCTCGGGCAAGATCAACTCGGGCTACACCACCGCCGGTTATTGGGCGGGCAAGATCCCGGCCGCGCCGCTGTTCTCCGCCGTGCCCTTCGGCCCGGAAGCGGGCGAATACATGGCCTGGCTCTACTACGGCAATGGTCTGACCCTGTATCAGGAGATGTATGACCAGGCCGGCTTCAACGTGAAGGTCATTCCTTGCGCCATCATCGCGCCGGAAACCTCGGGTTGGTTCAACACCGAAATCAACAGCCCCGAAGACCTGAACGGTCTGAAGATGCGTTTCTTCGGCCTGGGCGGCAAAGTCATGCAGCGCCTGGGTGTGGCAACCTCGCTGCTGCCGGGTGGCGAGATCTTCCCGGCGCTGGAGAAAGGCGCAATCGACGCGACCGAGTTCTCGATGCCCGCCATCGACGCCCGCCTGGGCTTCCACAAGTTGGTCAAGTTCAACTACTTCCCCGGCTGGCACCAACAGGCCACCGTGTTCGAACTGCTGGTCAACAAGGACGTCTGGAACGAAGCCACACCGCAGCACCAGGCAATCATCGAAAACGCCTGCAAGGCCTCGATGACCGACAGCTTTGCCGAGGGTGAAGCGATCCAGCACGCGGCCCTCTTGGACAATGTCGAAAACAACGGCGTGACCATCAAGACCTGGTCGGATGAGATGCTGGCGACTTTCCGCGAGAACTGGGAAGCCGTGGCCAAGGAAGAGGCCGCCAATGACGCCTTCTTCGCCAAGGTTCTGGAAGACATGACCGCCTTCCGCGAAGGCTATGCCATCTGGAAGGAAAATGCCTTCCTCCCGCGCAAGTAAACCCTGCTTGCGCCGCGGGGCGGCCCCACCTGCCGCCCCGCATTTCCCATTCGTTTCTCCCTTTATCGACCTGACGCCCGCGCAATTTCGCCGCATCGCCTGTGGAGGAGACCATGGCCCAGACCCCGCATACCCACGAAGTGGACCCCGCCGATCCCGTCGACGTGTTCGAGCACATCCTCGAGCATGAGGACCGCGACACGCAGGCCACGGCCGTTGCCATCGACAAGACCGTCAAGGGCATCGGCAATGTCGTCATGTGGGCCAACCTGTTGTTGGTCGCCGCAATCGTGACCCAGGTCAGCCTGCGCTACCTGTTCAACCTGAACTTCCCCAAGCTGGATGAGGTGCAGTGGCATTTCTACGGGCTCGTGACGATGGTCGGCATCTCCTACGCGCTGGTGACCGACAGCCATGTGCGCGTCGACATCCTGCACATGCAGCTGTCGCGTCGTGCCCAGCGGGTGATCGAGGTGATCGGCATCCTGACCCTGCTGACCCCATTCATCTACCTGATGGTCGATCAGGGCTGGGACTATTTCTATGAGAGCTGGCGGGTCAATGAACGCTCTGACAGCCCCACCGGCCTGCCCGCCCGCTGGGCCTTCAAGGCGGTGATCCCGGCCAGTTTCGTGCTGCTGGCCCTGGCCGCCGTGGCGCGGCTGATCCATGACGGCCACGCCATCCTGGTGAACTACGCCGACGAGCGCATGGGCAAGGATCTGCGTCTGATCCTCTGGGCGCTGGTCGCCTTCGCCGTGGTCGCGACCGCGCTGACCTTCGTGGTGGAAACCACCGAGGAAAAGCTGGTCATCGCCATGTTCCTGACCTTCATCGCGCTTCTGTTTACCGGCTTCCCGGTGGCCTGGACGCTGGCGGGCGTCGGCGTGGCCTATTGCGGGCTGGCCTATCTGTTCGACAATGACCTGATGGCCTGGACGGGGTTGGAAAGCACCTTTACCGGGCTTGATTACCTGACCCTGGGCGCCGTTGTGAACCGGGTCTATGCGACCATGTCCAACGCGGTTCTGGTGGCCCTGCCGATGTTCATCTTCATGGGGCTGATGCTGGACGAAAGCGGCGTGGCAGAGCGGCTCATGACCTCGATGCAGCGCCTGTTCGGCACTGTGCGCGGGGGGCTCGCGATCACCGTGACCATGATCGGCATCATCCTGGCGGCCTCGACGGGTATCATCGGTGCTTCGGTCGTGCTCCTGGGCGTGCTGTCGCTCCCGTCGATGATGGAACAGAAATACAACCCCTCGCTGGCGGCTGGTGTGGTGTCTGCCTCTGGCACGCTGGGCATCCTGATCCCGCCGTCGATCATGCTGGTGATCATGGCCGACCAGATGGCCCTGTCGGTGGGTGACCTGTTCATGGCCGCGGTGTTCCCGGGCGTAATCATCGGCGTGCTCTACCTGACCTATATCTTCGTCATCGCGCTGGTGAAACGCGACGTGGCCCCGGTGCCGGAGGGCGCAACCCGTCCCGATTGGGCCGCCATCAAGGGCGTGCTGATTGCCGTCCTGCCGACCCTGGGCCTGATCCTGGCCGTGCTGGGGTCGATCTTCGCTGGTCTCACTACGCCGACCGAAGCCTCCGGCGTGGGCGCCCTGGGCGCGACCCTGCTGGCGCTGGGATATCGCAAGCTGACCTTCCGCAAGCTCGTGAACGTGCTCAAAGCCACCTTCAACACCACCGCCTATATCTTCGCCATCTTCCTGGGTGCAACCGTGTTCAGCTATGTGTTGCGCGAGCTGGGCGGCGACCAGTTGATCGAGGACATTATCCACGGTGCGGGCTTTGGCCCCACCGGTACGGTGTTCATCATCCTCGGGATCGTCTTCCTGCTGGGCTTCGTGCTGGACTGGATCGAGATCACTTTGATCGTGCTGCCACTGATGCGCCCGATCGTGAACGGTCTGGGTCTGGACATCCCCGGCTTTGGCGCCATCGATGAACCGGCGCTGATCTGGTTCGTGATCCTGGTGGCGGTGACGCTGCAAACCAGCTTCCTGACACCACCTGTAGGCTTCGCGCTCTTCTACCTGAAAGGCGTCTGCCCGCCCGAGATCAAGCTCACGGATATCTACAAGGGCATCATCCCCTTCGTGATCCTGCAGCTGACCGGCCTGTTGTTCGTCTTCCTCTGGCCCGCGCTGGCAACATGGTTGCCCTCGGTCGCCTACTGAGGAACAGTTACGCCATGACTGAGCAGGACCTGATCGACAGGCTGAAACAAATCTGCGGGCGGCGGCATGTGCTGACCGGCGCCCGACGCACCGCGCGTTTTCGCAAGGGGTTCCGGTCGGGCGAAGGTGAGGCGCTGGCAGTGGTGCAACCCGCCACCCTGCTGGAGCAATGGCAGGTGCTGGAAGCCTGCGTGGAGGCCGACAAGATCGTCATCATGCAGGCCGCCAACACCGGGCTGACCGAGGGGTCGACCCCCAAGGGCAGCTATGACCGCGACGTGGTGCTGATCAATACCCGCCGCATGGACCAGTTGCAGCTGATCAAGGGTGGGGAGCAGGTGATCTCCTTCCCCGGCTCGACGCTCTTTGCGTTGGAGAAACTGCTGGCCCCGCTGGGGCGCCAGCCGCATTCGGTGATCGGGTCGTCCTGCATCGGCGCGTCCGTGGTGGGTGGCGTCTGCAACAACTCCGGCGGCTCGCTGGTGGAGCGCGGTCCGTCCTATACCGAGCTGTCGCTCTATGCGCAGATCTCGCTGGATGGGCAGTTGGAACTGGTCAATCACCTGGGCGTCAAGCTGGGCGAAAGCCCCGAGGAGATCCTGACCCGCTTGCAGAACGGAGACTATACGGAGGCGGATGTCGCCAGTGACAACCGCAAGGCCTCGGACACGGATTACGCCCGCAGGGTGCGCAACGTGGACGCCGACACGCCCGCGCGGTTCAATGCCGACAAGAGCCGCTTGTACGAGGCCGCTGGTTGCGCGGGCAAGCTGGCGGTTTTTGCCGTGCGCCTGGATACCTATCCGATGAATGCCTCCGAGGGGACATTCTACATCGGCGCGCCCGAGACCGGCGCCCTGGGCGATCTGCGCCGCGAGATCCTGTCGGGGTTCGAGACCCTGCCCGTCTCGGCCGAATACATGCATGAGGACGTGTTCGACCTGTCCGACCGCTACGGCAAGGACACGATGGTGATGATCGACAAGCTGGGCACGGACCGTTTGCCGATGTTCTTCGCGATGAAGGGCGCGGTGGATGCGCGGTTGAACGGGGTGCCGGGGCTTGCCAATTTCACCGACAGGTTCATGCAGGTGCTGTCGCGGATGTGGCCGAACATCCTGCCTGGCAAGATGCGTGCCTTCCGCAAGCAATATCCGCACCACCTGATCCTGAAGATGCGCGATGGTGGCGTCGGTGAAGCCCGCACCCTGCTGGAGCGCATGAAGGCCGCCGGCGCGCTGGACTTCTTCGAATGCAACGCGCGCGAGGCCAAGATGGCAGGCCTCCTGCGCTTCGCCGCGGCCGGCGCCGCCGTGCGCTACATGAATGTGCACCAGGGCGAGGTCGAGGACATCATCGCGCTGGACATCGCGCTCAGGCGCAATGACCGGGACTGGTTCGAACAGCTACCCCCCGAGATCTCGGACCAGCTGGTCAGCAAGCTCTACTATGGCCATTTCATGTGCCACGTGCTGCACCAGGACTATATCGTCAAGAAGGGTGCGGATCCGAAGGCGCTGAAGGCTGCGATGCTGGAGATCCTGGACCAGCGCGGCGCGGAATACCCGGCCGAGCACAATGTCGGGCACCTTTACCCGGCGAAACCGGACCTGGCGGCCTTCTACAAGTCGATCGACCCGACAAACAGCCTGAACCCAGGGATAGGCAAGATGTCCCGCAACAAGCACTACAGCTAAAGAAAAGGGGCGCCGCGCGCCCCTTTTTCATGCGACCTGCCGGGTCTGTTCCAGCCGGAAGGCCCGGTGGCGCAGGTCGCGCGGTGTGGCGGAATAGACCTGTTTCACACAGCGCGTCAGGTGCGAAGGCGTCGCGAAACCGGTGACCAGGGCGACCTCGGCCAGGGGTAGGCTGGTGCGGGTCAGCAGCTCATGCGCCTTTTCCGCGCGCAGCACGCGGTAGATCGCCAGCGGCGTTTCCCTGAGCACATTCATGAAGCGGCGCTGCAACTGGCGCGGCGAGACATGGAGTTGTTTCGCAATGTCATGGATCGACTGCGGGCTTTCCAGGTTCTGCTCCATCAGGTCCAGGCAGCTCGCCACCACCCGGTCCCCGCCAGAGCGGCGGCGGATGTCCAGGGCAAAGGGGCTGCGCGCCTGTTCAGGCCCGCTGTCGATCCCGACGTAACCCGCCAGCGCCGAGGCCGAGAAATCGCCATGCACCTCGCGGATGTGATCCAGCAGCAGCTTGATCACGGCAAGCGGGCTGATGGCGCTCTGAATGCGTCCCTCGCGCAGGTAGAGGTCCGTGGGGGCCGCAACCTGCAGCCCTTCCTCGCCTGCCGCCAGGGTGAAGTTCGGGTGGATCGCCAGGGTCGTGTCCTGTTCATAGGCCGACCCGGTCAACAGGAAGGCCGCGCCCCCGACCAGCACGCTGGTGTAGGACAGGTTCATGATCTGCTGCGCGCGCTGCCACAGGCGACGGTCCGTCTGCCAGCGTGATTGGATATCGCCCAGAAAGATCACCATGCGCTGACGCCAAGGGGCGGGATCACCCACGGGCGCGTCCGACAGGTGGCGCATGTCGAGCGTATAATCCGCCTCGCTGATCAGCTCGTTGGCGGCGCGAAACAGCTCGGCCAGGATCTGCGCGTGGAAACAGGGCACCCCTTCGGGCAGGATGATGGTCACACCTTGCACATCCGGCCTGGTCGAGGTCACGGCCGGGCTGTCGGGCTTGAGCTCTTCGAGATAGGACATGGGACCTCCATTCTGTCGGGGGGGAAACCTGCCCGAACACGCCGGGCAGGTCTTTGTTTTCAAAGAGGGACTTACACCTCGCCGTCGTCTTCGTAGTCCGACATCGGCGGGCAGGTGCAGATCAGGTTGCGGTCGCCATAGGCGTTGTCGACCCGGTTCACGACCGGCCAGTACTTGTCGACACCCAGGTTGCCCGGCGGGAAGCAGGCCTGTTCGCGGCTATAGGGACGATCCCATTCGCCCACCAGGTCACGCACCGTGTGGGGGGCGTGTTTCAGCGGGTTGTTTTCCGGGTCGATCTTGCCGTCGATGATATCCTGCGCCTCGGCGCGGATCGACAGCATGGCGTCGATGAAGCGGTCCAACTCGGCCTTGGGTTCCGATTCCGTCGGCTCCACCATCAGCGTACCGGCCACTGGCCAGGACATGGTCGGGGCGTGGAACCCGCTGTCGACCAGACGCTTGGCCACGTCATCCACGCTCACACCGCCCTCGTCGTTCAGCGGACGGGTGTCGAGGATGCATTCATGCGCCACGCGACCGGTGGTCGAGGTGTAGAGGATCGGATAGGCGTCCTTGAGCCGCGCCGCGATGTAGTTGGCGTTCAGGATCGCCACCTTGGTTGCCTGGGTCAGGCCAGCGCCACCCATCAAGAGCACATAGGCCCAGCTGACCGGCAGGATCGAAGGCGAGCCAAAAGGCGCGGCCGAGACCGGACCGACGGCGGTGCCGTATTCCGGGTGACCCGGCAGGTGCTCTTCCAAGTGGGCCTTCACGCCAATCGGACCCATGCCGGGGCCACCCCCGCCGTGCGGGATGCAGAAGGTCTTGTGCAGGTTCAGGTGGCTCACGTCGCCGCCGATCTTGCCCGGTTGGGCCAGGCCCACCATGGCGTTCATGTTGGCACCGTCGATATAGACCTGACCGCCGTGATCATGGGTGATCTGGCAAACCTCCTGCACGGTTTCCTCGAACACGCCATGGGTCGACGGGTAGGTGATCATGCAGCCGGCCAAGTTGTCCGAATGCTGGATCGCCTTGGTGCGGAAATCTTCCAGATCGATGTTGCCGTCGTCATCGGCCTTGATCGGCACGACCTTCCAGCCAACCATCTGCGCGGACGCCGGGTTGGTGCCGTGGGCCGAGGTCGGGATCAGACAGACGTTCCGGTGTCCTTCGCCATTCGCGATGTGGTAGTTGCGGATGGTCAGAAGCCCGGCATATTCGCCCTGCGCGCCAGAGTTTGGCTGCTGCGAAATCGCGTCATAGCCGGTGATCTGGCACAGCTTGTCGTTCAGGTCGGCGATCATCTCGTGATAACCGGCGGCCTGATCTTCGGGAACGAACGGGTGCAGGTTGCCGAACTCGGGCCAGGTGACCGGGATCATCTCGATCGTCGCGTTCAGCTTCATGGTGCAGCTGCCCAGCGGGATCATCGCGCGGTCCAGCGCCAGGTCGCGGTCGGCCAGGCGACGCATGTAGCGGGTGATCTCGGCCTCGGCCCGGTTCTGGTGGAAGATCGGGTGGGTCAGGTACTCGCTTTCACGCAGCGCATGTTCCGGCAGGCGGTACGAACGGTTGGCTTCGCTGTCATCGGTCTTGTCGATGCCGAAGGCGCCCCAGACGGCCTCGATGGTTTCGGGGCGGGTCTGTTCGTCCAGCGAAATGCCGACCTTGGTCTCCCCCACCTTGCGCAGGTTGATGCCACGGGCCACGGCGGCCTCCATGACGGTGGCCTGCAGGGCACCAACCTCGACGGTGATGGTATCGAAGAAAACCTCAGGCTCAACCTTGAAGCCGTGCTCTTCCAGCCCAGCAGCCAGGCGCGAGGTCTTGCGGTGCACGGACTGGGCGATGGCCTTGATGCCATCGGGACCGTGATAGACGGCATACATCGAGGCAATCACGGCCAGCAGGGCCTGGGCGGTACAGACATTGGAGTTCGCCTTTTCACGGCGGATGTGCTGTTCGCGGGTCTGCAGGGCTAGACGGTAGGCCTTGTTGCCACGCGCGTCGATCGAGACACCGATGATACGGCCCGGCATGGCGCGCTTCAGCTTGTCGGTGGTTGCCATGTAGGCGGCGTGGGGGCCACCGTAGCCCATGGGCACGCCGAAACGCTGGGTCGAGCCGATGGCAATATCGGCGCCCATTTCGCCGGGCGACTTCAACAGCGCCAAGGCCAGGATGTCAGCGGCGACCACGGCGATGGCCTTGTGCTCATGCAGCGCGGCGATCTGGTCGGTAAAGTCGCGCACGTGACCGTCGGTGCCCGGGTATTGGAAGATCGCACCAAAGACAGCACCGGCATCCAGCGTGTCGGGGTCGGCAACCTGCACGTCGATGCCCAGGGGCTCGGCGCGGGTCTTGATCACGGCGATGGTCTGCGGGTGGCAGGCGGCGTCGACGAAGAAGGAGGCGTTGTTGGCTTTCGAGCGCGAGCCGCGGTGCGCCATGGCCATGGCTTCTGCGGCAGCGGTGGCTTCATCCAGCAGCGAGGCGTTGGCGACTTCCAGACCGGTCATGTCGGACACCATGGTCTGGTAGTTCAAGAGCGCTTCCAGACGACCCTGCGAAATCTCGGGCTGGTAGGGGGTATAGGCGGTGTACCAGGCCGGGTTTTCCAGGATGTTGCGCAAGATCGGCGCGGGTGTCGTGGTGCCGTAATAGCCCTGGCCGATCAGCGAGGTCAGAACCTTGTTCTTCGACGCGATCTCTTTCATGTGGAACAGGGCGTCGCGTTCGGACATGGCCGGGCCCCAGTCCAGCGCCGCCTTCTGGCGGATCGCGGGCGGCACGGTCGCGTCAATCAGCGCGTCCAGGCTATCGAAACCGATCACCTTCAGCATCTCGTCCATTTCCTTGGGCGAGGGGCCGATGTGGCGGCGGTTGGCGAAGTCGTAGGCTTGGTAGGTGGTCAGTTCGAAAGCCATCGTTCGATCCTCATCAGGGCGTGGGGGGCCCGCCGGTTGCCCGGCGGGGAAGTGGGTTCAGCCGATCAGGGCCTTGTAGCCGTCCAGATCCATCAGATCATCCAGCTGCGACAGGTCGTTGAGCTTGATCTTGTAGATCCAGGCGTCGCCCTCGGGGCTTTCGTTCAGCGCGCCAGGGGTCTCTTCCAAGGTGCCGTTCACCTCGATCACTTCGCAGTCCAGAGGCGCGTAGATTTCGGAGGCGGCCTTGACGCTTTCGATCACGCCGATCTCTTCGCCCTTCTCGAACTCGTCGCCTTGGTCGCGCTGTTCGACGAAGACGATTTCGCCCAGCTGGTCGGCGGCGTGTTGGGTGATGCCCAGAGTGGCGGTGTCACCTTCGACGGTGATCCATTCGTGTTCTTCGGAGTAGTAGGTGGTCATGATGCTGGCTCCAGGTTTCAGCGTTTGTAGTTCTGTTGGACGAAGGGAAGGGCAACGATTTCAGCCGGTTGCGCCTTGCCGCGGATGATCAGGTTGACTTTCTCGCCGGGGGCGCCGTGGCCCTTGGCGACGTAACCCATGGCGACCGGGCCACCGACGGTGGGGCCGAAGCCGCCCGAGGTGACCTCGCCAATCGTGTTGCCTTCCAGGCATTGCACCTCGACGCCCTGGCGGGCGGGGGCGCGGCCTTCGGGTTTGATGCCGACCAGCTTCTTGGCGGCCCCTTCGGCCAGCTCGCGCTGGACGCGTTCGGCGCCCGGGAAGCCGCCTTCTTCCTTGCGGCGTTTCTGGATCGCCCAGGAAAGCGACGCTTCAATCGGCGAGGTGCTGGTGTCGATGTCATTGCCATAGAGGCACAGGCCCGCTTCCAGACGCAGGCTGTCGCGCGCGCCCAGACCTGCGGCTTCGCAGTCGTCATGGGCCAGGAAGGCGCGGGAAACTTCGACGGCGCGATCTTCGGGGATCGAAATCTCATAGCCATCTTCGCCGGTGTAACCCAGGCGCGAGATGCGGCATTCGGCACCCAGGATCTCGGCCACCGTGGTTTCCATGAACTTCAGATCGCGCGCGGCGGGGCACAGGCTGCCCACGACCTCTTCGGCGGCGGGGCCCTGGACCGCGACCAGGGCGCGGTCGAAAATCTCGGTCACTTCGACGCCGTCCAGGTTCGCCGCCATGTGCGGGATGTCCTGGTGACGCATCGAGGCGTTGACGACGACAAAGAAATGGTCACCGGCGTTCGAGACGATCAGGTCGTCCATGATGCCGCCGTCGTCATTGGTGAAGAAGCCGTAGCGCGCCTTGCCTTCCTTCAGCGTGGCATAGGCCTGCGGGCAGATCGCTTCCAGCTTTTCGCCGACGTTGTCGCCTTTCAGGATCACCTGACCCATGTGGCTTACGTCGAACAGGGCGGCTTTCTCGCGGCACTGCTTGTGCTCGCCCATGATGCCCAGCGGGTACTGGACCGGCATCTCCCAGCCGGCGAAATCGACCATCTTGCCGCCCAGTTCGACATGCAGGTCGTAAAGCGGAGTGCGTTTCGGGGTATCGGTCATCGGATGCCTCGTAATCTCTAGAGTGGGGTGGGAGGGGGCGGGCTGGCCGCCCCCGCCTCTGGTTATTCGGCCGCTTGGCCTTTTTCTTCGGTCTGGCCGTTCGAGGCGAAGAATTCCTTCGTCACCTTGAAGACGACCGGGCTCAGCAGCGCGAGCGCAATCAGGTTCGGCAGAGCCATCATGGCGTTCAGCGTATCGGCCAGCAGCCAGATGAAGCCCAGATCGGCGGTGGCGCCGAAGTAGATCGCGATGATCCACAGGATGCGGTAGCCCAGAAGGACCTTGGCACCCAGCAGAAAGCCCACGCATTTCTCACCATAATAGGACCAGCCCAGGATGGTGGTGAAGGCAAAGATCGACAGCGCGATGGCAATCATGTAGCCGCCGAAGCCGGGCAGCGAGGTCTCGAAGGCCAGCGAGGTCAGCGCCGCACCGGATTCACCCGAGGTCCAGGCGCCCGAGGCGATGATGGCGAGGCCCGTGATCGAGCAAACGATGATCGTGTCGATGAAGGTGCCCAGCATGGCAATCAGGCCCTGGTTGACCGGACCCTTGGTCTCGGCCGCCGCGTGGGCAATGGGCGCAGAGCCCAGGCCTGCTTCGTTCGAGAACACACCACGTGCCACACCGAAACGGATCGCGGCCCAAACGGCGGCGCCCGCGAAACCACCTTCGGCAGCCGAGGGGGTGAAGGCATGGGTGAAGACCAGCGACAGGGCGTTGCCCAGCTCACCGGCATTGATCACCAGAACAACCAGACCGGCCAGCACATAGGTCACGGCCATGAACGGCACCAGCTTACCGGCGACGGCGCCAATGCGGGTGATGCCACCCAGGATCACGGCGGCGGTCAGACCCATCAGCACGATACCGGTGATCGAGGTGTTGAAGCCGAAGTTGGTCTCAAGCACCTGCGCCACGCCGTTCGCCTGCACACCGTTGCCGATCCCGAAGGCGGCAATCGCGCCGAACACGGCAAAGGTGGCACCCAGCCAGGCCCATTTCTGACCCAGACCGTTCTTGATGTAATACATCGGACCACCGACATAGTTGCCCGCGCTGTCACGCTCGCGGAATTTCACCGCACAGACCGCTTCCGAATACTTGGTGGCCATACCGACCAGGGCGGTCATCCACATCCAGAACAGCGCGCCCGGACCACCCAGGAACACGGCCGTGGCCACGCCCGCAATGTTCCCGGTGCCGATGGTGGCCGACAGGGCCGTCATCAGCGCATTGAAGGGCGTGATCTGACCTTCGCCAGTACCCTCACGGCCCTTGAACATCAGGCCAAAGCCCATGCCCAGCTTGCGGATCGGCATGACCTTCAGGCCGATCTGCAGGAACAGGCCGACACCCAGGATCAGAAGCAGCATCGGCGGCCCCCAGACGATCCCGTTCACCCAGCCTACAAGATTTGACAACGCTTCCATGGTTTCCTCCCCTTAGCGTCCTCAGTCAGGCCCGTGCCGCAAGCGCCGCCTCACGGGCTTGCTTGAGGGCCGCGAAATCTTCGTCCGCGTGGAACGACGACCGCGTCAGCGGTGTGGCCGAGACACCAAGGAACCCCTTGGCACGCGCGGCGCGTTCCAGCGTTTCGAAGTCCTCCGGGGTCCAGAAACGGTCCACCGGATGATGCTTTGGCGTGGGCTGCAGGTATTGGCCCACGGTCAGAAAATCGACATTCGCCGCGCGCAGGTCGTCCATCACCTGGCGCACCTCTTCCATCGTCTCACCCAGGCCGACCATCAGGCCGGATTTGGTGAACAGCGACGGGTTGGCGCGCTTGGCGTCATCCAGCAGACGCAGCGATTGATAGTAGCGCGCGCCGGGACGCACGGTCGGGTAAAGGCGCGGCACGGTTTCAAGATTGTGGTTGAACACGTCCGGCGCTGCCTCGAACACCGCATTGCCCGCATCGCCCTTGCCCAGGAAGTCGGGCGTCAGCACCTCGACCGTGGTGCCCGGGTTCTGGTGGCGCACGGCGCGAATGGTCTGGGCGATATGTTCGGCCCCGCCATCGGCCAGGTCGTCGCGGTCGACGCTGGTGATCACCACATGGCGCAGGCCCAGCTGTTTCACGGCGCGGGCCACCCGGCCCGGTTCGAACGCATCCAGCGCGTCGGGCTTGCCGGTGGTCACGTTGCAGAAGGAACAGCCACGCGTGCAGGTCTCGCCCATGATCATCATGGTGGCATGACGCTTGGACCAGCATTCGCCCACGTTCGGGCAAGCGGCCTCTTCGCAGACCGTTGCCAGGTCGTTGTCCCGCATCAGGCGGCGCGTCTCGTAATATTCGTTCGAGACGATCTTCTTCTGCCGGATCCAGCGCGGTTTGCGCGAGACCGCATTGTCCGGCTTGTGAGCCTTTTCCGGGTGGCGCAGCTTGGGCGGGGTCTGGACGTTCATGGCGGGCCTCAGGCGTGCAGGGCGCGGCCAAGCGCGTCCAGGCAGGCTTCCTTGACCGCTTCGGCCATCGAGGGATGGGCATGGCAGGTGGCAGCGACCTCGGTGATCGTGGCGCCCTTGGTCATCGCCAGCACCAGCTCCGCGATCAGGTCGCCCGCATGCGCCCCGCAGATATGCGCGCCCAGCAGCTTGCCGTCGGGGCTGGCCAGCACCTTGACTGCACCGTCGGTTTCACCCGAGGCGCGGGCGCGGGAGTTCGCCATGAAAGTGAACTTTCCGGTAATATAGTCGGTGCCCGCATCCTTGAGCGCTTCTTCGGTCTGTCCGACCGAGGCCACTTCCGGGTCGGTGTAAACCACGCCCGGCACGGTGCCGTAATCGACGTGCCCGTTCAGACCGGCCAGGTGTTCGACACAGGCCACGCCGTCCTCTTCGGCCTTGTGGGCCAGCATCGGGCCGGGCACACAGTCGCCGATGGCGTAAATACCGGGAACCGAAGTGCGGAAGGTCTCGTCGACCTCGATGAAACCGCGCCCGTTCACCGCGACGCCCAGCGTGTCCAGGCCGAGGCCACCCAGAACCGGGCGGCGGCCGATGGCGACCAGCACCTTGTCGGCCTCAAGCGTTTCCTCGGTGCCCTTGCCGACGCGTTCCATGGTCAGGGTCAGGCCGTTGTCGCCCTTCGTGACCGATTGCACTGCGCGACCCAGCTGGAACTTCAGCCCGCGCTTGGACAGGGCACGCTGCGCCAGTTTCGCGATGTCACCGTCGATGCCGGGCAGGATACGGTCGAGGTATTCCACCACCGTGACCTTTGCGCCCAGGCGGGACCAGACCTGGCCCAGTTCCAGGCCGATCACACCAGCGCCGATCACCACCAGATGCTCCGGCACCTCTTCCAGCGCCAGCGCGCCGGTGGAGGAGAGCACGTCCCCCTCGTCGATCTCGACACCCGGCAGCGGGGTGGGTTCGGAACCGGTGGCGATCAGGATATTCGCGGTCTCGTAGGTCTCATCACCGACTTGCACGGTGCCCGCGGCCGGGATCGTAGCCCAGCCTTCGATCAGGTCGACACCGTTCTTCTTGAACAGGAAGGCAATGCCCTTGGTCAGGTCGCCCACGACCTTGTCCTTGCGTGCCATCATCGCGCCCAGGTCCAGGCTGGCGCCTTCGACGGCCACCCCATGAGCGGCCAGGTGTTTCAACTCGGCGTATTTGCCCGAGGAGGTCAGCAGCGCCTTCGACGGGATGCAGCCCACGTTCAGACAAGTTCCGCCCAGGCTGCCGCGCCCTTCGACGCAGGCCACTTTCAGCCCCAGCTGGGCCGCGCGAATGGCGGCGACATAGCCGCCGGGTCCAGCACCGATCACGATCAAGTCGTACATGCGTTCCTCCTTTGCCCCGCCACATTCCAGTTGTCGCATATAATGGAATGTGTTTCCTAAGCGGGAATTGCTGTTCCCTATAGGAAACTTTTGAGGAAAGTGCAACATTTGTGTGCAATTGGATACTTTGACAGGCACAGGCGCCGGAATTAAGTTTCGAGAGAACAAGGGAGAATTCCGGATGGACGTCGAGATCGAAGAGCAGGCCACCCCGTCGGCAGAGGGTGCGGAGGCGCCGGATGGCGAAGTTCTGGGGCGCATGATTCGTGAGGCGCGCAAGGCCAAGAACCTCACTTTGGAGGAAACAGCGCGGGCTGCAGGCATCGGTCGGTCAACCCTGTCGAAGATCGAAAACAACCAGACCCGGCCCAGTTTCGACATCATCCGCCGCCTGACCCAGACCCTGGGGCTGGAGACGCCGCAGCTCTTCGTGCAGGCGCCGCAGAGCAACATTTCAGGTCGACGCGATTTCACCCCGGCCGGCCAGGGCGAGGTCAAGGACACCCCGACCTATCACCATGAACTGCTGTGCAACGAACTGTCGAGCAAGCGCATGCTGCCCTATATCTCGACCATCCGCGCGCGCGATGTCAGCGAGTTCGACACCTGGGTGCGCCACACGGGTGAGGAGTTCATGTTCGTGCTCTCCGGCGAGCTGATCTTCCATTCGGAACATTACCGCCCGCTGAAGATGCGGGTGGGCGACAGCATCTATTACGACAGCGGGATGGGGCATTGCTGCACCACGGTCGGCGACGAGGATGCCGTGGTGCTGTGGATCTCGCTGGATATCTGACCCTGCGAAATCGCAAAAAGCTGCGCCCCGCCGGGATGGGCGGAGCGTCAGGTGTTTCGGGGTCAGTTGCGGCGGTGATCGTCGCGCTCGTAGTCCCGGTCTTCGAACCAGTGGCCTCGGTTCCGTTCCGTCCAGCCATCCATCTGGTGTTCGAACCGGTCGTGCCAGCCGCGGTCCCGACCGTGATGGTCGCTGTCGAAGACGAGCCCACCGAAGGCGAGGTTGGAGGCGACAGCGAGGCTCAGCACCACCGCGCCGCCGATCAGGTAGATACGCATCCTTCCCTCCTTACGCGGGCTGCGCTTCAGCGTCCGGGGCGTCCTTCTGGACCGGCTCGGCATCCACGGTCTCGGCGTCGGCCTCTTTGGCCTGACGCGCCATGGTGGTCACGGCCCCGGCGGCGATCAGCGACAGGCCGAACGCCAGCCCCAGCATGAACAGGCCAAAGAAGGCCACGAAGGGGGCGAGGATCAGCGCGCCCAGGATACCAAAGGTTACGGCAAAGAAGTTCTTGATGGACGACATCTGTTGTTCCTTTCATCGGTTCGTCTTTCGATGGAAAACAGATATGGCCCCTACCCGCGCCTTGCCTGACCGGCGGTTTACAAGTTTGTAAGCTAGGTTGACGGGGCGAATTCCGCACGGATGAACAGGCCCCTGCCGGTGGCGGGATCCGGGCTCAGCACCACCTTGGCGCCGTGCAGCTCCGCGATGGTGCGCACCAGGGCCAGCCCCAGGCCCGCCCCTTCTGTGGTGCGGCTCTTTTCCAACCGGTAGAGCGGCTGGAGCACCTTGTCATGTTCCGCCTCAGGAATGCCCGGCCCGTCATCCGCCAGTCCCAGCGCGCCGTTTCGGGCGACCAGGCGCAGCGCGGTGCCGTCGGGCGTATGGCGCAGGGCGTTCTCGATCATGTTGGCGAGCATCTGGATCAGCAGCACCCGGTCACCCGTGATCTGCATCTGCGCGTCGACATCGACTTGCAGCGAGCGGCCGGAATCCTCGACGACAGGGCCGTAAGCGGCGGTCACTTCACCCGCGAGATCCGCAAGAATCAGCGGCACAAACTCCGCCTTCGTGGCCCCGCTCTCCAGCTTGGCAATGCGCAGGAAGGCGTCGAAAATGCCGATCACCGTCTCGGTCTGCTCCAACGCAGCGCCGATCTGCTCCGCGCTGTCGCCGGTTTCCAGCTCGGCGGTCAGAGCGGTTTCCAACCGGATGCGCAGCCGGGTCAGGGGCGTTTTCAGATCATGGGCGATATTGGCGGAAAAGTCCCGTGTCTGACGCATCAGGCGGTCGAGCCGCGCGGTGGTGTCATCCACCCGGCGCGCCAGGGCATCCAGGTCATCGCGGTTGCGGGCGGGCGCAACCCGCGCGTCCAGGTCGCCCTCGGCCACCTGCGCCAAGACGCTGGAAATCGCACTGATGCGCCGCTGGTTGCGCAGCCCGAACCAGAGCCCGACCACCACGGCCGCACCGGACGACAGCAGCCCGACCAGGAGCAGGGTTTCAAAGGCGATCTCTTCAAACTCATCTCGGCGGCTGAGGTTGCTGCCGACCACCAGGTGCCCGCCCTCGATCGGGCCGCCTAGGAACAGCCATTGGTGGAAGCCACGAAAATCGCGCTCGTGGTCGTCGGCGTCGTCCTCGTGATCGTCGTCATGATCAAAACGGTCGCGATGGCGCGGCTCCCCCTCTTCGAAGAACCCACTGCGCCCTGCCTCGGTCAGGCGTACGATTTCAAGGCTGGTGATCGGATAGTCGGCCGGGTCAAAACTGCCCGCCTCGATCTCGGCCGCGACCTGATCGAAGCGCGCCTGCAGCTCTGTCTGCATCCGCCGGGTGAACTCACGCTGCAACTCGAATAGAGCGCCCGCCCCGGTCAGCACCAGCACCACCAGGAAGGCGAGCGTCAAGAGCGCGGCCTGGCGCAGGCCCGACATCTTGCGATAGGGGGTACGGTCAGGATTTCGGCTCAAAGATATACCCCGCGCCGCGAATGGTGCGAATGACGCTGTCGCCGAACGGTTTCTCGATCTTGGCGCGCAGGCGGCTGACATGAGTTTCTACGACACTGGTGGTCGGATCGAAATTCATGTCCCAGACCTTTTCCAACAGCATGTTACGCGTGAGGATGCGCCCCTTGGCCCGCAGGAAGGCCTCGAGCAGCCGGAACTCCTTGGCGTTCAGATCCACCGCCTGGCCCTGCCGGGTGGCGCGCTGTTTCAACAGGTCTAGCGTGATGTCACCCGCCGTCAGCCGCGTGACCTCCGGTTCCGGCGAGGCCATGGCGCGGCGGCCCAGTGCGGCCACGCGCGCCTCCAACTCGGTAAAGGCGAAGGGTTTCGGCAGGTAGTCGTCGGCCCCCGCCTGCAAGCCCTCGACCCGGTCATCCACATCCGACAGGGCGGTCAGGAACAGTGCCGGGGTCACATTCTTTGATGCACGCACCGCCTTCAGAACGGACAGCCCGTCAAGCTCCGGCGTCATGCGATCGAGGATCAAGAGGTCGTAATCGGTGGTCGTTGCCGCCACCAGCGCGTCGCGCCCGTTCTCGACCCAATCGACCACGTGTCCCACTCGGGTCAGCCCGTCGCGCACCCAAGTGCCGATTTCAATGTCATCTTCGAGAAACAGGATCTTCATGTGACCTTCCTAGCGTTGTCACGCGGGGGGCGCCACAGGTTTGGGCACTGCCGGGATATCAGCAATATCGCCCTTCACCCTGCCGCCTTCCTGTTGCGCGGTTTACATCTTTGTAAGGTTCCCGCCCCCACCACACCACTTTTCCAATTGAAACGCGTCGTCACCAAGGTCACTCTGCGCGGTGGGACACACGCGGGGAGGAGCATGGAACAGAAACATGTCGTCATCGTCGGCGCGGGGATCGTCGGCGCCGCAACGGCCATCTGGCTGAGACGCGCAGGCGTCGAGGTCACGCTGCTCGACAAGGGGGAACCCGGCATGGGCGCCTCTTACGGCAACGGGGGCATCCTGGCCAGCTGCGCGGTGGTGCCCGTGACCACGCCGGGCCTGCTGACCAAAGGACCGGGCTACCTGCTGGACCCGAGTTTTCCGCTGTTCCTGCGTTGGAGATACCTGCCCAAGCTGGCCCCTTGGCTGACGCGCTACTTGTCCCATGCAAACGAAATGGATACGCGCCGCATTGCGCAGGGGCTGACCCATGTGATCGGCGACAGTCTGGAACAACACCAGGCACTGACCTCGGGCACAGAGGCTGCGAAGTGGGTGCAGCCCAGCGATTACAGCTTCGCCTACCGCAACCGCGCGGCTTACGAGGCGGACAATTTCGTTTGGAAGCTTCGCGAGGAAGCCGGGTTCGTGCCCGATCTGCTGGAGGGTGCCGAGGTGCGCGAACGCGAGCCGATCCTCAGCCCCGATATGGGCCTGCTCGCCGTCATGAAGAACCACGGCTACATCCTGAACCCGGCTGGTTATGTGAAAGACCTCGTGGCGCTGCTGGGGCAGATGGGCGGCAAGTTCGTCCGCGCCGAGGTCAAGGATTTCGACCTCTCCGGCGGGCATATCCGCGCCGTCGAGACCGACCAGGGCCGCATCGCGTGCGATCAGGCGGTGCTGGCCGCCGGGGTCTGGTCCGGCCCGTTGATGGGCAAGCTGGGCTTGAAGGTGCCACTGGAGGCCGAACGCGGCTATCACATCGTCTTCAAGGGCCCCAGCGAGCTGCCACGCAGCCCGATGATGCTGACCTCGGGCAAGTTCGTGGCCACGCCGATGGACCACGGCCTACGCTGCGCGGGCGTGGTCGAGTTCGGCGGCATGACCGACAGGCTGTCTTCCGCACCGCTGAAACTCTTGCGCAAGAAGGTGGCGGAGGTTTTCCCGAGCCTCACCGCCACCGAGGAAGAGGAATGGATGGGCTTTCGCCCCGCCCCGTCCGACAGCCTGCCTCTGATCGGAGAGCTGCGCAACACTGGTGTCTTTACCGCCTTCGGACATCACCATATCGGGCTGACCGGCGGCCCGAAAACCGGGCGCATGGTGGCCGATCTGATCACCGGCACACCGACGAATGCCGACACGCGCCCCTATACCCCCATGCGTTTTTCCCGATAGGATCGCGAGCCATGCAAGCGCGATCGGCGGAGAAACATAACATGACACCAGGTTTCGCCATTCCCACGGCGCGCCGCTGACATGGGCTGGCTTCTGGAAACCCTCGCCCGGCATGGCCGTCTGGCTCTGGTCGCCGGGTTGGTGGCGGGATTGGCCCTGCCCTCCGTGGCGCTGGCCCTGAAACCCTGGCTTGCCCATCTCGTGGCACTGCTTCTGTTTCTCACTGCGCTCAGGATTGGCCCGACAGAGACCTGGCGCGGGCTCAGGCAGGGCCGCGGGGCGCTGCGCATGGTTCTGATCCTGCAACTTGCCCTGCCCCTCGCAGTCATGGCGCTGCTGGCGCTCGCGGGGCTGCTGGACACGCCCGTTGCGCTCGCGCTGCTCCTGATGCTCTCCGCCCCCGCACTCACCGGATCGCCCAACCTCTCGCTGCTCTTGGGAGCCAAGCCCGAACCCGCCTTTCGCCTACTGATCCTGGGCACGGCGCTGGTGCCGCTAACCATGCTGCCCGTGTTCTGGCTACTGCCGCAACTGGGCGATTTCGGCGCGGCGGTCTGGGGCGCGCTGCGCCTGCTCGCGGTGATCGCGGTGGCCGTTGCCTTGGGCTTTGTCCTGCGCCACCGCTGGATCCCGACGCCCACGCAGACGCGGCAGGTGGACGGCGCCATGACGCTGGCACTTGTAGTGATCGTGGTGGGGCTTATGTCCGCCCTGCGCCCTGCGCTGGAGGCCCGCCCGCTGGACGCCCTGGGCTGGATGCTGCTGGTCTTCGTGGTGAACTTTGGTCTGCAGGCAGTGACCTACCACGCCAGCCGAAGCCTGGGTCACAGGCACGAGGCCGTGCCCTTCGCCATCATCGCAGGCAACCGCAATGTGGCATTGTTCCTGGTCACCTTGCCCGCCGCCCAGGTCGAACCTCTGCTGCTGTTTCTTGGCTGCTATCAGCTGCCCATGTATCTAACCCCGCTCTTGATGCGCCGCTTCTATACCCGCGCCTAAGGGGTCAGCCACTTCTGTCTCTCAGAACCGTCCTGCAACGCGCGGAGTGCGCCGCGCAGGTGGTCGGCGAACCCCATGGCCAGCCCGGAGGGCGCCCGATGCGCCGGCTGCAAGAGCGACACGGACAAGGTGACACCGGGGCGGAACGGGCGGAACACCACAGGACGTGGACCCGGGCGGGAATTGACATAGCCAGCTGCAGTGATCGGGTCACAAATGCAGGCGCAATGCCCTCGCGCCACCAGGGTCAGGGCCGGTTCGAACGTCCGTAGCTCGAACCGCTGCACAAAGTCGGCATCCTGCGCGACAAAGGCCCGCCCGGTCGCAAGAAGATTGGGATGGCCCGCCTGCAGGGCCGCCAGCGGCCTTCCTGACAGGTCGCGCGCCTCGATCACCTCTCGGGCGACCAGCGGGTCATCCGCTGGCAGCGCACAAACGCATTCCAAGGCGAAGTCTTCGGACCGCAGCGCCGGGTTCGGCTGCGGCGTTTCGGCAAGGCCAATGTCATATTGCTGAGAGACGATCCATTCCACCACCACGGAAGAGGCGCGCATCATCAGCGATGCCTTGACCTCCGACCGCTCAGCCAGGAAATCCCCCAGCAACTGCGGCATCATCTGGCTTGCCGCCGAGGGCATGCAGGCGATGTTTAGCCGTCCCTTGGTAAGCGCGCCGATCTCTTGCATCGTTCTGGTCGACAGGGACAACCGGTCAAGGATCGCCTCCGCCTCGCCCTGAAGGAATCGCGCTTCCGGTGTCGGCTCCATCCGGCCGTGTTGGCGACGAAACAGGGGTTGCTCCAACTCGGCTTCCAGGTTGGCGATCAGTGCGCTGACCGCAGGTTGGGTCCGGCCCAGCACCCGCGCCGCCTGGGACACGGAACCGCTGCGCATGACTTCGCGAAAAGCCTGCAGTTGCCGAAAGCTGATGTTCATGGGCGTTCCCGATATCTCACGCCAACCATAAGCCAGATCTATGGATACATCAATTTAATCGCTTTGACTTGATAGGTGCAGCTTTGCATCTTGCCCCGATCCGCATCCCTGCTTCGGAGGCCCCATGTACAGATCCCTCAGACCCGATCCCCATTTGATAGAGCTTGAGATAAACGGCAAACCTGCCATGGCCGCCGAAGGCACTACCGTCTGGTCTGCCATGGCCCTTGTCGGTCAGGACGTGACCCGCAAGGCCGCCCTGTCCGAAGCAGATCGCAGCGCCTTTTGTGCCATGGGGGTCTGTTTCGAATGTCTGGTCGAGATCGACGGTGAGCCCAACCAACAGGCCTGCCTGCGCCGCGTGTCCCCCGACATGAAAGTGCGCAGCCAGGTGATTACCGACAGGTCTGTGGTTGACCATGAGTGATTTCGACTATGCCATCATTGGTGCCGGTCCTGCCGGGATGAGCGCCGCCCTGACGTTGGCGGAACACGGCCTGCGCCCCTTGGTGCTTGACCGCGCCCCGCGTGCGGGTGGGCAGGTGTTTCGCTCTGCCGCGCACTCTCCCCTGTCGGATACCACCCCCCTCGGTCCTGACTACACAGATGGCGCCGTGTTGATTGAGGCCTACGAGGCATGCGGCGCCCATCATTCCGCCGGTGCCGATGTCTGGCATGTCGGCGAGGACGGGCGCATCCTCTATTCACTGGACGGTGAGACGCACCAAGCGGAGGCGCGCGAGCTGCTGCTCTGTCTCGGCGCCATCGAACGCCCGATGCCGATCTCCGGCTGGACCCTGCCCGGAGTGATGACCGCCGGGGCTGCGCAGGTCATGCTGAAATCCGACGGGCTGGTGGCCGAAGGGGCGGTCTTCGTCGGCTCGGGGCCGCTTCTGCTGTTGATCGTCGCGCAATACTTGCGCCTTGGGGTCAAGGTTCGAGCGGTCGTCGACACCACGCCCCGCCGCAACTACCTGGACGCAGCGCCTCTGCTGCCCAGCGCGCTGAGCTCCTGGCCCATGTTGAGAAAAGGCTTGGCCCTATTGGCCGAAATCCGCCGCGCGGACGTACCGGTGTACCGGAACGCGATGAACTTGGAGGTGATCGGCACCACTCGCGCCGAAGGTTTGCGGTTCCGCACGGGCAAGGCGCGGGAAATCGCGTCCGACCACATCTTTCTACACCACGGCGTGACCCCGAACCCGAACATGACCCGCGCCATGGGGCTCGATCATGTCTGGAACGAAGACCAGTTGACCTGGCACGTGGCGACAGACCGGTTCGGCCAAAGCTCCCTGCCCCATGTCGCTGTCGCTGGCGATGGCGCGGCGATTGTCGGGGCGGAAGGCGCGCAGCATGCCGGACGGCTCGCGGCGCTCAACATGCTCCACCGTATGGGCCGGATCGACCGCGACACGCGTGACCGCGAAGCACACGGTGACCTTGCTGCCCTGACCCGGCTTGCCCGCGCGCGCCGCTTCATTCACCGGCTCTACCGCCCCACGGAGGCCCTGCGCTTGCCCAGCCGTGACGACACCCTGGTCTGCCGCTGCGAGGAACGCACGCTCGGCGACCTGCGCGAGGGTTTTGCCGAGGGCGCGCGTGACCCAAACGCTTTGAAAGCCCGCACCCGCTGCGGCATGGGTCCTTGCCAGGGCCGTCAATGCGGACCAGTCGTCAGTGGGTTGCTGGCCAATTGGCGCGACGAAAGAATGGAAACAGTCGGGTACTACCGCCTGCGCAGCCCACAACGGCTGCTGAGCCTCGCCGAGTTCAGCCGCTTCCGGACCGTTTCACCTGCACGACGGGAGGCTGCGGAATGAAGGCGGATGTGCTGATCGTTGGCGGCGGCATCCAGGGCTGCGCCACCGCCTGGAATCTGGCCCGCGCGGGGGCCTCGGTCATTCTGATCGAGAAAGACCACGTGGCCCGCCATGCCTCCAGCGTGAACGCGGGCGGAGTGCGTCTGTTGGGCCGGGACATGGCCGAAGTGCCCCTGTCCAAGGCCGCGATGGAGATGTGGCAGAGCCTTGATGAAGACTTGCAGGGTGACACCGGCTTTCGCGCCACCTCGCTGATCAACATCGCGGCGGATGAGGTGGATATCACCACGCTGAAGGCACGCGAAGCCCGGATGCAGGCCGCCGGGTTCACCCACGAGCGTATCATTTCCCGCGATGAGTTGCGCGAGCGTCTGCCCCATGTGCATCCGTCCTGTAGGGGTGGGGTGATCTCGAAAAAGGACGGGCTGGCGATCCCCTACAAGGCCACGAACGCCTTCCGCCTGAGTGCCGAGCGCCACGGAGCGCTGGTGTTGGAGGGCTGCGAAATGACCTCCCTGCGCCGAGTTGGACCGGCCTGGCTGGCCGAGACCTCTGCCGGACGGATCGAAGCGGAGACGGTGGTCAACTGCGCCGGGGCCTGGGCGGATCGCGTGGCGCTGATGATCGGCGACAACGTGCCCCTGACCCATGCCGCGCCCATGCTGATGATCACCGCGCGCATGCCGCGCTTTGCCGATCCCGTCGTCGGCGCGGTAAGCCGCCAGTTGAGCTTCAAGCAGTTTGACAATGGCACAGTGCTGATCGGCGGAGGGGCCAAGGGATTTGCCGACCGCGCCGCGAACCGGACCCGGCTGGACTATGCCAAACTCGCCAACGCCGCGCGCATCACGACGGAGTTCTTTCCGATCATGGCGCGCGCCTCGATCAACCGGATGTGGGCCGGGCTGGAGGCCTACATGCCCGACAACCTGCCGGTGATCAGCCCTGCCGTGAACGCCGCCCGCGCCTTCCACGCCTTCGGCTTCTCTGCCCATGGGTTCCAAATGGGCCCGATTGTGGGCAAGGTCATGGCCGACCTGGTCCTGACAGGGCGATGCGATTTCGACCTGTCCCCGTTCCACATTGACCGCTATGACCGCAAGGTCCTTTGAACGGAGAGCCCCATGACCATCACCCGTATCGAAACCGGCGCCCGCATGAGCAGGATCGTCAAGCACAATGGCGTTGCCTATCTCTGCGGCCAGACCTCGGACGCGCCCACGGTGGCCGAGCAGACGCAAGTGATCCTTGAGAAGGTCGAGGACCTGCTGGCCACGGCGGGCAGCGACAAGACCCGCATTCTGCAATGCGTGATCTGGCTGTCGGACATGGCCGATTTCGCCGAGATGAATACGGTCTGGGATGCCTGGGTGCCAGAAGGCCACGCCCCTGCCCGCGCATGTGGCGAGGCGAAATTGGCGCGCGACGTGCTGAAGGTCGAGATGATCGTCACCGCCGCCTGCGACTGAGTTGCCCTGGTGGCGGGATCAGCCCCGCCACCGTGAACAGCCTGCCGAACTTGGGCATCGGATCGGTGATCCCGGCCAGCCGCAACATATGCCAGGCCAGCGCCTGGTTGCTGGACAGGACGGGTTTGCCGATCTGCGCCTCGACCTCGGGGATGATCCGTAGGCAGCGCAGGTTGGTGCAGGAAATGACCACGGCGTCACAGGGCGCGGTCTCGGCCACGTGGATCGCCGCCTTGGCTATCGCCGCCTCGCTGATGCGCGCCACGACCCGGTCATCACCTTCCTCGAAAGACCCGAACCCCGCGATGGAGAAACCGGCTGCCTCCAGACGGTCCCGCATGGTCTGGCTGACCTCGGGCAGGTAGGGCGTGACGAAGCCCAACCGTTCCGCGCCCAGCGCCCGCCCCGCCGCGATCAGTGCGGCCAGTGGGTCGGTGACCTGCGCCTTCGGGTGCACGGTGCGGATCGCTGCCGCCACCCGGTCGGACCCAATCACGCTGGAGGCCGAGGTGCAGCCGTAGCCGATCACGTCGAACGTGGTCGCCTCCGGGAACTGGCGGGCGGTGGCGGGCAGGTCTGCTTCCATCCGCGCCAATGTCTCGGGGCGCACTTCCGGCACCATCGGGATGCGGTTGTGATAGAGCGCCACGCCGTCGATCCCCATGATCCGGGCGAACTCGGGCTCCAGTGTTTCGTCCGTTTCCAATACGATCACGCCGAGCGTGGCGCGGGTGCCGATGCCATCATCCGTGTCAAAGGGCAGTTTCATGGGACCTCCTCAGATCACGGGCAGGTCTGGCGCGGCGCGGCAGGTCAGTAGCTCGGCGCCGCCCGCACGGACCACGATGTTTTCCTCGTGCACCATGATACGCCCGTCACCATAAGACAGCGAGGGTTCCAGGGTCAGCGCCATGTTTTCCTCGATCACGGTCTGGTCGAATGCTGCATGCGAGGGCCATTCGGTCAGCTGCATACCCAACCCATGGCCCAGGCGACCGACGTCGCCGCCGGCCTCGTCCAGCTCGGCAATCACACTGCGCATGGCCTCGAAGAGGTCACGACAGGTGGCGCCGGGCCGGGCCGCAACAAGGCCCGCTTCGGTCGCCCGCCACAGCACGTCATAGGCCCGGCGCGAGGCGTCATCCGCTTGCCCCATGGCCCAATTGCGGTCGAAATCGCAGAAATAGCCGTCCCAGGTCGCACCGGTGTCGAGCATGACAATGTCACCGCGTTGCAGGGGCCTTGGCGTGGGCGGGGAGATCACGTCATGATAGCCGCCCTGATCCGCGCCGCCGACAAGGTAGGGCACGTCATCCGCACCTTGCGTCAGCGCCTCACGGCGAAAGGCACGGAAGAGGTCTTCGAAGGGCAGACCCTCCTGCGCAAACTCGGGCACCCTGGCGAAGGTTTGTGAGCCGATGGCGCAGATGTGGGCCAGTTTTTCGATCTCGGCCTCGGATTTCACCATGCGCAGGGCGCGCACCAGCCCAGTGCAATCGGCCACCTCCAGCCCCGGCAAACCGGCCATCAGCCGTTCGTAGTCGCCCAGAGGCATGCGCAGGCTGGTTTCGTGCCCTTTCATCACGCCAATGCGCGCCTTGCGGGCGGCGTAGGGGCTGAGCAGCTCGGTGAGCAGGGAAATCCCGTCGTCCTCAGGCGCGGGGGCCGACCAAGTGCGAATGTCCTCGACCCAGGTGCGACGCATGAGATCGGCGCCGATTTCGGGGATCACCGCGATGGGTTTGCCGCTCGCCGGGACGAACAGGAACCAAGGCCGGGTCGGGCTTTGCCAGAACAGAGTGTGAAAGCCGCTGAAATAGCGCACCTCGGGTTCGGTCAGCAGCAGCAGACCATCCAGGCCTTCGTCGGCCATCCGCGCCTGGGCGCGGGCGGTGCGGGCTGCGAACTCCGCCTCGGCAAAGCCGCGACGCGGCGCCTCAGACATGGTCAGCCCCCGCCATGATCGCGGCGAAGATGTCCGGATCGGTCACCCCTTCGGAGCCGATCAGCAACACGCGCGCGCGCGCGTCCAGGCCCAGTTTTGCCCTCAAATCCGCGTCCTGACAGGCGGCAATCACGGCGGCGAGCCCAGCCACGGCGCTTTCGCCCGCCTCGACTTTTGGGCTGCCTTGCGCCAGCAAACGCACCGTCGGCGCGACAATGTTGTCCGGGATAGTGAGGAAATCGGCGGCCTCCTCGGCCAGGATTTCCCAGGCCATTTCCGATGGTTCGCCACAGGACAGCCCAGCCATGATGGTTTCCTCGTCAATCGGCACGGCGGTGGCCGCCCCCTGTCGGGCGCTTTCGTAAAGGCAGGCCGCCAATTCGGGTTCCACGATCACCACACGCGGCGCAGCGTCACCGTAGAACTGACGCAGGGCAGCGACAACCGAGGCCGCCAGCCCGCCAACGCCGCCCTGCAGGAACACATGGGTCGGCGCCTGTTCCTGCGCCTCGCAGGCCTCGCGCGTCATCACGCCGTAGCCCGCCATCACGTCGCGCGGCGGTTCGGTGTAGCCCTCCCACGAGGTGTCCGAGACGACGAACCAGCCGTTTTCCTCGGCCTCATCCCGGGCCAGGGCGACCGAGGCGTCATAGTCACCGTCGATGCGGATCACCTCGGCGCCCAGATCACGCATGGCCGACGCGCGTCCCTCGCTAACCTCGGCGTGGATGTAGATACGGCAGGGTGCGCCAACCATTTGGCTGCCCCAGGCGAGCGAGCGGCCATGGTTGCCGTCGGTGGCCGAAACCAGAGTGACCTTGGCACATTCATCGCGCAGGGCGCCGCTGCGGATCTCTTCCAGACTGACCTCGCGACCCAACCGATTGGACAATTCGCGCTGCAAGACACGCATGGCGGCATAGGACCCGCCCAGTGCCTTGAAACTGCCCAGGCCGAAACGCGGGCCTTCGTGTTTGTAGTCGATCCGGGCGAGCCCCAGGTTGCGTGCCAGGTCGGTCAGCGCCACCAGCGGGGTGGGCGCATAGCCCGGCCAGGCGGTGATCTCGGCCCAGGAGGCGGCGAAATCCTGGTCGGACAGGACCGTATGGGCCGCCTGCCCGCCGGTCGGCTTGCCCGCCACATGGGCCAGGCGGGCATTGGTAAACGTATCGAACATCATCAGTCCTTTCCTTCCGGCAGCCGGTCGCGGACCAGCTGGACCCAGAACTCCGCCCCGATCGGCAGGAGGTCGTCGTTGAAATCGTAATCCGCCGCGTGCAGCGGTTGGCCATTGGCGCCTTCGGTGCCGTTGCCCATCAGAAGGAAGCAACCCGGCACGGCGGCGGCAAAATGGGCGAAATCTTCGGAAAAGGTCATGGGCGGGCGGTTACGGATCACCTCGCAGCCTGCGGCCTCTCCTGCACGGTAGACCGCCTGCACCGGATTCGGTGCATTGATCGTTTCCACGAACTCGGTACGAAAATCGACTGTGATCTCCACCCCATGGGCGGTGGCCACGCCCGCCGAAATCTGACGCATGAAGGCTTCGATCTTCTCTCGGTCCTCCGGGGTGCCAGCACGTACGTCGCCTTTCAACACCGCACGACCGGGCAGGACGTTTCTCTGCCCATCCGTCAGGAACTCGGTCACCGACACGACCGCCCCGGCCCCTGGGGCCAGCTTGCGCGCGACGATGGTTTGCAACGCCCCGACCAGCTCGGCCCCGACCGTGATCGCATCCACCCCGACTTGCGGCATCGAGGCATGGCCGCCCTGGCCTTGAATGGTGATCTCGAACAGGCTTTCCGAATTGCAGATCAGCCCGGCCCGGGTTGAGAGCTGGCCCAGCGGTGCGCCGGGCAGGTTGTGGATGGCGTAGACCTCTTCGATCGGGAACTGCTCCAGCACACCCTCGTCGATCATCGCCTTGGCGCCCAGCCCGTGTTCCTCGTTCGGTTGGAAGATCAGAACGACCGTGCCGTCAAACCCCTGCTCGGCCGCCAACCGCTCGGCGGCGCCCAGCAGCATGGTCATATGTCCATCATGGCCGCAGGCATGCATGACACCCGGGGTTTCGGACGGGTAGTCATGGGTCGACATCTCGGAGATCGGCAGCGCATCCATATCGGCGCGCAGCCCGATAGCCCGGTTGCCGGTTCCGACCCGCAACACGCCAATGACGCCCGTCCCTTCATATACCTCAGCCCCAAGCCCGCGCAGAATTTCGGCAACGCGCGCCTTTGTGCGGTGCTCTTGAAAACCCAGCTCGGGCTTGCGGTGAAACCCGCGGCGTATTGTGGTCAGTCTGTCGTGAAACTCGGTCATGGCACAGCCTTGGTGTTGGTTCGATAAGTCTAGGCCGGTTCTCGGGCGGGATGACATGGATTTTCGCCCACTCTGTGACGAATTTCATTGCCGGTTTTCAAGAATACGACAAAATTCGGATCATGGATGACAAGGATCTACAAATCCTCCGCCTTGTGCAGGAGAATGCCCGCCTGACCGCCGATGCCATCAGCCAGGACGTCGGCCTGTCCCCACCTGCCGTGCAGAAGCGACTGAAGAAACTGCGCGACACGGGGGTGATCGAGCGTGAAATCGCCGTGCTGTCTCCGGCCAAGCTTGGGCGCGAGATGACAATCATTGTCGAGGTGTTGCTGGAGCGCGAGAACCGTGCGCATCTGGACGCGTTCAAACGCAAGATGCGCGATGCGCCCTGCGTACAGCAATGTTACTATACCACTGGCGAGGCGGATTTTCTGCTGATCCTCACCGTGCGCGACATCAAGGAATACGAACAGTTCACCCAGGAGCATTTCTTCGACGCCTCCAACATCAGCCGGTTCAAGACGGCGGTGGTGATGGATCGGGTCAAGACTTCGCTTGACGTGCTTTGAGCTAGGCCGACCCCGTCAGCCCACCTTGGACTGTGGTGGCCAGGCCGGAAAATCCGGGCGGCGCTGAAACGCCTCCCAATCCGGGCCCAGAAGATCGGTCAGGTCACCGGTCTGCGCACGAATCTCCGCACGTTCCTGTTTGAAATCCGCACCGCCGGAATAGACGAGCTTCTTGAAGGGAACGACTTTCAGCATGGTGACCAGGCGGCGGAAGCCGACCGCGCGCATCGTGCGTGTGGTTGCGTGAAACACACGCGCCGCGATCAGGTTGCGCGGCACCTTGGCCGCGTTCACCGTCTTGTCGCGCAGCCCCGGGTCCGGCGGCACATAGGGCACGTCCAGCAGTGCGCAAAGCTCGCGGCAGAACCCCGCTGGGTCGTCACACATCTGGCGGAAGGACAGCAGATGCACGTTCTCGGCGCCAAAGGCCTCTTCCCAGCGGCGGGTGTTGGTGTGGAACAGCCCGCTTTCGATCACGTCGGGATACTCATTTGCCATGCTGGCGAGAGATTGTCGTTCGACACCCATCTTTCGGTAGTGGAAGTAGTGCGACACGGCACGATCGAACGGATTGCGCACGATGCAGATAATGCGGGCTTTGGGCACAAGGTCGAGAGCCCGTTCACAGGCATAGGGTTTGTGAAACAGCGATGGCGCGACCTCGACCCGGATACGTCCATCAGGATCGGCAGGGAACAGCGAGCAGTACCAGTCAAACCCATTCTCGAACACCTTGTCGAAGAAGAACGTCTCTTTCCGGTCGAGCGGCAAGGCCACCTGGGCGCAGGTTTCCAGATAGGCCTGCACCCAGGTCGTGCCAGCCTTCGTCGGACCGACCACCAGGGCAAATGTCTCGCTCAGCGCCATGGGTGCGCCTCCCTTTCCAAGCCCCTCCCGGGCTAGATATCAACCTCCGATGCCGAGACGCCCGCCAGCATCGCGCCAACCAGTTTCGGTGGGCCGATGCCCGCGACGGACAGCTCATGTGTCAGAGGACCCTGGCGGGTTTGTTTCCAGTCGGACACCAGGGCGAAATGCGTGACGACCTCGGACAGGACGGATGCATCCGAGGACATGGCCAGTGGCGACAGGTCCAGGACCACGTCATCGAATTCCCGCAACAGCGCCCCAACCATCTGTTTCAGACGGCTGGGGTCAAAGACCGCGGGCGACAGGGCGACCTCGCCCCCCTGTGCGCGGTTCGGCAAAACGTGCAGGCCGATCTGGTCCTCGTACCACAGCGCCTGATCCAGCGGCGCGTCGGCCGAACTCAGATCCAGGTCCGCCACCCCCTGCGTGCTGGTCGGGCAGAGCGCGCGCGACAGATACATGTCGTTCCAGTCGAAATCGACCAACAGGGTGGCACTGCCGCCAATGGCCAACATCTGTGCGAAATTCGCGGCTGCGATGCTGCGTTCGGCGCTGGGTTGGTCCGAGATGAAGCCAATCACATTGCCGCTGGCCCGCTGCGCGTCACCATAGGGCGTGGCTGCATCCACTTCGGCCTTCAAACGGCGCAGGGTCTCGCTGTAGCGCGACAAGGGCGCACGGATGGCGGTGCACATCTCGGGCGCGTCGGACAGCAGTTTCAGGTGGCGTTTCGGGTCGGCCAAGGACATGCGCGGCGATCCTGGTGGTTTCTCCGGCAGCGCAGTTAGAGGGCTGTCGGCAGCCCCGTTACGCCCCAGCCACCCCTTGCCGCGCCGCGCCTTTTCGCGGTCGGCCTTGCCGGGCAGCAGGCCCAACACCGGCGCCTGGGCGGCATTGGCCAGCTGTGCAGCGCTGCGCACGCGGCCATCTGCGGTTTCCAACAGGAAGGCCCCGCCAGTGCCCACGGTAAGGCCGATGAGCAGTCCCAGAACCGCCAGTCGCCTCAGGCTGGGACCCGCGGGAAACTCCGGCGGCTGCGCCTTCTCGATGATCGTTGCCACCGCCTTGGGGAAGCTTTTCTGCTGCACCGTGCGCAGGTAGCTGTAGAGATAGCGCTCATGCAGCTGACGATAGATGCGCGCCTCACCTTCAAGCGTGCGCAGTTCGGCATCAATCGACACCGGCACGGGCTGGCCTTCCTCGCTGCGACTGGCCTCGAAGGCGGCCAGGGCGGCGGTTTCGGCGCGGGTGGCCTCTTCGACACGCAGCTGCGCCTGGGCGAGTTCCTCGCGCAACAGATCCCGGCCATTGTCCTCAAGCGCGGCGATGCGGGCGTCAAGCTCCACGAGGATCGGATCGTCCAACGGCAGGCTGCCCGCCGCCTGTTCACGCTCCAATCGCACGATCTCCGCCTCCTGGATGATCGCATGCAGAGCGGGATGGTCGCTGGTGTCCAGAATGCCGCGCAGGCCCAGTTCACTTTCCAAAAGCGCAGTCAGACGCAGCACTTCGGCCTGCGCCAAGCTGCGCCGATCCATGGTCCGTTGCAGCTCGCTCCGCGCGGCGTGCTGGCGGGTCGTTGCCACCGCTTCCTCGACCGAGACGCGCCCCCGCCCGCGCAACAGCTCCATACGCGCTTCGGTGTTGCGGATTCGCACGCTCAATTCCTCCAGGCGCGCATCAAACCAGCCCGCAGCCTTGTCCGCCGAGCTTTGGCGCACATCAAGGCGATTGTTGATATAGGCCTCGGCGATGCCATTGACGACATCCGCCGACAGCTCGGGCGAGGCTGACGAAAACTCAACACTCAGCACCAGGGTCAAGGCGTTGCGATTGATCGCAACATTGTCGCGCAACCGGCTGACCGCGGCCTGGAACAGCTCGTCCTCGTCCATCGGCTCCACATCGGCTGCAGGCCATCCCAGAAGCACCAGGAAGTCGCCGATTGCCGTGCGTAGGGGCGTGGTAGCCTCGCCCATGAATTCCTCGTTGTGATGCAGGTCCAGCTCGCGCACGACCTGGCTTAGCAGCAAAGGCGACCGCATCAGCTGCATCTGGCTTTCCACCACCGGGTTGGTCAGCTTGAGATCCTCGAAGATCTCCTCGTCGCGGCCAAACGGGTTCAGGCTCTGTTCATCCAACAGAATGCGCGACTTGGCCGAATAGCTGTCCACCCGCGTGGCATCCAGCAGGGCGGTCACGGCCAGGCAGAAGATGGTGAACAGGACCACGGCCGGCCAACGCCGTCGCAGCACGCGCAGCACCGCCCGAAAATCGAACAGGGGCGGCGCAGCAGGCATGATGCCCCCGGACGGGCGGTCACCAGGCAGGGACGCGGGGCGCATCTCGACCCCGGTGGTGGTGTTTCGACCCATTTCGCCCATCATCTTCTCCTTCCCTCGACGTGTCCTCGGATCATTGGAGCCTCCTCCATGGATCCCGGTTCACGCTCCCCTGCCCCGCGCCCCTCCTCCGGACGCGCGGCAAAGCCCCCTTCACTCGGCAAAACGCACATGCACCACATCGCCCGGCAACAGCGACGTGCCCGGCGTGACCTCGATCTGCAACGCCTGATCGCCCAGCTTGCGGAACACAGTGATGCGCGGCGCGCCCAAAACCTCGCCCTCGCGGTCCAGCTCGGCCAGCCCGGCGGTGCTGAGGTCGATCTGAACCCGCAACTGCGACGCCTGCTGCGCCAATTCCTGAATACGCTGCTGATACTGCAGCGCGCCCTCGCGCAGGGCCTGGTTCTGCTTCAGCACCAGTTCACGCCAGCTGTCTTCAGCGCTGAGCCGGTCCGCCTGCACGCCTGAATACCGTTCGGCCGCTTGCAGATACAGCCTGCGCGCCTGGATCAACAACGTGCTTGGGCGCACCCCCCGCGCCACGAGGTTTTCCATCTGGTCGACCTCCTCGCGCTCGCTCAGCACGATACCCGACATGACTTCCTCATGGCGTAGCGCCGCCATGACGCGGGTCTCGGCCTCCTTCACGCTGCGTTCAAGGAAGGCCAGTTCCTCTTCCAACAGCGCGTTGGTTGTGGCGACCTGGCTGCGGGCCAGTTCGATCGCCGAAGTGATCAGGATCGGCGGCGCGTTCAGCTCTTCGATCTCAGTCGGGTCAATGTCCTCGGCCCCTTCCAGCAGGGCGCGTTGGACGGCCATCTCGGCCATCACGCCCACCAGTTCTGCCATTAACACCTGCGGATGTTCACGCACGCGAATATCCGGGCCGTCGGCAGAAAAGAATTGATTCTTGATCCCCTTCGCCGCGGCAATGGCCTGGCGCACATTCATTCCGACAACAAAGGGTTGCTGACCGGGCGAATTGACCGCCCCGTCGACAAAGATCGGCCGGTATTCGGCCAGGGTCACACTGACCTCTTCCGGCGAGATCGAAACCAGCAGCTCCTCACCATTTACCCGCTCGCGGAACACCGATCCGGTCATCAGCACCGGAATGTCCTTGCGCAGCTGGTTGATGGTGCGCCCGGCGACGGTCAGCTCGCCGGCGAAGGGCAGAAAGATTGTGCCATCATTGCCCACCACGACCTTTCGGTTGAATTGAGAATTCGACAGGAACGTGACCGACAGCACATCGCCTGGCCCGATCGGATAGTTCTGCTGCGCGCGGGCGGCAGGTGGGCTCAGCATGATCAACAGCGTGGCAACGAGGGCAAAAATGACGTGCGACCATCGACAGTGGACCCGGTCGGGCGTGAACGCGGAACGGGCTTGAAACAGGTGCCAAATGGGTCGCATCATATCTGTCCATCGTTGCGGTATAAGTGTCAAAATCAAGTCACTGGTCATGGGAACAAAATCCCCAGGTAAGCGTCGGTAACTGTTTCTATACCATATTTTTCTGCTCTTTTCTCGGCCCTCTCGGAAAAGTGGTTACGACGCGCCTCATCACAGATGTCCCGCATGGCTGCCGACAGGGCGCGGGTGTCCTCCATCGGCACCAGGATTCCGTGTGCCTTGTCGTCCCAGGGCGGGGCTTTGCGGGCCTCGGTGCCCAGCACTTCGGCAGGGCCGGTAGGACAGTCGGTGGCCACAACGGGACAGCCCAGGCACATGGCCTCGATCAGGGTGTTTGGGAAACCTTCGGCGCGCGAGGCCGCGATCAGCGCATGGGCCCGGCGCATGATCGGATAGGGATTGTCCGCATAGCCCGCCAAGGTCACGCGGTCGGCAATGCCCAACCGCCGGGCCTGGGCCTGCAAACGGTCCCGCTCCGGCCCCTGGCCCAGGATTACAAGGGGCGGTGGGTCGTTCAACCGTGCATAGGCATCAAGCAGCAGCGCGAACCCCTTGTTCGGCACCAAGCGCCCAACCGCCAGCAGGAACCGCGCAGGCAGGGGGATCGCCGGATCGTCCTCCGCCCTGACCCGCAGGTCAGCCGCGTCAATCGGATTGCCGATCACGGAAATGCGGTCACGCGACACGCGATAGTTTCGCGCCAGGTCATCGGCAATGCCGTGGCTGACAGCAATCACCCGATCCGCCCGGGGATAGGTGGTCCGGATCACGTGCCGCTTCAGCAAAGCCAGGCGCGAGGCGGCCGTGTGGCTGGTGGTCTGAACCCTCTCGCTGATGATCACCCGATGGCCGAACCGGCGCCCCAGCCAGGCATTCAGACTGTTGGCGCGGGTCAGGTAGCTGACGCAGGTGGCCGGACGGTGATCGAGGTCACGCCAGTGCCGGGTCAGCATGCGCAAGCTGCGCAGAGTGTTGCCACGCCCGTCCAGACGGTGCACGGGAATGTTCTTGGGCAGATCCTGCGCGATGGGCACATCATCCAGAAGGACAAGTTCGACAGGCCGCCCCTCGAGCGCGCCGCGCAGATGGCGTAGAAGGTTGGCCATGGCGCGCTCGGCCCCACCGCCCTCCATCGAGTTGATCAGGAATGTCAGCAAACCCTGGTCCTGAACAGGCACCGTAGCGGCGGGCACCCTGCGCCGCACCGTGTTCATGTCACCCCCGTGGTCAAAGCGCGGCGACGGCCGAGCTTGAGCACTCCGAACGGGTCGGAGGTCGGCCGCGGTGCTGGCGACCCATAGGGCGCATCTCGCAGCATGGCAAAGCCCACCACCGGCAGGACCCAATACAGGGTGTTGTGCAGCAGGAAAAAGGACCCGGCCCAGTTGCCGACAAAGGCAAACAGGACAATCACCAGCCCCAGGACCGAGATCTCGACCCGCACGCCATTCATCAGATTACGGAACGCCATGACCGCCAGCCAGCCAAACAGCACCAGGACCATACCCAGCCCGAAGAACCCGATGTCCACCGCCAGATCCAGATACCCATTATGAGCATGGCCGACATCTGAACCGGTCAGGGCCAAAAGCCCGGGGCCAACCACGGCCCACCCAGCGCCATATCCGCCGCCAAAGACCATCATGTCCTGCATCGAAACCAGCACGCCCTCCCAGATCGTGGTGCGACCGGTCAGCGTGGCATCCTTGCCCAGAATGCCCAGCACGGACACAAAGATGATCTGCACGGACAGGGCACTGATCACCGCAAAGGGCAGGCCCAGCAGCATCAGCACCGCACGGCCGGCCGCAGACATCCTGCGCATCGCAAACAGCACGGCGGTAGTGGGCAGGATAACCGCCGCCATCAACTGGGCCTGCGAGGAGTTGGACTTGAGGATCATGAACAGGCCCAGCACGGTCACCGACAAAAGCACGGCCTGACCCAGGCGCCCTCCCGCCCGCAGCACGACACCCGCAAACAGGACCGACACGCACAGCGCCATCAGGCGGCCGAAATCGTTCTTGTGTCCGAACAGCCCGCGCCAGCTGCCCGCGTGGCCTGCATCATTCAGGTCTTCGACCTGATGAATGCCGATCAGCGGATCGGTCTGGATCACGACAAAATTCATCACCACAAGGCCGATGCAGACGGTCAGCAGCATCGCAAAGAACCGCTGCGGCGTGAAACGCAGCACCAGCCAGAAGGCAAAGGCAGTGGTCAGCACAAGGCTGCCCGCCCGACGCAAGCTCAGGTTCGGATCCTCGGACCAGCCCAGAGACAAAACGGCCAGCCCCACCGGTACCAGCACCGGCCAGTAGAGCCCCAGGATGCGGGCCACCGCCTGACGGTGCAGCAGCAGCGCCAGCACTGCGTAGACGCCCAGAAGCGCGCCGATCAACTGCACCATGGGGGCCGATTCCGATCCTTCCGGGGTCAGGTAGGTGGTAAAGGTGCGCGACATGAAGAACAGGCCGCCCCAGGCGACCAGGTATTCGACATATCGCAGCAGACGCCTCATGCGGCCACAGCCCTGGACAGGAACGCCTGCGCGATCCGGCCGATCTGATAGCGCTCGGCAATGGCAGCCAGGCGCGCGCGTTCCGCCTCGGCAGAACCCAGTTCCTTGGGCGACAGCACCTTGTCGATAACGGCAGCCATTGCACCGGCTTCTCCAACCGGAACGATGCGATCTGGGAAATCTTGTGCCAGGATCTCCCGCGCCCCGTTGCCGGCGCAATCGGTCGAGATCGCGGGCACCCCGGCCGACACCGCCTCGATCAACGCGTTGGGAAAGCCTTCGGTGATGGAGCTGATCAGGAAAAGATCGGCCTGAACCAGATAGGCAAGACGGTTCATGCAGAAGCCCATGAAATCGACGCGGTCGTCAATTCCCAAGCTCTCAGCCTCGGCCTCCAACGCCGCGCGCTCCGGGCCATCTCCCAGGATCATAAGCCGCAGGTCCGGCCGCGCCCCAGCCATGGCGCGCAACATGGTCGAATAGTCTTTCTGCGCGACCAGGCGCCCCATGGCGATGGCGACGGGGCGATCCTCGTGAAACCAAGGGTGGTCGGCCGGATTGGCGCGGGCCTCTTCAATCTGTTCCAGGTCCGGCGCGGGATTGTGGATCACGCCGGTGCGCGCAGCGCTCAACCCCGCCACGGACGAAATATCACGCGTCACCTCACCCGTATTGCCAATCACCGCCCGAGCGGATGGGTACAGCAGCCGAACAAGCTTGGTGACAAGCACCCGACGCAAAGGGTTGTAGCCCGCCGACAAGGTCGAGAACTGGTTGCGTTCGCAGACCACCACCGGCGTCCCACACCCGGCGAGCCTGGCGGCAATCAGGGCGGTCAGATTGTTACGTGTCAGAGCCGAAATCAAGGCGGCCGGTTCATGCGCACGCAGATGCGCCACCAACCGGGGCAAAGCACGGATCGCCCGGGTCTTTCCCAGCACATGCAACTGCACGCTGCCGGACACGAGGTCACGCAGCGGGCCACCCGTATGATTGACGACCAGGTGTACCTCCTGCCCGGTTTCGGCCAGATGGTTGGCCAGGCGAATGAAGATACGCTCCGCGCCCCCACCCGAGAAGGCCGGAATATAGAAATGCACAGCGTGGCTTTGTCCAATTCGAGACACCACCATCCCTCCCAGAAAACGATGATTGTCCCGCTCGGGAATGTGACGCCGACCCCCCCGAGCGGCTGAAAGCACTTCCTAAACACGGCAAGGTTGACACCTGACCGGCCTTTAGGCAAGGATTCATTGGCATCACAGCCTTAGCCGAATTGGCGAGACCATGACCCATTTGAGCCCTTTCGCGGCGCTTCGGGGTCGCGCCCATGGGCCGATCTCCGAACGGCGTGACGATTGATGACGGGTGGGCAGGATACGCCAACGCCCGGCCCGCCGGACAGCGAACTGCCCCTTGGCAGCGTATCTGGCGACGAAAAGGGTGGCTCCCTGACCAGCCGCACCCTGCGCAATTTTCTGTGGATGTCCGGCGGCAACGGTGCCGAGGCGGTTTTCAAGATCTTGGTGCTGACCATTCTGGCGCGCTTGCTGCTGCCTGGCGAGTTCGGCTTTGTCAGCGCTGCCTTGACCGTGGTGGCTCTGGCCGAGGTCACCGGCCGCATCGGCGTCGCGCCCGCATTGATCCAGATGCAAGAGCTGCGGCGTGAACACATCGCCACCGGTTTGGTGGCAACCCTGGCCTCGGGTTTCATCGTCGCCGCGATTGTCTATGCCATCGCTCAGCCAATCGCCCGGCTCTACCGCATGCCCGAACTCGTGCCATTCGTTCAGGTCTTTTCGCTTCTGTTCATCATCAAAGGGGCGGGGCTTGTCGGCGAAGCGCTGATGCAGCGCGCCATGCGGTTTCGCGAGTTGGCGATCATCCAGCTGTCGAGCTACCTGTTCGGCTATGCGCTGGTCGCGGTGACAATGGCCAGCCTTGGTTTCGGCGCCTGGGCCCTGGTCGCCGGTCAACTCAGCCAGTTGACCATCCAGAGCGCGAGCTTTCTGATCCTGACCCGACGTGATCTGACAGTCGGCTTTCAATGGCCCGTGTTTCGCGGGCTGTTCCGCTTCGGCCTCGGCGTAACCCTGACCCAGATCGGTGGCTACCTGTCGCAGAACGGGGATTACTTCATTGTCGGGCGCTGGTTGGGAGCCGAGGCCCTGGGCTTTTATTCGCGTGCCTATCTTCTGCTGAACCAGCCCGCGCAGCTGGTCGGACGCGCCGGGGATCAGGTTTTGTTTCCTGCTCTGTCGCAGGTTCAGGATGACCGCAAGCGGGTGGAGCGCGCCTTGAACAATGCACTATCGCTGGTAGCAATGACCCAGGTGCCTCTGACCGTACTGCTGCTGGTCTGCGCCCCCGAGATCATACATCTGCTGATGGGGCCGCAATGGGGGCCGGCGGTGTTGCCCTTCCAGATCCTGGTCGGCGTATTGTTCTTCCGCACCGCCTACAAACTGGTCGGCGCGATGCTGCGGGCGACCGGCAAGGTTTATTACATGGTGCTGTGGCAGTGGAGCTATGCCGGTATGGTTCTGGCGGGGGCTCTGCTCGGCCAGAAGGTCGGCATTTGGGGTGTGGCCATCGGCGTCAGCATCGCGGTCATGTTCTGCCACCTCTTTGCGCTTCTGCTATCTTGGAAAGTGGTCGGGGTCAGCAGCCTGTCCAGCCTACGCCGACTGCTCAGCTATACCGGCCTGGCCCTGCTGGCGGCCATCGTCCTGATCGCAAGCCGTGCTGGACTGGCAGCTATTGGCCTGCCAGGCACGGCAAGCCTCCTCCTCCTCGTCGCTGGCTTTACAGCAAGCTACGCTTGGTTGTTCTTTTCCCATCCACGCCTGTTCGGAGCCGAAGGTGACATTCTGCGGGATCGTATCCTGAAGGCTCTGCACCGCAAGCGGGGGCGGAGCTGAGCCGCGTCTGACCGACACACGAAGAAGCAAGGATCGACCCAAATGCCTTCATTCCAATTCGGATCCCGGCGCATCCTTTATTTTCACATCCCCAAGGCGGGGGGCACGTCGACCGAGGCCTGGCTGTCCAGCCAGGGTGAAATGGGGCTCTATCAGAAATTCCGCTCGCCCGAGATGCCCTGCGTGCCGCAGCATTTCCACGGCGCCATGATCGCCGAGCAGTTCGGGCCAGACCATTTCGACTATTCCTTTGCCATCACCCGAAACCCCTATGCCCGCATTTTGAGCGAGTACAATTACCGCATCACACGCCCCATGCTGCGCTATCAGCTGCTGCCCAAACCCCGCTTTGCCAGCTGGTTGCGCCGCGCCTTTCGCAGCTATCGCAAGGACCCGTTTGTCTATTCCAACCACATCCGCCCGCAGCACGAGTTTCGCCTGCCAGACACCGAAGTCTTTCGCATCGAAGATGGGTTCGAACCGCTGCGGGTTCGCCTGGCAGAGGTCACGGGGATCGAGCCGCCTGACCAGGTGCCCCGCAAGAATGTCTCGGCCAAACGCGTCACCCGGCTGACCGACCGCACGGCCCGCATGATCCATGACTTCTATGCCGAGGATTTCCGCATGTTTAATTACGACCCGGAAAGCTGGCGTGCGATTGGGCAGGACTGACGCCCGCGACGATACTTGAGTCAGAGCGCTTGCAGCTCTTCGCCGGTCCAGAAAAACCGCCCGCTGACCGGAGTGTCCCCCAGCAGGACGTCGACCAGTTCCAGATACCCCGGCGCGCCCTTGACCAGGTCGGTCTCGGGATCTTTGACGATCCGCCCCCCTTCCATGCGCAGTTCAGCCAGGCGCTCGGGCGCTTGGCCCTTGCCGAAGCGGAACGGGGGCATGTTGCCCGTGGTCTCAAGCACGCAATCGCGCAGGATGACCTGCCCGGCAAGCCAGATGCAGGCACCCTCGTTGCCCGGACGCGAGATCGGCTCACGGACATGGCAGGCCTTGATCAGATTGTCGGGGTGGTGGCTCCAGATGCGAATACCCAGCTTGCAGCGGGTGGCGCTGCAGCCAATCAGCTGGACGCCGACTGTCTTCAGATCGAACCCGCCATCACCCATGTCACTCGCGTGACAGTCTTCGATCCGGGCATTATAGGTGTCTTCCTCCAGCACGATCCCGTCACCCTGGATATAGTCCGAACCGCGTTCCTCCGCCCCCAGTGCGTTCACCGCATTGGCAACACGGATGCGTTCAAAGCGCAGGTTGCGCCCGCGTGTCACGGCGAGGATCTGACACACCGCCCCCCCACCGCCATCCAGGAAATCCGCATCCAGGTCGAGGTCGCGAAACACCGCATTGTCCAGGCTACGGAACCGGGCAAATCCGCGGATCAATCCGCGAGCGCTGCAATCGGACAGCTCGAAACCGTCGATGTGACTGTCCTTTGCCGTGTCAATCACCCGGCCCGCACGGCGGGCGTGAAGATGGCGAAAACCGAGGTCGAACAGCTGCGCCTCCTTCGCGACCTTGAACACGCCATTTTCGCCCGCACGATGCACCACCGGGCCGGTCACCCGCAGATGGGCGGTGCCTGCGCGCAGAACGGCAAAAGCGGGGCCCTTGGGGTTTGGGCGCCCTTCGTCGGTTTCCAGGTCCACACCCGCCATCCTCAAGCAGGGCGGGTCGTCAATGCCCGGGCCCGGACGGACCGCCCCATCCCCATCCGGCGCACCAAAGGACAGGTGCACCGGCGCGTCGGCCGTCCCACCGCCTTTCCAGCGCATACGGGTCTCCTGCCAGGCGAACGGTTCCTTATCCTCGGGAAAGCCGAACAGCACATGCTGGCCGGGCACCGCCCGGCGTACCAGCTTGTCCGCCGTGTCGAAGGGCGCTGCGTTGGCCCAGTTGGCCCCGTTGCGCCGCCCCTGCCCGGTGGGCAGGATATGCAGGCTGGGCGGTCTAGGGGGCTCTCCCCCCTGGGCGCGCAGCACACCCGGCACGACCGTGCTGGCCAGGAGCCCCGCCAGCACCCGGCGCCGCGTGGGGTCTGCGACCCGGTATGGCTGCGCCTCAGTCATTCTTATGTTGATAAATGTCCGCCGTGCGTTGGGCAATGCTGGACCAGTTGAACTCGCTCAACAGATCACTGGGAGGCAGGGACAGCGCATCGCCTGCCAGCCGCCCGGCCAGTTCCTCGACATTGCCCACGCGGTAGTAGTGGTTGGCCTCCAGCCCCACGTCCAGATTGGGCACGATATCGCTGAGCAACAGCGGCGCGCCCATGGCCCCGGCCTCAAGTGCCGCGATCGGCAGGCCTTCGTGATGGGAGGCCAGGACGAAGAGCTTGGCATGTGCCAGCAGCTGCGCCACCTCCGCCATCGGCAGCGAGCCGGTCAGGATCACCCCCTCATGGGCCAGATCTTCCAGTTCCTGATCATGGGGCGAATGGCTCTGTCCGCCGACAATGACCAGCGGAGTGTCAATACCCGACGCTTTGTGCGCACGGATCAGATCAGCAAAACCCTTTTCCGGCACCAGCCTCCCGACCGAGACAATGTAGCCCTTGTCCGTCAACCCGAACCGCTCCAACAGCTCGGCGCCGTTCGCCGTGCGGCTGCGTTCGACAATATGATCCGCCCCATTGGGCACATAGCGGATCCGATCGGCCCGTTTTGGATAATCGGCCTTCAGCCGTTCGGCCAGCGAGGGGGAAACCGCGATCACCCGGTCAGCACTGGCCACCCCCAGACGCTCGCCCAGGCGCAGCGCACCACGGGCAATACGGTTCCACTTGGCGCGGCGGAAGTCGTCGCCGTGGTGGGTCAGCACAACCCGCAAGCCCAGTAGGCGCGCCATCGGCGCCAACAGCCCCGGACCGATCGCATGCAAGTGCACATAGTCGGGCCGCTGCCCGAACCGCGCCCGCCAGAGCGACACGAAGGTGTTGCTGATCGTCTCGAGGTACTTGTTGCGCGCGGCAAAAGTCGGAACGACCTGCAACCCCGCCGACGTGCGATAGGCCGCCTGGCCGATATAGGGCGCGCGCCCGAAGATCACGATCTCGACCTCTGGCCGGTGTTCGGCCATGCGCAGGAAGAGGTTTTCACAATGGGTTTCGATACCCCCCGGCACGTCGGGAATACCCCGCAGCCCGACCACACAGACCTTTACCACATGCACCTCCCCTTACCGGGCGTCGCGCCCGGTGACAGGGCCGGAAGGCAACAGTCAAGCCGGGCGCAGGCAGGGCCTCCCCGCAGGCCGACAACACGGAACAACCCGGGGCGATGCCCGCGCGCGCGCCATACGGCAGGGTACGGTTCACCATGGACCTTGAGCAACATCCTGCGCGTCATGGCCGACATGGCCGACATGGCCTCGAGTTTCCGTGACGTCAGCAGCATGACGTGGTAGTCCTTTCTTGACCCATATTAAGGAAGGCTTAACTTCCTCAGGCAAAGTTACGAGGCAGGCACAGGGCGCGCTGACTGGGATGACCGCACGAAAGAGACGATCGATGCATCACGACCGCAGGGCCATGTTCGACAATACAAACGCGTCGCCGAACGCGGCCTCTCCTGTTGCAGAACAACCGCTTCCGGATCGCAGCGCGACCCGCCTGCGCAGACTTATTTTCTGGGCTTCGGCCGCTGTCAGCATTGGCCTCATCACCCTCCTCGTGCAGAGCACGGTCTGACACCACCAAGGCGCCGACCCGCCGATCTGCGTGACCGGCTGCTCTGCCCCTTGAAACTCAGTACCCCGACCCGCTGACAAACTCGGTCCAGAAGGTGCGGGCCGTGATTGCAATATCCAACGGCAACGACTGACGGCGGATATAGTCCAGATCATGGTCCAACCGTCCCCGCGCCGCCTGGGCTGTCATGGTCTCACCCCGGAACCCGTTGACCTGGGCAAGGCCGGTCAGCCCGGGCTTCACCACGTGACGCCCCATGTAGCGGCTGTCGAAATCCTCATACAGTTTGCCCGCGGCCAACATGCCCGGCACATGCGGGCGCGGCCCGACCACGGACATCTCGCCCTTGAGAATGTTCAGAAGCTGCGGCAGCTCGTCAAAGCTGGTCTTGCGCAGGAGCTTGCCGATCCGTGTAACCCGCGGGTCATCCTTCACGGTCTGCTGCACGCCGGACTGGTCGCCATCATCGGGTCGCATGGTACGAAACTTGTAGACGCAGAACAGTTCGCCATTCAGACCATAGCGATCCTGACAGAAAAACACCGGCCCCGGGCTGGACCGCTTGATCGCGATGGCGATCAGCAGAAAAGCCGGCGCCAGCAGCACCAGCGCCGTCAATGAAACGGCGATGTCGAAGATGCGTTTGGCGATAAGATAAGCCCGATCGTGCCGCGCCCGTGGCATGGCAGTCACAAAGGGCACATTGGCCGCATGCCGCGCGTTACGCGCGGCCTTGCGATGGTCCAGGAAAATTACGGCCCGGTTCGAATTCGTAGCAGGCTTATGGACAGGAGCATTACGAGCTCCCTTTAAGGCACCCATATCACCACCCCCCTGATGAAAAGAGCAGATTGAATGATACTCAACCGACCATTTAAAAACTCTGGGGCTCCTCCCCGCTGAACCCCTGCAAAACAGAAACTCATTGTGGCATAACAATTCGCTTTCGCAAAATTTATGCAAAAGCGCCACAAGCTGTTGTGGATACAGAAAAAAGCGAGACTAGAATTAATCCAGCGCGTGCGCTTTTCGCTTGACTTTCAACCCAGGGTTACAGGTGTGGCCGACATTTTTCGAATCACTCCTTGTTGGTTTCTCACAAATCCCTTCAACCTGCACGGCAAAATACCGCCGAATTTGACAGAAAGCCCGGGCACCGGGATGATGAACCCACGACCTGCCACGCTGAGATTGTCCGTGGCACCAGATGGTAAGGGATCATTACTCGGGAAGATTTCAGGAAAACTTCAAGAACACGGAGCCAAGGATAGCCCCATGACAAACGTGACGCGTACCTCACTTTTTCTCTGCCTCGCCATGATGTCGAGCGGAATGCCGCTCTCGGGTACGGCATGGGCCGAACAGGCCCCGCCCTGCAGTGATCAGACCATTGGCATCAGCTGCGTGGTGATGCGCGACACCGTGGGTGACTGGCAGCTCGAAGAGGTCAAGCCGCCGGTCGGAAGCCAGAACTCGCTGGTCGCCTTTGTCGAAAGCTTTCAGGAGATGCCCGGCCTGTTCAACCGCCCGAGACGCGCCGAACTGGTGCTGTCCTGCATCGAGAACACCACCAATATCCAGTTCCGTTTTGGTGAGAATTACATGTCCGATGTTGGCGAATACGGCACTCTGATCTACAAGTTGGACGACCAGGCACCGGTGCCGCTGCAACTGCAGGCCTCACCGGACAACGACGCCTTGGGCCTCTACACAGGGGGGGCGGCCATTCCGGTGATCAATCAGTTGATTGGCGCCGATCGCCTGTTCGTCAGCGCGACCACCTTTACCGGCCGCCCGATGACCGCCAGTTTCCAGATTGCCGATATGGAAGAAGCCCTGATCCCACTGCGCGAACTTTGCAACTGGTAAAATGCACACGAACGACCGAAGGGGCACCTGGATGTTAGGGTGACGGCTGTAAAGAGCAACGCAGATCGCGTTTCTGCAAAGTGGACCACGAGGCACGCAACGGCGGCGCGACTGCATTGCCCGAGCAGGCATGTTCGGAACGATGTCAGCTGGAATAACGCACTACCACGTTTCAATCTCTCTGGCGTTTATTGACCACCACCCACTCACCAACATGGCCGTTGCAAAGCGCTCACTCGGGACTATGCGTCACCGCTGCGCCTGTTGTGCCCAAACAGAGGGGTAGCTTACTGAGCGGCCTCGCGCACCGAGATGGTCTGCAAATCTGCAGAGTGCTCCCAGTCAGAGACGTCTACACCAAAGGCCGCGTTGAGCTGCATGAAGTCATCGCGAAAGGTGCTGTAATACTCCATCGCCTCATCCCGGATCCGACCACGCCGATCCCCTTCGGGCGGCGGGCCATAGATCATGCGCCGCACTCCCGGCGTTCGGATCAGGTTGACCAGACGATGGGCCCCCAGAAAGCGCAGTGTTTCGGCCGTACGGCGCCCGGCGCGCGCCAGCCAGCGTAGCGGCGGGTCTCCGTCCTCGTTGATCCGCGCAGCCAGGACATTCGCGGGCGGCATGTTCTCGGGCAAACCCAGCAGGGCATCAATCTTCTGACAATAGGCAGCTGCATCCTGGGCCAACAGGTCATAGCGCAGAACCTTGACCTGATCGGGGCCCAGCAGATCCACCCACATCGCCAGATGCTTTGCATACATGCCGTTGCTCAGAAGCTCCGGGTGTTTCTTGGCCATGGCGCGAAACCCCATATCCCGCTCGCCGCCCTTGAGGTGGTGAAAGTAATGCGCCACCCCCCGGTCGATCGGATTGCGCAGGGTGCAGATTACCGTGACATTTGGCAGATCGCGCGCCACCCGTTTGGCCGCTTCTGGCTTGTCCAGCAGTGACGGGGCGACCTCGACGCAGATGCGTTTGCCCGGTTCACGGTCGCCATATTGCGCCTTGTACCACCCTTCACCGCGCTCATAGAGCTTGTCGAAATAGAAGGTTTCCTTGGTGAGCGCAGGCAAGGCCACGTCACCACGGTAGCGTAGATAGTGATCTATCCAGGTCGTGCCGCTTTTGTGCGGCCCGATGAAGATATACTCCGGTAACACGTCCTTCCCCTTTTCTTATCAGGGTAGTGTGGTCAGGGCTTTTTGTCACAGAAATTTCACATCACAACTGTGGCAGCAGTTGGGCGCAAAACGGGATTCATCAAGTTTTATTGGGGATTTGCGAGCAAAAGCCGGTGAAGATGGCCTTAATGTTGCCACAATCTACTCGAATCGCGCCGCGCTCGCCCGGTTTTCAAAGCCGCCCCTTCCGACGGCTGTGTATGCGTGGAAGCCTGCGCGTTTTGCGTCTTTGGGGGAGTAGATGTTGCGCAGGTCGGCCATGCGCGGGGTGGTCATGCGTTTGGCCAGGCGTTTCAGGTCCAGCGCGCGGAACTCGTTCCATTCGGTCAAAAGCACCACCGCATCCGCGTTCTGCACCGCCTTGTAGGCGTCGTCGACCCAATGCACGCCGGGCAGCAGCGCCTCGCCCTCGGAGAGCCCCTGCGGGTCGACCACGCGCACCTTCGCCCCGCCGCCCACCAGCGCCGGGATGATCGTCAGCGAGGGCGCGTCGCGCATGTCATCCGTGTTCGGCTTGAAGGTCGCGCCCAGGACCGCGATCACCTTGCCGTTCACCGAGCCGTCGCAGAGGTCCATGACCTTGTCGATCATGCGCCGCTTCATCTCGTCGTTAACCTTGATGACCGTCTCGGTAATCTGCATCGGCAAGCCCAGCTCCTGGCCGATCCGGGCCAGCGCGCGGGTGTCCTTGGGGAAACAGCTGCCACCATAGCCAGGCCCTGCGTGCAGGAACTTGTTGCCGATCCGCCCGTCCAGCCCGATCCCCTTCGAGACCTGTTTCACATCCGCGCCGGCCCGTTCGCACAGCGCGGCGATCTCGTTAATGAAGGTGATCTTCGTGGCAAGGAAGGCATTGGCCGCGTATTTGATCATCTCGGCCGATTCCAGATCGGTCGTCACGACGGGAAAATCGCGCAGGAACAGCGGGCGGTAGATCTCGTCCATCACCTCACCGGCGCGCGGCGTCTGCACGCCGACGACCACCCGGTCGGGGCGCATGAAATCATCGATCGCCGCGCCCTCGCGCAGGAATTCGGGGTTCGAGGCGACGTCGAAATCAAGCTCCGGTCGGGCCTTGTGAATGATCTGCTTCACGCGCCGGTTGGTGCCGACGGGCACGGTGGATTTGGTCACGACGACGGTGTAATCGGTGATCGCCGCGGCGATTTCTTCAGCGGCGGCAAAGACATAGGTCAGGTCCGCATGACCATCGCCGCGCCGGGTGGGCGTGCCGACGGCAATGAACACCGCCTCGGCGCCATCGACCGCGGCCTTGAGATCACCGGTGAAACTGAGCCGCCCGGCGGCGACATTCTTGGCCATCAGCTCATCCAGCCCGGGCTCATAGATCGGCACCTCGCCCCGCTCCAACATCGCCACCTTCGCCGGATCCTTGTCAACGCAGACAACCTCATGCCCGAAATCCGAAAAACAAACCCCAGAGACAAGCCCAACATAACCCGTCCCGATCATCGCTATCTTCATGATGACCTCTTCATCAAACCAGTTTCAGCCCCGACCGTTTCCGGCCGGGGCCAGAAAAATCCGTTCAGGAATGCGTGCCGGTTTTCGGCTGCGTCAATCGCTCGGCCTTGAGCATGATCACATCGGCGAAGTCTTCGGCAAAATCCGGATGTGTCAGGGCGTGATCTACAATCGCTTCGAGATAGCCGAATTTCGAACCGCAGTCGTAGCGTTTGCCGGTGATCGGAACCGCGTCCACCGCACGCTGGCTGGCCATGATGTTGATCGCATCAGTCAGCTGGATTTCCCCCCCGACCCCGGGCGGAAGATTGCGCAGATGGTCGAAGATGTCATGGTCGAAGACATAGCGGCCCACGGCGGCCAGGTTCGACGGTGCCTCGGCCAGATCGGGCTTTTCGACGATCCCGGCCATGCCGACGGCCCCGACCGAGGCCTCGGTCACAGGCTTGACCACACCATATTGGTGGATCTGGTCCTGGGCCACGGGCATCACGCTGATCGCCGGTTTGCCGGTCTGGGCAAAGTGATCCACCAGCGCCTTGGTCGGGCTGGGCGCCCCTGCCATCAGGTCATCAGGCAGCAGCACGGCAAAGGGCCCACCACCCACCGCCGGTTCGGCGCAGAGCACGGCATGGCCTAACCCCAGGGCCTCGGCCTGGCGCACAAAGACGCAGCTGATCCCAGGCGGGATGATGTTGCGCACCATCTCGACCAGCTTGTCCTTGCCGCGACTTTCCAGTGTCGCTTCAAGCTCGGCATTGCCATCGAAATGATCCTCGATGGCGCGTTTCGTGCGCCCGGTCACGAAGACCATGTCGGTGATCCCGGCCTCGATCGCCTCTTCGACCGCGAACTGGATGATGGGTTTGTCTACAATAGGCAGGAGCTCCTTGGGCATCGCCTTGGTGGCTGGTAGGAACCGGGTTCCCATGCCGGCGACGGGAAAGACTGCTTTACGAATGACTTTTGGTTTTGACATGTTCTGGTCTCACTTTCTTCAAGTCGAAACGGGAGCGGAGGAAACACCCCTCCGTGGCCGACTGATGTCTGGCCAGGCCTTCTCACGACCTCGTTCCACACCCAAATACGGGGTGGATCGGGGCGATACTCGTTTCTGCTCGAACGGCAGTGTCGCGCGCACTGCGTCTATCTGGGCCAAACCCTCGGGCCATTGAGCCAGAGGCCGGCAACACTGTCGGGAACGCCCGCCAAGCGGCAGGTACTACCTGTCCCCGTAAGTCCGAAGGGCGTCTCTTCGAACCTTTCTCCCACACGCTTCGCAGCAGCAAAATCGCGGGACCGGACGCTGGTCGAATGCTCCTTCCAAACAGGTCCATGGAAAAAGCGTAGCGCAAAAGCCCTTGTCTGCAAAGGGTTTCGTGCCCCTGCCCTGACCGCCGAGAGATCACCCGGACCTGATAAGTGCAGCAGCCTTCTCGCCGATCATGATGGCTGGCGCGTTCAGATTGCCCGACGGGATGGAGGGGATCACAGATCCGTCCGCTACGCGCAACCCGTCGAGACCATGCAGCCGCAGCTGGCCATCGACCACGGCCTCGGGGCCGCTGCCCATCCGGCAGGTCCCGCAGGGGTGATAGCCGGAACTGGCCGAACGACGGATGTAGGCGTCGATTTCTGCGCGGCTCTGGACCCCGCTGCCAGGCCGCAATTCGGGGCCGCGGTAGGGGGAAAAGGCCGGTTGTGCGAAGACGTCGCGCGCAAGTCGCAGCGCATCGCGCATGCCCTGCCAGTCGTCGGGCTCGGAAAGATAGCGCGGATCGACCAGGGGCGCGTCACGATGATCCGCACTTCGCAGCCACAGCCGCCCGCGCGACATGGGGCGTTGCGGCCCGGCATGGACCTGGTAGCCCTGTTCGCCAACCAGCTCGCCACCGCCGTTGCGTCTCATCGCATGCGGGGTGAACTGGAACTGGATGTCCGGCCAGGCGGCTTTGTCACCGGAGCGCACGAACCCGCCCGCTTCAAAGTGGTTCGTCGCACCCCAACCGCTGCGCGTCAGAAGCCAGCGCAATCCTGTGAGCAGCTGCATATGGCGGTGCGACAGGGCATGCAGGGTGACTGACTGCACGCATTTGTGGGCGACGGTGATCTGCAGGTGGTCATGCAGGTTCCGCCCGACCCCGGGCAGGTCCAACGCGACTGGGATGTTCAGTGCGGCCAGCTCATCCGCCGGGCCGATCCCTGAGCGCAACAGCATGGCCGCCGAGCCGATCGTGCCCGCGCTGAGGATCACCTCTCGCAGGGCCAACACCTCCTGCGCCTCTCCCGCACGGTCCAGAGCCACACCCTGACAACGTCCGCCGTTGATGTTCAGGCGAACGACCTGCGTATGATCCCAGACCGTCACGTTCGCCCTCCCCAGGGCAGGCCGCATATAGGCATCCCAGGTCGACAGGCGCCGACCGTGATGCACATTCATGTCCAGCAGGCCAACCCCTTCGGGATTGGGGCCGTTCATGTCGGCAATCTCGGCATGGCCCGCCTGGGTGCCCGCCTCAACAAAGACCCGGCTCAGCGGGCTGGCCCCGCTGGCTGTGCGAACCTTCATCGGTCCGCCCTGCCCCCGAACCGACAGATCGGAACCGTCGGTCGGATCATGATCCTCCATCTTGCGAAAGAACGGCAAAACACCTGCATGGTTCCAGTCGGACAGGCCGGGGTCCGCGGCCCATGTGTCATAGTCTGCCGGGTTACCGCGGACGAACACCATGCCGTTGATCGCCGAGGATCCGCCCAGCGCCCTACCCTGATACCAAGGAATGCAGCGATCATTCAGCTGTGTCTGTGGTTGGGTTGTATGCCCCCAATTGAACGGCGATCCCGTCAGTGCCATACCCTTGGCCGCAGGGATATGAAGGCTGAACTTCCACCAAGGCACCGGTCCGCCAGCTTCGACCAATAGCACCCGGACATCAGGATCTTCGCTAAGCCGCGCCGCCAGCACGCAGCCCGCGGAGCCCGCGCCGATGACGACGTAATCGAATGCCTGCTGTGGCGGCGACATGGTTGTTCTCCCCACGGGCGCGACCGGGTGTCGGCTGCGCGCCCGCCCAGACACAACCATAACGCAAGTCACCTAATCTGGAAACGGCGCATGGCCCGGAATGCTTCATACAAAGGCGATCCATCGAATCCGGGCTCAGAAATGAACCGCGGCGCGGCCGAAGCCGCGCCGCGGTGCTTTGTTGGTCGACGTCCGCCGAAGATCAGTACGGATCCTGCTGCGGCCCCGGGTTCTCGGCGACTGGCGAGCCACCGATCAAATCCACGAGGAACCCGATGCATTCGTCATCGGGTGACGTCTCAAGAAGCCGCTCAAGCTCGCGCTGCAACACTTCCGTGTCGGAGATGGTGCGATACATCGCGCACCTTTCATCAAGGTCATAAATCTCCGCTGCTTCAACTGGCGTCCCCACTTGTGTCGCCAAAAGCGTCAAGGCGGACAAAACGCCGATCTTTCTTCCAATTCTTCGTGCCATGCCACTCCTCCACAACACTGAAAGTACCCCCAAGCGTACGGAGCCACGCCGAATTGAGTCAAGTTTTACGGGATTTTCGGCGGTTGCCTGCCGGTTCAGGGTGAACGGAATTGCATCGATTTCAACCTGAGGCCCGTTTCCGAGCGAAACCTGGCACCGCCCCTTCAATTCGCGGCCGACCCGGGTTTCGGCAAGAACCCGAGGAACGGTCAAAACCATGATAGGCAAAACACCATCACAACGATTAACCCTAGGGAAACTTGAAGCAACTTCCGCCAAAGAGCCTGGCGAGGAACACACCCGGAACCGCCTGCCCAGCTCGGGTTTCGCACCCCGCCCTTGGAACCTGATCGCCACCTGCCCTTGTGGGTTTGAGGTCTGGCACGCGCAGTCGAATTCAGCGACACTCGATCAACTTAAGAACGAAGAGCGCGCAGACGACTTCGTTGCAAAACCTGCGACCACAAACGGAAAATTCGATTCGCCACGACACCGGAAGATCCCCGAAATCATATCGCGACGAATGGCACAGGCCCTATGGCGACAAGACAAGCGGCCAATCAGTTGCGCACCCGATTTTCGCTCAGGACGCTGCGCGCATCGGCGGATTGAAGCTCACCTGCGCGGGGCCGCAGATTAGCGATTGAGCCCGCGCCCCCTTCGAACTTAAGACTTCGTTCAACTTGATCTGCTAGGGCTGGGAAACAGCCAGTGGGATCTGGCCCTATTGTTGCCATTCTTCCGCCAGAATGGGAGAATATGACTGAAGGCCTGTAATGAACTTGAGTGTCCGCGTGGGACAGCGCTTGCCGGAAAAAGACGTGCAGTCAGACCGGGGACGACATGAACCGATATTCGACAAACAGGGGGTTCGAATGTCGGAAACGGAGCCGCAAAGGCCCCTTGTCGATACCTGTATGCATGGCCTTGAACCGCCGGTTGTGCGCCGACCGCGTGCAACCTGAAGAGGCAAGAGCATGAATATTCTCCGCAAAGCCGGAACCGCCGCCCTGATCTTCGGCCTGACCCTGTCGCAAGGCGGTCTGGCGCTGGGCAACAACGCCAACCCCGCATTGATGGTCGTGCATTCCGACAATGGTGGCCATGTGGTCGATTACGCGCGCACCGTCAGCAAGGTGCGCAGCCAAGGCACCAAGGTGCGCATCACCGGGCGCTGTGATTCTGCCTGCACGCTTTATCTGGCCCTGCCCACTGACCAGACCTGCATTTCGCCCGGTGCATCTTTCGGATTTCATCGCGCCTATGGCGCGTCGCAATCGGCCAATGCTTGGGGCACGGATTACCTGGTCCGCCACTACCCGGCCTGGGTCCATCAGTGGATCAACTCCCACGGCGGCGTGTCGTCGGACATCAAGCGCATGAGCTTCTCCTATGCCTCGCGCTTCATGAACGTCTGCTGAGCTGAACGCCCGTCGGCCCGTAGGGCCGTATCGAGAAACCTGTGTTCCCACCCCCAAGCCGCAGGCCGTTTCACACGGCCTGTAGGCGACCATCTGCGCCACCTCCCTACATCCCGCCGGAGGCGTCGAGCGTGCCACGGCCAGCGCAGGCCTGCCCTTCCGACCCGCTAATTTCCAGCCGCCCCAGCCGCCCATTTGGCGGACCTCTGGACCGGTCCCTAGACGCGGGATTTCCAAGTTTTCATTGACGAAACCCCGGTCGGTTCGCATCCTCAAGGCAAAAGCAAGGGGTATGAGAGCGCCGATTTAGTCCTTCAACTTCAACATTTTTCGCGAAATCCGCCATGTCGAGACACATCGAAAGCAAGGACTTCCAGACCGCCGCCGAGACGCAGGTCGATGTCCTTTTTCTGGGCGATATGACACGACCGGGTGACAGCGGATTGCGGCTGCGCCAGGACATTCTGATCTGTGACGAGATCGGTTTGAGTTGCGCGGTCATGCACCTTCCGGTTGAGGGTGCCAAGCCCCGTGTTTCGAACGATCTGCATCGGTGCGTGCGTGAGGGTATGGCTTCTGTCCTGCCCCAAGGTGCCCATGTCCACGCGCGGCTTGCCGTGGTCCAATCACCGGGCAACCTGGCGTCGCCGGGTACGGCACTGGAAGGGGTCAGGGCCGACCAGGTGGTGCTGGTCGTGGACCAGGTTCCCAACGCCGAACAGATGGGGCAGTGGTTCCATTTCGCGATCGGACCTATGCTCTGGGCCCCGACCAACCGCTGGGTGCGAGCCGGACTTTCGCAGCTGGGCATGTCTGTTCCCCTAACCCCCGCCGACTGGCGTCCAGCCGCCTGGCCGCTGGCCTTTGACCGATCCGAACGCCGCCTTGACGAGCGTCTGGTCGTTGGCCGGGTCAGCGCGCCTGGCGCGGCCCAATGGCCAAAGAGCGCAGATGAGGTCCGTGCCACCTACCCTTTTGACGAGACAGTGGATTTCCACGTTTTGGGCAGTCCACCCAAAAGCCTGAAGGACAAGATCTCGGCCACGAAATCCTGGATCGAACACACGCCTGCGCATGTCGCCGTGGAACGCTTCCTTGAGCCCCTGGATGTGATCCAGTATTTCCCTGGAGCCATCGCACCGGAAATGCCCGAGGCGGCGATCGCCGCGGCCATGGCCTCGGGCAAAATCGTGGTCCTGCCTCCCTATCTGCGGCCGCATTTCGGCGATGGCGCGCTTTATGCCGAGCCGGAAGACGCCTTTGCCGAGGTCACCCGCCTGTTCGCCGACCCCAAGGCCTTGGCCGAAGCGCAAGCGGCAGCGGCCCATCACGCGCGGTTCCAGTTCTCGCCCAAGGTCAAGGGCGAACAGATCCGTGCCCTAATCGGGCCGGGCAAAACCCGACGCCGCCGCCGGAAGCCAGCTCAACGCAAGCGCGTGCTCTTCGTGCCATCAAACGGGGTCGGCATGGGCCATGTCACGCGGCTACTGGCATTAGCGCGCCGCCTGCCGGACGGGATCGCGCCGATCTTTGCCACCCTTTCCCAATCCGCACGCATCATCGAAAGCTTTGGCTGTGCCGTGCAATACCTGCCCTCGCACAAGGAGATCGGCACGGAGATCGCCCCTTGGGACGATTGGTTTCGGCATGAGCTGGGCCAGATGATCGACCGGTTCGACGTGGACGCAGTGATCTACGATGGCAACAATCCTACGCCCGGGCTGATCGATGCAACCCGCGCGCATGGACGTGCGCGCTTGGGCTGGGTGCGGCGTGGCATGGGGGGATCGGTGCCTTCACCCTATCTGGACAACGCCCGTTACTGCGACCTGATCATTGAACCGGGCGAAATCGCTGGAGAGTTGGACACAAGCCCAACCGCCCTGCGCCGCGCCGAGGCGCTGCTGGTCGACCCAATCCGCCTGCTGGACGAAGCGGAGCTGCTGCCCCGGGCCGAGGCGCGCGCACGGCTTGACCTGGACCCGGAGGCGCCGGTGGTCTTTCTACAACTCGGTGGCGGCTCCACCCGGGATATTGTCGCGCTTGTGGACGAGATCCTGACCCAACTCCGCACCTTCGAAACATTGCAGGTCGTCGTGGCGGAATGGGGTAGTGGGCTGGCTTCCCTGCCGCAATGGCCCAATGTGCGGGTGCTCAGGGGCTTTCCGCTGAGCGCTTATTTCAACGCCTTCGACTTCTCGATCGCAGCGGCGGGCTACAACGCCTATCACGAGGTGATCAGCTTCGGCCTGCCCACGGTCTTCCTGCCCAACCGCGCGCCATCAATGGATGACCAGGCCACACGGGCCGAGTTTGCGCAGGACCATGGCGCAGGCTTTGTCCTGCCGGAGGATCAGATGTTCCACCTGCGCGCCCTGGCCGAGGTGTTGATGACCGAAGAGGCACGCGGGGTTGTGCGCGGGAACTGTCAGGCGCTGCGGCGACCGAACGGGGCGCAGAGGGCAGCGGCGGCCATATCGGAACTGGTGGGGGCGGTATGAACGATCAGGACGCAAAATCCGGCCTTCCGGGCGACCTTGGCCCAGGTGCGCGCAACCGCGCCGAGGCGATCTCACGTCGTCTGGCCGAAGAGGCGATGCAGGATCGGGTCTATGAGGTGGAATGGGCGGGCGCCCAGGCAACGGCCCCGTCTCTTGAACCGGCCTATCAGTTGGATGACGATCAGGCAGGGGCTTGGCCACTTGGTCCGGTCCCGTCGAAACCGCTGCGCCCCAAACCCGGCTATGCCGCCCCCGCCCGCGATCCAAAAGCCAAACCAGCAGTGGCCGCCGTGGCCCTGTTCGGCCAAAGCGCCGAGCGCATCCAGTCGCTGTTGCGTCAGATTGAGACCAAACAGTCCTGGGGTGCGGGGTTCATTCCGATCTTTCTGACCGACAACCCAGATCACCAGGTGCTGCGGCTCGCGGGCTACAATCTGGAGTACTTCCCCACGGGCATCTACGGCGCGCCCGACCAGGCCGCGGCCTTCCAGACCCGGTTCCGCACCGTCTATCGCAAGTGGAAGGCGGCTTTCCTGATCGACCTTGGCCAGCCCGGATTCCTGCGCGACCGGATCGAGAACCTGGATCAGCTGTTTCAGCGCAAGACGACCGGGGGCGCACATTTCTCGCCCATGCTGCCCAAGCCCGACCCGGGCTTCCCACCGCCACAGGATCTGGCCGGGCTCAGGGCGGAATATCACCTCAAGGGGCTCAACCGGCGGCCGGACCGGTTCGTGCTCTATCGTATTCTGGGCAATGACCTGCCGCCGCGCCACGAGATGGGCCAGACGGTGAAGAACCTGCAGTTCATCCTGGAGAATGAGCCGCCGCTGCCCAATGTCGACAAGCGCTGGGTGGTGAACCGGATCATCGACCCGGAACAGGAGGCGGCGATCCTGGCGCTGCTTCAGGAACACGAACAGCCCTTCCTGCACATTCCCTTCGTGCTGGAGGATTACGCCCGCATCGATTGGGACATCGAGGCCTTCCCACAACCCGGCTTCTTCCTGCGCGGCAAGTATGGCGACATGCTGCCCTATGACCAGAAACTGGCCGATTACCAGCTCCATCGGTTGAAGAACTCCTATGTCATCAACAACAACGGCGCGCGCAATGCTGCCCTGCGGGATGGGCGCGAACGGGCAAAATGGGTGCTGCCCTGGGACGGTAACTGCTTCCTGACCCGCTCAGCTTGGGAGGAGATCCTGACAGCGGTCAAGGACACGCCCTGGCTGAAATACTTCGTCGTGCCGATGGCGCGCATGATGGACAATGCGCATCTGCTGGATGACAGCCACCGGCCCGAAGCGGTGGAAGAGCCACAGCTGATCTTCCGTTGTGACGCCGAGGAGGAATTCAACGAGGAATTCTTCTACGGCCGCCGCCCGAAGGTCGAGATCTTCTGGCGCCTGGGCATTCCCGGCGGTTGGGATGGCTGGAAGGACACGATCTGGGACCCGCCCCGGCGGGAATATTCAGACGAGGCCGGGGCCTTTGGATACGCCGGTTGGGTGGCGCGGCTGTTCTCGGGCCAAGGCCAGTTGGAAGTGGCGGGCAAGGCGCAGCTGCGCTCGCGTGGCGAGGCACGGATGAGCGCGGTCTGCGACCTTCTGGGCGGGCTCGACAAACAGGCGATGGAGCTTGTTTATGACCCGACCCGGCTGACGGCCTATGACGAGGACAAGATTGCGTCCCTGACCGAGGCGCATCCCGACAGTGCACGTGGGCACCTGTTTGACCGGCTCAAGCTGGAGGCGGACCTGGCCCTGCAACGCGGCCCCTACACAGTCACCGACAAGACGGCCCTGCCGCCTTCGGGCGATCCGCAGGACTATTTCAACCCGGCGCCCTACTGGTGGCCCAACCCGGACACGCCAACCGGCATTCCCTATGTCTTCCGTGATGGCGAGCGCATTCCGGGCACACGGCTTTACGAACCCGCCAGCGACAGTTTCGACCGCACCCGGCTGCAGCGCCTGTTCGACGACACCACGGTCCTGGCGCTGGCCTGGAAGGCGACCGGCAAAGCGGAATACGCCACCCATGCAGCGGCGTTGATCCGCACCTGGTTCATCGACCCGGAGACCAGCATGAACCCGCATCTGCGCTACTCGCAGCCGCGCTCGCAGAAGCTCAATGACGAGGGCTCCAAATCCGGCCTGATCGAGATGAAAGACCTCTATTACCTTCTGGACGCCGTCCGGCTGGTGGAACAAGCGGGTGAGCTGACCGCCCCCGAACGCGCAAGCCTGCGCGAGTGGCTGGCCGAATACCTCGACTGGCTGCAAACCGCCGACCAAGGCCAGCAGGAACGCGCCACGAACAACAACCACGGCACCTGCTTCGATCTGCAGACCGGCGCGATTGCCGCCTTCCTGGGCGACACGGACCTGCTGCGCCGCACCTTCCGCACCAGCCGCGAACGGGTGCTGGAGCAGTTCGAACCGGACGGGACTCAACCTCATGAGATGAAACGCACCCAGACCCAGCACTACACGCATTTCAACCTGCAATGCTGGATGAACCTGGTCACGCTGGCCGACAGCTGCGGCGACAATCTGTGGCAATTCGAAGGGGCGGACGGGCGCGGGCTGGCCGTCGCATTCAGTTGGCTCATGCCCTATCTCGCCCAGCCCGATTGGCCGTTCGAGCAGATCGAGGCCTTCGACCGCGACCGGTTCCTGCCGCTCTTTTTCGCTGCCCGCGCCTTCTGCGGCCAGGGGCAGACCGGCGCCGGTGCCTCGCCCGACAAGGTCAAACCGCTGTTCTTCCCCCATGACGGGATCAAACCCTTCTGGATGCTGGGCCCCGACCCGCGTGATGCAGCGGAGGGCGAAAGCTGGCAGACCCTGGGCGAGCAGCTCGAGACCCTCGAAGAGGCCGCCGCCGATCAGGCCGACATCCCGCCGCTGGCCGAGGCACCCGGCGACAGCGCGGGGGATCTGGACAAGAAACTCTGGGGCGGCTTCTCGACCAGCGCCCTGGTCGAACTGGAACGCATCCGACAAGGCACCAGCGCCGAACGGCGCAAGGCCAACCTGGCCGCCCGCAACCTGGCCCGCTGGCACCACGTGCACCGGGATCGGATGCGCAGCCTGGAAGCGCTTGAAAGCATGGCCGATCTCGATCCGTCCAAGGAGCGTGAACGCCTGCTGGTTCAGGCCGACTGTCTGCAGCAGCTGGGCAACGGACCCGCCGCCCGGTCGGTGGCAGAGACGGCACTTGCCTCGCTGCGCGATGATCCGGACTTCTGCATGGTCATGGCCAACACCCACTTGGATCCAACCTCCGCCAACCCCGACGGCAATGCCGCCCTAGGCTGGCTGAACCGGGTCTTCCTGCGCAGCGGCATGGCCGGGCTGGCAATGATGGACGAGGCCGCCGGGTTCGATCTGGACAACCTGCAAGCCCGCCTCGGCGAAGCGATCCCCGCCCCGACCGACGGTGTGCCGCTGGTCTCGATCCTCGTACCTCTGGCCGACCTGTCACGCCACCTGGGCGCCACGGTGGACAGCCTGCTGGCCCAGAGCTGGCAGAATATCGAACTTCTGTTGATCGGCGATCCCGGCCGGATCAAGGACGCCCTGGGGCCGGAACGGCAGGACGACCGGCTCAATATCCTGTCCGGACACGGCCACACGCTGGAACATGAGCTACTGAACCTCGGGCTGCGCCATGCCAGCGGCGAGTTTGTCACCCCGCATCGCGGCAATGAACTTGCCCACCCCGAAAAACTGGCCGCCCAGGTCAACGCCTTCCACGGCGCCGACCGCCACGCAGTGCGGACCTGTCACGGGCTGGTGGGGGCGGACGGGCAGTTCCTGGGCTGCTGGGCGCCGGAGTTCACCTTCACCGCGACCAACAGCTCGGGCGTGATGCTGCGCAGGGCTGACCTGCGCCTGCTGGGAGGCTGGGATCCGGTCGACAGCGAACCGGACGACTACCTGCTGTGGCGCATCGAACAGGCCTTCGGCAAGAAATCGGTGTATCTGGCCGCCCCGCGCGTGCCCCTGGCCTTTACCCGTCTGAACGGCGAACACCTGCGCCCGACCCATATGCGCTTCCCCCACGGCGGGCGGCGCAACGACTTCCGCCGTCTCATGCGTCAGGCCTCCATGCGGCGGATCGAGATGGCCACCCAGGGCGACAGCACCGGCAACCCGGGCTATGTCTTCGCCCCACTGTCCCCGCGTCCTCCCACCCCGGAACAGTTGAACCACGTGCTGATTGGCGACCTATCGGTCGAGGCGGTCGGGCTGGACCAGGTACTCTCCCGGATCGAGGCCCATCTGGAAGCCGAAGAAAGCCTGGGCCTGGTGCATTGGCCCGATTATCGGTCCGGCTGGAACAGCTCAATGGACCCGCGCATCGCGGAAATGATCGATGCGGGCACGCTGGTTCTTCTCGATGGGGACAGCCGGACACACGCCAGGGCGCTGACCCTGTGCAACCCCTATCTGATTGCCCACAGGCTGGATGACCTGCCCGATCTGTCACCAGAGCGGGTTCGGGTGCTGGCCGGTCCGCCCCTGACCATGGTCGAACGTTTTGACGGCACGCGCCGCAGCCTGCCGCGCGACGCCGAGGTCGAGGCCCTGTTCGGTGCGCCCTGTGACTGGGTGTCGATCTGATTGAAGCCCCCCCGATACGCGGGGCGGAACGGAGAGAGCAATGACTGCCTTCAGGATTTTCCTGGGTGGTCCAAGCCAGTCGGGCAAGACCACCACCGCCGCGCGGCTTGCGCGCAAGATGGACTTTGTTCACATCTGTCTGGACAAGGATCCGGCTTTGCGCACGGTCATGCATGGCCCGCCGATCGAAAACAAGCACGCCCACCTGCGCCGTCGGGTGTTCGAGATCGTCGACCATGCCCGGCGAGACAGCATCATCGAAGGCAGCCAGGTCACGCCAGAGGAAATCACCGCGCATCTCGACGGGGATCCCACCGCGCTTTGCGTCTTCTGCGGCTACCCGCGTGCGAACCTGGTCGAGAAACTGCGCAGCCTGCGCGATGCCGATTTCCCGAACGCGGCCCATCTACGTCGTCGCACCCACCTGGAACGTCTGGCCCGGCTGCAAAAATATCGCGACACCGGGCGCCGGGTGGAGAAGATGTGCGAGGAGTTGGGGCTGATCTTTGGCGATTTCTCTGACCTCGACAGGCGCGACGCGGATCAGGAGGTCTTCATGACCCGCATTGCGGAACAGGTCGCCCGGCAGCGTGCACAAGGCTGAGGCAGCTTACTCCGCTGCACTGCGCCATCCGCCGCGCTGGAAGCTCAACCCCAACCGCACCGCGAAATATAGCCAGGTCGCTGCACCGACGAACTTGAACCCTTCCTCCAGCACCTGCGTATGGGCGTAGCGCCAGGGGATCATGCCCTGGAAGAAATCTGTGACGATGGACATGGCCAGAAAGAATCCGGCCAACAGGAACGCAAACCCGTCCGTACGGATGATCTGATCGAAATGGCGCAAAAGAATGGACAGGGCGATGATCGCATAGACCGGGAAGATATAGCGCTGGCTGATAAAACGGTCGTGGATCATGAAGAAATCATCGATTGCCAGAAGAATCGAGAGCGCGCCCAGCAACAGCAACAACTCACGCAGCTTGCCGTCGCGCCCGCGGCCCACCGCCAGCGCACCAAAGAAGTTGATCGCCGCAGCCGAGACCCACACCCACACGCCGATATTGGACAGAAAACCCAGAAAGCTCGACTGATCCAGCTGCTGCCCCGGATCGCGCAGGATCTGCATCAGTTGAAAGCCTTGGCCGGTCAGGCTGACCAGCGAGAGTGAATAGAAGATCAACGCAGGCAGGCAGGCAAAGGCGAAGCATTGCCAGACCCGCTCGCGCGCCAGAACCCTTGCCGTCGCCTGTTTCAACGTCATCCGCTCACCCTCCTTCCGGGATCTCTCATGGATCCTTCCTACCAGTCAGGTTAGGAGCCCAAGGGGCACAGGTGAAGCTTTTTCATGGCGGCCAATGGGCAAATTCGGGGCGGCAACCGCGCGTTCAAGCCTGCAGATCGGCCAAAATGCGCGTCATCATCGTTTCACAGGCGGCCAGTTGCGACAGGTCCAGCCCCTCGTCCGGCTTGTGCCCGTCCCGCGCCATGTCACCTGGGCCGATCACCACGGTGGGCAGGTCCAGCGCGGCGAAGAAGCCGGCCTCGGTTCCGAAGGCGACCTTGGTGACCTCCGCCCCCTCCGCCATTCCCTGCGCCCAGCCGACCACTGGCGCGTCGGCGGCTGTGGACAGGCCGGGATAGGCGTTGACCTCTTCGACCGTGATCCCATCGGGCGCGCCGAACCGGGAGGCGACGGCCTGCGCAGCGGCGTCGATCCGCGCGCGCAGCTCGGGGCCGGGCGTGTCGGTCAGGTGGCGATACTCCATCAGGATACGCGCCTGGTCCGGCACGATGTTCAGGGCGCGCCCGCCTTCCATGCGACCTACATGCACGGTGGAATAGGGCACCGCGTAGGCCGGGTCCTTTGCCTCCTGTGCCAGGGCGTCCTGCAAAGCAACCATTTCAGTCACGAAACCGCTGGCCAGGTGCAGCGCGTTGGTGAAGTTTGGGGCAAGCGCGCTGTGACCGGATTGACCGTGACAGGTCACCTCCAGCGCCGCCTTGCCCTTGTGGCCCATGGCCACCTGCATTGATGTCGGCTCCCCCACGATCACCGCGCGGGGACGACCAAGGATCGGCTCAAGCGTTGGCATCATCTGGCGAATACCCACGCAGCCTACCTCCTCATCGTAGGAAATCGCCAGGCTCAGCGCGGCATCGGGCGCCTCGTGCCTCGCCCGTTCCGCCAGCGCCAAGGCGGAGGCCAGGAACCCCTTCATGTCCGTGGTGCCGCGCCCATAAAGTCGGCCATCGTCCCGAGTCAGGCGAAAGGCATCCCGGGTCCAGTCCTGCCCGGCCACCGGCACCACATCCGTATGCGCCGACAGGCAGACCCCGCCTTCCGCCGCGCCGATCCGGGCAAACAGCCCCGCCTTCAGGCCACAGGGCGACGGGATGCGGGTCACCGCGAACCCGGCCCGGGCCAGCAGGTCCTGCACATAGTCGATCAGCGCGAGATTGCTGTCGGCGCTGACCGTGGGGAAGGCGATCAGCCGGTCGAGGATCTCCAGGGTGCGGCTCATGCGGTCGGTTCCTTATGCTCAGGTGCCCGGGTCGATCGGATGGCCTGGATAGCCCCATTCGGTGACCATCTTGCGGGCGTGTTCGGCAAAGGCGTTCACTGTCAGCACGCTGCGCGCCCCACGGGGCAGAACCAGCCCCAGTTCCATCTGCCGCACGGGGCCCGCGAGCGGAATGAAACACAGCTTGCGACCGTCCGGCGACAGGTCCGAATAGGGGCGAATGTTGGCAATGGCATAACCGAACCCATTCGCGACCAGCGAGCGCATCACCGCCATGTCGCGGGTGCGTTCGGCAATCTTCGGCTTGCGGCCCGAGGCCTCGAAGAACTCCAGGAAATAATCCGAGGACAGCGGCAGATCCAACAGGATCATGGGGTCGTCCTTCAGCTCCTCCACCGTGACCGAGCCGCGCCCGGCCAGCGGATGACCCTCGTGCACCATCGCATAGGGTGGCAGGCGGCGCAGCGGCAGGAACTCCAAGTCCGGCGGGATGGCGAGGTCATAGGACAAGGCCACATCGATTTCGGCCCGGCGCAGCGCCTCAATGATGCCCATCTGGTTCAGCTCGAACTGGCGCACCTGCACATCCGGATAATCGGCAACGAAGCGGCGACGAAGCGCGGGCAGGATCATCTGCGCGAAGGTGACAAGGCAACCGATGTTCAGCGGCCCCTGCACATTGCCCGAGATATCGCCCGCCAGCCGGTTCAACGCCTCGGCCTGGGCCAGCACCTGGCGCGCCTGGTCCAGGAATTGCCGCCCGGCCTGGGTCAGGCTCAGCCCGTGCGCGTGCTTGCGCACAAAGAGCGGCAGGCCGAACTCGTCTTCGAGCTGCGAGATCGCCGCCGAGATCGAAGGCGAAGACACGTTCACACGCTCGCTCGCCTGCGCGATCGAACCTTCCTCGCCCACGGCGACGAAATATTCCAACTGTCTGAGGGTGAACCGCAACGCCATGGGTGAATTATGCCGCCCGCCCCCCGGCGTTCAAGCCCGATCCGCACCGGCGGGGAAAATCGGTGCGGACCCGAAGGCCAGGAGGCGGGAACGAGGCACCCCGGGGAAGGTGCCGCGTGGGCGGTCAGGCGTCGGGCCTGATCATTCCGCTGCGTGGGCCGGGGCGTCCTGTGCCGCCAACCAGATTTGGAAATCACGGATTGTGCCTTCGTAATCGTCACCCGCCAGCGGCCCCTCCAGCGCGTGATCCGATGCCAGCGCGACCTGCATACGCTCCAGCTTCTCGCGGTCCTCGCGGTTCACCTCCTCCCAAAGCTTGATCCGCTGCGCGATGGTCTCGTCATCCAGGTCATCGCCGTAGGTCGACATGGTCCATTTCACCCGGATCAGCCCCGCGTTGATCGGGAAGATCGAGATCGAGACCAGCAGGCTTGCCGCCTGGCTGGCGACTTGGGTCGGAAATTTAGCAAACAGGGTCGAGCGCATGCGCTCTTCGTCGCTCAGCCCCGGCGCGCCGTGGCCGCGCGACGGGATGCCGTCCGGGTAGTTCGCACCATAGCTGGTAAAGCCGTCACCGGCCCGCAGCTTGCGCGCCAGACCCGTTGGCGTGTAGCTATGCAGGGTCTGCGGATGCACGACCGACAGATGGTAGCCCTCCATGAAGTTCTCGACCAGGCATTTCCAGTTGGTGTGCCAGTTTTCCTCCGCCACATGGACCAGGCGCATCTTTTCGGTCTCATAGGGCGCCAGAAGCCCGTCCAGATCCGGGTGCTCGAAGGGGGCGGCCGCCTTGTCCAGGTTCACGTAGATGAACCCGTTCCACAGCTGCACATTGTGGCCGTGCAGTTTGCAATTCTTGGCGTCAAAGCCCGCGTTCTCCATCCGTGCGGCCCGTAGCAGCGCTCCATCGCGACCATAGGCCCAGGCGTGATAGGAGCAGACAAACCGTTTGGCGGTGCCGCGCCCCTCGGCCAGGGGCATACCCCGGTGGCGACAAACATTTGCCAGTACGCGGATGTTGTCGTCGTCGCCGCGCACTACGATCAACGGCTCGTTCAGAAGCTGCACCGTGAAGAAGTCGCCAGGGTTCGGGATTTCATCCACCCGACCCAGGCAGTGCCAGCCATGGCGCAGCACGGTGGCCGCTTCGTGATCAAACTGATCCTGGCTGGTGTAATAGGCCCCCGGCATGCCCATCGGCCGGTCGGCCGGCAGGGCTGCCAAGGCCTGCAGTTTCTCGCGTAGATCGGTCATCGAACCCTCCCAGTTCCGGTTTCCGTTAAGTCGCTTCAGTTGAGGTTATTCGTCGGTGTCATTCATCGCCGGGCACCCCGTAGGAGGGCGCCTCGCGTGGGTCCAGCGCACGCTGGATGTAGGCGTCGAGCTGCGGTTTGTAGACCTCCCAGGCGGTGGCGATCTGTTCGATCGGGCAGTCTTCGGTCCAGTCGCAGCGCAGGTCCGCCACGGGCCAGGCGACTTCATCGACCAGCATCATGCCCGCCGAATGCACCGGCCCCGCCTCGCCGCCCGCGGCAAGCCCTGCCCGCATGGCGGCAATCAGCCGATCACCCAGATGGCCTTCGGCGGCTTCGAACCCGTCGACGATGGCCTGGGGCACGCTGTCATTGGCCAAGAGGTTCCCGCCCGAGGCAACGTCCCTGCCCTGCGCCTGGGTCCAGATGCCCAGCGAATTTGGCCCCGAATGGATCGCCGTGCCGCCCGCCCGATCCACCGCCAGCACCTGGCGATATTCGATATGCTTGCCGCGGGCCTGGACTTCCTCGATGGCTTCGGCGGCGGTCAGGCCGCTTTTCATCAGATCCAAGGTCAACGGCCCCAGCGTCGGGTCGGTCACGTTCTGCGAGGCCACCGCACCAACACCGGCCCGCGCATAGGCGCAGCGCGCGGCCACCGCCGGCGAGGACGAGGATATCGCCATGCCGAACATGCCGGTTTCTGCGCAACGTGCGACCAGGGAAAATGTCATGCGCCTCTCCTTCCTATCAGGGGCTGCCGGGGCGGGATCAGTCCGGGATCACCGCAGTGCCATCAATTTCGACCAGCCATTCGGGCCGCGCTAGCGCCTGAACGACAAGTCCTGTCGAAACCGGGTGCACCCCTTTGATATATTCACCCATGGTGCGATAGACCGCCTCGCGGTGGCGCACGTCGGTGATGTAGACCACGACCTTGACCAGGTGCTCCATCGAGCCGCCGGCCTCCTCGATCAGCTGGCGGATGTTCTGCATGACCTTGTGGGTCTGTTCGACCGGGTCGTGGCTGTCGATGTTCACAGCGTCGTCCAGATTCTGCGGGCATTGGCCGCGCAGATAAACGGTCTTGCCGCCCTGGGTGACCACGGCCTGGCACAGGTCGTTGTCCAGGTTCTGTTCCGGGTAAGTGTCCGAGGTGTTGAACTTGCGAATGCGGGTATGGGCCATGTGGGGTCCTGTGATCTTCGGGTGTCAGGCCTGACGGCCTTCTTCGATCTTCGCCATGAGGTATTGGGCGAAGTCATAGTTCGGGCGTTCGAGGTGGCTGAGGTGGCCGGGCACGGCGCGGTCCGAGCACAGGCCGTTGTAGACCTTTTCGGTGCAACCGCGATCCTCGACGTTCACATCGTCCAGCAGCGCCTTGAGGTCGGCGAAGTTCTGTTGCGCGTCGGCGTCGTCCTTGTAGTCATCCGACATGCCGCCGCCGAAACGGATATGCACCTTGCCCGGCCCCTGCGGGTGCAGCGACAGGTACCAGAAGTAGCCCGGCGTCAGAGTAATGAGCAGGCTGGGATAGATCGCCAGCAGGAAGGTGGTGCGCCGTTCCTCGCCCTTCAGACGATCGTTCTTCTCATGCGCCATGGCGATGCGCAGGCTCTCTTCCTTCAGGATCGTATGGTAGTTGAAGGCGGGCAGGCCGGGCGGGCAAACCATGTCTTCAAGCTTTGACAGCCCGCCGATGGTGCCCGCGTGACAGACCGGCAGGTGGTAGCTTTCCATGAAGTTTTCCGCCAGCACCTTCCAGTTGGTGTCCCAGACGTGCTCCTCATAGAAGGCTTCGGTATAGTTGGTCATGTCGTAGCCGACGATCAGCTCCTCGACCTGGGCCAGCTGGTCGGCCACGTCCGGCGCGTCCTCGTTCAGGGTGACAAAGACCCAGCCCAACCATTCCTGGCAACGCACCTTGGGCAGCTGGTACTGGTCCTTGCAGAACCCTTCGTTCAGGGTCATCGCAGGTGCCCCGCGCAGGGAGCCGTCCAGGTTGTAGGTCCAGGCGTGGTAGGGGCAGACGATGGCACGGGTCTTGCCGCGGCCGTGCAAGAGCGTCGACATGCGATGCAGGCAGACATTCGACAGGGCGCTGAGCTGCCCGTCGCGGTCGCGGATCACCAGAATCGGCTGACCGGCCAGCTCGCAGGTGGTGTAATCGCCGGGGTTGGCCAGGGCATCGGCGCGGCCGACGCAATACCAGTCCTTGGCAAAGATATGGGCCAGCTCCTCGTCCAGGAATTCCTGCGAGGTATAGACCGAGGGCGGCATGGCATGGGCGCGTTCGAAGGGTTGGGCAGTGTTGGCGCGCAGCTCTTCGACGGGGTCGATCTGATCCTTGGGCATGTGGCTGTTCCTCGTCAGGCGTCTTGAGTGATCTGTTCGGCGGTGACCGTTTCGGCCGAGCCGTCATAGGCCAGGTAATCGCGCTGGATCGCGATCTGGTCGGCGATGTGTTTGGCGTCGTGCCACACCCCCCACAGGAAGGTGGAGCCACGCCGGGACTGCCAGGGCAGGCCCAGGAAATAGATATCGGGTTCGACCGAGACACCGCGCTGGTGGATTGGCGCGCCACGTTCGTTGAAACCGTCGACCTTCATCCAGTTGAAATCCTGCCGGAACCCGGTGGCCCAGATGATCGTGTTCACTCCTTCGGCGGCCAGGTCGATCTGGGACAGCGGGGTGGTCAGGCAGTCGGGATCGGGCCAGGCCTTGCGGGCCTCGGGCTCTTCGGGCAGGTCCAGACCGGTGCGCGCGACATAGGCATCGGCGGCGTCCAGCATCTCATGGTAGTTCTCGTCGCCAGCGGCGACATTGTCCTGCAGGTCGCCGCGGAAACTCAGCACGCCGTCCTTGTAGCTGTCGGTCATGCCGGTCAGGGTCACGCCCTCGCCCGCCAGGCGCCGGAAGTCCATCGTGTGCCCGCCATAGGCGCCACTGACCGAGATGGTCACATGTTCGGTGCCTGGCTTCTGTGCGGCAACGTCCCACAGGCCCAGCACGCCCAGCCACCAGACGAAATCACGGTCACGATAGCGACGCGGCGGGCGGTCATGCGGGCCGACCGACAGGAAGACCTTGCGCCCGGCGCGGTTCAGCTCGTCGGCGATCTGCGCGCCGGACGATCCCGCGCCCACCACCATCACCGCACCCTCGGGCAGTTGTTCGGGGTTCTTGTAGTGGAAGGAATGGATCTGCTCGATCTTTTCGGTCTGCGGCACGATCGGCGGGATCACCGGATGCTGGAAGGCGCCTGTGGCAGCAACAATGCGCTTGGCTTCGATCTCACCTGCCGAGGTTTCGACCCGAAAACCCGCGCGGCCCGGCAGGCGTTCAGCCTTCAGCACCTCGACCCCGGTGCGGATCGGCGCCTTCACCATCGCCGCGTATTCCTCCAGGTAGTCCGCCACCCGGTCCTTGGTCACGAACTCATCCGGCGCATTGCCCTTGAATTCAAGGCTGGGAAAACGGTCATGCCAGACCGGTCCATTGGTGACCAGCTTGTCCCAACGCCCGCTGCGCCAAGCTTCGGCAACGCGGTTTTTTTCCAGGATCAAGTGCGGCACGCCGCGATTACCCAGGTGTTCGCTGAGCGCGATCCCCGCCTGTCCGGCGCCCACGACCAGGGTGTCAATCGTCTCAACAGGCATGTGCGTTCCTTCCTTCAGCGGGCCATCGGCGGGGGTTTGCGGCGAATCCGGTTCGGGGCCGAAATCCGTTTACCTGCCCTAAATTGCCGTTGGGCGCGCTTCGCGAAAGAACAGTCTGCGTCAGCACTGATTAGGCCCCCTCTAATTCGCGACACCAAAACATAGGCGAACCCTAATTTACACGTGAAGCAAGCGGTGCAACCGCCCAGCGAAAGGCACAAGATTACAGAAATGTATGGTTCGCGCAGGGGCCGGGAAAACCTGGCCTGTCACCTGTCCTAAACGAGTTTTAGAATCAGGAGCCTCCCCGTGTCCGACCTGTCACACCCCGCCCCACCCCGGCGCATGTCCGCCCGGCCTTCAAACCTGCAAGGGCTTGGCCTGCCCCTTGTCATTGTCCTGGCGCTGACCACGCTCGTCGGCGCGACCACCCAGGGGTTGAGCGGCCCTTCCACCCTGACCCAGGGGCTGGGTCTGGGTGCGGTCGTGGCGATGGCGTCCGCTCTGGTTCTGGCGTCGCGCTGGCGCTGGCTGGATGCCCTCATGGGCGGGCCGGACCGCTCCTATCGCGCCCACCGCTGGTTCGGCTACGGCGCGGTGATAACGCTCGGCCTGCACTGGGCGATGGAGCCAAACCTGCGCCTGCCCGAGACGGGCTTGGGCGAGCTGGCAGGCGGCAGAAATGGGCCGGATCACTCCGAAGGCAGAGCTATTCCTCTGCGGTCCCGAGGGGTTGAAAATCTTGACCCGCGAGGCCTGGCAGGCCCAAGGCGGCGGACGGCGCGTGCATGACGAAGCCTTCGATTTCCGTGCCGCGCTTTGACCCACGAAAAAGGCCCGCCACGTTCCCGCAGCGGGCCCTTTTCAACACGCTCCCAGCAAGTTACCCATCCCGCTCCATGATCCATTCGACTTCCGGCGCGGGGACGAAGCGCCAGTTGCGGCGGGGGCCGGCCATGACGTTCAGATAGTACATCTCGAACCCATAGGGTGCACCGCAGGGGTGGTGACCGCGCGGCACGCAGACGACGTCACCGTCGCTGACCGCCATGGTTTCATCCAGGCTGCGATCATCCGTATACACCCGCTGGATACCGAACCCATCCGCCGGGTTCAGCCGGTGATAATAGGTCTCCTCCAGGTAGGTGATACGCGGGAAATCATCTTCATCGTGGCGGTGGCTGGGAAAGGACGACCAGTGGCCCGCCGGAGTAAACACCTCGGTCACCAGCAGGCTGTCGGCATAATCCTCCGCCTCCATCGCGATATTGTTGATGTAGCGCGTGTTGGTGCCCTTGCCGCGTTCGGTCAGGGTGATGCCGTCCGGGCCAATGCGGCGGGCATCGTGCCCGCCCTTGCCCGGCGCGGCACAGACCGCGATGGTGCAGTCGGTTTCCGCCACCGCCGCCCAGTCGCTGCCATTGGGCAGGTAGAGGCAATGTGGAGCGGTCTTTTCGAACACATTCATGCGCTCACCCAGCACGCCCCAGTCCTGCCCCGCCCCGGTGACTTGCGCCTTGCCTTCGACCATCACCAGGATGACCTCATTGTCACCGGTCGCCTCGGCCACCTGGTCGCCCGCCCGCAGTCGGTGCAGTCCAAAGCCGACATAACGCCACCCGGCGCTGGCGGGGGTGATGTCATGCACCTTGCCACGGGTGCCGAAGGGTCTTTTCAAAAGCTCTGACATTTCGGCTCCTTTCACGGTCTCTGGCGCGCGGCGAGCGCGGTCAGGGTTTCGGTCAGTTTGGACGGGGCCCAGCCCTCGTCAAGGGCGCGGCGCAACAGATCCGCCTGGCTGTCGGGGGCATTGCCGCCAATCGGCGGGTCGGTATCCAGGTTCGTGGGGAAGGCATAGCCCTCGGCGCAGGCAGCAATCGCAGCGTCGATCTGGGCAGCATCCAATCGGCCCGCTAGTTTCAGCTCCGCCAAAGCCGGGAACAGGGCCTCGCTCATGGCACGACGGTCCAGCGCCTCCATGGCACGCCCGAAAGGCGACGAGACCTGCAAGAGGTTCACCATACGGTGGATATCAGAGCTGACATTGGCCCCGGCGGCGTGAAAAAGCGCCGGGTTGAAGAAGACCGCATCGCCCTTTTCCAAGGGCAGTTGGATGCAGGCCTGGTCGAAATAGGCCTGGTGGTCTTCCTCGTGAAACGCCAGGTAGCCGGGCCCGTAGAGCTGCGAGAAGGGCAAGAGCTTTGTCGGCCCGCTTTCCACCGGCATGTCCACATGGGCGACAGCGCCTTGCAAGGTCAGAACCGCGGTCACAGCATGGGAATGCGCGGGGTATTGCGCGGCCAGGGCCTGCGACTGGAAGCCCAGGTGGTAATCGCGATGCGCCGTTTGCGCCTGCCCGCCAGGACGCACCTGGTTCACCTGTGCGGTGACCTGGTAATGCGGGCCCAGCCAGGCCTCGGCCGCCGCCGCGATCGCCGGGTTGCCGAAGTAGAGCGCAAAGCCCTCCGGGTCGCGCAGGCAATGTTTCTGCGCCGAATTCCAAACCCGGTCATTGGCACCGGAGGCCGCGAAATGGTCGCCCTTGCCAGCCCCGCCTTCGCGTTCCTCGGCGATCAGTGCGCGGAACACATCGCTGGCGCGGTCGATCACGGAGGTGTCCGCATAGGCGTGTTTCAGCACAATCACACCTGCCGATTGCAACAGCACCCAGCCCCATTCGGCCAACAGTTCACGCCGCCGCGCAGGGTCCTCCAGCGCGGGTCGCAGCACCGTCATGTCATAAAGCGGTACGTTCTTTACCACATCCGCAGCCAGAGGCACGGCGGCGGGGGAGAGGGCTTGCGAGGTCAACACCTTGAACTCGTCGAGGTCGCAGGACTCCCGATCGAAATAGGGGATAAATCCGAGTTCGCGTTCTACCATGATAACCTCCATCGTCATGGTGTGGTGTTGACCCCGTTAGGGGCGGTGAAATCAGGTCTGGATGGCCAGGCCGGAGTGTTTACAGATCTCCACGATGTGGTCGTAGCCCAGCTTGGAGTAGTCGTAGGGCGCGGCCTTGGCGGGGTCCTGTTCGGCCTCGACCACAATCCAGCCCTTGTACTCCATACGCGCCAGCGCGTCCGTCACGGCCTGGAAGTCGATGGACCCGTCCGGGTCGCCGGGTACGGTAAAGGCCCCGGCGATGACACCGTCCAGGAAGCTTTTGTTTTCCTCGCGCACCCAACGGGTCACGTCCGGACGCACGTCCTTGAAATGCACGTGGCGCACGCGATGGCCCCATTTGTTCAAGGTCGCCAGCACATCGCCGCCGCCGAACAGCAGGTGCCCGGTGTCGAAGAGCAGCGTGACCTCGTCCGAGCTGCCCTCCATCAGCCAGTCGATATCCTCGGCATCTTCGATCATCGAACCCATGTGGTGGTGGTAGGCCAACACCATGCCCCGGTCGGCCATGGATTTGGCAAGCTCTGAGAGCTTGGCGGCATAGCCCGTGACCTCGTCGCGGGTCAGTTTCGGGCGATTGTTCACCGGGGTCGAAATGTCCCCCTGCACCGTGTTCGAGCATTCCGCATAAACGATACAGGGGCCATCGAGCGCCACGAATTGCTCGACCTGCTGGCGGGTGGCCTCGATTTCCTCCGCCACCGAAGCGACCAGCAGGTTGCCGGAACACCAGCCCCCGCAGAGCGCGATATCGTTGGCGGCCAGATAGGCGCGCAGCCCCTCGGTGTCCTGGGGCATGCGGCGGCCACGTTCGACACCGGTATAGCCGATCTGCCGCGCCTCGCGCAGGGCCTGTTCCATCGTATAGGCGGCAGTCAGGTCCGGCAGGTCATCATTCTGCCAGGCAATGGGGGAAATCCCGATCTTCACGGTCATGTCGTCGTCCTTTTCCGCGCGGAGGGGTTACTGGATACCCGCCAGGGCGACCGGCTTGCCCTCGGCAAGTGAGCGCGCGGCGGCTTCGGCCATTGCCAGGGCGGCGACGCCGTCGGCCAGGGTCACGGGCATGGGCGTGCCAGCTTCGACCGCTTCCACGAAAGCGGCCCATTCGGCCTCATAGGCGGGCATGTAGCGTTCCAGGAAGAACCAGGTGGGCTTCGCCCCAGTCACCCCGCCCGCGGTGGATTTCACCACCAGGTTTTCCAATTGGTTCTGCGCCTGCAACAGGCCTTCGGAGCCCAGCAGCTCGATGCGCTGGTCGTAACCATAGGCCGCGCGTCGGGAGTTCTTGATCACCGCAATACGACCGTCGGCATAAGTCATGGTCACGACCGCCGTGTCCACATCACCCGCCGCACCGATCGCCGGATCGACGATCGAACTGCCCGCAGCGGACACCGTCACCGGCGCCTCGCCCATCAGGAAATTCGCCATGTCGAAGTCATGGATCATCATGTCGCGGAACAACCCGCCCGAGACCTTTACATATTCCACCGGCGGCGGGGCCGGATCGAAGGAGGTCAGGGCCAGGAGCTCGGCCTTGCCGATCTCTCCCCCCTGCGCCGCGGCCTTCAGAGCGCCGAAGCTGGGGTCGAACCGTCGGTTGAAGCCGATCATGACCGGCTGGCCGGTGGGCTCGACGGCCGCCAGACAGGCGCGGGCCCGCTCCAGGCTCAGGTCCACGGGTTTCTCGCACAGAACCGCCTTGCCGGCGGCCGTCGCCGCCTCGATCAGCGGCGAATGGGTGTCGGTCGAGGTGGCGATCAGCACCGCGTCGATGGCAGGATCAGCGATGATCTCCTCCGAGCTCTTCACCGCAACTCCATATTCAGCCGCCAGTTTCTCCGCGTTTTCCGCAAAAACATCCGAAACCGCGACCAGTTTGCTACCCGGATGCGCCGAGATTGCCTTTGCATGCACATTGCCGATGCGCCCGGCGCCAAGAAGTCCGACCTTGAGCACGTTACCCTCCAAGAATCTGTGATCGGGCACCATCTAAGGCTGTTTTGCAACCGGATGCAATATTGTTTTGCACTCGCGTGCAAAAAGGCAATAGCCAAGCCGGCTTTTCCCCACTAGCTTGCGGGAAGGAGGCTGGGATGAGCGACGGATCGGACAAACGGACAGGCGGTGCAGTGACGGCTGATGACGTCGCTGCCCTGGCGGGCGTGTCGCGCTGGACGGTGGGCCGCGCCTTCAAGGCGGATGCCTCGATCTCGAAGAAAAGCCGCGAGAAGGTCATGGCTGCGGCCGAGGAACTGGGCTATGTGCCCGACCTGCTGGCGGCCAGCCTGGCATCCGACCGGTCCAACCTGGTGGCGCTTCTGGTCGATGACTTCATCAACCCTCACAAGCTCATGATGATGGAGGCGCTGACCCGCAGCCTGCGCAAGGCGGGGTGGGACACGCTGCTGGTCAATACTCTGGACGAGGAGGATACCTCTGCCGCACTACTGAACGCCAGCCAGCGTCGCGTGGATGCGGCGGTGTTGATCGGCAGCCGGTTCTCGGACCAGGTGCTGACCACCGCCCTGGGCGCGCGGAGGGTGCGCAAGCTGATCGTCTTTGCGCGCTATTCGGAGAACCCCGATACGATCTCAATCTGTTGCGACGACGAAGCGGCTATGGGAACAATTGCGCAGTATGTGATCGACAAGAACTATCGCCGCCCGCTGTTCTTGGCCGGGCCACAGACGCAGTCGGCTCACCTGATGCGCAAGGAAACCTTTGCGCGTGACTGGCAGACGCGCATGGGCACCGCACCCGACATCGTCGCCGTGCCCGCCTATGATCCGAACCTGGCCTATGACGCCGTCGCACGGCATCTGCGCACGCAGCCCGCGGGGCAGCAGCCGGACATCCTGGTCTGCGAAAACGACGCGCTGGCGATGGGCGCAGTGGATGCGATCCGCCACGCGTTCGGCCTGCGCGTGCCCCAGGATATCGCCGTCACCGGCTTCGACGACGTGCCCCAGGCGCAGAACCCGCATTACCGGCTGACCACCTATCGCCAACCTCTGACCGAGATGGCCGAGGGGCTGGTGGCCGTGCTGAAGGGAGACGCGGATGGCGAAGCGCTGGACCGGTTCCAGGGCGCGCTCGTTCAACGCGAAAGCGCTTGATGATCAGCCCCGCTTTCGGGCGACGATCCAAACCGGGTGGTAGGTCAGCGGCACGCCCTCTTCGGTTCCGAATGCGCGGATGTAATCGGTGCTGAACCGCGCCAGCCGCGACTTGCTCCAGGCCCCCTGTGCACGGGCGTTGACCCCGGTGCGGCGCAGGTGACGCAGGACGTCTACGGGGGTCGGGAAGAGCTGCAGCCTCCGGGCCTCACCCATCGCCATGACTTCCAGGTGTTCGGAAACGGCCTCAGCCAGGGCCTCAACCGCGCAAAGCCCAGGTGCCGCAGCCTTCGACCCAAGCTGCGCGAGCTCACGGTACTGATCCGGTCCGAATCCAGACACGGCCAACCAGCCACCGGGTGCCAACTCCTCTGCAGCCGCCCTCAACACCCGCATGGGGTCGTTCAGCCATTGAATGGTCGACGCCGAGGCCACCAGTTCCATCCCGGCGGGCCAAGCCAGCGTTTCGACATCCCCGGGCAGGAAGCTGGCCCCGTGCGCTTTGGCCGTGGCCCGCGCATCGGGCGTCAAGTCGTTCAGCGTCAGTTGATCAAAGCCATAGGCCTCAGTCAGAGCACGGGTCAAGTGGCCGGTGCCGCAGCCAAACTCGAAGGCGCGGTGAAACTGCGTCGGAGCGCCCGCATCCCGCAGCGCCGTCACCAGCCGGTCCGCCACCCAAACCTGCTGATCCGCCGCGGCGTGATAGCTGTCAAAACTGCGGCTGAAACTGCGCCGCACACGGTCGGAATGCTGCGGGGTCATGTCAGCCACTCCTGCCAGCTCTGGCCCGCACGGAAGGGCACGTGGCCGCCGCCGACCTCTCGAACATCCGGATGTCCGGCCCAGGCGGCATGCTGCGCGCGGGTCGGGATGATGCGGTCGCGTTTGGGGATCCAGACCTGGTCGAAGCCGGGGTCCGGCGCGGCACCGCGATCCGCGATGGCCAGAAGTTCGGCCCGTGCGGCCTTGATGTCGATCTCCGGCGCCGGACCGTCCAACCCGGCGCGGCGGCAGAATTTGGAGAAGGTGTCGGGGGTCAACCCCTCGGCGGTGGCGCGCACGGTTTCCGGTGCGATCCCCTTCTCGGCATCTGCCGGGTAGAGCGTTCCGGCTACGGCGACTTTGCGGTCAACCTTGGCGCCCGTCTGAGCCAGCCAATGCGCTGCCGAGGCCACGCCGAAGGAATAGGCCAACAGCGCCACGTGACCAAAGCCCGCAACTTCAGGGAGTTCATCCAGCGTCGTGTAATCCTCGACCAACAGCACATCCGCCGCGCCAGTCAGCCCCGCAAACGGCTCAGCCCCCAGCACCCAGCCGGAAAACACAAGCACCAGGTCGGAGCCGTCGCCCCTGGCCAACCACCGGCGTTGCATTCATTCGCCTTTCGCCAGGGCCACCATGGCCGACGTTACACGCGACAGCTCGTCGGGCGAGATTACGAAGGGTGGCATGCAATAGATATTGCGTGCGAAGGGGCGCAGCCAGACGCCGGTCTCTATCGCCGCGCGGTGGGCGACGGCGGGGTTCACCGTGTCGGTCATCTCGATCACCCCAATCGCGCCCAGTGTACGCACATGGGCCACGCCGGGCAGGTTCGCCGCCGGGGCCAGTTCTTCGCGCATCTGTGCTTCGATCGCGGCCACCCGCGCCTGCCAGTCGCCTTCGGCCAGCAGGGTCAGACTGGCCACCCCGGCGGCACAAGCCAGCGGGTTTGCCATATAGGTAGGCCCATGCATGAAGACGCCCGCCTCGCTGTTGCCGATCTCCATCGCCACATGGGCCGAGGTCACGGTAGCGGCGAAAGAGATATGCCCGCCGGTCAGCGCCTTGCCGAGGCAGACGATATCCGGGGTGACGCCTGCATGATCCATAGCAAAGAGCTTGCCGGTGCGGCCAAACCCGGTGGCGATCTCGTCGAAGATCAGCAGCACATTGTGCGCGTCGCACAGCTCCCGCGCGCCGCGCAAGTAGCCGGGGTGATAGAAATACATGCCGCCCGCGCCCTGCACGAGTGGCTCGAGGATCAGCGCTGCGATCCGGTCGCCCTTTTCGACCAGCAGCGCCTCCAGCGCGGCCAGACCGTTGTCTTCGGGTGCCTCGGACCAGTCGTCCTCCAGCCGCACCGTCGGGCACGGCAGGAAGTGCTGGATCGACAGGGCGCCACGGAACAGCCCGTGCATGCCGTTCACCGGGTCACAGACGCTCATCGCCTTCCAGGTGTCGCCGTGATAGCCGCCGCGAATGGTGGCGAACTCGACCTTTCCACTGCGGTCTTGCGCCATCTGGTATTGCACCGCCATTTTCAGCGCCACCTCGACCGAGACCGAGCCGCTGTCGCAATAGAAGATGCGGTTGAGGTCGCCGGGCAGCAGATCAAGCATCTTCTGCCCCAGATCCACCGCCGGTTGGTGGGTCAGCCCGCCGAACATGACATGGGGCAGCGTGTCCAGCTGCGCCTGCATGGCGGCGGTGATCGCCGGGTGACGGTGACCGTGAATGGCGCACCACCAGGACGACATGGCGTCGATCATCTTGCCGCCATCGGCCCGTGTCAGCCAGACGCCCTCCGCCCCAGTGATCAGGTGCATCGGGCCGGGGTTGGCGACGTTGGTATAGGGGTGCCAGAGGTGCTGGGCGTCAAACTCAAGCGGGGTCATAGCGCGCCTCGGATCGTGTCCATGTCGATGGCCTCGAAGGCCCTGGTGAGGCTTTCAGGTGTCACATTTGCGATCGGGTCCAGGCGGCCCAGGTGGGGGATATCGGACATCTGGGCGATGGTTTCCTCGACCAGCGGTTCGGCCTCGCCAGAGAAGGCCACACCGACCACCGGGCAGCCCGCGTTTCTGAGCGCCATCAGCGACAGGGTGGTGTGGTTGATCGTGCCCAGCTGGGTGCGTGCGACCAGGATCACCGGCGCCTTCCAGCTGGCAATCAGGTCGAGGTAATAGGTCTGGCGATTGAGCGGCACCATCAGCCCCCCAGCCCCTTCGACCACCAGCGGGCCGTCGACCTCGGGGATCACCAGCGTATCCGGGTCGATCTCGATCCCTTCGGCCTCGGCTGACAGGTGCGGCGAGGCGGGCAGTTGCAGCCGGTAGGTCTCCGGCAGCGGGGTGACCCCGGAGAGGCGCGCGACAACCTCGCTGTCGGTCTCGTCTTCCAGGCCCGATTGCACGGGTTTCCAATAGGCCGCCCCCAGGGCAGCGGTCAGGCCAGCGGAAAAGAGGGTCTTGCCGACGCCGGTATCGGTGCCGGCCACGATCAGGGCGGTCATGGCTGCTCCTGTTGGATGTCTGAAATGGCGGCGAAGAGGGCCGAGATGTCGGCCTTGGTCACATTCCCGGTGATCGAGATGCGCAGCCGCGAGGTGCCGCGTGGCACGGTGGGCGGGCGGATGCCGCGCACGTCGAAACCGCGGGCCTGCAGGGCCTTTGCGGTCTCCATCGTGCGTTCGTCATCACGGAGGATAACCGGTATGATCTGGCTGTCGAGCCCTTCGAGCCCGAGTTGCGCCTTTGCCGCGACATGGGCATGGGCCACGCGGGTCTGCGCGGCAGCTTGCAGGGACGGGTCTGATTGCAGCGCACGCAGGGCGGCGCGGACCAGCGCGGCGGTCAGCGGCGCGGGGGCCGTGGCAAAGATGAAGGGGCGGGCGCGGTTGATCAGCGTGTCGATCATCACACGCGGCCCGCAGAGGAGCCCACCCGACAGGCCCAGCCCTTTGCCACAGGTGTGCAGGGTCAGCACCTCGGCGTCGAGCCCATGGGCCAGCCCCGCGCCGTGGTTGCCGAAGACGCCGGTCGCGTGGGCCTCGTCCACCACCAGCACAGCCCCGTCGTCGCGGGCCAGGCTGGCTAGGTCTTCCAAGGGGGCAACCGAGCCTTCCATCGAATAGACGCTTTCGACCGCGATCCAGACCTGCCCCGTGCCGCCCTCGGCCCGCCAAGCGGCCAGCACATCGCGTGCAACATCCACGTCATTATGCGCAAAGGCGCGGGTCTCGGCGCGGCCCAGGCGCATGCCTTCATGCGCGCTGGCATGAACCAGTTCGTCATGCAGGATCAGGTCGCCCTTAGCAGGCAGGGTGGAAAACAGTGCCTGGTTGGCCTGAAAGCCCCCACCCATGAACAGGGCGGCCTCGGTGCCGAAGAAGGCGGCGGCCTCGGCCTCCAGCGCCTCATGTTCGGCGTGGTTGCCACGCAACAGGCGCGAGCCGCCCGCGCCCAGGGGCACGCCACGGTCCAGCGCGTCGTGCGCGGCTTGGGTCAGCAGCTCGGAGCCCGACAAGCCCAGGTAATCATTCGATGCAAAATCCAGCCCCTGCGCCGGGATCAACCGTCGCAAGCGATGGCGCGCGGCCAGGGCGTCCAGCGCACCGGAAAGCCGCGCGGTTGCGCTCATTCAGCAGCCTCGACCTTTGCAAAGGGCTTCAGATTGGGCGGCTGCACCTTCGGCGCGGAGCGGTGGTCGCAGTGATCCTCGGCCTTCATGGGATTGATGCCCAGCTTGGCAAACAGCGCCATGTCATTGTCTTCTTCCGGGTTGTCGGCGGTCAGCAGCGTGTCGCCGACGAAGATCGAGTTCGCACCGGCGAAGAAGCACATCGCTTGCGTTTCGTCCGACATGTCGGTGCGACCCGCGGAAAGGCGCACATGCGAGGTCGGCATCATGATGCGGGCAACGGCGATGATGCGCACGAAGTCGATCGGATCGACCGGTTTCGCATCGGCCAGCGGCGTGTCGGCCTGCGGCATCAACATGTTGATCGGCACGCTATCGGGCGCCTCGTCGAGGTTGGCGAGCGAGACCAGCATGTCGATGCGGTCCTGCTTCTCTTCGCCCATGCCCAGGATACCGCCCGAACAGACCTTGATCCCCGCCTCGCGCACGCGGTTCAGCGTGTCGATCCGGTCGGCGAAGGTGCGGGTGGTAATGACCTCGGGGTAATACCGCTCGGAAGTGTCGATATTGTGGTTGTAGTAATCCAGCCCGGCATCGCGCAGGCGCAACACCTGGTTATCCTCCAGCATGCCCAGGGTCATGCAGCTTTCCATGCCCAGCGCCTTCACGCCCTCGACCATGGCGATCAGCTGATCCATGTCGCGTTCCTTGGGCTCACGCCAGGCGGCGCCCATGCAATAGCGGGTGGCGCCGGCATCCTTGGCCTTGCGGGCCTCGGACAGCACGCGTTCGACCTCGATCAGTTTCGAGGCGGACAATTTCGAGCCGTTGCGCGCCGATTGCGAGCAATAGGCGCAGTCCTCGGCACAGCCGCCGGTCTTAATCGACAAGAGCTTGGACATCTGCACCTTGTTGGGATCGAAGTTCGCGCGATGGACCGTCTGCGCCTTGAAAAGCAGGTCCATGAAGGGCAGGTCATACAGGGCCTGCGCGGCGTCTCGGGTCCAGCTGGTCGCTTGATCGGTCATTTTATCTATAGAATCCCGCATTTGATTCGGTCACGGGCGAGATTTATAGATAATCCCGCCCGGCGCAACACGTTAGCGCCGAAGCCTGGCCCCGCGCGCCGCTACGTCACTTTCCCTTACCACAGCCTGCCCCTGCCCTGCCTCCGCGAATTTGCCGCATTTGGCAAAAAATGCTACCCTCCGGGTCCTTTCTGCATGTTCTGGCCGTATGCCAACCACGCCGATTGCCCCCTTCGAGGGCGGTCCAGTCAGCCTTCGAACTCTCGGGGAGGGGAGCGCGATGCTTGGTCCGATTTCCACATTTCTGCGCCTGCTTGCCTATTTGATTTTCGGCATGCTGGTCCCGCTCGTCGCCACGGCGCAATCCGACGGGCTGCCCGGTGGGCCGATGCGCCCGGACGTGCTGCGCGACATTCAGAAGGTCGCGACCATCTGCGACAAATGCCGGAACGAACAGGCGGTCTACCACGCCGCCGTCGACCACTATGACGCCGCCCGCGCGACCTATGAGGCCGGGATGGCCGAGGTCCGCAGAGCCACCGACGCTTTCCTGGCCGCGCGCCAGAAAGCGGCTGAAATCGAAGCGACCCGCAAGGCCGCCGAAGACCTTGCCCATGCGCTTCTGTTCGACCGGCCCGAGGGCACATCGCTCGACACGAATGCCTATAACGAGGCGAATTGGGCCGAAGAGGAGGCCTATGAACAGCTGGTCGAGGCTCAGGGGGTCTTGGCCCGTGCCCGGGCCGAGCTGGACGCCAAGCTGCGCGCGTTGGAACCCTTGCGCGAACAGGCGGTGGCCGCGATGCGCGCGGCCCTGCGTCTGCAATCCGCCATGCATCAATGCGAGCTGCAATGTGACGTGGCCGAGCTGGACCTCGACGAACCGATCGAGACCCCGCCACCGGTCACCCCCGGCACCATCCCCGCCAGCGCCATCCCGACGCCTGAGAACTTCCTCGGCGTCGTCGCGAAATGCGCCGAATGTCAGCCCTTTGCCAAACAGGTCAACCAGATCCGCGCGCACCGCCGCGGCTTCGCCGTGGATGCGCAATGGACCCATGAGAGCCTGACCCGCAACCACGCGACGCTGGAACGGCTGGGCCATGAGGCGCGCGATCTTCTGCTGCAGGAACAGGCGCTTTATCGTCATCTGCTGGCCAGCTTCAGCCCCTCAGCCCCGCCGGAAAGCGCAGACTGGATCGATCAGCGCTATGACCAGATGGACCAGGCCGAAGCCGAGGCCGCCCTGCGCAGCCTGCGTGACAAGCGCGCGCAGAACATGCGCGATCAGGAGGGGCTGGCGCGCACTATCGAGACACAGACACGCGCCCTGTTGGAGGCACTGGCCAACTACCAGCTGCACACGCTGCTACTGGAAGCCGCGCGGAAACGCCTGGCGGAGTGCGAGGAAAACTGTCCAGCCACCGCTGTAGATGGGCCAAAGACCAGCCTTTATGACCCCGCATACCCGGTGCCCGAGAACTTCGGCCCGATCCTGGCCGCCTGTCCGGAATGCCAGCCGCTGGCCGACGAACTGGCACGTATCATGTCCGCGCGACGCGAGGTCGCCCATGACATCCAGTTCGACGTGCAGATGTTGAAACACGCCCGCCGCATGCTGGAACACGCCATTTCCGAAGATGCCAAACTGGCCCGCGAGGAACGGCTGATGGGCCAAATCCTGCGCGTCGGGGCCGAGGGTGGCGCGAATGAGGATGCTGCGCTCGATCGGCTCTGGGAGATCGACGGTGAACGCTTCCGCCTGCTGGAAATGCGCCTGCGCGCCGAAGAGAACATCGCCGACTACGAAGCCCGCATTGAAGAAAACCAGGCCAAGCACCAGGAGTTGACCGTGCAGATCAACGCCCTGCGCGCCCAGCTGGAGATTTGCAATTTCAACTGCAACCCAGAGGCCGAAGGCAATGAAATCGGCCTGGGCGGCGGAACATTCGACCCGGCCTGGCCGCAGCCTGAGAAATACCAGTACGCCACCACCGATTGCCCGGAATGCCAGGATCACGTGGACGCGCTGAACCGGCTGATGCTGAACCGCTATATCCTCGCCCATGAAATCCAATCGACTGTGGCCGAGCTGAAGACCCATCGTGCCAAGCTGGCTGAACAGAAGGCGGCTCTGGCCGCGCTGGATACCCGAGAGGCGGAGGTGAGCCCGGTGGGCACCAACCCGCTCGACCCGGCGATCCGTCCGCAGCTGGATGCCATCGACACGGAACGGCGTGTGGTCGAACGGCAGATCGCCAGCACCGAGACGGTGATCGAAACCACCCGGACCCGGTTGCGCGAAGGCATGCGGCGTCACGCCAGCCTGAGCCGCGCCATCGAAGCAGTGCGTGGTCTGATTGCCTCCTGCGAGGCGAAATGCACCTCGCGCGGCGACGACACCGCCACCGGCCTGGGGCAAGACCCGACCTATGGGCAGGACGACTTCGTCTCCACCGACTGCCCGCCCTGCGCGGCGCTGGCAAGCCTGGTCAACGACGCCGTGGGCTCCGCCATTGCCGCCGAACGTGCGCTGGCCGAGGCCAAACAACGGCTGCGTGACCTGACCCGCGAACAGACAGACCGCGAAACGGGGCTGAACCGGTTGTCGGCCCGGGAACGGGCCCTGAACGAAGAATGGCTGACCTCCGCCGATGCCGACCGTCAAGCCGAGATCGATACCGAGCTGCATGAGGTCGATGGTGAACGCCACGCCTTGGAGGATGCCCGGGCCGCAGGCGAAATCGCACAGTCCGAGGCGGTGGAGGTCATCGAGGCCGCCGAGGCCACCTTCGACGCGGCCAACCGGCTGGTGGCGGAGCTCAAGGCGCAGCTGACCGAATGTGAGAAACAATGTGCCCCGGCCGAGGACGGCGGTGCCATCGCCGTGCATGATCCCGCCCCCTTCGTGCGCACCGATTGCGCCCCCTGCGAAGCGCTGGCCAGCATGGTCAACGATGCGGTCGGCACGCTGATCGGCGCCGACCGCGACCTGAAGGCGGCGCAGGACAAACTGGCGGGGATCCAGTCGGCCTCGGCCAAACGGCAGACCCGGTTGGGTGAGCTTGAAACCCACGAGGCCAACCTGAACGAGGAATGGTTAACCTCGAAAGACGAGGGGCGCCGCAACGAGATCGATGCCGAACTGCACCGCGTGGACGCCGAACGCCACGGCCTGGAAGATGCCGAAGAGCTCGCCCCCGCCGACACCGAACTGGCCGAACAGGAGGTCACCACCGCCCAGGCGCGGGTGGACGAGCTGACCCGACAGGTCGCCGACCTCAAGGCGCAACTGGCCGAATGCGAGAAACAATGCGCCCCCACTGACGAGGATACGAATGTCGCGCTGAATGACGATCCCTCGCCCTTCGTGCGCACCGATTGTGCCCCTTGCGAGGTGCTGGCGAGCCTGGTGAACGATGCGGTCGGCACTCTGATCGGCGCGGAACGCGACCGCGACGCCGCCCGGGCAGCACTTACTGCTCTGGACACCGCAGCCACGGCACGGGCCGAGGCATTGGCCGGGCTCGAAGCCCGTGAGGCAGCCCTGAACGAGGAATGGCTGACCTCCGCCGACGATGCGCGCAAGGCCGAGATCGACCAGGAGCTGCACGGCGTCGATGCCGAGCGGCACGAGCTGGAGGAGGCCGAAGAGCTCGCCCCCGCCGATCGCGAACTGGCGCAGCAGGAGCTGGAAACCGCCCAGGCCCGCGTCGACGAACTGACCCAGCAGGTCGCGACGCTGAAAGCCCAGCTGGCAGAGTGCGAAAAGCAGTGTGCACCGGCCGAGGACGGGTCCGAAACCGCCTTGGACGACGGTCAACCCCAGACCGATCCGCGTTTTGCCAGCACCGATTGCGCCCCCTGCGCACAGATCGTGAGCCTGCTGAACGATGCCATCGGTTCGGCCATTACCACCGAACGGCTGTTGGGCGAAGCACAGACGCGGCTGGACACCCTGCGCGGCCGGGTCGAGGCGCTGGAGGCCGACAAACGCGCGGCCCAGGACGCTTTCACCGAGGCTCTGGTCGAACGCGCCCGCCTGGAAGACGCGGGCCAGGATACCTCCGCGGCGCAGGAGATCATCGACCGCGAAAGCGCACGCGCCGCGGACCTGCTGGGCGAGATCGATGCCTTTGCCTTTGACCTCCTGACGCAGGAGGAAGCCGTTGCCGACCTCTCCACCCTGCTGGAGCGCTGGCGACAACAGGAGGCCGTCCTGCGCGCGCAACTTGAAGAGTGCGAAAAACAATGCGAACCGGCAGAGGAAGACACAGCAACCGCCGCGCCAGACCCCGAACCCGAGCCTGAACCGGTCGCACTGACGCCCGAGATGTTGTTGGACAAGCTGCAGCCCGACCAATGCCGGGCCGGGCGTGGCTGTGGGTTCGAAATCTCGCTCTCGAACCAAGGGAACGCCCCCCTGCCCGGCCCCGTCTTCCTCAGCGAGACACAGCGGGTCGATGCAGGGGCAAATGGCACCGACGTTGGCGGTTGGCATTGCAGCCCGGCCGGTGGCGGCCGGTCGCTCTGCCTGTACCCGGATCCAATCGTGCCCGGCGCTGGCAGCAATATTTCAATCACTGTACGCCTGCCGGGTTGGGTGGCCAGGGGCACCGAGAACTGTATCGAACTGGTCTATGCCGTCGATGACCGCGCCTTGGTACGCATGGTCCAGGTCGGGCTGGCCGCACGAGGATTGAACCCGGGCATTGCCGATGGCATCCCGGGGCGGCGCACCCGTGCTGCCGTGGCCGCCCTGTCCGAACAGCTGGGTCGCGAGATTGATCCCGAGGATATGGCGGCGGTCTACGAGGCGCTTTATGGCCGAGCGCCGAACGCGCAAGGCGCGCCGGGCAAGGCCTGCACACGGATGGACGTGATCAACCCGCCGCGCCGCACTACCCCTGCGCCGGCACCCGCGCAAACGGCCCCGCCCGCCGAGCCCGAACCACCTGTCGAGCAACCACGCACCCGCCCGCGTATCATCTTCGACTTCGGCATCGACCTCGGCCTAGGCCGCAGGCGCGGAGGCCGCGACCATGAGGGGGGTACGGAGGAATACAGCGAGTAGTTCCCTCCTAAAGCCGGATCGGAAAGCGCGCGCGGATCTCGACGTCGATCTCGGGCGGCACATGGGATGGGTCCGGTTCCGCCAACAGGGCGCGCGTGCGTTCGCGGGCACGCGCCAACAGGTCCTTGTCCGGCGCATCCGCCCATTCCTGCGGCGTGCGTCGGTCGGCCAGCGCCGGGTAGAAATAATCCGCCTCCATGCGCGCAAGCGTTTGTGCGTGCCCCAGGAAATGCCCCGGCCCGCCGATGCAGACATCGCGGATCACCTCCAACGATAGGGTATCGGACGTCACCTCGAACCCGCGCGTGGCCCGCATGAGCGAGCCGATCATGTCATTGTCCAAAACGAAGCTTTCCAGCGAGCAGCCCAGCAGGGATCCATACATCCCCGCCGCTTCATAAATCAGGTTGGCGCCTGCAAGGGCCGACAAAAGTTCGGTATAGCCCTTCTCATACCCCGCCTGGAAATCCGGCATCTTGCTGTCCGTCATCCCCGCCGACACCGCGCAGGGAATGCGATAGAACCGCGCCATCTGCGCGCAGGCGGCCATCAAAAGCCCCTGTTCGGCGCTGCCCCCGGACATGGCCCCGGTACGCAGGTCGCTGACAAAGGGTAGGGCGCCGAAGGTGGCCGGGTGGCCGGGGTTCAACAGGTTCACATAAACAAGTCCCGCCAGCACCTCGGCGGTTTGCTGCGCCACTGCGCCCGCCAGGGGCGCCGGGCTGGTCGCCCCCGCTTGGCCCGCCGAGACCAACTTGATCGGGATCCCATGCCGTGCCGCACATTCGATCACGCCCAGCGCCTCCTCGGCGAAGGTCAGGGGCGGCACGATGAAACAGGTGGACACGCATAGGGGCGGCCGGGCCCGCAGAGCATCGTGCCCACCCATGAGGATCGCGGCCATCTCGACAGCCTCCTCCATCACTTCGCCTGAGCCAAAGGACATGCCCACCGGTTTCGCCGTGCCCTTCAGGCAGGCATAGGCGGTGTTCAGGTCCATCTCGCGCGGGTCGGTCACGTCTCGGGCCACCACGGTGCGTTGGAACATGTGGATGTTCGGCAGCGCCTCGGCCAGACGCGCCATGTCATAGAGGTCGCGCAGGGTACTGTCGCGGACCCTGCCGGTCTCGCTGTCGATGATATGCACCGCCGCGCCGGACGTGCCGAAATGGATGCGGCTGCCGGAGGGATCGAGGTCGTATTCCGGCCTCTGCCCATGGAGCTTGAAGCCCCGCCCAGCAGTCTCCAGCACGCGCCGCACCATGTCTTCGGGCATCAACAGTCGTCCGTCCTCGGTCAAGCTGCCACCCGCTGCACAGATCGTGTCAACGCAAGTCGGAGTAGCACCTTTCACGCCGATTTCTTCAAGGATGCGCATGGCGGTCTCGTCGATCATGCGGATCTCACCTGCGGTCAGGGGGCTGTATTGCCCACCCTCGATACCTGGCCAGATCGCCTCGGTCGTGCCAGACCCGGCACCCTGGGCACGTTCCTGCCTGCGCGCGGCACGACCACCGCTTCGTCTGGGGCTATTCATTGGGCCATCTCCTTGAAGAAAAGCGAAATATCGGGGGCGGCGGGCCAGTCCAGCAGGCCATGAACAGCTTGCGCGGGCCGTGCTGTGATCGCGTGAAATTTGTCGGCCAGCGCCTCGGGGCTCATGGGGTTGCCAGGGGCACCCAACGGCAGCGCGCAGGTGGTTTCCAACGTAGTGCCATCCGCCAGGGTGATGCGCAGCCCGTCGGGCTGGTCGGGGTCGTAGTTCAGCGTGGGATTGCGCGCGGGTTCGGGCGTGACCGACGTGAGGCTGATCAGCCGGGCCACCTCGGGCGCCTGCCAAAACGCGGCCTCACTGTCCGCCAAAGTCAGACCACCGGTCACCAAAGCCTGGGCCAGGCAAGCCGGAGCCGAGAACAACGCCTCGTTACGGGATTTCGGCTGATGAAACGGCAAGATTGCGTGGTGAAAATCGGGCATCCAAGCGTGGATTCCCGCGACCTCGGACAAGCAACCAGCGAGCTGCGGGCGCAGCTCCAACGCGGCCGTCATCAGCCGGTGGGTATAGCCGCAACTGGGCCAGGGTTTCAGGATCAGCCCGTATTGATCAAGCGCCCAAGGTGCGCCCAGACGTTCTGCCATGGCCTCAAGGCGGGACGGATCATGATCCCCCATCAACCCGGCGAACCCGCGTGGATGGTCCAACACTTGGGCCTGCCCGGTCGCGCCCACACGCGCCAGCAAAGCCGCCTCGACCCCGGCACGGGCGGCAAACCCCGCCTGCAGCGGTTTGGCGTTCGAGCCAAACTGCACCGTGTAGCCGCTGGCCTGCGAACCGGCGATGGCAAGCGCGTGGGTAGCCTGCGCCTCATCCAGCCCGATCAACCGCGCCACTGCCCCGGCGGCCCCGATGGCGCCCAGGGTGCCCGTGGAATGAAAACCACGCGCGTAGTGATCGAGCGAGAGCGCCTCGCCCAGGCGCATGATGATCTCGGTCCCCACGGCATAGGCAGCGGCCAGGGTCTGCCCATCCGCCGGGTGCAGATCAGCGGCGGCAAGAAGGGCGGGCAGCAGCACGACCGTGGGGTGGGTGTTGCCCGGTTCCTCCCAATCATCCAGGTCCCAGGCATGGCCCGCCACTGCGTTGGTGAGCGCGGCATGGGGGGCGGGCAGAGACATCTGCGTGCCAAAGACGGGCGCCGTCCCGGCGCCAAGCGGCGCGATAGCCTCGCGCGTGCGCAGCGCCACCTCGCTGTCGGCGCCCGCCAGGATGCAGCCGAAGCAGTCGGCAATGGCGGGGGCGATGATCGGCATCAGCGCCTCGGGCGGCGTGGCGGTGACGGCAAACCGGGCCAGGGCCGCGGCGGCACTCATACGGCACCCGGCAGGATCAAGGCGGACAGCAAGGGGTCTTTCGACATGGATCATTCCCCGGGCATCTCTGCCCCCAGCTTTGCCCGCTTGAAACAGGTGAAAAAGGCTGAAAAGGTGAATGCATATCATTCATCAAGGGAATGACCATGCCTCTGGACCGCGCCCAGCTGCACCAGATCACCGCCTTCGAGGCCGCCGCACGCCACCTGAGTTTCTCACGCGCAGCGCAGGAGCTGAACGTGCAGCAACCCGCCATCAGCCGCCGCGTCGCCGCGTTGGAGGAAACCCTAGGGGTCGCACTGTTCCTGCGTACGAAACCGCGCCTGACCCTGACCCCAGAGGGCGAGGTTCTGGCCCGTGCAACCGCCAAGGGATTTGCTGCCATCGAAGCGGGATTGGCAGAAGTAACCACACAGGAGGTCGGGCAAGAGATCGTCGTCAACGCGCCAATCGGCTTTACCAGCCTCTACCTGCTGCCCCGGCTGGCCGAGTTCCAGGCACTGCATCGGGAGGTGCGCGTGCAGGTCATGACCCGCGACCAGAGTCCGGATTACGACCTGGCCCGCTGCGATGTGGTCATCCTGTTTGGCGACGCGGACACGGCAGGCGCGCGCAGTCGGCAGATATTCCCCGAATGCATGGTGGCGGTGTGCAACCCCGCGCATCTGGCACCCCCGGTTGAACGCCCTGCCCTCGCGGACCAGCACCTGCTGCACATGTCCGGCCCCGCCCATGTCGACGATTGGACCCGCTATCTGGAGGGGAGCGGCGCCTCCGCCGTGCCGCCACCGCCCCATGACCGGTTGCTCAGCTACATGGTCTATCTGCGGGCGATCCAGAACGGGCTGGGAATCGGCATCGGCTGGCGCCCGATGATCGACGATCTGCTGGACAGCGGCGAACTGGTGCTGGCCTGCATGCATGAACAACGCACCGCGCGGGGGTATTTCTGCACGATCTCGCCGCGCGGGGCTGCACGGCCCGAGGCGCAGCTGTTCCAGGACTGGCTCTGCACGCTGGAAGGGGCGCCACGGCCAGGATGATCCCGGCCGCGGCTTGAGTTGTTGCGTCAGCCCTGCGGGGCCAGTTCCTTGACCGCCGCCAGCAGCTTGGCCACCTCACCTTCGGTGTTGTAGTGGCACAGCGAAATGCGGATGCAGTCGGGCAGACCCAGGGGCGTCAGCACATTGCCCGAATAGTGGTCCGCCTTGCGGGTGTGGGTGCGAATGCCCTGCTGGTTCAGGGTCTCGACCACGTCCGGGCTTTCCATGCCCTTGATCACGATGGACACCAGCCCCTCGCGCGCCGGGTTGTCCTCGCCCGCCAGGATCGTCACGTGATCCATGTCGCGCAACCCGGGCAGGTTGCCGGTGCCGTTGATCATCGCGTTGGTCAGGTGGGTCTCATAGGCGTGGATGGCGCGGCCCGCCGCCTCAATCCGTTTGCGCGGCTCGGTCTCATCCGACACTTCACCGCCCAGCCAGTCGAAATAGGCCACCACGTCCGATACGGTCGCGAAGGAGCCGGTGTCGCGGGTGCCGAACTCCCACCCCGTTGCGGGGGCGTCGATCAGCATGTCATGAGGCGCAGCACTGAGCCGATCGGATATCCAGGCAATGCCATAGCCGTGGCGCGAGAAGACCTTGTAGGGCGAAATCACGTAGCCATCGACATTGTACGCGTCCAGGTCCAGCTGGCCGTGGGCGGCGTGCTGGATGCCATCGACGATGATCATGCAGTCCGGCGCCACCGCGCGGATCGCCTTGGAGATCGCAGCCACATCCATGCCCATGCCGGTCACCGGCGAGGCGTGCAGGATCGTCGCCACCGCTACATCCGGGGTCATCAGGGCCGCGTAATCCTCGGCGGTGACCAGACCAGCCTCATCGTTATGCTGAACGTTCACGTAGTCCAGCCCGGCGATCCCGGCCCAACGGCGCGCAGCCGAGCGGGTGGCGGGGTGCTCAATCGACGACCCGATCACCTTCGCCCCCTTGGGCGCGTTCACGCAAGCCGTGCGGATCAGGCGAAACAACAGCTCGGTGCCGCTTTCCCCGGCAAAGAACTGGCCCGAGGTGGTGTTCATGAACACGCCCAGGTCCGCCTTGGCCTTGTTGATCACGTCCTGCGTGCCCTGCCCCGCCGGATTGATGCGGCCCGGATTGTCGGGGATCGCGGCGTAGAAGCCCGAGGTCTCGACCACCTTCTTCAGGGTCAACGCGCCACCGGCGTTTTCAAAGAAAATGCGTTCGCCCTGGAAGGGGCAGCTGTCCACATGGGCGAACCGGTCGCGGATCGCGGCGATGAGGGCGGGGTTGTCTTGGATCATGTCGTCTTCCTGTAGATCTCAGAGCGCGCGGCTCACGATGGTGCGGCAGAGTTCGGCCACACCGATATGGCTGTTTCGGGGGAAGCCGTCGACTGCATCGTCGACGATCCCGTGGGTCGAGTTGATCAGGCCGTTCGCGACCATGGTGTCGAGCAGAAGCGCCTCGCGTTCGGGCGTGTGGAGCAGGCGCGCGTCGCCTGCGCGGGCAGCCATGGCGGCGGCAATCGCGGTGCAGCACCAGTTGGAACAGGCCGCCGTCACCAACACGTCGCAGGAGGTCACAGCCCCGATCCCGCCACCGCAACCGCATTGGCATGTGTCGCCATAGGGCACATGAGCCTTCACGTGGTCGGCCACCTTGCCCATGCCGATCTCATTCCCGCCGTCACCCACGGCGACCACCGGAATGCCACGAGTCAGCGCCTCATCGAACAGGACATCCACCCGCGCGCGGCCCATGCCGTAGTCGATCCCGCGCATGGAGTGGTACACGCCGAATTCATTGCGCCCGACCCGTTCGGTCGAAAACAGCAGGTCCGGTTTCAGGTCATCCAGCATCTGGGTCGCTTGCACCTTGCCGCCTTCGTTGTCGGTGGCATAGGGCAGCATCACGATGGTGGCGAGGCTCTTGTCCGCCTTTGCAATCGCCGCCTGTTCCAGCGTGACCGGGAACAGCCCCGCCGCCTGGCAGGTGTTGCGGATTGCGGGCAGAAGCGTTTCCTCGCAAAGCATCACGCAGGTCACATTGCGCGCCAGCACCAGGGCGCGGGCAATCGCCGCCGCACCCGACGGCCCGTCGTTTTCGCCCAGCTCAGGCGTGATCCAGGCGCGCGAGACCGACCCGGTGGTCATGATCACCGTGCCGCCTTCGGGCACCGCCATCAGCGCATCCGCCGCCGCCCCGACCAGGCTTTCGCCTTGCAGCGCGCGGGCGGCTTCGAACAGGTGTTCGACCCCGCGTTCGCCCATGTCGATATTCACCAGCTGGTCGAGCCGGTTATCAAGTCGGGTGATCAGGTCTTTGTCAGCCATTCATCCCTCCCCGAACAGCAGGTTTTGAAACCAGGTCTCATCACCCAGATGTTTCGCCACCTCGTCCAGCGCCGCAACGAGGCATTGCGCCACGGCGGCGGCCCCGCCTGCGCGCGCCACAGCGCCCGAGGTCGGTTTCAGCCGGATCGAGACGCGCCCGCCGGGCTGGCCGTGGGTGTTCACCGTGACAATACCCTTATCGCGCAGCATCAACATGCCAACGGCGGCGGTGACCTCGGCAGGCACACGGGTGGTCTCCGCCACTCCGGCCATCTCCAGCACGATCTGCATCGCGTCCTGTTCGTCGATCTTGGGGCCAAGGGCGGAGCGGGTCACGCAGTCCGCACCAAGCGCGGCCTCCAGTGCAGCGGCCAGATCCTGGCCGTCCTGGGCCTCCTGGATCAGGAGATCCGGCGTGAACCCCTGCAGGCTGCGCATGGCACCGACGGCGACGGGGGCGCGGGCTTCCATGCCCAGCTCGCTGGCCTTGGCCTGGACCGGCACGACAGCGGCCGGATCGCCGCAGAGCACACCGGCACGAGGCCCGGACAGGCCCGCCTTGTCGGCATTGGTGATGACAAGGTCCGCACCGAAGGACAGCGCGGGGGCGCCGCCATGCAGGACCGGGCGGAACCGCGCGCCATAGGCCTCGTCCAGCAGCACCACGCAGCCCGCGCGTTTGGCCAGGCGGGTGGCGGCGCCGATCAGATCGTCGGGCAGCATCGCCAATTCCGACGTCACCGTGGTTATGACCAGAAGCGCGGGCAGGTGCGCGGCCATGAGGCGTTTGACCTCGGGCAGGTCATGCGCCTCGATCACCGGCACATCGGCCAGTTTCGCCCCGCGCGTAACGGACGCATGCGAGCGATCCCCGCGCGGCACCAGCGACAGGACCGGGCGGCCCTGGCTGTGCGCCAACACGGTCGCCACGATACCTGCACTGGTGCGGTTGATTACCGCCGCGGCCTCGTCCCCATCCCCGCCCATATGGGCAATGGCAGCCTGGCGCAATTCTTCGCCGTAAAGCCCGGGCCCAACCCATTCCTCACAGAGCTCGGGCAGGTCGTCGGGTGCGACCGGGTAGAACCGCAGGTTGCCGGTGCAGATGGCGACCTTGTCGATCCCCTCGCGACCGACGAAATCAGCGGCGACGCGGCCTGCCTGGGCCAAGCGCCGCACCTCATCCGCCGAACCTGCCAGCAGCTCCCCGCGCGCGTAGCCCACGCCGGGGTCGATGGCATTGCCGAAACGATCTTCGCTCATTCACCCGCCTCGATGTTGATGGTGACGCATTTGCGATAGGTATAGGCCTCCAGCGCGCCTTCGATCGAGTATTCGCTGCCCATGCCCGACTGTTTGGTGCCGCCATAGGACATGCCGGGGATCTGCCCGCCGCCCTGGTTGACCTGGATCCATCCCGCGTCGATGGCGCGGGTCAGGCGGGTGATGCGGCTGACATCGTGGGTGAAGATGAAGGCGGCCAGGCCGTAGTGGGTGTCGTTGGCCATCTCGATCACCTCGGCCTCGGTCTCAAACGGGATCGCCACCATGACGGGGCCGAAGACCTCTTCGCGCGCAATGCGCCAGGTGTTGTCGACACCGGTGATGATGGTCGGGTTGGGGGTGAAACCGGCCGGGTCCTCGGCAGGGGTTTCACCGATCAGGAAGGTCGCGCCCTCGGCCTCGGCCTCCGCCACGAAGGCGCGGATTTCGCCGTAGCGTTCGGCGTTCACGACCGCGCCCATGTCCACATCCGGGTCCAGCGCGTCGCCGACTTTCAGGGCCGCCGATTTCTCGGCCACTTTCGGCATCAGCTCGTCCCAGATGTCCTTGTGCACGAAAAGGCGCGAGCCCGCGGTGCAGCTTTGGCCCTGACGGGCAAAACGCATCGCGTTGGCGACCTGCTGGGCGGTCGCGTCCAGGCGGCCGTCGGCAATCGCGTCGGGGAAGACGATGGTGGGGGATTTGCCGCCCAGCTCCAGCGTGACCTTGGCAATGCGGTCAGCGGCGCTATGCGCGATCAGCTTGCCCACTTCCGACGACCCGGTGAAGGAGACCTTGTCGATGCCCGGATGATTGGCCAGCGCAGCACCGGCCTCTTCGCCGAGGCCCGTGACCACGTTGAACACGCCCGACGGGAACAGGCCGTCGGCCAGCTCAGCCAGTTTCAGGATCGCCAGCGGCGCGTCTTCGGCGGGTTTCAACACCAGGCAGTTGCCAGTGGCCAGCGCCATGGAGATTTTGACGGCCCCCAGCTGCAAAGGCGAGTTCCAGGGGATGATCGACCCGACCACGCCATGCGGTTCGCGGGTCGAATAGGACAGGATGCCGGGGCCGAGCGGCAAGGTCTCGCCCTTCTGTTCCACGGCCACGCCGCCGTAGTATTTCAACACACCCGCCGCGCCCATGGCTTCACCGCGCGACTGGGTCTTGACCGCGTTGCCGCTTTCGGCCGCCAGCACGCGCGCGACCTCTTCGGCGTTTTCCTCAAGGCGGCGGCCGAGTTCCGTCAGCAGCTTGCCACGTTCGCTGGCGGCAAGCGCGCGCCAGGCAGGCTGGGCCGCGCGGGCGGCTTTCACGGCCAGGTCGACCTCGACCCCGGTGCCGCGCCCGACCTCGCAGATCGGTTGCCTGCGCGAGGGGTTTTCGACTGTCAGGGTGCGGCCATCCGCAGGCCGGTGCCAGGCCCCGTTGATATAGCTGCCGGCCAGACCGGCGTCGGGCAGTTTCGGTTCGAGAAACGCGTTCATCCCTGTTCTCCTTGCCATCAAGGGGCATTCTTACATGTGAAAGCGCCGCCCCGGGGAAATTTGGGGCGGCGCCGGGTTCGGGCGAGAGCTGTGACCCGACCCCAGGTTGGTTCAGATCTTGGTGCGGACCACGGCCCAAGCATCGTCCAGCGCGGCCTTGAAGCGGTCGGTGGCGATGTCGATTTCCTCTTCGTTAATGATGAGCGGCGGCATGAAGCTCATCCGATCGCCGATTGCGCGCAGGTAGAGGCCGCGATCATGGGCGAAGTTCTGCACCAGCTCGCCGACTTTCAGCGCCGGGTCGAAGGGCTCGCGGGTCTTGGCGTCCTTCATCAGCTCGAAGCCGCAGAACAGGCCCACGCCGCGCACTTCGGCGACCAGCGGGTGGTCGGCCATGGCGTGGCAGCGGTCGAGGAACCGCTTCGACACCTTGCGCACGTGGCCGACCAGGTCGATCTCGTCATAGATGTCCAGCGCCTCAATACCGACCGCGGCGCCGACCGGGTGACCGGCGTAGGTGTAGCCGTGGCCGAAAGTGCCGACCTCGTCCGAGTTTTTCATCATGTCGGCATACATCTCGTCCTTGAACATCAGGGCCGAGATCGGGAAGAAGGCCGCCGACAGCGCCTTGGCGCAGGAGACCATGTCGGGCTCAAGCCCCCAGGTCTGCGAGCCCCACATGTTGCCGGTGCGGCCGAAACCACAGACGACCTCGTCAGCCAGGAGCTTGATGTCATACTTGCGCAGAACCGCCTGCATTTCTTTCCAGTAGCCTTCTGGCGGCATCAGCGCGCCCCCGCCCGAAATGGCGGGTTCGGCAAAGAAGGCGGCGACGGTTTCCGGGCCCTCGGCCAGGATCAGCTCTTCGAACTTCGCGGCCATACGGGCCGAGAATTCCTCTTCGCTCTCACCATCGATGTGGAAGCGATAGTAGTTGGGCAGCTCGGTATGCTTGAACTCGGGCAGCGGCAGGCCGAACTTGGCGTGCATGTGCGGCTGGCCGGACAGGGACACGGTTGCGATGGTGTTGCCGTGATAGCCGCGCACACGACCGATGATCTTGCGGCGGTTAGGCTCACCACGCGCGGTGTTCGTGTACCACAGCAGCTTGATCGCGGTGTCGTTCGCCTCGGACCCCGAGCATTGGAACATGACCTTGTTCATGTCGCCAGGTGCAAGATTGATCAGACGCTCGCCCAGCTCGGCCACTTTCGGGTGCGAGCGGTTGTAGAAGGTCGGCGCGAAGGGCAGCGTGTTCATCTGCCGCATCGCCGCATTGGCCAGACGCTCGTTGTGGTAGCCCAGGCTGACGCAGCCCAGCCCCGAGAACCCGTCGATGATCTCGCGCCCTTCGCTGTCATAGATGAACACGCCCTTGCCATGGGTGATCATGGTCGGGCCCTGTTCGGCATGCTGGCGCAGGTTGGACTGGGGGTGCACGTGATGCGCCATGTCCTGGGCAATCGTACGGTTTGCGTCGACGTTCATTTCGCGGCTCCAATGGGAATTGTTGTCGGAGATTTCACATTCATCTTGACTGAAAACCAATCTCGAATTTCTCTTGCTTTGTTGAAAACGATTCAGGCAACTCCCGTGAAACCACTGCTCGACCTTCGTCACCTGCAACTGATCCAGGCGATCATCGAAACCGGGCGCATCACCGATGCGGCCGAGAAGCTGGGGGTCACGCCCTCGGCCCTGTCCCACCGTCTGCGCGAGGCGGAACGACGCCTGGACGTGCCGCTTTTTACACGTATGCACAAGAGGTTACGCAAGACACCGGCGGCCGAGTACATGGCCGTTGTGGCCGAGCGTATTCTCACCGATCTCAGCCGCGCCGAAGAGGACGTGCGGCGCATGAACGCGGGCGTTCAGCACGTCGTGCGCCTGTCAGTCGAGGCCTATTCGAACTACCGCTGGCTGCCCGCCTTCATCAAGTTCCTCAAGTCCCGGACCGAGGGCATCGACCTGCAGATCATGGCCGGCGCGCGGTCCGATCCGCTGACCTCGGTGCAGAACCGGCATATCGACATCGCGGTCGTCTCCGGCGACATCGCGCAGGCCGGATTGTCGTCTCTTCCGCTCTTTGAGGATCCGCTTCTTTATATCATGTCGCCCACCCACCGGCTGGCGGATCGCCACTTTGTCGAGGGCAGCGATATCGTCGGTGAGCCCTTCATCACCTACACCAAGGTGCCCGAGCCGGACCGTGAGTTCGCCCGCCTGTTCCGCCCCACCGACAGCTATCCGAAATGGGCGGCCACGGTGGAACTGCCCGAGGCGATTGTCGAGCTTGTCGCCTCGGACTTGGGCACCAGCGTCCTGTCGAATTGGGCGCTTCAGACCGCTCTGGCCGAAGGGCGTATCATTGGCGCGCAAGTCACCGAGGAGGGCATTACGGTGCCCTGGTGCGCAGTCCTGCGCACTGAGGACATGGCCGAGGATGACCCAACCCACATGGTCGCCGCCCTGCTGGCGGAATGGTGCGCTCAGCCGGATGCCGGATTTCACACCACCTGAGTGGCGCGGATGCGGGGTTAACCCCGCATCCGATCATTGGAGGGATCGATCAGGGCACGCAGGCTGGCCGTAGCGGACACGGCACGCCCCGCAACCATGATCTGATAGGAGGCCCCGGCCAGGTCCTTCAGGCTCGCGCCGTCAGACCGGGAGACATAGCCCATGCCGACACCGCCCCCGACGCTCCAACCAAAACTTGCCGAGGTCAGCCGCCCGACAATCTCGCCATCCCGCAGGATCGGTTCCTTGCCGAAGACCAGTGCCTCCGGGTCATCGAGCTTGAACAGGAGCAGACGGCTGTCCGCGCCTTCGGCCCGTTTCGCCTCGATCGCCGGTTTGCCGATGAAATCTGTGTCGAAGTCGCACGCAAAGGTCAGGCCGCTTTCCACCGGCCCGTCATGCGGCCCGATGTCGTGGCCCCAGTGGCGAAAGCCCTTTTCGATCCGGCAGCTGTCCACCGCCATGCCTCCACAAAGGCGCGGTGGGTTGTCGGCGCCCATCAGGGTTTCGAACACCTGCTGGGCGAACTCGGCGGGCACGTGCAGCTCCCACCCCAGCTCCCCCACATAGGTGATGCGCTGCGCGCGCACCGGGCTGTGGCCGATATGCAGATCCTGCCAGGTTCCAAACGGGAAGGCCCCGTTTGACAGGTCCGCGCCGCTGAGCGCGGTCAGGAAGTCACGCGACCGCGGCCCCATGACGGCGAGCGTGGCCTCGGACGAGGTCACATTGACCACCGACACACCGCTGCCCGCCAGGTTGGTCTTGAGCCAGGTCTCGCATTGCGGCTCGGCCCCGGCGGAAGCCATGACCAGGAAACGGGTGCCCGACAGGCGCGCGACGGTCACATCTGCCTCGATCCCGCCCTGGGCGTTGAACATGTGGGTATAGACCAGCGCACCCGGCGGAACGGCCAAGTTGGCCCCGCAGAGGTGCTGCATCTGCGCCTCGGCGTCGACCCCATCGACGATGAACCGCCCGAAGGTCAGGTCGATCAGCCCGAGGTCCTCGCGCAGGACGACATGTTCGGCCTGCCAGTCATCAAACCATGGCTCACGCCCGAACCCGTCGGTCATTTCGCGACCGTAATACAGGGGGCGTTCCCAGCCATTGGCGCTGCCGAACTGGGCGCCGGCATCCTTCAGCTGGGTGTAATAGGGCGTGCGGCGCAGCCCACGTGCCTCGGTCTTGCGCAGGTAGGGCCAGTGCATGCCATAGGCGTGGGACAGGGTTTCCGCCGCCTTGGTCGCGGTGTAGCTGCGCGCGTTCAGGCCGGGCAAGATGCGGCGGCTGTCGACGTCGGTCAGGTCCATGGTCATATGGCCCGCGATGATCCACTCCGCCAGGGCCTTGCCCGCACCCGGCCCGTTCTGGATGCCGGTCGAGTTGAACCCGGTCGCCATCCAGTAACCCTTCAGGTCGCCCACCGGCCCCAGGTAGTGTTTCGCATCCGGGGTAAAGCACTCGGGCCCGTTGAAGAACTTGCGAATGCCGCTTGTCCCAAGCGCAGGCACCCGTTCCATCGCCGCTTCCAAAATGGGGTAGAGGTGTTCCTCGTCACAGGGCAGTTCATCGAACTCGAAATGCTCCGGCAGACCATCTTTCGGCAGCCAGGGCGTGGCGTGGGGTTCCGAGCAACCGATCAGCAGCTTGCCCGCGTCTTCCTTGTAATAGGCGTATTCATCCATCACCCGCAGCACCGGCAGGTCGCCGGTCACGCCCTCGATCGGGTCGGTGACGACGTAGTAGTGGTTGGTGTAATGCAGCGGGATCTGCACGCCGTGTTCCAACCCGAACTCACGCGCCCACATGCCGGTGGCGTTGACCACGTGCTCGGCACGCACCAGCCCTTCGGCGGTTTCCACGCCCACGGTGCGACCGCCCTCGATCACCACGCGCGTGACCTTGGTATCCTCAAATATCTGCGCCCCGTTCATCCGTGCCCCCTTGGCCAGCGCCATGGTCGTGTCGATCGGGTTGGTGTAGCCATCCCCGGGGAACCAGAAGGCGCCCTTGGCATCCTGCAGCGACAGGAGCGGCCAGCGGTCCTGCGCCGCCTCGGGTGGGATTTCCTCGGCCTGGATGCCGCAGCCATGGGCGTAGTCGACCTTGCGCCGCAGCTCCTCCATGCGGGCGTCATTCAGCGCCAGCGTGATCGAGCCATTGCGCTTGAAGCCCGTGTTCTGGCCGGTCTCCTCCTCCAGGCTTTCCATCAGGTCGAGGCCATATTTGGCCAGAGCCGACATGATCGGCACGCCCTGGGTTTCCGACACCAGCCCGGCGGCGTGCCAGGTGGTGCCGGAGGTCAGTTTCTTGCGCTCGAACAGCGCCACCGACCAGCCCGCCTTGGCGAGATGATAGGCGGTGGCACAGCCGACGATCCCGCCGCCGATGATGGCGACCTGCACGTCCGTTGGGATAGGTTTCGCCATGGGTCAGCCTCTCAACCGATCGTTTTCGGGATCATAGAAGGGCACGGTGGCGACAGTGGCCTTGATGGGCACGCCCAGCACTTCGATGTCGAACTCGTCGCCGGGTTCGGCGGGCACAGTCAGATAGCCCAGCGCGATGCGCTTGCCGATGCGGAAGCCCGTGCCGCCGGAGCTGACATAGCCCACCGGCTTGCCGTCCTTGCATATCGGGTCCGAGGACAGGGCGTCGGCGCCGTGGCCGTCAAGAACGAAGGCGGTGAAGTGATAGCCCTTCGGCGCCTCGGCTTGCGCCAGGAAGGCGTCACGACCGACGAAATCCTCTTTCTTCTTGCTCACGAACCGGTCCAGCCCCGCGTCGAAGGCGGTGTATTCGATGCCGAAATCCGCGCCCCAACCATGGTATCCTTTCTCCAGCCGCATCGCGTTCAGCGCGTAGGAGCCGAACTCGACCATGCCCTTGTCCGCACCCTCAGCTATGATTGCTTCGTAGACCTGGACCAGGTCGGCGGAGCGCAGGTGCAGCTCCCACCCCAGCTCTCCCACATAGGACACGCGCAGGGCAATCACCGGGGCACCTGCGATGGTGATCTCGCGCACCGACATCCAGGGGGCTTCGGATTTGGACAGGTTGTTGTCGGTCAGCGCCTGAAGCACCGCGCGGGACTTCGGCCCCATGACCATCAGGGCCGCGTCGAAATCGGAGCCGCGTTTCAGGCTCACACCTTCCCCGGGCAGGTATTTCGACATCCAATCGAAGTCGCGCTGATCGGCCAGGGTGGGCCCACAGAGCAGGTATTTCTCCTCGCCCATCCGGGCAATCGTGGCTTCGGACCAGACCTTGCCCTTGGGCGTCAGCATGTAGCTGAGCTTTACCCGCCCCACGGCAGGCATGGCCCCGCAGAAGACCTTGTTCAGGAAATCGGTCGCACCCGGCCCTTCGACCTCATACCGGGTGAAACCGCCGTGATCCATCACACCAACATTGTCACGCACGCCCTCGCATTCGGCTTTCACCGCGTCATGCCAGGCCTCGTGGTGGAAGCTGAGTTGACCGTCGTTCTTGACCGTATCGGTTTCGAACCAGAAGGCGCGTTCCCATCCGGCGACCTGGCCGAATTGCGCGCCCTTGGCCTTGAGCGTGTCGTAGAGCGGGGTGGTCCGGACCGGACGGCCCGATTTCCACAGGCGATGCGGATAGGGGATGGCATATTGGTGTTCGTATAGCTCGCTCGACCGTTTCACCGTGTAGTCGAACGTGGCCCATTCCTCGCCAAAGCGGCGCGGGTCCCAGAAGGACATGTCCCACTCGGTCTCGCCCTCGGTGATCCATTCGGTCAGGGTCTTGGCCGCCGCTGCGGAATGGGTAATGCCGACGGGGAAACAGCAGGCGTGGTAGAAGTTCGGCAGGCCGAAGGCTGGACCGCAAAGCGGTGCGCCATCGGGGCTGTAGGGGATCGGGCCGTTGACGAAACGGCTGACACCGGCCTCGCCCAAGAGCGGCACGTGCTCCAGGGCGGCTTCGAGGATCTCGGCAATATCATCGACACTGTCGGGATAAAGCTGGTTGGCAAAGCAATCGGGCATCCCGTCCAGCCAGGCCGGGCGGCCTTCGTGGCCGTAGGAGCCCAAGAGCAGCCCGTTCCGCTCACGCCGCAGGTAGTACATGATGTCCGGATCACGCACGAGCGGGAAGTTCTCGGGGTTGGCCTCAAGCTCCGGCAGGCTCTCCGTCACCAGGTATTGGTGCTCCAGTGTGACGACGGGCAGCTTCTGGCCCACCATCTCACCCACCACGCGGCCGTAGTAGCCGCCCGCGTTGATGACGATGTCACAGACGACATTGCCCTTGTCGGTGACCACTTCCCATTCACCCGACGGGCGGCGGGTGATGTCGGTCACCTGCGTAAAGCGCGCAATCTGCGCACCACGATCCCGCGCGCCTTTCGCGAGGGCCTGAGTCAGCTGGCTGGGGTCCACGTCGCCCTCATAGGGGTCCAGGATGCCGCCAATGATGCTGTCGCCCGAGCTGAAATAGGGGTGCATGTCGTCCATTTCCGACGGGGTCAGCATCGCCATGTCATAGCCCAGCCCCTTGGAGATGCCGGTAAGGTGGCGGAACAGATCCATGCGCTCTTCAGTGTGGGCGGGCCAGAAGGCGCCGGTGTGCCGGTAGGTAATCGGATAGTCGACCTCGTCCGCCAGGTCCTTGTAAAGCCGCCAGGCATAGTTGCCCGCGCGCATCCCGCCCCAGCTGTTGGCATAGGTCGGGATATTGCCCGCCGCATGCCAGGTGGAGCCGCTGGTCAGCTCGTTCTTTTCGATGAGCAGCGTGTCGGTCACCCCGGCCTTGGCCAGGTGGTAGAGGGTCGAGACACCGACGGCACCGCCGCCGACAATGACTACTTTCGCTTGGGTCTTCATGGGCTCAGGCTTTCACGGGGGCAGGGTTGGTTTCGGCCAGTTGAATGGGCAGGCGCGCGCGGATCGCGGCCTCGATATCGGCGGGCAGGTGGCCAGGGGCGGGCATGGCTTCGATCTCGGCCACGCGGGTCACGGCGCGGTCCCAGATCGTCTGCGCGCCGCTGTCCAGCCAGTCGTTCACGCTTTGGCGGTCGCCCAGCGCCGGGTAGACATATTCCTTGTTCATCAGGTCGAGCGTCTGGCCCGTGCCCAGGAAATGGCCTTCGCCGGTCACCACCTCTTCGATCACGTCCAGGTCGATGGCGCTATCGAACATCTCGACCCCACGCACCGACCGCAGGATCGCACCACACATATCATTGTCGATCACCAGGGCTTCCTTGCTGGCGGCCATGATGGATCCCAACATGCCGACCGACAGGTTGATCATGTCGGCCCCGGCCTGGGCGGCGAGCGCGACGGTGTAACCCTTTTCATAGCCCGACTGGGCATCGGCGGTCTTGGCGTCGGTCATGCCCGCCGAGACAGTTGAGGGCAGGCCCAGGTTCAGAAGCAGCTGCGCGGCGGCGGCATTGGCCACGGCGGCCTCGCCGGAGCCGCCGGTCATCGCGCCGGTGCGCAGGTCCGAGATAAAGGGCAGGAAGGCGAGGATGCAGGGAAAGCCCGGCTGCATCATGTTGACCAATACGATGCCCGCCAGCGATTCCGCCAGGCCTTGGGCCAGGGCACCGGCCAGCGACGCCGGGCTGGTCGCGCCGGCCTGGGCGGCCGAGCAGAGCTGGAGCGGCATGCCCCGACGCACGCATTCAAACATCACGCCGCAGGCTTCCTCGGCCAGGGTCAGGGGCGGCACCACGTGACAGATCGAGGCAAAGCAGAAAGGCTGCGCAGCAAAGCTGCCCTGGCCGCCCAGCGCATGGTCGAACATTTCGATTACCGGGTCCACATTGGCCGGTTCAAAGAAGCTGGTGCCGATGGGTTTCGAGGTCGCCTTCATCGCCGTGAAAGCGGTATTCAGGTCCAGGGTCAGCGGGTCCTCGATATCACGCGCCACGACCGGGCGCAGTGAGTAGTGGATGCTGTCGCAGGTATCAACGATGCGCATGAGGCCGTAGAGGTCGGCCAGGGTGCTGTCGCGGAACGTGTTGGTCGCCGCGTCCAGCACCTGCACCGCCGCGCCGCCGGTGCCGATATGCACCTTGCCGCCGCCGACCTCGATACCCCGGTCGCGTTTAAAGCCGGGCAGTTCGACCCTTTTACAAGCGACCGCGATCATTTCCTCGACCAGGCTGCGCGAGAAGGTTAGGCGGCCGTCGTGGCGGCTTTCAGCCCCCTTCTCCAGCGCAAGTGCGCGGATTTCGGGTGTGGCACCAGAGATGCCGATGCGCGCCAGGATATCGAAAGCCGCGTCGGTGATCTGCGCGACTTTCTCCTGTGTCAGGGGCATGAAACGCCCCCCCTGAGGGGGCAAGGTGGCGGGGTTGGCCGGGCGTGCGCCGCCCCGCTTCTGTCTGGTTCGCCGCATGAGGTCCTCTTGGTAGTCGGGTGAGCAGTCAGGTGTGCAGTCAGTTGTCGGGCAAGTCTAGAAACGGCTTCTTGTTAGAGCAATTCCATTAAATGCGCATTTTGATGAGCCAGATTCACACATGACCGCCGCGGGACGCCAAGACCTTGTCCAGCCAGCTCGGGTCCATCTCGGGCACCGAGGACAGCAGAAGCTCGGTATAGGGCGCGTGCGGCGGGGTCAGGATGTCTTCCTTCACGCCTGCTTCGACCACCTTGCCGTGCTGCATCACCACCACGTCATCGGCAATCGCCTGCACGGTCGCCAGGTCATGGGTGATGAACATGTAGGTCAGGTCGAACTCCTGTTGCAGGCGCACCAGAAGACGCAGGATGCCCTCGGCCACCAGTTGGTCGAGCGCCGAGGTGACCTCGTCACAGATGATCACGCGGGGTTCGGCGGCCAGCGCCCGGGCAATGCCGATGCGCTGTTTCTGCCCGCCCGACAGCTCGCCGGGGAAACGGTCGAAATAGGTGTCGGGGTCCAGGTCGATGGCGGACAGCAGTTCGCGCACCCGTTCCTTGCGGGCCCGGCCGCGCAAGCCACTGTAGAAGGTCAGCGGCCTGCCGATGATATCGCCGATCCTTTGCTTCGGGTTCAGTGCGGTGTCGGCCATCTGATAGATGATCTGGATCTGCTGCAGCTGGTCCTTGGTGCGCTTGTGATAGTCTGGCGGCAGGGACACCCCGTCCAGCAGCACATCACCTTCGCGTCGGGGCAGCAGCCCCATGGCGCAGCGAGCCGAGGTCGTCTTGCCCGAGCCGCTTTCACCCACAACGGCGACGGTGCGGCCCTTGTGCAGGTCAAAGCTGACGTCCTTCAGCACATCTGGCCCAGAGGCGCCGTAGCTGGCGGTCACGTTCTTCAGCGAGACCAGCGGCACGTCATCTGCCGCCGGGCGCGGCTTGGCAGGCGCGTGGAAGGACCGCACCGCCCAGAGCGATTTGGTGTACTCCTCCTGCGGGTCCGACATCATCTTCTGCGTCGGTGCCTCCTCGACCAACTTGCCGTGACGCAGCACCATGATCCGGTCGGCCATCTGCGAGACCACGGCCAGGTCGTGGGTGATGTAGATCGCCGCGGTGCCGAACTCATGCACCGCCTCGCGGATGGCGGACAGCACCTCGATCTGGGTGGTCACATCCAGCGCCGTGGTGGGTTCGTCGAAGATGATCAGGTCCGGCTTGCAGGCCATCGCCATGGCGGTCATCGCGCGCTGCAACTGCCCGCCCGAGACCTGGTGGGGATAGCGAAAGCCGATTTCCTCGGGGTTGGGCAGGTGCATGCGGCGGTAGGCCTCGACCGCGTCCTGTTCGACTTCGCTGCGCGCGCGGCCCTCAGCCAGGACGGGGAACTCGGCATATTGGCGGATCAGCGAATAGGCCGGGTTGAAACTGGCCGCCGCCGATTGCGCCACGTAAGCGATCCGGGTCGAGCGCAGTCCGCGACGCACCTTGGGGGAGGCCGTGGTCAGCTCGATCCCGTCGAACCGGACCGAGCCCCCGGCAAAGCGGCAACCGTCGCGGGTAAAGCCCGTGGAGCCAAGGCCGATGGTCGATTTTCCCGCGCCGCTTTCACCGATCAGCCCCAGCACCTCGCCCTTGTTCAGGGTCAGGCTGAGCCCGTCGATCAGCGTCTTGGCGTCCTCGCCCTGACCCGCGTCGATAACCAGGTCGGTAATGGTCAGAAGGGGTGTGTCAGTCATGGCTCAATCCTTCAATCCGCTGGCGACATGCAGCATCCAGTCGACGATGAAATTCACGGCAAGGGTCAGGAGCGCGATGGCCCCTGCGGGCAGGAGCGGCGTGAGGTCGCCGAAGGTGATCAGCGAGGCGTTTTCCCGCACCATCGCGCCCCAGTCCGCCAGCGGCGGCTGTACGCCCAGTCCCAGGAAGCTCAGCGCCGAGATGGTCAGGAACACGAAGGTGAACCGCAGGCCGAACTCTGCCACCAGCGGCGTGGCGGCATTGGGCAGGACCTCGCGGAACATGACCCAGGCCATGCGCTCGCCGCGAATGCGCGCAGCCTCGACATAGTCCATCACGACAATACCCATCGCCACGGCGCGGGCGATGCGGAAGACCACGGTGGAGTAAAGCAGCGCGATGATCAGGATCAGGTTCAGCACCGAGGTGCCGAAGATCGTCAGCAGCAGCAGCGAAGTGATCAGCGTCGGGATCGACATCATCACATCCACCGCCCGCGACAGGGCCTGGTCGACCCAGCCCTGCATGGTCGCCGCCACCAGCGCCGCCGAACAGCCCAGCGCGAAGGCGATGATTGTGGTCGCCAATGCAATGCCCAGCGTGTTGCGCGCCGCATAGATCAGGCGCGAGAGCATGTCGCGGCCCAGGCTGTCGGTGCCCAGGGGGAACTCATCCGACCAGGGCAGATATTCCTGCCCGACGATGGCGGTTTCGGGATGGGGGGCGATCAGCGGGGCAAAGATCGCCACCACGGCGTAGATCACGATCACCACCACCCCAAACAGGGCCGTCAGCGGCATCTTTCGCAAATGTCGGGTCATGATCACTTCCTGTGCAGAAGACGCGGGTTGGACAGGATCGAAATCACGTCCGCCACCAGGTTGAAGAGGATGAAGGCCGAGGCGAAGATCAGGCAGGCCGCCTGCACCACGGTCACGTCCCGTTTGGCGACGCTATCGACCAGCAGCTGGCCCAGGCCCGGATAGACGAAGACGACCTCGACGATAACCACGCCCGCAATCATGTAGGCGATGTTCAGCGCGATCACGTTGACGATCGGGGCCACCGCATTGGGCAGGGCGTGCACGACTACCACGCGGCCCTGCGAGGCGCCTTTCAGACGGGCCATCTCGATATAGGGAAGCGCCAACAGGTTGATGATCGAAGCCCGCGTCATGCGCATCATGTGGGCGGTCACGATCATGGTCAGGGTCAGCGCGGGCAACACAGTCAGGGTGACGCGCTCGGCCAGGGACACGCTGCCGGAAATGACCGAGATCGACGGGAACCAGCCCAGTTTCACGGCGAAGATCAGGATCAGCCCATAGGCCACGAAATACTCCGGGAAGGAGATCGCGGTCAGCGTGCCCACATTGATGGTCCGATCGACCCAGCTGTTGCGCTTGAGCGCGGCCAGGATGCCCAACCCCACCGCCAACGGGACCGAGATCAGCGTCGCCATCAGCGCCAGGAACAGGGTGTTGCCAAACCGCTGCGCCAGCAGCTCGGTGATCGGGCGCTGGCTGATCACGGACTGGCCGAAATCCCCCTGCAACACGCCACTCAGCCAGGCGACATAGCGCTACGGCGCGGGCACGTTCAGCCCCAGCTGATCGCGCAGGGCGGCCAGGGTCTCGGGCGTGGCGGATTGGCCGAGGATCTGTTCGGCGACATCGCCGGGCAGGAACTCGACCGAGATGAAGACCAGCACGGACACGACCAGCAGGGTCAGTATCCCCAGGCCGATCCTCTGCAATACCATTTTTAGAACAGCGTTCATCCCCGCCCTCCCTTGGCCGATCGCAACCGGCGGCGTCTACGTCAAAATCCTGCCCGCGCGATAAGGCGCGGACAGGACCGAATGTTTCGGGGTCAGACGGATCAGGCCGTCCACCAACGTTCCATGGCGCGGTGACCGTCCAACGGCCAGTCGCTGCCCAGCTGACCGGAATGCGCAATCGCGGTCGAGCGGCCATAGACATAGCTGCGGAAAAACGGGATCACGGACCCGCCTTCGTCGCTGAGGATGCGCTGCATCTCGCCATACATCGCACCGCGCTTGGCCTCGTCCAGCTCGCCACGGGCGGCCAGAAGCAGCTCGTCGAACCGGGCGTTCGAGAACGCGCCTTCGTTCCAGGCGGCGGTGGAGGCATAGGCGGTGGTCAGGATCATGTCCGGCACCGGGCGCGGGCCCCAGGAGCTGGCGAAGAACGGCTTCTTCATCCAGACATCGGACCAGTAACCGTCACCGGGCTCGCGCACGACCTCAATGTTCAGACCGGTGGGCGCGGCATGTTCACGGTAGAGCGTCACCGCATCGACGGCACCGGTGTACAGACCATCCGAGGCGCTCAACTGCAGGGTCAGGCTGTCGTGGCCCGCCTTCTTCAGGTGGAACTTGGCGCGGTCCGGGTCATAGGGGCGCTGCTCGATCGAAGCATCGTGATAAGGCATCGAGGGCGAGACCGGGTGGTCGTTCGCCACCACGCCGTGGCCTTTCAGCACCGTGTCGACAATGGCCTGACGGTCGATGGCGTATTTCAGCGCCAAACGCAGGTCGTTGTTGTTGAAGGGCGCATTGGCCGAGTTCATCGCGAACGAGCCGTGGAAGCCCCCGGGCACGCTTTCCACTGCGATGTCGGGACGACGGCCCAGCAGCGACAGAGTTTTGTATTCCGAGCTTTCAATCGCGTGCACCTCGCCGGTGACCAGCGCATTGGTGGCCGCGGTCGGGTCGTTGATCAACAGGATCTCGCCCTCTTCGAAATGAGCGGCACCCTCTTTCCAATAGTTCGGATTGCGCCGCACGCGGGTGCGCACACCGGGGTTGAACTCCTCCAAGATATAGCCGCCGGTGCCGGTGCCCGAGACATCCACCGTGCCATCGGGGTTCACCGGGCAGATGTTGAAGTGATAATCCGACAGGATATAGGGGAAGTCCGCATTCGGCCCGTTCAGTACCACGCGCACCGCAGTGTCGCCCTCGGCGGTGATCGAGACGACACTTTCCAGCAGTGCCTTGGCGCCGGACTTGGAATCCTCACCACGGTGCAGGTTCAAGGACGCGATCACGTCCTCGGCGGTCAGCGTCTTGCCGTTGTGGAACTCGACCCCCTTGCGCAGGTTGAAGATCCAGGTCGTGGCATCATCCGAAGACCAGCTTTCCGCCAGTTCCGGTTTCAGCGCGCCGTCCGAGCCGATCTCGGTCAGGTTGTTGCGCAGGGTCCAACCCAGGAATATCTGCTGCGAGCCCGAGAAGGTCGCCGGATCCAGCGTGTCGCTGGTGCCGCCCTGGGCCAGGGCCACGCGCAGCATGCCGCCTTTCTGCGGTTGGGCCAGAAGGCTGCCGGGCAGGCCCATCATCGCGGTCGCGCCAAGGGCGGCGCCCCCTTTCAGAAGATTACGGCGGCTGACCGCACCGGCCACGGCCGCGGGAATGGATGTGTTCATGGTGTCCTCCTCTACACTCGGCGCTCCGGTTACGCGGCATACAGCTCTCCCGCCCGGTGCCGGGGTGACCGGTACCGATGGCTTGCCGGGGGCAAGTCGGATGTCAGGAACAGCGATGCGCGTGCTTCACCCAACCGGGGAAACGCGGGCCCATCTTGCACAAAACAGACTGAACGAAACTCGAAAAATTGGCCGTTTCTCGTGAATAAATTTCACACGAAACCGACACATCGGGGTCAAGAAGCGAAGGCGGCTTCCCCTAGGGCAGCCTATCCGCGCCACAAAGATCGTGGATCAACAGCTCCACCGCGCGCCGATGGGCCTGGGTGCGCCTTGTGGCCAGGTAGAAGGTCGAACTCCAGCCAGACGCGCCGGCGCTGAGCTCGCGAAAGATACCGTCCTGAACCCGGGATGCGACGAAATGGGTCGGCAGCATACCGATGTAATGGCCGCTTTCGATCAGCATCGCCATTGCTTCCATGTTGGCGACCACCGCCTTGGGTTCCGGCGTACCCAGATCGGGCGCGACCAACAGATCGTAGGACAGTTGGCAGCGCGGGTTTTCGGCCACACGCTCGGCCGTGATTTCGACCTCTGGCAGGTCGAACAGGTGATGATTGGCGCTGCAATAGAGCCTGTGTTCCTCTGTACAGAGCTCGGTATAGGAGAGTTCCGGCAACTGGTTGCGGAATGGCGCAACAGCCACGTGCAGGTCCCCCGAAATCAACCCCTGCGCCAGATCGCTGGGCGAGGCGACCAACACCTCCAACCGCACGTCGTTGGGGCGCGACAGGAACCGGCGCAGCGCATCGGCCAGACCAACCCCGGGCAGGCTGCTGATCGCGTCCACCACACCAATACGCAGATCACCGGTGATCGTGTCGCGCAGCTCCAGCAATTCGGCGTCGAAATCGCGCACGCTGCGCAGGATTTCGCGGGCCTTCTGATAGGCAATCTCGCCCCGTTCGGTCAGGCGAAACCCGCCCCGCCCGCGCTCGCAAACCCGGTAGCCCAGCGAGGTCTCCAGGTCGCGGATTCGCACGGAAATTGCAGATTGGGTGATGCCCAAGGCGAATTGCGCATCCGAGAATCCGCCGCATTCCACCACGGTGACGAAGGTTTCCAGAAGCGTATTGCGCAAGAGTTTCAAAGGGTTCTCCATTTTCTCCCAATTGTCGGGATGAAGCATGAAAGCTCTTCATGCAAAAATAAGCAATACGATATTTTTTCATGTGATGCCGTCGTGCTGTCCTAGATGCCGATACAAACCCGACATGCACTGGGAGGAGACCCGCATGCCCCTTAGCCTCAAACAACTCAAGACCACAGCCGCCGCCACGCTGCTGACACTGGCGCCGATCAGCGCCTTTGCCGAGGATTGGAAATTCGCAATCGAAGAGATCCCGGGCTCGATCATGGATGCCTATGCGCAGGAGTTCAAATCGCGCATCGAAGCCGCCACCGACGGCGAAGTGACCGTGACCGTCTACCCGATGGGCACCCTGGGCACGCCGACCGAAACCGTGGAACAGGCCGCCGATGGCGTCATCCATTTCACCAATGTTTCAATCGGCAACCTGGGCACCATCGTGCCGGAAAGCCAGGTCTTCCTGCTGCCCTACCTGCTGCCCTCGGACCCGGCGGCGATCTCGAACATCCTGTCGGGGTCGGAAACCATCTATGGCCCGCTGAACGAGGATTTCCAGAAACGCGGGTTGGAAATCATGACCATGTATTCCGAAGGCGCGCAGGTCTGGACCACCAACCGTGAAATCCGCACGCCCGAGGATTTCGCCAACTTCAAGATGCGCGTCATGGTCTCGCCGATCCTCTTGGAGACCTACAAGAACATGGGCGCGAGCCCCACGCCCCTGCCCTTCGGCGAGGTTTTCGGCGCGCTGCAACTGGGCGCGGTGGACGGCCAGGTGAACCCAATCCCCACGATTGAAGAGATGAAGTTCTATGAGGTCACCAGCCACCTGATCTGGGCCGGGGAACAGGAGCTGGTCACCACCGTGGTCGCGGGGTCTGACTGGTTTGCCACCCTGTCGCCGGAACGCCAGGCCCTTGTGCGCGACACGATGGCCGACATGACCGGCTTCATCGACGGCGTGGTCACCGACTTCAACCAGAAGCGCCTGGACATCATCAAGGAAGCCAAGCCGGACATCGGCATCGTGGTCCTGACCGAAGAAGAGCGTGACGCCTTCCGCGCCCGTTCGGGCGACACGGCGGCGGCCTACCTGGAGACGGCGGGTGACCGCGGCAAGGCGCTGCTCGACGCGCTCGAGGCCGAGCTGGCGGCCAACTGATCCCCTGTCCCAACCGCCCCGCGCCCTCCTCTCCCGGCGCGGGGCCCCTTGCAGGGAGCCCCTCATGACACAGTCAAACCCCACCCCCTTTGGCCTTCTGGGTCGGATCGACGCCGCCATCGGCAAGGTCGAGGTCGCGATCCTCGGCACCGGCATCCTGCTGATGGCGCTGAACACCATCGCCAATGTCTTCGGACGCTATGTGTTCAACCAATCCATCTATTTCTCCGAGGAGCTGAACGAGTTCCTGATCGTGATCGTCACCTTCATGGGCCTGGGCTATGCGACCCGCAAGGGGATCCATATCCGCATGTCCGCGATCTATGACGCGCTGCCGGTAAAGCTGCGCAAAGGGCTGATGGTGGTGATATCGGCCACCACCGCCGTGATGATGGCCCTTCTGGCCTGGTACGCGTTGGAATATGTGCAGAAGGTCGCCAGCCGCGGCCGGATCACCCCGGCGCTGCAGCTGCCGCTGTACCTGACCTACGTCTGGGTTGTGGTCGGGCTGGTGCTGGCTGCCTTCCAATACCTGCTGACCGCGCTGCGCAATCTGAACTTCGCCGAGGACGAGATCTATGTCTCCTACCTCGAAGTGGACAGCTACGAAGACCCGGAAACCGCCGCCGCGATCCTGCGCTATGAGGAAAGCGAACAGGAGGACAAGCCATGACCGAGTTGATGCTTGCCGTGATGATCCTGCTGCTTCTGGCAGGGTTCCCGATGAAGATGCCGCTGATCTCGGCCGCCGTGCTGGGGTTCCTGGTCTACTTCCCCGACATGAACATGCAGATCCTGATCCAGCAGATGATCGGAGGGGTGAAACCCGCAGCCCTGATCGCCGTGCCGATGTTCATCCTGGCCGCCGATATCATCACCCGTGGTCATTCGGCCAACCGGCTGATCGACGTGGTGATGAGCTTCATGGGCCATATCAAGGGCGGGTTGGCGATTTCCGTGACCTCTGCCTGTGCCCTGTTCGGTGCAGTCTGCGGCTCGACCCAGGCGACCGTGGTGGCCATCGGCGGCGCAATGCGGCCCAGGATGCTGAAATCCGGCTACAAGGACAGCTTTGCCATCGGCCTGATCGTCAATGCGGCTGACCTCGCCTATCTGATCCCGCCCTCCATCGGCATGATCATCTATGGCGTGGTTTCCGGCACTTCGATCTCGCAGCTGTTCATCGCGGGCATCGTGCCGGGGCTGCTGATCGTGGTGCTGTTCTCGGCCTATTGCATGGTCTACGCCTATCGCCATGACATCCCCGTGCTGCCGCGCGAGGGGTGGGGGCAGCGTCTGACCGCCATGCGCCGTGCGCTCTGGCCGATGGGTTTCCCGGCGATCATCGTCGGCGGCATCTACGGCGGGGTGTTCTCACCCACCGAAGCCGCCGCGATCTGCGTGCTCTACGCCGTGGTGCTGGAGCTGGTGATCTTCCGGTCCGTGAAACTCAAGGACCTCTGGGATATCGCCCTGTCGACGGGTGCCATTACCTCGGTCGTGTTCATCCTGATCGCGGCGGGTGCTGCCTTCAGCTGGACGCTCAGCTTTGCCCAGGTGCCGCAGCAGATCATCGCCTCGCTGGGCCTGAACGAGGCCGGACCGCTGACCGTGCTTCTGGCCGTCAACGTGGCCTTCTTCATCGGCTGCATGTTCGTGGACAGCATCGTGGTCATCCTGATCCTGGTGCCGATCTTTGCTCCGATGATCAAGGCCGCCGGGCTGGACCCGGTGCTGGTCGGCGTGCTGATCACGCTCCAGGTCGCCATCGGGGCCGCAACCCCACCCTTCGGTTGCAACCTGTTCACCGCCATCGCAGTGTTCAGAAGACCCTTTGTCGAAGTGGTGCGCGGTGTGCCACCCTTCCTCTTCATCCTTCTGATCGTGACCGGTCTGCTGGTCGCCTTCCCCCAAATTGCGCTGTTCCTGCCGGAACTGGCCTACAGATAAGAAAAGAAACGGAGAAACACATGTCTGGACACGGTTATGAAAGCGGCCGCCTGAACTTGCCCTTCGTCGGCATCGCCACCTTCGGCAAGAAACCCTATGTGGAAAACTGGGACGAGATCGACGCCGATGTGGCGGTGCTGGGCGCGCCGTTCGACTTCGGCTGCCAGTTCCGCTCGGGCGCGCGCTTTGGCCCGCGGTCGGTGCGCGAGGCGTCGACCCTGTTCAGCTTCGGTCATGCCGGCGCCTATGATCACGAGGATGACGCGACCTACCTGGGCGAAGACGTGCGCATCGTCGATCTGGGGGACGCCGATATCATCCACACCAAGACCGAGGAAAGCCACGCCAACATCGAATATGGGGTCAAGAAGATCCTCGATGCGGGCGCCATTCCGGTCACCATTGGTGGCGACCATTCGATCAACATCCCCTGCATCAACGCCTACAAGGAGGATTGCGCCGACAAGGGTCCGATCCACGTGGTGCAAATCGATGCGCACCTGGATTTCGTCGATGAGCGCAAGGGCGTGACCGATGGCCACGGCAACCCGATGCGCCGCGCGATCGAGAAGGATTATGTGTCCGGCATGACCCAGCTGGGCATTCGCAACGTCTCCTCGACCGCGAAGGAGGGCTATGAGGACGCCCGTGCGCGTGGGTCTGACATCCTGTCGGTGCGCCAGGTGCGCAAGCTCGGCACCAAGGGCGTGCTGGAGCGTATCCCCGAAGGCGCGCGGTACTATGTCACCATCGACATCGACGCCTTCTGCCCCTCGATTGCGCCGGGCACCGGCACGCCGTCGCATGGCGGGTTCCAGTATTACGACGTGCTGGAGATCCTGCAGGGTCTGACCAAGCGCGGCGACGTGGTCGGGATCGACCTGGTGGAAGTGGCCCCGGCCTATGACCCGTCGGAAAGCACGCAGATCCTGGCCGCTCAGCTTTTGCTGAACTTCATCGGCTTCATCTTCCACAACAAGGGCTGAGTTTCCTCCCCGAGGCGGCTCCCCTTCCCGCCACGGTCTGGCCGCGAGCGTCTCCGTTCGCGGCCTTTTTCACGTCACACGGCGGTGCGGATGGCCTGCTTCAGGGTGGCAACTGCCGGTGTTTCCGCCGCACCGACCCGGATCAAGAGACCAACCGGCCGAGCAATGTCCAGCCCCTGCAAACGCACCTTCGCCACCTTTTGGGTCGGCGCCGAGAACACGGTTTCCGGCAACAAAGCCGCGCCCATACCTTGTCCAACCAGTTCCAGCGCCGAGGTGCTGCGCCCGACCTCCATCGTCCAGACTATCGGCTGGCGCGCCCTTGCCAGCGCGTCGTCAATCAACAGCCGGTTGCCGGTGCCTCGTGCGGGCAGGATCAGCGGGGCGTCTTTCAAATCCCCCAAAGCCACCGCCTCTTGTCCCGCCAGCGGATGAGCGCCTGGCAGGGCCAGTAGAATCCGATCGTCGAACAGCGGCTCAAACAGGGTCGACGGCTCCAGGGTCGGGAGCGAACAAAGTCCGAAATCCGCCTCGCCCCCCGCGACCGCCTCGGCCACCTCATTTGCGGATCCGTCCAGAAGGCGCAGGCGCGCTGGTTGATCAGCCGCCCGGAACGCCTGCAAGGCGGGGATCAAAAGGCGCGAAAGCACCGTTGGCACGGTCGCAACCGTCACCAGAGCCCCACGCTGATGGGCAAAGGCCACGCTTTCATCGCGCATCGCCCGGGTGGTCTCGCGTGCATCATCCAAGATCGCCTCGGCCCGGGCCTGCAACCGCTTGGCCGCCAGGGTCGGATTGACCGCCCGGGTGGTGCGTTCAAAGAGCTGCGTGTCCAGCGCCTGCTCCAGTTTCGCCACCCGCCGGGTGACCGCTGATTGCGACAGGTTCAGCGCGGCTGCTGCGCCATGGAAACTGCCGGTTTCCTTAACGGCCAGAAAAGCCTCCAGGTCGCCGAAATCATAATTGATGTGCATGGCGCATCAATCTCACAAAAACCATCATTGGTCAAATCAAAGACCCCCCGTTAGGCAGGGGCCAGCCAAAGGACTTAGCCATGACAGACCATGACATTGCAGTAATCGGCGGCGGCAACGCAGCGCTCTGTGCAGCCATGACAGCAGCCGACGCGGGCGCGCGCGTGTTGATCCTGGAAACCGCCCCGAAGCCCTATCGCGGCGGCAACTCCCGCCACACCCGGAACTTTCGCTGTATGCACCAGGGGCCGTTGGGACCCCTGGTTGAAAAGTACAGCGAGGACGAATACCTCGCCGACCTTCTGAAGGTCACGGGAGGCAAGACCGACGAACATCTGGCCCGCCTCGCCATTCGCACCAGCGAGGAATGCCTGCCCTGGATGCAGGAACGCGGTGTGCGCTTTCAGCCGTCGCTGTCCGGCACCCTGTCGCTGGCGCGTACCAACGCTTTCTTCATGGGCGGCGGCAAGAGCCTGGTGAACGCCTACTACCGCACCGCCGAGGCCCTGGGGGTCGAGGTGCTTTACGAGGCCGCCGTGACCCATCTGGAGCTGGAAGGCGACCAGATCACACGAGTGGACTACACACACGGGGGGCAGGCGCATTCGATCTCGCCGAAATCCGTCGTGGTGGCCTCCGGCGGGTTCCAGGCCGATACCGACTGGCTGACGCGCGCCTGGGGGCCTGCCGCCAAGAACTTCCTGATCCGAGGCACCCCTTACAATCGCGGCGTGGTACTGGCGGATCTGCTGGACCAGGGCGTGGAAAGCGTCGGCGACGCCGATCAATGCCACGCGGTCGCCATCGACGGGCGCGCGCCTAAATTCGACGGGGGCATCGTGACCCGGCTGGACTGCGTGCCCTTTTCCATCGTCGTGAACAAACACGCCGAGCGGTTCTATGATGAGGGCGAGGACGTCTGGCCCAAACGCTATGCGATCTGGGGCCGCCTGGTGGCTGCGCAGCCGGATCAGGTGGGCTATGTGATCATCGACTCCAAGTCGCTGGAGCTGTTCATGCCTTCGGTCTTTCCACCGCTGAAAGCGGACAGCATAGAAGAGCTGGCCGCGATGATGGACCTGCCTGCGGGCAAGCTGCGCGCGACGGTTGACGAGTTCAACGCCGCCTGTGGCGACACTTCCGCCTTCCACCCGACCGAGTTGGACGGGGTGACCACCACCGGGTTGACCCCACCCAAGACCAACTGGGCGCGGCCCATCACGGAACCGCCCTTTTACGGCTATTCGCTGCGTACCGGGGTGACCTTTACCTACCTCGGCCTGAAGGTCGACGACCACGCGCAATGCCGAACCAAAGATGGCCCAATCCAGAACCTCTGGGCAGCTGGCGAGACCATGGCCGGGTCCATTCTAGGCCAAGGCTACCTGGCCGGGTTCGGCATGACCATCGGAACCGTCTTCGGACGCATCGCAGGACGGGAGGCCGCAGCCCATGCAAACCGCTGATCTAATCCAGGAAGCCCGCCGCCAGGCCGAGATCTGCAACGCCTGCAGGTATTGTGAGGGCTATTGTTCGGTCTTCCCGTCCATGCACGCGGGCCGGGCCTTCACGGACGGCGACATCACGCAGCTGGCCAACCTCTGCCACAACTGCCGGGGCTGTTACTACGCCTGCCAATACACCGCCCCGCATGAGTTCGAGCTGAACCTGCCCGGCGTTCTGGCCGAGGTGCGGCGCGACAGTTGGGAGGCCCATGCCTGGCCGCAGCCTCTGGCCCGGCGGTTTCACAGTCATGGCGGAGCAATTGCGCTGGCGTTGGTGGTCGGCTTTGCCCTGATCCTCTGGGCGCTGCGCAGTCTTGGTGGTGACGGGGAAGGCTTCTATGCCGCGCTTTCTCACAACGCCATGGTGGCAATCTTTGCCCCGGCCTTTCTGCTGCCTCTGGCCAGCCTTGCCATCAGCCTGCGTCGCTTCTGGCGCACGGTGGGTGGCGAGAAGATTCGCCTGTCCCACCTGACCGCCGCCATTGGCATGGCCGGAAAGATGAAGGACCTGGCCGCGGGCCATGGCGAGGGCTGCAATTTCGAGGATGAAGACCGCTTCAGCCAGGCGCGCCGCCATGTGCACCAGGCGATCATGTATGGGTTTTTGCTGTGTTTCGCGGCCACATCGGCTGGCACGGTGATGCACTATGTCTTCGACATGCCCGCCCCCTATCCGCTGTTCTCGCTGCCCAAGCTGCTGGGTCTGTCAGGTGGCGGGTTGCTGACCCTTGGCTGTGGCTGGATGGTGGCGCTGAAGCTGCGCTCTGCTCGTGAGCTGGGCGATGCAAAGGCCTGGAGCGGAGAGGTCGGCTTCATCCTGCTCCTGGGCTTCGTCGGCCTGTCCGGTCTGGTGCTCTACGGACTGGGATCGACCGCTCTGATGCCAGCCCTGCTGGCCCTGCATCTCGGGGCCGTGCTGAGCTTCTTCCTGCTCACCCCATTCACCAAGATGGCGCACGGCTTCTATCGCTTGGCGGCCCTGGTGCGGGATGCACAGCGCAAAACGGCAAACTGACAGGTGCTGATCGGCAGAGCGTGGTCACGCTCTGCCGGTTTTCTCAAGGGGCTCACAGCCGCATGTTTGCACCGTTCGGGTCATAGATCGGCGCGCCCAGCACCTCGGCGTCGTGGAACTCACCCAGGATCTCCACCTGCAGCCTCGTGCCGGGCTCCGCGTTCTCGGCACTGACATAACCCATGGCCATGGACTTGCCGACCCGGTGTGCATAGCCGCCCGAGCTGACATAACCGACCGCCTCGCCATCCTTTAGGATTGCCTCGTCATTGGACACGTCGATCCCGTCCACGTCGATCACCATGGTCACCAGCTTGGTCTTCGGACCAGCTTCACGTGCGGCAAGGGTAGCATCCTTGCCGACGAAATCCTTCTTCCAGTTGATGAACGCATCCATGCCGCTTTCGACCGCGTCGAAATCGGGGCGGAACTCCAGGGTCCAGACGCCCCAGCCCTTTTCCAGCCGCATCGACATCAGCGCGCGCGCGCCGTACCAGCGGTAGCCCAGATCGGCGCCGACACTCTCGATGGCCTCGGCCAGGCGTAGAAGGTATTGCGGCTTGCAGTAAATCTCGTACCCCAGTTCGCCCGAGAAGCTGATGCGGTTCAGGATCACCGGCACGCCGGCCACGAAGGTCTGGCGCAGGTCGCGGAACTTGAACGCCTCGGCCGAGACATCATCGCGGGTCAGCCGGGCCAGCAGCTCGCGTGACTTGGGGCCGGACAGGGCGATGCCGTGCCAGTCGTCGGACACATTGGCATAGGCGATGCCCTCCGGCAGGTCCTTTTCGAACCAGCGACGGTGCGCCTCTTGCATGGCACCCGATCCGAACAGCATGAAATGCTCCTCACCCAGGCAGGCCACGGTCAGATCGCCATAAAGCTTACCTTTGGGGGTCAGCATCGGTGTCAGGGTCAGACGACCAGGCTTGGGCACGAAACCCGCCAGGATGCGGTCCAGATGCGCTCGCGCGCCGGGGCCCTTGAACTCGTGCTTGGCGAAGTTGGCGATCTCGATCCCGCCGACAGCATTCTGGACGGCGGCAACCTCACGCGCGACATAGTTATGCGAGCGGTTGCGTTCGAAGGTCGGTTCCTCGTGCGCATCCTCGGGCCCATCCGCGAACCACAGCGCGTTTTCCAGACCGAACCCCTGCCCCATCCGCGCGCCCTTGGCAACCAGCCGGTCATAAAGCGCCGTGGTCTTCTGCATCCGCCCCTTTGGCAGGGTCTCGTTCGGGAAGGTCATGACGAAGCGGCGTTCGTAATTCTCGGTCGATTTGATCGTGCCCCAGTCGGGGGTCGCAAACTCGCCGAACCGCGCCACATCCATGGCCCAGACGTCGATGGACGGCTCGCCGTCGATCATCCATTCGGCCATGGTCAAGCCGACCCCACCGCCCTGGCAGAAGCCCGCCATGACGCCGACCGCGACCCAGTAGTTCTTCATCCCCGGCACCGGGCCGATCATCGGGTTGCCATCGGGGCCGAAGGTAAAGGGACCGTTGATCATGTCCTTGATGCCGGCTTCACCAATCGCGGGGATGCGTTCAAAGGACATCTCAAGCCGGTCGGCAATGCGGTCCAGGTCAGGCTGCAACAGCTCATGCCCGAAATCCCAGGGTGTGCCATCCACCTTCCAGGGCGTGCCCTTGGGTTCATAGGTGCCCAGCAGCATGCCCTGACGTTCCTGCCGGAAATAGATGTTGGCCTCGTAGTCGATCCCAGCGGGCAGGCGCGAACCGTGGTTCACCACCGCGTCGATCTTGTCCGTGATCAGATAGTGATGCTCCATCGGCTGCACCGGCAGGTGGATGCCGGACATATGCCCGACCTCCCGCGCCCAGAGGCCGCCGCAGTTCACCACGTGTTCGGCGTTGATCACCCCCTTGGGGGTGGTCAAGTCCCAGCTGCCGTCGGGGCGCTGGCTCATGGCCGTCACACCACAATGGGTGAAATACTGCGCACCATGGACCTTGGCGGACTTTGCGAAGGCATAGGTCGCGCCGGAGGGATCCAGATCGCCATCCTGATCGTCCCACAGGGCAGCATAGTAGTGTTTCGGGTCGATCAGAGGGTGGCGTTCCGCCAGTTCCTGGGGCGAGATGAACTCCTGGTCCAACCCCATATACCGCGCCTTTGAGCGTTCGCGCTTCAGATAGTCATACCATTCCTTGGTCGAGGCCGCATAAAAGCCTCCGGTGATGTGCAATCCCACGGAATGGCCCGAGGTCTCTTCAATTTCCTTATACAGATCAATCGTATAACTCTGCAGGCGCGAGATGTTCGGATCCGAGCTGATCGTGTGGATCTGCCCCGCCGCGTGCCAGGAAGAGCCCGAGGTCAGTTCGTCCCGTTCCAGCAGCACCGCATCCTTCCAGCCAAACTTGGCCAGATGGAACAGGATCGAACAGCCGACCACCCCGCCGCCGATCACCACGACCTTGGCGTGGGAGGGGAGCTTCTTGTCGCCCGCCCCGTCTTCCTTGTGAATGTTCAGGGTGGATTGCGCGAAAGTATCTGACATGTCGGTGTCCTCAGTTGAGCGGCAGGCGGCGGAAGCGGCCGGGCAGTGCGGGGTCGTGGAAATGGTCGAGCGGTCCGTTTTCAACCAAATGGTTGTGCCAATGGGCCAGGGCGTCCGGGTCAAGGGTCACGCCCAGGCCAGGGCCTTCTGGCACGGCGATCACGTTGTTTGTCTGACGGAACGGACCGCCTTCGATCACGTCGCCGACCTGCCAGCGAAACAGCGATTGGCTGGGCTCGGTGATCCAGGGCATGGCGGCAGACATGTGCAGATAGCCTGCCGTCGCGATGCCCGCGTCGCCCGAATAGCACCAGAAGCCGACGCCCATCGTCTCGCAGGCGCCAACAAATCGCATGGCACGGGAAATGCCACCCAGCACCGCGAAATTGGTCACGATATAGTCCGGCGCACCCAGTGCCACCGCACGGCGGATGTCGGGCACATGGGTCGAGATCGGGATGGTGAAATGCCGCCTGAGTTCGGCCATTTCCTCGAAAGTTGCGACCGGGTCTTCGTAGTTGCGGATGTCGTAGGGCTCGATCTCGCGGAAGACCCGCATGGCGGTGGGCAGGGACCATTGCATATTGCTGTCCAGCCGCAGCATGGCGTCTTCACCAAGGGCGGCGCGCAGGGCCTTGACCGTGTCAATTTCCAGCTTCGGGTCGCCCAGGATCAGCTTGCCCTCGAACATGGTCGACCCGTGTTCCTCGCGCATCCGCACGCAATAGTCCGCCACCGCCTGAGGGTCCATCTCGCCACCCGCGCGGAAGCCGAAATACTCAGTGAACGGGATTTCCTTGCGCACAGCCCCGCCCAGAAGGCGATAGAGAGGCTCCCCGGCCACCTTGCCGCGCAGGTCCCAAAGGGCGATCTCGATCGCGCCGAAGGCCTTCACCACCGAGCTATCATCGGTGTTCTGCACGATCTGCCAAGGCGGCACGCAGAGGCTTTCACAGCCCGCAATGTCCAGCGCATCGGCGCCGACCAGCCGCTCACCCATAGCGCGGATCGTCTCGACCACATCGACCGAGGGCGCCTCGCCCAGGCCGACCAGGCCCTGATCGGTCTCGACCTCGATGATCGTCTTCGATGTGCCGGGATAATGCCCGCCGGTCCACCACATGGGCTTTTCCAGAGGGATATTGATGGGCGTGGCACGAAGGCCGGTGATCTTGAGGGCGGGCATCCGGAGCTCCTCCAAGCGGCGGCATTTCCCATCAGGCTACCGCCTGTGCCGCGGTTTGTGACGCTTGAAAAAATATATGCTTTGGATAATTTCAAATTATGCAGGAACTGTGGAAACATTTCGGCTCCCCGCGCCACCTGGTGGTGTTCGAAGCCGCCGCACGACTGGGATCCTTTACCCAGGCGGCACGGGAGCTAAACGTGCAGCAACCCGCCGTCAGCGCCTCGATCCGGCAACTCGAAGGCTGCCTGGGCGCGGCCCTCTTCACCCGCAGCCACCGCAAAGTGGCCCTTACCACGGCCGGGGAGCGCCTGTTGGCGGATGTGACCCGTGCTTTTGAGCAACTCGCCCACTCCGCCTCCGCCATCCAACAGCTTTCCCGCCCCGAATACGTGACACTGAACGCCTCCACCGCGTTCAACAACTATTGGATGATGCCGCGCTTGGCGGACCTTCAGGCCAGTCACCCGCAGATCGATCTGCGTCTGCAATCCAGCGATCGGGAGCCTGACATCGACGCCGAGAACATTAGCCTGGCCGTGCGACGCGGGGACGGAAACTGGCCCGGATGCGACAGTGCTCTGATCGCCGAAGAAGTCATTTTTCCGGTCGCGGCCCCCCGGGTGATGGAGGCGGCCACCGGGTTGCGAAACCTACGCGACCTATTGACGCAAAGAATGATTCATCTGGAGGAACCCGTGCGTGATCGCCCCGGCTGGGACGACTGGTTTGCCCATTTCGGCATTCGCGACGCACGGGTCGCAAGCGGGCTGCGCCTGAATGACTACGCGCTGGTTCTACAGGCTGCCATGGCCGGAGAGGGCTTTGCCTTCGGCTGGCAACACGCAACTGATGGCCTTCTGCGCCAGGGCCTTCTTTCCGCCCGACAGGAGTGGCAATGGCGGACCGGACAAGGGTTTTACCTGGTCTGGTCCAAGGCCCGCCCCCTGAACTCCGAAGCGGAACTGGTGCGTGACTGGATCCTCTCGCAACGAGATGCGCCAGAGGTCTGATCGACACAAGGAACGGCGAGGAATCGATTGATTTCAGCTCAGTAATCCTTATCAAAAGCACAATATCATTAATCAAAGCTGAGCAAATGACCCAAGCCATCCCGCCGCAGCCCCGCCACGCCAAACTCTTTCAACCCGCCCCCTCCGATACCACCTTTCGCAAGATCGGGTCGGATGGCTTGCGGGAAGTCGAGTTGGATGGCGAGACCTTCCTCAAAGTCTCGACGGACGCCATCGAACATCTGACCACAGCGGCCTTCAGCGATGTCTCGCACCTGCTGCGCCCGGCGCATCTGGCCCAGCTTCAGGCCATTCTCGAAGACGCGGACGCGACCGAAAACGATCGGTTCGTCGCACTGGAACTCTTGAAGAACGCCGTGATCTCGTCCGAACGCGAGTTCCCCAGCTGTCAGGACACCGGCACCGCGATCATTACCGGCAAGAAGGGGCAGAACGTCCTGGTCGAAGGCGACCTGACCGACGCGCTTGCCCATGGCGTGCACGACACCTGGGCCGCCCGCAACCTGCGCTTTTCGCAGATGGCCCCCGTGACTATGTATGAAGAAAAGAACACCGGCACCAACCTGCCCGCCCAGATCGACATCGCAGCCACCGACGGCGCGGCGTTGGAGCTGATGTTCATGGCCAAGGGCGGCGGCTCGGCCAACAAGACCTTTCTCTATCAGGAGACCCGCCGCCTTCTGGAGCCCAAACGCCTGCTGGCCTTCTTCGACGAGAAAATCCGCACGCTGGGCACCACCGCCTGCCCACCCTATCACCTGGCCATTGTCATTGGCGGGCTGTCGGCGGAACAGACGCTGAAGACGGTGAAACTGGCCTCGGCCAAGGAATTGGACACGCTGCCCACCACGGGCGATGCGACCGGGCGGGCCTTCCGCGATATCGAGCTGGAGGCGCAGATCCTGGAGCTGACCCGCCACATGGGCCTGGGCGCGCAATTCGGCGGCAAGCATTTCTGCCACGACGTGCGGGTGATCCGCCTGCCCCGCCACGGCGGTAGCCTGCCGGTGGGCATGGGGGTCAGCTGTTCCGCAGACCGTCAGATCAAGGGACGCATCGACCGCGACGGCCTCTGGCTGGAGGAGTTGGAGCGCGACCCGGCGGCCTATCTTCCGGACCAGAGTTTCGAGGCCCGCGCGGCCACCCGCATCAACCTGGACCAGCCGATGGACCACATCTGCAAGGCATTGTCCGTGTTGGAAGTTTCCACTCCGGTCCTGCTGTCCGGCACGATGATCGTCGCCCGCGACCTGGTACACGCCGAATGGGCCCGCATGTTGAAAGAGGGGGCGCCCCTGCCCGATTACGTGCGTGACCACCCGGTCTATTACGCCGGCCCTGCGAAGACGCCGGAAGGCTACGCCTCCGGCTCCTTCGGCCCCACGACGGCGGCGCGTATGGACCCCTATGTGCCCGAGTTGCAGGCGGTCGGCGCCTCGCGCGTGATGATCGCCAAGGGCAACCGCGCGCGCCAGGTGGTGGACAGCTGCCAGACCCACGGCGGCTTCTTCCTGGGATCGGTCGGCGGCGCGGCGGCGGTGCTGGGCAAGGAGGTGATCAAGAGTATCGAGACGCTGGACTTTGCCGATTTCGGCATGGAGGCGGTGTTCAGGATCACGGTCGAGGACTTCCCCGCCTTCATCATCATCGACGACAAGGGCGGCGATTTCTTCACCCGCAAACCGGCGCTGGCCGGGGGCCAGGCGAAATGACCCAAGGGGACATGTCCAAGATCACCCTGCGCCAGTTGGAAATCTTCCTGGCCGCGGTGGAACATCGCAACTTCATCCGCGCAGCCGAGCAGCTGGGCCTGACCCCACCCGCAGTGTCGATGCAGATGACACGGCTCAGCGAAGAACTGGGCGCGCCGCTGTTTGAAAAGGACGGGCGGTCGATCCAGCCGACCGCGGCGGCCACGGCGCTGATGCCCTATGCGGAACGCGCGACCGAGACCGTGCGCGAAGGGGTCGAGGTCATTCGCGCCCTGCAGGGGCGGCTGGACAACCTGGTGCGCGTCGCCATGGTCTCGACCGCGCGCAACTTCGGCCCGCACCTGGTGCAGGCCTTCAAGCAGCAGCACCCGGGCACCAAGGTCGAGTTCACCATCGCCAACCGGCAAGGCGTGATCGCGCAGCTGGAACATGGCGAGGTCGACCTGGCGCTGATGGGCCGGATGCCGCGCCGGTTCGAGGTCGAGGCGGTGCGCTTTGCCAACCACCCCTATGTGCTGATCGCCCATCCGGACCATCCGCTGACCCGGTTTACCCGCATCCGCCGCGCCGACCTGTCGGCGCATCGCTTCATCGTGCGCGAACCTGGCTCGGGCACGCGCATGGTGCATGACCATTTCTTCGAGGCCGCAGGGCTCGACCTGCCCCGCGCGCAGGAAATGGATAGTAACGCCAACATCAAACAGGCGGTGATGGCGGGCATGGGCATGGCATTTTTGTCCGCCCATACGATCGCGCTAGAACAGGGGGCAGGCAAGCTGACCGTGCTGGACGTGACCGGCATGCCGGAGAACCGCGACTGGTTCGTGTTGCACCTGAGTGGCAAGAACCTGTCGCCTGCCGCCCGCGCCTTCCGTCAGTACGTCAAGGACGAGGGTCCGGGCTTCATGCAGGGCTTTTTCGGCGACCTGGCGTAGCCAGCAGAGCCTGGGCGCGGGCCACGATGGGCGGGTCGATCATCTTTCCGTCCAGCTCCACCGCCGCGCAGTTCTCGGCCAGGGCCTGGTCGAAGGCCGCCATGATCCGCGCGGCCTGCGCGCGTTCCTCTTCGCTCACGGCGAAGGCCGCGTTGACCTCGGCCACCTGTTTCGGATGGATGCAGAGCACCCCATCAAAGCCCATGTTTTTAGCCTGTCGGGCGGTGGCCGCAAACCGCGCCATGTCGCGGATTTCCGCGATAGATCCGGGCAGACCGACGGCCTGAACCCCGGCGGCGCGGGCGGCCAGGATCAGCTGCTGCGCCGGGGCGAAAAGGTTCTCCGGCGCGGGCGCGAACCCGCACTCCGTGGCGAAATCCTCGGTGCCCAGCGCCAGCGCGGTCAGGCGTGGGGTGGCGGCGATCTCGGGCGCTTTCAGCAGCGCCGCCGGGGTTTCGATCAGCGCAATCAGCCCGACAGAGCGATCCGCCCTCCCCGCCGCCCGTTCACAAGCGGACAGGCATTCATCGACCAGCGCCACATGGTCGGGACCAACTACCTTGGGCAGCATGACCGCATCAACGCCTGCCAGGACTGCAGCCTCCAGATCCGAGGCGCAGCCTAGAAGATCACGGTTCACCCGTACAACCACATGGACGCCCTTCCCGTGCAGCTGCGCCACGCTGCCCGCCAACGCCTCCCGCGCCTCAGCTTTGTTCGCCAGGGGCACGCTGTCTTCCAGATCCAGCAACACCGCATCCGCGCCGCGTTCATGGGCGCGGGCCACCAGCTTCTCCTGATGCGCGGGGGTAAACAGATACGACCGGATCATGAGGCCAGCACCGCGCAATCCGCGAACTCCGCCCGGATCGCCGCCGAATGCTCGCCCAGCGCAGGCACCCGGCCGAACTCCGGTTCAGCGGGTTCGAAACTGTGCTGCACCGGGGCAGCGACCAAATGGGCGGTCTCGCCATTTTCCAGCGTCACCGGGGTACGGCGCAGTTGCGGGTGGTCTGCGAAGGTCTCGACCGAGTTCACCGCGCCATAGGCGATGGCGGCGGCACGCAGCATCGGTTCCAGCTCGGCGCGGGTCTTGGTCAGAAAAAACCCGGCCACGATGGCATCCAGCGTCGCGCGGTTTTCCACGCGCCTGGCGGCATCACTGAAGCGTGCATCCGCAGCCAGATCGGGCTGGCCAAAGACCTCGGCGCAGAGTCGTTTCCACTCCCGTTCGTTCTGGATCGAGATCGCCAACACCTCGCCATCCGAGGTTTCAAACCCGCCATAGGGCGCAATGGACGGGTGGTGCAGCCCAACCGGCTGCGGCGCCTTGCCCGCATAGACCGTGTGCATCAAGGGCACGGTCATCCAGTCGGCAGCGGTGTCGAACAGGGACACCTTGACCGCGCTCCCCTGCCCCGTGCGTTCGCGTGCGACCAAGGCCTTCTGAATGCCGATGATCGCGTTCATGCTGGCACCAATGTCACAGACCGACACACCAATTCGCCCCGGCGCCCCCGGCGCGCCATTGACCGCCACCAGCCCGCTTTCGCATTGCACCAGGAAGTCATAGGCCTTCATATCCTGATAGCTGCCCGCCTCGCCATAGCCCGAGATATCACAGGTGATCAGGCGCGGATTGCGGGCGCGCAACACCTCCGATCCGAACCCGGCCCGACCAATGGCGCCCGGCGCGAGGTTCTGGATGAACACATCCGCCGTATCCAGGATCCGGTGCAACAGCGCCGCATCGCCCGGATCCTTGATGTCCAGACACAGGCTCTCCTTGCCGTGGTTGGCCCACACGAAATACGAGGCCGAGCCCTTCACCGCCTGGTCATATTTGCGCGCAAAATCGCCGCTGTCGCGCTCGATCTTGATCACCCGCGCGCCGCCCTGGGCGAAGTGGCAGGACGCGAGCGGCGCCGCCACCGCCTGTTCCAGAGAAACAACGGTCAGGCCTTCGTAGGGTTTCACGTAGTCACTCATCTCAAGCCGCCTTTCGTGCTGACAGAAGGGCCAGGTTGCGGTGCATTTCATTGGCGACGATGGTCATGCCCTCGTCGAACCCCATGCCGGGTTTGACCAGAACCCGTTCCGGCCGGGTGGCCTGGGCCACGTTGACACAGGCGCGGGCGGAGATATCGGTCTCGTTGCAAGTGCCGCCCTGGTAGGCCGCCACACCCTTGGATTTGCAGTACAAAACCGCTTCGATCGTATTGTGCAGGCTGCCCAGGTCCGGCGTCTTGATCTGCACCATGTCGCAGCAGTCGGCATCAACGAAGTCAATGACGTCTTCCAGCGTGTTGCACCATTCATCCGCGACGATGCGCACGGAGCTTCCACGCGCCGCCAGCGCCGATTTGATCTGGCCCAGCAGAGCGATCTGCCCCTCTTTCGATCCCGCATCCGCAGGTCCTTCGATGGACAGCTGAAAGGGCGCCGCGCGGCGTTCCAGCACGCAGAGGTAATCGGCGATCCGCGCTGGGTCATTGTCAAAAATCAGCCCGATGGTGCCATAGACGTCGATATGCAGTTCGGGGGTGTAGCTCGCATCCGGGCGCAGGGTCTGGATGCGGCCGGTCAGCCAGGTGACATATTCCTTCAGCTTGCCGCCGTTCTCGCCCAGCTTGGTCTGCACGTTGTTGATCAGCCCGTGGGGCAGCGCATCGACCCGTTTCAACACCATCTTGTCCACCGCACCGTAACGATCATCGCCGCTTTGGCCGAACAGGGCCAGCGGCTCCGTGATCAACGGCAGGTCATATTCGGCGCAAATCACTTCGACCTTCAGCCGCCCGGTGGCCTTGGCGGCAGCGTCCAGCAACGCCTGGCTGAGCCCGTAGCGGATGGCGGTGTGCAGACGGGTGCCCTCGACCTCCAGCGTATCGAAAAACGCGGCGGTCTCGCGGAAACAGTCGATATCGCGCCCGATCAACAGCGGCGCAACATGGGCCTGCAGATAGGGAATGAACCGCGCGGCGGTAAACAGCGGGTCGCGCCCGGCGGCGCCGGAATATTGCACAGCAGAACAGTCACCCTCGGCGATCTGGCCGTTTTCAAGTTCCAGCAGGATCGAGATGCTCTCGCCGCGCTGGCGGATCTGCTCGAAACCATCCGTTGCGGCCTCGCCCAGGTAGGTGAACCCGTCCTGCTTCGCCCCCGCCTTGATGGCGCTTTGATCGTCGAAATAGAAGGCGGCGAAGCCGGGCGAGAAGGTGATGTTTCTGATCTTCATCTGTCTGTCTCAGGTCTTGGAAGGGGCCACGCTCGGCCGCCCGATGAGTTTGCTGGCGGAAATGGCGTTCACATCATCCACCACCATGTTGAACGATGCTTCGCGCCCCTCGGCCCGGGCCCGTTCGGCGATCTTGTCGCGGTGAAAGGCGATCACATCGGCGGGCAGCGGCACGTCGCCCTGATCGAACACGCGAATGGCGCCAAAATTGTCGCGCACCGGGGTCAGGCGCCCGGCATTGGCGGCGGCGGGGGCGAAGGGCACGTCCATCACGCCCGCCTCGAAGGCCAACACCGCGCCGCGCGCAATGTCGCCTTGCCCCAGTTTCAGAATCCGACGCATGACCGCGTGAACCTCGGCCTCGATCATCTCGACCTCCTGGGCGATCTCGGTCGTGTTCATCTGGCCCTGATCCGAGACCATATTGACCATTTGCCGCGTCGCCAGCAGGCCCGCCTGGTTGGCCTCCAGTGTGGGGATGCCGCTGGCCTCATGCGGGGTTTTCACGATGATCTTGGTTGCGCGAGCGTATTTCGCGGCCATCGCCCCAAGGCAGATCACGGCGGTGGCCTTGGCTTCATCCTCGGGGAAACCTCCCATCCACTGGTGGAACACCGTGGTCAGCTGGTAATCCTCGTGGCCCGCGGCCAGGAAGTAGTGATGCGCCACCTTGCGTAGACTGCGCAGAGCGGCAATATCCTGCGCCATATTGCCTGCCTGGCCGTAGCCGAGGGTAATGCATTTCACCCCCTGCTCCAGCGCCAGCAATCCTTCCAGAATCGCAACCACGTGGCTGACGAAGGGCGGCACCAGCGTGCCGGTCAGGGGGCCGAAGGGCTCGCGGTTGATGCGAATGCCCGCTTCCTCGTAAAGCCCCACCAGCCGGTCACAGTACTGCCAATGTCGGATCGATTGCGCCAGCGGCACCTTCTTGGCATAGGGGATGTTGTAGCTGATCCCGCCGCCCTCGTAGCTGGTGAACCCGGCGGCCAGGGTGATCTCCGCCATCAGCCGCGCGTCCGGCGTGCCGTGGCGCACCTGTACGGGTTTGGGCAGGTCCTCGATCAGGCGGCGGCATCCATCGACCCCGTGGTTCACCGCTGGAAAGCCGTTCAGCAAAGAGGTGCCTGCCGCGCGCGAGCGGTCGATGCCCGCCTGCGCCTCGGCGTAGCGGTTGTGGCGGGTGTAGGCATCCACGGTGGTCGGCAGCACGTCGCAGTAAGGCGCAAGCCCGTTCAACAGCTCGGTATGTTCACGCAGCAGCGCCACACCGGCGCGTGGCTGCAAGAGCGTCTGACCCTCGGCCTCGGCCCGGGCCAAGGCGGCAGAGAAGCGTTTCTCCTCCGGCAGGGCAGTTTGCAGCGCGGTGCCCCGTTTGAAACAGGCCTCTGCCCCGGTGCGCCAGGTGTTCAGAACCTCGGCGCGTTCGGCCTCGACCGTGGTGCGGTCCAGGCGGGTGTTCGATATGTCCATTGCATCCAGCATGGGCCCATCCCTCTCGGGCCGGTGCCATGGGCACCGGGTCGCTTCGTCAGGTTGTCGGTAGTGTCAGGAAGTCTTGTCGTAGACGGCGGCTTGGCTCCACATACCGGCGGAGTTGTGACCATACGCTGCCGGACGTTTGGCGCGGATATCGTCCTTGAGCATCTGGCACACGGCATCCAGGTCCACGCTGGGCTTGAACACCCGGTCGAACCCCATCGCCTTGAACTGCGCCTCGACCGAGGCGAAGTCGCGTTTGCCGATCACCAGGTTGCCGCCAACATAGAGGATGATGTTGTCCAGCCCGCGTTCCTCACACCGGGCGCGGAAATCCTGGCAATCGATTTCGCCATGGCCGTAGATCGACGAGACCAGGATGGCGTCCGCCCCGCCCTCGATCGCAGCAGAGATGAACTCCTCCTGGCTGACCATGACACCGAGGTTCTCGACCTCGATCCCCTGGCCGGTCAGCACCGTGGTCAGGATCTTGTTCCCAACGGCGTGGCAGTCGGCGCCGATCACTCCGAGGACGACCTTGAATTCCGAGATTTCGTTCAGCATCGCTTTTGCCTTCCGAGCTTGTTCGCGTTTTTGCGTTGTTAAACGATTCCAAAATCCACTCAAAAAGATTTACTCAAAAATATCTATTGATAATTATTGTTTACCATTTAATTGCACCATGCCCGCCCAAGCATACGCTACCGTATATACTGGGAAATGATATCTGCGCGGATTGCGCAAGTTCCGCCATCGAAGCGCAATAGTGGTTTATTTCCAAAGTGATAAAGGTGCACACATACTCGCGTCGAGGCCCCTCTTAACTGCCCGTGAAGGGAACGCTCCGGACCCCGATGCCCTCTTCGAGTTGATCCAGCTGAACGTTCGCGAGGTCACCGCGATGGATGACCTGACATTCGGTGCGATAGTGATACTGTTGCCCCAGAACGGGTTCCGGCTCAGATCAACCCGCCGTTTACGTGCAGCACCTGGCCGGTCATGTAACCGGCTTCGACCCCCAGTAGAAAACAGATCGCATGGGCCACGTCCTCGGGCGTGCCAAGCCGGGCCAGGGGAATGCGGCCTTCGATCTCGGCCAGGGTGACCGCGTCCAGCCCGTCCGCCGTACCCGCGTCCTTGCGGATGTAGCCGGGCACGACGCAGTTCACGGTGATCCCATCCTTGGCCAGCGCCAGCGACAGGCTTCGTGTGGCCACTTCGACCGCGCCCTTCGACGCGGCAGAGGCGGGAAACTGCGGCATATCCGTGCGAAACACATGGGCGGTGAAACTGCCCAGGGTAACGATACGTCCCCGTTCGGAACCGCGCAGCAGCGGCAGGCAGGCCTGGGCCAGGGCGAACAGGCTCTGGCTGTTGCCACGAAAGGCATAGTCGACGTCCTGAGGTGTCATATCCTCCAAGGCGGTGAGCAGCGGGAAACCGGCGTTTGCCACCAGCGCGTCCAGACTACCGAACCGCGCCTGATGGCTAGCGACAAGCCGGGGAGCGACCTCGGGATCAGCCAGATCGCCCAGCACATAGTCGACATGGGCCCCAGCGGTGCGGGCGGCTTCGGCCACAGCTTGCAGGCGGGCCTCACTATGGCGGGTGTGCAGGGTCAGCCGCGCGCCCGGCATCGCCAGGCGCCGCACCACGGCCGCGCCGATACCCGAGGCCGCGCCGGTCACAATTGCCGAAATGGCATCGCTCATGTGGCGGTTCCCTCCCAATCCTGTGCCGTTACCCAATCGCAGAAATTCGCGACCCCGCTGACCCGCCGATGCGCGCGTGGCAGAACCAGGTAGAAGCCGGGCACCTGCGCGTCGGGCATGTCGCGGATCAGCTCAACGCCCAGGGGTGCCACCAGGTCGCCCGAACGGATGTCCTTCAGCGCGTCGGCCCGTGACACCAGCCCCATGCCCATGCCCGACAGGGTCGCGCGACGCATGGTGGCGGCATCATGAAAGGCGATTTCCGAGGTCGTTTCGGGCAGGTCCAGCCCCAGAAACCGCAGGATGTCCGACCAGAGCGTGTTCTGCAGCACCGGATGCAGCAGGGTCTGGCCCAGCAGGTCCTTAGGCGCCTTGACCTTCTCGGCCACTTCCGGCGCGCAACAGATCACCTTGTGATCCTTCAAAAGCAGCGTCGCCTCCAAATCGCCCCAGTTGCCATAGCCCCATTGCACCGCCACGTCGATGTCATCGCGGGCGAAGTCCGGCGTCTCGACCATGGTGGTCATGCGCAGGTCCGATTGCGGCACGAATTCACGAAAGGTCTCAAGCTGCGGCAGCAGGTAGCGCGTGGCGAAATAGGGCGAGACGTTCAGCGTGATGCGGTCCTTGTACTTGCGGTTGGTGACCCGGCGCACGCCCTCGGCCAACTCCTCGAACCCGGCGTCCACGTAACGCGCCAACAGGATCGCCGCCTCGGTCGGTTCGATCGACCGCCCGCGCCGTTCGAACAGTTTTACCTGCAACGTGTCCTCCAGCAGCTTGATCTGCTGGCTGACCGCCTGAGGTGTGACCAACAGCTCATCCGCCGCGCCCCGGATCGACGCATGACGCGCAGCGGCATGGAACGCTTTCAGCGCGTTCAACGGAGGCAGGCGGAGACGGTTTTCGGTCATGAGTTCAACCAGGTGATGGCGGGTCAGATCACCGCCTTTTCCAGGAAGGGTTCGTTGCGCACAACCCGATCATAGCCGATTTCCGTCAGGTCGAGCGATTTGAAGGCACCATAGGTGATCCATTCGGCCACGCCACGCCCCACGGCGGGGGATTGCTGCAACCCGTGGCCCGAGAACCCATTGGCAAAGATGAAGTTCTTCACCTCGTTATGGGGTCCCGCGATGACGTTGTGATCGAGCGTATTGAAGGCGTAATGCCCGGCCCAGAAGTTCACCAGCTTGATCGCCTCGAAAGCCTCGGACCGTTCGGCCAGGTCCATCCAGATCCGCTCGAACTCGTCATGGCGGGGTTCGAAATCATCCCAGTCCACCGCCAAATCTTCGGTCGGCACGGTGCCGGACAGGAAATACTTGCCCTCCGGGCGGCAGAAACTGCCCGAGGGGTCGATCATCAAGGGCAAGCGGCCGTTGTTCACCGTCGCCGTGCCCTCGGGCGTCTTGGCGCAGTCGAACACGAAGAGCGAGCGTTTGCGCGGCTCGACCGGCACCGTCAGCCCGGCCATGGCGGCGGTCTGTGCAGCCCGGGGACCGGAGGCATTGACCAGTGTGCCGCAGGCAATGCGCTGCCCGCTTTTCAGAACCACGCCGGTGATCCGGTCACCCTCGCGGGCAATATCGACCACCTCGTCTACCAGGTAATCCGCCCCCTGCGCGCGGGCCTTCTTGCGAAAGCCGTTCATCAGGCCGGTGTTGGAAAACCACCCTTCGCCCGACTGGCCGTAGCTGGCGAGTTGCAGGTCATCCACGCGCAGATGCGGGAAAGCCGCCTTGATCTGTTCGGGTTCCCACAGCACCACATCGGCGCCCAGACTTTTCTGCACCACGTGGTTTTCGCGCAGGATCTGCACCTGTTCGTCGGTCGAGGCCAGGAACAGATAGCCGCCCTCGTGGAAGTTCAGGTCGGGCTTTTCGCCGTCCACCTCCATCACCTCGGCGAACTCGCGGATGAACTTGGTGCCGAACTGGCCGATCTGCACGTTGATCGGGTTCGAGAACTGGTTGCGGATCGCAGAGGAACTCAACGAGGTCGAGGCCTGGGCAAAGGTCGGGTCGCGTTCCACGATCAAGACCGAGCCGTCGAAATCCGGGTTCGCGGTCAGGAAATAGGCCACGGCGGATCCGATCACGGCGCCACCGACGATCACCACGTCATAGGAAACTTGCATCATTTTGCCTCGTCATCGGGGTGGCCCAGCTCGCAGAACCAGCCGCCAATGAACTTGACGCCGGGCGCGTTGGGATCAGGGGTTTCGGTCCTGGCCTCCATCGCCTCGCGGAAAGGTTCGGCGCTGTCCTGGGGGTGGAAGCCGATATGGCCCGCCTTGCTGTCATCGACCACCTTCAGCCGGTTGTCGGAAATGCCGTGGCCGATGGTGTGGCCCAGGCGCGGGCAGGTCAGCGCGCGTTCGACATATTGCACGCAGTCGGCGAAGGAGAGCCAGCTCCACAGCATGCGCCGGTCCGCCGGTTCCGGAAAGGACGAGAATATGCGCAGGCACAGGCTTTCGATGCCAAACTTGTCCCAGTAGAGGCGGCTGAGGCTCTCGACGAAATTCTTCGACACGCCATAGAGGCTGTCGGGCCTGACCGGGCTGTCCGCGTCGATTTGCGCGCCGACCTCGTGATAGCCGATTGCATGCACGGACGAGGCATAGATCACCCGCATCGCCCCATGTTTCCGCGCCCCTTCGAAGATGTGGTAGGAGCCGCGGATATTGCTGTCGAGGATGGTCTCGAACTCCACCTCCAGCGGCGCGCCGCCGAAATGCACGATGGCGTCCACATCTTTGGTCAGGGCCATGACGGCGTCATAATCACCCAGCTCGCAAATGATGGCTTCTTCGTGCGGCTGCACGTCGGCCATTTCCACGCGGTCCGAGATGCGGATGTGCTTAGCCAGTGGCGCCAGCCCCCTGCGCAGCTCGGCGCCCAGACGGCCCGCTGCGCCGGTGATCAGGATACGGTTGAATTGGGTCATGGTCAGTCCTTAGCGCAGGCGGGCGACAGCGTCGCGGATGCGGGAAATGGCCGCCGTCAGAACCTCGTCGGCGGTGGCGGTTGACAGGCGGAAGAAGGGCGACAACCCGTAGGCTGCGCCGGGCACGGCGGCCACGCGGGCCTCGTCCAGCAGGAACTTCGTCACCTGCGGGTCGGTTTCCAGCACCGTGCCATCGGGCGCGGTCTTGCCCATGATGCCAGAGCAGTCGACATAGGCATAAAACGCCCCCTGCGGCGCATCGAGCGCCAGTCCCGGGATGGCATTGATGCCGTCGACCACCAGGTCGCGTCGGCGTTCAAAGGCATCGCGGAAGCGGGCGACCTCATCCTGCGGACCGATCAGCGCCGCCACGGTGGCGGCCTGGGCGACAGAACAGGCATTGGTGGTCGATTGGCTCTGCACCGTGGTCATGCCCTTGATCAGTTCGGCGGGCCCGGCGCCATAGCCGATACGCCAGCCGGTCATGGCATAGGCTTTCGCGACACCGTTCACGATCAGGGTGCGGTCGCGCAGCTCCGGGCAGGCCTTGCCGAAAGAGGTGAACGCCCGCCCGTCAAAGACGATATGTTCGTAGATCTCGTCGGACAGGATCATCAGGTTCGGGTGATCGGCCAGCACGCGGCCAAGCGCCTGCAATTCCTCGACCGTATAGACCGCACCCGAGGGGTTGCCCGGCGCGTTCAGGATCAGCCATTTCGATTTGGGCGTGATCGCCGCGGCCAGCGCCTCGGGGGTCAGTTTGAACCCGTCTTCCCGCGCGCATTCCACCACCACGGGCCTACCGCCCAGCATCAGCGCCATGTCGGGGTAGGAGACGAAATAGGGCGCGGCCAGGATCACCTCGTCGCCTTCCTCCAGCGTCGCCATCAGCGCGTTGAAGATGATCTGCTTGGCGCCATTGGCCACGACCACCTCGTCGGCCGAGAACTCCAGCCCGTTCTCCCGCCGGAATTTTTTGCAGACCGCCGCCTTAGTCGCGGGCGCGCCACCGGTTGCGGTGTAACGGGTGTCGCCCGCCAGCGCCGCCTGGTGGGCGGCCTCGATCACATGGGAGGGCGTGTTGAAATCGGGCTCTCCCAGCCCCAGGTCCGCAACCTCGATCCCCTGGGCGGCCAGCGCCTTGGCGGCCTGGGAAACAGCCATCGACGGGGACGGTTTCACCACTGACATTCGGTCTGCGAGCATGGTCATTTCTCTTCGCTTACATAGCCCTTCAGGCGGTCATCCGCGCGGGCCTCTTCATCACGTTCGCTGGCCGGGCCGAAACCACCGCCACCGGGAGCTTTCAGGATCAGACGCTTACCGGCGGGCACGTGCTGCCAGCCCTTGGGGCGCAGTTTCGTACCGTCGCAGAGTTCCACCACACCGGGCGCGCCGTCTTCGCCGCCATCGCGGCCACGGGCCGGGTGATTGACCCGGTCGAACATGGCCGAGAAGTCGAACTCGTGCCCCTCGGCGGGTGCGATCTCGATCACCTGGCCCAGACCACCGCGCAGGCGCCCTGCCCCGCCGCTGTCCTCGCGCAGCTCCTTGCGCCAGACGACGATCGGGCCGGTATGCTCAGTTGCTTCGATCGGCATGGTGTGCACGCCCGACGGAAACGCCGTGGCCGCCAGCCCGTCCAGCCCCGGCCGGGCGCCGGTGCCGCCGGAATTGAACATCAGCACCTCGGACCGCCGCCCCTCGCGCCCGGCCTCGGGACGGGCCGAGATATGGATGTTCCACAACGCGGCGGCGCCTTCGGCCATGATCTCGCCCGGCTTGGCCTTGGCCAGCGCGCCCAGCACCAGGTCGGGCACCATGTGGCCCATCACGTGGCGCAGGCTGACCGGCGCGGGGCGTTCGGCATTCAGGATGTTGACCGGCGAGGTGACGGTGAACGGCTCCAACGAGGCCGAGTTGTTCGGAATATCCGGCGCCACGACGCATTTCACCGCGTAACAGGCATAGGCCTTGGAATAGATCAGCGGGCAGTTGATGCCCCATTTGCTGATCCCGTCGGTGCCAGTGAAATCAACATTCACCTCACCGTCGCGCACCGACAGGGTGGTGGCCAACTTGACCGGCACGTCATAGCCATCGACCGTCATCTGGTTGTCCCAGCTGCCCTTCGGCAGGGCGGCGATACGCTCCAACGTGGCGGCACGCGAACGCGAGAAGATGAAATCGCCCAGGTCGTCCAGACTGTCCATGGCGGTCTCGTCCATCATGTCGATCAGACGGCGGTGGCCGACCTCGTTACACGCCGCGAGAGAATAGAAGTCGCCCACCACCTGGTTCGCCTCGCGCACGTTGTTGCGCAGGATGTTGATGAGGTCGCGGTTCACCTCGCCACGTTCGGCGAATTTCATGATCGGGATCAGGATGCCTTCCTCGTAGACCGACTTGCCATCGGCCCCGAAACCGCGCCCACCGACGTCCACCACATGGGCCGTGCAGGCAAAGAAGGCGACCAGCTTGCCGTCCTTGAACGAGGGCGCGACCATGGTGATGTCATGCAGGTGGCCGGTGCCCTTCCAGGGGTCGTTGGTGACATAGCAGTCGCCCTCGAACATCTCTTCACGCGGGATCTCGGCCAGGAAATGCAGCACAGCCTCGGCCATGGTGTTCACATGGCCCGGAGTGCCGGTCACCGCCTGGGCCAGCATCAGCCCCTCGGGATTGAACACGCCCGCCGACAGGTCACCCGCCTCGCGCACCGAGGTCGAAAAGGCGGTGCGCAGCAGGGTCAGCGCCTGTTCCTCGACAACCGAGATCAGGCGGTTCCACATCACCTGCATACGGATTTCTGAGATACCTGACATGCTCAACCCTCCTTCCGGGTCAAAAGAATGGTGCCGTCGCCCTGCAGCACCGCGTCAAAGGGCGCGGTCACAACGGTCGAGGTTTCGCGTTCGACGATCACCGCGGGGCCCACCACACGCTGTCCGGCGGTCAGGGTCTCGCGCGGGACAATGGCGCTGTCGCGCAGAGCGTCCGAGCTGGGGTCGAACACCGCGCGCAGGTCTGGCGCGTCAATCGCCTCGCCCTCGGTCACCAGGGCCCCGGCCTTGGGCGCGGGACGCACGTCGCTGGCCTTCATCGACCAGGTGACGATCTCGATCTCCAACCCGTTCAGCCCGTCGATGGCGCGGCCGAAGAACCGGGCGTAGTTGTCGCGGAACCGGTCGCGGATCAGGTGGATATCCGCCTCGGTCAGGGGGCGATCCGGGATCGCGACGGGGATTTCCCAGCCCTGACCCTGGTAGCGCATGAAGGCGATCACCTCGCGCTTGATCTCGCCGTCGGTGCCCGCGCGCACGAAGCCTTCGGCGGTCTCGCGCAGGTCGCCCAGCATGGCATTCACCGCCGCCACATCGAACTCGGACAGGCGCACCAGCCGCGAGGCCAGCGCCTCATAGCCGAATGGTGCCTTGAGGAAGCCGATGGCCGAGCCGACCCCCGCCCCCGGCGGGATCAGGCATTGATCGACGCCCAGTTTCTCGCACAGCCTTGCGGCATGCAGCGGCGCGGCGCCGCCAAAGGCGATCATCGTATTGTCCGAGATGTTCTTGCCGTTCTCGACCGCATGCACGCGGGCGGCGTTGGCCATGTTCTCGTCCACCACCTCGCAGATGCCGAAGGCGGCTTCCAGCGGCTCCAGCGACAGCTTGTCGCCGACATCCCTGGCAATCGCCGTGGCCGAAGCATTCTTTGACAGCTGGATCGCGCCGCCTGCGAAATTGTCCGGGTCGATCTTGCCCAGCATCACGTCGGCGTCGGTGATCGCGGGGCGTTCGCCGCCGCGCTGATAGCAGGCGGGCCCGGGTTCCGAGGCCGCACTTTCCGGCCCGGTCTGGATCCGCCCCATGGCGTCCACCCAGGCGATCGAGCCGCCTCCTGCCCCGATCTCGATCATCTCGATCACCGGGATCGAAATCGGCATGCCCGACCCCTTGCAGAAGCGATAGGTGCGCGCGACCTCGAAGGTGCGGGCAGTCTGCGGTTCGAAATCTTCAATGAGGCAGATCTTGGCGGTGGTGCCCCCCATGTCGTAGCTGACGACCTTTTCCAACCCGAAACGCGCGGCCACATCAGCGGCGAAGATCGCGCCACCCGCCGGGCCGCTTTCGACCAGGCGCACGGGAAACGCGATGGCAGTCTCGACCGAGATCAACCCGCCGCCGGAATGGATCATGAAGACCGGACAGGCCGCACCCTGGTCCTTCAGGCGGTCCTGCAGCCGGATCAGATAGTCCTCCATCTGCGGGCGCACATAGGCATTGGCGCAGACGGTGTTGAAGCGTTCGAACTCGCGCATCTGCGGGCTGACCTCGGCGGAGATCGAGATCGGCATCCCCGGCAGCTTCGCCGTCAGGATCTCGCGCGCGCGTTCCTCATGCGCGGGGTTCTGATAGGAATGGATGAAGCCGATGGCCACGGCACCGAAACCGCCGTCGCGGATCACCTCGGCCAGCTCCTCCAGCCGCGCTTCGTCCAGCGCTTGCAGCTCCCGCCCCTGCGCGTCAATCCGGCCTGCGACCGGAAACCGGTCCTGGCGCGGAATAAGCGGCGCGGGGAGTTTCAGGTTCAGGTCATATTGCTCGAACCGGTTTTCGGTCCGCATCTCGATCACGTCACGAAAGCCCTCTGTGGTGATCAGAGCGGTCTTGGCCCCGCGCCGTTCGATCAGCGCATTGGTGGCCAGCGTTGTGCCGTGGATGATGATATCCAGGTCGCCAAAGCCGATCCCGGCCTGTTCCGTGACAATGGCAATCCCGTCCAGGATCGCCTGTTCCGGCGCGGTGTAGTTGGTCAGCACCTTGGTCGAGAAGATCTGCCCGCGCAGGTCCAACGCGATGTCGGTAAAGGTGCCGCCGATGTCAGCGCCCAGGCGAATGTCTTGCGTGGTCATGCCATGGCTCCTTTCGCGGTGTCGCGCATCTGGCTGAGGGTCTGGCGCGGTGTCAGCGCCTCGGGAGAAATGTTCAACTCCAGCACAGCGCCAGTGGTCGAGATCATGGCCCGTTCGAAGGCCGCCTCAAAATCTTCCGTCTTTTCAACCCGTTCGGCATGATAGCCGTAGGACTGCGCCAGCATCACGAAATCCGGGTTCTCCAGCGAAGTGCCCGAGGTCCGCTCAGGGTATGTGCGTTCCTGATGCATACGGATGGTGCCGTAGATGCCGTTGTTCAGGACCAGCACGATGGGCTGCGCACCTGCCTGCATGGCGGTGCCGAGCTCCTGACAGTTCATCTGGAAATCGCCGTCGCCCGCGAAACAGACCACGGTGCGCTCCGGGCAGGCCACCTTGGCGGCGACGGCGGCGGGCAGGCCATAGCCCATCGCGCCCGATTGCGGCGCCAGCAGGCGCTGGTCCGGGCCGAATTTGAAGAACTTGTTGGGCCAGACGGTAAAGTTGCCCGCCCCGTTGGTCAGAACCGCGTCGGCAGGCAGCCGTTCGCGCAGGAAGGCCGTCACCTTGCCCATGTCCACCGGGCTGGGCAGATCGGGCAGATCGAACCCTGCCTCGAAGCCCTCGCGGGCTTGGGCGCGCCAGTCGGCCCAATCGCCGGACAGCTCATGCGCCGCCAACGCCTCGGCAAAGGCGTTGGGGCCCGCGTGCACCGCCAGATCGGGCTGATAGACCTTGCCCAGCTCGCGATCCGACGGGTGCACGTGGATCAGCGTCTGTTCGGGCACCGGCACGGACAGCAGGGTGTAACCGTCGGTGGTGTTCTCGCCGAACCGCGTGTTGATCGCCAGGATCAGGTCGGCCTCGCGCATCAGCGCCTTGGTTGCCGGCGTCATGCCGACGCCTGCGTCACCCGCATAGGTCTGCGAATGGTTGTCATACCAATCCTGATAGCGAAACGAGGCCAGGACCGGCAGGTCCGACGCCTCGGCAAAACGTTGCAGGGCCTGGCTGCCTCCCGGGGTCCAGCCACCGCCGCCCATCATGATCAGCGGGCGTTTGGCCTGCGCCAATGCTTCGAGCACCGCCCCCACGGTCGCATCCGCAGGGGCGGCCTCGTGCACGGATACGGGGCCGGTGAGAGCGGGAGTGGCAGATGTATCCGTGAGCATGTCTTCGGGCAGGGCCACGACCACCGGGCCGGGGCGACCGGATACGGCGGTGATCCAGGCGCGGGCGATGACCTCGGGGATGCGGTCGACATCGTCGATCTCGGTCGCCCATTTGGCCACGGGGCCGAAATAGGCGCGATAGTCGATCTCCTGAAAGGCTTCGCGCCCCTTCATGTCTCGCCCCACCTGGCCAATGAACAGGATCATCGGCGCGCTGTCCTGCATCGCCGTATGAACTCCGATCGAGGCATTGGTGGCACCCGGCCCCCGGGTAACGAAACACAGGCCCGGCTGGCCGGTCAACTTGCCATAGGCGGCGGCCATGAAACCCGCGCCACCCTCGTTGCGGCACAGGGTGAAATCCAGCGCGCCCTGGGTGTCATGCAGCGCGTCCAGCACCGCCAGATAGCTTTCGCCGGGCACTCCGAAACTGGTCGTTGCCCCCAGGGCTTGAAGGCATTCCACAAGGATCTTGCCGCCGTTTCTCTGTTCCATTCTCGGACCTGTCTGAGTGTTCGTTCTTCTGTCAGGCTACACGCCCGGTTGCGGGGGTGTCGGTGCAGAAAAACTTGGTTTCGTTCAGAATTTCTGCACCAACTGGGATCAGATCACCCCGTGGTAGGGTTTGCGCGCAAGGGTCTCGTGCACATAGTTGATCATGGTGATGAAATCGAAGACCGGCAGACCCGTGGCCGCCTGCACCGCATGGGCGTAGGGCGGCAGGTCGGAGCATTCCAGCAGGATCGCGCCAAGGTCGTCATGTTCGGCTTGCAGCTTTTGCGCCACCTCAACCACGCCCCGGCGAATTCCGTCATCGTCCAGTTCACCGATATTGGCGATGATGCCCTGCATGAAGGCCTCTTTCGTTTCCATGCCGCCAATCGCCAAGGGGATGTCATCCGCAATGCCGGTGCCGGTGAAATGCGCGGGTTTCAGGCAGGTGCTGTCGGCCGTGATGATGCCCACGCGTTTCCCGGTAATCTGGTGCACGAAGGGCACCTGCAACAGGGACGAGGCAAAGACCGGGATGTCCACCGCCGCGGCGATTTCCTTCTGGAACAGCGCCATGAACCCGCAGGCGCCGGTGATCGCCTTCACACCTTCATCCTGCAACTTGCGCGCGGCGGCAATGAAGGGCTCGATCAGGGTCGGATCGGCCTGATAGAGCAGCCGGTCGGCCGTCGCGCCCTCGACCACCGCGTAACGCACCGGAAAGTCATAGGTGGTGGCATTGGCCACATTGCCCGGCAGGAACGGGTAGTAGCAGTCCAGCACCAGGATGCCGATGGTCTCGCCAGCCCAGCTTTGGCTTTTCAGTCGGGATTTATAGATCATCTTCAGCCCCTTATGCGTAGATATAGCCGCCGGAGACGATGATGTTCTCGCCGGTCATGTAGGTGTTCTTCGGCCCGCCCGCCATCATGACCCATTCGGCCATTTCGCGCGGTTCACCGCCCCGGCCCAAGGGGCTTGCGGCGGCCAGTTCGCCCAGGAACCCGGCCTCGCGCGCCTTGTCGGTGGCCATGCCGGCCGGCGCGACGGAGTTCACCAGGATATTGTCCGGCGCGACCTCGTGGGCGAAGCTTTTGGTCAGGCTGACCACGGCGGCCTTGGTGGCGGCGTAATGGGCGTTCTGCGGATGCGCCTTGAAGGCATCGACCGAGGTGATGTTGACGATACGGCCCTTGACCACGCCATCGGTGTCCTGCGCGCGGAACTGTTTGATCGCGGCCACGCACATGTGGAACGTGCCCTTGATGTTCACCGCGTTCGAGGCGTCCCAGTCGACGTCGGTGATCTCCAGCATCGGTTTGCGCGGATAGATCGCGGCGGAGTTGATCACCGTGTCGACCCGGCCCAGGTCGGCGGCGACCTGGGCAAAGCCTGCATGCGCCGCCTCGGCCGTGCGGATGTCACAGGCGGCATAGGCCGTCTTCAGCCCTGCTTCGCGCGCCCTGGCCACGGCCGCCTCGGCGGCCTCGGCATTCACGTCGATGATCCCCAGCGCGGTCGCGCCCTGCTCCACCGCCATCTCGGCCAAAAGCAGGCCCAGACCCGCGCCGCCGCCGACGATCACTACGGACAATCCGTGCATCTCAGTCTTCCTTCTTCGCAAAGCCCCCGCCACCGACGAACTGTGCGGTGGGCAGAATGTCGAACCGCGTCACATCCACATGCGCGGGCATTTCAAGAACCGAACGCAGCATGGTCGCCACATCCTCAGGCTGGACCGCGTCAAAGGCGCCGTACATGTCGGCGCGGGCGCGGGCGGTCAGCACCTCCTTGTACAGGTTGGTCTCCACCCGCCCCGCGACGATCTCGGTCACCCGCACGCCGGAGCCGGACAGATCGCAGCGCAGCGCGGCGGCAAAGCTGGAAATCGCAGCCTTGGACGCGCCATAGACCGCCATGTTCGGAAAGGGCGCCTGCCCGGCGGTGGAGCCGGTAAAGAAAACATGCCCCCTGCCCCGCGCCATCATGCCCGGCAGCACCATGCGCGTGGTGGCGATTGCGGCGCTCAGGTTGACCTCCAGCGTCGCGTCGATGTCGGATTGGGCCATACGATCGAAGCCGACTACCGGCGGGATGACCCCGGCGTTGTTGACCAGAACATCGATTTCTTCCCCTTCAAGCGCAGTTTCCAGCGCCTCGCGATCGGTCAAGTCCAGCGCCAGGGGACGCACGCCCGACTGGGTCTGCATCTGCTCCAACGTGGCAGCGCTGCGCCCAAGGGCGATGACCTCGTATCCGGCCTCGGCCAGGGCAAAGGTAATGGCCTTGCCGATCCCACTGGTGGCGCCTGTTACGAGGGCAACGGGTCTTTTCGTCATGCTTTCACGACCTTCAACAGGCGCCCCTCGACCATGCTGACCGCGCGGGTCAGCGGGAAGCCGATGGCGAAATAGATCAGCGCGACCGCGGTCAGGATCTCGATCGGGCGGGCGACGTTATTGGCGATATTCTGGCCAACATACATCAGGTCCGCCATGCCCACGGCCGAGACCAGCGCGCTTTCCTTGAACAGGGATACGACATTGGACAACAGGTTCGGGATCGCGCGCAGCACAGCTTGGGGCAGCACGATGTAGAAGGTGCGCACGCCAGCGGGCAGCCCCAGCGCGGTACAGGCGTCGAACTGGCTCTTCTCGATCGACTTCAGCGCGGCGCGGAAGCTTTCCGAGGTGATCGCCCCGCTGTAGAGCGACAGCGCGATCACCGCCGAGATGAAGCCAGACAGTTCAAGCCCCAGGAACAGCGGCAAGCAGAAGAAGATCCAGAAGAGCTGCACCAACACCGGCGTGCCCCGGAAAAACTCAACATAGACGGTCGAAACCCAGTAGATCAGCGGGTTGGTCGAGCTGCGCGCAAGGCTGAGCACAAAGCCCCAGACCAGCCCCAGCACCACTGCGAGGCCGACGAATTGCAGCGTGGTGACCAGCCCTTTCCAGAGCACACCCGAGTATTCCAGCAGGAAGGTGAAATCGAGTTCCATGGCGCCCTCCTCAGTTGGCCAGCAGGCGTTTGGTGCGCCGCTCGATGACGGTGACGGCCTGCGAGACCGGGAAGGACACAGCGAAATAGATCAGCGCGACGGTGGTCAGGGTCTCGATCGGGCGGAAGGTCTGTGTCGCGATATAGCGACCCTGGTACATCAGGTCCTCGACCGAGATCAGCGCGACCAGCGCGGATTGCTGGAAGATGCCGATGCCGTTGGTGATCAGCACCGGCAGGGCCAGAATCAGTGCCTGCGGCAGGATCACGTGGATGATGCGTTGGAACACATTCAGCCCCAGCGCGGTCGAGGCGTCGTTATGGGCATGCGGAATGGCCTGGATCGCGGCGCGGTAGGCTTCCGCGTTGAAGGCTGCCAGGTTCAGGCCCAGCGCCAGCACGCCCATGAATTCCGCCGACCACCAGACATTGAACAGGATCGGCACGCAGAAGAAGAACCAGACCAGCTGGATCAGCGCCGGCGTGCAGCGAAAGAACTCGATATAGGCGGTCAGCGGCCAGACGATCAGCTTGACCTTGGACAGCATGCCAAGCGCGACGACGAAGCCCAAAACCAGGCCGATCAGGTTGGCCCAGAGCGTCAGCTCCAGGGTCAGCCACAACCCTTCCATCAGCTGCGGCAGGCCCTTCTTCACATAGAACCAGTCGAACTCGTAATTCATCGGCTCACCCCTCGATGTGAAGCACATTGCGCAGGAAGTCGCGGGTGCGCTCCTGCTGCGGGTTGCCGAATAGCTCGTTCGGTGGCGCCGCCTCGATCACCTTGCCGCGTTCCTGGAACACCACCTTGGTGGCGATGTTGCGGGCGAAGTACATGTCATGGGTCACGATCATCATCGGCATGCCGGCCTCGGCCAGCTCCATCATCGTGTTCTCGACCTCATTGACCAGCTCCGGGTCCAGCGCCGAGGTCACCTCGTCAAACAACATCAGCTTGGGGTCCAGCATCAGGGCGCGGGCAATGGCGACGCGCTGTTTCTGCCCGCCAGACAACTGGCTGGGATAGAAATTGGCACGGTCGGCCAGGCCGAAGCGTTCAAGCAGGCCCATCGCCTTGTCGCGCGCCTCGGATTTCTTCACCCCGCGCGAGCGCACCGGGGCCAGGCAGAGGTTGCCCAGAACGGTCAGATGCGGAAACAGCGTATAGTGCTGAAACACCATGCCGACTTCCTTCTGCACCTTGCGGTCCAGCGTCATCTTGCCGTTCTCGGCGCCTTGGATATAGGCGTCTCCGCCCAAGTGGATCGAGCCGCCGACAATGTCCTCCAGCCCCATCATGCAGCGCAGCAGGGTGGATTTCCCACAACCTGACGGACCGATCAGCACCAGCCGGTCCGTATTGCCCATCGTCAGGTCGAACCCTTCGAAGATCGACAGCGCCCCATAGCGCTTGATCAATCCGTCTATCTCGACAAAGGCCATGACGCCCTCCCTCTTGTCGTCTGCCCAGCTCAGGAATGCCGCCCCCGCGCTGGGGCCGGGGCGGCACAGGGAGCCGGGGTTATTCGGTGGTCATGGCTTCGACGGCGGCCTCGTACAGACGCTGCACGTTGCCGGTCGCGACCTGTTCCTCCAGGTAGATGTCCAGCACCTGGACATCCTCCAGCGGCACCGACTTGCGCAGGCCGAAGGCGATGCCCTGTTTGGCGATCGCGGGATCGGGCAGCACCTGCGCGGCCCAGTCCGGGTTCTGCAGGATGGTGATGCGGTGAATGTCGCTGTCGGTGGCGAAGACATCCGCGCGTTTCGAGATGATCGCCAACCGGCCTTCATTGGCACCGTCCAGACGGATGATCTTGGCGTTCTCGATCTGCGGGGTGATCGACAGATCCCCGGCGGCGCCCTGCATCACGGCAATGGTGATGCCTTCCTTGTCGAAATCGGCCAGCGAGGTCATGTCCGGCGTGATCTTCGGGTTGCGGGTGTCATAAAGCAGGCCGATCTCGTAGCTCCAGATCGGGATCGAGTAGTTCACCGCCAGCGCGCGCTGCGGCTTGCGGTTCAGCGCCGAGGAAATGTCCCATTTGCCCGCCTGAAGCCCGGCGACCATGTTGCCCCAGGTGGTTTCAACCACTTCGACCTCGACGTCGATCGAGGCGGCAAAGCCATCCATCACGTCCAGGAAATAGCCCGACCAGTCGCCGGTCTTGGGGTCGCGCACCAGCAGCGGCGGGGCCTCGGCCACGCCCACGCGCAGGGTGCCGCGTTCCTGCACGTCGGACCACAGCGCTTCCTTGTCTTGCGCCACGGCGGGCTGGGCCAGCGCGGCCGCGCTGACGGCGGCGACCGCCGCGAGGGTCTTGATATTGGTGATAAAGGACATGGTTGCTCCTCCCGTGTGGTCCTTGGGTCCCGGGGGCAGGCACAGCTGCTCCGGTATGACGAAAAGCTTGGCCGACGAAGGGCCCGCCGCAACATCAAGAAATCCGGGGCTTTGGTAAGTTATTCTTGCGCAACCTGATGGTGCAGCATCACGCCGGGGTTCAGCAGGCCGCTGGGGTCCACCGCCCGTTTCAATGCCTGCATCAGGTCACGTTCCTCCGCGCTACGCAGTTGATCTGCAAAGGCAATTTTGGATCGCCCCAGCCCGTGTTCAGCGGCAAAGGTTCCCCCTGCCCGCTCTGCCGAGCGGTAGAGGCAAAACGAAAGCGCGGCTTTGCTGTCACCGAAACCCGCCTGCCCCTCGGGCGGGCTCAGGTTGAAGTGGATATTGCCGTCGCCCAGGTGGCCGAACGGGTTCAACCGCACCCCGGGCAGAATCGTATCAAGCTCCGGCGCCATGGCGGCGATGAAGCGCCCGACCTGGTCCACGGGCACCGCGATGTCATGCTTGATCTGCGGCCCTTCCAGGCGCTGACCCTCGGGCATTTCCTCGCGCAGCCGCCACATGGCGGCGCGCTGCGTCTCGTTGGCGGCCACCGCGCCATCCTCGACCAGACCGCCCTCGAAGGCGCGTTCCAGCGCCGCCTCCAGCATGGCGTCCAGCCCGATCCCCGGCGCGGCGGTGGCCAGTTCCACCAGCACATAGGCCGGGCTGCGCGTCCCCAGCGGAAACTCCAGCCCGGGCACGTGACGCAAGGCCATCTCCAACCCGGTCTCGCCGAAGAACTCCAGAGCCGAAATGAATTCGCCCAGCTCGCGGCGCAAAGCCGCGCCCAGGCGCACCATCGCCTCCAGGCCGGGCACCGCCAGCAGGGCCGTGGCCCGGGCCGTCGGCGCCGGATACAAACGCAACGCGGCGCGTGTCACCACCCCCAACGTGCCCTCGGCGCCGCAAAAGAGCCGCCGGAGCTGGTAGCCCGCATTGTCCTTGATCAGCGGGCGCAACCCGTTCCAGGTACGCCCGTCCGGCAGCACGACCTCCAGCCCCAGCACCAGATCCTGCATCATGCCATAGCGCAGCGCATGGCTGCCGCCCGCATTGGTGGCGATCAGCCCGCCGATCTGCGCGCTGCCCTCCGCGCCCAGGTGCATGGGAAAGATCAGGCCCTGATCCGCCACGGCGTCGTGCACCTGCGCCAGCACCACACCCGCCTCGACCACAGCGGTAAAACCCAGCGGGTCAATCGCCTCGACCCGGTTCATGCGGGACAGCGACAGGATGACGTGCCCAGCCGCGCCCGGCACCGCGCCGGCACAGAGGCTGGTATTGCCACCCTGCGGCGTGACCGGCACCCCTGCCGCATGGGCCAGACGAAGCACGCCTGCGACCTCTTCGGTGCTCTGCGGTCGGGCCACCCCCAGGGGCGCATGCGATTGCATCTTCAGCCAGTCGGTCTGGTAGCTGCCGGTGTCTTCGGTCAGCCAGCCCCTGGGGCCCAGCAGGGTCACCAGATCATCACTCAACGCCATGGCATCACCCCGCGAATGTATAGGCCGTCTTGACCGAGGTGTAGAACTCGGCCGCATACCGCCCCTGCTCACGCGAACCCACCGAGGAGGCTTTGCGCCCGCCAAACGGCACGTGGTAATCCACCCCCGCGGTCGGCAGGTTCACCATCACCATGCCCGCCGCAGACCGGCGCTTGAATTCGCGCGCTTGGCGCAGCGAGGTGGTGCAGATGCCCGAGCTCAGCCCGAACTCCGTGTCATTGGCCAGGGTGAGCGCATGGTCGAACCCGTCCGCCTTGATAACACTGGCGCAGGGGCCAAAGATTTCCTCGCGGCTCACGCGCATCTCGTTTGTGGCGCCCACGAACAGCGCCGGGGCCTGGAAAAACCCTGCGCGGTCCAGACGTTCGCCACCGATCACCTCGGCGCCTTCCTCGTGGGCCAGGTCGACATAGCCCAGGTTGCCGCGCAGCTGGGCCTCGGACACGACCGGGCCGATCTGGGTGTCGGCCTCTAACGGATCGCCCAGGGTCAACTGCCCCATGGCCACGGCCATGCGGTCGACAAAGGCGTCGTGAATGCCCGCCTCGACAATCAGGCGCGAACTGGCCGTGCAGCGCTGTCCGGTCGAGAAGAAGGCACCGTTGATGCAGGCCGCCACGGCCACATCCAGATCGGCATCCGCCATCACCACCATCGGGTTCTTGCCGCCCATCTCCATCTGCAGCTTCTTGCGATGGCGCGCGCAGCCCTCGGCGATGCCCTGCCCCACGCCCTCGGACCCGGTGAACGAGATCGCGGCGACGTCGGGGTGATCCACCAGCGCCTGGCCGATCACTCGGCCCGAGCCCATGACCAGGTTGAACACGCCCGGGGGGCAGCCCGCCTCGGCCAGCACCTCGGCCAGCACATGGGCGGACGCCGGGGTCAGGTCCGCGGGTTTCATCACCACCGTATTGCCAAAGGCCAGCGCGGGCGCGGCCTTCCAGGCGGGGATTGCGATGGGAAAGTTCCAGGGGGTGATCAACCCGACCACGCCCAGGGGTTCGCGGGTGACCTCGACATCCACCTTGTCGCGGATCGAGGCGATGGCGTCCCCAGCCAGGCGCAGCGCCTCACCTGCGTAGAACTTGAACAGCTGGCCCGCTCGGGTCGCCTCGCCGGTGGCTTCCGCCAGGGTCTTGCCCTCTTCCCGCGCAAGGATGCGGCCAATCTCGGCTGCCCGCGCCAGGATCGCGCTACCCACTCGGTCCAGGATATCGGCGCGAAACTGCGGCGTGGCCTCGGCCCAGGCCGGAAAGGCGCGTGCGGCGGCGGCCACGGCCTCGTCCACCAGCCCCGCGTCGCCCCGTGCATAGGCACAGACCACGTCTGCGGGGTTTGCCGGGCTGATGTTCTCGCCCGTCGCCTCGGCCGCGCGCCATTGCCCATCCACCAGGTTCAATCTGTCCATTGCCGCATCTCCAGTTCGTTTGGCCGGAGTATGCGGCAGCCCGCGCGGGCGCATGTTCAAGAAATGCTGGCGACAGGAAACAAAAACTTGCGCAGGCGGAACCGCGGCCAGCTCGGGGTCAACTGGTGATCTTCGTCAGCCAGTCAAACACGATCCGAGCCCGGTCAGAGGCCTGGTTGTGCAGCTTCACGTAATAATCGAGCGGTGAGGACACGGTCTGCTCGATCAACTTGACCAGCTTGCCGGACGCAATCAGCTCGTTGGTCAACCCTTCCCAACCCAGCACCGCCCCCATACCGTCCTGCGCGGCTTGCAGGGCGATGACATAGTTGTTCACCCGGTGCGCCGACTTCAGCTGCCCGTCATAACCCAACGCACGGGCGAAGGCCTGCCAGTTGGTCCAACTGGTCTCTGGTGCTTCCAGGTGGATCAGCGGGATCTCGGCCAGGTCCTCGATCCGGTCGATCTTGTGATCGGCGGCGAACCCGGGGCTGCAGAGCGCCATGATGTGGTCGTGAAACAGCGCCCGGCAGACGCCGGTCTCCCTCGACATGTCCCCGTAATGTATGCTCAGGTCACACCCCGCGATATCCGTGTCCAGGTCGCTGACGATCTGCGCCACCGAGATATGGCCGTGGCTCTGCCAGAACTGCGCCAGGCGGGGCGTCAGCCACAGCGAACTGACAGCTGTCGTGGAGCGAATCGTGACCGATGTACGCCCATGCTGGGCGCGCAATTGACTTACCGCCTCGTTCATTCCCTCAAAGCCTCGCTGCAGGGCCACAAGCAGGTAGGCCCCGGCCTCGGACAGTTCGACCCCGCGGTGAAAACGGCGAAACAGGGTGCAATGCAGCTCTTCTTCCAGCGCCTTGATCTGGTGGCTGATTGCGGCTGGGGTAACGTTAAGCTCCTGTGCTGCCGCCTTGAAACTGCCGTGTCGTCCGGCCGCTTCGAAACTGACAAGCGAGGTCATGGGGGGCAGGTCATAGGGGCGGTTGGGCAATCTATCCTCGCGCAGAATGTCGATTTCCGGCCGCTCTTCTTCGCAGTTGCGGCATTTTTAGTTTAGTTGAACTAACCCTAGTTGAGTTTTTTTGCAATTGCCAGCCTGTCGCGCATCAGTCGAAATACCCGGCAACCCGCCCCTTCTCGGATGAGAAGAAATCGCCTTTCGGCCCAAAAAGCGCCGTGAGGCGGGTTGGCGTGGAGACGAAATCAGAGGCGACGCAGAAGTTACCCAAGCAACGCGAAGGAAAGCGAGAATGAAATCACATGCGAAAGTCGTGGTCGTTGGTGGGGGCTGTGTCGGCGCCTCGATCCTCTATGGCCTGACCGAACATGGCTGCACGGATGCGGTGATGCTGGAACGCACCACGCTGACGTCCGGCTCGACCTGGCATGCGGCCGGTCTGCTGGTGACTTTCGTACGTTCGCACAATGTGTCGAAGATGACGATGGAGACCATTCGCATCTACACCGAGGTCGAGGAAAAGATGGGCAGTTCGGTCGGTCTGCGCAAGGTCGGGCAGCTGCGTGTGGCGAACACGGAAAAGCGCTGGGATGAGTTCCAGTCCTACATCTCGATCGCCGAAGCCGCGGGCGTGCCCTGCAAGCTGCTGACCCCGGAAGAGATCGCCGAGGTGCATCCTCTGCTGAACCAGAGCCCCGACATTCGCGGCGGCATCCTGCACACCGAAGACGGCTATGTGAACCCGGCCGACATCACCATGGCGATGGCCAAGCTTGCCCGAGACGCCGGCGCCAAGGTCTATCAGAACACCGAGGCGCAGTCCTATGAGAAGCTGGAAAACGGCCACTGGAAAGTGACCACCAACCAGGGCGAGATCACCTGCGAGCACCTGATCTTTGCCACCGGCAACTACGCCCGTGAAAACGCCCGCCGCGTCGGGCTGGACCTGCCCTGCATCCCGATCGTGCACCAGTATTGGACCACCGATCACGTGCCGCTGCTCTTGGAGCGCAAGAAGGAGGGCCTGCCCGAGTTCCCGATCCTGCGCGACGAGGATTACGGCGCCTACCTGCGCGAGGACGTGGGGGGCATTCAGTTCGGCCCTTACGAGTTCACCAAGGATCTCAAGCTCTTCGCCGAAGATCGTGTGCCACCCGACTTCGGTGCCGACCTGCTGCCCGAAGACTTCGAGGCGGTCGAAACCCAGTGGGAACGCGCCCTTGAACGCGTGCCGACCCTGGGCGAGGTGGGCCTCAAGGCCAACACCCGCGGCCCGTTCCAGATGACCCCGGACGAACTGCCCCTGGCCGGTCCCGCGCCGGGGCACGAGAATCTGTGGCTGGCCGAGGGCATGCCGGGCGGCATCCTCTGGGGTGGCACCGTGGGCAACCGCCTGGCCCAATGGATCGTCAATGGCGATCCGGGCATGGACATGTCTGAACTCGACCCGCGCCGCTTCTCGGACTACGCGTCGAAACGCTGGACCATGGACAAGGTGCGCGAGACCTGGGGCACCCACATGGACGCCCATGTGCCGGGCGAGGATTTCCCCGCTGCCCGTCCGATGAAGACGATGGGCTCCTACGACCTCTTGACCGCCCAGGGCGCGGTCTGGACCAGCTTCAACGGCTATGAATTCCCGCGCTGGTTCGCCAAGTCGCCGGAAGAGGCCATTCCCGAGCACTCCTTCCGCCGCACCGACCACATGGAGCTGGTGCAAGAAGAGGTGCGCCGCACCCGTGAAGAGGCCGGTTTCATCGAAATGTCGCCGATGACCAAGTTCACCGTGCGCGGTCCGGGGGCAGCGAAATGGCTCGATAGCCTGATGGCCAACAAGCTGCCCAAGGTCGGCCGCATGACCCTGTCGCTGATGCTGAACACTAAGGGCGGCATGGACGCGGAATACACCATTGTGCGCTACGCCGAGGACGATTTCTATCTGATCTCGACCCCGAACTGGCGCGCCTATAACTGGGATCAGCTGAGCCGCCTGCTGCCCGCGGATGGCTCCGTGGTGATGGAAGATATCTCGGAACAGTTGGGCGTGATTGCGCTGGCCGGTCCGAAATCGCGCGAGATCCTGGAAAAACTGACCGACAACGATCTGTCGAACGAAGCCTTCCCCTGGCTGTCGGCGCAGATGGGCGAGGTGGGCTATGCCAAGGGCGTGCACCTCTTGCGTGTCTCCTATACCGGCGAACTGGGGTGGGAGCTGCACCACCCGGTCGGCTACAACCGCCACATCGTGGATCAGCTGCTGAAGGCGGGCGTGAAACCCTTCGGTCTGGAAGCGCTGGAAAGCATGCGGCTGGAGAAATCCTACCGCGCCATCAACCGCGAGATCTGCAAGGACATGACGCCCTACGAGGCCGACCTGGGCCGTTTCGTCGCCATGACCGAGAAGGTCGGGGGGCAGGTCGTGGAGCGCGACTTCATCGGCAAGGCGGCCCTGCTGAAACAGCAGGCGGAGGGCGGCTTTAGCCAGCTCGTCACCCTGAAACTGCCCTTCTGTGACACTTCGGTGATGTTCGATGAAGGCGTCTATGCGGACGGTACGCTGATCGGCCGCGTCACCTCGGGCGGGTTCTCCTACTACTGCAATCACGACATCGCCATGGCGCTGGTGCCGCAGGACATGACCGCGCCGGGCACGAAGATGCAGGTGCTCATCCACAACGAAATGCGCGAGGCGGAGGTCATCGACACCTGCGCCGTCGACCCCACCAGCGCGCGCGCCCGCGCCTGATCGGAGACAGACACATGACTGAACGCAAAGCACGAGGCGGCCGCGGTGGCGGTCGCGCAGCACGGGTCCAGGCCCGCACCAACCCGCCCCCGGTCTATCTGTCGGCCCTGAACCGTCAGATCGGCCCGATCGACCTGTTGGGTCCGGAAGGTGTCGAAAAGATTCACAATGCCGCCATGACCATCCTGGAAACCACGGGGATCGAGTTCCGCGACCCGGTCGCCCTGGCAGATTGGAAGAAATACGGCGCGGATGTTCAGGGCGAGCGCGTGCGCATCGGCCGCGACATGCTGATGGACCTGATCTCCTCGGTGCCGTCGGAATGGGCCTATGCGGCGCGCAACCCGGAACGCTCGCTGCGGGTCGGCAACCGCCACTCGGTCTTCGCCAATGCCTATGGCGCGCCCTTCGTCTATGACCTCGACGGCAAGCGGCGCCCGTCGATGCTGGAAGACGCGCACAACTTCTTCAAGATGAGCCAGATGAGCCAGTCCATGATGGTGCCCGGCATCCTGCCGGTGGAGCCGCAGGACGTGCCGGTTCCCGAACGCCATCTGGAACTGGTGCACGCGGCCCTAACCCTGACCGACAAGCCGATCAAGGGCTCGGTCCTATCCGAACAGGCCGCACTGGATACGGTCGAGATGGTGCGCATCGTCTTTGGCGAGGAATTCGTCGACAACAACGTGGTGCTGGCGGCGCTTCTGAACTGCAACACCCCGCTGGTGTGGGACGAGACCATGCTGGAGAGCCTGCGTGTCTACGCCGCCGCCAACCAGCCCTGCCTGCTATCGCCCTTCGTGCTGGCAGGCGCCTCGGCCCCTGCCAGTCCGCAAGGCGGCGTGGCGTTGCTGATCGCGGAAAGCCTGGCTGGCATGGCCTATTCCCAGATCATCCGCCGCGGGGCACCGATGGTGCTGGGCGTGGCAATCATGGGTGTCTCGATGAAAACTGGCGCGCCGATGATGGGCTCGCCGGAGCCGGGGCTCATGAACCTTCTGGTCGGTCAGATGGCACGGTTCTACCAAGTGCCCTGGCGCACCTGCACCATGTGGACAGGGTCGAAATCGCCCGACATGCAGGCGGCCTTCGACACGGCGAACACCATGTGGCCGGTCCTGCTGGGCGGGGCCAATTACATCGTGCACTCGGCCGGGTTCCTCGAAGGCGCGCTGGGCGTCAGCTATTCGAAATGGGTGCAGGACACGATGCAGCTGGAGAACTTCCACCGCTTCTTCTCGGGCCTCCAGGACGAGAACCTCGACGCTCTGCTGGGCGATATCGAGGCGATCGGTCCCGGCGGCCACTTCCTGGGCACGGATCACACCCGGGAAAACCCGATGCACATGAACCCGCTGCAGAACAACGACAGTTTCGAACAGTGGGAAGCCGAGGGTGCCAAGACCGCCGAGGTCGTCGGCCAGGAAGAGGCCCGGCGCATGCTTGACAACTACGTTCAGCCGCCAATGGAGGACGACGTGCGCGGCGCACTGGACGAGTTCGTCGCCAAAAAACGCGTCCAATACAAGCCGGACGCGGCGTGATGACGGGGGGCGGATGTGCCCCCTCAACAACACAAGGACAGGGACGGACCATGGTGGAACACTCGACGAAAACGCTCTCAATCGACACGGTGCGCGACCTGGCCCGCTCTGTCCTTGTAAAGGCGGGGATGGACGCGCACGGCAGCGGGTTGATTGCCGAGATCGTGACCCAATCCGAACGCGACGGGCCGCGCAGTCACGGGCTTCGCATGTTGCCGGTCTATGAACAGAGCTTTTCCTCGGGCTATGCCAACCCGGCCGCGAAGCCGCAGATCACCCGCATCGCACCCGGCGTTCTACGAGGGGATGGCGACAACGGCTACTATCAGATCGCCGCCGCCGCTGCGCGTGAGGAGCTGATCGCAATGGCGCGCGAGCAGGGCATCGCGTCCTTCACTTGCGCCAACTGCCACCACCTGGGCGGGCTTCGCTTCGACACCGAACCGCTGGCCGAGGCCGGGCTGGTCGCCTTGGGCGTGGTGAATTCGCTATCCATGGTCGTGCCACAGGGAGGCGTGCGCCCGGTCTTTGGCACCAACCCGATGTCCTTTGCCTGCCCGCGTGAGGGCAAACCGCCAGTGGTCTGGGATCAGGCCTCTTCCATGGTGGCGCTGATGGATATCAAGATGGCCGCCGCCGAGGGCCATGACCTGCCACGTGCGGCGGGTCTGGACCCGTCGGGCCAGCCTTCGACCGACCCAAACGCCATCCTGGAAACCCGCAGCCTGCTTCCCTTTGGCGAACACAAGGGCGCGGCGATTGCCTTCCTGATCGAGGTGCTGGGCGCGGCCCTGGCGGGCGGCACCCTGTCCGTCGACAATGCCGACCGCGAAGCCCATGGCGCCCTGAACATCAAGGGCGGCGCGACCCTGATCGCCATCGACCCGTCCCGTTTCGGCAACGCGCAGTTCGATGCCTATATCTCCCGCATCTGCGCCGAGATCGAAGGCAATGGCGACGCCCGCGTGCCCGGTGACGGGCGCCTGGCGAAACGCGCGGCCTCTCTGGCGGAGGGCGTTCAGGTCACGCCCGAGCTGCTGGCGCAGCTGGAAGAACTGGCAGGCATCGCCGGATGACGCAAGTCGTTGTCATAGGTGGCGGTGTCGTGGGCATCTCCTGCGCGCTGTCCCTTCAGGCAGACGGGCAGGAGGTCACCGTGGTCGAACCCGGCCCGGTTGGTGAAGGGGCCAGCTGGGCGTCCTGCGGCTGTATCGCGGTTGGGGAAATCGTGCCCCTGTCGCAACCAGGCATGTTGATGAAAGTGCCCGGGTGGTTGCTGCACCCCAAGGCGCCTCTATCGCTGCGCCCGACCTCCCTGCCCGGACTTCTGCCTTGGTTCGCCCGGTTCACAGCCAACGCGCGCCCTTCGAAGATGCGGGCTATTGCGGCCGACCTGGCACGCCTGACCTTTGCCGCGACCGGTGACTTCAAGGCGCAGCTGGTCGACATCGGTGCGCCCGAACTGCTGGTCGAACGCCCGGTGCTGAAGCTGTTCGACGACGAACGCGACCGCGCCACCATGGGGGCGGCTTTTGACCTGGCACGCGATCTGGGCTGCACCATCGACGAAATCACCGGTCAGGAGGCACATGAGATCGCCCCGGCCATCGCCCCGGACTTCAAATACGCTGCCATCTTGCGCGATTGGAGCTTTGTCACCGACCCCAAGCGGCTGGTCGAGGCGCTGCACCAGACCTTCACCAAACGCGGCGGCACCGTTGTGCAGGCGGCCGCCACAGGCTTCGACCGTGAAACGCGCCGGGTACGGGCCGTGCGCCTGTCCGATGGGCGCAGCCTGCCTGCTGACGAGGTCATCCTGGCCGCAGGCACGCATTCCCGCGCCCTTGCCAAAGCCCTCGACGTCCCGATCCAGCTGGAAGGCGTAGCCGGGTATTCCACCGCTCTCAGCGATCCCGGCGTTGATCTGACCCACACGGTCTTCTACCCCAAGGGCGGCTTCGGGATGACCCCATATGAGGACAGTTTGGCCGTCGCCGGCACGATCGAGTTTGCAGGTCTGAACGCGCCGCCCAACTGGAACCGGGCGGATATTCTGGTCAAAAAGGCCCTTCGTGTGCTACCAAACCTGCAAACAACCAAGCGCGAACGCCGGATGGGGCGGCGACCATTTACCCCAGATACTCGTCCGATCATCGGCCGCAGCAAGCATGTGCAAAACGTCACATTTGCGACCGGCCATGGCCAGCTGGGCCTGACTTTAGGCGCGACCACCGCCCGCTTGGTAGCGGACGATCTGGCGCGCCGCCCGCTGCACCTTGATGTGCAGCCATTCAGCCCGGACAGGTTCTCTAACTAACAAAACACCCCGGTCAACGGGGGAAACACTCACAGGGAGACACGTGATGTCAATAAAACCTCCGTTTACGGAGCTCGAGATCAAGACACAGGACTCGGGCTTCTACAAGGACAACAGCCTGCCCATTGCGCTGATCAGCAAGGGGATCATGGTGTTGTTGGTGATCTGGGCTCTGGTCTGGCCCGCCAATGCCACCAATACCCTGGGCAGCCTCAATTGGCGGCTTCTGGAAGGGTTCAACAGCTTCTACATCGTCATCGTCGGACTGTTTGCCTTCTTCCTGGCCGTGGTCGCGATCCTGCCGCAGACCGGCAAGCGCATCATGGGACGCCCGGGCGAAGGCAAGGAGTTCTCGGATTTCTCGTGGTTCTCGATGATGTTCGGCGCCGGCCTGGGCGTGGGCCTGATGGTCTTTGCCACCGCCGAACCGCTGGGCCTGTGGGGGTCGAACCCCGTCGTGGTCGCCGGTGAAGTCGCGGGCAATACCGAGGCCGCGCTGCAGTCGGGATACCGCTATACCTTCCTGCACTACGGCTTTCATGCCTGGGCGATCTACGTGATCACCGGTCTGTCGCTGGCATACTACGCCTATACCCGCGACATGCCGCTGACGATCCGTTCGGCGTTGACGCCGCTGCTGGGCCGCGCTGTGAACGGTTTCCTCGGTCATGTGGTCGACGTGCTGGGCGTGGTCGCGACCATCCTCGGCGTCTCGGTCACCATCGGTTTCGGCGTCAGCCAGTTCATCGACGGGGTCTATGCGATCACCGGCATGGAATGGATGATGGACATGACCGGAGAGGCGCCCGCACCGGGCAAGGTCGGGCTGATTGCCGGTTTGATCATGATCATGGGCATGTCGATCATCTCGGCGGTGACCGGTGTCGGCAAGGGCGTGAAATATCTGTCCAACCTGAACCTGGTGCTGTCGATCATCCTGCTTCTGACCTTCGTGATCTTCGGCTCGTTCTTCTTCGCGATGAGCACCTATGTCTCGGCCCTGATCGACTACATCCTGCATTTCGTCAGCTTGAGCTTCGGCGCCTATGGCCCGCTGGACCAAGCCAGCTTCGCGGGGGCCCTGCCCGAGGCCGCCAAACCGCTGGCCGCCGACCTCTACGGCGGGGCGACCAATGCCTGGGGCAGCTTTGACGGGTTCAAGTCGGGCCTGGAAGGCGCGTCCGCCGAGTTGGACGAAGCCACCCTGGCGGCCGTCTACGAGGCCGGAAACCAGGGCCGTCAGTTCGGCTGGCAGGCCGGTTGGACCACCTTCTACTGGGCCTGGTGGATTGCATTCTCGCCCTTCGTCGGCCTGTTCCTGGCCCGTATCTCCAGAGGCCGCAGCGTGCGCGAGTTCATTCTGGGCTGCGTCATCGCCCCGTCGCTGGTCTGCTTTGCATGGATGACCATCCTGGGCGGCACTGCCATCGACCTAGAGCTGACCGGCGGCGCGGAAGGCGCGATCATCGGCGCTTCGAACACGGCCAAGCTGTTTGTGACGCTGGGGCAGATGCTGGACGGGCCGCTGCTGTCGGCGCTGACCGTCATGTGCGTGGTGCTGATCATGACCTTCCTGGTCACCTCGGCGGACAGTGGCATCCTGGTCATGAACACCATCATGTCCGGCGGCGCACAGGAAACCGGCATCAAGCACCGCATCGTCTGGGGCCTGATACTGACCGCCGTGATCGGCACGCTCTTGATGGCGGCTGGGGACAACAACCCGATGGATGCGCTGAAGAACGCAATGATCATCGGGGCGCTGCCCTTTACCATGGTTATGGGGTTGATGATGGCCGCGCTGACCAAGGCGCTTTATCGGGACGGCAAGCGATCCCAGGTCGGCGAAGTCAAAACCACAGCAGCTGAGTAACAGGTCGAATAACTGGGACGGCAGCGGCTGTGTTGGCCGCTGCCGTCTCCCTTTTTTGAACTGGGGGAGCCGAAGGCGATAGAGGCGACGCACATGACACGGCATTTCTGCATCCTGCTGGTGGACGGGTTTTCCCACCTGGCCTTTTCCTGTGCAATCGAACCCCTGCGCCTGGCCAACCGGATCAGCGGGGCAGAGCTCTATCGCTTCAGCCTCGCCTCGGAGAACGGCAGGACCGCGGCCTGTCTGAACGGGTTGAATATGGAGGTTCACGCGGGTCTGAATGATCTGCCGGAGTGCGACCGGCTGTTTGTTCTTGCCAGCGAGGATATGGCGGCCCGGGCAACCAGCCCCGTACTGGGCGCAATCCGACGCATGCGAGCCTGCGGCACACCGGTGGGCGGCCTTTGTTCCGGCGCATGGATCCTGGCAGCGGCCGGGCTACTGACCGGACGCCGAGCCGCGCTGCACTGGGACTATCACGACAGTTTCAACGAGCTCTTTCCCGAGGTCGACCTGGTCCAGACCGTCTTTGTCGACGACCCCCGACACCCGACCGCTGCGGGGGGCACGGCGACGGCGGATTACATGCTCCACGTGATCGAACAGGACCATGGCACCGATCTGGCAGCGGCCATTGCCGATCAGATGGTCTACAGTTCCGTGCGCAGCGATACGGCCGAACAGCGCGTCTCGCTCCAGGCGCGGCTGGGCGTGCGCAATCCGCACCTGGCCCGCGCGATCCGGATCATGCGCGAGACGATCGAGGAGCCGGTGCCGCCGAGCCAGATCGCGGAAGAGATCGGCATCTCGACCCGCCAGCTCGAACGGCTGTTTGCGCAGTTCATGAAGGCAACGCCCAAGAAGTTCTATGTCGAGCTTCGGTTGGAGCGCGCCCGCAAACTGCTGCTGCAGACCGAAGCCTCGGTGATCGAGGTCGGCTTGGCCTGCGGGTTTGACAGCCCGAGCCATTATTCGCGCCTCTACAAGGACCGTTTCGGCCTTACCCCGACCTTTCAGCGTCACAAGATGACCTGACCCACCCCTGCCGCGCGGAATCGGATTGACATCCCCAGAAATTGTATACAGGCTTGTCTACACCTCATTCCAACTCAGGGCACCAAAACCATGCAAACCTGTCACGGCGGGAAAACAGTCTACGGGGCCAACCTTGGCATCCTCATGCTCGAAACCCAGTTCCCGCGCATCCCGGGCGATATCGGCAATGCCACCACCTGGCCTTTCCCGGTGCAATACCGCGTTGTGCGCAGCGCCACGCCAGAACTGGTTGTGCGCAATGACGCGCGCGAACTTGTCGATCTGTTCATTGACGAGGCAAAGGAGCTGGTTGCCTCGGGCTGCGACGGGATCACCACCAACTGCGGTTTCCTGTCCATCGTGCAGGACAAGCTGGCTGCGGCGGTGCCGGTGCCTGTCGCGACCTCGTCGCTGATGCAGGTGCCGATGGTCCAGGCGATGCTGCCCGCTGGCAAACGGGTGGGCATCCTGACGATCTCGAAGGAAACCCTAACCCCCGCGCACCTGGCCGCCGCCAATGTGCCCGCCGACACCCCGATTGTCGGTACCGACGGGGGCCGCGCCTTTACCCGCGACATCCTGGGCGACGCGCCCGAGATCGACTTCGCCGCCTGTCGCCTCGACATGCTGGACGCCGCACGCGAGCTGGTGACGCGGCATGACGACATCGGGGCCATCGTGCTGGAATGCACCAACATGACGCCATATGCAGCCGATGTGCGCAAGCTGACCGGGCTGCCGGTCTTCTCGATCTATACCTTCGTGCGCTGGTTCCACCAGGCATTGGTGCCCGACCGGTTTTCGATCGAGCTGGACGACCCGCTGCTGGGCCTGGCGGGACAGCCGCGATGAGCACGCTTCTGGACCGCGTGAATGCGGATGGGCTGGTGCTGTTCGGCTGCGGCAAGATGGGCAGCGCCTTGTTGCAAGGCTGGCTGGACGCGGGCGTGCGGCCTGATGCGATTACCGTTCTGGACCCGCACCCCTCCGACTGGCTGCAAGGGTTGCAAACGGACGGGCTGAAGATCAATGCAGACCTGGACAGCCCGGCAGTCTGCGTCCTGGCCGTCAAGCCGCAGATCATCGCCGCCGCCAATACGCTGAACGGGCCCGGGTTCGCGGGCACGCTGTTCGTCTCGGTCGCGGCAGGCACCACGCTCGTCGTCTTGGGTGACATCCTTGGACCGGAGCCCGCCATCATCCGCACCATGCCCAACACCCCGGCCGCCATCGGACAGGGCATCACTGCGCTGGTGGGCAATGCCCGTTGCCGGGCTGAAGACCTGGCCCTGGCCGAGGTCATGCTCTCCACAGTCGGGCAGGTAGTGCGACTGGACAGCGAGGCGCAGATGGATGCGGTCACCGGCACCTCGGGCTCGGGCCCGGCCTATGTGTTCCACTTCATCGAATGCCTGGCCGCCGCCGGAGAGGCCGAGGGGCTTTCGCCCGAGGTGGCAATGCAGCTGGCCAAGGCGACCATCGCGGGGGCCGGAGCGCTGGCGCAGGCTTCGGAAAAGCCGGTCAGCACCCTGCGCGAGAACGTGACTTCGCCGAACGGCACCACCGCCGCTGGCCTGTCGGTCCTGATGGCGGAACAGAAGGGGTTACCCGCCCTGGTGCGGGCCACCGTGCGCGCCGCCACCACACGCAGCGTGGAGCTGGGCAAAGGCTGACCGCTCAGACCGGGACGTAGAGCTGGGAGAACGCAACCTGCACCAGCTCGACCGTCTGTTCGCTGCGCCGTGCGATGTGGCGGCGCAGCGCCTTGACCGCGCTGTCCGCGTCCCGTGCCTTGACCGCATCCAGGATCACACGGTGCGCCGACAGGGCAGTCAGATCCTCGTCTGACTGGTTGCGCCGGTCCCGCAGCAGACGCAGGTTGATGATCCGCACATAACGAATTCGTTCGTTCACATTGCCCAGGAATTTCAGAAGCTCTTCGTTGTCCGACAGGGCCGCCAGCGTCATGTGAAACTCTTCATCCATGCGCAGCAGCTCATTGAGGTCCTGACACTGGACCAATCTATCCTCGGCCTCGTCCAGATAGGCAACCACGGTGTCGATATCTTCATCGGCTGCGTTCTCGATCGTCTGAATCAATGCCTCGATCTCCAAGGCGCAGCGCAGTTGGTAAAGCTCAAGGATCTTCTTGGGACTCAGCGGTCGGCAGAAAAACCCCTTACCAAGGTCAAATGTCAGAAAGCCCTCTGCAACCAAACGGTTAAGGGCTTCGCGCAACGGAGTTCGACTGACATTGAGCGTCTTCGTCAGGGCGGATTCGTTCAACCGCTCGCCCGGCTTGAACTCGAAGCTGATCGCCTTTTGCCGCAGAGCCTCATAGGCCCGCTCAACGCTACCCTCGGATTTGGACATCACATTCCCAACATATGAAATTGGCCTCCTTTTACCAAAGAATACACGAAAGAAAACATTTGTCTTCACAGGTGACGAAGCTTCTGTATACAGTTCAGAATACGGATTGGTACAACCGATTCTCAGGGCTGTGAGGAAGCATGGAAGCTCAGCGGAAACATGTGGTTGTTGTCGGCGCCGGGATCGTTGGCGTGTCGGCTGCTATCTGGCTGCGGCGCAAGGGGGTCGATGTCACGATCGTTGATCGCAACCGCCCGGGCAGTGCCGAGGCCACCTCCTACGGCAATGCCGGTGTGCTGGCGGCCTGTTCGGTCGCGCCCGTGACGGCGCCAGGTCTGCTACTGAAGGGGCCGCGCATGGCGCTGGATCCGAATTTCCCGCTGTTTCTGCGCTGGTCCTACCTGCCCCGTCTGATGCCCTGGCTGCTGCGTTACATGTCCCATGCAAACGATAAGGACACCCGCCGGATCGCGGCAGGGCTTGCGCCTATCACCTCGGACGCGGTCGAACAGCACCAGTCGCTGACCAAGGACACCGATGCCGCGCACTGGGTGCAGACCACCGACTACAGCTTCGTCTATCCGGACCGCGCCGCCTTCGAGGCGGACAGCTACACCTGGATGCTGCGCAAGACCGCGGGGTTCGAGCCGGAGCTGCTGGAAGGCGAAGCGGTGCGGGAGTTCGAACCGAACCTTGCCAAGGATCTGAACCTTCTCGCAGTGATGCATGACCACGGCTACACCAAGGATCCCGGTGCCTATGTCGCCGCCTTGGCCACCGAGGCTGAGAAGCTGGGCGCGACGTTCCACCAGGCTGAGGTCAAGGATTTCGACTTCACCGACGGGCGTGTGTCCTCGGTGCTGACGACGACCGGGGCGCTCGACTGTTCCGATGTGATCCTGGCGACCGGGGTCTGGTCCGGCCCCTTGGCCAGGAAACTGGGCTTGAAAGTGCCGCTGGAGACCGAGCGCGGCTATCACATGGTCTTCAAATCTCCGGAAAATGGCCCTTCGACCCCGCTGATGGTCACCACCGGCAAATTCGTTGCCACGCCGATGGACGGCGGGCTACGCTGCGCGGGTGTCGTGGAATTCGGAGGATTGGAGGCCGGGCCGTCGAAAGCACCGTTGGAGTTGCTCCAACGCAAGGTGCAGCAGAGCTTCCCCGGGCTGAAATTCGAAAGCACCGAAACCTGGCTGGGCCACCGCCCGGCACCGTCGGACAGCCTGCCGCTGATTGGCGAGATCGGCCAGACCGGCGTGCTGGCAGGGTTCGGCCACCACCATATCGGCCTGACCGCAGGCCCCAAGACCGGTCGCATCCTGGCAGGGCTTGTCAGCGGAGACCGCGAGAATACCGATCTGAGCGTCTACGATCCAATGCGCTTCTGATCCGATTTCACCAAGCAAGCCCCGTGGCACAATGCGGGGCAGTCCAGAAAGGCAACAAGGGAGTCCATCATGCCTAAAACTCTGACCAACCTCGCCGCCGGTGTGGCGGTCGCCACTGTCTCGGCCGTCACAGCCCAAGCGGAAACGTGGGATCTGCCGATGGCCTATTCGGCAACCAACTTCCATTCGGCCACTGGCGCGATCTTCGCCGAATGCGTGACCGCGGGCACCGGTGGTGCTCTGACCATCCAGACCCATCCGGGTGGTTCGCTCTATGCCGGCGCCGAAATCAAACGCGCGATCCAGACCGGCCAGGTCAACATCGGCGAGCGTCTGCTGTCCGGCCATCAGAATGAAAACGCCCTGTTCGGCTTCGACAGCGTGCCCTTCCTGGCGACCTCCTTTGCGGATTCGGAAAAGCTGTGGGACATCGCCAAGGGCCCGCTGTCCGAGATCCTGGCCGAGCAAAACCTGCACCTGCTCTATTCCGTGCCGTGGCCGGGCCAGGGCCTGTATTTCGACCGCGAAGTCAACACGCTGGCTGACGCCGAAGGCCTGAAATTCCGTGCCTACAACTCGGCCTCGGCCCGCATGGCCGAACTGGCCGGCATGCTGCCGGTTCAGATCGAAGCGGCTGAAATCAGCCAGGCCTTCGCCACAGGTGTGGCACAGGGCATGGTGTCGTCGGGCTCGACCGGCTATGACCGCAAGGTCTGGGAAAGCCTGTCGCATTACTACGGCGTGGATGCCTGGATGCCCCGCAACTACATGCTGGTCAACCTGGACGCCTGGAACGATCTGGATGACGCCACCAAGGCGGTCATGAACGGCTGTGCCGTGGCCGCGGAATACGCTGGCGACTGGCGTTCGATCCAATACACCGAGTTCACCGTGAACGAGCTGGGCAAGAACGGCATGACCACCGGTCCGGCGAGCGAAGAGCTGGCCGCTGAACTGCGCGCCATTGGCGAGACCATGACTGCCGAGTGGCTGGAAGCCGCCGGTGAAGAAGGTCAAAAGATCGTCGACGCCTTCAAGGCCGCGCAATAAGCGCATGCATCTCCCCCGGCGGCATCTGTCGCCGGGGGGGTCTCATGACAGATAGGGGGACCTGCCATGGCGCTCTTCTCACTCTTGCGCAAGACGCTGGACGCGCTTTACCGCTGGGCCGGATATCTTGCCGCGATTTTCCTGATCATGATCCTCGGCTTCGTGACCCTGCAGATGGTGTCGCGATGGGGGGGGGAGATCATCACGGGCGCGCCCGACTTTACCGGGTATTGCATGGCTGCGGCTTCGTTCCTGGCGCTTCCCTATGCGTTGAACGGCGGTAGCCACATCCGGGTAAGCCTTCTTCTCAACGCGCTTGGTCGGTTCCGCAAGTTCGGCGAGATCTGGTGCTGGGCCGTTGCCAGCTACCTGACCGTGCTGTTCGCGCGCTATGCGATCAAGCTGACCTATGAAAGCTACCGGTTCAACGACATCAGCCAAGGGCAGGACGCCTGGCCGATCTGGATTCCGCAGATGTCGATGGTTGTCGGCACGATCCTTCTGGCGATCTGCGCGATCGACAACCTGGTCACCATCCTCTTTACGGGGCAAGACAACATTCGATCCGCCGCGGTCGACGCACACGCGGAGTAAGCCCGATGGAAGAATTCTATCTCGTCTCCATTTTCCTCTTTGCCCTGTTCCTGCTTCTGGGCACGGGTGTCTGGGTGGCGCTGGCCCTGTTCGGGGTCGCCTACCTCGGCCTGGAAATGTTCACCACGCGGCCTGCGGGCGATGCCATGTTGACACGGATCTGGACGGGCTCGTCCAGCTGGACCCTGACCGCCCTGCCCCTGTTTATCTGGATGGGTGAAATCCTGTTTCGAAGTCGACTGTCCCAAGACATGTTCCGCGGTCTCAGCCCCTGGATGCAGCGCCTACCGGGCGGGTTGGTCCATGTGAACATCGTCGGCTGCACCATCTTTGCCGCTGTGTCGGGTTCGTCGGCAGCAACGCTGACGACCGTGGGCAAGATGTCGATCCCCGAACTCCGCAAACGCGGCTATCCCGAATACATGATCATCGGCACGCTCACCGGGGCGGCCACGCTGGGCCTGATGATCCCGCCGTCGCTGACGTTGATCGTCTATGGCGTGGCGGTGGAACAATCGATCTCGAAACTCTTCATGGCGGGTATCCTGCCGGGCATCGTGCTGGCGGGCATGTTCATGGCCTATGTGGCCGGCTGGTCCTTCCTGCGCCGGTCTGAAGTCCCCGAAATCGCTGACCGCATGACCTTCCTGCAAAAGCTCAACGAAAGCCGCTTCCTGATCCCGATCATCCTGCTCATTCTGGTTGTCATCGGTTCGATGTACGGTGGCTTTGCCACCGCGACCGAAGCCGCTGCTATTGGCGTGCTGGGCGCCTTTGCCCTGGCCGCGATGCAGGGCTCGCTGACCAAACAGGCTTTCATCGAAAGCCTGCTGGGCGCCACCCGGACCTCGGCCATGATCGCCTTCATCCTGATGGGCGCCATCGCGCTGACCTTGGCGATGGGCTTTACCGGCCTGCCGCGCGCCCTGGCCGAGTTCATCGAAGGACTGGAGCTGTCACGCTTCTCGCTGCTGATCGCGCTGATGCTGTTCTACATCGTGCTGGGCATGTTCCTGGACGGCATCTCGTCCGTGGTGCTGACCATGGCGATCGTGCAGCCGATGGTGGAAGGCGCGGGCATCGACCTGATCTGGTTCGGCATCTTCATCGTGGTCGTCGTCGAAATGGCGCAGATCACCCCGCCGATCGGCTTCAACCTGTTCGTGATGCAGGGGATCACCCGGCACGAGATGGGCTATATCGCCAAGACCGCTGTACCGCTGTTCCTGATCATGGTGCTGATGGTCTTCGTGATGATCGCCTTCCCGGAGCTGGCGACCTGGTTGCCTGACAACATGGTCAAATCGGCTGGCCGCTAGACGGCCAGCCTCCCCCACCAACAGTTCTACACCCAGGGGAGTCACGCAGATGACCAAACCCAAGATCCTTGCCGCCGTGGACCTGGTCCACAAGGACAGCGACGCCCATGTCATCCAAGAGGCGATCCTGCTGGCCAAGACCCATGATCACGAGGTCGAGGTCATCTTCGTGATCCCCGACCAGGAGAACTCTTATGTCCAGGAGTACATTCCGGCCGACATGCACCAGCAGGTGGTGGATGATGCCGCCGGGGACCTGAAGGCCTATGCCCTGGGGTTCGACTGGAACGGCGTGGCCCATGATACTAAGGTGCTGCGCGGAGTGGTCTATGAAAGGCTGATCGCCCGTGCCGAAGCGCAGGGCGCCAGTTTCGTCGTGATCGGCGCCAGCAGACCGTCAGTCAAGGACCTGCTGATCGGTCCCAACGCCGCGCGCGTCTCGCGCTATGCGCCCTGCAGCGTGCTGGTCGTCCGGCCGCGCTGAAACCTCCCCCACCAAGACCTCACATCCGGAGAACACCGTGAGCGACCATAAGATCGAAACCCTGCGCGTTCATCGCATTTCCATCCCCGCCAAGGCCGTGCATTCGCATGGCTCGGGCGATGTGGCGGGCATCAACGTGGCCATCCTGGAGCTGGTGACCGACACCGGCATCACCGGATGGGGCGAGGCCTCGCCCTGGCCCGTGTTCACGGGTACGGCCGAGGGCAACGCCGCCGCCCTGCATGTGCATCTGCGCCCGCATCTGATCGGCCAGGACCCGGTGCAGGTCGAGGTTCACATGAACATGGCCGAAAAGGTGCTGGTCGGCCATCCCGAGGCCAAGGCGGCGCTGGAGATGGCCCTCTTGGACATTACCGGCCAGATCACGGGGCTTTCGGTCTGCGAACTGGTCGGCGGCAAGATGCGCGACAGCATGGGCATGAGCTTCTCCGTCGCCAACCCGGATTTCGACGCCGACCTCGACGACATCGCCGCCATGTGGGACGACGGCGTGCGCATCTTCAAGTTCAAGACCGGGTTCGCCGACCACAAGTTCGACATCATGCGCTGCGAGAAGCTGCGCGAGATCTATGGCGACGAGGCCGACATCCGCATCGACTACAACCAGGGCCTGCCTGCCTATGACGCGGTGCGCTGCATTCGCGACCTGGAAGCCTTCCGTCCGACCTTCGTCGAACAGCCGGTTAAGATGCACGAACGCGAGGTGATGGCCCATATCACCCATGTCATCGACACGCCGATCATGGCGGATGAAAGCGTCTTCGACCCGAAGGGCGCACTCTATGGCGTGCAGAACAAGGTCGCCGACATCTTCTCGCTCAAGATCATGAAATCCGGCGGCATCCGCCGTGCGCTGGAAGTGGCCGCGATTGCCCGGGCCGCGGGTGTCGAGATCTACGGCGGCTGCATGTTCGAAACGGGCCTGGCCCATGCCGCAGGCACCCACCTGATGGCCGCGGTGCCGGACCTGGTGCTGCAGGCTGAGTTCTACATGGCCACCTACTACGCCGCCGAGGACATCCTGACCGAACCCTTCCCGGTGAAACACGGCCGTATCCACGTGCCGACCGGCCCGGGCCTCGGCGTGAAGGTCGACCCCGACATGCTGGCCAAATACGCCGTCGCGGAACCGCTGACGTAAACAAAAAAAACTGCGGATTCTCTGCATACAGGCCTGTGTGCGAAAATCCGATTGAGAAAGGTGCAAAGCTATGACTGACGCAGACACCCAGCGCATGAACGGCGCACAGATCATTCTGAAGATGCTGGAACTGCATGGGGTGAGCCATGTGTTCGGCCTGCCCGGAGAAACCACCATCGGCTGGTACAAGGAATGGCGCGCGCATTCGAACATCGAATTCGTGCTGACCCGCGATGAGCGCACCGCCTCCTACGCGGCCGAGGCCTATGCCAAGATCACCGGCCGCCCCGCGGTGCTGGAGGCCCCCTCGCCCGGTGTGACCCACTGTTCGCCCGGCATTACCGAGGCCTTCATGTCCTCGGTCCCGGTGATCTATTTCAGCTCGGACATTCCGATCAATCAAGACAAGAAACACGGGTTGACCGGGGTCGATCAGACCAAGCTTTACGACAGCATCTGCAAGGAAAGCTTTGTTCTGACCAACGCGCAGGAAATCCCCTTCCTGATGCGCCGCGCCTTCCGCGTCGCCACCTCGGGCAAACCCGGCCCGGTGCATATCCGCGTGCCGATCAACATCTTTGGTGAAGAGGCCGATATCAACGACCTCTATGCCGAACCCGATTACAGCGTCTACCCGGCGCACCGCCCGGTGGCGGATCACTCGAAGATCCGTGCAGCGATCGACGTTCTGCTGGCCGCCGAAAAACCGGCCATCGTCGTCGGCCAGGGCGGGCTGATCTCCAAGGCGTCCGAGGCGATCCTGGAGCTGGCCGAGCTTCTGCAGATCCCCGTCGGCACCACCACGCCTGGCAAGGGCACAATCCCCGAAGATCATCCGCTGGCCCTGCGCGTCATCGGTGGGCGTGGCGGCATGGAGTATTCGAACCAGTATGTCTTTGACGCTGACACGATCTTCTTCATCGGCACCAACACCGACAGCGCCGCAACGGATCACTGGAAGCTCTATGGCGATCCCAAGTCCAAGACCTTCCTGCATCTCGACATTGCCGAGGCCCATGTGGGCAACAACTACCCGGTCAAGGTCGGCCTGGTCGGTGATGCCCGCGCGAGCCTGGAATACATGGTCGAGATCATCAAATCCGAGCATCCCGGCCTGAAACGCGACACGGTCGACCTGACCGCGATGAAGAAAACCGCGCTGGACAAGGTGTTCAACTCGAACATTCCGATGCCCGAGGGCACCCTGTCGCCGGTCAAGCTCAGCCAGGTGCTGGACAAGATCATGCCGGACGATGCCATCGTGACCTCGGAACCCGGTGTCAGCGCAATCTATCCGTCTGCGCTTCTGACCTTCAAGAAGCCCGGACGTCGCTACATCACCAACTACTCGATGGGCGCGCTCGGCTATTCGGTGCCCGCCTGTCTGGGGGCGTCTTATGCCAGCGACGGGCCAATCATCTCCTTCACCGGCGACGGCTCTTTTGCCTTTGTGATTGGCGACATGGAGACGCTGAAACGTTCGGGCAAGAACGTCACCGTGATCCTGACCCGCAACGACGTCTACGGCTGGATCCGGGGCGAGGCGATCCTGCTGGATGACGTGGACGAACCCTGGTCGACCGACTTCGGCGCGGTGGATTACTGCAAGGTCGCCGAAGGCTTCGGCTTCAAGACCGACCGCATCACCAAGGAAGCGGATATCGAACAAATCCTGTCCAACGCCATCGCCCACCCCGGCGCGAATTTCATCGAGATCATGGTCCCCTCACAGGACAAGATCATTCCCTTCGTGCCGAACTGGGTGCGTGCGGCACGGGCCAAGAACCTGCCGCATTTCTACTGAGGCAATCGCAGCAAACGGCCCCGGGCGCACTGGGGTCATCACCAAAACAAAGGGGGCGGGATACATCGTATCCCGCCCCCGTCTTGTTCAGCTGTCCCTCAGCTCAACTCAGAAATGCACCGATTTCGCGTCAGCCGGCTTTTGCAGCGGCGGGGCGAATTTGGTGAGGTCGATGCCTTCAACGGCGGCCTTGTATTCCTCCAGCGTAGGCGTGCGGCCCAGGATGGCGGACAGCACGACCAGCGGGGTCGATGCCAGCAGGCTTTCACCCTTCTTGTCAGCCGAGTCCTCCACCACGCGGCCCTGGAACAGGCGGGTCGAGGTGGCCAGCACCGTGTCGCCCTTGGCGGCCTTTTCCTGGTTGCCCATGCAGAGGTTACAGCCAGGGCGTTCGAGGTAGAGAATGTTCTCATACTCGGTGCGCGCGGCGTTTTTCGGGAACAGGTCGTCGAACTCGAAGCCCGAGTACTTTTGCAGGATTTCCCAGTCGCCTTCGGCCTTCATCTCGTCGATGATGTTGTAGGTCGGGGCAGCCACGACCAGCGGCGCCTTGAACTCAACCTTGCCGTTGGCCTTTTCCAGGTTCTTCAGCATCTGCGCGACGATCTTGATGTCACCCTTGTGCACCATGCAGGAGCCGACGAAGCCCAGATCCACCTTCTTCTCGGCCTTGTAGAAGCTGATCGGACGGATGGTGTCATGGGTATAGCGCTTGGACACGTCGTCGTTGTTGACGTCCGGGTCGGCGATCATCGGCTCAACGATCTGATCCAGATCAACCACGACCTCGGCGAAGTATTTGGCGTTGGCATCCGGGGTCAGGGCAGTGTTTTCGCCCGACTTGATCCCGGCAATGCGCGCATCGGCCTTGTCGATCAGCCCCTGCAGGGTCTGAGCGGCATTGTCCATGCCCTTGTCGATCATGATCTGGATGCGCGACTTGGCCAGTTCCAGCGAACCGATCAGGGTGTCGTCATTCGAGATACAGATCGAGGCTTTCGCCTTCATCTCGGCGGTCCAGTCGGTAAAGGTAAAGGCCTGGTCGGCCAGCAGCGTGCCGATGTGGACCTCGATGATCCGCCCCTGGAACACGTTGTCGCCGTGTTGTTGCAACATCTGCGCCTGGGTGGCGTGCACCACGTCGCGGAAGTCCATGTGGTCGGCCATCTGGCCCTTGAAGGTCACCTTGACCGATTCCGGGATCGGCATCGACGCTTCACCAGTGGCCAGCGCCAGGGCAACGGTGCCCGAGTCCGCGCCGAAGGCCACGCCTTTCGACATGCGGGTGTGGCTGTCACCGCCGATGATGATGTCCCAGTCATCCACGGTGATGTCGTTCAACACCTTGTGGATCACGTCGGTCATCGAATGGTATTCGCCCTTCGGATCCCGCGCGGTGATCAGGCCAAAATCGTTCATGAACTTCATCAGTTTCGGGATGTTGGCTTGGGCCTTCTTGTCCCACACCGAGGCAGTGTGGCAGCCCGACTGGTACCCCACGTCCACGGACGGCGAGATCACGGTGGCGGCCATCGCCTCCAGTTCCTGCGCGGTCATCGGGCCGGTGGTGTCCTGCGAGCCCACCACGTTCACCTTCACGCGCACGTCCGAGCCCGCGTGCAGGGTCGCGCCCGGCGTGGTGCCCAGGGCATTGCGGTTGAAGATCTTTTCAACGGCGGTCAGGCCCTGGCCCTCGACCGAGACCTCTTTCGAGGGGGCATAGGCCGATTTCAGCTCCTGGCCCAGCGCGGCGGCGGCGAAGGTCTGCAGCTTCTTGCCGAAGACCACGGCGTAGGAGCCGCCGGCCTTCATGAATTCCATCTTCTGCGGGGTAAAGGCGGCGGCGACGCTCTTCAGTTCCTTGCCGTCCGCGTCATGTAGAGTCTTGGTTTTCGAGTTGATGGTCAGCACGGTGCCGGTGGCCACCGAATAGGCCTCTTCCAACACGGCTTCGCCATCTTCATCCAACACCACATTGCCGTCCGCGTCGGTCTTCTTGACCCAGTTGTCCAGGTCGATGCCGATGCCGCCGGTCACGCCCACGGTGGTCAGGAAGATCGGCGAGATGCCGTTGGTGCCCGCGACGACCGGGGCGATGTTGATGAAGGGCACATAGGGGCTGGCCTGCTTACCGGTCCACAGCGCCACGTTGTTCACGCCCGACATACGGCTGGAGCCCACACCCATGGTGCCCTTTTCGGCGATCAGCATGACGCGCGCATCCGGGTGCTGTTTCTGCAGCTCCTGGATTTCGGCCTGGGCTTCGGGGGTGATCATGCATTTGCCGTGCAGCTCACGGTCGGCACGCGAGTGCGCCTGGTTGCCCGGCGACAGAAGGTCGGTCGAAATGTCGCCCACACCAGCGATATAGGTCACGACCTTGATCTCTTCTTCCACTTCCGGAAGCTTGGTGAAGAACTCGGCCTTGGCGTAGCTTTCCACGATATCCTTGGCGACGGCATTGCCCGCTTCAAGGGCTGCGGCGAGTCGGTCGGTGTCGGCCTCATACAGGAACACCTGAGTCTTCAGCACTTCGGCGGCCTGGGTCGCGATGCCCGCATCATCACCCAGCGCCAGGTCCAGCAGCACCTTGACCGACGGCCCGCCCTTCATGTGCGACAGCAGTTCAAAGGCGAAATCGGGGGTGATTTCCGCCACCTTTGCCTGGCCCAGGATGATCTCCTTCAGGAAGGCAGCCTTCACACCAGCCGCCGAGGTCGTGCCCGGCAAGGTGTTGTAAATGAAGAACTTCAGGCTGTCTTCGCGATGTGCGTTGCCCGTGTCCTTGATCTGTTCGATCAACTCGGCAACCAGGGCGCCATCGTCGATGGGCTTGGGGTTCAGGCCCTGCTCTTTGCGCGTTTCGATTTCGGTAAGATAGTCTGTGTACAGGCTCATGGTTTTCCCGACGCTTAGGTGTCCGATATCGCTTGGAGGCCGGGGCGGTGGTCTGTTTGGCGCGCCGGGTCAAGCTAGCTGTATGCCGTTGTATACCAGAAGAGCCCTAGGTGCAAGCTGTTCCCGATGGCACCGTATCTCTTTTGCATTTTTGCGAGATATTGCCCAGCCACTTGGGACAGGTGAGCAGGGCGGTGAAGACCGCTTCAAACGTATCCGGCACCGCGTTCAGGCCACATGACGCCCTTGGTCACTCCGCCAGATGGCAAGCGACCTTTGCGGGCCCGATCTTGCGCATCGCGGGGCGTTCCTGGCGGCAGATGTCCGTCGCGATCGGGCAACGCGGGTGGAAGGCGCAACCCGAGGGTGGGTCGATCGGATCGGGGATTTCACCCTGCGGTGGCGGCACTTCGCGCCCGAAGGCATCCATGCGAGGGGCCGCATCCAGCAGCATCTGCGTATAGGGGTGCTTGGGCGTGGTGAAGAGGGTCTCGGGATCGGCCTCCTCAACCAGGCGCCCCAGGTAGAGCACCCCGATCCGATCCGCCATGTGGCGCACCACGGTCAGGTCGTGGGTGATCAGCAGGTAGGTCAGCCCCAGATCGTCCTTCAAGTCACTCATGAGGTTCAAAACCTGCGCCTGCACCGACACATCCAGCGCCGAGGTGGGCTCGTCACAAACGATCAGACGCGGCTCTGACGCCAGCGACCGGGCAATGCAGATACGCTGCCGCTGCCCGCCGGAGAACTCGTGCGGGAACTTGCCCGCGTCCGCCGCGTGCAGGCCGACCTGTTCCAGCAACCGTTCTGCCAGACCTTCGGTCTTGCCACCCTGGGCGGCCACCGGCTCGACAATGATGTCACGCACCCGCCAGCGCGGGTTCAATGAGGCGTAGGGGTCCTGGAAGATCATCTGGATGTTCGAGCGCGACTCGGCAATCTTGCCCGCATCGCTCTCGGTCACCAGGTTCACACCCTCAACCTCGACGGCGCCCTCGGACGGGTTCAACAGCCCCACCAGCATCTTGCCGATGGTCGACTTGCCCGATCCGCTCTCGCCAACGAGGGCATAGGTCGTACGTTCCTCGATCTCGAAATCGACCTCGGAAACGGCGGTCAGGAAGGCCTTGCTGCGACGTTCCAGCAGGCGGTTCAGCAGGGGTTTGGACACGTCGAAGATCCGGGTCAGCCCCTTGACGGTGACATAGGCGCTCATTGGACCTCCTCCGGCAACATCGGGAACCAGCAGGCCGCGCGCTCATTGGCGACCGGCGGCAGGGGCGCGGCGCGGCACTTGTCCTGTGCATGCGGGCAACGGGGGTGGAAAGCGCAGCCATCAGGCATGTGGTGCAGGCGCGGCATGGCGCCGGGGATCTGGTGCAGCCGTTTCTTGCCCTGCGAGGCCAGCGGGGTCGAGGCCATCAGCCCGTGGGTATAGGGGTGCTGCGGCAGGGTCAGCACCTCGCGCACGGTGCCAAGCTCGGCCAGGCGGCCCGCGTACATGACGGCGACCCGGTCGGCGGCCTCGGCAATGACGCCCATGTCATGGGTGATCAGCATCACCGCCGTGCCGCGTTCGTGGCAGAGCCGCTTCAGAAGCGAGATGATCTGCGCCTGGACGGAAACATCCAGTGCCGTGGTCGGTTCATCGGCAATCACCAGGCTGGGTTCGGCACAAAGTGCCAGCGCAATGACCACACGTTGGCGCATCCCGCCCGAGAACTCATGCGGGTAGCTGTCGATGCGTTCGGCGGCGCCGGGGATGCCGACCTCCTCCAGCGCGGCGACGGCGCGTTCCTGCGCTTCCTTGCGGCTGATCGGCAGGTGGGTCAGCATGGTCTCGGTCAGCTGGTCGCCGATGGTCAAGAGCGGGTTCAGCGAGGTCAGCGGATCCTGGAAGATCATGCCGATCTCTTTCCCGCGCAACCGGCGCATATCTTCGCCCTTCAGGGGGTCGATACGGTTGCCATTGAGCCAGATTTCCCCGCCCGAAATATGCGCGGGCGCGTTCAAGAGCCCGATGACCGCATTGCCGGCCATCGACTTGCCCGCGCCGCTTTCGCCGACCACGCCCAGGATCTCGCCCTTGCCGATATCATAGCTGACGCCATCGACCGGTTTGACGATCCCCTGGCGGGTCGGAATTTCGACCGAGAGATTGCGGATGGAAAGAACAGAATTGGTCAAGGTCAACGGAGCCTCGGATTCAATGCGTCGCGCAGCCAGTCACCCAGAAGGTTGACGCTCAGCGCCAGGGCCAGAAGGGTGCAGGCCGGGAAGAACAGGATCCACCATTCGCCCGAGAACAGGAAACCCTGTCCGATGCGAATGAGCGTCCCCAGTGACGGTTGCGTGGGCGGTGCGCCGACGCCCAGGAAGGACAGGGTCGCCTCGGCGATGATGGCCAGCGCCAGCGAGATGGTGGCAATGACCAAGACCGGCGACAGGGCGTTGGGCAGGATATGCTTGATCATGATCGCCCAGGGGCTGCGGCCGATCAGGCGCGCGGCGGCAACATATTCCTTGTTCTTCTCGACCAGGGTCGCGCCGCGCACGACCCGCGCGAATTGCACCCAGTCGGATAGGCCGATGGCCAGGATCAGCACCCAGATCGCCATCTGATCGCGGTATTCGACCGGCGTGAACCCCTTGGCTACGCCGAAGATCAGCATGGCGACCAGGATCGACGGGAAGGTCAGCTGCACGTCGGCGATGCGCATGATGATGGTTTCCGTCCAGCCGCCGAAATATCCCGACACCAGGCCGAGGATGATGCCCAGGATCATCGCGAACAGCACCGCCGAAACGCCGACGAAGAGCGAGACCCGCATACCGAACAGGATGGTCGAGAACACGTCGCGCCCCTGATCATCCGTGCCAAGCAGGAAGGTGTTCTGGGTGAAGGCATTGGGCTCCATCGGCGGGGTGAACCCGTCCATCAGGTTCAGGCTGGCCGGGTCAAACGGGTTGGTCGGCGCGATCAGCGGCGCGAAGACGGCCGACAGGACCAGCAGGCAGACCACGGTAAACGAAACCAGCGCCACCGGCGAGCGTTTGAAGGCGTAGAAGAAGTCGCTTTCCAGGAAGGCCTGCCAGCGGCCTTTATCCTTAGCTTCGGGTGTCATAGGTGCGTCCGTCATCAGTGCCCCCCATTGCGGTCAACCCGAAGCCGCGGGTCGATGAAGACGTAAAGAATGTCGACGATCAGGTTGATGCCCACGAACATGACCGAAATCAGCATGAGGTAGGCGGCCATGACCGGAATATCCACGAACTGGATCGCGTTGATGAACAGCAAGCCGACGCCGGGCCACTGGAACACGGTCTCGGTGATGATGGCGAAGGCGATGATCGCGCCTAGCTGTAGGCCGATGACGGTCACCACCGGCACCATGGTGTTCTTCAGCGCATGGCGGAAGTTCACCACCCGGCTGCGCAGCCCGCGCGCGCGCGCGAAGCGGATGTAGTCCTGACGGAGCACTTCCAGCATCTCGGACCGGACCAGGCGCATGATCAGCGTCATCTGGTAAAGCCCCAGCGTGATCGCCGGCAGGATCAGCGCCTTCAACCCACTTTCAGTGAGAAACCCGGTGGTCCACCAGTCGCCCAGCTTGACGGTTTCTCCCCTGCCAAATGAGGGCAGCCAACCAAGCTCAACCGAGAAGAGATATATCAGCAGAATGCCGATCAGGAAGGTTGGCAGCGATACCCCGACAAGGGACGCGGCCATAATCGTATGCGCCGTTGGCCCGTTTCGCCGGATCGCGGTAAAGACGCCCAGCGCGATGCCCGCGAGGATCGCCAGGACGCCTGACACGGCAGCCAGTTCCAGCGTGGCAGGCGCGCGTTCCAACAGGATCTCGGCCACCGGACGTCCCTGGCGATAGCTCACGCCAAAATTGCCCTGCGCGGCGCCTTCGAGGAACTTGTAATATTGCACCGGAAACGGCTGGTCCAAGCCCAGTTGGGCACGCAGGCGTTCGACATCCTCAATCGTACGTTCCTGACCGAGCATGTTGTCGATCGGGTCACCCACAAAGCGGAACATCGAAAAGGCAACCAGCCCCACGATCAGAAGAACGAGCAACGACTGCCCGATACGTCGAATGACAAATGCCAGCATGTTTTTCTTATGCCCTTCCTCGCACCCGGCTGGGTCGGCGTGACGCCCCGAGGTGTCCCGGGGCGTCGTCCTAAGAGATCAGTTAACGGTGACCCAGCGCAAGATGAAAAAGTTGTCCGGTCGTTGCGTCAACTCGATGTTGCTGCGCGCGCCCCAGACCAGGGGCTGCACATAGAGCGGCACATAGGCGACCTCGTCCTGCAGGATCCCAGTCACCTCGTCGATCATCATCTGGCGTTTGCCTGCGTCGATCTCGGACTGGATCATCGGCAGAAGCTCATCGACTCGGGTGTTGGAATAGCCGCCGAAGTTCCACGAACCCAGCTTGCGTTCTTCGTTCGGGGTCGAGGCCAGGAAGCGGATCGGATGTTCGGCATCAAAGGTACCCGGCGACCAGCCCAGCAGGTACATATCGTAATTGTCCGCGCGCAGCTCGGGCCAGTAGTTCTGCACCGGCATGGCATCCAGCGTCGCGGTGATCCCCACCTGCGCCAGCATGCCGGTGACCGCCTGGCAGACGCTTTCGTCATTCAGATAACGGTTGTTGGGGCATTTCAGGCCGAAGGAGAACCCGTCAGGATAGCCCGCCTCGGCCAACAGGGCCTTGGCGGCGTCGACATCGTGCGCAGGGCGCGCGGCCAACGCGGTAGAATAGCCACTCATCGCGGGCGAGACCAGCTGGCTGACCTCCTCGGCATTGCCGCGCATGATGGTTTGCAGGATCGCAGGCACGTTGATCGCATGGGCCACGGCCTGGCGCACGCGCACATCCGCGAAGGGGTTCTTGTCCGAGGTCTCGGCCGAATATTTCAGCGCTGCCGCCTCATGCGGGAAGCCCAGCATGATCACTCGCGCCTCGATCCCCTGAATGACCTTCACCTCCGCGTTGCCCTGCAGGCGGGCCACGTCCTGGATCGGCACCGGGTTGATGAAATCCACGTCCCCCGACAAAAGCGCGGCCAGCGCCGTGGCCGGGTTCTGGATCGGTTGCACGGTGGCCTTGGTGATATTGTGTTCCACCTCACCCCACCAACCTGCGTGGGGTTCCAGAACGGTGCGCAGGCCCGGCTCGCGTGTGGTGACCTGAAAGGCGCCGGTGCCATTCGCGTTCAACGTGGCATAGTTGCCGTTTTCCTTGTCCGGCAGGGTGGCATTGTTCGCCTCGGCCCAGCCGCTGTCCATGATCATCCAGTTGGCGATCGAGCTGGGAAAGATCGGGTTCGGCGCCGTGGTCATGATGTCGACGGTATAATCGTCAACCTTCACAACCTCGCTGACCGGCGCAAACCAGCTGCGCGTGTCCGATCCCTCGTCCGAGGCGCGCTGGTAGGAGAAGATAACGTCATCGGCGTTGAATTCCGCCCCATCCTGAAAAGTCACGCCCTGGCGCAGGGTGAAGCGCCAGCCTTCGCCCGCGCCGATCGGTTCCCACGAGGTTGCCAGAGCAGGTTCGACCGACATGTCCTTGCCACGGCGCACCAGCCCTTCGTAGACGTTGTTCAAGAACCCCAGCACCGGGGCAGAGTTCACCGCATGCGGGTCCATGGTCTGTGGGTCGGTGGTGACGGCCCAGGTGAACTCCTTGGCCGCAACGGGTGACGCCAGCACCGTGGTGGCCAGCAAGGTGTAAATCGCGCGTTTCATTATTCCCCCCTATCCGGTTGAATTCTTTCAATGATCAGAGCCTGCCGTTGGCAGGATCATGATCGGTGAGTGAAAAACCCGGGAAAGCACAGCCTTCCCGGGTTCAACTTTAAGCCATGCCCGTTGGGGCCCTGCTCACTTCATCGTGATGTATTTCACCTTGGGTTGGTCTTCCGGGTCGACCTCGATGCCGACACCTTCGCCCATGCCCCAGTTCAGCACCTGGTGGTGGATCGGGATGTAGAGCTGTTCGTCCTGCACCACACGCCAGATCGCGGCGATGTCCGCGTTACGGGCGTCCAGGTCGGTGTTGGAGGCCAGCGAGGCGATCTTGGCGTCGATCTCGTCATTGTCAAAACCGGTGCCGTTCCAGGTGCCGATATCGCTTTCACGACCGTGCACGAGGAAGTTGAAGATGTATTCCGAGTCATAGGTCGGAACGCCCCAGCCCAACATGTAGAAGTCGGTCTTGCTGTCGGTGATCTTCGGGAAGTGCTGCGCCTTCGGAATGGCGTCCAGGTTCACGGTGATACCGATCTGACCCAGCATGCCGACGGCGGCCTGGCAGATCGCTTCGTCATTGATGTAGCGATCATTCGGGCAGTCGAGACGGATCGAGAAACCGTCGCCGTAACCGGCCTCGGCCATCAGCGCCTTGGCGGCTTCCACATCGGTGGAGCTTTCGCCGTCCATCGCGGCGGTCCAGCCGTTGACGAAGGGCGGTGCGATCATGCCCGCAGGCTGCGACTGGCCGCGCATCACGACCTGACGGATGGCATCGCGGTTGATCGCCATCGACATGGCCTTGCGCACGCGCACGTCGGCCAGCGGGTTGGCGCCCTCGACGTTATCGGCTTCGAGGTCAGCCGCACCCTGGTTCATGCCGAAGAAGATGACGCGGTTCTGCGGCGCCTGTTTGACCACCAGACCGGCGGCGCTGTCGACGCGGGCCAGATCCTGCACCGGCATGTCCTGAAGGAAGTTCACCTCACCCGACAGCAGCGCGGCGACACGGGTCGCGGCGTTCTGGATCGGGGTATAGACGATCTCGCTCACTTCCAGCGGGAACATGTCACGGCCCCAGTAGGCCTCGTTGCGGGTCATCACGGTCTTCACGTCCGGCTCCCGGCTGGTCAGCACATAGGGGCCGGTGCCATTGGCATTCGTGGTGGCATAGGTGATCTCGCCGCCTTCGAAGTCCTGCACGTTCACCGTGTTGTTTGCCTCGGTCCAATCCTTGTCCATGATGAACAGGTTGGTCAGGTTCGAGGGCAGGATCGGGTTCGGCCCATCGGTGACCATCTCGATCGTATAGTCATCCACCGCGCGCACTTCGACAATCGAGCCGATCAGCTCTTTCATGTCCGAGTTCGGCTGCTTGGCACGTTCATAGCTGAAGACCACGTCTTCGGCGGTGAAATCAGCACCATCATGGAACTTCACGCCTTCGCGCAGCTTGAAGATCCAGACATTCGGATCATCGGCACTCGGTGCCCATTCGGTGGCCAGAGCGGCCTCGAACGCGCCGGTGGTGTCGCGAATGATCAGCGGCTCGTACATCTGGTGACGAATGGTGTGAGTCGGCCCTTCGTTCTGGGCATGCGGATCAAGGGTCAGGGCGTCGCCTGCGCGCGCCCAACGCAGCGTCTCGGCGCTGGCAGGCAAGGCCGTGACAGCAACCAGACACGCAAGAATGGTGTTCATTGCGGTTTTCATGTGATCTCCCATCAGTATTGTTGTCATTTTTTTTGATGGCCGCAGTCTTTGCCAATTCTTTTGAAATAACAAGGGCACGGGACCACTTGACGCGACGGCAGCGTGTGCCGCATCCGGGTCTGTCGCCCGCCGCAAAGGCGGGGAAAGGACTTCACCCCCGGCCCCTTGCAGAGATCCCTCTGCTCCCCAATCACGACACGGGCGGAACCTGGCGAAATTGCAATCGTGACGGCCTGCGCCTTGCGCCTACGCGCAGGAATGATAGGCAGGACTCCTACGAAGCCCGAAGCTGCCAATGTCGGATCCATTTTGCTCGGTGGGATCATGACCGACTTTAAGACGACCGTAGGAGCGCTGTTCCTCTCCCTCGCCGTGGCCCTGACGCCAACGGCAGGGGCAAGCTTTGATCAGTTGGACTTCACCGTCAGCGGAGACGACACCGCCCTGCAATCGCGGCTCGAAGAGGCCTCTTTGCTGGTCACCGCCAAGGCCGAGGGTAAAAGCGATCCGCGTGATCTGGTCGCCGCAGCCCTGGCCGACTACACCAAGCTGCTGAACACGCTTTATGCCCGGGGCTACTATGGCGGGGTGATCCATATCCGCATCAACGGGCGCGAGGCGGCGGGGATCTCTCCCTTTTCGCCGCCCGCCCGGGTTGAGGAGATCTCGGTCCAAGTGATCCCCGGCCCGCAGTTCACCTTTGGCACCGCCAGCATAACACCGCGCGTGCCCAATCCGACCCCGACACCCGAATTCGCGCGCGGCGCCCCCGCCCGCAGCACTGTCGTGGGCGACGCGGTTCAGACCGCGGCCGGGGATTGGCGCAACGCGGGCCATGCTCTGGTTCGGGTCGAGGATCAATCTGTCACAGCCGACCATCCCCGCCACACCCTAGACGCGCGGGTCACGCTGACCCCCGGCCCTCGGGTGCGTTTTGGCGAGCTGGACCTGACCACGCCTTCCGCTGTTCGTGCCGCCAGGGTCGTGCGCATCGCCGGACTTCCGAGTGGCCAGGTCTTTTCACCAGAGGCGTTGGAACAGGTCGCCGCCCGGCTGCGCCGCACCGGCGCGTTTTCTTCGGTCGTGTTGAGCGAAACCACACCCCTGCGCGATGGCGAGGTGATGGACATCGGTCTGGCGCTGGTGGACGCCAAACCACGCCGCTTTGGCTTCGGGGCCGAACTTTCCTCGCTTGAAGGGCTCAGCGTGTCGGGCTTCTGGCTGCATCGCAACCTCTTCGGCGGGGCCGAGCGGTTCCGGGTCGAGGCCGAAGTGTCCGACATGTTGGACGGGCTTGAGGGAATGGACTTCACCCTGGACACGCGGCTGGACATTCCCGCCGCTCTTGGCACGGATACCGGGGCGTTCTTCACGTCCACCCTGGCCTATGTGGACGATCCGGCCTTCCGTCTTGCCCTAGGCGGGCTGGGGGTCGGCGTGCAGCGCCGCTTTTCTGACCAGTTGGAGGGCGAGGTCGGCGTGGCCTACACCTATGCCTCGGTCAATGATGCCCTGGGTCGGCGTCGCTTTTCGCTGCTGACCCTGCCCGGAGAGCTGACCTGGGACGGGCGTGACGATCCTCTGGATGCCACCTCCGGCATCTACGCGCAGGCTGAGTTCACCCCATTTCACGACCTGTCCGGCGGGGCTACTGGCGCACGCGCCTGGGTCGACGGGCGTGGGTATCTCAGCTTTTCCGAGGCGAATGTCGTCCTGGCCGGGCGCACCCTGATCGGCAGTGTGATCGGGGCCGAGGCGGCCTCGGTCCCATCGGATTTTCTGTTCTACTCCGGCGGCGGGGGCACCGTCCGTGGCTTTCCTTACCAATCGCTGGGCATCGAGGTGGCGCCGGACACCACCATCGGCGGGCGATCCTTCTTGGGCGCCTCCGGCGAGGTTCGTTATCGCCTGAATGACAGTTTCGGCCTGGTGGGCTTTGCTGATGCGGGCACCGTCGGCGACGACAGCTTGATGGATTTCGATGGCGACTGGCAGATCGGCGCGGGGCTTGGCCTGCGATATTATACCGGGCTGGGACCAATCCGCCTGGATGTGGCCATGCCCGTGTCCGGCCCCGGCGGCTCCGGCCCGCAGCTTTATATCGGGATAGGACAATCGTTTTGAGACGTCTTGCCGCCCTCTTCCTCGTCGCCCTGTTGACCGCCTTGCCCGGCTGGGCGCAGGAGGACGGCAAATCCTTCCTGGAGGGCTGGTTGGAGACGAACCTCTCTGCCGCTGGGCGCGAAGTCCGGGTAACGGGTTTTGCGGGCGCGCTCAGCAGTCAGGCGACGCTGGAAGAACTGACCATCGCCGACGAGGACGGCGTCTGGCTGACCCTGCGCGGGGTGCAGCTCGACTGGACCCGCACTGCGCTTCTGGCCGGGCGGCTGGAGGTTGACCACCTGCAGGCCGAGGAGATCACCTTGGCCCGCCCGCCGCTGCCCGGCGAGGACGTGCCGCAGACCACCGCCTCGCGCTTTTCCCTGCCGGAACTGCCGGTCTCCATCGAGATCGGCAAGATCGAAGCCAAGCGGCTGGTTTTGGGCGAGCCGGTTCTGGGCGTGGCGGCGGTAATGACCCTGGCCGGGTCCGCAAAGCTGAACGAAGGCGCCGGGCGCGCCGAACTGTCAGTCAACCGGATTGACGGGGCCGATGGGGCCTTCGCGCTCGCCGGATCCTATGTCAACGAAACGCGGTTTCTGGATCTGAACCTGTCCCTGACAGAGGGGCCGGGCGGGATCGCGACCACGCTGACCGGCATGGCCGAGGGCGCCCCCCTGGCGCTGAGCGTCGCGGGCAGCGGCCCGATCGAGGGCTTTACCGCCGAGATTGACTTGTCCACGGACGGGCAAAGCCGCCTGACCGGTCAAGTCAGTCTGGCTGCTGACGCCCCTGCCACGGACGCGGCCCTGGGGTTCCGCGCATCGCTGACCGGCGATCCCAGCCCGCTTGTCAGCGCGGAGATGGTGCGTTTCTTTGGCAGCGATGTTCTGCTGGACGTTCGGGGCGAACGCCATCCGGATGGGGCGTTGGATCTGCAGGAGATGCAAATCCGCACGCAGGTCATGACGTTTTCCGGTGCGGCCCGGATCAATGCCCTGGGCTGGGCAGAACGCGCGCAGATCAGCGGTCACATTCAGGCGCAGGACGGGGCGCCGGTGCTCCTGCCGCTGAGCGACGGACAAACCTGGGTGGACCGGGCAAATCTGCGCTTCGACTTCGACAGCGCCTTGGGGGCGGATTGGACCGGTTCCGCCGAGGTCAACGGCCTGAAGCGCGACGACATCGCACTGGAAGCGCTGCGGCTCTCCGGCACCGGAACACTCTCACCACAGCCGCAGGGGCTGGCCGCGCAAATCACCGGAACGCTCGACCTTGAGGCCACGGGCGTTGCCCCCACCGATCCGGCGCTGGCCCAGGCCATCGGCCCGCGCCTTTCAGGACAGGTGCGTTTCGCAAAGCGCGACCAGGCTCGCATTCGACTGAATGCGATCACCCTGCGTGGGGCGGATTACGCCCTGTCAGGGCAGGCCTCCTTCGGGATCGACTGGCAACGACTCGACCTCCTAACCACCGGCGATGTGCTGCTACAGGCGCAGGATCTGAGCCGCTTTGCCGCCCTGTCCGGACAATCCTTGTCCGGGGCCGCCGACCTGCGCGTCACCGGCGCGGCCTCGATCCTGCGTGGGGGGTTCGACGTGGTGGTCGATGGCACCGGGCAGGACCTGGCCATCGGTCTGGACGCTTTTGATCGCCCCTTTGCAGGGGCAAGCAGCCTGTCGTTCCTGGCCTGGCGCGACCAGGACGCCACGCAGGTCGAAGATTTCGAAATCCAGAGTACGGGAGCCAGCGCCGCCGGGACGGCGCGCCTTGGACCTGACAACAGCCGGATCGCCGGGCGCGTCGACGTGGCTGAGGCCGGGATGCTGATCGACGGGCTCTCCGGCGCGCTGGCGCTGGACGGGACCGCTGCGCAGAGCGGGGCAGTCTGGCAGGTCGACCTGTCTGCCACTGCCCCCGGCGCGACCACGGCCAGCCTGTCGGGCACGGTCTCCATGGGGCGCACCGGCGCGGAAACGGTTGCAGGACGGGTGGAGGCCGAGGTCGGCGATCTCTCGGCCTATGCCCGCCTCGCCGGGCGCGAGTTGTCTGGCTCGGTTTCGATAGCGACCGAAGGTACTTTCACGCCCGCGACCCAAGCTGCGGAGGCCCGCGGAAACCTGACTGGTCGTGATCTTGGGTTTGGCTTGGGCAGTTTAGATCGCTTGACCGACGGGGACAGCCGCGCGGAGTTTGCCCTGCGACGTGACGCTGACGGCGGGATCATGGTTGACCTTCTGGATGTCTCGACGCCCGAAGTCACCGCGACGATTGCCGACACGGGTGATGGCACAATCGGGTTCGACGCAGGGCTGCGCGACATGGGCCTTCTGGTGCCCGGCCTGTCCGGTCCCTTCACCGCAAAGGGCAATGCCCGACAGGGGGCCAACGGATGGGACGTTGCCGTGACAGGCACCGGCCCCGGCGGCATGGGTGTCGCTGCCTCGGGCACTGTTGCCACGGATGTCAGCACGGCCAATCTGAGCCTGAGTGGTCAGGCTCCTCTGGCGCTGGCAAACCCGTTCATCGCACCACGCCAATTGGACGGCACGGCGGACTACGACCTGCGTCTGAGCGGTCCATTCGCGCTGTCCGCCCTGTCCGGCACGGTGCGGGTCAACGGCGCACGCGCCGCCCTGCCACACCTGCGCCTGTCGCTTGAACCGGTCAATGCGACGGTGAACATCTCTGGCGCGCGCGCGCAGGTGGATGTGTCAGCAGGTGTTTCCTCGGGCGGGCAGGTCACTGTCGCGGGACCGGTTGGATTGAACGCCCCCTACCCGGCTGATCTTACGCTGGGGCTGAATGCGGTCGGACTGAAGGATTCCACGCTATACGACACCACTGCGAATGGCCGCCTGAGCTTGCGCGGACCGGTGACGCGCGGCGCGGTTGTGTCCGGAACGGTGACTTTGGGCACGGTCGAGCTGCGCATCCCCGAGACCGGATTTGGCGCCGATGGGGCCTTGCCGGAGCTTCAGCACATCGGGGCCTCCGCCGCCGTTCAGGCCACCCGTGCACGCGCCGGGCTAACCGGACAGGGCAGCACGGGTGGCGGTGCGGACCTGGGCCTGAACCTGACCATTTCTGCCCCTGACCGCGTATTCCTGCGCGGTCGCGGTCTGGACGCGGAGTTGGGCGGAGAGTTGCGTTTGGGCGGCACCACATCACAAATCGAGGCCCAGGGCGGTTTTCAACTGATCCGCGGCCGCCTGGACCTGCTGGGCAATCGCCTGACCCTGACCGAGGCCACCGCCACCCTACAGGGCGCACTTGACCCATATGTGCTGGTCGAAGCGGAAACCCAGGTCGAGGAGGTCGCCGTGATGATCCGCGTCGAAGGCCCCGCAACGGAGCCCGAGGTCAGCTTTACCTCCGCCCCCGACCTGCCGGAGGATGAGATCCTTGCCAGGCTGGTGTTCGGGCGTGGGCTTGACCAAATCTCTCCCTTCCAGGCGCTGAAACTGGCCTCGGCCGTGGCCACCTTGTCGGGGCGCGGCGGCGCGGGCACGATCGGACGGCTGCGCACGGGCTTCGGCCTCGACGATCTGGATGTGACCACGGACGCCGATGGTGAACTCAGCCTGCGCGCCGGAGCCTATATCTCGGACAACCTCTATTCAGACGTCACCGTCGGCGCCGATGGGCAATCCGAGATCAACCTGAACCTCACGGTCAACCCGAGCGTCACGGTACGCGGGCAGGTGTCGTCGGACGGTGACACCGGGATCGGCGTGTTTTTCGAGCGCGATTACTAAAGCGCCTCGAACTGAACCAAGGCGTCCTTAATTGCGACGAGCTTCAGGACCCGGTCGATTGACACGGGCAGAGTTCCCTTTCAGGTCATGCCCGGTTGTCGCGCATTCTGTCGATTTTGACATCAACCTTGTCCGAAATCGCATCGGCAGGCCCCTTCGATATCATTGCTAATGCCTCGGCAAACGCACGAGGAGCCATCATGCGATATTCCGCGCTGAGATTGATCAAGGAGAGCCTGACCGGCCACAAGGGCTGGCGTCCGCAATGGCGCGACCCGTCCCCGCAAGCCGCCTATGACTATGTGATCATCGGCGGCGGCGGACACGGGCTGGCCACCGCCTATTACCTGGCGAAGGAGTTCGGCGGCGCGCGCATCGCGGTACTGGAAAAGGGCTGGATCGGCGGCGGGAACGTGGGGCGCAACACCACGATCATCCGCTCAAACTACATGCTGGACGGCAACGAGCCCTTCTACGAGTTCTCGATGAAGCTCTGGGAGGGGCTGGAGCAGGATCTGAACTACAACGCGATGGTCAGCCAGCGCGGCATTCTGAACCTTGTGCATACGGACGCACAACGCGACGCGGCGCGCAGGCGCGGCAATGCGATGATCCTGAACGGCTCGGATGCCGAGCTGTTGGACACGGACGGCGTGCGCGCGATGTACCCGTTCCTGAACTTCGCGGACGCCCGTTTCCCGATCAAAGGCGGGCTTCTGCACCGACGCGGCGGCACCGTGCGCCATGACGCAGTCGCCTGGGGCTATGCGCGTGGCGCGGACAGCCGCGGCGTGGACATCATCCAGAACTGCGAGGTCACAGGCTTTCGCATTGAAAACGGCAGCTGCCTGGGGGTCGAGACCACGCGCGGTTTCATCGGCGCGAAGAAGGTCGGCGTCTCGGTCGCGGGCAGCTCCAGCCGGGTGATGGCGATGGCCGGGATGCGCTTGCCGATTGAAAGCCACGTGCTTCAGGCCTTTGTCTCCGAAGGGCTGAAACCCTTCATCCCCGGGGTGATCACCTATGGTGCCGGGCATTTCTATTGCAGCCAGTCCGACAAGGGCGGTCTGGTGTTTGGCGGCGACCTGGACATGTACAACTCCTGCGCCCAGCGCGGAAACCTGCCGGTGGTCGAGGATGTGGTGGAAAGCGGCATGTCGTTGATCCCGGCGCTGGGGCGCGCCCGCCTGCTGCGCAGCTGGGGCGGCATCATGGACATGTCGATGGACGGCTCGCCCTTCATCGACCGCACCCATATCAACGGGCTCTATTTCAACGGCGGCTGGTGTTACGGCGGGTTCAAGGCCACGCCGGCGGCGGGTTACTGCTTTGCGCATCTGCTGAAAACCGACCGCCCGCACGAGACCGCCACAGCCTATCGCCTGGACCGGTTCATGACCGGTCACATGATCGACGAAAAGGGCCAGGGCGCCCAACCGAACCTGCATTGAGGAGGCGGCCATGATCAACACTTTCGCCCGCGACCTGATCGAACACTGGCACCTTGGCTTCGTCGCCACGGCGGATGCCGAGGGCAACCCGAATGTCTCGCCCAAGGGCACCTTCGTGGTGCATGACGACACCACCATCAGCTTTGCCGAGATGCGTTCGCCCGACACGCTGGCCAATATCGCCGCCCGTCCCCAGGTCGAGGTCAACTTCGTCGACATCCTGACCCGGCGCGGCGTGCTGATCCAGGGTGAGGCGAGCTATGTACCCCGCGATGACGCGCGCTACCCGTCACTGCGACCGCTCTACACCAACCGTTGGCCCGATCTGGAACCCATGTTCTCGGGCTTTGTCGTGATCAAGGTCTCTGCCTGCAAACCGCTCGCCACGCCGTCTTACGACATGGGTGTCAGCCAGGAGGAGCTCTGCGCCAAATGGGTGCAGCGGGTGCGCGACATCAACATCATTCACAAACAGGCGGAGGTCGACGCATGTTGATCAACCACCCCCTTCTGGGCCCGCGCGACACGCAGGAGTTTACCTATCTGGGCGACGCCAGCCTGATGAACCGGCCCGACCCCACCGCACTTGGCGCGGCGCAAGCCTTTCACGACTACCTCTACCTGCGCGACAATCCGGCGGGTGAGCACCGCGAGCTGTGGTTCCACGAACAGGGCGACCGGTCCTGGCTGGTGGTCACGCGCAATACCGTGACGCATGAGATCCTGAAGGTCGAGCTGGCCCGCGACGTGGCCCTGGCCCAACCCGCATTGGAGGCCGCGCGATGACCCAGATGAACCGTTTGAGCGGCGGGCTGATCGACCAGTCCACCCCGCTGAGCTTCACCTTCGATGGCAAGACCTATCAGGGACACCCCGGCGACACGCTCGCCTCGGCGCTTCTGGCAAATGGCGTGCGCCTGATGGGCCGCTCGTTCAAATACCACCGCCCGCGTGGCGTGCTGACCGCCGGGTCCGAGGAACCGAACGCCCTGGTCGAGCTGCGCTCGAGCGGGCGGCAGGAACCCAACACCCGCGCCACCGTGGCCGAAATCTTCGACGGGTTCGAGGCCCGCTCGCAGAACCGCTGGCCTTCGCTGGAACGTGATGCGCTGGCAATCAACGATCGCTTCTCGAACTTCCTGACCGCCGGGTTCTACTACAAGACCTTCATGTGGCCCAAAGCATTCTGGGAGAAGCTCTACGAGCCGATCATTCGCAAGGCCGCCGGGCTTGGCAGCCTGACCGGAGAGGATGACCCCGACGCCTATGACAAGGGCTTCCTGCATTGCGACCTCCTGGTGGTTGGCGCGGGTCCCGCGGGTCTGGCTGCCGCGCTGACGGCAGGCCGTGTCGGCGCGCAGGTTATCCTGGCGGATGAGGATTTCCGCCTGGGCGGGCGCCTGCTGGCGGAAACCGCGCCTCTGTCCGACCTGTCCGGCGCCGATTGGGTGGCGCAGGCACAGGCCGAGCTGTCCAGCCTGCCGAACGTGCGCGTGATGCCGCGCACGACCGTCTTTGGCGCCTATGACCACGGCATCTACGGCGCGGTCGAACGCAACGCCGACCACCTGCCCGCCCCGGCCGCCGGTAAACCGCGCCAGACGCTCTGGCGGATTTACTCGAAACGCGCCCTGGTGGCGAGCGGGGCCATCGAACGGCCCATTGCTTTCCAGAACAACGACCGCCCCGGCGTCCTGCTGGCGGGCGCGACCCGCGCCTATGCCAACCGCTGGGCCACCACGCCCGCGCGCTCGGTCGTGGTCTTTGCCAACAATGACAATGCCCACCAGACCGCCCGCGACCTGATCGCCAAGGGGGTAGAAGTGCCCGCCGTCATCGACATTCGCCCGGATGCCCCCGGCATCGACGGCACCGAGGTGCTGGCCGGGGCGCAGATCGTCGACACCAAGGGCCGCCTGGGCCTGAGCTCGGTCACCGTACGGCTGGCAAACGGTCAGACCCGCGTGATCCCCTGCGGCGCGCTGGCCATGTCCGGCGGCTGGAACCCGAACCTGGGCCTGACCTGCCACCAGCGCGGCCGTCCGGTCTGGGATGACGCCATCCACGCCTTCGTGCCCGGCGCAGACCTTCCCGTCGGCCAGCTGGTTGCCGGGGCGGCCATGGGCGATATGTCGACCCACGCGGCCCTGACCGGAGGGGCGGCCAAGGCGGTCGAGGCTCTGGCCGATCTGGGGATCACCGTCCCCCCGGCGGACCTGCCCAAAGCCGAGGATGCGCCCGTTGCCCTCACCCCCTTCTGGCACGTTCAAGGCGCCAAGCGCGCCTGGCTCGATTTCCAGAATGACGTCACCGTCAAGGACGTGAAACTGGCGCATCAGGAGAACTTTACCTCGGTCGAGCACCTGAAACGCTACACCACCCTTGGCATGGCGACGGATCAGGGCAAGACCTCGAACATGGGCGCGCTGGCGGTGATGGCCGAGCTGACGGGCAAGTCGATCCCGCAGACCGGCACCACCATCTTCCGCCCGCCCTATACGCCCGTCGCCATGGGCGCTCTTGCAGGCCGTGCGGTTGGCAAGGCGTTCCACCCGACCCGCCTGACCCCCAGCCATAAGTGGGCGGAAGAACAGGGCGCGGTCTTTGTCGAGGTCGGCAACTGGCTGCGCGCGCAATGGTTCCCGCGTCCCGGTGAAACGCACTGGCGCCAGTCGGTGGATCGCGAGGTCGTGCAAACCCGCAACTCGGTCGGCATCTGCGACGTGACCACCCTTGGCAAGATCGACGTGCAGGGCGCGGATGCCGCCACTTTCCTCAACAAGATCTACGCCAACGGGTTCGCCAAACTGCCCGTGGGAAAGGTGCGTTACGGGTTGATGCTACGCGAGGATGGCATTGCCTATGACGACGGCACCGCCGCGCGTCTGGCCGAGGATCATTTCGTTGTCACCACGACTACGGCCAATGCGGTTACGGTCTATCGCAACATGGAGTTTGCCCGTCAGTGCCTGTGGCCGGACCTGAACGTGCAGCTGATCTCAACCACCGAGGCCTGGGCGCAATACGCGGTCGCCGGCCCGAACGCGCGCAAGCTTCTGCAAAAGATCGTGGATCCCGAGTTCGACATCTCGAACGAGGCGTTTCCCTTCATGGGTTGTGGCGAGGTCACGGTCTGCGGAGGCAGCCGCGCGCGGCTGTTCCGCATCTCCTTTTCCGGCGAACTGGCCTATGAGATCGCGGTTCCCACCCGCTACGGCGACGCTCTGATGCGCGAGATGATGGCGGCGGGCGAGGAGTTCGACGTGGTGCCCTATGGCACCGAGGCTCTGGGTGTCATGCGGATCGAAAAGGGCCACGCGGCGGGCAATGAGCTCAACGGCACCACCACCGCGCTGAACCTGGGGCTGGGGCGCATGGTGTCGAAGAAGAAGGACTGTATCGGCAACACCCTTTCCGAACGGCCCGGGATGAATGGTGACGACGCGCTGAACCTCGTGGGTCTGCGCCCGGTCAATCCGGCGGATGCGGTTCCTGCGGGTGGTCACCTGATGGCCACGACCGGCCCGGTCGATGCCGCCCATGACCAGGGCTATGTCACCTCGGCCGCCTATTCGCCGATCCTTGAAAGCGCGATTGGCCTGGGCTTCGTAAAGGGGGGCAGTGCCCGCATGGGGGAACGCCTGCGCCTGGTCAATCCGCTCGAGGGCCAGGAGGTCCTGGTCGAAATCACAAGCCCGCATTTCGTGGACCCGGAAGGGGAGAAACTCCGTGCATAAACTGAAACCCATGACCGCGCTGGGTGCGGATGCCCCTCGGGTCGACACCATCGGCACCGTAACGATCGGTGAGAACCCTGACTTGGCGCTGGCCTCTCTGGCGGCGCGTCGGGGGCAAGCGGATACGCTTGCGCAGGCGGTGCAAGCGGCGCCGGGACTGGACCTGCCCGTGCCCGGCAAGTCCACCCGCACAGAGGAGCATGCCGCCTTCTGGATGGGGCCGGAACAATGGATGGTCACTGCGGCGCATGACAAGCACGAGCTGCTGGCCGCCGAGCTGAAGGCAATTGTAGGTGACGCGGGCTCGGTCACGGAACAGACCGACGGATGGTGCTGTTTCGATGTCACCGGCCCCGCGCTGGCCGATCTGTTCGAACGGCTCAGCCCCGCGCCCCTGCGCCAGATGGCGCCGGGGGACGCGACCCGTACCACGTTGGAACACCTGGGTGTCTTCCTGTGGGTTCAGGCTGAAGACAAGGTCGCGGTTCTTGCGCCGCGCTCCTCGGCAGGGTCACTGCACCATGCCTTGACCGCCGCCGCGCGGTCGATCGCCTGAGGCTCAGTCATAGGGCAGCGCGTCGCTGTCCTTGACCCGCAGGGAATTCTTGGCACGCCGGTCGCTGATCGGCGTGATCCCGAAGGTCTCGCGGTAGTGGCGCAGGAAAGTGCCGGGCGTGTCATAGCCGACCATATAGGCGACCTCGGTCACCGGGGTGTTGGTATAGAGCACCAGCTGACGCGCCTGGTTCATGCGCATCTTGCGATAGTATTTCAGCGGGCTCTGGCCGGTCGCCTCCTTGAAGCTGCGCTCCAGGGATCGGGTGGAGAGGCCGACCACCTCAGCCACTTCACTGATCTGCACCGGGCTTTCGATATGTTCGGCGAAATGCCGGATCGCCCGGGCCACCGGCTTGGGCAGCAGATCCAGGCTCTTGCCTGTGGAATGGGCCGGGGTCTTCTGCGCGGTCGCGGCGCTGCGGATGAACGGGTGCTGGAACCAGCAGGCGACCTCGGCCATGACATCGCCGCCCAAGCGCTGTTCGATCAGGGTCAGCATGTGGTCGAAGGCGGCTGAGGCGCCCGAGATTGTTGTGAGTCCACCCTCCTCGCAGATCACGGTGTCGCGAACCGGGTTCTCGGGAAAGGCGCTTTGAAACGCGGCCTCGTAACACCAATGCACCGACAGCGGCGCGTCGCCGGTCAACCCAGTGTCAGCCAGGGCGAAAACGCCCGCGCTGATCGCGCCCAGCTGCACCCCGCCGCGTCGCAGCCGTTGCAGCGCCGCATTGGCCCGCGCACGGTTGTCGAACCGGGCGTTCGGGCTGGCGGTGAACAGGATCAGGTCCAGCCCCTCCGCCTCGGCCAGCGGGTGATCCGGCGCGAAACTCACCCCTGCCGAAGAAGCGACCGGCCCGCCACCCTCGGCGAGAACGGTCCAGCGAAACGCCTCCTGCCCTGAGATTTCATTTGCCGCCCGCAGGGGTTCGATGCAGGAGGTCAGGCAGGCCATCGGAAAGCCGGGAAACAGCAGGATGCCGAGGGTGAAAGGGAGGGTGGTCTGGTTCATGACGGCCCTCCCAAGCCCATTTCGCGGGCGCATTCCCGGATATGTTGCTCCAGCAGACGGGCCGCCGGAGACATGGTGGAATCGGCCCGACGCAGCAGGTGAATCGTGCGCTTTGCGGTTGTATCTGCCAGCGGCCGGAAGGCCAGACCGGGTGAATAGCTGGTCCGCACCGCCATTTCCGGCAGGATCGTGACGCCAATTTCCGCATGCACCATCGCCAGGATCGACGTCAGGTTGTGTGCCGACAGAAGCGCCCGGTCGTGCAATTCGCGTGAGGCGTCGGCGCCGATCTGGGCCGACAAGCTGTTGGCGATCAGGCGCTCTTCGGCCAGCGCGTCCCAGCTCACCGGGCCCTGGGTCTGCGCCAGCGGATGTGTCGGCGCACAGATCACGCCGAACCGATCCGACAGCAGCGGTTCGCTGTGCAACCCGACACCATTGTCGCCCAGAGTTGCGATGCCAATATCGATGCGGTCGCGCGACAACTCGTGCAAGATCGAGCTGGAATCCATGTCTCGCAGCACGATATCAACATTGTCGAAATCGTTGATATGGCGTGAGAAAACCTGTGGGATAATGGTGCCTGCCACCGAGGGCACGGTGGCGATGCGCACATGACCATGGGTGGCCTTGGCAAAGCCTTCGATCGCCTTGACCGTATTGTCGAACTGCTGCAACTCGCGTTCGGCCTGGTCCAGAACGAATGTGCCCAGGGCGGTCAGCTTGTTCTTGCGATCGGTCTCGAACAGCGGTTCGCCCAGGTGCGTTTCCAGCTGTTTCAGCATCATCGACACAGCCGACGGGGTACGCCCCAGCCGTTCGGCGGCGTCGCTCAGATTGCCGCTTCGGGCCACGGCCGCGAAGCCGCGCAGCATCTCGATTTTCAGCGCCATCGCCTCATCACTTCAGATCAATTGAAATCAGGTTCAGTTATTTGAGTTTGATTGAAGCGCATCCCGGAGTCCATACCCGAAGAAACGAATTCCGTGTGAGGCGACACATCATGACCGATATCCAAAAGAACCTGATTGCCGGCGAATGGCTGGCTGGCACCGGCGAGATCGAAAACCGCAACCCCTCGGACCTGTCCGACCTGGTGGGCATCTTTGCCCAGGCCAGCGGTGACCAGCTGGAAGCCACCCTGGACCAGGCCCGCGTCGCGCAGCGCGAATGGGCGGCTTATGGCATGGAGCGCAAGCAGGCGGTCCTGATGGCCATCGGCAACGAGCTGATCGCCCGCTGCGAAGAGCTGGGCACGCTACTGGCACGTGAGGAAGGCAAACCCTTTGCCGAGGGCAAGGGTGAGGTCTATCGCGCCGGTCAGTTCTTTACCTACTACGCCGCCGAATGCCTGCGTCAGATCGGCGAGAACGCCGACAGCGTGCGCCCGGATATCGAGATCGACGTGCGTCGCGAGGCCGTCGGCACCGTCGCCATCATCTCGCCCTGGAACTTCCCGACCGCGACCGCCTCGTGGAAGATCGCGCCCGCGCTCTGCTACGGCAACGCCGTGGTCTGGAAACCCGCCAATGTGACGCCCGCCTCGGCTGTTGCGCTGGCCGAGATCATCAACCGTCAGGACATTCCCAAGGGTCTGTTCAGTCTGGTCATGGGCGCCGGTCGCGAGATCGGTCAGCGCCTGGTGGAAAGCCCGAAGGTCAACGCGATTTCCTTCACCGGCTCGGTGCCGGTCGGCAAGGGCATTGCCGCAGCCGCCATTCAGAACCTGACCAAGGTCCAGATGGAGATGGGCTCCAAGAACGCCCTGGCCGTCATGGATGACGCCGACCTGGATCTGGCCGTGACCCTGGCGCTGGGTGGCGCCTTTGGTGGCACCGGTCAGAAATGTACCGCTTCCTCCCGGCTCGTGGTCCACGCAGCCGTGCACGACGCCTTTGTTGAGAAACTGGTGGCCGGTGCACAGGCCATGAAAGTGGGCCACGCGCTGGAAGAGGGCACTCAGATGGGCCCCGTTGTCAGCGAACAGCAGCTGAACGAGAACCTGGCCTATGTGGACTTGGGCAAATCCGAAGGCGCCGAACTGGCCTGTGGCGGTGCGCAGCTCGATATGCCCCACCAGGGCTTCTACATGTCGCCGGGCGTGTTCCTGAACACCACCAACGACATGCGCATCAACCGCGAGGAAATGTTCGCGCCGCTGACCTCGGTGATCAAGGTCGGCAGCTATGACGAGGCCCTGGCCACGGTGAACGACACCAACTTCGGCCTGACCTCGGGCATCGTGACCAAATCGCTGGCCCGCGCCACCCATTTCCGCCGCAACGCGCAGACCGGTGTTGTCACTGTGAACCTGCCGACCGCCGGCACCGATTACCACGTGCCGTTCGGGGGTCGTGGCGACAGCTCTTATGGTCCGCGTGAACAGGGCAAGGCCGCGGCGGAATTCTACACCACCGTGAAAACCGCCTATATCAGCGCAGGCCCCGTTTGATGCGCATTGACGGTCTGCAATATGCCAATTGGTCGGAAAAGATCTTCCGCCAGCTGCGCGAGGGGGGCGTGGACGCGATCCACGTCACCATCTCGTACCACGAGAACTTTCGTGAAACGGTTCTGAACTTCGAAAAGTGGAACCGCTGGTTTGAACAATATCCCGACCTGATCATGAAGGGGCAGTGGGCCTCGGACATCGATGTGGCCCGTGAAACCGGGCGCACGGCGGTGTTCTTCGGCTTCCAGAACCCGTCACCGATCGAGGACGATATCGGCCTGGTCGAGATCGTGCACACCCTGGGCGCGCGCTTCATGCAGCTGACCTATAACAACCAGTCGCTGCTGGCGACCGGCTGTTACGAGGCCGAGGACATGGGCCTGACCCGCATGGGCAAGCAGGTCGTCAAGGAAATGAACCGCGTGGGCCTGGTCGTCGACATGAGCCATTCGGCGGATCGCTCGACCATCGAGGCGGCGGAGTTTTCGACCCGCCCCATCGCCATTACCCATGCCAACCCGCATGCCTGGTCGCCCGCCCTGCGCAACAAGAAAGACGCGGTCATTCGGGCGGTCACCGAAAACGGCGGCATGTTCGGTTTTTCGGTCTATCCGCACCACCTGAAGGACAAGTCCGACTGCACGCTGGAAAGCTTCTGCGAGATGATCGCACGCACGGCCGAGACCTATGGCGTGGAGCATCTGGGGATCGGCACCGACCTGTGCCAGGACCAGCCCGACAGCATCGTCGAGTGGATGCGCGTGGGGCGCTGGACCAAGGAAATCGACTATGGCGAGGGATCGAAATCCGCGCCCGGTTTCCCAGCCATGCCCGGCTGGTTCGAGGACAACCGCCATTTCGGCAACATCGAAAACGGCCTTCGCGCCGTGGGAATGAGCGAGGCCGAGGTCGCCGCCATCATGGGTGGCAACTGGTACCGCTTCTTTGCAGAGAATTTCGGTCCCAAAGCCGCAGGCTGACGGATCCGGGGGAGTGAAACTTGGCCTGAAGCGAACAGGACAGGCCATATCTAGGGAGGGATAGATGTCTGAAGCATCTATGGAAACCAACATGCAGGAGAGCCGCGTGAACAAGCCGCTTTTCCTGATCTCGGGGGGCTTTATCGCGCTCTTCTGCCTGGCAGCACTTGTCAATCTTGACGCGCTGTCGGCGGCTGTGGACTGGGGCTTCAATGTCTCGGCCACCTACTTCGGGCTCTACTGGCAGGTGCTGCTTCTGGCGACCTTCCTGATCGGCCTGGTGCTTTGCGTCCTGCCCGGCGGCCGCGCGATCATGGGCGGGCTGGCTGCGCCCGAGTTCACCGTGTTCCAATGGGGCTCGATGATCATGTGTACGCTGCTGGCTGGCGGCGGAGTGTTCTGGGCGGCCGGGGAGCCGATTGCCCACTTCCTCTATTCCCCGCCGCTCTTCGGTGCGGAAGGCGGCACAGCTGACGCCGTGAACCCGGCGATTGCGCAGAGCTTCATGCACTGGGGCTTCCTGGCCTGGGCGATCCTGGGCTCGCTGTCGACCGTGATGCTGATGCATTACCACTATGAAAAGGGTCTGCCGCTGGCGCCGCGCACGCTGCTTTATCCGCTGTTTGGCGACAAGGCGATCAATGGTCCCATCGGGCTGATTGCCGATGCCTCGTCGATCATTGCCGTGGTGGCGGGCACCGTGGGGCCGATCGGCTTCCTGGGTCTGCAGGTCAGCTACGGCCTGTCCGACCTGTTCGGTCTGCCCGATGTCTTCGCGACCCAGTTCGTCGTGATCGCGGGCCTGGTGGCGATCTACACGATCTCGGCCATGACCGGCCTGTCGCGCGGCATTCAGCTTCTGTCCAAGGTCAACGTGATCCTGGCCGCGGTGCTGCTGGTCTTCGTGCTGGTCGCGGGTCCGACCGGCTTCATCTTCGGCTCGTTCTTCTCGGGGTTCAGCACCTACCTGGGCAACTTCTTCCACATGGCGCTGTACCGTGGCGACGCCGGTGTCTTCGGCGAGCCGGGCTGGCTGGGCTGGTGGACCGTGTTCTTCTGGGGCTGGTTCATGGGCTACGGCCCGCTGATGGCGATGTTCATCGCCCGCGTGTCGCGTGGCCGTTCGATCCGCTCGATCATCATCATGCTGTCGCTTGTCGCCCCGATCGTGACCAACTTCTGGTTCACCATCATCGGCGGCACCGGCATCTCGATGGAACTGGCCGAAGCGGGCACGATCTCGACCGCCTTCGAAGGGTTCAACCTGCCTGCCGCCCTGCTGGCGATCACCTCGAACCTGCCGATGGGCTTCCTAGTGTCCCTGCTGTTCCTGATCCTGACCACAATCTTCGTGGCCACCACCGGGGATTCGATGAGCTACGTGATTTCCGCTACCATGAGTGACGGAGAGAACCCGCCCGCCATGGTGCGCGTGTTCTGGGGCGTGGCCATGGGGGTGATGGCGATCATCCTGATCTCGGTCGGGTCGGGCGGCGTGTCCAAGCTGCAAAGCTTCATCGTCGTAACCGCCGTGCCGGTGTCGCTGATCCTGCTGCCGTCGCTCTGGGATGCCCTGCGCATTACCTTGGCCAAGGGCCGCGAAAGCTGACCAACCTGCCGGGCGTCCTCGGGCGCCCGGCACCGCATGCCCGACCTGTTCACCCAATTTCGGGCCCCTCGAACGTCCAGACTGCAAAGGCTGACCGGAATGACCGACATTCTCTGCCGTGACCCGAACACCGTGATGCGCCTCGCGCGCCTGGGGTCGATCCACCAATCCCGCCTCTCTTTCATGCGCGTGCTGACCCGCCGCCTGGCCCGCGAGGGCTGGCGTTTCGAACAGACCGCGTTCCAGGTCAACGACAAGGGCGAGGGCCACGCGGTCTATACCGCCCATGGTCCCGACCGCGCCTATTCGCTGATCGCCTACGCCCATGACCTGCCCGCCGAGAAACGCTCGGACCGGGTCATCGCGGACGCCTGGGACGCGACCTTTACCCTGTTCGACGGGGTGCCGACGGATGCCGATATCGAACGCCTGTCGCACAATATCCCGGTGCAGGAAGCGGGCCGCGTAACCGGTTCCGAACTGTCCGTGTCGCGCGCCAACCGCTCCGTGCGGCTGTGGGAACACGTGGTCAGCGAACTGGCCGCCGGGCGCCAGCCCGATGCGGGTCAGATTGAGGCCGTGGGTTACCTGATGCGCACCACCGCCGTTTACGGATCGGGCAAGCTGGGCGCCGCGGATCGCGAGATGATCGCCGACCGCCCCGAATTCCGCGCGCCCTTCCAGGTCGAGATGCTGTCGGTCTACCTGACCCGCTGGTTCGTGCTGGACCTGGTGCAGCACATGGCCAACCGTCGCGCGGCTGCCGCTGGGGCCCAGGCCGCCACCCTGGAGCCCGAACTTGCCCGGTCGATGGGCATCGGCAATTCGACCGGCCTGGGCATGGCGCCCTTCCTGCTCAACCACCCGGTGTTGTTCAACAACTGGGTCGCCGCGCGTGAAAACGCCATTCAGGCCGTGCGCAACCTGGACAAGGCCAGCGCCGAGGAAATCGCCCTGTTCCGTCAGTTGGTTGAACGCAGCAAGGCTACGATTGCCGCCTGGCATTCGGAACACCCGATCCAGATCGAGAAACTCGCCGACCTGAACGCGGATGTGGCCAAGCTGGACGGCTACCTGGCGCAACATGACCTGGGCGGGGACCAGCCCTGGAACGCGCTTTACACCTGGGCAGAAGGCGCGCTGAGCCTCGAGGGGCAGGAATGGATCGCCTCGCTGATCCTGGAACCCTACAGCGCGCTGGTTGATGGCTTTGCCGAGGAGATGGCAGCGGACAACACCGCCACCTTCCGCATTGCCGGTGCGATGAGCATCGGTGAGCTGCGCGCGCTGCTCACGGACATCTACGCCTGGGCCATCGATACCGACTGGCAGGCGCCCGAAAACCGCGCGCGGGCCTGGTATGTCTCCGAGGAAAAGCTGGAGCCGCGTCTGGGCGAACGTTTCGAGGAGCCGATCGAGGAATACGAACAACCCCTCGCCCCGGGCCGCGATGCCGCCCAGCTTTACCGTGCACTGGCCCATTGGCCGGACGAGGCGCAGGTGTCGGATTTCCTGCTGCGCCACCCCGAACACCGCCACGTGCTGCGCCGCGCCCAGATCGTCGGCCGCGCGCCCTATGCCGAGATCCGCGACAATACGATTTCGGACCGGGTGCTGCCGATCGACATGCTGCGCTGCAAGCTTGCTTTCTTCGGCGCCACGCAGTTCGACCCGCGCTCGGACCGCTGGGTGCGCATCTGCATGTATGGCAACGCGCCGCTGCCCACCGAATTGACCCCGGAGAACGCAGATTTCTGGGTTTTCCCCGATCTCGAAACCGTGCTTGAGGAGGCAGGGGCATGAGCCATTCGCTGAACGAAATCGAAGCCATGAGCAAACGTGCCGCCCGCGGCGCGGGCCTGTCCTGGGGCCTGGCCGAGGAAGCCGCCAAGGGCACCCGCTGGCTGTCCGCCTTCGGCTTTCCGGGCACCGAGATGCTGGCCGAGCTTCTGACCCTGAACGACCGGGTGCCGCCAATCGACGTGTCGCCCGTGTCGCTCGGCGCCGATGTCTGGCATGCGCCTGCCCGCCGGATGAGCCCGCTGATTGCCGGCGCCTCGCTCAGCGACTGCGCCGTGCGCCTTCTGGAACGCGGCACGATCACGATGGAGAATGTAACCCTGCCGCTTCTGGCCGTGCCCTTCATGGGCGGCGCCGCGCTGCGCCTGGGCGTTCCGGTCTGTGCCGAATGGAACGGCGCACGCCTGGCGACGGATGGTCGGCAGCTCTGCGTACAAGGCGACCCCGAGGCGCTGCGCGCGGCACAGGCGGATCAGCTGGTGTTCTCGGCTCCCGCCGAGATGACCGGCAAGCGTGAACCGGTGATGCGCGCCGAGGTGTGCGAGGACAGCTGGACCACCCTGGGCAGTTTCGCCCATCGCACATTTGCCCCCGCGACCGAAGAAAGCCGTCTGCTGGGCGCCGGTGCCGGGCTCAGCGACAACGACTAACAGAACAACAAGAAGAAGAGTGACATGACCGCGACCGAGACCCTCTCCCTTTCCGAAATCGAAGATCTGGCCTTCCGCGCGCTGGTCAAGGCCGGCACGTCGGAGGCCAACGCCCGCCCGCTGGCCGTGGCGACCGCGATGACCGAAGCCGATGGCGTTGCCTCCCACGGGCTCGCCTATATCCCGATCTACGCCCAGCACGTCGACTGCGGCAAGGTGGACGGGCAGGCCCTGCCGGTGGTGGATCAGCCCCGCCCGGCGGTGGTGACGGTGGATGCGGCCACCGGCTTTGCCCATAGCGCCATTGACCTCGGGTTCGACAAGCTGATCCCGCTGGCGAAGAAGATGGGTGTTGCGGTTCTGGCCGTGAACAATTCGTACAACTGCGGGGTTCTGGGGGTGCATACCCAGCGATTGGCTCAGGCTGGGCTGCTGGGGATCGGGTTTACCAACGCGCCGGCCTCCATTGCGCCCTCGGGTGGGGCCAAACCGGTAGTTGGCACCAACCCGTTTTCCATCGCCGCCCCCGGTGCCGATGGCACGGCCGAGCTGCTGATCGACCAGTCCGCCAGCACCATCGCCAAGAGCGAGGTGATGAAACATGCCCGTGAAGGCAAGCCGGTGCCGGAAGGCTGGGTGCTGGACGCCGAGGGCCAGCCCACCACCGACCCGGAGGCCGGGCTGAAGGGCTCGATGGTGCCGTCCGGTGGCTACAAGGGCGTGGGCATCGCGCTGACCGTCGAGCTGATGGCGGCGGCCATGGCAGGCGCCACGCTGGGGTCGGTCGCCAGCCCCTTCTCGGGCACTGCAGGTGGGCCGCCGAAGACCGGGCAGTTTTTCATCGCAATTGACCCGGATGCCACCTCGGGTGGGGTGTTCCAGGAAAAACTGGCTGACCTCATCGCCTCGATCCGCGACCAGGACGGCGCGCGCCTGCCGGGCGACGGCCGTCAGGCCTGCCGCATCCGCGCAGCCAAGGACGGTGTGGCGGTCAACGCCGCCCTGCTAGAAAAGGTGCGCGCCCTGATTTGACCGATCCAAGCGTCGGGGTGGCCGTTGGTCACCCCCGCGCACCCGAAAGCGACAGAAGCGCGGCGCTGTGGTATCCTTCTGACCGGAGGACCGCCATGACCCCATCCACCCGCATTCTTCTCGGCACCACCAAAGGTGCCTTCGTGCTGACCCCGGACGGCGAGGGCTGGTCGGTCTCCGGGCCGCATTGTGACGGATGGAGCATCAATCATGTCATTGGTGACCCGGACAGCGGCACGCTCTGGGCGGGCGGTGGCGGGGAATGGCCCGGCGCCGGGGTCTGGCGATCCGAAGATGGGGAACACTGGGAACTGTGCAAACTGTCTAACGGTCAGTTGGACGAATGGGCGGCATCGGACCCGGATACGGCGGCCTTCTTCGATTGGACGCCCACCGATGTGCCCTTCGATGACCTCAAATCCGTCTGGTCGCTGCACCATGCGCATGGTGTGCTTTACGCGGGCACCGATCCCGCAACCCTTCTGTCGAGCACGGACGGGGGTAGGACATGGGACAGGAACACGGCGCTTGACACCCACCCGTCACGCGACAGCTGGACCCCCGGCGCGGCTGGCCTGGTGCTTCACACGATGCTCAGCGATCCTCGCGATGCCCGGAAGGTCTGGCTGGGCATTTCCGCCGCAGGCGTCTTCGCGACAGAGGATGGCGGCGAAAGCTGGGAGCGACGCAACCGCCTGTCCAATGACACGGTCTGTGCAGAGCACCACCACCCCGCCGCGCCGCACGATGGGGAGACCGGTCACTGCGTGCATAACATGCAACGGGGGCCGGGCGATTTGATCTATCAGCAAAACCACCACGGCACCTATCGCAGCGCCGATGGGGGGCGCACCTGGAGCGATATCACCGCAGGCCTGCCGTCCACGTTCGGCTTCCCGATTGCCATCCACCCACAGGACCCGGACATGATCTGGGTGCTGCCGCTGAACGGCGATGCCCAGGGGCGTTTTCCGCCAGACGCATCCGCTGCCGTGTGGAAATCCACCGACGGCGGCCAGACCTGGGCCGCCAAACGCGATGGCTTGCCCCAGGGGGCCTGTTTCTTCACCGTGCTGCGCCAATCCATGGCCACGGATGCCCAGGCAGGTCTTTATTTCGGAACCAACACCGGGTCGGTCTTTGCCAGTGCCGACGAGGGCGAAAGCTGGTCGGAAATTGCCCGGCATCTGCCGACGATCCTGTCGGTGGAGACTGCGCGCGGGTAACCGGATTCCGCCCGCACAGTTCACCGAGCCCTGTGTTCGGAGCGCAGTTCCCAGCTGGCAGCCCGGACCTTGCGAAGGTATGCGGATCGCCAAAAGGACGCTGCACTGCAAAGCAATAACCTGGCCCAGATTACCGAGGCGCTCACCGGCGACGGATGTCTGTGTTGACGCGGGAGCATCAATCGGCGGCTTCCCGACCCCGTTCCAGTTCTCCCAGAACAGCATCGGTGTCCGCCCCATGACGCGGTGCGGAAGGCAAGGGGGGACGCGGCAACCCAGGCCCTATTCGGAAAGGCAGGCGCGGCACGCAAACACCGTCATTTGCTTGTGCGACGAACCCTCTCGCCTTGACCTGTTCATGCGCCAGGCACTCCGGCAGGGTACGCAGTTTTGCCGCCGGAACCATATGCTCTGCCATGATCTCTTCCCATTCGCTCGCGTCCCGGGTCGTCAGAACCTGGGACAGCTCCCGCTCAAGCTCCTTGGCATGTTCGGTTCGGCTTTCACGATCCACAAAACGCGGGTCACGCAGCCATTCAGACCGCCCCAATGCCACGGCCAGGCGTCGGAACTGGCCTTCCTCGTTCACCCCAAGGCTCAACATGCCCTGCTTGCACGGGAAGTTCCCTGCACCGGGGGACCGGCTGTTGGCGGCGTTACCACGGGGCTCGGGCGTGTTGCCGGTGGCCAGGAAGTCGGTCACGGTCGAGGCCATCAATGTCAGTCCGGTTTCCAGCATCGAGACGTCGATGAACGTGCCCTTGCCGGTTCGCGTGCGCTGGTAGAGCGCCGCTGAGATCGCAAAACCAGCGGCCAGGGCGACCGAATAGTCCATGATCGGCGCGCCGGTCCTGAGCGGGCCGGTGGCCTCGGTGCCGGTCAGCGTCATGATTCCGCAGGCCGCCTGGATGTTCACGTCATAGGCGGGCATGTTTTCCAGCGGCCCGCCCCGGCCATAGCCGGTCATGGCGCAATGGATCAGCTGCGGATGCGCTTTCATGGTGCGCTCCTCATCCAACCCCAAACGCGCCATGGTGGCGGGCAGATGGTTTTCCACGAAGACATCCGCCGAGGCCAGCAGATCCTGCATGTGCAAACGCCCCTCCTCGCTTTCCAGATCCAGCGAGACCGAGCGTTTTCCTGCGCCCTGGGTCAGATAGGCCGTGCTCATTCCCTGTTCCGCTGCCTTGCGGTCGGTCCCGCCGCGATAGCGCATGGCATCACCGCGTGTGGTGCTTTCGACCTTGATCACCTCGGCCCCGAGCAGGCCGAGGTAAAACCCGCAGGCCGGACCGGCCAGAACATGGGTGAAGTCGATCACCCGGATCCCTGTCAGCGGCCCGGTCATGCGTCACCCAGCGACGCGGTCTTGGCCTGCTGGCTCAGACTGCGCACCCGCATGAACACGGCGGCAAATCCGATCACCAGGAACAAAAGCGCCACGGGACGGGTCACAAAGATCAGCACGCCCTGATCGGACAGCAACAGCGACTGGCGGAAGGTCTCTTCGGCGCCGCCGGCCAAGACGAAGCTGATCACGAAGGCCGCCGGGTTGAAGTCGAGCTTCTTCATCAGCCAGCCCCCAAAGCCCGCGATCACCATGATCCAGACGTCGAACAGGCTGCTGCGCGAGGCATAGGCGGCGATGAAGGCGGTCAGGAAGATCAGCGGATACAGGACGCGCGTGGGGATCTGCAGGATGAACCGGCCGACAAGGGCCGCACCGTAATAGCCGATCAGCCCGTAGGCGGCGATGCCGATCAGACCGGCAGCGAAGAGCGAATAGACCAGCTCGCGCTGTACCAGGAACAGTGTCGGGCCGACCTGAATACCATGGATCAGAAACACGCCTACCATGATCGCGCCGATGGTCGACCCGGGAATTCCGAGGGTCAGAAGCGGGGCCATTGAGGGGCCGGAGACCGCATTGTTGGCAGCCTCGGGCGCGGCCACGCCTTCCAGAGCGCCCTTGCCCCATTTTTCGGGGTTCTTCGCCCGACGCTTGCCCTCGCCATAGGCAACAAAGGCGGCGATGGCCGAGCCCAGACCGGGCAGGATGCCGATGAAGGCACCGATGAAGGACGAGCGGATGACATGGGGCACGCAGGGCTTGTACTCGGTCCAGCTGAGCCGGTTGCGCGCCCGCGCCTCGTCGCTGTCGGGCTCGCCGAACTGTTCGACCTTACCCCCCTTGCTTTCAATCTGGGTAAAGACCTCGCCCAGTACGAAGATGCCGATCATAAGCGGCACCAGAGCGATGCCGCCCTGCAGGTCGTAGCTGCCGAAGGTAAAGCGCTCGGACGTGGTGATCGGGTCGATCCCCACGGTCTTGACCAGCACGCCCAGCGCGGCCGAAGCCAGGCCCTTGACGATCGACTTGCCAATGACCGATCCGATCACGACGAAGGCGGCGAAATAGACGGCGAAAAGCTCGGGCGGGCCCAATTTCAGGGCGATGGCGGCAATGATACCGACCCCGGCGATCAGCATGATTTCGCCGGTGAAATCGCCGATGACCGAGCTGATGGTGGCCACTTTCATCGCCTTTGATGACATGCCGCGTTTCGACAGCGGATAGCCGTCGATCTGTGTGGCCGCACTGGCTGCGGTGCCGGGTGTGTTGAACAGGATGGCCGCGATGGACCCGCCGTAACGGCCGGATTTCCCGATCACATACAGGAAGGCCAGCGCGGCCAGCGGATCCATGTAGAAAGTGATCGGCAAAAGCATGGCAATGGCCGCTGAAGCGGTCAGCCCGGGAATGGCGCCGACGATCATGCCCACGAGGGCGGCCAACACCACCCAGCCCATCATCGCGGGGCTGGTCAGGATGGTGGCAAGTCCGTTCAGGATGTCCATCAGAAGCCCCCCTGGATGAGGTCAAGTAGGTCGAACCATTCCCCGAAGGGTGGGAAGACGCCCATCAGTTCGAAGAAAATCAGGTGATAGGCAGCCGGGCATATGACGGCGGCAAGGGCCAGGCCCAGAGGGTGGCGAATGCCGAAAAGCCACATGGCCAGCGGCGCGACCAGACCCGTCGACATGAGGTAGCCGAGTTTGCCGACCAGCCAAGTGTACCCGATGGCCAGCGCCAGCAAGGACAGCACCGCGCGTAGGTCCTCGCTCAGCACCAGAGGACGCACCCCGCCCTGCCAGCCACGCCGGAACTCCAGCGCGCCGAGCAAGACCAGCGCCCCTGCCCCCATCACGGGAAATATCCGGGCGTTTGCATTTCCCTGCGCGTCCGCCTCGATGGCCAGACCCGCCCCCAGGGCGAAGAGGCCAAAGACGGCAATCATGCCGCCGACGACCGTCGCTTCGTTCACACGCCCGGACATGGTCACTGCGTCGCCTTCAGCGCATCGATGACCGGCTGGGCCGCCGCTTCGACATCGCGCAGCATGGCCTCAGCCTCCGCGCCGGTGCGGTAGAGCGGCAGGGTACCCTTGGCCGCCAGCAGCTCGGCGAACTCGGGGGCTGCGACGATCTCCTTGAGGGCCTCTTCGATGCCCGCGACGATCTCGGGATCAACCCCGTTGGGTGCGAAAAGCATGATCGGCGAGCTGATGATCGGCACGTCGAAACCTGCCTCGGCAAAGGTTGGCACGTCAGGCTGGAAATCGTCACGTACGGTGTCAGCCACAGCCAGGACGCGAAGGTCGCTTTCGAAGCCCTTGGCCTGTTGAATGCCGATGAAGCCGAAATCCACCTGTGCGCCGATCAGTGCCGCGCGGCTGGCCGCGCCCCCCTTGAACGGCACGTCCACAGCGCCGAGCTCTAGCGTGTTCAGGAAGGTCTGTCCCAAGGCATGGTAAGTCGCACCACGACCATTGTGACCCCAGCGCAGCGTGCCAGGCGCGGCTTTCAGCGCCTCGACCACGTCTTCAACCGTCTGGAACGGGCTGCTGGCAGGCACCACAAGCGAGCCCTTCAGATTACCAATCTGCGCGATGGTCTGGAAACTGTCGAAGGGGCCAACCTCTGTCTCCTGGAACATGTGACGCAGCAGGAACGAGCCGGTCGAATGCATCATGATCGTATTGCCATCAGGCCGTGCCTGGGCGGCGGCAATCGCACCAGTCATGCCGCCTGCACCCGGCTTGTTGACGATGACCAGCGGCACCGGAATGCGATCCTGAGCAGCCGCGGCCAGCGCACGGGCATAAAGATCGGTGCCGCCCCCGGCCTTGTAGGGCACGATGATGTTCAGCGGGCGACGCGGTTTCCAGGCGGCCTGGGCCATCGACCCGCTGGCCACGGCAAGCGTGGTGGCGCCGGTGAGTTTCAGAAAATGACGTCTGTCCATGATGTTCTCCCTACTCGTGAGAGGGGCTCACGATTCCTCGGAAAACAGCTTACTTTACGGATCGTCTTCAAAAAAATAGAATTACCAGAACCCCACATCAGGAAATTCGAAGATGAACCTCAAGAACCTGCGCGCCTTCCTGCATGTCATGGACGAAGGCGCTCTTGTCGCCGCCTCGGAAAAGATGCACCTGTCGCAGCCCGCGGTCAGCCGGTTGATCCACCTGCTGGAGGAGGAGGTCGGCACCAAACTGTTCTATCGCGACCAGAAGACCCTGGCGCCCACGCCCGAGGCCGAGCTGTTCTACCCCGAGGCCCAGCGGGTCATCGCCGCCGTCGATGATTTTCCCGAGCTTTTTCGCCAGCTGCGCACAAATTCTCTGGTGCCATTGCGGATCATCAGCCAAATGCGGTCAGCCAACGGGCTGGTCATCCCGGCCCTGGTCAAGTTCGCCCATCGCTTTCCCGAGATCCGCACCACCCTGGACATTCATCCGCGTCGCGAGTTGGGGCGTCGGGTTCAGCAGGACAAGTTCGACCTCGGGGTTTATGTGGTGCCGATGCAAGTGGTCGGCGTCGAGTTGGTCGAACGGCGCGAGACCCGGTTGCATGTCCTTCTACCCAAGGGCCATCCCCTTGCCGAGCGTCCTTTGCTGACCCCGGCGGACATGGAGAACGAACGCTACGTGGCGCTGCGACGCGGATTGATGGCGCGCGAGGCGGTAGACCGGGCGTTGGCACGCTCAGGCGACACGCTGGAGATTTTTCACGAGGTCAGCAGCACCAATGCGGCGCTGCGCATGGTGGCGGGCGGCATCGGTTTTACCTTCAGTGATCCCACCGTGCTGGACCCGGGGTTTCGCGAAAAAGTCGTGCTGGTGCCCTGGGAACCAGAGATCCGCATGGACCTTGGCCTTTATGCCCCCAAGAACCAGTCCCAGCACGAGGCCACATCGGATTTCGTCGCCTGCCTGCATGAGGTCTGGGACGAGCAGGTGGGGCGAAGTGGACCGAAAATTCTGGAAAACGGAAGGTAGTTTCATTTAATTCGATTTTTCGGATGAAATCTCCGGCGCTACCCTATGGGCAACCCTGACCAACAGCGGAGAGAGCCCGTGAAGCATCCCGTCAACCGGCTCATCCTCATGTCGGACGAACACACCCGCCATGTTCTGGGATGCTACGGCAACCCGGTGGTGCAGCCCCCAAACCTGGACCGCCTGGCCACACGCGGCACAGTCTTTACCGACGCTTATACACCGGTGCCGATCTGCGTGCCTGCGCGGGCCAGTTTCGCCACCGGCATGTATGACCACGTCACCAGCCATTGGGACAATGCCACTCCCTATACCTGCCCCCCGCCAGCTGGGATCATGCCCTGTCGGAGGCCGGGCGCACGGCCGGTTCGATCGGAAAGCTGTATTATCGCAATGTCGACGACCCTGTGGGCCTGGATTTCCAAGAGACTCCGATGCATGTGGTCAATGGCGTTGGCGACGTGCTGGGATGTGTGCGTGAACCTCTGCCCAAACGCTGGAAGTCCCATGCCATGGCCGAAAAGATCGGCCCCGGGCGAGACCGCCTACACCGCCTACGACCGGTCCATCGCCGAGGCCGTGGCACGCTGGATGAAAGCGTGCGCGGATAGCAACAAACCCTGGACCCTGTTCGTATCAATGGTCGCCCCGCATTTCCCGCTGATCGCGCCGCAGGCGTTCTATGACCTCTATGCGGATTAGGGGCTGATGCCGACGAAGCCGCATCCGGAGCCCCCCCCTGGCACAAAGCCATACGCGCCTGCATCATGTATGACAATTTCACATCGGAACGCACCCGGATCGCCTTGGCCTCCTAATCTGGGTGGTCTCGTTCATGGATGCCAACATGGGCAAGGCTCCGGACGCGCTGGAGGTCGCCGAGCTGAGCGAAAGCACGCAAGTCATCTATACGTCGGGCCACGGCGACAATATCGGCGAGCGTGGGCTCTGGGAAAATCCAGCCTGTTCGAGGAAAGCGCGGGCGTGCCCCTGATCGCCGTCGGCCCGGTGCCTCGGTGCCCGAAGATCGCCCCGGCACCTCGCTGGTCACTCTCACGAACCAGCCCGGCGACCCCAATCGTGCCGTCTTCAGCGAATACCACGCCACGGGCGCGGCTACCGGAGCCTTCATGATCGGCGCGGACAAGGTCTATCTATCCGTGCGCGTCGGCCAGTGTCGCCGTGGTGGCTCGGCTCTGTGTTCCTTTGCCTCCCTTTGGGTCGTGACCCGACTGGACGGGAAGTGGGCCGCACAGCTGCGGTCGTCCTTTGCGAAGGACGACGAGAACAGTCGCAGCCGATGAGATCAATTGGGGGTCTCCCCCCAAATGTCACTGCCCCAAGGCAATCCCTTCCCGACGCGGGTCCGCGCCACCACGCAGAACCTCACCAACCGAAATCGCATGCAGGCCCGAGTTGAGGGATCTTGCATTAACCTCATAGCCCAGCGCGGCCAAAGGCTGTTCCAGGTCCGCAGCCCAGGTGCCCTGTTCCAGGTCATATGTCCCGAACCGGTTGACCAGATGTGGCATAGACACCGCCTGCTGGACGTCCATGCCCCAGTCGAGATGGGCGATGATCGCACCCGCCACGTAGCCGATGATCCGACTGCCGCCCGGGCTGCCGATCACCAGCACCGGCTTGCCATCGCGCAGAACAACTGTCGGCGCCATGGACGAGCGCGGCCGCTTGCCCGGTTCAACCCGGTTGGCAATCGGCACACCCCCCCGGTGGCTGCGGAAGGAAAAATCCGTCAGCTCGTTGTTCAGAAGAAAACCACGCACCATGAGGCGTGAGCCGAAGGCGTTCTCGATCGTGGTTGTCATCGACAGCGCATTTCCATGGGCGTCCACGATCGAGATATGCGAGGTCGACGGAAACTCGATGCTTTCATCATCGGCAAGCAGCAGGGCGTGATCCCACTCGGGCGCGCCGGGCGCGACCTCGGGCAATGCGTCGTCGCCCAACAGCAGATCGGATCGGGTCTCTAGGTAGCCCGGCGCGACCAACCCCTTGACCGGAACCGGCACGAAATCCGTGTCCGCCATGTAGCGCCCCCGGTCAGCAAAGGCCAAACGCGAGGCATCGCCGATCAGACGCCAGGCCTCCGGGCTTTGCGACCCGAGCGCGGCCAGGTCGTGGTGCTCCAGCATGCCCAGGATTTGCCCGACCGTCAGCGCGCCCGACGATGGCGGCCCCATACCGCAGACCTCATGCGCGCGATAGGTCACGCAGACCGGGGGCCGTTCAACCACGCGGTAGAGCGCCAGGTCGATCGTCGACAACCGCCCCGGGTTGCCCTCCGCCCCGCGCACGGTCGCGACGATGTCCTCGGCGATTTCACCGGAGTAGAACCCCGCCGCACCCTTGGCGGCCAGGGTGCGCAGGGTCTCGGCATAGGCTTCGTTCACCAAGCTATCTCCGGCGACAATGGGTTGCCCGCCGGGCAGGAAATAGGCCGCTGTCGCGGGGAAACGGCTCAGCCGCTCGGCATCCCCGGCCACAAGATCGGCCAGGCGTGGAGAAACGGTAAAGCCGCCCTCGGCCAGGGCAATCGCCTCGTCAAACAGGCCTGCCCAATTGGCACTGCCCCACCGCCGGTGCGCTTCCTCCATAAGCCGTGGCGTGCCGGGCGTGCCGACGGACAAGCCGCCGACTACGGCGTCAAAAAACCCTTTCGGCTCCCCGTCTTCGGTCAGGAACTGCCGTGGATCGGCGGCCAAGGGCGCGGTTTCGCGGGCATCCAGGGTGGTCAGCAGGCCGGTTTCCGCATCATGCCAGACCAGGAAGGCCCCGCCACCCAGCCCCGAGGATTGCGGCTCGACCAGGCCCAGAACCGCCTGCACCGCGACCATCGCATCCGCCGCCGTGCCGCCCTGCCGCAACACCCGCGCACCCGCCTCGACCGCCAGCGGGTTGGCGGCTGCGACCATCCACTCCCGCGCCTCGGTGGGGGTTCCGGCCACCTTGGCCTGCAACGCCGAACGGGCGGCCTCCGACAGCCCGTCAAAGGCGCTCGCCACACCGGTTTCCGCTTCGGGCGCCACCGCATCCGCGGCCTCCTGAGCATATGTGGGAACGGCCAGAAGCGCCGCAATAAAAGCGTATTTCCAATACCTCATGGTCGTACCTCCCAAAACCTCAGGCGTCCCCAAGAGACTATCACGGGGCGCTTAGGTGAGACAGCGTTCAGGGCTTCAACTGGATTAATTCACCAAATTGCCCTATGATAGAGCGGCTTACCAACGGACTGACTGCTGGGCACGCAAGGCGTTCAGACAGCAGGGAAAGGGGCGAGATGCCGATCGTGGTCGTGCTCGTCCTAGTCGTCGTAGGGTCTGTCGCGTTCCACATTCTAAGTCCCTGGTGGTGGACCCCAATCGCGTCGAACTGGGACTATATCGACACAACGCTGGTCATGACCTTCTGGATCACCGGCGCGGTTTTCACGGCCGTGATCCTGTTCATGGCCTATTGTGTATTCCGGTTCCGTCACACCGAAGGACGAAAGGCCGCTTTCGAGCCCGAGAACCGCCGATTGGAGCTCTGGCTGACCGCGATCACCGGTGTCGGCGTGGCGGCCATGCTGCTGCCGGGGCTGATCGTCTGGGACCAGTTCGTCACCGTCCCCGAGGGCGCGGATGAGGTCGAGGTCTTCGCCCAGCAATGGAGCTGGGATTACCGACTGCCCGGCGCCGATGGTCGGCTCGGCACCTCGGGCGCGGATTGGGTCAGCGCGGACAACCCGCTGGGCATCAATCCGCATGACCGGTTCGGCAAGGACGACATCATCGTCGAGGGCGGAGAGCTCTACCTGCCGCTGGATCGCCCGGTTCGGGTCTGGCTGCGGTCGGTCGATGTTCTGCACAACTTCTATGTGCCCGAGTTCCGCGCCAAGATGGACATGGTCCCCGGCATGGTGACCTATTTCTGGATCACGCCGACACGGACCGGCGAGTTTGAGGTCCTGTGCGCCGAATACTGCGGCACCGCACACGCCTACATGCGCGGTTCGGTCATCGTGGTGGGGGCCGAGGACTATCAGGAGTGGCTGGCCAACCAGATCACTTTCGAGGAATACGCCAAGGCCGCGCGCGACGGGCGGTCGGTGCGCGTTGCCGGACGCTGACCGGGTGGGAAAGAAGCGCGGCCCATCGAGGCACGCATAATCAAAGGGGACAAAAGGACAAGAAACGAGGAGGAGACAAATGGTCGATCACCGCTCGGATGAACACGTGGATCTACCCCCGCGCGAAGTTCCGGATGTCATGCCGCCCCATGCGCATGGCTGGATCGGTCGCTATGTCTTCTCGCAGGACGCAAAGTACATCGCCATTCAATACGCGGGCACGGCAGTGGCCATCGGGCTGGTCGCGCTGGTCCTGTCCTGGCTGATGCGGTTGCAATTGGGCTTTCCGGGTATCTTCGATTTCATCACGCCTGAAGCCTATTACCAGTTCGTCACCATGCACGGGATGATCATGGTGATCTATCTGCTGACCGCGATCTTTCTGGGGGGCTTCGGCAATTACCTGATCCCGCTGATGGTCGGCGCGCGGGACATGGTGTTTCCCTTCGTCAATATGCTCAGCTACTGGATCTACCTGCTGGCGGTGCTGGTGCTTGTCGCCAGTTTCTTTGTCCCCGGCGGGCCAACCGGGGCCGGGTGGACGCTCTACCCGCCGCAAGCGGTGCTGTCGGGCACCCCGGGCGGAGAGCAGAGCGGCATCATCCTGATGCTCCTGTCGCTGATCCTGTTCATCGTCGGCTTTACCATGGGCGGGCTGAACTACGTGGTCACGGTTCTGCAGGCGCGCACCCGTGGCATGACCATGATGCGCCTGCCCCTGACCATCTGGGGCATCTTTACTGCCACGGTCATGGCCCTGCTGGCCTTCCCGGCCCTGTTCGTGGCCTGCGTGATGATGTTGTTCGACAAGCTCTTGGGCACCTCCTTCTTCATGCCCACCCTGGTCGAGTTCGGCGAGAAGCTGAGCTATGGCGGCGGCAGCCCGATTGCCTTCCAGCACCTGTTCTGGTTCTTCGGCCATCCCGAGGTCTATATCGTCGCCCTGCCCGCCTTCGGCATCGTGTCCGACCTGATCGCGATCCACGCGCGCAAGAACATCTTCGGCTATCGGATGATGGTCTGGGCCATCGTCATCATTGGCGCGCTCAGCTTCATTGTCTGGGCCCACCACATGTATGTCAGCGGCATGCACCCCTATTTCGGCTTCTTCTTCGCCACCACCACGCTGATCATCGCCATTCCGACCGCGATCAAGGTCTACAACTGGGTGCTGACCCTTTGGCGCGGAGACATTCACCTGACCCTGCCGATGCTGTTTGCATTGGGCTTCATCGTGACCTTCGTCAACGGCGGGCTGACCGGGCTGTTCCTGGGCAATGTGGTGGTGGACGTGCCCCTGTCCGACACGATGTTCGTGGTGGCGCATTTCCACATGGTGATGGGCGTGGCGCCGATCATGGTCATCTTCGGCGCGATCTATCATTGGTATCCGAAGATGACCGGGCGGATGCTGAACGAGGCGATGGGCCAGATCCATTTCTGGGTCACCTTCATCGGTGCCTATGCGATCTTTTTCCCGATGCATTACGTCGGCCTAGTCGGCGTGCCGCGCCGCTATTACGAAACCGGCGACATGGCGTTCCTGACCGCCCCGGTGGACGGGCTGAACGCCTTCATCTCCGCCGCCGCCCTGGTGGTCGGCGCCGTGCAGGTGCTGTTCCTGTTCAACATCTTCTGGAGCATGCGCCACGGCAGGGCCTCCGGCCCCAACCCCTGGCGCGCCACCAGCCTGGAGTGGCAGACGCCGGACACGCCACCGAAACACGGCAATTGGGACGAACTGCCCAATGTCTACCGCTGGGCCTATGACTTCAGCGTGCCCGGCGCGCCCGAGGACTTCGTGGCCCAGAACGACCCATGGGTGCCGGATAAGCCGGAGGGTGCGTCATGACCGTCATTCTGACCTTCCTGGCGATCATCGCGATCGGGACCGGCTGGTGGCTATCGCAGCAACGGCTGATGTCGAAACCCTGGCTGGAGAGCGGAACTGCGCACGCTGCACATGGGCCAGCACACCACTCGGCGGGCGGCACCGGGCTGCTTGTCTTCGTGGTGGTGATCGGCGGGCTCTTCCCAATGCTGGGCAGCGCCTTCGTCATGCAGATTGACGCAACACCCTGGCAACTGGCCCCGTTGCCGCGTGTGGTCTGGGCCAACACAGGCCTTCTGGTGTTGGGCAGTCTCTTCATGCAGCTCGCGGTCCGAGCTGGCCGACAGCACAAGACACGTCTTTTACATTTCGGCCTGACTGCTGCCAGCCTGGCCACCCTGGCCTTCCTGGTCGGTCAGATCGAGGCCTGGCGCATGCTGACCGCCGGAGGATACCAACTGGGCAGCGCCCCCGCGGCGAGTTTCTTCTACCTGATCACCGGACTGCACGGGCTGCACATCCTGGGCGGGCTGCTGGTCCTTGGCGGGGTCTGGAGCGGCGGGCGTGGCGGGGCGAACCCGGACCAGAGACAGACACGCATCCGGCTCTGCGCCCTCTACTGGCACGCGCTGCTGGGCGTCTGGCTGATCCTGTTCGCACTGCTTCAGGGCTGGGGAAACGCCTTCCTGGCCCTGTGCCGCGCGGCCCTGACATGAGGAGGTTTCGATGGCCGGAAACACCATAGACAACGCACGGACCGACACGCGCAATGACATGGGCGGTTTCGTTGCCGACTGGAGCTCGGACCAGCGCGCCTTCAAACGCGTGTCCTGGGGCAAGGCGATGATGTGGATCCTGCTGCTCAGCGACACGTTCATCTTCGCCTGTTTCCTGGTGGCCTACATGACCGCGCGCAGCTCGACCCAGGTCGATTGGCCCAATGCCAGTGAGGTCTTCGCCCTGCACATCGGCGATCAGAATTTCCCGCTTCTGCTGATCGCCATCATGACCTTCGTGCTGATCTCGTCCTCCGGCACCATGGCGATGGCGGTCAACAACGCCTATCGCAAGGCGCGCGGCCCAACCGCGCTTTTGATGCTGGCCACGGCCGCGCTCGGCGCCACCTTCGTCGGCATGCAGGTATTTGAATGGAGCAAGCTGATTTCCGAAGGCGTGCGGCCCTGGGGCAATCCCTGGGGGGCGGAACAGTTCGGCGCCAGCTTCTTCATGATCACCGGGTTCCACGGCACCCATGTGACCATCGGCGTCATCTTCCTGTTGATCGTCGCCCGCAAGGTCTGGCGCGGCGACTTCGACCGGGACGAGCGTAGCTGGCTGTCCTCGGGCAAGGGCGACTACGAAAGCGTCGAGATCATGGGGCTCTACTGGCACTTCGTCGACCTGGTCTGGGTCTTCATCTTCGCATTCTTCTATCTCTGGTAGGGGGAAAACATGGCACATTCACCACAAACGAAATCCACCCTTGGCGACCACGAAGGGCAACAGCACCCTATCCGCCTCTACCTGACAGTCTGGGGGTTTCTGTTCGTGCTCAGCGCGGCCTCGTACTTCGTGGATTATGTCGGGCTTCAGGGTCTGCTGCGCTGGAGCCTCATCCTGATCTTCATGGCGCTGAAGGCGGGGCTGATCCTGGCGGTCTTCATGCACATGGCCTGGGAACGCCTGGCGCTGAGTTACGCGATCCTGTTGCCGCCGCTGGCCATGATCGGGCTGCTTGTCATCCTCATCGTGGAATCCGACTACACGGTGGCCACGCGGGTGATGGAGTTCGGATCGCCCTAGGTCTGATCCGGCTCCTCGAACCACACCAGCTTGCGATAAAGGTGCCAGGTCGCATGGCCCAGGACCGGCAACACGACAATCAGGCCGATGAGCACCGGCAGCGCACCGATCATGAGCAACCCAGCAACGATCGCCCCCCATGCCAGAACCGGCCCCGGGTTCTTGATCAGCGCAAGCGCGGATACCGACACCGCAGCGATCACCCCGACATCCCGGTCGAGCAGCAGCGGAAAGGACACCACGGTGGTTCCCAGGACGATGAAAGCAAAGACCAGGACCGCAAGGTTGCCATAAAGCAGCAAGACCCATCCCCGTTCCGTGCCGAACACGGCGGACAGAAACTCTGCTGGTCCGTCGAAGACAAGCCCGGAAAACACCCGGCCATAAAGCATCTGCGCAAACAGCAGCCAGCCCAGGAACAGAACCGCCAGCCACAGGCCCAGCGCCGCGATGGCGGGCAGCGCCGGGGAGCCCAGCACGGCGAAGATTTTCCGGGGCGCCGTGTCGAGCCCAAGCTCGCGCCGTCGGCTGAACTCATACAAGCCAAGCGAGACGAAGGGGCCAACCAGCGCGAACCCCGCAGTGAACGGATAGATCAGATGCCAGGCGCTCATCCTGGCAGTCAGGGCAAAGAGGCACAGCCCGATCAGCGGACAGATGAGCGCCGCGAAGATGTAGTGAGAGAACCCGGCGCCAAAATCATGCACCCCCAGCCGCAACGCCTCGCGCAAATCAGACAGAGGGATTCGGCGCACCAGAATCCTGGTCCCGACGGACCCGCCTGCGCGGAGAATATGCATGTGTCTCATACCGTCCCTCCCGTGATGTCTCTCGGTGCGACGTCGTCTCTTCGGCGCCGCATGTTTGGCGGGCCGGTTTGGCGCCACTTTGAGGCGGCCAGTTGCTGCCGGGTTCAAACGGGCCGAATGACGCGTGGCACCAGCCCCACGCCCCTGTTGGACGTTGAGGTTTGCCCCGCCTCCCATTTGGAACAACGGACCTCATGATAGCACGTTTTAAAGCGCAGCGCGGCATTCAAATCCCGTTCACGTTCGATTGAAACCACCCCCGCGGACCGGCGTAAACATGACAGTCGGGCCTGTTTCTGCTAGACTTGAGGGGTCTTGGCACAGGTCCGATGCGGTCATCTTGCTGAGCGGCCGCGCCTGTCGCCTTCAGATGGGTGAGGAAACGCGCATGGTCAAAACAATCGGAAATCCATTCTCCTGGACCGCACGGATGTTCGGTCAGGGCGCGCAGGGTGCAGGCGAAGCGACGAAAGAGTTTGCTGGCCGGGACACTGCGCCAATCGAAATCCGTGACATTGGGGTCTCTGACCTCAAGGTCGCATTGCAAAAGGGCGCACAGGACTTCATGGCGTTCCGATCGGACGTGATCTTCATCATCGTGATGTATCCGATCATCGGCTTCCTTCTGGTCTGGTTCGCGTCGAATACCGACTTCCTGCCGCTCGTGTTCCCGCTGATCTCCGGCTTTGCCCTGGTGGGTCCGATTGCAGCCATCGGCCTATACGAGATGAGCCGACGCCACGAACGCGGAGAGGCGGTCAGTTGGCGTCACGCCTTCGACGTCCTGCGGTCGCCCTCCTTCGTTCCCATCCTCGTTCTCGGCGGCTTCCTTCTGTCGATCTTTGTGGTCTGGATGTATGTCGCATCCTGGATTTACTTCCTGACCCTGGGGCCGGAACCGCCGACCTCGATCGCGACATTCGCACGGGACATTTTCACCACAGGCGCTGGCTGGGCGATGCTGGTCAGTGGCATCGGGATCGGGTTCCTGTTTGCCGCACTGGTGCTGGCCATAAGCGTGGTGTCCTTCCCGCTTCTCATCGACCGCCACGTGGGTCTGCCCGCAGCGGTCGTGGCCTCTGTGCGGGTCACCGCGCAAAACCCCGTCGCCATTGGGGCCTGGGGCCTGGTCGTCGTGGCATTCCTGGGCATTGGCGTTCTGACGCTGTTCATCGCGATGATCATCGTATTGCCAATCCTGGGCCATGCGACCTGGCACTTGTACCGCCAGGCAATTGCCGATCGCAGATAACGCGGCAAGGCCGGTCGTCGCCCCTTGGGTCTCAGGGACCTGGACGCAACCAAGCACAGCCAGCAGGCGCCTGAACGCTCGCTTTGATCGGCGCGGTCGCAACCGTTCCGGGTCACGTTGCAGTTTAACAAGGGGAGGAACACATGGAGAAGCTTTCTGATATTCCCGAACTGAAAACCGCACACATGGGCATGTTGCGCGAGGCGCTGCGGCTCGGATGGCGCGACTTCCGCAGCGCCCCGATATTCGGCCTGATCTGCGCCGGGCTTTGCGTGGCGGCAGGGTGGGTCATGGTCTGGATAACACTGCAGACCGGGATGATCTTCTGGCTGCTGCTGGCGGCCTTTGGCTTTCCACTGATCGCCCCCTTTGCCGCCATCGGGCTTTACGAGGTGTCGCGCCGTCTGGAGCGCGGGGAGGCGCTGTCGCTTGGCGCGGTCTTCGGTGTCGTGCTGCGCCAGAGCCGCCGACAGCTGCCTTCAATCTGCATGATGGTGCTGGGCCTGTTCCTGATCTGGGTCTGGCTTGGGCACATGATCTTCGCCCTCTTCATGGGGCGCGTGACGATGGTCAATATCATGACCTCCTTCGAAGTCTTCGTGAGTCCGAATGGCGTCGCGATGCTGGGTGTCGGCATGGCCGCCGGGGCGATAATCGCCTTCCTGCTCTTTTCAATCACGGTCCTGTCGATCCCGATGCTTCTGGACCGGGAGCTGGATTTCGTGACCGCCATGGTCGCCAGTTTCTCCTATGTCATGACCAACGGCGCGGTCATGTTGACATGGGCCCTGTTCATCGGCGCCCTCACGCTGCTGGCCCTGGCGCCATGGTTCCTGGGGCTGTTCATCGTACTGCCCCTGCTTGGGCATGCCAGCTGGCACCTCTACAGCCAGATTGCGTCGATACAAACACAGGCTACGGGCGCGGTGCAGGCCTGACCCGCCCCTGTGGCATCAGGATGCGGGGCACTTCCGGTTGTAGCGAACGGCGCAACAATTGTGCTTGCCAGACTGCTCTTGGCAAGGGCTCTCCGTACAACACGCTCAGCCAACCTATGACCACATCTGCAATAAGGTGAGGCTCACAACCAGGACCGACAGCCGGGAAGGACTCTGCACAGTACCCGGACCTGCATGAAGACAAGAAAATAGCAGCCAGAATATTCCATATATTGACAGTAGTCGCCTTTCGACCCCAATATCATGTTGCTTCGGTTCCTTCGATTCTGATCGAGGGCTAAGAGGGAAACCGGTGAAAATCCGGTACTGCCCCCGCAACTGTAAGTGGATAGCAAGGCCGATCACGCCACTGAAAGCACGCTTTCGGGAAGGCCGGTCAAGCGAGAATCCGCGAGTCAGGAGACCTGCCGCGAGCGCGAAAATATGACCACGAACGGAGGGTTCGGGGGCGTGTTCAGGGAGGTTTCCCGGCACTGCGTCCTCGAGTTTGCCAATAAAAGGACAGAGGACAGATGAGCATCATCGTTTATTCCAAACCCGCTTGCGTGCAATGCACCGCCACCACCCGCGCACTGGATGCGAAAGGTGTCGATTACGACGTGGTGGACCTGACGCAGGATGATGATGCGCTGTCTCATGTGACCGAACTGGGCTACCGCCAAGCCCCTGTTGTGGTGGCCGGTGGCGACCACTGGTCGGGCTTTCGCCCGGACATGATCGCCCAGCTGGCCTGAGGTGGGCGGCCAAGCCCCGGCGCTGGTCTATTACTCTTCAAGTTCGGGCAATACCGAACGGTTCGTGACGCGGCTGGGATGGTCTGCCGCGCGCATTCCGATTGACCCTGACGCGCCCACGCCCGCCCCGGAAGGCCCGTTCGTTCTGATCTGTCCGACCTATGCGGACGGTGAAGGGCGGGGGGCGGTCCCGAAACAGGTGATCCGTTTCCTGAACGATCCTGCCACCCGCGCGCGTCTGGTGGGCGTGATCGCGACCGGCAACCGAAACTTCGGTGCGACCTACGCCCTGTCGGGTCGCATCATCGCAAAGAAATGCCAGGTGCCGCAGCTCTATTCCTTCGAGCTTGCGGGCACCGAAACCGACATCGCCCGCGTGCGCGAGGGCCTGACCAAACTGGGGGAAAACCTATGCTCGACAGCGACCTGAACACGCTGGATTACCACGCGCTGAACGCGATGCTGAACCTCTATGATGGGGACGGCAAGATCCGTTTCGACGCCGACCGCATGGCCGCGCGACAGTATTTCCTGCAGCATGTGAACCAGAACACCGTGTTCTTCCATTCGCTGGATGAGAAACTGGGATATCTGGTCGAGGAAGGTTATTACGAAGACGCGGTTCTGGACCAATATTCCAAGAACTTCATGCGCAAGATCTGGGAAGCGGCCTATGCCAAGAAATTCCGTTTCCCGACCTTCCTGGGCGCCTTCAAGTATTACACGTCCTACACGCTGAAGACCCGCGACGGGCAGCGCTATCTGGAGCGCTATGAAGACCGCGTCGTGATGACCGCGCTGTGCCTGGCGCGTGGGGACGAAGACCTTGCCATGTCCTTCATGGACGAGATGCTGTCGGGCCGGTTCCAGCCCGCGACGCCCACCTTCCTGAACGCAGGCAAAGCGTCACGCGGCGAGCTGATTTCCTGCTTCCTGCTTCGGTTGGAAGACAACATGGAAAGCATCGGGCGGGGCATCAACTCGGCGCTGCAGCTGTCCAAGCGCGGCGGCGGCGTGGCGCTTCTGCTCACGAACATTCGTGAGCACGGCGCACCGATCAAAGGGATCGAGAACCAATCCTCCGGCGTCATTCCGGTGATGAAGCTTCTGGAAGACAGCTTTTCCTACGCCAACCAGCTGGGCGCGCGCCAGGGCGCAGGCGCAGTCTATCTGAACGCCCACCACCCTGACATCATGCGCTTTCTGGACACCAAGCGCGAAAACGCCGACGAAAAAATCCGCATCAAGACACTGAGCCTGGGCGTGGTGATCCCGGATGTCACCTTCGAACTGGCCAAGAAGAACGCGGACATGTACCTGTTCTCGCCCCATGACGTGGAGCGGGTCTATGGCGTGCCCTTCTCGGAAATCTCGGTCTCGGAAAAGTATCACGAAATGGTCGAGGACAAGCGCATTCGCAAGTCCAAGGTGAACGCGCGCGCCTTCTTCCAGACGATCGCGGAAATCCAGTTCGAGAGCGGCTACCCCTACGTGATGTTCGAGGACACAGTGAACCGCATGAACCCGGTGGACGGGCGCATCAACATGTCGAACCTGTGTTCGGAAATCCTGCAGGTGAACACGGCATCCGAGTTCAATGACGACCTGAGTTATGCCCACCTGGGCACGGATATCTCCTGCAACCTGGGATCGCTGAACATCGCCAAGACCATGGATGGCAAGGATCTGGGCCAGACCGTGGGGGCGGCGATCCGGTCGCTGACGGCGGTGTCGGAAATGTCGGCGATCGACAGCGTGCCGTCCGTGCGGCGCGGCAATGACGAAAGCCACGCGGTCGGGCTGGGGCAGATGAACCTGCATGGGTATCTGGCACGCGAACGGGTGCATTATGGCAGTCCAGAGGGGGTGGAATTCACCTCCGTCTACTTCGCTGCCGTAGCCTTTCACGCGATCCGTACCTCCTGTGAGTTGGCACAGGAGAAGGGTGAGGCGTTCAAGGGGTTCGAGAAATCCGACTATGCCTCCGGCACCTTCTTCGACAAGTACACCACCCGCGACTGGCTGCCCGAAAGCGAGACCGTCCAGCATCTGTTTGACGGGGTCGACCTGCCGACCCGCGCCGATTGGGCGTCGCTGAAGGCGGACGTGATGAAACACGGGATCTATAACCGCAACCTGCAGGCGGTGCCTCCGACCGGGTCGATCAGCTATATCAACAACTCGACCAGCTCGATCCACCCGATCGTGTCGAAGATCGAAATCCGCAAGGAAGGCAAGATCGGCCGCGTCTATTACCCGGCCGCCTTCATGGACAATGACAACCTGGACTATTACCGCGACGCCTATGAGATCGGTCCAGAGGCGCTGATCGACACCTATGCGGCGGCCACGGAACATGTGGACCAGGGGCTGTCCCTGACCCTGTTCTTCCCGGCCGAAGCGACCACGCGGGATATCAACAAGGCCCAGATCTATGCCTGGAAGAAAGGCATCAAGACCATCTACTACGTGCGCCTGCGCCAGGAGGCCCTGGAGGGCACCGAGGTTCAGGGCTGCGTGTCTTGCACGCTGTAATCGCGCTTTGATCGGAGAGAACCCATGAAAGACATGCCCACCACCACGGTCCCGCGCGCGATCAATTGGAACCGCCTGGACGACGATAAAGACTTGGAGGTCTGGAACCGCCTAACGGTGAATTTCTGGCTGCCGGAAAAGGTCCCGCTTTCCAATGACATTCCCAGCTGGGCCACGCTGACGGACCACGAAAAGGAACTGACCATTCGCGTGTTCACGGGCCTCACGCTTCTCGACACGATCCAGAACACGGTCGGCGCGCCGTCCCTGATGCCCGACGCGGTGACCCAGCATGAAGAGGCCGTTCTGACCAACATCGCGTTCATGGAGGCGGTGCACGCGCGCAGCTATTCGTCAATTTTCTCGACGCTCTGCTCGACCAAGGAAATCGACGAGGCCTTCCGCTGGGCCGACGAAAACCCGCATCTGCAAGCCAAGGCCCGCGCGATCCTGGACACCTATGCGCCGGGCAACGATCCCTTGAAGCGCAAGATCGCCAGCGTCTTCCTGGAAAGCTTCCTGTTCTATTCCGGCTTCTACCTGCCAATGTACTGGTCCTCGCGCGCCAAGCTGACCAACACCGCTGACCTCATCCGCCTGATCATCCGCGACGAGGCGGTGCATGGCTATTACATCGGCTACAAGTTCCAACGCGGCTATGAAAAACTGTCAGAGGCCGAACAGCAGGAGTTGAAGGACTATGCCTTCTCGCTGATGTTCGAGCTATACGGCATCGAGAACCAGTATACCGAAGAGCTTTATGACGAGATCGGCCTGACCGAGGATGTCAAAGTCTTCCTGCATTATAACGCCAACAAGGCCTTGCAGAACCTCGGGTTCGAGGCGTTGTTCCCGCCCGAAGTCTCCGAGGTAAACCCGGCAATCCTGGCCGCGCTCAGCCCCGACAGCGAGAACCATGATTTCTTCTCGGGCTCGGGCTCGTCTTATGTCATCGGCAAGGCGGTGGCCACGGAAGACGAAGACTGGGATTTTTGAACGCAAAGGGGCGCCGCTTTGTGCTACCCTTTTGTTCCTATCCTTAACTGGATGGTTCGTGGGCGAACAGGGGACGGGCATGGCACATTTTGAAGGACTTACGCCAAACAGCGGACTGACCGAGGTCTTGAGGGCCTTTCCCCGGAACTCCAAGCCGCTGCTCCACCTGCTCAATAGTATCATGTGCGCCGATGGAGAGCTGTCGCGGGGGCAGCGTGAAACGATTGCGGCCATCGTTTCGCAGCAGAATGATGTCGCCTATTGCGCCTTCTACCACTCCTTATTCGCCGAGGTTTTGACAGCCCCAAACGCCCAGCCCAATGTCGACGTCGAACCGCTGGCGGAATATGCACGCCGCCTGATCGTGGGCGATAGCGGAGAGCTGGATCGCGCATTCAAGGCAGCCTTGAGCGCTGGCTGGAGCCAAGCCGCACTCTACGAAACCGTTGAAGTCGTCGGGATCTTCAACTTCATCAATACCATCGTCAAAGCCGCCGGTCTTGTTCAACCGCAAGCGCGCCCCTGCCCCATGCCCACAGCTGAGGGCCTTGCGCATTCCTATATGGACATGGCTGAAAGCATTGGCAGTTGTTCTCCCGGACCAGTGTCCAGTTGCCGTTCTCGATGATCGTGCTTTCATGGACCACCTCGCTGCGATCAAAAGTGCGCAGTTCGGCACGGAGTGTAGAGTTTTTGAGGTTTCAGTGAGTGCATGTCATGCCCTGCAAGCACGAACGCCTATGGGGATGCGAAGCGGGCCGACGTCGCCAAGGAATCCTACACCTTACTGTCTTTCATTGATTTTTAGGTACGTTTTTGGCGGAGGAGGTGGGATTCGAACCCACGGAGGACTTTCACCCTCGCCGGTTTTCAAGACCGGTGCATTCGACCACTCTGCCACTCCTCCGGGGGTGCGGGCCGCATTCGCACAGGGTTAGCCCGGGTCGCGGGATTTTGAAAGGGCGAAATGCGGGCTGATTTGTGCCGAATGCACGGCGCGGCCTTTTCAGGGGCGTAGCGGCTCGCTAGACTGCGCGCAACAAGGGGTGGAAGCCCCGAACAGGGCAGTTGGGTTCAAGGGGCATGACATGAAACGCAGGACCACGCAGGCAGTGGCGCTACTTCTGGGCAGCGCGGTAGTTCTTTCGGCATGCGAACCTGGGCAGATGCCCGGTTTTCTGCAAGGCGGCGGAGGGGAAACCGCGCCGCGGGCCGGGGGCGAAACGCGGCTGGTCGAACGAGATGTCGAAGCACCTGAGGTCTTTCAGATCACCGAGAACGGACTGTGGGACGGGCGTCCCAGCCTTGGCGGCGTCTGGGTGGCCCACCCGGAGGCTCAGGACCCCGAACGCGTCATCATCCGCAATGAGGCCAACGGCAAGTTTGTCATCGGCGCCCTGTTCCGTCGCGAACGCGAGGTGCCCGGGCCGCGCTTCCAGGTCAGCTCGGATGCTGCCGACGCGCTGGGCATGCTGGCGGGATCGCCGGTCACGCTGAACGTGACCGCCCTTCGTCGCGAAGAGGTGCCAGATCCGACTGCTGAACAGGATCCCACCGCAGGAAATGATCCGCTGGAACCGGCGGAGGAGATCGCGGCAGAAACGTTGGACGACACCGGCGAGGTTGAGACGAACCCGATCGCCGCCGCTGCCGCGGCTCTGGACGAAGTCGAGGCCGCCACCGGAACCGGTGCCACCACCGCCGCAGTCGAGACACCGCCGCCCGCCGCCCCTGCCCCGCGCGCGCCGGTTGCGTCCGGCTTGGCCAAACCCTTCATCCAGATCGGCATTTTCAGCGTCGAGGGCAACGCCGCCAACACCGCCGAAAGCCTGCGCCGCGCCGGGATGGTTCCGACCATCAAGCCCGGCAGCTCCGCAGGCAAGTCCTTCTGGCGCGTCGTGGTCGGCCCGGCCACCTCGGCCAGCGAACGTGCTGCCCTTCTGAAGAAGATCAAGGCATTGGGCTTTGCCGATGCCTACTACGTGACCCACTGAGCCGGAAAGGACGCCCCACATGCGCCGTCTTGCCCTTCTAGCCGCCGCCTTCGCGGCCGTCTTGGCCGTTCCCGCCCACGCATTCGAGACCCGCGCCAGCTCGGCCTTCGTCTTGGACGTGACCACCGGCACGGTCCTGTTCGAGAAAGAGGCCGACGTGCCTCTGCCGCCAGCCTCCATGTCCAAGCTGATGACGCTGAACATGCTGTTCGAGGCACTGGCGGACGGGCGCGTACAGATGGACACGCAGTTCGGCGTGTCGGACCGGGCCCAGGCGATGGGCGGCTCGACCATGTTCCTGAACACCACCGACCGTCCCACGGTCGAGGAACTGATCCAGGGCATCATCGTGCAATCGGGCAATGACGCCTGTGTGGTCGTAGCCGAGGCCCTCGGCGGCACCGAGGACGCCTTTGCCCGCATGATGACCGAACGCGCCGAGGCCCTGGGCATGATGAACAGCTCGTTTGGTAACTCCTCCGGCTGGCCGCACCCGGCGCAGCGCATGTCGATGGAGGATCTGGCAATCCTCGCCAGCCGCCTGATCACCGAATTCCCGCAGTACTACCCCTATTTCAGCCAGACTGAGTTCCTGTTCGATGGCCGTGCGCCCGACAACCGCCGCAACCGCAACCCGCTTTTGCGGTTGGGCATCGGCGCGGACGGGTTGAAGACGGGCCACACACAGGAGGCGGGCTACGGCCTGGTCGGCTCAGCCCTTCAGGGTAAACGCCGCGTCGTCTTCGTGATCTCGGGGCTGGACAGCGAATCCGCTCGCGCCGAGGAGAGCGAGGCCGTGGTCAACTGGGCTTTCCGCCAGTTCGCCATGCGCACGCCCGTGAAGGCGGGCGAACGTGTGGCCGAGGCCGAGGTTTGGCTGGGCGACGCCCCAAGCGTTGGCCTGGTCCCCGGGGCTGACATTGAAATGCTGGTCCCCGCGATGCAGCGTGACGGGATCGAGGCCAAGGTGACCTGGAACGGCCCCATCGAGGCGCCGATCACCGAAGGTCAGGAACTGGGCCAAATGATCATCGCCCGCGATGGGCTGCCGGAAATGACCGTGCCGCTTTATGCCGAGGCCGCCGTGGGCAAGGCAGGGTTCGTGCCGCGCCTACAAGCGGCTGCCGGCAAGGTCATCGGCATGATCCAGGGCGGAAGCACAGGCGCTGCGCCCGAGGCGGCCACCAACTGATGCAGGACGGGCTGTTCATTACCTTCGAGGGCATCGACGGGTCGGGCAAATCGACCCAGGCGCGCCTGCTGGCCGAAACCCTGCGCGCAGAAGGCCACAACGTGATCCACACCCGCGAGCCGGGCGGCAGCCCGGGGGCCGAGGAAATCCGCGCCCTTGTGCTGGAAGGCGACCCGGACCGTTGGTCGGCCGAGACGGAACTGCTGCTGTTTACCGCTGCGCGGCGCGACCATCTGGAACGGCTGATCGAACCGGCCCTAGCGGAGGGCAAGACGGTGATCTGTGACCGGTTTGCGGATTCCACGCGGATTTACCAGGGCAGCCGTTCCGGCAACAAGCGCGCCCAGGTGGACGCACTTCATGACCTCATGATCGGGCGCGAACCGGATCTGACCTTCATCATCGACATGGACCCGAACACCGGCCACGCCCGTGCAAAAGGGCGTGGCGGCACCGAGGAACGGTTTGAGGATTTCGGCGCCGAGCTGCAGGCGAAGATGCGCGAAGGCTTCCTGGACCTGGCGCTGGAGTTTGCCGACCGCTGCGTCGTGGTGGACGGGGCGCGCTCGATTGACGAGGTCGCCAAGGACGTCGCCCATATCGCCCGGACCCGCATGTCATGAGCGACCCTGCCGACCTGCCGGAACCGGACCGTGTTGAAGGCGCCCCACACCCACGGGAAACCGAAAACCTGCTGGGCCAATCCGAGGCCGAGGGCCGTTTTCTGGAGGCCTACACCTCCGGTCGCCTGCATCACGCCTGGTTGATCACCGGCCCGCGTGGCGTGGGCAAGGCGACGCTCGCCTGGCGGCTTGCGCGATTTCTGCTGGCGACCCCGCCCGATGATGGCGGCATGTTCGCGCCCGAACCGCCATCGACCCTGGATATCGACCCCGAACACCCGGTGGCGCGTCGCCTGATGGCGCTGTCCGAACCCGGGTTGTTCCTGCTGCGCCGTGGGCCGAACGACAAGGGCGACAAGCTTTCCCAGGACATCCGCGTCGACGAGACCCGCAAACTCAAGGGTTTTCTGCACATGTCAGCCTCGGACGGCGGGCGGCGTGTGGTCATCGTCGACTCCGCGGATGAGCTGAACACAAACGCCGCCAACGCGATCCTGAAACTGTTGGAGGAACCGCCCGAGGGGGCCGTGTTTCTGCTGATCTCGCACCAGCCCACGCGGCTTCTGCCCACCATCCGCTCGCGCTGCCGCGAACTGCGTCTGGCCCCATTGCCACCGGACGTTCTGACCCAGGCGCTGGCCGCCGCCGGAGCCGAGGGCGACATCCAGACCGATGCCCTGGGTCAGCTGGCCGCAGGGTCGGTGGGTGAGGCGCTGACACTGACCCATCTGGATGGGCTGGGGCTCTATGGTGAAATCTGCGCGACCTTTGCCGAGGCACCGCGTTATGACCGACCCCGCGCGTTGAAGCTTTCTACGCAGGCGACCGGTGCGGCGAACGCGGATCGTTATGACCTGATCCTGCATCTTTTCGACCTGTTCCTGACCCGCTTGGCCCGCACCGGCGCCGGTCTGCCCCCCGCCGCCGAAGCCGCGCCGAACGAGGCTGCGATCCTGTCCCGCCTGTCGCCCGGCGGTCCCGCCGCCCGCGCCTGGGCCACGACACAACAGGAGCTGTCCGCCGCCGCCCAGCATGGCCGTGCGGTGAACCTTGACCCTTCTGCGCTCATCCTTGATATGGTCTTCAGGATCAATGAAACGGCGGACGCAGTTGCCGCCCGATGAGGCGGCCATGAGCATTCCCCAAATCACTGATAGCCACTGTCACCTGGACTTCCCGGATTTCGAGGGCCAGCTGGATCAGATCATCGCCAATGCGGCCGAGAACGGCGTGACGCGCATGGTCACGATCTGCACCCGCCTGCGCAACATCCCGCAGGTGCAGGCCATCGCCGAGGCCCACGCACCTGTCTTCTTTGCCGGAGGCACCCACCCAATGAGCGCCGCCGAGGAACCGCTTGCCACCGTGGACGAGCTGGTCGCTCTGGCCGAGCATCCGAAATTCGTGGGCATCGGTGAAAGTGGGCTGGATTACCACTACACCGCCGAAAGCGCGCAGGTGCAGAAGGACAGCCTGCGCATCCATATTGAGGCCGCGCGCCAGACCGGCCTGCCCCTGATCATCCACGCCCGCGCGGCGGATGAGGACATGGCCCGCATCCTGTCCGAGGAACACGCCAAGGGCGCATATTCCTGTGTGATGCATTGTTATTGCTCCGGCCCGGAATTGGCGAAAACCTGCGTGGATCTGGGTTTTTACCTGTCCATGTCCGGCATCGCGACCTTCCCGAAAAGCCAGGAGGTGCGCGACATCTTCGCCGCCGCCCCGATCGACCGCATCCTGGTCGAAACCGACGCGCCCTATCTTGCGCCGCCGCCCTTCCGTGGCAAGCGAAATGAACCGGCCTATACGATGCACACGGCCAAGGTCGGGGCCGAGGTCTTCGGCATGGACTACGCCGATTTCGCCGCCCAGACCCAAGCCAATTTCGATCGGCTGTTTTCCAAAGTCACGGCCTATGAGGCGGCTGCCTGATGGGGCGCCTGACCTTCACCATCCTGGGCTGTGGCAGCTCGGGCGGGGTGCCGCGGCTGGGCGGCGAGTGGGGCGATTGCGATCCCGCGAACCCCAAGAACCGGCGCAGCCGCTGTTCGATGCTGGTGACCCGTGAGGAGGCCGCAGGCACCACCCGCGTGCTGATCGACACCTCGCCGGACATGCGCCAGCAGCTTCTGGACGCGGGCATCGGCAACCTGGACGCGGTGGTCTATACCCACGCCCATGCCGACCACGTGCACGGGATCGATGACCTGCGCATGATCGTCTACAACCAGCGCGCCCGCCTGCCGGTCTGGGCCGACCCGCCCACCCAGGACGCGCTGTTTGCCCGTTTCGGCTACGCCTTCGTGCAGCCCGAAGGGTCGAGCTACCCGCCGATCCTGGACATGCACACGATTGACGGCGACGTGACCATCGAGGGCGCAGGAGGGGAGATCACCCTGACCCCGTTCACGGTCGGCCATGGCCGCATCAATTCGCTGGGGTTCCGGGTGAGCGACCTGGCCTACCTGCCGGATGTGAACGAGATCCCGGAAGACACCTGGACCACGCTCATGGGGCTGGATTGTTGGGTGATCGACGCATTGCGCTACACCCCACACCCAACCCACGCCCATCTGGAACAGTCGCTGGAATGGATCGCGCGATCAGGCACCCGCCGCGCGGTGCTGACCAACATGCACATCGACCTGGACCATGCCCGGGTCGAGGCCGAGACGCCGGACCATGTCACCGCCGCCTATGACGGCATGACAATCAGCTACGATATCTGAGCCATGAGCGCGCTGGTCGAGGTCATCCTGCCCGTCTTTCTGGTGATCGCGGCGGGGTATGTGACCGTGTGGCGCAGGCTGTTCACCGGCCAGGTCATGGATGCGCTGATGAGCTTCACGCAAAGCTTCGCCATCCCGGTCCTGCTGTTTCGTGCAATTTCGCGGCTGGACCTGGCGGCGTCCTATGACCCGGCCCTGCTGATCAGCTTCTACACCGGCTCGGCGGCCGGGTTCACCGTGGGGCTGCTGGGCGCGCGGTACCTGTTCAAACGGCCCTGGACGGACTCTGTTGCCATCGGGTTTGGCGGGCTGTTTTCCAACCTGCTGCTGCTGGGCCTGCCGATTACCGAACGCGCCTATGGGGCGGAGGCTCTGGGGCCGAACTTCGTTCTGATCTCGCTTCACGCGCCGTTCTGCTACACGATCGGCGTCACCGCGATGGAGTTCGCCAAGGCAGAGGGCGTCGGTCTGGGCCAGACCCTGATGAGCGTGATGCGCTCCATGGCGCGCAACCCGCTGGTGATCGGCATCGTGGCAGGCTTTGCGGTGAACCTGTCGGGCCTCACCGTACCCGGCGTGGTCAATGACGCGGTGGACCTGCTGGCGGGCGCCGCCCTGCCTGCCGCCCTGTTCGGCCTGGGCGGGGTGCTGGTGCGCTACCGGCCCGAAGGCGACATGAAGATCGTGGCCCTTATTGCCGCCACATCACTGATCCTGCACCCCACGATCACCTTTACCCTGGGCAACCTCCTGTCACTGTCCACGGGCCAAATGCGGTCTGCGGTGCTGTCGGCGTCGATGGCGCCGGGGGTGAACACCTATGTCTTTGCCAATATGTATGGTGTCGGCAAACGGGTGGCGGCGACGCTGGTGCTGGTGGCCACGGGCCTGTCGATCCTGTCGATCTGGGTCTGGTTGGCAATCCTGGATTACACAACCGGCTGAGTGCCTCAGCTGATAGCCCCCGATAGGACCGAGCGCAGCTCCCCCGTCAGCTGGTCGGTCCAGCGCCCTCCCCGATTGCGCAAAGCGGGCATCAACTTGCCGCCTTGGGGCAGCAGCTCCAACGCGCAGTGTTCAATCCGCGTCACCTGGCGCATGGCCGGACGGCTAATCATCACCAGCCCCGGATAGACCTGGCTGTCGGACAGGGCCGGGTAGGACAGAAAGCTGAAGCTCAGCCGTTTGCCCGCAGGCTGAAAGGCCTGCATGACGATCCCATCGTCCTGATCCATCAGCCAGCCGCGAATGTCACGGCCCGGACGCCCCGGGATGGCCGGGTTACCATCGCGTCCCGGATCCTCCAGCGCACGAAACATCATCGCGCCCTGATGCCAGAACAGCCGCACTGTATAGCTGTTCACCCAGTCCTTGTTCAGTGACGAGCGCTGCCAATAGCGGTGGATACCCTCCGGTGGCGGGCTACGCAGGGCCAAAAGCTCGCGCCCACGATAGAGATAGTCGAAGATCGCGTTGAACGGCTGGATCATTTCGGCCCGCGTGTCGGAAAGCTGGTGCAGCGGCTCCAGCAGAATGCGCGCGTCCACGCCGAAATGGCTGCAGATGCGTTGCAGGACCTCCGGGCGCGGGCTGGCCTGGCCGCTCAGATACCGGTTGAACTGGGTGCGATTCACCCCCAGCTCGCGGCACAGCTCGGAAACAGACCGCTGCCCCTGCGTCAGAATGCGGAGATTGTCGGCGAAAATACCGTACAGCTCACGAGTGCTGGACATGATCCATCCCAAGAAGAGTCATCCCCTAGGACGACCCGTTGTTGCGTTTTGCGAAACCACCTTTTTGCATTTTGGGAATGTTTGCCACCAAGCTCAACCCGCCGAAAAGGTCAAGTTACAGAAAACTGCTCGCGTTCCAGTTTTTGTAACAAATCTCTTGCGCCGAATCACAGGCATGATTATTGCTGACCATGCGGTCGGGTTTGTTCGCCCCGACCCGTAAGGGAGGACCACATGAACGCATTCATCTGCGACGCCGTCCGCACGCCCATCGGGCGTTACGGCGGGGCGCTGTCATCCATCCGCACCGACGACCTGGCCGCGCTTCCGATCAAGGCACTGATGGAGCGCAACCCGGGCGTGGACTGGACATCCATCGACGACGTGATCTATGGCGACGCCAACCAGGCGGGCGAAGACAACCGCAACGTGGCCCGCATGGCCGCGCTGCTGGCGGGTCTGCCGGTTGACGTTCCGGGCACCACGGTGAACCGGCTCTGCGCCAGCGGAATGGATGCGGTCGGCATGGCTGCGCGCGGGGTGAAAGCCGGGGATTATGACCTCTGCATCGCCGGCGGTGTGGAAAGCATGAGCCGTGCGCCCTTCGTCATGCCCAAGGCGACTACGGCCTTTACCCGCGCCAACGCTGTCCATGACACCACAATCGGCTGGCGCTTCGTGAACCCGAAGATGGACGAGGATTACGGCACCCATTCGATGCCCGAGACCGCCGATAACGTGGCCGAGGATTACGGCGTGAACCGCGCCGATCAGGACGCTTTCGCGGTGCGCTCGCAAGACCGCTGGCAGGCCGCACAACACGCCGGTTACTTCGCCGAGGAGATCGCCCCGGTCACCGTGCCGCAGCGCAAGGGCGATCCGATCATCGTCGACACCGACGAACACCCGCGACCCGGCACGAGCGTCGAGAAGCTGGGCAAGCTGAAGGGCGTCAACGGTCCGAAGCTGACGGTCACCGCCGGCAATGCCTCGGGCGTGAACGATGGCGCCGCCGCCATGCTGGTCGCCTCGGACGCAGCGGTCGACAAGAACGACCTCACCCCGATGGCCCGCGTGGTTACCATGGCCGCCGCCGGCGTGCCGCCCCGCATCATGGGCATCGGCCCCGTGCCCGCCGCCCGCAAGGCGCTGGCAAAGGCCGGGCTGAGCATCGAGCAGATGGATGTGATCGAACTGAACGAAGCCTTCGCCGCCCAGGGCCTTGCCACCCTGCGCGAGCTGGGCGTCGCCGACGACGATCCCCGCGTGAACCCCAATGGCGGCGCCATCGCCCTGGGTCACCCGCTGGGCATGTCCGGCGCGCGCCTGGTCATGACGGCCGCCTATCAATTGAAACGCACCGGCGGGAAATACGCGCTCTGCACCATGTGTGTAGGCGTGGGCCAGGGCGTTGCACTCATTCTGGAAAGGGTCTGACATGTATGCACAGATGATCAAGACGGCACGCTCCGGCGTGAAGACCCGCGAGGAGATGACGGATCAGGAACGCGAGTTCCAGGACCGCATCGACCGCGGCGAAAAGATCGAACCCAAGGACTGGATGCCCGATGACTACCGCGCCACGCTGATCCGCCAGATCGGCCAGCACGCACATAGCGAGGTCGTCGGTCAGCTGCCCGAAGGCAACTGGATCACCCGCGCGCCCACGCTGGAACGCAAGGCGATCCTGCTGGCAAAGGTGCAGGATGAAGCGGGCCATGGCCTGTACCTCTATTCCGCCGCCGAGACCCTGGGCGAAAGCCGCGACGAGCTGGTCAAGCTGCTGCACGAAGGTCGGATGAAATACTCCTCGATCTTCAACTACCCCACCCTGAACTGGGCCGATATCGGCGCGGTCGGCTGGCTGGTCGACGGCGCGGCCATCGTCAACCAAGTGGCGCTGCAACGGACCTCCTACGGTCCCTACTCGCGTGCCATGATCCGCATCTGCAAGGAAGAAAGCTTCCACGCCCGGCAGGGCTATCACGCGATCATGCAGATGGCCTTCGGCACGCCCGAGCAGAAGCAACAGGCCCAGGACGCGGTCAACCGCCTGTGGTTCCCTGCGATCATGATGTTCGGCCCGAATGACAGTGAATCGACCCACTCGGAACAGTCGATGGCCTGGAAGATCAAGGTGAAGTCGAATGACGAGCTGCGCCAGCAATTCGTCGACCAGACCGTGCCGCAGATCGAATACCTCGGCCTCGACCTGCCGGATCCCGGCATCAAGTGGAACGAGGAACGCGGGCATTACGACTTCTCGGATCCCGACTGGACCGAGTTCTTCGACGTGATCAAGGGCAACGGCCCCTGCAACGTCGATCGCATGAAAGACCGGGTGAAGGCCTGGGAAGATGGCGCCTGGGTGCGTGACGGCCTGATGGCTCACGCCCGCAAGAAAGCCGCACGCAAACACGCTGCCGAGTAAGGGAGAGAGAACATGAGCAACGAATGGCCCCTGTGGGAAATCTTCATCCGCGGTCAGCACGGCATGAGCCACCGTCACGTGGGCAGCCTGCACGCCCCGGACGCCGAAATGGCGATCAAGAACGCGCGTGACGTCTACACCCGCCGCAACGAAGGCGTGTCGATCTGGGCGGTCGAAGCCAAGCACATCGCCGCCTCCTCGCCCGAGGAAAAAGGCCCGCTTTACGAGCCGTCGAACACCAAGGTCTATCGCCACCCGACCTTCTTCGACATTCCCGAAGAAGTGGGGAGCATGTAATGGACGCCCTGTTTCAGTTTCTGCTGCGCATGGGGGACAATACCCTCGTGCTCGGCCACCGCGTATCGGAATGGTGCGGTCACTCGCCCATCCTGGAAGAGGACATCGCGCTGGCAAACACGGCGCTGGACCTGATCGGGCAGACGCAGCTGTGGCTGGGCCTGGCCGGTGAGGTCGAGGGCAAGGACCGCTCGGCCGATGACCTGGCCTTCCTGCGCGACGCCTGGGATTTCCGCAACGTGTTGCTGGTCGAGCTGCCCAATGGCGATTTCGGCCAGACCATGATGCGCCAATTCCTGTTTGACGCCTGGAACGTGACCATGCTGGGCCGGTTGATGAAATCGTCCGACAAGCGCGTCGCGGATATTGCCGAGAAGGCCTCGAAAGAAGCCGCCTATCACGTGGAGCGCTCCGGCGACACGGTGGTGGGTCTGGGCGACGGCACCGAGGAAAGCCATGCCCGCATGCAGGCCGCGCTCGAATACCTCTGGCCCTATGTGGGCGAGATGTTCGAAAGCGACGAGGTCGACGCGGCCATGGTCGAGGCGGGCATCGCGCCCGATCCGGCCTCATTGCGCGCCGAGTTCGACGAGCTGGTCGGCCGGGTGCTGGGCGAGGCGACGCTGACCATTCCGGCCAGCCCCTATGCCCACAAGGGTGGCCGCACCGGCTACATGCACACCGAACATCTGGGGCACCTGCTGACCTCGATGCAATGGCTGCAACGGGCCTATCCGGGCGCCAAGTGGTAAAGGGGTAACCGTTTTCTTCGAAGAAAACGGGCCGGAATTTTCGAAAATTCCGGTCACCCCGACCCAAGGGAGGAGAGCGATGGCACACCCATCGACACAACAGGTCTGGGACTGGCTTGACCAGGTGCCCGACCCCGAGATCCCGGTGATTTCGCTGGTTGATCTGGGCATCATTCGCGGCGTGGAATGGGAAGGCGACATGCTGAATGTCACCGTCACCCCCACCTACTCCGGCTGCCCCGCCACGACCCAGATCAACCAGGATATCCTGGCAGGCCTCGCCAAGCACGGGCTGACCGATGTCACCCTGCACCGGCAGCTTTCCCCCGCCTGGACCACCGACTGGCTGTCGGACAAGGGCAAGGCCGCGCTGGAGAAATTCGGCATCGCGCCCCCCGCGCCGAAAGGCACCCCCGAACGCTGCCCCCATTGCGGTGGGCAGAACCTGGAGAAAACCAGCCAGTTCGGCTCGACCCCCTGCAAGGCACTCTGGCGCTGTACCGACTGCCTTGAACCCTTCGATTATTTCAAGTGCATCTGAGGAGACCCAACATGGCGCGCTTTCACAAGCTGACCGTGACCGACATTCACAAGACCATCCGCGATGCGGTGGTCGTGACCCTGAAACCGGAAACCCCCGAGGCCTTCGATTTCACCCAGGGCCAATACCTGACCTTCCGCCGTGACTTCGACGGGCAGGAGCTGCGCCGCAGCTACTCGATCTGTGCGGGCAAGGACGAAGGCATCCTGCAGGTCGGCATCAAACGCGTCGAGGACGGCGCCTTTTCGACCTGGGCCAATGAAGAGCTGAAAGCGGGCGACACGCTGGAAGCTATGGAGCCGATGGGCACGTTCTTCATCCCGCTCGATGCCGCCGCCAACCGCCACTACCTGGGCTTTGCCGGTGGGTCAGGCATTACCCCGGTGCTGTCGATCATCAAGACCACCCTGGCCACGGAACCCGCCAGCCAGTTCACGCTTGTCTACGCCAACAAGGCGGTGAACACGATCATGTTCCGCGAGGAGCTGGAGGATCTGAAAAACCGCTATATGGGCCGGTTCAACGTGATCCACATCCTGGAATCAGACGCGCAGGAGATCGACCTGTTCACCGGCCTGGTGGACGAAGACAAATGTGCCCAGCTGTTCAAGCACTGGATCGACATCCAGCACGTGGACACCGCCTTCATCTGCGGGCCGGAGCCGATGATGCTGGGCATCGCCAAGGCGCTGCGAGATCACGGGCTGGACGACAGCCAGATCAAGTTCGAGCTCTTCGCCTCGGCCCAGCCGGGCCGCGCGCCGAAGAAGGCGGGCAAGGCCACGAAGGCGGGCGACAAGGGCACGCAGGCGGTGATCACGCTGGACGGCGGCTCGCGCACCGTGACCATGGACGGCCAGACCTCGATCCTGGACGCCGCGCTCGAAAACCAGATGGACGCGCCCTACGCCTGCAAGGCCGGGGTCTGTTCTACGTGCCGCTGCAAGGTGCTGGAGGGCGAGGTCGACATGGTCGCCAACCACGCGCTGGAGGACTACGAGGTCGAACAGGGCTATGTGCTGTCCTGCCAGAGCTTCGCCGTGTCCGACAAGGTAACCGTCGATTTCGACCAGTAAGGGGACAGACATGACCGAGATGAAGATCGAAGACTACCTGGCCCAGGGCGGCAAGCTGACGAACCCGTCAAACGTGCCCGCGCGCTACCGCGCCGAACTGATGCGCCTGATGGCCACTTTCGTTGACAGCGAACTGGCGGGCGCCGCCGGCTTTGCCGACGTGATCAACGCAGGCCCCGGCATCAAGGAACGTATCGCGGCGGCCAAGATCGTGATGGAAAAGACCGACAATGCCGACAAAGTATTGAAGATCATGGGCGAATTCGGTGCCAATACCGAAAAATACGCCAACCATCACCCCTGGGCCGACCGCCTGCCCCGCGACGCCGACATCGGCACCAACCGGACTGAGGGCGACATGCGCCTCGCGGTGTTCAACTACCCGCTGGCGGGCTGGTCCGATGCGGTGGTGATGAACCTGCTGATGGGTCTCGCCGTGGGCGTACAGATGAAGGAGTTCACCCAGGTCTCCTACGCCCCGCTGGCCGAAGCCTTCCGCGAAATCGCACCGGTCGAGGCGCGTCACGCCGAACTGGCCGCCGAGGGTCTGGAACGCATGTCTGCGGACAACCGTCAGGCTTCGGTTGACTATTGGTGGCCCCGCGTGGCCGCGAGTTTCGGCAAGGACGTGTCGACCCGCGCCACCCAGTTGGAGGCCTACGGGTTGCGCAGCGCCACCAATGCGGAACTGCGCGAGGAATGGGCCGCCACCGCCGCCAAGGCGCTTGAGAACTTCGGCCTCACGGCCCCGAAAGGATAATCCATGACGATCATGAAAGTTGCCAGCTTTGCCGCTGGCGAATGGGTTCAGCCCAACAGCGCCGCGCGTGCCATCGCCTCGGCCATTACCGGCGCGCAGATCGCCGAAGCGGGCAATGACAACCTGGACATGCAGGCGATGCTGGACCACGCGCGCAATGTCGGCGGCCCGGACCTGCGCGCCATGGGCTTCCATGACCGCGCCAAGATGCTGAAGGCGCTGGCGCTGCACCTAGGACAGCACAAGCAGGAGCTCTATGACCTGTCGTTTGACACCGGGGCCACGCAGAAGGACCACCTGATCGACATCGACGGCGGCGTCGGCACGGTCTTCGTCTTCGCCTCCAAGGGGCGGCGCGAGATGCCGGACGGGCAAGTCTATATCGACGGCGACATTGAAGAGCTGTCGCGTGGCGGCACCTTCAAGGGCATGCATATTGCCACGCCGCTGAAGGGCGTCGCTGTCCACATCAACGCCTTCAACTTCCCGGTCTGGGGCATGCTCGAAAAGCTCGCCCCAACCCTGCTGGCCGGCGTGCCCGCCATCGTGAAACCGGCGACCGCATCCTGCTATGTCACCGAGGCCTGCGTGCGCATCATGCTGGACAGCGGCATCCTGCCCGACGGTGCGCTGCAGCTGATTTCCGGTGGCACCGGCGACCTGCTGGACCGTCTGACCGCGCAGGACGTGGTCAGCTTTACCGGCTCGGCCCAGACCGCCTCGATGCTGCGGTCGAACCCGAATATCCTGAAGAACTCGGTGCGTTTCGTGGCCGAACAGGACAGCCTGAACGCGTCGATCCTGGGTCCGGACGTGACCCCGGGCACGCCCGAGTTCGACCTGTTCATCAAGGAAGTCCACCGCGAGATGACCACCAAGGCGGGGCAGAAATGTACCGCGATCCGCCGCATCATCGCGCCGGAAGGCCAGGTGCAGAACGTGATCGAGGCGCTCTCGGCCAAGCTCGACGCCACCCCGATGGGCGATCCGCGCGCCGAGGGCATCCGCATGGGCGCTCTGGTGTCTGCTGCGCAGAAACGCGACGTGTTGGAGAAGGCCGCGATGATCGGCACCGAGTCCAAGCGTGTCTATGGCGACCCCGAGGCGCTGCCGCAGCAAAACGCGATGGGCGACGTGAACCCGGACGCCTTCGTGGCGCCCATGCTGTTTCACTGCGAAAGCCCCGACACCGCCACCGTGGTGCATGAGACCGAGGCCTTCGGCCCGGTCAGCACCATCATGGGCTACCGCGACATCGACCACGCGATTGAACTCGCCAACAAGGGCGAAGGCTCGCTGGTGGCTTCCGTGATCACCGCCTCGGGCGACGTGGCGCGCGAGGTCGCGATGGGCGCGGGCGCCTTCCATGGACGGCTTTACTTCAACAACGCCACCTCGATGAAAGAATCGACCGGCCACGGCTCCCCCCTGCCCCATATGGTGCATGGCGGTCCGGGTCGCGCTGGCGGCGGCGAGGAGATGGGCGGCATTCGCGGCGTCATGCATTACATGCAGCGCACCGCGATCCAGGGCAGCCCGGACATCCTGTCCTCGATCGGCGGGCGCTGGGTGCCGGGTTCCTCCGAGGTCGAGGCCCCTGCGCATCCCTTCACCCGCCGCTTCAACGACCTGGCGATTGGCGAGACGATCCACACCGCGCCCCGCACGGTCACGATGGACGATATCGAGCTGTTCGCCAATTTCACCGGCGACACATTCTACGCCCACATGGACGAAGACGCCGCCAAGCGGAACCCGTTTTTCCCGGGCCGGGTGGCTCACGGCTACCTGCTTCTGTCCTTCGCCGCGGGGCTGTTCGTTGAGCCAAATGAAGGCCCGGTTCTGGCCAACACGGGGCTCGACAACCTGCGTTTCATGACGCCGGTGGCGGCCGGGGAAAGCATCCAGGTGCGCCTGACCGTGAAGGCCAAGACGCGCCGTACGGACGAGTATGGAGAGGTGCGCTGGCACGTGACCCTGGCCAACCAGGACGGTGACCTTGTGGCGGAATACGAGCTTCTGACCATGGTGGCCTATTGATGGATGTCGCAGCGCTCTCTCCGGCCGTTCAGGCCCTGCGTGGGGGGGAGCTGCGCGTCTGGTCCTTTGTTGTCACCATCTTCGGGGACATGGCGCGGGCGCCGGGGCAGGAACTGTCCGGCGCCCAGCTGTCTGCCCTGACCGAAGCCGCCGGGATAAAACCCCAGGCCCTGCGCACCGCGCTGCACCGGCTGCGCAAGGATGGCTGGATCGACAGCCGCCGCGTTGGGCGTGGGGCGATGCATCACTTGACCGATCACGGCCGGGCGCAAGCCGAACAGGCCGCTGCGCGTATCTATGATTTCGCCCCGGTGGCACCCGGCAGGTGGCACTTGGTGGTGCTCTGCGATCGTACGCGCATCCTGCCCGGTCATGTGCCGCTGGCGCCCGGCTGCTTCCTTGGCCATGGAGAGCCACCCGAGGTACCAGGGGCCTTGGTTCTGTCCGGGCCGGATCTGACCGTGCCCGACTGGGTGCGCGCGCAGGTCATGTCGACCGACCTCTCCCAGGACTACGAGGCATTTCAACAGGCGCTGCAACTGGCGCTGGCGGTACCCACCCCGGCCAGCCCACTGGAAGCCACGGTCCTGCGCCTTCTGGCCGTTCATGGCTGGCGCCGCCTGGTACTGCGCCATGCGGCTCTGCCTGACGGGCTCTACCCTGCCGACTGGGCCGGACCTGCCTGCCGCGCGCTGATGGCATCACTGCTTGACCGTCTAGGAGCCTCTGTCGCACCCGAATGACACAGGGGGGGGCGCCCCAGATTCCGGGTATTCGGCATTCAGCCATGCACACGCGGCAATACAGTTTTGCGCTAACATCCATTGTGCCGAGGCCGAATAACCACCAGATTGCCCGCCATGGGAGGAGCCCTTGATCCAATCCGAACCCGAGGTCTCCAATGGCACATATTCTTTCGCATCCGAACACGGGCGCATTCCACCTTTCCGACATCCTGATGGCTCCGCTGCGCGCTGTCGGTCGGTTCTTCATCACCGTGATGGAGCAGAACAGCCGCGTGCAATTGGTCGAGCGCCTGAACGCCAAGAGCGATGCAGAGCTTGCCAAGATCGGGATTGAGCGCGACGAGATCGTGCACCACGTCTTCCGCGATCTCTACTACCTCTGAGGGGCCTGCCCTTCGTTTGCGAAAGCCGCGCCAGGGCGTCCCGGCGCGGCTTTTTCATTCCGCCGCCACCGGGGCGTGGGTGGCAATCAGCACGGCCAGCTCGGGCTTGCAACTGCCGCAGCTGGTCCCGGCCTGGGTCGCGGCACCCAAGGCGTCGACGCTGTGACACCCGGCGGCAATCGCCGTTCGCAGATCATTGGCGCCAACACCCATACAGGCACAGACCACCGGACCCGGATCGGGCCTGTCAGCCGCCATGCGCCCCGCCAGAACCGCGAGCGGCTGCGCGGGTTGCCCGATCTGCGCGAGCAGGTGACTACGCGCGGCCTCCACCGGCCCCGACCCGGCCAGGAACAGTGCGGCAAGCGCCCCGTCCCGTTCCAAGGCGATCCGCACCGTGCCACGCACCGGGTCTTCAAGCAGACTCACCTCGGCCTCCGGCTCGTTCGCCAAGGCCCGCACCAAAGCGGGCCAGTCTTCGGGCGCCTGCCCGAACACCTCCGCCGACCATCCATTCGACGCAGCGGCAATGGCCCCGTTCACCCCGCCCAAAGTTATCGGACGCGTGCAGGCCAGGAAGCCCTGCCAGGCGGGATCGTGTTTCGCGATGGCGACCTGTGCCCCTTTCGAGGCGGGTTGGCCCGAGACCGGATCCGTCACCGCCGCGACCAGAGGCCCAACCCTCCCATAGGCTGCCGTTTGTTTGGTCCAATGCATCGGCACGAAGACCGAGCCCCTCTGCGCCCGGGCGGAGATCAGAACCCGCAAGATCGCTGACCCGGTGTCCGATGAGACCCGCGCCAGGTCCGCGTCCCGCAGACCCAGGGCCAAGGCGTCCTCCGGGTGCAGCTCGATATAGGGTTCGGCCATGTGGCGCGACAGGCGGGCGGAACGGCCGGTGCGGGTCATCGTGTGCCAGTGATCGCGCACCCGGCCGGTGTTCAGGGTAAAGGGAAAATCTGCGGGCAGGCCGAACGGCTTCGGCGCGGATACCGGCAGCATCCGGGCCTTGCCATCCGGGTGGTAAAAACCACCGTCCGCAAAGAACCGACCACCCGCTGTGGCGTCTTGCGGCACGGGCCATTGCACAGGTGCCAGCGCGTCATACTCCCCACGGGCCAAGCCCCTGAGGCCGGTCAGGTCCAGCTCCCGCGCGAAGTCGCGAGAGACCGATGTCGAGCGCGCGTATTCGTCGAACACCTCCGCCTCGTCCGCCCAGTCAAACCCTTCGAACCCCATGCGCTGCGCCACATCCGCCACGATCTTCCAATCGGGCCGCGCGGCACCGGGCACGGGTAGGAAGGCACGTTGGCGTGAAATCACCCGTTCCGAATTCGTCACCGTGCCCGATTTTTCTCCCCAGCCAGCGGCGGGCAGCAACACGTCGGCCAGGTCGCCCGTGTCCGTACGCTCAAGTATGTCCGAGACCACCACAAAGGGCACCGCGCGGATCACCTCGGCCACCCTGTCGGCATCGGGCATCGACACCGCCGGGTTCGTGGACATGATCCAGAGCGCCTTGATTTTGCCGTCAGCACAGGCGCGATAGAGGTCCACCGCTTTCAACCCCGGCGTCTCGCAGATGGTCGGACTGTTCCAGAACGCCTGCATGGCCGCCCGGTGGGTGGGGTTCTCGATATCCAGGTGGTTGGCCAGCATATTGGCCAGCCCACCAACCTCGCGCCCGCCCATTGCGTTGGGCTGGCCGGTGACGGACAACGGTCCCATGCCGGGACGCCCGATCCGTCCGGTCGCCAGGTGGCAGTTCAGGATCGCATTGACCTTGTCGGTGCCGCATTCGGATTGGTTCACCCCCTGGGAATAGATCGTCACGACCTTCTCTGTCCCGGCCCAGAGCGCGGTGAAGGTCTCCAATTCCTCAGCGCTCAGCCCGGTCTCTCCCCCCGCACGCGCAGCCTCCACCGCGGCGTCGATCCCGTTCACATGGGTGGCGACATAATCCGTATCCACCCGGCCGTCATCCACGATCCGACACAGCACCGCGTTGAACAGGGCCACGTCGCCGTCCGGCGCCACCGACAGGTGCATGTCCGCCACGTCCGAGGTCGCCGTGCGGCGCGGATCGATATTGACCACGCGCATTTCGGGCCGCGCCGCCTTGGCCGCGACCAGCCGCTGGTAGAGCACCGGATGGCACCAGGCCAGATTGGACCCGACCAGCACCACTAGGTCGGCCTCTTCGATGTCCTCGTAACAGCCCGGCACCGTGTCCGAGCCGAAGGCACGTTTGTGCCCCGCCACCGACGACGCCATGCAAAGCCTTGAATTCGTGTCGATATTCGCACTGCCGATATAGCCCTTCATGAGTTTGTTGGCGGCGTAGTAATCCTCGGTCAGCAACTGACCAGAGACATAGAAGGCCACGCTGTCTGGCCCGTGTTCGGCAACCGCCGCGCAAAACTTGCCCGCCACCAGACCCAGCGCGTGGTCCCAGTCCACGTCCTGCCCATGCACGCGCGGGGTCAGCAGGCGGCCTTCCAGCCCGATCGTCTCGCCCAACTGCGTGCCCTTGGAGCAGAGCCGCCCGGCATTGGCCGGGTGGGTCGGATCGCCCTTGATGGAGCCATCCGCCCCGACCAACACCCCACACCCTACGCCACAGTATGGACAGGTCGTGCAGGTGGTCATGCCGCGCGCGCCTTGAGGAAGCTGGTTTCCAGCAGGATGCGCCCAGCCTCAATGCGTGCCGGGTAGGTTGCAACGCGCCCCTCATCCGCCCCCAGCGCCTCGCCGGTTTCAAGGCTGAAGACCCAGTTGTGCAGCGGGCAGGTCACGGTCTTGCCATGCACGATGCCTTCGGCCAGCGGGCCCTGCTTGTGCGGGCAGGCATTGTCCAGCGCAAAGACCTCACCCGTGCCGGTGCGAAACACCGCGACGCAGCCATGCACCGTCTTCACCACCCGCGCCCCACGCGGGGCAATGTCATCAAGCGCGCCAATATCGATCCAGTCCGTCATTCCGCGGCCTCCAGCATCAGGTTTGCAATCGGGGTGTAGCTTTCCGCCTTCTCGGCCACATGTTCAGCCCAGGGGTCGGTCCGGTAGATGCTCTGGCTCAGCTCGAACCGCTCACAGAGCGCCTTGCGCGTGGCCGCGTCACCGACCTGCTCCTTGACCCAGTCCAGCCCCACCTTGGCGACCCATTTGTAGGGCCGGTCCAGATACTTGGCGTTCTCACGGTAGAGCTGCATGAAGGCCGTGGCCCATTCGATCACCTCGTCTTCCGTGGTCAGATCGGCCAGACGCTCGGTCTCCTTCACATCCATCCCGGCAGCCCCGGCAACGCCCAATTGATAGCCGGAGTCCACGCAGACCACGCCGATATCCTTGCAGGTCGCCTCGGCGCAGTTGCGCGGGCAGCCGGAGACGGCCAGCTTGACCTTGTGCGGCGTCCAGGAGCCCCAGAGGTGTTTTTCCAACTTCACGCCCAGCCCGGTCGAATCCTGCGTGCCGAAGCGGCAGTGATCCTTGCCGACACATGTCTTTACCGTCCTGAGCCCCTTTGCATAGGCGTGGCCCGAGACCATGCCGGCGGCGTTCAGATCGGCCCAGATATCCGGCAGATCCTCGCCCCGCACCCCCAACAGGTCGATGCGCTGGCCGCCGGTCACGTGCACGGTGGGCACCTTGTATTTCTCGGCCGCATCCGCAATGGCGCGCAGCTCGTCCGGCGTGGTCATGCCGCCCCACATGCGGGGCACGACCGAATAGGTGCCGTCCTTCTGGATGTTGGCGTGTTTGCGTTCATTGATGAAGCGCGATTGCGGGTCGTCCTGGTATTCGAGCGGCCAGTCGGCCAGCAGGTAGTAGTTCACCGCCGGGCGGCAGACATGGCAGCCGTCGGGGGTTTTCCAACCCAGCTCCTGCCAGACGGCGGCCTGGCTTTTCAGCTCCTTGGACTTGATCAGGCGGCGCACGTCCTCGTGGCTGTGATCGGTGCAACCACAGATGCTTTGCGCGGCGGGGATGACGAAATCATCGCCCAGGGTCGCGCCCAGCACTTGCTCCACCAGCCCGGTACATGTCCCGCAGGAGGCCGAGGCCTTTGTGGTCGCGCGGATCGCGCCCAGATCACCTGCGCCCGCGTTGATCGCGGCTACGATATCGCCCCTGGACACGCCGTTGCAGCCGCAGATTTCCGCATCATCCGGCAAGGCTGCAACGGCCGCCATAGGGTCCAGGGGTTCGCCCCCCTGGAACGCCGGGCCGAAGATCAGGGTCTCGCGCATGTCCGAGATGTCTTCGCCATCCTTGATCAGGCCGAAGAACCAGTTGCTGTCTGACGTGTCGCCGTAGAAAACCGCGCCGACCAACCGGTCGCCTTCGATCACCAGACGCTTGTAGACACCGCGCGCGGGGTCGCGGAAGACCACGTTCTCGCGGCCCTCCCCATCCGCGAAATCGCCCGCGCTGAACAGGTCGCAGCCGGTAACCTTCAGCTTGGTCGCAACCTCTTTCGGCACGAAAGCCGCCTCTTCGCCCAGCAGGGTCTTGGCAACAATCTTGGCCTGGTCATAGAGCGGAGCCACGAGGCCGAAGAGCTGGCCGCGATGTTCCACGCATTCGCCCATCGCCAGGATGTCCGGGTCCGAGGTCACCATCTGGTCATTCACGGTAATCCCGCGCTCCACCTCGATGGCCGCATCATTGGCCAGCCGGGTTTCGGGGCGGATGCCCACGGCCATGACCACCAGGTCGGCCGGGATCATCTCATCATCCTGCAAGAGCACACCCTCAACGCGGTCCTCGCCAACAATGGCCGCCGTGGAGGCCTGGCAGCGCACGGTAATACCCTTGCCCTCCAGCGCGCGGCGCAGAAGGTAGCCTGCCGCCTCGTCCAACTGCCGTTCCATCAGGTGGCCCATCAGATGCACCACGGTCACGTCCATGCCGCGCAGGGCCAGACCAGCGGCGGCTTCGAGCCCCAGCAGACCCCCGCCGATGACCACCGCCTTGCCGCCCGTCTTGGCGGCGTCAATCATCGTGTTGGTGTCTTCCAGGTCGCGATAGGAGATCACGCCGGGCAGGTCCTTGCCGGGCACCGGGATGATGAAGGGGGCCGAGCCGGTGGCAATCAGCAGCTTGTCGTAGGGAACCTCACCCTTCTGCCCGATCACAATCTTGCGGTCGCGGTCAATGGCGGTGACATGTTCGCCAAAGCGGCAGGTCACGCCGTTCTGGGCGTACCAATCATCGTCATGGGTGACGATCTCTTCATAGGTCTTGTCCCCCGACAGCACCGGCGAGAGCATGATGCGGTTGTAGTTCCCGCGCGGCTCGGCGTTGAACAGGGTGACGTCATAGGCGTCCGGGTCTGCGTCGAAGAGGTGTTCCAGCGCCCGACCGGAGGCCATGCCGGCGCCGATGACAACGAGTTTCTGGGTCATGTCTTTCACTCCGCTGCGAGGGCTTTGGACGATTTGGTCGGCTTGGTGGGGGCGGGTTTCGACTTCGGTGTCGCCCCGGAGGGGCGCTTTGGCGCGTTCCCGTGCTCATATTCCTCGAGGAAATCGAGCACCTCCTGCCGGTAGGTGTAGTAATCGGGATGCTCCAACAGTGCCTTGCGCGTGCGCGGACGCGGCAGGTCAACCTTGGTGATCTTGCCGATGGTCGCCTGCGGCCCGTTGGTCATCATCACCACGCGGTCGGCAAGCAGGATCGCCTCGTCCACGTCATGGGTGACGCAGATTGCGGTCACCTTGGTGCGGTCCCAGACCTCCATCAGCACCTCCTGCAGCTCCCAACGCGTGAGGCTGTCGAGCATGCCGAAAGGTTCATCCAGCAACAGCAGTTTCGGCGACAGCGCAAAGGCGCGCGCGATGCCGACCCGCTGTTTCATACCGTTCGACATGGAGTTCGCCGGGCGGTCCATGGCGTCCCCCAGCCCGACCCGTTCCAGGTAATATTCGACCACGTCCTGACGCTCGGCCTGGCTCGCGCGCGGATAGACCTTGTCGACACCGATCGCGACGTTCTCCTTGGCGGTCAGCCAGGGAAAGAGGTTGGGCGACTGGAACACCACGGCGCGTTCCGGGTCCGCCCCCTGCACCGCACGGCCATCGAGGTTGATCACGCCCTTGGAGATCTCATTCAGCCCCGCCGCCATGGTCAGCACCGTCGACTTGCCGCAGCCCGAGTGGCCGATCAGCGAGATGAACTCGCCCTTGTCGAGCTTAAGGTCGAAATCCTCGACCACCGTCAGTGGCCCCTTCGGCGTCGGGTAGATCTTGTGCAGTTGCGAGAACTCCAGATACCGGTCCGTGCGTTGGCTTTCCGTGGCGCGAGCATCCGCCTGCGCCTTGGGGATGTTGTGCACGGCGGTAATGTTGGGCAGCTCCTTGGTCACATCGAGCTTGGCGGCCATGCCCACATCCATCAGGTAGTTGGTCACCGCCAGGCGCAGCTGTTTGAACCCCTCGTGGTGGTTCATCTCACCACGATCACGCGGGCGGGGGATGGTCACCTTGAACTCCTGCCCCAGGGTGCCATCCGGGTTCAGCGCGATGATGCGGTCGGCGAGCAGGATCGCCTCGTCCACGTCATTGGTAATGAGCACGCAGGTCTTCTTGTCGGCCTGCCAGATCGCTTCGATCTCATCGGCCAGATTGGCGCGGGTCAGCGCGTCCAGGGCGGACAACGGTTCGTCCAGCAGCAGAAGCTCCGGGCTCATGGCGAGGGCGCGGGCCACGTTGACCCGCTGACGCATGCCACCCGACAGCTCGGCGGGGCGACGGGAGGCCGCGTGGGACAGGCCGACCATCTTGACGTAATGCGCGACCTTTTCCTCTTTCTCGGCCTTGGACAGACCCGGAAAGATCGCATCCACCGCCAAGGCCACATTGCCGCTGACCGTCAACCACGGCATCAGCGAGTAGTTCTGGAAGATCACCCCGCGTTCCGGCGCCGGGCCGGTGACCTTGGCGCCCTTGTAGGTGACCGTGCCCTTGCTGGGCTGCTCCAGCCCCGCCATCAGGTTGATCAGGGTCGTCTTGCCGGTGCCCGAGAAGCCCAGGAGGACAAGGAACTCACCCTCCTCGACAGTCAGGTTGATGTCCTTCAGGACCGGGGTCTCGGCCGTACCTTCCCCGAAGCTCTTGGAAACGTTCTTGAAATCCAACATGACGCTCACCGATTGTTCGAGAAGGTAAAGAGCGACTGGATCGCGTACATCAGCCGGTCCAAGAGGAAGCCGATGATGCCGATGGTAAAGACCGCGACCAAGATCTTGGCGAGGCTCTGCGAGCTGCCGTTCTGGAACTCGTCCCAGACGAACTTGCCCAGACCAGGGTTCTGCGCGAGCATCTCCGCCGCGATCAGCACCATCCAGCCAACCCCCAGGCTCAGGCGCAGCCCGGTAAAGATCAGCGGCAGGGCCGAGGGCAGCACCAGCTTGGTGATCTTGGTCCAGGTGCCCATCTTCAGCACTTTCGACACGTTCACCAGGTCCTTGTCGATCGAGGCCACCCCCAGCGAGGTGTTGATCAGCGTGGGCCACAAGGAACAGAGCGTCACCGTGATGGCCGAGGTCAGGAAGCTTTTTGAGAACAGCCCGTCATTGGTGACGTAGACGGCGGACACGACCATGGTGACAATCGGCAACCACGCGAGCGGCGACACCGGCTTGAAGATCTGGATGAGCGGGTTGATCGCGGCGTTTGCCGTGGGCGACAGACCCGCCAGGATGCCCAGGGGAATGGCCACCATGGATCCGATCAGGAAGCCGAAGAACACGGTCTTGATCGAGGTCCAGATCTGGTCGTAATAGGTCGGCTTGCCCGTATAGACCCGTTCCTTGACCTTGTCTGCGCGGCCTTCCGCGATCAGCTTGGCGTTGCGTTCATTCTGACGGACATAGAAGGCCGCTTCCTTCTCACGTTCCCGCACCGCGTCGTCGTGCAGGCTGCCCACTTGCTCCCAAACCTGCGCGGGGCCGGGGATCGCGCCCAGGCTGGTCTGTACGGTGGGGGCCAGGTTCGCCCAAAGAGCCAGGAAGCCGACGATCGCCAGGACCGGCACGCCCAGCAGACGCCAGATCTCCTTGGCCTGGGCCTTGGGGTTGTCCCCGGCCAGGGCCTTCAGGATCGGGGTCAGCCAGCTCAGGCCCAGGACCTGGAACCAGCCATCCAGCTTGTTGATACGGGTAAACAGCCGGGCCTTGCGGGCTTCGCGCTCCTCGGCGGCGATGGCTTGCGGGTCGATGGCGGTCATCTCATGTCCTCACTTGCGGGGGTGGTCCTGCGGGATGGTGGGCGGGGCGACGTTCGTTAGAACGAGCGCCGTCCCGCCAGACCGTCAGCCCTGGACCTCGTTGCCGACGACCACCTGGTCGCCCTTCAGCCCGATCGGCAGGCTGTCCAGATAGGCATTGGGGGTGCGGCCGTCGTAGCCGATGCCGTCGATCACATCCTCGGCCGGGGTCGGCGCCTTGTAGCCGTCGCTGTCCCAGGGGAAGTCACCTTCCTCGGCCAGGCCTTCCTCGACCAGCAGTCGCGCAGCCTCCAAGTAGATCTCGGGCTTGTAGACCGAGCGCGCGACCTCGTCGTACCAGCTATCCGGCTTTCCTTCCGTGATCTGCCCCCAGCGGCGCATCTGGGTCAGGTACCAGACCGCGTCCGAGTTATAAGGATAGGTCGCATTGTGCCGAAAGAAGGTGTTGAAGTCCGGCACGTCTCGCTTGTCGCCACGCTCGTATTCGAACGTCCCGGTCATCGAGTTCGCGATCACCTCGGCATCCGCACCGACGTATTCGGACCGCGCCAGGATTTCGACCGCCGCCTCGCGGTTGGCATTGTCGTTCTCGTCCAGCCACATGGCCGCGCGGATCAGCGCCTTGACAATGGCGAGCGTGGTCTGCGGGTTCTCCTCGGCGAACGCATCGGTGATGCCGAAGACCTTTTCCGGGTTGTTTTTCCACAACTCGTAATCGGTGATCACCGGCACGCCGATCCCCTTGAACACCGCCTGCTGGTTCCACGGCTCGCCCACGCAGTAGCCCGAGATCGTACCGGCCTCCATCGTGGCGGGCATCTGCGGCGGCGGCGTGACCGACAAGAGCACATCGGCGCCAATCTGCCCGGTGATATTGTCGGGCGAATAGAACCCCGGCTCCAGCCCACCGGCGGCCAGCCAGTAGCGCAGCTCGTAGTTATGCGTGGACACCGGGAAGACCATGCCCATGTTGAAGGGTTTGCCTTCGTCCGCGAATTGCTCGACCACCGGCTTCAGCGCCGAGGCCGAAATCGGATGCACCGGGCGACCATCCTCCCTCGAGGGGATGTGCGGGCGCATCAGCTCCCAGACCTCATTTGACACGGTGATGCCGTTGCCGTTCAGGTCCATCGAGAAGGGCGTGATGATATGCGCCTCGGTGCCGAAACCGATGGTCGCGGCCAGCGGTTGACCCGCCAGCATGTGGGCACCGTCCAGCTGCCCGTCGATCACCCCATCCAACAGCACCTTCCAGTTGGCCTGCGCCTCCAGGGTGACGAACAGGCCTTCGTCCTCGAAATAGCCGTTCTCATAAGCCACGGCGAGCGGCGCCATGTCGGTCAGCTTGATGAAGCCGAAGGTCAGTTCGTCCTTTTCGACATCCAGCATTTCCGCCATGGCGGGCAGGCTGATCAGCGCGGTGGTGGTCAGTCCAAGGGCGAGGGGTTTCAGCATGTTGTATCCTTTCTTTTCCGGCAGCCCGGAAACAAAAAACCGCCCATCTTGCCCGCGGGAGGACTGCGGGCAGGATGAGCGGCGTTGCTCTTGTCTGGCCGGTGGAACGCCTTTGTTCCGTGGCCTTGCTCTTGTTCTAACACTCTCGCTGCATCGCGGCGATGCAAGCGCAGCATTGCGGAAGGGCTCAGACCGGATTTGCCCGTTTTTTGAGCGGCCGGGCCGGGCTCATGTCGAAAACCTGACCGTCAAAAAACGCATCCGGGCCCAGAATCACCTCGCCACGCAGGCTGGGCGCGGCAGTCGGGCGGGGCATCGCGCCTTCCAACTTCTCCGAGCCACAGGGCAGGTTCGGCGCCAGATCAGCAAGGTTGTCGCGGTAAAGATCGGTGCGGAAGGTGGCACGCGCCACATCTGCCGCCTGGGCGACATCCAACCCGTGGCGTGCAGCCATGCGCGTGGCGATCCAGGCGGCCTGGCTGCGCCAGGGGAAGGTCGCGGCATTGTTGTGGAAACGCAGGAAATGCGGCACCCGGGCGGCCAGGGCACGCGGACGGGTCGGCAACTCCCCCCGCAGCGCCCGGTCGATCAGGGCCGCTGGCAGGTCAAGGTAGGCGCTCCGCGCAAGCACCTCCGAGGCCAGCGCGCGGTTCTCCGCCTCAGACAGCCACTCCCCAGCCCGCCAAATCGCGCGCATAAGGGCACGGGTTTCTGCTGGATGGGCGTCAATCCAGTCGCGCCGCGCGCCCAGTACCTTTTCCGGCGCAAAGGCCCAGATCGCCGCGCCGGGCAGGATCAGCTCCCCCGCCCCGCTGTCCACCGCGACCGAGCCCCAGGGTTCGCCGACACAGAAAGCGTCCACCTCGCCCGCGCGCACCGCTTCGGCCATCTGCGGCGGCGGTACGGTAACGATCTGCGGCGCCGTGTGGCCGAGCGCGCCGAGCCAGTAGTGGATCAGCTCCACATGCATGGAATGGGGAAAGGGTACGCCGATGCGCGGTGCCGGGCAGGCCGCCAGAAGGGCGCGACCGGTCTCGACTGGGGTGTCGAACCGGCCGTCCCAGCCCACCGCCCGCATCCGTGCGGCCAAGTCGGCCGAGACCCCGATCACATTGCCATTCGCCGACAGGGTCATCAGCGCATCCACCGGCGCAGCCACTCCGCCCAGGCCCAGCGACAGGGCAATGGGCAGCGGCGACAGCATATGCGCCGCGTCCAGCTGCCCCATGACCAGCAGATCACGCAGGGCCGACCAGCCGGGTTGACGCAGTAGATTCAAGGTAAGCCCCTCATCCGCCGCAAAGCCCAACTCGCGCGCGATCACCAGGGGCGCGGCATCGACCAGGGGTACATAGCCCAGATTCAGCGCAGCCCGGCTCATCCCAGCAACTCCGATGCGGTGATGAGGGCTTCGGCCACCTCGATCACCTTGCGCCCCTGATCCATCGCCGTCTTACGCAGAAGCCCATAGGCCTCATCCTCACCGATCCCCTTGGCCTGCATCAGCAGCCCCTTTGCCCGGTCGATAGTCTTGCGTTCGGCCAGCGCCTGTTTCGCCGCATCCAGTTCAGCGCGCATCTGGCTGGTGACCTGAAAACGCTCGATGGCGGTTTCCAGAACCGGCTGGATGCGATCCCGCGCCAACCCATCCACCACATAGGCGGACAGTCCCGCCCGCATCGCGGCGCGGGTCAGCTCGGGATCCGTGTGGTCGACGAACATGGCCACCGGCCGGGTGGCGGCCCCGGAGGCGGCCGAGAGGTTTTCCAGCCGGTCCCGCGACGGGTTTGCCAGATCGATCAGAACCAGATCCGGGTCCAGCTCAACCAAGCGCCGGGCCAGGGCCGATATCTGGCCGATCACGGTGACATCCTGCCAACCCGCATCACGTAGCCCGTCAATGATCAGACGGGCGCGGTCCGGGTCTGGTTCAATGACACATATGGACAACGGGGCAGCCATGCCTTGCTTGATCGCTGCGTCGCAGCGAGAAGCAAAGACGGGTACCGCGACCAGAGGGGGTTTCGTGATCGAATGCCAAAAATTTATGCGCCCCTACGCAGCGCGCTCAAATTCGCGGCAGTATCAGTTCAGCGGCACAGAGACGCGAACGCTGAACAGGTCCATGCCCGGATTTACGCGATCCAGCGAAGCGTTCGAACGGTGGTCATAGGACAGGGCAATGCGCAGCCCACGACGGTTTTCATACCCCAGTTCGATCCCCGAGCGGAACTCGACCGCATGCCCCAGATCCACCCCGTCGCCCCGCGCATATAGGCCGGGCATCAGGCTGCCTTGTGCGTACCACCCACTGTCACCGAACTCGATGGTCGAGGCAAAACCGGCCCCGACCCACAGGTCCTTCGTATCCGTGACCGAGGCGCCGATGACCGGTTGAAACGGACCATAGTTGACCGGCAAGTCATAGCGCAGGTAAACCTCGCCGCCATCCCAGCGGTCCTGACTGTGCAGCCCCCCCGTGGCGATCGAATAGCGCGCGGTTTCCTGTCCGCGCGCAAGGCACCCATCGGTCGGGCAATGGTTTATGGCCATGTCACCCAAGCTGGCCGCCAGAAAGATCAATGCGAGTGTCGGTTCCATGTCTTTGTCCTTCGCAACACCTTCAAACAGATAGTGGCCCTTGGACGCCCTGTCACTCCCCCTGCCGCAACGTCCCGAAGGGTGGTGTTTTTTCGCCATTGCCCCTGGTCAGGAAAAGGGTTTGACAAGCCCACCCTCAATTTGCTTAACATGTTAATCAATAGATCGCAGATTCGCGCTGAAGGAGCCCCGATGTCCGACCTGACCGCCAATATCGAAAAGATGACCGCCCATATGGCCCGGTTCCGCGACGGCGGCATCCTGAACCGCATCGGCGGGCAGGATGTGCCGGGATCCCTGGGCAGTTTCGACAATGCCAGCCCCGTGGATGAAAGCCATATCTGCACCGTCGCGCGAGGCGGAGCCGAGGATATGGATGCCGCCGCCAAGGCCGCCGCTGCCGCCTTCCCGACCTGGCGCGACATGCCCACAGCCGAGCGCAAGAAGATCCTGATCCGAATCGCCGAGGGGATCGAGGCCCGCGCCGAGGAAATTGCCTTCTGCGAATGCTGGGACACCGGTCAGGCACTGCGCTTCATGTCCAAAGCCGCCATTCGGGGGGCCGAGAACTTCCGCTATTTCGCCGATCAGGTCGGCTCGGCGCGCGACGGCAAGCAGCTGCGCTCCCCCACGCTGATGAACCTGACCACCCGCGTGCCGATCGGCCCGGTGGGCGTGATTACCCCCTGGAACACGCCTTTCATGCTGTCGACCTGGAAGATCGCCCCGGCGCTGGCGGCAGGTTGCACCGTGGTGCACAAGCCGGCCGAACTCAGCCCGGTCTCTGCCCGCATCCTGATGGAAATCGCCGAGGAGGCAGGCCTGCCCCCCGGCGTCTGGAACCTGGTCAATGGCTACGGCGAAGAGGCGGGCCGCGCACTGTGTGAACATCCCGACATCAAGGCGCTGGCCTTCGTCGGCGAAAGCCGCACCGGCAGCCTGATCCAGAAACAGGGCGCCGATACGCTGAAACGCGTGCATCTGGAGCTGGGCGGCAAGAACCCGGTGATTGTTTTCGAGGATGCCGACCTGGACCGTGCGCTGGATGCGGTCATTTTCATGATCTATTCAATCAACGGCGAACGCTGCACCTCGTCTTCGCGCCTGTTGGTGCAAGACAGCATCAAGGACGAGTTCGAAGCCCGCCTGATCGAGCGTGTGAACAACATCAAGGTCGGCCACCCGCTGGACCCCGAAACCGTGATCGGCCCGATGATCGGCGAGGAGCATTTCGCCAAGGTGACCTCGTATTTCGGCATCGCCAAGGAAGACGGTGCGACCGTCGCCGCAGGCGGGGAACGTGTCGGCGACAAGGGCTACTTCGTGCGCCCCACGCTGTTCACGAATGCCCACAACAAGATGCGCATCGCGCAGGAGGAGATCTTCGGCCCGGTCCTGACCTCAATCCCGTTCTCGACCGAGGAAGAGGCGCTGGAGATCGCCAATGACACGGCCTATGGCCTCACCGGCTACCTCTGGACCAACGACCTGACCCGCGCCCTGCGCATTACCGACAAGTTGGAGGCGGGCATGATCTGGGTGAACAGCGAAAACGTGCGCCACCTGCCGACCCCGTTCGGGGGCGTGAAGGCCTCGGGCATCGGCCGGGATGGCGGCGACTGGAGCTTTGAGTTTTACATGGAACAGAAACATGTCGGGCTGGCGCTCGGCGATCACAAAATCCCGCGCCTGGGCGCGTGAAGCGGAGGAAAAGACATGGGTGAAATCGTACTCGCCGCCAAGATGACCCACGTGCCGACCATGCTGATGTCGGAACAGGAGGGGCCCATTCAGGGCAAGCGCCAACCGGCCATCGAAGGCCATTATGAAATCGCGCGCCGGGCAAAGGAGCTGGGCGCCACCACGGTGATCATCTGTGACACCCACTGGGTGATCAACGCGGGCTTCCACATCAACGCCAACGCGCGGTTCGAGGGGCTGTTCACTTCGAACGAATTCCCGCAGTTCATCCAGGACCTGCCCTATGCCTATGACGGCAACCCGGAGATGGGCGATGCGATTGCCAAGATCGCGTCCGACAAGGGCGTCTACACCCTGGCGCACCACCTGGACAGCCTCGAACTGGAATACGGCACCCTGGTGCCGATGCGCTTCATGAGCCGTGAACATGACATGAAAGTCGTGTCGATCGCCGCCTGGGCAACCGTACACGGACACGATGAAAGCCGCCTGGTCGGCGAGGCCATTCGCGAGGCGGTCGAGGCTTCGGACGAGAAAGTGCTGCTGGTCGCGTCGGGCTCGCTGAGCCACAAGATCTGGGCCAACAAGGACTATGCCGCCAACAACGGCACCTTTACCATCAGCTCGGAATTCAACCGCCAGATGGACCTGCATGTGCTGGAGATGTGGAAGAACGGCGACCACGCGACCTTCCTGAAGATGCTGGGCGACTATGCGAACTTCTGCTGCGGCGAAGGATCGATGCACGACACCGCGATGCTCTACGGCGCGCTGGGGTGGGATAAGTACGACGCCAAATGCGAAGTCGTCTCGCCCTATTTCCCAAGCTCCGGCACCGGCCAGGTCAACGTGATCTTCCCGGTTCAGTAAGCACGGATCCCCGGAATTTTCGAAAATTCCGGCCCGTTTTCTTCGAAGAAAACGGTGACCGGTAGAAATGGAGACGCATCACATGCGCTTTGCCAGCTACACCGCCGAGGGCGCGCCCTTCTACGGCGCCATCACCGACGAGGGGGCCATCGCCCTGTCGCCCGATTTCCCGCAATGGCCGACCATGCTGGAGGTGATCCGCGCGGGCGGGTTGCCGGCCTTGGCCGAAGTCGCCAAGGGCCGCACGGTGACCCATCGGGAGTTCACCTACGAGATCCCGATCCCCAACGCCCCGCGCATCCTCTGCGTCGGCGTGAACTTCCCGGACCGCAACGCCGAATACAAGGACGGCAGCGCGCAGCCAAAGTACATGTCGCTGTTCCCGCGTTTCGCCAGCGGATTCACTGGGCACGGGCAAAACCTCGTGCGCCCGCCGGAAAACCACACGCTGGATTACGAGGGCGAGGTCGCCATTGTCATCGGCAAATCCGGGCGGCGCATCGCGGCCGAGCACGCATATGACCACATCGCCGCGCTGACGCTCTGCAACGAGGGCACGATCCGCGATTGGGTGCGCCACGCGAAGTTCAACGTCACCCAAGGCAAGAACTGGGACAAGTCCGGCGCCATCGGGCCGTGGCTGGTGCCCTTCACCGACCCCGCACAGCTCGATAACGCACGCATCGTGACGCGGGTGAATGGCGAGGTGCGCCAGGACGATGTGCTGTCCCGCATGATGTTCCCGATCCGCGAGGAGATCGCCTATATCTCGACCTTCATGACGCTTCAGCCAGGCGACATCATTGTCACCGGCACGCCCACTGGCGCCGGCGCACGTTTCGACCCACCGCGCTATCTGAAACCGGGCGATGTGGTCGAGATCGAGGTCGAAGGCATCGGCAAGCTGGTCAATGGCATCGAGGATGAGGTGGTGGCATGACGCCGGAGGATCACGCACAGGCCGCCGCCGACCTGCTGACGGCAGAGAAATCCCGCAGCCAAATCGGCCTTCTGACCCTGCGCCATCCCGAGATGGGCATGGACGACGCCTATAAGGTGCAGAACGCGATCCATCGTGCCAAGCTGGCCGAGGGACGCCGTGTGATCGGCTGGAAGATCGGCTTGACCTCGAAGGCGATGCAATATGCGCTGAACATCGACATTCCCGACAGCGGCATCCTGTTCGACGACATGCTGTTCGATACCGGCGCCACGGTGCCCGCCGGGCGTTTCATCCAGCCCCGCATCGAGGCCGAGATCGCCTTTGTCATGAAGGATGCCCTGGGCGGCGCAGATGTCACACGCGCGGATGTACTGGCGGCAACCGATTTCGTCACGCCCTCGATCGAGATCCTGGATACCCGCATCCAACGCGTGGATCCCGAAACCGGCAAAGCGCGCACCGTCTTTGACACGATCAGCGACAATGCGGCCAATGCGGGCATCGTGTTGGGGCGCGAACGCCACGTCGTGGACGCTTTCGACCTGCGCTGGGTCGGGGCGCTCACCTTCCGAAATGGCGAGATCGAGGAAACCGGCCTGGGCGCGGGCGTGCTCAACGACCCGGTCGAAAGTGTGGTCTGGCTCGCGCGCCGCATGGCGCAATATGGCCAGAGCATCGAGCCCGGCCAGGTGATCCTGTCAGGCAGTTTCATCCGGCCCGTGGAATGCCCCTCGGGCACAAGCATCCACGCCGATTTCGGACCGTTCGGGTCTGTTGATATCGCGTTCGCCTAAGCGCCCCGATTTCCCGTACTGGGAAATCGGACACCGCGCGCAGCGCGGCCACCGAAAGCAAAATTATTTGAAATAATTTTCCCCTGCGGGGCGGTGGCCCTCTCGCGGGCAATGCCCGCTGCCGGGCGACGCGCCCCGTAATCGGGACGCTTGCCTCGGCGCTGCGCGCCTCGGGGTGTGCCTGGCTCAGACCGGAAAACTCACCCGAAACCGCGCGCCTTGATCACCCTGCCCACCCGGTTCCAAGGTCACGCTCCCGCCATGGGCCTCAACCACATTGCGCAGGATATGCAGCCCCATCCCGGTGCCGCCCGCCTCGCGCCGGGTGGTGAAGAACGCATCGAAGACCCGGGCGTGGTTACCTTCAGAGACGCCCGGCCCGTCATCTGCGACGCGCAGCACGACCTCACCTGGAAGCTCTTCGGACCTCACCATGACCCGCCCCGCCCCATGTGCCGCCGCATTGTCGATCAGGTGCCGCAGCACCAGGCGTAGCCCGTCCGGAGACAGGGGCAACTCGGCCTCCCCCTCGACTTCGATGCGCAACCCGGGATGGCTCAACTCCAACTCCGCCACCCGTGCCCGCCCGACATGACGCGGCTCACGCGCGCGGGCCGCGTCGCGCAGGGCGTCGAGCTGGGTCTGGATCTCCGCCGCGGCGCCTTCGATCTGGCCGACCAGGGCACGGTCTTCGGCGGTCAGATCCCCATCAGACAACAACTCGGACGCCGCCCGGATCGCCGCCACGGGCGATTTGATTTCATGGGTCACATGGTCGGTATAGTTGCGAATGGTCGCCTCGCGCGCCCGCAGCGTGCCCGCCATGTCGATCACGCTGTCCGCCGTTGCCCGCAGCTCCTGCGTGCCGAAATGGTGCGGCGGATCGACCGGATCGCGCGGCCGGGCACGGACCTGGGCCGCGTAATCCTCCAACGCACGAATGGGCCGCAGCAGCAGCCGCACCAGCAGCCAGCCCAGCCCCGCCGTCGCCAGCCCGATCCCCGTGGCCAGGATCGCCGCTGCGGGACGAAAGCCGATCTCCGGCCCCAGGTATCTGAGCACCACCAGCCCGACGAGCGACAGCGCCAAAGTGCCCGCCAGTGCCCCGCCCAGCACGAACCCCAGCGACGGGCGCCACTTGCGCGCCATCAGCCCGCCCCCCGCAGGCGCACGCCGACCCCATGCACAGTTTCCACCGCATCCTCGGCCCCGGCACCCGCCAGCTTGCCGCGCAGGTTGCGCAGGTGGCTGTCCAAGGTGCGGTCCGAGACCGGGCTATGTGCGCCCCAAATTGCGTTCACAAGCTGCGCCCGGCTGCGCAGCTGGCCGGGGGCCTCGATCAACTGACCAAGAAGGGCGAACTCGGTCGCGGTCAGCGCCAGAGGGGCGCCGCCAACCCGACAGACATGCGCCGCCCGGTCGATCTCGATCCCGCCATGAGCCAGCCGATCCCGCGCAGCCCCGTTGCCGGTGCGTTTCAGGATCGCACGCACCCGGGCCACCAACTCGCGCGGAGAAAACGGCTTGGTCACATAGTCATCCGCCCCCAGCTCCAACCCCAGAACGCGGTCGATCTCGTCATCGCGGGCGGTCAGGAACAGGATCGGCACGTCCGAGCGCGCGCGGATGCGGCGGCAAACTTCGAACCCGTCCAGCTCCGGCAGGCCGACATCCAATACGATCAGATCCGGCGCCTCGCGGGCGGCGTGGGTCAGGGCCAGTTGCCCATCCGCCGCCGTGATCACCGCATAACCCGCGCGTTCCAGCGCCAGCCCGACCAGCTCGCGCAGGCGGGGATCGTCATCGACCAGCAGGATTTTCATAACGGCGTCTTTCCCTGATATGCCTCCAGAAGATAGGCCCGGACGCGCGCGGAACGAAAGCCCCATTCGCGCGGATCTCCACTGCCCGGCAAATCATCACGCCAACAGGTATGCATCAGTGAATTGCTGGCCAGATCGGGGTGTCGCAGGAACGCTTCACCAATGGCCCGGTCCGCCATGGGCCCAAGTCCGCACAAGTAGCGATAGTCCAGGGTCTGCCCTTGCCCTCGGGCCGCCAGCTCGATGTTCTCCTCGGCGATAATCGCCGCGAAGTTTACAAAGCAGCAGGCATAGAGCGTCGCCACCCCCAGCCCCGCCGCCCGCAGCATCAGCCAGCCATTCGACCGCGCGCGCAGGATTTGCCAGGCGGTCAGGCCCAGCCCGATCACCACCAGCCCCATCCAGATGCCTGCATGAATGCGCAGATAGGTCAGCCCGTATTCGCCGACATAGAGGTTCAGACGCAGCATCGCCGACAGGCCCAGCGCGACATTCTGGCCGAGCCAGAGCATCACCAGCGGCTTCAGCAACCGGTGCTCCCCCAAGAACGGTCGCGCGGCCAGGGCAAAGGCACCCGCCAGCATCGCGGTGGCCAGAAGCGGATAGGCCCCCCGATGGGCATATTCGGCGTGGCTCATCCCCTCGGGCAGGCTGGCGCCGCCCACCAGGATCGACAGGTCCATCACGCTCTGCACTGCCAGGAGCGCATTGAAGGTGATCAGCGCCCGCAGGACAGATCCGGGGTTCAGCCCGAAGCCGGGCAGGGACAGGACCGGCAGGGGCGTGGGGGCCTCTCCGGCCTCCGGCGCGTTCAAGAGCGGCCAGAGGATCAGGCCGATACCCAGCCAAAACACCGCGCGCAGCGCAAGCTCGACCAGGTCCACATCAACCGCGAAGAGTTCGATCAGCGCCAGTTCCAGCACCGGGTTAGCCCCGATCAGCAGTGCCGAGAGCACCAGCGCACCACCCAGCGGAAAGGCCCAGTTTCGCAGCCCCGCCCGAAGACGTTGGGCCAGGCCGCCCTGCCCTTCGGAGACATAGCCGCTCAACCTCCCAATCTCTGCAAGACCAAGTGCGGGCAGATGCGGAAACACCACCCTCAGCCGCTCCAGACCTGCCACGGGCAGGGCACGGATCAGCCGTTCAACACCTGAGGCGAAGGCAACTCGCCCGGCCCCTGGTGCCAGTCGCACCAGCACCAGCGCGGCGATCAGTCCTGCCAACAGGAACCCCACCGACAGGGTCTGTACATGTTCCACCACCGGCAACAAACCCAGCCCCAGCACCGCCATGGGGCCGACCAGCGACCGCCGCCGCGGACCCAGCCAGGACGCCACCGCAAAGATCAGCCCGGCGAAGATCGCCAGGGACAGGCCCGGGTTCACCTTCCAGAACAGGAGATCCGCCGCGATGATCAGTCCCAGAAGGCCAAGCCCGGCCCGCCCCAGGGGGCCCACCGCCGCACCCGGGTCCGGCGGCACTTCTTCCCGCCCGGTCACGCCACTCGCGTCGCTTGGCGTGCTGCCCAACCACCAGCTGTCATTCAGGATTGATGCGGGCACGCCCCGCAGGATGAATTCCTTGGCCATGATGTCCTCCGTTCAAAACATGGCCCCGTCATGGCCCGCCTCGCGCGCAGGTTCCGTTCAGAAGATGTGCAGAAATCGTGCAGATACATGTCTGTTGAGCGTCGTGGACCATTGGCTCTTGTCCAGCGGTTTTCTGAATCCAATCAGCGCGGCGCGTCATGCATCATTGGCCCAATCACCAAGCAATTCTGACCCAATGCCGGCTGCGCGGGACGAAGCAGACATCGACGCTTGACGGCCAATGTCCGCTCTTTGTGTCTAGAACTTGTTTATCGAATTTCCACCGTCGGCAATTATGGCACTGCCGGTCACGAATGACGCATTCTCAGAAAGCAAGAACAATGCAACTTGCGCAATTTCTGTCGGCTCAGCCATCCGTTATAGCGCATGGAGGCCACGCACGACATCGTGGAAACTGGCATCATCACCTGCCATGGGGGTCATGGTGCCTCCGGGCAAGAGGGCATTGACACGGATGTTCTCTGTACCATGTTCCGCCGCGAGCACCTGGACCATACCAATCAGGCCAGCCTTGGCGGCGGCATAGGCGGCCATGCCCGGCAATCCTATCGTATGCCCCACAAATGAAGACGTGAAGACAATGGACCCACCACCGTTTTCGCGAAGCGCAGGTATCTGGTACTTTGCGGCATAGAAGCCGCTGTTCAGATTCACATCCAAGACTGCATGCCAATTGCTGGACTGCATATCGGGGACGGGTCCCAACTCTCCCGTCATCCCCGCGTTGTTGAACGCGCCGTCAAGACCGCCGAATTCGTCCTTTGCACAAGTCACAAGAGCCTGAGAATAGGTCTCGTCACTGACGTCGCCGGACAGGCAAACTGCATGCCCGCCGCTGTGCCTGATCTGCCCTGCAATTTGTTCAAGTTCAGCTTTTCTGCGGGCTCCGAGGACAACGTTGGCTCCTGCTGAGGCGAGCAAAAGGGCGGCGGCAGCTCCAATTCCGCTACTTGCTCCGGTGACGATGAAGGTTTTATCGCTGAGTTCCATTTCTTTGCCTTTCGATCAGTGTGAATTGATCTGCTAGGGCAATGACGGGTTTTCGAGCGATCCGATTCATGCGCAGTCCGGAAACGAAAAGGTCAATGCGCAAGATCCGGGCCGATGCAACTTGAAAAATGGTGAGCCATCATTCGTGCTCACCGCAGCATCCGACAACTTGGGCTCAAACCGGATATTCTCGGACAGCCCGCATATTTGTCCGTTTTTCGAAACTTGGGTCAGTCTACGCCGCAACGGTCAAATCCGTCTGACGTTCAACGATGCCACTTCGCCGGGGTCACGAAATCATCACTTGCCCGCACGCAAGTTCGGCTGGCATTACACTTGGACCAATTGATCAATTTTGACCCGAGGCTTTCATGATCACGCATTACCTTGCGGGCATTCTGTTCCTTGGTCTGGCGCTGAAGTCGCTGGGCTACCTGGTGCGCGACGAGCTTGCGCTGCGCAGCCTGGTGGTGGCGGGCATGGTTTGCGATATCCTCTTCTATGCGCTGCAACCTGTGCCGATCCTGCAATCCGTGGCGACCAATACCTTCCTGGTGGCGATCAACACCGGACTGATCGTGCTGATCGTCTTCGAACGCACCACCCTGCGCATGTCCGACGATGCCAAGCGGCTCTATCAGCATTTTCCAACCCTGCGCCCGGGACAATTCCGCCGGGTGATGAAACACGCGACCTGGCACAAGGCCCCGACCCGCACCGAGATCATCACCGAGGGTGCAACACTTGACCGGTTCTTTTTCCTGTTCCCCACCCGGATCGAGATCGAGAAACTGGGTCGGACCTATGCGGCCCACGGTCCGGCCTTCGCAGGCGAGCTGGTGTTTCTGAACGGTGGGCGTTCGTCTGCCTCGGTTTTCGTGTCGAAGGGCAGCGCGTACGTCAGCTTTGACACGGCTGGGCTGCAGCGGGCAATGCGCCGTTCGGCACCGCTGAACAATGCAATGGTGGCGCTATTCGGCAAGGATCTGGCGGCCAAGGTCGCCAATTCGGTGCCGATCCACACGCAAGCAACCCGCGAGCAGGTATCGCCCGGCGCCGAGGTCGATCCCTCCACACACCCCAGCTCGGACCCGTCCACCGCAGCACTTGTGCCCAGCGAATGACTGCGCGGCGCTGGACCCTGGTGCTGGGGGCGGCCGTTGCCCTGATCACGCTGGCGCTTTCCTCCATCGCTCCCCCCCTGGCCACCCGTGCCACGGATGCGCTGCACGACGCATTCATGCGCGCCCAGCCACGCACCTTCGATCCGGATGCGCCGGTGCATATCATCGACATCGACGAGGTCGCGTTGCAAACCTTCGGCCAATGGCCCTGGCCGCGCAGCTATCTGGCCCGGCTGAACGACCAGCTGTTTCAGCACGGCGCGGCGGTGGTCGGCTATGACATCCTGTTTGCCGATCCCGACCGCAGCTCGCCCGAGCAGATATCCGAAAGCTGGGCGCGCTTCGGCGGACCGCAGCTTGAGCTGCCCGACCTGCCCGCCCATGATGCGATCTTTGCGACTTCCATCGGCAGTGGTCCAACCGTCCTGTCTTTCGCCGGTGCCCCGCGGGGCTCGGTGCCCGCCGCCAAGGCCGGGATCGCCTTTACCGGCACACGGCCCGATGCCGCCCTGATCGGCTGGCCCGGCGCCTTGGACAACTTGGCCGCGTTGCAGGAACCCGCCGCGGGACTCGGCTTGGTCAGCCTTGGGCGTGGTTCCGACGGCATTGTGCGCGCTGTGCCCATGGTCTCGCGCTTGGGAGACAGCCTGCTGCCATCCCTTTCCGCCGAACTGCTGCGCGTCGCCCAGGGCGCGGGCGGCTATGTGCTGCGCACCGGCCAGGGCTCCGGCGAGGGCGGCAAAGCAAGCCCCGTTGCCTTGAAAATCGGCGCGTTCGAGGCGCCACTGGATGGCCAGGGCCGTTTTCGCGTGCATTTCGCAGGCCATTATCCGCAGCGGATCACCCCGGCAGAACAGGTGCTGTCGGTATCGGATCACGACCCCGCACTGGAGGCCGCCGTGGCGGGCAAGATCGTTCTGGTCGGCAGCTCTGCCCAGGGGCTCTTTGACATCCGCGCCACGCCGCTGTCTGACCATGTGCCCGGTGTCACCCTGCATGCCGAAGTGTTGGAGCAGATCCTTGCCGGGCAGTTCCTGGCCCGCCCCGACTGGGCGCGCGGGACCGAGGTGCTGGCCCTGCTGGCGTTGGTAGCCACCTTGACTCTGGTACTGCTGCGCCAACGACCGGTGCTCAGCCTCGCCACCGCGGCCATCGCATTCACCCTTCCTCCTGCGGTAGCCTGGCTCGCCTTCGGCAAAGGGCTGCTTCTGGACCCGCTTTGGCCGATGCTCGCAGTGCTTGGCCTCTACCTGCCCGGCACCACCCTGGGCATCCTTGCCAAGGAGCGCGCCCGACGCGCGGTGCGTGACCGGTTCGCCTATTTCCTACCGCCTGCCTTACTGGCCCAGGTGGCCGACGACCCGGCGGGCGCGCTGACACCCGAAGGGGCCGACCGCACCCTTTCCGTCATGTTCGTCGACATGCGTGGCTTTACCACCCTGACCGAGAACATGCCCCCGGCGGATGTGGTTCGTCTGGTAAACGGGTTCCTCTCCACCGTGTCCGAGGCCCTGGTCGCCCAAGGAGCAACCATCGACAAGTTCATGGGCGACGCGGTGATGGCTTTCTGGAACGCACCGATCGAGACCCCGGATCACGCAACCCGCGCCTGCACCGCCGTCCCTGCCGTGACCCGCGCTGTGGATCAGGCCAACCTGATGCTCGAACGTCAGGGCCAGCCTCCGGTCCAGGTCTCTATTGGCCTCAACACCGGCCCCTGCCAGGTCGGGCTTATGGGGTCACAGAACCGGCTTAGCTATACATGCATCGGCGACAGCGTGACCCTGGCCGCACGGCTCGAAGGGCTGACCAGGCTCTATGGCGTTGGCAACTGTGCAGGCCCCGACAGCATAGGCGACCTGCCGACGGGCCTCATTGCCCCACAGCTTGACCTGGTCACCGTGAAAGGCCGCAGCGCACCAATCCCTGTGCACAGCATTGCCCCGGCCACACCCGAGACGCGCGCCCTCTGCCATCGCCTGGCCCAGGCGCGCGCCGCCTTCCTGGCCCGTAACTGGGACACCGCCGAACTGGCCTTCGCTGCCCTGGCAACGCAAGCCCTCGACGGCTGGCCACTCGACAGGCTGGCCGCGCTCTACCTCTCCCGGATCCAGACCTGCCGCACGACCCCACCCGGCCCAGACTGGACCGGCGCCCATACCGCCCGGGACAAGCGCTGACGGGTGCAGCCCCCGCGGTTTGCGCAGCAAACCGCGCCCGGCCCAACCCGTGACCAGCCCCACAGGGGCGTAGGCGCGGGGCGGGAGCACCCCGCCCGCCGCAGGCGATCAGCTCGTCAAGCAGGGCAGGCGTTTCAACTGCGCATCACGGAAGACAGGTCAGACGAGCAACTGGCAGCCCCTCTGCCTGGTCCAGCACCTGCGACGGGCTCAACGCACAGCTCGGGTCGATAGGCACCCCGCCTTCCTCCAACACGCACAGGTCAAAATCCCCCCCATAGAAGTCCGCCACATAGGTCGGATCATCACAGTTGCTCCCACCCGGATCAATCGGATCGGTCGGGTCCACAGGGTCCACAGGGGCAACGGGATCACCCGGGTTCACGCTGGGCTCCGGCAGAATGCCCGTCAGCGTGTCCCGAAGGAAGTCGCGCTCCTGCGCCCCCTCGTCCGGCTCCTCCCCGGTGGTCGACACCGGCCCGCGATCCGGCGGCGCGCCGTCTTCGATCCCAGTCCAGGGCCGTGTGCCGGGGCGCATCGGGCCGGGCGGGCCGTCGATCATCTCCAACAGCTGCGCCAGGCTCTCAGGCGCGATCCGCCCCTGGTAGCCCTCATTGGTCAACACCCCGCCCTTGCGATTGGTGCAATGGCGCGCCCCGCCCACCTCCAGGCACAGCTTTTCGCCCGCAAGGAACACCGCCAGGCTGCGCCCCGGATTCTGCACCCAGATCAGGGCCGACGATCCGCGCACGCCGATGGTCGCCGAAGGCGTGGTGATCACCCCCTCCTGCCGCTGGGTCGTCTTGCCGCCGATAAAGCGCAGCGCGCCACGGGTCAGGCCCAGCGCGACCTCACCCACCCCCCGGTCAGGGTCATAAACGAAACGATCCAGCGTGATCCGGCTGTTGGGCGCAATCGACAGGGTGGTCTGGTCCAGAAACAGCAACTGCCCGCGTCCCGAGGCCGAGCTGGTGATCTCTTCCCCGGCATGAACCGGCGCGCCCAGTGACAGGCGCCCGGCATCACCACGCAGGGTCGGGGTGAGGGACGCCACCTGCCCAATGGGTTCGGCAGAAGCGGTGTTAAGTGTCAGCAGGAAGGCAAAAACGAGTGTCAAATAACGGCGCATCTCAGAACTCCATCCCGATCATCAGGCTGACGATGTTGGCCTGGTTGTCGACCGCATCATCGGTGCTGTCACGTTCGATGTGACGCAGGCCCGTCTGCACGAACAGGTCGTCGTGCACATAGGCGCGCAGCCCCACACCCACGGACCAGACATCATCCTCGCGTCCCGCATTGCGCCAATCGACCCGATCCCAGGCCCCATGCGCCGAGACGCGCCACTTGCGGTCCGAGGCGTCGAACCCCACCGCGAACTCATGGCTCAAATCCAGCCGTGCGCCATGGCTCGACCGGCTGTCCACCGCCACCTCCGCCGACCGATCGCTGACGCGCAGGGAAAAGCGCAACCGGGTGTCGCGTGTCGGGCGATAAGCCACGCCAAGCGCCCCCGCCACATAATCCGCATCCGACCCGCCATCGAAGCTGAAACTGCGGCCCAGTTTCACATCCGCAAAACTGCTGAAAAACGCACTGTGCGTATTGGAATACTGCACGCCCAGCGCCGCCGTGCCGCGGTCTTCGTCATCGCCATCCCACCGCGCTGACACCTCCACATAGGGCCTGATCTTGGCACCATAGGCCGTGCCGTCTAGCGCCAGCCAAGGGCCCGAGCGCAGCAGAAGGCTCGATACATCCAGCCCCTCGCCTTCGAAGGCAAACAGCGCGCCCCGCGCATCCGCCTGCCAGACGGTGGTGTTCGCGTCGCCCATGTCATGGCGCCACCGTAGGCCGAGTTGGACCGCACCGCCGAAACTCTCACTCTCATCGGAATAGGACAGGCCCGCGGCAACAAAACCTCTCATCGCATCGGGCTTGTCGCGGTCTTCGCCTGCCTCGACATAACGCGCGGCCAGGCGGGCCTCCTGCGTCCCCAGCGCGCCCTTCCGCTCCAGCTGGGAAAAGTGATAGCGGGCGACCTCATAGGCGCCCAGCGCATGATAGGCCACCGCCAGCTCATAGCGCGCCTCCTGCATCTCCGGACGCAGATCCAGCAGGCGTTCCAATGTGGCCACCGCCGCCTCATAGTCGCGGATTTTCACCGAGGCCCGCGCGTAGGCCAGCATCGCGTCAATGTTCCCCGGCGCGGCCAGCATGGCCTGAAACGCCGCCTCCTGTGCGGCCACATCGGACGCGCTTGCCCAGGCCGACCCGCCGCTCATGGAAATGGAAAGCGCCGCAAGCGCTGCCAGGCAGCGCCGCGCACGCATGAAAAACTGCGTCATCAAAATCACCCCGTCGCGTTTCAATACTCGTCGCTTGGTGGCGACACGTTAACACGAGTGGGCATAGGGGATGAGTCCGGTTTTCCCCCCTCCCAAAGAGGAGGGTCAGCCTAGAAGCGTGGACAGGTGTTTCACCACGGACCGGGCCAGGGCAGCAGGCTCATAGCCGCCTTCCAGCATCGACAACACCCGGCCCTCGGCATGGGTGTTGGCGACCGTCTTCAGCTCGTCAGTGATCCATTCGTAATCGCTGTCCACCAGTTGCAACGAGGACATATCATCGGCCACATGGGCGTCGAACCCGGCCGAGATGAAGACGAATTGCGGTTTGAAATCATTCAGGTGCGGGATCCAGTGTTCCATCACCGCCTCGCGATACTCTGCCCCGCCCGCGCCGGCGGACAGGGGCACGTCGACCAGGTTGTCGGTCTCTTTCTCGTGCCCCGTGAAGGGATAGAACGGGTGCTGGAAGGACGAACAGAACAGCACGCGTTTGTCGTCCTTGAAGATCTCCTCGGTGCCATTGCCGTGGTGCACGTCGAAGTCGATGATCGCCACGCGGTCGAGCCCATGCGCCTCCATCGCGTGGGCGGCGGCGACGGCGATATTGTTGAACAGGCAAAAGCCCATCGCCTTGTCGCTTTCGGCGTGATGTCCCGGCGGACGGATCGCGCAAAAGACCGGATTGGCACGGCCCTCCATGATCAGATCGACCCCGTGTACCCCGGCGCCCGCGGCCCGTTCGGCGGCGCGCAGCGTGCCGGGCGACATCACCGTATCGCCGTCGATCTCGACCGATTTCATGTCCTGCCCCGGTGCAAGCGCATAGACCCGGTCCAGATATTCGCTCACATGCACGCGTTCCAGCTGCTCGCGGGTCACAAGCGGCGCATCGTGGTGTTGCACCACGTAATCCATGCCTGACATGATCAGTTGGTTGTTGATCGCATCAAGGCGCGCCGAGGTTTCCGGGTGCAGGGGGCCTGCGTCGTGCTCGCGGCACTCGTAATGCGAAATCATTGCCAGCATGAAAATCTCCTCCTCCGGACCGGTGCCCATGCCTGTGCCCCGGCCTGTCCTTCAATCGGTGCCCGCGCCGGTCAGAGCCAGCGTTCGACGATCACCAACTCGCGGTCGTCCGGGTCCATACGCTGGACGAAGCCCAGCTCCTTCATCAGTTTCAGCATCGGCGCGTTGTTGCGCAGCACCGTGCCCTCCATGATGTCCAGCCCGTGCTGGCGCGCCGCGTCGAACAGCGCCTTCATCAGCTTGGTGCCAATGCCCTGGTGCTGCACCTTGTCGGACACGACGATTGCAAACTCGCAGGTCTTGTCATCCGGGTTGATCACATAGCGGCAGACGCCCAGCTGGGTCCATTCGTCGGGCTCCAGCTCGGCCATGGCGACCAGCGCCATTTCGCGGCGGTAGTCGATCTGGGTGAACTGCACCAACATCTCGGGGGACAGTTCGTTCAGCGCACCCATGAAGCGGAACATCTTCGCCTCGTCCGACAGTTCGGCCACGAAGGTCTTGGTGTTTCCCGCATCCTCGGGTCGGATCGGGCGGATCACCAGCGGTGTGCCGTCGGTCAGGTGCGTTTTCCGGATCAGATGGCGCGGATAGGGATGGATCGCGACGTGGTCATAGCGCCCGTCGCGCGCGGGAGGGCGGGCGACCACCACGCGGGCATCCACCGCCAGCACCCCGTCGGGACCTGCGAACAGCGGGTTGATGTCCAGCTCCACCACCTCGGGCAATTCGCAGACCATGTCAGACACGCGCAACAGCACATTGACCACCGCCTGGCAGTCCGCCGGGTCGCGTTCGCGGAAGGCATCCAGCAAGCGCGAGACGCGGGTGCGGTTGATCAACCGGTTGGCCAGCACCTCGTTCAGGGGCGGCAGGGCCACGGCGCTGTCCTTCAGCACCTCGACCATGGTCCCGCCCGCACCGAACATGACGGTCGGGCCGAAAACCGGATCACGGGTTGCCCCGATATGCAGCTCGCGCGCGTCGCGAAGCGGCGCCATCGGTTCGACCGTTACCCCGAGGATGCGCGCCTCGGGTCGGGCGGCCTTGGCGGCTTCGGTCACCTGTTTGAAGGCCCGTTTCACATCCATCGCATCGGCGATGTTCACATGTACGCCGCCCACGTCCGACTTGTGCGAGATGTCGGGCGAGTTGATCTTGACCGCGACCGGGAAGCCCACACTTTCGGCAGCCACCAGAGCGGAGGCCGAACTGGTCGCCTCGAAGGTCGTATTGATCGGAATGTTGAAGGCGCTGAGCAGGGCTTTCGACTCCATCTCGGTCAGCACCTTGCGGCCCTCGGCCAGCACCGCCTCGATGATCATATGCGCGCCGTCCAGGTCGGGCTTGGCGTCTTCGGCCAGGGGACCCGGGATTTCCAGTGACAGGCGGCGGTTGCGATGGTGTTTGGCGAGGTAGCTGAATGCTTCCACCGCGCGTTCCGGGGTCAGGAATTCGGGCACACCCGCATCCGACAGCAGCTTGCGCCCCTCGTCCACGCGGGACTGCCCCATCCAGCAGGCGAGCACTGGTTTCTTGCGTCGCTTCGGCAGGGCACCGGCCACTGCCTTGGCCACGGCGGTGGGGTCGGTCAGCGCCTGGGGCGTCAGCAACACCAGCACCCCATCGTTATCCCGACAGTCCATCGCGGCCTTCACGGCGGCGGCGTAGGTCTCGGGCGTGGCATCGCCCAGAATATCGACCGGGTTGGCCGGGCTCCAATGGGCGGCCAGGCTCTTGCCCAGGGCCTTGGTCTGCGCCTCGCTCAGCGGCGGCAGGGTCAGCCCCAGATCCACCGCGCGGTCGGCGGCCAGCACCCCCGCGCCCCCGCCGTTCGAGATGATGGTCAGCCGGTTGCCCGTGGTCTTCTTGGTCGAGGCAAGGATTTCCGCCGCCGCAAACAGCTGCCCGAACGTATGCGCCCTGACCGCACCCGCGCGTTCCAGGGCGGCGTCGAACACCTCGTCCGAGCCGATCAGCGCGCCGGTGTGCGTGACGGCCGCCTTGGCCGAGCGGTTGTGGCGCCCCGATTTCAGCACGATCACCGGTTTCATCCGCGCCGCATGGCGCAGGGCGGACAGGAAGCGCGGCGCATGACGCACGCCTTCGACATACAGCAGGATCGCGTCCGTATGCGGGTCGGTCGCCAGGAACTGCAGCGCGTCGCCAAAGCCGATATCGGTCGAATTGCCCAAGCTCACCAGTGCCGAGAACCCCGCATTATGCGGCCCCGCCCAATCGGCAATGGCCGAGATCAGCGCAGAGGATTGCGACACCAGCGCCAGCCGCCCCTTCGGCGTCTCGCCCGACAGGAAGGTGGCGTTGAGCCCCAGCCAGGGCCGCACCATGCCGGTGCAGTTCGGTCCCAGGAAACGAATGCCCGCCCGGCGCGCGGCCGACATGACCTGCGCCTCGTAATCCTTGCCGGACCCGTCCCCGTCACCGAAACCCGAGCTCAGCACGATCACGTTCTTGATCCCGACTTCGCCACAGTCGCGAATGATCCCCGGCACGGTGCGCGCAGGCGTGGCAATCACGGCCAGGTCGATCTCGTCCGGGACGTCGGTGACTTTGGGGTAGCATTTCACGTCACCCAGGGTCTTGTGATGCGGGTTGATCGGGATGATCTGCCCCTTGAATCCACCTGTGGTGAGGTTTGTCCAGGTGGCCTCGCCCACGCTCGGCCCTTTTTCCGAGGCGCCGAACAGGGCAATGGTCGAGGGGTTGAACAACTGGTTAAGGGGACTGACGTCCATCGGATCGTTCCTTTGCGCATGGGGCCACCGCCCCGGAAAACCGGCTCCTCCGCCCCCGTGCTTTGCCACTGATTTGTCCCCGGGTCTTTGATCCCCGTCAACCTGCCGCGCAGTCATACGCGTCGGAGCCGGGAAAACCACGGCGGAAGGGCCCTGCCCGGGTCAGCGGGGCGGGGTGGCAGCCGGGCGCGGCAGGGCCTGACGATGCAAAAGGTGGGAGCTGACCCGGGCAGGGGCCCCGATCAGCATCCGGTCAGCTCTTGGCGATTCCATCCAGGATGGCACAGGTGGGCGAATGATCGCCCAGGCAGCTGTCAACCAGACTGGTCAGCGTCTCGCGCATGGTCGACAGGTCGCGGATCTTGACCTCGATCGCTTCAAGGTGGCGTGTGGCAATGTCCTTGACATCCGCCGAGGCGCGCTCGGCATTACGATAAAGCCCCAACAGGGCCCGGCAATCCTCGATCGAAAAGCCCAGCCCGCGGGCGCGCGCCAGAAAGGACAGGTGCTCCAGCTCGCCCTCCCCAAACCGGCGATACCCATTCGGGTCGCGCGGGATCTCGACCAGACCGATTTCCTCGTAATAGCGGATCGTCTTGGCCGGCAGTCCGGAACGTTGGGAAACCTCTCCGATATTCATGCGCGCGTCTTCTCCATCCAGGGTGTCACTCGTCTCAACCGCAGGGCGTTCGTCACCACCAGGACCGATGACGCCGCCATGGCTCCCGCCGCCAAAACCGGCGATAGCAAGACCCCGGATAGCGGATAAAGCACACCCGCCGCAACCGGTATCAACAGGATGTTATAGCCGAATGCCCAGCCCAGATTCTGGCGGATGTTGCGCATGACCTTCCGGCTGAGGGCGGTGGCATCGACCACGCCGCCCAGGTCGCCCGAAATCAGCACCACATCCGCCGCCTCGATGGCGACGTCCGTGCCTGTGCCAATGGCCAGACCCACGTCTGCGGCGGCCAGCGCAGGTGCATCGTTTATCCCGTCGCCGACAAAGGCCACCGGCGCCTCCTCACGCAGGGCCTCGATGGCCGCCAGCTTGTCGGCAGGCAGCAGCTCCGCCTTCACATGGTCGATGCCCAGCCGCGCCGCCACTGCCTGTGCGGTGGGCGCCGCATCGCCAGTCAACATCGCCACCTTCAGCCCCAGCGCATGCAGCGCGTCGATTGCTGCTGGCGTGCCTTCCTTGATCGGGTCGGACACCGCGATCAGCGCCGCAAACTCGCCATCCACCGCAGCAAACAGAGGCGTTTGCCCCTCGGCGGCCAACTCTGCGGCGCGCGCGGGCCAGTCGCCCAGCGCCACGCCCTTGCGGGTCATCAGACGTTCCGCGCCGACCAGCACCATATGCCCGTCCACCCGGCCCTGGACCCCGAAGCCCGGCATCGCGCGCACCGTTCCGGCGGCCGGAACGGCCAACCCGGTTGCGCGGGCCTCGATGGCCCGGGCAATCGGGTGCTCGCTGCCCGCCTCGACGGCAGCGACCAGGCGCAGAACCTCATCCGCGTCCATTCCGCCCGCCACATCGAAGGCGGTGACCGAGGGTTTGCCTTCCGTCAGCGTGCCGGTCTTGTCCAAAGCGACGATGCCCACGCCCTCCAACGCCTGCAACGCATCGCCCTTGCGAAACAGAACGCCCAATTCGGCGCCCCGCCCGGTGCCCACCATGATCGACACCGGCGTTGCCAGCCCCATGGCGCAGGGGCAGGCGATGATCAGCACCGCGACGCCCGCCACCAGCGCATGGCCCAGCGCGGGGGACGGGCCCAGCGCCAGCCAGGCCAGCACCGTGACAGTCGCAACCACCAGCACCGTCGGCACGAAGTAGAGCGTCACGCGATCCACCATCGACTGGATCGGCAGCTTGGCCCCCTGCGCCTGTTCGACCAGCGCCACAATCCGCGCCAGCACCGTGTCGCCGCCCACGGCCTCGGCCCGCATGATCAGGGCGCCGTCGCCATTGACCGTGCCGCCGACCAGGCTGTCGCCCGGCGCTTTGCGCACCGGCACCGGCTCGCCGGTCACCATGCTTTCATCCACCCAGGAGCTGCCCCTGGTCACAGCCCCATCCACCGCGATGCGTTCGCCCGGACGCAGGTGCACAAGGTCACCCGTGACCAGCTCGCCCACGGCCAATTCGACCACGGAACCGTCCCGTTCCACCCGCGCCGTGTCCGGGCGCAGCGCCATCAGCGCTTCAATCGCGGCCCCGGTACGCCCGCGCGCCCGGGCCTCCAGCCAGCGGCCGAACAGCACCAGCACCACAATCACCGCCGCCGCCTCGAAATAGACATTCGCTGCTCCCGCAGGCAGCCAGCCCGGGGCAAAGGTCGCGACAACCGAGAACCCCCAGGCCGCCGCCGTGCCCAGCGCGACCAGCGCATTCATGTCCGGCGCGCCCTTGAACAGAAGCGGCCAGCCGATCCGGTGAAACCGCCAGCCCGGCCCGACCAACACGGCGGTCGCCAACACGAACTGGATCAAATGGCTGTTGCCGGTCCCGATAACCCGCGCCACCCAGTGGTGGAATGCTGGGACCGCATGACCACCCATTTCCAGGGTAAAGACCGGCAGGGCCAGCACGGCCGCAATCAGGGTCAGCCACCCCAGCTGGCGCGCCTCCTCAGCCTTGCGGACAGAAACCGGTTCCGCCGCCTCACCTCCTGACAGAAGTGTCGCGCCATAACCCGCGCCCTCAACGGCGCGCAGCAACACCGCGGCTTGGGTGCCTTGCAACAGATCGACGTCGGCCCGTTCGGTCGCCATGTTCACCCGCGCAGCCATGACGCCGGGCACCTCGGCGACAGCGGCCTCGACCCGGCCCACACAGGCGGCACAGGTCATGCCTTCGATACGCAGCTCCACCCGGTCACTGCGCGGCGGGTAGCCTGCGGCCTCAATCGCGCGGGTCAGGTCGGCCGCGTCGGCAGGCGCGTCAAAGGAGACAGTCGCACTTTCGGCGGCCAGGTTCACCTGAGCCGAGGAGACGCCCTTCACCCCGGCCAGGGCGCGTTCCACCCGCCCCACACAAGCCGCGCAGGTCATGCCCTGCACCCCGAAAGTCACCTGTTGCATTGCGCACCATTTTCCGTTTCAAGGAAAGGATATAACCCTTCCCAGCTTGGGAAGGTCAAGAGCGTTTCGGAAGGATTTCACGCCCATGACGACCTGGACCGTACCCAGCATGCACTGCGGCAAATGCAGCGCCAAGATCGAAGCCGCGGTGACCGAGGCGGACCCCACCGCCTTCCTGGAATTCGATATGGAGGCGCGGTCCGTCGAAGTCGACAGCGTGCTGGATGCGGAGGCTCTGAAAGCCGCATTCGACAAAGCGGGATTCGAAGCCACGCAGCCGGGCTGAGGCCCCACCCTTCCCCCAAACGCACGAATTGCCCACCAAACCGGGCAAAAAGGCGCCAAATCGGCGCCAATCTCTCACTTTTGACCAAACGGTAAATCTTGCCAATCCTTTCCGCCCATGCGACCTTGGGCCGGACTGTCAAAATCCGAGGGATCCCCCGTGCAGACCGACACCACCCCCACCGCCGCAGCGGCAAAGAGTGCATCCGGCACCGCCCAACTGCCGCAGGTGACCGAACCGCGCAACCCGGGCATGGCGCTTGACATGGACTGGGTGCGCGCCGTGCAGGCCAATACTTCGGCCATCGAACGGCGCTGCAAGACCCTGCCCGGGCGCCGCTCGGTCAAGAAAAGCCACCAGGCCGCCTGGCTTTTGAAGGCGATCACCTGCATCGACCTGACCACCCTGGCCGGTGACGACACGGCCGGCCGGGTGCGGCGCCTCTGCGCCAAGGCCGCCCAGCCGGTGCGCCCGGACATCCTGGACACGCTTGGCGTCGAGGCCATTACCACCGGCGCAGTCTGTGTCTATCACGACATGATCGAACCCGCCGTCGACGCGCTGAAGGGCACCGGCATTCCTGTGGCCGCCGTCTCGACCGGCTTCCCGGCGGGCCTGTCCCCCTTCCACCTGCGGCTCGAGGAAATCCGCGAAAGCGTGAAGGCCGGCGCCCATGAGATCGACATCGTGATCTCCCGCCGCCACGTGCTGACCGGCGACTGGCAGGCGCTTTATGACGAGATGAAGGCCTTCCGCGAGGCCTGTGGCGAGGCGCATGTCAAGGCGATCCTGGCCACCGGCGAACTGGGCAGCCTGCGCAATGTCGCCCGCGCCAGCCTGGTTTGCATGATGGCCGGCGCCGATTTCATCAAGACCTCGACCGGCAAGGAAAGCGTGAACGCCACCCTGCCCGTCAGCCTCACCATGATCCGCGCGATCCGCGACTATCATGAACGCACCGGGTATCGCGTTGGTTACAAGCCCGCGGGCGGGATTTCCAAGGCCAAGGACGCGATCACCTACCTCGCCCTGATGAAGGACGAGCTGGGCGACCGCTGGCTGCAACCGGACCTGTTCCGCTTCGGCGCCTCGTCGCTGCTGGGCGATATCGAACGCCAGCTGGAACACCATGTCACCGGCCAGTATTCGGCCTCCTACCGTCATCCCATGGGGTAAGCCATGACCGTCAAAGAAATCTTCGAAACCATGGATTACGGCCCGGCCCCGGAAAGCGCGGGCGAGGCGATGGCCTGGCTGGACGGCGCGGGCCGCGCCTTCGGGTCGTTCATCGACGGCAAGATGGGCGCGATGGGTAACAGCTTCGAGGCCAAGAACCCCGCCACCGGTGAGGTACTGGCCCATCTGACCCAAGCCACGCCGGATGATGTGGACGCCGCCGTCACCGCCGCACGCCGCGCCTTCGGCCCCTGGTCGAAACGCCCGGGGCATGAGCGCGCGAAATACCTCTATGCGCTCGCCCGCCTGGTGCAGAAACACGCGCGTCTTTTCGCGGTGCTGGAGACGCTCGACAACGGCAAGCCGATCCGCGAAAGCCGCGATATCGACATCCCCCTGGTCGCGCGCCATTTCTATTACCACGCGGGCATGGCCCAGCTGATGGATGCCGAGCTGCCCGATCGCGAGGCCCTGGGCGTCTGCGGCCAGATCATCCCGTGGAACTTCCCGCTGCTGATGCTGGCCTGGAAGGTCGCGCCTGCGATTGCCATGGGCAACACGGTGGTGCTGAAACCCGCCGAATACACCTCGCTAACCGCGCTCTTTTTCGCGCAGATCTGCCAGGAGGCCGGCCTGCCCAAGGGCGTCGTCAACATCGTCACCGGCGACGGCCGCGTGGGCGAGGCGATTTGCAGCCACGACGACGTGGACAAGATCGCCTTTACAGGCTCGACCGAGGTGGGCCGCCTGATCCGCCGCGCCACAGCCGGGTCAGGCAAGGCGCTGACCTTGGAACTTGGCGGCAAGTCGCCCTATATCGTCTTCGACGATGCCGATCTGGACAGCGCCGTTGAAGGACTGGTCGATGCGATCTGGTTTAACCAGGGCCAGGTCTGTTGCGCCGGTTCGCGACTGTTGGTGCAGGAAGGCGTCGCCGACCGTTTCCACGCCAAGCTGCGCGCCCGGATGGAAGGGCTGCGCGTCGGCAACCCGCTCGACAAGGTAATCGACGTGGGTGCGCTGGTGGACCCGGTGCAGCTCCAGACCGTGACCTCGCTGGTCGACAGCGCGGCAGGCGAAGGCGACGTGTTCCGCGCACCTTGCGAGCTGCCGGAAAACGGCTGTTTCTATCCGCCCACCCTGATCACGGGGCTGAGCCAGGCCTCGACCCTGATGCAGGAGGAAATCTTCGGCCCCGTGCTGGTCTCGACCACCTTCCGCACGCCCTCCGAGGCGGTCGCGGTGGCCAACAATACCCGCTACGGGCTGGCAGCCTCGGTCTGGTCCGAAAACGTGAACCTGGCGCTGGATATCGCGCCGAAACTGGTCGCGGGCGTGGTCTGGGTCAACGGCACCAACATGTTCGACGCCGCCGCAGGCTTTGGCGGTGTGCGTGAAAGCGGCTTTGGCCGCGAGGGCGGCTGGGAGGGGCTGCAGGCCTATACCAAACCCCGTGCGAAGCCCGTCGCGCTGAAGCCCATCGCCGCCGTGGCTGCGCCGAAAGACGCCAAGGTCGACGCGCTGGACCGCACCGCCAAATTCTTCGTCGGCGGCAAGCAGGCGCGGCCTGACGGTGGCTATTCGCAGCCGGTCTGGTCGCCCAAGGGCGTGTTGCTGGGGCACGTGGGGCTGGCCAACCGCAAGGACATCCGCAACGCGGTCGAGGCCGCCCATGCGGCCAAGTCCTGGTCCGGCACCACCGCCCATCTGCGCGCGCAGATCTTGTACTATATCGCCGAGAACCTCTCGGCCCGTGCCGAGGAATTTGCCCAGCGCATCAACCAGATGACCGGCAAACGAAACGGCGCGCGCGAAGTCGAGGCCGCCGTGTCTCGCCTGTTCAGCTACGGTGCCTGGGCGGACAAGTTCGATGGCGCGGCGAAGCCCGTGCCCCTGCGCGGCGTGGCCCTCGCCATGAACGAACCCGTGGGCGTGATCGGCGCTTTCTGCCCGGATGAGACGCCGCTTCTGGGCCTCGTGTCGCTGGTGGCGCCCGCAATCGCCATGGGCAACCGCGTGGTCGCCGTTGCCTCGGAACCCTACCCGCTGGCCGCCACCGATTTCTATCAGGTGCTGGAGACCTCGGACGTGCCGGGTGGCGTGGTGAACATCCTGACCGGGGCGCACGCGGAACTGGCGGGCACACTTGCCGGGCACCTCGACGTGGACGCGGTCTGGAGCCACTCCGGCGCGGATATCTCGGCCCTGATCGAGGAAGCCTCAGCGGGCAATGTCAAACGCACCTGGGTGAACAATGCCAAGGGCCGCGACTGGTACGGGGTGGCAGGCGAAGGGCGCGAGTTCCTGGCCCAGGCCACCGAGGTCAAGACCGTCTGGGTGCCATACGGCGAATAGGCCCTTCCCAGGGGTTGCGCTACCGCGTCAAGCGCCTTCGGCGCTCTCCCCGGCATCGCCGGGGGGCGCCTCGCCTGCGGCTCGGCGCGGCAAGGGGCAAGCGGTGAGGCCCATGGACAGGACCCGCCCGGCGCGAGCGTTCAGCGATATGAGGCCTTCGGCGAGGATATTTCTGGAAAGATGAAAGGCGCAGGGGGGTCACCTCCTGCGCCTTTTGCTGGTCCACCCCGGGCAGCGCGGCGGGGTGGGTGGCCACGCCTCCTGCCACGCTCGCGACGCCTGCCAGGGTGGGAGCCGCGTTGCCCGGCTCAGCGTTTCGGCTTCGACCGCCAGGTGCCCAGCCAGCGCGAGAACCGCCCCTTGGCCTCTTCCGTGCGGGCATCGACCCGTTCCCAGGCCTCGCCTGCTTCGTTCAGCGCCGGATCGATCGAACGTTCGCGGAACTGGCGCCACATGGCGCGGATGAACAACAGGCCGACAATCAGGAAGGTGAAGAAGAAGATATTGAACCATGGGATGATACGCACATCAGGGCTTTCAACCGGACGGATCGCCACCGCATTCGGGAACGCCGAGACCAGAACATTGCGCCAGCCATAGTGGGTCATTACTGCCCATTTCGGCTGTTCGGGTGGAGAGCGCAAGTCGTCCGCCTGCGTCTGCAGGTTGGCAGTATCGAACTTGAAGTAGGGCGGCCAGGACCAGCCGGTATCCTCGTTGCGGAATACCATTTCTTCCTCGGTATCGGTGGAGATGAAGCCCAGCAGATAGGTCTTGCGCCGTATCGTCTGGATGAACTGCACATCCCGGTTTATCAGTTCCGCCGATTGATCGTCCGGCTTGGCCCAGAAAATCCGGGTCCAATCATTCAGATCCTGCCTCTCCTGATAGGTGTTCACCACCCGCACGATGTCATGCTGCGGCAGGGTGTAATGCAGCACCAGAAACAGGAAGATGCCGATCGTACCACGCAGAATCCATTTCACGTAAGCCATTTCAACCTCAGACAAAATTGATCAGATAGAGCAGAAGCGCCCCGGCCAGCAGCGGCACCACATAGACCAGAAGGATCAGCTTGGGGCGGATGCCGGCGTTGTATTCGGCCATACCGGCCTCCACAAATGCGTCCCGCTCGGCGCTTTCCGTGTCGCCTGGATGGTCCTCCGCCCATTGGTTCTCCAACTTCTCGCGCCGCACCGAACGGGAGTAGATGCTGACGGCGAAATAGACCACGGTGAGCCCGATGAAGCCGAATACCAGCAGTCGCACAAGTCCCATGCCTACCTCCTCCTGATCGCGCCCCAGGGGCCGACCAGGTCGACCAGATCCGGTTTGCGGCTTGGCGGGGGCGGCGCCTGCACGGCCACTTCCCGCCCGCCGAACAGCGCCTCGCGCGCGCCGGCCTTGTTGGCCATATAGTCACGATAAAGGAACTCCGCCACATATTCCTTCTTGCGCTCGGGCCAGCGCGCATAGGCCTGATAAAACGCCTGTTTATGGCAGATGAAGAGCTGGCGGAAGTCCTTTGCGGCGAGCTCTGCCAGCAGCTGGTTGATCAGGTCCCGATCCGGGTGATCGGGCCGCGCGCGCAGGGTGTAGAAATAGGCCGGATGGCGCGAGGTGATGCGCGGCCACTTGCCGTTGTTCTCGGCCCAGCGCACCAGGGCGGCCAGCGCCTGGAATTCCTCGGGCAGGTCCGATCCCATGCGATGGGCCAGCTGGCGCAGCTCGCGCGCCGACATGGCGCCCATGTCCTCACCCTTGGAGGCCGCTGCATCCACCAGGATGAAATCCATCTTCTGGCGCAGGATCGTCGCGCCGTTTACACCGCGCGCCTTGATCACCGGTTCGACCAGCCCGTTCACCTCCAGGAAGGTCGCAATCCCGTTGGGTTCATTGCGGGTAAAGACGTCGCCCACCGGCAGCTTTTCGACCGGCTTTTCCCCCATCGCGATCACCGCCGGGTGTTCCACGTCCCGGAACACATAAAGCCCGCCGAAATGGTCGGTCCAGAAGTTGTCCTGCTCGTATTCCGCGCGGCCGAGGTCAATCGGCGTGCGCGTCACGTCGCCAGTCTGTTTGGCAAGCCCGATCATCTCGGCGATCAGCACGTCGTCGAACCAGGCGTCCGGTTCGGCCTGGAACGCGTCAATCTTGTCCGCCAGCAGCCGTGCATTGGCGACATGAGCCTGGGTCGTGTCGGCCTCCACCACGATCTTGCGAATGTCGAAGAGTTTCGCGGGGGTCGACACCTCATAGACCGAGTTCATCAGCTCACCCGCCACCGCATCATGGGCCGTGAGCGCAAAGAGCTTCGCCTCGTTATCCTCGATGAACTGGCGCAGGATCCCGCGCGAGGTCGAGAACTTGGCATTCAGCAGCGGCGCCCGGCGTTGGTCCGTGGTCAGGATGATGAACTGCCTGTTGCAGCCGTTCGGGTTCAGATAGAGGTCATCGCCCAGCTCATCCCCGATCTCGGGCGAGTAGCCGGAGATGTCGATGTGGAAGTCGGGCAGCTGCGTGCGCTTGCCGGTCAGCCCTTCCAGCGCCCGGTTATAGCGCTCGATCAGAGCCGGGCTGTCCACCCGGATCAGATTGCCGAACATCAGGCCACGTTGGATGAGGCGTTTCATAGAGTTATCTCCCGCCCTGGGTTAAACGCTGAGGCGCAGCCGCGACGCGCCCGACCCTGGGTGGGCGCTGTCGCAACGATACAATGAGGCAAACGGATAGCCCCACCCGAAACCTGAGTTCGTGCCGAAACACCGGAAATGCGCCCTCCCGTGGGGAGGGTCGGGCGCGTCGCGGCTGCGCCGCTCCGGACACACATCTCCACATGCGCTCGATTGGCATAACGCCGAACATTTTGCGTTTGTGAGAGTTTCATCACCAGCCCTTTTTCATCTGACGAAACCAGACACCCACCGCGCCAACGATCAAAGCAGCCCAATAGGTCGAAGTGCCGACAACGCTAGCTTGGATCAGCGCACTCAACGCGGCATCGATGTTGGTTCCGTAAGCCGCACCGATACCGGGGAAAACCAACTCTTCCACCAACAAGAGCCCCATGCCAACAGCAAACGGACCCAAGATGCCGGCTAACAGCAAAACCGCCCAGCTTCCGCGCGACTTCAGTGCAATCACAATCCCAATCGCGATCAGAGCAAACAGCCCGATTGCTGCGATCACCGGATCGGGTTGAATGGTGTTCGTCACCCTTTCCCCTCCAGATACCGCCGCTTCGCCTCCTCCTGACGGCCAAAGTCGCGCACCATCGCCTCGATCGCGGCCTCATCCGACTTGTCGGCATAGCGGAACTCGCTGTCGGCGTAGCGGTTGATCTCCTGGATCACCATGTCCACGGTGATCGGCTGGCGCAGCTCCTCGATCATGGCGCGTTTGGTGTCGTAGTCCTTGAACAGGAACAGCTCGGGGTTCTCCATCCATTCGTCCGGCAGCTCGAAATCCATCGCGCGGACCTTGATCGCGTCGGTGATGTTCTTGATCGCACGCCCGGTAAAACGCTCGTCCGCCTCCTGGATGCCTTTCAGGTAGGTGCCCAGTTTCGCAATCGTATCGAGCTTGCCGATGTCCCTGGACACCCGTTCGTAGACCCGCACCAGACCGTCCTCATGCGGGCGGTTGTGGCTGTCGAAACTGGCCGCAACAGCCTTCTTGATCTCCTGCGCCGCAAACGGTTCGAAGTCGCCCAGAGGGATCGAATGGTTCTTGCCCATCAGCAGGTTCAGGATGTCCACATAGTCGTCCCGCGTCTGCGGCCCGTCCACCAGGAAGCGCGCACCGGCGCGCTGGCGCAAAGCGTCGTCCACGTTCTCGGGGTAGTTCGAGAACATGCCGAAGGTGCAGTTCCCACGCACCACGGTGCCCGCGCCGGCAAAGCTATCCATCAGCACGGCGGTGATCTCCAGCTGGCCCGCGCTGGACTGCCGATCCCCCCGTTTCCCCGCAAGCTGATCGATATCGTCAATCGTGCCGAAGCCGATCACATTCGGATCAATCACGTTATTGATGAAGGCCTTGGCGTTCTGCGCCGACTTGCCCTGATAGCTGTCGATGCTCTCCGTCGACAGGTTCTGATAGCGGAACGGATAGCCCGCGACCTGGCAATAATCGTTGATCAACCCGGCCATCATCTGGATCAGCGTCGTCTTGCCCGTGCCCGGCTTGCCGTCGCCCATGAAGGTAAAGATGAAGCCACCCAGTTCCGCAAACGGGTTCAGCTTGCGGTCGAAGTCATAGGCCATCAGCATCTTGCTGAGCTTCATCGCCTGGTACTTGGCGATGTGGTTGCCGACCACCTCGTTGGGCTTCTTGAAGCTCATGGTGATCTTGGAACCCTTGGCGGCACGAGCCGGGGTAAAGCCCGCAATGGTCAGATCATCAGCCTCGACCCGGAAGTTGTTCCCCGTGAAAGGCTCCAGCCGCGGGGCAGTCTGGGCGCGCAGACTGACCTTCTCCATCAGCTGTTCAGCATAGGCCATGACGGTGGGCACCAGCTTGTCCTCGCTGTCGGCAAAGGTGGCCAGTTCCTGGTCCAGCTCCCACAGCGCGCCGTGCAGGGCGAGCCCTGCATTGTCGGTCAGTACCTCCTCGACCGCGCCGATTTCCACCGAGGTCTCGGAGGCATGGGCGGCCAGCAGATAGGCGGTGGCATTGGCGAAAACCGACAGGGTGACAAGGCTTTCGGCGGCCAGCAGCTCGGTGAACTCCGCCGAGCGATCTGCGCCGAGAGCGCCTTCCAGGTTGGCCTTCTTCAAGCCCACCAAGCCGGTCTGCCCGGCGTATCCCTCGCCCATCGCCAGCGCAATCGAGATTGCCCGGCGCAGCGCATGCAGCACGGTCGCCTGCACCGGGCTGACCAGCGGGTCACCCTCATCCGCGCCTTCGATCCGATCGACCAGCCGCACGCCCTCAGGCCGCGCCGTCGAGCGTGTCACCAAGCCCGGCGTGGTCGAGCGGAACCGCCGCCGCGTGCCGATGCCCGGGGACCGTTCCGGCGCCGTGACCTGCACCTTCGGCTTGGCAATGCGCGGGGTATGATCCACCCCCTCCAACATCGTCGCCGCCGCCGCGTAATGCGCGCGGATTTCCTCTTCGCGAAGCTCCATCTGGTCGGCTGGCATACTCATCTCAAAACCCTGCTTTCATCTTTCTTCAAATATCCCGGGGGTTTGGTCGCGCCAGAGGCGCGCAATGGGCCGTCGCTGGCCCCCAATACCTCACCGATAACTCAACACCCGCCCGCCCGGGCTGACCACGAACTTGCGCACGTCGCGGAACCCCGGTGGGTTCTTTTCCGCCAGAACCTGATAGGGCCGCTGCGGCAGGATGATGGACCGTTCCATCCGCGTGGCCCCGGTGTCCGCGCCGCGCCCCGCGAAGGGATCCAGCGCGAAGACCTCGCGTTCGACCGAGCTGAACCAACCGGATTTCTCCATCTCCACCCGCTCGCTTTCCAGCTCCTCGACGGTCCAGGCCAGGGCCCAATCCTCGCCAGGCGGAGATTTCGCCTGTTCCAGAACCTCACGCAAAGGCCCGGTCTGGCGCGTGAATGTGTGCGAATACATCGGGCCGACATGGATGCGTTTCAGCGACTTGGGGTGCAGATCATCGAAGTCGCGGTCGAACCCGCTGGCGATGGTCACCAGTTTCAGCCCGGCCATGGCCTGGGCCATCAGATGGGACTGCGCCTGCGGCCAGCGGCGTTCATCCTTGGGCAGGGCCACGCGGCCGGTGTCCTCAACCTCCATCAGATAGAGCGTCGGGATGTTCTGCCCGCTGTCATAGACCGCCCAATGCACCAGGTAGCGACGCCGCGCGTCCCGGCCCTGGTGGCCGTTGTTACCCAGCCAGATCACGTCCGGATGGTTCTGCGGCCAGAACAGCTCGCCCTTTTGCAGCTCTTCGTAATAGAGCCGTTGCGACAGCGCATATTGCAGCTTGGTCGGGATCTTCAGCTCACCGACGATGGTCTGCACCATCTGCGATTTCAGCTCGGCGGCGGAGGGCATGCCGGCCAGGTGCTTGTCCGCCTGGGCCGCGTCGGCGGCCATCTGCAACAGCTCCGCATGGACCGGAAAGCCGCTTTCATGCCGATCGAAAGTCAGGGCGCCGTGGCCCTCGCCGCGTCCGGACCAGAAATGCTTGTTGGCCAGCGCGCGGAAGGTAAAGCCGAGCCCGACCAGGTAGCGCGCCAGCACCTCGACCTCTTCGCGGCCCATGCGTCCCTCGGCCTCCATCTGCCCGGCGACACGGGCCAAATGCCCGGTAATACGCGCAAATTTCGAAAAATAGCGCCGCGTGACCATGGTGTCGGAGAGGGACTGGTGGTCTTGGGTGAGGGTGTCGGTTTCGGTCATGTCTTCCACTTGAATTCGTACCAGCCCTTAAGGCCGTGCGCCCAATTCGACAGGCCAGGCACCCAGAAACTGAAAAAATACAGCACCCTGTCCGCCTGCCAGATCACCGGAACCACGGAAGCCGCCAGGAACAGGCTGAAAATGGCGCCGACGCCAAAGCCAAGAGCTCCGACAACCAGAACCAATAGGAACCCCAGTGGCAAGCCAACGCCCAGAGCCCACATTTCCAGCAAGTCCCGGCGCGTCATGCGCGCCGGAAACAGCAGGCGCAGGAAAGACCCGAAGGGCGGTTTGGGATCACCCCCCATAGAGGTTCTTGTCATGTTTCTCGACAATCGCCTGGAAGCGGCGGGCGAAGCGTTCGTCGGCCTTGGCCTTGGCCTCCAGCACGTCGCGGGCGAAGACCATGTGGTCCTCATGCGCCTCCAGCATGTCGGCCATCTTCTGGTTGGTCGCCGTGCCGATCGCGGCCATGGCGGCCTGGGCTTCCTTGTCGGTCTCGACCCCGATCTCGTTGATCCGGTGGGCGATGTCCTGCTGCTGCGCAGTTTTCAGCGACTTGGACAGGGCGTCATAGAGCACGACCCTCTGCTTGGTGTCCGTTTGCAACTTGTTGATCAGCACCATCTGCGTGGCGGCCTGGTTCTGCAGGCTGTCGACCCAAGTCTTGCCCTTTTCGATATAGCGCTCAAGGGTTTGGCTGTTGGCCAGCTTGACCTGTTCCTGCTGCACCATGTCATTGTACTTGGCATTCAGCTCGGCCAGCTCGGTCTCCAGCTTGGTGCGCGCGGCGGCGTCCTGTTCGACGCTGATCTTGTTTTCCAGCTCGATGATCTTCGGGTCCATGCCCAGGATGTCAGCGCGCAGGGTTTCCAACTCGCCCACCACGACTTCACGTTCATCCAACGTTGTCGCGAGGTTCGCGCCGACGCTTTCCTTCTGCTCGTTGAGCATTTCCAGCTGCCCTTCCAGCAGCTTCACGATCGTATCCGACTGGCCGATCAGCTCCTGCAACTTGTCGTCGATGCTGGCCGTGCGCATGCGCTCCTGACGCATCGATTCCGACTTGGCTTTCGAGAAGATGCCAACAAAGCTCTCCCACCCGGTTTTCGACCGCATCTCGTCGAAATCCTTGGAAAACCCGGCAGTTACGTCATCCAGCCCCATGATCAGTTCGGCGATATTGGCGTTCATCGCATCGGTGTGGGCGTGCACGTCTTCCAGCGTCGCGTTTTCGATGTCGATGCTGGCATCCGTGCCCGAGGCCATCTTCTGACGCGCGGTTTCGATCCGGGTGGTCAGCTCGGAAATCTTGGCCTGCGCCTCGGCCACCTGGCTCTGGCTTTCACGGATCTGGGTATCGAAATCGGACATGGCGCTCCCTCGGAAGTAAATAGGTGTAACATTCAGTTGGGAAGAGGTTAGCGCGATTTGAAGAGGCAAGACAGTCGGTTTTCCCGGAAAGCGTACGATTTTATGGCACATTTTCAGGGGATACAGCCTTGCGTTGCGCGGGGGGCAAAAGCCTCCTACCCTGCCGCCATGACCGATGCTTTGCTGACCGAAATCGCTGCCCGTCGCGACGACCTGATCCGCCTGACGCAAGACCTTATCCGCATCCCCACACTGAACCCGCCGGGACGCGAGTATCGCACCATCTGTTCCTTCATCGCCGAGCGGATGGGGCAGCAGGGGTGGGAAGTGGAAATGATCCGGGCGGAGGGCACGCCGGGAGACAGCACGGACTATCCGCGCTGGAATGTCATCTGCCGCCACAAGGGGCTAAGTGCCGGAGATTGCGTGCATTTCAACTCCCACCATGATGTGGTGGAGGTCGGCCACGGCTGGACCCGCGACCCGTTTGGCGGGGAACTTGACGACGGGAAAATCTATGGCCGCGGGGCCTGCGACATGAAGGGTGGGCTGGCCGCGTCGATCATTGCCGCCGAAGCCTTCGTCGCGCTGCACCCGGACCATCAGGGCACGGTCGAAATTTCAGCCACCGCCGACGAGGAAACCGGCGGCTATGGCGGGGTCGCTTACCTGGCCGAACAGGGCTACTTCAATCCCGACCGCGTGCAGCACGTCATCATCCCTGAGCCCTTGAATAAAAACAGAATTTGCCTGGGGCACCGGGGCGTTTGGTGGGCCGTGATCGAGACCAAGGGGCGCATTGCCCATGGGTCGATGCCCTTCCTGGGGGACAGTGCAATCCGGCATATGGGGGCGGTGCTGGAAGAGATGGAACGCTACCTGTATCCGCTCCTGGCTTCGAAGCGGACCGAGATGCCAGTGGTGCCGGAAGGGGCCAAGCAATCGACGCTGAACGTCAACTCGATCCATGGCGGAGAAGCCGAGCAAGGTACTGATTTCACTGGATTTCCTGCGCCCTGCGTGGCAGATCGCTGCCGCATCGTGATCGACCGCCGCTTCCTGATCGAAGAGGACATCGCGGAAGTGAAGGCGGAAGTGCATGGGATGATGCAGAAGATAGAGGCGGAGCGTCCGAATTTCGAGTATGAAATCAATGAGATGCACGAAGTCATTCCGACCATGACCGACCGCGAGGCGCCCGTGGTTTCCGCCACCGCCGCAGCGATCGAACAGGTGCTGGGCACGCCAGCGGAATATGTCGTGAGTCCAGGGACTTACGACCAGAAACACATCGACCGGATCGGGCGGCTGAAGAACTGCATCGCCTATGGGCCGGGCATTCTGGATCTGGCGCATCAGCCGGATGAATGGGTGGGTGTGCAGGACATGGAGGACAGCGCGGGGGTCATGGCGCTGGTTCTGAAAGACCTGCTTGTTTAAAGTCTTTAATGGCCTCAAGGCCGGAACTTTAACGTTTCGGGGGGGACCGGAAGGTGAACTTTAACGTCTTTAAACCCACACAAAGGGACGCCCATGTCCTGGGAAAAGCTCGACGGATTTCATGACAGTGCGTTGCGGGGAGGCCGAATTCGACCCGACCGGACCCACCCTCTCCCTGCGCTTCGTCCGTGAAAATGGGGCGCAGAGATCCCTGTGCATTAACCAAGTCCTGCAACTGCGCGCGGAGGGGTTACGAACCCTGAATGTCACCAACCGACTCACGCTGTGGGTCCGAGGCACCGGACGAGGCGCCGAGCTGGGTCTATGGCCTGGCGGAAGGCGGCAGTATCGCGATGGGGCGACACGCTGGCGGCGCATTTGCGTCCCCTACGGGACGGGAAGACGAAAATGCTCTGGCTGGACCCCAGCTGGGGCGCGGAACTGGGCGTGCATTTCGTCGGAGACCTTGACCGGCTCTGACCCCCTACTCCTCCCCTGCCTTTACCGACAGATCCCGCCAGATCCCGGTCATCATTGCCAGCCCCTCGCGGGCAGTGGATTTCAGCAGGTGTTCGTCGGGGGCATGTTGGCAACAGGAGTTGTAGCTGTGCGGCAGCCAGAGGGTCTCAAGCCCGAGGACCTTGGTGAAGATGTCATTGGGCAGGGAGCCGCCGCTGCTGGGCAGGACCTGCAGCTTTTTGCCAAGGCTGCGCTGGACGGAGCCGACCGCCCAGGCCACCCAGGGCGTGTCGGGGGAGAGGCAGGTGGCGGGGAAATCCTCGTTGCCGGGATCCTGGGTGATCCGGACCATCTCAAATCCCTGCGCGTCGAGGTGGCGGCGCAGCGCGGGCAGGATGTCGTATTGGTCGATGCTGGCCGGGAAGCGGATGCCGCAGTGGGCTTTCGATCCGGGCTGCACCGCGTTGACCGGGTTGGCGGCGTTGCCGTGGTCAAAGGCGAGCACGGCGAAGCTGGGCCAGAGGGCGGTTTTCTCCCACTGGGTCAGGCCGGGTTCGCCCCAGTCCGGGTCGGGGCGGTCGGGGCCGGTGCCCGCGTCGAAGGGACAGCCGTCAAGCGCGCGGCGCATGGCGGGGTCGAGGGTTTCGGGGCGCCATTCGGGCACGTTCAACCGGCCTTCGCGGGTCGAGATACAGGCGATGGCGTGGGACAGGATCACCGCCGGATCGGCGATGAAGCCGCCCCAGGTGCCGGAGTGGTGGGCCTCCTCTCGCAGGGAGATCTCGAGGGTAAAGTTCATGACGCCGCGATGGCCCAAGCACAGCGTCGGCACCTCGGGCGCCACGCGGGGGCCGTCGGAGGCGATGAGCACATCGGCAGACAGGAGGTCGGGGTTGGCCGTAGCGAATTCACGTAGGCCGATGGAGCCGACCTCTTCCGAGGTTTCGATCAGGAATTTGACGTTGTAGCCGAGGCGGCCATCTTGCGCGGTCAGGACGGATTTCAGGGCGAGCAGATTGATCAGGTGCTGCCCCTTGTTGTCCGCCGTGCCGCGCCCGAAGAAGCGGTCACCGGCGTCCTCCAGTTGGTAGGGATCGCGGCCCTCGGCCCAGGCGCCTTGCATGCCGGGCACCACGTCGCCGTGGCCGTAGGTCAAGACGGTGGGCAGGGCGGGATCCTCGATCCGGGAAGCGAGCAGGATCGGGCCGCCATCGGGCTTGGGGTTGTCATGGATCGCGACGGTGAAACCCATGTCGCGAAACAGGGGGCTGAGCGCCTCGTCCAGGTAGGCGCGCAGGACCGGGTGTTTGGCCGGGTCCTGGCTTTCGGTCGGGTAGCTGACGAGCCGCGCCAGATGGGTCGCGAAGGTGTCGAGCGTGGGTGTGGGTACGTCCTGTTTGACCTGCATGGCCTCTGCCTCCCTGTCCTGCCCGGTCAGGGAAGGCGTGAGCAGGCGGATCCGTCAAGAGGCAAGTCGCGGGAGTTAGACCGCGATATTGTCGATCAGGCGCACGCCGTCCAGCATGGCCGCCGACAGGAGGCGAGTGGGCTGACTGAGGTCGGTGGCGGGTTTCAGGCCCTTGGAGGTGCGCAGCTCGATATATTCCACGTCCGTGTAACCGGCGGCGAGGATGGCGGCGCGGGCTTCCTCGAGCGCCATGTCCACGGGCGTGCCGCCCTGGATGCGCGAGGCGGCCTCCAGCATGGCGCGGTACATGGCGGGCGCGATGGCGCGGGCGGAGGGCGACAGCAGCACGTTGCGCGAGGACATGGCGAGCCCGTCTTCCTCGCGCACGGTGGGGCAGCCGATCACTTCGGTCTCGATATCCAGATCCTCGGACAGGCGGGTGACGACCTGGAGCTGCTGGTAATCCTTCTGACCGAAGAAGGCGAGATCGGCGCGGGATTGCAGGAAGAGTTTCGACACCACCGTGGCAACTCCATCGAAATGGCCGGGGCGGTGGGCGCCTTCAAGCTCTTCGGTCACGCCTGAGACGGAGACATTGGTGGCAAAGCCATTGGGGTAGATCTGGTCCGGCGTGGGCACGTAGAGCGCGTCGATGCCGTAGGGGGCCAGTTTGGCCGCATCGGTGTCTTCGGTGCGCGGGTACTTGTCCAGATCGTCGGGGTTGTTGAACTGCTTGGGGTTCACGAAGATCGTGACGATCACCCGGTCGGCGCCCTGTTTGGCGGCCTCGACCAGGGACAGGTGCCCGGCGTGCAGCGCGCCCATGGTGGGCACGACGGCGACCTTTTCACCGGCAAAGATCCACTTGCGGCGCAGGGTACGCAGCTCTTCCTTGGTACGAACCAGTTTCATTTTTGCGGCACCTCGTCGGCAAAGACATGTTCGGGCGCGGGAAAGCTCCGCGCGCGCACTTCGGCGGCGTATGCCTTGATCGCTTCCTCGCCGTCTACCCCCAATGTGCCAAAGCGTTTGACGAATTTGGGTTTGAAGGCGGTGAACAGCCCCAACATGTCGTCGACAACCAGGACCTGGCCGTCGCAACCCGCGCTGGCGCCGATGCCGATGGTGGGGATGGTGAGGGCCTGGGTGATCTCGTCCGACAGGCCCTCGGGGGTTTTCTCCAGCACGACCGAGAAGGCACCGGCCTCTTCCACGGCTTTCGCATCGGCCATGACACGGTCGCGGTCCTCGCCCCGACCTTGCACCTTGTAGCCGCCCAGCGTGTTGATCGCCTGGGGGGTCAGGCCGATATGGGCCATGACGGGGATGGAGCGCGAGGTGAGGAAGGCGATGGTTTCCGCCATGGTCACGCCACCTTCAAGCTTGACCGCATCCGCGCCGGTTTCACGCATGATCCGGGCGGCGTTGCGGAAGGCTTGCTGGGGGCTTTCTTCGTAGCTGCCGAAAGGCATGTCGATGACCAGCAGAGGCTTTTTCAGCCCGCGACGCACGGCGGCGCCATGCAGGCACATCATCTCCATCGTCACGCCCAGCGTGTCGGGCAACCCGTGCAGCACCATGCCGACACTATCGCCGACCAACACGATGTCGACGTGATCCTCCATCATCTGCGCCATGGGCGTGGTATAGGCGGTCAGCGTGACCAGCGGTTCGCCGCCTTTGCGGGCGCGGATATCGGATGGCGTCAGGGCCGTGATCCGGTTCGAAGCGCTCATGTTTGTCCCTCCCATGGTGCTCTGGGAGCCCTTTATATGCTGCGCTGCGGCAAAAATCAAAGGGACGTTGCGTCAGAGCTTCCCCCTTGCCATGTCGAGCGCGGGGGCGTTTCATACGGGCATACCCGCATGACGGGAACCTGGAGGGAGAGATCATGAAACAGCTGAAACTCACCGCCGCCGCGTTGGCGCTGATTGCGGGCCCGATGTTGGCTGGACCGGTCTGGGCGCAGGACAGCCTGACCCTGGGCATGGTGCTGGAGCCGCCAAACCTGGACCCGACCGGTGGCGCGGCGGCGGCCATCGACGAGGTGGTCTATGCCAACATCTTCGAGGGGCTGACACGGTTTGGACCCGATGGATCGGTGCTGCCCGGGCTGGCGGAAAGCTGGGAGGTCTCGGAGGACGGGCTGACCTATACGTTCCATCTGCGCGAGGGGGTGAGTTTCCACGATGGCACCACGATGGATGCCGAGGACGTGGTCTTTACGCTCGATCGCGCCCGGGCCGAGGACTCGACCAACGCGCAGAAGGCGTTGTTTTCAGGGATAGAATCCGTCACCGCGGTGGATGCGACCACCGTGGCGGTGACGCTGTCCGCGCCCAACGGGAACTTCCCCTTCAACATGGCCTGGGGCGACGCGGTCATCGTCGCACCCGAAAGCATCGGCGATGCGGCGACCAAGCCGATTGGCACCGGGCCCTTCGTCTTTGCAGAATGGGTGCAGGGCGACCATGTGCGCATCACCCGCAATGATGCCTATTGGGGCGAGGCCCCGGCGCTGGCCGAGGCAACGTTCAAGTTCATCTCGGACCCGAACGCGGCCTTTGCGGCGATGATGGCGGGCGATATTCAGGCCTTCCCCAACTTCCCCGCGCCCGAGACCCTGTCGCAGTTCGAGGCCGATCCGCGCTTTGCGGTGATCGTCGGCTCGACCGAGGGGGAAACCATTCTGTCGACCAACAACAAGGCGCCAAACCTGGACGATATTCGCATCCGCAAGGCCATCGCACATGCGATAAATCGACAGGAGATCATAGACGGCGCCATGTTCGGCTATGGCACGCCGATCGGCAGCCACTTTGCGCCGCACAACCCGGACTATGTCGATCTGACCGGCAACTCCGCCCATGACCCGGAGATGGCCAAGGCGCTGTTGGCGGAGGCCGCGCCGGACGGGCTGAGCCTGCGCCTGATGCTGCCGCCTCCGGCTTACGCGCGGCGCGGGGGTGAGATCGTCGCGGCCCAGCTGCGCGCGGTTGGGATCGAGGTGGAGATCAGCAATCTGGAATGGGCGCAATGGCTGGAACAGGTGTTCAAGGGCAAGGATTTCGACCTGACCATCGTCAGCCACACCGAACCCGCCGACATCAATATCTACGCCCGGCCGGAGTATTATTTCCAGTATGACCGGCCCGAGTTCCAGGCGCTGAACGAGACGCTGACGGCAACCTCGGACCCGGCGCAGCGGTCGGCACTGCTGGCCGAGATGCAGCAGATCATCGCCGAGGATTACGTGAACGGCTATCTGTTCCAGCTGGCCAAGACCGGCGTGGCGGATGCGCGAATCCAGGGGCTTTGGGCCAATTCGCCGACCCAGGCGAATGACCTGACCGGGGTGAGCTGGGGGCAGTGAGCTCTGCGGAGAAGGATTAGAGGGGCGCCTGCGGGCGCCCCTTTTGTTTGAGAAGAGGCCGGGCGGCGCCCGACCCTGGGTGGGCGCATTCACAACCTTTGAAGGGCGCAGCCGCTCCGCACAAATCGCAACGGAGGTGTGAGGCGTAAGGGTGGAAAAGCGCCCTCCCGTGGGGAGGGTCGGGCGCCGCCCGGCTTCGCCGTGCGAGGGGGTGCGTGTTACCCCCGCGCCGCATCCCCCGTGCTCGGCGTCACCTGCCGCCGCTTGATCACCGCCTCGCGCCAGGCGATGAAACTGACCGCCGCCATGATCACCACGCCGCCCAGAACCACCCAGCCATCCACCGGCTCGCCAAACACCAGCGCGCCCAGGGTCACGGACCAGACCAGTTGCAGGAAGGTGACCGGCTGGGTCACCGAGACCGGCGCCACGGCAAAGGCGCGGGACATGGAATAATGCCCGGCGGTGGCGAAGGCCGCGACCAGGAACAGCCAGGAGAGTTGCTCCACCGTGGGCGGCACCCAGACCGCGATGGCGAAGGGCGCAAGGCCGATGGTCACGGTGATCGACAACATGGCGACGATCACGGTGGGGCTGGCCTCGGACGCCATGCGCTTGGCGAAGAGATACGAGCCCGCGAAGCTGAAGGCGGTGGCCACCATCGCCAGGTGCCCCGCGTTCAGCTCGCGCACCCCGGGGCGCAGGATGATCAGCGCGCCGACCAGGGCCGCGGCGATCGCCAACAACCGCCGCGCCGCCAGCTTCTCGCCCAGGAAAAGCGCGGCTCCGATGGTGACATAGATCGGCGACATGTAATTCATCGCCGTCACCTCGGCGATGGTAATGCGCGTCATCGCATAGAACCACAGGATCACCCCGCCCGTATGCACAACCCCGCGCAGGGTAAAGAGCCACACGGCCCGTTTGCTCAGATTGGCCTGCATCAGAGGCCGGATCATCGGCACCAGAAACACCACGCCCAACGCATAGCGCAAGAACGCCGCCTGCGCCGCCGGAACCCCAGTGCCAACATGTTTCACCACCGCCGTAACCCCGACAAAGCAGAGACCGGTCACCAGCATCCAGGCGACCCCGTGTAAGGGGCGTTGATTGTCCATTGGGGGACTTGAGCGGATGGGGTGGGGAAAGGCAAGGGGGGTTAGCGACCACCAACTCCGCTAAAGCAGCATCCCTGTTTCTACGATCGCAACACAAGACATCATACCTATACCGACTGGTGGGTCCTTTTCACCGCCCGTTGCTGACTAACAATTAGGGGGCCAACGCTTTCAGTCACATTTTCTGTGCGGAAGTTCTGCATCTTCCGCACCTTTCCCTTGAGCCAGGGAAAGCGGTGTGTGCCGAATACTAAATTCTCAGCAGCTTTGATAATTTCATCATTGATTGCCTCGATCTTCCTATCACCAACCTCTACAAATCTGTGCTTTACCACCTCATTTGCTTCGCTTGCAGTTTCAGTGTGAAAAACCATCCCCAGTTTTGGAGAAAGTGGCAAAAAACGCTGAGCAAATTTTCCCTGTCGGTATCCAAGAACTATTGATGGAAAATCGCTTGTGAGAAACCGCATTCTACCCTTGGGCCTCAGAACCGTGACATCGCTTGAGGCCAAATTCTCCGTTATCCGAAGTAGCTGTGTCGTCGCCATTGCCTGCGGCATTCGCAGATTGATTTCGAGGTCTAGCTTGCCTTCAGATTGGAGCTGCGAGAGACATTTGCCGTCCCAATCTGGTATTTCTGGGCACTTAAAGGGCGTTAGCTCACCCTCCTCCTCAAGTAAGGAGATAGTCCGCTCCAACACGGCGCGAACCATAGGCTCAAACAAACGAAAAGCAGTCGGTGAATAGGTCTGAATGTAGGCTAGGAAACCCGCGAATACCTGGCGTGAATTCAGATCAACTTCACCGCCCTCAATCCGGGACAAACATGGCTCATAAGCTGGCTCAATGCCTTTGAGGAAATCCTCGACTACTCGGTTTTCGGTGAGGAAGTCATTCGTACTGCCTTCCTCTACTCTACAAACGTCCATTGTCCTCGTAGGAAACTCGCAGATATCTGATTTTCGCGTGGCGAGCAGCAACCTTCCATCGGATTGCCGCAAGAACTGTTTCAGATGGACTTGTGATACATAGTGATCAAGTGCCAAGGGCGACTACCTCAGAGAATGCATGGGCTACTGTCGTGAATATCAAGTCTTTCTCTCTTACTGGAATGGGACATAGTCTCACTTGGGCTACCTTTCAAAGCCCAAAAACAAAAAACCCCGACCAACGGCCGGGGTTCTCCATCCTTCCTGACACGCCCGTTCAGAGCTGCGCCAGCACCTCGTCGGAGGCTTCGAAATTGGCCGTGACGCGCTGGATGTCGTCGTCGTCTTCCAGGGCGTCGATCAGGCGCATCAGTTTCTGCATGCCGTCCAGGTCCAGCTCGGTGGTGGTGGTCGGCTGCCAGATGAGCTTGGTCGAGTCCGACTCGCCCAGGGTGGCTTCCAGCGCGGTGGAGACCTCGTTCAGGTCGGTGTCGGCGCAGGTGATGACGTGGCCCTCTTCGGAGCTTTCGCAATCCTCGGCGCCTGCCTCGATGGCGGCCTCGAACACGGTGTCGGCGTCGCCGGCGTCGGCCTTGTAGGTCACCTCGCCCTTGCGTTCGAACATGAAGCCGACCGAGCCGGTTTCGCCCAGGTTGCCGCCGTTCTTCGAGAAGGTCGAGCGCACGGTGGAGGCGGTGCGGTTCTTGTTGTCGGTCATCGCCTCGACGATGACGGCGACGCCGCCGGGGCCGTAGCCTTCGTAGCGGATCTCGTCATAGTTTTCGGCGTCGCCGCCTTGCGATTTCTTGATCGCGCGGTCGATCACGTCCTTGGGCACGGATTGCGATTTGGCTTCCTTGACCGCCAGGCGCAGGCGCGGGTTCTTTTCCGGGTCCGGGTCGCCCATCTTGGCGGCCACGGTGATTTCCTTGGCGAGTTTCGAGAAGAGCTTCGAGCGCGCGGCATCCTGGCGACCCTTGCGGTGCTGGATGTTTGCCCATTTTGAGTGGCCAGCCATGGCGACCTCCGGTTTGTTCCAGTTCGAGCGGTTCAATAGCGCAGGCGGCGGGGGCGGGGCAAGGGTGTGCGGGCGCCTTGCCTTTATGATCAGGTCATGAGGCGGGTGGCGAGGCGGTTTTGCGCTTCGATCACCCGGGGCAGGTCGAGCGTGGTGAGCTGCCCGTCGCGCACAACCTGCCGCCCCTCGACGAAGAGGTTGCGCACGGTGGTGGGGCCCGCGAGCAGCAGGGCGGCGGGATCCCAACTGCCCGCCGCCTCGATGCCCGTCATGTCCCAGACGGCAATATCGGCGCGCTTTCCGGGCGCGATCTGGCCGCAATCGTCGCGCCCCAGCACCTGGGCGCCGCCGCGGGTCGCGATCCAGAGCGCCTCGCGCGCGGACATCTGATCGGCGCCGCGCGCAACCCGTTGCAAGAGCATCGCCTGGCGCGCCTCGGCCACCAGGTTGCCTGCGTCGTTCGAGGCCGAGCCATCCACCCCAAGCCCCACCGGCACGCCCGCGTCCCGCATGGCGCGCACCGGCGCAATGCCCGACCCCAGGCGGCAGTTCGAACAGGGGCAGTGCGCGACCCCGGTGCGGGTGCGGGCGAAGAGGTCGATCTCCGCGCCGTCCAGCATGACGCAATGGGCGTGCCAGACGTCTTCACCGACCCAACCCAGGTCCTCGGCATATTGGCCGGGGCGACAGCCGAATTTCTCGAGGCTATAGGCCACATCCTCGCCGTTTTCGGCCAGGTGGGTGTGCAGCATGACGCCCTTGTCGCGGGCCAGGAGGGCGGCGTCGCGCATCAGCTCGCGGGAGACGGAAAAGGGCGAACAGGGGGCGACGCCGACGCGGCACATCGAGCCTTCGGAAGCGTCGTGAAAGGCGTCGATCACGCGGATGCAGTCACTCAAGATATCGGCTTCACGTTCGACCAGGCTGTCAGGCGGCAACCCCCCGTCGCTCTCGCCGATCGACATGGCGCCGCGGGTGGGGTGGAAACGCAGGCCCACCTCGGCGGCGGCATGAATGGTGTCTTCAAGACGTGCGCCATTGGGGTAGAGGTAGAGGTGATCGGAGCTGAGCGTGCAGCCGGACAGGGCCAGCTCGGCCAGGCCCACCATGGCGCTGACCCGCATCTCATCCGGCCCGAAACGCAACCAGATCGGATAGAGCGTTTGCAGCCAGCCGAACAGCAGCGCATCCTGGCCGCCGGGCACGGCACGGGTGAGGGTCTGGTAGAGGTGGTGATGAGTGTTCACCAGGCCTGGGGTGATCAGGCAGCCAGTTGCGTTGATGGTATCCCCGGTGGTCTCCAACCCCTGCCCCACGTCGGCAATCGCCCCGTCCCGGATCAACACATCCGCCTGCGAGACCTCGCGTCCGGCGTCATCCATGCACAGGATCAGATCGGCGTTTTTCAGAAGTATTTCCATACGTTGTCTCCCTGTGCCCGTTTCGGTGAGACAACATGAGGCGCCGCCAGAAAGGGCAAAGGACACGGCCACCTGCGGCGAGTTTAGCAGGCCGAATTGACCCTGCCAACGGCTTCCCCGTTCCGGTTTCCACCCCGCCGTGGCGGGAAGACTGCCTTTGTTCTTTTCCTTTCGGAAAACATCTCGGGTGAGGCCGTCAGGCCGAGGCACTGGCCGCCAGTGGTCCGTAAGGTCCACGAGAGGTGGCAGCGTTCCTACGCGGGGCTACGCAGCTCTCGCGGTGCAGACACCGCTGCCGCCCTCCGCAAGCTACGCGGCTCTCGCGGGCAAAGCCCGCTGCCGCCCTCCGCAAGCTACGCGACTCTCGCGGGCAAAGCCCGCTGCCGCCCTCCGCCAGTTTCGCAACGCGAAACTGGCTACGCCCAACTTTTGACAAGCCGAAGGCGCGGGCAAAAGGCGGGAGCGCCACCGGCGTTGGAACTCAGGCCTTGGACAGGATCTCCAACGCCGCCGCGTGGATTTCGGCATTTGCGGCGGCAATCACGCGGCCGCCCATGTGGGCCGGGCCGCCCTGCCAGTCGGTGACAACACCGCCAGCGGCTTCGACAACGGCCTGGGGACCCTGGATGTCATAGGCCTGCAGCCCGGCCTCAACCACCAGATCGACCTGGCCCGCCGCAACCAGCGCGTAGCCGTAACAGTCCATGCCGTAGCGGGTCAGGCGCACATGGCCCGCCAGCTCGTGGAAGGCGCGACCCTCGTCGGGGGTGCCGACTTCGGGGAAGGTGGTAAAGAGGATTGCCTCGTCCAGCCCACGCGGGGGCCGGGTGGCCAGCGTCTGGCGCCCGGACGGTCCTTCGACCCAGGCTTCCCCAAAGCCACCGAAGAAGCGTTCGCGAATGTAAGGCTGGTCGACCAGGCCCATGACTGGGCCGCTCTGATCCATCACGGCGATCAACACGCCCCAGGTGGGCGTCCCGGACAGGAAGGCGCGGGTGCCGTCGATCGGGTCGAGCACCCAGGTCAGCCCCGTGCTGCCCTCGGTGGCGCCATATTCCTCGCCCAGGATGCCATCATCAGGGCGCAGACGCGCGAGCACCTCACGCATGGCGCGTTCGGCCGCCTTGTCGGCGACGGTGACGGGATCGAACCCTTCGGAGAGCTTGTTATCCGCCTGCAGCCCGGCGGCGCGGAAATGCGGCAGGATCGCCGCGCGTGCGGCATCGGCCAGCGCGTGGGCGCAGGCCGTCAATTCACTCTTGGTCGTGCTGTCCAACTGCATCGCGTCCTCCGCTTCACATCATGTGAGGCGGTAGCGCGCGGGGCGTGTCAGGTCAATGACCCAGGCGCACGCGGCCCAGTGCACTTAAAGCAATCGGGCCGGGCGCGCGTTCGGCTCAGGCGGCGTCCGACAGGACGCGGGCCAGTTCGAACAGTTGGCGGCGCTGGTTTTCCGGGATCGAATAATAGCTGCGCACCAGTTCCAGGGCTTCCTTGTCCGCCAGGATGTCGCCCGGCAGGGCCTTTTCGCTGGCCATGGCGCTGTCGCCCTCCAGGCCCTCGAAGAAGAAGCTGATCGGCACCGACAGGCTTTCCGAGATATCCCAGAGCCGCGACGCGGAGACGCGATTCATGCCGGTTTCGTATTTCTGGATCTGCTGGAACTTGATCCCGACCTGTTCAGCCAATTGCTGTTGGGTCATCCCGACCATCCACCGACGGTGGCGAATTCGCTTTCCGACATGCACGTCTACGGGATGTTTCATCGGGTGGCTCCTCGTTACTTTCGTTTTGCTAGTGTCACAAACCATGGCGGCCCCCACAACCTCAACCTGTCTTTTTGGTTAGACCGGCAGTAAGGGTTTTTATATAGTATTATCAATTAACTAACTAAATCAACTAACCGTGTGTCGCTGAGTTTACCGGCCCTTGGCTTGGATTTCGTACACCCGCATTGCGTGTTTTGCATTTTGCAATTGCATTTTGCAAAGATCCGCGAGTCGAAGGGAAATACACGCACAAAGCGATAGGTCGCTGGACGCTTCTCCCCTCGCAAAACGCGATGGATCGCCCTAAAAGACAATCGCAATCAGCAAAACCAGCCGAGGGTGCCGCCATGAAAGCATACCAGATTTCCAACTTCGACTCACCTGCAAAGCTGGTTGACCTGCCCGCCCCCACCCCTGGACCGGGCGAGATCGCGATGGAGATTCGCGCCTGCGGGCTGAATTTCGCGGACCTGTTGATGATGCGCGGCAAGTATCAGGAGCGCCCCGAACCGCCGCTGACCCTGGGCATGGAACCGGCAGGCGTCATCACCGCGTTGGGCGAGGGGGTGAGTGATTTCACGGTCGGTCAGCGCATCATGTGTTTCACCACCACCGGCGGGCTGGCCCAGGCGGGCACCTTTCCGGCAGAACGCTGCGTGCCGCTGCCTGACGCCATGTCCTTCGAGGACGCCGCCGCCTTCCAGGTCACCTATGGCACCAGCCATCTGGCGCTGGACTACAAGGCGCGCATGCAGCCCGGTGAGACCCTGCTGGTCACCGGGGCCGCAGGTGGCGTCGGGCTGACCGCCGTCGAGATCGGCAAGCTGATGGGCGCCACAGTCATCGCCAGCGCCCGTGGTGCCGAGAAGCTGGAAATCTGCCGCAAGGCGGGTGCGTCCCACCTGATCGACAGCGACAAGGATGACCTGCGCGAGGCGGTCAAGGCCCTGGGCGGGGCCGATGTGGTCTATGACGCGGTGGGCGGCGATCAGTTCCGCGCAGCGATGCGGGCGACCAACCCGGATGGGCGCATCCTGGCGGTGGGCTTTGCCAGCGGAGAGGTGCCGCAGATCCCGGCCAATCATCTTCTGGTCAAGAACATTGCTGTCATGGGCTACTGGTGGGGCGGCTATCTGAACTTCCGCCCCGAGGTGCTGACGGGCAGCCTGCGCGAGCTTCTGACCTGGTACGAGGACCGCAAGCTGACCCCACATATCGGCGCCACCCTGCCTCTGGATCAGGCCGGGGACGCCTATGAGATGCTGCGCGCGCGCAAGTCCACCGGCAAGGTGGTCGTCACCATGTAACCCCCCTCAGGCCGCGTGCAGGCCGGACAGTTGCATGGCACGGAAGCCCGCACGCACCATCTCGGCCAGGTCGGCAATCGCCGCGCTGTTCTGCGGATCGGCGACATAGAGGTTGACCTGCTGCGAGACCAGCTCGGGCAGGGTTCCGCCATGGGGGATCACCTCCAGGTGGCCCGGCACGGTGCCATCAATGATCGCGAAGACGGCCAGATCCGCGCTGATCGAGGCTTCGATCGTGCGATAGGAATTGCCATCGACCGCGACCTCCCAGGGGATGTTGACCTGATCAAGTGCCCGCTGAACGGTCTTGCGGAACACACAGTCCCCTTCCGAGGCCAGGCGCAGCGGGCGGTTTTTCCAGGCCTGCCCGCCCGGCGCCCCGACCCAGACAAGCGGCAGCACGCAGAGCGTCTCGCCGCCGGCGTCCAGGGTATCTTCGGTGGTCAGGATCATGTCGCATTCACCCTTGGCGAACATGTCCTTCAGGTGATGGGTCATCGACGAGACCAGGTTCACCTTCATGCGCGGATATTCGGCGTGGAAGCGTTTCAGCACCTGGGGGATTGCCGGGTAGACGATGTCATGGGGCACGCCCAGCACGATCTCGCCCTCATAAACATGGTCGGTCAGCCGCGAGAAGACCTCGTCATTCAGGCGCAGCATGCGCTTGGCATAGCCCAGCAGCTGTTCGCCATCCGCGGTCAGGCTGACGCCGCGCCCGGATCGGTCCAGAAGCTCGCGCCCCAGGCTTTCCTCGAGCCGCTTCAACTGCATCGACACGGCCGATTGGGTCAGGTGCAAGAGCCCCGCCGCGCGGGTCACCCCACCGGCCTCGGCCACGGTGGCGAAACTGCGCAGGGCCGTCATGTCCAGATTTCGGGGCATATCACACCTCCTGATGATTCATCTCAAAAACATTCATTTCCTTTATTGAAACCATTTCGGCATAAGGATCAAGGAAATTGATGCAAACGACTCGATCAATCGCGAATGGAAAAGGAGAGACGAGATGACCGCAATGACCTGCACCAATGTTGCCCCGCGTAAGACCTCGGTGTCGCCCTTTGCCTGGGCGGCCCGCGCCCTGGAGGCCCGCCGCGAGCGCAAGGCCCTATCCCGGCTGGACCGCGCGGCGCTGAGCGATATCGGCTTGACCGAAGGCCAGGCACATCGCGAAGCGACCCGCCCGCTGTGGGACGTGCCGGACCACTGGCTCAAGTAAGCCGCCGGAACCACAGGTTGAACCAGAAGTTCCGAAGAACCAATTCGTGAACGCAGTGTTCAACCCTAAATGCCTTGAAAAACCCGCCGCCCTTGCCGATATTGTGTCGCGAGGGCGGTTTCATTTCGATCCCGCCGACGCATGAAATGTATCTGGAGGCTTTGATGGCTGAATATGAGACGCTCCGCGCCGGCGTAGGCGCACGCGCCGCGATCGACGAGGGGCTGCGCGCCCACATGAACAAGGTGTATGGCACCATGTCGGTGGGCCTGGTGGTCACCGCGCTGGTGGCCTGGGCCGTTGGCACCAATGACGCGATGCTGGCGGCGATCTATGGCACGCCGCTGAAATGGGTCGTCATGTTCGCCCCGCTGATCATGGTCTTCGCCTTCGGCGCGATGATCAACCGCCTGTCGGCGGCCGGTGCGCAGCTGTTCTTCTATGTCTACGCGGCGCTGATGGGGGCCTCGATCAGCTACATCTTCGCGGTCTTTACCGGTTTCTCGATCGTGCAGACCTTCCTGATCACCGCGATCGCCTTCGGCGGGCTGAGCCTTTACGGCTACACCACCAAGCGCGATATCTCGGGCTGGGGCGCCTTCCTGATCATGGGCCTGATCGGCCTGATCGTCGCCTCGATCGTGAACATCTTCCTGGGCTCGCCCGCGATCCACTTCGCGATCTCGGTGATCGGTGTGCTGATCTTCGCGGGCCTCACCGCCTATGACACCCAGCGCATCAAGACCGACTATATCGCCCATGCCCACGCGATGGACAGCGAATGGCTGGCCAAGGCCGCGATCATGGGCGCGCTGAACCTGTACCTGGACTTCGTCAACATGTTCATGTTCCTGCTGAGCTTCTTCGGCAGCCAGGAGTGATCAGGCGGCAGGCTAGGCCCTGCGCCAGGCAAACCCGAACCGGGCCGGTCCTTGCGACCGGCCCTTTTCTTTGGGCGCGGGCACTGCTGCGCGGGTGAGGTCCAGCAGCTGACGCCGCAGTGCCTGCAACCCGGTGGCGGGGTCGGAAACATCCACATAGGGCAGGTCCAGCGCGGCGCAGCGGGCCTGGTGGCTGCGCGACAGGGCAATCTGCCGGTCGAGTATCGCCAGGCGGGCGGCGCGGTCCTGGCGGCTGTACCAGTTCCCGCCCTCCGGCGCGGTGGCCATCAGCATCGCGTCACGCGCCGCGGCATCGGCCTGCGGATAGCCACAGAAGAGCGGGCCAAAGGCGGCACCGAAACGGTCGCGCAGGGCGGCGGCGGGTTCGGGTAGAAGCCAGCTGCCCTCGACCAGCCGATGGTGACCGGCGGCAAGCTGCGCCTCGACCGCGGCGACGACGCGTTCACGCCCCTCGGGGATGAAGGCCTCGCCTCTGGCAAGCCCGGCAACATGGCGATCCAGCCCCTCAACCGGCAGTCCGGCCCGGCCTGCCACCCAGCGCGCGGCGGCGCTTTTGCCTGCGCGGCTGACACCGCCCAGAAAAATCAGCGTCATGAAATCATCCCCCGCCGGCACGGTGCGGTGGGCGAGGACCCGACGTCAAGCCCCCGGCGGTCTTTCCGGCGAATTCCCTGCCGCCTAGATAGGGGGCATGATACCCGCTGACACCCTGCTGAAAGCCGCCCTGTTCCCCGTGCTGATTGCCCAGGCCCTGCGCGTGCGCAAGGGGGCGCAGCTGTTGCCGGAGCCGCCCGGGGCGCGGGCGGGTGAGGCGGGCAAAGGGCCGGAGTTGCGGCTGTTGATCCTGGGGGACAGTTCGGCGGCGGGCGTGGGAGCCACGCATCAGGATGGCGCGCTGAGCGGGTGTCTGGTGGCAGACCTGGCGCGGGACCACCGCGTTGCCTGGCGGCTGGAGGCGGTGACCGGGGCGACGACGGGAACGACGCTTGCGCGGCTGGACGGGCTGACCGGTGCGCGGTTCGACATCGTCATGCTGGTGCTGGGGGTCAATGACGTGACCAGCCAGGTGCCCTTGTCGCGTCTTCGCACCCGACGACGGGCGCTGCACGCGCGGCTCAGGGCCGAGTTCGACGCCGGGCGGATCATCGCTGCGGGCATACCGCCGATGCGCGACTTTGCCCTGCTGCCCCCGCCCCTGCGCGAGGTGCTGGGCCTGCAGGCGGCCCGGTTCGATGATGCCTTGGCGGATGACGCGGCGGCAGACGGGGTGGAATACATGCGCTTTGCCCTGCCTCTGGAGCCCCATCTGATGGCCGAGGACGGGTTTCACCCCAGCGCCGAGGCCTATGGCATCTGGGCTGGGGTGGCGGCGGAGCGGATCCGGCAGGGATAGGCGAAAAGAAAAGGCCGCGCCCTGGGGCACGGCCTCTTTCCAGTCAGGAGAGATCAATTACTTGATCTTGCCTTCCTTGTACTCGACGTGCTTGCGCACGACCGGGTCGTATTTGCGCACGACCATTTTCTCGGTCATGGTGCGTGCGTTTTTCTTGGTCACGTAGAAGTGGCCGGTATCCGCGGTCGAGTTCAGGCGGATCTTGATGGTGGTCGGCTTCGCCATTTTACAGCTCCTCGTCGGACGGGCGCACCCCGCCCGGTCAAATCCTTGAAGCCCGCCTTTTAGCGGTCTGTCGCGGCGAGTCAACAGCAATCGCGCGGAAAAGCGCGCCGATCAGGCCGAAACCGCGCAGGTTCAACGGGTTCGGCTTGGCTGGACTGCAGAAAAGGCGGATTTGGCCCCCTCGTCAACGGCGAAATCGCGTGCTAGGCGGGGGCATGATCGACGTATTGCTGCAAACCCTGCCCTTCTTTGCCCTGATCGGGCTGGGATTCGGTGCCGGGCGCAGCGGATTCTTTCCGCCCGAGGCCACCGCCTGGCTGACACGTTTTGTCTTCTATTTCGCGCTGTCGGCGATGCTGTTCCGCTTTGCCGCGAACCTTAGCCTGGCCGAGGTGATCTCGTGGCCGTTCATCTGGGCCTACCTGGTCGGCACCTCGGTTATCTACCTGCTGGCCACCGGCGTGGCGCTGGTGCGGGGCATCGGCGTCGAGGAAGGCGCGGTCGAGGCGCAATGCGCGGTGGTGGGCAACGTGGGCTTCCTGGGCATTCCGATGCTGGCCATGCTGATGGGCGAGGCCGCCGTGGGCCCGGTGATGATGGTGCTGGCGGTGGACCTGATCGTCTTTGGCAGCCTGATCGTGATCATCATCTCGGCGAAACGCGACGGGCGTCTGTCGCCGGGCGTTCTGATCTCGGTCGGGCGGGGATTGCTGAAGAACCCGATGATCGTGTCGATTTCGTTGGGGTTCCTCTGGTCAGCGTCACGCCTGCCGATCCCGGCGCCGATGAATGAGTTCCTGGGCATCCTGGGGGCGGCGGCCACGCCTGGCGCCCTGTTCGCCATTGGCGCCTCGCTGGCCGACAAGTCGGCCGAGCGCATGGTCGTGGCCGGTTGGCTGTCCTTCGCCAAGCTGGTCTTGCATCCGCTGGCGGTGGCCGTCACGGCGCTGATGGTGTTTTCGGTCGCCCCCTACCCCGCAGCCGTGATGATCGCGGCGGCGGCTTTGCCGGTGGCGGGCAATGTCTTTATCCTGGCCCAGCACTACGGCATTGCGCCGCATCGCGCTTCGGCGGCGATCCTGATATCGACCGCGGCCTCAATCCTGACCGTTTCGGCGGTAATCGCATGGGGAACCCAATGATCCTTCTGACCGGCGCCTATCGCCTGTTCTTTCCAGCGGCAGGCCTGTTTGCCGCCGTTGCCCTGCCGCTGTGGCTGGTGATGTACATGGGGGCGGACCTTCTGGACGACCCGATGAGCTGGCACATGCATGAGATGCTGTTCGGTTACCTCGGCGCGGCGCTGGCGGGCTTTTTGTTCACCGCGATCCCGAACTGGACCGGGCGGCCCGCGCTGGCACCGGCGCAGATTGCCGTGCTGTTCGGGCTGTGGCTGGCGGGGCGGCTGGCGATCTTTGTCGCGCCCGAGGCGATGGCCGCGCAGGTCATTACCGCCGCTTTCCTGCCGGTCACCACGGTGCTGGCGGGCCGTGACATCATTGCCTCGCAGAACAAGCGCAACCTGGTGGTGGTGGGCCTCTTGGCGGCGATGAGCCTGGTGCAGGCGGTGTTCCTGTGGCTCGATCCGCAGTGGGCGACGGACGCAGCCTTGGCCCTGTCGCTGGTGCTGATGGCGCTCATTGGAGGCCGCGTGACCCCGGCCTTTACCCGCAACTGGCTGAACCGGCGCGGCGGTGGCAAGGTGCCTCCGCCCTTTGGCCGCGTGGACCGCGCCGGGCTGACCGCGACCGGGTTGGTGGCGGCAAGCTGGGCAGCGACTGGCCTGTCGATGGTCACCGGGGTGCTGGCGGTGCTGGCGACTTTGGCCCTGGCCGCACGACTGACCCGCTGGCAGGCGGCCCGGGTGGCGCAGGAGCCGCTGCTGTTGGCACAACACGCGGCCTATGCCTGGCTGCCCATCGGCACGGCGCTGCTGGCGGCGGCCAGCCTGAGTGACCTGGTGACCCTCTCCCAGATCCGCCATGCCTTCGGCGCGGGGGCAATCGGCACGATGACGGTGATCGTCATGCTGCGCGCGGTGCTGGGCCATTCCGGCCGCCCGATCGAGGGGCGGCTGATCGACTGGATCCTGCTGGCCTGCCTGCATCTGGGCGCTTTGCTGCGGGTGATCTCGGGCGGGATTGGCGACCCGATCCCGGTGTTGCATTCGGCGGGCAGCCTCTGGGCGCTTGGCATGGCTCTGTTCGTGATCCGGACGCTGCCGATTGCGATGGCGCCGCGTCAGTAGGCCCTCTGGCGCAAATTGCACGTTCGATGCCGCGCCCGGCGCTTGCATGTGGTCGCGGCTTCCGGCACGGATGGGGCAAAGTTCAGCGGAGGATCACTGACATGGAAACCCTATCCGAGAACGCCTGTTTCGGCGGCATCCAGGGCGTTTACAAACACGCAAGCAAGGCCACCGGCACCGACATGACCTTTGGTCTGTTTCTGCCGGTTGAGGCGCAGGACGGCCCGGTGCCGGTGCTGTGGTACCTGTCGGGCCTGACTTGCACGCATGAGAACGCCATGACCAAGGCGGGCGCGCAGGCCTGGGCGGCGGAACAGGGCATCGCGCTGATCTTCCCCGACACCTCGCCACGCGGTGAGGGCGTGGCGGATGACGACGCCTATGACCTGGGTCAGGGCGCGGGTTTCTATGTGAATGCGACCGAAGCCCCCTGGGCTGAGCATTTCCGCATGTGGGATTACATTACCCAGGACCTGCCCGAGCTGGTGTTCGAGAACTTCGCGCTGGACGCGGATCGTCAGGGCATTACCGGGCATAGCATGGGCGGTCACGGCGCGCTGACCATCGCGATGACGCTGCCGGAGCGGTTCCGGTCCGTGTCCGCCTTTTCGCCGATCACCAACCCGACGCAATCGGACTGGGGGCGCAAGCAGCTGGGGGCCTATCTGGGCGATGACGAAGCCAAATGGGCCGCCCATGACGCGAGCCTGTTGATGGCCGAGAAGGGCTTTGACGGGCCGATGCTGATCGACACCGGCACCAAGGACCAGTTCATCGACCTGTTGAAACCCGAGGCCCTGGCCGGGGCCATTGCGGCGCGCCGTCAGCAGGCGACCTTCCGCATGCAGCCGGGCTATGACCACAGCTATTTCTTTGTCTCGACCTTCATGGAAGAGCATGTGGCCTTCCATGCGGAGGCGCTCTACGCATAAGGCATGATCTACGTCGATGCAGACGCCTGCCCGGTCAAGGCCGAGGCCGAAACGGTGGCGACCCGGCACAAATGCCGGATCGCCTTCGTCTCGAACGGCGGGCTCAGGCCCTCGCCCAACCCGCTGGTCGAGATGGTGTATGTGGACAGCGGGCCGGATGTGGCGGATATGTGGATCGCGGACCGCTGCACCACCGGCGACGTGGTGGTCACCAATGACATCCCGCTCGCGGCCAAATGCATCGAGGCGGGTGCCCGCGTGGTGCGGCCCAATGGTGAAGCACTGACCCAGGCCAATATCGGGCAACAACTGGCGACGCGCGACCTGATGACGGACCTGCGCGCGGCGGATCCGTTTCGCCAGGGCGGCGGGCGGCCCTTTTCCAAGGCCGACCGCTCGCGCTTCCTGGACGGGCTCGACCGCGCCTTGCGGTTCGCAGCACAGGACAAACCGCAGGGCTGATCCCGGCGCGGTGCCGGATTGCGACATGCCCAAACGTCGCGCGCGGGACAGATCGAAGTGGCGTCACCGGCGACCCTGATCCCATGGAGACGCGCAACACCAACCTGATCGGCATTACCTCGGCCATCACGGCCTCGATGCTGTTTTCGATCAACGACACGACGATCAAGTTCCTGTCGGGTGATTACGCACTGCATCAGGTGGTGCTGATCCGGTCGGCCCTGGCGCTGTGCCTGACCTGCCTCGTGCTGATCCCGCTGTCGGGCGGGTTTGGCCAGTTGCGCACCCGCCGCCTGGGCGTGCATGCGCTGCGTGGCTTCCTGGTGGTCATGGCGAACATGCTGTTCTTCATGGGGCTCGCCGCCCTGCCGATTGCCGAGACCACCGCGATCTTCTTCATTGCCCCCCTGCTGATCACCGGGTTTTCGGTGATCTTCCTGGGCGAACATGTCGGCCCGCGCCGCTGGGCGGCGGTGCTGATGGGGCTGGTCGGTGTGCTTGTGATCATCCGGCCGGGTGCGGCAAGCTTCCAGCCCGCCGCGCTGCTGCCGCTGGCCTCCGCCGTGGGCTACGCGGGGTTGCATATCCTCACCCGCAAGCTGGGCAGCACCGACAGCCCGGTCAGCATGGCCTTCTACATCCAGGTGATTTTCATCCTCGTTTCGGGCGCGTTTGGCCTGGCCCTGGGCAGCGGAGGGTTCGCCAATGGCTCGTCCCCGTCGATCGAGTTCCTCACCCGCGCCTGGGGCAGCCTCAACCCGGGCGACGCAGTCTATTTCGTCATCCTCGGCCTCGCCTCGGGCCTGGGCGGCTGGATGATCAGCCGGGCCTATACGCTCTGCGAGGCGGGGCTGGCCGCACCCTTCGAGTATAGCGCCATGGTGCTGGCAGTGGGCTTCGGCTGGTTCGTCTTCGGCGAATGGCCGGACAGTTGGACCTGGGTCGGTATCGGGTTGATCCTGGGATCGGGGCTGTTCGTGGCCCTGCGCGAGACTCGCACCCGCCCCACCCGCCGCTGACCAGGCGTTGATCGGGGCGCAAATCCCACATTCACGACACGTTAGCGCGAAAGCCTTGCCACTGCGGCCCGGCCTTTGTAGGCAGGGCCGACGCGAAGTTTCATCCGGGGACCAGAGCCATGCCGTACAGCGATCCGAAAACCCTTGTCTCCACCCAGTGGCTGGAAGACCACCTGAAGGACCCGGACCTGCGCATCATCGACGCCAGCTGGTACATGCCCGCCGACGCGCGTGACCCGAAGGCGGAATATGAGGCCGCCCATATCCCTGGCGCGCGGTTCTTTGATATCGACGAGATTTCCGACCTGCGCTCGGACCTGCCGCACATGGCGCCGCCGGTGGAAAAATTCATGTCCCGCATGCGCGCCATGGGCATCGGTGACGGCCACCAGGTGGTGGTCTATGACGGCGCCGGGCTGTTCTCGGCAGCGCGCGTCTGGTGGCTGTTCCGCCTGATGGGCAAGATGGACGTGGCCGTGCTGGATGGCGGCTTGCCGAAATGGCAGGCCGAGGGGCGCCCGATCGAGGACCTGCCCCCGACCGTTCGCGACCGCCACATGACCGTCAGCCGCCAGGCGCAGATGATCAAGGATGTGACACAGGTCGCCGCCGCCTCGAAACTGGGCGATTACCAGATCATCGACGCGCGCTCGGCAGGCCGGTTCGCGGGCACTGAGCCTGAGCCGCGCGAAGGGCTGCGTGGCGGGCATATCCCGAACTCGAAGAACGTGCCCTTCGGCGAGCTGCTGAACGCCGACGGCACGATGAAGGACACGGCGGGGCTGCAAGCTGCCTTTGACGCGGCGGGCGCGGACCTGACCAAACCCGTGATCGCGTCCTGCGGATCGGGCGTGACCGCCGCGGTGATCTGCCTGGGGCTCGAACGGCTGGGCCACGACCGCCACGCCATCTATGACGGCTCCTGGTCCGAATGGGGCATGTATAACGACCTGAAGGTCGCAACCGGAGAAGAGTAAGATGCTCACCAACCTGCAAGCGCAACCCGAAGACAAGATCATGGCGCTGATGGCCGCCTACCGCGCCGATCCGCGTGAGAACAAGATCGACCTGGGCGTCGGTGTCTACAAGAACGCGGCGGGCCAGACCCCGGTCATGCGTGCGATCAAGGCAGCCGAACAGCAGCTGTGGGAAGCCGAGACCACCAAGTCCTACACCGGCCTCGCCGGCGATCCCGCCTATGGCCGCGCCCTTTCGGGCCTGGTGCTGGGCAAATCGGTCGAAGCCGAGCGCCTGGCGCTGGCTGCCCAACCCGGCGGCACCGGCGCGATCCACCAGGCAGCCGAGCTGATCAAGGCCGCCAACCCCGAGGCCACCGTCTGGCTGTCGGCCCCAACCTGGCCCAACCACCCGGCGATCCTGCGCCACGTGGGCCTGGCGATGGGCGAATACCGTTACTTCGACAACGCCACGCGCGGGGTCGATTTCGACGGTATGATCGAGGACATCAAGGCCGGTGCGAAACCGGGCGACGTGGTGCTGCTGCACGGCTGCTGCCATAACCCCACCGGCGCCAACCTGACCCTGCCGCAATGGTCCGAGCTGATCGCGCTGATGCAGGCCCTGGGCCTGATCCCGCTGATCGACATCGCCTACCAGGGCTTCGGTGACGGGCTGGACGAGGACGCCGCCGCCACCCGCCTGGTCGCCTCGGCCATGCCCGAGACCCTGATCGCCGCCAGCTGCTCGAAGAACTTCGGCATCTACCGCGAGCGCACCGGGCTGTTGATGGCGATCTCGGAGAAGGCGGACCAGACCGCGCTGACGCAGCAGAACCTGACGAGCCTGAACCGGCTGAACTTCTCCTTCCCGCCGGACCATGGCGCGCGTCTGGTGACCATGATCCTGGAAGACGACGCCCTGCGCGCCGACTGGATGGCGGAGCTGGAAGAGGTGCGCCTGGGCATGCTGGGTCTGCGCGAACAGCTGGCGCGTGAACTGCGCGAACGCAGCGGCTCGGATCGGTTCGGCTTCATCGCCGAACACCGCGGCATGTTCTCGCGCCTGGGCGCCACCCCGGAACAGGTCGCCAAGATGCGCGACGACCACGGCATCTACATGGTGGGCGATAGCCGCCTCAACATCGCCGGTCTGAACCAGACCACCGTGCCGATCCTGGCCCAGGCGATTGCCGAGGCGGGCGTGTAAGCCACGCCCACAGGACCAATCCCGCAAGGCCGCGCCCTCCCCGGACGCGGCCTTGTGCATTTCATCTTTCCATAAGTATCCCGGGGGAGCGCGGCACGCGCTGGGGGCAGCGCCCCCATAGCCCGAGGAGAAGGCCGCAGGCCGCCGACGAGATATCATGCGTGGCGCAGCCACTCCGCTTGGTAGCGCCACGAAAAAACCCGGGCGCGAACGCCCGGGTCAGGTAACAACAGCTGAAGTAGGAAGCCATCAGCCGTTGGTGAACTCCGGATAGGCCTCCATGCCCAGCTCGGCCATGTCGAGACCGCCCAACTCCTCTTCCTCGCCAACCCGCAGGCCCATCACCGCCTTGATGATGGTGAAGAAGATGAAGCTGACCACGAAGACGAAGATGCCGATGGCGGCAAAGCCCAGGATCTGCGTGCCGAAGGAGGCGCTGTCATTGGTCCAGGCCACGATGAAGGTGCCCCAGAAACCGGCGACCAGGTGCACCGGGATGGCGCCGACCACGTCGTCGATCTTCAGGCGGTCCAGAAGCGGCACCACGAAGACCACGATCGCCCCACCGATGCCACCGATGATCAGCGCCTGGAACAGGCTCGGGGCCAGGGGTTCGGCGGTGATCGACACGAGGCCCGCCAGCGCGCCGTTCAGGATCATCGTCAGGTCGACCTTCTTGTACATCAGCTGGGTCATGATCATCACCACGACGGCACCGGCAGCGGCGGCCATGTTGGTGTTGGCAAAGATACGCGCCACGTCCGAAACGTCCGAAATCGTGCCCATCGCCAGCTGCGAGCCGCCGTTGAAGCCGAACCAGCCCAGCCACAGGATGAAGGTGCCGAGCGTGGCCAGCGGCAGGTTGGACCCCGGCATCGGAATCGTGCGGCCATCCTTGTACTTGCCCAGACGCGGGCCAAGGATGAAGGCACCGGCCAGGGCTGCAAAGCCACCGGCGGCGTGCACCAGGGTCGAGCCCGCGAAGTCCGAGAAACCGGCTTCAGACAGCCAGCCGCCGCCCCACTGCCAGGAGGCTTCGATCGGGTAGATGAAACCGGTCAGCACGACCACGAAGGCCAGGAAGGGCCACAGCTTGATGCGCTCGGCCAGCGTGCCCGAGACGATCGAGGCGGTGGTCGCACAGAACATCAGCTGAAAGAAGAAGTCCGAGGCGCCCGAGGCATAGCCCACGTCGACCGCATCAGCGCCCACGCCCACCGGGTCCAGCGAGGTCACGGCAAAGAACGGGCCCAGCCAGCCTTCGATCAGCCAGTCGCCCGGATACATGATGCCGTAGCCCACCAGCCAATACATGATCGCGGCGATGGAAAAGAGCGCGATGTTTTTGGTCAGCTGCATGGTCACGTTCTTCGACCGCACCAGCCCGGCTTCGAGCATGGCAAAGCCCGCCGCCATCCAGAAGACCAGGAAGCCGCCCACCAGGAACAGGACCGAGGTCAGGATGAATTTCGTATGATCGGCCGCCTCGCCGGGCACCGCGTCCTGCGCCATGGCGAGAGCGGGCAGCGCCGTCGCGGCCATCGCGAGGGGAAGAAATTTCTTGAAGGTCATGATGTGTCCTCTCTGTCTGGCTGCGCTTACAGCGCGTCGCCGTCGGTCTCGCCGGTACGCACGCGCAGGGCGCTTTCCACGTCGAGCTTGAAAATCTTGCCGTCACCGATCTTGCCGGTGCCTGCGGTGGTGCGGATGGTGTCGATGACCTGGTCGGCCATGGCCTCGGCCACGACGATCTCGAGCTTCACCTTCGGCACGAAGTTCACGGCGTATTCGGCGCCGCGGTAGATCTCGGTATGGCCCGACTGCGAGCCGAACCCCTTGATTTCGGTGACCATCATGCCGCGCACGCCGATCGAGGTCAGGGCTTCGCGGACCTCCTCCAGCTTGAACGGTTTGATCGCTGCAATGATCAGTTTCACGTCTTTCCCCTTTCGGTTCCCAGCGGGGTGACCCCGCGTCTTGATGGGGACAGCAGGGCGAATGCTGCGGCGCAGAACAAGGAAACCGGGGGAGCATGACGCCCGGAAAACAGGCAAAATGGCACAATTTTTGCACTTAACGTCGCATTTGCCGTTTTTTTCAGCGCCGGATTTATGGGCAGGGGTCAGGCTTCCCGGTCTCGTCTTTCCGGTCGCGACTCGTTAGATTGCCCTGAAAACAGAGCAGCTCGACAAGAGAGTCCCATGGCTGGATCAGGCAGAAAAAGACCACCCCTGGTGGCCGATAAGCGCTATGGCGCATCCAAACCGGGCGGGCAGAAACCCACCCGCAAGGCCCCGGCCAAGGGCGCCGCGAAACCGGCGCGAAAAGCGGCACGCAAGCCCGCGCGCAAGTCCGCACGCGGGAACAATAGGCGGAAACCCGCGCGCAAGTTGCCGTTTTTCCTGGCCTGGCCTCTGACGCTGATCCGCTGGATCCTGCGGCTGATCTGGAAGCTGTTCTGGCGCGGTGGCGTGGTGGTGGCGCTGCTGATCGCGGTCGGTGTCTTCTATTTCTATTCGACCCTGCCGCCGGTGAACGACCTTCTGGACGGGCGCGCGCGTGGGTCCGTGACGATGCTGGATCGAAACGGCCAGGTCTATGCCTGGCGCGGCGATCAATATGGCGGGATCATCACCACGGATACGGTGGCCCCCGCAGTGAAGAACGCGGTGGTGGCGACCGAGGATAAGCGCTTCTATCGCCACTTCGGCCTGTCCCCGCGCGGCATTGCCTCGGCCATTCGCATCAACCTGCGCGAAGGGCGCGGGCCGCTGTCGGGCCATGGCGGATCGACCCTGACGCAACAGGTGGCGAAGCTTCTGTGTCTGGGCGTGCCGTTTGATCCCGCAAAGTGGGACAATGAGGCCGCTTACGAGCGTGATTGCCGCCAAGGCTCGCTGTGGCGCAAGATCAAGGAAGCGGTCTATGCGATGGCTTTGGAGGCGCGATACTCGAAGGACGAGATCCTGACCATCTACCTGAACCGCGCCTTCCTGGGCTCGGGCAGTTTCGGCTTTGAGGCCGCCAGCCAGCGCTACTTCGGCCATTCGGCCGCGGAGGCGACCCTGCCCGAGGCGGCGATGATGGCCGGTATGCTGACCGCGCCCACGCGCTTTGCCCCCACCAACAACCTGACCCGCAGTCAGGACCGCGCCGCCACCGTGCTGAAGCTGATGCAGGAACAGGGCTATATCTCCATGGCTGAGCGGCAGACGGCCACGGCCAACCCCGCCACCCTGTCGCGCGCCGCCCAGGCCCGCGCGGGCGGGTATTTCGCCGATTGGGTCATGTCCACCGGCCCCGACTTCCTGACCCGCGACACGACCGAGGACGTGCTGATCCGCACCACGCTGGATCAGGACATCCAGAAGGCCGCCGAAGAGGCGCTGGCCTGGGTGTTCGAAAACAAGGTGCGCGAGGGCTCCAAGGCGCAGGCGGCGGTCGTGGTCATGTCCGCCGATGGCGCCGTGCGCGCCATGGTGGGCGGACGCCAGACGCAGGTCTCAGGCGCGTTCAACCGGGCCACACAGGCGAAACGGCAGACCGGGTCGGCCTTCAAGCCCTTCGTCTATGCCGCCGCATTGGACCTTGGTTACAGCTGGAACAGCCTGGTCGAGGACAGCCCGCTGACCATCGACATTCCCGGCTCGGGGCCTTGGACCCCGAAGAACTATACCAACGAATATTACGGCACGGTCACCCTGGCCCGCGCCCTGCGCGACAGCCTGAACATCCCCGCCGTACGCCTGTCCGAGGCCGTGGGGCGCGACATCGTGCGCCGGGTGGCATCCGAGTTCGGCATCGAAAGCGACCTGGCCGCCGGGCCTGCGCTGGCGCTTGGCGCGTCGGAAAGCAGCCTGCTCGAGATGACCGGGGCTTACGCGGGCATCCTGAATGGCGGCTCTTCGGTGACGCCCTATGGGCTGGTGGAACTCAAGCTGATGGGCGACGAGGCACCCTTGATGACGCAATCGGGCGGCATGGGCGAACGGGTGATCCTGCCTGACTCAGCGGCGCAGCTGACCTACATGATGAGCCGCGTGGTCGAGGAGGGCACCGGTCGGCGCGCTCGGCTGGAAGGCCGCGAGGCCGCGGGCAAGACCGGCACCACCCAGGCCGCCCGCGACGCCTGGTTCCTGGGCTTTACCGCCGATTACGTCGCCGGGGTCTGGATGGGCTATGACGACAATACACCCTTGCGCGGTGTGACTGGTGGCGGCCTGCCCGCCGAGATCTGGCGCGAGACCATGTTGCGCGTGCACGAAGGCCTGCCCGCCCGACCGCTGCCGATGATCCATCCGGATCCAAATGCTCTGGCCGATCCGTTCGCGGACCCCGGCGGGCTGGGCGTGCCGGAGCCCACCGGTCGTGGTGGGGGTCGTCCCCGCGGCAACAACAACGTGGGCGAGGTGATCGAGGACATCCTGCGCTCCATCCTGGGGGGCGGCTGACGCTCGCGGGAAAGGTCGCAGACAGACACAAGCAGGACGTGATTTAGATTGCGCGGCGCCTGCCCTTTGGTCCATCATCGCCGGGCAAAAGGGAGGTCGACAATGCGCAAATTCCTCGTGGTGCTGGATGACAGCCGCGAATGTCTGAACGCCATGCGCTTTGCCGCGATGCGCGCATCCAACACCGGGGGCGGGGTGACCGTCCTGTCGATCATTCCGCCAGATGAGTTCAACCACTGGATCGGCGTGGGCAACATCATGCGCGAGGAAGCGCGCGAGGCGATCGTTGCCCATTACGAGGTCTTCGCCAAATGGATGCGCGACCGTCAGGGCGTCGAGCCCGAACTGGTCATTCGCGAGGGCGAAGCGGTGCCTGAAATCCTGGCCCATGTGCGCGAGGACCCGGAAATCGGCGTGCTGGTTCTGGGCGCGGGCGAGGGCAAACACGGCCCCGGCCCCCTGGTCAGCCAGCTGACACGCGCCTCGGCCGACCTGCCGATGCCGGTCACCATCGTGCCCGGCGGCATGTCCAAGGAACGGCTGGAAGCGATTACCTGACCCCCTGCCTGGCTCCCCCCAAGAGGTGTCACGCCCCGGGGCGGGCACCCGTCATGTATGGGGGCCTTCGCTTCCATTCGGTATGGGATGAGGCCGCTTCGGCGCGGCGGGGTGGGGTGGCACCCGGCCATCGCCCACGAAACGCCGCAAAGGGTGGGAGCCGTGGCGAAGCGGCCTCAGCTTCCTAGCTTTTCGGGCGGCGCGGCACGGCGTCGCCTCCCTTGCCGGACTTGGCCGCTTTCGCAGCCGCCGCGCGGGCCTTGTTCTTCTTCGAGTTTGCCTTGCCCTTGGGCGGCGGCGGGCCTTTCGGCTTGTCCGCGCCCTTGCGGCCCGGTTTGCCGTCGGGCTTGTGACGCGGCTTGCGTTCGCTCACCGCACCCTCGTGACGGTCCTCACGCGGGCCGCGATGTTTGGGCGCACCGCCCTTCGGTTCGCCCTTGGGCTTTTTCTTGCGCGGCGCGGGGGCGTCGTCCCAGTCGGTTGGGGCAGCCTTGGGCTTGGCGGGTTTCTCGAACTTGGGCTTGTCTTCACGGGGTTTCTCGTCACGCGGCTTGTCCCACTTGGGTTTCTTGTCCCAATCAGGTTTATCGCTCTTAGAGTAGTCGCCGCGTGGGCCGCCCTGGCCGCGATGCGGCTTCTTTTCGTGACGCGGTTTGCCCTTGAAACCGGGCTTGCCGCCCTTCAGCACCGGCGGCTTGTCCAGACGGGTCAGTTCGGAGCCGGTTTCGATCTCCATCCGCCCATCGAGCGCCTTGATGAAGCCGGCCACAGCGCGTTCGGCGATTTCGACGAAGGTTTCGGTGTCCTGGATGCGGATCGCGCCGATCTCGTCCTTGGTGATGTTGCCCGCCTTGCAGAGCATCGGCATGATGCGGCGCACCTCGGCCCCAGCGTCACGGCCACCGGAGATCGAGAACCACACGGACGGCCCGAAATCGCGGGTCGGGCGCGGGCCAGCCTGGTTCACTTCGCCCAGTTCCTCGGGCGCGGAGTGCTGGCCACGATAAAGCCGCAGATAGGCCGCCGCCAGTTGCTCGGCAGAGAATTTATCCGTCAGCTCAGCAACCGGTGCGGCCTCGCCCTCGCTGACCGGTTCGGACCAGGCGGGGTCGGCCATCATGCGTTCGCTGTCACGGGCCAGAACGGCATCGGCGGAGGGGGCCGGGCCCCATTCGGCTTCGACCTTGGCCCATTTCAGCAGGCGCTGTGCCTTCTTGAAAGCGGACGGCGGCACGATCAGCGCGCTGACACCCTTGCGCCCCGCGCGACCGGTGCGACCGGAGCGGTGCAGCAGGGTCTCGTGGTTCGAGGGCAGTTCGGCATGGACCACCAGGTCGAGTTTCGGCAGGTCGATACCGCGCGCGGCCACGTCGGTGGCGACACAGATCTGCGCGCGCCCGTCGCGCATGGCCTGCAGCGCATTGGTGCGTTCGCTTTGGCTCAGCTCGCCCGACAGCGAGACCACATTCAGCCCCCGGTTCGACAGGCGCGCGGTCAGGCGGGCGACCATGGCGCGGGTGTTGGCGAAGACGATGGCGTTGGGCGCTTCATAGTAACGCAGCACGTTGATGATCGCCTTTTCCGCGTCGCGCGGCATGACGGACAGGGCGTGGTAGTCAATGTCGTCGTGCTGGGTCGCCTCGGCCACGGTGGTGATGCGCACGCTGTCGCGCTGGAAGTTCTTCGCCAGTTTGGCGATCATCGGCGGCACGGTGGCGGAAAACAGCAGCGTGCGGCGCTCTTCGGGCACGGAGGAGAGGATGAACTCCAGATCCTCGCGGAAGCCCATGTCCAGCATCTCGTCCGCCTCGTCCAGCACCACGGCGCGGATGGCGGACAGGTCGATGGCGCCGCGTTCGATATGGTCGCGCAGACGGCCCGGGGTGGCGACGACGATATGGGTGCCACGTTCCAGCGCGCGGCGTTCGTCGCGCGGGTCCATGCCGCCCACGCAGGAGGCCAGGTAGGCGCCTGCCTCGCGGTAGAGCCAGGTCAGTTCCCGGCGCACCTGCATCGCCAATTCGCGGGTGGGCGCGATGACCAGGCCCAGCGGCGCACCCGACGGGCCGAAGGCTTCATCCTCCCCCAGAAGGGTCGGCGCGATGGCCAGGCCGAAACCCACGGTCTTGCCCGATCCGGTCTGGGCGGACACCAGCAGGTCGGCCTCGGCCAGTTCCGGCGCGGTGACCGCTTCCTGGACCTGGGTCAAAGTGTCATAGCCTTGGGCCGCAAGCGCGGCGGAGAGGGCGGTTTTCATGGTCGGGCTTTCCGGAAATGGGGCAATCGGGCGGGCCTACAGGGTTTCGAGGCCCTTGTATAGAGGCTTTTGCTGCGAGTGCACCTGCGACGCAGTCGCAAAGTTTAGAATGGTTCCAATCTTGACAGAGGGCCGGCGGAGGCGCATATGAAATCCGACAGAAAAGGTACGCCACATGTTCATCCAGACCGAATCCACTCCGAACCCCGCCACGCTGAAATTCCTGCCCGGTCAGACCGTGCTGGAAGCGGGCACCGCCGACTTCCCCTCGTCCGAGGCCGCGGGCAAATCGCCGCTGGCGCAGCGGGTCTTTGCCGTGCAGGGCGTGACCGGGGTCTTCTTCGGCACCGACTTTGTCACCGTGACCAAGGCGGAAGAGGTCGAGTGGGATCATATCAAACCCGCAATCCTGGGCGCGATCATGGAACATTACCAGTCGGGGGCTGCGGTGATGGAAGGCGGCGCAACCAAGCCGGCCCATGCCGAACACACCGGCGAGGATGGCGAGATCGTCGAGCAGATCAAGGAACTGCTGGACACCCGCGTGCGCCCGGCGGTGGCGCAGGATGGCGGCGACATTACCTTCCACGGCTTTGACCGCGGCGTGGTCTACCTGCACATGCAGGGCGCCTGCGCGGGCTGCCCGTCCTCGACGCTGACCCTGAAAATGGGCATCGAGAACCTGCTGAAGCACTATATCCCCGAAGTGGTCGAGGTGCGTCCGGTTGCCGTCTGAGGCACCTCCTGCCAGATACACGGGGCGCTGCTATTGCGGCGCCCTTTCGCTTGTTGCGCGGGGCGCGCCGCAGGTCGTGGCCTATTGCCACTGCGCCGATTGCCGCCGTTGGACCGGGGCGCCTGCGCCTGCCTTTGCGGCGTTCGTCGAGGTCACGTTGGAACCGGAAGGGCAGCCCCTGGTCAAGGGTGGTGTAAAGCGCTGGACCTGTGCGAGTTGCGGCTCGGCCATGGCCGCCCAGTTCGACTACCTTCCCGGCCAGACCTATGTGCCGCTGGGCGTGCTGGACCAGGCGGACCAGCTGGCCCCGAGCCTGCATTGCCACGCCGACAAGGCCCTGCCTTGGGTCCTTCACGATGACGGGCTGCCCCGAGTGGAGGGCACCGCCCGCGAGGTTTTGCGCCATGACTGAGACACCGCTGATCCTGAGCTTCGACACCTCCGGCCCGCATTGCGCGGCGGCGATCCTGCGGGGGGGCGAGGTGGTGGTGCATCACCACGAGCCGATGCCGCGCGGCCAGGGGGAGGCCCTGTTTCCCCTTTTGGAACAGGTACTTGTCGGGGGTGGCGTGAGCTGGTGCGACCTGGATGCCATTGGCGTGGGCGTCGGGCCGGGCAACTTTACCGGCATCCGTATCGCGGTGTCCGCCGCGCGCGGGCTGGCCCTGTCGCTGGGCATTCCGGCGGTGGGCGTGTCTTCGCTGGAGACGCAGGCTTATGGCCATGCGCGGCCTGTCTGGTCGCTGGTCGATGCGCGCCGCGGGGCGCTTTATGCGCAGGAGTTGCCGGATGGGGTGCCCAGCATGATCGGCGGTGCGGAGGCCGAGGAGCTTTCCCCGCAGGTCGGGCCTTTGGACGGGTTCGAACCGGCCCCGGCGATTGCACATATCACCGCCGAACGTCTGGCCCGCGGAGAGGACACCCCCCGCCCTGCCCCGCTCTATATCCGCGCCGCCGACGCCGCCCCGCCGCGCGATCCGGCGCCGGTGATCTTGCCGTGACACCGGACAGCCTCGCCACACTTCACGCCGCCGCCTTCACCGAGCAACGCCCCTGGTCGGAACTGGTGTTCGAGACGCTGTTGGCCTCGCCCCATGTGTTTCTGGTGACGGACCCAAAGGGATTCGCCCTGGGTCGGGTCATCGTCGACGAGGTGGAGCTGTTGACCATTGCAACCGCCCCCGAGGCACGCCGACAGGGCATCGGGCGCGCCTTGATGACCGTCTTCGAGGCCGAGGCAAAAGGACGCGGCGCGGTGCTGGCTCATCTGGAAGTGGCGGCCGACAATCTGCCCGCCATGGCGCTGTACCTGGGGGGCGGATGGGTCGAATCCGGGCGGCGCGCGGGCTATTACCCGCGTTCGGACCGTCCGGCCGCCGACGCGATCCTGATGCAGAAAACGCTTACCTAGCGGCAACTTCCCACTATGGTTGTGCTGTGTGGTTGCGCTATCGGCTTTCCGGGCCTCTTTTTGACCCACCGGTCAAAACTTAACTTGACCCGGCCCTTGCCCTGCGTCCTAATTTGCGGATGATCCTGTGCAGCGATCTGCTCGCACAGTCACGGGAATCGCCGGCATTGGGCCGGGAAACCCGAAGGTTAACAAACCGGGAGAAAGTTCATGACCCTGATGCAGAAATTCCTTGGCGCGGCTGCCACCGTGGCCCTGACGGCGGGTGCCGCCGTGGCCGATCCGGCAATCATTTTCGACCTTGGCGGTAAATTCGACAAATCCTTCAACGAAGCGGGTTACACCGGTGCCGAGAAATGGGCGCAGGAGACCGGCGGCAAATACCTGGAAATCGAACTGCAGTCCGAAGCCCAGCGCGAGCAGGCCCTGCGCCGCTTTGCCGAGGCGGGCGCCAACCCGGTGATCACCATGGGTTTCGCCATGTCGACCCCGATCTCGAACGTGGCGCCGGATTACCCGGAAACCACCTTCGTCACCATCGACGGCTGGTCGGACGCGGAAAACGTGCTGAAGTTCATCTTTGCCGAACATGAGGGCTCGTACCTGACCGGCATGATGGCGGCGATGGCCTCGGAATCGAACACCGTGGGCTTCATCGGCGGCATGGACATCCCGCTGATCCGCAAGTTCGCCTGTGGCTATGCCCAGGGCGTGCTGGCGGTGAACGGTGATGCGACCGTGATCGCGAACATGACCGGCACCACGCCTGCCGCGTGGAACGACCCGGTGAAGGGTGGCGAGCTGACCAAGGCGCAGATCAGCCAGGGCGCCGACGTGATCTATGCCGCCGCAGGTGGCACCGGTCTGGGCGTGCTGCAGACCGCCGCGGATGAGGGCGTTCTGTCGATCGGCGTGGATTCGAACCAGAACCACCTGTTCCCGGGCAAGGTGCTGACCTCGATGCTGAAACGCGTGGACGTGGCCGTCTACGAAGCCATGTCGGCGGGCGAAAGCCTGGAGCCTGGCCTGCGCGTGATGGACCTGGCCCATGAGGGCGTGGGCGTCGCGCTGGACGAGAACAACGCCGCCCTGGTGTCGACCGAAATGAAGGCCGCCGTGGACGCCGCCGCCGCCAAGATCATCGCCGGTGAGATCACCGTGCATGACTACATGTCGGACGACAGCTGCCCGGTGCTGGACTTCTGATCCGACCATGAGCGCGACAAGCACAGAGGGGCAACCGGCAACGGTTGCCCCCGCCATCGAACTTCGCGGCATTTCCAAGGCCTTCGGGCCGGTGCAGGCGAACAAGGACATCTCGATTTCGGTGCAGCCGGGCACGATCCACGGGATCATCGGCGAGAACGGCGCCGGGAAATCGACGCTGATGTCCATTCTCTATGGGTTCTACAAGGCAGACGAAGGCCAGATCTTCATCAATGGCCAGGAGACCCAGATCCCCGACAGCCAGGCCGCCATTCGCGCCGGTATCGGGATGGTGTTCCAGCATTTCAAGCTGGTCCAGAATTTCAGCGTGCTGGAAAACGTGATCCTGGGGGTCGAGGAAGGCGCGATGCTGCGCCCGTCGCTGGCCAAGGCACGCAAGAGCCTCAAGGCGCTGGCCGAGGAATATGAGCTCCACGTGGACCCGGATGCCAAGATCGAGGATCTGGGCGTCGGGCTGCAACAACGTGTCGAGATCCTGAAGGCGCTCTATCGTCAGGCGGATATCCTGATCCTGGACGAGCCCACGGGGGTGCTGACCCCGGCCGAGGCCGACCACCTGTTCCGCATCCTCGAAGGGCTGCGCGCACAGGGCAAGACGATCATCCTGATCACCCACAAGCTGCGCGAGATCATGGAGATCACCGACACCGTGTCGGTCATGCGGCGCGGACAGATGACCGCCACGGTCAAGACCGCCGAGACCAGCCCCGAGGAGCTGGCCGAGCTGATGGTCGGGCGCAAGGTGCTGCTGCGCGTCGACAAGGCGCCTGCCAACCCGGGTGATACCGTGCTGGACGTAAAGAACCTGCGCATGGTCGACGACCATGGGGTGGAACGTCTGAAAGGCATCAGCCTCAATGTGCGCGCGGGGGAAATCCTGGGCATTGCCGGTGTGTCGGGCAATGGTCAATCGGAGCTTTTGAAAGTGCTGGGCGGCATTGCCACGGCGACCGGCGAGGTTTTCGTCAAGGGCGAGAGCATTGACCTGACCGGCAAGCATTCCGACGGGCGCAGCCGCCGCGAACGGGGCATTTCCCACGTGCCGGAGGATCGCCACCACGAGGGGCTGATCCTGAACTTCCATGCCTGGGAAAACCTGGCCTTCGGCTATCACCACGCGCCGGAATACCAGAAGAACAAGCTGCTGATGGACAATGCGGGCATGCTGGCGAAGGCGCAGGAGGAGATGGACAAGTTCGACGTGCGTCCGCCCGATCCGATGCTGGCCGCCAAGAGCTTTTCCGGCGGCAACCAGCAGAAGATCGTCATGGCGCGCGAGATCGAGCGGGATCCGGACATCCTGCTGGTCGGCCAACCCACGCGAGGCGTGGACATTGGTGCGATCGAGTTCCTGCACCAGCGCATCGTCGACCTGCGCGATCGCGGCAAGGCGATCCTGCTGGTGTCGGTGGAACTGGATGAAATCATGTCCCTGTCGGACCGTATCGCGGTCATGTTCGACGGGCAGATCATGGGCGAACGCCTGCCGTCCGAGACGGACGAAACCGAGCTTGGCCTGCTGATGGCCGGGGTCAGCGGCGAAAAGGGGGCCGCCTGATGGACAAGATGCCACGCTGGGCGGATGTCGCCCTTATTCCGATCCTGAACCTGGTGATTGCCTTCGCGCTGTCTGCCCTGGTGATCCTGGCCATTGGCGAGGACCCGGTGGAGGCCGTGACCCTGATGGTCAAGGGCGCGCTTGGGTCGACCTATGGCTGGGGCTATACGCTCTATTACACCACCAATTTCATCTTCACCGGCCTGGCCGTGTCGATTGCCTTCAAGGCTGCGCTGTTCAACATCGGCGGCGAGGGGCAGGTCGTGCTGGGCGGTCTGGGGGTGGCGCTGGTCTGCCTTTATATCCCCTTCCCGCATTGGGCGGTGGCGCTGATCGTCGCCATGGCGGGTGGTGCCATCTTCGGCGCGGCCTGGGCGGCCATTCCCGCTTGGCTGCAGGCCAAACGCGGCAGCCATATCGTGATCACCACGATCATGTTCAATTTCATCGCCTTCTCGCTGCTGAACTACCTGTTGGTGAATGTGCTGCGCCCGGCGGGCGAGATGAACCCGGCCACGGCGAGCTTCCCGGAAAGCACGCATCTGCCGACCTTCCAGGACATGTTCTCGACCGCGGACAATATCGTCTTCCGCGGCGCGCCGGTGAACGTGAGCTTCTTCATCGCGCTGGCGGCCTGCGTGGTGGTCTATTTCCTGATGTGGCGCTCGCGGCTGGGGTATGAGATCCGCAGCTTCGGGGAAAGCCCGCAGGCGTCGGTCTATGCGGGCATCTCGCCGGTCAAGATCACCATGATCGCCATGCTCATCTCGGGCGCGATCAGCGGCATGATGTCGATCAACAACACCATGGGCCAGGCCGAACAGCTGATCCTGAACTCGGCCGAGGGCGCGGGTTTCGTCGGCATCGCGGTCGCACTGATGGGGCGCAATCACCCGTTCGGCGTGCTGCTGGCGGCCTTCCTGTTCGGCTTCCTGGCCCAGGGCGGCGGTGAGCTGGCGCTGTGGATGAACATCCCGCGCGAGCTGGTCACGGTGATCCAGGCCTTCGTCATCATGCTGACCGGCGCCATGGACAACATGGTGCGCTGGCCGGTGGAACGTGCCTTCATCCGGGCCGCGAAACGGGGAGAGCGCTGATGGACTTCCTGACCATTTTGCAGATCACCGACAGCGGCATGCGCCTGGCGACGCCCTTGCTGTTCGCCTGTCTCGCGGGGCTGTTTTCCGAACGCGCGGGCATCTTCGACATCGGGCTTGAGGGCAAGATCCTGGTCTCGGCCTTCTTTTCCGCCGGTGTGGCGGCGGCCTTTGGTTCGGTCTGGCTGGGTCTTCTGGCGGGGCTGGCAAGCTCGCTGAGCTTCTCGCTGATGCACGGGGTGGCCTCGATCACCTTCCGGGGCAATCAGCTGATCTCGGGCGTGGCGCTGAACTATTTTGCCTCCGGCATCACGATCCTGATCGGCTCGGCCTGGTTTGCCCTGGGTGGGCGCACGCCGTCGCTGAAGGATGACCAGCGGTTTGGCCCGGTTGAACTGCCCATGTCCTGGACCCGCGAGAACGCGGAAGCGGCGGGCATGAAGCTGAACGAGGCCATTGCCCAGGCCAACCCGGTGCAGCAGATCTACAGCGAGCTTCTGTCGGGCCATACGATCCTGGTCTATGTCGCCATTGCCATGGTGCCCCTGTCCTGGTGGGTGCTGAACCGCACGCGGTTCGGCCTGCGCCTGCGTGCGGTGGGGGAAAACCCCGGTGCTGTGGACACCTCGGGCGTTTCGGTGATCAAACTGCGTTTCGCGGCGATGGTGATTGCCGGGCTGCTCTGCGGCATGGCCGGGACCTATATGGCCACCGGCCTGGGCGCGGGTTTCGTCAAGGAGATGTCGGGTGGGCGCGGCTATATCGCGCTGGCCGCGCTGATCTTTGCCAACTGGCGGCCCTGGCATGCGCTAGGTGCGACCTTCCTGTTCGGCCTCTTGCAGGCCATCGCCAACCGCTACCAGAGCCTGGAGCTGGGCGGCGTGACCATTCCCGTGCAGCTGATGGAGGCCCTGCCCTACATCCTGACCGTGGTGATCCTGGCGGGTTTCATCGGCAAGCCGACCCCGCCCAAGGCCGGAGGCCAGCCCTATGTCAAGGAACGCTGACGAGATCGTTGCCCTCATCCGTGAACGCGCGGGTGAGGCGCCGGTCGAGGTCGGGTTGGTGCTGGGTTCGGGCCTCGGCCACTTGGCCGAGGCGGTCGATGGGGTCGCGATCCCCTATTCCGACCTGCCGGGCTTTCCCGGCAGCGCCGTGTCAGGCCACAACCCGAACCTGGTGATCGGCCAGTTGGAAGGCACCCGCGTCGCCGTCTTCGGCGGGCGGGCGCATTATTACGAACAAGGCCAGGCCGATGCGATGCGCCTGCCCCTGGAGGTGTTGAAGGCCCTGGGGGCAGAGAAACTGATCCTGACCAATGCGGCGGGCTCGATGCGGTCCGACATTGCGCCGGGTGATCTGATGCTGCTGTCCGATCATATCAACTTCTCGGGCCTCAACCCGCTGATCGGCGAACCGACGGATGCGCGTTTCGTGCCGATGACCCATGCCTATGACGGGTCGATGCGTGGGGCGCTGTCGCGGATCGCTGATGAGGAGGGCATCGCCCTCATGGAAGGCATCTATGCCTGGTACTCCGGCCCCTCCTTCGAGACGCCCGCCGAGATCCGCGCGATCCGCACACTGGGCGCCGATGCGGTTGGCATGTCCACCGTGCCCGAGGTGATCCTGGCCCGGTTCCTGGGCCTGCGCGTCGCCGCGATCTCGACCATCACCAACATGGCCGCCGGCATGTCGGACGAGAACATCAGCCACGAGCACACCAAGGCGATGGCACCAGTTGGCGCCAAAAAGCTGGAAAAACTGGTCAGGCGGTACTTAACGCGTGACTAGCCGGGCAATCTGTCGCAAGGTTCAGGGAACGGGGCGGGCGACGCCCCGACCATCAAGAATCGACAGCTGAAACGCCCGCGTCCCATGCAAATTTACCTGCCTATTGCCGAAGTTTCGGTAAATGCCTTTCTTCTTCTCGGACTGGGCGGGATCGTGGGCATCTTGTCGGGCATGTTCGGCGTGGGCGGCGGGTTTTTGATGACCCCCTTGCTGTTCTTCATCGGCATCCCACCCGCCGTGGCCGTGGCGACCGAGGCGAACCAGATCGTCGCCTCGTCTTTCTCGGGCGTGCTCGCGCATCTGAAACGAAAGACCGTGGACCTGAGGATGGGCACGGTGTTGTTGGTCGGGGGCCTCATCGGTGCGGCCCTGGGCGTGCAGCTGTTCAACACGCTGAAGGCCATGGGCCAGGTCGACCTGTTGGTCAAACTGTCCTACGTGGTCTTCCTGGGCATCATCGGCGGGCTGATGTTCTTTGAAAGCCTGCGCGCGATCATGAAGACGCGCGGCGGCGCGGTGGTGACCACGCGGCGCAAGCATTTCTGGGTACACAACCTGCCCTTCAAGATGAAATTCCGTACCTCGGGCCTGTATATCTCGGTCATTCCGCCGGTGCTGGTGGGCGTGCTTGTGGGCATCCTGGCGGCGATCATGGGGGTTGGTGGCGGCTTCATCATGGTGCCCGCGATGATCTATCTGCTGGGTATGCCGACCAAGGTGGTCGTGGGCACCTCGCTGTTTCAGATCATCTTTGTCACCGCCTTCACCACGCTTCTGCACGCCACGACGAACTTTACCGTGGACATGGGGCTGGCGGTGCTTCTGCTGGTCGGCGGCGTGATCGGCGCGCAGATCGGCGCGCGGATCGGCGTCAAGATGAAGGCCGAGCAACTGCGCATCCTGCTGGCGCTGATGGTGCTGGCGGTCTGCGGCAAGCTGGCGCTGGACCTGCTGCTGATGCCGTCCGAGCTGTATGAACTGGGTGCGGGAGGTGGTCACTGATGCTGCGCCTTGCCCTTGCCTTCCTGTTGCTCCTGTCCCTGCCCGCAAAGGCGGAAGAGGTTGTGGCAGGTCTGAGCCAGAACCGCGTGTCGATCACCGCCACCTTCGTGGGGTCCGAGATCCTGATCTTCGGCGCGGTCAAGCGCGACAGCCCACCGCCCGAGGACGATCCCCTGCATGTGGTTGTGGTGGTCGAGGGGCCGTCGGGGCCCGTCACCGTGCGGCGCAAGGCCAAGCGCTATGGCATCTGGGTCAATACGGATGCTGTGGTGGTGGACGAGGCGCCGAGCTTCTATGCGGTGGCCACCTCGGCACCACTGCGTGAGGCTATCTCGCAGATCGACGATCTGCGCCATCACGTGACGATCCCGCAGGCGATCCGGCTGGTCGGCGAGGCGTCGGAAACGGTGAACCCGCGCGACTTTGCCGATGCTGTTGTGCGGATCCGCGCCGACGCCGGGCTTTACAGTGTCCAGGAAGGTGCGGTGGAGCTGGTCGAGGAGACCCTGTTCAACACCCGCATTGCGCTGCCTGCCAACCTGACCGAGGGCGAGTACCGCACCCGTATCTACCTGACCCGCGGCGGCTATGTCGCCTCGCAATACGAGACCGTGATCGAGGTACAGAAGGTCGGGCTGGAGCGTTGGGTGTTCAACCTGGCCCATGAACAGCCGCTGGTCTATGGGTTGTTGTCGCTGTTCATCGCCATTGCGGCGGGATGGACGGCTTCGACGGCGTTCCGGATGCTGCTGCGAAGCTGAGGCGGGGCTGGTCGAGCGTCAGCGAAGACGACTTTTCGCGGGGCGCAGCCACGTGGCGCCCGTTCGTCGGGGCTTTCGCCGCCCCACTGGGGCGACGGTCCCCTCCTCATCCCCACGGGAGGGCGCTTTCCAAGGTCGCAAATCCCACCAGCGTTCCGGGAGTGGCAATCCCCTTACCAAGTAGGCCCGTTGCGAAGCGCCCACCCAGGGTCGGGCGCCGCGTGACTGCTTTTCCAAGCCGCAAACAAAAAAGGGCGCGTACCTCACGGTACGCGCCCCTGCCCTGTCCTTGGGCAAGGCTTATTCCGCTGCGACCGCTTTCGGGTCCACGAGCGTCACGATATCGTCCATGATCACGTTCAGCTCGAAATCCTTCGGCGTGTAGACCTTGGCGACGCCCATGGCGCGCAGGCGGTCGGCGTCTTCGTCGGGGATGATGCCGCCGGCGATGACCGGGACATGGCCCAGGCCGGCAGCCTTCATGCGCTCCATCAGCTCTTCGAGCAGCGGGATATGCGAGCCGGAGAGGATCGACAGGCCGACCACGTGGGCCTCGGTTTCCTTGGCGGAGGCGACCAGTTCCTCAGGCGTCAGGCGGATGCCCTCATAGGTGATGTCCATGCCGCAATCACGCGCGCGGGCGGCGATCTGTTCGGCACCGTTCGAATGACCGTCGAGGCCCGGCTTGCCGACCACGAATTTCAACCGGCGACCCAGGGCGTCGGAGACTGCATCGACACGGGCGCGGATCTCGTCCAGCCCTTCGGTGCGGTTCGAGGGGTTCTTCGACACGCCGGTCGGCGCGCGGTACTGGCCGAAGGTCTGGCGCATGACCTCGCCCCATTCGCCGGTGGTCACACCCGCTTTCGCGGCGGCGATGGAGGCGGGCATGATGTTGGTGCCATCCTTGGCAGCCTGGCGCAGGTCCGCCAAGGCAGTATCGACGGCGGCCTGGTCACGTTCGGTGCGCCAAGCCTCCAGGCGCGCGATCTGGTCGGCCTCGGCTTCGGCATCGGCGACCATGATGGCGCCGTCCCCGGCGGTTAGCGGGCTTTCGGCGGCTTCGGTCCAGCGGTTCACGCCGACGACAGTGGTCTCGCCGCCTTCGATCTTGCCGATGCGCGCGGCGTTCGAGTCGACCAGGCGCGACTTCATGTATTCGATGGCGGAAATGGCGCCGCCCATGGCGTCGATCTGGGCAAGCTCGGCGCGCGCGCCGTCCTTCAGTTCGCCCACCTTGCGTTCGACGGCCGGGTTGTTGTCGAAGAGGTCGTCATATTCCAGAAGGTCGGTCTCATAGGCCATGATCTGCTGCATCCGCAGCGACCACTGCTGGTCCCAGGGGCGCGGCAGGCCCAGCGCCTCGTTCCAGGCGGGCAGCTGCACCGCACGGGCGCGCGCGTTCTTGGACAGGGTCACCGCCAGCATCTCGATCAGGATACGGTAGACGTTGTTTTCCGGCTGCTGCTCGGTCAGGCCAAGCGAGTTCACCTGCACGCCGTAGCGGAAGCGGCGGAACTTGGGATCTTCAACGCCGTAGCGCTCGCGAGTGATCTCGTCCCACAGTTCGACAAAGGCGCGCATCTTGCACATCTCGGTGACGAAGCGGATGCCTGCGTTCACGAAGAAGGAGATGCGACCAACCATGGCCGGGAAGGCCTCGGCCGGGACCTTGGTCTTGAGGTCGTCCAGCACGGCAATGGCGGTGGCGAGGGCAAAGGCGAGCTCTTCCTCCGGCGTCGCACCGGCCTCCTGCAAGTGGTAGGAACAGACGTTCATCGGGTTCCACTTGGGCAAGTTTTCGCGCGTATAGGCGGCGACATCGGTGATCATGCGCAGGGACGGTTTCGGCGGGCAGACATAGGTGCCGCGGCTCAGATACTCTTTGATGATATCGTTCTGAACCGTGCCCTGGAGCTTGGAGATATCCGCGCCTTGCTCTTCCGCCGCCGCAATATAGAGCGCCAGCAGCCACGGCGCGGTCGCGTTGATCGTCATCGAGGTGTTCATCTGCTCCAGCGGGATATCCGCGAACAGGGAACGCATGTCGCCCAGATGCGCCAGCGGCACACCGACCTTGCCCACTTCACCGCGCGCCAGCTTGTGATCACTGTCATAGCCCGTCTGGGTCGGCAGATCGAAGGCCACCGACAGGCCGGTCTGACCCTTGGCCAGGTTGGTGCGATAAAGCTCGTTCGAAGCCTTGGCGGTCGAATGGCCGGCATAGGTGCGGAAAAGCCAGGGGCGGGATTTAGCTGGGCTGGTCATGGGTTCGACTCACGGTTTATGTTGCGCTGCAGCATTTATGCAGACGCAAGATTATTACGCAAGTCGGAAATTACGCGTCAGAAAGTTGCGCTGCGTCAGAAGGGGCCCGAAAGCCCCTCCCACACCCCGGCGCCTGATCACCTGTAGGTAAAGGTGCTCAGCTCGCAAACATTCAAGTGGCGGTCGACCAGCACCTCGCCATCATCGAACACGGCCTTGAAGTCAAAGATGCAGTAGCCGGTGCCATCATCGAAATTCACCCGGAACGACGAACCCGACGGCAGCACATCATTGCCCCAGATGTCTTCCTCCCAGGTCGGCGCATCGCGGTGCGAGGCATAGAATTGCACGATCGTGTAGCCAGAGTTGTTGACGATGGTCACGCGCCGATCCTGTGCATGGGCCCCGGTCGTGGCGATCATGGTGACAAGCGACAGAACCGTCGCGGCAATCGAAAGCTTTCTTAGAAACATGGCAGACTCCCTTCCTTAAATCAGGCTCAGTCTAGGACAGGCCGTGCAAATCTCAAAACGCCTTGCCCCGAAGCCCCGGGAATAGCACCGAAAACCTTTACCTTCCCCGCCAATCCTGAGACGCTGGCGCAATGACTCGTTCGGTGGAATTGCCCCTTTGGCTCCTGGTGCTGATCCTGGCTTTCGCCACGGTGACCTTCGCTTCACATTTCCTGTTCCCTTCGGTGCGCTGGTTCTTTCGTCGGCGGCTGGAGCGCGCGGTGACACAGCTGAATGAACGGCTGACCCGCCCCATCGAGCCGTTCAAGCTGGTGCGACGTTTCGATACGGTGCAGCGGCTGAGCTATGACCCCGAGGTGGCCAAGGCGATTGCCGAACATTGCGCCGAAACCGGCGAACCTGAACAGGTCGCCTTTGAACGCGTGCAGAGATATGCGCGCGAGATCGTGCCGCGTTTCTCGGCCTTTGCCTACTTCGCCTTTGGGATTCGCATCGCGAAATGGATCAGCCGCGCCTTTTACCGCGTGCGCCTGGGCGCTTTCGACGAGGCGCATCTGGAAGCGGTAGATCAGAAGGCCACGGTGGTATTCGTAATGAACCACCGATCGAACATGGATTATGTGCTGGTGACTTGGCTGGCCGCGGAACGCAGCCACCTGTCCTATGCGGTGGGGGAATGGGCGCGGGTCTGGCCGCTGAGGGCGCTGATCCGGTCGATGGGCGCCTATTTCATCCGCCGCCGCTCGCGCAATGCGCTCTATCGCAAGGTCCTGGCGCGCTATGTACAGATGGCGACCGATGGCGGCGTGACCCAGGCGATCTTTCCGGAAGGCGGGCTGAGCCTGAACGGCGAGGTCGGCACGCCGAAACTGGGGCTGTTGTCCTATATAACCGATGGGTTCGTGCCGGGCGAAAGCCGTGATGTTGTCTTCATCCCGGTGGCGATGAACTATGACCGGGTGCTGGAGGACCGGGTGCTGGTGGCCGCCGATATCGGCGGGCATCGCAAGTTCAAGCTGCGCTGGAAATACGTGTTCCGGCACGTGTTCATGCATCTGGGGCAGCGGTTGACCGGGCGGTTTCACCGGTTCGGCTATGCCTCGGTCAGTTTTGGCACGCCGCTGTCACTGACCGAGTTTGCGGCGGAGCATCCGTCAAAGGGGGATGCGCTGACCAAGCCGCTGGCGCAGGAGGTCATGCGGCGCATTCGCAAGGTCGTGCCGGTGCTGCCGGTGCCGCTGGTGGCCGCGATCCTGCTGGAGAAGAGCGCACTGACCCGCGCCGAGATCACCGCACGGTTCAAGGCGCTGGTCGAAGATATGGAGGCAGCAGGCGCCCATATCCACATGCCGCGCGACAATCTGGACTATGCGGTCGAGGTCGGGTTGCGCCTGCTGCTTCTGCGCAAGCTGATCGTAGAAGAGGGCGAGGTGTTCACCGTAAACCCGCCGGATCGCCCGGTACTGGGCTTTTATGCCAACTCGATTGCACATCTGACCGGTAGGATCGAGGCGCGGGAGATTGCAGGGTTGGAGGAGAGCTGAGGCCGTAGCTCGCCACTCATCGGACACATGCCAAATTGTATTTGGCGGTTGTGGAGCCACCCAGTTGCGACGCGCCCGCCCCCCACGGGAGGGCGCGTCACCACTGCCTACCGCACCTCAAATTGACGTCGCGTTTCGTCGCGACATAAAATTACAAAAAAGTCTCAAATGGTGTTGCATTCTTGCGAGCCCGTCCGTAATGCTGCATCAGCAGCCGCAATTCTGCATTGCGGCAATGGAATCAGCAACAGGAGGCCCGCATGGCTCTGGATACCGAAAGCGGCATCGCTCAATACGACGCCCCCGAAAAAGACCTGTATGAAATCGGCGAAATGCCCCCGATGGGTTATGTGCCGAAGAAAATGTACGCTTGGGCGATCCGCCGCGAGCGTCACGGCGACCCGAGCCAGTCGTTCCAGCAGGAAGTCGTGGACACCTGGGAGATCGACAGCCACGAGGTTCTGGTCCTGGTGATGGCCGCGGGCGTCAACTACAACGGCGTCTGGGCCGGGCGCGGCGTGCCGATCAGCCCGTTCGACGTGCATGGTCAGGACTATCACATCGCCGGTTCCGATGCCTCGGGCATCGTCTGGGCCGTCGGCGACAAGGTCAAGACCTGGAAAGTGGGCGACGAGGTCGTGATCCACTGTAACCAGGACGACGGCGACGACGAGGAATGCAACGGCGGCGACCCGATGCTGTCCCCGACCCAGCGCATCTGGGGTTACGAGACCGGCGACGGTTCCTTCGCCCAGTTCGCCCGCGCCCAGGCCCAGCAGCTGATGCGCCGTCCCAAGCACCTGACCTGGGAAGAATCGGCCTGCTATACCCTGACGCTCGCCACCGCCTACCGCATGCTGTTCGGCCACCACCCGCACGAGCTGAAGCCGGGCCAGAACGTCCTGGTCTGGGGCGCCTCGGGCGGTCTGGGCTCCTACGCGATCCAGCTGGCCAACACGGTCGGCGCCAACGCGATCGGCGTGATCTCGGACGAAAGCAAGCGTGACTTCGTCATGGCGCAGGGCGCCAAGGGCGTGATCAACCGCAAGGATTTCAACTGCTGGGGCCAGCTGCCCACGGTCAACAGCCCCGAATACAACACCTGGCTGAAGGAAGCGCGCAAGTTCGGCAAGGCGATCTGGGACATCACCGGCAAGGGCGTGAATGTCGACATGGTCTTTGAACACCCGGGCGAAGCGACCTTCCCGGTCAGCTCACTGGTGGTGAAGAAGGGCGGCATGGTCGTGATCTGCGCCGGCACTTCGGGTTTCAACTGCACCTTCGACGTACGCTACATGTGGATGCACCAGAAACGCCTGCAGGGTTCGCACTTCGCCCACCTGAAACAGGCCGCCGCCGCCAACCAGCTGATGGTCGAACGCCGCCTGGATCCCTGCATGTCGGAAGTTTTCCCCTGGGCCGAGATCCCCGACGCGCATATGAAGATGATGAACAACGAGCACAAGCCGGGCAACATGGCGGTGCTGGTGCAGGCGCCGAAGACCGGCCTGCGCACGCTGGAGGATGCGCTGGACGCGCGCTGATCCAACGTACAGGACATGAGAAGAGCCCTCGGGATCCCCGGGGGCTCTTTCTTTTGCGGCGCCTGGATAACTCCACCTATGGTAGATGATGCGCAGTGATTCGGAGCTGCGAATCACCCCCCTACGGAGGGGTAATTCCCGACCCTGACACCCGAATTGAATGATTTCGGGGGGTTGGAAATCGCGACCTCCCCATAAATGGGGGGGCACAACTCGCGAATTTCATCAAAAAACAACGCATGTCATGGTTGAATTCCCGAAACAACCACGGCGAGGCTTTACATGTCGAACGAATGGATCATTGATGTTCTTACCGACCTGAAGGCGTTTGCCGAACGAAACGGGCTGGAGGCTTCTGCGGACGTGCTGGACGATGCGCGTCTGGTGGTCCTGGCCGAGCTGGCGAGCCATGCGGGCGGCAAGGCGGAGATCGCACTCGGGCATGAAGGCCAAACTGGAAACCATCCTGGCGTCCTTGCAGGACGCAACCACGCTTGAAGGGCTTCAAGCGACCACCGAATCCCTACGTGATCACTTCGGGGTCAGCCATGTGGTGTACCACTGGGTGAACTCCGTCGGCGAACGATTCGGCGCCGGAACCTATTCCCCGGAGTGGGTCGACAACTATCTGGAGAAGAATTACCTCAGCATGGATCCGGTCCTGCTGGGGTGTTTCCAACGCTTCACCCCGGTAAACTGGAAAGAGCTCGACTGGACCTCCAAGGCGGCCAAGTCGATGCTGCTGGACGCACTGGAATTCGGGCTGGGCAACCAGGGTTATTCGATCCCGATCCGGGGCCCTCAGGGGCAGTTCGCCGTGTTCACCATGAACACCCATTGCGACGACAGCGTCTGGGAGAATTTCATCCAGGAGAACGGCCGGGACCTGATGATTTTCGCCCATGAATTCAACAAGAAAGCCCTGAATTTCGAACAGGGGGGCGAAGGCCTTGCCACCCCCACGCTCAGCCCCCGCGAACTGGCCGCCATGTCCTGCCTGGCCAAGGGGATGAACCGCGCCCAGGCGGCCGTGGAACTGGGCATCAGCGAGCATACGCTCAGGGTCTATATCGAGGCCGCGCGGCACAAGCTGGGGGCGCTGAACACGACCCACGCGGTGGCCCGCGCCCTGTCCTCGGGCATCATCATCGTCTGACCCCCAAAAGGGATTGTTTCCAAATCGCGAACGGTGGCTTCGCGGGGTGTTAACCATTTTTGTTCACCTTTGTTCTCGAGCAACACGGCGCCAGATTCTCCCGCTCTGGCCCATCGGACAAAGGAGCCACCCCATGCTGCGTTACATCTACGCCGAAGACCTGCACCGCTTCCCCCGCCTGCGCGACACGATGTTTCGCGACCGGGCCGAGCAGTTCAAGAAACGGCTGGGCTGGGCGGTCTCGGTCAACGAGGCTGGCGAGGAACGCGATGAATATGACGATCTGAATCCGCTCTACGTGATCTGGGAAGACGCGCACGGCAATCACGGCGGCTCGATGCGGTTCCTGCCCACCGTGGGCGACACGATGGTCAATGATCACTTCAGCCACCTGACCGACGGCGTGCGCATCGAAAGCCCGCTCATTTGGGAATGCACGCGGTTCTGCCTGTCACCGGGCGCGGATCGCCGGGTCTCGGCGGCGCTGGCCCTGGGCGCGGGCGAGCTGATGGAGGCCTATCACCTGGAACATTTCGTCGGCGTCTTCGACCCGCGCATGGAACGCATCTATCGCCTGATGGGGCTGGAGCCGGAGGTGATCGGCACCGATGGCGAAGGCAAGGAGAAGATCGGCGTCGGCCTCTGGGCGATGAACGAAGCGGCCTTTGCCCCCACCCTGAAACGCGTTGGCATTACCCGCGACGTGTCCCGGGGCTGGCTGCGTTATTCCATGTCAGGGCGCACCATGTCGCCGAACGGCGGGCTGGCCGAAAGCGCCTGACACAGGGTTCGGGAGGGGGCGAAAATCGCCCCTTCTGACCGCTGGCGCTTCCCTGCCCTCCGGGGTAGGGTCGCGCCATGTCCCTGCCCGAACTGACCTTCTCCGACGACCAGGCCGAAGCCCATGACCGCGTGGCCGATCTGCTGCGCGCCGCGGGCGTCGACCTGGATGACGCCCTGCTGACGCCGATGTCGGACGGCAAGTCCCAGGTCTTCGCAGTGACCGGCAAGGCCGGGTCGGGCAAGACCATGCTGCTGGCCGCGCTCTACAAGGCGCTGGAAGAGGCGGGCGTCGATGTCGTGTCCGGCGATTGGGAGGGCAAACGTAGGCGCGACCGCCGCACCCTGGCCATTCTGGCGCCGACCAACAAGGCGGCGTCCGTCCTGCGCACGCGCGGGGTGCCCGCGACCACGATCCACCGCATCCTCTACACCCCGGTCTATGACCCGGAATATGAAAAGATCGCCGAATGGCTGGCGGGCAATGGCGAAAAGCCCGAGATCGAAGGGCTGACCGACGAGGCGTTGGAACGCGCGCGGGTATTTTACGAGGCCAACAAGTCGATCCCCGGCGCGCTCGCCGCCGCCGGTCTGCGTGGCTCGGATTTCATCACCGGCTGGAAACGCCGCGATGACCCGCTGGACATCGGGTTCGTCGACGAAAGCTCGATGCTGGACGAAAAGCAGTTTGACGACCTGCGTGAGATCTTTCCCACCCTGATCCTGTTCGGCGATCCCGCGCAGCTGGCGCCGGTGGGTCAGTCGGGCAAGATGGTCTTCGACACATTGGGCGACATGCGCAAGATCGAGCTCAGCCGCATCCACCGCCAGGCGGATGACAACCCGATCCTGGACCTGGCCCATGCACTGGCGGACCCGCAGCTGGGGTTCGAGCAGTTCGAACAGATGATCGTTGATGCCGCCCGGCACGATGATCGCGTGGTGGTGGCCCCGCGCGTGAATGCCGACCTGATGGCGCGCAGCCCGGTGCTGGTCTGGCGCAACAAGACCCGCGTGCGGCTGATCCGCGCCTTTCGCGGGGCCTTTGACGCGCCCGACACGGCGCTTTTGCCTGGTGAGCCGCTCATTTGCGACGGGATCGAGCTGCCCCTGAAACACCGCAAGAAACGCATCGACCTTGAGGCGCGCGGGCTGATCAAGGGCGCGCAATGTGTCTACCTGGGGCCGGGCCGCAAGCCGGGGTTCTCAAGGCTTTACGTCTTTGGGGCGGAGGATCCGCAGGTTTCGGCCGCGTCGATCATCAAGATCGAACTGCCCGACGAGGAGGAACCTTTCATCCCCTTCGCCGCCCGCATGGGCGCGGCCTTTCTGCATGGTGCGGCGGTGACGATCCACAAGGCGCAGGGCTCGCAATGGCCCGAGGTGCAGGTCTTTGCCCCCGACATCTACGCGGCCTCGCGCGCCGGGCGGATGGAGGCGGGGCTGCCGCTGTGGAAGCGCCTGACCTATGTGGCAATTACCCGGGCCGAAACGCGGCTGCATTGGTGCACGCGCTATGCGCTGGCCCGCCCGGAAGGGGCGCTTGGTACGGCGGACCTGTCGGCCCCGGCGGCGCCCTTGCAATTGGAGACGCAGGAAGATGGATAACCCGGCGAGCATTCTGATCACCGGCGCCTCGGGCGGCATTGGCCGCGCCACCGCCGAGCTGTTTTTGGACGAAGGCTGGACCGTCGGATTGCTTGCACGGCGCGGTGACAAGTTGGAAGAGGTCGCGGCAGGGCGCACCAACGCGGTGGTGTTGGAGGCAGACGTGACCGACCATGCCGCCGTGGACGCAGCCTTTGACCGATTCCAGGGGGCTGCCGGGCGGCTCGATGTACTGTTCAACAACGCAGGGCTGTTCACGCCCGCGGGCAACATCGACGAGGTCTCGCTGGAGGACTGGCGCCGCGCGATGGATGTGAACCTGACCGGCATGTTCCTTTGTGCCCGCACCGCCTTTGCGCGGATGCGCCAGCAATCCCCGCAGGGCGGGCGGATCATCAACAACGGGTCGATCTCGGCCCATGTGCCGCGCGAGGGTGCGGTGACCTATACGGTGACGAAACACGGCATTACCGGGCTGACCCGTCAGCTCAGCCTGGACGGCCGCCCCTTCGACATCGCCTGCGGGCAGATCGACATCGGCAATGCGCGCACGGATCTTTTGCAGGGTATCGTGGACGAGGCCATGGCGCGGGGCGAGACCCCACCGCCCACCATGGATGTGGGCGATGTGGCGCGGTCGGTCCTGCACATGGCGCGCCTGCCTGCCGAGGCCAACGTGCAGTTCATGACCGTCATGGCGACCAAGATGCCCTATATCGGGCGCGGCTGATCCCCCCTTTCGCCCGCCTGCGTTAGCGCTATTATCGCCCCAAACACAGGAGTATCCCATGACCGTACATATCGGGGCCGAGGTTGGCCAAATCGCTGAAACCGTTCTCATGCCGGGCGATCCCTATCGCGCGAAATGGGTGGCCGAGAATTTCCTGGAGGGCGCCGAATGCATCAACGAGGTGCGCGGCATGCTGGGCTTTACCGGCACCTGGAAGGGCAACCGGGTCACCGTGCAGGGGTCGGGCATGGGCATGCCGTCCCTGTCGATCTATGCCAATGAGCTGATCCGCGACTATGGCGCCAAGACGCTGATCCGTATCGGGTCCTGTGGCGGGATGCAGAAACACGTCAAGGTGCGCGACGTGGTGATCGCGATGACCTGCACCACCGTGGGTACTCCGTCTGACACGATCTTCCGCGAGTTGAACTATTCCCCCTGCGCCGATTATGGCCTGCTGGAGGCCGCCGTGGCCGCCGCACGCACCCGCGATTGCGGCGTGCATGTGGGCGGGATCTACAGCTCGGACACGTTCTATGACGAACGGCCCGACCTGACCGAACAGATGACCCGCCACGGCATCCTGGGCGTCGAAATGGAGGCAGCCGAGCTTTACACCCTGGCCGCGCGCCATGGGGTGCGTGCGCTGGGGATCATGACCGTGTCCGACCACCTGCAAACCGGCGAGGCGCTGCCCTCGGACCAGCGCGAAAAGAGCTTTGGCGACATGGTCGAGATCGCCCTGGAAGCGGCTTTCGCATGAAGATGCGGCGTCTGGGGCGGGACGGTCCCGAGGTCTCGGCAATCGCGCTTGGCTGCATGAGCTTTGCCGGGTTCTACGGCAAGACCACGCGGGAGGAGAGCTTTGCCACCCTGGACGCCGCACGCGCGGCGGGGATTACCTTCCTCGACACCGCCGAATTGTACGGCAAGGGATTGTCCGAGCAGATCATCGGCGACTGGATGGCCGACCGCGGCCACCGGTTCCAGATCGCCACCAAGGGCGGCATCGTCGTGGGCGGCGCGCGGGGGGAGAATGACAACTCCGAACCGCATCTGCGTCGTGCGCTGGAAGGCTCGCTGACCCGGCTGGGCGTGGACCGGGTGGCGCTTTACTACGTGCACCGGCGTGACTGGTCGATCTCGATCGAAGAGGTGACCGAGACGCTGGAGCGCTTCCGCCAGGAAGGGCTGATCGGCGGGTTCGGCTTTTCCGAGATCGCGCCCAACAGCCTACGCCGTGCCGCCCGCGTGGCGCCGGTCATGGCGGTGCAGAACGAATATTCGCTCTGGTCGCGCCTGCCTGACCTGGGTCTGATCCGCGCCTGCAAGGAGCTGGGGACGGCCTTCGTGCCCTTCTCGCCGCTGGCGCGGGGCATGTTCTCGGACCAGCCAATGAGCCTTGAACACGCCCAGGCGATGCCCTTCCTGCACGCCAATCCGCGGTTCGTGGAGCCAAATTTCTCGGCCAACCTGGCGGTGATCGAGCGCTTCCGCGACCTGTGTCGGGTCAAGGACTGGTCCGTGCCCGCCGCCGCGCTGGCCTGGGTGCTGGATCAGGGTGACCACCTGATCCCCATCCCCGGCACACGCTCGGCGGCCCACCTGCGCGATTGGGCGGGCGCGTCCGAGATCACCTTCACCGACGACGAACGTGCCGAGATCGACCTGATCATGCCGCCCGGCTGGGCCCATGGCGACCGCTATTCGGACGCGCAGATCGTCGGGATCGAACGCTACTGCTGAGCCTTAGCGCCCGTGGCTGCGGTCGTAGCCATTGCGCCCGGCGGGGGACCACCCTTCGGGCGCCTGGGCCGGTTTGAACACCTCGACCAGCAGCGGATGACAGGCGGCTGTGTCGGAGCTGTGTTCGTCCCCGCAGTCACCTCCCGGACAGGCGGACAAGCCGCCCAACAGGTCGATTTCGGCAAAGAATTCAAGGTAGTCGCCGGGGCGCACCGGGCTGGCCTTCATGAAATACTGCCCGGTATCGCGGGTAAATCCGGTGCACATGAAGACGTTCAGCACATCATGCACATGGGGTTCGGCCTCTGCCAGGCTCAGACCCGTGTGGTCGGCCAGGGCGCGGGTCAGGTTCGAATGGCAGCAGTGATGATACTGCCCGCCCGCCAGCAGGTTGTGCGTATAGGGATCGCAGCGCGTGCCGATCACGTCATGGACCGAGCCGCCGTATTCGTCGAACCCGTACCAGTCAAGCGTATCCGTGGTCACCGTCGCCATCGGGCGCAGATGCGGAAAGCTCGTCCACATGCGGTCGCCGGTCGACAGATGCGTGCCATGCAGCGCGCGGGTTTTGCCGGAGTAGAAACGCTCGGTCAGATCGGCTGCGTTCCACAGGTTCAGGTCGCCCACCTGCGGCCCCCCGACCGAGGTGATGCGAAAGAAATGCCCGGCGGGCACCTCGAAACAGCGCGCGTCGCGGGCGGGGACCAGGGTCTCGGCCACCTTCTCAGCGCCCTCCCGTACGGCAGCGTATGCGGTCAGATCCGGTGCGGGCAATGTCTCGGGCGGGTAGCAGATGACCGGTTGGACGGCGCGACGGGCGTCGGCATCGGCGGGGGCAACATGGGCGGGGGTTTCGGGTTTCACGGGTTCTCCTGCAAATGGCGGACCAGGCGGGCGACCGGGCCAGTGCCGGTCAGGTCATGGGGCGACGTGAGCACGAGCGGGGCGGGCAAGGCAAGTGCTTTGCCCAACGCGACCAGCCGCCCATCGGCCAGATGCGGGGCGATGAGCGCGCGATGCCCCATCAAAATGCCCGCCCCGGCACAGGCTTCATCCACAGCCAGCGCATAAAGCGAATGCACCGCACCCTTCGGACCGGTATGGTTTTGCTCCATGGAAGACAGCCAGCGCGGCCAATCCTCGTCCCAGGTCGCATCAGACAGGCGCGGCGCATCCCACCCCACGCCAGGCGCAGCCACCGGCATCAGGGCGTCTTCGGTCAGGATCAAGCCGTCCCCTCCGAAAAAAAGCGCCAGATCAAAGGGATCGCGCACCAGGTTCGGCGGGCCCTCCAATGCCGTTACAGACAGGCGCAGGTCGGGCAAGGCCTTGCGCAGGGCGGGCAGGCGTGGCGTCAGCCACAGCTGGGCGATGGCCGGCAGAGCAGCTATTTGCACCTCGCCCCCAGCCTCGGCGCGCAAATGTTGCACGGCCTCGCCCAGCCCGTCGAATGCCTGGGTAAACCGCGCAAGTGCCCCCTGCCCCAACGGGGTCAGCGCCACACCGCGCGCATGGCGGGTGAAGAGCTCCGCCTGAAGGTACTCTTCCAGAGCGCGCACATGCTGTGCCACCGCGCCCGGGGTCACGCAAAGCTCCTCGGCGGCGGCCTGAAACCCGCCCAAACGCGCAGCCGCCTCGAAGGCGCGTAGCGCATTGAGCGGGGGCATGCGGGGTCGGGGCGGGGCAACGGGCATTTACAAGACTCAGTTTTTCTTGGCCTAGAAATTAGCAAATCTGCTTTGCCCTGTCGCGCGTTTTCCGTTCCGATAGGCACAAAGGAGACGACCATGACCCATCTTGCCCCGCGCCCCTGGGTGCCGACCGACGCCCTTGTGCAACGCTACGCCGACTTGGGCGACAGCGCCGGGATTGCCCGGCGCATCGCCTCGTTGACCGAGCAGAACCGGCAGATTCACGAGCGTGACTGCTTCAACCTGAACCCGGCCACCAACGTGATGAACCCACGCGCCGAAGCCGCCCTTGCCAGCGGCCTGGGGACGCGGCCCAGCCTGGGCCATCCGGGCGACAAATACGAAACCGGCCTGGAAGCGATCGAAGAGATCGAGGTCATCGCCGCCGAGCTGGCCGCCGAGGTATTCGACGCCAAGTACGCAGAAATCCGCGTGCCATCGGGTGCGATTGCCAATCTTTACGGGTTCATGGCGCTGTGCCAGCCGGGCGACGCGATCATTGTGCCACCCGCCTCCATCGGCGGCCATGTGACCCATCATGCGGCGGGCTGCGCCGGGCTTTACGGGCTGGTCAGCCACGAGGCGCCGGTGGCAGCGGATGGGTATACGGTGGATGTGGCCGGGCTGGCGGCTCTGGCGCATGAGGTCAAACCGCGGCTCATTACCCTGGGGGGCAGCTTGAACCTGGACGAACACCCGGTTGCCGAGGTGCGCGCCATCGCGGACGCACATGGCGCGAAACTGCTGTTCGACGCGGCACATCAATGCGGCATCATCGCTGGGCGGGCCTGGAAGAACCCGCTGGCCGAGGGCGCGCATCTGATGACCATGTCGACCTACAAGAGCCTGGGCGGCCCGCCATCTGGTCTGATCGTGACGAACGACGCCGAGATTGCCGAACGGCTGGATGCCATTGCCTTTCCCGGCATGACGGCAAACTTCGACGCGGCGAAATCGGCTGCCCTTGCGCTGTCCCTTCTGGATTGGCGCGACTTCGGTGCGGCTTATGCGCAAACCATGATCGATACGGCGCAGGCGCTGGCCGGAGCGCTGGGGAACGAGGGACTTGCGGTCTTCGGCGGCGGCACACAGTCGCATCAATTCGCCCTGGAGGCCGCACCTCTGGGCGGTGGACAGGCGGCGTCCAAACGGTTGCGTATGGCCGGGTTCCTGGCCTGTGGTATCGGCCTACCCCTGCCGGAGGTTCCCAGTGATCTCAACGGGTTGCGCATTGGCACGCCGGAACTGGTACGCTGGGGCATGAAGGCAGAAGACATGCCGAAGCTGGCAAGCCTCATCGCGCAGGCTTTATGCGCAGATGCCCCTGGCACCCTGGCCCCAGAGGTCGCCGAGTGGCGGCGCAGCTTTGATCGGCTGCATTTCATCCACGCTGAATAGGGAGGGGTCAGCGCATCACGAACGGGTCCGGGATCGGCGCGTCCGAGGTGCGCAGCCAGACCGCCTTGACGCGGGTATAATCCAGCGCGGCTTCGATCCCGCCTTCGCGGCCGTGACCGGACAGCCCGTGCCCACCGAAGGGCGCAATCGGGCTGACAGCGCGGTAGGTGTTGACCCAGACGATGCCCGCGCGAATGGCACGGATCATGCGGTGGGCGCGGGTCAGGTTCTGCGTGAACAGGCCCGACGCCAGGCCAAACTGGGTGTCATTGGCGATCTGGACCGCCTCGGCCTCGGTGCTGAAACTGACCACGGACAGGACCGGGCCGAAGAACTCGTTGGACAGGCTCGCGGCATCGGGCACACCGTCGCAATCCAGGATCGTGGGCGGGAAATAGAAGCCCTCGCGGTCCAGAGGCTTGCCACCTGTGATCAGCTTTGCGCCCTGGTCGACGGACCGTGCCACCAGCCGTTCGGCATTGGCGACCTGGCGCGCGGTGCAAAGCGGGCCAACCTCGGTCGTCATATCGTCCGGTGCACCGATCACCACCGCCTCGGCCTTTTCCTTGAGCCGGGCGAGGAATTCGTCCTTGATGCCCGCCTGCACCACCAGGCGTGACCCGGCGACACAGCTCTGCCCGCTGGCGGCAAAGATGCCCGAGACCTGGGCGTTCACCGCGCTGTCCAGATCCGCGTCATCAAAGACGATGAAGGGCGATTTGCCGCCCAGTTCCAGCGAGGTGGAGGCCAGGTTTTCCGCCGAATTTCGCACGATGTGGCGCGCGGTTTCCGGCCCACCTGTAAAGGCAACATGGGCCACCTTGGGGTGGGCGGTCAGGGCCGCGCCGACCTCCGGCCCGCCGGTGATCACGTTCAACACGCCAGGCGGGAAACCGGCCTGATCGCACAGGCGGGCGAATTCCAGCATCGGTGCGGGGCCCTCTTCGGAGGCTTTCAGCACCACTGTGCAGCCCGCCGCCAGGGCCGGGCCGATCTTGACCGCCGACAGGAACAGCTGCGAGTTCCAGGGCACCACGGCGGCAACCACGCCGATGGGTTCGCGGCGCAGCCAGACTTCCATGTCCGGCTTGTCGATGGGCAGATGCGCGCCTTCGATCTTATCGGCAAGCCCGGCGTAGTAGCGGTAGTATTCCGCGACATAGGCGATCTGGGCGGAGGTTTCGCGAATGATCTTGCCGGTGTCACGGGTTTCGAGTTCGGCCAGATGTTGGGCGTTTTCGGCAATCAGATCGGCGAGGCGAAGCAGCAGCTTGCCCCGCGCGGTGGCCGTCATCAGCGCCCAGTCGGGGGAGAAAAAGGCACGTTCCGCGGCCGTGACGGCACGATCTACATCCGCGGGCGTGGCCGTCGGCATCTGCGCCCAGGGGGCGCCGGTGGCGGGGTCGAGACTGTCGAAACTCCCCGCCCCATCCGCGAAGTCACCGTCGATATAGTGCTGAAAACGCTGCATCTTTCCCTCCCCTACCCGGCTCATGCGAAGGCGGGCATGACCTCGTTTATGAACCTCTCCAACGAGGCCTTCTTGCGTTCGAAGCTCATTGAGCTGTCGATCCAGAACGAGTATTCATCATAGCCCAGCGCTTCGTAACCCTTGAGCCGCTCGATCACGGCCTCCGGTGTGCCAATCACCAGGTCACGCTCCATCGCCTCGGGGGAATAGAACGGGTGGGCAGCGATGTCCTCGTCCGTCAGGGGCTCGATCAGCCCCTGGGTGATCTCGCGCTTGTTCATGAACCAGGCGCCGAAATAGCAATAGAAACGGTTCAATTCCTCGGCCCCGCGTTTCACGTCCGCCGCGTCCTCGGCCACATAGGTGTGTTGCAGCAGCATGATCTTCGGGCGCGGCTGGTCGGCGTGCTTTTCGCAAGCCGCGTTGAACTTGCCCATGAGGTCGGCGACCTCCTCATCGCCCTTCCACAGCGGCGTGACCTGCACGTTGCAGCCCTGGGACACGGCAAACTCGTGGCTGTTCGGGTCGCGCGCGGCGATCCAGATCGGCGGGCCACCCTCCTGCACCGGTTGGGGGGCCGAGGTCGTCTTGGGGAACTGGTGGAACTCACCCTCGTGGGCGTAATCGCCCTGCCAGAGCGCCTTGACGGCGGGGACCACTTCACGCAGGCGCTGGCCCGCTTCCCAGGCATCCATGCCGGGCATGAGCCGTTCATATTCGAACTCGTAGGCGCCGCGCGCAATGCCCAGCTCCAACCGGCCTTCGGTAATGATATCGGTCATCGCCGCCTCGCCCGCCAGGCGGATCGGGTGCCAGAAGGGGGCGATGACGGTGCCCGTACCCAGACGTACGTTCTTGGTATGCCGCGCCAAGTCCACCAGGTTCAGCATCGGGTTCGGCGCGATGGTGAAATTCATCCCGTGATGTTCGCCGGTCCAGACCGCGTGCATGCCGCCCCGGTCGGCGATCTTGCACAGCTCGACAAACTCGTCATAGAGCCGCTTTTGATCCTCGGCGGCGGAAATGCGCTCCATATGCGCGAAAAGCGAGAACTTCATGCCTCAACTCCCTGATGTCACGCGGGCGATCTTGCCGGTGACCTGATTGCCAAAATACACCCCGAAATTCCCCATCCGGCTTTCCGTGGCGAACCGTTCGAGCATGGTGCAGATCACGGGATCGGCGACGCTCATCAGGGTCGATTTGGACAGCTCGGTGAACAGGCCCTCACTGGTGGCATCGCTGCCGGCCTGGCACAGGAACGAGATGTGCTGCGTTTCGCGCGCATCGTCTTCGTAGACGGAATAGATGAAGCCGGGTTCGGCGTCCGCGCCGCTTTGGGCGATCAGCCGGGCCAGGGCGGCGGACGCGCCTTCCTTGCCGACATCGGTTTCGGGCAGGGTCAGGCGGCCTTCGCCATCGTCCAGCAGCAGCACCTTGCCCCCGTGTTCAATCAGGGCCGAGATGCGCAGATGGGTGCTGCGGCTCAGCGCCTCGGCCTCGGCTGCGGGGGTCACGTAGGCGCCGCGCGCATAGCCCAGGCCGGGGTGCGGCGTGTTCTCAAACGCTTCGACCTTGCCGATCAGGATCAGGTGGTCGCCAGCGTCGACCGTGTTGAACATGGAACAGTCGAACCAGGCCGACACACCGTCGAACACCGGGGATCCGTGCGGGCCGGGGCGCCAGTCGACGGCGGCGAAACGGTCCTCGACAGGCCGGGCGAAGGTGTTGGAGACATCCACCTGCGTTTCCGCCAGGATATTGACTGCAAAGCCTTTTGCCTGGGACAGGGCCGCGTAGTTGCGCGAGCTGTTGGCTAGGCAGACCAGTACCAACGGCGGGTCGAGCGAGACGGAGGTGAAGGAGTTCGCGGTAAAGCCCAAGGGATTGCCATCCGCATCATGGGCCGTGACCACGGTCACGCCGGTCATGAAAGCACCGAATGCGTCGCGCAGGGCGCGGGGGTCGATCTGGGTCATGTCTTCGCTCCTTCCGTGTCGCTGGCCAACCAATCAGTGAGCGCGGCATTCACCGCCTCGGGGGCCGTCAGGTTCACCATATGGCGGTGGCCCGCGATCACCAAAACCCGTCCCCGGGGCGCAGCGGCCGCAATGGCCCAGGACATGGCGGGGGTGGAATTCGGGTCGCCATCGCCGGTGATGGCCCAAAGCGGGCAGGGAATTGTTCCGATCCGGTCGGCATAGGTCGTATCGCCGCGCGCAAAGGCGCTATAGGCGGTGGCGTATCCGTCCAGGTCCACGGCACCCAGCCACTCCGCGACATCGGCGCGGGCGGCTTGGTCGGCAGAACTGTCACCAAACCAGCGGGTCAGCGGGGTGTCGAGGTCGATCTGTCCCTGCCGGATCTCATCGGCGCGGGCGATGACGGCGGCGCGTGCCTCCGGGCTGCGGCGATAGACCGGGTTCAAAAGGGCCGCGCGTGTCACGCGGTCGGGGTGGGCGGCAGCAAAACCCAAGGTGATGAGCGCGCCCATCGAATGGCCGGCCAGGCTGACCGCCTCCAGCTCCAGCGCATCCAAGGCGCGGGCCAACCAGGCCACGAAGTCGGGCAGGGTTGCGTCAACAGCCAAGGGGCTGGACCCGCCATGGCCCGGCATGTCCAGCGCGATGACCCGGTGGGTCATGGACAGCGCCTCGATCTGCGGATCCCAGGCCGCCGATTGCAGCCCGACCCCGTGGATCAGCACGACCGGCGCCCCCTGTCCCGCCTCGCGGTAAGACAGGGTGGCGCCATCAGACAGCGGCCGGGTTGTCGAGGTCATGCCCCAGCTCCTTCAGGTCCTGGTAACGGTCGCCGATGCGGTGATGCGGCCGCCCACCGACCGAAGCGCCCAGCGCGACGACGATCTCATCCGGCCCCGGCGCATCGGCCACGGACAGCTGGATGGTCAGGTAGTGGCTGCGCCGCCCGCCATCGTTCTTGTCCATCAGCGGGATTTGAAGGGGCGCATTCGCGGGGCCGCGCGTATTGGTGAAGGCGAGATAGGATTTCGCCCCGACCGCCTCGCGGTAATGGTTACCGAAACGCAGGGTGTGGATCAGGGCCGAGGCGTGCTCGACCTCGCCATTCACCCCGACAATGGCGGATTTGCCATAGCCTTCAACGGCCTCACCGCCGCCTGCCGCGTCCAGGATCATTCCGGTCAAAAGCTCGCCCAGGCCGGGGGCGCAATCGTGGATCGCCGGGCGCAGATCCTCGACAAACCCCTGCCCGGCCCAGGGGTTTTTGATCACCGCCACGGCGGCGATCATCTTCAGCGGCGTTTCGGCGCGCTTGCCGCCTTCGATCAACGTGTCTTCGACATGCAGCAGTGTCTTGCGGATTTCAGCGGGCATGGGGCACCTGTGTAGCGATTCTCTGGCTGATAAGATGGTATACCATCATACGATATGTCAATCCGCTTGCTCACACTCGCCGCCGGTTGCTATCAAAGCCCCATGACAGACAGTGTGCTTGGCAAAATCGAACAGCCCCCCGCGACCCTGCGCGACATCGTGCAGGAACGCATGCGGGATGCGATCATTGAGGGGCATTTCAAACCGGGCGAGCGCCTGGTCGAACGGCCGCTCTGCGAGCAACTGGGGGTCAGCCGCACCGTGGTGCGCGAGACGATCCGCTATCTGGAGGCCGAAGGGCTGGTCGAAATCCTGCCCGGGCGCGGCCCGATCGTCGCCCCGATGAGCTGGGACGACGCGCGCCAGATCTATGCCATTCGCCGCATGTTGGAGACCGCCGCCGCCCGCGCCTGTGCCGAACGGATCACCCCCGAACGCGCCTCCCGCCTGCAACAAGCCTTGGCCGCGCTGAAATCCGCCTTGACCGACGACGCGACCGGCGCACTGTTTCGGGCAACTGCCGGGTTTTACGCCGAAATCTTCGACGGCGCCGGGCATAACGTGGCCTGGGAGGTGGTGCAGCGCCTGAACGGGCGGATCAGTCGGCTGCGGCGCATGACCCTGTCGACCTCGGATCGGGATCGGCCGGGACAGGATCACATGCAAGCCATCTGCGAGGCCATCCGCGCGGGCGATCCCGATGCGGCCGAGACCGCCGTGGTACGGCACCTGGAAGACACAACCCGTATCGCCGAGCGGCTTTTGGCCGACGAGCAGCGGTCAGAGGGTTGATATCAAACCGATGGCGACCCGCCGTCCTGGGGATCGCGAACACCAGGCCTGCCCCATTTTTCGCAAATCTCGAGGATAGCGGCCTTTTTAACCGGCTTGCTGAGGAAATCATCCATTCCTGCATCAAGGCAACGGGCCCGGTCCGCCTTGCGCGCATTGGCGGTGAGCGCGACGATCGGGTGGTGGGCTGTGCCGACCTCCGCCTCCCAGGCACGAATGGCGCGGGTAGCTTCGATCCCGTTCATCACCGGCATGGACATGTCCATCAACACGACATCCGGCGGGGCATGGCGAAAGGCCTCGACCGCCAGCTTTCCATTCTCGACGAATTGCGCACGAATGCCCGTTCCCTTCAACATGCTGCGCAGGACAAGGCTGTTGGTCTTGTTATCCTCGGCCACCAGCAACCTGAGCTGCCGCGTGGCCATTGTTGAAGGCTCTGCGGCGTCGATCGCCTTGGTTATGGCCATTTCGGGATGCAGCGCCCGGCCGATCAGCCGTTTCAACTGCCGCGCCCGGATCGGTTTGGCCGCCACGTCACTGATTTTCAGCGCGCGCCGGGCCTCGGGTGCGATGCGCTTGTCAGCGGAGGACAGGATGACCAACGGTGTCTGCGTGCAGCAATCCATCGCCCGCAGATGTTCGGCAACCTTCAGGCCGCTCATGTCGGGCATCTGATAGTCCACCAGGACAACATCGAACTCCTGTCCCCGCTGTCGGGTCTCTTCGAGAATCCGCAGCGCGTCGGCACCGGAGCAGGCCAGGGTCACCTCGGCCCCCCAGTTGCCCAACTGCTCCTGGAAGATGAAGCGATTGACCTTGAGGTCATCGACCACCAGCACCCGCTGCCCGGTCAGGTCCACCTGTGACGGGGCCCGCTTCTGCGCACTGAGATCGGCAAAACCCAGCGGCAGGTACAGGGTGAAACACGAGCCTTGGCCGGGGGTCGAGGTAACTTCGATCCGGCCCTCCATCAACTCAACCAGACGCTTGGAGATCGCCAGCCCCAGCCCGGTGCCTTCGAACTGCCGCGTGTCCGAGCCATCCACCTGTTCGAACGCGCTGAAAATCTTGGAGATCTGTTCCTTCGGAATGCCGATGCCAGTGTCGGTAATGGTCATCACCACATGGGGTTGCCCCCCTTCACAGGAGGTCGAGACATCCATGCAGACATGTCCCTCGCGGGTGAACTTGACCGCATTCCCGGCAATGTTGGTAATGATCTGACGGATACGCCCGCCGTCCCCGACCACGCCTTCGGGCAGGGCCGGATCATAGCGCAAGACGACCTCGACCCCCTATTCCGAGGCACTCAGAGACAGCATGCCGATAATCTCTTCGCAAAGGCGCCGCAGGTTGAAGGGTGCGGGGTCGATATCGAGCTTGCCCGCCTCGATCTTCGAGAAATCCAGGATGTCGTTGATGATCGCCAGAAGCGATGCGCCGGAGTTGGCGATTGTGTCGGCGAAGAGCTGCTGTTCGCCGTCCAGCTCGGTTTCCTGCAACAGCTCCGCCATGCCGATCACGCCATTCATCGGGGTGCGGATCTCGTGGCTCATATTGGCCAGGAACTCGGACTTCGCACGGTTGGCCACGTCGGCGGCCTGGCGCGCCTTCTCCAGCTCGCGCTCCCGTTCATCGCGCTTTTGCAGATTGCTTTCCAGCACATCCACGGAGCCATCCAGCGCGCGGAACTCGTCACTGATGTACCAGGGCACCGCACGAAACGGGCTGGCCACGCCGGCCAGGACATTGGTCATGCGCTGATGCGTGCGGCTGAGCGGGCGCATGACGAACAGATGGGCAAGGATCAGAAACAGCGACGTGAGCGCAGTCACGGTCAGGAACATCTGCACCTGCACTTCATGAACATGCTCCTGGGTCATGGCCTGCATTTCGCGCAGGGACCAGTCGACCTGCATTGTACCGAAATCCAGCCCCTCGAACAGGACCGGATGTTCGTAGGTTACCAGTTCCTGCGGCTCGCGAACCTCGGCGGAGCGCACCTCCGCCAGCGGCTGCCGGTCCGGCGACAATAGGCGAACGGCCATGACCTGGGGATTGCGTGCGATGGTTTCGGACATGCCGGTTTCCAGCACGGGAATGTCCTGCACGATGATATATTCCAGCATCAACCCGGTCAGCAGGGAGACGGTCAGCTCTGCCTGTTCTTGTGCTTCATGCGCATGACGCTCCACCTCGGCATGGCGTTCGAGTTCCCCCATCACAAGGCTGACCGCCGCCGCCGCAACCAGCAGCGAGGCGGTGATCTGAAAATATATGCCCTTGAGGTTCATCGACCGATCCCAGCGCCGGGGCCTCAGAAGGCCAGGCTGCGTTGCATGCCCGCGCGCACAAGGGCATAGTCACTGTCCGCCCCCGCAAGGAAGCCGTGTTTGGCGATCTGCCGCACGACCTCCTCCGTTTCGGACGCCAACATGATGGCGCGGATCGCCTCAGCCACATCGGCGCGCATGTTCGGGTGGGACAGCCAGGGTTTCGTCACGTTTTCAAAGGTGTAGAGCGCGCGCAGGGGAACACCCTTGGCAACCAGCTTGTTGAAGGTGCTTTCCTTCAGCGCCCCCGCGGCAAACCGGCCGGAACCGACCGCCTCGCCCACCAGGTCATGGCGGCCAAGAAACTCATAGGACTCCAGGTCCGAGGAGGAAATCCCCGCCTCCAACAGGCTGGCCTGTGCCAGATAGCGCCCGATGGTCGACAGTTCGCTGCCGAAGGCGAAGGACTGGCCGGAGAGGTCGGACAGCGATTGGTAGGGGCTGTCCGCATGGACCGCAATAATGCCGTTGAACCGCTTGGCCCCACCTTTGCTTTCCATCGCGATGATGGCGATATCGGGGTTCTGGTCCTGCACCAGCACATAGGAGGCTGGGCCGAACCGGGCGAAATCCACCTCGCCATTGGCAAGCTGCGCGATGCCTTCGCCATAGCTGGGGGCGATCTTGATGCGGATCGTGACCGGTTCGCCCAAACGTTCGCTCAGCCCGGCGGCAAGGAAATCGAGAAAAGGTTTGTACTTGCGTACCGTTTCGGTCGGTTTGTCCGCCGCGTAGGTTCCGAATGTCAGGGTAATTTCGGCCCAGGCAAGACCTGGCAGCACCGACAGGATCAAGGCCGCCAGGGCGGCACGAAAGGGTCTTTGGATAAAGTCATACGATAAAGCCACAGCACGCTCCTGTTCCAGGAAAAGGGACCAGCGGGCGATCAGCACAGGGAATCACGCCCTTTAACCAAGGTAGGTGCATTGTCAAAACAAACCCTTAAGCGTCGTAAACAAGCCCTTTCCCCGCCTCAGGCGATGCGCGCAGGGCCGTCCGCCACCCGGTCCTCGAACACCGCCCGTTCCAGCCGCTCGCCGCGCGGGGACACCAGGATGCTGAGCATGCTTTCCAGGGTGAAGTAGCCCCGCATGACGCGAAAGATCAGGTATTCTGGCAGGGCCAGAACCGCGCGGGGAAGCCCATTCAGAAGGGCCGCAACACAGGCGACAAGGGCGGGCGCGCCGATCCCGACGGCCAGCACCGATTGCCAGAGGATCGGGCTGTGGGGATTGAACCGCAGCCCCCATTCCAGCGCGCCGTGGATCAGCAGGGGCACCAGCATCGCCCGGCGCGCGGAATTGACCAGCATATAGGGCAGGATGACCTTGCCCCGCAGGGTGCGGCTGGGCGAATAGATCAGATCCCGACAGCGCGAACTGATGTGATACACGGACCGAAACCAGCGCATCCGCTGTTCGCGCATATGGGCGTAGCTGGACGGCACTTCCGAGACATAGCGAATGCGCGGATCGACCACGGCGTGATAGCCCAGCTCGCCGATGCGCAGGGAAATATCGGTATCCTCGCCATTCATCCCCTCGACAAAACCGCCCAGATAGCGGGGCTGATCGGTGCGATAGACGACGAACATGCCCGGAATGCCCACCACCCCGTTCACCGCTCCCATGGCGACGGAATAGAACCCATGTTTCACCAGCACCTCCAACAGCCGCGCCCGATCGAAGAGCGCGCCGCCGGGCGGGATCGGCACGCCGCCGACCACTCCCACGGACGGGTCGCGAAAATGCGGCATGGCGCGGGTCAGGTTGTCCTCGCCCAGCAGGGTGTCGGCGTCCACACGGACCAGGAACTCGGTCCGGGCCGCGTCCAACCCGGCGTTGAGCGCGTTGGACTTGCCCGGTTTGGGCACGTTGATCACATGGCCCTTGGCCGCCTGACAGGACGCAAGGGTGCGCGTGGCGATCTGTTCCGTCGCATCGGTGGAGTTGTTGTTCATGATCAGGATATGCACCGCGCCACCGTAATGCGCAGCGGCGCGATCCATGGCGCGGATGGTGTTTTCGATGATGTATTCTTCGTTATGGGCGGGCACGATGATCGACAGCGGTGGGGCAAACCGAGCGCGGCCCTGGCGTTCGTCCCAAAGCGCCAGCAGATAGAGCTGACCGAACAGCACCGGCAGGAACAGGAAGACCCCAGGCCCGATCCCACCCAGCAGCGCAACCTGCCGGAGCTGTGTGATCAAGGGCAGTTCCATCGCACCAACGGTAATCGAGGTGCCCGCAGCGATCACAAGTGCCACCCCCAGCCGCAGGATCGCCCGGGTCTGACGGATCGGGCGATGTTCGACCCGAATACGCGCGGGCATGTGGCCACGTTCAAGCAGTTTGAACGAATAGACCGCAAAGCCGTAGATCCCCGTACCAATGGCGCTGAGGTGCAGCGAGAACGCTCGGCCCAGGTGATAATGCGCCAGCACATTGGCCAGGTCGAAAGCCGCACAGCCGAGTGAAAAGATGATCACCAGATCGGCGCCGAAACCCAACCTGTCACGCCAACCTGCAGCGGCGAAGGCGGCAAAACTCAGATAGAAACTGAGGATGAACAGGCGAATGGCGATGACATGGCGGCCCTCATGCGGGGAATAGACCAGATCGCGATTGGGAAAGAGGGCGGCAAGCGGAGGTTGGTTGATCAGCCAGAGCCCCAGCGCCGAGAGGACCGTGAAGGTCAGCAGCATCAAAGGCGCGCGGCGGGGCGAGATCATCCCCGCAAACCGCTTGGGCGCGCTGTCGACCGAAGCGAAGTTGATCGCTTCGCGCTTGTCGCCGCCGTCGGTCATCCGCTTTGCCCCGGGTCGGGCCGGATCAACAGCGCGGCGGAGCCGGTGCGGGCGGGGTGCACGGTGTGCAGGGGGCGCAGGCCCGTGTGGTCCAGCAGCCAGCCCGGCATCTCGACCCAGCGCGACAGATCGTGCCCGCCCCCCACCACCAGAATGCGTGCCCGTTCAGGCCGTACGGCGCGCCAGGCCGTGTCCTTGGGCAGCAGCGCGCCCAGCAGTGTGGCCGCACGGGCAGCGTCAGGAAGGGCCAGCTCCTGCGGCAGGGCAAGGCCGATGGGCGCACCCACCAGGCCTTTGCGCAGGCGCTCCAACGGGTCCTCCTGCCGCATGGCGCCGGGCAGAAGCAAACTGCCGGGCCGAAGCTCCGCCATGAGCTCCGGCCCCTCGTCGCAGAGATGCGGGCGCGGGATATGAGCGTAGGCGGTGACCTCGATCATCGCCGAGGGCGGGGTATTCGCGGGAAGCGGAATATCGCGGGTCAGAGGCCCAGCGGGCGCCGCGACCTCGCGCAGGAGCCGCCCGTCGAGCGTGACGGTGACGGTCCAGCGCGCCTGTGCTGACAGCTGCCCCAGATACAGGTCCAGGCGCAGACGTCCCGACACGCGGCGGTCAGCGGGCTGACCGGCACGAAACCGCCAGCTGGTGGCCCGGTGGAACTGTCTGAGCCCGGCATTGGCCCCCACCGCCACGGGACGCGGCCAGGGGGAAGTGACCGGATCGGCGACCTCGGGCGCGGTTAAGTCGGGCAGCAGATGCAGCACCTCGTCGGCGGCAAGCCCATGGGGAGCGAACCGCACGGGAACGCCCCCCCTCTGCGCTTGACCGGCCGCCATCAGGCGCGCCAGCGCCGCGGCGCGATTGCCCTGGCCGGGCCAACCCACCTGTACCGCCCCGCCCCAGCCGACCACCCGATCGCGCAGGCCTGTCAGCGGGCGATCCAGGGTCAAAGCCAAATGGCTGGTCGTCTCGATCTCGACAATGGCGGGCGTGCCATCCTCGGGGCCACAGGGGGCCTGTGCCGACCTGCCCTGCAAGCTGAACGAGACGACCAGCCGCTCCCGCGACAGATCCAAAGGGGACAATGGAATGCGCAGGGAGCGCCCCGCCCCACCAGACAGCCGATCCGGATGCAGCAAGAGTTCGGCGCGCCGGGTCTTGTCGATCGAGACGCGCAGCACGGCCTCGACCCCGGTCAGCGCCTGCAGGCTTGCGTCGATGTGGAGATATCCGGACAGCGCGCGCGCCTCCACCGGAAGCAGAAAGCTGGCGCTCTGGTAGGCGGGCAGGCCGGACAGGATCAGCGGGCCTTGGGGTGTGGCACGGGGGATCTGTGCCGCAAAGCCCGATGACCCTGCCGGAAGGTCGGTGGTGGACGGGGTTTCGAAGACAAGGCCGGGCGCGCCCGTCACCATGCCCCGCAGCACCTGCCAGCCGCTCGCCCAGAGCCCTTGTTGCCCCAGCAACATGGCAATTGCGGCCAGAAGTGCGGTCATCAATCCGATGCCGATCATGCGCATGATCTGTCCCCTTTCTGTGCGGGCCGATCCCACCCGGCGCGCGCCCCACCTCCACGCGGGGCACGCCGATACCGGACCGGATCAGGTCGCCTTCCTCTCAGGCCACGTCGCCCATATCCACCACGCCGGGCTGCTGCCGGTCGGTCCAGGTCGAGACACAGGGGATCATCTCGGGAATGCAGCGATGGGCATATTTGGCCGCAATGTCGCGAGTCTCCTCCAACAGCCCCGCCTCCAGCGTGATCGGGTTCAGCCCCAGATCCAGGAAGGTGCGGTTGGAGACGCGCAGATCGTTCTCCGCCGCCTCGTTGCGCGGGTTCGAGACGAAAGCGACCCTCGCGTCGGACAGTTTGGCAATGAGCATCGCCAGGTCGCGCACGGTATGGCATTCGGTCATCTGGTTCAGGATCGCCACGCGACCTTCCGGGCGCGGCGGGTTGGCCACCGCCAACGCGATGCATTTCACCGTGTCCTGGATGTGGATGAAGGCCCGGGTCTGCCCGCCGGAGCCATGCACCGTCAGCGGATGCCCGACCACCGCCTGCATCAGGAAACGGTTCAGAACCGTGCCATAGTCGCCATCGTAATCGAACCGGTTGATCAGACGCTCGTCCAGCCGGGTTTCGTCGGTCTGGGTGCCCCAGACAATGCCCTGGTGCAGGTCGGTGATGCGCAACAGGTCGTTCTTGGCATAGAACTGAAACAGCAACTGATCCATCGACTTGGTCAGGTGATAGACGCTGCCCGGATTGGTCGGGTAGAGGATATCGCGCTGCACGATGCGCTTGTCATCGCCCGGCACATAGACGCTCAGGTATCCTTCGGGGATCTCAAGCCCGGCGTCGTCATAGCCATAGACCCCCATGGTGCCCAGGTGCACGATATGCGGGTCCAGGCCCAGCGCGGTGACGGCAGCCAGCAGGTTGTGCGTGGCCGAGATGTTGTTGTCGACGGTATAGCGTTTCTCGGTCACGGTTTTCATCGAATAGGGCGCGGCGCGCTGTTCGCCGAAATGGATCACCGTGTCGGGCCGGATCGAGGCCAGCAGCGCGGCCAGCCGGTCGAACTCCCGCGCGGCATCGATACACTCGAAATGGATCACCTTGCCGGTCGCCTCGGTCCAGGCGGTCAGGCGATCCTCGACCGTCGCGATCGGGGTCAGGCTGTTGGCGCCCAGCTGGGTGTCGATCCAGCGGCGCGAGAGGTTGTCGACGATGGTCACCCGGTGTCCCAGGTTCGACAGGTGCAGCGCCGTGGGCCAGCCGCAAAACCCGTCCCCGCCGATCACGATGATCTTCTTCGGGGTGATTTTCTTGTGCATGTCCGTTCTCCCTTCGATAGGCCGCCGGGCCCTCATGTCCGGCGGAATGACGGGATCAGTCTGCGACAGGGCTACGAAGGGCCGGGTGGGGCGAAAGGGCAGGCCCGCACGCGTTTGGCACAGGCGGCTACCCTTTCGAGCAGGCGCTACGGCTTTGGTTTGGCAGCGACTTCCAGAACCCGGTGCAGCCGCGCCTTTGCCGCATGCCAGCCGCGCTCAATCTCCTCCGCATCCAGCGGCTGCGCACCCAGAAGGGTTTCGAGCTCTGACAAGCCAAGCAACCCGGCGGCGCCCTTCAGCCTGTGCGCCGCTTCGGCGGGGTCATCACCATCAGGCCCGTGCAGGAGAGAGGTAAAGGCCGAAAGCTCCTGTTCGAACCGTGCGGCATGGTGGGCGAGCCTCTCTGCCCCGATGAGGGCGCAGGCTTCCTCCAGCGCGCTGCCCTCCGTCACGGTTTCATCCGCGCGCGCCCCCAGGGTGTCACCCAGGATGTCCCGCAGGGCGGCGAGGCGGATGGGCTTGACGTGATAGGCGGTCATCCCCGCCTGCTGCGCCTCGTGGCGGTGGACGTCATCGCCATGCGCCGTCAACCCGATGATCGGCGTGGCCCGGTTCGGCCCCGGCCCGGCCCGCAGGTGCCGGGTGGCGGCAATCCCATCCATCACGGGCATCGAGATATCCATGAAAATGAGGTCGAAGCCCCGCGCGCGCGCCTGCGTCACACCCGCCTGCCCGTCCACCGCATGGGTCACCTCGTGGCCCAGACCGGTCAGCATGTCCCCCAGCAGGCGGCGGTTGGTATCATTGTCCTCAACCACCAGCACACGTTTGCCGCGTGGGGACGGGGCGCCTGATCCCTCCGTGACGAGCGCGCGTGCCTCCGCCGCGGCCCTGTTCAGAGGCAGCGACAGGGTGAAACTGGCGCCGGTGTCCGGCGGGCTGGTCACGGTCAGATCCCCGCCCAGCCGCCGCGCAATGCGCCGGGCGATGGACAGGCCCAACCCGTCACCACGCCGCTGCCGCCCGCCGGAGGGGGCGAGGCTGCGGTAATCCTCGAAAATGCGATCCAGGTCTTCGGGGCGAATGCCCGGGCCGGTATCGCGCACGGTGAACTCAACCATCCCGCCCGTCCCCGACCCAACCGACAGGGTCACCGCGCCCGAGGGGGTGAATTTCACCGCATTGCCCAGGAGGTTGATCAGGATCTGCCGAATGCGCCCGGCATCGGCTTTGAAATGGCTGGCAAGCTGCTCCGAGACCTCCTGGCGCAGGGCCAGCCCTTTTTCATCCGCAAGTGGCGCAAGCACGGCACAAACACTTTCGATCAGCGCGCGCAAATCGAACACCTGGGGCGAGAGCACCAGCTCCCCCGTCTCGATCCGCGTGATGTCCAGCGCCTCGTTCACATGCTCCAAAAGGATCTCGCCCGAGGCGGCGGCGATATCGACATAGCCCGCCTGCTTGTCCGCAAGCCGTGTCGTGCGCAACAGGTCGAGCACACCAAGGATGCCGTTCAGGGGCGTGCGCATTTCGTGGCTCATGATTGCCAGGAACTCGGACTTGGCGCGGTCCGCCTGCTGCGCCCGGTCGCGCGCCTCGATCAGGCTGGCCTCGGCCTGCTTGCGGTCCGAGATGTCCCGCAGATAGGCGATGAACTCGGTGCCCGCAGGCCCTTCGGCGGAGGTGATGTTCAGCTCGACCGGAAATTCCTCGCCGGATTTGCGCAGGGCGGTGATCTCGATCCGGCCCGCGTCCGACACCCGGCGTTCCCCGGTCGCCAGGAACCGCGCCATGCCCGCGCGATGGGCGGCGCGATGTGTTTCTGGGATCAACGTCTCGTCCATCCGCGCACCCAGGATCTCCTGACGCCGCCAGCCCAGGATGGTCTCAGCCGCCGCGTTGAATTCAACCACCCGGCCGGTCTGATCGGCGATGATGATCGCATCCAGAGAGGCCGCCACGGTGGAGCCGAGCCGCCGGTTCGACAGGCCCAGCGCCCGATCCTGCGCCGCCGCCCGCGTGCGCGCCTGTTGCAGCCGCAGAACCAGCACCGCCAGCGCCACCACCAGAAGGATCGCCACGCCGCCCGTGCGTCGCAGCGTGCGGGCAAAGGCCGCGCGCTGCGCCTCATCCGCCGCCACGCTGAGCTCAACCCCATAAAGCGCCAAGGCCCGGGCGGGCGGGCGAATATCGGCGGTCAGCCGGGTCAGATGGGCCACCGTGGCTGTGTCGAGCGCCTCCGCCCGGTCCAGCAGAGCGCTGATTTCATCGGCATAAGTTTCAAGTGGTTCGACCAACGCAAGGCCCTCGGGGGTGGACTGCAGCATCGCGCCGACCACCCCGGAGGAGACCAGGTTTACCCGGCTCAACGCCACATCGGCGCGCAGGCGCAGCCCGGCATCGGCCTGCGCGCCGGTCCCGTGCCGGGCCAGCATGGTTTCGAGATTTGCAAGTTCGGTTTCAACCTGCGTCAACGTCCAGGTCACATTGTCCCGCTTGGCGGTCGAAAGCCGGTCGAGTTGCACCAGCAGGGTCCAGACCATACCGGCAAGCACCAAGGCCAGGGCGATCAGCCCTGCACCCCAGACCCATCTATGAGACGTCACTGGCACCACGCAAACACCTTCCCGTTCCCGCCCAGTCTAGGAAACGATTTGTTATCAATCCATGACCGTGACGCTGACCAGCTGCCAGATCGAGCGGGAATAGGTGACTTCGGAGCGGTAGATCCCGTCCGCGTCATAGGGATAGACCAGCCAATAGGGTCCCCAGCGCCGCGCGGGCATCGGGGCGCCGTTCATGCGGGCGGCTATGATGGGCGCCTGCGCCTCCAGCTCGGCCACCGGCAGGGTGACCGCATAGTCATTCAGCGCGCGCAGTTCGACCTGGCCCCGGGTCACGCCCAGACTGTCCAGCAAGACCTTCAACGGCACGCCCTCGAAGGCGATCTTGCCGTCGGTCCAGATGGTCGAGGTGGTGAAACCGGTCTGGTCGAACCGCGCCAGATCCTCGGCGGTCACCACCTCTTCCCCTCCTTGATGGGTAATGCGCAGGGTGTCGGCCCGGGCCACGCCCCCTGCAAGACACGCGAGGACGGCGATGATAAGGGCGAATGGTTTGATCCGCGTCGGAGTGGTGCTTGGCATCGTCGCCTCCCTTGCTGCCTGTCCCCTTGATAAGGCACCGAGCGGCGGCGCAGGGTGGTTCAGGCGCATAGGCACCTATACGAAAGGGGTGCCCTGCCTCGCGTTCGACATTTTTTCATGGTTTCGTGGAAACGTGGACAAAGGGGACTTGTGATGACGAACATTCTTATTGCCGACGACCACGAACTTGTACGCGATACGATTGCCGCCTATCTGGAGGCAGCCCAGGGGTTTCGTGTCTTTACCGCCTGCAATCTGGACGAGGCGAATGAGGTGCTGTCAGGCGACTATCCCATCGACCTATTGGTGCTGGACTATCACATGCCCGGGATGAACGGGCTGCAGGGGATGGTTCGGACCTGCCGCGCCTTTCCGCAAACCCGGGTCGCGCTGATGTCCGGCGTTGCCAGCCGCGAGGTCGCAACCGCTGCCATGGAGCAGGGCGCGCAGGGGTTCCTGCCGAAATCCCTGCCTGCGAACAGTTTCGTCAACGCCATCCGCTTCGTTCTGTCCGGTGAACGCTATTTCCCCTTCGATTTCGCCCCCTCCGGCGCGGCGCAGCACCGGTCAGATCAGTTCGGCGCCCTGTCCGACCGCGAAATGCAGACGTTGAAGCAACTGGGACAGGGCCTGTCCAACAAGGAAATTGCCCGCGAACTGGGCATTCAGGAGGTCACGGTCAAGCTGCACATGAAGAACATCCTGACCAAGCTGGGCGCGAACAACCGCACCCAGGCGGCCCTGATGGCACGCGAGGCGCTGCTGATCTGACCCTTATTCCGCCCCCCCCTCGACCAGACCACTGACATAAAGCGCCACCGCATTGATCTCCAGCTCGGTCAGGTTCTTGGCGATCGAATGCATGATCGCGCTGTCATTGGTGCGGGTGCGGTCCTCGAACGCCATCAGCTGTTCGACGACATAGTGCCGGTGTTGCCCGGCCAAACGCGGCAGGTTTGTATCGCCCGCAGCAAACTCGCCGTGACAATCGGCACAGGGCGGGATCTGCGTATATTCGTTGCCCTCGTGGTAGATGTAAAAACCCACCGCCTCCAGCGCGCGTTTCGAGCTGCGCACGCGATGTTTTTCGGCCGGTTGCGTGCTGTAGAACTCCGCCAGGGCCGCGATCTGCGCATCGCTGAGCTCCGCGGCCATGCCGTTCATGATGTCGCTGACTCGCGTGCCGTCGCGAAAATTCAGCAGCTGCTTTTCCAGGTAGTCCCGGTTCTGCGCTGCCAGACGCGGATACATGCGGCTGGAGGCATCGCCGGTCTCACCATGGCAATGGGCACAGACGTCCTGCATCAGCGGGGCAATATCCACCGCCTCCTCTGCCAGGGCAGCGGTGGCCAGAAAAGCGGCGAAGAGGGCAAGGGTAATCTGGCGCATGGCTGGACTCCGGCAAATTGGAACGCGTCGAAGTCTAACAATCCCCACGCCTATTGAGAGCGAGCAAATTGCCGCACCGAAACCGCGTTTGGCCGCCGCGCAAACATGGCGCCGCGCAAACCGGACCGTGGCCTTCAAGGGTCAAGGGCCGTTTCACGGAACAGGAATTTCTTGATACGGGCAAAACCATAGCCGATGTGAATGCGCTGGATATATCCAACCGCCAGGATGTCCTTCTCGATCAGCGCGGTTTCGAGGTCGACAAGCTCGGCCACCAAGGCATCGGCCACTTCGGTGCCCGCGCAATCGACAACCCTGTGCCACGTGCTGGCCGCCTGGTAATAGGCCTGGGTCCAGAAGGACCGTAGAACCGAATTGCCGATCAGATCACTGATCAGCGTATTCAGCTGATCATTCACGATGACATATTGGCGGGAATCGACCTGCCCGCTGAGCTGCCGGGCCTGCGCCAGCAAGCCCCGGGCGCGTTCCAGGTGGCTGTCTTCGATTTGCGCGGGCGCGGTCGTGCCAATCAGCGAGGCCAGATGCAACCGCATTTCATAGACATGCGTGATCTTCTCTGACGGCAGTTCCATCACCACGTTGCCGACCCCGTTGATCGTTTCCACCAGCCCCAGATGATTGATCCGGCTGATGGCGTCGCGCACGGGGGTGCGGCTGACGCCGAACTCCTTGGCCAGCTCTGCCTCCTTCAACCTGTCGCCGGGCGTGTATTCGAGGAAACAGATCCGCTTGAGGATCAGGCGCTGGATATCCTCGACGCCCGGCTTGCGGTCGCCCCAGCCAGGAGGCGTCATGGATGTGGCATCTGCGGACAAGGAGGCTCCCTTTCCTGAACGGCTGCGGTTCCCGAAGTACTAGCAAGGCTGTGTGCAGCAAAGAAGAGCCGATTTCAGTGGTCTCGGAGCAACCGGCCATATCCCCCGATCCGATCGTCGATGCCTGCCAGGCGCAGGACATGCCACATCATTGCCTGGTTGGAGCAGATCACCGGCTTGCCCAGCTGCTGCTCCAGCCGGTCCACAACCTCCAACGACCGCAGCGCGCCGCAGCTGATGAACAATGCATCGCTGTCAGCAGTGTCTGCCTCCCGGGCAAACTCCGCCAGATAGTCCGGGCGGACGCGGATCATGTCGCTGTCCCTTTCCAGCTGCAGCCCCTGGATATTGGCGACGTCAAACCCGGCCTTTTCGAGGTAACGCACTTCCTGGACGTTGATCTCGTCCAGATAAGGGGTCGCCACCGCGATGCGCCTTGCAGCTATCGCCCTGAGCGCGGCAATCACCGCGGCGATCAGGCTGGTGGCGCGGGCCTTGGGCGCACCCTTGTTCAGCTCCGCCGCGACCCGGTCCTCGCCGATGACCAGACTGCCCGAGGTGCAGCCGTAGCAGATCACGTCGAGGCTGCCGTCTGGCAGCAGGCTGTGGGCCGCGCGGGCCAGATCATCGGCGTGGCGCGACAGGGTATCGACGGTAATGCTGTCCTCGATCCAGGCCCGCGCAAAATGGATGCCGACCCCGTCGGGGCGCAGGGTGAACATGTCATCCTCGATGGTCTGTTCGGTCGCCAGAAGGACGAATCCTATCTTTGCGCGTGAGTGTCTTCCCCTGTCAAACATGCGGTTTCCTTCTGATTGCTGTATACACTGATCGCACCTTTCTGTTCAAATTCGGCCATTTGTCAAATTTTTCTGCTTAGCTGTATACAGCATGGCCATTTTATGCCAGTTATCTGCCCACCCCGAAAAGGACGACTCACCAAGATGGAGGATGAAACGGTGACAATCGCAAAACACATCAAGGCAGGCTTTGCCGCTGCGGGCCTGTTGGCCGCCGGCGCTGGCGCAGCGACGGCGGAAGAGATCATCCTGGGCCATGTCATGGACACCCAGCACATCTTCCACGCGGTGTCCGAACAGTTCTCGGCCCGTCTCGAAGAGCTGTCGGGCGGCGAGATGACTGTCGACTATCACCCGGGCGGCGACCTCGGCGACTGGACCTCGATCGTCGAGCAGGTCTCGCAGGGCGCGGTGCAGATGACGATGAGCTGGAACCACTCGGAACTGGACCCGCGCTGGGACGTCTCGGTGCTGGGCTATGTGGCCAGCGACTGGGAGACCGGGCGCCAGGTCTATGGCCCGGGTTCAGTGATGAACGGCGTCTATGACGGCATCATGGCGGACCTGGGCATGGTGCTTCTGGGCACGATCCCGACCGATTTCACCGGTTTCGTCGTACGCAAGGGCGTCGATGTGCCGACCAACTTCCCCGAGGAGGCCCAGGGCTTCAAGATGCGCGTGCCGGGCATGCCGATGGCAATCGAACGCTACCGGGCGACCGGGTTCGCCCCGGTGCCGATGGCCTTTTCCGAGGTGCACACGGCGCTGCAAACCGGCGCGATCGACGGCCGGGCCTATTCGCCGCCCTCTGAAGTGCTGCTCTTCAAGGACGTGGTCAGCGCCTATGTCTTTACCCGCGAGAACTTCGAACACACGTTCTGGACCGCCAACAAGCGCTGGTTCGACGGGCTGAGCGAGGAACAACAGGGCTGGATCCGCACCGCCGCCGACGAGGCCGTGACCTGGGCCTGGGAAAACGCCGAGGCCGAAAGCCCCAAGTGGTTCGACCAGATGCGTGAGGCCGGGATCGAGGTGGTCGAGCTGACCCCCGAACAGCTCGACGCCTACCGCGCCCAGGTGACCGCCGTCGAATACCCCTACATGGAAGGGATCATCGGCGCCGACGTGATGGGTCAGATCAAGGCTGCCGCCGACAACTGATCCCCTCTCTGCGCCCGCTTCTCCCGCGGGCGCAGACCACCCTCATGCATGAACCTGGGAGGAGGCGCGCATGACCAAGGAACTTCTGCACACGGACAGCCTGGATGATGTGCTGGCACCCGAGCCGATCATCCCGGCTGCCCATGACCCGGCCCAGCCGGTCTATCGCGGGCTTGGCGGTTTCTATGCCGTCGAACGCCGCATGGCCTGGCTGATGCGTGTGATCCTGTTCACCGCGATCCTGTCCTTGGGCCTTCTGATGGCCGCGCAGGTCTTCATGCGCTACGTCATCGCCTCGCCCTTCCTGGGGATCGAGGAGCTGGCGCCGATGCTGGCCCTGTGGATCTATTTCATCGGCATGGCCTATTGCACCCGCGAACGCGACCATATCGAGGGCGGCGTGCTGACCCTGATCACGCAGAACCGCAGGACCGTGCTGTCGGTGCGCCTGTTCGGCACGGTGGTCTGCCTGGTGACGGTGCTGGTCTTCGCCTGGTTCGCCTGGGATTTCGCCGCCTACAACCTGTCCCTGAACCGCAAGAGCACCTACATGCGCCTGCCGAAATACATCTGGGATTTCAGCATGGTGTCGGGCTTTGCCCTGATGATCCTCTACCTCACGCTGCAGGCCTTCCTGGAAGCCCGCGCGCTGATCACCGGAAAAGGAGGCGAGTGAGCCATGACCTTCTTCCTGCTGGCCTTTCTGGTCATCGTCATTCTGCTGCTGATCGAGGTTCCGGTCGGCTTCGCCTTTGGTGCCGGCGCGCTGGCCTACGGGCTGATGTCGGGCACGAATATTTCGTTCCACGCCGGTTTCGGCTATTCGCAGGTCAGCGCGTTTTCGCTGCTGGCGATCCCGCTGTTCATCCTGTCGGGCACGCTGATGGGGGCCTCGGGCATCTCCGAACGGCTGCTGAACTTCGTCAACACCTTCGTCGGCCGCACCAAGGGCGGGCTGGGCGCCGTCACCGTGATCACCTGTGCGCTGTTCGGCGCGATTTCCGGCAGTGCTTCCGCCGCGATTGCTGCGATCGGCAAGATCATGGTGCCGCGCATGATCAAGGAGGGCTATCCGCCCGGCCACGCCACCGCCCTGGTCGCCGTGTCATCGGTGCTGGCCCTGATGATCCCACCGTCGATCCCGATGATCGTCTTCGCCATCGCCATCCGCGAAAGCGTGGCCAAGGCCTTTCTGGCCACCATGGGGCCGGGCATCCTGCTGGCACTGACCTATTGCGTGCTGAACTTCATCTTCCTGCGCAAGAACACCACGATCACCGTCGCCCCGAAGATCCCGCTGGCCGAGGTCGCCAAGGAAGCCACCCATACCGGCAAGAAGGCCAGCCTGGCCATCATCATGCCGGTGATCGTGCTGGGCGGCATCTATTCCGGCATCGCGACGCCCACCGAAGCAGGCGCCGTCGCGCTGGTCTATACGCTGATCGTCGGGCTGATCATCTACCGGTCACTGCCGATGCAGGCGCTATTCACCTCGACGGTCGAGGCCGCACGGCTGACCGGTGCCATCCTGATGGTGCTGTTCTTCCTCTTCGTGATGAGCCGCGGCATGGTGCTGGCGAAGGTGCCGACGCAGTTCGCCGACCTGCTCCTGTCGATCTCGGACAACCGCATCGTGATCCTTCTCTTGATCAACCTGTTGCTGCTGATCATGGGCATGATCATCGACGACGTGTCGGGTGGCGTGCTGGCGGCGATCATCCTTCTGCCTGTCACGCAGAAGATTGGCCTGGATCCGATCCACTTCGCCGCCATCGTCGGCACCAACCTGGGGCTGGGCAATATCTCGCCCCCCTGTGCGCCGCTGCTCTACATGGCCGGTGGTGTTACCCGTCAGCCATTGTCGACCTATGTCGGCCCGACGATGAAGTTCCTCATGCTCGGCCACCTGCCCATGGTTCTGATCGTCACCTTCGTGCCGCCGGTCGCGCTTTATCTTCCCGGGCTGCTGGACTGAACCGCCCCGAACCAACACACTGAAACCCACCATCGAAAGGAATGTGGAACATGCTGCAAGAAGCACAGAAACGTACGGCCATCCTGCAGGAACGCATGCGCGACCATGGCATTCGGAAGGCCGTGTTCACCGATGAAAGCTCGATGGCCTACCTGGCGGGCTTCTGGGGCTACCTGGGGATCGAGTTCGGCCGCCCCTCGATGGTGGTCGTGGACGCCGAGGAGGCGCCCATTGTCATCACACCGCTGATGGAAAGCGAGATGGTGGCGGAAATGACCTGGGTCGAGGACGTGCGCACCTGGGAGGATATCGGCCCGAACAGCTGGGGTCGCGCCCTGGCCGGTGCCCTGGGCGAGAAGCCGGCCGAGATCTGGGTCGAGCGCAACACCATCCCCGCCATCGTGCGCAACCACCTGGACGAGACCTACCCGGGCGTGCCGCTCAAGGATATCTCGCCGGTGCTGGGTGCCATGCGCATGATCAAGACCCCGTTCGAGATCGAGGTGATGAAACAGGCCGGACAGATCGCCGGTGCCATGATGGGCGCAGCCCATGACAGCCTGCGTGAAGGGGCGCAGGAATTCGAAAGCGCGCTGGCGGTGATCGACGCGGGCTCGCGCAAGGCGGCCACCTTCCTGACCGACAAGGGTTGGGATCGGTTCGTTTCGCCGATGATCCACAACCTGCAGATCCTGCAAAGCGGCACGGATGCCTCGATGGTGCACCGCCGCGCCAGCGTGAAAGCCTATCAGAAGTTCGACCCGGTCTATTTCTGCTTCTGCAACATGGCGCAGTTCAAACAGTACAAGCTGGGTTTCGACCGCATGTTCCACATCGGCGACGTGACCGACCAGGCGCGTGACGTGCAGGAGGCCGCGATTGAAGCGCAGCAGGCCGCCATCGCCGCCATGCGCCCGGGCGTGCTGGCCGAGGATGTCGCGGCGGCGGCCAACGAGGTTTACCAGATGCGCGGCTATGAGACCGGCTATCGCACCGGGCGCTCCATTGGCGTGGCCTATCTGGAAGCGCCGGAGCTGAAGGCGGGCGACAAGACCGTGCTTCAGCCGGGCATGACCTTCGCCGTGGATGGCGGGATCTCGGTCGATGGGGTGACCGCGGGTCGGATCGGCGACAGCGTGGTCGTGACCGAAACGGGCATCGACTACATCACCAGCTACCCACGTCAGATCCTGCTGAGCAAGGGGTAAGAAATGGGAAACATCCTGAATATCGCGGTTGCCCAAAGCCCTGCGGACCTTGTCGGTCCGCAGGCGCGCCTGGATTGGTTGGCAGGGTGCTTGGCCCGCCTGGACGGGCAGGAGGTCGACCTTCTGCTGCTGCCCGAGCTGTTCCTGACCGGCTACAACATCGGGGACCGTGTGGCGGACTGGGCCGAGCCACTGGACGGCCCTTCGGCCAAGGTGATTGCGGATCTCGCCTATCGCCACAATATCGCGATCCATTACGGCTTTGCCGAACGCGCGGGCGACCGGATCCATAACGCCGCCGCCTGTGTCGACCGCAATGGCAACCTTTTGGCGAACCACCGCAAGTTGCTGCTGCCGCCCGGGTTCGAGGGCGACCATTTTCACCCCGGCACCGGCTACACCCTGTTCGAGATCGACGGCATCAAGGCGGCCACGTTGATCTGTTATGACGCCGAGTTTCCCGAGACCTTCCGCGCCGTGGCCGAAGCCGGGGTCGAACTGGTCCTGGTGCCCACCGCCCTGGGCGCACAATGGGGCGTGGTGGCGAATGCGGTCATTCCCGCCCGCGCCTTCGAAAACGGCATCTATGTCTGCTACGCGAATTCCTGTGGCCATGAGAATGGAATGGATTTCTTTGGCGGCAGCTGCATCATCGCCCCCAACGGGCAAGCATTGGCCCGGGCGGGCAATGGTGAAGAGCTGTTGTGCGCGCAGGCCAGCAAAGCGGCCGTGTCCGCCGCCCAGGCCCGACTGCCGTATCTCGCCGATCGGCTGAGACTACCCAAGCCCTCTGGCTGACCAGCCATGCCCACCCCACGAACGGGTAATGTCTTGTGACCTGAACCCCGGGTTTCCTCCAGCGCGGAGCACCCTTGGGCTTACCTTGACAGCCGTACAGCCGATCATCGCTTTCTCGGAAGAATTCTCGGACGTCACCGAGCGCGGCCTGTGGGTGTTGTACGCCTCCTGCCATACATCCAGCGCCACACGGGCCGCGCCCCTCAGATCACATCGACCTGCCCCAAGGCCACAAGTTTCGAGATGGGGAAGCAGCCGTTCGTTGCGGAAGCGAACCACTCCGGCAGAAAATCTATTAGAAGACTCTCAATAGGAGTACATCCAGAGGGCTGTTTCACACGAGCACGAGCCAGGTTCGTGCCCACAATGGCAAGTATGGCGCCCTACCGGAATTTCTGCTTTGGAGTGGCATGCCTCATAGCCTCATTTGGATTGAGGGGCGCGCTCAGTTGCTGGAGATTGTCCCAAATCGCAGAAGCGACCGGGCCGTTCGCCGCCTCTGACAATCTGAAGGCAAAATACTCCAGATGCAGCAAGAAGTGGCTGAACTGCAGTTCAATGTCGACCAAACGCCCGGCGGCCAGATCGTCCGCTATCAGGTGCTTGGGGAGACGCCCCCACCCAAGCCCTTCCAACAACAGTTTTTTCTTCATATGCAAGTCGCTTACGTACCAGCGCCGTTGGCCTTTCTGGACGCCGAATTCGCGATCGAACATGCCTTCGGAATCCCCGGAATCGCTGACCAGAATCTGGTGGTATCGTCTGAGGTCCGAAATCTTGGTGGCTGAACACATGGCCTCGACCAGCGAGGGCGCGGCGACATTATGCATGGTGGATTGAGAGATCGGCATGAAGTCGAACTCCTCTTCCTCAAGAATGATCGGCAGCATGGGCGCGATTGCTATATCCGCCTCACCATCCTTGATCATTTTGATCGTACCGGAGAGGATTTCGGTTCTCAGGGCCACCCGCGTTTCCGGGTATGCCTGCTGCAGTTTCCGAAAGGAGGGAACCAGCAGGTCCAAATCCGAGTTGTCATCCACGGCAAGAACCACCTTTTCTTCGTTGCCGCGTTCAAAATGCCTGACCAATTGCGACAAGTCAGCGGCTTCGGTCAGGACACGCAAAGACTGCAGGTAGACGCGTCGACCCAAAGGGGTCAATTCCAGTCGATAACCGGAGCGGTCAAACAGGTCGTTGCAACCACCACTGCCTTTCCCGAAAAGGTCGGTCCGCTGGATATTGTGCGGGCCGTGCCCAACCAGGCCACGCAGGCAATCGGTCCGGTGATCTTTCTGGATCACATTCTGGAAAAGCGCTTTGCGCCGGGGGAGATGCCCACCCCGAACGGCAGCTTCGCCCACCCTCATCGTGGAATTGCCACCTTCAGCTATCTGTTGAAAGGCGCGGTGACGCATTTCGACAGCAATGGTGGCCATGGCACCGTCACCGCAGGTGGGGTCCAGTGGATGAACGCCGGCAATGGCATCATCCATGACGAGATGCTGTCCAAGGAGTTGCGTGACGCGGGCGGAGATTTCTACGCCTTTCAGTTCTGGGTCAACCTGCCCGCGAAGAACAAGGCGGAGGCCCCTGACTACATGCCTCTGGCGGCTGAAGAACTGCCGGTCGTGGATCTTGGCGAAGGCAAGGCTGTGCTGAAAGTGCTGCTGGGCGCCTATAACGGTGCAGTTTCCCCGATCCCGACCTTTACCGAACAGTTTATCTGGCATCTTCACCTGGAGGCCGGAGCGCGCATCGACCTGCCCACCGTGGGAGGGCACGAATACGGCGGCTATCTGCCAATTGGCAGGGCCGTGGTGAACGGGGCAACGGTCAGCGACAAACAGTTCCTTCTGTTCGACACGGACGGCGACGGCATCACCGCGGAAAACCCGACGGACGCAGCTCTGGACCTCTTCGTGTTCGGCGGGGCGCCCTATGCGGAACCCATGGTGGCCCACGGGCCGTTCGTCATGAACACCGAGGCTGAAATCCACCAGGCCTATGCCGACGCCCGCGTCGGCAAGTACGGCCGGATCAACTACCACGGCCATCTCGACTGACGATCTGGTCCATTTTTTCGAGGAAACGCGCGCATGAAACATCTTCTTCTGTCCACGGCTGCAGCAACTGTAATGGCTGGTTCACCGGTCTTTGGCCAGCAAACCGCCGACCTGGTCATCCACAACGCGCTGGTGACCACTCAAGCCCTATCCATACAGGGCGCCACCGCCGTTGCGGTGGTGGGCAACCGCATCGAGGCTGTCGGCACGAATGCCGAGATCCTCGAGCTGACCGATGAGGACACGACTGTCATCGACGCCGATGGCCGTCGCCTGATCCCCGGCCTGAATGACGGTCACGTCCATGCCATTACCGGCGGCATGTCCTATGCGCTGAACGTGCAGTGGGATGGTGTCCCGACCCTGGAACGCGCGCTGGAAATGCTGGCCGAACAAGCCGCCCGCACGCCGCAGGGCCATTGGGTCAAGGCCATCGGTGGCTGGTCGCCGCACCAGTTTGAAGAGCGTCGTTACCCGACCCTGGACGAGCTGAATGCCGCGGTGCCGAACCATCCCTATCTGGTGCAGCACGCCTATAACGTGGGCTTTGTGAACCAGATCGCGCTAGACGTCCTGACAGAACACGCGCCCTTCGTGTTCACCCATGTACCGCAGACGCGCTGGGAAACCGACGCGGACGGCAAATACACCGGCGTGGTCTATGGCGAGCCTACCTCATGGATCTTCTGGATCCTCGAAGCGGTCGTGCCGCTGACCCAGGGCGAAGAAACCACCCTGTCGATGCAGCACATGTTCCGCGACATGAACCGCTTTGGCATCACCTCGGTCTCGGACGGGGGTACGGCTGAACTGCACCCGCATCCCGAACGCACGACCGCTGTCTATGACATGGACAAATCGACCGTGCGCCTGTCCTTCCTTGAGATCCCGGCCGAAGGCGTGGAAGCCTCGATCGAGACGATGGCGCATGACCACCCGCTGGCCCCGGGCCAGAACCTGCATCCAGAGCTTGAGGGCGGGTTCCAGTTCGAAGGCATGGGCGAGCTGCTGTTTGCCAGCCTGCAAACGCTGGAATTGGTCTCGGACTGGGAGAACTTCACCCAGCCGATCTATTCGCCGGACCCGGATGTGATCCGCGGGCAGATGTATGCGGATGTCAGCAAGCTGACCGCCGCGGGCATGCCGTTCCGCGTGCATGCCACCTATAACGAGACCATCTCGCCAATGCTGGATGCGATTGAGAAGGTGAATGCGGAAATCCCGCTGAACGGTCTGCGCTGGAGCCTGGAGCACGCCGAGACCATCACCCCGGAAAACATCGCACGGGTGAAGGCCCTGGGTGGCGCGATCGGTGTGCAGAACCGCATGGCGATGCATGGCGATGATTTCGTTGCCACCAATGGTCTTGAGATGGCACTGACCAGCCCTCCGATGCGGGCCATTCTGGATGCCGGTGTGCCGATGTCGCTGGGCACGGACGGGCTGCGCGCGTCGAACTTCAATCCGTGGACCGCAATGGACTGGGCCACAACCGGTCGTTCGGTATCTGGCGAGGTTGTGCTGGGCGAAGAAAACCGCCTGACCCGCGAAAAGGCGCTCTATGCCTACACCGTTGGCAGCGCGTGGCACCAGTTTCAGGAGGAGGAAAAGGGGCGCGTCACACCCGGTCAGCTGGCCGACATGGCCCTGCTGAACGCGGATTACTTTGCAGTGCCCGACGATCAGATCTCGTCCATCCAGTCGGTTTTGACGGTGATGGACGGCGAGGTGGTCTATGGCGCGGAGGAGTTTGAGGCGCTGAGCCCCGAACTGCCCCCGGCCCTGCCGGAATGGGCGCCGATCAACTTCTTCTCGATCTACGAGTGACCCAATGTGCGGGCGCGCCCTGCGCCCGCATTCCCTGTCCTCAAATAAGAACGTCCGCAACAATCAAGGAATTGCGAAATGTCTGAACTTCTTCCTGGTCAAGCCGAAGCCATCGCCGAAGTGAATGCCCTGCGCGAGAAAGTGCAAAAGGCCGATGTCGACACCATGAACCTGATCATGGGGCGGGCGCACACTCATCATGCCTGGACCGACAAGCCGGTTTCGGACGAACTGCTGAAAGAGGCCTATGATCTGGCCAAGATGGGCCCGACCGGCATGAACATCCAGCCGATGCGCATCGTGTTCCTGCGTGACGGCGCCAAGGAACAACGCCTGGTTCCTCTGATGCTGGACAGTAACAAGGCCAAGACCAGCGCCGCACCCGTCACCGCAATCCTGGCCAATGACCAGGCCTTCTTTGAAAAGATGGACCGCATCTTCCCGATCTTCCCGGATGCCGCCGCCATGTTCTCGGGCAATGCCGAAGTTGCGCGTGACAACGCCGAGCGCAATGGCACGCTGCAGGCGGCTTACTTCTTGATGGCCCTGCGGTCTGTCGGCCTGGATGTGGCGCCGATGTCGGGTTTCGACCCGGCGGGCGTGAACAAGGAATTCTTCGACGGCACCAATGTGACCGCCAACTTCATCGTCAACATCGGCTACGGCGACAGCGCCGGTGTTTTCCCCCGCCTTTCCCGTCTCGGTTTCGAAGAGGTTGCACAGATTTTCTGAGGCCATTCTGAAGACAGAAAGGAAAGAACAATGACCGACTATGTAAAGGCCGATGCCACACATATCGACTTCCCGGTGACCAACCGCGAGGAGCGTTTCGAGTGGTGGTATTTCGACGCCCATTTCGACAATGGCGACCACTTCGTTGTGATGTATTCGCTGAACGACACGCGCCTCAAGCCGCGCGAGCCCTCGGTGCGCCTGAACATCTATCCCGAAGGTCAGCCCGACATCTGGAAGATGAAGGTCTATTCCGAGGACGAGGTCACCACCAGCTACGACAAGTGTGACGCGACCTTCGGCGAAGAATATTGCCGCGACATGGGCGATCACCATGAGATCTACACCATGATCGACGGCTATGGGGCCAAGCTGAAGCTGCAAAAGCGCAACCATCCCTTCACCACCGAAGGCGTCGAGTTCCCGCTTCCCTGGACCGTCGCCGTCCCGTCGGGACCCATCGCAGGTGAACTGTACAAGAACGGCGAGACCGTGCAGGTCAAAGGTGTGGGCTATCATGACCACAACTGGGGCACCAAGACCCTCGCCGGGGCCTTCAAGAACTGGTACTGGGGCAAGGTCCACACCACCGACATCTCGATCGACGATGCGATGTTCATGAACAATGACGACAGTGTCGGCATGCCGATCGCGTTGGTCACCGATGCAAACAGCCAGTTGATGACTCCGATCGACCCGCGCGAAGGCGACGGGGCGGTGACCTTCCACGGTGAAGTCAACGACACCATGACCGATGATCAGATGGGGTACACCTTTGCCAAGGAATTCACCCTGAAAGGTGAGAAAGGCGACGTCTCCTTCTCGCTCAACATCAAGCTCGACCACGTCGTGATGGTCGAGAAGGGCGAGCTAATCCCGGGCGAAGACGTCTATCGTTATGTCGGCCAGGAAGAGCTGACCGTCACCCGAAATGGCGAGACCAAGGTCTACACCGAAAGCAGCCTGCACGAGATCGTTTACCTTAAAGCCTGATCTGCAAGGCTCAAACCAACTGGGCACGCATGATCCCGTGCGTGCTCACACATCGGAGGCAAGGACATGAACATCGAACATGAGATTGGGGAAACCAAGGGAAGGTTCCTGACCCATGGTGCTGGCGGTGTAGCGGAGCTTTCGTACTCCATCGCCGGTGAACACATGATCATCATCGACCACACGGATGTTCCCGCCGAGATGAAGGGTCAGGGGATTGGAGATGCCCTGTTCCTGCGCATGGTCGAACACGCGCGCGCGAAAGGCGTCAAGGTCGTTCCCTTGTGTCCCTTTGCGAAATCCCGGTTCGCCAAATACCCCGAAACACGAGATGTGACCTGACCGGTTACGAAGTGCCAGAAATCTGGCTCCGTGTATGCCCCGATCAGTTCCCGAAACGCGCTGGGACCACATCAGCCGGTGACACCTTCATGTGTCCCTGACACCGCAACTTCGCATGAACAGGAAATCCAGATGAGCAAGTTCTCAGTTACCTCTGACGTCATCAACTGCCCGATAGACAAGGCCTTCGACTATGTCAGCAACGTCGATAACCGGCCTGAATGGCAACGCCCACTGGACAAGGTAAACCGCGGTTCCCCGGCGCCCGACGGGGCTGGCACCTTTTGGACCGAAGACTTCAAGATGCTGGGCATGACCCATGTTGCCAGCATGAGCTATACCGAGTTCGACCGCCCCAACGTGTTTGTCGAGGACGCCGATCTGCCCCTGTGCACCGGCCGGATCGACATGATCTTCAAAGAGGTCGACGGGGGCTGCACATTAACCGTGGTGTCGGATGTTAAGTGGAAGGGCCTTTACAAGCTTCTCACCCCGATCCTGGTCGGCACGTTCCGAAAAATGGTTCTGCAGGACCTTCACGACATCAAACGCCTCCTGGAAGCCTCCTGAGCCAGCCCCCTCAACGAAACCTGCCGTTCGTCCGCCCCGCATCTTGCGGCGACGGGATCGGCTCCACCTGATTGAAAAGACAGAAAATGACCAAGACCATCGTTGTAACCGGCGCAACCGGCAACCAGGGTGGCGCAGTTGTGCGTCACCTTTTGAACACAGAGTTCGCAATCAAGGCTGTATCACGCAGCCTGCACAGCCCGGCAGCGCAAAAGCTGCGCGAAATGGGCGTTGAAGTGGTGCAAGGCGATCTGGACAAGCCCGAAACCCTGGGCCCGATCCTGGACGGCGCCCATGGCGTGTTTTTCGGTACAGAACAACTGGACCAGCAGTGTCGAAACCGAGATTGTGCAGGGCAAGGCGCTGGCTGATGCCGCCAAGGCGGCCGGGGTGCAGCACTTCGTCTATTCCTCGGTGGGCGGTGCGGAACGCAACTCCGGCATTCCGCATTTTGACAGCAAGTTCGAGATCGAGCAGCATATCGTCAAACTGGGTCTGTCCTGTACATTCGTGCGCCCGGCCTATTTCATCGCCAACCTGCTGGACGAGGGCCAGATGGGCTTTATCAGCTGGGGCTTGCTGGCCTGGGCCCTGAAAGGGGGCAAGACATTGCAGGTCGTCGATGTCGACGACATCGGTGGTTTTGCCGCGCATTGCTTCTTGAATGCCGATGACGACATGGGCCGGGCGGTCGAGCTGGCTGGCGACGAGCTGACCCACCAGCAGATCAAATCGACCTTTATCAGGGTCATGGGTAAGCCGCCCTTCCACATCACCCTACCTGCCTGGATGTTCAAACCGATGAGCGCCGAGGTCTACACCATGTTCCACTGGTTCAAACTCCACGGCTATCAGGCCGACATTCCCGCGCTCGAGAAAGCCTATCCGCCGCTCAAGAGATACGAACAGGCTTTGCAGGGAATTCGGCAACAGAGGTAGAAGCTACGAAGTTTCCGGGCCGGGGAACTCAGGCGGTTGACATCATGCAGCTCTGGACAGCGGCGATATGGCACGCCTTCAAATTTGTCTCTGAAGCCCCCCATATCAGGTAATACCAAGGGACCTGGACGTTGAACGGGCAATGGCGGACGATTGTCGTTGACCCGCGCAGCAGATATTTCTGGCAGTCGATCAAGGTCCGCTTCGACAGAACGCGTCGCAGCATCTTGAGGCGGCGGTGAAGGTCCGGTTCGGGCCGAACAGAGTTGCATCTAGTTGCCTCAGTTGGCGCGTAGAACCAACATGCATGTACTAGGTGGCTTCTGAAAGTGAGCCTGTAGGTGTTCTTTGCAACGCTTACGATGCAGAGAAGGTCATTGTCGTTGAGCGCGGGCCTCTACGCGCCGACCCTCTGCGGAAGAGGATACTATCCGCCCCACCAACCCAGCCCTCGGCGACAGGCTAACTCCCAGACTTACCTCATTTACTGCAGCGACATACCGCGGAGCTTGCCCAACTCGCCAGCACTCCGAGAAACAACAACACACATTTAGATTGATTGCTTGGCGGGTGCATGGATTACTGAGGGCTACAACCTAGAGCTATCTCTTTAACAAACCCGTTGGCATTTTTTTGGAGAGAAGAAGTAATGCGAGCTTTCTCGAATTTCAGCCTTGTCTGCCTGCTTCTTGTTCTTCTCTCGCTTACCCCTGCGACCGCGCAGTATAGCCAATTCGACCTGAGTGATTACCTGGACCCGCCGATCGACCCGCGAGATACCAAAGCCCTGAACGCAATTGTCGAAAGTCGCCTCGCCTCAAACGCGCCTGTTCTTCCGTGCCTGAGCGATCACCTCTCCGGCCCCTCAGACGCATCCCAGTATCAATCAATCTTTTCGATTTCTTCAACCATGGGATGCGGAAGCAATGGGCACTTAAAAGACACCAAAGCGTTGATCAAGAGCATTGGCTTCCTAGCCTTGGCGCTGGAGTTGAGCGGATCAGGTGTACCCTCATTTGAGGCACAATACCAAATCTTCAACGACGTCGTCGCCCACGGCGTCGATCTGGGTCTGGCAACGCCCTCCATGTCTCTCATCCTCATGAGCCACCCCGATAACACGGATTTCTTCGGTAGCAGAAGCAGCAAGATCCATCGTGCGGCAAGCCTGGCGCTTGCATACCTGGTTGCACCGGACATCCGCGTCAGCCAGAAAAGTGCGTTTTCCCTGATGAATGAAGTGGATTGCAGAGCTTCGTGCGATCAGATCAACACGCATACACCTTGAACAGGAGCTTCGCGACACAAGGGCGGCGATCGTGGAAGCCAGGAAAACGTTGGCTGACGAACGGATAAGGTTGGCAGAGGCCGAAGCGAACCTCAGGCGAGACGAGGACGCTTGGAAGAACGCCGAAGGCGACGCCGATGCGACCCAGGAAGAACGTGTCGCAAAGCAAGATAGCTTCGACAAACGAGATGACGCGCTGAAGGCAAAGCGCAAACAACTGGATGAGGAAGAGAAACGTATCGCCGACACTGAAGCTGCAATTCCGGAACGAGAAGAGGAAATTCGCGCTGCTCAAGCGGCCGAAGAGGCAGCGGCATTGATCGAGGAACGCGAGCGCAAGGAAATGGAGGAAGCGGCGCGGAAACTGGATGCAGGAGAAGAAGTAACCACCTTGGTTGGGGGATGCAGCAACCCCGCTTACGTCATGCGGGAACATCACAAGTGCGTTTTTCGAAACGGCACTTGGGTCGAGGTGTTTGACGAGGCCTCCTTCAACAGGGCGCTATACCTCAGGTACTGCGCCGTTATGCGCCTTGCACCCGGTGCAATCTGTGTCATCCGAGATGGCGCACCGGTGGTTATCTCGCTTGACGAGGCTTTGGAACCCGTCGCGCCCGTCCAGCCCATCGTGAATGGTTGCGCCGCGGTCGAGATCAGCCCGGGGTATATCTGCCGGGAAAGAGGCGGGGAGATCGAGATTGTTCCCGTGTTTGAGATCAGCGACAACACCCCTCCTTTGCTAAATGCCTGTGCGAGCGTCTATGTGGCGCCAGGCTACGAATGTGTGCCCGGAGGGCGATTCGGGTTCACAATCCAACGAATTGATCGATTGGAAGCCATCGACGTGATGGGGGACAACTGGAATCCAACCAACAGCCAGCGTTTCAAGGATCCGTGTGACCCCAGTCTGGATCAGAGTGCGATGCTAAGATGGGCGATGAAAATTGCGGGTCAAGGCCAGCCCCACGGCGCTTCTCGCCCGGTTCCGGAAATGCTTGACGCGCTGCAAACACTCAGGGACTACAGGTCCAGTATTACCCCCTGAGAGACCGTCGTTCTTTCTTGAAAGCGCTGCATACCCAATCTCCGGTGAGCGTCTCATCTACAACGCGCCGATCGTAAGCACGCACTAGATTTCATTCGCAGGAAACCGGGTGGATCCCGTCGCAGTGTCAGAGGTGTGCACCATAAGCCAGGGAAAGCGAACAAAGAAACGGCCGGATCCCCCGGCCGCCTCGTGAAAACTCAAGCGATCAAGATCTCAGAAAGCCTGCAAGATCCTCGGCGGTACAGGTGCTGCCATCTGCGAACTCATAGGTTTCGATGTACTGCCCCATATGGCCGCCGATTGGCGCCTGTCAGAGCAAGTACTGAAGATGACACAGCGGCGCTTGTATTAGCGAATTGGCCGCACTCTGACGGGTGGGTCAGGTTCGTGTGGTGTTCAATTTTGGTGTCAAACGTACAGAATTTTTGCCTTTTGGAACCTCGCACCCAATTGAATTCAATACATATCTTAAATTTGGCACAGTGCTAATGTTACCTTTTCCGTCGACTAAGATTGCCTGCGGAGGAACTCGTGAGAACAGCCTGGCTCCAAGTCGCACTCAACCGAACTAGGAGTTTATCTGACCTGTGATCCTCTGCGCTCACCACAGGGCATGTGGGACCCAGTGGAAACGAAAGCGTCACCCACTAAAACTTTGAACGTTTTGTGCTCCACGATTCACCGGTAGTTCCGTCAGCCTCGCTTCTCTTGAAACGAACGCACGCTATGAACTATGATTTAGACGCGAAAAGTTCGTTCACTCGGACGCCACCTTGATGGAACGGATGGATTTTACCATGCTGGTCGCGTGCTCTTTCCATCCGTTCCTAACTTGAGCGCCCAACACGAAATAATTCCGCGCCAGCTTGTTCGTTCTCTTTATGCCTCGAACAAGATCCGGTGCTGTGGTTCCTCCGCCATAGCAGGGCTTTATGACTTCATTTCAAGAAGCTTGTTTTCGAGCGCCAAGCTCAAGAGCTCCTCAACTTCAGAAAGTCGTATGCCTCGTTCCAGTGTCAGTTCTCGAACTAGCTCTTCAATTCTGGGGTTCTGTGGACCATGCAGAAACCAATCGTTGATCTGGTGTATGTCCGGATGAGAATTCGCACCGGCTATTCGGGCACATTTGTTCTCGTCAGTGCTCATGGGCGGTTCTCCATACCTTCCGCATTGTGCAGAATAGAATAGCCAGTTCCAGGGAGAACCAATGCCAAAACTACTTCCCAAGTGCTAATCAACACAATCGAAATCCAACGTACAACGATGTTACGCTCCCCCTATTGAGCGAAAAGGACAAGCGAACTGTCTCAGTTCAATAGGGCTCAGGCAGATCGATTTCAGAGAACGAAAAGTGTCTTGTATTAATGAGCACGAACTGAGTCTCCGACACGTGCGGATTCGGAAGATGCTGCCAAGAGTTACAACGAAAGCGAGGCGAGCGTCGTCTGTCCTATGGCAAGCAGACGCGATTGTCACAACATGTAGCAGCAATGCGCACAACCATTTAGCGAATATCCGTCAACCATCGCGCGTTAACGTACGATTAACTATGTGTGTTTCTCATGCTGCCACCAACCAGAGTGTGTGTTTCTTGGGGAAGAAAACGGTATGAAGACCAAAGACGCGCTAGCGGGCAAGTCGCTGGAACAGGAATGGGTTGCGGACCTGCAATCTGATTCCGTCAAACCCGGCTCAATTGCCGAAATGATCACACGATTTGCACTGGAGGAGGTCGGCAAACTACCTGCCAACTATCCCAAAGGACGTAAGGAACCGGAGGCAGCATAAACGTCGCAGGCAAAAATCCGCGATCCGCTCTCCGATCCGAGTGCTTGTTAACTGACCATTAACGAATGTGGCCGATTTATGACCCAATGCTAAACGGGGAGTAAACATATGAGCCACCAGCCTGCCGACGCCCAAGCAAAGCTTCAGCAAATCGCGCTGTCTCTGACAAACATCACGTTCGCGATCGACACGATCCTGGACGCGGAAGCCGACGCGATCAGCCCTGCACTGCACCGAGGCTTGAACATGATCCGTGACTACACCGAGGCGAGCTCTGAGCAGATCTATGGCCACGGCGCCCCAAAGCCACCTGTGGATGGCGTGATGAATTTCGGCCAGGTTGCGACAGCGATTGCTGCGTTCAAGTCGATGGCGGCATAGCAGCCATCCATTCGCGCTGAAGAGGAATCTAGCTTAGTCCTATTGGGCGGGATGCAAGTCGCCCAAATTGTGGTTACTTGGGCAAACCTTCTCCCTTTTCTACATCCTACTTGGCTGGGTATTCACTCCGAAAAACCGACGACACTGATCTGCGTGGCGCTCCTCCACCTCTAAGAGAGTGGAAGTCTCTTTCCCCCGGTGTCAATCGGGAGTGTTTTTTTGTCCACATTCACTGATTGGTAAGCATTTTCAACAAATTGTATGGGCATCGAGCGGTCACTAAACTTATCAACATATCCATCAAACTGACCAAACCTGAACATCATACCGCGTGGATGCAGATTCTCGCGCAAACGAAAAAGAAGTGCGTGCCCGGCCCCTGGTCGGGCTATGCATGTCTGATCCCCCACCTCTGTCCGCCAGAACTAGGTCCACGCTCGCGACGTCCAGCTGTTCCGCCAACCACAAGAAGTTACAATGTCGGCCCGCCGCAAATCTCGTCTAACCTGCTCAGAACATTGGCCAACTCCTGCCTAGCAAGCTTGATGCGCTCCGCCAAAAGAACCTCCTGCCTTCCCGCCAATTCCAGAACGACTGCCAAGACGGTATCTGAGTGCCGCATCAGTTCAATCAAGTGTTCACCTGCTGGCCCATAAGAGCCCGATATCCAGTTCTTTGCAGTACGTTCGGTCACATCTGTCCACCTGATAATGGTTTTGGCAGCTCGGCCCGCACCAACCAATTCCTGAGACAGTGCAGCGCTGATTGCCTCTCGATATTCTACCGAAGAAACCGCTCCTTGGCCCGTCCGATGAAATGTGTTGCCCGTTTTGTGAAACATGTTTCCGATCCTCTGCCGCTACAACTATGGAAGGAATCGCGGATCATTTGCGCAGATTTGCGAACTTGAAAAACGGAGGGCCAGAGCATTGAGTTGGCCAAACGACGATTACGACAAGAACAGACGGCGCAATACTGCGGCCCAATATGTTCGAATGTCGACTGAGCATCAGCGCTACTCGACAGAAAACCAGTCGGATGCCATCGCGCGTTACGCAGATGAGCGCGGCTATCGAATTATAAGAACTTACTCGGATGCGGGTAAAAGCGGTTTGCGCATCGAAGGCCGGACCGGTCTGACCCAGCTCATCGAAGACATCGAAGCTGGCCATGCAGATTTCAGGACAGTGCTTGTGTATGACGTAAGCCGCTGGGGCCGTTTCCAAGACGCTGACGAGAGTGCCTACTACGAGTACATCTGCAAGCGGGCTGGCATATCGGTGGAGTACTGCGCTGAGCAGTTTGAAAACGACGGCAGCCCTGTTTCAACTATCGTCAAAGGCGTCAAACGGGCGATGGCCGGCGAATTCAGCAGAGAGCTTTCGCAGAAAGTCTTTGCCGGCCAGAGCCGCCTGATTGAACTCGGTTTCCGCCAGGGCGGCGCGCCTGGCTTCGGCTTGCGGCGCATGCTGATTGATGAAAGCGGACGCCAAAAGGGGATTTTGCAGCGCGGCGAGCACAAGAGTATTCAGACAGACCGTGTGACTCTGGTGCCGGGGCCTGAAGAAGAAGTCGCCATCGTAAATCAGATATTCCGGAACTTCGTGGATCACGGCCAGTCCGAAAAAGAAATCGCAGCAGATCTGAACGCGCGCGGTACCAGAACCGATCTAGGCCGCGAGTGGACGCCGCCGGTCATCCGCCAACTGCTCACCAATGAGAAATACATTGGCAACAACATCTGGAACCGCAATTCCTTCAAGTTGAAGAAGCGCCATGTGCGCAATGAACCGGGCGACTGGGTGCGTGCTGCCGGTGTATTTGAAGCCATCGTTGACGCCGCCCTATTTGCCGCTGCCGGTGCAATTATTGCTTCAAGAGTGCGGCGTTTTTCAGATGAGGAAATGCTGAACGGGCTGCGGGACGCTCTTCAGACCCACGGGTTTCTGTCCGGGATTGTTATAAACGAAGCCCCAGGCTTGCCATCCAGCGGCGCGTACCAAAGCAGGTTCGGCAGCCTCTTGCGCGCCTACAAGCTGGTCGGCTTCACGCCGGATAGGGACTACAGGTACATTGAGATCAACAAGCGGCTCCGCAAAGTCCATTCGAACATCCTGCGTGACGTTGCCGACGGGGTTGAGGCCGCTGGCGGGCATGTTGACCATGACGGAAAAACCGGCCTGCTGACGGTAAACGGAGAGTTTTCCGCATCACTTGTTATTGCCAGGTGCAGACAGACCAGCGCCGGAGCTTTTCGTTGGGTTATCCGCCTGGATACCGGTTTGGTTCCGGACCTTACAATTGTTGCGCGTATGGATCAGGCAAATCACGCAACGCTTGATTTCTACCTGCTGCCGATGTTTGACATTACCCTTCCAAAGCTGCGCTTTTCGGAAAGCAATGGCCTGTCCCTCGACGCCTACCGGTTCGACAATCTCGAACACTTCTTCCGCATGGCTTCGCGTTCTTCGGTTCAGGAGGCTGCATGATGATCGGCACGCAGGAAGAGCACACGGAATTGATTCCGGTCGACGCGGTCACCGTGATCAATCCGCGGGTGCGCAATCAAAAGGTATTCGATGAGATCGTTGCCAATATCGCCGAACTAGGCCTGAAACGGCCAATAACGGTAGCTGCACGCGAGACCGGGCCTGATGAGCAACCTGCCTATGAGCTGGTATGCGGCCAGGGTCGGCTGGAGGCCTTCAAGGCCTTAGGGCAAAAGAAAATTCCTGCTGTCGTTATCACTGCCAGCAGCGAAGATTGCCTTGTCATGAGCCTGGTCGAAAACCTGGCACGAAGGAAGCACCACTCACTGGACCTGCTGAGAGATATCAGGCGCCTCAAGGACAGCGGCTACACCGAACGTGAAATTGCCGGAAAGACGCAGCTCTCAAGAAAATACGTGCATGGCGTCCTCCGGCTGCTTGAGAGCCAAGAACATCGTTTGCTTCGTGCAGTGGAGAGCGGAAAAATCCCGGTCAGTGTTGCCGTTGACATTGCCGAAGCTGATGAAGTCGGCGTGCAGACGGTTCTCAGGCAGGCCTATGAAAAGAACATTCTGCGCGGCAGCCGCCTTATGGCCGCAAAACGTCTCGTCGAGGCCCGACAGCTGCATGGCAAGGGGCGGGCAACAGCTGAAAGAAAGTCGCGAAAGAGCCTGTCTGTCGAAAGCTTGCTCAGAACCTACCAGAACGACGTAGAAAAGAAGAGAATGCTACTGCGCAAAGCGAGCGCAACCCGAAGCGAAATGCTGTTTCTCATGCAGTCACTAAAGGCTCTTCTCTCTGATGAGAATTTCGTCACTCTGCTGCGGGCCGAGGGTTTGGCAAATATTCCGAAAACAATCGCAGACCGCCTGACACGGGCAGAAGGAACTGCGGCATGACACCGAAAGACGAAGTACAGACTGTCGCCGCAGCCTTTGAACGCAAGTTGCTGCATATACCGTTTGCCCAAATCGCACCGCTCTATCTTGTGACGCCTCAGAAGAAAGCCACCGTCAAATTCAAACAGATCGCGACCACCATTCTGGAAACCGGGCTGGTCGAACCTATTGTTGTTGCGCGCGACCGGCAGGATCCGCGTGCCTATACGTTACTGGATGGGCACCTGAGGCTCGAAGTACTGAAAGACCATGGCCAGACGGCAGCAAAATGCCTCGTTTCCACAGATGATGAGGCCTTCACCTACAACAATCGGATCAGCCGCCTAGCAACTATCCAAGAGCATAAAATGATCCTGCGCGCATTGACATTAGGCGTCCCCGAAGACCGTCTGGCGCGGGCTCTCAATATCAACCTTAAAACCCTTCAGGAAAAGAGACGTCTTCTGGACGGGATCTGCGAAGAGGCCGCCGAACTTCTGAAAGACAAGCAGGTTGCCCTTACCAGTTTCCGGATGCTCAAGAAAATGAAGCCGCTGCGCCAGATCGAGGCTGCCAGGCTGATGGTTGCGATGAACAAGTACACGATCAATTACGTACGCTCTCTTTTGGCGGCGACACCTGACAGGCAACTCGTGGCGGAGGCCGCACCGAAGAAAATTAAGGGCATCTCCAGGGAGCAGCTAGACCTCATGGAACGCGAGTCCGCCAATCTTGAGCGCGAGGTCCGCCTCGTCGAGGAAAGCTACGGCACAGATCATCTCGATCTTGTTTTGGCCCGCGGGTATATTTCGAAACTGCTGAGCAATGTGCGGATCGCAAGATACCTGTCGCAGCATCACGAAGAGTTCCTGCCGGAGTTTGAGAAGATAACAGAAACAGGGGCACTTGCGTCTTAAGTCTTGCGGCCGGCGGGCTGCAGCTCGGGGACCCGGACCCATCAAGCGCGGGGACCGCAGGAGACGCCGCACGGAGGGGCGGATCGAGTGCGGCGGTGGGAAGGACGGCGAACCCGTCGGGGCCCATCACGCCGGGCCAAACGCTTGGCAATTTTCAACAGAATGTCTGCGCGCGTCATAATCAAATGTTAGCGCGCGCAGACTGTTTGTCAGTCGGGCGCCAGCCTTGTTCATCAATCAGCTGAATTAGTCTCGATGTGATCTGACACCGCCCCCTTCTCAGCACGCTGAACTGGGGGCGGCGCATCTCTTGAAGGAGATGATGGTTGATCGTTTTGATGGTGGTGCAAACCCAACCGCAAAACGAGGCAACCACAATGCTGAACTCTACTGATAAGATCATCAAACACAAAACCGGTCTGCTGAAACTGGCCGAGGAACTGGGCAACGTCAGCAAAGCCTGCCAGGTGATGGGCTACAGCCGTGACACGTTCTACCGCTATAAATCAGCAGTCGAGGACGGAGGTGTCGAAGCCCTGTTTGAGCGCACCCGGCGCAAGCCTAACTTGGCCAATCGGGTTGACGAGGCGACCGAACAGGCGGTCATCAAATCCGCCACCGATTTCCCGGCCTATGGCCAAGCCCGCACCTCCAACGAGCTGCGCAAACTGGGCATCTTTGTCTCGCCATCCGGCGTCCGGTCGATCTGGCTGCGACATGATCTGGCGAACTTCAAGGCTCGCCTGAAAGCCCTGGAAGCCAAGGTTGCCGAAGAAGGGGGCATCCTGACCGAGGCTCAGGTGCAGGCCTTAGAAAAGAAGAAACTGGACGACGAAGCCTGCGGCGAGATCGAGACTGCTCACCCCGGTTATCTGGGGTCACAGGATACGTTCTATGTCGGCACGCTGAAGGGCGTCGGGCGGGTCTACCAGCAGACCTATGTCGACACCTATTGCAAGGTCGCCCATGCCAAGCTCTATACGACCAAAACCCCGATCACTGCCGCTGATCTGCTGAATGATCGCGTCCTGCCATTCCACGATGAACACGACCTGCCGGTGCTGCGGATCATGACGGACCGGGGCACGGAATACTGCGGCCGGGCCGACAAGCACGACTACCAGCTCTTCCTGGCCATCAATGACATCGACCACACCAAGACCAAGGTGAAATCGCCCCAGACCAACGGCATCTGCGAGCGGTTCCACAAGACCATTTTGCAGGAGTTCTATCAGGTCGCGTTCCGCAAAAAGCTCTACGACAGCATCGGTGCGCTGCAAACGGACCTCGACGAATGGCTGCATAACTACAACCACCAACGCACTCATCAGGGCAAAATGTGTTGCGGCAGAACGCCGTTCCAGACCATGATTGAAGGCAAGCAGATCTGGAAGGAAAAGTTCGTGAACTGAACTTGGCCTGACAGACGCCGCCGGAAAAACGGCCAACTGTCAGATCACATCTGAACCACTACAAATCAGCATCAGCAGATGTTCATCAACAGGCCCGTCGTCATCCATTGGATCAGGTTTACCTAAAATCCGCAGAAGCTTCCGCTACCACAATAACGGGTTGTTTTCTTTTCGACCCGAAGCTGATCGTCCAATGCTTGCGTGAGGTGGTGACATGCTTGACTGTTTTGATGGTGAGGAAACGGCTCTACGCCGCCAATTACTCTTTCGACTATTAAGAGAGTTTGATTTTGACCGGCCAGTTTTCAAACATGAACAAATCTCCGAACCGGTTTCGAATGACCTGCTCTCAGCACAAGCAGATACCTTCGTGTTTTTGTTTGAGCCCGAAACTCGGTAGAGGGGAGAACATTTCCAATTGGGGCAGAATCTATCCTAAACTGGCCGCGCTCTCGCCCTGGCAGGAGATAGAAACCTAAGCTGAAGCTATGGCAGTTCGGTGCATCAATTGACAAAGCCTTTTTCGGCAATCGTCTCCACCCGAAGTTTCATAGCTTGGCGCAGAACTGCAACCAAATCTGGTGCACGGAACGGTTTATCAAGTATCGGCGTGCCCTCCATCTCTGGAAAACCCGCATCCGTCGGTGAAATTGAGTAACCGCTCATCATGACGCAAACAAGGTCAGGCTGAAGTGCCTCCAGTTCGAACTTCACCTGCCATCCATTAGCTTCGGGCATTGTGATATCCACTAGGGCGCAATCAAATGGACCGAAATGGCACAGCGCACTTTTGGCTGTCTCCAAACCTTCAGCCAAAGTCACGTTAAAATTTTGAAGCTTTAGCAGAGCTTCGACCGTTGCTCTCAGGATCGGCTCATCATCGACGACCAAGATCTTTCGGACGTCGCCCGGGTGGGTACTCGCCCCAGCTTTTGGCGTCTCTCGATCATTTGTTTGACGCGGCCTACTGTTCAAAGGGAATGCAACGCGAAAACAGGTCCCCTGATTTTCCCTCGACTCTAAGGAAATGGCTGCGTTATGTCGCCTTACGGTACCAACGACCATCGCCATTCCTAGACCTTTGCCTTCATCTTTCGTCGTGAAGTACGGATCGAAAACTCGCGTTGCGATCTCACTGTTCATTCCAATCCCCTGATCGCAAACCTCCAGGAGCACGCACTCAGTTATTACTTTTCCTGGGCTCACAACGAATTGGTCTTGCTCTTCCCGCGTTAGATGGTGGCACCTGCCTCGAATACTTACAGCACCTTCACGCCCCTGCATCGCCTCAATCGCATTCAGGATCAGGTTCATGAGCATTTGGGAGATTTGCGCATGATCTGCGAGAATTGGCAGTGGCCCCTCAGGAAAGTCCAGACTGAACTCACGAGAGGCTTTTTCTAAGGGTAACAGCCGAATGACCTCTTCAACGACCATCTTCAGATCCAGATACCGCATTTCTGGCGAGGGAGACCCTTTTGCATAGGTCAGTAGCTGCCCAACCAACTCTGAAGACGTATCGAGGCAACTGCTGATAGTTTTGAGGTTTTCGGCCACGGGATGGCTCTCCCTCAGGCCATGCATTGCCAGTTCCGTCTGGCCAATCATCGTAGACAGCAAGTTGTTGAAGTCATGGGAGACACTCCCAGCCAGAAGCCCAAGGCTCTCATTCTTTTTCTTTACAAAAAGAGCTGCCTCGGCTTCGCGATGCCTTTGCTCCGAGCGATGCCGCTGAAGCTCAACCTCAATCCGATCTGTGAGGACGTTTACCAAATCTGTGTCTGCTATTCGAGAGGACATGTTTCGATCACTCTGAACAGCCACGTGGCCAATGAGCTGACCCTGCTTGTCATGGACCGCGACGCCTAGGTAGGATTCAAGCCCGAGCTCCTTGAAATGCGCTTGGTTGGGGAAGAGCCTCCATAGCCTTGTCTCCACCACGGCTTTCTTCTGGCCCAGGAGCATTTTGCAAGGGGTCTCCGAATAGGGAACCAATGCTCCCTCGACGTCATCAATGATCTCGCCCCCTTGACAATAGGAGAGGATCCGAAAGTGGTCCGGCCTTTCTTCGCTGCACTCCGCGATGAACGCGACCTTCGCAGTTAATGCTGACTGGATGTTTTCTGCCAACACCCGAAAGACATCATCCTTGCCTAGGTCACTTCCGGTAATGGCCAGGGCTCTTAGTGTCGAATGGCTCGATGCCGCTTCGAGAGTATGCGAAAGACGGGCCGCAAACTCCGAGAACACTTCGATCGCCTTGTTGGTCGTGTGATTTCCTATTCCACGCTTCCAGCTTGCCTGAACAAGGCCAATGACGTTCCCGCCGGCGTTCTTGAGGGGGTAACCAACATAGCTGTGAAAGCCGAGTTCTTCAAACAGCTCATCATCGGGGTAAAGTCGCTGAAGGTCACATTGAACAACTCTTTGCTGACCAGAGGTAACCACATCGTGGCAGGGGGCGATGCACGTCTCATACTCGAAACCTGCGAGATCCATTTCAGAACAATGGCTTGCAAGAACTGTTACCCGCTCAGTGTCCGCTAGCCGTAGAGCACCGACCGTCAGCAGCTCTGCTTCAAGGTATTGGGCCGCAAAAATAACGAACTCCTCCAGGAATTCGGTTCCAAAAACAGCGGCAATCTGTGCCTTTCCCAAGAGGTAGGTTTCACAATGCCTAAGGTCGTCGGGCCTGGTCCCCATTTCTTTTATTTTTTCGCTCGTAAGTGTGTTTCGTTCCGCGGTCAGCAACACTCAACTCATCAAGCACAACGTCGGATACAACCAGAAGCTGCCCAACCACACGCAAGCATTCCTTAGCGGCCACGGTCAACCCTGCACGCGAGGTTTCTGAAGTCGAATGACACATAATCTGATTAGAGCGGCAAGAAATGTCCTTGTCACTCGTTCGATTCGAGCTTCTAGGGGCATGGCAAGAAGTAGCTTTACAAAAAACTTAAGCCGCCGCCGACTAAGACACAGTCGACGGCGGCTCCTAGTTTCACCTAGCCCTTCGCAAGATTTCGAGTTCTTCTATTGGATCCTCAGGTAAGTCCGCCCACCTATAGATTCTACGCAAACCATCACCTTCAACGACAGGTTTAAGCTTCAGCCGCTCAAGATCAATCACTCGAAGGTTGGAAAACTCGGGATCCTTTTGCCGAAGCATCCCAAGGGAAAAGTAATCGCGCTCAAAGTTCGCCAACGATGCAGGTACAATCAGGTCATTAGTTACGCGTGAAACCGAGCTTCTCACCCGGTGATACTCAAGCAAGCCTTCCTCTCGCAATCTGCGAAGTGTTGCATTGGTGACTAGTAGCCTGCGGCTGACCTCAGTATTGGTGTAACCATTCCGAACTCTGGTTGGGAGCGCCTCTCTCAACTCGGCCTCCCAAAGCAGCAACTTCTTCAGCTGAAAACCTTCACCCAACCGCCCCATGGGTTTCAGTCTGCCATCGAGGACCAGCTTCATGATCTCAGGCACACTGCATTTCACGATCCGCGTGGCACACGGGAGAGTGTGTGCTCCTTCTGGAGCAACATGATGGATTGTGGTGCCCGAAAAGACCTTAGCAAGAAGTTCGGCAAGAAATTCCGCGTCAAACCCTTTCCGTTCCCAACGCCCTTTACCTGTCAAAGGTTGTAGAACCCCTTCACGATGCAATTCTCTGAACATGGTTTCAGTCGCGCCTAAGAAAGTCGCAGCTTCGTCCCTACTCAAAAAGCGGCGCTTCTCACTCTTCAGATCTTCCACGAGTTCAACCGTCAACGGACGATCCAGGACGAAGAGCCCCTCTCTATCCCGATAGCCAATATTTTTCTCTAACAACATTTCCTCCACTAGCTCACGCCGAATTTTCGCCTCTCGACATGCAGATCGCATGGAGTGGATGCGCCTTTCATCCAGCGGTTTGCCAAATACGAGCGCACCTTTCTCCAAGGGATACTTCTCGATCACATATTCGCGCATAAGCTCCCGCATTGGCTCGAGATCGGGGTGGTAGTCGCTCTTGCGCCGTAACAAACGTTGTAACTCGCCATATTGCGGCCCGGGCTGATGACCACGTTTCCGGACCTCTCCAGCGGTAAACCTTGCCAAGGCAGAAACTGTTTGCTCCTTTCCGCCATGCAAAAGGTGGAAGCCGCGCAAGGTGGCTTTCCGGAGCTCGTCTCGCGAAAGGTTGCTTCGCCGCTTTTGTTTTCCATGCAAAAGAGTGATCCCGAGGGCTTCAGCACACCTCCAGAGGGCGGGGATACCCATCCCATCACACCAAGCACCGGTCAGGTTGCCGTAGATACGGTCCGTAAGATAACGATCAAACTCATCGGGCTCTTCCTGACAACTCGCAGCTTGTAGTTGCGCCCAGTGTTTCTGAATGATCACCGTAACATCCAGGCGCGCCGGGCCGTTGTTCTTCTTACCGATCGTGATTAGCCTTTCGCTGTGGATAGTACACCGTTCGATTATTGGGATCTGCCAATGCAGGTGATGCACGATGCCCCAAGTAGCTGTCGAAGCCTCGCTTTGCTCCAACACACACTTTGGACAAACACGGACTTCGCCTCGATTGAGTGTGTCCGTGTCCATGGGCTCTGATCCGAGCAGATATTTCATGGTCGTCGTTTTCGTGATGGTGCTGCTGCGAAATGCGTCTTCCGAAAGTCCGGCCAAACGGCAAAGATACCGAATGGCCTCACTGTCTCCGCGGGAAACAGCCCCTAGGTCGACACCCACGTCCTTGCAAAAGGCATCGATGCGGTCGCTGAAATTTCTAGCGGCCAATCGCGAGAGGTAAGATGTCGGGGTTTCAAATGGTGATACAGCAAGTGTCAAACCGAGCCTGTCCATCTCACACCACCCCTGCCAACAGTTTGCGACAGTCAATCCTCTCGAAGTCCGCTACAACGAACGGGTTGAGGCCATCTAGGCAGCCCGACTTCGTCGAGAATGATGATCGGAAATTCGCAATGCCCAGCTCAGAACTCCCCTGGCGCAGTGCATTCTCAATGGCCAAAATCGTGTATTCGATCATCAAGCCGAACTCCCCGTCTGCGGCTTGAATCAAACGTGCGGCGAAGCTTGGAGTGAGCAAATCATCGCAAACAGGCAACTCTGCGTGTTGTGAGTAGTAGGAGACCGTACACAGGACTTGCTCCGTGTCTTGCACTGCATTCAGCGACGGAAACTCTATTGGGAAAAATCTCCTGGCCAATTGCGGATCATGGTTCAGCATCTCCTTCAGAGCAGGCATACCCGACAAAATCATACCGACGGGCCATTGTTGGTTCTGCATTAGGGATTTGAGTGTGTTGATCACAGACTGCATCTCTCGTGGGGTTTGGTGCGAAGCGAGATCCTGCGCCTCATCAAGATGCAGGAACAGAGTTCGTCGCGCCCGCAGGTGGTCTTTGAACATGTCCCAAATGATGTGCGAAGTCTTGTCCCTGCGCAGCGGATACCCGATTGCCTGCAGCCCTGTTTGACCGACAAACTTCAGCGTGGCAGGAGAGGGAACAGGAAAGCTAAGGACCTCACATGAAGTCCCTTCTCGGTTCTCATTAAGAGGTGAATCCAAACTTCGAATGAGTCGCTTCACCGCCGTCGTCTTTCCCGACCCCGAGGATCCAATGAGAGCGATACCGCGAGCTTCATTTGTGACCCCTGCTGCCAACTCTGCGCGCCGGTGTTCAAGCAGCTGATGGAACCGCTTGTGCAAATCGAAATAGGCTGGGTTATCGGCAAAGATACAACGCAATGCCAGGATCTGCTGCGAAACGGATTTATTAGTCATGGTGGAATCCCCAGGTTTTACGTTGTGTGTTGGGAGTGTCGTTGGTCTGTGAGTTTTCGTCGGGCAAGGACACTGAGATTGAGTCACCGAGCAGCCCCTTACCCACCGGAGCATCCTTTACGGGCGCTTGCGCACGCTCGGGCTTAATTGAGAGAGACATGAACAGATCTCGTTCCGCACGCTCGAGGTCCTCAGGCGTTGCAGAGACCGGCGAAAGCCGACGCAATGCCATCGCATCTGCATTGATTTTCCGGATTTTCGCGCGAGCCCGGCGGACAACGTCTTCCACCAACTCGGCCTCTCTCTTGTGCTTCAAGCGAAGTTGCCGAACGATGCTTTGCCACTCATCAAGCGAAAGCCCCCACACCGCTGAAGAGACCGCTTTTGCGGAGAACCACTCACCGTTCAGAAAAACGGTAACATGGGTAAGGTCGTGGGGGTTAATGCGTACTTCAACCGGCTTAGTGGTGCCTTCTATGTGGGCATCTTCAATTTCAGGAGAGAGGTAGTTTATGCCGAAAGCCCGCACACCGTGCCGGCCAACCTTCCTTTGAACTGGCACACCAAAGACCGAACACCAGGTTGTGGCGTCAGGCGGAGGGGAAACCCCCTCCGCCTTTGCCAAGCGAGCCCAGGCATTTGCCGGCGTCTCCCCAGCGAGGCCTTCGTGCGACGTGTTGTGGTAGATATCCACGATGAAGAGCGTGAACAGCTTGACGAGATCCATGTCTGTTAGGGCCGCCCTTGTTTCGCCAGGATAGTCTCCGCGCTCCTGAGGGTTGGAAAAGGACCGACCTGTAAGCTCAGGCATTAACTGGGACGCAAAGGTACCGAATACTCTTTCAACATGTCCCCTGAGTTCGGGGAACCCAGCGAGAGGTGCGACTCGATTGCATCCCAAATCTGTGACCGCCATCCGGTAGTCATCCGCGATAAACGCGGAACCGGTGTCGGTGGAGAGGGATCCAACCCCCCCAAAGAAGTGCCAACCGCTTTCGCACCCCGCAGCCTCAGCCAGTGGCGTCTTGTCCATGGTTATCAGAGACAGGGTGGAAATCGCGTCGACCGCAGAAGGAGCCTTTGCGATCCGGAAACCCAGAATGCACCGTGTTGCCACATCGATAGCAAGATAGATCCAGCGTCGTCCGACCTCATACTCTACGAGCTCATCATCGGGGACCCCATCCAAAAGCCCGGCGTCGTCCAGAAGGGAGTAAACATCAACCTTCCACTCATCCATTTGCACCCATTGCAGCGGATGGCTGATTGCCAGACCATTTTCATAGAACCCCATCTCACGCCTTGCAGCGGCCGCACCATACCTCGCGGCTTTCCGCTGGAACTTGCCAAACCTATTGATGCGACGGTTGATTTCAGAGGCCGATGGAATGTCCAGTTCATGCAGCCCGTCGCTCTGCCGGCGTTCGTTCTCCTCCTTGAAGCGATCGCGTGTGTCTCGCACCACTTTTGCAACAGTCGCTCGCCCCTCCGCCATATAGTCCCAAATGCACTGGTTCAGGAGCTTAACAACCTCACGGGAGAATTTGGTCGCGTAGCTGTCCTTGGAGCGCTGCTTTCGAAGCAAGGAGAGCGGGCAGTACCCGGACCGCTCATACAGACGGACCCAAGTGAGGAGCGCTCGAGGGCACGGCATCATTCGTGTGACGATTTCACTGCCAGCCTGACCTGATACTCCAAGCAACTGAGATCGTGCACATTGTTCATCAACGCGCTGTTTCAGAACTGGCAGGAGTGCCTTGATCGAGTCTTCTGTGCGGTTGACCTCTCCTTGTTGCTCAGCAACCAAGAACACTTGGCATACTGTTTCCTTCCACAGCGCTTTTTCCCTGGATTTTTTTGGGACCGCAGACATGTATTTCTGCCCACTTCGCAATCGACGTACGGCGCGCTGCTCTGAAAAGAACCCCCTTTTCAACCTAGTGTCCGGGGTCGCCAAGAGCTCGACGATTTCATTATGGGTGAATGACCGAATGACACTCGGGTGGTCAACTTGCTGTAGGACCAGGCCGTGGCCGGATTGCTCTCGGATCAGGTAATCCGCGTTGTTAATCGAAATTGCATCGGTGGGATCGAAGCGAATACGTGGACTCATTGTGCGCCTCCCACAATAATCCGAGTTTGAGGTGTGATATCGCCAGCATCCAACACACGCGCCACGCCTGAGTAGATCAATCGAAATGCTGCTCGAAATCCACGACCGTCCAGCCCCGTGGAGGAAGCCAAATCGCCAATAGTTACCTCGGCTCCGAGGTCCGTGAGCTTATCCGCAACGATTTGATCAGCTTCCTGATCCGGGTGACGCCGGAAGTCATGCAACCGTTCAGCGTTTCGCGCCTCGGAGGCAGTGAATGAACGGTCTGTCACAAGCGCAACATCGTCGGCAAAGTTCAATGGAGTCGACGCTCGGATGAGCTCGAGTTCTTGACGAAAGCCGGTGGCCTCAACAACCGCTGCTGGCTTGATTGCGACGGCCGTCTTGCTGCCGTCACGTTTCGTTAGAAGAAAGTCGTAGAACGCCCAAGTAGGGCGTCGCTCAGCATCGAGATAGCGAATTCTGGGCGGCTGCTCCCATAAATCCCAGGCATCAATCATCGCCATTAGGAGAAAGAGAACTTTCATCTCCAGGATACTCTCGTACCCGACTATTCTGGGATGCTCCCAAGCGGGCAGTTTGCATGAAACTGCTCCTCGCCCACTTCCACGCGAGCGAGCCGAAATTCTCCGCGTTGCCCGGCTTGGGCTAGGCGGACGAAAGGTCCGTGACTTGTTTTTTGTCATTGCTATAAGGCCCTTGACGACAGCCACAAAAGACCGTTCGCCCAAGGGCGTTTCTCCATCTGAGTAAGGAAAAGCCAACCGGCAGCGTGCCGCGCACGGCTCACCGATTGACTTGGTTCGTTTTTTGGGTGATGAAGAAGCATCGAACGCACCAAGCTAATTCGATACTTCTAGGGGGCTTTCGGAAGTTGCCGCTTCCGAAAGCCCTTAGTTCTTCGTGGTCGTCATTTCACCCTCCCCTTGCTCATAACGCTCCGGCCAGATACTGCTAGGCTCAACGCCAAGCGCATCCGCGATGCCCTGTTGAATTCGAAGAGATTGCTTTCGACCTTGTGAGACATGCGTCACAAATGCAGGACTGACACCAACAGTGCGAGCGACTTGAAAAAGCGAACTCCCATTGATCCGAAGCTTGCACTTCGTCTGCTCGTGTTTTTCCAAATCAAAGAACCGCATCAGCTTCCCCCAAAAGCTAGGCCTCCCCGAATCACACTTGAGGTAGCGAATTCTGATTCTCCTGCGCAAGCGAAATCGCCGGAATTCGGTTAAATTTTTTTCCGAACTCAGAGGGCAGTTTGGACTTGAGCAGCATATTGAGGAGCAAAGTAGCATTTGCCCCTCTATATTGTCATTTAAGGGTCAGTATGAGGGTTTTGAGGTCAATATGAATGGTGAGGCCCATTCACCTGGGCACAGGTTGAGTTAAGTTTATTTGCACTGGATACCTCAAAATAGAGCATTAGATGCACTAATTCCTGGGCTCCCATGCGAAGCATTTCGCGCCTCACAGACGGCAAACTGGGCGGGAAGCGGTCCTTCGCCGCGAGAACAAATTTGAATGGTCTAACGACAAGAGCCGACATTGAATTGCTTGCGATCGCAGTCTGCCCCCCACTTTCGTGTTTCCTAACATCTTGGGCGATTTACCTGTCTGTTCAGATTGAATAGTCTCGCCTTAGAATTGTATGCTTGGATGAAAAATTGGAAAACTTTTGGGATGGTGAGCCAATAGGCAAACAAGAGTTGCTGCGCCTGTTGACACGCGATGGCAAGTGGCTTCGCTGGGAGGGTGAGAAGGAAGACCCGGAGGACCCAAACAAGAAACCCAAGGCCGGATGCAAGGATCAGGTCGAAGAAGCCCTGCTGGCGGCGCTGCACTCGACCAATGTCGTGGTGCTGCTGGGGTCCGGGGCGTCCTTCTCGGCCAAGAACGACAGTGGGCCAAATGCGCCGGGGATGGGCGACCTTTGGCATGCCGTGCGTGACGCCGTTTCAGAAGGCAACTTGGTTGACCATAAAGAGTTTGACGATCTTGCGAAGAAGGTAATGGGCGGCCTGCCGCAGAATGACAGTGACGGGAAGCAGAAGGCCGGAGATATCGAAAGCCTTTTGAGCCTCTGCAAAATGCAGATCGAGTTGCTCAGTATTCGGTCAAAGAACGATGCTGATTTCAAAGATCGGCCTTGGATGGAAGAGTTGATCGAGTTCGTTCGCGTTGCTGAGAACACGATCTTGGGCAATGTGGGTTTCGTTGGTGCGGAAACTGATTTGCCAGCACACTGGGCGTTCTTGAAGAAGTTCGCCCGCCGATCACCGGCAAAGCCCAGAGTGAAGCTGTTCACTACGAATTACGATCTGTGTATCGAGACAGCAGGTCTCCGCCTGGGGGTGGTGCTGATCGACGGGTTTTCCCACAGTGTAGAACAGCGGTTCAACCGCGATCACTTCGACCATGATATCGTGCGGCGGGCTGCTTCCAGTACGAAGGCCGACTACCTTGACGGTGTGTTCCACCTCTACAAGCTGCACGGGTCGGTGGATTGGCGGCGACGGTCGGATGAAGTCGTTATTCGAAGCGTCGATGGCCCCGGCGAAGACCGCAAGCCAGTTCTGATCTATCCTCGCTCTTCGAAATATCAGGAGGCGTTCGAAAGCCCCTATCTCGACATGTTCGCTGCGTTGCAGGCCGCCTTGCGGGAACCCGATACAACGTTGATCATCTCCGGCTTCGGTTTCGCAGACGATCACATCAGCGCCCCGATCTGGTCAGCCATCGAAACAAACCTGTCGCTGCGCCTTGTCCTTTGTGATCGTGGGTTCGTCGAGCATCAAAAGCTCTTCGATGAAGAGGCACAGGAGATCGATCTCGATCTGGCTGGACAACGCCCCTATCAGAGCAAGATCGCCCGGCTTGTGCAGCAGGGCGATACGCGCATTACGATGTTGAATGGCCGCTTCGAAGACCTTGCCGACGCCTTGCCGATGATATCGGGCAAGACGGATCGCCAGCTCTTGCAGGATCGGCTTGAAAAGCTGCGCGAGGGTGAGGGTGCATGAACGAGCTTGCCTCCCTGATCGACCCGTCCAAGCGTACAGGAACCGTCACGCGGGTGACGGCAAGTGCCGTGGAACTCACCTTGCCAAATGCTCTTGCAGCCCTTGGTCGGCGCGGGCTGGCCAAAGGCTCCGTAGGCGATTTCGTGTTTGTCGATTGTGACCGCTCTGCGATCTTGGGGCGAGTGACTGAGGTTGGCATTCCAGACAGGCAGCGAAATGTCCTTGAGCACCAGATTGAGGTCGATCCCACGGTAGAGCCGCAAGGGCGCGTCCAGCTGTTGGCGACCGTCAGCAAGACAACTCGGAAAGTGACGCGTGGTATAAACACGCAGCCGAGGGTCGGTGATGGGGTCTACCTCGCAGAGGGCGGGGCGCTGTCCAATTCCATCAAGGATGCCTTGGAAGGCGACGTGAAGGGAGACAGTGCACCGTTACTCGTCGAGCTGGGGCACCTATCCGGGCTGGATGATGCCTCCCTCAGCATACCGCCAGAGAAATTGTTCGGTCGTCATTGCGGGGTGTTTGGCGCGACAGGTGGGGGGAAGAGCTGGACGGTTTCGCGTCTTGTCAATGAAATCGTGCGTATCGGTGGCAAGTGTATTCTGTTTGACCCGACCGGTGAATTCACAGGGAAAGTAGCTGGCGCATGGAAATACTCGTTTAGCGAGAGTGGCGATGAAGATCAGCCCTTGGTGCGGTTCCCGAGTGAGAATTTGTCAGAACAGGACTTAAACGCGCTGCTTACGCCGACCGGCCAAAGTCAGGGTCCAGCCCTCCGTAGCGCAACGAAAAGCCTGCGCATGGCGCGGGTCTTGACGGCTGATGCGGAACGGTTCCCCGTCGAGGTGAAGGGTACCCAGCGAAGTGTTTTAGTTTGTAGGGGCGACGATCCCGTTGGACATGTCGTCATAGAAGAGCAAGGGACCATTGAAAAAGCCAATCAGAGCCGCCTCGCATACGGTCAAGCTGAGTTGATGCTGGCGGATGAGTTGGCAGTTGAAACATGCCAGTTCGATTTCAGCTCCCTGTCACGGCAGGTACGAAACGAGTGTGTGCGGCCAGTGCATAACAATGATGCATCGAGATATGGGCAACTCGACAACAATGCAGTTGGGTATTGCAACTCACTGATCATTCGCATCGAAACCTTTTTGACCTCCCCTGAGTTGGCCTGCCTTTTTTCAGATGATGGCCTGGACATCTGTCAAGAGATTGAGAAATTCTTGGCCAATCCAAATGCCAGAGCAATGGTACTGTCCTTCGAGAAGGTGAGCTTCAAACACAACACCAGAGAATTACTATTGAATGCACTCGGACGATACCTGCTTGGTCTTGCACGGCAAGGCCGGTTTCGCCAGAACCCGCTCGTTTGTTGCTTGGATGAGGCACACCAATTCATTGGTCGGACAGTCGGTGATGAATTCAGTAGCATTAGCCTTGATGCGTTTGGCCTAATTGCAAAGGAGGGCAGGAAGTACGGGCTGACGACAGTGATCGCGACCCAGCGCCCCAGAGATGTACCGCAGGATGTTCTCAGTCAGCTGGGAACTTTGTTTGTTCACAGACTTACCAATGACCGCGACCGAGAGACCATCGAAAGAGCTTGCGGTGATCTGGACCGCAGCGCCGCTGCTTTCATCCCATCTCTGTCACAGGGCGAAGCGATCATCGTCGGCCCCGATTTACCCGCACCTTTACCGATCATGATGAGCAAACCAGAAAAGGGTCAACAGCCGGAAAGCCACGGTCCGAAGTACCAGGAATATTGGGGCGCATCCAAACCAGCACCGTTGACCGAAGAGTCTTGACCAAGAAAGCAGGCCGCGCCGATGTTTGATTTTTATTCAACCGACTACCGTCGAACGCTTTTTCCGATGTCGACAAATCGTTACCTGATCGAAAATGGTCAAAACGAAATCCACGAGTTCTTGAATCGTTGCCTTGATCCCGATCAAGAGGCATTTTCATTCCGTTCACAGACTAGGGTCTATGCTGGCAAGCCCGGCTTTCACCTAAGGCGAACCGTAAAACTAGATCCTGTGGCGGAGTACTTCATATACGATCTCGTCTTACGAAACAGAGCCCGCTTCAGAGCACCCTTCCACGAGCACAAGAAGCATTTTGGCTACCGTTTTCAAGATGGTGAGCCGCTAAATCCTTCGGGTTCTTTTCGGGGGTATAAGGGGGCAATTGCAGCGTATCGGGAGCAATTCCGCTACAGCTTGAGCTTCGATGTCGCTGCCTATTTCAACTCGATTTACCACCATGATCTTGTTTCCTGGTTGTCTAGAACTGGAGCATCCGAACAGGATTACCAAGCGTTTGGCCAGTTTCTTCGAGAGATAAACACGGGTCGTTCAGTAGACTGTCTGCCACAAGGCATTTACCCAACGAAAATGATTGGCAATGATTTTCTCCGTTTCGTCGAACAGTTTCACGGGTTGCGCAGCAATGCTGTTGTCAGGTTTATGGACGATTTTGTCCTGTTCTCCGACTCGCGACGTGATCTTCGCCATGACTTCATTACGATCCAAGGCCTCTTGGGTGAGAAAGGCCTTTCACTGAATCCAAACAAGACCAGCGATGGAGTGCGGGAGAACGTTGAACTTGAGGATGCAATCGAAGACGTAAGGATACAGCTACTTCAACGGCGGCGTGTCGTTGTCACCGACTATGATGGCATCCCCGATGAAGAGGTCGAAATCGAACGAGATTTGTCGGATGAAGAAATGGGTTTTCTGAGAGGCCTACTACAACAAGATGATATCGAAGAAGAGGACGCGGAACTCGTGCTGGCTTTGATGGCCGAGCACGCCGAAGAAGCGATTGACCGTCTTGCAGACATTGCGCGCCGCTTTCCACACCTGTTCAAGAATATTCACTCATTTTGCCTCGAGGCGGACGACCAAGAAGCCATAGCTGCATTTGTGTTAGAATTACTGCGCGACAATGATGCGATGATCTACGAGTTTCAGCTTTTTTGGCTAACCCATATTCTTGAAGATCGGCTTCTGAACACCGCGTCAGCTGCAGAGATCATAGATAGGCTGAACAACCACCCAAACGCTACTTCGATCTCAAGAGCTAAACTACTTGAAATACCCGACTTGAGGTACGGCTTGGTAGAGCTTCGGGATGCTCATTTGGGTGCTGGGCAGTCCGATTGGTTGTCCTGGTCTAGCGCAGTTGGCCACAGAGGATTGAATAGGATCGACCGCCGTCATAGGTTGGGTTACTTCGCCAAAGCGTCAAACTACAACAAGCTCGTTTTTGACATTGTGTCGAAGGATTGAGCGCTCCTTTTGGGAGCACCGGAATTTTTGATCTTGTCTGTGTCAATGAGTTCCTATCAGAGTGTCCGCTCTGGGGAAGCCGCGTCGCAGCATTCGAATATTTCGCCTAGGTCCGGAAAGGGCCGAATAACCAGGCCAGCGACTGGTTGTATGGAACTGCCCTACCCCGATTGCACCCACCTTTTTAAGGCGCAATAGGCCAATATTGCCAGGAGCATTCTTAGAAGGTGGGAGGGCGCGGCAGCACATGGAACGGAAGGCCGCCGCGCCGCAAGCAAGCCCCGAGGGGCAACTCACTACCCTGCTAGGATAGCGGGCTAGGCTTACCTTTCGGTTACCACAAGGCTGCCTCAATCAGATGCCAGATTGACCGCGCGAAGGTAGCCAATAAGGCGAGCCCTGCCCCGATGATCAAAAGGCGGCCTAACCTAATCAACGTTGAAGGGCGACGGTTGTCATTTGCTGGGCGTCTCATTCTCAGCTCCGCATTTGGATTTGTCACCGCCGCAGCGAGGTACGCCTGACAAGACCTGCATTGCGACCAAAAAGCTTGCGTGTGTGCAGCTTGGGACTTCGCGTCGAACAGCGTTTCCCTCCTGGTCGCGCATAACTATCTGCCCCACTTTGTAGAATGGACACCTTGTCGACATCGAAAACTCCCCCCGGGGCCGCGATAAAGCGCAAACGCGGAGAGCAATCAACACTTCGAGTGGAAAAAGGGCACTTGCGTGCCCCGGCTTCGAGGGGTGGGGTGGAGTGATCAGCCGGGGCACAGATGCAAGGGCGTAAAGGAACGATGTTAGGCGCCCTTAACCAATGCTTAGGAAACAGAAGTTAACAGCCGGTTAACCATGTTCCAGCGGCAACAACTGTGTTCGGGGTGGCACAGTTAAGCTGCATATTTTTTTTGGCCGCGGCGCAAACGTCACAGGCCTGAGAAGTATCCATCCACCCGCCGCCAGAAATGCAGGAGATCTCGTGCAAGAGGTAGCTTTCGGCGCATACATTCAACAGCATAGACATCGGCCGCAAGCACCGCTGCCAGCCGATAGGTCCGATCAGCGACGCCGCCGTTATCATCTTCGCTGTCTTGGGAAAGGTTGTCCTCTATGATTGCTGCGGCGGAGGTCAGGGAAAAAATGATCGAAAGGGCTGGCTCGGATGGCCATCTCAGGCACATCCGGCGCACGAGCGTTCGCCGTTGCTCTTTGCTGCCAGACAGCAGCTCTTCCAGCGCGCACTCGATCATCTCATCGATCGGTGTTTCGCGTGCCAAAATGTCACCCACCGCTTCTCACAATAGAAGCCCCGTCAGCGACTATACCAGAAACCACCAATGACGACGAATTGCTCCGCCCCCAGCTATTTGGGAACACCCCCGACCGAAGTCGGGGGTGCAGGTTGAAACAGCCACGGGGCGATTGTGGGTCTGCTCCATCCGGGCGACTGGTTACCCAAATCCCAAAGCGCCCACACCCTGTCTAAATGTTGGGTAAGCGGTGATCGGCCGGATGTTCTGTTTTTGCGCAGCGGCATCTATTTGCCGGGATCGGAATACGGTTAACTCTGCGTTAACCAAATCTGTTTACCCAAATACCAAGGGCAATAGTAGTTTCGTTCGCCCTAGTAATCATGCCCCGGCTGTGTGTCCCACCATTGTCAGCCGGGGCCAGTTCCCAAGGTTTGGGTATCTGATCCCCACGAAGGCAGGCAGCAAGCAAGCCTACCTTCCTTTCCAAGTTCTCGCCAAAATTCTGAGGGTTGAAAAAAGGGCCTCATAACCGCCATTCAATGCGTCTTCCGCGAAAGGCGGCTTAGGGCCGTCATTGTCTGAAAGGTTTTGGCCCTTCAAGGCTCAATTTAAGCCTTTCGATCTGCGTGGACGCGGACTGTGCCTTGGCAATAAATTCACATAGGTCTGAAGTGGTTGGCGCATCAGACTTAGGTTTTGACGCAAGTAGCTCGTTGAGCGTTGTCGAACCTGTTCGCTCAATTTCACTGATGTGCTGTGTTTCTTCCGGTACAGCGAAAATTGAGTGTCCAAAAGAACTACCCAATGTAGGAAAGTGCTGACTCTTGTGATTGTCCCATTCTCGCCGCGTTAGAAGGCAAGCCTCTTGAAGTGATAGGAAACTTCGCTTCGCATCTGAGATACCGTCTTGCGCTTTTACTTGCAGAGCGGTGATGTCAGATTCCTGTGTGGCTTTGATCGCTTGCTTTGAGGCGCTAAACGCAAGTGCCGCGTAGAACAATGCGCCAGCGGCAATCAGGATTGAAACGATCTCGAAAGCATTCTGCACAACAAATTCCAAAAAACGGTTCCCTTCCTAATGCGGTTTCAAATCTTCCTGCTGGGGTGCCCATATCTACAAGTAGATCGGGTCGAACTTGGCTGATTTCAAGGCTATCAGCTTCGCTATTGCGGCTTGAGTAAGCGTCGTGAGTGCACCTTTTGAAAGACAAGCGTGTTCACTCGCCAATGACTGCTTCGAGGAAGCCGCGCAGCAGCACGTTGGCAAACGATCAGAGTCCGGTTAGGGCCGTTCACCGGCACCCAAACTCAGCCTTGTATGCACGAACTCGATCAAGGTTAGCTCTGGAGCTCTGACCACAATGCTTCTCGCATGGCACCCCGTCATTGTCTCCATCCGCGCGCCGGTATCCACACACGCACCATTGGTAAACCGCTTCCCGACAACTACGAACTTTCCCACAAGTCTTTCCGCAAGAATAACTCTGAGCCAGTCGAAATGTATCGAGAAAAGGTGGCGCGAACTCTTGTGAGGTTGCTGGGGTGTTTGAAAGCAACAATAACAACACGGAGAAAAGCGAAATCTGGCGCCACATTTTTTGATCAACCTCCTAGTGTGTTTTGAATGAACTACAAAGGAGATCATACTCTTATTTGGCGAAGATTAAATGCGACTTTCCCGCATATGGATAGGATTGGAGTGGCCTCGTAATCCTATAGGAAGTGAATTGACTGGTGCGGACCAATGGAAGCCGAAGACTTCTTGGTTCGACGCATCGAATGGTAGCTATGGGCTGATCAGGTGTCCTGACCACGTAATTCTGCTTCTCTTCCCCGAAGCAATTCAACCAATACCCCGTTCGACTTGCTTCGGTTCTTTAACGGCCATGACCAATTAGGCTCGCTTCTGTTTTGAAGTGAAGCTTTCAAGCGTTTCAGCCGTCCGTCCTTTCTTGTCTGCTGAAGGGGTGCAAACCGCTTCGAGAGCTCGAATTCGATGGAGTCGCAACAAAGATGGCCGTAGGTCCGACTGACAGTATCGGTATTTGAATGTCCGAGTTGTTTGGCAACGATTGCCAGTGGTGTCCCCGCTTGCACCAATTGACTTGCGTAAGTGTGCCGGAGCCCATGAAACACGAACTCTTCGGGCAAACCAGCGCGCCTTACCGCCTCCTTGAAGAGATGCTTGTGGAGCCCAGCCCATGATCTTTCTGACGCCGTCCGAAAGACAAGCTGCTCGTCTTCGAGTTTTTCGATCTGATCAAGAAAGAAGGTCATTCCCTCATCCGGGAGAATAACATAGCGCCCGCGATAGCTCTTCATTGGTGCGACGTAAACGCCATAGACATTGCCACCAACGTCGCGCGCTTTCATTCTAGCGAGCTCGGACACCCGGCACCCGGTATACAAGGCAGCCTGAACCAGGAGAGCGAGGTCTGGTCGACAGGAGGCGATCAAGCGCTTGGCCTGGGCGCGAGTCAAGAAGAACTGTCGAGGAGCATCCGCGTGAGGAACGCGATGCAATCGCCGCCATGACCGCTCGGACTCCACGTCGCCATTTTCCCAAGCCATCTCGATGGCCGTTCTCAGGATGCCGATCACCGTATTCAGTGTTTTCTTTCGCTTTCGAAGCGCTTCGTGATCCAAATCATGTAACCGAGTTTTTGCTCCCTGGGTTTGGTTCCCGCGCTTTGGAGCTGTTTCCAGGATATCTAAACAGAACTCGGTGAACACCTGCTGGGTCAACTCCTCAACGGGCCGATCACCCAGCCTAGGAATGATGTGACAATTTATGAGCGAAAGGGTGGTTTCAAAATAAGTCGGGGCGGCGGCAATTCGTTTCCATTCCACGAAGCCGTACATCGCATCACCGACTGTGAACCGACTATTGGTTTTTGTGTATTTCAGCTTGGAGTTTATGCCCACCGCGTAGGGTTGGGCCGCAAGGGCGACAATCTGGGCCTGTTTGAACCAGTCGGTAGCAGCCGACAAAGCTTGGTCGTAGGTCAACCCTCCCGCACATTCCAAGCCAACTCTGCCTAGACGTTTCTGTCGGTACTTACCGCCCTTGCACCGGATGCGCGCGACCCAGTGGCATTGCCCGGACGGTAGTTTCGCAACGCCGATGTGTCGACAATACTCAATTATATTCCAGTATGGGATCGTTCGAGCCGGAAGCCGAAGGATGTTCTCGGGGTCAGACAAAGGTGGTGCGTGACGGTTTTCTTGCATCTCAATCTCCTATCTCGGTGGGCCTCCCAGAGACTAAGGAAACCAATCAGGAAAAGTCAGAAGAAGAAGAGATCATCCCCGCGCCCGAAGGAACCTGAAATCCGCGTTGTTTGACTGCATCGGAGCATTGCGCAGGCGGTGTGGGGATCTGGCTTCGGCCGATCGCGAAACTTTGCAAAGTCCGATTTCCGCGGTTGCTGCCGTTCGAGGTCGCAGTAGTGAACGGCAGGTCACCACCCGACATGCCGAAAGGCTATGTACGCTTCAAGCTGGCTCCGGTCATTTCCCGCGACTGCCATGAATGGAAGCTAGGGGCCGGGAGCAGAAACTCACATTGGGGTTGTCGTCTTTTACGCCATGGAGCACGCGACGGTATCTGATCGAGCTATACGTCGCTCTTCACCGAAAAGGCGAAAACAACACCGCAACCAAGGTCACGACGTGCAAAAAAGCAAATTAGTGCCCCAAAAGGTAACATATACTGGCATTTGACATTTGGGCAGGTGGCGGACCGAGGAGGATTCGAACCCCCGACCCCCTGATTCGTAGTCAGGTACTCTATCCAGCTGAGCTATCGGTCCGTGGAGGCGGGGTATAGACTCACCCTTGGGGGGGCGCAAGAGCGAAAAACAGGAAATATGCACCCGTGTGCGATTTTTTGTCCGCGCGCAAACCAGGAGCCGAATTCCCCGGCGCGGCGGGGTGGGATGGCAACCGACCTGCCACCTGCGCCTCGCTTGCAAGGGTGGGAGCCGGGCCGGGGAATTCAGCCCTGCCCGCCGGGTTCAGGGATCGAGCGTCTCGACCCCCTTGGGCAGGTGGATGGCAAAGACCGTACCCTCCGCCCCCGTACGTTCCAGCTCCAGCCGCCCACCGTGGCCGCGGATCAGCTCGGCGGCAATGGCCAGGCCCAGCCCGGTGCCGCCGCGCCGGTTGGTGCCCGCGAAGGGCTGGAACAGCAGTTCCTGCGCCTTGGGCGGCAGGCCCGGCCCGGTGTCCTCGACGCAGATGGTCCATTCCACATCGTTTTCGGTCGCGCGCAGGGAAACTTCACCCGACTTGCCCGAGGCGATGATCGCCTGGCGGGCGTTGCGCACCAGGTTGCCCAGCACGCGGTAGACCTGTTCGGGATCGGCCCGCACCACCATGTTGGCCGGAATGTTCTCGCCGTAGGAGATGTCATGTTCGCCCGACGCCAGCCGTTCGCTGTCGAACACCTCCCCCGCCAGTTCCGCCAGCACCACGCGGGTCAGCATCGGCGCGGGCTCCTCGGCCTTGCCGAAGGCCAGCGTGCTTTCGCACAGGTTCACCGCCCGGGCGATCGAGTTCACCAGCTTGGGGGCGGCCCGTTTCACCCCGGGATCCTCGCTCATCTCCATCCGGTCGGCAAAGAGCTGCGCGGTCGTCAGGATATTGCGCAGGTCGTGGCTGATCCGCGCCACCGCACCGCCCAGCTGGGCCAGACGTTCCTTTTGCTTCAAGGCACCGGTCAGCTGGGTCTGCATGGTCTGCAGCGCCTCCTCGGCCTCGCGCAGCTCGGTCACCCCGGCGGAAGGTTCGATGATCGTGCGCGCGTCCTCCGGTGCCTCGGCATAGGAGGCCATGTGGTCCACCACGCCCTTGATCGGCCGCACCATCAGGCGCCGCACCGCCAGGAACAGCAGCACGGCCGTGAAGACCGAGATCACCAGCGACAACAGGAAGATGTTGCGCCCATAGTCGATCATCGCTGCGCGCAGGGGACCAGTGGCCATGGTGACCTCGATCACCAAACCACCCTCGCGCACCGGCTCTCCAATCACCCGGATCACCTGATCATCGGGCTTGGCCAGCCGGGTCATCGCATCCATGATCAGCGCCCAGGGCATGCTGTCGCGCAGGTCGAAATTTCCCGCCACCGGCCCGGGCAGGGTCGAGCTCAGCATCAGCTCGCGCACCTCATCGCGGCGCAGCACCACATTGAAGACCTCGGCATTCTCCAGCAGCTCGGTTTCCAGCGAGGGGTCGATCATGTCCTCGGCCAGCAGCGCGAGCGAGGCGATCTGCGCCCGTTCCAGACGGTTGCGCAGGTAATCCTCGCGAAACCGCGCCACCGAGGGGACAAAAATCAACACCTCCGCCAACATCACGAAGGCGGTGGTCAGGATCAGGAAACGTCCCGAAAGGGTATTGAGCATATCCGGTCGCACCTTCAGGGGATCAATCGTTGCACAAGTCCCACAATGCGCTTCACCTTGGGATTGTCAAACAGGCGGGGGGTGAAATAGGCCCCCGCCACGCGTTTGTTGATCTCGCCCATCGTGGGATAGGGCGCGACCATGGCGGCCACATGGGACATTTTTAGCCCGTTGGCGATGACCATGGCCCAGAAGTTGATGAGCTCCCCCGCGCCGGGTCCGACGATGGAGACACCGACCGGCTTGCCCTTCACCACCATCGCCTTGACCGTGCCTTGGGTCTGACCGGTGGCAATCGCGCGGTCATTGCCGGAGAAATCGAACCGCACGACCTCCAGCCGGGCGCCATGGGCCTTGCGTGCTTCTGCCTCGGTCAACCCGACCTGCGCCAGTTCGGGCGAGGTATAGGTGGCCCAGGGGATGTGGTGCGTCTTGGCCTTCGACGGCAGGCCAAACAGCATCGAGCGAATAATGATCCCGGCATGATAGCCCGCCACATGGGTGAACTGCAGCCCGCCCGCCACGTCGCCGATCGCATAGACCTTGCGATTCGTCGTGCGCAGGCTTGCATCCACCTTCAGCCCGGTACGGGTAGGTTCGATCCCGGCGGCCTCGATGTTCAGCTTGTCGGTGTTGGCCTGCCGCCCCACGGCGACCAGCAGATGCGAACCCTTGAAGATGCGCCCGTCCTGCGCCTCGACCTCAATGGCGCCTGCCTGGCCACGAACCTCCTTGGCCATCGCACCCTCTTCAATGGCGACGCCCTGGCCGCGCAGACTGTCCAGCACCACACCCGCCAGCTCCGGGTCATCCTTGCCCAGCGCCTTTAGCCCCTCGATCACTGTGACCTCGCAACCCAGCGCGCGATGCGCCTCGGCCATTTCCAGCCCGATGGGGCCGCCGCCGATGATCAGCAGGTGCTTGGGCGCGTCTTCCAGGTCGAAGATCGTTTCGTTGGTCTCGTAAGGCACCCCCTCCAGTCCCGGGATCGGTGGCACGAAGGGGCGCGAGCCGGTCGAGATCACGAAGCGTCGGGCCTGGATCACGTGATCGCCTGCCTGCACTTCCGTGGGGCTGATGAACTGGCCAAACTCGCGAATGACCCGCACGCCCAGCCCTTCGAAACGCTCCTGGCTGTCATGGGGTTCGATCGTGGCAATCGTGGCCCGCACATGTTCATGCGCCGCCTGCCACTCCATCCCCGCGCGCCCGGCATGCAGCAGCGCCTTTGACGGCACGCAGCCGAAGTTCAGGCAGTCGCCGCCCATCTTGTGTCCTTCCAGAAGGACAACCGAGGCCCCCATCTGCACCGCGCCCGCGGCCACGGACAAACCTCCGGCCCCTGCGCCAATGACGCAGACATCCACCTTGATGCGCTCCATATCACGCGCCTTTCTTGAAGAGTTTCAGGACCATGGGCAGGGCGGACAGGGCCGCCAGGCCGAGGATCGGGAAGAGCACATGCGGCTCGAAGATAATGCCCAGATCGGGCGCCTCGCCACGGGCAAAGACCTCGCCCAGCCCGGCACCGACCGAAGTATAGACCAGCCCGCCCGGAATGATGCCCAGGAAGGTCGAGATGGCGAAGCGATAGAGCGGCACGCCGACGAAGGCGGGGATCAGGTTGGCGATGAAGAAGGGCACGGCGGGCACCAGGCGGATCATGAACAGGACGGACCACTGGTTCTGGTCAATCCCATCCTTGATGCGTTTCACCGCGCCGTCGGAATGCTCCATGCGGGCCGCCAGTCGGTCGCCCAGCCCCCAGCGCGCGGCCAGAAAGATGGCAATCGCACCGAGGGTGGCGGCGGTGACATTGAACAACACACCCGGAAAGGTCGCGAACAGGAAGCCGCCGGTCAGGGTCGCGATGGTGGCCCCGGGCAGCGAGAAGGCGACGATCACCACATAGGCGGCCACGAAGACCAGCACCGTCAGCAGGTAGTTGGCATCACGAAACGCCAGCAAAACCTCGCGATTCGCCGCCAGCGTTTCAAAGCTGAGGTAGTCGCGCAGGGTAAAGGCGCCGATCAGGGCGACGGCCAGGATGGTGATCAGCGGCAGGCGCTTCAGCATCGGATGCGCCTCGGCGCCGGTGGGTGTGGTCATGTCGGTCATGGGCTTTCTCGTCTGCGGTTGCAGCCAACATGACGGCTTCATTGCATCTTTCCCACCCACCTCACGTCCGCTTGATCCCCGGTGAGGATATGCTACGAAAGGAGCCCCATTCTGTAACAAAAGCCGCGATTTTCTTTCACGGGGCGTTTGACTTGGACCGAATTGCCGCCTATAGACCGGGCTTCGAATGACACACGCCCCGAATCCACCGGGATTTTGGGCCTTGGACGGAGACGGGCGATGAAACGCACCTACCAACCCTCGAACCTGGTTCGCAAACGCCGCCACGGCTTCCGCTCGCGCATGGCCACCAAGGCCGGCCGCAAGATCCTGAACGCGCGCCGCGCTCGTGGTCGCAAGTCGCTGAGCGCGTAAGCGCCACGATGGTACTCTACGCGAAACCGCCGGAGGTCGCCTTGACCTCCGGCGGTTTCCGTGTGTCTTGGGCACAGTATTTGCCAAAAGCGTTGGTTCGGCACGGCGAAGCCGGGCCACGCCCTCGTCGACCCGTCAGGCGATTGCGGGACGCAATCTGCCGGGAGGGGGGCCTCCCCACGGGAGGGCGTTTTGCTCCGTCTCGACGCGAACTAACGTCGGCTTTTGTTGCACCGCCGTGTACCATAAACCTGTTTCGAAAGCCCTCCCAGGGGAGGGCGCGGCCCTCCGTGCTTGAAGGGGACCATCGCGCATGACCACCACCCGCATTGAGACACTGACCAAACGCCCGGATTTCCTGGCCTGTGCCCGCGCGACCAAGGCTCCGGCCCCGGCATTCCTGCTGCAAGCGCGCAACCGGCGGGATGATGACGACCTGACCCGCATCGGCTTTACCTGTTCGAAAAAGGTCGGAAACGCGGTCGCCCGCAACCGCGCCAAGCGGCGGTTGCGCGAGATTGCGCGTGCCATTCTGCCCGCGCATGGCCAACCCGGCTGGGACTATGTGCTGATCGGCCGCGCTGGCGCCACGGCGACCCGTGACTATATTGAATTGGAAGCGGACCTGGTCCGCGCCCTCAAAAAGGTCCACGGCCCGAAATGACCCCGCTTGCCCATATCGCCGCCCTGCCCGTGCGCGCCTATCGGCTGCTGTTTTCTCCCTGGGTCGGCCATGGATGCCGCTACCAACCCACCTGTAGCGCCTATGCGCTGGAAGCGTTGGAGAAACACGGCGCGATCAAGGGCAGCTGGCTGGCGATCCGCCGGATCGGGCGCTGCCACCCGGTGGGCGGGTCGGGCTATGACCCGGTGCCGGACAAACCCGGCGACGATCACAAACCCTGCGATCACCCCTGAGCCCTACGCGCTCCGTGGCCGCTCGGCCACAGTTCGCGCCGAAGTTGTTCCGCCCTGTTGGCGATAACATCCCGCGCGCCTATACGCGCCCCTGCTCAACAAACAGACAAGGGAGGGCGATCATGACCATTTATGCGACCGTTTCGCTCATCCGTGTTGAGCACATGGGGTATGGCCTCACCGGCAAGTGGCTCCGTCCAGGCGCTGCCTGCTAAGACGCCCCGCCCCGCGCCCGCCAGGGCCTCCTGACATCGCGATACCATGGCTGCTCCACACCCGGAGTCCCACCGCCGCGATGTCCCTACCAAACCTCAACCCCTAGGGACCGGCGTGTCATCACGCCCGGACTGTACCATGACCAATCTGGACCCCCGTGTGGCGCATCTGCGTCCGCACCTGTTGATCGAAGAACTGCTGATCCGCCACGGCGCCTGGAGCGTGCTGCGCGCGCTGGCGACCGCGATGTTGCGGGGTCGGCGCCGCAAGCGGCTGGAGGCCGCTGACCTGTCCAACCACCTGCGCCACGACGTCGGACTGCCGCCAAGCCACCCTCCGCCCGCGTTGCGGGATCTGCATTTCTGAGACAGGGGCGCCGGTCAAGATCCGGCGCCAACTCCCTGACGAAAAATATCCTTGACCTAAAGTTCACTTGAGGTCCGAGGATGCCTGTCGACTCGAGAATTGGAGACACGACATGACCGACCTAACAACTACCCTGCCCGCCGGATTGCAGCTGCGCGAGGCCATCCTGGCGCTGATCCAGCGCCATGGCCGCTGGCGGGTGATGCGTTCCGCGCTCTTTGCCCGCCCGCGACCACGCGCGGATGGGCCCGGCGTTCTGAGTGATCACTTGCGGCGCGACATCGGCCTGCCCGAACACGGCCCGGTCGCCCCCTCACTGCGCCATCTGGTGCCGTGAGCACCCCGGCCCGGGGCCCGCGCGTCCCGGGCCTTACCGCCCGTCCAGGTATTCCTGGAACAGCCGCCGAAACGCCGCCTTTTCCTTGGCACCCGCCCGCATCGCCTCAATCTGCTCGGAAATGTCGGTGACCCCACCGCCATCTCCCACCACGACCAGCAGCGTCATGCCGTAAAGCCCGTGGCGCGCGCAGCGAAACCCATAGACGCCGGGCGTCTCAAAGGCGACCTCGGTGCGTGGGGTATTGGAGATCTTCACCGGCTCGCGATCCTCGGGCCAGAGCTGCGGCACCGAGTGCACCGTGTGTTCTCCGGTGCTGTTCAGCACCACCATCTTGTCGCCCGGTTCCAGCCGCAACACCGAGGGCTGGAAGCTGAACATGCCCGTGGCCGCGGTCGCGCCCGGGTCGGTGATCTGGTCGACCATATGTTCGCCATGGCCGCCGCCGTGGCTCACATCGTGCTGCATGTCCACCACCACATCTTCGGCCCAGGCGGCAGGGGCCAGCATTACAGCGGCCAGCGCCGCAATCACAGTCTTCATCGCACCATCTCCATTTTGCCAGACCCTGCGCCGTTCTGCCCCTTCGGTCAATCCGACAAGTCAAGTCAGGTATTTTCCGCGCAGCGACCCATTGCCGCGCCCCGCCCGCACCGACCCGCGTCTCCCCCTTGCCTGCAAGGCGCAAATCCCCTATTGCGCGCTCATGCTGGACGACCTTGATGATATCCACCCGCTGTTTCACGGCGCCCCCTCGACCACCGAGTTCAAGAAGCTGCGCAAGCGCATCGTGCGCCAGGTGCGCGAGGCTGTGGACCAATACGGCATGGTCGACCGGACCAAGACGAGCGGCAAGCCCGACAAATGGCTGGTCTGCCTGTCTGGCGGCAAGGACAGCTACACAATGCTGGCGGTGCTCTATGAGCTGAAATGGCGCGGGTTGCTGCCGGTCGACCTGCTCGCCTGCAACCTCGACCAGGGCCAGCCGAACTTCCCGGCCACCGTGCTGCCCGAGTTCCTGGAAAAGATGCAAGTGCCGAACCGGATCGAGTACGAGGACACGTTTTCCATCGTCATGGACAAGGTGCCCCAGGGGCGCACCTATTGTTCGCTCTGCTCGCGGCTGAGACGCGGCAACCTCTACCGAATCGCGCGCGAGGAAGGTTGCAGCGCCGTTGTGCTGGGCCACCACCGCGACGACATCCTCGAAACCTTCTTCATGAACCTCTTTCACGGCGGCCGTCTGGCGACCATGCCACCGAAACTGATCAACGAGGAAGGCGATCTGTTCGTCTATCGCCCCCTTGCCCATGTGGCCGAGGCCGATTGCGAGAAGTTCGCGACCCAGATGAACTACCCAATCATTCCCTGCGATCTCTGTGGCTCGCAGGACGGGTTGCAACGCCAGCAGGTGAAGGCGATTCTCGATGGGTGGGAGGCCAATTCCCCCGGTCGTCGCCAGGTCATGTTCCGTGCCCTGATGAATGCGCGTCCCAGCCACTTGCTGGATGAAAAACTGTTCGACTTCATGGGCTTGACCCGACCAAACGCCGCGGAAACCGACAATTAAAACCGTTTTGTCCGGGCCGATTAAGACTCTGTTTCCTCTCTGTTCCTAAGGTTGTGCGTGAACTGGGCGCTCGTGCCCGCTGATCGGAAGGAACAGGCGCATGGCTGCCACCAACGCCGGCCCGAAGGGGACCCAGCTGAAAGAACTTCTGCGTATGGCGCTTGTGGGGCCGCAGCTTGCGGCCTTCATTCCCGCGCTGACGCTCGGGGCTTATTGGTATGGTGGTGAAGGGTTGCTGTTGGTCCTGGCGCTGCTCCTGCCCGCGCTGCTGGCGCTCTCCAGTATCCTGTCGCGCCACAATGCGCAGGCGGATGCCCATGCGGATCCGGTGACCGGATTGCCCGGGCAGTCGGCCATCACCGGAATTGTGCAGGGGGAAGGGCATTTTGCCTGCCTGGTGGTGGAGCTGGACGATCTCTCGGCCATCCGTGCCCAATACGGTCAATCCGTGGCCGAAACCGTGATGCAACGCTGCGCCGACCGGCTGCGCACGGCGATGCGCGACACCGATGTGGTCGCCTCGCTCGACAACGGCTGTTTCGGCATCATGATCGAAAAGAAACGTCGGGTAGACCTGGAGGTGATGATCCAGCTCTCCGGTCGCCTTCAGGCCTGCCTCGGCGACCCGATCGCGGTGGATGGCACCCGCGTGCTGACCACCGCCTCGATCGGGTTCTCCCTACCCGCCCGGGTCGAGGATCCGACCCCCGCCGGCATGCTCGCCGCCGCCGAGGCTGCACTGGCGGAGGCCCGCAAGGCCGGGCCCAGTTCGATCCGCGCCTATGCCATCGGCATGCGGGGGCCCGTGCTGCTCGAAAGCGATGATCATGACGAGCTTGCCGAGGCGCTGGAAACCGGCCAGATCGTACCCTGGTTCCAGCCGCAGATCTCGACCGACACTGGCGAACTGACCGGGTTCGAGGCTCTGGCGCGCTGGGAACATCCCGAGAAGGGCCATGTCGCCCCGGGCAACTTCCTGCCGCAAGTCACCCGTGCCGGGCTGATGGACCGATTGGGTGAGGTCATGCTGTTCCGCTCTCTGACCGCGCTTTGCGAATGGGACAAGGCCGGGCTGAACGTGCCCGGCGTCGCGGTGAACTTCTCGGCCGAAGAGCTGCGCAATCCGAAACTCTTCGAAAAGGTCCGGTGGGAGCTGGACCGTTTCGACGTCGACCCCAAGCGGCTGACCGTTGAGGTTCTAGAAAACGTGGTCGCGCAATCGGACGATGACATCACCACGCGCAACATCGCCTCGCTGGCCAAGTTGGGTTGCCCGATCGACCTGGACGATTTCGGCACCGGCCATGCCTCCATCGCCAACATCCGCCGTTTCGACGTGAACCGGATCAAGATTGACCGCAGCTTCGTGACCCATGTGGACAATGACCGCGACCAGCAGAACATGGTCGCCGCGATCCTGACCATGGCGGAACGGCTGAACCTGGAAACCTTGGCAGAAGGCGTCGAATCGCATGGCGAACACGCGATGCTGGCCCAACTCGGCTGCGGCCACGTGCAGGGCTATTCCATCGCCCGCCCGATGCCGCTGGACCAGACCTTTGCCTGGATTGGCGAGCACCAGCTGAAACTGACCAAGACCACGATCCTGCCGCGCCGGGCCGGATAGGCGCAAACAGCGGCCAAACCCCGCGTGACGGGGGCGTTTTGCCCTAAAATCGCTTGACCTTTGGCCGCCTGCCCTGTTGAACCTCTCTGACCTGAACAGACGAGGGCATGGGCGCGACATGGACGACCAGAACAAGAACCTGATCCTGGCAATGGTACTGAGCCTCCTGGTGATTGGCACCTGGACGCTGCTGTTTCCGCCCGAGCCTGTGGCACCGCCCACTGAACCGGTGACCGCCCAGACCGAGGGCTCAATCGTACCGCCCGCTGCCGACGCAGAAACCAGCGCGCCGGATACTCAGGACTTGGCTGAGGCCGAGGAAGTTGGCCGGGTCGAGATCGACACCCCCGCCCTGTCCGGCACCATCTCTCTGCTGGGTGGGCGCTTCGACGATTTGTCCCTGAAGGGCTACCGCGAGGATCTGGCGGAGGATTCGCCCATCGTCACCCTGCTGCGCGCCCAGGGTCAGGCCCATGCCTATTACGCACTTTACGGCTGGGTGCCTGGTGGCCAAACCGTGTCCGAGGACGTCCCCGGCCAGAACACGATCTGGACCGTCGAACAGGGCGAAACCCTGAGCCCCGACAGCCCGGTGACCTTGAAATGGGACAATGGCAACGGCATGATTTTCCGCCGTACCGTCTCGGTGGATGACAAGTTCCTCTTTACCATTACCCAATCCGTCGAAAACACCGGCGACGCCCCCCAGCGCATGGCCCCTTACGGCGTACTCGCCCGCCACGGCGAACCCGCTGACATGAAGGGATTTTTCATCCTTCACGAGGGCATCATCCGCCAGGGCGATACCGAGCTGGAAGAGATGGATTACGACGACGCCGCCGATCTGACCTATGATGATCGCGAAGGCGCGCGCGCGGATATCCTGACTGTCGAGGAAAACGGCTGGATCGGCTTTACCGATCACTACTGGATGACCACGCTGATCCCGGCCCCGGGCCAGCAGTTCAATGCGGCCGTGCGCTACTCGGAAACACGCGATCAGTACCAGACCCAAATTCGCCTGCCCACGATTGATCTGGCCGCGGGTGATAGCGCCGAGGTGACCACTCAACTCTTCGCCGGTGCGAAGGAATGGGAAGCCATCCGCACCTATCAGAACGAAGGCGGCATCCACCGCTTCCTCGACTCGATCGACTGGGGGTGGTTCTTCTTCCTGACCAAGCCGATCTTCGCCGTGCTGCACTGGTTGAACGGGCTCATCGGCAACATGGGCTGGGCCATCATCGGCCTCACGCTGATTATAAAGGCGCTGCTGCTGCCGCTGGCGTGGAAATCCTATGTCTCGATGGCGAAAATGCGCGAGCTGCAGCCGGAGATGGAGAAGATCAAGGAAAAGGCTGGTGAGGACAAGGCCAAGCTCCAGCAGGAGATGATGGCGCTCTACAAACAGGAAAAGGTCAACCCGGCCTCGGGCTGTCTGCCGATCCTCTTGCAGATCCCGATTTTCTTCAGCCTTTACAAGGTGATCTTCGTCACGCTCGAGCTGCGACACGCACCCTGGGTGGGCTGGATTCGCGACCTCAGCGCGCCGGACCCGAGCTCGATCCTGAACTTCTTCGGCCTCCTGCCCTGGGGCGTACCGGAACTGGGCGTGCTGGGCTTCATCAGCCTGGGCATCCTGCCGATCCTGCTGGGCGTTTCGATGTGGCTGCAACAGAAGCTGAACCCGTCTCCCACCGACGCAACCCAGGCAATGATCTTTGCCTGGATGCCCTGGGTGTTCATGTTCATGCTGGGCACCTTCGCCAGTGGCCTTGTCGTTTACTGGATCGCGAACAATACGATCACCTTCATCCAGCAGTATACGATCATGCGCAGCCACGGCCACAAGCCTGACGTTTTTGGCAATATTCTCAAGAGCTTCAAGCGCAAGCCGAAGGGCACGGAATGACCGCGCGCGTCGCGGAAATCTGGCGACACCCGATCAAGTCGCACGGGCGGGAGAGCCTTGCCCGTGTGACCCTGCGCGAAGGGCGCACGATGCCCTGGGACCGCCGCTGGGCGGTGGCCCATGACGCGGCGAAGGCGGATGGCAGCGAATGGGCGCCCTGCCAGAACTTTTCGCGCGGGGCAAAGGCGCCGCGGTTGCAGGCGATCAGCGCCCGCAGCATCCCGGCAGAGGGCACCGTGACCCTGACCCATCCGGAGCGGGACGAGATCACGATCAACCCGGACGACGCGGCGGATCAGGCCCGGTTCATCGACTGGGTCAAACCAATCAGCCCCACCGACCGCGCCCTGCCGGACCGTATCCTTCGGGTCGAAGATCGGGGCATGACGGATACGGATTATCCTTCAATTTCAATCCTTAACGCCGCATCGCATGCCCAAGTGGCAGATCGGATCGGCCGCGAAATCTCGATCAATCGCTGGCGCGGCAACCTGGTTCTGGAGGGGCTGGAGCCCTGGGCCGAACGGGGCTGGATCGGCCAACGGATCAAACTGGGCGGAGCGGTTCTGGAGGTGCGCGAAGAGATCGTGCGCTGCCTGGCGACGACTGCCTCGACCCGGACCGGGGAGCGGGACGCGGATACATTGAACGCGCTGATGACCGGTTGGGGGCACAAGCAGTTTGGCGTCTACGCCGAGGTGGTGCAGAGTGGCGAGGTTCAGAAGGGCGACCCGCTGGAGATTCTGTCATGATGTTGCCGTTTCCCGAAGCCGAAACACCAGATGATGTGTCCCGCGAGGCGGGGCGCAAGCTGTTTGCCGCGCCGGTGGAGTTCCTGAAAGGCGTCGTCGCAATGGACGGGCTGCCCGCGCCGGACCGGGTAGAGATCTGTTTTGCCGGCCGCTCGAACGTCGGAAAATCTAGCCTTATCAACGCCTTGACCAACCGCAACCGATTGGCCCGCGCGTCGAACACGCCGGGCCGAACGCAAGAAGTCAACTTCTTCACCACCACCGGCGGACCCTATCTGGTCGACCTGCCGGGCTACGGTTTCGCCAACGCCCCGGTGGCCGTGGTCGAGAAATGGCAGCGCCTGCTGAAAGCCTATCTGTCGGGCCGACAGAACCTGCGCCGGGCCTTCGTGCTGGTGGATTCTCGTCATGGAATCAAGGCGGTAGACGAAGAGATCATGACCCTGCTGGACAAGGCCGCGGTCACCTTCCAGGTGGTCATGACGAAGACCGACAAGGTCAAGGAGAAGGACCGCGCCAAGGTCCTGACCCAGGTGCGCGAGAAACTGTCGAAACATCCGGCGGCCTATCCGGAACTGGTGCTGACAAGCTCGGAAAAGGGCCAGGGGATCGAAACCCTGCGCGCGATCATCGCCGGGCTGGATTGAGCGAAACTTTAAAGAGTTTAACGGCTCAGACGGCCGGGTTTTAAACTCTTTAAAGCCCCACAGGACCGGACTTTAAAGTTTGTCGCCGTTTTCCGCGCCGGAAAACGGACCGGAATTTTCGAAAAATCCGACCCGCTCACACGTGCTGCGCGCCGTTCACCTCGATCTCGGCGCCCGAGATGTAGGACGACTGATCCGAGCAGAGGAAGTAGATCGCGTCGGCGACTTCTTCGGGCTGACCGAGGCGTTGCATCGGCAGCTTCTCGACGATCTTCTCGGTGCCCGGGGAGAGGATCGAGGTTTCGACCTCGCCCGGCGCGATGGCGTTCACGCGCACCCCCAATGGGCCGAAGTCATGGGCCATCTCGCGGGTCAAGGCGGCCAGCGCGGCCTTCGACGTGGCATAGGCGGCGCCTGCAAACGGGTGCACGCGGGAACCCGCGATGGAGGTGACGTTGACAACCGAGCCCTTGGCCGCCGCCAGCTCCTCCTGCAGGCCACGGGCCAGCACGACGGAGGCGAAGAAGTTCACGTGAAAGACCTTGCCCCAATCCATCAGGCTGGTGTCCAGCGTGGACAAGCGTTCGCCATTCGGCCCCTTGGGCGAGACGCCCGCGTTGTTCACGAGCGCATCCAAGCGGCCATCCAGCTTCTCTTGAATCAGCCCGACCGCGTTGATCGTATCGGCGGGATCGGACAGGTCCAGCTGAACGTGATCGGCGCGGCCACCGCCCCAGGGACATTCCTCGGGAAAGGGTTGGCGCGAACAGGTGATCACGCGCCAACCTTCGCGGTTGAACTTGCGCACGGTGGCGTGGCCGATGCCGCGGCTCGCACCGGTCAGAAGCAGGGTCTTGCGGTCGTCACTCATGTCACACCTCCGTTTCCCGCGACCCTAACAGCCCGGCGGGTGAGCGCAATCACCCTTGGCACCCTGCGCCCAACCGCGTAACACGGGTGGAACGAGGACTTACGGACCATGAAGACGCAAAAGATGAACCGCGATTGGATCGCCACCGCCCGCACTCTGAGCCAGGCCCTGCCCTACCTGCAACGCTATGCGGGCGCGACAGTCGTCATCAAGTTTGGCGGCAACGCCATGGGCGATGACGAGGAAATGGCGAGCTTTGCCCGCGACATCGTCTTGATGCGCCATGTCGGCGTGAACCCGGTGGTGGTGCATGGCGGCGGGCCGATGATCAACGCGATGCTGGGCAAGCTGGGCGTGGAAAGCGAATGGGTGAACGGCAAGCGCGTCACCGATGAGGCCACGGTCGAGGTGGTCGAGATGGTCCTGTCCGGCCGCGTCAACAAGCGCATCGTGCAAGCGATCAACGCCGAGGGCGGCAAGGCCGTGGGCCTGTCGGGCAAGGATGCAAACCTGATTACCTGCGACCAGACCAACCCGGATCTGGGCTTTGTCGGCACGCCCGCCGAGGTCGACGTGTCGATCCTGCGCGACCTGGCCGCGGCGGAGACCATCCCGGTGATCGCCCCCCTGGGCGCGGGCCGCAATGGCGAGACCTATAATATCAACGGCGACACCGCCGCGGGGGCGATTGCCTCGGCGCTGAAGGCGGATCGCCTGCTGCTCTTGACTGATATCGAGGGCGTAAAGGGCGCGGATGGCGAGGTTCTGACCGAGCTGTCAGCCGCCCATATCCGCGAGCTGACCGCCGAGGGCGTGATCGCCGGCGGCATGATCCCAAAGACCGAAACCGCGCTTGCGGCGGTCGAAGGCGGCGTGCGCGCGGTGGTCATCCTGGACGGGCGCGCGCCCAATGCCTGCCTGTTGGAGCTCTATACCGACCACGGTGCGGGGTCGATGATCCGCGCCTGAATGTCGCGCAGGGACATTGCGCCGCTCAAGCCGTGGCGCATAGTTCTTTCCAGAGGGAAAGGATTTCACCCGTGACGACTCAACTCCATTCTTTTGACCGGCTGTCCCGCACAGCCCACACGGCGCAGCTGGAGGTCTTTGGCGCGCTGCATGACGAAGGCGACACGGTGGTCCTGCTGGGGCCGCATGAGCCCGGGTTCTGGGGGGTCTTCAGCGCCTCACCCGAATATCTGGATGGGCAGCCGGACCCGCTGGACCGCTGGTCGAAACGCATGATCGGCGGCCTGGCCGAAGCCTGGGGCGGGGCGGCGGTGTTTCCCTCGGACGGCCCACCCTATCCGCCGTTCTTCAGCTGGGCACAGGGCAGCGGGCGGTCCTGGCCGTCACCGGTCGCGTTTCTGGTGCATGACCGCGCCGGGCTCTGGGCCAGTTACCGGGGCGCGGTGCGCTTGCCGGGGCATCTGCCCCTGCCCGAGACCGGGGAAAGCCCCTGCGTCAGCTGCGTGGATCAGCCCTGCCAGCGCGCCTGCCCGGTCGCCGCCCTGTCGCACAAGTTTTACGATCTGGAAAAATGCCATGGATATCTGGACACTGCACCCGGGGAGGATTGCATGACGCAGGGTTGTGCGGCACGGCGCGCTTGCCCCGTCAGCGCGAGTTATGGCAGGTTGCCCGAGCAATCCCACTTTCACATGAGAGCTTTCCACAAAACATGACCCTGCGCCTGATCCTGATCCGCCATGCCAAATCCTCCTGGTCCGACCCGATGATGGCGGACAAGGACCGCCCGCTGAACAAGCGCGGCCGGGCAAGCGCGAAGGCGATCGGCCGCTGGCTGGCGACGCGTAGCCATGAGCCGGGGCAGGTTCTGTGTTCCTCGGCCGAGCGTACGCGGGAAACCTGGGCCAAGATCTCGGATAAGCTGGTGGCGCCGCCCAAGGCGGAGTACACCGACGCGCTGTATCTGGCCGAACCGGATGTAATGCTGTCCGAGCTGCGGCTGGCCAAGGAACCGATGGTGATGATGATCGCCCACAACCCGGGCAGCGCCTATATGGCGCAGGCGCTGGTGAAACAGGCGCCGGATCACGGGCGGTTCCAGCACTATCCGACGGGCGCGACGGCGATCATCGACTTCCCGGTCGCCGACTGGTCCGACGTGGGCTGGGGCACGGGCGAAGCGGTAGACTTCATCGTCCCGCGCGAGCTGATCTGAGCGGCGAGGCGGATATCACCCGGGGCGGCTGCCTCTGCGGTCGGGTGCGCTTTGCGGCGACCGGGGAGCCGGATCGGGTTGGCATCTGCCACTGCCTGGACTGCCGCAAGCACCATGGCGCGCTGTTCTATGCGGCGGCGATTTTTCCCAAGGATCAGGTTGAGATCACCGGCGAAACCCGGGCCTATGAGGGTCGGCATTTCTGCCCGAGCTGCGGCGGCTCGGTCTTTGCGGTGACGGGCGACGAGGTGGAGCTGCATCTGGGTGCGCTGGATGACCCGGACCGGTACGCACCAACTTACGAGCTGTGGTGCGACCGGCGCGCGGGGTGGTTACCCGCTTTCCCGGGCACCACCTGTTTTCGCAAGAACCGGGGCTGAGGATCAGTCTTCCAGCGCCATGATCATGTCGACGCGGGTGCCGTGGCGGCCACCTTCGAACTCGGCGTTCAGGTAGGCTTCGACGATGTCGATGGCCAGCCCTTCGCCGACCACGCGGGCGCCGAGCGACAGGATGTTGGCGTTGTTATGGGCGCGGATCATGCGGGCGGAAAAGGCGTCCGAGCAGACGCCGCAGCGGATGCCGGGGATCTTGTTCGCGGCCATCATGATGCCCTGGCCGGTACCGCAGAGGATCACGCCCAGGTCGGCCTCGCCCGATGCCACCTTGCGCGCGGCGTTGGCGCCGTGGTCGGGGTAATGGGTGCTTTCAGGCGTGGTCGGGCCGATGTCGTCGACCTCATACCCCATGGAGGTGATATGGGCTGCGAGCGCCTGGCGCAGCTCGATGGCGGCGTGGTCGCTGGACATGACGATGCGTTTTGCGGACATGGGGGGCTCCGTGTTCAAGGCAGGTTAGCCCTGTACTGCGCGGTTTTGACCTCTGCCGCAAGAGCAAAGCCTAGCTGTCCACGGCAATCCCCAGCCCTCGAGCAAGATCGCAGATGCTGTCCCATGTCGCCTTGGGCAGGCTGATCGGCTGGCCCGCGTTGCGCGCCCGCGCGGCGGCTTCGCGTTCACCGGGCACTTCGACGCGGGTAAACCCCTCGGCGGGCGGGCAGTGGCGCAGCTCGTCCAGGATTTCTTCGGCAATCTCCCGCAATCGCGTGGGCTCCTGGTAGAGGCTGCAATCCAGCGCCAGCATCAGCCAGTTGCATTCGGTGGTGGCAGGGCCAAGCATGGCCTCGGCGATCATTTCGGCCGCCACGGCGAGCGCATAGCCCTTGGGCCCGCCCGCCGTCAGGATCGCGCCGCCGTCGAAATAGGCCTGGGGGTCGTTGCTGGGCTTGCCGTCGCGGTCGATCAGCACGCCGTCGGGCAGGGTTGCCCCGGCAATCTTGGCACCATAGACCCAGCCCGCCGCAGCAGCAGACGTGGCCAGGTCCACCACCACCGGACCCTGTTTTCCGCCAGGAATTCCAATCGCATAGGGGTTGGTGGACATGAGCGCCTTGCGCCCGCCATAGGGGGCCACGAGCCGCCAGTTTTCACGCCCACCGCCGCCGATGATGATCGCCAGGCAGCCCTGCGACGCGGCGTATTCGGCGAAACAGCCCAGCCGCCCAGTGTGGCCGACACTTTGCAGCGCAATGGCGGCAATCCCGCTGTCCTTCGCGCGCGACACCACGTGTTCGATGCCCAGGGTCATGGCCGGAATGCCGATACCGCCATGACCATCCACCAGCCAGGCACCGCGGTCGTTTCGGGTGAGTTCGGGGCGCACGGCGGCGGTCAGATAGCCGCTGTCATAATAGCCCGCGTAGGCGAGCACGCGCCAGACGCCGTGGGATTCGACGCCGGAGAGGTCTGCGCCAATCAGGTGATCGGCGACCGCGCGGGCGATGTCAGGCGGGCAGCCCTTGGCGCGCAGGATGGCCTCGGAAATGCGGTGAGCCTGAGCGATAGGCACGAGGCTGCGCGCGGTGTCAGGGCTGTATTTGCTGGGGTTCATGGGGGCCCTCCCGGTGTTTTCTACAACGGTAGGGGGCGGAGAGCGGCCTGCGCGCCTGTTCGCGACAGCGGCTGATGGCGCGGATGGGCTATGGGCAACCAAAAAGCCCCGCCGATTGGCGGGGCTTTCGGTGTTTTCGGTGTGCAGGTCTCAGAGGATCTGGGACAGGAACAGCTTGGTGCGTTCGCTCTGCGGGTTGTTGAAGAACTCCTCGGGCTCGTTCTGTTCCACGATCTGCCCCGCATCCATGAAGATCACGCGGTTGGCGACCTCCTTGGCGAAGCCCATCTCGTGGGTGACGCAGAGCATGGTCATGCCCTCTTCCGCCAATTCCACCATGGTTTCAAGGACTTCCTTGATCATCTCGGGGTCAAGCGCCGAGGTCGGTTCGTCAAACAGCATGATCCGCGGCATCATGCAGAGCGAGCGGGCGATCGCCACACGCTGCTGCTGACCACCGGACAGCTGGCCCGGATACTTGTTGGCCTGCTCGGGGATCTTGACCTTTTCAAGGAAGTGCATCGCCGTTTCCTCGGCCTCCTTGCGGGGCGTCTTGCGCACCCAGATCGGCGCGAGCGTGCAGTTTTCCAGGATGGTCAGATGCGGGAACAGGTTGAAGTGCTGAAACACCATGCCAACCTCGGAGCGCACCTTGTCGACATTCTTGAGGTCCGAGGTGAGCTCGGTGCCATCGACGATGATCTGGCCCTCCTGGTGTTCCTCCAGCCGGTTGATGCAGCGAATGAGCGTCGACTTGCCCGAGCCCGAGGGCCCCGCGATGACGATGCGTTCGCCCTGGTTCACGGTCAGGTTGATGTCACGAAGCACGTGGAAGTTGCCGTACCACTTGTTCATGCCGTTGATTTCAATCGCAACCTCGTCCGAGACGGACATCTTGGAACGGTCTGCGTGGTGGTCAAGTTCGATGGAAGACATATCAGGTCTCTCCTCTTAACGGTGATCGGTGCGCAGACGGCGCTCCAGATACATCGAGTAACGGGACATGGAGAAGCAGAAGACGAAGAACATCAGCGCGATGACCGCGAAGAGTTCCCAGTAAATGCCAACCCAGTCGGTGTGGGCACGGATGGTGTTCGACAGTCCGAGCGGATCCAACAGGCCAATGATCGACACGAGGGTCGTATCCTTGAACAGGCCGATGAAGTTGGACACGATGCCGGGGATTGAGATCTTCAGCGCCTGCGGCATGATGATCAGCCGTTGCGCCTTCCAGTAATCCAGACCCAGCGCATCCGCCGCCTCGTACTGGCCACGCGGCAGCGCCGCGAGCCCGCCCCGGATCGTCTCGGCCATGTAGGCAGAGGAGAACAGGGTCGCCATGATGATGACGCGCAGGATGATGTCGAAGTTGGTGCCCTTGGGCATGAAGATGTTCAGAAGCGTCGAGGCCACGAACAGGAGCGTGATCAGCGGCACGCCGCGGATGAACTCGATGAAGCCCACGCAGAGCGCCTTGACGATCATCAGGTCGGACTGACGGCCCAGCGCCAGAACGATGCCGATGGGCAGCGAGATCGAGATCGCGACGACGCCGATGGTAAGCGACAGGAGCATGCCCCCGAAGTCACGGCTCTGCACCGCTTCGATGCCGATGGGCAGCACGCCCTGGGCAATGTCGGCGAAACCGGCGGCGGCAAAGAGCCACCACAGCACCGGTACGACGAAGGCCAGGATGGTGGCGCCCAGCGTGCCGATCACGTCTGCCGTCAAGCGCATGGCCGCCCAGCCCAGCACAAAGCCCAGGAGCGCCACGATCGGCATCCACAGGGACCCGCCCCACAGCAGCCAGGGTGCGATGAACGGGTAGAGCACCGAGAAGATCAGCGGGTTCGGAAGGCGTTTTGCCCCGGCCGCGATTTCCTCGGCCCGGTCGGCCTTGTTGGTGGTGACCAGCTTGAAACCGACAAAGGCGGCACCGGCGGCCAGCACGATGGCCAGGATCATGCCCACGACGCCGCCGATCTGCGACGCGCCGAAGGCAAGCACGGCCAGCAGCAGGAACCAGTTCATGCGGCGCGAGATCATGGCGAAGAGCACCGGGATCAGCGCGATGAACAGGAGCACGAAGGCCAGGATCGGCCGCCAGTAGAGCGCCTGCGGGTAGAAGCCGAACAGCAGCTGCTGCCAGCGGTCGCGCACGACGCCCCAACAGGCGCCTTCATGGCCGGTGACGAGCTCCTGACAGTCGCGCAGGTTGGCGGCGGCCCATGTGGGCGAGATCGCCCAGCCCAGGAAGCCCACCACACACCAGACGATGAAGACCACCGACAGGACAGTCAGGACCGAGTTGGTAATGCCGTTGAACAGGTTCTCGCGCATCCAGCCGACAACACCGACGGTCGAGGGCGGCGGCGCCCGTTCGGGCAGCATTTCGGAGCGAACAAAAGACAGGTCGGACATATCAGCGCTCCTTCAGCTTCACGGAATTGTTGTACCAGTTCATCAGCGCCGAGATGGTCAGCGAGATGATCAGGTAGATCAGCATGAGCAGCAGCAGCGTCTCAAGCTCGCGCCCGGTCTGGTTCAGGGTAATCCCGCCAAGCGTGCCGGTCAGGTCCATGTAGCCCACGGCAATGGCCAGCGAGGAGTTCTTGGTCAGGTTCAGGTAGTTGGAGATCAGCGGCGGGATGATCACCCGCAGCGCCTGCGGCAGGACCACCAGCGACATGATGCGGCGCGGACGCAGGCCCAGGGCCCCGGCCGCTTCGCTTTGCCCCTTGGAGATCGCCAGGATCCCCGCCCGCACGATTTCCGCGATGAAAGCCGCGGTATAGAGCGACAGGGCCAGCCAGAGCGCGATCAGCGAGTTGCGCATATGCGTCCCGCCTTCGAACTTGGCAATGCCTTTGGTGGTGACAGCGGGGCGTTCGACCTCAATCGCACGCCCTTCGGTAAAGCCCGCATCGAACATCGCAACGGGTTTGCCGCCGCGCACGCTCTCGGCCACTTCGGCCGCGATGTCCTCCGCGCCGGAGGCATCCACAACCAGCACATCGCATTTGCCTTCCAACAGCCCGGTGCGGGCGGCAGACTGGCTGAAGAAATTCTTGCGACCGAAGTTCACCTCATCCGCCGTCAGGGCGCGAATGCCGTTCAAGGACGCGGCAGAGCCACTGGCATGACAATAGTTGAACTTGCCGTGCTCCTCGATATAGGCGGCGAAATCGGCAGGGTTTTCGACCCCGACCGCAATATAGGCCTGCTGGTTCGAACTGCTGATCGCAGTCAGCGCAAAGTAGGCCAGAGCCGAGGGGACAACGAACACCCCGATGTTCAGCCACAGGGTGTGGGGCCGATCCCCGGTTTGCTCCTGCCGCTTGTCCGCCCATTTGCGGATCATGCGGATTGCGACGAGGGACAGTGCCAGCACCACCAGGATCCACAAACCCAGGTCTGACGGAACCAGACGCGGGATAAAGATGCCCTGGTTGGACACGGCGACACTATCCCCCAACAACATGGAGGCGGTTGCCTCGCCCCCGCCGCGTGGTGGGCGGAAGGATTTCGGCGGATCGAAGCTTTCGATCATGATGGCCATGGCCAGGACGATCCACAGGAGCACCGGCACGTTTCGGAACATCTCGACATAGAAGGCCATGAGGCGCGAGATGATCCAGTTGTGCGACAGGCGGGCCACGCCCACCAGCACACCGATCACCGTGGCCGTGATACAACCGAGAACAGCCACAAGCAGGGTGTTTAGAAGCCCCAGAAGAGCGGCTTTGGCATGTGTGTGCGTGCTGTTGTAATCTAACAGTTTCTGGTTGATGTCATAGCCGGCGCCTTCGGTCATGAAGCCGAAGCTGGGCTCCTTGCCCAGGTCGGCGAGGTTCTGTGCGGTGTTGTTGATCAGCCAGCCGATCAGGGTCAGGAACCCGATCAAGGCGACGATCTGGATGGTCATGGAGCGGTAGCGGCTGTCATAGATCAGCATCGACAGCTTGAACCCGCCCTGAGGATGAGGGTCGGTCATCGTTGTCATATAGGACATTCCCCGTAAGGCCCCGATCTGTTTTCCTGGCGCCGTTTTCGGCTGCCGTCAGGGCTCATTGGTAAATTGGAAAGGGGCGCGGTCGTTGCCGCGCCCCTTCCTGGTGTGCTTAGCGGAACGGCGGCGAGTAGATCAGGCCGCCATCACGCCACTGTGCGTTCAGACCACGCGCCAGGCCGATCGGGGTGTTCTCGCCGATGTTCTTTTCGAACACTTCGCCGTAGTTGCCACCCGCCATGATCGCGGCTTTCGCCCAACCGGCGTCCAGGCCGAGCATCTCGCCCAGGTTGCCTTCGGTGCCCAGCAGGCGGTTCACTTCCGGGTTGTCGCCGGCCGCAGCCGACAGTTCACCGATGTTGGTCGAGGTGATGCCGAATTCCTCGGCGGCGATCAGCGCGTTGAGGGTCCAGCGCACGATGTCGCCCCACTCGTTGTCGCCGTGACGGACCAGCGGGCCCAGCGGCTCTTTCGAGATGATCTCGGGCAGAATGACCGAGGAGGTCGGATCTTCGAAGGTCGAACGGGCAGCGGCCAGACCCGAGGCGTCGGTGGTGTAGACGTCACAGGCGCCAGCGTTGTACTGCTGCAGCGCTTCGGCCTGGGTCTCGATCGGGACCGGCTCGTAGCTCATGTTGTTGGCGCGGAAGAACTCGGCCAGGTTCAGCTCGGTGGTGGTGCCGGTCTGGATGCAGACGGTGGCGCCGTCCAGTTCCTTGGCCGACGAAACGCCCAGATCCTTGGGCACCATGAAGCCCTGACCGTCGTAGTAGTTGACGCCCACGAAGGTGAACTTCAGGTCGACGTCGCGCGACAGGGTCCAGGTGGTGTTGCGGGCCAGCATGTCAATCTCACCCGACGACAGCGCGGTGAAGCGCGTCTTGCCGGTGGTCGGCACGAATTCCACGGCGTCCGAATCACCCAGAACGGCAGCGGCGACAGCGCGGCAGACGGCCACGTCGAAGCCCTCCCAACGGCCGTTCGCATCCGGGGCGGCAAAGCCCGGCACACCGGTGGCCACGCCGCAGTTCAGCTTGCCACGCGCCTTGACGTCATCAAGGGTGGCAGCAGCCGAAGCGCCAGCAGCCAGGCCGGCCACGGTCAGCGCGCCAAGAAAAACGGTTTTTTTCATGATTACCTCTTCCTGATTTTCCGCCCGTCCCCGGGCGTTTCTCTTCCGGCTCTTGCGGCCGGGACGATTGGAGTGACCGGGGACCCCCCGATCAGCGTGCACGAGTTTGGGCGCAATCATGAGATTTCGTCAAGGGTTACATCGGATTTCCTTATGCCTTACGCAGGGGAAATCGACGCCAAGTTCGGCGGTGCTAACGCAAAGGTTGTGACGCTCGCGTCAACGGCACATGGAAAAGAAGCGCATGGCGTGTTCAAACGCCTGTTTTTTCAGGGCCGCCTGGGCGCTGGCCTCTTCGTCCTCACCCCATTGTTCTTCCTGCCAGGCCTCGTCCAGACGGGACAGGTCCCACAGCGCGGCGGCATCCATGTGGCCTTCGGTCGCGGCGAAGCCCAGCACGAGAGAGCCGGAAATCGACACCAGATCGTGAAAGGCCGTGAGTTCGAACGGGGTAAAGGTCGACACACGCGTAGCGAGATTCGCAAGCGCTTGTGCGTCCTGAGGCGCGTGAATGACACCCGAAACCGGGGTCAGCCGGGCCTCCAGCGCCGTGGCCGCCCAGTCGAGCAGCGGGTCCCAGCGCGCGGCCTGCCGGTCGATCAGCGCCTGCGGGCTGGTGGCGCGGTAGCACAGAAGGTCGCTGTCGCCATAGGCGGCCAGCATTTGTGCCACTTCATTGAACTGGTGGGAGACCTTGTCGATCGCCGCATTGGCCGAGCGAGTGACCGGCATGACATTCGGATCGACCTTGTCTTCTTGGGCGTCCCATTCGGCGGCGATGGCCTGGGCCATGGCGCGGGTCGGCACCACCAGCGGGGCCTTGGCGGGGGTGCGCACGCCGCGCCCGTCCAGTTGCACGGTCCAGCCGGTTTCCACCTCAATCGCCGTCGCCTCTTTCCAGAACCGTTTCGCTGCCCAGGTGCTCATGTGATCCCCCAAAGTTCGTCCAAGGCGGGCAGAACGCCCGCGAAAGTGTCCACGATCAGGTCCGCGCCCGCGTCGCGCAGGGCGGTGGTCGGGTGGTAGCCCCAGCTGACGCCCAGGGTGCGAAAGCCCGCGGCGCGGCCCATCTCGATGTCGAAGGTGGTATCGCCGATCATCACCGCATCACCCGCCGCCGCCCCGGTGTCGGCGAGGCATTTGTCCAGCATCGAGGGATGTGGTTTCGACGGGTGATCGTCGGCAGTCTGTTGCGTGAGGAACAGCCCCTGCAGGTCATGCGAGGCAATGGCGTGGTCCAGCCCACGTTTCGCCTTGCCGGTGGCGACGCCCAGCAGAACTTCGTCGCGGGCGGCCAGTTGGGTCAACGCCTCACGCGCGCCCGGGTATAGCGGAGCTGCGGCCTCGCCGCCCTTCTCGGCACGGAGGGCGATGAAGCTTTGCTTGTAGAGATCGGCGGCGTGGGCGACCTCGGCGGGCGAGAGGGCGGGCATCATTTCGGCGATGGCGCGGTCGAGCGAGAGGCCGACGATGGAAAGCACCTGCGCGCGCGTCGGCAGGGTGACGCCAAGGCCACCAAAGGCACGGGTCATCGCCTCGACGATCAGGTCTTGGCTGTCCATCAGCGTGCCGTCGACATCGAAGACGGCGAGTTTGAGGCGGGTCATCGGGCGGGTCCTTGGATGGAGAGAGAAGCGGGGCGGCGCCCGACCCTGGGTGGGCGCCCGCTAGAAGTGAAGTGGGGTGAACCCGCCGCCTCACCCGATACCTTGGTTCGTGTTGAAACGTCGCAAAAGCGCCCTCCCGTGGGGAGGGTCGGGCGCCGCCCCGCTTCGCGGTGCGAAATACCCATCTTCATCAAAGCCCCTCGAAGGGATCGTCTGCCGCCAGATCCTCGGTCCAACCGAAGGTCTCGAAGGTGCGGGCGATGTGGTCAGGCAGATCGGCGGTCACGGTCACGGGCTTGCGGGTGACCGGGTGTTCGAAGGTCATCGAGCGGGCATGCAGGTGCAGCTTCTTCGAGATCTCGCCGCCAATGCCCGCGCCCCAGCCGTCGCCCTGGTTCTCCTGCCCCGAACCGCCATACTTGCCGTCGCCCAGGATCGGGTGGCCGATTTCGGCCATATGGGCGCGCAGCTGATGCGTGCGCCCGGTGATCGGCTCCAGCGCGACCCAGGTCGCCCGCCCGGCGACGCGATACAAGGCGGAATAGAGCGTATGCGCGCGCTTGGCGCCATCGGTATGGGCCACGTCGCGCGGATGCACGCAGAGCATTTTCTCGCCCTGCCCCTTGCCGCCGCCCGGGGCCTTCACCAGGCCATAGCGGATCTCGCCCAGATAGGGCGTCGGCACGCCGGCGACCACGGCCCAGTAGATCTTGCGCGTCTCCTTGTGGCGGATCGCGCCGGTCAGCGCGGAGGCCACGGCGCGGGTACGGGCCAGCAGCAGCACGCCGGAAGTATCCTTGTCCAACCGGTGCACCAGGCGCGGTTTTTCCTCGAAATCGAATTTCAGCGCCTCGGCCAGCCCGTCCACGTGGCGGGTCTGTTTCGAGCCGCCCTGGGTCGGCAAGCCCGGCGGCTTGTTCAACGCGATAATGTGGTCGTCGCGATAGATCACGCAGGATTGGATCAGCTTGGCATCGGCATCGGACACCTTGGGCTTTGGTTGCGCGGTCACCTGGCCGGGTTCGGGCAGCGGCGGCAAGCGCACGTCATTGCCCGGACCGACGCGGGTCGAGGGTTTGACCCGCCCGCCGTCCACCCGGATCTCGCCCTTGCGGCAGGCCTTTTCGATCCGGCCCTGGCCGACATGGGGAAAGACCCGCTTGATCCAGCGATCCAGCCGCTGCTCGGGTTCGCCCGGGCCGATGGTAATGGTCTGAACGCCGCTCATAGGATGCTCCGTGTCAGAAGGATGCCCACGACGATGGCCGCAATCGACAGAACGACCGAGGCCAGCACATAGCCCGCCGCCGCGCCCATCTGGCCGCGTTCAAACAGGGTAAAGGCATCCAGGGAAAAGGCCGAAAAGGTGGTGAACCCGCCCAGCATGCCGGTGATCAGAAGCGGCGCGTAGGCATTGCCGCCCTTCTTCGCCAGCACCACCACCAGCACCCCCATCAGCATCGAACCCAGAACGTTCACGGTGAGCGTCGCCCAGGGGTAGCCATGCCCCATGATCCGCGTCGCGGTCACGTTGGTCAGATAGCGGGCCGAGGCGCCGATCGCGCCGCCCAGGGCAACTTGCAGTAGGGGTGTCATCATGGGGCCTGACTGAGGCCCCGGGGCCTTGTTGTCAAGGCTGGTCGGACCCGCTCAGCGCTGGTCGGGGTTTTGGCGCACCGCTTTCCAGCCGGTGATCATCGGGCGCACCAGGTCTTCGCGCTTCCAGGTCTTGTAGAAGAGGATCGCACCGACATGCAGAACCACCAGCGCCAGCAACACCAGCGAGCCGCGGTAATGCCAGCCCAATGCCATGCGGGCCGTATCGGTGCTGACCTGATTGGCCAGGGGGCCGACATTTATGAAATCCTCGGGGTCGGCAAACAGGCCGGTCAGCACCTGAAACCCCAAAAGCCCCAGCAGGCCGAAGGCCGCCAGCGCACCCATCGGGTTATGGCCGGGCCAGTAGGAGGGCTCGCGCCTGCCAACCTTGGACATGTAGCTGAGCGTGGTGCGCGGGCCGAAGAGGAAATGGGAGAACCGCGCTGGTGCCGGGCCGAACAGGCCCCAGACGAGCCGGAAGGCCAGCAGGCCGATCACCGCATAGCCCAGGTAGAAATGCAGCGTCATGATGTTGGGCCCATACCGGCCCAACACCCAGGTCGTGACGACACAGATCACCAGCGCCCAGTGGAACAGGCGCAGGGCCGGATCCCAGAGTTTCACGCGGGTGACGCCCTCGGGCAGCTCGTGATCCATGTCTTTCATCGCATCCGCTCCGACTTACTTGGCGCGATAGGCGTCGTGGCAGCCCTTGCAGGAGCCGCCGAGGGCGCCGAGCGCACCGGCCATCTCACCCTTGCCGGCACCGGCCACTTCCTGCATCGCCATCGCCGCCTTCACATAGGCCGCGCCCTTTTCCTGCACGCCCGGGAAGTCTTCCCAGATCTTCGCCAGCGCGCGGGTCTTGTCCGAATCGTCGGCCGAGGTGCCGGGCACATAGAGGTGGCCCAGGTTGTAGGAGGTCAGCGTCACCATGTTGTCGGCAGCGGTCTGTGCCGAGCTGGAGTCATAGTCGATCTCGCCCTTGGCCATGCCGGCGAGCACGCCCATGTTGGCGCCCAACAGCTTGTAATAGCCCTGCCGCGCGGCGATCGTGTCCTCGACCATATCGGCGGCGAGGCTGGTGGTGGGAATGGCCAGAATGGTGGCGGCGAGAATGGCAAAACGCATGACGTGGCTCCTTTGGCTGCGTTCAAATCGACTGGTATGATCCTCTAACGGACAGGGATCACCCTTCCGTCGAAGATTCTTTATTTTCAAATCAAGAGTATGTCAGCGGCGTTTTCTGCGCAGATTTGCAAAGTAATCTGTGCGTTTTTTCAGCTCGCGTTCGAAGCCGCGTTCGACCGGCACGTAATAGACCCCGCGCTTCATCTCGTCGGGGAAATAGTCCTGGCCGGAAAACCCGTCGGGCGCGTCATGGTCATAAGCATAACCGGCGCCGTAGCCCTGATCTTCCATCAGCTTGGTGGGCGCGTTCAGGATGTGTTTGGGCGGCGGTTCCGAGCCGGTCTTCTTCGCGGCCTTCATCGCCGCCTTGTAGGCCACGTAATTGGCGTTGGATTTGGGCGCCAGCGCCAGGTAGATCACAGCCTGCGACAGGGCCAGCTCACCCTCCGGGCTGCCCAGGCGTTCGTAGGTTTCCCAGGCATCCAGGCAAACGCGTTGGGCTTGCGGGTCGGCCAGGCCGATATCCTCGACCGCCATGCGGGTCAGGCGGCGGCCCAGGAAACGCGGGTCTTCGCCGCCGGTTAGCATGCGCGCGAACCAGTAAAGCGCCGCGTCCGGGTCCGAGCCGCGTACGGATTTGTGCAGGGCCGAGATCAGGTTGTAATGCTCATCCCCCGACTTGTCGTAGTTGACCGCGCGGCGCATCAGGCGGGTGCCCAGATCCTCGGTGCCGATCTTGGCGTCGAGCCCCCAGGCCATGACCTGTTCGATGAGGTTCAAGAGCGCCCGCCCGTCGCCATCGGCCATCTCCAAGAGCGCCTCGCGGGCGGGGCCGGTCAGAGGGAGCGGGCGGTCCAGCTCCTTTTCCGCCCGTTGGGCCAGCCGTTCCAGGTCGGCAAGGTCGAGCCGGGTCAGCACCAGCACCTGCGAGCGCGACAGCACAGCGGCGTTCAGCTCGAAACTGGGGTTCTCGGTCGTGGCGCCGACCAGAAGGATGGTGCCGTCTTCCATATGAGGCAGGAACCCGTCCTGCTGCGCCTTGTTGAAACGATGGATCTCGTCCACGAACAGCAGCGTGCCCTGGCCGTTCTGGCGTCTGAGCTTGGCGGCCTCGAAAACCTTCCTGAGCTCCGGAACCCCGGTAAAGATCGCGCTGATCTGCACGAAATGCAGGTCGGTCTCATCCGCCAACAGCCGGGCGATGGTGGTCTTGCCGACCCCGGGCGGGCCCCAGAAAATCAGCGATCCCAAGCTGCCCGCCTTGAGCATCACGCCCAGGGGCGCCTCGGGGCCCAGCACCTGTTCCTGGCCGATCACCTCGCCCAAAGTTTTCGGCCGCAGCCGGTCCGCCAGGGGGCGCGGCGCGTCGGGAATGTCTTTGGTTGCGTTGTCGAACAGGTCAGCCATGGGGCGACATTAGGCGCCGTTGATCCGGGATGCTAGAGCAGGTTGTATTCCTGCGCGCGCTGCACGGCTTCAGCCGTGGTGCGCACCATCAGCCTGTCGCGGGCCGAGCGCAGCCGCGCCTTGAGCGCGCTTTCCGAAATGCCCAGGATCGCCGCGGCCTCGGCGTGACGCGAGCCCTTGGCGATCAGGCGCAGGGCCATGCGCTGCGCGGGCGTCAGCTGATCGGGCGGGGTCGAGGCATTGTGCAACACGCGTACCACCGCCTGAATCTCGTTGATCTCGTCATCGGTGAACTCGCGATCCTCGCGGGCGAAACCGCCAATTGTCCGCGAGGAAATCGGCCCGCAGGAGACCACGACGCCATAGTTCAGCCCGAACACACGGGCCTGTTCCAGGATGCCATGCTGATCAGGCAGGCCGACCTCACTCCAGCGCCGGGTCCCTTCGTTGCCGAAGCCCCAGAACACGGTGGGGTCGGCCAGCATGTAGCCATTTTCGGTATAGGTCTCGGTCCAGCGCGGGTCATAGGTCTGAAACATCAGATGCGCAGCGGCGTAACGAATGTGCAGTCCCAGCGCATAGCCTTTGGGGGACAGGTCCGACAACCTGGCCAACCCCTGGTCCAGCCCCTGAGTGTCTGTCATGCCCGTGTTTCTCCACACACCCTGCACAGCGCAGTCTATCCTTTTAGACAAGTTGATATAATTAGCATCAACTCTAAATTGTAAACACACAATACTCGAAAAATCGAGGGACAAAAGTGCGAAACAGGGACGCCGATCTGGTGGAGAAATTGAACGACCTGTCAGAGCGTGACCGGGAAGCCTTGATTGATTTCATGGGCTTGTCGGACTGCGGGCGGGATCGGACCGGACATTTGATGGAGCGGCTGCATGCCTCGATGCTGCTGCACCGCCGGGCGCGGGCGGAAAAGATAAACTGAGCCCTGCCCCAGATATGAAAAAGCCCCGCCGATTCGGCGGGGCTTTCGCGTTTCCACTTGGGGTGGAAATTATTCTTCGGCCAGCTCGGCGGCTTCTTCTTCGGCCAGGCGGGCACGGTCGGCGGCGCCTTTGGCTTCCGGATCGCGGTCCACCAGCTCGATGATCGCCATCGGGGCCATGTCGCCGTAGCGGAAGCCGGCCTTCAGCACGCGGGTGTAACCACCGTTACGCTCGGCGTAGCGCGGGCCCAGAACTTCGAACAGCTTGGCGACGTCCTTGTCCTGCTTCAGCTGAGCGGCAGCCTGACGGCGGGCGTGCAGATCGCCGCGCTTGCCCAGGGTGATCAGCTTGTCCATGACGCGCTTGAGTTCCTTGGCCTTCGGCAGGGTGGTCTTGATCTGTTCGTGCTCGATCAGCGAGCCAGCCATGTTCGAGAACATCGCCTTGCGGTGTTCGTGGGTGCGGTTGAGGCGACGGTAGCCCTTAGCGTGACGCATTTTGTTCTTCCTTCATTTGGTGCCCCCGATCGTGATGCCGGTGGGCTTTGCTTTGTCCGTGAACCGATGCGTGTCGGTCCCTCTCCTTGGGGCAGGATTGCCCTGATCGTCCCTGCTATTGCAGGAATTGAGGCGGGGTGAGACGCGCCACCCCGCCGAATTGTTTAGAACTGGTCTTCGAACTTCTTGGCCAGCTCTTCGATGTTCTCCGGCGGCCATTCCTCGACGTCCATGCCCAGGTGCAGACCCATGCCCGACAGCACTTCCTTGATCTCGTTCAAGGACTTGCGGCCGAAGTTCGGGGTGCGCAGCATCTCGGCCTCGGTCTTCTGGATCAGGTCGCCGATGTAGACGATGTTGTCGTTCTTCAGGCAGTTGGCCGAACGCACCGACAGTTCCAGCTCGTCCACTTTCTTCAGCAGAAGCGGGTTGAACTCCAGACCGTCGTCCTCGTCCTGGCGACCGGCGGCTTCGGGCTCTTCGAAGTTCACGAAGATCGACAGCTGGTCTTGCAGGATGCGGGCGGCGAAGGCGATCGCATCGTCGGGGGTGACCGAACCGTCGGTCTCCACCTTCATGGTCAGTTTGTCATAGTCCAGCACCTGGCCCTCGCGGGTCGGCTGCACGTCATAGGACACTTTCTTGACCGGCGAGTAGATCGCGTCGACCGGGATCAGGCCAATCGGCGCATCTTCCGGCTTGTTCTTGTCGGCGGCGACGTAGCCCTTGCCGGTGTTCACGGTCAGCTCCATGAACAGGTCGGCGCCATCGTCCAGGTGGCAGATCACGTGATCCTTGTTCAGGACCTCGATACCGGCCGATTCCGAGATGTCACCGGCGGTGACCACCAGCGGACCCTTGGCCGAGATCGACAGGCGCTTGGGGCCTTCGACTTCCATCGCCAGGGCGACGCCCTTCAGGTTCAGGATCACGTCGGTGACGTCTTCGCGCACACCGGCGATCGAGCTGAACTCGTGCAGAACGTTGTCGATTTGCACCGAAGTGATCGCGGCACCTTGCAGCGAGCTCATCAGCACGCGGCGCAGGGCGTTGCCAAGCGTCAGACCGAAGCCGCGTTCCAGCGGTTCGGCAACGACGGTCGCCTGGCGCGCCGGGTCATTGCCCGGTTTCACGTCAAGCGACGTCGGCTTGATCAGTTCGGCCCAGTTCTTGTGGATCATGCGTCCCTCCATTCCTGTTCTGCCTCATGTCCGAAGGCAAAACGCCCGAGGTTGTAAAATGACGGACTCGGGCCGTGGGGAAATCCACGGCCCGAGCAATTCGAAAAATCAGACGCGGCGGCGCTTCGGCGGGCGGCAGCCGTTGTGGGCGATCGGGGTCACGTCACGGATCGAGGTGATGTTGAAACCGATCGCGGCCAGGGCGCGCAGAGCCGATTCACGACCCGAACCGGGGCCCTGAACTTCGACTTCCAGCGTCTTGACGCCGTGTTCCTGAGCCTTCTTGCCGGCATCTTCGGCGGCCATCTGGGCAGCATAGGGGGTCGACTTGCGCGAGCCCTTGAAGCCCATGGTGCCAGCCGACGACCACGAGATGGCGTTGCCTTGCACGTCCGAGATCAGGATCTTGGTGTTGTTGAACGAGCTGTTCACGTGGGCAACGCCCGACGCGATGTTCTTACGCTCTTTACGCTTGGTGCGGGATTTATCACGAGCCATTGGTCGAACCCTCCCTTATTTCTTCTTGCCGGCGATGGGCTTCGCCGGGCCTTTGCGCGTGCGCGCATTGGTGTGGGTACGCTGGCCGCGAACCGGCAGGTTGCGACGGTGACGCAGGCCACGGTAGCAGCCCAGGTCCATCAGGCGCTTGATGTTCAGCTGGGTTTCACGGCGCAGGTCGCCTTCCACCAGGTAGTTGGCGTCGATGTGCTCGCGAATGGCCAGAACTTCGGCGTCCGACAGTTCGTTCACACGACGGGTCGCTTCGATGTTCACGGCTTCGCAGATGGCGGCGGCCGAAGTATGGCCAATACCAGTGATGTAAGTGAGGGCGATCGGGACCCGTTTGTGGGTCGGGATGTTCACGCCGGCAATACGTGCCAAGTGTCTTTTTCCTTTTCGTTGCGGTTCCGTAGCACCGGAACCTTTTTTCACAACACAAGCCCGCGGGATTTTCGTCCCTACGGGCTTCGCTATGGTCTCTGGTCTGTGGCTTCGGGGAGCGACCCCGACTCACACGATTCCCTTTCGGGATGGCGTGACGTATCCGGGAATGGGCGGGGCGTCAAGGGGGTGTTAACGGGGCGGTCAGGGAAAGCCGGTTTCTACCACCCGGAGCGGCGCAGCGTCATGCTGGAAGCATGCCTCTGGCATGACGCGCCCGACCCTCCCCACGGGAGGGCGCATTTCCAACGTTCCAACCCATACCGGCGTCCGACGCGTGGCAATCCGTTCGCGATGAAAACCCGTTCAGAAGCGCCCACCCAGGGTCGGGCCCGTCGCGGCTGCTCACCCTCGCCGTCAAAAACAAAACGCCCCCCGGCTTGCGGAGGGCGCTTCAATTCGTTCCCGTCAGTCCTCAGCCCAGAACCGCGGCAATCGCGCCTGCAACCTCGTCGATCTCGGCCAGGCCGTCGACCGACTTCAGGTCGCCCTTGGCGTAGTAGTAGCCAATGAGCGGCGAGGTCTTCTTGTAGTACTCCATCAGGCGGGTACGCAGGCTTTCCTCGTTGTCATCGGCGCGGCGTTTGAATTCGGAGGCGCCGCAGTTGCCGCATTTGCCGTCGGCTGGGATCGGTTTGGACAGGTCGTTGTAGACCTCGCCACAGTTGCCGCAGGTCGAACGCGCGGTAATGCGGGCCACCAGGGCGTCGTCATCCACCTGCATCTCGATCACCGCGTCCAGGGTGGCGCCGTGTTTTTCCAGCAGCGCGCCCAAAGCATCGGCCTGGGGCAGCGTGCGGGGGAAGCCGTCGAAGATGAAGCCGCCGCCGTGGTCGCCGTTCAGCTTTTCCTCGATCAACCCGATGACGATCTCGTCGGTGACCAACTCGCCCGCGTTCATGATCGCGGCGACCTTCTGGCCCATCTCGGACCCGGAAGCCATCGCATCGCGCAGCATGTCGCCGGTGGAGAGCTGGACCATGCCCCGCTCGTCAACAAGTTTGCGGGCCTGGGTGCCCTTCCCCGCGCCGGGCGGGCCAAGCAGAATGATGTTCATCGACGTGCAGGTCCCTTCTTGCCACGCTTCTTGCCGCGCAGCTGCGACTTTTCGATCAGGCCTTCATACTGGTGGGCCAGCAGGTGGCTTTGCACCTGGTTGATCGTGTCCATGGTGACCGACACGACGATCAGCACCGAGGTGCCGCCGAAGTAGAACGGGATCGCCAGCTGGCTGCGCAGGATCTCCGGCAGCAGGCAGACCAGGGCCAGGTAGCCGGCGCCCAGCACCAGGATACGGGTCACCACATAGTCCAGGTATTCGGCGGTCTTCTTGCCGGGGCGGATGCCGGGCACGAAACCGTTCTGGTTCTTCAGGTTGTCGGCCACGTCATCGACCTTGAACGCGACTTCCTTGGTGTAGAAGAAGGTGAAGAAGACGATCATGCCGGTGAAGAACAACAGATACAGCGGCTGGCCCGGGCCGAAATAGGCCAGGATGGTGGCCATGATCGGGCCGGTCTGACCGGTCGAGAAGGTCGAGATCGTCGTCGGCAGCAGCAGAAGCGCCGAGGCGAAGATCGCCGGGATCACGCCCGCCGGGTTGACCTTGACCGGCAGGTGCGAGCTGCCACCGTCATAGACTTTCATGCCGACCTGACGGCGCGGATACTGAATGTGGATCTTGCGCAGGGCGCGTTCCATGAACACCACGAAGGCGATCACGGCCACGACCATGACGATCACACCGATGATCACGGCAGGGCTGATGGCACCCGAACGACCAGAGGCCAGGAACTGACCCAGGGCGGCGGGGATTTCGGCCACGATGCCGACGAAGATGATCAGCGAGATACCGTTGCCGATGCCGCGCGCGGTGATCTGTTCACCCAGCCACATCAGGAACATGGTGCCGCCGACCAGGGTGATGACACAGGCGGCGATGAAGAACATGGAGGGCAGATCGGCCTGCACCAGGTCGCCCGCCAGCAGCGAGTTGGCCAGCGCAAAGGCCTGGCCGGTCGCCAGCAGCACGGTGCCGTAGCGGGTGTACTGGTTGATCTTCTTGCGGCCCTGTTCGCCTTCCTTCTTCAGCTGCTTCAGCGGCTCCCACATGGAGGACAGAAGCTGCACGATGATCGAGGCGGAGATATAGGGCATGATGCCGAGCGCAAAGACCCCCATGCGGCTGAGCGCGCCGCCGGTGAACATGCCCAACACGCCGGCAATGCCCGACTGCGCCTGGTCCATGAACTCCCGCAACGCGTTCGCGTCGATGCCCGGCACCGGGATATAGGTGCCGATCCGGTAGATGATCAGAAGCCCGATGGTGAAGAAGATCCGCGAGCGCAGTTCGGTCGCCTTGCCAAAGGCGCCCCAGCTCATGTTCGCGGCCATTTGTTCTGCTGCAGATGCCATCAAAGGCTCCCTGTCTTATAAATGAAACGCCGCCGGACCGTGCCCGGCTCCAGCGGCGTTCGGAACTGTGTGTCTATGTAAGGGGCGCTGGGGCCCCGAACAAGCGCTTATTCAGCAGCTGCCGCAGCCGTGATGGTCAGTTTACCGCCAGCTTTCTCGACCGCTTCCACGGCGGCTTTCGAGGCGCCGGTCACGGTGATGTTCAGCTTCGAGGTAACCTCGCCCTTGGCCAGGACGCGCACACCGTCCAGCTTGCGGCGCACGACACCGGTTTCGACCAGCAGGTCCTCGGTGATCTCGGCTTTCGCGTCCAGGGTGCCGGCTTCGACGAATTTCTCGATCAGGCCCAGGTTGATGACGGCGAACTTCTTGCGGTTCGGCTTGTTGAAGCCACGCTTGGGCAGGCGCATGTAGAGCGGCATCTGGCCGCCTTCATACCCGTTGATCGACACACCCGAACGGGATTTCTGACCCTTGATACCACGGCCACCGGTCTTGCCGGTGCCGGAGCCGGGGCCACGGCCGATGCGTTTTTTCGGTTTGGTCGCGCCCGGGTTGTCGCGCAGTTCATGCAGTTTCATGTCGCTTCTCCTTGCCGGATGTGACCCCTGAAGCGTAAGCGGGCCAACCTCGGCGTTTCTTGATTGTGATTCTGGACCCACAGAGGGCCACCGGGGGCGTATAGACCCTGCGCGGGTCTGTTGCAAGGCCCGCAGGGACAAAGCGCAGCGAGGCCGCCCCAGGCCCGGGTGGGCGCCTTACCGGCCCGCTGAAACGCAAAACGCCCCGCCCAGATCAAAAAGAAACGGGCCGAGGCGTCTGCGGTCGGGCGATTGCCCGGCTTATTTCTTGTGGCAGTCGCCCAGGTACTCGGTCCAGGTCGGCACCGGCTCGGACGCCAGGAAGGCGCGGATGCGGGCGTCGGCTTTGGAGATCAGCTCGGCGATGGCTTCGGCGAGCGGCGAGATCGGGGTCACAAAGGCGTTCATGTGTCTGGTCCTGTGCGCGGGTTCATGTGTTGGCGCTCTCATAGGCGCGCGCAGAGAGTCGGACCACCGCTCGTTGATCAATGCCGCATTGCAGAAAGCGCAAGGCTTGGGCAGAGCTTGGATGGAGTGCCCGGGGATTGGGCAAAAGAAAACGCCCCGGCCGCTGGGGCACGGGGCGTTCTGTCAGTTGGCCGGGTACTCAGCGACCGTAGACGGATTCCTGGGCGATTTCGTGGATCTGCCAGGGGGCGATGCCGATGTCGTCCAGCTCGCGGGGGCCAAGGGCCTCCAGCTCGCGCACCATCTTGTTGTAATCAATGCGGTTCTTGACCGCAGTGGCGACGGTGTCGATGGCAGTATTGAGCGCGTCGGCAATGACATGGGCGAGGCCGTGAGTGGCGGAGATTGCGTAAGCCATGATGTGATCCTTTGGAAGGCCGGAACGCATTTTCCGGCGGGGTTTGGTTTGACTTCCTTCTGTGACCCCTATGTGGGAGGTATCGACGGGTAGCGCCCCACTGACCGGCAGGTGCGTGCTTGCACGCACCGAGAGGTGACCCTCTCCTTGGGAGGGCGCTGCCCGTCGGTGCCGGCCTGTGTAGGCGATACAACTTCCCTAGGAGTCTTTCCCGCGAACTAAATCCGCGTTCCAAACCCCAACTTCTTCCGCCTTACTCAGACTTTCCATCCAGCCTTGTACCAAATACCTAGCACCATCAGCGGAGTCCGCAATTGTGAAACTGTCGCTGTAGTAGAATCCTGTGAACTCAAGTTAGGTTGCGACATTTCTTGTTATCCAAGTTTTCTCAGTTCTTCGGTGAATGCTTCTGTTGGCGTTCGCCACCCAAGACATTTCCTTGGTGTTCCGTTCAGGCGGTCACAAATCGCCTTCATGTCGCGATTTGAGAGCGCCGCGATCGGGGTATCGCGCGGCAAATACCTTCGAGCCCGTTTGTTCAGGTTCTCAACCGAGCCTTTTTGCCATGGGGCCTGCGGATCACAGAACCAGGCGCTCGTTCCAATTCCTGATTCCAGCTTTCGCCATCCCGAGAACTCAATTCCGCGATCAAAAGTAATAGACTGGCGCGCGATCTGGGGCAGGGGTTCCATTACGTTCATGAGTTTCGCCATGAAGTGTTTCGAACTGCGATCATTGTTGCGGAACAAGACTGCAAAGCGGGTCTTCCGTTCGACCAACGATGCGACGTTTGCTTTCCCGTGCTCTTGCCGGAAAATCATAAGATCACCTTCCCATTCCCCAAAAGTTGAACGTTCTTTTATGTACTCAGGCCTGTTGTGGATCGATCTTTCAAGCGGGAACATCATGCCGCGAGGTGTGCGAGAATAGCGCGGTTTTCGCTTCTTCCGCCGTTCTGGAAGGTAACGTGCCAACGCCTGTGATTGACCGTCTGGGCTGTAGACATAGGCGTAAATCGTCTCATGACTGACGGTCGTTGCATGACCTTCAAGCTTTAGACGACCTGCAATCTGTTCCGGTGACCAACCTTCTTGGAGCCGTCCTATCACAGCTTCCCGGAGTTCAGGAATACGCACCAGTTTGCGACGTCTTGCACGGCGATCAGCCGCCGATTTCTGGGCAAGCATCCCGTAGTAGCCATTGAGCTGAGGCAACTCTTCATCCTTGAAGAAATTGCGTTTGATCTCACGATAGACAGTCGCACGGTGGCGATTGATCTGGCGCGCAATCTCGGCGACTTTTACCTTCCTATGCAAAAGGTCCTCGATTTTGCGCCGTTCGGCTAGATTTAGCTCGGTTCGTTTCATAAACTGTTCTCCTGACTTTCCAGTAGGATAGAGGAAAAGTCGCTTCCCAGTTTAGAATGTGCCTCCTGCTCCCGCGCTGGGCCGATAAGTGTGTGAGTACCGGATATTGAATCGCCCTGCGCTCGGGCCTTCACTTACTTCGGCCACGCAATCAAAGACTTCTCCCGAATGTTCATTTTGAATGCATGCCCAATAACGGTCCACTACTTTGTAGAACTCAACCATTCCTATCCTCGCTATCCATCTCACACCTATTTGGTGTGTCCGAAACGGGTTTCAAGCAGGCTTCAAATCAAAACGCCCCGGTCTTTTCAGACCGGGGCGCTTCAACTCTCAGGACGGGGCTGGGATCAGCCCTTTTCCTCGATGATTTCGACCATGTGCGGGATCTTGGCGATCATGCCGCGCACCGCGGGGGTGTCTTCCAGCTCACGGGTCTTGTGCATCTTGTTCAGGCCCAGGCCGATCAGCGTGGCACGCTGGTCTTGGGGGCGACGGATCGGCGAGCCGACCTGCTTGACGACGATGGTTTTAGCCATGGGTCAGATCTCCTTACGCGTCTTCGGAAGCGGGGGCTTCCGATTTGTTGCCCAGGATGTCGGCGACTTTCTTGCCGCGACGCTGAGCCACCATGCGCGGGCTCGACTCCTTGGTCAGGCCGTTCAGGGTGGCGCGGATCATGTTGTAGGGGTTCTGCGAGCCGATCGACTTCGACACAACGTCCTTAACGCCCAGCATCTCGAACACGGCACGCATCGGACCACCGGCGATGATCCCGGTACCTTCCGGAGCGGTGCGCATGATCACCTTGCCGGCACCGTGACGACCTTCGATGTCGTGGTGCAGGGTACGGCCTTCGCGCAGCGGCACGCGGATCATCTGGCGCTTGGCTTGCTCGGTGGCCTTGCGAATGGCCTCGGGGACCTCTTTCGCTTTACCTTTGCCGAAACCAACGCGGCCTTTCTGGTCGCCAACCACGACGAGCGCAGCAAAGCCGAAGCGCTTACCACCCTTCACGGTTTTCGACACGCGGTTGATCGCAACAAGACGATCGGCGAATTCCGGGGTTTCTTCTTCGCGGTTGCGGCCGCGACCCCGACGGTTTTCACGTTCTGCCATCTGGACAGTCCTTTTCATGGTGGCACCAGAGGTGCCGATAAAACTCAATCCTAGTGGCCCCGGGGAGCCCTGGATCATCGGGGGGGCAGCCTGGCCGCCCCCCTCGTTCTTGTGTCGCGCAGCTGGATCCGAAAACCGGTTCCCACTTTTCGGGCTGCGCTCAGGCCTTTAGAACTTCAAGCCACCTTCACGCGCGGCGTCGGCCAGGGCCTTCACCTTGCCGTGGAACAGGAAGCCGCCACGGTCGAAGTAGCACTCTTCCACACCGGCTTTCTTGGCACGTTCGGCGATCGCGGCGCCGACTTTCGCGGCTGCCTCGACGTTGTTCTTGCCAACCACGCCCAGATCCTTCTCGAGCGAGGAGGCGGCGGCCAGGGTCTTGCCCTGGACGTCGTCGATCAGCTGAACGCTGATGTTCTTGGACGAGCGGTGAACCGACAGGCGGAGCTTGCCGACATTCACCTTGCGTTGCTTGTTCCGGACGCGCAGGCGGCGCTTGAGGAACAGGGTCCGTTTGCTGTTTGCCATCTGTCTGGTCCTTACTTCTTCTTGCCTTCCTTGCGGAAGATATACTCGTCGACGTATTTGATGCCCTTGCCCTTGTAGGGCTCGGGTTTACGCCAGGCGCGGATGTTGGCCGCGGTCTGACCGACGAGTTGCGGGTCGATGCCTTCGACGATGATGACGGTCGGCTTCGGAGCGGTCACGGTGACACGCCTCCGGAGCGCAACGAAGTCAACGTCGTGCGACAGGCCCAGGTTCAGCTTCAGGGTGTTGCCCTGCATCTGAGCGCGGTAACCCACACCGTTGATTTCCAGCTCTTTCTTGAAGCCTTCGGTCACGCCGGTGACCATGTTACCGATCATGGTGCGCGACATGCCCCACTGCTGACGGGCGCGCTTGGACTTGCCGCGCGGCTCGACAGTAACGGAGCTGTCTTCGATCGAGATGGTGACATCATCGGTCGCGGTGAAGCTGAGGGCGCCTTTCGGGCCCTTCACTTCGACGGTCTGGCCCGACAGGGATCGCGGAGACACCCGAGGGAAGCTCGACCGGGCGTCTTGCCAATACGAGACATACCAGACCTCCTTAGAACACGGTGCAAAGCACTTCGCCGCCAACATTCTGGCTGCGAGCGTTTGCGTCCGACATGACGCCTTTCGGCGTGGAGACGATCGACACACCCAGGCCCTGACGGACGACGGGGATGTCCTTGACGCCCATGTACACGCGGCGGCCGGGGGTCGAAACCCGCTTCAGCTCGCGAATGACAGGGGTGCCTTCGAAGTATTTCAGGCCGATTTCCAGGGTCGGGTGACCACGTTCGTCGGTGCCTTTTTCATAGCCACGGATGTAGCCTTCGTCCGCCAGCACGTCCAGAACCCAAGCGCGCAGCTTGGAGGCCGGGGTGGAAACGGTCGACTTACCGCGCAGCTGCGAGTTGCGGATGCGGGTGAGCATATCGCCGATAGGATCGTTCATATCTGTCTCTCCCTTACCAGCTCGATTTCACCATGCCGGGGATCTGACCTTGCGAGCCAAGCTCACGCAGCGCGATCCGCGACACTTTCAGCTTACGGTAGTACGCATGGGGACGACCGGTCAGCTGGCAGCGGTTGTGCAGACGGGTTGCCGAGCTGTTGCGCGGCAGTTTCGCCAATTTCAGACGCGCCTTGAAACGCTCTTCCATCGACTTCGATTCGTCATTCGCGATCTCTTTCAGCGCGGCACGTTTGGCGGCGTATTTCTCCACCAGCGCCTGACGCTTCTTCTCGCGTTCGATCATTGCTTTTTTAGCCATGTCTCTCTTTCCTCCCGGCGCTTAAGCGTTGAAGGGCATGTTGAAGTGCTTCAACAGGCTCTTGGCTTCCGCGTCGGTGTTCGCGGTGGTGGTGATCACGATGTCCATGCCCCAGGTCTCGTCGACCTTATCAAAGTCGATTTCCGGGAAGACGATGTGTTCCTTGAGGCCGGTGGCGAAGTTGCCACGACCATCGAAGCTGGGCTTGATACCACGGAAGTCGCGGATGCGGGGCATCGCGATGGTGATCAGGCGGTCCAGGAATTCATACATGCGGTCGCCACGCAGGGTGACTTTCGCACCGATGATCATGCCTTCACGCAGACGGAACGGAGCGTGCGACTTGCGCGCCTTGGTCCCGACGGCCTGTTGGCCGGCGATCTTGGTCAGATCTTCGATGGCCGATTTGGCCTTCTTCGAATCCTTCACGGCTTCGGCGCCACAGCCGATGTTCAGAACGATCTTTTCCAGAGCAGGGATCTGCATGTCGTTCTTGTAGCCGAACTCTTCCTTCATGGCGGCGCGGATGGTTTCCTGGTACGCGGCCTTCAGGCGAGGGGTGTAGGTAGCAGCATCCAGCATCAGACGGCCTCCCCGGTGGTCTTGGCGAAACGCACCTTCTTGCCGTCTTCCATGCGGAAGCCGACGCGGGTGGCTTTGCCGTTGGCGTCCAGAAGGGCCAGGTTCGACAGGTCGATCGGCATCGCCTTGGGGATGCGGCCGCCCTGCGAGGTCTGGCTCTGACGGGTGTGACGGATGGCGATGTTCACGCCTTCCACGACAGCTTTGCCGGCTTTGGGGTCGACCGACGAGATCTCGCCTTCCTTGCCCTTGTCCTTGCCGGCCAGCACGACGACCTTGTCGCCTTTTTTCAGCTTAGCAGCCATCTTACAGCACCTCCGGAGCCAGCGAGATGATCTTCATGAAGTTCTTCGCGCGAAGTTCGCGAACAACCGGGCCGAAGATACGGGTGCCGACGGGCTCGTTGTTGTTGTTCAGGATGACGGCAGCGTTGCGGTCAAACCGGATGGCGGTACCGTCTTCACGACGGACCTCTTTGGCGGTGCGCACGACGACGGCCTTGCGGACGTCCCCCTTTTTCACGCGGCCGCGCGGGATGGCTTCCTTCACCGAGACGACGATGATGTCGCCCACGGAGGCGTATTTACGCTTGGAACCACCCAGAACCTTGATGCACTGAACACGGCGCGCGCCGCTGTTGTCAGCAACATCCAGGTTGGTCTGCATCTGGATCATGTGGTGTCTCCCGACCTATGGGGCGCCGATGCGTGGCGTGATCCCCAGGGTTTCGACTTTGTTGAAGTCGTCCGGGAAGGTAAGCGGGTGCTTAGCCTTCCAGAACTTCCCAACGCTTGGTTTTCGAGCGCGGTGCACATTCGATGATGCGGACCACGTCGCCAGCCTTGTAGGCATTCTTTTCATCGTGAGCCCGGTATTTCTTGGACTTACGGATGGTTTTCTTCAGAACCGGGTGGGTGAAGCGGCGTTCGACGCTCACGGTGACGGTCTGTTCGTTGGCGGCCGAGGTGACGGTGCCTTGCAGGATACGTTTGGGCATCTATCAGGCCTCCTCTTACTCGGTCGCGGCCGCGGCGGCGGCCTTCTGGTTCAGCACGGTTTTCACACGGGCCGCGTCACGGCGAACCTTGCGCATCTGCGCGGTGTTCTCCAGGGCGCCGGTGGCCTGCTGGAAACGCAGGTTGAAGCTTTCCTTCTTCAGCTCGGCGAGCGCATCGCGCAGCTCTTCCGGGCTCTTGTCGTTCAGTTCCTTGGCGTTCATCCGCCTCTTCCTTTCGCTACACTCACCAGCAGGCCCCCGACTTTTGCTCAGGGTCACCCGTATCCTGGTGGATGAATGACAAAACACACGAATCCCGTTGCCGGGAATCCGTGAGATGCGCCTCTATAGGGGGGAGTCCGGTGGGGGGCAAGGGAAACTTGACACGCTCAAGTAAAAGTAGCGCACGGTCGACCAAGCCCTCCTCAATAGCTGGAGTGCAAAACCTGCTATCAGCGAAAGGAGATTTCCATAAAGTATGAATTCAAAGGTAGTTCGATCAGAGAAGCCGTTGCCAAGTCTGTGAGGAAGCAACAACCGCCCCTCTCCACCAAGTCCACGACGACCATCTCCGCTGGCATCAACAGCTACGCCTATGAGCGCGTGTCTGTTTCGGTGGAACAAGGCGAGAGGTACTCTATTTCCTGGTCGGCCGACAATCCCGCTGACGAAGACACCGTCTATGCAATTGAAATCAGCTCCTACGATACCCACGGCTCCTACAGTGAAACCTTCCGTCGCCGGGGAAGCTGGTCTTTCAAGGCGAGGACGACCGGCGAAATCAAGTTCGCAATCGGGGTCAGCATCAGTGGAGGGAACGTTTTCAGCCGTTGGGGCGGGGCCTATGATGTGGATATCGACATCAGTTGAACAGCCTCAGCTCCTCATACCCCGGCAGATGGTTAAAGTGATACACCGGATAGGGGTCAAACTGGCCGAGGAGCTGTAGGAAACCCGTCAAGACCGGGTAGTGCAACTCATGGGCCATTCCCAGGCAAAGTAGAGTCACCACCGCGATGCCCGGATTGAAGGCGCCCCGGCGCCAGGCAGTCCAGGCCAGAACCACGCCCGCGCCGTAGGTCCAAAACCATTGCCCCGCTGTACCCAGTATGGCGGGCACCCAACCCGCATCGAAAACCGCCCGTTGAAAAAACACGCTGTAGATTAGCGCCTGGTGCAGGTGGAAACCCACGAAGGACAGGACCAAAACGGCCATGACCCAGGTCAGGTTCGACCAGCCAGAGGGAAGGAATCGCTGCATCATTCCGCCAGCCTATCCCGCGCGCCTGAAGCCGGGGTTAACGCTCGCCTCCCTGCCCCACTTCCGCTATCACCCGGATATGGCACAGATCGAATCCCTCTTCGTCACCCGCATCTATCGCGCGAACCTCAATGATTTCGGCCCGGGGGTGGACCCCGAGGAGGTGGAGGCGAACTGTTGGGGCATTGCCGAGGATGACGAGGCCGGGCAGCAGTGGTGCGAGGACAATGGCTATCCGGGCTACACCTCCTACGCCTCGCTGACCGACCTGCCCTGGCGCAACCCGCTGTTTGCCGACATCAAACAGGCGCTGGACGCGCATGTCGCCGCGTTCGTAAAGGACCTGGAGTTCAATCTGGATGGGCGCGAGCTGGTGCTGGAAGACCTGTGGATCAACATCCTGCCGCCGGGCGGATATCACTCGGCCCACATCCACCCGCATTCGGTCATTTCCGGCACGACCTATGTCGCCATGCCCGACGGAGCCTCGGCGCTGCGGTATGAAGACCCCCGCCACGCCCGCATGATGGCCGCCCCCCCGCGCCGCAAGGACGCACGCCGCGAGCAGCAGAGCTTCATCTACTTCGCCCCCGACGTGGGCGAGGTGCTGCTCTGGGAAAGCTGGCTGCGCCATGAGGTCATGCTGAACAAGGCCGAGGAAGACGAGCGGATCTCGGTGAGTTTTAATTACAAGTGGGGCGAGTGAAACGTGCAAGATTGGATGCGGCACACCGACAAGATGTCGAGCATCTACAATGTCATTCTCGGTGAAAGCGAACGTGGCGCGATTCTCCTAGCTTGTCACATCGTCGACAACTTTCTTCTTCAGAAGATTTCGGAAAACAAGAACCCCAAGGCGAGTCAGCGTGTTCTTAGGGATACGACCAATTTCGGAGGCGCATTCGGAAGCTTGTCGATGAAAACGAAATCGCTCTTTGTTCTCGGAATTCTATCCGAACAAGTTTTCAACGCAGTGGAGAGTCTCAGAGGAATCCGCAACAAGGCGGCACATTCCGAAAACGCCTTTTCACTAGCCACGCGGGGGCCTGGGGATCAAATGCTTGGCGCAAATCTTCACTACCCCTTGGTCAGACAACCCGAAATCCTCGGCAACCTTGGTCATCGGCTTTGACCAAACCAGTTCGTAGAGCTCAGCCCGGGTCATTTCACGCATCGTAAGCGACAGCCTATAAATAATTTCAGAGGCTTACCCTATGGAATTGGTTTCGCGCGGCGTCAACTCTCGGCGATCTGAGTTTGTCGTTATCACCTGCAATGCACCGCCCAAGCGGTGCTCCCGCGCGGACAGCGCCGGTCCGGCGGTGGGGCAGGGGGCCTGTCCTTCTGCCCCGCCGCCGGACAATTTAAGGGTTTCGTGTTGGGTGGGAGCCTCGAGACAAAAAAGGACCCCGCCGAAGCGGGGCCAGTTGGTCCTTCCCACGAAGGAGAGGTCAGGTGCAGTCGGGCACCCATTTGTCGAGCTTGACCTTCTGTTCCGGTGTCATCCCCATCAGCTTCTGAGTGGTGGGGTCTGCCAGTATTCACTGGCGTCGATCCCATGGCCTGCTCCTTTCGTGGTTAGAGCGGCGCGGTGCTTTTTCTTGTCCCGACCCTTCGGCCAGCCTCTGGTATCCGGGGTTTGTTCACCTTGAGCGCTCCCCGACCCTCACCACTCCGCCAGTGGCGGAGGCCTCGGCTGATCTGTCAGCCCGAAAAGCCCCCGTGCTTTTCGGCTGGACAGAGCAGGAGAGGGCGACAGCCCGTCCTGCGGCCGGGCGGCGCCCAGACACAGGGGGCCGAAGCGGTGAAATCGGGAGGGACCCGCACGAGCCGTGCGGGAGGAACCGGATTTCTCCGGTGAAAGCTGACGCGGAACGCGGCACCAGAGCCCCTGTTCGGGGCGACGGCCGGATGGCAGGCGGACCTCAGCTCATTTGGAAACTGCCAGCTGGGTCAGAGCAGAGCGGAGACCCGGCTGACCACTGAAACAATTGATCGTGGCCTCGCCCACGATCGCATTTAAGACATGCACGAAGGATCGTTTCCCGAAGAGGCGAAGACGCATGGCGGCTTCGGGCAAAGCCAAGAGCCTGGTCGGCGCCCCCGCGCTGACGTGCCCAAAAGGCAGTCACAAAAAAACAACTGCGAATGTCCTCGTGTTCGGCACCATTTTGGGTTAGATCACCGAAGGAAAGTCATTGATCGCCGAAAACCGCTCGAAGCGACCTTTCAGAATTGACTTCCCGCAAGACTTCCATAGACTTCCAGCGCAACGGCAGGGGGTCTAATGAGCGGTAATTTCTATAATTTTGCAGCCATACGTGGCGTCCAGGCTGGAACCGAGTATTATGTGATCATGGTCCCACTTAAGATGGTGCCAAAGATTTTTGAGTTTGACAGTCAGGAATTGCCAGCGGACCTGCGCGCTCAACGCGTATTGTCAAACGTCCGCGTTCCGCAAATCGCATCCTACCTCTCGGAAAACTTCGAGGAATATACGCTCTCGTCTCTCTGCGCGTCCGTGGATGGTGATCTTGAGTTTACCCCAGCCAGCGATGGTCTTCAGTTCCGTAATGTAGGCGAGCTACGGCTTTCGATGACAGCACGCATCATTCTAAACGACGGTCAGCATCGTCGCGCCGCTATCGAAGAAGCCCTCAAGACACGACCCAAACTGGAAAACGAAACCATCTCGGTTGTGCTTTTCGTCGATGAGGGGCTGGAGCGCTGCCAGCAAATGTTCGCTGACCTCAACAAGAATGCCGTACGTCCGTCCGGGTCGTTGAACGTCCTCTATGACCGCAGAAATCCTTTGGCGCGTCTGAGCACGCGCGTGTTAGAGGACATTCCGTTCTTCCAAGAATTCACCGAGCTCGAAAAGACATCTCTTTCGAACCGAGCCAAGAACCTCTTCACCTTGTCCAGCCTGAATCAAGCCAACAAATGGCTCGCCGGACAAGACGCAAACCGGTTCGGTGAAAACACTGAAAGCACCGTGATCGCATATTGGCGTCAGGTTTCTGAGGTCATCCCGGACTGGCAGAAACTGATGCGCGGCGCGACCACAGCGGGTGATTTGCGCAAAGAAACCGTTCATGCGCATGGCGTCATGTTGCAGGCGTTTGGTGTCTTAGGGGCAAGACTGATTGCAGCTAAGCCGGATGGATGGGCGGAAAGCCTGGCTCCGCTCGCGGAGATCGATTGGAGCAAGCGCAATGCCCAGCTCTGGCGTCCACGCGTCATGGGCGCACGCGGCATGGATGGCAGTGTGAAATCCGTACATCTGGCGGCCAACCTCCTAATTGGGGCTGTGGGCTTGCCACTCAATGACAAAGAACAAGCGAATGAAGACGACTACCTGGCGTCATTGGCTGAGGAGAAAGTCGTCGCATGACATCAAATAATGAAACCGACCAAACAAAGAGAGCAGGGATCGATCTTGTCGCTCTGCAGGAACATATCCGCATCGTTTACGCGGCGGACGACCGGCCGTGGGTAATCGGGTATAGCGGCGGAAAGGATTCAACCTGTGCTTTGCAGCTGATCTGGAGTGCCATTCGTGCGCTCCCGGAAGAGGCGAGACGCAAGCCGATTTTCGTCCTCAGTTCCGACACGCTTGTCGAAACGCCCGTGATCGTAAACTACATCGACGAGACCTTGGCAGCGATCAACGCGGCAGCGGCAGACCAGAACATGCCCATCACCGCACAAAAGGTGGTTCCGGAGATCTCAGATAGCTTCTGGGTGAACCTGATTGGTCGCGGATATCCTGCACCGTCAAAGCGCTTTCGCTGGTGCACGGAACGGTTGAAGATCGATCCGGCCAATGCCTTCATCAAGAACCGCGTTGCCGAATATGGCGAGGTGGTCATGGTTCTGGGCGTCCGGTCCTCGGAAAGCGCGACACGCGCGCAAGTGATGTCACTGCACAAGATCGATGGGATGGCTTTGTCTCGCCATTCGACCTTACCCGGCGCTTTCGTCTTCACGCCGATCGAGACTTTCAGTGTGGATGATGTCTGGGCTTTCTTGCTGCAAAATCAGTCACCTTGGGGATCGGACAACCGCGATTTACTTGCGATGTATCGAAACGCGCAAGCTGGCGAGTGCCCACTTGTGGTCGATAAGCAAACCGAAAGCTGTGGGAATTCCCGCTTTGGCTGTTGGGTGTGCACGGTTGTGACAAAAGACAAGGCCATGGAAGCGCTTGTTGAGAATGGCGAGGAATGGCTTGAGCCTTTGCTTGATCTCCGTGACGAGCTGGCTGAAACACAAAATCCCGAGCGGAAGCGGGAGTTTCGGGATTTTCGCAGACGGGACGGCTCTGTGACCTTTGTGGGCGATGCAGAGACATCCATTCCGGGCCCCTATCTTTTCGAATACCGCAAAGAGCTCTTGAGAAAACTTCTGGAGGCGCAAGAGCAGGTAAATGCCAATGCGCCGCCTGGGGAGAAGACCGACCTCATTCAGGTCGAAGAACTGCGGGAAATCCGTAGAATCTGGCGCAGCGAGCAGGGTGACTGGGGCGACGCTGTTTCAGAGACCCTCAAAGCTGTGACGGGCAAAGAACTCCCAGCCGATGCGACCGACGGATTTGAATTCCAAGCCGATGACGCCAAGGTCTTGGCGGATGTCTGCGCCGCGCATGATGTGCCGCCACGTCTCTTGGCCCAGCTCCTGGAGGCAGAGCGTTCTGTGCGGGGTCTGAAGCGCCGGACACTTATTCACCGAAAGATCGCTTCGATCCTGGAGCAAGAGTGGCGAGACGAAACGACAGTCCTGAACGAACGCAAAGCGCGATTGAAAGATCGCGAGGCATCTTCATCTGACCCTCTATTTGAGACTGAGTCATGATCTTACAGTCGCTACGCCTCATCAATTTTGGTCTTTATGGCGGTGAGCACCGCTTTGATCTTGCACCCGAGCCAGACGGGCAAAAACCTGTGGTTTTGATTGTTGGCCATAATGGTGCCGGGAAGACAACGTTCTTGGAGTCTGTACGTTTGGCGCTCTACGGCAAACGCGCCCTCGGCGCGCGTGTTGGGCAGGCTGAATATGAGCGGCATCTCCTTAAACGGATCAACAACTTCGCCAAGGACCGCAGAGCCTCCGTCGAACTGGCCTTCAAGAGCCAACACCTCGGCAATGAGGACCTCTACACCGTGCGGCGATCTTGGGCGGCCCGCGGTGCCAGCGTCATTGAAAGCCTTGAGTTTGAACGCAATGGCGCACGGGTAGAGGACATCCCAAGCGAGGATTGGAACCACTATCTTGAAGACACTATTCCAGCTGGGGTGTCGCAGCTTTTCTTTTTTGATGGAGAGAAGATCCAAGACATTGCTGACGATCAGGAAAGCACAGGGCTGACAGATGCAATCAAATCCTTGCTGGGGATCGATATTCTCGATCAGCTACGGGGCGATCTCGCCCTCTACAAATCACGCAGCTTGGACCGGGACGGTGACACCGACTTAGAAGGTCTCCGGCGCGACCTAGAGATCGCAAAGTCTGATCTGGTCTTGGCGGAAGAGGCGATTGGATCGCTATCAGCAAAGCGCACCCAGCTTGCGCGGCGAAGCGAGGCGTCGCAGAAAGTCTTTGAACAAGAGGGGGGAAGCATCGCGCTCAGCCGTGACACCCTATCAGAGGAGCTAAAGCGTGTCGAAGCGGATCTGACCAAGCAAACCAACGCGCTAAAGTCGCTTGTAAACGGCGTCGCGCCTTTTGCCCTGGCTCCAAAACTTCTCGAATGGTTCTCAGCAGACCTGGAGAAGGCGCGCGGGCAGCAAAGCGTGACAGCAATCGAAGCCTTTGTCTCGAGTTTTCAGGCAGCCGTGGGCAACGACGACAAGACATGGACGAAGACGCATTTTGCGCAGCTCAAAGACTTCGCTCGGAACAGCCAAAGCACCGGGCCCAAATTGGCTCTGAGCACGGAACCGGACTGGGTCTTGGCCAAACTTTCTCAGGTTGCGGATGAACGGGTGAAGGTGGCCACATTGGCTGCGCAACTGGCCGAGCTGCAAAAGCAACGCGCAACCTTGAAGGATCAGTTGAAGAACTTCCGTCCCGGTGCTGCCTCCGGTGCATTTGAGGAGTTGAAGAAAGCAGAGTTCGAACTCGGCGCCGTCGAAACTGAGCTCAATCGCAAGCAAGGCGAGGCGACCCAGGCACGTGCACTGATCGAACGGCTGGAGCGCGAGTTGCGTAAGTCCCAGGACGCCGTCTTCGCACTTGCAAGGGCCGAAGAGAAACGAGACCTGGCGACGCGAGCACAGGCCGCGCTCAACGAGTATGAGGAGCGGATTGTTAAGCTGCGCCTCGCCTCGCTGTCCAAGCATTTCATCGAGGCATTCAGCGGCCTGGTTACGCGGAAGTCGCTCGTGCATGACGTCATCGTCGACCCCAACAGCTTTCAGCTGAAGCTCATGGGCAAAGAGGGCAGAGAGATTACGCCGTCCGAACTCTCCGCCGGCGAGCGGCAGCTCTTTGCGATCTCGATGCTATGGGCGCTTGGCCGAACAAGTGGGCGCGAATTACCGATGATCATCGACACGCCGTTGTCACGTCTGGATCGGAAGCACCGTACAAACTTGATGGCAAATTACGTGCCGCGCAGCTCGGCGCAGGTCGTCATGCTGTGCACGGACACCGAGTTGACCCCGGATTTGTCGAAAATCATCAGCCCTTATGTGAGCCGACGTTTTGAGATTGGTGCTGTGGGTGGTGGACAACGCACGGAGATCACGGTGTTGAGTACCGAAGTGGATGCACAGGTTCTGGAGACAACCGATGCACATTAACAAGTTTCGGATCTCATCGACGGCAACGGGGCAGGTGCGGATCATTTCACAAAGATCAGGTCTGACACCCAACCTCGTTTGCCGCATGGCCATGTTGTCGTCCTTTGAAGCCGGGCCCATATCCGGCACAGCCGATGACGCGGGAGAGGGCCAAGAATTCAATGCCTATACGCTCTTTGGGGACTTCCAGCCTCTCTTCATCGACCTTCTGAAATACGTCGAGTTTGGAGCTGAGGAGATCGAAACCGACGACAGTGATTTGCTGGCGCGCTTGCGATTGCACATCGATCGTGGCGTGCGGCAACTCTCGGTCCGGCTTAAATCCCCGGCGGATGCGGCCGAACTGATCGCGGGGAGTGCGTGAAGCGATGTCGGCACCGATTTACCTGGACCACAACGCTTCTACTCCGATTGATCCGGATGTTTTGGAGACGGTTATACGTGTCAGTCGGGACGTATATGCGAACCCATCAAGTGTTGAGCATAGCCAAGGTTCAGCGGCTGCTCGGGTTGTCGAGACTGCGCGCGAGCAGATTGCGGGTCATCTCAATTGCAGGGAAACCGAACTCGTCTTCACAGCCGGGTCCACGGAAGCCAACAATCTTGCGATCCTTGGAGCGTTCCCTCGCCTCCAGGAGGCAGGACGCACGCATCTGATCACCAGCAAGATCGAGCACCCATCTGTTCTGGCCTGTTTCGACCATCTCGAAACCCAAGGCGCGCGGGTAACGCGATTGAGGGTAGATGAAGGTGGCCAGATTTCTCTCGATGAGCTGGCCCAGTCTTTGACAGATGAGACCGGACTGGTGTCCATCATGGCTGCCAACAATGAGACGGGCGTTTTACAACCCATCTTGGAGGCCGGCCAGCTTGCCGAAGAGGCTGGGGCGCTGTTTCACACGGACTTCTCGCAAGCTTCGGCTTTTGTGCCACTTGATCTCAAGAACGCCCCCATCCATCTGGCGAGCTTTTCAGGACACAAGGCCTATGGACCGAAAGGGGTAGGGGCCCTTTACCGGTCGATCCGAAAACCTCGGGTCAACCTAGCGCCAGTGATGTTTGGTGGCGGGCAGGAAAAGGGTTTGAGGGCAGGGACCCTGAACACGCCTGGTATTGCAGGTCTTGGACATGCATTTGAGCTCATCTCAAAAAACATAGACCATGACCGGGATCGGATTGGGGCCCTGCGAGATCAGCTTCAAATGGAACTACAAGAGTCCTTAGCGGTGCAGGTCAATGGCAACACAGAGGCGCGGTTGCCAAACACGATGTCGCTCACAATCGACGGCGTTGTACCACAAGCGCTGATGCAGAAGCTAAGAAACGACATCTGCTTCTCCGCATCGAGCGCCTGCGCCACGGAACATGTCGAAACCTCTCACGTTCTGCTCGCCATGTTCGGAGACACTCCTAGAGCGCGTAATGCCTTCCGGCTAGGTCTGGGTCGGCAAACGGGCCGTGAAGATATGTCGATGATCGCCAAATTCTTCATCAATGCGTCGGCTGAATTACTGTTGTTGGCTACTGCGTAGACCGGTTTTGCAAATCTCGATCGAGCACGTCGAGCGTGCGACAGGTCATACCGGACAACTGTTTCAGGTCCTTATGATTTTCATGGCAAAGGTCTTCCTGGGTCTCGCTGCTTTTCTAGCCTTACCAGCTTCCTTGAGACCAGTGTTGCTGCTACAAATGGCGGTAACTAGGCCGCCGCTCAACAAACCTTTGTATTGAAAAATCAAGCCAGTATGCCCCTTCGAGAGTTACCTACCCTTCCGTCACTAAATACTTCAACGAACGGAATGATTTCGGAATTCTATGGACCAGCCCTGGCTGCAGCAAATCAATATGACCGTGGCGTAGGATACTTTACATCAAACTGGTTGCGCCTGGCTGCGTCAGGACTGGCGGTCTTTGCCGGCAGCGGGGGAAGAGCGAGGTTTGTAGTAAGTCCATACATGGGGGCAGAAGATTGGGCTGCACTCAATCAAGGCGATCAAGCTAAATCAGACCAGCTGCTTTACGAGAGCTTAAGGACCGTTATCGACGACCTTCCGAGCGCGCTTGAAACCCAAACGCTTGCGGCGCTGTCATGGATGATAGCCGACGGTCTGTTGGACATACGCATTGCATTGCCCAGAGGAGAACTAGACGGCGATTTTCACGATAAATTCGGAATATTCTCCGATGAGCTTAGTGATAGAATCGCTTTCCATGGGTCGCAAAATGATAGCGCCAAGGCTTTCCGAAACTATGAGTCCATTAGTGTGTTTTATTCTTGGATAGACGGACGAGAGGCTGAAAGAGTTTCAGAACACCAGCATCGATTTGACAAGCTTTGGAACAACCAAGATCCGAATGTGCGCGTATTCCAGTTGCCAGACGCCATAAAGAAAAATTTGATCCAATTCACAAGCACTTTTGGTAGACCCTACAACGCACCCAAAGCCCCAAAGGTCAGCAAAGAACCGAGTAAGTGGATTCACCAAGACAAAGCCGTAGAGACGTTTCTAGAGAAGAAAAATGGCGTCTTGGAAATGGCGACCGGAACTGGAAAAACGAGGACGGCCTTCAAAATAATCGACGAACTCACAGAGCGGTGCGCAATAAACTCGGTCGTGATAACAATGTCCGGTACAGACTTGCTTACACAATGGCACAAATCAGCGATCATGAGTTCGGATTTGGCCGTGTTCCGGCATTTTGGAAGATGGAAGGAAGCCTCTTCCTTTCTGTCTTGTCGATTACCAAAAGTGCTAATTATCGCACGCCAACAACTCAGCAACGTCTTACCTTTCCTTGAAGATGAAGACGTTAGTAAGGCGCTACTTGTCTGCGATGAAGTTCATGGAATGGGTTCACCTTCGATGGTGCGCGACCTGACTGGACGACTGAGCAGATTCAAGTATCGGCTTGGATTGAGTGCCACACCCGAAAGAGAGTATGACAGTGAGGGCAACGATTTCATTTCGGCTGAGATTGGGCCTGTCATTTTCGAGTTTGGGCTCGAAGATGCAATCAGAAAGGGCATCCTCTGTGGTTTCGAGTACACCGCGCTGAGCTATACACTGTCCGACGAAGACAAGGCTGAAATCCGTCAAAAAATCAAGCGACACCATGCCAAACGAGCAGCGGGTGAAACTGTGAGCGACGAGGCTCTGTACCGCGATATTGCTCGCGTCCGAAAAACCACAAAAGAGAAAATCGAGCCTTTCAACGAATTCCTCAGCGAGCAACCAGAACTATTCAAGAGATGCCTCATTTTTGTCGAAACCGCAGCTTTTGGCAGAGATGTTCAATCACTGCTCATGGAAGCTCGCATACCGTACCATACTTACTTTCAGTCCGATGAGAGTGCGAACTTAGAGCGTTTTGCGGAAGGCAAACTAGAATGCTTGGTAAGTTGTCACCGCCTATCAGAAGGAATCGACATTCAGTCCGTCCAGAACATCGTTTTGTTCTCCTCATCCCGAGCCAAACTCGAGACAATTCAAAGACTGGGCCGATGCCTTAGGACCGACCCAGAAAACCCATCCAAGAGAGCACATGTGTTGGACTTTGTTGACTTCACCAACCAAGATGCGGTCGACGGCTCTGCCGACGTAGACCGATTCAACTGGTTCACACAACTATCAAACGTTGCTCCGGAACAGGACGAAAGAGAATGAACAACGAGAACGCTATCGACCCGGAGGTCTTGGATGCCATTGCAGACGCCCTTCGCGAGCGCGGGTTGGAAGATACGCCCTATGCACGAAAATTCGAAAAGCGCATTGTGAACAAGTTGGTCGGTCAATTTCACGAATCTGATCTACTCGATTTAATCAATGATATGCCGAGCAAAGAGTAGGGCCGAGCCGGATGAGAGTTCAGATCACTGGCTGGCGTGCCAAAAACCTTCGTGGCTACCTTAGAGATGTTGATATCGATTTTTCTAGCCATCCCAAGCGCTGGACTCTTCTCCAAATGCCGAACGGCACGGGGAAAACGACAACCATGCGTCTTTTCCGAGATGCCCTAACGGGTAAGAGTCTTACGGCGACAGACATCAATTCCCTAAAAGTTGACGACAGTGTCGAAGCTGGGTTCTTCGAACTAGCGCTAAGGATTGATGATGATCCTTGGAGAGTTCGAATGGACTTCGACTTTCGAAACGGTCGATGCACCTTCACTACAACATCCGTGAGCGATGTTGCGGGCGGGGATAAGCCTGGGCATCGCTTGCCTCCATTGTTACGCGACACTCTTGAAGACAAGATAACCCAGCTGTTCGTTTTTGATGGCGAACTAGCATCAGAAATAATCGAGCAGGGAGCAGATCGTGCGGATAGCTCCATCAGGGCACTCTACAAGCTCGATCAGCTACGAGAGCTTGCACTTGAAATAGATGCGCTAGCCAAGAAGCGCCAGCGAAGCGCAGCATCCATCTCCTCCGCAGCTACCAAGAACTCCATTGAGCGTTTCAAAAATGAACTCGAAGAGGTTCTTAACACTTTAGCTCAACTTGAGCGCGACGAACGAAGTCTGAAATCTGAGAAGAAGGAAAGCGAACGGGCAGTTGGCGAACTGAACCAGCGGATCGATGAACTTACCGGACAAAACACTCAGTATGCAGATGAGCTTAAGGAGATCGAGGGTGAGATTCTACGTTCTAGCAACCTCATCTCAAACCTGACGGCGCAGTCGATCCAGCTATTCAGATCACCACCTTTGCTCCACGAGACTGTATTCCATCGTCTGGAATCTCTTGGCGGGACCATGCAAACACTCAAACTTCCGCGCACCATGTCAGAAGAGTTTTTCCTTCAACTTGCCGAACAACCAAAATGTGTTTGTGGATCGACAATTGGAGCAGAAGAACGTCAAACCATTCTCTCAACAGCGAAAGACTATCTGGGCAATGACCAAATTGCCGTCATAAACCAGATGAAACTGGCGCTGCGAGACGTAGACCAAGAACGGACCTCGCTTGGAGAAGCTTTGGGTCAGCTTGGGATGGCGCGAGACGCGCTGCAGTTAGCTAGTCAAAGAAAGCTAAGAATTGAAGCAGACCCCAATGCACCAAGATTTGAAGAAATTGAGAAGTGCAAAGCTGAACGAGCAAGGATTCTGAGTCGGCTCGCGACGGTGGATGAATCTATTGAGAAGCTCACTGCGGACTATCTCGGCTCAACCGATACGGCATGGCAGAACAATATTCCGGCCTGCAAACGAGAGCGCCATGCACGCCAAAGGAAACTTGATACTGTCTCAGGTACATATGATTTCATGCAAAAAACTGAAGCACTCAAGGCTTTGGTTAAGAGTACTGAACTTGGTGCGGTCAAGAGACTAAGAACACGGATCAGAGACAAGACCAACAAGAACCTCGAGAGCATACTTCCGAATGAACAGCTACGAGTTTCTTCGATTGAAGGAAGCCTGCGCCTGACGACGGACTCTGTTCAGGTCAAGACTTCAGTGAGTGAAGGTCAGAAACTTGCAGTGTCTTATGCTTTTCTTACGGCCTTGCTTGCTCAAGCACCACACAAGCTGCCCTTTGTCGTAGATTCACCTGCAGTTTCCTTGGACATCGAAATTCGCAGAACAGTCGGTGAACTGATACCTCCACTGTTCGAGCAGATGATCATCTTTGTTATCTCGAGCGAGCGTGAAGGTTTTTCCGATACATTCTTCGAAAGAGACGATGTCGAGTATATCACAATATCGATTGATGGGATCACTGGGCGCCCAAAAGTTGAGAATGGAATTGATGCATTCCAGAAGTTCCACGCGACTGTAGGAGCTAAAGGATGAGTTTTTTGCTACACAAGGGCGTTAGGTCGTATTTTGGTTATCGAGACCAGAAGATGTTCTCAAACACCCCTCGGGATGACGATAGGGGTCGCGATTTCTTGCTGTTCGATGCATTCTATGCGTGCCTTATGGTTGGCACATGTACTTCCAGAATGGGTCGTGAAGACGATTTGGAAGGAAGCACCTTCTTTCCGGGTGGCTACCCAGAAGTATTTCGCGAATCCAAAGAGTTCATCGCGGGTCTCGTCGTAGAAGCTGAGCTACGACGACTGGACACAGAGCACTATTCCAGCCGAGATTTTGAGCGAGAGATTGCAAAACTGCTCGATGTGAACTCGCCAACTCGGCTGAGTGAAACTGCTGGGATGGACAAGGCAAACCTGTATGCAGCGGGCGGTTTTGATTATCTTGAAGAGCACCTCCAACCAAAACCCACTAGTGTGCAAGATTTCCTCCTACGATTCCACGAAATGTGGAGTCGGCGAGTGCCAGCTTGACGACAAAATCGGCGGATTAAATGCAGGATTCTCTCAACCTTCGTTCGGCACAAACAACGGTTTCCTCTTTTCTCGGAGGCTTCTGCACCTTGGCGGTGCCACATTTTCAGCGAGACTATGCTTGGGACAAAGCCGCAGTATCTCTTTTTTTGGGAGATGTTGACCAATGCAGAAGGAAACGGGTTACAGCAGCACCCAGACCTCACTTTCTTGGAGCAATTGTAACATCGCCAGGAGAGATTCCCGGCACTTCTCGCCCACATCAAATCGTCATTGATGGACAACAACGCCTTGCAACTGTTTATATGTTCCTCTGTGCGTTAAGGACCAAATATCAAGAGACTGCTGAAAACGCGGCGGCCCTCGGCGATGCGCAAGAGTTTGCAGACTTTTTCGCTGCAAGAGCTGAAAACCTGATTCATACATTCGAACGAACCAGTGATATCGAGTTCAAGTCACAGAAGTCGATCCGAAAGCTTCTGCTCAACAAAGTGGACGATCCATATTTCGAGCGCCTATTAACGGGACAAGACCGTGAAGCATCAAGGGTTTCACATGATAGGCTAGAGCAGGCAAACGCTGCAATCGTAGAGTATCTGCAAAGCCTTTTTGAGCGGGCTCAGGACAATCAAGACGCCCATAGAATTCTGGAAACACTATATGCGGTTTTCCTGAATGATCTCATCATTGTTCATTTATCCGCTGGATCCAGTAGCCAAGCGAACCACATCTACAGAGTACTGAACAGCCGGGGTGTGCCTGTATCCAACTGTGACCTTCTAAGAGCGTCTACACTGGAATTTGCGTCGCCCAGACTGGGTAGTGGTGAAGTCGGGTCGATGGAACAGGCTTGGGATAATGTCCTGTCAGGCGGAAACCTGAAACCTGATGAAGCCCTTGAAGCTGCGTTTACATCTCGAACAGGGATACACCGGAAGCGACACCAGCCTGTCGACCAGATAGAAGAAGTCCTGTTTTCAAGCGTTCAGAGCGACGAAAAAGCGACGGAAGGTGAAGCCAAGGGGATCTTGCAAGCTGTTCAACAACTAGAGCAAGACGTGGTTGCCATTCAAAAGATCGCTGGTGGGGAAATTTGTGTTGCGGAACACCCAAGTTTCACTCCGGTTTTTAAATCGCGCTTTGAAGCTATCACCAAGGTCCTTCGTCAAGAATATTGCTTTCCTATGCTTCATGCCGCGTCCGTGCTAAGCCCCGGCAACTTTGTGCAGGTCGCCGACCTCGTTGAGCGTTTTGCGTTTCGACATGGTGTGGTAGTCAAAGCACCTATCTATCCAGTCAGCGCAATATTCGAGAAACATATCCAAATAATACGGGAAACGCCCGATCAGTTTAGTGTCGGTGATCTTAGGAACGACCTAGCGACCGTAGTCTCTGATTTTGCTGGAGACGATGTCTTTCGAGAGCGACTCAATGCATTGGAGTACGGACAAGATAATAACAAAGCCATTCGCTATGGACTTGTCATGATGGAGCTCATGAAACGCTGGTTTGACGATGGTGCCCAGGGGAAACCTGTGTGTCGGGATCCTACGCGCGTTGTGGATTTTAACACAGTTACGCTAGAGCACATAGAGGCACAAAACGCAGCTAACATGGACCCTAAGCTCAGGCCTTTCATAAACTCAATCGGCAACTTGACCATAATGAGCCAAGGAGAGAACGATGCCGTAGCCAATAGAGAGTTTGCAGCAAAGCGAGCAGCGTTTGCGCAATCGGACCTAGCGATAAATAGGGATATTTCACAGAACGAAACTTGGGATATCAACAGTTTTCAAGATCGCCGTGGCGATGTCGTGGCAAAATTGTTTAGGATCTTTCAGATCTAGCAAGCATCAAACCTATGTTGATTTGCGCACAAAGTAGAGAGCGCCGAGGCGCACACTTGCGGCGGCACAGAAACGTGACGGGCACAAGGCAAGCAAAGACACTAAACATCAGATGGTAAAAAACTCAACGGTTCAGGTTGCATTCATGACCAAAGATTTACTGCTTGAATTCTTATGCGATAGAATGTCAATGACTGATGTTTATCAGCCAGTTGTCCTTAAAGAACTACTACTCAACAAAGGGGTACGGACAAAAGCACAACTGGCGACGGCCTTGGCAGGTTATGACATTTCTGTCCAAGAGTATTACGAACGGATCGTAATGCGGTGGCCAAAATCCACTCTGACAAAGCATGGCATGGTGGAGTATGAGCGTAAGGGCTCGAAGTTTCGGCTCGTAACCTATCCAACGAACCAACAAGCTCTAGACCGAGCATTGGCCATTTGCGACGAAAAAATCATAGACTGGATCGAGAAGAAAAAGACGCGAGAAAGGGCACCAGAAGCAGGTGCGTCGGTCCGCTATGAAATACTAAGGTTGGCGGGTGGAAAGTGCCAACTATGCGGGATCTCTTCTCAGGTTCGCCCGATTGATATTGACCATATTGTTCCCCGCTCAGCCGATCCGGTGCGACGTTCAACGCACGATGTAAATTATCCGGACGGGCAGCTGGCTTGGCGAACCTGTCGTTATAGCGCTCCATGAAGCGAGGGAGGAAGGCATTTGCGGCCTTCATGTCCGAGATGCCTGCGATGCGCAGCTCTTTGACCAGGCGATCCTGTAATGTCCGGTTCGCACGTTCCACGCGGCCCTTGGCCTGGCTGGTATTGGCGCAGAGAATCTCGATCTGCAGTTCTGCCAGAGCACGTCCGAACTGGGTCATGCCGGTCATGTGCTCGCTGGGTTTTGGCACGCGAAAGACCGTGTGTTTGTCGCTGTAGAACGCAACGGGGCGGCCATGCGTCGTCAGATAGCGCTCCAATGCTTCGAAATAGCTGAAGGTGCTCTCTGACCTGACGAAGCGCAGTTCCATGAGCGTGCTGGTGGCATCGTCGATGAAGACGAGCAGGGTAAGCGATCACACCTCGGAACTTGAAAAAGCACAAAGCGCGTTTGGAGAACTTCACACAGTCCATAACTTCTCTCTAGAGCTCGCTTTCGTGAATTTTTTGGAAAAGATGAAGGCACTAGGGCCTGAACTTGAAACAAAACTTGGCAAAAACCCATTCCCTGACGACGACACCGCACTGGCCAGAAAACGCATTCGCGTTTTCGACCTTACCAGTCCTCGCGGACCACGATGCGCGATTTGATCGGCAGCTTCATCGCGGCCAGGCGCAGGGCCTCGCGGGCGACGTCGTCGTTCACACCGTCGATTTCGAACATCACGCGACCGGGCTTGACCTTGCAGGCCCAATAGTCGACCGAACCCTTACCTTTACCCATACGGACTTCGGTGGGTTTCGAGGTCACGGGGGTGTCCGGGAAGATCCGGATCCAAACGCGACCTTGACGTTTCATGTGACGGGTCATTGCACGACGGGCAGCTTCGATCTGACGCGCGGTGACGCGCTCGGGCTGCAGGGCTTTCAGACCATAGGACCCGAAGTTCAGGTCCGATCCACCCTTGGCCAGACCCTTGATCCGGCCCTTGTGCATCTTGCGGAATTTAGTGCGCTTCGGTTGCAGCATCTGTCATGCCTCCCTTAACGACGGCCGCCGGCGCCACGGGGCGCGGGACCTTCTTGGAGCTCAGCCTGACGACGGTCACGCGCGGCGGGATCATGTTCCATGATCTCACCTTTGAAGATCCAGACCTTGATGCCGATGATACCATAGGCGGTCAGAGCTTCCTTGTGCGAGTGATCGATGTCGGCGCGCAGGGTGTGCAGGGGCACACGACCTTCGCGGGTCCATTCGGTACGGGCGATCTCGGCACCACCCAGACGACCGGCGCAGTTGATCCGGATACCCAGGGCACCCATGCGCATGGCGTTCTGAGCCGCACGTTTCATCGCACGACGGAAACCGACACGACGTTCCAGCTGCTGAGCGATCGATTCCGCGACCAGGGCAGCGTCCAGTTCCGGCTTGCGGACTTCGACGATGTTCAGGTGCAGTTCCGAGTCGGTGATCTTGGCAATCTTCTTGCGCAGGACTTCGATGTCCGCGCCTTTCTTGCCGATGATCACGCCGGGACGGGCGGTGTGGATCGTGACGCGGCACTTCTTGTGCGGACGTTCGATGATCACACGGCTGATGCCGGCCTGCTTGCATTCGTCATGAATGAAGTCGCGAATTTTCAGGTCTTCCAGCAGAAGGTCCCCGTAATCCTTGGTGTCGGCGTACCAGCGGCTGTCCCAGGTGCGGTTCACCTGCAGGCGCATGCCAATCGGATTTACTTTGTTACCCATTAGGCTTGCTCCTCAACTTGACGCACCTTGATGGTGAGTTCCGAGAACGGCTTGATGATCTTGCCGAACCGGCCACGAGCGCGCGGACGACCGCGTTTCATGGTCAGGTTCTTGCCCACATAAGCCTCGGCCACGATCAGCTCGTCGACGTCCAGGTTATGGTTGTTTTCGGCGTTGGCGATGGCGGACTGAAGGCATTTCTTCACGTCCTGCGCGATCCGCTTGTTCGAGAAGGTCAGATCGTTCAGAGCGGTCTCGACCTTCTTGCCACGGATCATGCCAGCGACCAGGTTCAGTTTCTGCGGGGACGTGCGAAGCATGCGGGTTTTCGCCATTGCTTCGTTGTCGGCCACGCGGCGGGGATTTTTCGTCTTACCCATGGCTCTTACTTCCGCTTCGCTTTCTTGTCGGCAGCGTGCCCGTAGTAGGTACGGGTCGGCGAGTACTCACCGAATTTCTGACCGATCATTTCCTCGGTGACGTTCACGGGGATGTGCTTTTTCCCGTTGTAAACGCCGAAGGTCAGGCCCACGAACTGGGGCAGAATGGTCGAACGACGCGACCAGATCTTGATGACCTCGTTTTTGCCCGACTCGCGGACTTTCTCAGCCTTCTTGAGGACGTAAGCGTCAACAAAAGGGCCTTTCCAGACAGAACGTGCCATATCTTACCGGCCCTTCTTCTTGGCGTGACGCGAGCGGATGATCAGCTTCGACGACGCCTTGTTCTTGTTGCGGGTGCGCGCACCCTTGGTCGGCTTGCCCCACGGGGTCACCGGGTGACGACCACCCGAGGTCCGACCTTCACCACCACCATGGGGGTGATCGACCGGGTTCATGACCACACCACGCACCGAAGGACGGATGCCCTTGTGGCGGTTGCGGCCGGCTTTACCGAGGTTCTGGTTCGAGTTGTCGGGGTTCGACACGGCACCAACGGTGGCCATGCATTCCTGACGCACCATGCGCAGTTCACCCGAGCTCAGGCGGATCTGGGCGTAGCCACCGTCACGACCAACGAACTGGGCGTAGGTGCCAGCGGCACGGGCGATCTGGCCGCCTTTACCGGGCTTCAGCTCGATGTTGTGAATGATGGTGCCGATCGGCATGCCCGAGAAGGGCATCGCGTTGCCGGGCTTGATGTCGGCCTTTTCCGAGGCGACGACGGTGTCACCGACGGCCAGGCGCTGCGGGGCCAGGATATAGGCCTGCTCGCCGTCTTCGTACTTGACCAGTGCGATGAAGGCGGTGCGGTTGGGGTCGTATTCGATCCGTTCCACGGTGGCTGCGACATCAAACTTGTTCCGTTTGAAATCGACGATACGATAGAGACGCTTCGCCCCGCCGCCGCGGCGGCGCATCGTGATCCGTCCGGTGTTGTTCCGGCCGCCCGATTTGGTCAGACCCTGGGTAAGGGATTTGACCGGACGTCCTTTATACAGCTCCGAACGGTCGATCAGAACCAGCCCACGCTGGCCCGGCGTCGTCGGTTTGTACGACTTGAGTGCCATGCTTTCTGTCTTCCGTTGTAGCGAGCGGACCACCGAGTTTTCCCGGCATCCCCGCCCTATGTTAAGCCCCCTGCAGGTTCGCAGGTGACCAGAGTATAGGCCCCCGAAGGTGCCCGAATTCCAAAACGTCACAGGCCCCGGAACGAATCCGGGGCCAAGCGACTGGCGGGATGTAACAGGGATGGGGGGGCGTGTCTATAGGAACTGTCCTATTTCCTTGGCGCTGGACGCAGGCTCAGGAGTGATGCCCCTTCCCCGGATCGCTCCAATTTTCCATATCCTTTCCACAAAACCGCCTTAGTTCCAGAGCAGGCTGAGGGTCATGCCCAGTGGTGGGGCGCATTTTTGGTACGTTCTCAAGTTTGGGAGGGACGAAACATGGAATACGGACGCCTTCAGCCAATCAAGGGCGTGTCCGGTCGCGAGTCGACGGCTTTTACGAAGAGGACCATCAAGGAGCTTCTGGAAGAGGAAGCCGCAGCCATGGTCGCGGGTGAGGATCCGACTGTCGCCCCCACCGATCTGCCCGAAGAGCCCAGCTCAGAACCCGTGCGCCCGACCGCTCCCCCGGCGGCGGACCCGGAGAAAACCCAATCCCCGTCCGCGCTGGCAAGCTCCTGGCTGCGGCAACCGCCGCACCTGCAAGACACTGGGCAGGACAGCTCGTCAGACCGCCCGAAGGACTATGCCCCGAAAGCCGACGCCGTTCAGCCGGAGGCCGCGCCCTCCGAGAAGCCCAAATCCTTCCTGCGCCGCCTGATCGGCGGCTGAACGGGCGGGTATCCGGGCCTAGACCTTCTTCACGAACTGCGACTTCAGACCCATCTTGCCGATCCCCGGGATCTTGCAGTCGATGTCGTGGTCGCCATCGACCAGGCGGATGCCGCGCACCTTGGTACCGACCTTGACCGTGGAGGACGAGCCCTTGACCTTCAGGTCCTTGATCACGGTCACGGTATCCCCATCCGCCAGCAGATTACCCACACTGTCGCGTATCTCAGGCCCGGTGTCGCCCGCGTCCTGGGCAGACCACTCATGCCCACATTCGGGACAGACCAAGAGCGCGTCCATCTCATAGGTAAAGGCGGAGGCACAGGCGGGGCAAGGCGGCAGGGTATCGGTCATGGAGGAGCTATAGCGCCAGGGTGGGTCGGATGCCAGCGCCCTGCAAAGGTCTTCGAACCGCGATATGGGGCTTTCCAAAAAACCGTTTGCCAAAACACTTTGACGCTAGTCTTATCCCAAGGATCGTCGCTGCTTGGAAATCTCCCGAAGCATTAGAGGAAGCCTTGCAGATAGACAGAACGCCAGAATGCCAACAAAAGCTGCCCCGCTGGCAAGAATTTTGGTCCCCATTGCATCAAAACAAACTACCTCTGCGGAGATCTGCCATTTGAAAATCAGCGATAGTCCCAAAGATATCAGGTAAACCCAAAACAGAAGAAGTTGCCCATCGGCAAATGCATCATCATCCTGTTTGACGAGCTTCGTCATTCTCGCTGCTTCATCACAATCTTTCGCCTCTCTGTCTGTCACTGAGAAAGGTGAACTCAATACGGCAATAACCGCCAGCGAAACACCGATCAGGATTGACACGACTGTAGCAAGCAGATCAACGACACCCGAAAAACGCGCGGGGTCCGAAAAAGCAGAAAAGCCAGCGGTTGCCGCCAGCGCAAACGAAGTGGGGAGCCACAATAGTGAAACCATCCTCATTGCGCTACGCACCTAGCGATCCGTCATTTCTCAGTTTTTCATACCAGTTCGCAAGTTCCATTTTAGCACGCTCAAACGAAAAACTGTTAGCGTGCCTGGGTAGCCGAACAGATTGTGTCTTCTTAAGCATCGAGTTTGACACCGTTGTCTTGTCTTCCAGCACGATTTTGAAGCTCTCAGAGGACCCAGCAATCATCAGTTCCTTTCCAATGTCGGTGAGCCATTGGTCCTTCTGCACTTCGTCTTTCTTAAATCTGCCCCGCTTCAGAACCATGCGGCCAATTGCATTAGCGCGCTTTCGGAGCACTTGTTTCTGGGAAGGTAGCCCAAAGATCATTCGCATAACCCTCGTTCCAGCCTGCTGCCCGGTTGAGATATCTAGGCTCTCCATGAAAGACGTGATTGAGAAATCAACTTCCCTGACGCCGACCTCTTGAATTCTTTCCAACGTGGTCGCGTCTGGAACATCCGCGATTCTCATCCTGACATCTTGGCCCAGCACATCCGCCTTGTGAGCCAATTGTAGCACGCTTCCAGCAAGAGTTCCATGTTTGTTCTTCAGATTGCACGCTACGATGTGATCCCGAACAACATATAGTACCATCTCGTCCTTGAGAAAATCTTGCCGGTTGGGATGAAAAAACTCTTCTACCGCCGCACTGTTGTCGGTTGTATCTAGATTGATTACGCCGATGGCCCCTTGTTCAAACTCCAATGCGCGAACAAACACCCCTTCGCCACTTCGAGCCTCCTCAAAGCTGGCGAAAAGCTGATTTGATAATAGGTCAAGTTCTACGATCCGGTCTTGAGCTTTGGGAAGTTTGAGAAAAGCACTTCGTAGCGTGTTCTCAAGAGTTCCATTGAAGCCTTCGTTGAAATAGGCACGCTGCAACGACAGCGTTTTTGTTCTGAATGACATGCCGCTCTACTCTTGGTGGTACATCTTATTGCGCACACTCTGACAACGAGAGATACCAGTCAAACAGAAAAGCCCCCCGGTTCACACCGAGGGGCTTCTCAAATTCACCTGACGGGTCTGATTACAGACCGGTCGAGACGTCGATCGTGTTGCCCTCTTCCAGGGTCACGTAGGCCTTTTTCACGTCTTTCCGCTTGCCCATCTGGCCGCGGAAGCGCTTGACCTTGCCTTTGGTGATGGTCGTGTTCACGGCCTTCACCTTGACGCCGAACAGGGTTTCCACAGCTTCTTTGATCTGCGGTTTGTTGGCGTCGATGGCGACTTCGAAGACGACCGCACCGTTTTCCGACGCCATGGTCGATTTTTCGGTGATGATCGGCTTGCGGATCACGTCGTAGAGTTCAGCTTTCGCGCTCATTTCAGTCGAGCCTCCAGAGCTTCGACACCCGCCTTCGTGATCACCAGGGTGTCACGCTTCAGGATGTCATACACGTTGGCGCCCATGGTCGGCAGGATGTCCAGGCCTTCGATGTTCTTCGCGGCACGCGCGAAGTTCTCGTTCACCTCGGCACCGTCGATGATCAGCGCGCGCTTCCAGCCCAGGTCCTTGACCTGCTTGGCCAGGGCCGAGGTCTTGCCTTCGGAGGACGCGTCTTCGATCACCACCAGTTCGCCCGCTTTCAGCTTGGCGGACAGGGCGTGTTTCAGACCCAGCTTGCGGAATTTCTTCGGCAGGTCGTGGGCGTGGCTGCGCGGGGTCGGGCCCTTGTAGATACCACCTTTACGGAAGATCGGCGCGTTGCGGTCGCCGTGACGAGCGCCACCGGTGCCCTTCTGGCGATAGATCTTCTTGGTCGAGTAGGAGGTTTCCGAGCGGGTCTTGACCTTGTGGGTGCCGGCCTGGGCGCGGTTGCGCTGCCAGCGGACCACACGGTGCAGGATATCGGCGCGCGGCTCCAGGCCGAACAGGGCCTCGTCCAGGTCAACCGAACCGGCCTTGCCGCCGTCGAGTTTGATTACGTCGAGTTTCATTCTTCACCACCTTCCGCGGGGGCCTCTTCGGCCGGGGCTTCAGTAGCAGCCGATTTCAGAGCGGCCGGGAACGGAACGTTCTCGGGCAGCTTCTTCTTCACGGCGTCTTTCACGGTGACCCAGCCACCCTTGGAGCCCGGGACAGCGCCCTTGATGAACACCAGGCCACGATCGGCGTCGGTCTTCACGACTTCCAGGTTCTGGGTGGTAACACGGGCAGCACCCATGTGACCGGCCATCTTCTTGCCCTTGAACACGCGGCCCGGTTCCTGACACTGACCGGTCGAACCGTGCGAACGGTGGCTGATCGACACACCGTGCGTGGCGCGCAGACCACCGAAGTTGTGGCGCTTCATGGCACCGGCGAAACCCTTACCGATCGAGGTACCGGTCACGTCAACCTTCTGGCCGTCAACGAAGTGCTCGGCCGAGAACTCGGCGCCGACTTCAACCAGGTTGTCTTCGGAGACGCGGAACTCGACCAGCTTGCGCTTGGGCTCGACCTTGGCAGCAGCAAAGTGGCCACGCATGGCTTGCGAGGTGCGTTTGGCCTTGGCGGTGCCGGCGCCCAGCTGAACGGCGGTATACCCGTCGCGCTCAGTAGTGCGGTTGTCGACAACCTGCAGACCTTCGAGGGAAAGAACGGTCACAGGGATCTGCTTGCCGTCTTCCATGAACAGGCGGGTCATGCCCACCTTCTTGGCGATGATACCGGAGCGCATCTGGATACCCTCCTTACACCGAAATCTGGACGTCGACGCCGGCGGCCAGGTCGAGCTTCATCAGCGCGTCCACGGTCTGCGGGGTCGGATCCACGATGTCGAGCAGACGCTTGTGCGTGCGGATCTCGAACTGATCGCGGGATTTCTTGTCGACGTGAGGACCACGGAGAACCGTGAACTTCTCGATCTTGTTGGGCAGCGGAATCGGTCCGCGCACCTGGGCACCCGTGCGTTTGGCGGTGTTGACAATCTCTTGCGTGGAGGCATCCAGCACGCGATAGTCAAACGCCTTCAGACGGATACGAATGTTTTGGCCTTGCATAGCATTCGCCCTTTCAGGCTTGGTGTTGATAGGACGACGGGTGGCTCATTCCACCCGCCCTCGTCGAACCCAAAAAGCGGGACCGAATCCCGCCCTGGCTTCTATCGCAGAAGCGAACTCGCGCGATATAGAGGGGTTTGGGGGGTGTGGCAAGGAGTTTTGTATAGGCCGAGTTGTTTAACGGACTCAAAACTGCAAAGCTCAAGTTCAAAGATATGCAGGATCAAATTGTTGTTCGGTCTATTCAAAAAGAAGCAAAGCAAGTTGCACCCGCTTGAATTCTTTCAAGCCCATCACGCCGTTGATGCTCCCTACCTTCAGGACATCAAGGGTAGGCGTACAACCGACGCCTCCGTTCAAGCAGAAATTGAACGTATGGTAGATCTCGCTTGCTCTGGCGCACATATAGCAAAGGCTCAGCAAGTCCTCTCTGGGCGCTCGATAGAGCTCTACAACAAGTTCGAAGTCGGATACGTCTTCGGCTGTTTGGATGTTTACAAGACGTTTGTGTGGGGCGTCACTGACTTCAACCGGTCATTTTTTCACTGCGGTTTCTTGAGTTTCTTTGGATCTATGGAGCTTGCAAACGAAGCCATGGTTAGTCTCGGAGTATTCTTGGTCGAGGAGGACCAAGGCTTCTTGAAAGGCGCTACCGTCGGCAAGAAAGACGCCATCGCTTTTGTGAATGATGGAACGCATCCCTCCGGTCTATTTCTTAACACCGCCGATCAGGAATGAAGTCTTCTTTTCTAGCCACCATAGTGCGGCAGAAGGAATGTGTCTTGGAGCCGCGCAGCGGCGACGCGCCCGACCCTCCCCACGGGAGGGCGCTTTTCTGAGGTTGCGGCGTACACCGGCGTATCGGTTGGGGCGGGTCGGTTGCCAAGAATGACGGTTGTGGGAGCGCCCACCCAGGGTCGGGCGCGTCTCCGCTGCTGGTGTTGTGCCTTACTCAAAGCAAAAGGGGCCGCCTGTTGGCAGCCCCTTTCGTATTATCTTCACCGGGGTGGTTCTCGGGAGCTTTCAAGCGAGCTTGAAAGCCCCTGTCGCCTGGCCAGAACTTTCGTGCCGAAAGTTCGACCTTACTCAATGATTTTGGAAACCACGCCCGAACCGACGGTGCGGCCGCCTTCGCGGATGGCGAAGCGCAGTTTTTCTTCCATCGCGATCGGGGCGATCAGTTCGACGTCGAACTTCAGGTTGTCGCCCGGCATCACCATCTCGGTGCCTTCCGGCAGGGTCACGGTGCCGGTCACGTCGGTGGTGCGGAAGTAGAACTGCGGACGGTAGTTCGCGAAGAACGGGGTGTGACGACCGCCTTCTTCCTTGGTCAGGATGTAGACCTCGGCTTCGAACTTGGTGTGCGGGTTCACGGAACCCGGCTTGCACAGCACCTGGCCGCGCTCGACCGAGTCGCGATCCACACCACGCAGCAGCGCGCCGATGTTGTCGCCGGCTTCACCGCGATCCAGCAGCTTGCGGAACATTTCCACGCCGGTGCAGGTGGTCTTCGAAGTGTCCTTGATGCCGACGATTTCGATCTCGTCGCCAACATTGATCACGCCACGTTCGACACGACCGGTCACAACGGTGCCGCGGCCCGAGATCGAGAACACGTCTTCGATCGGCATCAGGAAGTCGCCGTCCACGGCGCGTTCCGGCTGCGGGATGTAGCTGTCAACAGCCGCCATCAGCTCCTTGATCTTCTCTTCGCCGATCTCCGGGTTGTTGCCTTCCATGGCAGCCAGGGCCGAACCCGCGATGATCGGAATATCGTCGCCCGGGAATTCGTACTCGGACAGCAGCTCGCGGACTTCCATTTCCACCAGCTCCAGCAGCTCTTCGTCGTCGACCTGGTCAACCTTGTTCATGAAGACGACCATGGCCGGGATGCCGACCTGACGACCCAGAAGGATGTGCTCGCGGGTCTGCGGCATCGGGCCGTCAGCAGCGTTCACAACCAGGATCGCGCCGTCCATCTGGGCAGCACCGGTGATCATGTTCTTCACGTAGTCGGCGTGGCCGGGGCAGTCGACGTGGGCGTAGTGACGCGCCTCGGTCTCGTATTCCACGTGCGCGGTCGAGATCGTGATGCCGCGAGCCTTCTCTTCCGGCGCGCCGTCAATCTGGTCATAGGCCTTGAAGTCACCGAAATACTTGGTGATCGCAGCGGTCAGGGTCGTCTTGCCGTGGTCAACGTGACCAATCGTGCCGATGTTGCAGTGCGGTTTGCCGCGTTCAAACTTTTCCTTAGCCATGATGGCCTCCTTTTAAGTCAGGTCCGGGCGAGGCGTTCCCCCCCGCCCGGAAATTTCGATCAGGCGTATTTGGCCTGGATTTCTTCCGACAGGTTCTGCGGAACCGGGTCGTAATGCGAGAACTGCATCGTGAACTGCGCGCGGCCCGAGGACATCGAACGCAGGGTGTTGATGTAGCCGAACATGTTGGCCAGCGGCACGTTCGCGTCGATCGCGATGGCGTTGCCGCGGGGCTCCTGGCCGGATACCTGGCCACGACGCGAGGTCAGGTCGCCGATGATACCGCCGGTGTATTCTTCCGGGGTGATCACTTCGACCTTCATGATCGGTTCCAGCAGTTTGGCGCCAGCCAGACGCATGCCTTCACGCATGGCCATACGGGCAGCGATTTCAAACGCCAGGACCGAGCTATCCACATCGTGGAACTTGCCGTCGACCAGGGCGACCTTGAAGTCGATGACCGGGAAGCCGGCCAGCGGACCGGAGTCCATGACCGACTGGATGCCTTTTTCGACGCCGGGGATGTATTCCTTCGGCACCGCACCACCGACGATGCGGCTCTCGAACGAGTAACCTTCGCCAGCTTCGGTGGGCATGATTTCCAGCTTGACCTCGGCGTACTGACCCGAACCACCCGACTGTTTCTTGTGGGTGTAGGTGTGCTCGATCGACTTCGAGATGGTCTCGCGATAGGCAACCTGCGGGGCACCGATGTTGGCCTCGACCTTGAATTCGCGCTTCAGGCGGTCGACCAGGATGTCCAGGTGAAGTTCGCCCATGCCCTTCATGATGGTCTGACCCGACTCGAGGTCGGTTTCGACGCGGAAGGACGGGTCTTCGGCGGCCAGACGGCCCAGACCCTGCGACATCTTCTCCTGGTCGGCCTTGGTCTTCGGCTCGACCGCGATCTCGATCACCGGATCGGGGAAGGTCATGGTTTCCAGGACAACCGGTTCGCCGGTGGAGCACAGGGTGTCCCCGGTGGTGGTGTCCTTCAGACCGGCCAGCGCGATGATGTCGCCCGCGAACGCTTCGGTGATTTCCTCACGATCGTTCGAGTGCATCATCATCATACGACCAACGCGCTCTTTCTTGCCCTTGGTCGAGTTCAGCAGGGTGTCGCCCTTGTTCAGGGTGCCCGAGTAGATGCGGGTAAAGGTCAGCGAACCGACGAAGGGGTCGTTCATGATCTTGAACGCCAGAGCCGAGAAAGCCATCTGATCGTCCGCGCGGCGGGCGATGTTACGCTCTTCGGTTTCGTCACCCGGCTTGAAGCCCATGTAATCGACAACGTCCAGCGGGCTGGGCAGGTAGTCGATCACGGCGTTCAGCAGCGGCTGCACACCTTTGTTCTTGAAGGCCGAACCGCCCAGAACCGGAACGAAGTCCAGCGCCAGGGTGCCCTTGCGCAGCAGGGCGCGCAGGGTCGGCACGTCGGGCTCGTTGCCTTCCAGGTAGGCTTCCATCGCGTCGTCGTCTTGCTCGACGGCGGCTTCGATCATCTTCTCGCGCCACTCGTTGGCCATGTCCGACAGGCTGTCGCGGATCGGAGCCTTGATCCACGAAGCGCCAAGGTCTTCACCCTGCCACAGCCATTCTTCCATGTTCACCAGGTCGATCAGACCTTCCAACTCGGTTTCGGCACCGATCGGAATACCAACCGGAACGGCGCGGGCGCCGGTGCGGTCTTCGATCATGTTGACGCAGTTGAAGAAGTCGGCGCCGATCTTGTCCATCTTGTTGACGAACACCATGCGCGGAACCTTGTAGCGGTCAGCCTGACGCCACACGGTTTCGGTCTGGGGTTCAACACCGGCGTTGGCGTCCAGCACGCAGACGGCACCGTCGAGCACGGCCAGCGAACGTTCGACTTCGATGGTGAAGTCCACGTGGCCGGGGGTGTCGATGATGTTCATGCGGTGCTTGGGCGTCTGGGCGGTTTCACCGTCTTCGGTGCGTTCCCAGAAGGTGGTGGTCGCAGCCGAGGTGATGGTGATGCCGCGTTCCTGCTCCTGCTCCATCCAGTCCATGGTGGCCGCACCATCGTGCACCTCACCAATGTTGTGGGACTTGCCGGTGTAGTACAGGATACGCTCCGAACAGGTGGTCTTGCCGGCATCAATGTGCGCCATGATGCCGAAGTTGCGGTAGAGTTCCAGCGGATATTCGCGTGCCATTGGTCTAGGTCCTCTAGCTTACCAACGATAATGGCTGAAGGCTTTGTTCGCCTCGGCCATCTTGTGGGTGTCTTCGCGTTTCTTGACCGCAGTGCCGCGCGACTGAACAGCGTCCAGAAGCTCGCCGGCCAGGCGCTCTTCCATGGTGTTCTCGTTGCGGCCGCGCGAGGCGGTGATCAGCCAGCGGATGGCCAGGGCTTCGCGGCGCTCGGGGCGCACTTCGACGGGAACCTGGTAGGTGGCACCACCCACACGGCGCGAACGAACTTCGACCGAGGGTTTGATGTTGTCCAGGGCTTCGTGGAACACCTCGACCGGCGCGCGCTTGATCTTGCTTTCGATGCGATCCAGGGCGTTGTAGACGATCTTTTCCGCGACCGACTTCTTGCCGTCGATCATCAGGTTGTTCATGAATTTGCTCAGCACGCGATCGCCATATTTGGCGTCGGGCAGGATTTCGCGCTTCTCGGCAGCGTGACGACGGGACATATCTGTATCCTCTTACTTGGGGCGCTTGGCGCCGTATTTCGAGCGACGCTGCTTACGGTCTTTGACGCCCTGGGTATCCAGAACACCGCGCAGGATGTGGTAACGGACACCCGGAAGGTCTTTCACACGGCCGCCACGGATCAGAACCACCGAGTGCTCCTGAAGGTTGTGGCTTTCACCGGGGATGTACGAAATCACCTCGTAGCCGTTGGTCAGGCGGACCTTGGCCACTTTACGCATGGCCGAGTTCGGCTTCTTCGGCGTGGTGGTGTAAACGCGGGTGCAAACACCGCGCTTCTGGGGGCAGTTCTCCAGGTGCTGCGACTTGGAGCGTTTCACTTTGGGCTGACGCGGCTTGCGGATCAGCTGCTGAATGGTGGGCATTTGGTTCTTTTCCCGTTTCTCAACACATGTGTCTGCGTGGGTGTCCCCGCGCGGTTTCATTTCCTTCACCTTGCGCGTCCGCAAAGCGAAAATCCGCGACCGTTTCCGTTCCGAGGCAAACGACGCGGTTGGTTCACAGAGGATCGGCGCTTCAAAGTAGCCCCGACCTTGATCCCTCAATTCTGGCAGGCCGGGGATTTCACCCGGCTGGATGGGCGCGCTATACGGGCTTTGCGCCCTTGTGTCAACAGGGCCATCCCTGCCCCCTCTCCCGCCTTGATTGAGCCTGGGCGCCCTCTTAGGGTGGCGGCGTAACAGCTGGGTGACACAGCCGAATTTGGAAAGGGGCCGTCGTGCAGGGCAGCCTGGCCTATACCACGGTGCGAAACGAGGGGCCATTCCTGCTGGAATGGATCGCCTGGCAGAAGATGCTGGGCTTTGAACGCATCCTGATTCTGTTCAACGATTGCACCGATCATTCGCCGCAACTGCTGCGTCTGCTGGAACGTGCGGGCGAGATCGCCTGCAAGCGCCATTTCCCGGACCGCGAGGGCCTGCCCCCGCAACCCTCGGCCCTGAAAGCCTGCCGTAACCACCCGTTCGTCAAGGACTGCGAGTGGATGTTCAACTGCGATGTCGACGAATACCTCGTTATTCACAAGGGTGACGGCACGATTGGCGCTCTGCTGAACAACGGTGACGTGCCCTTCGTCGGCCTATCAGTCCACTGGCGCATCTTCGGGTCGAACGGCATTCGCGCGTGGGAAGACGGGTTCGTGCACCGGCGCTTTGCCCGCTCGGCGCCCAGTGACGCGCCGCAGAACAACTGCGTGAAGACCTTCCTGCGCCAGCCCCTGCGCTTCGGCAAGTTGCGCACCCACACGCCGCGCTTCTGGCAAGGTGAAGGCGCCTGGAACGAGGACGACAACCACCTGGTCCTGTCGGACGGGCGGGTCTGGGGCGACTTCGACCCGGACACCAACCTCTTGAACGGCACCGCGCAGGAACTGGTCACCCATAAGGTTGCCGAGCTGAACCACTATATCCTGCAGACCTGGGAACAGTACGAACACAAGCGCGGACGACCCTCGGCGGCGGAAGGGTTGGATCGCTATACAGAACGGTTCTTCAAGCGATTCGACCACAATTCCACGCCGAATGACACGGTCACCGCCTATGCTGATCGGTTCGACGCGGAATATGCCCGGCTCTGCGCCATCCCGGGGGTGATGCGCCTGCACCACCTATGCTGCGCCGACTACGTTGAGGAGATGCGTGCAAAACGCGGGCGAGACCCCCGCGACGACCCACGCTGGCAGCACCACCGGGCCGAGGCTAAGCGGCTTTCGACGCCTTCCGCCTCTGCGCCAACTGACGTTCGCGAAACAGGGTAAACAGCCCCATCGCCACGACAACCCCGGCCCCCGCCAAGGTCAGCGCATCCGGCCAGTCGCCGAAGAACAGCCAGCCCAGCACCAGCGCCCAGAGCAGACCGGTGTAGCGGAAGGGCGCGACAAAGCCGATCTCGCCCACCCGCATCACCGCGACCGAGGCCAGGTAGCCGCCCAGGATGAACAGCGCCGCGAGCAGGAGGATTGCGCCCTCGCGCAGCCCGATCGGCGCCCAGACCTCGGTCATCGAGGCCACACCACCGGCCAGGCAGATGCCGATGGCGGCAATCAGGGACACGGTCAGCGACGGTGTGTCCCGGGACAGACGCCGCGCCGCCAGGTCGCGCATGGTGATGAAGGCGACGGCGACCAAAGCATAGAGGCTCCAGACCGTGAACCCGTCGCCGCCCGGTTGCACGATCAGCATCACGCCGACGAACCCGGCCAGGATCGCGCCCAGGCGCCGCCAGCCCAGCGGCTCGCCCAGGAACAGGGCGGCGGCCAGGGCCACGGTCAGGGGCAGCGCCTGCAGGATGGCGGTGACATTGGCGATCGGCATGTTGAACAGCGCCACCAGAAAGCAATAGGTCGCCCCCAGCTCGCCCAGGGTGCGCACCGCGATCAGGCCCCAGTCCCGGCGCGGAAGATCAAATCGCAACGCCCCCAGGTGGCGCGCCAGCAGGTAGATGAAGAGCGAGGCGAAGATGCCGCGCAGGAACACCGCCTGAAACAGCGGCACCTGGCCCGCCAGCGCCTTCATGCAGATATCGTTGAACGTATAGCCCGCCATCGAGGCGGTCATCAGCGCGGCGCCGCGCATGTTCGACTGGCTGTGATCAGTGCTCATCGGCAAGTTGTCGGCAGGATCGGCGGAAATTGCAATGGGTCTTGCAATGTTCATGGCACATTCACCATGGGCGCGATAAACCTTCCCCATGACCGAGTTGATCCTGCATATCGGACACCCCAAGACCGGCACGACCGCATTGCAGCGCGGCTACCTGCGTCAGCGCCGCGAACTGGCGGCCAAAGGGGTGCTGTACCCGTATCTGAACAAGGAAAGCGACCGGCATACGACGCTGGTCCCCGCCCTGATCGGCAAGGAGCTGGTGACGGGCGATGTCGCCTTCTACCCGCATTGGCCCGGCGGTAACGTGATGGGCCAGTCGCTGCATATCTGGCAGGACGTCCAGGCACAGATCGCGGAACACCAACCCAACAAGGTGGTGCTGAGTGGCGAGGGATTCTTTCAACTGCGCCGACGCTGGCAGATGGAAGCGATGTGCGAACGTCTATCTGCCGTGTTCGACAAGATCACCGTGGTCGCCTATCTGCGCAGCCCGCAGAGCCGCCATTTGAGCTCGTATCAACAGGGGCTGAAAACGGCCGGAAACCGCGCCTTCCTGCCGTCCCAGCCCTACATGCCCGTCGTGTCGGTCTGGTCGCGCTTCGGCCCCGGCCCACTGGACCTGCATATCTTCGACCGCAAGGCGCTGATCAGCGGCGATGTGGTCGAGGATTTCGCCACCCGTTACACGCCCGAGGTTCTGGACGAGATCCGCGCGCGTCCCAATCGGGAGCTGAACACCAGCCTCTCGGCCGAGGCCATGGCGGTGCTGGAGACCCATATTCACCGGGTGGACGAGCTGACCGGCGCCGAACGCCGCGCCGCCTGGCAACCGCTGCGCGAGATCATGCTGCAGCTGGATCAAAGCGTGCCGGGCTTCACCCGCCCCCGATTGACGGTGGAGGCCAGCCTGAAGATACAACGCCGGTCGCTGGACATCCGCTGGCTGCAAACCGATCACGGCATTACCTTCGAGGATGTCGACTACGGCGTCGTCTCGACCGAAGAGACCGAAGACAGATGGCGTCCCACGATCGCCGAGCTCTGCACGGTGGATGCGGCCCGGCGCAACGCCCTGGCCGAGGCACTGGAACAGGAACTGGCCCGCCCCACCGTGCGCTCGGCCAACTGGGTCACCCGCGTCTTGCGCCGGATGGTGCGGGGTTGATCGCTTTACGTTTCGGTAGATCTGCTCTTGTTGACTGGCCCGGCGATCCGTTCATATTTGCGGTATGAAATGGGTGAGCCTGACCTTTGGCATCGTGTCGTTTCTTGCCGGATGGGCAACCGTCCAGATTGGCAAGGGTGTGGCTTTCACCCATGGGAATTTCACGGTTTGGAATGACGCCTTCCTAGACGGCTACAACAGCTGCTGCCTCTTGACGGACCTGCGAACAGCGACGCCTTTCTTCCTTCTCGGAACCGGCCTGATCGCCTTCTCACTCTGGCGTTTCTTAGCTCGGAGATAGTAGGCAACGCCTGCCCCAAACGAAAAAGCCCCACCTTTCGGCGGGGCTTTCCAATTTCAGATCAGAGCCGATCAGGGCTGTTCGTCACCGGACATTTCCGGCGTGTCGACCAGACCGAAATCATCCTCCTCGGCCACGTCGTCACCGAACACGTCATTGGCCGTTTCCGTCGGCGCGGCCAGGGCGGCGGCGGCTTCGGCTTCGGCGCGGGCCTGTTCGATCACCACGTTGTCGCGCTTCTGCGCGATGGCGCGCACGCGCTGGGTGGCGCCGCCGGTGCCGGCGGGGATCAGGCGACCCACGATGACGTTTTCCTTCAGGCCGACCAGCTTGTCGCGCTTGCCCTGAACCGAAGCTTCGGTCAGCACGCGGGTGGTCTCCTGGAAGGAGGCCGCCGAGATGAAGCTGCGGGTTTGCAGCGACGCCTTGGTAATGCCCAGAAGGATCGGCTCGCCCGAGGCCAGACGACGGCCTTCGCTTGCTGCCTTCTCGTTCGCGGCGTCGAACTCGGCCTTGTCCACATGCTCGCCCTTGAGCAGCGTGGTCTCGCCCGAATCCTGGATCTCCCACTTCTGCAGCATCTGGCGAACGATCACCTCGATGTGCTTGTCGTTGATCTTCACGCCCTGCAGACGATAGACGTCCTGGACTTCGTCGATCATGTAATCCGCCAGCGCCTCGACACCCATGATGGACAGGATGTCATGCGGCGCGGGGTTGCCGTCCATGATGTAGTCGCCCTTCTGAACGAAGTCGCCCTCGGCCACCGGGATGTGCTTGCCCTTGGGCACCATGTATTCCACGGTCTCCATGGTCTCATCCGCGGGTTCGATCGCGATGCGGCGCTTGTTCTTGTAGTCGCGGCCAAAGCGCACGTAACCATCGATTTCGGCGATGATCGCGTGATCCTTCGGACGGCGCGCTTCGAACAGTTCGGCCACACGCGGCAGACCACCGGTGATGTCCTTGGTCTTGGCGCCTTCACGCGGGATACGCGCGACAACGTCACCGGCTTTCACCGACTGACCATCTTCCACAGACAGAATGGCGTCCACCGACATCGGATAGGTCACCGGGTTGCCCGCATCGTTGCGGACCGGTTCGCCATCTTCGCCGACCAGGATGATCTCCGGCTTCAGCTCGTTGCCCTTGGGCGCGGAACGCCAGTCGGTCACGATCTTCTGGGTCATGCCGGTCGCATCGTCGGTCTCGTCGCGCACCGAAATGCCCGAGATCAGGTCGACGAACTTGGCCGTCGCGCTCTTCTCGGCGATGATCGGCAGGGTATAGGGGTCCCATTCGAACAGCTTGTCGCCGCGCGCGATGGAGGCCCCGTCCTTGACGTGCACCTTCGAGCCATAGCCGACCTTGTAGGCCGAGCGCTCTTCGCCGTTGTCGTCCATAATCGCCAGGACCATGTTGCGGCCCATGACCACCTGGTCGCCGTCGCGGTTTTCCAGCAGCGCGGCATTGCGGAATTCCACGCGGCCTTCCTGCGCCGCTTCCTGGAACGACTGCTGACCACCCTGGGCAATACCGCCGATGTGGAAGGTCCGCATCGTCAGCTGGGTGCCGGGTTCACCGATCGACTGCGCCGCGATGATGCCGACGGCCTCGCCGACGTTCACCTGCGTACCGCGGGCCAGGTCGCGACCGTAGCACTGAGCGCAGACGCCTTCCTCGGCCTCACAGGTCAGCGGGCTACGCATGCGGATCGTCGCAATGCCAGCCGCCTCAACGGCATCGGCCTTGCGTTCGTCGATCAGCTCGTTCTTGGCGACGATGACTTCACCGGTGTTCGGATCCACCACGTCCTCGGCCGCGACACGACCCAGGATGCGTTCGGCCAGCGAGGCAACGACTTCACCGTCGTTCACGGCGGCTTCGGCCGTGATCGAGTTCTCGGTGCCGCAGTCACGTTCGCGCACGATGCAGTCCTGCGCCACGTCGACCAGACGACGGGTCAGGTAACCCGAGTTCGCGGTCTTCAGCGCGGTATCGGCCAGACCCTTACGGGCGCCGTGGGTGGAGTTGAAGTACTCCAACACGGTCAGGCCTTCCTTGAAGTTCGAGATGATCGGCGTCTCGATGATCTCACCGGACGGCTTGGCCATCAGGCCGCGCATCCCGCCCAGCTGCTTCATCTGCGCCGGCGAACCACGCGCACCGGAGTGCGACATCATGTAGACCGAGTTGGGCTCCATTTCCGCACCGGTGTCGTCTTTGCGCATGGCCGAGATTTCGCCCATCATCGCATCGGCGACCTGGTCCGAACATTTCGACCAGGCATCAACCACCTTGTTGTACTTTTCACCGGTGGTGATCAGGCCGTCCATGTACTGCTGTTCGTACTCCTTGACCTGCTCGCGCACGCCATCGACGATGGTCCATTTCTCGTCCGGGATGACCATGTCATCCTTGCCGAAGGAGATACCGGCCTTGAAGGCTTCCTTGAAGCCCATCGACATGATCTGGTCACAGAAGATGACCGATTCCTTCTGACCACAGTAGCGGTAGACGGTGTCGATGACCTGCTGCACTTCTTTCTTGCGCAGCAGGCGGTTGACCAGGTCGAACGGCGCCTTGGCGTTCATCGGCAGAAGCGCGCCCAGGCGGATACGGCCGGGGGTGGTGTCGAAGCGCTGATAGACTTCGTTGCCTTCCTCGTCGATCTGCTTGATGCGGGCCTTGACCTTGGCATGCAGGTGCACTTCGCCCGAGTCCAGCGCGTGCTGAACCTCGTCGACATCGGCAAAGACCATGCCTTCGCCCTTCATGCCTTCGCGTTCCATGGTGATGTAGTAGAGACCAAGGATCATGTCCTGCGAGGGAACGATGATCGGCGCGCCGTTCGCGGGCGACAGCACGTTGTTGGTCGACATCATCAACACGCGCGCTTCCAGCTGGGCTTCCAGCGAGAGCGGCACGTGAACAGCCATCTGGTCACCGTCGAAGTCGGCGTTGAAGGCCGAACACACGAGCGGGTGCAGCTGGATGGCCTTGCCTTCGATCAGCGTGGGTTCGAACGCCTGGATGCCCAGACGGTGCAGGGTCGGCGCGCGGTTCAGCATGACCGGGTGTTCGCGGATCACCTCGTCGAGGATATCCCAAACCTCCGGACGCTCCTTCTCCACCAGCTTCTTGGCCTGTTTCACGGTGCTCGAAAGCCCCTTGGCTTCAAGACGCGAGTAGATGAAGGGCTTGAACAGCTCCAGCGCCATCTTCTTCGGCAGACCACATTGGTGCAGCTTCAGCTCCGGACCGGTCACGATGACCGAACGGCCCGAGAAGTCGACGCGCTTGCCCAAGAGGTTCTGACGGAAGCGGCCCTGCTTGCCTTTCAGCATGTCGGACAGCGATTTCAGCGGACGCTTGTTGGCGCCGGTGATCACGCGGCCGCGACGGCCGTTGTCGAACAGAGCATCCACCGATTCCTGCAGCATGCGCTTTTCGTTACGCACGATGATGTCGGGCGCACGCAGTTCGATCAGACGCTTCAGACGGTTGTTCCGGTTGATCACGCGGCGATACAGATCGTTCAGATCCGAGGTCGCGAAACGGCCACCGTCCAGAGGCACCAGCGGGCGCAGCTCGGGCGGGATGACCGGGATCACGGTCAGGATCATCCATTCCGGGCGGTTGCCCGATTCAATGAACGATTCAACGATCTTCAGACGCTTGATGATCTTCTTCGGCTTCAGCTCGCCGGTGGCCTCGGCCAGGTCGGCGCGCAGCTGTTCGGCTTCGGCCTCCAGGTCGATCGCCGACAGCATTTCGCGGATCGCTTCGGCGCCGATATTGGCGGTGAAAGCGTCCATGCCGAAGGTGTCCTGGGCGTCCATGTACTCTTCTTCGGTCATCAGCTGACCGTAGGTGAGGTCGGTCAGGCCCGGCTCGATCACCACGTAGTTTTCAAAGTACAGGATGCGCTCCAGATCGCGCAGGGTCATGTCCAGCATCAGGCCGATGCGCGAGGGCAGCGACTTGAGGAACCAGATATGCGCCACCGGCGCGGCCAGTTCGATGTGGCCCATGCGTTCGCGGCGCACCTTTTGCAGCGTCACCTCGACACCACATTTCTCGCAGACAACGCCGCGATACTTCATGCGCTTGTACTTGCCGCAGAGGCATTCGTAATCCTTGATCGGGCCAAAGATACGGGCACAGAACAGACCGTCGCGCTCGGGCTTGAAGGTCCGGTAGTTGATGGTCTCGGGCTTCTTGATCTCGCCATAGGACCACGAGAGGATCCGTTCCGGGCTGGCCAGCGACACCTTGATCTCGTCAAAGACCTTCGGCGGGGTCAGCGGGTTGAACGGGTTGGTCGTCAGTTCCTGGTTCATTTTGCGTTCCTTACGTCAGAGGAAGGGGTGGGGAGGGTAAGGCGGGCGCCTTACTCCTCGCCCTCCGCATCCAGGAGTTCCATGTTGAGGCCGAGGCCGCGGACTTCTTTCACGAGCACGTTGAAGCTCTCGGGCACGCCCGCTTCGAAGTTGTCCTCGCCCTTGACGATCGACTCATAGACCTTGGTCCGGCCTGCCACGTCATCCGACTTCACGGTCAGCATCTCTTGCAGGGTGTAGGCGGCGCCATAGGCTTCCAGGGCCCAGACCTCCATCTCACCGAAGCGCTGACCACCGAACTGCGCCTTACCGCCCAGCGGCTGCTGGGTGACCAGCGAGTACGGGCCGGTCGAACGGGCGTGGATCTTGTCGTCCACCAGGTGGTGCAGTTTCAGCAGGTATTTCACACCCACGGTCACGGGGCGCGAGAACTGCTCGCCGGTGCGTCCGTCGAACAGGACCGACTGGCCCGAGGTGTCGAACCCGGCACGCGACAGCGCGTCATTCACGTCGGCTTCCTTGGCGCCGTCGAAGACCGGGGTGGCGATCGGCACACCGCGGGTCACGTTGCCTGCGGCATCGACCAGCGTATCCTCGTCCATGCCGGCGATGCCTTCTTCGTAGACATCTTCGCCATAGGCGATGCGCATGGCTTCGCGAACCGGGGTCAGGTCGCCGGAACGACGATATTCACCCAGCGCCTCGTCCACGTTCAGACCCAGACCGCGTGCGGCCCAGCCCATGTGGGTTTCGAGGATCTGACCGACGTTCATGCGCGAGGGCACGCCCAGCGGGTTCAGGCAGAAGTCGACCGGGGTGCCATCGGCCAGGAACGGCATGTCTTCCATCGGTACAACCTTGGAAATGACACCCTTGTTCCCGTGGCGACCGGCCATCTTGTCGCCCGGCTGAAGCTTGCGCTTCACGGCGATGAAGACCTTGACCATCTTCATCACACCCGGCGGCAGGTCGTCGCCGCGACGGACCTTCTCGACCTTGTCCTCGAACCGGTGTTCCAGGGCGCGTTTCTGCGCCTCGAACTGTTCGTGCAGGGCCTCGACGATCTTCGCGTCGTCCTCGTCCTCCAGCGCCAGCTGCCACCACTGACCACGCGACAGGCTGTCCAGCAGCTCCTCGGTGATCTGGCTGTTCGCCTTGACACCTTTCGGGCCCTTGACGGCAACCTTGCCCAGCACCATGCCCTTCAGACGGGCGTAGATGTTGCGCTCCAGGATGTGCAGCTCGTCGTCACGGTCGCGAGCAAGGCTTTCGACCTCTTCGCGCTCGATCTGCAGGGCACGTTCGTCCTTTTCCACACCGTGGCGGTTGAAGACGCGGACCTCGACAACAGTGCCGAAGTCGCCCGGCTTCACGCGCAGCGAGGTGTCGCGCACGTCCGAGGCCTTCTCACCGAAGATGGCGCGCAGAAGCTTTTCTTCCGGCGTCATCGGGCTTTCGCCCTTCGGGGTGATCTTGCCGACCAGGATGTCGCCCGGTTCCACATCGGCGCCGATGTAGACGATACCGGCCTCGTCGAGGTTGCGCAGGGCTTCCTCGCCGACGTTCGGAATATCGCGGGTGATCTCTTCCGGACCCAGCTTGGTGTCACGGGCGGCAACCTCGAATTCCTCGATATGGATCGAGGTAAAGACGTCGTCACGCGCGATGCGCTCGGAAATCAGGATCGAGTCTTCGTAGTTGTAGCCGTTCCAGGGCATGAAGGCGACGACCACGTTCTTGCCCAGAGCCAGTTCACCCATGTCGGTGGACGGACCGTCGGCAATGACCTCACCTTTCGAGATCTTCTGACCCACTTTCACCAGCGGACGCTGGTTGATGCAGGTGTTCTGGTTCGAACGCTGGAACTTGCGCAGACGGTAGATGTCCACGCCCGCATCGCCCAGGGCCAGGTCTTCGGTGGCGCGGATAACGATCCGGGTGGCATCCACCTGGTCGATCACGCCGCCGCGCTTGGCCTGGATCGCAGCACCGGAGTCGATGGCGACCTTTTCTTCGATACCGGTGCCCACGAAGGGGGCCTCGGCACGCAGAAGCGGCACCGCCTGACGTTGCATGTTCGAGCCCATCAGAGCGCGGTTGGCGTCGTCGTTTTCCAGGAACGGGATCAGCGAGGCGGCGACCGAGACCAGCTGTTTCGGCGACACGTCGATCAGGTCGACGCTGTCACGGGCAGCCATGGTGTATTCGCCCGACTGGCGGGTGTTCACCAGCTCGTTCTCGAACTTGCCCTCGGCGTCCAGATGCGCGTTGGCCTGGGCCACGGTGTGACGCATCTCTTCGGTGGCGGACATGTAGTTGACCTCATCGGTCACCTGGCCGTCCACGACCTTGCGATAGGGGGTTTCGATGAAGCCGTACTTGTTCACGCGGGCGAAGGTGGCCAGCGAGTTGATCAGGCCGATGTTCGGACCTTCCGGCGTTTCAATCGGACACATGCGACCGTAGTGGGTCGGGTGCACGTCGCGCACCTCGAAGCCCGCACGCTCGCGGGTCAGGCCGCCCGGGCCAAGCGCCGAGAGACGGCGTTTGTGGGTAACCTCCGACAGCGGGTTGGTCTGGTCCATGAACTGCGACAGCTGCGAGGAGCCGAAGAACTCGCGCACCGCGGCTGCGGCGGGCTTGGCGTTGATCAGGTCCTGCGGCATGACGGTGTCGATCTCGACCGACGACATGCGCTCCTTGATCGCGCGCTCCATGCGCAGCAGACCGACGCGGTACTGGTTTTCCATCAGCTCGCCGACCGAACGCACACGACGGTTGCCCAGGTGGTCGATGTCATCCACGTCGCCCTTGCCGTCGCGCAGTTCCACCAGCGCCTTGATGCAGGCGATGATGTCTTCGCGGCGCAGGGTGCGCTGGGTGTCTTCGGCGTCGAGCGCCAGGCGCATGTTCATCTTCACGCGGCCAACGGCCGACAGGTCGTAGCGCTCGCTGTCGAAGAACAGGGTGTCGAACAGGGCCGAGGCCGCTTCGACGGTGGGCGGCTCACCCGGGCGCATGACGCGGTAGATGTCCATGAGCGCGGTCTCGCGGCTCATGTTCTTGTCTGCGGCCATGGTGTTGCGGATGTAGGGGCCGACATTGACGTTGTCGATGTCCAGAACCGGGATATCGTTGATGCCCGCATCCAGCAGTTCCTTCAGCGAACCGCCGATCAGCTCGCCGTCCTTGTCGTATTCCAGCGTCAGCTCGTCACCGGCCTCGACATAGATCGCGCCGGTTTCCTCGTTGATGATGTCCTTGGCGACAAAGCGGCCGACGATCGAATCGAAGGGCACCAGCAGATCGGCAACCTCGCCCGATTCCATCAGCTTCTTGACGGCGCGCGGGGTGACCTTCTTGCCGGCCTCGGCAATCACGTCGCCGGTCTTGGCGTCGATCAGATCCTGCACCGGGCGGGTGCCCGCCACACGCTCGGGGAAGAACTTGGTGACCCAACCCTTGTTCTTCTTGAGCTTGAAGTTGACAGTGTCGAAATAGGCGTCGCAGATGCCTTCCTGGTCCAGACCCAGCGCATAGAGCAGGGTGGTCACAGGCAGTTTGCGGCGACGGTCGATCCGGGCAAAGACGATGTCCTTGGCGTCGAATTCGAAGTCCAGCCACGAGCCGCGGTAGGGGATGATGCGGCAGGCGAAGAGCAGCTTGCCCGACGAATGCGTCTTGCCCTTGTCGTGGTCGAAGAACACGCCGGGCGAACGGTGCATCTGCGAAACGATCACACGCTCGGTGCCGTTCACGATGAAGGTGCCGTTCGGGGTCATCAGGGGCATGTCGCCCATGAAGACGTCCTGTTCCTTGATGTCCTTGACGGACTTCGCACCGGTGTCCTCGTCCACATCAAAGACGATCAGGCGCAGGGTGACCTTCAGCGGAGCCGAATAGGTCAGGTCGCGCTGCTGGCATTCCTCGACGTCGAACTTCGGCGTCTCCAGCTCGTATTTCACGAACTCAAGCACGGCGGTTTCGTTAAAGTCCTTGATCGGGAAGACCGACTGGAACACGGCATTGATGCCTTCGCCGTCCATCGGCTCGGGCTGATCGCCGGAGTTCAGGAAGAGGTCATAGGAGCTCTTCTGCACCTCGATCAGGTTCGGCATCTCCAGCACTTCGCGGATTTTGCCGTAGTATTTACGCAAGCGTTTCTGGCCAAGATAGGTCTGCGCCATAAGGTAATTACCTTTCATGTCTCACCTGAGCCGTCAGCCGCTGGGTCATCGGCGACGCCTCGTACGAGATGGGGGGAGCGGACCAATTCCCGGAAACCTGCCCAAGGGTTTCCTCCCGTCCGCGAACCTTTCCCAGGAGAGGGGTCAGGGGCGTGGCCCCTCTCCAAGACAGGTTCGGCTGGACCCGGATTTCTCCGGGCCCAGCCTGTTCACATGGGCCGTCAGGCGGCCCGAAAGCGCAAGGCTTAGGCCAGCTCGACTTCGGCGCCAGCTGCTTCCAGCTTGGCTTTGACGTCTTCGGCTTCGGCTTTGTCCACGCCTTCTTTGATCTTGCCACCGGCTTCGACCAGCTCTTTGGCTTCTTTCAGGCCCAGACCGGTGATGCCGCGGACTTCTTTGATCACGTTGATCTTCGAAGCGCCGGCGTTCTTCAGAACGACGTCGAATTCGGTCTTTTCTTCTTCAGCAGCACCGCCGGCGTCGCCACCAGCAGCCATGACAACAGCGCCACCAGCGGCGGGCTCGATGCCATATTCATCCTTCAGGATGGTTTTCAGTTCTTGAGCTTCGAGCAGGGTCAGACCCACGATCTCTTCGGCAAGTTTCTTCAGATCAGCCATTGTACTGTTTCCGTTCAGTTTTGATGTGTTCCAACGTGCGGGAGCTTTCCCTACGCCGGTATTTCAGATTGCTCAGGCAGCCTTTTCCTCGATGGTCTCGAGGATGGATGCGATGTTCGAAGCAGGTGCGCCAATGGCGCCGGCGATGTTCGAAGCAGGCGCACCGATGCAGCCAACGATCGAAGCAATGAGCTCCTCACGCGACGGCATGGCGGCGACAGCTTTGACACCGGCCGGATCCAGAGCCGTATCGCCCATAGCACCACCGAGGACTTCGAGTTTCTCGTTGTCCTTGGCGTACTTGTCGACCACCTTGGCAGCAGCCACGGGGTCTTCAGAGTAAGCGAGTACGGTCATGCCCGTGAGCAGATCGGCGATCGAAGCCGCCGGTTTCCCCTCCAGGGCGATTTTGGCGAGCCTGTTCTTGGCAACACGCACCGACCCGCCAGCTTCGCGCATTTGCGACCGCAGGTCCTGCATTTCGGCAACTGTCATACCCGCGTAGTGGGCAACCACCACGACGCCAGAGCTTTCGAAGATTTGGCCGAGTTCCTCGACCACTTTCTCTTTCTGGGCTCTATCCACAGTTTCACTCCAAGTGTGGGAGGCTGTCGCCCCCCGGCTCTTATTCACCGGGCCAGGCCCGGCATGAAGTCCGTTTACGGGGCATCGCCAAAATCACCCGAGGTCGGAACCCCGGCGAGAATGTCGTTTCCCGTCTCAGGCAGGAATTATGGAACCAGGATTGGCGCCACCCACCGTCTAGGACGAAACGCAAAACAGCGCACGACGAATCGCACGCTGGCTTGCAAGAGCGTATCTAGTGACATTTTACCCCTTTTCCAACCCCCTTTCCGAGGGCCGGGCCGAAAAGGATGAAGATCCCCTGAACGGCGCGGGCGTTGCCTTACCCTAGCACAAATGCCCCGGCCGAAAAAGCACCTTCACGATGCGGTCAGCGGCGCAGCTCGGACAGGATCTCATCGACGATGCGCCGGGCGGCCGGGCGGTTCGGATCAATATCCACATGCGCCTCCAGGAAGGGGGCCGGATCGTAACCTCCCTGCCCCGCCTGCCAGCGCCGCAATTGCCCGGTCAGCTCTGCGCCGGTCAGGGCGATGGGAAAGGCGCCGCGCGGATCGGCGAATTCCACCTGACCCTCACCCCGGGTTGGCATCAGGAACGGCTGCGCCCCGGCCACCAACGCCTCGTAGATCACCGTGGACGGTCGGCTGATCACCACTGGCAGCTCGGCACAGAGTTGCGCCACCGGGCGCGGATCGAATTCGACATCGAACCCGTCGCACAGCACCGGGTGGCCGCTGAGCACCGGCGTCAGGCCCGTTGCAGCGCAGGCACCCAGCACCTCGTCCAGCCAGGTGGCCCGGGCCGGTTCATGGCCGCGGAACTTCACATTGATCAGCGCCTTCGCGGGACGCGCAGCCAGCGCCGGGCCACGCGGCGCGGCCTCGATCACCGGGGAGCCGACAATGCGCAGCTGCCGCCCCGCCACTCGCGCAGACGGCCCCCAGCCCAGAAAAGGCACATCGGGATGGGTCAGCCCGGGGAAGTTGAAGCGGCAGCCCTCGGACAGCTGCAACAGGCGCACGCCGCGCCCCAGCAGCGACGCAATGCGGTCCTGATCGCGCATCCAGGACACCAGAAAGAAGATCGCGACATCGCCCGCCTGCAGCACCTCGAGCTTCTTGGCCGCATTGCGCAGCGGCAACCCGCGCTGTTCAATCGCCTCACGGGCCCGCGCACTTTCCGGCAGGCCGGTGACCAGCCAGACTTCCGGCTTCAGCCCGGCCACCTCGCAGGCCGGGCGAATCAGGTCGAGAATGCCCAGGTGGTTCGGCGTCTGCACAATGAAGACCAGCCGCCCCCGTTTGCGCCGACGCCCGAACATCAGGAGGGGTCGACCAGGTAATCCGCCACCACCTGCGGGCGGGGGCGGACCTCGATCATGGTTTTCACCAGTTCGAAATCCTCACCGTCATTGATGTCCATGCCGGTAATTGCGTGATCGACGATCGGCATGATGCGTTTGCCCATGTAGCCCGAGCCCCAGCGCTCCCAGTTGCGATGCCTGAGCAGGTCGAGGTTGAAGGGCGAATAGGCCTCGGGGAATTCGGTGCGGCGCATGACGGATCGGTTCGGATCCCAGATGTCCGGCAGGATCGGCTCCAGGAACCCTTCGTCATTCTGCACCACCAGCCGACAGTCGGCCTTGGACACGATGCGCACCGAGTCGATGCAGTCGTCCTCTTCCAGCAGCGTCAGCGCCCGGCGCACGGTGTCGGGTTTGCGAAACGGGTTGGTGGGTTTGAGGCGGATCCAGACGTCAGGCAGGTCGATCCCAAGGGCGGGCAGTTTCTGGGTGAGATCGGCGATGATTTCCTCTTCCATCGAGGTGTCGCCGCTGGCCTCAGGCGACCGCAGCCCGGGGCAGAAGGCGCCGTAGCTTTCGGCGATTTCCTTGTATTCGGGACTGTCGGTCGAGACGATCACCTGATCCACCCCCAGCGCCTTGCCGAAGGCCACCGCATAGGCCAGCAAAGGATGCCCATCGATCGGCTTGATATTCTTGTGCGGCAATCCCTTGGAACCCGAACGGGCGGGAATGAATGCATAGGCCTTCATGGTGCTCTCCCTCAAATCGAGGGCAGAGTGGCGTGGAGGGAGGTCGGGTGCAATGGGAAAGCGTGAGTGACGCCTCAGCATCGCGAGAAGCAGGCCGGGCCACGCCCGACCCTGGGTGGGCGTTTCGAAACGGATGTGTGGCGAAAGGGCGTCGCCCAATCAACTGACGCAGGTGAGATTTGCTACGTCGCAGAACGCCCTCCCGTGGGGAGGGTCGGGCGTGGCCCGGCCTGCGGCCGTGCCGGGTTCGGACCCTTGCTAACGCGCGCTTCTGAGAAAGCGCACGTGGCAAATGAAAAGGGCGAGGCCAGCGGCCCCGCCCTTCAATCATCTCGCTACCGGTGCCGGACGCGCCCGCAAGCGGACGCTTTCCCGGCTGGACAGAACGCTTGCGCGTTCGCCCTTAGTTGCCCGTCGCGTTGTCGATGTCCACGGTGACGCCCGGACCCATGGTCGAGCTCAGCGCGATTTTCTGCATGTAGGCGCCCTTGGCACCGGTCGGCTTGGCTTTCTGAACGGCACCGACGAAGGCGCGCACGTTCTCGACCAGCTTGGCTTCGTCGAACGAGGCCTTGCCGACACCGGCGTGCACGACGCCGCCTTTTTCGGCCTTGAACTGAACCTCACCGCCCTTGGCGGCTTCGACAGCGGCTTTCACGTCCATGGTGACGGTGCCCACTTTCGGGTTCGGCATCAGGTTGCGCGGGCCCAGGATCTTGCCCAGACGACCGACGACCGGCATCATGTCCGGGGTGGCGATGCAGCGATCGAAGTTGATGTTGCCGCCCTGGATCTGCTCCATCAGGTCTTCGGCACCGACGATGTCCGCACCGGCGGCCTGGGCTTCTTCAGCCTTCGGGCCACGGGCAAACACGGCGACGCGCATGGCTTTACCGGTGCCGTTCGGCAGGCCGATCACGCCACGGACCATCTGGTCGGCGTGACGGGTGTCGACGCCCAGGTTCAGCGCGATCTCGATGGTTTCGTCGAACTTGGCGGTGGCGTTGCTCTTGACCAGGGCGACGGCCTCTTCGACCGACAGGTTTTCCTTGCCAGCAACGGCTTCGCGGGCGGCTTTGGTGCGTTTTCCGAGTTTCGCCATCTTACTTCACCTCGATGCCCATGGAGCGGGCAGAGCCCAGGATGATCTGCATCGCGGCTTCGATATCGTTCGCGTTCAGATCTTTCATCTTCGCTTCGGCGATCTCTTTCACCTGAGCGGGGGTCACCGAACCCACGGTCTCGCGACCCGGGTTGTTGGCGCCCGATTTCAGCTTGGCAGCCTTACGCAGGAAGTAGGACGCGGGCGGCGTCTTGATGTCCATGGTGAAGGACTTGTCCTGGTAGTAGGTGATCACGGTCGGGCACGGCGCGCCGGGCTCCAGTTCCTGCGTCTTGGCGTTGAACGCCTTGCAGAATTCCATGATGTTGATGCCGCGCTGACCGAGGGCCGGACCGACGGGCGGGGAGGGGTTGGCTTGACCTGCAGGAACCTGCAGCTTCATGGTGCCAGCGACCTTCTTAGCCATCTGGTATTTCCTTTCAACAAGGGTGAAACGCGTTCCACCCGGAGATGTGTTGCGTGGTCGGACGGCATATCGCGATACACCAATCTCCCACGAGAGAATCTCGCCCGAAGACGATAAGGGAGGCGTTTACGCGCGTGGAGCGGATTTGGCAAGCCCTGTTCGCCTTGCTGGCAAAGGCTTTCAGCCGGTGCCGAGCCGGTCGAGGATCCAGGCCAGTTGCGCGCGCCAGTCATCGCGCGGCTTGCTGCCCTTGCCCATTGCCTTGTGACCGAAATAGAGGTGCAGCACCAGATCGGCCGTATTGTCGAGCTTGGCGTCATCCCGGCTGACCTCAAACCGGACCAGCACGCCGCGAATGGCACGGCGCAGGCGGTCGGACATGGCGGCGGTCCTTTCGGCCACGCGCGGGTTCTCGGGCGCCAGTTCGACCATCGCATTGCAGATGAAACAGCCCCGCTTGGCATCCGGGTCGGCGTCAAAGAAGGCGACCAGGCAGTCCTCGGCCCGCGGCCCCGGGCAATTGGCCAGCATCGCCTATTTCACCCTGGGCGAACCCACCGAGGGCAACTGGAAGATCACCAGCGCATACAACGGCGCGACCTATCGCTTCGCCAGCGAAGAGCACAAGGCCGCCTTCGAGGCCGATCCCGAAGCCTACCTGCCGCAATACGGTGGCTTCTGCGCCTTCGGTGCCGCCATGGGCTTCAAGTTCGACGGCGATCCGGAGCACTGGAAAGTGGTCGATGGCGAGCTGTTCCTGAACATCTCGAAAGACGTGCAGGAACGCTGGGTCACGGACATCCCGGGCTACGTCCAGAAGGCCGACGTGAACTGGGAAACCATCGAAGACAAGGCCCCGGAAGAGCTTCAATAAGCCTTCGCGATCTCCTGCCCCGCCCGCTGCATCGGGCGGGGCCCCTGGCGCGCCCTGCACCTGTCCCGCAGGGCGCGCCTTTTTGGGCAACCGCCCGGGCTTCACAGTACAAGACACCATCCCTATGTCCTGTCCAGACCATGGAAAGGACACCCGATGCGCCGCCTGTTCGCCTTGAGCCTTCTACTCCCCCTTGCCGCCTGTATCGCAGCCGCCGACGAGGCGAGCCTGCGCCTGATCCCCCAGGAAGACCGGTTCATCGCGCGTGGGGTGATCGACGGATCCACCCCCGAAGTCGTGCGCCGCGCCCTGGCGGCCCATCCGGAGCTGCGCACGGTGGTGATGGAATACGTACCCGGGTCGCGCGACGATGACGCGAACCTGCTGGCGTCGCGCATGTTGCGGCAGGCCGGGGTGACAATGATCGTGCCAGAGGGCGGGTTGGTTGCCTCGGGCGGGACCGACATGTTCCTGGCGGGCGTGGAGCGGCGCACCGGTCCCGGCGCCTGCCTGGGGGTGCACAGCTGGGCCAGTGGCTTCGGTCCGTTCGGAACCGAGGGCCGCGACCTACCACGCAACGATCCCGAACACCGGCCCTATCTGGACTATTACGCCGACATGGGGGTGGATGCGGCATTCTACTGGTACACGCTGGAGGCCGCCGATGCGGCCGACATCCATTACATGAGCCCCGCCGAGCTGCACCGCTTTGGCATGACCACCGCGCCGGTGCCCACAGGCGCGGCCAGCTACGACCGCTGCGAAGCCCTGCATCTTGCGCAATGAAGGCGGCCGCCTGCGGGGAAGCGGACGGCCTGATATTTACGGCAAGTGACCGGATCAGCAGGCACGCAGGAGGGAGGGGCGGGCGTGTGCGAGCGTTTGATATGGACGACTCGGTCAGGCATCATGGCCGCGCGTCATGCTCTCCACACGGAGGCGCCGATGATCGAGGACATCGAGGACTATTTCACCCTTGGCTGCGGCCGCTGTGCACGGTTCGCGACGCCGGACTGTTCTACCCGTCGCTGGACCAGCGGGCTGCTGGCGCTGCGCCGGATCTGTCTGGGGATGGGGTTGGAAGAACGCCTGAAATGGGCGCACCCCTGCTACATGCACGCCGGACGCAACATCTGCATCATCGGCGCCTTTCGCGACGATTTCCGGCTGAGCTTCTTCGATGCGGCGCTGTTATCGGACCCCGAAGGGCTGCTGGAACGCCCCGGGCCAAACACACCACAGCCGGACATGATCCACTTTGGCGATGTGGCTCAGGTCGCGGCACGGGCAGCGACCCTGCGCGCCTACCTGCGGGAGGCGATGAACCATGCCGAGGCGGGCATTCGGCTGCCGAAACAGGCGGCCACGTTCGAGCTGCCCGATGACCTGACCCAGGCGCTGGATGCCGACCCCACCCTGGCCGGTGCCTTTCACGCCCTGACACCCGGGCGCCAGCGCAGCTATGTCATCGACCTGAGCCGGGCAAAGAAAAAGGCGACCCGATTGCGTCGGATCGCCGGATATCGTGATCGGATTCTCGCAGGCAAGGGCGCGCAGGAGCGCTAGCCCCGGTCAACACCGTGCCCGGTTAGCTCTGCTTCGAAACCTGGGTGTAGTCCAGCTCGACCGGGGTTTCGCGGCCGAAGATCGACACGGCCACCTTCAGGCGCTGACCGTCCTCGTCCACTTCCTCGACCAGACCGTCGAAGCCTTCGAAGGCGCCGTCGGTCACGCTGACCTTCTCGCCCACTTCGAAGCTGATCACGGTGCGCGGCGCCTCGACGCCTTCCTCGACGCGGTTCAGGATCGCGTTCACCTCTGCGTCGCGCATCGGCATCGGGCGGCCCTGCGGGCCCAGGAAACCGGTGACGCGGTTGATCGAGTTGATCAGGTGATAGCCCTCGTCCGACATCTCCATATGCACCAGCACATAGCCGGGCATGAAGCGACGCTCGGTCGAGACCTTCTTGCCGCGACGGATCTCGATCACCTCTTCGGTCGGCACCAGGACCTCGTCGATCTCGTCCTCAAGACCCTTTTCCACGACCGAAGCCTTGATCTGTTCGGCAATCTTCTTCTCGAAGTTCGAGAGCACGCTCACCGAATACCACCGTTTCGCCATAGCCAAACCCGTTCCTTGTTTCGCCCGCGCGGGGCTGTTTCCTCATGTCCGACAAGAGCGACGAGCCGTCTCGATTCGATGTTCGCGATGTCAGGGATTGAAACCGGGCTTACCGCGCGCAGAGGCGGGTTTCAAGCCCCAATGGTCTGGGGGACAACCAAACAAACGAAACCACACCGGCGTAAGACCGGTGCGACGGAACCAGAACCTCGCCCCCGTGGGCGAGTTAAGACTGCCTTGAAAGCCGAAGGGGGCCTTAGCCGATGATATAGCCCAGGCCGGTGCGGATCAGAAGATCCACCAGCGAGAAGAACAGCGCGGTCAGCGCGGCCATGACAAAGACCATGCCGGTGGTCAGCAGCACTTCGCGACGGGTCGGCCACACGACCTTCGACACTTCGGCGCGCACCTGCTGGATGAATTGGAGAGGGTTCGTCATAGCCATGTTCATGCTTCCTTGAAGGATCAGGGGGTCAGATACGCGATGCGCGCGGCGCTTTCAAGCCCACGCGCGTCACGTTGCCGTGGTACGGCCCGTGGTTCGGCCCGTACCCCAGCCTGCGCCCTACTGCCCGGAGCGCACCTGTGCGGCCAGCTTGTCGAAGGGATCGGAGGACAGTTTGGCGCGGGTCGCGGCGGTACGGTCGCGTTTGACGGTGCCGCCTCCCTTGGTGCCGCTCTTGCCCTTGAACAACCCGTTCAGCGCGGAGCCGCCTTCGCGGCGCACCTTCTTGGTGCGGGTGATGTTCATCCCGGCGACCTTGGCAACGGTGTCGGTCTGCTCTTCGACCCCGCGCAGGGCGTCGATGCCTTTCGACAGCTTGCGGTTCACCTTGTACATGAGGAACCAGAGCCCACCGACGAAGGCCAGGGGCAGCACGGCCATCGGCAGGAACGCCAGACCCGGCACCATCTGGCTGAGCGCGATCAGCACCACGCCGACGATCAGCAGCTTGGGCAGCGCGCTTTCCAGCCCGGATTTCTTCTTGGCGGCGGCGGCGGGGGCCTCGCCCAGCAGCGGCGCGGGTTCGGCCGCTGCGGGCGGTGGCATCAGCGCGGCCTGTTCGGCGGCCAGCTGTTCCTGCTGGCGGCGCTTGATCCGGCCCAGGGGCGTGTCATCGGTAATGCTGTCCGCCATCACGCTGCCCGGTTGCGCCATCGCCATCGGGGGGGGCATCGAGGGGGCCATCGACGGGGAGGCGGGCTGCGTTGGCGCGGGCGCTGCGGCGCCAGCAATCGGGCCACCGGCAAAAGGATCCTGTTTCGGCACAGCGGGTTTCTTGCGGCGCTTGGCGGCGAACTTGGCCAGCGCGACCATGGCAAACACGGCGGCGGCAATCAGGAAATAGCCCAACACGCGGATCGGCTCTCCGGTCGCCGTCAGCGCCACCTGGCGGCCATCCAGGAAGGGTTCGATAAAGACGAAGTTCGGCGCGCGGGTCAGCCCCTCGTCGCGAAAGGCGTCATAGACCATCGAAGAGTAGCCATCGCCGCTGCCCTCGAACCCGTTCAGCCCGATCACCAGCCCTTCGTCGGTGTAATCCACCGCATAGTCGAATATCTCGTCCACGAACCGGTCCTTGTCCGCCTCGCTAAAGATGATGGCGGCGCGAGCCATTCGGCTGGTCGCATCGTCTTCGGACCCGAACAGCACGAACATGAAGCGCGACCCGGTGCGCACACCGTTGGTGCGCTTGATCAGTTCGTAATTGTAGTCGGTGTTGATCCAGCCTTTCACATGCAGCTCATCCGCCGGGGCCACGTCACGGGACCGGTCGAAATCGGACAGGTCGACAACCTCAGGCATAGGTGCCGCGGCCTGGGCCTGGCGCTCGGCGAGTTTCTCCTGCTCCATCTGATAGGCCTGATAGCCCAGCCAGACGACACCGCCAGAAGCACCAAGATAAGCCCACCAGGGCAGGGCGAAGAGAATGAAGAGGATAAGACGCTGCACGGCAAGGCTCCGGATCGGACAGGGTAAATGCGCCTCAACCTGACCGGGAAATCAGGGCGGCTTTGTGGCAGCGTCGGGAAAATTTGGGGGAAATGGGGGCAAGGCCCCAAAGGGGCTTGCCGGTACATCCATGTTCGGGAGGGTGGCTTGGCAGGGGCACCAGGGTTCGAACCCGGGACCTACGGTTTTGGAGACCGTCGCTCTACCAACTGAGCTATACCCCTAAAGCCGGGCTTCCGAATATGGCATGCGCGCGGGGTTTTCAAGTGGCTTTCTGCCCCTTTGGCCGCTAGCCTTCACAAAGTTTTCGAAGGCAGGACCAATTGACCATGCGTGACAGTGCCGAGTTTGACGGAGCCCCGTGGAAAAGCGTCGAAATCGAAGGGTTCGCGGCGACGGCGGCGGTGCCGACCATGCTCGCGGACGAGGAACAGGCGCTTTATGCCTGCTGACCGGGGTCTGGATGGAGGATATCGGCGACGTGGTCGACCTGGGCTGTTTCGTTGGCGGATCGACCGCGCGCCTGGCGGCAGGCTTGGCGGCGGGCAAGCGCCGCGCACATCTGCATGCCTATGACCGATTCGGCTGTGACGAGGCGCTGAAGGCACGGCTGCTTTATCCTGCGGGCATCGCCCCCTTCGAAGGCACGGACACCCTGCCCCTGGTGCGCAAGCTGCTCGCCCCCTGGCAGGACCGCATCACGCTGCACCCCGGCCAGATCCAGGACACCGGCTGGTCCGGCGGGCCGATCGAGCTGCTGTTCATGGATGCCTCGAAAAAGGTGCCCTTGATGGACCGCATGGCGCAGCAGTTCTTTCCCGCACTCATCCCCGGCAAATCCCTGGTGATCCAGCAGGACTACCTGCATTGGCGTACCCCTTGGGTGCCGGTGCAGATGGAAGCGATGGCAGACTGGTTCACGCCAGTCGCCTTTGCGCCCAAGGACACGGTGGTGTTCCTGAACACGCGCCAGATTGACGAGGCGGCGCTGGAGGCGGGCCAGGTGGCCCGGATGACGCCGAACGCCCGCCTCTCGGCCCTGCGCCGGGCGCGCAAGGCGGGCGACAGCCTGGGCTATGGCAAGCGGCTGGCGCAATCGGTGCAGGCGATGAAAGCCAACCCTGACTGCGAGGTAGCGTTCAAGATGCAGTCCCCGGCCTGATGGTCGGGGCGATCACCTTTACCGCGAAGATCCTGCGCAAGCAGGACGACCTGCCGCGCTATGTGGTCATCAAACCCGAGTTGATGGCGGGGGCCACCGCCAGCTTTTCGGCACAGGTCACCCTGAACGACAGCGCCCCCTTTGCGCGCAAGATCCACCCCTGGGGCAAGGGCTCGGACGCTTGGTTCTTCAACCTAACCCAGGTGCAGTGCCACAAAGCCGGGGTGGAGACCGGCGATCTTGTCGCGGTGCGAGTCGTTCCCGACGTCTGAACGGGGCGCATGACCGGTCACGGCCGTTCACGCGAAGGAGCGATGGCTGAAACAGCGCTGAAACCAGCGCGGGAAACTTCTTTGTGATCTGCGCTGTTTCTCACATCCCGTTCGCGCCCCGGTGAGACTGACCCGGGGCCAGCCCCGCCCCAATCGGCCGGATTTCTGCGCATTTTTCCCATCCAACCCACCCGGTGCGTCTGCCCATAAATTCAAGGGCACATGCGCGTGAGCTGGGCGGATCGCTTCGTGATTTCAAACCCGGCCCATCCGCCCATACCTTGATTGGTGTCGGACAGACAGCCCGGCACAGACAAGTTCTAAACCGGGTCCCCCGACCCGCCACTCAACCGAAGGAACCCAACATGAAACGCATCATCGCCACCGCCACCCTTGCCGTCGTGACCCTGACCGGCGCCGCCCATGCCACCTCGGTTTCGATGGCCGATCTTGGCGCGCTGCGCGGCTATGTCTCGCAGGTGGAAGCCGAAGCCCTGTCGCCGACTGACGTGCGCATCATTCTGAACTTCATCCATTCGGGCGACAGCGAAGGTGAAAAGCGCCAGAAGGTACGTGCTTTCCTGAAATGAACCCTGATCGAGCCTTACCACGCGCCCTTCTCCCAGGCGCGTGGTAACAAAGAAAGGGCCGCCCCACGCCGGGGCGGCCCTTCCTGTATTCGGCTGCCCCCCACCCGTCGGGACTATTTCGCGCAACGCCCGGGAACTTCGCCACCCCGCGCTTGTTGCGCTTGATGACAAGGTCGGCAACGGTCCAGCCGCTGGGGCACAGGGCGGCAAAGGCGTTGCTGGTGTTGTGCCTTACTCAAAGCAAAAGGGGCCGCCTTTTGGCAGCCCCTTCGCTAGATCTTCACCGTCTTGGCTCTCGGGAGCTTTCAAGCGAGCTTGAAAGCCCCTGTCGCCTGGCCAGAACTTTCGTGCCGAAAGTTCGACCTTACTCAATGATTTTGGAAACCACGCCCGAACCGACGGTGCGGCCGCCTTCGCGGATGGCGAAGCGCAGTTTTTCTTCCATCGCGATCGGGGCGATCAGTTCGACGTCGAACTTCAGGTTGTCGCCCGGCATCACCATCTCGGTGCCTTCCGGCAGGGTCACGGTGCCGGTCACGTCGGTGGTGCGGAAGTAGAACTGCGGACGGTAGTTCGCGAAGAACGGGGTGTGACGACCGCCTTCTTCCTTGGTCAGGATGTAGACCTCGGCTTCGAACTTGGTGTGCGGGTTCACCGAACCCGGCTTGCACAGCACCTGGCCGCGCTCGACCGAGTCGCGATCCACACCGCGCAGCAGCGCGCCGATGTTGTCGCCGGCTTCACCACGATCCAGCAGCTTGCGGAACATTTCCACGCCGGTGCAGGTGGTCTTCGAAGTGTCCTTGATGCCGACGATTTCGATCTCGTCGCCAACATTGATCACGCCACGTTCGACACGACCGGTCACAACGGTGCCGCGGCCCGAGATCGAGAACACGTCTTCGATCGGCATCAGGAAGTCGCCGTCCACGGCGCGTTCCGGCTGCGGGATGTAGCTGTCAACAGCCGCCATCAGCTCCTTGATCTTCTCTTCGCCGATCTCCGGGTTGTTGCCTTCCATCGCGGCCAGGGCCGAACCCGCGATGATCGGAATATCGTCGCCCGGGAATTCGTACTCGGACAGCAGCTCGCGGACTTCCATTTCCACCAGCTCCAGCAGCTCTTCGTCGTCGACCTGGTCAACCTTGTTCATGAAGACGACCATGGCCGGGATGCCGACCTGACGACCCAAGAGGATGTGCTCGCGGGTCTGCGGCATCGGGCCGTCGGCAGCGTTCACAACCAGGATCGCGCCGTCCATCTGGGCGGCACCGGTGATCATGTTCTTCACGTAGTCGGCGTGGCCGGGGCAGTCGACGTGGGCGTAGTGACGCGCCTCGGTCTCGTATTCCACGTGCGCGGTCGAGATCGTGATGCCGCGAGCCTTCTCTTCCGGCGCGCCGTCAATCTGGTCATAGGCCTTGAAGTCACCGAAATACTTGGTGATCGCAGCGGTCAGGGTCGTCTTGCCGTGGTCAACGTGACCAATCGTGCCGATGTTGCAGTGCGGTTTGCCGCGTTCAAACTTTTCCTTAGCCATACGCCTTGTAAGCCTTGTCTGTTGGGGGGCCCGGGAGAGCCCAGTTCATCATCGCGCGCTCGTTACTTCTTTGCGCGGGGAAAATCAAGCGAGACTTGCCGTCAGCCCGCCTCTAACCGTCTTGTGAAGGGGGTTATGACCCGGTTTCGGCCGGATCCGTGATCGGTTCGCCGGTTTCCGGATCGACCGGCACGTTCACGGTGGACAGGTCAATCTCGGGCTCTTCCTCTTCCACCAGGCCTTCGATCGGCTCGCCACCGAACCACTCGGGGTGTTTCAGCATCCAGGCATGGATCTTCTTGGCCAGATTGCGCGCCAGGTTGCGCCGCTGGGTGTGGCGGTTCTGGGTCAGGCCCGACGACAGGAAGGTCTCGGGCGAGGCACGTTCGAACACGGTGAAGCGTTTGGGCTCTTCATTGATCTTGCTCTGGGTCTCATCATCCCAGATCGTCACACCGGCGATCATAACGGATTTCGGGTTTGCCACCAAGGGGATACCCGGCAGGGCCAGCACGAAGCCTTCGACCTTGACCGCGATGTGATAGTAGTGATCGCCATCATAGCGACCAAAACGCTCGTCGATCGCGGCGGTGATGCTTTCCTGCCACTCCTCTTCCGTGGCCGGGCGGGTCAGCGGCCCCGGCACCGGGTCCGGTGCCACAACGATATTGTGGCCCAGCAGGAAATCTCCCATCGGTTCGGGCGCCTCCTGCAGGTCCTTGAAATCTCCACAGGCGCTCAGAGTGACGAGCAGCGCCAGCGCGGCCAGAAAACGATACATGGAAAACTCCCCCTCGATCGGTCAGGGCAGGAATAGCGCGCCCTGCCGTCCAGCGCAAATGTGTGATGTGCGCGATCATTGCTCTGGGCGCGCCCACGCGCATAGACTGCCCCAAGGAGGAGCCCCGATGCACGCCAGCCTGCCTGTCTCCGTAACCCTGTCGACCCGCGAACGCGGCTTTCTGCGTGTGCTGGCCGAAGCACGCCGGAACGCGCTGGCAATCATCCCGGCACTGTGCCTGAAACAGCCCATCGTCTCTGGCAAGGTGGTGCGGCGGTTTCACATGGTGCAGGACCCGGAAAGCCTGCGCATGATCCTGCGGGATCGGGTCGATCAATATCCGAAATCGCCTGAGGTCGGCGCGATCCTGCGCCCGGCCATCGGGCGGGGTCTGTTCACCTCGGACGGCGATCACTGGCGCTGGCAGAGGCGCGCCGCGGCCCCGGTGTTTTCCCGCCGCAACGTCGAGACACTCGGCCCGGTGATGACCCGCGCGGCCCAGGCCGTATCCGCGCGGCTCGATGCCGCGCTGGACGGCACCCCGGCTGCAGAACTCGACATGGCCGACCAGATGCTGCTGACCGCCTTCGACGTGATCGGCCAGGTCTGTTTCTCGCATAATGACGGCATCCCGCATGACCTCGCCCGCCGTGCCATCGAACGGTATCTGGCGGGCGCCGGGCGGGTGTCACTGTTCGATTTCCTGGGCCTGCCGGAATGGGTGCCACGCCTGGCCCGGCTGATGGTGGGCAGCGACCTCAAGCGCCTGAAAACCGCTGCCGTTGCCGCCATCGAGGCACGGCGTGAGATGCAGGTGGACAGCCCGGACCTGCTGGACATGCTGATGGCCTCGGAAGACCCCGACACCGGCCGCCGCATGACCACGGAGGAGCTGCGCGACAATGTGCTGACCTTTCTGGTGGCGGGGCATGAGACCACTGCACTGGCGCTGTCCTGGTCGCTCTACCTGCTGGCCTTCGACCCCGCGGTGCAGACCCGCGCCCGGGCTCAGGCACGCGACGTGCTGGGCGACCGCTGCGCGACGATGGAACACGTGCCCGCCCTGCCCTATATCCGTCAGATCATCGACGAGGCGATGCGGCTTTATCCGCCCGCCGCCCTGCTGACCCGCACGGCCTTGGCCCCCGACCAGCTGCGCGACCGCGAGATACGCGTGGGCGACACGGTCATGCTGCCGATCTACGCGCTGCACCGGAACCGCGAGCTGTGGGAGGATCCGGATCGGTTCGACCCGGACCGGTTCGAAGACCGGCGCGCCATCCCGCCGTTCCAATACCTGCCCTTCGGCACCGGGCCACGGGTCTGCATCGGCATGAGCTTTGCAATGCAGGAGGCGGTGATCATCCTCTCGACCCTGCTTGCGCGGTATCGGTTCGAAGCGATACCCGGCCGCGATCCGCGCCCCGAGATGGTGCTGAGCCTGCGGCCTGCGGGCGGGGTCTGGCTCAAGGTCAGCCCGGCCTGATTATCCCGCTGATCACTTCTTCGATCCACCCTCGGCGCCATTGCCCGTTTGCGCGCCGCTATCGACAGGTGCCCCCTCGGCCTGGCCCTTGCCCCCTTTGTCGGGGGCTTCACCGGCCCCCTCAAGGATCTCGCCGATCTCGCGCCCGATCTCTTCGAAGGTTCGACGCGGGGCATCACCGCAAATCCCACGCAGAGCTTGCCAGTCACTGTCCGAAATCACCGGCGTCGCGGTAATCCCGGCCACCGCTTCGGCCTCCAACGCCGCCTGGATGCGTTCCTCATGCGTGGGGTGGGAGGCGAAATGGGCGACGATCCCTTCGGCATCGCCATATTTCTCGCGCAAGCGTTCGAACATGTGGCCCAGGGCGGCCGGGTTGACCTCGGCATTGGTCAGCACCTCATGGGCGAACTCATCCGCGCGGGCCTCGGCCGCCTGGGAGTAATTCGCGTTGATCAGGCTCTGCGCCATCATCAGGACCACGGTGCCGCCTGCAAAATCACCAAACAGCAGGCCCAGAACCCCGATCGAACCCGCCGTGCGCAGCGCGCCGCGGGTGGGGTCGCGGTGGGCGACATGGCCGATTTCATGAGCCAGTACGGCGGCAACCTCATCCGGGCTTTCGGCCTCTTCGATCAGTCCCCGGAACAGGATCACATGCCCGCCCGGCAGGGCGAAGGCGTTGACCATCTCGTGGTCCAACACGTGGAGTTGCAAGGGATAGGGCAGGTCCTCTTCCGCATTCAGCCTGGTGCGCATGGCCTGCAGCGCCGCATCGCCCTCGGGGCTGGAACAGGCGGGCAGCGGGGTGGTGCCGAACTCGTTCAGCGCCACGCGGATCTGGTTCAACGTCGCATCGCCCAGCGCCTTTTCCCCCTCGGGCGGCAGCAGGGTCGCCAGCTGCGTGGCCAGCACCGGCACCAGGCCGAAGATGATCAGCGCGACCGAGGCCACGGCGGCCACCGACCATTTCATCAGGCGACCCAGGTTCTCGGCCGGCGGGCGGCGTTCCAGATTGGGCGCAATGTGGCGGATATGGGCCACGATCTCGGGCCCGCGCAGCATCAGCCGGGCAGGATCCTTGCCCTCGAGCCGCAGCACGATAGAGGCCTTCGCCCCCGCCTGATCCTTCAGCGCGCGCAGATCCTCCAGCGGCCAGTCCAACCGGCTGCCATCGGGCAGGGTCAAGCGCAGCCGGTCCGGGCGGGTGCCGCCCTTGGGCGTGGCCAGGCCAACCTCAACCCGCTGCCAGCGCGCATCGTTGCCATCCACATACCAGGCAAACAGCCGGTTGCGGTCGGGCGGTTCGGGCCTGGGCGGCTCGGACGGCGGCGGGGGCGGCGGTTCGGGCAGGATGATCTCGCTCATAGCGCGGCCCCCACATCCAGGGCGTCGGCAAAGCCTTCGGCCTCGGCAAACTCATCCCTCGCGCGCTGGTCGATCGCGCCCAGCGCCTCGGGGTTCAGCAAAGCGGTTTCCTCGGCGAAATGTTTGATCAGCGGCAGGGTGAAAAACACCTGACGCAGCACGGACCATGTCAGGAAGATCGAGAAATAGCCCACTATGCCGACCAGGATCTGAACCCAGGCGGGTTGGCGGGCCAACTGGGTCTCCAGATCCCAGGAGCCGCCACCGCCGATCACACCAACCCCGAACAGGGCCATCACGATCGCAAAGAGAAACCCAACCAGCAGCGCCGTCATGCACAGCTGGATCAGAAGCCCGCCAAGCATCCAGATGCCGAAGATCCGGCCACTCCGCGGGCTTGACTGAAACTTGAGACCGTCCAGACGTTTGCCCTCGGCCAGGATGCGGAAGCTTCCGGCCTGCCAATAGGCCAGGCCATAGACACCCCAGGGCAGACCAATGATCAGGTAGAACAGAACGGAACTCATGCCATTCGCCACGCCAATTGCCATGAGCACCGCAAAGATCACACCATTCCACAGCAGGTGCTTCATCGCCGGATAGAGGTCCTTCCAGCTGCCCGTCTGTTCGAACCGGGCCGACCCGAAATGTGTGCGGTCCACGCGGTATTTCTCAAGCCGGAAGGCCTTGAGCGGGTAAAGCAGCCCCAGCGACACGATCGCCAGCGCCCAGTAAAGCGCTGCGCGCCAGGCATAGCCCCAGGCACCGGGTTCCAGCCCGAAGCGAATGCCGCGCCAGCGGGTGCGGGCCAGGATATAGCGTCGCGCGCGATATTGGGCGAAGAAGATGATCGGCAGCACGCCGACGAAGCTCAGCGCATAGGCCGTGATATTGCCCTGGAATAGCGAGAAGCTGACAAACATCAGGATCAGGTTCACGACCCCGATATAGAAGGCCATGATCACCACCGCGACCAGGAAGCCCAGCAGTTTCTCCAGCGGCTGACCGGTGTATTCCAGCGGCGCGCCACCGGGGCGGATCGCGCTCCAGTAATAGCGCCTGAGCCGGGTCTTCATCCAGAACCGGTAGAAGCCGAGCGTGAGAACCGTCAGCACACTCGTCTTCAGGGCCAGTCGGAACAGTGCCCCCTTTTCACCGACATATTCCGTTGCAAGGGGGGTCATCTGTTACTCGAACTTGTTGTTGCGCGGAAATCCGTAGGGCGGCGCCTTGCCCACGCCCGCACGTTTGCCGATCCAGGGCGACATGTCCACCTCTGTCCGGGTGCGATCGCCGGCGGCGGGCCAGCTGAGCCCCTCTTCGAGGTTGAAGGTCTTGGCGTCGGCCAGACCACCGTCCAGTTCCAGCACCCCCTGTTTGCCGCGCGCCGAGTTGTATTTCTGCAGGCGCACACCCTTGCCGCGGCCCATTTCGGGCAGCTCGGACACCGGGAAGACCAGCATCTTGCGGTTTTCCGACATGATTGCCACGTGATCGCCGGTGATCGGCACGCAGAGCTTGGCGGTATCGTCGCCCACGTTCAGCACCTGTTTGCCGGTGCGTGTCTGCGCCAGCAGATCGCTTTCCGCCACCACAAAGCCGTTGCCCGCATTCGACGCGACCAGGCGCTTTTGCCCGGCGGTGTGAATGAAGAGATCGACGATCTCCGCCTCGTTGGGCAGGTCCACCATCAGGCGCAGGGGTTCGCCCATGCCGCGCCCGCCGGGCAGGTTCGCCGCCGAAAGCGTATAGAATCGCCCGGTCGAGGCGAACACCAGCAGCTTGTCGGTGGTTTCCGCGTGGAAGATGAAGCGCGGGCCGTCGCCGTCCTTGAACTTCAACTCGCGGGTCAGGTCGATATGGCCCGACATGGCGCGGATCCAACCCATTTGCGAGCAGACCACGGTGATCGGTTCGCGTTCGATCATCGCCTCCAGCGGCACCTCTTCAGCCTCGGCGGCCTCGGCGAATTGCGTACGCCGCGCGCCGCCTTCCCAATCCTTGCCGAACTTCTTCTTGGCCTCTTTCAACTGGTCGGCAATGCGGGTCCATTGCAGGTCTTCGCTGGCCAAGAGGTCCTCGATCTCAGCCCGCTCGCGCATCAGCTCTTCCTGCTCGCGCTTCAGCTCCATTTCCTCAAGCCGACGCAAGCTGCGCAGGCGCATGTTGAGGATGGCCTCGGCCTGGACCTCGGTCAGCTCACCTTCACCCGGGGCCGGGCTGCGGTAATCGGCTTCCGAAGTGGCGCGGGCATGAGTCAGCCCCCAATCCTCGCGCATCAGAGCCGCCTTGGGATCGTCGTCATAGCGAATGATGTCGATCACACGGTCCAGGTTCAGGAAGGCGATGATGAACCCTTCCAGCACTTCCAAACGCTTGTCGATCTTGCCCAAACGGTGGCGCGAGCGGCGGCCCAGCACATCGCGGCGGAAGTCGAGGAAGGCGCGCAGCACTTCCTTCATCGAACAGACCTTCGGCGTGACCCCGTCGATCAGCACGTTCATGTTCAGGCTGAACCGCGTTTCCAGGTCCGAGTTGCGGAACATCATGTTCATCAGAAGCTCGGGATCGACGTTCTTCGACTTCGGCTCCAGCACCAGGCGGATGTCATCGGCCGATTCGTCGCGCACATCGCCCAGGATCGGGATCTTCTTGAGCTGGATCACCTCGGCGATCTTTTCGATCAGCTTCGATTTCTGCACCTGGTAGGGGATTTCCGTGACCACGATCTGCCATTGGCCGCGGCCCAGATCCTCGACCTCCCATTTGCAGCGCAGGCGGAAGCTGCCCCGGCCCGTGGCATAGGCCTTGGCGATGTTTTCCTTGGGTTCGACAATGATGCCGCCGGTGGGGAAATCCGGACCGGGCACATAGTTCAAAAGCGTGTCGTCACGCGCGTCCGGGGTCTTGATCAGATGCAGGCAAGCGTCGATCAGCTCGACGATATTATGCGGCGGAATATTGGTCGCCATGCCCACGGCGATGCCCGCCGCGCCATTGGCCAGAAGGGTCGGAAACTCGGTCGGCAGCACCACCGGCTCGGTCAGGCGACCGTCATAGTTGTCGCGAAAATCGACCGCGTTTTCGTCCAGACCCTGCAACATCGCCTCGGCGATGAAGGTCATGCGCGCTTCGGTGTAGCGCGAGGCGGCCGGGTTGTCGCCGTCGATATTGCCGAAGTTGCCCTGGCCGTCGACCAGCGGGTAGCGCACCGCGAAATCCTGCGCCAGACGCGCCATGGCGTCATAGATCGCCGCATCGCCGTGGGGGTGGAAATCCCCCATCGTATCACCGGAAATCTTCGCCGATTTCAGGAACTTGCCGTTCGAGGCCAGTTTCAGCCGATTCATCGCGTAAAGGATGCGCCGGTGTACCGGTTTCAACCCGTCGCGCGCGTCCGGCAGGGCCCGGTGCATGATCGTCGACAGGGCATAGGTCAGGTATCGATCGCCAATCGCACGGCGCAGGGGCTCGGCGGTTTCGCGGATGTGGTCGTTGTTATCGCTGCTCTCACTCATGGGGGCGTTTTACCGGGCCGCGCGGGGCCGAACAAGCGGGCGCGGGAAAACATCGCGCCTTTTTCCCCGCAACGTCGCCCGGCGTCCCCGGGTAAATTCCTCTCAGTGAGGGAGTATCCATGCGTATCATTCGACTGACAGCTTTGACCATGGGGGGCCTGACGGCCGCCATGATGTACTTTGGCCGCGACGAGGGGTTGGGCGCGGACCGGATCGGCCGCGAACCTGAGCCCGTGGTGGCCACGGTCTTGCCAGACCCGACACCCGCGGCAGAACCGGTCGAACAGATCGCCGCAGAGCCCAGCAGCCGGCGCATTCCGCCTGCCCGCGTGCTGACCCGCCTGTCGGTGATGGAACCCCTGCCCGGCAGCGCCGAGGCCTTTCCCCTGACCGCCCGCCCGTAACCCTTGCCCACCGGGCTTGCCCATGGGCCCGGCCTGTCATAGGTCAACCCCATGACACAGCGCAGCCTTTTGATCACCGGATGCTCCTCGGGCATCGGATATGACGCCGCCCATGGCATGGCGAAACGCGGCTGGCGCGTCTTTGCCACCGCGCGCAAACAGGCGGATGTCGACCGGCTGGGCGAAGAGGGGCTGGAGGCGCTGCGGCTGGACTATACCGACCATGATAGCATGGGCGCCGCCCTGGACGAGGTTCTGACGCGCACCGGCGGCACGCTGGACGCGCTGTTCAACAATGGCGCCTTCGGCCTGCCCGGCGCGGCCGAGGACCTGCCGACGGACGGGCTGCGTTCGATCTTCGAGACCAACGTCTTTGGCGTGCACGAACTGACCCGCCGGGTGATTCCCGTGATGCGCAAGCAGGGTCACGGGCGCATCGTGCAGAATTCGTCCGTGCTGGGCTTTACCACCTACAAATGGCGCTCGGCCTATGTGGCGACGAAATACGCGCTGGAGGGGCTGACGGACACGCTGCGCATCGAGATGCGCGACACGCCGATCAAGGTGATCCTGATCCAGCCCGGCCCGATCCCCACCCGCATCCGGGAAAACTCGCGCCCCCATTTCGAACGCTGGATCGACTGGGAGAACTCGGCCCGCCGCGAGCAATACAAGGACACGCTGCTGAAACGGCTCTATGACGAGAAGCTCGGCCCCGATCCGTTCGAACTGCCCGCCTCGGCGGTGACCGAGAAACTGATCCACGCGCTGGAAAGCCCGCGCCCGCGGGCGAAGTACTTCGTCACCAAGGCCACCTGGATTGCCGCCATGGGCAAGCGTTTCCTGCCGACCTGGGCGATGGATGCGCTGATCGACCGCAGCTGAGCTTTGCAAATCCATCCGCCCGCGCTATCACGGCGGTCAAGAAACGCGCGAAAGGACCGGACATGTTCCAGGACCCCCTCTTCATCCTCGTCGTCATCGCCGTCCTGGCGGTGCTGGTGATCCTCATGCTCGGCATCGGCACCTTCGGCGCCGGCGGCGAGCTCGCGCGCAAGCATTCAAACCGGATGATGCGGTATCGCGTGATCGCCCAGGCCATCGCCATCGCCGTCATCCTCTTGTTCATCTACATGCGTGGAGGCTCCTGACATGGTCGTTCTGAACCGGATTTACACCCGCAAGGGGGACAAGGGCGAAACCTCGCTCTCTGACGGCTCGCGAGTCGCCAAACACTCGCTGCGCGTCGACGCCTACGGCAATGTCGACGAGACCAACGCGACCATCGGTCTGGCACGTCTGCACTGCGCTGCCGAAGGGCAGGACGCGATGGACGAAGCCCTGGGGCGGATCCAGAACGACCTCTTTGACGTGGGTGCGGACCTGTCGCGACCCAATATCGACAAGGACGGTGAGGCCAAGTTCACACCGCTGCGCACCTTCGCCAGCCAGGTCGAGCGGCTGGAGGCCGAGATCGACGAGATGAACGAGAAGCTCGCCCCACTGACCAGCTTTACCCTGCCCGGCGGCACCCCGCTGGCCGCCCATCTGCACCTGGTGCGCACCGTCTCGCGCCGGGCTGAACGCATGGCCACCCAGCTGGCCGAGGCCGAACCGGGCGACGTAAACCCCGAGGCGGTGAAATACCTCAACCGCCTGTCCGACTGGGCCTTCGTCGCCTCGCGCATTGCCAATGGCAACGGCGAGACGGACGTGTTGTGGGTTCCGGGCGCGAACCGCTGAAAGCGTCTGGACGCTGAGCAGGCCGGGCCACGCCCGACCCTGGGTGGGCGTTTCGAAACCGGATTTAGGCGCGGTACAGGCCCAGAATCGCTGACGTTTAAGCATGACGAGACGCTGCAAGACGCCCTCCCGTGGGGAGGGTCGGGCGTGGCCCGGCCTGCGGCCGTGCCGATTTCGAAGCCTCGCTTGCGCTTTCTCAGCCCTTCACCGGCACCCAAATCTCATAGCGCATGACCATGCCCGCCTCGTCCGAGGCATCGCAATCCGGGTCCTCCGGATAGCATTCGAACACCGGTCCTTCGGCCAGCTCCACACCCGCCCCCGGCATCCAGTCATTGAAGATCGCCTCGAACAACTGCGGGATTTCCATCACCGGGCCGCGATGCCGGAACACCGCGTAGCGCCCGGCCACGGTGCCGATGCGGCAGGCCCCTTCCGGCACTGCACCGTTGCCCGTCACCTCAACGGCCACGGCGTAGTCGAACCCTTCCGGCGCCGAATTGTAGGAAATGCCGAACAAAGCCCCGCACAGCCCATGTTCGGGGCAGAACTGCGCCTGGAAGAACCGTTCGTAAAGCGCCGGGATCTTGCCCACGGTGTCCTTCGTGAACCGGTCGGACAGGCCGACGAAACAGCGCGCGGGGGCGTCGACGAATTCGGGACTGGGCAGGGCGACCATCACGCATCCCCCTCCGGCTGCCACAGCTCGATCGGGTTGCCCTCGGGATCGTGGATGCGGGCAAAGGCGCCGATGCCCTCCATCTCAACCTCATCCTCGACCTGCACCCCTTGGTCGCGCAGCTGCGCCACCATCGCCGCCAGGTCGGCGACACGGAAGTTCAGCATGAACTGCTTGTTTGGATCGCCAAAGTAATCCGTATCTTCGGGAAAGGGCGCAAATACGGTCGCACCGCCTCCCGTTTGCCAGGGCTGTTCCTCGACCGAGGTCGGCACCGGGTTGATGCCCAGATGTTTCTCATACCAGGCCGCCAGCAGCCCGGGGTTGGCCGCCCGAAAGAAAAATCCGCCGAATCCCTGCACCTTTTGCATGCCTGCACTCCTTGTTCGCGCTACCAATTTCCGCCGAAGACGCGAAACGCGACGTCGCGGCGCAATTTCCTGTCGATTTTGCCCTGTTTTCCGACGGGATGAAACGCTAAACGAGACGGGAGAGCATGACCGCCCCTCGGGGCAAAACTGGGAGAGATCCGCAAATGAAGGTACTTGTGCCTGTCAAGCGCGTGATCGACTACAACGTGAAGGTTCGCGTCAAAGCGGACGGAAGCGGCGTCGATCTTGCCAACGTTAAAATGTCGATGAACCCCTTTGACGAGATCGCCGTCGAAGAGGCCATCCGCCTGAAGGAAGCCGGCAAGGCCGACGAGGTCGTCGTCGTCTCGATCGGCGTCAAGCAGGCCCAGGAAACCCTGCGCACCGCGCTGGCCATGGGCGCCGACCGCGCCATCCTGGTCAACGCCGCCGATGACGTGCACACCGACATCGAGCCGCTGGCCGTCGCCAAGATCCTGGCGAAGGTCGTCGAAGAAGAGCAGCCGGGCATCGTTCTGGCCGGCAAGCAGGCGATCGACAACGACATGAACGCCACCGGCCAGATGCTGTCGGCGCTGCTGGGCTGGTCCCAGGGCACCTTCGCCTCCGAGCTGGACATCGACGGCGACAAGGCCGTTGTGACCCGCGAAGTGGACGGCGGCCTGCAGACCATCAAGGTGAACATGCCCGCCATCATCACCGTCGACCTGCGCCTGAACGAGCCGCGCTACGCTTCGCTGCCCAACATCATGAAAGCGAAGAAAAAGCCGCTGGACGAGAAAACCGCCGCCGACTACGGCGTCGACGTCACCCCGCGCCTGGAAATCGTCTCGACCACCGAGCCGGAAGCCCGTGCCGCCGGCATCATCGTCGGTTCGGTTGACGAGCTGGTCTCGAAACTCAAAGAAGCGGGGGCTGTGTAATGGCTGTTCTTCTTCTCGCCGAAGTCAACAACGGTGAACTGGCGCTGGACGCCACCGCCAAGGCTGTTGCCGCCGCGAAATCGCTGGGCGACGTGACCGTTCTGGCCGCTGGCGCCTCGGCTGCTGCCGCGGGCGAAGCCGCCGCCAAGATCGACGGTGTCGCCAAGGTGCTGGTCGCCGAGGACGCCTCGCTGGGTCACCGCCTGGCCGAACCCACCGCCGCGCTGATCGTGTCGCTGGCCGGTGACTATTCGCACATCGTGGCGCCTGCGACCACCGACGCCAAGAACGTCATGCCGCGCGTCGCCGCGCTGCTGGATGTCATGGTGATCTCGGACGCCACCGCCGTGGTCGACGCCGACACGTTCGAGCGCCCGATCTACGCGGGCAACGCAATCCAGACCGTCAAGTCCTCGGATGCCAAGAAGGTCGTGACCTTCCGCACCGCGTCGTTCGACGCCGCCGGTGAAGGTGGCGCGGCCGCCGTGGAAACCATCGGTGCTGCAGACAACCCCGGCCTGTCCGAATGGGTTGAAGACAAGGTCGCCGAATCGGATCGCCCCGAACTGACCTCGGCTGGCGTGGTCGTGTCGGGTGGTCGTGGCGTGGGCTCGGAAGAGGACTTCGCGCTGATCGAGAAACTGGCCGACAAGCTGGGCGCCGCCGTCGGTGCCTCGCGCGCTGCCGTCGACTCGGGCTATGCGCCCAACGACTGGCAGGTGGGTCAGACCGGCAAGGTCGTCGCCCCCGAGCTCTACATCGCCGTGGGCATCTCGGGTGCGATCCAGCACCTCGCCGGCATGAAGGACTCCAAGGTCATCGTCGCGATCAACAAGGACGAAGAAGCGCCGATCTTCCAGGTCGCCGACTTCGGCCTGGTCGCCGACCTGTTCGACGCCGTCCCGGCCATGACCGACGCGCTGTAATCACAGCCACACGGAACGCGAAAGGCCCGCCAACCGGCGGGCCTTTCCTTTTGCCGTGGAGGCAACCGCCCCCCTACTCTCTACACGGACACTCGCACTGGCACTCATACGCAGGCACTCGTTACCGGGTCACTCTTCCGATTACAGATGCGGGCGCAGGGCTGCTTCCAACGCCTCAGCCACTCGAGCATGAGCCACAGCGCCCAGCATGCCGCGCGCGGCGGGCTCCTCCAGGTCGGTGTACACCATGCCCTCACGCCCCGCCTCGATCTCGGCCTGGTTCACATCGACCTCAACCACGCCGGTGACGAAGGGCCTGAGTTCGTTGATCATCTCCTCCCCCACAAACAGGGGGTCCGAGCCATCAATCGAGCAGCTCGCGCAGCCTTCCGGCGCGTGATCGGCCATCCACAACAGCACGATCTTGCCCTCGATCTTCGAGATCAGCGTCTTCATGCGCGCCACCCACGCCTCCTTCAGCTCCTGCTCGACCATGGCGAACTTGTCGGGGCTGGCCTGATGCAGGCTGGTCAGCAGGTGGCGCGTGAAGTTGAACTCGGTAAAATCCACCTCGCGATAGATCGTCTTCAGCAGGTTCGAGGCACGCAGGAACCGGTCATTGCGCCGCGGATGCACCGCGTAGAAACGGTTCGACATGTTCTGCGCACCGGTCAGCTGCACCACCGTCACGGCCGCCTTGCTGGCCGCATCCAGGATCGTCTGGTCGTTGACGAAGACGTCGATCCCGGCATTCACGCAGCCGAAATTCACCACCGGATGGTCCAGCGCATCCTCGGCCAGCTGCGCAAAGGGTTTCTCGATGAATTTGCCATAGGTCTCGGTGCCACCCAGCATTGCGACATATGGTCCGTCGAGCTTGCGCTTCGGTCCGCGGAACAGCAGTTTGGATTTCCCGTATCTGCACGGATAATAATCAAGGGCCCCTTCGCCCAGGTTTTCATAGGCCATAACCACCCACTCCTTAAATTTCACCCAAGGAAGAGATTCGCAGGGAAAGCTTGAGAAAGCGCTAAATTTACAAATCGTTCTGCTTTCCTAACCCCCGCTTAACCCTTGCGCCCATGCCGCACTGCCGCATAGGGTGTGGGCAGATGACGAAAGGGAAATTCATGGCGATCGAAACGGTTGGTGTTGTCGGGGCAGGTCAGATGGGCAACGGCATTGCACATGTTCTGGCGCTTGCGGGGTATGAGGTTCTGCTGAACGACATCAGCCAGGACAGCCTGGACGGGGCCGTCGCGCGCATTGCCAAGAACCTGGATCGCCAGGTTTCGCGCGAAAAGATCAGCGCAGCCGAACGTGACGCAGCCCTGGGCCGCATCCGCACCACGTTGACCCTGACCGACCTCGGCCCGACCGATCTGGTAATCGAGGCCGCGACGGAACGCGAGACGGTGAAACAGGCCATCTTCGAGGACCTGATCCCGCATCTGAAACCCGAGACGATCCTGACCTCGAACACCTCGTCGATCTCGATCACCCGCCTGGCCTCGCGCACCGACCGGCCGGAGAAGTTCATGGGCTTCCACTTCATGAATCCGGTGCCCGTGATGCAGCTGGTCGAGTTGATCCGCGGCATTGCCACGGACGAGGCGACCTACAAGTCCTGCCTGGCCGTGGTCGAAAACCTGAACAAGACCGCTGCCTCGGCCGAGGATTTCCCCGCCTTCATCGTCAACCGTATCCTGATGCCGATGATCAACGAGGCGGTCTATACGCTCTATGAGGGCGTGGGCAACGTGAACTCGATCGACCAGTCGATGAAACTGGGGGCAAACCACCCGATGGGCCCGCTGGAGCTGGCCGATTTCATCGGGCTCGACACCTGTCTCGCGATCATGAACGTGCTGCATGACGGGCTGGCCGATACCAAATACCGGCCCTGCCCGCTGCTGACCAAATATGTCGAGGCCGGCTGGCTGGGGCGCAAGACCGGGCGCGGGTTCTACGACTATCGCGGCGACACGCCGGTGCCGACGCGATAACGGCCACGCCGCGAATCAGGCCACCTGGTTTTCGGCGGGCCAAGTGTCCGCCACCTCGCCAAGCTGGAAGCCTGCGATCACCTTGGCCAGGCTTTCGGTCTCGCTGCGCAGCGCCGCGCTGGAGGCGCTGGCCTCCTCGAACATGGCGGCGTTCTGTTGCGTAACCTGGTCCAATTCACTTGCCGCGATGCTCAACTCACGCACGCCGTTGGACTGCTCGGTTGCGGTCTGGGCGATCTCGCCGATCCGGGTGGCAATTCCGGAGACGGCGCCATTGATCGACTTCAGCGCGTCACCGGTCTGATCCGCCAATTCGACACCCCGTACCACCTGTTCCTCGCTGTTGCGCACCAGCTCGGTGATCTCGCGCGCTGCATCGGCGGAACGCGCCGCCAGATCACGAACTTCCGAAGCCACCACCGCAAACCCACGGCCAGCCTCACCGGCACGGGCGGCTTCAACCCCGGCGTTCAGCGCCAGAAGGTTGGTCTGGAAGGTGATATCGTCGATCAGCCGGATTGCCGCGCCGATCGCGGTCGAGCTCTGCTGGATCTCGCGAATGGCCGCAATGGTGGTGTCCACCAGCTCGTTGCTGGTTGACACTTCCTTGCAGACATCGGAGGCATCCCGGTTCGCCTGATCCGCCACTTCGGCGGTCGAACTGACGGTCTGCGACAGGCTCTTCAGCGCCGCTGTCGTTTCCTCGAGCGTCGCCGCAGAGCGTTCGGTGCGCACCGCCAGGTCCTGCGCGGCAGAGGCAATTTCCTGTGTCGTTCCGTTGATCATGTCACTGGACTGGCCGACCCGGGAGAAGCTGGAGGCCAGACTGTGCACCGAATGGTTGATCTGGTCCTGGATCCGCGCAAACGCGCCCTGGAACTCGGCATTCATGCGGTAGCCCAAATTGCCATGGGCAATGGTTTCCATCGCGATATGGATTTGGCCAAGGGCCTCATCTACGATCTCGCAGACCTGGTTGATGCCGACGCAGATATCGCCCAGCACCCCCTCCTTGCCCTCAAGCGACAGGCGCTGGTCGAATTCACCACGGGCACAGGCCGCCACCATGCTGGAAATCTCCTGCGCCACGGCCCGGTCTCGTGCCTGGGCCTCTTCAGCCCGCTGAGCGGCCGCGCGCTGCGCCTCGGCCTCGCGCTGCGCCTCTTCGGTCTGACGCAGTTGCTCCGCCTCTTCGGCCTGTTTGCGCGCCGCCGCCTCGGCCTGTTCGCGGGCCGCCATCTCGCGATTGTCCAGGCTGTTCTGCCGGAACACTTCCAGCGCCGCGGTCACCTCGCCGAACTCGTTCCTGCTGGGGGCTGGCAAGGTCACATCAAGATTGCCCTCGGACAGCTCCCGCGCCGCCGTGACGACTGCGCCGAAACCGGTGCGGATCGAACGGGCGATCACCGTCGACACACCCAGTGCCAGCAGGCCCGCAACGACAATCAGGCCGATTTCGATATTTTGCAGGCGCACCGCTTCGGCGCGGATGGCAACCAGCATGCCGCGCAGATCCTCGCCCAGGCGATCCTCTAGCCCCTTGAGAAGGTTGATCTTCTGGGTCTGGGTGGTGAAAAACTCTTCCCCGGTATAGCCGCCAAGATTGCCCGCGACACCGCGTGTCAGCGCTTGCGCACGCATGACGTCCACCTTCATCGACGGTTCGGATTGCAGAATCTCGGCAAACTGGGCCTTTTGCGCCTCCGTCGCCAGTCCGTTGAAACTGGAATAGTAGCTTTCCTGAGCGCTGATCAGCCCCTGGAAGCGCAGGATCTCACGCAGTTCGAAATAGCCGCGCGTGTACCCAAGGCTACCGAGCGCCCTTTCGATCCCGGCCCGTTCCTTGCCCTGAAGGAAATTGTACATCGCCAGGGTTGCGTTCGACACCTCGCGCTGGACGCTGAGTTCGGCGACCAACTGTACCAACTCAAGCATCTGCGCGTTCAACGCGGTATAGAAGCCGATTGCCTCAGGGACCTCGATCGACAGCGCGTCCACCTGTTTGCGGATATCCGGCAGCCTATCAAGCTTGGCGATCGCCGCCTCGATCCGCGCCGAGAGCCGCGGGTCGAGGTTCTGCGTGCCCACCTCGTCCAGATAGGCCCGAAAAAGGGCATGGCGCGCATCCGATTCCCGCCGCTGCGCCGCCAGTTCGGACGAAAATTTCTCGCCATCGCTGCCAAGGAAGACCGCAGTCGCGCCGCGTTCCTTCTGCTGTTCATGCACCGCATTGGAGACCAGGATGGCAGGTTGGACCATACGATCCAGCGCATCAAGCCCGGCAACTGTGCGGTTCTGTTCCAGAATCTGCAGCGTCGCCAATATCGCGGCAACCACGAACGGTATCAAGGGCACCAGAAGAATGGCCCGGGAAACCTTGATGTCCTTGACTGAGAATCTGAAGTTCATCGCACTACACTCACTTTGCCGCCGATTGACCATCGGTCTAACAAAGCGAGATTACCGGCCTGTTAACAGCGCCATGCAGGTGCAGAAAAACTCAGGAACGGCCCAGTTTCAGCGTGTGGTCACGCAGCCAGGCCATGAAGCCGCGCGGATCGCTGTGCAGGCGCTCCATCTGGGCCTCGGTCAGCTCTTCGCCCACCACCGGCGCCTGCGGCTTGTTGCAGGCATGCACGATCTCGTGCAGCAAGAGCGATTGGCGCAGGGTCGCCGAGATCCGGTTGGCGATCTGGTACCAGCGGCTGTTCGAGCCGGGGAAGAAGATCGGCACCACCCGCGCGCCGGAACGGCGAATGAGCTGGCCGGTAAAGACGTTCCATTCCCGTTCGATCGCCGGGCCGAAGAAACTGTCGGAACTGGCCACAACTCCCGAGGGGAACAGGGTCACCAGACCGCCCGCCTTCAGGTGCGCCATCGCCTGAGCACGCATCTCGACCATCTTCTTCTGCGCATCCTTGTCGTCCGGGAAGGGCACCGGGATCATGTAGCTCGACGCGACCTCGTCGATCCCGTCCAGCACCGCGCGGGTCAGGATGCGATAGTCGTCCCGCCGCCGCCCGATCAGGTCGGCCAGGATCATGCCGTCAACCATGCCATGCGGGTGGTTGGCCACCACCACGACGGGCCCTTCGGCAGGAATGTTGTCCAGCTGGTCTTCCGGAGTCAGCAGCGGAATGCCCATCACGTCCAGACAGGCGCGCCAGAAGGGCTGGCCCACTGGCGCGCCCTTGCGCTCCAGCTTGCGCACCATGCGGATGATGGTGATCTTGCCAGTCAGCCACTCGATCGCCCGCACCAGCGTCGCCTGGAACGGGTTGTCGAAACTGTCCGCATAGGTCAGCGAGCGGCGGTCATAGTGTTGCGCCTGACGGTCCTGAGTGTCTCCACTCGCTCCCGATGTTTGCGTGCTGTCGACCAATTCTGCGCCTTCCCGAGTGTCTGTCACATGCCTTCGCCGAACTTGTCGGCCACCAGGGCGTCCAGAGCCTCCATCAGCTGTTGGGCCTGGGGTCCGGACGTCTGCACGTCAATAGTCGTTCCCTTGGACGCTGCCAACATCAAAAGCCCCATGATGCTGTCGCCCTCGGCGTCCAACCCATCCTTTTCGACCCTTGCCGTCGCGTTATGTTGCTCGACCACGTCAACGAACTTGGCCGAGGCCCGCGCATGCAGGCCCTTTTCATTCACGATCTCAAATGTACGCGTCATCTGGTCCGACATGGGTCACTCCTGGGGGCCATCAATGCAATCAATATATTTACGTCCTGCCTTCAACGCAGCCTCGGTGGCGCGGGGCACGGACAGGTGGCGGGACTTTGCCAGTTTCAACAACATCGGCAGGTTCGCACCATAAAGGATCTTGCGGTCGCTTTTACAGCAGGCGGGCAACGAAAGGTTTGACGGGCTGCCGCCGAACATGTCCACCACCACGACCACGCCGTCGCCCATGTCCACAGCATCGGCCGCAGCCTGGATTTCCGACCGTTTGTCTGTCCGATCGCATTCGGCATCGGTCGAGATGGCCCGCATGCCGTCCTGCTTGCCGACCACATGCTCGACCGCAGCAAGATATTCGCCAGCCAAACCACCATGTGCGACGATGACGATCCCGATCACGCGTCCACTACCCCATTCATTGCTTGCCCCCGGCCTGTCCCTCGGCCCGGCGCTCCAGTTCCCGATGCCTAATTGACACCTGCCAGCCCGCCTGTGCAAGCGCATTTGCCAGCTTTTCCGCCAGCGCAACCGAGCGATGTTTGCCGCCGGTACAGCCGAAGCCGATCGACAGGTGGCTCTTGCCCTCTTCGCCATAGGCAGGCAGCAGAAATTCGACCATGCCATGCACACGGTCGAAGAATTCGTCGAACCGCGCGTCGTCGGCGACATAGGCGGCCACCTCGGGCGTGCGGCCATCCAGCGCACGCAGGGCGGGCTCCCAATGCGGGTTGCGCAGGAAGCGCGCGTCAAACACCAGGTCCAGCCCCCGCGCGATGCCGCGTTTGTAACTGAAACTCTGCACCGAAACGGCCAGCATCTCGGTCCCCGGCTGGCCGATCCAGCGCAGAACCTCATCCTTGAGGTCATGCACCGACAGGTCCGAGGTGTCGATCAGCACCGAGGCTCGTGCACGCACCGGGGCAAGCAGTTCCAGCTCGCGCAGGATGCCATCCTGGGGCGATTCCGACGGGGCCAGGGGGTGACGGCGGCGGGTCTCGGAATAACGGCGGATCAGCACATCGGAAGAACAATCCAGATACAGCAGTTCAACCGCGCAACGCGGATCCACCGAGAGGCTGTCGATCACCTGCAGCATGCCCTCGACCGAAAAATCACGGTTGCGCACGTCGATACCCAGGGCCAGCGGGTGGTCCAGCGGCGTGGTGTCCAGCAACCGTTCGATCATGCGCAGGGGCAGGTTGTCGATCGCCTCGTAACCCGCATCCTCCAACGCACGGATCGCGGTCGTGCGCCCGGCGCCAGAGGCCCCGGTCACCAATACGATGCGCTGCGCCGCAGCATCTGCGGTCTTGTCTTTCTTGTCCGTCACCGAACAGCTTCCCCATTCATCAATTGCCATATGGCACTTGGGAAATGTGGGGCGTCAACCCGCCAGAGCAAGTCCAGCGCCGTTCCCGATATCGTGAGGCTTTTGGGTTGCGGCAACCGCTCGGGCTCCACCTGTCCCATGTCCACCGCCAGACGCAGGGGCACGGTTTCGACATGGTGCACGCGGATCAGCCCGACATGGCGCGCCTCAATCACACCCTGCATACGCGGCGGCGCATGGGCGATCAGCTGGCCGTTTCGGGCGGTCACGCGACTGTGGTCATCAGCCACCAGAACCGCGCCAAGCGCCATCAGTTCCAGCGCCAGCGCGCTCTTGCCGCTGCCGGAGGGCCCCAGAATCAGGACCCCCTCGCCGTTGATGGCGACGGTGGTTGCGTGAAAGACCTCGCCCGGCCCAGAACCGGACTGCGTCGTCACAGCGGCAGGCCCACCACGAAGCGGGCACCCAGCGGTTCCGAGGTAATGTCGGCATCGGTCGGGCGGATGTTTTCCGCCCAGATCACGCCGCCATGGGCCTCGACGATCTGCTTGGAGATCGCCAACCCCAGGCCGGAGTTATTGCCGAACTGACCTTCTGGCCGTTCCGAATAGAAACGGTTGAAGATCTTCGCCAGCGCCTCTTCGGGAATACCTGGCCCGGTATCCTCGACCACCACCAGCACGCGGTTTTCGCGGTGGCGGGCCCAGACGCGGATCGCGTCGCCGTCGTCGCAGAAGCTCAGCGCATTGGTGATCAGGTTGACAAAGACCTGCGCCAGTCGCGCCTCAAGCCCTTGAATGACAATGGGATCGGGCGGCAGGTCGGTGATGAAATCCACACCCTTCTCACCTGCTTCATTGCCCAGGTATTCGGTCAGGTTGCGCAGCATCTTGAGAAGGTCGAAAGCCTCTTCCTCCTCCTTCACCAGCTCGCTGTCCAGCCGCGAGGCGTTGGAGATATCGCTGACCAGGCGGTCCAGGCGGCGCACATCGTGGTCGATCACATCCAGCAGCTTGTCGCGCTGGTCATCGCGCTTGGCAAAGCGCAGCGTGCCGATGGCCGAGCGCAAGGACGCCAGCGGGTTCTTGATCTCATGCGCCACGTCGGCGGCGAATTGTTCGTTGGCGTCGATCCGGTCGTAAAGTGCTGCGACCATGCCGCGCAGGGCGGTCGAGAGGCGGCCGATCTCGTCCGGACGGCCTGCCAGGTCGGGGATCCGCACGCGGCCCGGATTGACCTTCTTGGCGTTCTTGTCGCGGCCCAGTTCGGCGGCGGCGGCCAGATCCGACAGCGGGTTGGCAATGGTGGACGCCAGCACCAGGCTCAAGCCGATCGATACCAGGATGGCGATGACGAACATCTGCAAGACCTGTTCGCGTTCGCTGCGCACCAGCGCGTCCAGCTCGCCGGAGGCCGAGGTCAGCGCGACCGCGCCCACGGCGCGGCCATCGACCAGGATCGGCGTGGCGACGGAAAAGACCGTGCTGCCGGTCCCGTCCACACCGGTCGACACCTGCGTGGTGCCGGTTAGCGCGGCAGCGACCAGGGCGCGGGCCTGGCCTTCGGCATCCACCTGCGAGGGCACCGGATCGCCCGAGGCGATCAGCGAGGAAATCCCCTCCCACACCCGATTCAGAAGGTCGGTAATGATGGTCGAGCGCCCGTCATGCTCCAACCCTTCGACCGGGGCGGGCACGGCGCGGGTCTGCCCCACAGTGGTGCCCAGAAGCTGTTCGGAAGCGTCGAAGACAAAGGCCTCGACCCCGGCGGACAGGTCCAGGCTTGTCAGCAATGTCGCCGGGTCCAGCGGGGCCGGATCGGCGGGCAACAGCGAAGCATCAGAGGCAGGCGCCGGATCGACCGCCGCCCCATCCAGGGCGCGGGTGGCTTCGAACATGTCGGCGACCAGCTGCGCCTCGGCCACCAGGGCCGTTTCGCGCTGGAACACCAGACTGTCACGGAAGGGGTTCAGGTACAGAACCCCGGCGACCATGACGATCATGCCCAGCAGGTTGAAGGTGATGATCTTGCGCGCCAGCGGCGAGCGGTTGATCGAGATCACCCCGCGCCGTTCGCGCCGCGCGCGCAGCTCGCTGTCCACCGTGCCCTGCGGCGAGACCCAGTCTTCGCCCAGAACCACGCCCGAACCAGGGGAGGCTTTCGTGTCTCGCACCGTATCTCGCACTCTGTCGTCCAGATTTGCCCCCGTAGGTTAGGGGTTATTCCTCGTTATACCTGTAGCCGATCCCATAGAGCGTCTCAATCGCCGAGAACTCGGAGTCCGCACCGCGCATCTTCTTGCGCAGGCGTTTGATGTGGCTGTCAATGGTGCGGTCATCGACATAGATGTCGTCGTCATAGGCCACATCCATCAGCTGATCGCGGCTTTTCACGAACCCGGGCCGGGTCGCCAGCGCCTGCAGCAGCAGGAACTCGGTCACCGTCAGCGACACATCCTGGCCCTTCCAGGTCACCGCATGACGCAGCGGGTCCATCGACAGGTCCCCGCGCACCATGGTCTTGCTTTCCTCGACCTGGCCGATGTCGTCATTGGCGATCACCTCCTGGCGACGCAGCAACGCGCGGATGCGTTCGACCAGCAGGCGCTGGCTGAACGGCTTCTTGACGTAATCATCCGCGCCCATGCGCAGCCCCAGCACCTCGTCAATCTCGTCATCCTTCGAGGTGAGGAAGATCACCGGCAGGGTCGATGTCTTCTGCCGCAGACGCTGCAGCAGGTCCATCCCGTCCATGCGCGGCATCTTGATATCCAGGACGGCCATGTCCGGCAGGCGGTGGTTGAACGCGTCCAGCGCGCTCTGCCCGTCATTGTAGGTTTCAACTTCGAAGCCCTCGGCTTCCAGAGTCATCGAGACCGACGTCAGGATATTCCTGTCGTCGTCGACCAACGCAATCCTCGACATGTGAGGGTTCCTTGTACTGCTCGTTTTCATGTGTTTTTTCCCATTTTTCCGATTTCGGCCTTGGGAATCAACAAAATAGTGCGAATCAAGGCCCGACCCAGGCCATTGAACCCCCGAAATCGGAAAATAATGACTAATATGCCTCACTTTCCGTTCCGATTGGTTGCGCAAACAGGGTCTTGGTATCGCTAACTTTGCGTTTGCGACCTGTTCCACCGTCCGAGCGTCGTGTTATAGCCACGCCACCGGTCCTCGTTCACATGAGGCCCGGCGTGCGGATATGGCCCTTCGCACTCTCATGTGGAAACCATACGTCGGCAGACAGGACCAGAGCCGACGACAGGAGTTAAATCAGATGACCAATGGACGCGTGAACCCGGCTTGTCGCCTGGAAGATCAAGGCATCACGGGGCTCGGCAATGTCTATTACAACTACATGGAGCCCGCGCTTGTCGAAGAGGCTCTGAAGCGCGGCGAAGGTCACCTGGGCAACGGAGGCGCCTTCCTGGTCGAGACCGGCAAGCACACCGGTCGTTCGCCCAAGGACAAGTTCGTGGTCAAGACGCCCTGCGTCGAAGACACGATCTGGTGGGAAAACAACCCGCCGATGGATCCGGTCAAGTTCGACGTGCTGCATGCCGACATGCTGGAGCACATGAAGGGCAAGGACTATTTCGTGCAGGATCTGTATGGCGGCGCGGACCCGGCCCACCGCCTGGACGTGCGCATGGTCACCGAACTGGCCTGGCACAACCTGTTCATCCGCCACCTGCTGCGCCGCCCCGACCGCGACGAGCTGGACGAGTTCTCGCCCGAGTTCACCGTGATCAACTGCCCGTCCTTCAAGGCGGATGCCGACAAGCACGGTTGCCGGTCCGAAACCATCATCGCGCTGAACTTCGAAAAGAAGCTGATCCTGATCGGCGGCACCGAATATGCCGGCGAGAACAAGAAATCGGTCTTCTCGGTTCTGAACTACCTGCTGCCCGGCAAGGGCATCATGCCGATGCACTGCTCGGCCAACCACGCGCCGAACAACCCGGTCGATACCGCGATCTTCTTCGGCCTGTCGGGCACCGGCAAGACCACCCTGTCGGCCGACCCCTCGCGCGTGCTGATCGGTGACGACGAACACGGCTGGTCGGAACGCGGCACCTTCAACTTCGAAGGCGGCTGCTATGCCAAGACCATCGACCTGTCGGCCAAGGCCGAACCGGAAATCTTCGCGACCACGTCGAAATTCGCGACCGTGATCGAGAACATGGTCTGGGACAAGGAAACCAAGGAACTGGACTTCCACGACGATAGCCTGACCGCAAACATGCGCTGCGCCTATCCGCTGGAATACATCTCGAACGCCTCGTCCACGGCCCTGGGCGGCCACCCGAAGAACATCATCATGCTGACCTGTGATGCCTTCGGCGTTCTGCCCCCGATCGCGCGCCTGACGCCCGCGCAGGCGATGTATCACTTCCTGTCCGGCTTCACCTCGAAAGTGGCCGGGACCGAGAAGGGCATTACCGAGCCCGAGCCCACCTTCTCGACCTGTTTCGGCGCGCCCTTCATGCCGCGTCGTCCGGAAGCCTATGGCAACCTGCTGCGTGACAAGATGGCGTCGCATGGCGCGACCTGCTGGCTGGTCAACACCGGCTGGACCGGCGGCGCCTATGGCACCGGCTCGCGCATGCCGATCCGCGCCACCCGCGCGCTGCTGAAGGCCGCGCTGGACGGGTCCCTGGCCGAGGCCGAATTCCGCAAGGACAAGAACTTCGGCTTCGACGTGCCGGTCAAGGTGGAAGGCGTGGCCGACCTGCTGCTGGATCCGCGCCGCACCTGGGACGATCAGGCGGCCTATGACGCCCAGGCGCAGAAACTGGTCGACATGTTCGCCAAGAACTTCGCCCAGTACGACGCCTATATCGACGACGACGTGCGCGCGATCGCGATTGGCTGAACCAGAGGTTCAGTTATTGGCTGAACGCCGCACACACCGAACTTTGAAACGCCCCGGCACCGCGCCGGGGCGTTTTGCGTTTGGAGCTGCACGCAACGCCCATCGAGCGTCAGCGAAGATGACACTACGTGGGGCGCAGCCCCGCGGCGCCCGACCCTCCCCATGGGAGGGCGCTTTTCCAACGGTTCAACTCGCATCCGCGCTTCACTTGTGGCAACCCATTTGCCCCAACCACCGGGAGCGAAGCGCCCACCCAGGGTCGGGCGCCGCGGGGCTGCTTCCGTCCAGCTTCCTCCCTTCATGGTATCCAGCCCTTCCCCGCCTCGGCATTCCACGCTACCCTTCCCGCGATTGATCCACGGAATTGACCCCATGCTGCGCGCCCTGATTTTCCTTGCCTCGCTGATGCCCCTGGCGGCGCTTGCCGACCCGCAGGTGCTGTCGGTGCAATCGGGCTTCTTGTGCAACGTGATCGACAGCGGGACCGAACTGGCCGAAGACACACTGGAAGGCCATACCGACCTGATGGACGCCCATATGCTGCGCGTCATCCCGACCTCCATAGCGCCGGCGGCCAAAGGCATTCATATCGGCGTGGTGCTGCAACGTGACCCGGCCTACACCTCGCCTATCCGCGCCGTCACCACCCATCCGCCGATGGGCCCGGAGGGCGTGACCCAGCAGAGCTTCTTCACCAACCAGACCCCGGACGGGCTGATCGGTGTCGGTTGGGAGTTCGAGTTTGCCTATGAAATGCTGCCCGGCGACTGGTCGATCTCGCTCTATGACGGGGACGTCCTGCTGCACCGCGCACAGTTCACCGTGGTCCCGCCCGCGCTGTTCCCGCAGGATATCAGCATCTGCGACGGCGGACCGGAGCTGCTGTCCTGAGCATCACTCGCAGCGCGAGAGCGGCCCGTTGACCAGCGCCTCGTCCCAGAGGAGCGTCAGCGTCTCCCCCTCCAGCGCGAAGCCCAAGTTGTAACCCCGCACCGAGTCCTCCCCACATTGCGCCCGGGCGGCGCGGAACAAACCATCCGCGCGCGGCTGTGCCGCGAACCAGGTGAGGCGGCACCAGACCTCACCCTGTTTCAGCCACTCCGCGCCGACCTCGACAGGCGCGGCCAGTCGCGTGCCACCTGCCACAATGGGCAGGCCCGCGCATTGCGCCGCGGTACCCCAGCGCCCCTCCAGCGGATTGGCCAATGCCGGGGCGGCGAAGAACAGAAAGACAAGCCAGCGCATGGGTCCAGCCTAGGGCAATCCCGCCCCACGGGCAGTCACGATCCGGTCAACCCAGCAGCCCCTTGCGCAACAGGTTCAACCCGGCCAGCACCAGCACCACCAAGGTAATCCGCTTGAACGCGGCTTGATCCATACGGTCATGCGCCCAGGTGCCGACCACCATGCCCAGCACCGCGGGCACCAGCATCAGCGCCGACAAGGGCGCGGTATGGGCGCTGAACACGCCCGAGCGCAGATGCGCCACCACCAGCACCACGGCGCCCAGACCGTATATCACACCCTGCACCCGCATCTGGTCCGCCTTGGGCGTGTCGATGGCGGTCAGATAGGCCACCGTCGGCGGCCCCCAAACCCCGGACATGCCGCCGAAAAACCCGGCCACGCCAGCCACCGCGGCCTCATCCCGCAGCCGGTTTTCGGGTTTGAGGTTGGGCCGCCAGCCCACCAGCTGCATGACGCTGAACAGAACCACCGGCAGGCCGATCACCACGAACAGCGCGCGGGGGGACAGCACCGTGACCAGCTGCGCACTCAGGCTCAGCACGCAGAGCATGACCAACAAGTAGACCCGGAACCGCCAGGTCGCTTCCCAAGCCACGCGCCAACCCTGTCTCAGCGCCTGATAGGTGTTCGACACAACGGTGGGCAGGATCAATGCCGCAAGTGCAACCTCGCCCGGCAATACCGTCGCCAAGCCCGAGATCATCAGCATCGGCATGCCGAACCCCACCGCGCCCTTCACGAAGCCCGCAAGCAGGGTGAACCCCGCCGCCGCCAGCAGGATCAACAGGGGGATTTCGGCTACTATCCCGCTCATTTCACGTCCCTTTTTTCCCTCTGCCCCGCAGGTTAACCGATCCCGCCCCGTCCCGCACGCCAAAACGCCGCTGCGTCATTTTCGTTCGCATCCGACATTCGTGACGTATTTTTATTGCGCTGCACCTGCAAAATAGCTATCTCTTCCCGGACTTTGAGACAGGAGCCGAATCCATGCCGCATGATGGACAGGAGATGACCATGACCACCGCCCTTATGGACGATCTGATGACCCTGACCGGCGCCGCCGTGGCGCCTTGCGAGGCCGTGTTGGAGGCCGCGAAAACCTCGGTCCGCGACATGGTGACCGACGGCGACCGCGTCTCGGGTAGCCTGCTGGAGGCCAACCAGAGCGCCGCCCACGCCCTGTCCTGGCTCGCCACCTATGTGGAAAGCCTGCGCCAGATGCAGGCCTGGGCGACCCGCCTGACCGAGGCCGGACAGATGGGCGAAATGGAAAGCCTGATCCTGCAGATCGCCTTCGGCGAATACCTGGCCCAGATCCGCGGCGGCATGATGATGAGCCAGAACGAAATGGCCCGCCTGTCCGACATGGGCCTGGACGCGGCCCCACTTGCCACGCCGGAAATCGACGCGCTGGTCGCCGGTGGCAACACCCCCGCCGCACGCGCCCGCCTGGTCGAGCTGATGCGCGACAACGCGGGCCACGCCACCTTTGGCGCCACCGGCCTGGACGAAGAGCTGGAAATGATCCGCGAGACCTTCCGTCGATATGCCGACGACCGGGTCGTGCCGAATGCGCATGAGTGGCACCTGAAGGATGAGTTCATCCCGATGGAAATCCTCGAAGAGCTGGCCGAAATGGGCGTCTTCGGCCTGACCATTCCCGAGGAATACGGCGGCATGGGCCTGTCGAAGGCCTCGATGGTCGTCGTGTCCGAAGAGCTCTCGCGCGGTTATATCGGCGTGGGCTCTCTGGGCACCCGTTCGGAAATCGCGGCCGAGCTGATCCTCGCGGGTGGCACCGACGCGCAGAAGGAACAGTGGCTGCCGAAACTCTCCTCGGCCGAGATCCTGCCGACCGCCGTCTTTACCGAACCGAACACCGGGTCCGACCTGGGCTCGCTGCGCACCCGTGCGGTGAAAACCCAGGACGGCGACTACGAGGTCACCGGCAACAAGACCTGGATCACCCACGCCGCGCGCACCCATGTCATGACCCTGCTGGCGCGCACCGATCCCGACAGCACCGACCACCGTGGCCTGTCCATGTTCCTGGCCGAAAAGACCCCGGGCGACGACGAAAACCCCTTCCCCACCGAAGGCATGACCGGCGGCGAGATCGAGGTGCTGGGCTATCGCGGCATGAAGGAATACGAGCTGGGCTTCGACGGGTTCAAGGTCAAGGGCGAGAACCTCTTGGGTGGCGTCGAGGGCCAGGGCTTCAAACAGCTGATGAAGACGTTCGAGGCCGCCCGCATCCAGACCGCAGCCCGCGCCATCGGTGTGGCGCAAAACGCTCTGGAGGTCGGCATGCAATATGCCGAGGACCGCAAGCAGTTCGGCAAGTCGCTGATCAACTTCCCCCGCGTCGGTGGCAAGCTTGCCATGATGGCGGTGGAGATCATGGTCGCCCGCCAGCTGACCTATTTCTCGGCCTGGGAGAAGGACCACGACCAGCGTTGTGACCTTGAGGCCGGAATGGCCAAGCTGCTGGGTGCCCGCGTCGCCTGGGCCTGCGCTGACAATGCGCTGCAGATCCACGGCGGCAACGGCTTTGCGCTGGAATACCAGATCAGCCGCATCCTGTGTGACGCGCGGATCCTGAACATCTTCGAGGGTGCTGCCGAGATCCAGGCCCAGGTGATCGCCCGCCGCTTGCTGGGGTGACCTCATCCCCCATCGACAAACAGGCGGGCGCAGGTCATCCTGCGCCCGTTTCGTTTCTTGCACTGCCCGCCATGATGCCCCGCGCCCTTCGCCTTCCGACCCTCTGGTTCACCCGCCACGAAGCCTGGGCATTGCGCATGGCGATGAAGGCCCCCATTCTGGCACCCTTTTCGTTTGGAACACTGTGCATATGGCTCTTCCCTCCCGCGCTTCTGCTTGGGGCGCTGGCTATCTTCGCATTGGAAACCGGCACGGGGATCGGGACTGTCATCGGCGCAGCCCTGGGCGTGCCCGCCTTTGCCGCACTGGTGTTCATCGCCCCGTGGCTCTTTCACTGGTTTTTCACCTGTTTTACCCTGATGGCCGCACGCCCCCGCATGGCGCAGGCTAAGGCCAAGACACTCGCCATGCGGCTTGAAGCGCTGCAGGGGTGAGCGCTCGGCGCCCGCGCGCCCAACACCTCAGAGGCGAATTTCGGTCCGGCACACACCACCATCGACAGAGCGCCGAATAGGAGTCTATCCTGCGCCTGTCGTCATTTTAATCATAGGTCTGAAATGAAACATCTTACCCTTGCCTCTGCCCTTCTTGCCGCCACGACCCTGCTCAGTGGCTGCCTGAACGATACCGAGGCAAACCCGGACGAAATCTGGCAATTGCAATCCATCAACGGCGCGCCCTATTCAGCCAGTGTCACCTTGGGGCTGAGCAGTTCGAGCTACGGTGGCCAGGGGCCGTGCAACCGCTATGGCGGGCAGGTTCTGGACGACCCGAAGGCGGGCACCTACCGCCTGACCACCCCGACCAGCACGCGCATGGCCTGCCCCAACGCCTCTGCCGAGGCGCTGTATTTCTCGCTGCTGCCGACGGTGACTCGCGCGGCGATGACCGGCGGGTCCCTGACGCTTTACACATCCGGCGGCACGCAGCTGCGCTTCAACCGCATCCCCGGCTGAGGCGGATTGGCCACGGCAAGCCCCGATAAGCCCTCCGGAAATCCGGGGGGCTTGCTTTATTTTGCAGATGCAGCATAATCTTTCTGCACCTGCATCCGCCGGTGCTGCCCCTCGTTGCTGCCGATGGAGGCCGCCATGCTCAAGAAGAAGACCCGCCTGAACGCCGATGACTGGCTGCAAACCGGGTTCGACGCCCTTGTCGAGCTGGGACCGCAAGCGCTGAAAGCCGAACCGCTCGCGCGGCGCATCGGCGCCACCAAGGGCTCGTTCTACTGGCATTTCCGCGATCTGCCCGATTACCACACCCGCCTGCTGGCGAAGTGGGAGGAACGCACCCTGCTGGCCCTCGCTGCTGCCGGAGAACAGGAAGCGGATGCGGTGAAACGGTTGGACCGGCTGGGGTCACTGAACAGCGACGATCCCGCCGAACAGGCCATTCGCGCCTGGGGGGCCGAAAACACCGAGGTGGCCGAAACCATCGCGCGGGTGGATGGGCATCGCCGTACCATGCTGTCGGTCACTCTGGATGAACTCGGCCTGACCAACCCCGAGTTTGCCCGCATCGTGCAGGGCGCGCATATGGGGCTGGCCGAGCTTTCGGCCGCCGACGGGGTCGACAACTCCGGCGCCATGTCCACGCTGCTGGCTGCGCTCTTGTCCCTGCGCGACGCTTGACGCATCGCGTATCGCACCCCACATTTAACGAATACGTTAAATAGGAGGAGCTGCCATGCGCGCCATTACAATCACTTACGCCTACTCCGGCGACGAGGACGCCTGGAAACAGGCCATCGGCGATTTCATCTCGGCCATCGACAAGGATCCGCAGGCGGCGGGCAAGTTCACCTATCAGGTCGCGGTGGCGGATGATGGCGTGACCCGGTTTCACTGGGGCCGCTGGGATACGCCCGAGACGCTGGCCCACGTGCAATCGCAGGATTATTTCAAGACCTTCGCGGGCCATGTGAAGGGTTTCGCGGGCGGGGCACCGCAGAACACCGGCCATGATGTGGTGATGAAGACCGGCGGCTGGTAGGCTGGTGCCATGCGCATCCTGCTCGCCCTTCTGGTCATCGCCGCCGCGGTCTTCATCTTCGTGACAGCCGCCAGCAAGGACGAGACGATCTCGGGCTACGCCATGCCCGGTGTGACCTGGACGCTAACGGAGCTGGGCGGCGCGCCCTACCCGGCCCGCGCCACGCTTACCTTTCCGGAAGAAGGCCAGGTCGCGGGGGAGGCGCCCTGCAACGGCTATTCGGCCACCCAGACCGCGCCCTATCCCTGGTTCGAGGTCGGGCCGATTGCGGCCACCAAACGCGCCTGCCCGGACCTGCCCGCCGAAGCCGCCTTCTTCGACGCGCTCGCCCGCGTCACCCTGGCCGAGGTCGCGGGCGAGGTGCTGATTCTGTCAACCGAAGACGGGTTCGAGATGGTGTTTCACGCCCGCTGAGGCTCAGGCGGGTTTGAACGCCTTCAGCACCTGACGCGCGGCGGCCACCACCGGATCATGGGTTTCCTTCAGGATCTGCACCCGGTCGAACCGCGCCTCATCCGCATTCACTGCGTCCCGCAGCGCGTTGCCGAAGGCCATGCGCAGCTCGGTCCCGATGTTGAACTTGCAGATCTTCGACCCCCGCGCCAGCGCCGTGCGTTGCGCCACCGGCACGCCCGATCCGCCGTGGATCACCAGCGGCACCTTGGTCAGCGCCTCGATCGCACGGATGCGCGGCTCGTCCAGCCCGCCTTCCTTGTCCTGTTGCAGGTGAACGTTGCCAACCGAGATCGCCATCGCATCCACGCCACTTTCGCGGGCAAACTGCGCGGCCTCTTCCGGGTCCGTGCCCGCCGACCCTTCGCCGCCCGAATAGCCGACAAATCCGATCTCGCCTTCACAGGAGACACCCGCCGCACGGGCCATCTCGGCAATCGCGGCGGTCTCGTCGATGTTCTGGGACAGCGGCTTGCGCGAGCCGTCGAACATGACGGACGTGAACCCGCTATCCACGGCAATCCGGCAGTCTTCAGCGGTGTAGCCATGGTCCAGATGGGCCACGACCGGCACCGAGGCGCTCTCGGCCAGGTGGCGGAACATCTTGCCCAACACTGGCAGCGGCGTGTGGTCTCGGCAGGACGGACCTGCTTGCAGGATCACCGGGCAGTTTTCCGCCTCGGCCGCCGCCACATAGGCGCGCATATCCTCCCAGCCCAAAGTCACCAGACCGGCCACGGCATAACCATTCTGCAACGCCGGTTGCAGCACCTCTTTCAACGTCACAAGGCTCATTTGAACTTCGCCACCATGTCCATGATGCCGGGGATCGTGTGCAGCTGCGCGGCATGTGTCGGTTGGAAATACTGTTTCAGGCTGCGCTGCGTCAGCCCGCCCAGGATGGTGAAATAGTACATCTGATAGCCCGGCAGCACCGCACAGGGGTGGTAGCCCTTGTCGATGCAGATCGTCGAGCCATCCATGATGTGATAGGCGTCACCCGGTTTGTTGTCCTCGCGCTGGAGCATTTGCAGCCCCGAGCCATAGTTCGGCTTGAAGCGGAAGTTATAGGTCTCGTCATGCCGGCTCTCGTCCGGTAGGCGATCCGTATCATGCTTGTGCGACGGGAAGCCGGACCAGCCGCCTTCGCCCACCGTGAATAGCTCGGACACCAGCAGGCGACCGACCTTGTCATGCTGGTTCGCGCCCAGGATGTGCTTGATCTTGCGGTGGGTCTTGGTGTCGTCCGAGCCGTATTGCACCAGGTCGATCTGATCCGCGCGCACGTCGAAGGGCTCCAGCACCTTGTCGTATTTGGCACCCGCGATGAAACACTCGACCTCGTCGCTCACACAGGTGATGCGGGCATGCACGCCGACGGGCACATAGACGCCTTCCGGCTCGCCGTCCCACACGTCCTCGCCCCGGTTGCCCAGCGCCGGATACACCGCGCCATCCACGTCCACGTCCACGGTGCCGGTGGCGGGCACGATGCAGGTCTCATACCCGGGCACGGCATAGTCGAACACCTCGCCCTTCTTCAGCTTGACGATGTTGAAATAGTTCAGCGGCACCAGCGCGTCATCGACGTCGACGATGGGCTGGTTCTGGTTGTCATGGGGTGCGATATGCATGGACACGCCTTTCAGTCGGTAGGGCCGGAATGCGAGGCCAGGAAGGCCTCAAGCTCGGCGGTTGTGGGCATGGCGCCGGCGCAGCCGGGCTGGCTGACGACGATGGAGGCACAGGCGGAGCCGCGCAGCACCGCGTCGCGCAGGTCGTGGCCTTGCGCGATGGAGGCCAGAAGCCCCGCCATGAAACTGTCGCCCGCGCCATTGGGTTTCACGGCGGTGACCGGGTAGATACCGGTGCGGATTTCCTGCCCATCCACCAGGGTGATCGCACCCTCGTGGCCCATCTTGTAGACCACCATACGCCCCTGGGCGGCGAGTTCCCGCGCCTTGTCGAGCCCCTTGTCGAGCCCACCCGCCATGAAGCCGAATTCCTCGTCATTGCCGACGATCAGGTCGCTGGCTTCACCGGCGCGGGTCAGCACCTCGGCGGCGACCTGCGGTGACGGCCAGGAATAGGGGCGATAGTCGATATCGAAGATCACCGGCAGCCCCGCCGCACGGGCATTGTCGAAGGCACGGAAGGTGGCCGAGCGCGAAGGCTCCGCAGCAAAGACCGTGCCCGCGGTGATCAGCGCCGTGAAGGCGCCGTAGTCCACCGCGTCCATGTCCGCTTCGGTCACCTGGAAATCGGCAGCACCATTGCGATAGATGACGTTCTGGAAGTCCTCGATGCAGCTTTCATAGACGGCAAGCGAGGTGCGCGCCTCGCCCCCCACGGCACGGACATAGCGCGTCTCGACACCATAATCCTTCAGCCGGTTCACACAGAACCGCCCGATGGCATCGTCTGAGACCGAGGTGACCAGCGCCGCCTCTGACCCGAGTTTTACCAGCCCCGCACAGATGTTCGCCGACGAGCCGCCCAGATCGGCGCGAAAGTGGCTCGCATCCTCGCTTTTCACCCCGATCGGGTCGGCAAACATGTCCATACCCGCACGGCCAAAGACGACAAAGCGATTGCCCATGATCCCTTCAATCAGCGACATCAGATACCCCGACGCTGCTTTTCGCGGGTTGCTTCCCAATCCAGATGGGCGGCGCGCACGTTGTCATCTTCGGTGATATGCGGCGTGCCGACCTCCCACCAGGCGTGGCCTTGCGCGGTCCAGCCCTCATAGGGGTCCACATCCATCACGATCACATAGGTCTTGTCCGACGCCTTGGCGCGTTTGAACGCTTCGCCCAGTTCAGCCGGGTTAGACACTTTTTCCGACGCAGCCCCCATCGAGGCCGCATGGGCCACGAAATCCACGCCGAAGGGTTCGGCGATGGTCGGGCAATCCGCCAACAGGTTGTTGAAGCTTTCGTTCCCGGTGTTGTTCTGCAGCTTGTTGATCACCGCAAAGCCGCCGTTGTCCAGCACCAGAACGATCATCTTCTTGGCCGACAGAACGCTCGAATAGATGTCCGAGTTCAGCATCATATAGGACCCGTCGCCACAGAAGGTGATCACGTCCTGATCAGGCTCCATCTGCGCCTGGGCAATGCGCGCGCCCCAGGCGCCGGCAATCTCGTAGCCCATGCAGGAAAAGCCGAATTCCACATCCACCGTACCAATGTCCAGCGTGCGCCAGTTGGCGGTGACCTCGGCGGGCAGACCACCGGCGGCGGCCACCACGCGGTCGCGGGTGTCACACAGGTCGTTCACCACACCGATGGCCTGCGCATAGGAGTTCGGGCGGTTCCCGTAGGAGACATTGTCGGCCACGTAACCGTCCCAGCTCTTGCGCTCATCCTGGGCATAGGCGACCCAGTCGGAGGGCGCCTTGTAATCGCTGGCTGCTCCCAGGGCTGCCAGGCTCAACTTGGCATCGCCCACCACCGGCAGCGACATGTGTTTGCCCGCGTCATGGCGCGCAGCGTTGACCGAGATGAACTGCGCGTCCTTGGCAAAGGCCGTCCAGGACCCGGTGGTGAAATCCTGCAACCGCGTGCCAACGGCGACGATCACGTCGGCCTTTTCGGCAATCGCATTGGCCGAATCCGATCCGGTCACGCCGATGGGTCCGATGTTCAGCGGGTGGGTGGACAGCATGTTGGCCCGGCCCGCGATGGTTTCGACCACCGGGATCTGGTGCGCCTCGGCAAAGGCAGTCAATTCGTCGACCGCGCGGGAATACTGCACCCCGCCCCCGGCGATGATCATCGGGCGTTCGGCACCGGCGAGCGCGGCGACGGCATCCGCAATCTCAGCCTCATCCGGCGCCTGGCGGCGAATGCGATGCACCTTCTTTTCGAAGAACTTGACCGGATAATCATAGGTCCAGCCCTGCACATCCTGAGGCAAGCCGATGAAGGCCGGTCCGCAATCCGCCGGGTCCAGCATGGTGGCAATGGCGGCGGGCAGCGACTGGATCACCTGCGCCGGGTGACTGATGCGATCCCAATAGCGGCTGACCGGCTTGAACGCGTCATTCACGCCGAAGGTCGGGTCGTTGAAATTCTCCATCTGCTGCAACACCGGATCCGGCAGGCGGGTCAGGAAGGTGTCGCCGCAGAGCATCAGCATCGGCAGGCGGTTTGCGTGTGCCAGACCGGCGGCTGTGACCAGGTTCGCGGTGCCCGGCCCGGCGCTCGCCGTGCAGAACATGAAGCGCTGGCGCAGCCAGGCCTTGGCGTAACCGGCGGCGGCGAATCCCATGCTCTGTTCATTCTGCCCACGATAGAGCGGCAGCTCCTCATGCACCGTGTTCAGCGTCTCGCCCAGGCAGGTCACGTTGCCATGGCCGAAGATGCCGAAACCACCGCCGCACAGGCGCATTTCCTGCCCGTCGATTTCGATGAACTGGTTGGTAAGCCAACGAATAATCGCCTGCGCGGTGGTCAGGCGGATGGTTTCGGTCTGTACGGTCATGTCTGCGGGCTCTCCCGATTTTCCGGCGCCGTGCCGAATGCAGCTTGCGAGTTCTCGATTCACAGGATACAGTTTTTGCAACCGGTTGCAAACGGTTTTCAAAACGAGGGGGCATCTGACATGTCAGAAATCGGCATCGGCATTCTTGGCGGCGGCTACATGGGCAAGGCCCACGCGGTGGCCATGTCATCGGTCGGCGCAGTGTTCGACACCGCCCTGCGCCCCCGTTTGGAAATGGTCTGCGCCTCGTCACCCGACAGCGCCGAACGCTACCGCCACGCCTACGGGTTCGCCCGGGCGACCGACGAATGGCAAGCGCTAGTGAACGACCCGCGTGTCGAGGCCGTGGTCATCGCCACCCCGCAGGAATTCCACCGCCAGATCGCCGAAGCCGCCTTTGCCCTGGGCAAGTCGGTTTTCTGCGAAAAACCCTTGGGTGCCTCACTGGACGACAGCGCCGCCATGGTCGCGGCAGCCGAGGCGTCGGGCGTGGCCAACATGGTCGGCTTCAACTACATCCGCACCCCCGCCAGCCAATACGCCCGCGCCCTGATCGCAGCCGGAGAGATCGGCGAGATCACCTGGTTTCGCGGCGAACATACCGAAGATTTCTACGCCGACCCCCAGGCCCCCGCGACCTGGCGCACCACCGGCATGGCGAACGGTACGATGGGCGACCTGGCCCCGCATATGGTCAACGCCGCGCTCGCCCTGATGGGGCCGATTTCGCGCGTGATGGCCGAGGTTGAAACCGTTCACAAAACCCGCCCCGGCGGCGCGGTCACAAATGACGACCACGCCCAGATGATGGTGCGGTTCGAAAACGGTGCCATGGGATCGATGTATTTCAGCCGTATCGCGACGGGGCGTAAGATGGGCTATGCCTATGAAATCACAGGCACAAAGGGCGCGATCCGCTTTGATCAGGAGGATCAGAACGCGCTCTGGCTCTACCGGATGGACGGGCCCGAGGCGACGCGCGGCTTTACCAAGATCCTGACCGGCCCGGCGCATCCGGATTACGAACCCTTCTGTCAGGGCCCGGGCCACGGCACCGGCTATCAGGACCAGATCATCATCGAGGCACGCGACTTCCTGCGTGCCATCGAGACCGGCGAAGCGGTGTGGCCCACCTTTCGCGACGGGCATGAGGTGAACCGGGTCATCGCGGCGGGGCTGGCCTCCGCCAACGAGGAAACCTGGAAGAATATCAACGACTTCTGAGCATCGGAGACGACACGGATGAGCATCAGAATTGGCAACGCGCCCTGTTCCTGGGGCGTGGAATTTGCGCAGGATCCGCGCAACCCGACCTGGCAGGACGTACTGAAGGACTGCGCGGCGGCGGGCTACAAGGGGATCGAGCTGGGGCCGGTCGGCTTCATGCCCGAAGACCCGGTCGAGCTGGGCGAAGGGCTGGCGCAGCATGACCTCACGCTGATCGGCGGCGTGGTCTTTCGGCCCTATCACGACCCGGACGCCTGGGAGGACGTGCTGGACGCCACCCACCGAACAGCCCGTGCGCTGAAGGCGCATGGGGCACAACATCTTGTATTGATCGACTCGATTTCACCGCGCCGTGCGCCGACCGCCGGGCGCGCTGGCGAGGCGGAACAGATGGACAAGGCCGAATGGCAGGCCTACCGCGACCGGATCGCCGAAAGCGCCCGCATTGGCGCCGAGGAATACGGGTTGACCGTGGGCATCCACGCCCATGCGGCAGGCTTCATGGATTTCGAGCCTGAGCTGGAGCGGCTGCTCAGCGAAGTCGACGAAAGCCTGTTGAAAATCTGCTTCGACACCGGCCACCATTCCTATGCGGGGTTTGACCCGGTAACCTTTATGAAGAAACATGTGGGGCGGATTTCCTACATGCATTTCAAGGACATCGACCCGAAGGTCAAGGCGGATGTCATCGCCAAGCGCACCGGGTTCTACGATGCCTGCGGGCAAGGCATCTTCTGCAATCTGGGAGAGGGCGACGTGGACTTCCCCGCTGTGCGCCAGGTGCTGCTGGACGCGGGCTTTGAAGGGTGGTGCACGGTCGAACAGGATTGCGACCCGCTCTTGGACCCGGACCCGCTGGGAGATGCGCGCAAGAACCGCGAATACCTTGAATCCATTGGCTTTAACTGAGGAGCTTCACCAATGGCAAAACTGAAATGGGGCATGATCGGCGGCGGTGAAGGCAGCCAGATCGGACCGGCCCACCGCCTGGGCGCGCTGGCCGATGGGCATTTCACCTTCACCGCCGGCGCGCTGGACCACCGCCCGGACGTGGGGCGCGAATATGCGCAACGCCTTGGAATCGCTGAGGAACGTTCCTATGGCGACTGGACCGAGATGCTGGCCGGTGAAAAAGACCGCGACGATAGGATCGACCTGGTGACAGTGGCCACGCCGAACGCGACGCATTTCGAAATTACCAAGAGCTTCCTGGAAGCCGGGTTCAACGTGCTGTGCGAAAAGCCGATGACCATGACCGTGGAGGAAGGCGAGGAGATCGTCAAAGTCGCTGAAAAATCAGGGAAAATCTGCGCGGTCAACTATTGTTACTCGGCCTACCCGATGGTGCGCCAAGCGCGCGCGATGGTGCGGGCGGGCGAGATCGGCAAGGTGCGCCTGGTCGTGACGAACTTCTCGCACGGGCATCATGGGGACGCGGGCGACGCGGATAATCCGCGGGTGCGGTGGCGCTATGACCCTGAAATGGCTGGAGTTTCCGGGCAGTTTGCCGATTGCGGCATCCACGCGCTGCATATGGCGAGCTTCATTTGCGACGATGAGGTCGAACGGCTGTCGGCCGATTTCGCCTCCACCATCCCGTCACGGGTGCTGGAGGACGACGCGATGGTGAACTTCCGCATGGAAGGCGGCACGGTCGGGCGGCTCTGGACCTCGTCCGTGGCGATCGGGCGTCAGCACGGGTTCGACATCCAGGTGTTTGGCGAAACCGGCGGGCTTCGCTGGGCCTCGGAACAGCCTAACCAGTTGATTTATACTCCTGTTTCTGGCCGCACCCAGGTGATCGAAAAGGGCGAAGGCGGGCTGTATGACGACGCGCAGCGCCTGTCGCGCGTGGCGATTGCGCACCCTGAGGGCTTCCCGCTGGCAGTGGCGAACATCTATTGTGACCTGGCCGATGCGATCCGGGGCGAGGCGCGGGACGGGCTGCCGAATGCCGCTGACGGGGTGCGGTCGATGGCGGCTGTGCACAACGCGGTGGCATCGGCGAAGGCCGGGGGCGAATGGGTGGATGCGCGGCCGCCGATGTTTCGCTGAATATCCCAAGGAGGGCGCGTCGCGGGTCGCGCCCTTCGAAACTTTAAGGTCTTTAACGGCTGAAATTCACCAATGTTAAAGTTTCGACCCGTTCAGACCCCGCTCTTTAACATCTTTAACGTGCCCCGTTCGACCACCGAACAGGGGAAGATCCGCGCCTCGGGGTAGCGGTCGGGCTCGTCCAGCATCGCGACCATCAGCTCGATCGAGGAGGTCACGATCTGGCGGATCGGCTGGTGGATCGTGGTAAGGTCGATGTTCTCCCACCGGGCCATTTCCATGTCGTTGAGACCGATGATCCCGATATCCTCGGGCACGCGCAGACCACTGTCGTGGATTGCCGACAGGGCGCCGATGGACAGGACGTCATCGCCGCAGAAATAGGCCTGGGCAGGACCGTCCTTGACCAGCTCGAGCATCTTGGCGCGACCGGCCTCGAAGGAATAGGCGGCGGCGAAAGTATCGGTTGTCTCGACCTCGGGATGCTTGGCCATCTCGGACATGAAACCTTGGTGGCGGTCCTGGGTCGATGTCGCGCTGTCCGGCCCCCCCATGAAACCGACCCGGGTATAGCCGCGCGCCACCAGGGCGCGGGCGGCCATGCGACCACATTCGACGTTGTCGATCCCGACCACATGGACCTGCGGCGCGCTGGAATAACGACCGAAGCTGTGCACCACCGGCACACCCGCGTCGCGGAACGCCTTGGCGAAGAGCGGCGGCAAGGTTGACGAAGCGACAACCACCCCATCGACCGAGTATTGACGCAGCATTCGGACCGAATTTTCGGGATCGGTTTCATCGGAAAGATTGACCAGAAGGGGGCGCAAACCGCGATCCTGCAACCCGCGGGTAAAGAGGTCGAAGACCTCCAGAAAGATCGGGTTGTGGAAGTTGTTCGACACCAGGCCGATGAGCTTGGTGCGCCCGGTTGTCAGCGAGGAGGCAAGGGCGTTCGGACTATAGCCAAGCTCCTGCGCGGCCTTTTCCACCTTGCGCCGCATCTTGTCCGACACCGAGGCCCCATCGGTAAAGGTTCGCGACACGGCAGAGCGGGAAACCCCGGCGCGCTCTGCAACCTCTTTCAACGTGACGGCCATATGCGGTCACCCCCTTCGAATGCCTGTTTGCCAAGTTTTAAACGGTTTGCCGATCAATTGCAGCATGAAACAGGTCAGGCATTTTTGCAACCGGTTGCAAAGCGCGGCAAGATGTGCTTAAACTTGAGTCGAGAGGCGGGGAGGACCGCTCTTTCGCCAATTGATCGGTGAAACAGGGAGGACAACATGACTTCACTGACAAAGAAACTCGCGCTGGCGGCAGCCGTCGCAGCCGCGCCGCTGATGGCGGCCACGACCGCGTCCGCAGATGGGGAAAAATACATCCTGGTCAGCCACGCGCCTGACAGCGACAGCTGGTGGAACACCATCAAGAACGGCATCGCGCTGGCCGGCGAACAGATGGGCGTCGAGGTCGAATACCGCAACCCGCCGACCGGTGACCTGGCCGACATGGCCCGCATCATCGAACAGGCCGCAGCCAGTGGCCCGAACGGCATCATCACGACGCTTTCGGATTTCGACGTGCTGTCCGGCCCGATCAAGGCCGCCGTGGACAGCGGTGTGGACGTGATCATCATGAACTCGGGCACGCCGGAACAGGCGCGCGAAGTGGGCGCGCTGATGTATGTCGGCCAGCCGGAATATGACGCGGGTTATGCCGCCGGTCTGCGCGCCAAGGGCGACGGGGTCGGCTCGTTCCTCTGCGTGAACCACTATATCTCGTCGCCGTCCTCGACCGAGCGTTGCCAGGGCTTCGCGGATGGTCTGGGCGTCGAGCTGGGCAACCAGATGATCGACAGTGGCCAGGACCCGGCGGAAATCAAGAACCGCGTGCTGGCCTATCTGTCGGCCAACCCGGAGACCGACGCGATCCTGACCCTTGGTCCGACCTCGGCCGACCCGACCCTGCTGGCGCTGGAAGAGAACGGCATGGCCGGTGACATCTACTTCGGCACGTTCGACCTGGGCGAGGAAATCGTCAAAGGCATCAAGGCCGGTGTGATCAACTGGGGCATCGACCAGCAGCCCTTCCTGCAGGCCTATCTGCCGGTCGTGGTTCTGACGAACTTCCACCGCTACGGCGTCCTGCCGGGCAACAACATCAACTCGGGCCCCGGCTTCGTGACCGCCGATGGCCTGGAAAAGGTCGAGATGTTCGCAGGCGAATATCGCTGATCATCCTCCCGCAGGGCGGCCAGAGCGATTTGGCCGCCCTCATTTTATCCTGACGAAGCTCTGAAAGGACCCGTGAGGCACCCCATGTCAAATGCACCCACCGATACCGCGACCGACGAACGGATCAAATCCCGATCCCGGTTCCGCGAAGCGCTGATCCGCCCTGAACTGGGCGGCATGGTCGGCACCGTCGCCGTGTTCACCTTCTTTCTGCTGTTCGCCTTCGACAGCGGCATGTTCAACAGCCAGGGGATCATGAACTGGTCCGTCGTGTCGGCGCAGTTCATGATCATCGCCGTGGGCGCCTGCCTGTTGATGATCGCAGGGGAATTCGACCTGTCCGTCGGCTCGATGATCGGGTTCGCGGGCATGATGATCGCCATCTTCGGCGTGACCCTGGGTTGGCCGGTCTGGATGGCGATCCTGGTGACCTTTGCGCTGTGCATCTCGATCGGCGCGCTGAACGGGTTCATCGTGATCCGCACGGGCCTGCCGAGCTTCATCGTGACCCTGGCCTTCCTGTTCATCCTGCGCGGTTTCGCGATCTTCCTGCCGCAGGTGATCGAGCGCAAGACCATCATCGGCGGGCTGAATGACGCGGCCGAAGGCGACTGGCTGGCGCCGATCTTTGGCGGCAAGATCCTGGGCGGGCTGTTCCAATGGATGGGCGACGCCGGCATGATCGCCGTGTTCGAACGCGGCACCCGCGCGGGTCAGCCGGTGGTCGACGGCATTCCGATGCTGATCGTCTGGGCCATCGTGCTGGTGATCCTGGGCCACATCCTTCTGACCAAGACCCAGTTCGGCAACTGGATCTACGCCGCCGGGGGCGACACCGAAGCGGCGCGCAACTCGGGCGTGCCGGTGAACCGGGTCAAGATCTCGATGTTCATGCTGACCGCCTTCTGCGCCTGTGTCTTCGCCACCTGCCAGGTGATGGAATTCGGCTCGGCGGGCGCCGACCGGGGCCTGCTGAAGGAATTCGAGGCGATCATCGCCGTGGTCATCGGCGGCGCGCTTTTGACCGGCGGTTATGGTTCGGTCCTGGGCGCAGCGCTTGGCGCGCTGATCTTCGGCGTGGTCCAGCAGGGCCTGTTCTTTGCGGGCGTCGAAAGCAGCCTGTTCCGCGTCTTCCTGGGCGTGATCCTCTTGGGCGCGGTCATCCTGAACACCTACATTCGTCGCATCATCACGGGGGAGCGCTGAGATGTCATCCGAACACGCACCCATCATCCAGATGAAAAACATCGAGAAGCATTTCGGCAGCGTCATCGCGCTGGCGGGTGTCTCGCTGGAGGTCTTCCCGGGCGAATGCCACTGCCTGCTGGGCGACAATGGCGCGGGCAAGTCGACCTTCATCAAGACCATGTCCGGCGTGCATCAGCCGACCCATGGCGAGATCTTCTTCGAAGGCCAACCGATGAGCTTTGCCGATCCGCGCGATGCGATCTCGGCAGGCATTGCCACGGTGCACCAGCACCTGGCGATGATCCCCCTGATGTCGGTCAGCCGCAACTTCTTCATGGGCAATGAGCCGGTCAAGAAGATCGGCCCGTTCAACTTCTTCGATCATGAGCACGCCAACCAGGTGACCATGGACGAGATGCGCAAGATGGGCATCAACCTGCGCGGCCCCGACCAGGCGGTCGGCACCCTGTCGGGTGGGGAACGGCAAACCGTCGCCATTGCCCGCGCGGTGCATTTCGGCGCCAAGGTGCTGATCCTGGACGAACCGACCTCGGCCCTGGGCGTGCGCCAGACGGCAAACGTGCTGGCGACGATCGACAAGGTGCGCAAGCAGGGCATCGCGGTGGTCCTCATCACCCACAACGTGCGCCACGCGCTGGCCGTCGGCGACCGGTTCACGGTGCTCAACCGCGGCCAGACCCTGGGCACGGCGCAGCGCGGTCAGATCACGCCCGACGAGCTGCAGGACATGATGGCCGGCGGGCAGGAGCTGGTGGCCCTCGAGGACAGCCTGGGCGGCACCGTCTGAACCCGATCAAACCGAACCTCCCGACCCCGTCGCGCTCCGGTGCGGCGGGGTTTTTCATTGCCCTCCCCTGCAAGCCGACGCAAACTGCGCGCAGACAAGGGCAGTGAGGATTTCAGGTGGCATTCAGTTTCGTGCACACGGCGGATATTCACCTTGATAGCCCGCTGAAATCCCTGGCCCTGCGCGACCCCGACCTGGCCGAGATGGTCGCGGGTGCCTCCCGCCGCACCCTCACGCGTATCATCGACCTGTGCCTGGCCGAACAGGTGCAGGCGCTGCTGATCGCGGGCGACCTGTATGACGGCGCGCAGACCTCGATGAAAACGGCGGGGTTTCTGGCGCGGCAGTTGGAACGGCTGGACGCGGCCGGGATCGAGACATTCATCATTCGCGGCAATCACGACGCCGCCTCGCGCATTACCCGCGAGCTGCTGCTGCCGGGCAGCGTGCATGTTTTCACCGGCCGCGCGGGGGTGGAGGAACGCGAGTGGAATGGCCAGCCGGTGGCGATACACGGTATCTCCTTCGCGAGGCCCCATGCGCCCGACAGCCTGCTGGACAAGTTCGGCGCGGCGCGGGCGGATGCCTTCAACATCGGCATGTTGCACACCAGCCTGGGCGGCTCGCCCGGCCATGATCCTTACGCGCCCTGCACGCTGGCCGAGTTGCAGGCGACCGGGTTCGACTACTGGGCGCTGGGGCATATTCACAAGCGGGCGGTGCATGAGGGTCAGACCACCGTGGTCATGCCCGGCATCCCGCAGGGCCGCGACATGGGCGAGTCGGGCGAGAAATCCGTCACCCTGGTGCGGGTGGACGGCGATGAGGTCACGGTCGAGGCCCGCGCGCTGGCCGTGGCGCGGTTCGACCGGCTGGAGGTGGGATGTGACGGGCTGACCGACTGGGCGGACATGGTGCAAGCCCTGAAAGCCGCTCTACGCGCCATCGACCCCGGCGAGGTGCAGCGCATTGTCCGCCCGGTGCTGACCGGGGTCACGCCGCTCACCTGGCGGGCCGCGCGCGACCGCGACCTGCTGCTGGCGGAAGCGCAGAGCGAGGCGGAAGGGGGCGATGGGCTGTGGATCGACAAACTTTCGCTGGAGCTGAGGGCGGAGGGCGAGGCCGCCCCCGCCGGGCCGGTGGGCGAGCTGATGGAGATGATATCGGACAGCCCCCTGCCCCCGGAGGACGCCCGTGTGCGGGCGGAATATGAGGCTCTGCGCAAGCACCTGCCCGCCGAGCTGCGCGGCATCTTCGGCGCGGATGAGGCCGAGACCGCCGCAACCCTGACCCGCGAAATGGAGGCCGGCGCACGCGATCTGCTGGCCCGGCTGGACGGGGAGGGCTAAGCGATGCGCCTCGACCGGCTCGACCTCACACGCTACGGCAAATTCACCGATCAGGCGGTGGAATTCGGCCCCGCACAGACCCCCGACCTGCACGTGATCCACGGGCCGAACGAGGCGGGGAAATCCACGCTTCTCTCCGCATGGCTGGACTTTCTGTTTCGCATGCCCGACCGCAGCGCAATGAATTTCCTGCATGATTACAAGTCGATGCAGGTGGGTGCGGCGCTGAGCATCGGCGGCAAGCCCCATGCGCTGACCCGGGTCAAGAAGCGCGATGGCTCGCTGTTGGACAGCACCGGCGCGCCGGTGCCCGAGGCGCTTTTGTCCGGCGCGCTGTTTGGCATGGATCGGGCGGCTTACGGCGCCATGTTCTCGCTCAATCGGCAGACGCTGGAAGAGGGGGGCGAGAGCATCCTGGCCTCGGAAGGCGATCTGGGGGAGCTGCTGTTTCAGGCGAGTGCCGGGCTGAGCGACCTCTCGGCGCAGCTGGCGGGGTTTGATGCGGAATCACAGGCGTTTCTGAGCACGTCGGGCCGCAAGGGGCAGCTGCGTGATCTGGGCAAGGACCTGGCCGATCTGGATGCGCGGATCAAGGCGTTGGACACGCAGGCGGCGGGCTTTGCGAAACTGACCGCGGCGCGTGACGCGGCCGAAACCGACTGGCGCGCGGCGCAGGAAGCGTTGGAGGCCGCCACCCGGCAACGCATCGCGCTGGAGGCGCTGCGGGCCGGGCAGCGCACGGCAGCGCATCTCAACCGGTTGGACGCCGAAATCACCGGGTTCGGTGAGCTGAAGGACCCGCCTGCGGACTGGCTGCGCGACGCCGAGGCGCTGGACCGGGCCGAGACCGAGCTGCGCGCGCATCTGGCGGCGGCAGAGGGTGCGGTGGCCGGGTTGGAACAGGACCTGGCCAAGCAGCCCGAGGATGCCGAGATCCTGGCCCTGGCGCAGGCAATTGAGGCGGCGGAGGCGTTGAAACCCGCCCATGACACGGCGCTGACCGACCTGCCGAAACGCCAGCGCGAGCGCGACACGGATGGGGCGCGGATGGCGGATTGCCTCCGGCGGTTGGGACGACCGGGGGCTGCGCCGACGGCTTTGCTGCCGGAAACCGCAGTGCTGACCCGGCTGCGCGGGCTGGTGGAGGCACACGGCGCGGTGCATGGCGCCTATCGCACTGCCGTGACTGAGCGGACCCGCGCCGAGGCGCTGCGCGACCGGGCCGAGGCGCGGCTGGCCGAGGCCGGGGGTGCAGTCGCGGAAGCAGGGGAGTTGCGCGGGCTGGTCGCAACCCTGCGCGCGGATGATCCACGCGGGGCGGCGGACCGGGCACAGGCGGCGCTGGATGGGGCCGAAGGGGCGTTGCAGGCGGCTTTGGCGGCCCTGGCGCCCTGGACCGGAACAGCGGCAGAGATGACCGCGCTGACCTGCCCCACGCGCGAAGCGGTGGCGGATCTGGGCGCACGGCTGGAAGCGGCGCTACGGGCCCAGGAGCTTGCAGCGGCGGAGCTTGCGCGCTGCGAAGAGGCGGTGGCCGAGCGCAAATCGGCGCGGGCCGGGCTGGAGCTGGAGGGCAGCGCGAGCGCGGCAGACGCCGGGCAGGCCCGCACCCGGCGCGAGGCGGCCTGGGCCGAACATCGCGCGCGGCTGGATGCAGAAAGCGCCGATGCCTTCGAACAGGCGATGCGGCTGGATGACCGGGTCACGGCGACGCTTGCCGCGCGCACTGCGCAGGCCGACCGCGCGCGGGAGGCGGATGCGGCAGTCACCCGCGCCGAGGCGCAACTGGCGAGTGCGCAGACGGATTTGGCAGGCGCAGAGGCAGAGCTGGAGGCGCGGCGCGACGACTTGGCTGCGGCGGTCCGTGGCATCTCTGCCGCCCTGCCCGAGGAGATGGGGGCGCAGGCGCTGGAGGGCTGGCTGGACCGGCTGGCGGCGGCGCGCGCGGCGCTTCTGGCACGCGATGATGCCGCGCGCGACCGGGCGCGTTTGTTGGCCTTGGTGGAACGGGCACGCGGTGAAGTGCTGGCGGCGCTGGAGCGGGCCGGACGTGGCTTGCCCGCAGACACCGGACTGAGCCCGGCCCTGGCCGCAGCCCAGGCCCTGGTGGAGGATGCAGCGGAGCTGAAAGGGCTGGCAGAACAGGTTCGGCAGGCGCGCGATGCAGTTTCCGAACGGAAGCGTATGGAAGAGGAGGCCACAACGGCTCTGGACAGTTGGCAGGATGACTGGGCAGCGGCGCTGAAGGGCACCGCCTGGGCCGACCCCCTGCCCGACGTGGGCGAGATGCGCGGCGTGCTGGAGGAATTGTCCGAACTGCGCGAAGTGCTCGGCCGGATCCATGATCTGGACCATCGCATCGACACGATGGCGGAGAACCAGGCACAGTTCGTGACGGAAGCCACCGCGCTGGCCGAACGGGCCGGGATGGAAACGGATCTGCCGGTGAATACGCTCTGGGCACGTCTGGCAAGCCGGTTGCGCGATGCGCAGGAGGGGGCGGCACGGCGGGCCGATGTGCGGAACAGACTGGCGACGGCACGGGAGGCACTGGACGCTCTGACCCGCAAGAGCGCCGGGCATCAGGCGCGGGTGGCGCAGGTCTGCGACTTCTTCGGCCTGGACGACTGGGCCGCCGCACGGGATGCCCTGCGTGAGGCCGGGAGGCGGGCGGAACTGGTGCGCGACCGGGCAGAGCGCGCGGTGGATCTGTGCAACACGCTGGGCGAAGAGACGGTTGAGGCGGCTCTGGCAAGGCTCGACGGGGCGGATGCAACAGAGATTGCGGCCCGGATCGAACGGCTGTCGGAAGAGGTGAAACCTCTGCAAACGGCACAGGAGACGGCACATGCCGCCTTCCGCGACGCCGAGGCCGCGCTGGCGGCAGTGGGCGGTGACGGGGCGGTGGCGCGGCTGGAGGAGGCGCGCCAGACCTGCCTGGTCGAGATCGAGGAAGGCGCGCGGGCACATCTGCGCGCGCGGCTGGGGCTGCTGGCGGTGGAGGATGCGCTGCGGCGCTATCGCGACAACCATCGCAGCGGCATGATGACCCGCGCCTCGGAGGCCTTCGCGACCATGACCGGCGGGGCCTATTCGGGGCTGACCACCCAGGCGGAGGGCAACCGCGAGGTGCTGGTGGCCCTGCCCGCAGCGGGCGGGTCGAAACAGGCCACGCAGCTGTCCGAGGGCACGCGGGCGCAGCTCTACCTGGCTTTGCGCATCGCAGGGTATCACGAGTTTGCCGCGCAGAACGGGCCGGTGCCCTTCATCGCGGATGACATCATGGAGAGCTTTGATGATGACCGTGCGCGGGCGACCTTTGGCTTGCTGGCCGAGATGAGCGGGCTGGGGCAGGTGATCTATCTGACCCACCACAGCCATATGCGCGACTTGGCGCAAGAGGCCTGTGATGGGGTGCGGGTGCACGAGTTGCGCTGACCCTACGGGATCGTATGGTCAGGTTTCGAGCTTGTCCAACCCCTCGCGCAGCAGCTGATAGCCCGGCTCCATGTGATCACGCAGGCGCTGGTTGTAGCCGCCGGGCGTGTCCAGCGCGGCGAGGCTGTCAGCCAGCGGCGCCCCCTGCATGGAATTGGCGATAAGCGCGGTCAGAAAGGCCTCGGCCTGGGCGGGGTCGCCGCTGCGTGCCGCCAGCCAGTCGGCGGCGGTTGCCACCAGCTTCAGCGCGGGGGAAAGTGTCGCCTGGGCCGCCATGAAGGGGGCCATCTGGGCGGGGTCGTCAAAGGGAATGACCAGGTTGCGCGCGCCGACCAGGGCCTGCACGGTCGGGCTTGGCGGGCAGGTCAGGACCGGGGAGCCGCCGGTGGCGATCACCGGGAAGGGGATCAGCATCACGGGGTCCTCGGCCGGGGCGACCAGGCGGGCCACGTGATCCAGCGGCAGGTCGGCCATGAGCGAAATCACGATGTGATCGGGGCGGAAGGTGAGCGGACCGAGCGCCGCGTCGGCCTGGGCGCCGGTGGTGCCGATCAGCACCACGTCGCTTGCCTCCAGCACCGCCTGGTTTTCCGCGATGGTGACGTTGTCGAAAGCCTCCGACAGGGCCCGGGCATTCGCCGCCGAACGGGCGGAAACCGTGATCTGGTGCCCGTCGCCTGCGATGCCGCGCACCACGGCGGTGGCGATGGTGCCGGTGCCAATCACGCCAATACGCATGTCAGATATCCTTCATCAGGCGCAGCGCATCATAGATGGCTGCGTGAGTGTTGCGGGCCGAAACGGCGTCGCCGATCCGGAACAGTTGATAGCGGCCCTTCGGGTTGCGCTCCAGGGTCTGTGGGTGACCCTCGATCAGGGCGTCGTGGTCGACGGCGCCCAAGTTGCGCGACCCGTCCTTCAGCTCGAAATAGAGGTCATCCATCGGCATGGTGCCGTAGTTCACCACGATCTGATCATACGCCGCCGTATGGCTGTGGTCGGAGTAATCCGTGCCGATGGTGGCGGTGAGCTTGTTGCCGTCGCGCGCGACCTCCAGCAGGCGGCGCGCGAGGGTAAAGGTAACGTCCTTGTCCTGCAGCGCGCGCATGTAGGGCACCAGGGTCATGCCCATGACCTCCGGCGCGACGCTGCGGTCGGGGGTCATGAGTTCGACCTTGCTGCCCGCCTCGGCGGCAACCTCGGCGGCTTGCAGCCCGGGGTGGTCGCCGCTTTCGTCGTAGATCAGCACGTGGGAGGCGGGTTTCACGTCCCCCGAGATAATGTCCCACGTGCTGGTGACGTGGGGCGAGTCCTCAGCCTCGAACAGGGTGGTGTTGGGAAGACCGCCGGTGGCGACGATGACCACATCGGGGTTCAGCGCGGTGACATCTGCGGCTTCGGCCCAGGTGTTGAAATGGAACTCGACATCGCGGGCGGCGCATTGGGCCATGCGCCAGTCGATGATCGAGATCATCTCGCGGCGGCGCGGCGACTGCGCGGTCAGGCGGATCTGGCCGCCGGGGTCGGGTTGCGCCTCGAACACCGTCACGTCATGGCCGCGTTCGGCGGCGACGCGGGCGGCCTCGAGCCCGCCGGGGCCGGCGCCGATGATGACGACCCTCTTCTTGTCGGGCGCGGGGGTGATCTGGTGCGGCATGGTCAGCTCGCGCCCGGTCGCCGCGTTGTGGATGCAGAGCGCATCGCCGGATTGGTAGATGCGGTCGAGGCAATAGGTGGCGCCGACGCAGGGGCGGATGTCATCCTCACGCCCTAGGGTGATCTTGCGCACGATATGCGGGTCGGCCATGTGGGCGCGGGTCATGCCGACCATGTCCATGAGCCCCGAGGCCACCGCGTGGCGGGCGGTGGCGACGTCGGGGATCTTGGACGCGTGGAACACCGGCAGGGAGACGGTGGATTTGACCCGCCCGACGAAGTCGATATGCGGCGCGTTCTTCATGCCCTGCACCGGGATCACATCGGTCAGGCCCGGATCGGTCTGGGTGCGGCCCCGGTTGATGTTCAGGTAGTCGATATGACCCTGAGCCTCCAGCATCTGGGCGATCTCGATCCCCATGTCTTCGGTAATGCCGCCACCCTGCATTTCGTCCGGGGAGTAACGCACGCCGACGATGAAATCGTCACCCACCCGGGCGCGCACGGCGGCAAGGATGTCGGTGGTCAGGCGCATGCGGTTTTCCAGGCTACCCCGGCCATAGGGCCCGTCCAGGTCATTGGTCAGCGGCGAGATGAACTGGTCCAGCAGGTGGCTGTGGGTCATGATCTCGACCCCGTCCATGCCGCCTGCCTGCATGCGTTCGGCGGCATCGGCGAAGTCCGTGATGATGCGTTCGATGTCCCAATCCTCGGCCAGTTTCGGGAAGGCGCGGTGGGCCGGTTCGCGGTGCTTGGAGGACGACAGCGACGGCAGCCAGTCGCCCTTGTTCCAGCCGGTGCGCCGCCCCAGGTGGGTCAGCTGGATCATCACCGCGCAGCCGTGTTCATGCACCCGGTCGGTCAGCTGGCGGATCCAGGGCACGACCTCGTCGCGGTAAGCCAGCACGTTGTTGAAGGCGGGCGGGCTGTCGCGCGACACCGCCGCCGAGCCCGCCGTCATTGCCAGCGCCACACCCGCCCGCGCCCGTTCCGCGTGATAGGCCGCATAGCGTTCCTTGGGCATGCCATCCTCGGGATAGGCCGGTTCATGGCTGGTGGTCATGATCCGGTTTTTCAGCGTCAGATGCTTGAGCTGAAAGGGTTGCAACAGGGGATCTTTGGACATGGCTGGCTCTTTCCAATCCGGGCGTGCTTTCCGATTGACATAGCTGTCACCATTATTGACACACCTGTCAAGTTCCCTGAGAATAGCCCGATGGACACGACAAGCAGGACAAAGCCCCGCGCGAGCGAGGACATGTGGCTGGACGCGGCCCATGAGGTGCTGTGCGAAAGCGGGGTGGAGGCGGTGAAGGTCATGCCGTTGGCCAAGCGGCTGGGGCTGACACGCACCGGGTTCTATTGGCATTTCAAGGACCGCGATGCGTTGCTGGAGGCGATGATCACCCGGTGGGAAGACAAGAACACCGGCAACCTCGTCGCCCGCTGCGAGGCCTATGCAGAGACGATCTGCGAAGCGATCTACAACCTGTTCGACTGCTGGCAGGATCCCGATCTGTTCGACTCGCGCCTGGACCTGGCGGTGCGCAACTGGGCGCGCAACGATGCCGCCTTGCAGACGCGGGTCAGCCGCGCCGACGACCTGCGGCGCGAGGCGATTACCGATCTGTTCCGGCGCTTCGGCTTTGACGAGGCGCAAGCCACCACCCGGGCGATGACGGTGCTCTATACCCAGGTCGGCTATATCTCGATGCTGATCGAAGAGGATGCCGAAACACGGTTCAGCCGGACCCGCGACTATATCGAGATCTTTACCGGCACCCGCCCCAGCGAAGCCGAGGAACGCCGTTTTCGGGCGCGGCACACCGGCTGAGGTTTCCTGATTTTCACGCTTTTGCGTCCCGATTGCACCGGCGGCTGTGATCAGCCCCGCCGGGCGGCGGCCATCAGCACCAGCGAACCCGCAATGGCGGCCACGGTGGAGGCCAGGAGGATCGCCAGTTTGACACTGTCCAGCTGCGCGCCTTCGAAACTGGCCGAGCCGATGAAGATCGACATGGTAAAGCCGACCCCGGCCAGCAGCCCCGCGCCGATGATCTGGGCCCAGTTGATCTCGGGCGAGAGCCGGGCGAGGCCCAGTTGCACGGCGATGAAGACGAAGACGAAGATGCCCAGGGGTTTGCCGATCACCAGGCCCGCCATGACGCCCAGCGCCTCGGGGGCGAAGGGCGAGAAGCTGGAGCCAAGGATCACGATCCCGGTGTTGAAGAAGGCAAAGAGCGGCAGGATCAGGAAGTTCGACCAGTTCTCCAGCGCATGTTGCAGATGAAAGCCCGGGTCGCGCAGGCGGTAGATCGCGGTTTGCAGGCGGGCGAGCGTGCCATGGGCGATGGGTTTTTCGGGATCGCGGGCCTCGGCCTCCAGAAGGGCCGATGCCTGGGCGGCGATGCCTTCGATATTGGCGCGGCGACGGGACGGGATGGCGGCGGCGGTCAGCACCCCCGCGAGGGTCGCGTGCAGCCCGCTTTCGTGGATGAAGAACCACAGGAAGACCATCAAGACCAGGTAGGGGATGCGCGAATAGATGCGGCTGCGGTTCAGGGTCATCATCAGCACGAAGACGAAGACCGCCGCGCCGAACGCATCCATATGGAAACCGTGGCCATAGAAGGCGGCAATGACCAGGATCGCACCAAGGTCATCGGCGATGGCCAGGGCAGACACGAAGATCTTCAGCGAGGTCGGCACACGGTCGCCCAACAGCGCCATGATGCCCAGGGTAAAGGCAATGTCGGTGGCCATGGGAATGCCCCAGCCGTGCTGCGTGGGTGTGCCCCAGTTGATCGCCACATAGATCGCGGCGGGCACGATCATGCCGCCCAGTGCGCCGATGATGGGCAGCGCGGCGGAGGACATGTCGGACAGTTCACCATCCACCATCTCGCGTTTGATCTCGATCCCCACCAGCAGGAAGAACAGCGCCATCAGCGCGTCGTTGATCCAGGCCTCGAACGGCAGTTTGAAGGCCCAATCGGCGGCGACCAGCCCCATCTTGGTGTGACGCAAATGTTCGTACCAATCATGGCCGCCCGCATTGGCGACGAAGAGCGCGGCGAGGGTCGCCAGCACCAGTACCAGACCGGCGGCGGCGGCCCAGCGGAAGAACTCCTGCGTGGCCATGTGCAGGCGCACGGCGATCGGTTTCTCGATCGCATCGACCAGGCTCGCCTCGTCCCAGGCGCCCTCATATTCGCGCCCGTCGATGAACAGCGCCGGGGTCTGTTCGACACCCGCCGAGAGGGCGGAGGCGCGGTGTTGGTCGAGCTGCTGGGTGGTCGCCTCCGACCAGAGATCGGCGCGGAACCGGTCGGTGTCGAGCTCCAGCGCCTCGGCCAGGGCCACGACCAGCCCTTCGGTATAGCGCGGCGGGCGGGAGAACAGCGCCTGGAACATCGCCAGATGGGCGCCCTGTGCCTGAGCGGCGATGGCGGCGCGGGCGGCGACATCCGAGCTTTCACCAAAGCTGGGATCCGGCAGGTAGCGCACCGCGAGCGCCGCATTACGCGCCCCGAAGCCGCGCGCGGTCTGCTGCAACACATCGCGCATACGCCGGGTCAGCGGGTCGGTGAAATCGACAAACCACACCAGCTTGGCCCGCCCCTCGGCCGCGCCGATGGTCAGGTCCCTGTCCGGGTCGAAGGCGGGGGTCAGGGGTCCGGCCATGTCGCGTCTGCCTCATCACTCGTGTCGGCGCCAACCAACGCCTTTGGCGGGGGAATGGCAAGGGGGGAGGGGCTGGAAGCCTTGGTGAGATGCGTGAAGATAGCGGGGACAAATCGGTGCTGCCCACTGCACTAGTCTGGTCCAACGTCGGTAGTGCGGACGAAGCACCAATTCGCTGCAGCCGCGCTAATGGCGACTTTGGATGAATCTGCTGTGTCACAAACGGTCGTCTATGGTGATGTCAGAAGCGTGTGAGTTTTGGTCCAAGCCGCTCACCGATACTGTGAGCTTTGACAAAAAAAGGCAGCGCAAGACTGCGCCACCGGTCACTCTTTACATTCAACTTTCGGCTTACATGCCCATCGACACGGCGAAGCTGGAGATGTCCGATGCGCCCAAATCTGCGAGCATGGTTGCAGCTCCAGATGTGACGTCGATGGCGTAAAGCCCGGCTGTATCCTCTCCATCGATTTGAAGGACAGCGTAAGCTGCATCCACGCCTTCTTCCGGTGAGACGATGTCGAAGCCGCCAATGGGAAGAACATCTGCCGGTTCACCATCGATCGTGATCGGGCCGATGGTTTCAAGCGTTCCGGCGTTGTTGGCCAGGCTCACCAGAGCATTGGCGCGGGCGTCGAGGGCGTATTGGAACGTGCCGCTCGCCTTCGCTCCGCTGATGGCGTTGGTGTAGGCATTGGCGAAGATCAATGGCTCTGCGCCGTCAGACATATCGCCCTCGGCATAGAACAGATCCGTAAAGCGGCGCACGGAATTGGCGCGCTCGTCGCCGAAGTCCATCGGGAAATAGACGAGGTTTTCACCGGTCGAACCCACGGCGCGCACGGCGTCGATCTTGTTATTGAAATCGAACGCAACAACAGCGTCCTCTGCGATCATCGCGTCGCCCATGAAGGTGGCGCCGGTATCCATCGTCTCGCCGGTCATCGTATTGATCGTCACGATCCTGTCGTCGGCAAAGCCTACCAGTTCACCGGTGACAGGACGCCATGCGATTGAGCGGACAGGTGTGGCCAGCGTGACGCTGCGCGCCTCTTCGGGCATGGCGATGCTGTCCATCACCGTCAGGCTTGTACCATCGCCGGACAGGGCATAGCCCATGGTGCTGGCATGGCCGTCCGCCAGCGCGGGGGCTGCAAGAAGGGCAAGAGTGGAGGTCAGTGTTGTAAAACGAAACATGGGTTTCCTTTCTGTTAGGGGGAAGATTGGCGCGCTGGCCCTTGGTCGGATGTCATCCAACAGTCTGCGGGAGCCCGCGCGGGGGTGTCTTGGTTGTCACTCCGCGGCGAATGCGCGGGTTTTCGAGGTGACGGTGTTGCTGTTGGGCGCAAACGTCAGCAGCACTGCGCCGTCGTGGGTGTCACGGTATTCAAAGGGCGCTTTGAGATAGCGGCTCACCTCTCGGCCCGAGTGGACCTCGTAGATTTTTGCAATCTCACCGCCCGCGCCATGCACGATGCGCAATTGGCCCGGGCCATAGCCCATCGAAAGGTGAGCCTGAGCCGATTCAGCTTTGGTTTTCAGATGATCCATCATGGTGACCTCATGTGCTTGTTATTGTCTCAACCTCGACTGCCCGTCAGGCGGCCCGGAACGTCAGGCTGACGCCGTTCAGGCAATGGCGCTTGCCGGTAGGCTCGGGGCCATCATCAAAGATGTGCCCCAGATGCGATCCACAGCGGCGGCAATGCACCTCGGTTCGGGTCGCAAAGAGGCTGTTGTCGGGTCTGGTGCCCACAGCATCTGGCAGGCTTTGCCAAAAGCTGGGCCATCCGGTGCCGCTGTCGTATTTGTGCTCTGAACTATAAAGAGGCAGGTCGCAGCCCTTGCAGTTATAGGTCCCCGAGCGGGTCTCTGTATCCAAGGGACTGGAAAAGGCGGTTTCGGTCGCCTCTTCGCGCATCACGGCATATTCAACCGGCGTGAGCATCTCACGCCACTCGGCATCGGTCCGGGTGATTTCAAATGAACCTGTGGCAGCGCGCAGCGGCAGTGCTGCCGAGCAAAGCATTCCTGCGATCATCATACGTCGTTTCATGAAAGCCTCCTGATCTTTTGGATGGCTCCCCCCGCCAAAGGCGGAGGGAGAGCTGGGGTGGAGACAGGTCTTACTTCGGGACCAGAACCGCGTTCACCACGTGGATGACACCATTGGACTGGTCCACATCAGCAACGGTCACTTTGCCCGCATTGCCGCTTTCGTCGAAGATGAAGAGGTCACCGCCCACCACCTTCGCCGACAATGCGTCACCGGACACAGCGTTGAAGTGGTAAAAGCCATCGGGGCTTGCATTTGCCGCGGCGATGATATCGGCGGCGGACCAGTCACCAGCGACCACATGGGCCGTCAGCACCTTTTGCAGCATTGCTTTGTTTTCAGGCTTCAGAAGCGTTTCAACGGTGCCTGCAGGCAATTCGGCAAACGCGTCGTTGACCGGTGCAAAAACAGTGAACGGGCCTTCTCCCTGCAGCGTCTCCACCAGATCAGCAGCCTGGACAGCGGCAACGAGCGTGGTGTGGATCGGGGAATTGACGGCATTCTCGATGATGTTGCGTTCTTCCAGCATCGGCGCGCCGCCCACAGTGGGGTTCATCGCGAATGCTGCGGAGGCCAGTGCGATTGCGGTGGCGGTGGATGCAACTAGTGTCTTGAATGTCATGGTCTTTCTCCTTTTTTGAAGCGAGGCCGTTTGGCCTTGCGATGGAGAAGACACGGGGGATCGGCGAAAGAAGTTTCAGAAAAAATCAGATATTTTCGAAAAAAATGAATTCACCTTTGAAATCAGGTGTTTGTAACCTGACCCACTGCGAGAACCTCGCCCGTTGGCGCGCCTGTGGGCGAGCCTCCGGGAGGTTCATCGCTGATGGCCAGAAGACCATTTGCCAATTGCCGCGCGATTTCGGGCGATATGTCGATCTGTGTATCTGCCTCAGGCGGCAGGACGCCCAAGGACACGGGCGTGTCTGAGCCTTCGGCGATCAACCAAAGTTCCAAAACGCGGCCCGTGCGGGCCGACCCGGCTTCTCGGGTCAGCTCCAGTGCATTTGTCTCAGCGATGAAACGGGCGGCAACGACAAGCGTGCCGTCGCCCGCCGCAACGCTGGCGGTGAACGTTGGATCAAAGCTGGGATCTTGCATCAGCACGGGCGTCAGGACAATTGCGCCGACCACAATGGCGGCCACTGCGACGCCGCCTACCAGCCATGACCAGATTGATCGTTTCGGTTTGACCGTATCCGGGAAGAGCGCAGCCTGCAGTTTGTCTTTGACCATCTTGGGCGGGGTAACGGGCGGGACACCCTCTGCCATGCTGGCAAAGCTCTCATCCCAATCTCGCACCAGGTCGCGCAAGGCAGGCTCCAATGCCAGACGCGCTTCAAAGGCCGCCCGCTCATCATCTTCAAGAAGATGCAAGACGTACTCACCGGCCAAGACCGAGTCGTCGTTATGATCTTCTTGCTGGCTCATCGGCTCAAGCAATCCTTCAAGGTCAGTAGGCTGCGGCGCAGCCAGGTTCGCATTGTGTTGAGCGGCACATCGTATCGCGCCGCGAGGTCTTTGTAGCTGTCGCCGTCCAGATAGGCCCGGCGCACCGCTTCTGATCTGTCTGCCTCAAGTTCCTCGAAGCAGTCGTTCAGCCTTTGTCGTTCTGACGAGGCAATTGCCTCTGCCTCCGGCGTCGGCGCTCCATCGGACAGATCATGCACATCGTCGATGTCCACAGTCCCATTTTTCCGCATCCTCAGCCGGTCAATGGCCGTATTCCGCGCCAGGGTGATCAGCCACGTCATTGGACTGTATCCATTGGCTTTATACCGGTCAGCCTTGTGCCAAACCTTAACAAAAACGTCTTGGAGCGTATCCTCGGCTTCTGCCCTGTCCCCTAAAACACGAAGGCAGACGCCAAAAAGTTTCGCCGAGGTCGCATCATATAACGAAGAAAACGCGGCCCGGTCCCCAAGGCTCACGCGCATGATCGCGTTTTCGATGTCAGTCGTGTCTGTCAAAGGGATCTGCTTTCGGTCGCTTCACTAAACGACAATGCGCGATTGGTGCTGGAAAGACCAGTTGGAATACGAAGTGAAGGCTGGGCGGAATAGGTTGCCAAAAATCCGATTTCAAAACCATAGGCTCAAAAACGGTTTTTTTGTCACAGGCCGTGCTGAGACCGGAATCATTGAAAATTCTTCAATCACAAATCCCTGACTAAACTCGGCTTGAATTTGTCACGTCTTTGGCCGCAGGACGAGAAGCGGTCGTCCGTGCTTAGTGCAGCATCCGTAACTATGGGTTCAGTCCTGCCGCCTACTGCAGGATGTACGAAGGCCTGGTCTGGATTGGCGAACGGCAATAGCCGCCCGCCAACGTCGTTCAGATGTCTATTCGTTCAGCGATGCTTAGCGCATCTTCCAACTCAACGCCCAGATAACGCACTGTGCTATCGACCTTGGTGTGGCCCAACAAAAGTTGCACGGCGCGAAGGTTGCCCGTCTTGCGGTAATTCTCCGCAGCTTTGGTTCGACGCATCGAGTGTGTACCGTATCCACTGGGTTCCAGGCCAATCGCTGTCACCCAGTCTCGCACAAGCCGACCATATTGACGTGTTGAGATATGCGGGCGGTCATGGAAGCGGCTCGGGAACATAAAGCGGCATCCGATCATCTCAGGTGATCTTACCCACGCAATAACTGTATCCCTCGTGTTTTCAGTCAGGTCGAACTGAACGGGTTTCTTGGTCTTACTCTGGATTATTGAAACTCGTTCACGAACGCGGTCATCTTTGACCAAATCGGCCACGGCGAGTTTGACCAGATCACAGCCGCGCAGCTTGCTATCGATTGCAACGTTAAACAGCGCAAGGTCACGAAGATAACCAGCAAGTTCGAGCCGGGCACGTATGGCCCACACCTGTTTTGGCAGCAGTGGACGTTTCTGCCCAATAATCCGCCCCTTGTTCCAGGCTCTGCGTTTCGGGGTTGTTGCAGGAAGTTGGACTCTTGGCATGATTTGCCCTCCGATCCTCCCTCCAAGCCCAATCATCAGCACCGCACTGACCGGGCGAGTGTACAAGCAAGGCTGAACGCCCGTTTTGGGAAGCTGGCTAAATGGGCATCTTCTGCGCGCGCATTGGTCTGCAACGAGCCCACACCGGATGCTGCACAGTGAATGAATGTCCGTTCCGACCGACGAGAACTCATAGGCAACGTACGGTCTGATTTCATCCTGTTAACAGATTTCCTCGAAGTTGCCCCTCGTTCATTCGGATGCGGCGTGGTTCATGGAAACAAAGTTTACTCAATTTCTAAGGTCTGGCGGGAGCGGTGGTTTCGTGTTGTCGAGAGGCACGCGTGGCATGGTCGCGCGCCCGCTTTCGCGCAAGGCAGATATTCCCGGTCTCGCGGCCTTGCAGCAGCAATTTGCCACCAATCTGGACTTCGCCGATCAGATCAATGCTGATCTCCTGCTGCGGTTCACACGCGACGGGTTTGATGCCCCTCTTTCCGCTGCCGACTTGGCGGATGTTTCAGGCGACAAGGCAGCCGCGATTCAGGCGTGGTCGGAGCGGTTGGAAACGATTTGGGCCGATCATGGCGAGCGGCCAAGCCGCTTCAGCTCCGTCCGTCGTGCGATGGAAGAAAACCTGATCACGTCATTCTCCGGGCTGATTAATGAACGCAGGCAGCGCGCCCTTGGGATTGACCAGTACATCTGGCGATCCCGTGACGACGACAAAGTGCGCCATGTACATGCCGAGCATGACGATAAGGTCTTTGATTGGGACAATCCGCCGGAAACCGGTCATCCCGGACAAGCCTATAACTGCCGGTGTTTTGCCGAGCCATACCTACTTGATGAACCGAAATGTGAGCCTGATTTCGTGGCGGCTCAGGTTGCGCATGGTCGCGGTGTGGATGCGGGTGTTTGGGAAGCCATCAAGGACACCCTGGCGGACATTTGGCAAACGCTGAGTGAAATCCCTGAGAACCTCGCATGGGTCACCCGATTGGGCGTTCTGTCGGCGCGCGAACGGTTTGGAACGCTTTCGGACGAAGAACAGGCCGAACTGGACGAAATGCGCCAAGCGGTTGAAGAACGTATCGAGGAAATCAAGGCATTTTGGCGCGATTTCCCGGAAACGGCGAAAGCGTTCGCGGAATATGCCTACGCTGTTGAGACCCGCCCCGGCTTGGTCATGGGAGAGTTTGCCCAATGCCGGGCAACCCTGGCTCAGGTGGAGGACGCCGCGCGAGAACGGGCCTATCTGAATACGTTGATCGCTTTGAACGTGGCCCCTGCGGGGCTGGCCGCGAAGCTGTTGCGCCGACGAGGGCGGCGTGGTGATACGAATGACCCAGACCGATTGCGCGACGAGCTTTTGGCGGAGGCCGAAAACGCCCGTCGTCTGCCATCCGATCCCGACTGGGACACAATCGACAATCCCGGCATCCGTTGGGGCGGGCCGATCAAGGAGCAGGGCGGACCATGGGAAGATCACCTTGAGCGATTGGGAGGTCTGGGAGAACGTACACCTGACAACTTCAAGACCTTCGATTTCTGGGACCGCGATGCAGGTATTGCGACCAGCGCAAAGACGCTGGACACACGTGCGCCGGGATATGTGGACCGGCCTAGCCGTATCTACGGTGCATTGAAGCGATACATTGACCAGATCGACGGCTTTGATGGGTCCAATATCAATTCCTTCCCATTGGACCCGGGCGAAATCGACTTGAAACGCCTTGAACTCGCCATTCCAAATGACACGACACCTGAACAGTTTACCCAAATTCAACGGGCGATAGATTACGCTGAGAGTTTGGGGATCGACGTGGAAGTGAGCCGAATCCGATGAGAAAAGTGCTAACCTTCGAAGAGCAAAGAGCGAAAGCGCTCGCAAGGGCCGCGGAGTGGAAAAAACGCGCCAAGCCTCCTAAGGAGTCCAAGGGCGCAATCATTAATGCGCATCGCGCGTTCACGAAGATTATCTCATTTGCGGTCTACCGCTCGGGATGCCCTGACCCCAAGGGCTACCATGAATACCTCGCGCCAAACATGAATGCAGAAGACATTGGGCGTGAAGCGCGTGCGGCGCTCATGGCGAGCCGTTTCATAACGCCCGATGACCCGGAATGGGATGCCATCATGCGGTGGCCGACACCGGAGGAAATCAAGGCGCTGAACGAAGCCGAAAAGGCCCGCGCAGGTGTCAAGACCCTGAAAGCGCTGTACAACGGCGCAGGGAGCGTGACGCTGACCTTGCAGGACGCAAAGATCAGGCTCAAGCCATGGCGCTATCGCGGGCGTTCCAGTTGGGAGGGCATTCGCGGCCATGAAGATACGGTCTTGCCGGAAGACGTGTCGGACGAAGCGTTCGGCAAGGCCATTCTGGACGCACTGGACATCAGCCGTTCAGCGTAGGTTCTGAAGGCGAGACGCCAGCCAAAGCAGACCTTGGCGCAGCTGCGGCGAAAGCTCACTAAAGTCCGCACCTTTCCAATTCATGGTTTCAGATTTGCTGCGCAATTCATCAACGGCTGCTATCCCTTTTGCAAGGCAGCGTAAAATTTTAGGCCATTGCAGAAAAACCGGCGCTGCGAGCGCGCGCAGCAAGATTTTGACACTTCCGGTGTGGGCTCCCGGCTGCCGTTCGCGGCACCTGGTACGGATGACCGTAGGCAGCCCTAAGCGGACCTTGGCGTCAGCCCAACTCTACGACGACAAAGCGGGATTTGCCGCCTTTTGCGCACGCCGCTTTCGCTCACGCAGAAAACCTTCGCACCTGCGGCACCGGGAATTTGGCAGCGCGGCGATCTTCGCCAGAGCGGTCGTTGAAATTCGGTCTGAGGCTCGAAATTTAAACCCCGCTTTCGCCGCGATTAGGATCGACCATCGTGGAGCGGACAAACCGAACCTTCGTTGGCAATCGGCCAATGCTCGCTTTCCAGCGCTGAGCCGTCGTTCAGTCGCTGTCGGCTCTCTTCTCAAAATATGTCTGTAACTATCTCTAAAGCATAATCGTCGCGGCCATAGCCGAAGGCCGAAGCTCCCAACTATTTGTAACAAAATTGGTAAGGGCGTCCCGATGCTCACCATGCTTTCAAACTTCGACTGCGACCTTACCAATTGGATTGGAACAACAGGCCAGAATGTAGCCTGCCTCGATATCGTCTTCCGAGATGCCGCCATTGTGGACCATGTGAACTTCACCAGAAGTCTTCTTAACCTTGCAGGTACCGCAAACACCGAAGGTACAGCCCGACGGGATATTCAGACCAACCGACCGTGCGGCGGCCAGAACCGTGTCGGTCTCGGCCACTTTGGCCGTTACACCGGAGCTGGCGAACAGGATTTCCGCGTTGCTGTCATCATCCGGGACAACGTCGTCCAGATCCGGCTGATCTGCTTCGGTTTCCACAGGCGCGCCAAAGCTCTCCTGATAGTAACGACCCATATCAAACCCCAGGCCGGTCAGGGCATCGCGCACCGCCTGCATAAAGGGCTCGGGTCCACAGCAATAAACCTCGCGGTCCAGGTAATCGGGAGCCATCAGGCCCAGCATCAGCTGGTTGAACTGGCCCTGATAACCGGTCCAGGGGCGGTACGGGTCAGGTTCTTCGACAACAAACTTCAGGTCCAACCCGTGCGTCCGGCTGGCCATCTGCTCCAATCGCTGGCGGAAGATGATTTCCGAAGGCCGTTTGGCACAGTTGATGAAGACAATGTCCAGATCGCGGCCTTCGTCCCACATGCAGGTCGTCATCGACATCATTGGTGTGATGCCCGAACCAGCGGAAATGAACAGGTATTTACCTGCGTCGCTTTCGGCATTGGTGAACAGCCCTGCGGGCCCGATGACCTTGATCCGCATACCGGGCTGCAGATTGTCCAGCATCCAGCGCGTGCCGATACTGTCCGGCTGCGCCTTGGCCGTGATCGTGATCGATCTGGGCCGCGACGGCGAGGACGAGATCGTGTAGGTGCGATGCACCACCCCGCCCGGCTGGCCCGGAGCCGGGATTTCCAAGGTCAGAAACTGTCCGGGAAGGTACGCGAACAAGGCGCCCGAAGGAGCCCGAAACGTAAAGCTGGCGGTATTTGGCATCTCGGGGACAACCGAGACGCATTCCAGCATTTCATTGTCCTGCCAGATGGCGGCGGCTGAGCTGAGGTCTTTCATCGCCGTCACTCCGCAGCCATGATGCCAGGGGCCAAACGATCCGCCAGCGTGGTGCAATACCAATCAACGAATTGAAGCACACCGGATTCCTGGGTCGCTGAATATGGCCCGGGGGTATAAGCGGGGCTGTTGATGCCTTGCTGATTATCCTCAACGACCCGGCGGTCTTCGTCATTGGTGGCAACCCAGACCTCGGTCAGGCGTTTCAGATCATAATCGACACCTTCCACCGCGTCCTTGTGGACCAGCCATTTCGTGGTGACCTCGGTTTCCGTTGGGCTGATCGGGGTGACGCGGAAGACAATGGAGTGATCCGCAAGGAAATGGTTCCAGGTGGTCGGGTAGTGGAATTTCAACAAAGCCCCGGCATCGGCGAATGGCGACCGGCCCAGCCAGCGCCGCACGGCGGATTTGCCGTCCATGGTATAGCTTTCCGCGCCTTCCTTCAGGGGCATCCGCGCCAGACGATACTGTCCGTCGTTATTCAGGTAGAACTGCGATGGCAGTCCTGCAGCCTCGCACCGGTCGAAATGGGCCTGCATATGGGCCGGAGTTTCGCCGCCTTCGATGCCGGTGATCGCTGGGTCATCCGGGAAGGTGCGGCACAACGCCGGGTGATTGCCGCCGCAGTGATAACATTCCCGGTTGTTCTCCCAGACCAGTTTCCAGTTGCCCATTTCGATGATCGAGCTTTCGAACGCCACCTTGGCATTGCCCAGACCGTGCGGCTCCAGATAAGGGCGCGCTATTGTGGCGAAACTGTCGAAATCGGGCGCTTCATCTGCCAGACAGATATAGACCAGCCCGGCCAGTTCACGGCAATGCATGGTCTTAAGCCCGTGTTGGCTGGGGTCGAAATCCGGCCCCATGTCGCGGGCCCACAGCAGCGAGCCGTCCAGTTCATAGGTCCATTGATGATAAGGGCAGACCAGCTTCGGGGCATGGCCTTTCGCCGCCTTGCAGATGACCGACCCGCGATGACGGCAGGTGTTGTGAAACGCCCGGATCTGATTGTCTGCTCCCCGGACGATAATCACGCGATAAGCGCCGACGTTATAGGTGACATAGCTGCCGGGCTTCTCCAATTCACAGGCCGGGATAGCAAACAGCCAGTCGCGATAGTGGATGGTTTCAAGGTCGGTCTGAAAAATCCCGGGATCGGTATAAAACGCTTGTTCCAGGGCATGTGCCGGGTTTCGGCGCGCCAACAGGTTTTGAATGGTATTCACTTCCGGCTCTCCTGCCGCGCCCCGCGGCATTGTTTGGGCAGGTGACACCGGAGAACCGTCCGGAGACGCGCGAGGATCACGTCCGAACCGGTTGCCCCCACCGCCACCCGCGGTTTGACATATCTGCGAGGCTGGTTTCCGGACTTGGAAGGGGCTTGCGCCCGGTGTCGGCACCTTCCCGGGATCCTCTTCCCAGTGGCTGATTGCCGAACCTGACCTTCGTTACCGTTGCGGGGGCAGTGCCGGAATTACACCGGCTTCCCAATTCTCCGCTGTTTCAGAATCAAACAGCGGCACCTCACAGGCACAGAATAGTTCAGCCCCGCTTAGGCGATGAAATACATGCGACAATTCCGGTTCCAAAACAGACATGGGTCTGCGCGGAGGTCGGATTTCGATCACGTCGCAACCGGGCCGTTAATCACCAGGGACTGCGAGTCGAGGTAGGCGTCGACCAGAAAATGCGCCCTCAGGTTCCGGCGCGTCAGAACATTTGACGGCTTGCCCTGATCGACGATTTTCCCGCCATTCATCAAATGGATATGATCGCAGTACCGCGCGACCAGATTGAGGTCGTGGAGTGTCATCAATACCGTTCGGCCCCGCCGCCTGACTTCGTTCAGCAGTACGAGTTGATAGTGCAGATCAAGATGGTTGGTCGGCTCGTCAAGAATGTAAATCTCTGGATCGCAGGCCAGCAGCTGGGCAAAGTAACACCGTTGCAGTTCGCCCCCCGACAGATGATCGGCAGGCTGGTTTCGCTTTTGGCTCAACCCGACCAGGTCCAAAGCGTCATCCCTGCGTCCGGTCAGCTCGTGCCCGTTCAGGCCCAGAACGGACAGGCCGATTTCGACGATGTCTGCCGGGGTCAGCCCGGCCAGCAGCCCCGAACTTTGCACCAGCGCCCCTGCTTTGCGCGCCCATTCGTGATGGGCATAGTCATCTATGCTGCGGCCGTCTGCGATGATCTCGCCTGCGCTTGGGCGCTCGGCACGGTAGATCGTGCGCAAAACGGTTGTCTTGCCGGCACCGTTCGGCCCCAGCAAACAGTGGATTTCGCCCTGCGGGATGGTCAAAGAGACGCCGCGCACATAGGGCCGACCGCCCACTTCGACCGACAGATCGCGGATTTCCAGAGCGAGATCAGACGGCACGACGCAATCCCCGCAAAATGAAGATGAAAGGCGGCGCTGCAAACAACGCCAGCAAGACACCAAGCGGCAGTTCCTGCGGTGCCAGAAGGACCCGGCACAGCAGATCAACAGCAATCAGAACAAGGGCACCCAGAACCATCGACAAAGGCAACAATACCTTGTGCCGTGCACCGACCAGCAGCCGCGCCATGTGCGGGATGATCAGACCTATAAAGCCAACAATCCCGGCCACGGAAACAGCCAGTCCAGTCAGGACAACCGTGGCAACGAATATCATCACGCGTAGACGCCCGGTTCGAATACCCAGAGCCTGAGCGCGTTCTTCACCCAGCAGTGTTGCATCCAGCGCATCCGCCCGCATCAAAAACAGGCTCGCGATCACTGCAAGCGAGAAAACCAGCATCGGAAGCTCGGACCATTCGGTGCCTGCCGCCGTGCCCATGAGCCAGCCCAGAGCGTTGCGGGTGACATGCGGATCACCAACATAGAGGAAAAAGGCCGTCACTGACTGAAACATCAGGGAAACGGCCACGCCGGCCAGTATGACAACCAGGGGATCAAGCTGGTGCCCGCGTTGCTGGGACAGGCCCAGTGTCATCAGGAACGCCACGGCGGCACCGGCGAAGGCAATCACCGGAACGCCCAGCGTTTCGGTTACTGATGTCGGCAACCAGATGATCGCTGCCACCGCTGCCGCAGAGGCACCGGAGGACAGGCCCATAAGGTAAGGGTCCGCCATCGGGTTGCGCAGCGCCGTTTGCATCAACGCTCCGACAAGAGCAAGCCCGGCCCCGATCAGCCCAACCGCCAACACCCGGGGAATCCGCCATTGCCAGACGATCAATGACAGGCCACGCGGGGCACCTTCGCTGCGGATCAGGATGGCAAAGCGATCCGACCAACTGATATCTGCGGTGCCCCAAAGAATGCCCGCAACGGCGACAAGCACCATCGCGACCATTGCCGTGGGAAACAGGACCAGAAACCGGGCTTGCATCTACTCGAGCTCAGCCAGCTGTCCGTTCAGGTTTTCGACACCATCGGCAAAGCGCATCCCCAAAAGCGTTTCAGAGAACGGCACCGTCACGAAACGCCCTTCCTTCACGGCGGTCAGTTCGGACAGGACCGGATCACTTTCCATATAGGCGCGCTTTTCGGCCGCTGACGACCAGCCCGCTTCGATCAGCAGGATCACATCCGGGTCGGCTTCGACAACACGTTCCCAGGCCAGATCGACCCAGGTGCCCTCGACATCATCGCTGATGCTGTTCAGCCCTGCAGTTTTCGCAACCAGAGCCGGACCTCCGCAGCATCCGATCGAATAGGGCGTCTCATCGCCGCTATCGTAGATAAATGCCGAGCGGCCCGCGCCTGCCGGGTCGGCCTGAACTGCATCAATACGCGCTTTGGTTTCGGCGATCAGCGCCTCTGCGCGATCTTCGACCGAGAATATCTGCCCGATGGTCCCGATATCCTTGAGGATGGGCTCAATCGTCAGCGGGACATTTTTGGGATGCGCGTCGCCGCAGGAAGCGTCAACCAGATAGGTGCCAACACCCAGATCATGCCATTTCTGCGCCGCGCCCAGATTGTCTTCGGAAAAGGCCGAGCCAAAACCCGCAAACAGGAAATCAGGCTCATTGGCCAGAACAACCTCTGCCGCTGGGTACTTCTCGGCCAGAACTGGAACGGTGCCGAAGGCATCCTTCCACTGGGCCGGAATCTCATCGTCCAGATAGGCGGTACCGACCATTGATCCCTCCAGCCCCAGCGCTAGCATCACTTCGGTCGCCTGTTGGTTCAGGGTGATTGCACGTGCCGGAGCCTCTTGGAACGTGTATTCCACACCACAGCTTTGCACAGTCACCGGATCAGCCTGAGCGGTCGCGGCCACAAGCCCCAAGGGCACAAGGTATTTAAGCAGGTTCATGGATGTCTCCTGTTTGATGAATGAGTAGAGAACGGGGAATGGTTCCGGCGCGCAGCGCCCCGGACACAAAGGTCCGGATGTCGTCCATGGTCTCCACACGGTACCAATTGCCATGCGGATAGTGCACGATCACCGGACCCGCATTGCAGGGAAACAGGCAACCGGTTGTTGTGACCAGACAATCCGAGCTCTGCCCCGCGCGGCCAAGTTCCGCCCTGAGCGCGTCGACCAGATTTGGGGCGTCCTTCAGGTGACACCGTGGCCCGGCACAAACGAGCAGATGATGCCGAAACGCAGGTGGGGTGTCCCAGCCCTTTCCAAGCTCACCGGACGGCTTTGGCGCAATTGGCCTTAGCGCGACTTTTGCGTTCGCGGCGGCGTGAATGACATTCAGGTCGGTCTGCAGGGATGTCGCAAAATACAATTCAGGCGCGTTCTCTCCCTGCCGGGCAAGCCAACTGGCCGCGGCATTCGGCAGCCACTTTTCAAGGCTCTGAGAGAATGGCAGGCCAATCGGCCGCAATTCGATCCGGGTGGCAAGCCGCGCCGTCAGATCATCCAGCGCATGCCAGAGCCCGTCGCCGGACGTCTCCAGCCTGACGGCCCGCGCCTCGACGGGCGCGGCCTTTACCAGCGCATCAGCGACGTCACGGAACCGGGCCTGACTGACGTATTGCGCTGAAATCAGATAGATATATGCGTCCATCTCTGCCCCGATACAGGAGGCAGGTTGGCGCAGTGCACAAGCCCGAAGATATCCGTCATCTCATCCTCCTGGGGCCCTCCGCCCGGTTGGTTACGTTTCGATGATGGCAGGTCTCCTGACTTGCGGATCAAAGCGTGCCGTCCCTTCCCGGATCTCATGCGATCCAGTGGTGTCGACGGGTTGCTTACCGCTTACAGTTGCGGGGGCAGTTCCGGACTTGAGCAAGATGCCCGCACCGAATTCCCTTTTCATCCCCTTGGCGCAAGGCGCGGGGAACCATCTCAGACGTGTCTGGGGCAAAGACGATTGTCCGTCAAGGAATATCGGCAGATAGCATAAGTGGACAGCGGCGGCGATGCGCTTCTTACAGTCATTCCTGCAGAGCGCAGCATCGGTCAAAATGGGCTCGTTGCAGACCAATGCGCGCGCAGAAGATGCCCATTTAGCCAGCTTCCCAAAACGGGCGTTCAGCCTTGCTTGTACACTCGCCCGGTCAGCGCGGTGCTGATGATTGGGCTTGGAGGGAGGATCGGAGGGCAAATCATGCCAAGAGTCCAACTTCCTGCAACAACCCCGAAACGCAGAGCCTGGAACAAGGGGCGGATTATTGGGCAGAAACGTCCACTGCTGCCAAAACAGGTGTGGGCCATACGTGCCCGGCTCGAACTTGCTGGTTATCTTCGTGACCTTGCGCTGTTTAACGTTGCAATCGATAGCAAGCTGCGCGGCTGTGATCTGGTCAAACTCGCCGTGGCCGATTTGGTCAAAGATGACCGCGTTCGTGAACGAGTTTCAATAATCCAGAGTAAGACCAAGAAACCCGTTCAGTTCGACCTGACTGAAAACACGAGGGATACAGTTATTGCGTGGGTAAGATCACCTGAGATGATCGGATGCCGCTTTATGTTCCCGAGCCGCTTCCATGACCGCCCGCATATCTCAACACGTCAATATGGTCGGCTTGTGCGAGACTGGGTGACAGCGATTGGCCTGGAACCCAGTGGATACGGTACACACTCGATGCGTCGAACCAAAGCTGCGGAGAATTACCGCAAGACGGGCAACCTTCGCGCCGTGCAACTTTTGTTGGGCCACACCAAGGTCGATAGCACAGTGCGTTATCTGGGCGTTGAGTTGGAAGATGCGCTAAGCATCGCTGAACGAATAGACATCTGAACGACGTTGGCGGGCGGCTATTGCCGTTCGCCAATCCAGACCAGGCCTTCGTACATCCTGCAGTAGGCGGCAGGACTGAACCCATCCTGTACCTTGGACATTCTCGCTGCGTGCGCACGCGGCACGAAAAGTGCGGCATTAGCGAAAAATCCGGTGCCGCCGCGCAGCGGCAGAAACGGCCATTAGTGCTGGCCGCAGCATGGGGTAGGCGTCAAATTTACGAGTAGCGGGACAAACTTTGCTCGCACTGGTTTGGCAACTGTGTCGTCTATCCACCATTGTGCCCCTCATTTCGCCGGAAATCTCAAGGGCCTCCGGTTTCGCACCCAATCAGCCGAGCGTCAAAAGGATACGTCGTCAAATTCTTGTGTCCGGTTTCGGCAACCAGAATCTGGTCTTCCAGCTTGATCAAGAAATCCCCGTTTTCGGGCGGCACCAGAGATTCTGCGCAGAATATCATGCCGGGATCCAACTTCTGATCATAAGCACCTTCTGCAACTGAACGCGTCGACTGAATGAATACCTCTCTTTGCAAGAAATTCTCGCTGAACCAGTCGATCTAATGTGGTTTTTCTGGGAACATTGAACGGTAGAATTCACGGCTTCGCATGTCTGTCCCGGGTGTCCTGGCGGTTTTTCCACCACAGCGCTGCGCGCGCACCGATAAGGTGGAAGACGTGGAACGGTATCCGGCTGACAGCGGTGACGGGAACGGGAGAGTCGAGAGCAGGCATGCCTGAAAGCAGATCTGACATCAGCTTTCCGTAGGATGTCGCGAAACCGATACCCCGCCCGTTGCACCCCAACGCGGCCCACAGCCCCGGCGCGGGATTGTGAAGATGAGGAACGCCATCTGTCGTGATCGCAACCCGGCCCGACCAGCGATAGGCAATGGGCTGATCCTTCAGTTGGGGAAAGATTTCCGCCAGTTTGGCAGTGACACAACGGAAGCTTGACGGATCATCGGTTTCAGTCAGGTCGCCCCGCCCGCCGAACAGGAAACTGCCGTCTTCTTCCAGACGAAAATGGTTCGTCAGCTTTTTCAGATCGGCCGCGGTTTCGCCGCCCGGCAGAATGGATTTGCGCAGGTTGTCCGAAAGCGGGGCGGTCGCCACCATGTAGGAGGGAATGGGCACGATGCTTTGCGCCAGACCGGGCACCAGCGCCTGCCCGCTGTCGGTATAGGCGTTTGTGCAGATCAAAACCTGATCTGCCTGCACGTCGCCTGTCGCGGCCCTGACCGTCCATATGTCACCGGACCACTCGACCCGTTCAGCAAGGGTATCGCCAAAGATCCATGCGCCTGCCCCGGCGGCCGCCCTTGCAAGACCGCGCGTATAGGACAGTGGATGCAGCCGCCCGCCGCGCGGATCATAGTAAGCGCCCATATACCAGTCCGACCCAAGCGCCGCGCTGGCCTCGGACCGGTCCAACATATAGGCCTCGATCCCTTCGGCTTGCCATTCGGCAACCCGTTTTTCATAGGCGTTGAACGAATTGACGGAATGGGCCGGTTGCAACCAGCCCGCGCGCGATGCCTGACAGCGGATGCCATGCCGGCCGATCAGGTCCAGCGTGTCGTCCACAAAGCTGCCTGACCAGGCAAACAGCCTGCTGCCAGCCTCTTCGCCCATGCTCGCAATCAGGTCCGAGCGTTCCGATTTGAAACCGGGAATGATCTGGCCACCGTTGCTCCCGGACGCGCCCCATCCGGGCTGACCGGCCTCAAGCAGCACAACATCCACGCCCTTTTCCGCAAGATGCAGCGCGGTGGACAGGCCCAGATAACCGCCGCCGATCACGCAAACGCTCGTCTTTAGCTGACCGTCCAGCGCGAGATAATGATCCCCCGGTTCCGCCGTGGCCGCCCAGTAGGAATCTGGCATCTGCAGCGTCATGCCATCAACGCCCGATAGACGAATTGCTGGAAGAAATGCACATGATGTTCGGAAAACTCCGGATGGTCCCGGTCCACCACGAACTTGCCTTGCTTATACCCTCTTGAGTGCAGAGCCTTCTGCACCTTCTCGCATATCCCCATATCTTCCTGTGCCAGCGTGCCCGAAAACCAGTCCATCAGCGCGGCTTCCTGTGCGCCGGGCTGATCGCTCAGCAGGAACCAGTCATGCCGGATGAGTGACCGTTCGGGGCCAAGCGGCAGGACCTGGAACATCACCATGCTGGGGCTGCCGGGAAAGAACAACGGAATGTGAGACGGCCAGATATAGCTGAAGAGCGAATCCTGCGCGATTGCGTCGCGTTCCAGTGCATAGGCGCTGTTGTCGATCTCCTTGCGCTCGACCGTGTGGGAAAAGGTGATACCGTCATCGCTCCACACCGCCTTGGTATCATAGTCCACCAGTTCCATCAGCGAAGGATGGTTGGCGTGGCAGTGATAACATTCGTGATTGTTGTCGACGATGGTCTTCCAGTTGGCGGCCACTTCGAATTCGTTGCGGCTGATGCGGATCAGATCATCAAAACGCGGGCAGCAGGTGTAAATGTCCTTTAGCAGCTTCGGTGCCTGTTCGATCAGCGGAACAGCGTCGGGATCCAGATTGACGAACAGCAACCCGCCATAGCTTTCCAGCCGCACCGGTTTCAGGTTCGCGTTCTCGGGGATCCAGCTTTTCAGAGTGTCCCGTCCGCGGGCACCACGAAAACACCCGTCCGACTGGTAGCACCATTGATGATAGGGGCACACGATCAGGTTCGTGTTGCCGCTGCCTTCCAGTAGGGGATGTGCCCGGTGGCTGCACACATTGTAGAACGCCCGCAATTCGCCCGCCCTGTCGCGGATGATGAACACACCTTGCCCGGCGATCTCCGCGCAGAAGTAGTCCCCGGGATTGCGGACATCGGACACATGACAAACATAGGACCAAGTCCGAAAAAAGATCGCCTCACGCTCCATCTCATGAATGTCGGGCCGGTAATACCAATCCGCCGGAAGCGTCCAAGACGTTTCCGGGTTGTCGGGATCGAACAGCCCTGCATCGATTGGAACCTGCGGATTGACGTGTTCGTTCATGAGGTTTTTTCCTGAAAAGGATTGATCGGTTTCGGCACCTGACCTGCGATGTTTATTCTTTGCTTGATTGCCCTTCTCGAACAATGCAGAAATTTGGATCAAACCAATTAAGGAACTTGATGAATGCGCCGTGCGCTACCATCACTCTATGCGCTCAGGGTCTTTGAGGTCGCCGGTCGGCTGGAGCACCTGACTCGGGCTGCCGAAGAGTTCGGCATCACTCAGGGCGCGGTGAGTTATCAGATCAAAACACTGGAAGACGATCTGGGGTTCCGCCTGTTTGAACGGCGCGGTCGGAACGTGGCACTGACGGCGCAAGGGGCGCAGCTGCTTCCCGTCCTGCAGGCCAGCCTGCAGGACATCGCGGATTGCATCGCTCAGCTGAAACGCCAGACGCAAACCGATCCGCAGAGCATCACAATCGCCACGACCAGCTATTTCGCCACCAGATGGCTGTCACGCCGGTTGCCGCGGTTCATGTCGCAACACCCCGGGGTCGGCATCCGTCTCGTGCTTGCCTCAGCGTCCGGGGATCTGGTCCAGGGCTATGATATCGAGGTCCGCTGGGGCGACGGCACCTGGCGGGACGGCATTGTCGAAAAGCTATTCGATGCAGACCTGATGCCTGTTTGTGGCCCCGTGCTGATCGAAGGTCGACAAGACAGGTTTGGTGCAGGTGACCTCAGAGACTATCCGCTGTTGCATGATGATGAGACCAAGGAAGCATGGCGCGCCTGGCTGGCCCAGCTGGGCCTTACCGATCCCGTGTTTCTGGCCGGGCCGGAAATTGTGGATCCAAGCGTCCGCATGCAGGCGGTCATCGACGCTCAGGGGTTCGCTTTGGCCGATTGCCTGGTGAATGATGACCTGCAGGCAGGCCGAATGATCGCACCAATCAACACGAAACTCGGCGGATATGGCTATTACCTGATACAGGGGCCCGGCGAAGGCGCGGCACATGTGGTCCAATTTGCCGATTGGCTGCGCGAAGAGGCGAACCATTTCACCTGCGATACAGATCTGAAAATGGGCTAGGGCGACGCCGGGCACCCTGCGGTTGCCCGCTGTTCACATCGCTGAAAATCACCAATGTCGCAATCAGGCGGTTCTTTGGTCCTTATTTCAATACGATTGAGCAAAAAGGGCGTCGAGGGCGAGGGAGAGATGGCAACTGCATTGAACGGAATCTCACCCCGCAGTGAAAGCCACAGGCAAGGCGTGTTATTTGTTTTCGCGGCTGGCGTCCTGTGGTCAACAGTCGGGCTCGGCATCCGGTTGATCGAAGACGCTGTTGTCTGGCAGATCCTGCTCTATCGATCCATCAGCCTCAGCCTGTTTCTGTATGTCGTGATCCGATCGCGCACAGGCCAGACACCATTTGCCCAGATCCGCCGTCTTGGTTTTCCTGCCGTGATCGCCGGATTGTCACTGGTCGCGGCCTATTCAGGGGCGATCTATGCCATTCAGGCCACATCCGTTGCGAACGCGATGCTGCTGTTTGCGACTGCCCCTTTCCTTGCTGCCGTGTTGGGATGGGTCGTGCTGAGAGAACGCGTTCGCCCCGCAACCTGGGTCGCGATCGTCGTTGCGATCGGCGGCATTGCGATCATGGTGGCGGACAAATCCGAAGGCAGTGCTTTGAACGGCAGCCTTGCCGCATTGGGCTCGGCACTTGGGTTTGCAGTCTTCACCGTGGCCCTGCGCTGGGGGAAATCCGGCGATATGCTGCCGTCGGTGTTCCTGTCGGGCGTGTTCGCCATCTTCATCACCTTTGCTATTTGCCAGTACCTGCAACTGTCGGTGCTTCTGTCGCCAAGGGACGGAGGCATCGCCATGGCCATGGGTGTCTTCCAGGTCGGGACGGGCCTTATCCTGTACACGATCGGATCACGCGGACTTCCGGCCGCGGAACTTGTCCTTTTGTCCCTGGCGGAGGTTCTGCTTGGTCCGGTATGGGTCTGGGTGTTTCTGGGCGAGACGGCCACCTTCCACACATTGCTTGGCGGCAGCGTCCTGTTGATTGCGATTGTCGGAAATGCCGTTTCGGGAAAACGGCGACGCCCGCCGCCCGTATCGGGATAAAGAAGAACTTCGCCTTAAGAACCGTTATTCCGTGAGTAAACAAATCCGGCCATTTTTTCCCACATGCCCTGTAGCTTCGATCCGATTGCTTTATAACGGATAGGAGGCTTCAGGCTGGAAGAGGAAAAGGGCCCTGTCACACCAAGAGGATACGATTGAAAGCCAGGCCGGCCGGGCTGTCGGTGCAGAGATCCGGGCGATGCGGCGGGCACAGAACCTGACGCTGAATGATCTGGCCCAGGCTGCGTCCTTGTCCGTCGGGTTCCTCAGCCTCGTCGAGCGCGGGCAAAAGCAGCCGTCATTGGACGCGCTGCAGCGTATCAGCAAGGCCCTATCGGTCGAGATTGGCTGGCTGTTTCCCGCGTCCCCCAGCGACGATCCCGTTGAGGATGCCTATGTGGTGCGCAAAGGATTCCGCCGCCGAATTGACTACTCACGGCTCGCGGGCACCGAATACCTGGGTGAGACGGACCACCTGCTGACACCGTCTGTTGACGGACAACTGGTCATGACAATGATGCAGTTTTCACCCGGCGGTAATTCCGGCGATAACCCTCTGTCGCATGAGGGAGAAGAGGCGGGTTATGTGCTGACAGGGCAACTGACGCTGGAAGTGGACGGAAAGGTATTTGTGCTTGAGAAAGGGGACAGCTTTGGTTTTTCCGGCGATAAACCGCATCGGTATCTCAACAATGGCACCGATGATCTGCAGATCATCCTGTCCAACACTCCTGTCATCATGATGCAGCGTTAGTCGCTTTCCTGTTCCAGCATCATCTCGACGATTTTGCGCGCATAGCTGAGCGTCGGTCCCTCCCAGTGGGGCGAATAGCGCCCGCCATCATAGCCGGAGCATCGACGCCCCTGCTGCATCCCCTTGAGGATAGAGATATCCTCGCGGTTCAGATCATCCCACATCTGGATTACCTCGGCACGCTCCTTGGCGTATTTCTCACCCGTTGCGGCCTCATCCCCGATTAGAAAGACATGTAGCTCTTCACGGCAATGATCGGGTGCGTCGGGATAAGCCACCAGAACGGTGAACTGATCGGGAAAAATCTCGACTGCAAAATGCGGCATGGTCAGGAACCACTGCCCCTGCATCCGGTCCTCGTCCGAGAGGCCCGGGTAATGCGGCAGCCCCTCGCCCCGGCCCACTTGGATTTCGGGGAAGCGATAGCCGTTGACGAACGTATTGCCACGCCACTCGCCGGACCAGCGCAGATCCATCGGCGCAAATTCCAGCAGGCGGGGGTGCAGGGCAAAGACATGGTAGCCCTCCATGTAATTCTCATAGGCCAGTTTCCAGTTGGCCTCGATCTCGAAATCGAGCTTCCCGGCCCAGCGGATTGCCGAGAGGTCATAGCCCTTCAGCTGCTCCAGCACAGGCGCCATCCACACATCCAGCGGGTCGGCATCGCCCGAGATATTGACAAACAGGCAGCCAAAGAATTCTTCGACCCGCACCGGGACGAGGTCGAGCTTTTCCCCGCCGCCATCCTTGAAACTGTCGGCCTTGTTCGGCCCTTGGAAATGCGGGCGCGAGCGCAGCTTGCCATCCAGCCCATAGGCCCATTTGTGATAGGGGCAGGTGAGCGTCGCCTTCTTGCACGGTTCGGTGACCAGCTGCATGCCCCGATGGCGGCAGACATTCTGAAACCCGCGGATCTCGCCATCACGCCCATGCACCAGCACGATGGGCATGCCGCCCACCTCCAGCGGCTTCATGTCGCCGGGCTCGGGCAGTTCGGCCCGCGCGCCCGCAAACACCCAAGCCCGGCGAAAGATCAGCTCCTGTTCCAACTCGTGCCATTCGGGCGACCAATAGGCGGCATTGGGCAGGCCGCCGGCCTCTTCGATCGGGCGGAACACCTGCTCGAACCCTTCCGGGCCCAGAATGCGCTTGATCCGCTGCTCTGTGGTTTCCGCTACGACTGCACCGTCCATGACATCCTCCGAATCACGAATATCCCCAGTATTGTTCCTGCGGTAAAAAATACTATGCAAATTTTTTCTTTGCGGCGATAGTCACCGCAGGACAGCGGAGAACAGGGCATGGAATCAGCGCGCGTGGTGGTGATCGGCGGCGGCAATATGGGCGCAGCCGTTCTGTATCATCTGGCCAAGGAGGGCTGGACGGATACCGTTCTGGTCGAAAAGGCGGAACTAACATCGGGCGCAACATGGCACGCCGCAGGGCTGGTCAGCCGGATGACGCCGGGCCATGCGTTGGGCACCTGCCACGATTATGCTGTGGACCTGTACAAACGGATCGAAGAGGAAACCGAACAGGGCGTCAGTTGGCACAATTGCGGTTCGCTGCGCGTCGGCGCGACCGAGGATCACCGGGCCTGGCTGATGCACACCCGCGACGCGGTGCTGGCGCGCGGGCAAGAATGCCACTGGGTCACGCCCGCCGAGATCGCCGAGCTGAACCCGATCTATGACACTTCGCACATCATCGGCGGCATCTATACGCCTGACGATGGCCATGTGGACCCGTCCGGTACCTGCCAAGCCATGGCCAAGGGCGCGCGGATGCGGGGGGCCAAGGTCAAGCGGCGCAATCGGGTGACGGATGTGCAGCAACTGCCCTCGGGCGAATGGAAGGTGACCACCGAACTGGGCGACATCATCTGCGAACATGTGGTCAACGCAGGCGGCTATCACGCCCGCCAGATCGGTGCGTTTTCCGGCCTCGACCTGCCCATCGTACCGATGCAGCACCATTATGTGGTGACGGATACCGTGCCCGAGTTCGAAACCATGGGCCACGAAATCCCTGTCACCCGCGACGATTACTTCACCGGTTATCTGCGCCGCGAACAGGGCGGTGCGCTGATCGGGCTCTATGACACCCATGACGCGCTCGCCAAATGGCGCGAGGGCTGCCCCTGGGACAGCGAGAACGAGCTGTTCGAGCCGGATTACGACCGGATAACCCCCTGGTTAGAAAAGTGTTTTGAGCGTTACCCCGCCCTGATGGAGCGCGGCATCAAACGCATTGTGAACGGCGCCATCACCTATACGCCTGATGGCCATCCGCTGGTCGGGCCCGCGCCGGGGCTGAAGAATTACTGGCTGGCCTGCGGCGCCACGGTGGGCATCGCCTGGGGGCCGGGTCTGGGCCGGGCGCTGGCGCAATGGATGGTGCATGGCACAGCGGATATTTCCATGCGTGGCTTTGATCCGCGCCGCTTTGGCGCCTGGGTCGACGAAGAGCACGCCTATCAGCGCTGCCGCGAAAACTACATGACGCGCCTGTCTCTGCCTTATCCGCAGATCCAGTATGAGAGCTGCCGCGATGTTCGGGTCTCTGGCGCGCATGAGCGCACCAAGGCCCTTGGCGCGGTCTATGAGGATGCGAGCGGTTGGGAGCGCCCGCGGGTCTATGGCAAGGATTGGGGCGGGGTCGAACCCAAAGTGTGGCGGCGTGGCCCCTCGTGGGAGGCCGCCCTGGCCGAGGCGCGCGCCGTGCATGAAGGTGTGGGCCTGGGCGACTTCACCGCCTTTTCCAAGTTCGAGATCACGGGGCCCGAGGCCGAGGCTTACCTCAACCGCCTCTGCGCCAACCGGATGCCGCGCAAACCGGGCGGCACCTGCCTGACGCTGCTCCTGAACGAACAGGGCACGATCGAGGGCGAGGCCACTATCGCGCGCCTTGGCGAAGATCGCTTCTGGTTCGTCACCGGTGGCCCCTCCGAGCGCCGCGTCTGGGACTGGATCACGATCCACCAGCGCGGGAGCGAGGATGTGACCGTGAAAAACCTGTCGGATGATTGGGGCATCCTGACTATCGCCGGTCCAAAGGCCCGCGAAGTGTTGGCGACCCAGACCGACGCCTCGCTGGAAAACGCCGAGTTCGGCTGGCTGAAGGCGCGCGAAATCACCGTGGCGGGCGTGCCCGTAATTGCCATGCGCATGTCATTCTCGGGCGAGCTGGCCTGGGAGTTGCACGCCCCCAACGCCCATCTTGGGCAGTTGTGGGACGCGCTCTGGGACGCAGGCCAACCCCACGGCATCACCCCCTTCGGCTCCAAGGCGCTGGAGATGATGCGCATGGAAAAGGCCTATCGCGGCGGGCATGAACTGGCCAATGATGCGTCGCCTGTCCACACCGACCAGATGCGGTTCGTGAAGCTCGACAAGGATTTTGTCGGCCGCGATGCCGTGGCGCGGCGCGCGGAGGCCGGGGAAACGTCGCGCATCGCCTATCTGGAGGTCGAGGTCACCGACAGCGACGTTCTAGGCGGCGAAGCGGTGTTCCTGAACGGCAAAAAGGTCGGCTCCGTCTCCTCCGGCGGCTATGGCCCCAATACGGGCCGCAGCCTCGCCTTCGCTTTCCTCAGGCCCGACGCGACCAAACCCGGCACCGCATTGGAAGTCACCCTGTTTGGAGACATGAAGAAAGCCAGGGTTCTGGCCGAACCCGTGCTCGACCCCGAAAACGAGAGGTTGAAAGCATGAAGATCGACCGCGTCGAAACCCTCCCGCTGGAACCGCGCTTCAAAGGCGACGGCTATGCCATGTCGATGGGCCGTCAGACTGTGCTTTATCACCGTTTGCTGCGCCTGACGGCGGATGACGGCACTGTGGGGGTCGGCGAATTCGTCCGCCCGCCCACCTGGAGCGTGGCGGAGATCGAAGCGCTGGAGGATGACTGTCTCCCAGCTCTCCAAGGTATCGACTTGGCCGACCTCCCAGCCCTGCTGGCAATATGGCGCGACGGTGAAAAGCGACTGCAATACGTGGTGGCCGGAATAGATCTGGCGATGCTCGACATGATGGGCCGCGCGCTTGGCCTGCCGGTGTCGAGTTTGCTGGGCGGTGCGAGGGCGGCGGATTGCCCCGAATACCTCTCGCTTTCTTGCGAAGCGCCCGAGGTCATGGCTGAGATCGTGCGCGCCCAGAGCCAAAGTTTCGATGTGGTTCAAGCCAAGCTTGGGTCAGACACGCTCGACAATGATCTGACCCGCGTGCGCGCTGTACTGGGGGCGATGCGCCCCGATCAGAGGCTGCTGGCCGATTTTAACGGCGCGCTGAAGCCCGACGACGCTATCCGCGCACTGCCAGAAATCAATGACCCCCGCGTGATGTGGGAGGAACCCTGTGACGAATACGACGACGGGCTGGCTGTGGCGCGCGGCATTGACGCATCGGTGATGCTGGACCAGTGCCTGAAGGACCTGCCCACCTATATGCGTGCCATTCAGGATCGCGCAGCGGCGGCGCTGGTGATCAAATCTGACTCTATCGGAGGGCTCAGCGTTGGGCGCACGGTGCGCGATGCCTGTGCGGCGGCGGCGATCAAGGTGCGCATCGATGGCTGGTGGGCCGGTCAGGTGGCCGGTGCCGGGGCGCTGCATCTGGCGGTTGGAACGCCGCCCGCCATGCTGATCTCTTCCATCGACCTCACCGACCCGATCGACACAGATCGGTCCATGATCGCGCGCCCAGCCCCGGGTCGCGTTTGCGCAGGCCCCGGCCCCGGGCTGGGGACAATACCCGAAACCCTGTTTCCAGCCGAGGAGGATGGCCAATGACAGACGTAACATGGCATCAGTTTCAACCCGACACGTCCCATCTGCCACGGGTGCCGATCCGGGGCATCCGGGGGTTGCCCGGCTCGGACCACCCGGCCTTTCCCGAAAGCATCCCGCATATTGGCAACGCGTTGTTTCGGGTGCGCCCCGACAGCGCAGGCCACAGCTTGGAGGCGCTGGCCGCCAGTGCGGGCAACCTGATGCGGCGTGAGATCGACGCGCATCCGGCGATCCTGTTCAAGGACGTGCCGATCACATCTCAGGACGAATTCGGCGCGTTTTGCGCGCGAATGGGGCTGAAGCCGCATGATTACACCGGCGGTAACGCGGTGCGGGACAAGCAGGAAAACAACGTCAACGTCACCAGCTTCGAGCCGCCCGGCGTGACGCTCTCGCCCCATAATGAAATGGCTTATATGCCCGGCGGCCCGACCTATATCATGTTTTACTGCCAAAAAGCCGCCGAAGAGGGGGGCGAGGTGCCGGTCAACGACAACCGCCTGACCCCCGGTGAACTGGCCCCCGCGATCGTCGAGGAAGCCCGCCGCCGCGACATCCGGTACTATCGCTGGTATCCGCAAGAAAACACCGCGCAGGTCGTCGGCTGGAAGCAATCTCTGGGTGTCGCGAACAAGGACGAGGCTGAGGCCTATCTGGCCAGGCATGGCATCAATTACGACTGGGGGCCGAACGGGTCGATGACAACCTGGCACCGGGCTAAGGTGTTTCAGGAGTATAAGGGCAAAGAGGTCTGGCTGAACCAGATGTCGGAAATGCACTCCTCGTTCTGGACGCAAAACGATGTCTATTGGGAGCACGGCCTGAAAGAGGATGAAATTCAGGGCAACTCCACCTTTGGGGATGGCGAACCGATCCCGATGGAAACGGTCCTGCAAATCCGCGGTGCGATCTGGCGCACCACGCAAGTGCTGAAGATGGAACCCGGTGATCTGGTTCTGCTGGACAACAACCTCTTTCAACACGGTCGATGCATTATTCCGGCACCCGCAAACATTACGTCTGTCTGGGCGTCTAGGCCGCACCGGAAAGGAAACCCAATGCCCCACTCCAACATGAGCGATGGCGAACGGCAGGCGCGGCTGGATCTGGCCCGGCTTTATCGCTGTTTCGTCCATTATGGCTGGACCGATTTCATCTACACCCATATCTCGGCCCGCGTGCCGGGAGAGCCAAACAATTACCTGATCAACCCCTATGGGCTGCTGTTTCACGAGGTGACGGCAGGCAACCTGATCAAGGTCACGATGGAGGGTGAGGTTGTTGCGGGCGACTATCCGGTGAATGACGCAGGCCATGAAATCCACACGGCCGTTCTGAAACACCGGCCCGAAATCAACTTCGCCGCCCATAGCCACACCCGCGCAGGTATTGCCGTTTCAGCCATGGACTGCGGGCTGCTACCGCTCAGTCAGCAGGCGAATGAGATCGGAGGGCAGGTCTGTTATCATGAATATGACGACGCCACCGCATCCGAGAGCGAGTGCGAAAAGCTGGGTGCCGATCTGGGTGACAAATACGCGATGATCATGCTCAACCACGGTCTGCTGACTGTGGGGCGCGACGCAGGCGAGTGTTTCTATTACCTCTATACGCTTGAGAACGCCTGCAAGGCGCAGGTGGATGTGCTGTCTGCGGGGGTGAAAACCGTGCAGCCCAGCGATGCGGTGATCCAACATACGCATCACTGGGGCAATCCCGGTCCTCAGCCCAACCGGGGCATGGAATGGGCCGCGATCACCCGGCTGATCGACGAGAAATATGCCGATTACAAGTCGTTCTGATTCCGCATCGAACAGGAGGTCACGATGGTCACATTCACCAAACTAACAGGCCATATCGGTGCCGAAGTCAACGATGTCGACCTGAACGCGCCGTTAACCGATGCCACCGCACAGGCGATCTATGACGGGTTAATGGAACATCAGATGCTGGTGTTTCGCGACGCACATATCACGCCCGAAGCGCAAACTGCGCTGGCCGCCAGCCTCGGCCCGATCATGCCGGTGCATCCGTTCTACCGGTCTGTCGATGGCCATCCGCCCATCGCCATCATCGAGGACACTGCCGAAAGCAAACCGGAAAACGCCGAATGGCACAGCGACATGAGCGCGATGAAAGAGCCGCCCTTTGGCTGTATCCTGCACGGGCGTGTGATCCCGCCTGTGGGGGGCGATACGCTGTGGTGTTCGATGTATGCGGTGCATGACGCGCTGCCCGAAGACCTGCGCGCAAAGTTGAAAGACGCCTATGCGGTGCATGACATCCGCGCAGGCTATGACACTCGGCTGGACAACGGCAAGGACGGCGACCGGGCTGAGACGCTGGAAAACTGGGGCGCGGAACAGGGCAACGAGGTGTTGCACAAACTGATCATGCCGCACCCGGCCACCGGGCGGCCGCTGATCTATGCCAATGTATCTTATACCTTGCGGATTACCGGATTGGAGCCGGATGAAAGCCGCGCTGTGCTTAAGCAGATCTATGAGTTGATCGACAAGCCCGACTTTCAGGTGCGGGTCAAATGGCGCCCCGGTACCGTGGTCATGCGGGACAATTTTGCGACCCAGCATTATGCGGTCGGGGATCACTTTCCCGCGCATCGGCAGATGAATCGCATTACCGTCGCACGGGACCGGCGCGCGCCATATGTTGCCCCGGAAGTCGTTCAACAGTGACAGCCGTAGATACCGGTTCGTTTGAGACAGGGTTTGGCGGGCTGAACGCATGCCATTCGGGGTCAAACACCGGCTTGTGATTGAGTGTTGGTTTTTCATCCTCGCGGTAAATTCGATAGCTTTTTGCGCAAGCACTGGCTGAATGGGTATGAAGATGGTTTGAGATCCGGGCACTATCATGGCTATGAATGACCGGTACCGCGACTTCGGCTGCGATGGCAAGTTGGGTGTACCGCAGCTGCAACAACATGCTGCGTCAGCACTAGTCGCGGATGCAAAAGGCCGCTTAGTCCGCGCAGCTGACTATTAGAAATGTTTCGTCGAACGGCGGCTCGCCGGATCATTGATAAGGCGTTCTACTCAGATTGTCGGTTCGGTCTCTAGAGCAACTGAGTGGGGATTTGCATTTTGTGGGGTACGACGAGGCAATCGGTCGCTCCATAAAAAGAAGGTAGTTCATTACGAAATTTTTGGTCAGTATACCGTGTCGCCGTGATATGAGTGACTGAATTAAAAGGGTTTTTCATGTGTGGATAGGTAATGTCAGATGGAGCGCCACAGTTGTTTGTGGTGCGTCGCCCGACATAACCTAAAAGTTTCAAAAGGTCATCTTGTCCTACAAATGTAGAAAACGGCCTCGGATCCAATCCGAGGCCGTTTGATTTCAGGCTGGGGCTGGCAAACTTAAATGGTGCTGGACTGAAGGCCATACGAACTCAATCGGGGGGAAGCTGTTATTCACTATTCCTTGATCAAATGGCAGCTACTTGCAGATGTTGTTGAGAAACTTAAAATTTCCGTGCTCCCGAATTTCCGCCAATTGGAGCGCATCAGAAAGACTGGTTATGGTTGCCTCAGGCAGCGAGCTTGAAGGTGAAAATCTCCGGTGTGCGGGCAATTTCACTTTTGTTACGACGCTACCTCAGTCCGCTATTCACCGAACTCCTCTTTTTGTGTGAACTCAAGTTAGGTTGCGACATTTCTTGTTATCCAAGTTTTCTCAGTTCTTCGGTGAATGCTTCTGTTGGCGTTCGCCACCCAAGACATTTCCTTGGTGTTCCGTTCAGGCGGTCACAAATCGCCTTCATGTCGCGATTTGAGAGCGCCGCGATCGGGGTATCGCGCGGCAAATACCTTCGAGCCCGTTTGTTCAGGTTCTCAACCGAGCCTTTTTGCCATGGGGCCTGCGGATCACAGAACCAGGCGCTCGTTCCAATTCCTGATTCCAGCTTTCGCCATCCCGAGAACTCAATTCCGCGATCAAAAGTAATAGACTGGCGCGCGATCTGGGGCAGGGGTTCCATTACGTTCATGAGTTTCGCCATGAAGTGTTTCGAACTGCGATCATTGTTGCGGAACAAGACTGCAAAGCGGGTCTTCCGTTCGACCAACGATGCGACGTTTGCTTTCCCGTGCTCTTGCCGGAAAATCATAAGATCACCTTCCCATTCCCCAAAAGTTGAACGTTCTTTTATGTACTCAGGCCTGTTGTGGATCGATCTTTCAAGCGGGAACATCATGCCGCGAGGTGTGCGAGAATAGCGCGGTTTTCGCTTCTTCCGCCGTTCTGGAAGGTAACGTGCCAACGCCTGTGATTGACCGTCTGGGCTGTAGACATAGGCGTAAATCGTCTCATGACTGACGGTCGTTGCATGACCTTCAAGCTTTAGACGACCTGCAATCTGTTCCGGTGACCAACCTTCTTGGAGCCGTCCTATCACAGCTTCCCGGAGTTCAGGAATACGCACCAGTTTGCGACGTCTTGCACGGCGATCAGCCGCCGATTTCTGGGCAAGCATCCCGTAGTAGCCATTGAGCTGAGGCAACTCTTCATCCTTGAAGAAATTGCGTTTGATCTCACGATAGACAGTCGCACGGTGGCGATTGATCTGGCGCGCAATCTCGGCGACTTTTACCTTCCTATGCAAAAGGTCCTCGATTTTGCGCCGTTCGGCTAGATTTAGCTCGGTTCGTTTCATAAACTGTTCTCCTGACTTTCCAGTAGGATAGAGGAAAAGTCGCTTCCCAGTTTAGAATGTGCCTTGAAACAGGTTCAATGGCCGATAATCTGACTGAGGAAAGCTTTTGTCCTATCGCTTTTGGGCATTTCGAAGAATTCAGCAGGCTCGGCCATCTCAACAATTTCTCCACTGTCCATGAACACAACCCTGTCTGCAACGGCGCGTGCAAACCCCATTTCATGCGTGACGCAGATCATCGTCATGCCCTCTTTTGCGAGATCAACCATCACTTCCAGAACCTCATTGATCATTTCAGGATCCAAGGCCGATGTCGGTTCATCAAACAGGATAACTTCTGGTTTCATGCAAAGCGCACGCGCAATCGCCACCCGTTGCTGCTGTCCTCCGGACAGCTGAATCGGGTATTTTTCAGCTTGCTCGGCGATCTTCACTTTTTCGAGGAAGTGCATCGCAACATCTTTTGCTTCAGACTTGGACATCTTACGCACCAATGTTTGCGCCAGGGTCAGGTTTTTCAGGATGGTCATGTGAGGGAATAAATTGAAGCTCTGGAATACCATGCCGACTTCGCGACGCACTGCATTCAGGTTTTTCAACTCATCGGTCAGTTCGATGCCGTCAATCACGATCTGACCTGAATCGTGTTTTTCCAGCCGGTTTATACACCGGATCAGCGTGGATTTCCCCGACCCGGACGGACCACAAACAACAATGCGCTCACCTTTCTCAACCGTTAGGTTGATGTCTTTCAGAGCATGAAACGAGCCGTAGTATTTTTCTACGTTGTTGAGTTGGATAAGTGTGGAAGACATGTTCGGCCTCACTTTCGAGTATATCCGCTGATCCGGTATTCAATCGCGCCGATCGACTTTTGAATGATGAATGTCAGGATCATGTAAACGATGGCCAACGAGATGAAGACCTCATATGGGGCATATGTCTGAGCAACGATGGTGCGGGCGATTCCGGTCATATCCATCAATGTCACGGTACTTGCCAGGGCGGTCGATTTCAGCAAACTGATGAACTCGTTGCCATATGCTGGCAGAGACAGGCGAATGGCGATGGGTGACACTAGATAGACAAAGCGTTGCCGTGCAGACAGCCCCAAGGCTTCGCCCGCTTCTTTGATGCCCTGATCTACACCCAGAACGCCTCCGCGCAGAACTTCGGATGCATAGGCGCCCGAGTTTAGGGTCAAAGCGACGACAACACATCCAAACGGGTCCCGGAAAATAGGCCACAGAAAGCTGTCGCGGATAAAGTCAAGCTGAGGGAAGCCGTAGTAGATGATGAACATCTGCACCAGGATCGGGGTGCCGCGAAAGATATAGATATAGGCCTGGGCAGGGTAGTTCAGATACCACTTACCGCTTATGCGCATCAGCATCAGACCTGTTGCAACAATCAACCCAAGGATCGCAGAAAGAAACAGCAGCTGGAATGTAATGCCGATGCCGCCAAGCATCCGCGGCAAGGCGTTCACGATTATCGAAAGGTCAAAACTCATTTTGCCCTCTTCATGTGGCGAAACCCATAGTGTTCAAGCGCCATAACGCTTAGGGTGATGACGGTTGAAAACCCCAGGTAAATTGCGCCAACGACGATATACATCGTGAAAGGTTGACCTGTTGTGCCAATGGCTTGTTTGGCGACGAACAGAGTTTCGTTCAGCCCGATGATCGAGATCAAGGCCGTGTCTTTGACCAACGACAGCATGTGGTTCCCGAAAGCAGGTAATGCCAGACGCCACATCTCGGGGACGCGGACATAGAAAAACACCTGGAAGGTCGATAATCCCAATGCATATGCGGCTTCGATGCTGCCTTGTTTGACACCGAGGAAAGCGCCGCGAAACGTTTCGGTCGCATAAGCTCCGACAACCAGCGCAATGGCAAGCGTTCCCGCCCAGAACGGTGGAATATCAACAAACTTAACTTCCGGGTCGAAGACTTGCGCAATCGCAGTCAGCGTGATTGCCGAACCGAAATACAACAACAAGATAACCAGGATTTCAGGCGTCCCGCGAAAGATGACGGTATATGCGCCCGCGAGTTTTGTCAGAACCGGTTTGTTTGAAAGCTTGGCCGCGGCCCCAAGCAAACCAAACACAACCATCAGAACCAGAGATGCCAGAAACACCTCCAAAACCACGACGGATCCCCAAAAGAAATCATCCCACCAACCGGACAGGCTACTCATCGTATGTGCTCCGAAATTCTGCAAGCGCCAAGCGGCACTTGGCGCAACCATGGTGTTTGGTTGCGCCTGTTTTCAGGGAACTGAACTCAGATCAGTTTTCGTTGTATATCGCGAAGGGGAAGTATTTCAGTGCATACTCTGTAAGCTTGTCTTCCGCGATCAGCTGATCCAAGGCACTATCTAGACGTGCTTTCAGTTCGGGCTGGCCCTGGCGCAGACCAATGCCAACACCGATTCCAAAGAACTCTTCCTCATTCAGAGACGGGCTGATGAACTCATAGTCTTTGCCACGTTCCTGGCTGAGAAACTTGAGATGGATCTTCATCGGGTTTGACATGATCGCGTCAACGCGGCCATTGATAAGATCAAGGTACATCGGTTCTGTACCGTCGTAGTAGACGACGTCAGCATCAGGCACCTTGGCATTGAACCAGGCTTCGTAGGTGGATGCGCGTTCAAGGCCAACGCGCAGACCATCAAAATTGGCTGCGATCGGATTGCCATCCGCATCAAAGAGTTCTTTGTTCAACCCCTTGCGACCAATCATGCGACCAATCGAGTCGCGGTATGGGCGCGAGAAATCCATTTTCTCCAGACGTGTCTCGGTGATCGACATGGAAGCGATAATAAGATCAAATTTATTGGCCAGCAGCGCCGGGATCATACCACCCCATTCCTGACAGACATACTCCAGTTCGACGCCCATGATTTCGGCAACGCCTTTTGCAACATCGACGTCATAGCCGGCCAGATCACCGTCTTCGGAGCGGTAGTTGAACGGAGGATACGTGCATTCCATACCCACACGAAGCGTTTCCGCCTGTGCAGCGCCAGATGCCCCAAATGTCATCGTCGCCGCGATCGCCGCAAAAGCCAGTTTCATTTTCTTCATCACAGTTCTCCCTTGCTTCGTTTTAGAACACCCGTTGTCGAACTTGGGGTTCATCTTCAGTTTGCATTTTCACCTCAGGCCTGTTCACCACCATGGGTCGCACGCGAGGTTGAGCTTGCGTCCAGCCCATGAACCAGCGCAGCCTTGAGCTTCGGACAATCTATCAGACACACCGCCTGAAACTGGTTTCTCACGGCTTCAATCGACGGATGTAGGGCCGAGGCCGGAAGGTCGCGTTCCGAACCCAGTGCTTTTTGGATCACATCAGGAAATTTTGAAGGGTGCGCTGTCAGCAAACTAACGATCTTGGTCCCCTTGGGCGCTCGCCTTGCATAGTCCAGTGACGCCGTAACGGCCACTGCGCCATGCGGATCCAAAAGATAACCATCGCAGGTTTCAAAAACATGCTTGATGGTGTCCAGCGTATTCTGGTCAGAGATCGACGCCGTCTCGTATCCGCGCCGAATGCCATTCAACATGTTCTGATCAAATGTGATACGCCCAGTCTTCTGCATCTCCCGCATCCACCCGTCCAAAGCGGCGTGATCTTGGCCGGAGATAAAGTAGAGGAAGCGCCAATAGTTGTAAGGCAACGAGATATCGATTGCGTTTGACGGCGTCACCTCAAGCGGCAGGCGTTCGTAGGTGCCTGTCTGGTGCAAGCGATGCAGCGGGCTGTTGCGGTTTTGAGCGCAAATAAAGGTTTCAACTGGCAACCCCATTTCGCGCGCCAGAAACCCCGCAAAAAGATTTCCGAAGGCCCCTGCAGGGACTGAAAACGTTATCGGGTCTCCCACGTTTTCGACGGTCCTGAAATAGGCGTAGAAATAGTGGATCGACTGGAACATCACCCGGCACCAGTTCACGGAATTCACGCTGGACAGATTGTATGCTTTGACCAAGTCACGGTCGTCAAACATATCAAACAGAACGTCATCCAGATCATCCGCACCGTTGGGGCAGTTTTCAACGGCGACGGCATGGACATTGGGCTGCCCCAATGTGGTGATCTGCCGTTCCTGTTCTTCCGAAATAAAGCCGCGGGGGTATAGCACCCAGCAGTCGATCGTTTCTTGCTTGCCGCACGACGCAAAGGCCGCAGCAGGCCCTGTGTCACCGGTTGTGGCCATAATGATCGAGACTTTTTCGTTCCGGCGCTTCAGAAGATAGTCCATGCAGTTCAGCAAGAATCCCATGGCCACGTCTTTGAACGACAGGGTAGGGCCGTGGAACAGCTCTAACAGGTACTGATTTTCGTGATTTGGCAGGGGCACAACCGGCACAATATCCTGATGGGTAAAAGTGCCGGTGCTCTTAGCGATCAGTTCTTTCAGATCGCCAGCGGGAATCACGCCGTCATCGATGAACTGCGACAGGATTTCATACGCCAGATCGTTAAACGGCAGGTTTGCCCAGCTTGCCAGCGTCGATGCACTTACCGTTGGAATATGAGCAGGCACATATAGACCACCGTCTTCGGGCATGCCGTTTAACAGCGCATCTTCAAAGCCAACTGCCTTGGCTTTACCGCGAGTGCTCACAAATTCCATCATCGTGATCCGTTATCTTCCTCAACTGCGTGATACACAGTTTATCTAAGTTACACATTTAGTCCAGTTTCATGTCACGTTTATGAAGGTGACACTGTAAATTCGCTATGTGTTTAGAGCCGCGCGTACGGCCTTTGCGATCTGAATATCCTGTACCGCCACGCCGGTGAGATCGGCGATTGTGACCTGTGAATCGGACGTTCTTCCAACCGCATGCCCAGAAATGACATGCCCCAGCTCTTGCAGGTGTTCGGCCCGGAATGCCCCAGCGTTTATGGCCTTAAAAGACTCTCCTCGCTGCAGGCATTGCGGAATGGAATCGGCAACAACCAGATCGGCCTTGCCCACCACATCGGCATCCAGTTCCTGTTTCTCGGGCGTATCGGATCCCATCGCAGTGATATGTGTCCCCGGCCGGATCATCTCGGCCGTGATCAGGGGCTGTTGAGACGGGGTCGTCGTCACAATGAGATTGCAGGCACTACACACCTCAGCAGCGTTTCTGGTCCCTTCGACCTCGAAACCAAGCTCTGCCATGTCGGCTGCATATTGGTCCAGCTTCGCGTCAGATCGGCCCCAAGCCATCACCTTTCGGCAGGACGTCACGGATTTCAGATACTCCACCTGCATTTTGCCCTGAATGCCCAACCCGAACACCCCAATCGCGTCGACTTGACTGGGCGCGAGCTGCTTGGCTGCAATTTGCCCCGCAACAGCCGTGCGAATATCCGTAAGGTATCCTTCGTCCAACAGCACGGCCTCAAGAACGCCGGTTTTCTGCGCAAACACAAGCATCAGCCCCGAGTTCGACGGCAAGCCGATTGATGGGTTATCGTAGAACCCAGAAGCAATCTTGATGACGTAGACGTCGTCGTTTTTGATATAGCCATATTTGATATGTGTATCACCTGGCGGCTGCTCAAAGGTCAGTTCTCCAACCGGCGGCACCACAACTTCGCCCTGAGAATACGCTACAAATCCCTGCTCAAGCGTGTTCGAGAAATCCATCTTCTCAGTCACGGTCTTAATCTGTTCCAGCGTATAGATTTGTGTCATGACAGAACCTTTCGAACGATGTCGTTTTCCCGCACACGCACGAGATCTTTATATAGTGTTGAGCGAGACACATCTAAAATCGCAGCCAGTTGGTCCACAGAGCGACGCGCATACAAAAGCCCTTTGCCATCAATCTGCTTGAGAAGAAGACGACGCTGCTCTGGCTTCATCTCACTTTGGGCAAGATTATGCTTTTCGAGGAAGTGGTTTATCTCATTGATTATGAGCCCCTGCCAGTCGTTCCTGAACAGAACTTCGGGTCGTTTTTCCATACGAGGGGGCGTGATAAGTTCACTCAGAATTTGGTGTGCACCAAGGAATTTCGAATAGTCAGCATTTACACAAAGCAGACCAACGGCCCTCTCTTCGTCATCTCTTATCACAGCAGAAATGGAGTTGACGGCCTGACCATTCACCCCGCTCTTTTCGTAGGGTCCAAACACATCTTTGGTAAGGACTTCACCGCTGTCACCCAGTCCCAGGTTCGAAGGCATGCCGACCTCTTGCCCCGAGCAGTTATTGTAGATTGCAAAAATTTCGTCATTTTCGAGGTCATGCAAAATCACTTCGACATGAGGACCAAAGAGATCAGCAACGGCTTGAGCGATGGGTTGAATTTTATGTAGGGGATGCGGCATTTTATTGAAGCTTCACAGTTCATGAATACAAACAAGTTGCACACTATTCCACATTTTGTCTCATCTGCAAGGGCGGTTGAATGCTGTGCCTGTTAAATTTTCCACCTTGGGGTTCCGCTCTGCTTGGTGCCAGTCCCATCAACGTCATCCGGTCGCGCACGCGGTCACCGTTGTGACTTGTGCGACTGACTAGCGGCTTTGGAGGCAACTTATGAACATAAGCCAAACGCGATGACATTGAGCGTTTTGATCCGTTAAGAGAAGATCCGCATTTGCCTTCTACCTGTTTGAATTGACAAAGTTACCTGAATTTGCCCGGATCCTATTACCGCGTTCTGGCAGACGTGGTGACGACAACGGTGTCGCAATAGTAAAGGAATGCTGCATCAGTGAAGAGCAGATTTTTGATATCGGCAGCGCTCGCATCTTTATAATCGATCTCGGCCGCAGCAAAATTGCGGTTCAGGAGTTCAGCATCAGCGCAGTTTTGAATGATCGATCTGGCGACAGCGGCTGCAACGCATCAATTAGCGTGCCGCGACCGCGAACGGACGCTGCGTCAGCAAACACAAAGAAAGGCAACGGCGGCAAAGTCATCACAGTTCTTGGGATGGTGGCTGACATGGAACTCAAGTTCATTCGTGACCGGCAGCGTGCAGGAATCGAAGCGGCCAAGGGCAAGGGCCTTTACAAGGGGAGGCGGAAATCCGTTGATGACAATGAAATCCGACGATTGGCGCGCGAGGGTACTCCCAAAGCCCAGATCGCCCGTGATCTAGGGGTTTCAAGGATGACGGTCTATCGGGCGCTCGCTGATGCCGAAACCTGAAGCCGCCGTTCGTTCTGGGCGCGGCGGATTCAACAAACGAACCCATTTCGACTGATGCTGCGGCAAAGATGAATGTCGGCTTCCATTGCGTCAACTAGCGCGGTTCAGGTTTCGATCCGGAGCGCGGCCGCCAACATTTCAACCGCACATAGGCGTTCTGAAACTTCTTGTGGCCACCTGCCAACCGCTGCGGGTTTGCAGACCGGCACCCGGCATGAGCCCTTTGTCATTCTTGGAGCAGGTTAAGGGCGTAATCCAGTGAGTTCGCTATTATACTGGCGGCTGTAGCTGCCGTGGTCCCGCTTCAGGTGTGACACCAGATAGTCAATAAATGCACGCAGGCATTCCACGCGCCGGTTTTGTTCAGGGTAATACAGATAAAACGGAGGAAGGTTCTTCACATAGTTTTCCAGAACCGTTTCAAGCGCACCTGATTTCAGATGGTCATTGATGGTTGCGCGTAGGGACCAGCCGATTCCGTGGCCGTCACGAGCTGCCTGTACGACGCCCCCGATATTGTCGAAAGTAAGCCGGGACGGGGGATTAATGATCTTTTCCTGCTCGTTTTCGACAAACTTCCAGGCGGCGAGCTTCTTGGCCGACGGAAGCTTGTAGCGTATGCACTGATGGTTCAGCAGATCCCTGGGATGCGACGGGCGTCCATGCTGATCCAGATAAGACGGCGCTGCTGAGAATGCAGGCGTCAAGGGCGGAGTCAGCCGCACGGCGACCATTTCAGGCGCGAGAATATCCCCGAGCCGAACCCCGGCGTGAAAGCCCTCTCGGACAATATCCGTCAGGCTTTCGTTCAGCGAAATGTCGATATTAAGCCCCGGATGGTCTGCCAGGAACGATGACAAAACCGGCGCGATGGCAGTGACATAGGCGCCCCGTGTTGCCGCAAGGCGCAGGGTTCCCGTTAGCGTGGTTGCCGTATCCCGGGTTTTCTTCACTGCATCCACCATATCTCTGTAGGCGGGCGCGGCGGCTTCAAACAGAACGCGGCCGGCTTCAGTGAGTTCGATACTGCGCGTCGTGCGGTGAATGAGCCCGACGCCCATTTTTTTCCTCAAGAGACTTCAACTGAAGACTGACCGCAGGGGCGCCGACACCCAGCGCATCGGCAGCAGCCCGCAAGGAGCCCTCCCGGACGATCGTGAGAAACACTTCTATCCCATAAACAGGCGCACGTTCCATTGTTTAAGAATACTAACTGCTGACTTCAGTTTGCAAGGGATAATCAAACGCTGACGGGTGCCATACGGTGCGGTTTCAGGTGATGTATTGGCAAGATCGGGCAACACAATGAGTATGGTTCAGGCACAGGCACGCCCCAACAATGTCGTGCGCGGCGTGATATTGGTCGTGGTGGCCCTTTTCATAACGTCAGTGCAGGATGTGATTTTCAAGTTCTTCAGCAGCGAGATGCCTCTGGGACAGATTTTTTCGCTGAGGGCCATGCTCGCGCTGCCGTTGCTTTACGCCGTTTCCGTCTTGCAGAGAACTGACCGGCGCCTTTTGCAGGATGCACTCGGACCGTGGGTGTTGCTGCGATCCCTGTTCATGACACTGATGTTTCTGTCGTTTTACGGCGCCATCCCCTTTGTCAGCCTGTCCGTTCTCGGGGCGGGGACCTATACCGCCCCAATCTTTGTCACGATCATATCGGCCTGTGTCATCGGCGAGCCCGTCGGTTGGCGCGGCTGGCTCGCGGTGCTGCTCGGCTTTGCCGGTGTCCTTGTGCTGTTGCAGCCTGGCACAGACGCCTTCTCGCTCTGGGCGCTTGCGCCTGTCGGTGGTGCTGTATTCTATGCTCTGGCGCACATCCTGACACGAACGAAATGCCAGGTTGTGACGGTTGCAGCACTGGCGCTGTCTCTTAAACTGGTCATGTTGATTGCAGGCATGGCCGTGAGCAGTGTTCTGCTGCTCTGGACCCCAGACGAAGCAATGGTGCGCGCCTATCCCAATCTGCTTGGCAAGTGGTCAGCGGTTGACCAAACTGAATGGATGATTTTGGGGCTGCTGGCGATCCTGACTGTGCTGATCGGCCTCGGGATCGCCGGTGCTTACAAGGCCGCACCGCCATCAACTGTCGCAACCTTTGAATACAGCTATCTTGTGTTTGCCGCGACCTGGGATCTTGTGTTCTTCAACACGGCTCCCACCGCAACAACCCTGCTGGGGATGCTTATGATCATCTGTGCGGGGATTATGGTTCTGAAGCGCGAATGACGAAGACTAAAGACATGCAGCACTTCCACCAAGCGACGTGAAGCAGTCACTAGTGAATTGGCAGCGAAAGCTCACTTTGTCCCGCACCTTTCCAATTCATGGTTTCAGATTTGCTGCGCAATTCATCAACGGCTGCTATCCCTTTTGCAAGGCAGCGTAAAATTTTATGCCATTGCAGAAAAACCGGCGCTGCGAGCGCGCGCAGCAAGATTTTGACACTTCCGGTGTGGGCTCGTTACGGACGCAGATCCGGCTGCCCCTGACGACACACGCCCAGCCCCCGCCCCGTTACAAAAACATCATCAAACCGACATGTGGCGGAATCATCCGCCCTTTACCCCCGCCGCAACTGAACGGGGGGCACATGCTCGAGATCACGAACCTGACCAAGCGTTTCGGCGAGGCCACCGCGGTGGACGGCGCGAACATCACCGTGGACCGTCCGATGATGATCGGCATCATCGGGGCCTCGGGCGCTGGCAAATCCACACTGCTGCGTATGTTGAACCGTCTGGGCGATGCCTCGGACGGGTCGATCAGCTTCGAGGGGCGCGAGATCACCACGCTGAAGGGTGCTGCCAAACGCGCCTGGCAGCGCGACTGCGCGATGATCTTTCAGCAGTTCAACCTGGTGCCGCGCATGGATGTGGTGTCGAACGTGCTGCATGGCACGCTCAATCGCCGGTCCACCCTGGCGACCATGTTCAACCTCTACCCGACCGAGGATGTGCATCGCGCCATCGACATCCTGGAGCGTCTGGGCCTGGCCGCCCATGCGTCGAAACGCGCCGAGGCCCTGTCGGGCGGGCAGCAGCAGCGCGTCGCAATCGCGCGCGCCCTGATGCAGGACCCGAAGTTGATCCTGGCGGATGAGCCCATCGCCTCGCTCGACCCGATGAACGCGCAGGTGGTGATGGATGCGCTGCGCCGTATCCACGAGGAAGACGGCCGCATGGTCATCGCCAACCTGCACACGCTGGACACCGCGCGCCGCTATTGCGACCGGGTGATCGGCATGCGCATGGGCCGTGTGGTCTTTGACGGCACGCCCGAACAGCTGACCACCGGCGTGGCGCGCGACATCTATGGCGCGGGAGACAGTTTCTCGGAAGCCGCCACCTCGACCGCCATCGAGACCATCCAAGACACCGAAATCCGCGCGGCGGAAGTCGCCATCTGAATTTCATCATCGCGCCCGGCCACTGGGGGCGGGCGTCTTAACCGGAGATCTGAACGATGAAAAAACTGCTTGCTGCCATCGTGGCAACCACGGCCCTGACCACCCCGGTCCTGGCCGCCGACACCATCACCGAGTTCCGCATCGGCATCCTGGGCGGCGAGAACGCCCAGGACCGCCTGGCCTCGCATGAGTGCCTGCAGACCTACGCCCAGGAAGCCCTGGGTGTGCCGGTGAAACTGTTCGCCCCGGCCGATTACAATGGCGTGATCCAGGGCCTGCTGGGCGGCTCCATCGACATGGCCTGGCTGGGCGCGAGCGGTTACGCCAAGACCTACCTGGAAGACCCGAACGCGGTCGAGCCGGTGCTGGTCAAGATCAACCTGGACGGCTCCTACGGCTACCACTCGATCGGTTTTGCCCGCAAGGACAGCGGCATCGCCTCGCTGGAGGACATGAAGGGCCAGGTGTTTGGCTTCGGTGACCCGAACTCGACCAGCGGTTACCTGATCCCCTCGATCGAGATCCCGACCGAGATCAACGCCACCATGGACAACGGCGACTACTTCGGTGAGGTCAAGTTCACCGGCGGCCACGAGCAGACCATCGTCGCGGTCAACAACGGCGACGTGAACGCCGGTGTGACCTGGGCCGACGGCCAGGGCAACTGGGAAGACGGCTATAACTCGGGCGCGCTGCGCAAGGCCGTGGACGCGGGCCTGATCGACATGAACGACCTGGTCGAGATCTGGCGCTCGAAGCCGATCCCGGAAGGCCCGATCGTGCTGCGCACCGCCCTGCCCGCCGACGTCAAGGCCACCATGACCGCCCTGATCGACGGCATGTATGACGCCGACAAGGACTGCACCTACAACATCTCGGCTGGCGAAAGCCTGGGCTTCGACCCGATCACCCACGACGCCTACCTGTCGATCATCGAAGCGCGCCGCGCGAAATCCAACTGATTTCAGCAGCCTCTCCGGGTCCTGTCGTCCTGTGACAGGGCCCGGTTTTTCATTTGAAGGCCCCTCATGAGCGATCAGACCCTCCATACCCCCGATTACCGGCGCGATTACCTGGAAGCGATGAGCCGAAAGCGGCTCTATTCCGGCCTGATCGGGATCGTTTTTGTGGCGCTTTTGCTGTCCGGCTTCCGCCTGGCCGACAGCCGCAATGCCGGCAGTTTCATCGACGGCTGGCGGCAGATCCTGGATTTCCCGGCAAGCGTGCTGGGCGAGGCCGCCGAGAAGGCCCATGAGCTGCCCGGCCACCTGGTGCGGTTTCTGCCCGCGCTGATCGAGACGATCAATATTGCCGCCGTCTCCACCCTCTTGGGCGCGATGGCGGCGATGGTGCTGTCGCTGCTGGCGACGCGCGGGTTGGCGCGCTGGCCGCGGCTGATCGGGCTTTTTCGCCGCGTGATGGACGTGATGCGCGCGGTGCCCGAGATCGTGATCGCGTTGGTCTTGATCTTTGTGCTCGGCGGTGGGCCGGTGCCCGCGATGATCGCGATTGCCTTTCATACGGCGGGGGCGCTGGGGAAACTTTTCTCGGAAGTGAATGAAAACGCCGATCTGAAACCGATTGAAGGCCTCGCCTCGACCGGCGCCAGCTGGGGTCAGCGCATGTGGCTGGGCGTGGTGCCGCAGGTGGCGCCGAACTACCTGTCCTATGCGCTTCTGCGGTTTGAGATCAACATCCGCGCCTCGGCCATCCTGGGTTTCGTCGGCGCGGGCGGCATTGGCTATGAGCTGAAGAACGCCATGTCCTGGGGCCAGGGCAAATATGACGAGGCCGCCGCGATTTTCCTGCTGCTGTTCGGCGCCATCGTCTTCTTCGACCAACTGTCCAGCCACGTGCGCGAACGCCTGGTGAAAGGGGCCAAAGCATGACCATGAGCGCCACCGATATCACCACGCTGCGCGGTGAGGCCGACCGGCTGTTTGCCAGGAAACGCCTGACCGCATTCGCGATCCCTGCTGTGATCCTGGCCTATTTGACCTATGCCTTCTTTGCCTTCGACGTACCGGGCCTGTCCGAACGCGCCAGCGTCGACAATGCCCGTGCGCTGGTGGCCGACACCTATTCCTACAAGACCCATGTGACGCGGCAGAACCGGTCGGGCGAGATTTCCATCGCCATCGAGGGCGAGCGCAAGGGCACCTATGCCACCGGCACTGCGCCCGATTGGGTCACTCTGGGCGAAGACACCGTGATCGACCTGGACGGCGGCCATGTGGTGCGTTTTGCAGACGAGGCCGTGACCTATGAGGTGCCCGGCTATGGCCTGATCACCGCCGTGCCCTCGCGCCAGGGCGTCGCCCTGACCCTGCCCACCGATGAGGTGCCGGGGTGGATCAACGCGTCGAAGAACCGGGTGGCGATCACCACGGATGCGGGACGCCTGACCGTGACCAAGGCCCGCGCCGAGGTGTTTCGGTACTTTACTGGCTGGGAGCTGTTCTTCTTTACCCTCGACAGCGAGTTCCACGGCAAGAGCTTTGGCGAACTGGTCGGGCTGGTGATCGAGGATCCCGCCAATCTGACCCGTATCGTCAGCGATTTCTGGCACAACAAGATGTGGCAGCACAGCCAGGTTGTCTGGGCCCTGTTCGAAACCATCCTGATGGCCTTCCTGGGCACCTTCGGCGCGGCCATGGTGGCGCTGCCGCTGGCCTTCATGGCGGCAAAGAACTTCTCGCCGCTGCGCTCCGTGCGCTTCGGTTTCCGGCGGGTGTTCGACTTCGTGCGCGGCGTTGACGGGCTGATCTGGACCATCGTGCTGGCCCGCGCCTTCGGTCCCGGCCCCTTGACCGGCGCGCTGGCGATCCTGATCACGGACACCGGCAGCTTCGGCAAGATGTTTTCCGAAGCACTGGAGAACGTGGACAACAAGCAGATCGAGGGCATTGCCTCGACTGGCGCGAAACCCTTGCAACGCTATCGCTTTGGGGTGATCCCGCAGGTCACGCCGATTTTCCTGAGCCAGATCCTGTATTACCTGGAATCCAACACCCGGTCAGCGACGATCATCGGGGCGATTACCGGGGGCGGCATCGGGCTGTTGCTGACCCAGGCGATGATCACCCAGAAGGACTGGGAAGAGGTCTCCTACTACATCGTGCTGATCGTGCTGATGGTGATGGCGATGGACTGGTTCTCGGGCTGGCTGCGACGCAAGCTGATCCAGGGCGGCGAGGGCGGTCACTGATGCCGAAGCTCTGCCCGGACAGCCCGTTCCTGCACCCAGACGCCGAAATCACCGAGAGTAGCTTCGGCCGCTATGTCGAGATCGGCCGCGGCACCCGCGTGGCCCATTCGACCGTCGGCGATTATTCCTACACCGACCGCTATGCCGATGTGGCAAATGCGGAGGTGGGCAAGTTCGTGAACATCGCCAGTTTCGTGCGCATCGGCGCGACGGATCACCCGATGCACACGGCGAGCATGCATCACATGCTCTACCGTTCGTCGGATTACTGGGATGACGCACCCCATGACGAGCGCTTCTTTGCCCAGCGCAAGGCACGGCGGGCGCGGATCGGCCATGACACCTGGATCGGCCATAATGCGCAGATCAAGCCCGAGATCACCGTGGGCCATGGCGCCGTGGTGGCCTCGGGCGCGGTGGTGACGCGGGATGTGCCGCCCTACATGATCGTGGCCGGCGTGCCGGCGATCCCGATCCGGCGGCGGTTCCCGGATGACGTGGCCAACCGGCTGATGGCCCTGGCCTGGTGGGACTGGGACCATGCACGACTGCGCGCCGCTCTGGAAGATTTCCGCGCCCTGCCCGCCGAGGCCTTCCTGGAGAAATACGGCGGCTGAACCGCGCCGTCATCGGGCCGGTTAGCCGGGGGGCGTGGCCGATTTGCCACCCCCTCGCGCGCTGGTGAACGCGGCTGATATTGAGATCGGCAAAACCCGGTGTTACTTTCAAGGTATGCCCGGCGCCGGGGCTGGACGGCGCGCAGTGAAGGAGGACTATGTCCTGTCTCATGAAACACAGGCCGCCGGTGACGCGGCTGACGCGGAGCCTTCCATGGTGACGGCATCCGATCTTTCGGTCAGCAATGCTCTGCTGGACCGCATCCTGAAATCGCTTGACGAAGACAAGGCCGAAGATGTCGTGACCATCGACCTTTCGGGCAAGTCGGAAATGGCCGATCACATGGTGGTCTGCTCGGGTCGCAGCTCGCGCCAGGTGGCGGCGATCTCGGAGAAGCTGACGGATCGCATCAAGCAGGAGTTCGGCATCTTTTCGAAGATCGAGGGCAAGGACCAGGGCGACTGGGTGCTGATCGACACGGGCGACGTGATCGTCCACGTCTTCCGTCCGGAAGTGCGCGAGTTCTACCAGCTCGAAAAGATGTGGCTGGATCCGGGCGCGGCGCGTACCGGCAACTGAGCCGCGTCACGCGATGCGGGTGCATATCTGCGCGGTGGGCCGCCTTCGGGCGGGCCCCGAGCGCGAGTTGATTGACGACTATCTGACACGGTTTGATCGCACCGGGCGGGCCTTGGGCCTGGGCCCGGCCAACATCGTTGAGGTCGAGGACAAGAAGGGCGGCGGCATGGCGGCCGAAGCGGCCCTGCTGGAGCGTGCCATCCCGAAAGGCGCGGTGATCTGCGCGCTGGATGAACGGGGCAAGCTGATGAGCTCGCCCGATTTCGCCAATCAACTGGGCCGCTGGCGCGATGATGGGCGGGGTGACCTGGCCTTTGTCATCGGTGGGGCGGACGGAATCGACCCAAGCTTGCGCGGGCGGGCGGATGCGAAGCTGTCCTTCGGCAAGATGGTCTGGCCACATATGCTGGCGCGGGTGATGCTGTGCGAACAGCTCTACCGCGCGGCGTCGATCCTGGCGGGCAGCCCGTACCACCGGGTGTGAGGCTGTGGGGACACGCCCGGCTTGCCGTGCTGGCAAGCCGAAGCCGAGCGGAGCGAGGCCCCCCTGCATCAAAATTATTCAAATAATTTTCGCCAACGCTCCAGGCCGGGGCTGCGCCCCGGACCCCGGCGCTAGGCCAGCCCCAGATCGCCAGGTGTCAGCGTGAAGGCCTGGCCGAAGCCACCGTTCAGGAACCCCGCCGCGACCGCGAAGCGCACGAAGCGAAAATCATCGAAATCGACATAGAGTTTCGCCTTGGGGTGCTGGGTCAGGTAATGGTCGCGCAGGGCAGCGTGGGCGGCGTCGCGCCCCAGGAATGCGGCGCGGCAGGTCAGGGTCAGGCGGGGATGTATCAGCGGGTTGCCCTTGGCCTCGGGTTCGCCCACCAGCAGCGAACAGGTCAGGTTGGCCTTCAGGGCCTTGCTGTGAAAGGCAATGTCCGAGATCAGGCTGATCGGGTGACCGTCCAGGTCGGTCGCAAGCGCAATACGGGTGACGAAGGGCGCGCCGGTGTCGGGGTCCAGCACGCCCAGGGCGGCGAAGCCCGCCCCGTCGATCAGGCCGCGGGCGAGCGCGCGCGCCTCGTCATCGGTGGGGCGGATCGGGCCTGTGTCCTTGTCGGACACGCCTTAGCCCACCTGCAGAACGATCTTGCCGATATGCTGGCTGGTCTCCATCCGCGCATGGGCCTTGGCGGCGTCTTCGAGTGCGAAGACCTGGTCCATCACCGGGGCGACGCGGCCAGCATCCAGCAGAGGCCAGACCTTTTGTGCCAGCTCTTCAGCGATGCGCGCCTTGGCCAGGTCCGACTGCGGGCGCAGGGTGGATCCGGTCACGGTCAGGCGTTTCGCCATGATCAGGGCGAAGTTGATCTCGGCCTTCGGACCCGACAGGAAGGCGATATGCACCATCCGGCCGTCCGGCGCCAAGCTCTTGATATTGCGCGCGATATAGTCGCCGCCGACCATGTCGAGCACCAGGTTCGGCCCGCCTTCAGGCTTCATTACCGCGACGAAATCCTCGTCACGGTAGTTGATCGCCCGCTCGGCGCCCAGGTCACGGCAGACCTGGCATTTCTCATCCGAGCCTGCGGTGGTGAAGACCCGCGCGCCGAAGGCATTGGCCAGCTGGATCGCGGTCGTGCCGATGCCGGAGCTGCCCCCATGCACCAGGAAACGCTCGCCCGCCTGCAAGCCACCGCGCATGAAAACGTTGGACCAGACGGTGAAGAAGGTCTCGGGCAGGCAGGCGGCTTCTTTCATCCCCATACCCTCGGGCACGCGCAGGGCGTGGGCGGCGGGCGTGGTGACATATTCCGCGTAGCCACCGCCCGGCAGCAGCGCACAGACCTTGTCGCCGAGCTTCCACTGGGTCACGCCCTCACCCAGCGCGACCACCTCACCGGAGGCTTCCAGCCCCGGCAGCGGGCTGGCGGTCGGGGGCGGCGCGTAGCTGCCTGCCCGTTGCAGCGCGTCGGGACGGTTCACACCGGCAAATGCCACCTTGATCAGGATGTCACCGGGGCCGGGGGTCGGCACGGGCGCCTCGATGGGGCGCAGGACCTCGGGGCCGCCGGGTTCGGAAATCTCGACGGCACGCATGGTTGTGGGCAATGTCATTGGTTGTCCTTCTGTTCCCAATGTCCGGGGTAGTTCGGGCGCGGCTGGCCCGGGGCCTTGATGGTGTCCAGGATCTTGCCCGGCCCCGCCATGAAAGCCTGCGCGAGCTTGTTGTCGCGCGCCTTGGCCTTGAATTTCTCGATCCGCATCACGTCGTCGATGCGCCGGTCCAGGAAGGCCCAGGTGGCGGCGTGACCTTCGCTGTCATCGCCCAGCCAGTAAAGCACCGTGGCGCTGTAGACGGCCGAAAGCGTCGCGCGTTTCGTATACCAGTTCACGTCGCGCGCGCTGTCGCCCAGCGTGTTCCAGATCAGGTCGCAGGTGCCCCAGAGCGCCGCCGCCCCGTCACCCGCATGCTGCGGCAGAGCAAAGAGCGTCATGCCCCGGCGCACCACCTCGCGGTCGGCCAGTTCCAGCCGGAACCGCACCCCGGCGGCAATGCGGTCACGAAAGCGCATGGCGTCCAGATCGGCAGCCTCAAGCCGGGCCACCATTTCCGCGTCGCCCTGCCGGTGATAGGCCAGAGCCATGTCCACGGCGCCGCGTGGGAAAAACCCACGCGCCTGTTCATCGGTCAGCCCGCAATCGGCCGCGGCCGCGTCGAACGCCGCCTGGGTCCAGCCATCGAAAGGCACGTGATCAAGGGCGGCGGTCAGGAACTCTTGTGCAGTCGTCATGGCGGCGACTGTCGCACAGGGCGCAAAGCTGGACAAGCGGGCAAAGCCCTGCTATATGGCGCCTTCCTGCAATTCTGCAAACTCCAACTTAGAAAGGTGGTGAAAACCACATGCAGGTTTCGGTTCGCGATAACAACGTTGACCAGGCGCTTCGTGCGCTGAAGAAGAAACTTCAGCGTGAAGGTGTCTTCCGTGAGATGAAGCTCAAGCAGCATTTCGAGAAGCCCTCCGAGAAGAAAGCGCGCGAGAAGGCTGAAGCGATTCGCCGTCAGCGCAAGCTGGCTCGGAAAAAAGCGCAGCGCGAGGGTCTTTTGTAAGATCTGAACGCATCCGGCGGGCGGGCCAGCCCATCCGCCACGACGACCCCCGCGGCCCGGCCTCGGGGGTTTGTTGTTTCTGGGGGGGCCTGGCGCCCGCCTGATTTGCCCGACTCACCCCTTCTGGGGCACACTGGGGGCACAGCACACACACGACACACGCGGCGCGCCCCGGGCGCCCGGTGACGCGGATCGACGCAGCAGACCAGAGGCCAGACACGGACCGACCCCAGGGCGCCTTCGCAACCCCGGAGGACACCATGGCCTTATCCGCACGTCTTGAACATCACCTGAGCGCCCGCAAGATCCCCTATGCGACGCTGAAACACCCGTTCACCGTCACCACCGCCGAATGCGCCGAGGCCGCCCATGTGCCCGGCGATCACCTGGCGAAATCGGTTCTGATCCACATGGAGGAAGGCCCGATGCTGGCGGTCGTGCCCAGCAACCACCAGGTCGACCTGCATGCGCTGCAGGGCATGATGGACCGCCGCCTGGGCCTGGCGGGAGAGGAAGAGCTGCGCGAGCTCTTCGACGATTGCGACCTCGGCGCGGCCCCGCCGGTGGGCGAGGCCTACAACCTGCCGACCGTGGTCGATGACAGCCTGACCGGGCTCGACAAGGTCTGGTTCGAGGGCGGCGATCACCGCACCTTGGTCGAGATGCGCGGCCGCGATTTCGACCGGCTGATGAAGGGCGCCAAACACGGCTCCTTCTGCTGCATGCACTGAAACCGTCCCCCGCCCAGCACGCCAGTGAACCGGCGGGGCAACCAGAAAAGGAGAAAAACACATGAAACCGGTTGTTCTGTTGGTCGGGCGCCTGCCGGATGTGATCAGCAACGTGGCGCGCCAGCTCGAGGATCTGCCGATCCAATGGCTCGGCGCCCATGACCGCGAGGAGGTCATTCACCAGCTCGAGGCCGAGCCGGGCATTCGCGCGGTGGTGATGGGCGCGGGGCTGGACGATGCAATCCGCGGCGAGCTGATCGGCGTCATCGCCGCCCGCCGCCCCGACATCTGCATCCACCTCAAGGACCGCGCCTCGGGCGTGCCCGGCATGGCCCCCTTCGTGCGCCGCGTGGTGGAAATGGAGGTGCTGGAGAAGGCGCGGGTGTGAGGCAAGCGTGCCCATCGGGCGCGCGTAGACCGACAGCGGTTCAATTGAACCGCGAGAGGTGGCTCACCGCCACCCCTCTCTTTTCCTTGCTTCAAATATCTCGGGGTGAGGCCGCCAGGCCGAGGCAAGCGGGCACCCTACGGTGCCCGCGTCGGCTGGCAGCGGTTTCAAAGAAACCGCGTGAGGCGGCAGCGCCCCTCCAAGGCTCACGAAGTGAGCCGCGAAGCTCTCGCGGTGCAAGCACAGCTGCCGCCCTCCGCGCGTTTTGCGATGCAAAACGCGCTACGCCTTCTCGCGGTGCAAGCACCGCTGTCAGGGTCCGCCAGTTTCGCAACGCGAAACTGGCTACCCCCAACCCGGCACAAGCATCTTCGATGCGCAGGGCCGGGGCGGGAGCGCCCCGGCTGCGCAAAAACCCTCACACCTCACGCAGGTTTTCCTGCACGGCGGCGATAATTTCCTGCGGGTGGGTGTAGCCGATGCCGTGGCCGGCACCGTCGACTTCCAGCTTCCAGGCGTCGCGGTTCCACATGGTCAGCTTGCCGATGGCGCTGGCGGGGATCACATCATCCTCGGCGCCCCAGATCGACACCACGGCGACATACATCTTGGCGAGTTCCCGGTGTTCCTCTTCCAGCTCCTCCACCAGCATGTGACGTTCGCTGGACAGGACGGATCGCAAGTAACCCTTGGTGCGTACATCGGCGGCAATCCGGTCGGGCAAGTCAGGGATCACCGTCGGCCCCTCGGCATCCGCATGGGCCCCCCATTTCAGCAAAAGCCCGCCGAACGCCATCCACAACCAGGTGCCGAACCGCCCGGAAATGCGCGCCTGTTTCAAGAGCGGATGCGGCGTGTAATCCATGCCCGCCGAGGCCAGCATGAACAGCCGGTCCACCCGCTCGGGGTGTTTCGCGGCATAACAGGTCGAAATCGCCCCGCCCATGGAATAGCCGAACAGGCAGATTTCCTGCTCCTCGGGGATGCCCAGCGCGGTGAGCAGTTCTTCGAGCTGACCGACAAAGAACTCCTTGTCCTGCTCGCCCGCAGGCCGATCCGAATACCCGCGCCCGTAGAGGTCATAGGTCAGGATGCGGAACCCCATCAGGCTCAGCCCATGGAAGAGCCCCGAAAACACCCAGCTGGCCGAGCTCAACCCATGCACCATGACGATCACCGGCCCGTCCACATGGCCGTGCCACTGGTAATGGGTTACCCCGCGTGACAGGGTCACGAATTCGCCAGGCGCGTCCCGGCGCGCGGCGGCATCCATCGGGCGGCGGGTGCGTTCGATCAGCCAGGGCGCGGCGATCACCAGCGCCAGGAGGGCAAGGAAGAGGTAACCGATCAAGCCGCCCTCCACAGCACCGGGAACCAGTCCTCGCGCAGGCGCTGGCCGCTTTCCATCCCGTGCCCCGGGAAGGGTGGCGAGGTGCGTCCGGGACGCTCGATATAGCGCGCGTCATCGCCCATCCAGCGCAGGCTCAGCGCCCGGCGGCGGGTGTCGGCAAAGTTGCCGCGCGCCCCGTGTACGGTGCGATAATCGAAAACGACGATATCGCCGGGCTGCATCGGCCATTCCAGCACCTTCATGTCGCCCGGGTTGGCATCCGGGTCCGGCACCGGGATCCAATCCTGTTTACCTTCGTAAAAATCGCTGTCATCGGCCCAGCTGACGGGGCGCACCATACGGTCCCATTTGTGGCTGCCCGCGATGAAACGCAGGGAGTTCTCGCCCACCGGATCCAGCGGCATCCAGAAGCTGGCGGTCTGCTCACCCTCGACGAAATAATAGGGCCCGTCCTGGTGCCAGGGCGTGGGTTTCGGCGTGCCCGGTTCCTTGACCAGCACGTGGTCATGGAAGAACTGCGCGCTCTGGCTGCGCATGAGCCGCGCGGCGATCTCACCGGCCGGGCTTTCACGCACCAGGCGTTCATATTCCGGGATGCGGGTCCAGTTGACATAGTCGTCGAAAAAGCGCCCTTCGGTCACCGCGTTCTCGGACGCATATTCGCCCGGCTCGGCCATGTTGCGTTCGACCCCCGCGCGCATCACATCGACCCAATCGGTCAGCGCACCGGGCACCATCACCACGCCATCACGCTGGAAGTCCTCGATCATTTGCTCGGTAATCTGGGGCGCGCTCATCTTTCTCTCCACGCTTCTAGAATGTAGGTGCTGGTCATCAGGTCCAGGTGGGCCCCGCCGCCGTTCTTGAACAGCGTAATGTCTTCTGGCGCACGGGAAAAGGCGCCGCTGGCCACATCGTAGTAATCCCCCACAACGTCGTCGCGGCTGATCACGCCGCGCGCCAGAGGATCCTTGAACTCACCGATATGGTCCAGCACCGTCTCACGGCTGTCCATGAACAGGCGGGCGCGTTTGAGGGCCGCGTCATCGGCCTCGCGCATGTCCGGGCGATAGGCGCCGATCAAGTCAATGTGCTGACCGGGTTTAAGCCAGTCACCCTTGAGGATCGGTTCGGTCGTCATGGTGGCGGAGGTGACGATATCGGCGGCACGCACGGCGGCTTCCAGATCGGGGGCGACGTCGGTGTCAGGGAAGTCCGTGGCGATCGCCTCGGCCCCCGCCGGGCTGCGGTTCCAGATCAGGAAACGGGCCGCCGGGAAAGTTGCGCCATAGGCTTCACGCAGGGACCGCGCGACAGTGCCCGCACCGACGATCAGGATCACCTCGCTGTCGGGCCGGGCGAGCAGGCGGGCGCCCAGCACGCTGTCCCCCGCAGTCTTCCATTTCGTCACCAGCAGGAAGTCGACCAGCGCCTCCAACGCGCCGGTCTGATCGTTATAAAGATTAACCGCGCCCTGGATCGAGCCCAGGCCGCGCGCCGTGTTACCGGGCACGATATTGGCGGTTTTCACCGCGCTGCCCAGCCCGTCGATCCAGGCAGCGCGGGACAGCATCGTATCCGCGCCGCGATAAAGAAAACTGTCGGCAACCTCGGCCTTGGGCATCCTATGCCCGGCCAGGAAGGCATCGCCCAGCGCGGTCCAGTCGAGCAGCGCTTCGGCCTCGGGGGGAACGATCTCGATGCTCACAGCGCGCCCTCGTCCAGCAGCCCGGCGGCGGTCAGGCGGGCGACCCAGGCCTCGGGTGTCTTGAAGACATGGCCCTGCCAACCGCGCGCCTCGGCGGCGGCGATGTTTTCCGCCCGATCATCAACGAAGAGCAGCTTTTCGGGCGCGATGCCGCAGTCTTCTTCGACCATCTCATAGATGCGCGGCGACGGCTTGGTCACCGCCATGTGGCCCGAGATATAGCGGCGGTCGAACTCGGACAGAAAGGTCTCGCGCCCCTCGGAGAGGGCGAAGGAGCCGATGCCGAAATTCGACAGGGCAAAGACCGGGATACCGCGCGCCTTGAGCGCACGCAGGCTGCGCACCGAGAGGTCGATCACCGGGGTGGCCAGGTCCAGCCAGCGGTCATGCCACCAACGGATTTCCTGTTCGAATTCCGGATATTGCGCGGCGGTGCCATAAATCACCTCGCGAAAATCACCGCCACGATCGACCAGTTCGTTCATGTGATGCAGGTCCACCGCGTCGAACATGGCGCGGCGCCGATCCTCACCGATCCAGCGATCATAATGCTGTTCAGGCTGCCAAGTGATCAACACGTTGCCAATGTCGAAGATCACCGCCTCGGGTCTGGGAAGGGTCTGTGTCATGGCGCGACCCTAACGCGGGTCCGGGCCAAGGGAAATGCAGAAAAACGCCGGTGAAACCGGGGCGGGCGGACCGGGTTATTCGGCCGCTGCAGCGCCGTTCTGGCCATGGTAGGTAACCAAGGTTGCCAAATCTTCAGGCGCGGTCTGCGCGGGAAGACAGGCGCAGGCATTTGCAGAATGGGCAAAGATCGACCCGTCGGAGAAGAAGCTGGAGGCGGTGACGACGATCACCTTGGCCTCGGGTCGACGATAGGCCGCATAGTCGGCGACGGCCAGCGCCGAGACGCTGTCCAGGTCCAGGTTCAGCACGATCACATCCACGGCGTTGCGTGTCAGAAATCGCACCGCACCTTCCTCGTCGGTCTCCAGATGCACCTCGGCGTCCTGACGCTCGAGATGGTGCTTCCAGATCCCTCCAAGGTCTTGATTGTTTTCGACAATCAGAACACGCATTGTGCCTACTCCATTTCATTAAAGTATCGCATAAATGGGCCGGAACTTCCATTTGAATCCTATTGATTGGTTAAGCATCGGCGGCCTCGCGCATAGCGTGTCGCACGCGGCGAAAGGAATGGACAAAACGTTGCAATTCGGGTTGAAACCGGGGGCGAAAACCGCGGGCGGCGGCGGATGGCCTGTCGATAGCGTCAAGTAAAATCGTCGCAATTTGCAAATCGCGCCCCATCCGCGACCCGCACCTGTCCAAAGGTCGATTTACCCGCATAGCGAGGGAGATCGCTGTTAACACAGGTTAATTGCAACCGGGAGATGTTCGAGCCGGGCATCTCATACAGAGGCGGGCAAAGGAATCACCTGCCACCAGGGAGGACACGCATGGCAGAACGCGATCACGGCGGCGGGCTGGACGCCGCGCGGACCAGATTCGGCGGCACCCCGGGCGATTGGCTGGATCTGTCGACAGGGATCAACCCGGTGCCCTATCCGGTGGGAGACACCGCGCCCGAAGCCTGGATGCGCCTGCCCGACCGGGGCGCCTTCGACCGGTTGGAACAAGCGGCACGCAAGTTCTGGAACGTGCCCGAGGGGGCGGCGGTTCTGGCCGCGCCCGGCGCCTCGGCGATCATCGCACGGGTGCCGCTGCTGGGCGTGCCCGGCGTGGTCGACATCCCGGCACCGACCTACAATGAACACGCCGCCGCCTTCGCCGCATCCGGCTGGCAGGCGGGCACAGACGGCCAGGCCCGCGTGGTGGTGCATCCGAACAACCCGGACGGGCGGCTGTGGGAGACGGGGTTGGACGCGCCCCTGATGGTGATTGACGAGAGCTTCTGCGATGTCACACCGGAGGCCACGCATATTGCCCGCGCCACCACGCCCGGCACGCTGATCCTGAAAAGCTTTGGCAAGTTCTGGGGCCTGGCCGGGCTGCGGCTGGGGTTTGCCATTGGCGATCCGGCTCTGATCGACCGGCTGCGGGACGCGCTGGGGCCTTGGCAGGTGTCCGGCCCCGCGCTGGAGATCGGCACGCGCGCGCTGGAGGATCTGGCCTGGGCCGAGGCGACCCGCGCGCGGCTGGCGGCGGACACGGCGCGGATGGACGCGATGATCACGGCGAAGGGGGCCAAGCTGGTGGGGGGCACGACGCTGTTTCGCCTCTATGAGGTGGACGATGCCGAGGGCTGGTTTAACCGGCTCGGCGCGGCTCATGTCTTGACCCGCATCTTTCCCTACTCGAAGGTTTGGATAAGGCTGGGCCTGCCCGGCCCGGATGGTTGGGAACAGTTGGAGCGTGCCCTGTGACGGTTGTGATTGCGATGCTGCTGGATGCCCTGCTGGGCGAACCGGACTGGATCTGGCGGCGCGTGCCGCATCCGGCGGTGCTGATGGGGCGCGCGATCGGCTGGCTGGACGAACGGTTCAATCGCGGCAGCATGATCGTGGGCGGCGCTGTCTTTGCGGCTCTGGTCGCGGCGGCGGGCGCCCTGGGATTGCTGCTGAGCGCCCTCGGACCGGTGGTCGAGATCCTGATCGGCGCGGTGCTGATCGCACAGAAGAGCCTGGTGCAACATGTGCGCGCCGTGGCCTCGGGCCTGCGATTTTCCCTGGCCGAGGGGCGGCGCAATGTCGGCATGATCGTCGGGCGTGACACCGGCGGCATGGACCGCGCGGCGGTGGCGCGCGGTGCGATCGAAAGCGCGGCCGAGAACCTGTCTGACGGGGTGATTGCGCCGGTCTTCTGGTTCCTGGTGGGCGGGCTGCCGGGGCTCTTGATCTACAAGGTGACGAACACGGCGGACAGCATGATCGGCTATCGCACGGCGCGGTATGAACGTTTCGGCAAGGCGGCGGCGCGGTTCGACGACCTGTTGAACGTGGTGCCCGCGCGGCTGAGCGCCGTGCTGATCCTGGCCGCGCATTTCCGCCCCGACGCCTGGGGCGCCGTGCGCGCGGATGCACCCAAGCATCGCAGCCCGAACGCCGGTTGGCCGGAGGCCGCGATGGCGCAGGTGTTGGGCGTGGCCTTGTCGGGCCCGCGGACCTATGACGGGCAGATGCGGGATTATCCCTGGGTCAATATCGGCGGGCGGCGCATGCTGACCCATGAGGACATCGACCGCGCGGCGGGTGCGCTGTGGCGCACCTGGGCGCTGTTGTTCGGGCTGATCGCCGCCGGTGTGATGATCATCGCGGTTGTCTGAGGGGCGAAACCCTCTATCCTGCGGGCAATATCTTGCAGAGAGGGTTCCATGCGTATCATTCTTTCCGCCGCCGCGCTGATCATCGCGGCCGGCACCGCCAGCGCCAATGTAAGCGTGCAATGTGGCGGCAGTTTCTCGAATTTCACCGCCAAGATGATTGATGCCGCCGTCGCAAAGGGGCATGACCGGGAGGACGCCCAGCGCTTTTTCGCCTCTGTCCGACACGATCCGGCAACGATCAAGGCCGACCGCGCGCAGGGGATTTTCCAGAAGACATTCACCGAGTTCTCGCGCCAGCTGATCAGCCAGAACCGCATGGATCACGGCCGTCGCAACCTGCAGCGCCACAAGGCGATCTTTGACCGGATGGAGCGCCAATACGGTGTCTCGCGCGGGGTGCTGACCGCGTTCTGGGCGTTCGAGACGGATTACGGCGGCTATCAGGGCAATTTCAACACGCTCAATTCGCTGATGACGCTGTCGCACGACTGCCGCCGGCCGGAGCTGTTCCAGCCGCAGGTCTTTGCCGCGCTTGAGCTGTTCGAACGTGGCGATTTCGACCCGGCGACCTCGACCGGCGCCTGGGCGGGTGAGATCGGCATGGTGCAGATGCTGCCCGGCGACATTATCGAAGCTGGCGTGGACGGCGATGGTGACGGGGTGGTGGACCTGCGCCGCTCGCCCGCCGATGCGCTTCTGTCCGGCGCCAATATGCTGAAACGCCTGGGCTGGCGCGCAGGCGAGCCGTGGTTGCAGGAGGTCGTGGTGCCCGACAACCTGGACTGGTCGAAAACCGGGCTGGATACGACGATGAAGGTCAGCCAATGGGCCAAGCTGGGCGTCAAGGCACGCTCGGGCAACCTGGGGGCGGGGAACCTGAACGCGTCAATCCTGCTGCCGCAGGGTCGCAAGGGTCCGGCCTTCATCGCCTACCCGAACTACCGCGTCTATTTCGAGTGGAACCAGAGCTTTGTCTATGTGACCACGGCGGCCTATTTCGCCACCCGGCTGGAAGGCGCGCCGGTGTTTGACGCGGGCAACCCGGAGGCCGGGCTGTCCGGCGCACAGATGAAGCAGTTGCAACAGAAGCTGCAGGCGCGTGGCCACAACGTGGGCAAGATCGACGGCATCCTGGGCGCGCGCACCCGCGCCGCCGTGCAGAAGGAACAGGCGCGGTTGGGCCTGCCCGCCGATGCCTGGCCGACGGCGGCGCTGTTGAACGCGCTGTAATCGCCGGGCTTCGAACCATCACGCCCTAAACAGAAAACGCCGCGGAGATCCCGCGGCGTTTTGCGTTTCCCAACTCGGGTAGGGCTTACCAGCCGATGGTCGCCTCGAAGCCCTCGAACTCTTCAACCCAGAGCGCCACGACCGAGGCGAAATCGACATCCGACATGCCCTGACCGCCCATGTAGACGTCATATTCCAGCTTGGTGGTGCCGCCGTCGTTCACATAGGCGCGCGAATAGCGGTGGTCGGTGTTCCACTGGTTCACCATGTCGATCGAGACCGAGCTGCCGGTGTCATAGCCCGAATAGAACTGGATCGACCCGCAATCGGCCCCGCCGGTGCAGTCGTAGAAGAAGATGATGTATTCGCTGCCGGAATGGCGCACGGTGATCATCGGATCATCGACGCTGTCGCGACCCAGGCGCGCGGGCACGCCTTCGTTGAAGTAATAATCCATGATCGACTGCGGATTGCTTGCCGTCACGTTCTGTGCGCTTGCCGTGGTGGCCAGCATCGCCAGTGCGCCCGCCGTCAGAACCGTTTTGAAACCCATAAATCCTCTCCTGGAATTGGTGTTGTTTGCGGCAAGCTTACGCAGCGAGGGCCGGGCGGGCAACGGGGGAAATCCGGAAATTGACCTTGGCGCCGCCCGCACGGTTCCGGCGGCGGCAGGCCGGATCAGGCGACCATCGCCTCGGCCTTCTTCAGATCGACGCTGACCAGCTGGCTCACGCCCTGTTCGGCCATGGTTACGCCGAACAGACGGTCCATGCGGGCCATGGTCACCGCGTGGTGGGTGATGATCAGGAACCGCGTGTCGGTGCGGCGCGTCATCTCGTCCAGCATGTCGCAGAAACGGGTGACGTTGGCGTCGTCCAGCGGCGCGTCGACCTCGTCCAGCACACAGATCGGCGCGGGGTTCGCAAGGAAGACACCGAAGATCAGCGCGAGCGCCGTCAGGGTCTGTTCGCCCCCCGACAATAGGCTGAGGGTCGACAGCTTCTTGCCCGGCGGCTGGCACATGATCTCCAGCCCCGCCTCCAGCGGATCGTCGCTTTCGACCAGTACCAGCTTGGCCTCGCCACCGCCGAAGAGGTGGGTGAAGAGCATGCTGAAGTTGTTGTTGACCTGCTCAAACGCCGTCAGCAGGCGTTCGCGGCCTTCCTTGTTCAGGCTGGCAATGCCGGTGCGGAGCGCGCGGATCGCCTCTTCGAGGTCGGTCTTTTCCTTGACCAGGGCGTCGTGTTCTTCCTGGACTTCCTTGGCGTCTTCCTCGGCGCGCAGGTTCACCGCGCCCAGCGCGTCGCGCTGGCGTTTCAGGCGGTTCACATCGTGTTCGATCTGGTCGGAGGCGGGCATCTGATCCGGGTTCACCTCGAGGCTGTCCAAAAGCTCCTGCGGAGAGACCTCCTGTTCCTCCTCGATGCGCTCGGCGGCATAGGTCACGGTCTCGCGGGCAGCATCGGTGCGGGCTTCGGCACGGGCGCGGGCCTCGCGGGCTTCACCGGCCATGCGGGCGGCGTCGCGTTCGGCACCCGACGCCTCGCGCTCCTGGTTCTCGCCCTCGGCGAGTGCGTCGGCGGCCACCTTGCGACGCTCTTCGGCCTCATCGATGGCCGCGGACAGCTCCTCGCGCTTGGCGGCCAGCTCGTCGGGGGCGGCGGTGGCCTCGAACAATTCCTCGGTCGAGGCTTCGCGGCGGTCCTCAAGCTCGGCAATGCGCCGTTCGGCGGTGTCCAGGCGGTGGCGCCAGCCGCTGATTTCCTTGTGGATTTCCTGGCTGCGCTTGACCCGCGCCTCGCCCTCGCGGCGCAACTCGTCATGCGACGAGCGGCGCGTCATCATGGTCATGCGCGCGGCTTCGACGGTCATCTTGATGTCTTCGACCTGGGCGCGGGCGGCGTCCAGGTCGCCCAGATCGGCCACGGCGCGTTCGGCCTCGGCCAGACGCTGACGGGCGCCCATCGCCTCTTCCTCGTGGCGGGTCACAGCAAGGCCAAGGTTTTCCAGCTTGCCGCCAGCGATATTGCGGTCGGCCTCGGCGCGCGACAGGGCGCGGTTGGCCTCGTTCACCGCACGGTCGGCGTCGCGGCGGCGTTCGCGGGCCAGCTTGTCGGCCTCGGTGGTCAGGACCAGCTGCTCCTTGAGCATATCATGCGCCGCGCGGGCACCATCGGCGCGGGCGCTGGCCTCTTCGAGGTCCTGTTTCAGCTCCTGCAAGCGGTTCAGCTGTTCCAACCGCAGCGCGGCGGTGGAGGGCGCATCCTCGGCCCCCGCGCGGAACCCATCCCAGCGCCACAGGTCACCTTCCAGAGACACCAGCCGTTGGCCCGGTTTCAGATCCGGTTGCAGGCGGCGCGCGTCTTCGGGGTCGATCAGCCCGACCTGGGACATGCGGCGCACCAGAACCTCGGGCACGGTGACATAGTTGGTCAGCGCCATGACCCCGTCGGGCAGCGGCTGCGCCTGCGGGTAGCCGGGCAGCGTGGCCCAGCCGGAGGGCGCATCGCCGTCAATCGCGGGGGCGCGCAGATCATCCGCCAGCGCCGCGCCCAGCGCCTTTTCGTATCCGGATTTGACCCGCACCAGATCCAGCACCTGGCCCTGTTCGGACGAGTCGCGTTCGACCAGCCGCGACAGAGCCTGCACCTCGGCATGGAGCGCATTCACCTCGCCCTCGGCGGACGAGCGTGCGGCGCGGGCGTCGGCCTCGCGCGCCTGGGCGTCGGCGCGGGCATCATCGGCGGCGGCCAGCGCATCTTCGGCCATCTCGGCGGCTTCGGCGGCCTGTTCATGGGCCTCGGTCGCGCCTTCAAAATCCTCCTCGGACCGGGTCAGGGCCGCGCGAGCCTCCTCCACGGCGGCGCGCGCTTTGCCCGCTTCGCCTTCGGATTTCGCCAGCGTTTTCTGGCTGTCTTCCAACAGGCGGTGGGCAGATTGGTGACGGGCGGCCAGGCGCGCGACATCCTCGGTCAGCTGGGCCAGATCGCTTTCGCGCTCCTCCAGCACGCTGGCGGCCTCGCGCGCGGTGTCCTTGGCCTCTTCGAGCCTGTCGTCATGACCCTCGGAGGCCTTGCGCAGCTGGTCCTGTTCCCATTCCAGCCGCTCGATGGTCTCGCCCGCGTCCTTGTTCAGCCCGCTTTCGCGTTCGATATCCAGGCCCAGTTGGTCGATGCGGCGCTTTAGCGTCTCGATCAGTTCAAGCGCCTGTGCCTCCTGATCGCTGAGCGTGTCGCGCTGGACCTGCAGGCGTTGCAGCACGGCGGCGGCGATGGCCTCTTCCTCGCGGAGCGCAGGCAGCTTGTCCTCGGCCGCTTCGCGCAGCTTGGTGGCGTTGCGGGCGTTGGCCTCGGCCCGGGCGGCCAGCGTGGTGCGTTCGGTCAGCTCAGCCTCGGCCGCCGCGCGGGCCTCATCGGCCTCTTTCCAACGGCGGTACAAAAGCAGCCCTTCGGACTTGCGCAGTTCCTCGCCGATGGTGCGATAGCGCTGCGCCTGGCGGGCCTGACGGGCCAGTTGCGAAAGTTGCCCCGCCAGCTGTTCGATCACATCATCGACGCGGGTCAGGTTGCTTTCGGTGCCCTTGAGCTTCAACTCCGCCTCGTGACGGCGCCGGTAAAGGCCCGAGATCCCGGCGGCTTCCTCCAGCACCCGGCGGCGCGCCTTGGGCTTGGCGTTGATCAGCTCGGAAATCTGGCCCTGACGCACCAGCGAGGGGGAATGCGCGCCGGTGGAGGCATCGGCGAACAGCATCTGCACGTCACGTGCGCGCACGTCCTTGGTGTTGACCTTGTAGGCCGAGCCCGCATCGCGGGTAATGCGCCGCACGATGTCCAGATTGTCGGACTCGTTGAACCCCGAGGGCGCAAGCCGTTCGGAGTTGTCCATCTGCAAGGACACTTCGGCAAAATTGCGCGCGGGCCGCGACGAGGCGCCGGCGAAGATCACATCTTCCATGCCCGCGCCGCGCATCGCCTTGGCGCGGTTTTCGCCCATCACCCAGCGCAGTGCTTCCAGCAGATTCGACTTGCCACAGCCGTTCGGCCCGACAACGCCGGTCAGCCCGTCCGCGATCACCAGATCGGTCGGGTCGACGAAGCTTTTGAAGCCATTCAGTCTGAGTTTGGTAAACCGCACGCGGGGCAAGGCCTGTTACTGATTCCTGTAAAGGATGATTGTTCGGACGCTTCGGGGATGAGTCAACGGCGATCCCCACAATCTGGGGAAAACCGCCGACTTATCCACAAGATATCGTGGTTGTACCCGGGAAAAATCCGGCGCAACCTGCGCGAAATGGTGTTGGGCGGCTTATGGGGGTGAAAATGAGCGTCATCATCGAAACGGGCGATCCGCGTGATCCGCAGGCCACCGCCCTTTTGAAACAGTCCCATGCGCTGATGGAGAGCCTGTTTCCCCCCGAAGACAACCATTTCCTGGATATATCCGAGCTCTGCGTGCCGGAGATTTCCTTCTTCGTGGCGCGTGAGGGCGACCGCGTGCTGGGCACGGCGGCCTTGGCGGACAAGGGCACCTATGGCGAGGTGAAGTCCATGTTCGTCTCGCCGGATGCGCGGGGGCTGGGGCTGGGGATCAGGTTGCTCGACCACCTGGAGGCGCACGCGCGGGCCAAGGGGTTCGGCGCGATGAAGCTGGAGACCGGATCGCTGTTGAAGGCGGCGCATCGGCTTTATGCGCGCGGCGGGTTCACCGAATGCGGGCCGTTTGGCGATTACGAGGCAAACTCCTCGTCACTGTTCATGGAGAAGGCGCTGTGACCACCTATGAGATCGACGGGGCGCGGTTTACCGGGTTCGACGGTTTCTGTGACGAGATTTCCCGCCAGCTGATCCCCGGCATCTATTGGGGGCGCAGCCTGAACGCGTTCAACGACATCCTGCGCGGTGGCTTCGGCACGCCGGAGGGCGGGTTTCACCTGGTCTGGCGCAATGCGGACCTGTCGCAGGACAGCCTGGGCCGGGCCGAGACCCTGCGCGTCTTGCGCGCGCAGCTGAAGGCGGCGACGCCGGTGCAAAGGCCGCTGGTTCTGGAGGATATCGAGGACGTGCTGCGCGGCAGTGGCGATACGCTGTTTGACTGGCTGGTGATGATCCTGCAGGAACACGGGCCCGGCGGCAGCGAGAGCGAGGACAACGTGACCCTGACGCTGCTGGGATCGGACGGGGCGGAGATGGAGCCGTGAGCGCGCCGACCCCGCGCCGTTCGACGGATCCGCGCGCGGTTCTGGAGCTCTTGCACCTCTGTTTTGCCGGGATGGAGGGGCGGATCGACCCGCCCTCGTCGCTGCGTCGCCTGACGGTGGGGGACGTGGCCGCGGCGGAGGTCTGGGTGCTGGGCAATCCGGTGGTGGCCTGTGTGTTCCTGACCGCGAAACCGCACGCCCTTTATGTCGGCAAGCTGGCCGTTCACCCGAACCATCAGGGACTGGGACTTGCGCGTGTCATGCTGGACCACGCCGCGGATCGGGCCCGCGCACTGGACCTGCCCGCGCTGGAATTGCAGACCCGGGTCGAGCTGGTGGAAAACCACGCAGCCTTTCGCGCCCTGGGGTTCGAGAAGGTCGGAGAGACGGCGCACCCCGGGTTTGACCGCCCGACGTCGGTCACCTTTCGAAAGCCGGTCTAGATCGGTTCGCAATAGATCTCGGTCGTGCGGGCGTTGCGCCCTTCGCTTTCCCAATCGGCCACGACATGGCAGTCATAGGCCTGCGGCCCGACCCGTTCGAGCGGCGGCAAGTCGCCCGAGCAGTTCAGCCGCGCCTTGGCCATGGCCTGGTCGCCATCAAAGGAGTTGCCCCGCACCTTGCATCCGGTCGCCTGACGGATCGCCATTTGCGCCTTGGCGCGGTATTCGGTGCGGTCCGGCAGCCATTCACGCGAGGTGCGGATGACCTCGACCCGGTCATCGCGGCGGTAGACGGAAAAGCGACTGCCGTCGATCGTCACCTCTGTCTTCTCCCCCCGCGCCATGCCCGGGGTGGGGCTGTCACAGGCAGTCAGGGCCAGAAGGATGGGCAGGAAAACAAGGGCTTGGCGCATGGGAACCTCCTGCGCCGAGCCTCGCGCAACTTGGTTAACGAATGGTTACCGACCCCGCCCCTGCCCTGCATCAACTTGCCGCATCGGTTTACATATTCTGATATTTTAATATATCACAAAATATGAATGTACGGATGGAGCACATCATGCAACCCAAACGCGCCGCGGACAGCTATAGCCCGCTCTACTTCCTGGCCTCGGTCGGGGCCGGGGGTCTGAACGTGACCTTCTTCATGTACCTGATGTTCTGGGTGAAACACCCGGGCAAACCGGTGCCCACTTTCGAAGACCTCGTTGCCGCCTGGGGAACCGGGTCCACCGCCCTGCAGGCGGGCATTGCCGTGGCGGTGATCGGCATTGCCGCGATGGCCTTCCTGAACCTCAAGTACCTGGTCTGGAACCTCAAGGCTTTCTCGACCTTCCGCAAGACTGACGCCTTCGCCAAGCTCAAGGCGTCGAACGCGGAAACCACCATCCTGGCCATGCCGCTGGCGCTCGCCATGGCGGTGAACGGGCTGTTCATTGTCGGCCTCGTCTTCGTGCCTGGCCTGTGGTCGATCGTCGAATACCTGTTCCCGGCGGCGATGATCGCCTTTTTCCTGATCGGCGTGCAGGCGCTGATGTATATTGGCGACTTTCTGGGCCGCGTGCTGACCAAGGGCGGCGTCTTTGACGTCACCGCGCATAACAGCTTTGCCCAGCTGCTGCCCGCATTCGCCCTGTCGATGGTCGCCGTGGGCTTCTCCGCCCCCGCCGCGATGAGCGGCAATGGCGTGGTCGTCGCCACCTCGCTGGTGCTGTCGACCTTCTTTGGCACCGCCTCGATCATCTACGGCGCCGTGGCCCTGGTCACCGCATTCAACTCGATGCTGCACTATGGCACCGCGAAGGAGAGCGCGCCGACGCTTCTGATCATCATTCCGCTGGTCACCGTGCTGGGCATCATGTTCCTGCGCCAGTTCCACGGGCTGCACACCACCTTCGACGCCCATATGGCCGCCGGCGAGACGCTGGTCTTCCTGGCCCGACTGCTGACGATCCAGGTGGTGTTCCTGGGCCTGGGCCTGACCGTGCTGGCGCGCCAGGGCTATTGGAAGGATTTCGTCTTCGGCAATGGCACCTCGCCCGGTTCCTACGCGCTGGTCTGCCCCGGCGTGGCCCTGTCGGTGATGCTGCATTTCTTCATCAACAAGGGGCTGGTGGCCTCGGGCGTGATGGACAAGTTCTCGCTGGGCTTCTGGGCGCTGAGTACCGTGGCGCTGGTGCTGCAGTTTGCCATGATCGCCCTGGTCCTGCGCCTGAACCGGCAGCATTTCGGTCTGACGGTGGCCACGGCGGTCCCGGCGGAGTAAGCCCCGCCAGCCTCACCCACAGCCTCACCCAAGCGAGCGGGCGGTCTTCGGGCCGCCCGTTTATTGTTCCAACACAAGCAGACACGCGGCGCCCGACCCTGGGTGGGCGCTTGGAAACAGGAATGAGGGGCAAAGCGGCTGCCACACTCGGCACGGCAGTTCAGGTTGAAACGTTGCAGAAGCGCCCTCCCGTGGGAATGTCGGGCGCCGTGGGGCTGCGCCCCACGAATGTGTCATCTTCGCTGACACTCGATCAGCGCCACCCGCGTCACCCTTGCCAACTGCCCGCCCCCGCGCCAAGCTCCGCCCATGACCCAGGACCATGTGACCGGCCACTGCCTCTGTGGCGAGACCTCGTTTACCTACCGCCCGCCCGAGCGGTTCATGGTGCATTGCCACTGCGAAAGCTGCCGCCGCGCCACCGCATCGGGCTTTACCAGCTTCATCGGCGTGCGCGACGGGCAATGGCGCTGGACCGGCCGCCCGGTGGCGCAATATCAAAGCTCCCCCGGCGTGCACCGCAGCTTCTGTTCGCGCTGCGGCACGCAGATGGCCTTCCAGAGCGCGAAATACCCCGGCGAGATCCATTTCTACGCCGCCACCCTGAGCGATCCGACCCATTTCAAACCCACCACCCACGTGCACACCGACGAGATGTTGTCCTGGATTCACCTGGACGACGGATTGCCGCAAAAATGAGGACTTCATGAGTGACCTGACCCTTCTGGGCCTGCCCGGCGCCCTGCGCGCGGGCTCGACCAACCGCCAGCTTCTGCGCAACGCCGCGCGGCTGATGGGGGATGTGGATTACATCGAGGCCGACCTGGCGCTTCCGCTCTATGACGGCGATGTCGAAGCGCGGGGCATCCCCGCCGAGGTCACCAGGCTGGCCGAACAGATCGCGGCGGCGGATGCGGTGGTGATCTCGACCCCCGAGTACAACAAATCGCTGTCGGGCGTGCTGAAGAATGCGCTCGACTGGGTCAGCCGCACGCCGGACAAGCCCTGGGCGGGCAAGCCTGTGGCGCTGATGTCCGCCGCCGCCGGGCGCTCCGGCGGGGAACGTGGGCAGAGCGCGCTGCTGCTCGCCATGATGCCCTTTCGCGCGCGCATCGTGGCGGGGCCGGAGATCTGCCTGGCCGATGCGCGCAACCAGTTCGACGCGGATGGGCGGCTGGTGAATGAGCGCACGGAAAAGAACCTGGGGCTCTTGATGGAAGCCCTCATGGCTGCGGTGTAGAGACCTCGATCAGGTTGCCATCCGGATCACGCAGGTAAAGCGACAGGATCGGGCCGGTTGCGCCGGTGCGCGTGACCGGGCCTTCTTCGACCACGATCCCATGGGCGGCGAAATGCGCCTGCCAGTCCGTAAGCGGTACGTCGGTCAGAAAACACAGGTCGGCGGAGCCGGGCGTTGGCGTGGCGGCCTTAGGCTCGAACTCCGCCCCGGCCCGGTGCAGGTTGATCTTCTGCGTGCCAAAGCTCAACGCCGTGCGGGTGGTGCCATCGGAGGGCTGGAACCGTTCCGCCCGCATGCCCAGTACCGTGGTGTAGAAGGCGACCGTCGCACCGATATCGGCCACGGTCAGCACCAGGTGATCAAGCGATGTGACACGCATGGGTTTTCCTTTCGGGGGCCTGGGTCTACGGTGCCACCATGACCCAGGATATGACCCGAACGCAAAGCGTTTCAGACGCGATGGACCCGGCCCGGGCCGCGGCGCTGTGGACTGCGCTGGACCTGCCGGGTGCGCTGCCCGATGCGCTGCCGCCCTTCTTTCACCAGCTCTATTTCTGGGACGCGCAACCGCCCGGCGCGCTGGGGCGCGATGGCCACCCGAAAGTGGGCGGGCTGATCCCCGACATGGGCCTGCCGCGCCGCATGTGGGCGGGCGGGCGGTTGGAGTTCCTGGCGCCCTTGCAGGTGGGCACCCGGGCCGAAAAACACAGCCGTGTCGAAAAGGCCACCCACAAGTCCGGGCGCACCGGCCCGCTGGGCTTCGTCACACTCTGCCATGAGGTGGTGCAGGACGATGAGGTACGGGTGCGCGAGTATCAGGACCTGGTGTATCGCGAGGATCCGAACCCCAGGGCGCCCAAACCCGTGCCGCCGGTGGCCCGCACCGACGAAGACAGCTGCGAGCACCACAGTTTCACCTCAACTCTGCTGTTTCGCTACTCGGCGCTGACCTTCAACGGCCACCGCATCCACTATGACCTGGACTATTGCCGGGACGTGGAAGGTTACGCGGGGCTGGTTGTGCACGGGCCCCTGCTGGCGCAGCTCCTGATGCTGAAAGCGGCCCGCGAACTGGGCCCGCTCACGGGGTTTGCCTTCCGCGCCACCGCGCCGCTGGTCCATACGGAGAGCGCAGAGTTCTGCCGCAAGGGCACGGAACTCTGGGTACGCGGCCCGGATGGGCGCGGGTGCATGGAAGCCACCGCGCAGGTCTGAGCCCGCGCGGCGCATGACGCGGAGACGCCCGCGCTACATCTCCATCGCTTCGGCGACCTCGACGCTGCCGCCGTCTTCGAGGATCGGGCAGCCCTGCGCGATCTTCACCGCCGCCGACTTGTCGGCCGCATCGACCAGCGTGTAGCCGGACACGGGGTTCGACCCGCCGTTTTCCTCCACACGGTCGGCAAACACGGTCGAGGACATGCCCGCCGGGTTGCCCCCGTCGACCAGCCCCTCACCGATCCCGCCCAGCCAGCTCTGCCAGGCCGCCATGACCTTCTCGACCGCCTCGGGGCTCTCGGGCGCCTTGCCGCCGTGGTAAATGAACATGAATTTCGGCATTTCAAATCCTCCCTTGGTTGGCTTAATCCGCTGCCAGGCTTTCCAGCTTGTTCAGCGAGCTGCTCCACCCCTGTTCGTGATTCTGCGCGATCTCGTCATCGCCCAACTCACGGTGATCCAGAACCAGCCGCGTGTGATCTCCATCGGGCAAGACGGTCAGCGTGACATGGCTTTCGGCCCCCCGCGCATCCTTGTCATCATGCCAGCCCCAGGTGAACCCGACGGAGTTCGGCGGATCCACATGGGTAACCTGGCCCGAGACCTTGTCGCGCCCACCCTCGGCGTTCTGCATGACCGACATCCAGGGGCCGGTGCGGGTGAAATCCAGGTCATCCTCGGGCACATGCATGCCCTCAGGCCCCCACCAGGTCAACAGGTTCGCCCGCTGGCTGATCAGGGCGAACAGCCGCTCGGGCGTGGTGCGGAACCGGCGTTCCAGGCGCAGGTCAGTCATCGGGATGTCCCTCCAGAAAAATGGTTTCTTCCAGGCGGTCCAGGGCAGCGCTCCAGAAGGCGCGATGGCTCTGGGTCCAGTCGCTGATACCGCGCAGGGCCTCCGGGCGGACCGAATAGATCCGCTGCGTGCCGCGCACCTCCTGATCCACCAGCCCGGCCGCGCGCAGCACCTTCAGATGGCGCGAAATGGCCGGGGCCGAGATGTCGTAGCCCGCGCTCAACTCGCCCGCAGGCAGCGCCCCATCGCGCATCAGGCGCTCCACCATCGACAGGCGGGTCGGATCGGCCAGGGCCGAGAATGTCTCTACTAGGTTGCTCATGACTCATTGTTTAACAGATTAGTTAAATAGTCAAGCCGGGCCCGACAAACGGACAACTTCGGACTTGGGCCGACAGCTGCTATGATCGGACCTGCGAACAGAACGGGGGTGTTCATCATGCCAAGGCTCCTTCCACATCAAGGCGACAAGAGGTTCTTGGTCTATGCCGGCACCGGCACGGACCTCATCTTCAACCAAGGGATCGACCTGCCGGGTTTTGCCTCCTTTCCGCTGCTGGAACAGGCCGACACCCGCGCTGTGCTGGCCGGGCAGATGCAGGCGCTCGTTCAGCTTGCGGGCGGGATGGGGCTGGGCTGCATCCTGGACGCACCCACCTGGATGGCCAACCCGGACCGTGCAGCACCGCTGGGCTATGACGTGGAGCGCCTGAAACATGTGAACCGGGATGCCGTGACCCTGATGGAGGAGCTGCGCCAGGCCGCAGGGCGTGATGACGTTCTTGTCTCCGCCTGTATCGGCCCACAACACGACCCCTATGCGGATGTTGCGCCCATGTCGGTCGAGGCCGCGCGGCGGTATCATGCCATGCAACTGTCCGCGCTCAAGGACACCAGCGTCGATCTGGTTACCGCCTACACGTTCAACCGGGTCAGCGAGGCGGCCGGCTGTGTCCTTGCCGCGCGGGACGTCGGCCTGCCGGTGGTGATGTCGCTGGTTGTGGAAACCGATGGGCGGCTGGCGGACGGGACGGGGCTGATTGATGCCATCGACCGGATTGATGCTGCAACCGGTGCAAGCGCGGCATTCTTCATGGTCAACTGCGCCCACCCCACGCATTTTGCTGGTGCTCTGGAGGGCCACCCGAGGCTGCAAGGCATCGTCGCGAATGCCTCAAGCTGTTCCCACGCCGAACTGGACGAGGCCGAAACGCTGGACGAGGGCAACCCGCAACAGCTTGGCCGTGAGATTGCCCAGATCATCCGGCAGAACCCGGACATACGGGTGTTCGGCGGGTGCTGCGGCACCGACATGCGCCATCTTGGCGCGATGGCGCAGGAGGTTGCAGACAGCCGCTGACGCCCTCCGCACGCCACGCAGCTCTCGCGGGCAAAGCCCGCTGTCGCCCTCCGCAAGCTACGCAGCTCTCGCGGGCAAAGCCCGCTGTCGCCCTCCGCAAGCTACGCAGCTCTCGCGGGCAAAGCCCGCTGTCGCCCTCCGCGCGTTTTGCCCCGCAAAACGCGCTACGCCCAACGCCGGACAAGCCGAAGGCGCGGACCGGGGGCGGGAGCGCTACGCCTGCTTGAACTCCGACCGCGCATAGCCCTGGATGAACAACAGGGCCGACAGATCCCCATGATTGATGCGGATCTCGCATTCCGCCGCCACCGAGGGTTTCGCATGCAGCGCCACACCGGCGCCCGCCAGGCCCAGCATGCCCAGATCATTGGCGCCGTCGCCCACGGCCATCACGTCGGCATGCTCCAGACCCAGCCGCGCGCTGATCTCTTCCAGCGCGGCCACTTTCGCTTCGCGGCCGAGGATCGGCTCACCCACGGTGCCATCCAGCTGCCCCTCCGCGATGTTCAGCGTATTGGCACGGTTCTCGTCGAACCCCAACTCGGCAGCGACCTTTGCCGTGAACGCCGTGAACCCGCCCGAGACCAGCGCCGCATAGGCCCCCGCCCCGCGCATGGTGGCCAGCAGCTCGCGCCCGCCCGGCATCAGGGTAATGCGCGTGGCTAGCACCTTTTCGATCACACCCGCATCCAGACCCTTCATCAACCCGACCCGCTCACGCAGCGCGCCCTCGAAGTCCAGCTCGCCATTCATCGCCCGCGCGGTAATGTCCTTGACCCGCTCACCCACGCCCGCCTCATCGGCCAGCTCGTCGATGCATTCCTGCTGGATCATGGTCGAATCCATATCCGCCAGCAGCATCTGTTTCACCCGGCCTGCGGTCTTCTGCACCACCAGGTCCACGCCCAGCCCCTGCAAATCTGCCCAGACGTCCCAGCGGTTGTCCGGCATCGCGCCCAGTGAGAACTCCGCCGCCTCATCCGGGCTCAGCCAGACCGCTTCACCGCCACCCCAGGCATTACGCAGGTTCTCGACCAGGGCGGCCTCCAGATTGCGGGCCTCGGGCGAGGTCAGAAGCGTGGCGGTATACATGGGCGGCTCTCCGGACTGCGTGACAATTTGCGCCCGCATAGAGCACGCCAGCCCCCTTAACGCCACCCCCTTGATGTGTTACCGCTAACGCATTCTTTGGAGGCGCATATGAAAGTCGGAATTGTTGGCGCGGGCCAGGTCGGGGCCTCGGCCGGATATGCCATCGCCCTCCTGGGCAAGGCGCGCGAGGTGGTGCTGGTGGATCTGGACCCCGCATTGGCGGTGGCTCAGGCCGAGGATATCTCCCACGCCCTGCCCTTCGCCGCGACCACCACGGTGACGGCCGGCGGCTATGACGCGCTGACGGGGTCCGAGGTGGTGATCATCGCCGCCGGTGTCAGTCAGAGGCCGGGCGAGACCCGGCTGGACCTGCTGACACGAAACGCCGAGGTCTTCCGCGACGTGACCGGCAAGGTTCTGACCCACGCGCCCGACGCCGTGCTGCTGATCGCTTCCAACCCGGTCGATATCATGACCGGCATCACCACGCGGCTGACCGGCCTGCCGCCGGGGCGGGTGATCGGCTCGGGCACGATCCTCGACACCGCTCGGTTCCGAGTCCTTCTGGGCCAGCACCTGAACATTGACGCGCGCTCGATCCACGCCTTCGTGCTGGGCGAACATGGCGACAGCGAGGTGCTCGCCTGGTCCTCCGCCCAGGTCGGCGCCGTGCCGCTGGAGGAAGCCGCCGTGCACCGCCGCGCGCCCCTGACCGACGCGGTCCAGGCCCGCATCGACGAAGGCGTGCGCCGCGCCGCCTACCGCATTATCGAGGGCAAGGGCGCGACCTATTATGGCATTGGCGCCGGTCTGGCCCGGCTGGTCGCCGCCATCGGAGGCGACGAACGCTCCGTGCACTCGGTGTCAATCATGACACCCGAGGTCGAGGGGGTCATGGACGTGCCCCTGTCGCTGCCCCGCATCCTGGGCAAGGGCGGGGTGCAGGGCGACCTGGTGCCCCATCTGAACCCGCAGGAACACGCGGCCCTGCGCGCCTCGGCCCAGCTTCTCAAGGACACGCTGGAGTCGGTTCCGCTTTAAGCCGGTATCAACCAATTTCGGTCATTCTACCTACGTGCCCCACATCGGGGAGACGAGGATAGAATGTCCCTGATCCGCTGGATTGCCCTTGGTATCCTGACTCTGTTGCCCCTCCCGGTGGCGTCCCAAGGCGTGTCGATCCTGCAAGCGTCGCTCTTTGGTGGCGGCCAACCCCTCCTGACCAGCGCCCAACCGATGCTGCCGACCGCCCAGCCGATGATCATCTCCGGCCAACCCTTGATCGAGGCGCGCGCCTCCGCGCCCGAAGACAGCGCGGGGAGGAGCGTGGCGAGCCTGTTCATCGGGCGCGCGGGATCGAGCCTGCTGGCCCCCTACCCCGCCCGCACCCGGCGCCCGCCCGAGGCCCCGCCGGTGGCGCGCACCGACATCATCGGCCCGCGCCGCGCGGCCACCCAGGCGGGCATGGTGCTGGACCTGATTGCCCAGGCCGAAGCAGGCCGCGCCGGTTACGACGCAGTGCAACACGGCGCCCGGCTGCGGCCCGCGAAACTTCCGACGCAGATGACCTTGCAGGAGGTCTATGACTGGATCGCCGCAACCCCCGGCCAGCCCCACGCCATCGGCCGGTATCAATTCATCCCCTCGACCCTGAAACGCCTGGTTGCCATCGTGGGCGCCCAGCCCACCGACCGCTTCAGCCCTGCGCTGCAGGACCGGCTGGCAGACCAGCTTCTGGCCGAAGCCGGGCTGCATCAGTTCCAGGCAGGCGAACTGCCCCGCCACGCCTTCATGAACAACCTCGCCAAGATCTGGGCCGGGCTGCCGAACTCCACCGGAAAATCGCATTACCACGGCTACGCGGGCAACCGCGCCACCATGACCTGGGCCCATTTCGACACGCAAATGGCGCGTATCTTTGCGGGCTAGGCCCCGGTCCATTCGTCACATCCCCGCCACGACGGGTTCCCGCATCCGGTCAAACATGCAACGCTCCCCCCTAACCATTCTGACAAAGGAGAGCCCCATGTCCTTAAGCGTCCCGCCTTATACCTGAGGCAGGGATAAGGTGGGGCGCCGCGCAACAGTTCAGCGTTGCGAGCGCCTCGCCAAAACCCTGTGCCTCAGTTTTTTGGCGTGACGCTTTGGTTGCCCAGCCTCATCACCCCCACCCCCGAAGAGGGCTATGCCCTGGCCATCAAACTGTCACGCATGGCGGTGAAGATGACCCAGCCTGATGACGACGTGCGCGCGGAGCTGCGTGCCGATTACGCGGGTGACGCCGACAGCCTGACCGCCGTCAGCCAAGTGGTGGCGACCAATTTCCAGACCGTCGCCCAGGCCAACAATTTCTGGCGGGGCTGACCGGCGCCCGTGCCTGACCGCGGCCTTGCGATGCTCTGATCGGAGGGCGGCCTCTACTGCGCCAAACGCGCCTTGGCGGCGGGGATGGCGAACTCGCTGACGACCTTCTGGGACGTCCGCCAGCCCTCCGGATCGTTGTAGTTGCCCGAGAAGACCGCAGCGACGAAATCCACGCCGGGCTCCACCGCAAGGCGCTGACCGCCATTGCCCAGCCCCAGGACGAACAGCCGATCCGGCGGCCCGGCCAGATACCACAGGTAGCCGTACCCGAAGCCCGGCTCCAGCCCGGCCCGGACGACAAAGGACTGTGCCAGCCATTCCGCAGGCACCACCTGTTGCCCGTCGAACTGCCCGTCCTGCGCCACCATGCGCCCGATCCGCGCGAGGTCCGGTGCGGTCAGGCGCAGGCCCGAGGCGGCAGAGGGCACGCCATCCGTGCCGCGCACCCATTCGAAATTTTCAATGCCCAGCGGGGCAAACAGATGGGCGCGGGCGAAGTCATCCAGCGCCATGCCGGACCCGTCTTCGATCAGCTTGCCCAACAGGGCCACCGCGCCGCCGCTATAGGTCCATTCCCGCCCCGGAGCCTGGACCACCGGGCGTGACAGGATGAAACGATACCGGTCCTCGGCCAGTTCCATCGCGATCTCGCTGTTGCGCGGGTCCGAATAGGGCAAGCTTTCATCCCATTCCATGCCCATGGTCATGGACAGGGCGTGTTCGATCAGGATCTCTTCACGCGCGGACCCGTCCATCAGATCCGCATAGTCCAGAAACTGCGCCAACAGCGGTTGATCAACCCCCGGAACCATCCCCTTGTCCAGCGCGATTCCGTAAAGCAGCCCAACCACGGATTTGGTCACCGAGCGCAGGTCGTGAAGTGTGTCCGGCCCGTGATCTCGTGGCCCAACCGGCATGCCCCAGCGTTCATCCTCCCCGGGAAAGTAGACCTCGGCCAGCTGCTCCCCCTGCAACGCGACCACAGTCGCGTGCAGCCCGGGCAACTCTCCGGCCTCGAAAGCGCGCGTCAGGCGGTCTTCAAGCGACGCGTCTTGCGCGTGGCCCACGCCCCCCAAACCCAGCGCCAAGAGCCCGGCGCAGAACGTGTTTTTCAAACAGGACATGGGCGAAACCTCATTCTTGAAAAAGAGGCCGGGTGGTCCGGCCTATGACATGCATGTGGGATACACCGGGGGCATTTCAACGAGGCGAAGGTGTTTGAGTTCGCTTTCAACCACGGCCCTTGGGGTTTCCGATCGGACACAAAAGCGACGCTTTCGCACCATGAAGGGGCGTTTTTCTGTCATTTTCCGACTTGTGCCCCCGCTTGCACCCCCGTATCTGCGTCTGTGGGACACCCCTCCCCAACGAGGGGCACATATCTGGAAGGGTATCATGACTGATATTCAAAAACCGGCAACGCGGCCGGCCAATCCGCGTTTTTCCTCTGGCCCCTGCGCCAAACCCCCCACCTGGACCCTGGATGCCCTGTCGGACGCCGCGCTTGGCCGTTCGCACCGTGCCGCTGTCGGCAAGGACAAGCTGAAGGCCGCCATTGAAGGCACCCGCGAGGTGCTGGGCATCCCCGCTGATTACAAGATTGGTATCGTGCCCGCCTCGGACACCGGGGCTGTCGAGATGGCGCTGTGGTCGCTGCTGGGTGCGCGTGGCGTGGAGATGCTGGCCTGGGAAAGCTTCGGCGCCGGTTGGGTCACCGATGTGACCAAGCAGTTGAAACTCGATGCCGTCACCAAGGTGGCTGACTATGGCGAGATCGTTGATCTGGCCTCGGTCGATTTCACCAATGACGTGGTCTTTACCTGGAACGGCACCACCTCGGGCGTGCGCGTGCCGAACGGCGACTGGATCCCGGCGGATCGTGAAGGCCTGACCATCTGCGACGCCACCTCCGCTGCGTTTGCCATGGACCTGCCCTGGGACAAGCTGGATGTGACCACCTTCTCCTGGCAGAAGGTGCTGGGCGGCGAAGCGGCCCACGGCATCCTGATCCTGAGCCCCCGCGCGGTGGAGCGTCTGGAAAGCTACACCCCCGCCTGGCCGCTGCCGAAGATCTTCCGCTTGACTAAGGGTGGTTCACCACCCGAAGGCGGCAAGCTGATCGAGGGTATCTTTACCGGTGCCACGATCAACACCCCGTCGATGCTGGCGGTCGAGGATTACCTGTTCGCGCTCGACTGGGCCCGTTCGGTCGGTGGGCTGGAGGGTCTGAAGGCCCGCGCCGATGCCAACACCGCCGCGGTCAGCGACTTCGTTGAGACCCATGACTGGATCGAGTTCCTGGCCGCCGACCCGGCGATCCGCTCGAACACGTCCGTGTGCGTCAAGTTCACCGACGCGCGCATCACCGATGGCGCGACCTTCGCCAAGGCCGTCGCCAAGCGGCTGGAAGCCGAGGGCGTGGCCCTGGACGTCGGCGCCTATCGCGACGCCCCCGCTGGTCTGCGCATCTGGTGTGGCGGCACGGTGGAAGCCGCCGACGTGGCCGCGCTGATGCCCTGGCTGAACTGGGCCTTCGAGGCCGAGATCGCCGCGCTGACGGAAGCCGCCTGAGCGCCTTCCAAAACGTTAAAACAGCCCCTCCGGACCCTTTAAAGACCTTAAAGAACGGGTCCGGACAGCCTTAACATCCTTAAAGACAGGAGCCGCACCATGGCCCCCAAAGTACTCGTCTCCGACAAGCTGTCGGAAACCGCCGTCCAGATCTTCCGCGACCGTGGCATCGAGGTCGACTTCGACCCGACCGTCGGCAAGGACAAGGACCGCCTGATGGAGATCATCGGCAACTATGACGGCCTTGCCATCCGCTCCGCCACCAAGGCGACCGAGACGCTGATCAACGCCGCCACCAACCTCAAGGTCATCGGCCGCGCGGGCATCGGCACCGACAACGTGGACAAGGTTGCCGCCTCGAAAAAGGGTGTGATCGTCATGAACACCCCCTTCGGCAACATGATCACCACCGCCGAACACGCCATCGCGATGATGTTCGCCGTGGCGCGCCAGATCCCCGAGGCCTCGACCTCGACCCATGCGGGCAAGTGGGAAAAGTCCAAGTTCATGGGCACCGAGCTGACCGGCAAGGTTCTGGGCGTCATCGGTGCGGGCAACATCGGCGGCATCGTCTGTGACCGCGCCGTTGGCCTGAAAATGAAGGTCGTCGCCTTCGACCCGTTCCTGTCGGACGAGAAAGCCGCCAAGATGGGCGTCGAGAAGGTCGAGCTGGACGAGCTGCTGACCCGCGCCGATTTCATCACCCTGCACGTGCCGCTGATCGATTCGACTCGCAACATCCTGTCGCGCGAGAACCTGGCCAAGACCAAGAAGGGCGTGCGCATCATCAACTGTGCCCGCGGTGGCCTGGTCGATGAGGAAGCCCTGGCCGAGATGCTGCAATCGGGCCATGTGGCCGGCGCGGCTTTCGACGTCTTCTCGGTCGAACCGGCCAAGGAAAACCCGCTCTTCGATCTGCCCAACGTGGTCTGCACCCCGCACCTGGGCGCCGCCACCACCGAGGCGCAGGAAAACGTCGCGCTGCAGGTGGCCGAGCAGATGTCGGACTACCTGCTGACCGGCGCCGTGACCAACGCGCTGAACATGCCCTCGGTCACCGCCGAGGAAGCCAAGGTCATGGGCCCCTGGATCAAGCTGGCCGAGCATCTGGGCGCCTTCGTCGGCCAACTGACCGACGAGCCGATCAAGGCGGTAAACATCACCTATGACGGTGTCGTGGCCGAGATGAACCTGAAAGCGCTGGACTGTGCCGCCACTGCCGGTCTGATCAAGCCGCAGATCCCGGACGTCAACATGGTCTCGGCCCCCGTCGTGGCCGCCGACCGTGGCATCAAGATCTCGACCACCACGCAGCCGAAGTCGGGCTCCTTCGACGGCTATATCAAGCTGACCGTGGTGACCGACAAGCGGGAGCGCTCGATCGCCGGGACCGTCTTCTCGGACGGCAAGCCGCGCTTCATCCAGATCAAGGGCATCAATATCGACGCCGAGATCGGCAACCACATGCTCTACACCACCAATGACGACATCCCGGGCATCATCGGGGCCCTGGGCGCGACCATGGGCAGCCACGGCGTGAACATTGCGAACTTTACCCTGGGTCGGAACGAGGTCGGCGGCGACGCGATTGCTCTGCTCTACGTGGACAACCCGATCCCGGCAGACGTGCTGCAGGCGCTGTGCGACACCGGCCTGTTCCACTCGGTCAGCCCGATGGCGTTTGACATCTAACCGCACGGTTCGGGCCTGCCCGAACCGGCACCCGGCCGAGGCTGGACGCTTGTTTTCAGAGTTGAGACGCCCCGGTGGAAACGCCGGGGCTTTTCTTTTTCTGCCCGCGGGTTAGGGTGCCCGCAACACAGGAGAGACCCCATGCGCGCCTATGCGATCGGAGATATTCACGGCCACCTTGGCAAGCTGGAGCTGGCCCATGCGTTGATTGCCGAGGACCGCGCGCGTTGTGGCGACACGGAGGCGCCGATCGTGCATGTGGGCGACCTGGTGGACCGCGGGCCGGACAGCCGCGGGGTGATCCAGTATTTGTTGGACGGCCAGGTGCGGGGCGAGAACTGGGTGGTGCTGAAGGGCAACCACGACCGCATGGCGGCGCTGTTCCTGCGCGACTATCCAATGGCGGATGACCAGCTTCTGCTCGACAGCAGCTGGTTTCACCCCGCAGTGGGCGGGATCGAGACGTTGGAAAGCTACGGCATCGACTTTCCCGAATTTGCGCGCACCTATCAGATCCACGCCAAGGCGATGGAGGCGGTCCCGCCGGTCCACCGCCGTTACCTCGACGACCTGCCGGCAATGTATCGCATGGGCGATCTGTGTTTCGTCCACGCCGGTATCCGCCCCGGTGTGCCCCTGGAAGAGCAGACCGAAGATGACCTCCTGTGGATCCGCAAGGAATTCCACATCGACCCGACCGACCACGGCCCGCTGATCGTGCATGGCCACACGCCGGTGGATGAGGTCACGCATTACGGCAACCGCCTGAACCTCGACACCGGGGCGGCCTATGGCGATGCGCTGTCCGCCGTGGTGATCGAAGGGCGCGAGGCGTGGCTCTTAACGCATGAAGGGCGCAAGCTGGTCAAACGGGATTATTCTGCCGCGTAGGCTTCGCGCGCCGCGCTGACTTCGCCATGACGCTCCGCCGCCCAGGTGAACAGCGGCACGAGGTGGCCGAACAGCTCCGACCCCATGTCGGTCAGCTGATAGGTCACCGACACCGGCGGTCCCGGATCGACGGTGCGGATCAAATAGCCGTCCCGTTCCATCTTGCGCAGGTTCTCGGTCAGCACCCGCTGGGTGATGTCCCCGACAGAGCGTTTCAGCGCGCCGAACCGCAGCGGGCCCTCGTCCAGTGCGCAGAGGATCAGCATCTGCCATTTGCCCGTGACCTGCGACAAAACCTGCCGGACCGGGCAGTTCGCGGCCTCTTCCTTCGTCAGTGCAGTTACCTTGACCATACCTGGTTCCCAAATAGTGCGTAATTGATACCTGGTTCCTTTTTAATACTTAATGCAGCACGGAACAATACTTGATTCGAAAGGACATCCCATGAGCCCCACTGAAACCGTTCTTGCCGCTGTCACCGCCCTGTTCGTCGACTTCGACCCCGAGGCCGCCGGCAAGCTGATGAAAGAGGACTATATCCAGCACAACCCCGCCGTTCCCACCGGCGCCGCGCCGATCCTGGGCTTCCTCCCGGCGCTGAAGGAAAGCGGCCTCAGCCCCACCGTGCATCGTGTCATTTCCGAGGGCGACCTGGTGGTGCTGCATGTCACTTACGAAAACGCCCAGGCCTTCGGCGCCGAGACGCAGGTCGCCTTCGACATCTTCCGCGTGGAAGATGGTAAGGTGGCCGAACATTGGGACAACCTGCAACCGGCGGTCCCGGCGGATCAAACCCCATCCGGCAATTCCATGACCGACGGGGCGACCGAGATCACCGACCGCGACAAGACCGCCGAGAACAAGGCACTGGTCGAAGCGTTTGTGGCGGATGTGCTGCATGGCAAGGCGCCGGAGAAGATCACCGACTATGTCTCGACCGAGACCTATATCCAGCACAACCCGATGGTCGGGAACGGGCTGGATGGGCTGGGCGCCGCGATGGCCGCGATGGCGGAGGCCGGGCAGGCGATGGCTTATACCGATACGCATATGGTGGTGGCCGAGGGCAATTTCGTCTTTACCGCCTCCGAAGGCACGCTGGGAACGCAGCACACCGCCTTCTTCGACTTGTTCCGGGTGGAGGACGGCAAGATCGTTGAACACTGGGACACGATTTCCGAGATCCCGGCCGAAATGGCCCATGGGAACGGCAAGTTCTGAGCAACTGTCAGCCAACAAAAAGCCCCGGTGTTTCCACCGGGGCTTTCGATTGTCGGAACACACACACCCAGACTTGGCCGGGTGCAGGTTCGGCAGGGCCGAACCTTAGGCGTCTTCGTCTTTTTTCTTCTTCTCGGCGACGATCTCTTCACCGGTCTCCTGGTCGACGACTTTCATCGACAGGCGCACCTTGCCGCGATCGTCGAAGCCCAGCAGCTTGACTTTCACTTCCTGGCCTTCCTTCAGAACGTCCGAGGGGTGGTTCAGGCGGCGGTTTTCGATCTGGCTGACGTGCACCAGGCCGTCGCGCTTGCCGAAGAAGTTCACGAAGGCGCCGAAGTCGACGATCTTCACGACCTTGCCGTTGTAGATCGCGCCTTCTTCCGGCTCGGCCACGATCGCGTGGATCATGTCATAGGCCTTCTGGATCGAGTCATTGTTCGGCGAGGCGATCTTGATCACGCCATCGTCGTTGATGTCGACCTTGGCGCCCGACACTTCGACGATCTCGCGGATGACCTTGCCGCCCGAACCGATCACTTCACGGATCTTGTCGGTCGGGATGTTCATGGTCTCGATACGCGGGGCGTGGGCCGAAAACTCCGAGCGGCCTTCGGTCAGCGCCTTGGACATTTCGCCCAGGATGTGCATCCGGCCGTCCTTGGCCTGGGCCAGGGCTTTTTCCATGATCTCAGGGGTGATGCCCGCGACCTTGATGTCCATTTGCAGCGAAGTGATGCCGTTTTCGGTACCCGCCACCTTGAAGTCCATGTCGCCCAGGTGGTCTTCGTCACCCAGGATGTCCGACAGAACCGCGTAGGAGCCGTCGTCTTCCAGGATCAGACCCATGGCCACACCGGCCACCGGGGCCTTCAGCGGCACGGCGGCGTCCATCATCGACAGCGAGCTGCCGCAGACGGTGGCCATCGAGGAGGAACCGTTCGACTCGGTGATCTCCGACACCAGGCGAATGGTGTAGGGGAAGTCGGTCGCGGCGGGCAGGACGGCCTGCAGCGCACGCCAGGCCAGCTTGCCGTGGCCGATCTCACGACGACCCGGAGGGCCGAAACGGCCAACCTCACCGACCGAGTACGGCGGGAAGTTGTAGTGCAGCAGGAAGTTCGACTTGTAGGTGCCGGTCAGCGCGTCAATCATCTGTTCGTCGTCGCCAGTGCCCAGGGTGGTCACGACCAGGCCCTGGGTTTCGCCACGGGTGAACAGGGCCGAACCGTGGGTGCGGGGCAGCATGCCGACGGTGCTGTCGATGCCACGGATCTGGTCCAGCGCGCGGCCGTCGATACGCTTGCCCGACTTGACCACGTCGCCGCGCAGAACGGTGCTTTCCAGTTTTTTCAGGGCCGAACCCAGGTTCTCGTCTGCCAGCTGCTCTTCCGACAGGGCGTCCTTGATGGCGTCCTTGGCGGCGGCGACGGCGGCAACGCGTTCCTGCTTGTCGGTGATGGCATAGGCGGCACGCACCTTGTCTTCACCGGCGGCTTTCACGGCGGCGAACAGCTCGCTGTAATCGGCGGGCTGGAAGTCGAACGGATCCTTGGCGGCCTCTTCGGCCAGCTCGATGATCAGGTCGATGACCGGCTGAATCTGCTCATGCGCGAAGTTTACGGCGCCCAGCATCTCGGCTTCCGACAGCTCGTAGGCTTCGGATTCCACCATCATCACGGCATCCTTGGTCCCGGCAACCACCAGGTCCAGACGCTGATCGGGGTTGTTGCGCAGGTCGTGCATCTCGTCGCAGGTCGGGTTCAGGATGTATTCGCCATCCTCGTAACCGACGCGGGCACCGGCGATCGGGCCCATGAAGGGTGCGCCCGACAGGGTCAGCGCGGCCGAGGCGGCGATCATCGCGACGATGTCCGGGTCATTGACCAGGTCGTGCGACAGCACGGTGCAGATCACCAGCACTTCGTTCTTGAAGCCGGGGACGAACAGCGGGCGGATCGGACGGTCGATCAGGCGCGAGGTCAGCGTCTCTTTCTCGGTCGGACGCGCTTCGCGCTTGAAGAAGCCACCGGGGATCTTGCCGGCAGCATAGTATTTCTCGTTGTAGTGAACCGTCAGCGGGAAGAAGTCCTGACCGGGCTTCTGTTCCTTGGCGAAGGTCACGTTGGCCATGACGGAAGTCTCGCCCAGGGTGGCGATGACCGAGCCGTCGGCCTGACGGGCAACCTTGCCCGTTTCCAGCGTGAGCGTCTCTTCGCCCCACTGCATGGATTTTTTCGTCTCGTTGAACATATGTCGTATCCTAGATGGGAGCACTCGCGGGCCCTCCCGCGTCTCCCGTTTGCATGACGGCCCCATTGCCGCCGACCCCTCTTATATCCTTTTCACGGTGCCGGGGTCCGGGCACCACGTCTCAGATGGGCGGGCCATACAGGATTTTCACGCCCTTATAAAGCGAAAAGGTTCGCCCGGGTCGGCGGGTGGGCGTCGCGACCCTGTGACAAGCCGTGTTTTGCCCGCAGGGGGCGGTCGCCCCTATGGTGGCGTCATGAAACACCTGTTTGCCCCGCTGCTGTTGCTTGCGCTGTTGCTGACCACCCCGGTCCGGGCGGAACCGGTGCGCTATGAGCTGGATCGCGCGCGGTCGATGGCCGGGTTCGTGGTCGAAACCTCGCAGCAGGAAATCACCGGCAGCTTCCCGATCCTGGAGGCCGAGGTGCTGCTGGACTTCGAGCGCAACCGCGACAGCCGGATCCGGGTCAGCGTGGATGCCGCCCGCGCGCGGACCAACCTGCCCTTTGCCAGCCAGGCCATTCGCAGCCGGGACATGCTGAACACGGAGCGGTTTCCGGTGATGACCTTCGAAAGCCGCGCGCTGCGCATTGCACGAACCTCGGCGGTGCTGAGCGGCGACATGAAGATCCGCGGCGTGACCCATCCGGTGAACCTGGATGCCCAGGTATTTCGCCAGCGCGGCACGGATCCGGGTGATCTGTCACGCCTGGCGGTGCATGTGACCGGGACCGTCCGACGCAGCGATTTCGGGGTCACCGGCCTGCCGAACATGGTTGACGAGGAAATCCGGCTGAACATCATCGTGCGATTGGATCGCGACGACGGCTAAACCACCTTTACCGCAAAGAAAAAGGCCACTGCGCGGTGCAGCGGCCTTTCCAGTAGATGGGATGCGTCGGCCCCAGGGGCTTAGCGACGCAGGCCCAGGCGCTTGATCAGGTCCTGGTAACGGGCCTCGTCCTTGCGCTTCACGTAGTCCAGCAGCTTGCGGCGCTGGGCAACCATCTTCAGAAGGCCACGGCGGCCGTGGTTGTCCTTCTTGTGGGTCTTGAAGTGCTCGGTCAGGGTCGCGATGCGCGACGACAGGATGGCAACCTGGACTTCGGGCGAACCGGTGTCGCCTTCCGTGGTGCCGAATTCCTTGATCAGGCGGGTCTTTTCTTCAACAGTGATCGACATCGGGGTCTCCTTACGGTTTGAGTTTCGGGCGCAGGCCGGGATGTCGTCCAGCCAGGTCCATGGAGGCCGCCGGAGCCCAGGGGAATCCGGCGGATGGGCGCATATAGGGCAGATTGCGGCAGAAAGCAAAGGGATTCGGCATGGCCGGGCGATTCCCCCGCGCGCGCCGCACACAGGGCGGAACTGCCGCAAAGACTGTTCTCGAAGCCAGAACAGTACACCGTCAATTTGACGCACTGTTGTCTAAAATTTCGGATATTTACCAGAAGCTTGCCCCTCCCGGTCTACGCTGCTAGTTCTCGCAACGGTTGATTAAGACTTTCGGAGGGGATCATGGGTGGTCTGTTTCTTTTGTTCGGCATGCTGGCAGCCGGGCTAGCGCTGGATGCGTCCAGCGGTTCGGACAGTGTGGACACCGATCCCGCGCCAGAGCCGGAACCCCAGCCCGACCCGCAACCGGATCCGGGGCCGGATCCGGGGCCGGGCAACGGCATTCAAGAGTTCGGCACCGCTGGCTCGGACACCCTGAATGGCTCCATCCGAGACGACAGCATCGAAGCGGACAGCGGGGACGATCTGCTGTTCGGCTTTGACGGAGATGACTACTTGCATGGCGGTCCGGGCGCTGACCGAATTGACGGAGGCGAAGGGGACGATCGCCTGCATGGCGGCTCCGGGGATGACTATATCGAGGCCGGAAACGGCAGCGACCGGGCCTATGGCGGCACCGGCGCGGATGAGATCATCGGTGTGGGCGGCGACGACCGGCTGTTCGGCGGTTCGGGGAATGACCAGCTCTGGGGTGACAGTGGCAACGATGAACTGCACGGTGAGGCGGGCGAGGACCAGCTTGTGGGCGGCCTGGGCCATGACACGCTTGTCGGGGGCACTGGCAATGACATCCTGGCCGGAAACGCGGATGCCGACGTCCTGCTGGGCGGCGAAGGGAACGACCTGATCTATGGATCTTCCGGTCTTACCAATGCCTTGTCGCGCACCGACCTTGATGTCGGCGATCAGGTTGATGGTGGCGAAGGGAACGACACCCTTGTCCTTGGCAATGACGATATTGCGCGGGGCGGCAGCGGTGCCGATGACTTCATCCTTGGGCGCTGGGTTGCGGACGGGCACGCCAGCACGATCCTCGATTTCGACGAAACTGAGGACGAGATCGTGGTCATCTATGACACGGTGCTGGACGCCAATCCGCAGCTGACAACCACCATCGGCCCCGATGGCACGCAGATCTTCCTGAACGGCGAGATGATCGCCGAAGTGGAAAACGCCGCGCTGGACCCGGTGGAGATCACACTGCGCGGGTTGCAGCTGCCGAATTGACCTGGGTCGCCTTGACGCTCAAATATCCTGCCCGGTGTTCAGCTGATCAATGATCTGCTGTGCCCAGTCGCCCAGCACCGGGATGAAGTCGATCGAGCCGAGCATGCGGATCACAAAAGCCACCAGGATCGTCGCGCCCAGGACCGAGCCGAGACCGAAGGCCAGACCGCGGTAGAGCTGGAACAGGCCGAGCTTCCACAGGCTGTCGTGCAGGCGGATGAAACGATGTGCGTTCATCTGCGCCACCTCGTCGCGCAGCGCGCGGACCTCGGCGGTCAGATCGGGGCTACTGCGTTCGCCTTCGCTCTCCTGAACCATCTTGCCCCCGTTAAGGATTTAACAACCCTCTGTTTACATTGAATTGTTCCCAGAATACGTTCGGGGAAGTGTGCGATCTCGCCTATTATCCTAAGAGGTGAGATTGGGTGTTACAAGGTGGGTGCCATGCTGTATGGCTTGCTTCTTCTGGGGCTGCTGCCCCTGCTATTCATGACAGATTTGTTCGGCGGTGACGACGACACGGATACCGGGGGTTCCGAGGCCGGGGATGACACCGGTGTTGATGACACGGGTGATCCGCTTCCGACCGAAGATACGGGCGATATGCTTGACCTGTTGGATGCGGTGGGAACGGTTGACGGAACCACAGATGGGCCGGTGGCGCCCGTTTCGGAACATCCGGGCGAAGCGGAGCAATCCGACGATCCGGACGATCCGGACAATACGGTCCTGACACCGATCGACGAGGATGACGAGGAACCGCCGGAGCCCGGCGATCCGATTGATCCCGAGGACGTGCTGACCCCGACCGATCCGGATGACGAAGAGCCCGGCCCGACCGATCCGGTCGATCCCGAAGATGTGCTCGACCCGATTGACGAGCCCGACGAGGGGCTGCCGGTCGATGGCACTCTGGTCGAGCAGGCCGTGCAGCGTGACGGTGATGCAGTGGCAGGCTTGGATGATTTCGAGCGGCTACTGGACGACACGGTGGATGTCGAAGGCACCGAGGGCGACGACGTGATCGTGGCCGAGGATGACGGCGACCCGGACACCGGCGAGGGCGAGCTGGACCTGTGGGACGGCACGCCGCTGATCGAGACACCGGGCGAGTTGAACGTGGTCGATGGCGGCACGGGCGACGACCAGATCACCACCGGCGACGAGGCGGGCTATGCCTTCGGCGGCGAGGGGGATGACCAGATCACCGTGGGTGACGGCGCCACAGCGGCCTTCGGCGGCGACGGGGACGATGTGCTGACCGGCGGGGGGAGCGATTCCTATCTGGACGGCGGCGCGGGCGATGACGTGATCCAGGGCGGCGACGGGGATGAAATCCTCAAGGGCGGCGTGCATGTCGCCGACTCCGATGAAAGCGACGATGACGTAATCGACGGCGGGGCCGGCGACGATGATATCAGCGGCGGCGACGGGGCCGACACCCTGTCGGGCGGCGAGGGCGACGACGTGATCGACCACAACGGCCTGGCCAGCGAAGAGGATGGATCAGAGCGCTTTGCCTTCACCGATCACCTCGACGGTGACGCGGATGTGCTGGATGGCGGCACGGGCAATGACACGATCATCATGGACCTTCATGACGAGGCCACCGGTGGCGAGGGCAATGACACATTCTGGCTCTATGCCGATGACGAGGTGGCGGAATATGCCGAGGTGACGGATTTCGTGCCGGGCGAGGATTTCCTGCGCATCGAGCTCAATCCGAACACGACCTATGGCGATATCATCCTCGAAGTACAGCCCTCGGCGGATGGCGAGGACGGCGAGGTCATCGTGAACGGTCAGCTGGTTGCGCTGCTTCAGGGCATGCCGGAGGCCAGCAGTTCGGACGTCTATGTCTCGGTGCGCGAGGACGTGTTCCGCTAAGCCCCGGACCCGCGCCGCAGGCGCGGGCCACGCCCAACGGGATGAGGCCCGTCAGGGCCGAAGACGGGCGGGAGCCTCCCCGGCGTTCATGTCCAGGGTTCGGGCCGGGTGGCATATCCGATGTAGAGCGGATGGCGCGGGTGGCCCGCCTTGGTCAGCCCGAGCTGCACCAACGGTTGGCCCGTACCGCGCAAAAGCGCCTCGACCGCGCGGCCGCGTTCCAGGTGATCGCCATGCGCCCCCCAGGCGCAGAGCACCTCATCGGCCCAGGTCGCGCCCTCCAGGATCATCGCATCGTTTTCAGGGCCAACGGGCTCGGCAGCCTGTTTCAGAAGGCTTGGATCGGTCTCGCGCCAGGCAAAGATATTGGTCGCACGAAACCCGCCGAAGCCCAGCGCCCGCGCGCGCCGTTCGCAGCGTTCGATGGTAGGGTCATTCGCCACCTCGGTCGCCTTCGACGGGTTCAACATCACGTAGAGCAGCCGCCGCCCCGCCGGGTCCCAGACCCGGGTCAGGTCATATCGATACCTCTCGCAGTCGGAATACCGGGCCTCCGACGCCGCATCATCCTTTTGAAACCGTCGCGTAATCATGTCAGGCTTGTCGCCGCGCAGCCCCGGATTGGCAAGGGGTTGCAGTTCTTGTCCAAACGGTCAAAAGTGATCCCTTCACGAAAGGACACGCCATGCTCTACGCCGAGATCATTCGCAAGAAACGGGACGGGGAAACCCTGTCGCACGAGGAGATTGCCGAGATGGTGGCGGGGATTTCCTCGAATGAGGCAAGCGAGGGCCAGGTTGCCGCTTTCGCCATGGCGGTGCTCTGGCGCGGCATGGCGCGGGATGAGGCCGCGGCACTGACCCTGGCGATGCGCGACAGCGGTGATGTGTTCGACTGGTCCGACCTGCCCGGCCCGGCGGTGGACAAGCATTCAACCGGCGGGGTTGGCGACAATGTCAGCCTGATGCTGGCGCCCATCGTGGCGGCCTGTGGCGGCTATGTGCCGATGATCTCGGGCCGGGGTCTGGGGCACACCGGCGGCACGCTGGACAAGATGGACAGTATCCCGGGCTATACCAGCCAGCCCGACAATGCGCTTTTCCGCAAGGTGGTGGCCGAGGTCGGCTGCGCCGTGATCGGACAGACCGGCAATCTGGCCCCCGCCGACAAGCGTTTTTATGGCATCCGCGACGTGACCGCGACGGTGGAAAGCGTGCCGCTGATCACCGCCTCGATCCTGTCCAAGAAACTGGCGGCGGGCTTGGGCAGCCTGGTGATGGACGTGAAATGCGGCAATGGCGCCTTCATGGACAACCCCGACCGCGCGGCGGAATTGGCGGCCTCCAGCACCGGCGTCGCCCGCGCCGCCGGCCTGCCCTGCCACGCGCTGATCACCGATATGAACCAGCCTCTGGCCTCGGCAGCGGGCAATGCGGTCGAGGTGGTGAACGCGGTCGAGTTCCTGACCGGCGCCCACCAAGACGTGCGCCTGCGTGAAGTTACGCTCGCGCTCTGCGCCGAGATGCTGGTGACAGCGGGGCTTGCCCCTGATCGCAAAACCGGGCTGGCCGCCGTAACACAGGCGCTGGAAACCGGCGCTGCCGCCGAGGTCTTCGGCCGGATGGTCGCAGGTCTGGGCGGCCCCACGGATTTCGTCGAGAACTTCGCAGGCTACCTCGCCAAGCCCCAACTGACCCGCGCCGTCGCAGCCCCCACCTCCGGCCACGTGACCCGCATCGCCACCCGCGAGATCGGGTTGGCCGTGGTCGAACTCGGCGGCGGCCGCCGCCGCGCCGATGACGTTGTGAACCCGGCGGTTGGTTTGACCGAGCTGGTGGACCTGGGTGTGAAGGTGGAAGCAGGCGACCCGCTGGCGGTGATCCATGCCGATGATACGGCCCAGGCGGATGCGGCCGAGGCACAGGTGCTGGCGGCCTATCAGATTGGCGAGGCGCCGGAGGTTAGTACTCCGGTGATGCAGATCATTGATTGAAGGCGACGGACAGGTGCAGGCAAAGACGCATCTGGCAACAATTCACTGGATTTCGGGGACAGCGCCCTCAAGCTCTCGAACCAAGCGGAAACCAAGCCAGGCCGACCAGTGATCTTCGCGCAGGGGCGTTCGACGCTCCGGACGCGCAAGTTCGGCGCCGGCAGCATAAAATCCCCCTTTCGCCACCCGTTTGCACCCTAGCGGCCGAAAGGAGGCAGCGAGGTATCTGCCAGAACTTTCAAATCCCAGGTGCCGATTGCTCCAGCAGGACCGGGTTGCCTCGAGGGCATTGCCCGACATGTGCCGAATCCCCCAGGCATTTGCCGCGTCCAACTGATCCACCGGAAGTGTTCGCCGGGCGTTTTCGGGGTCATAGTGCCACACAAGCTTCCCACCCTCGAACACGCGCCGATGGATGGAAAAATTTGCGCGATCCCTGGTCAGCACATCTCCTTCGGCAAAGACCGTTTCGGCTCCGGCACGCGCGGAATATTCCCACTCCACCTCGGTCGGCAGGCGATATACGTCCTTCCCGAGCTTGCCGTTCAGCCAATCAACATATGCCTGCATTTCAAGAAAGGTAATTGCGAGGATCGGTCCGCGCGGGTGGTCCTGATACGGGCCATTCGGCTTGCGGAATCGTATCCGCGCGTAATGCTCATCGGTACAATACCCCTCGTCAGCACAAGCCGCCCACTCTTCGCGCGTTACCTCGTTGCGTCCCATGGCAATCGGGGTGTCCATAACCACCACATGTTCAGGTGTCTCATTCAGGAACGAGTTCCCGCTGCTCGGGGTGTTGTGGGTGGCATGGAAGCGGCGATGGGCTTCGACCGCCTGTTCGACAGACGAGCCGAACTGAAAGCGCCCAACCGGCAGAACGACCATTTCAGGGCAGGCGTCACATTCCCGAAACACCTCCAGTGTCTCAACCTGCCTATCGTCGGATATCCGATAAATCTCAGCGGCTGAAGGCAATGCCCCAAGCAGAAAGGCCGCACAAGCCTTCCAAAGAAACTGAACCAAACTCATCCCTTACCCGCAATCTCCAGCATCCAGTACCGAGGCTATGAAACGCTGAGATTCGGGCGGATTTATGTCCTGTGCGACAGTTCGCAAGACCTTGGTACAGGTACCATTTTTCCACACCAGATCATGCGCCCCCGAAGCACGGTCAGACCCGCCCGTCGAGGGTTTGTGGCAGTGGAACGTTCAGGAACCCTTCCGTCAGATCACTGATTAAACACCCGGCTCGGGTGCAATTCCCCCGACCGGTAGATCCCAACCGCGACCGCCTTGCCCTCGAAGCTCGCCCAGGCCTCGTCGCCATATTCCACGTCGCCACCCAGCACCATGCCGGGGTTTCCGTGGCGCAGGCGGGTGGCGCCCTCAGTGGTGGCTTTCAGCTCGGGCAGGTCTTCCAGGCCTTCTTCAAGCGGGCGCAGGTATTGGTCGAGCTCTCCGGTCTTGGCGAGCTCTTCGATGGTCTCCATCGACACGCCATCTTCGGCGTCAAAGGGCCCGGACCAGATGCGGCGCAGCTCGCGCACGTGGCCGTGGCAGCCAAGGGCTGCGCCCAGGTCGCGGGCGATGGCGCGTACGTAGCCGCCCTTGCCGCAGGTCAATTCCAACGTGACGTGGTCGGCGTCGGGGCGGTCGGTCATGACCAGCCCTTCGACCCAGAGGGGGCGTGCGGCGATCTCGAAATCCTCGTCGTCGCGGGCCAGCTTGTAGGCGCGTTCGCCGTCGATCTTGACCGCCGAGAACTTGGGCGGCACCTGCATGATGTCGCCGATGAATGCGCCCAGTGCGGCTTCGATATCAGCATCGGTAGGGCGCGCATCGCTTTCCGCGATCACTTCGCCTTCCGCATCGTCGGTGTTGGTCGCCTGGCCCAGACGCACGGTGAACTCATAGGCTTTCAGCGCATCGGTGATGTAGGGCACAGTCTTGGTCGCCTCGCCCAGGGCCACGGCCAGCACGCCGGTCGCTTCGGGGTCGAGCGTGCCCGCATGGCCCGCCTTCTTGGCGTCCATCGCCCAGCGCACCTTGTTCACCACCGCGTTCGAGCTGATGCCCGCCGGTTTGTCCACAACCAGCCAGCCGTGAATATCGCGCCCTTTGCGTTTGCGTGCCATGTCGAAAACCCGTGTCCCAAGTTGAAGGCGCGGACCTAGCGGGGCTTGGGCCCTCAGTCAACCACTCCAAAGATCGGACCCATCGGAAATCCGCCATCAGACCGCTCCAGAGAAGGCGCATGCAGGCGTGAGACGGAGCCATCGAGGAACAGCGCGTTCGGCAGACCCAGATGGTCGCGGAACAGGCGGGCGAAGTGGTGGAAGCTGACGTAGCTGTTCGAGATCGCGAAGACCGCGCGCGAGCCGTCTGCGCTGGTCCCCACCCCGTTGCGCAGCTTGAACGAGGTGCTGTCGGGCATGAACTTCGGATGCAAGGCACCGTCGATCACCAGCATCGGGCCGGATTGCGTGGCATGCGTACAGGCGGGGGCGGCGGTGGCATAGGCGTCGCTTTCCCACACACGCAGGGTGTCACTGATGCAGAAGATACCGTTGGGCAGCAGGCCGAAATTGCCGTAGCCGCCACCGTCGCTGGCTGCGGTCAGCTGCTTGCCATCCTGGATGTAGAGGCCCACGGGACGCTGGTCGTCGTGGAACATGCCCGCGTTCATCGCAAAGGCCAGGGTGCCATCCACATGGGTCGCCACCGAGGCGAAGTTGCCCAGGGGGGCGCCTTCGGGATCGTTCAGGAACAGGCGCAGATCCTCGTCCGCGCCGACCTCGCAGGTGGTGAAACTGGCGCCGTCGAAGGTGACGTCTTCGCAAGTCACCGCCCAGGCCGGGGCGCTTGTCAGGAGCGTCAGGACAAGCGCCGCGAGGGTCCTCATTCGGCGCCCTCCTCCGGCTCGCTCAGGTCGCGTTTGACCTCGTCGCGGGACAGCAGCGCGCGGGTCTCGTCCATGCGGTCGAAGGTTTCGTCCGCCATGAAACGCAGCTCGGGCGTGTGTTTCAGCTTGGCGACCTTGCCGAGCGTGCGGCGGATCTCATGCGCGTTGCGGGCCAGCGCCTTGACGGCAGCCTCCTTGCCCTTGCCACCCAGGGGCAGGACATAGATCGTGGCGATGCGCATGTCCGAGGTGATGCGCGCCTCGGACACGGTGATGTTCAGACGGTTGACCTCGTCATCATGGATCTCGCCCCGCATCAGCAGGTCGGAGAGCGTGCGACGGATCAGTTCCCCCACGCGCAGCTGGCGCTGGCTGGGGCCGGTATCGGTGTTGAAACGGTTCTTGGCCATGGTCGCCATGTATGCCTGATTGCGGGTCCGCGCAACAGGGGGTTTCGCGCGGGGGCCTGTCGCGCTAGGACTCGCCCACGTAATATCAGGAGAAGCGACATGGACAACCTGCCAGGCATCGTGGTGATGGGCGCATCGGGCCGCATGGGTCAGATGCTGATCAAGACCGTCTCGGACAGCCCCGCCTGCAAACTGGTGGGGGCGCTGGAACGGCCGGGCCATGACTGGGTTGGTCGTGACGTGGGCGAATGCATGGGCGGCCAGGCGATTGGGGTCGCGGTGTCCGACGATGCGCTGGAGGTGATGGCCAAGGCGCAGGCGGTGATCGACTTCACCGCGCCGGCGGCCACCCTGGCGATGGCCGAGATTGCCGCGCAGGCCCGCGCCGTGCACGTGATCGGCACCACCGGCATGACGGACGAGGATCTGGCGAAACTGTCGATCTCTGCCCGCCATGCGACCATCGTACGGGCGGGCAACATGTCCTTGGGCGTGAACCTTCTGGTGCAACTGACCAAGAAGGTCGCTGCCGCGCTGGACGAGGATTACGATATCGAAGTCATCGAAGCGCACCACCGTCACAAGGTCGACGCGCCGTCGGGCACCGCCCTGATGTTGGGCGAGGCTGCCGCCGAAGGGCGCGGCGTGAAATTGGACCGGGTGGCCGACCGGGGCCGCGACGGCATTACCGGCGCGCGCAAGCGGGGCGACATCGGCTTTACCGCCGTGCGCGGGGGCGACATCGTGGGCGAGCATGACGTGATGTTTGCCGCCGATGGCGAGCGCATTGTTCTGCGCCACCTGGCCTCGGACCGGGCGGTCTTTGCCCGCGGCGCGCTGAAGGCGGCGCTGTGGGGTCAGGGCAAGAAGCCGGGCGAATACGACATGGTGGATGTGCTGGGGCTCTGATCCGGGGCACCGCACCGGCCTCGCGCGCTGATCCGAGCGAAGCGAGGTCAGCGCCTGCAGGCAGGGCGCGAACCCGGCAGTGGCCCCTTGGCCCTCTCGCGGGCAAAGCCCGCTGCCGGGTGACGCGCCCCGCAAGGCGGGACGCTGACCGCACTTCGTTCGGCTTTCGGGCCGCCAGCACGGCGGTCCGGGCAAGTCCCCGCGACGGAATATCGCAGCCCGTGCGTAGAACCTCTCACAACATGAGGAGGTTTCACCCATGCGCATTATCATTCTGGGCACCCTGATCCTGGCGGGCTTCGCCGCCCAGGCCGCCAACAACCAAAGCAGCATGACCGTGCAGGGCGACAGGCGCTGCATTCAGTCGAATGCCACGCCGGATCATGCCATCGGTCAGTTCCCCACCCGAGGCAATCCGAACCGGTTCCAGGCGCAGAGCCTGACTGTCTGCGTCGATGCCACACCGGAACTCACCGGCCGCACCACCACGCGTGTGCATACCTCCGGCGTCACGCTCACCGGTATCTTGCTGCGCCCGGGCACGGCGGAGTATTATGATCCGAACGGGCGGCACGGGTTCTCGCGCAACCGCGCCTCGGGCTGGCGGGTCGAGGGGATGGGCGCAGATCTGGGCATGGATCATGCCAACGCCCATGTGGATCACCGGGGGCTTTACCACTACCACGCGCCAGCCAAAATCTGGACCGAGGCGATGCCAGGCAGCCTGATCGGCTACGGCGCCGACGGGTTCGAGATCCATGCAAGCGCCAGCGCGCAGAGTTCCTGGCGGCTGAAATCCGGCCACCGCCCCTCTGGCGGGCTGAACCCCGGCGGGCATTACGACGGCACCTATGTCGAGGATTACGAATTTGTCGCGGGAAGCGGCAATCTGGACGAATGCAACGGCGCCGTGGTTAACGGCAGCTATACCTATTTCGCGACCGAGAGCTTTCCCTTCTTCCCGCGCTGCTTCAAGGGCACGGTCAGCCGCGATTTCACCGGGCGGCCATAAGCGCACATCCCTTGCCCCCTTGATCCTCACGCCCCGCAAGCGTATGGGCGGGGCATGAGCGAGAAAACCAAGAAGAAACGCGAACAGCAGGTCTATACGCTGCTGGTTCAGGTCGGCCGCAAGGACGGGGACGGGCTACCGCCCGACGCCACGGGTGCGGCCATGCTGTGCTATGCCAGCGGCGTGGACGAGGCCGAAGCGGTGCGCGAGACCGTGGCGATCCTGAAACAGGCAGAGCTGGCGCCGCTGGACGTGACCGGCTACGGCACCCTGTCGGACCGCGAGGAAATGGGCCACGAGATCCCGCAGGAAGAGCGCGAGCTGATGACCCGCGCCTTGATCGAGAACTCGGTCGTGGTGGCGCAGATGGACCCGCTTTACGACGGCGAGGACGCGTGACGGTCTTTCTGGACCTTGACGGAACCCTGACCGATCCCAAGCCGGGGATCACCGGCTCGATCGTGCATGCAATGACCTCGCTGGGGCTGGATTGCCCGCCCGCCGAGACGCTCACCTGGGCCATCGGCCCGGCCCTGATCGACACGTTTGCCAAGCTGGGTGCCCCGGATCCGGAGGCCGCGCTGGACGCCTATCGTGCGGTATATGCCACCGGCGGGCTGTTCAACAACCGGGTCTATGACGGCATTCCCGAGGCGCTGGCCGCTTTGCGAGACGCAGGGCAGACCCTGCACCTGGCCACCGCCAAGCCCCATGTCTATGCCCGGCGCATCACCGCGCATTTCGACCTGGCGCGTTTCCTGACCCACGAGTTCGGGCCCGAGATGGACGGCACACGCAATGACAAGGGCGAGCTGCTGGCCTACGCGCTGGAGCTGACCGGGGACGATCCGGCCTCCTGCGTCATGGTCGGTGACCGGCATCACGATTTCACCGCGGCGGCCAAGGTCGGCATGCGGTCCATCGCCGTGACATGGGGCTATGGCACGCCCGAGGAACACGTACAGGCCACCGTGAAATGCGAAACGCCCGGCGATTTGCCGGGCGTTGTGCGTGACTTGATCGGCTGACGCTTACTGCGTCTTGACGGTGACGTCGAAGCTGGGCGGCAGGCCCGGATCCTCATCCAGCATCTTTTCCAGCGGGATCACGAAGGTTGCGGTCTTGCCGTCCTCCGACAGGGTGCCGTTGGTCTCGACAATCTCGGCGCCCGAAACGTTCATGGTGATCGCATGGCCCATGAAGGCAGCGCGCAGCATCTCCTCCATGTCTCCCAGGTCCTCGTCGGGCTTGCTGTCATTCATCATCTCGGACAGGTCGAAGGACACGCGCACAGTCTCGGCATCGAGACGCTCGATCGAATAGCCCTCGGCCATGCCGGTGGTGGGCGACTCGGCATCTGCCGGGTCAGACGGCGCATTCACCTGGGCAATCAGGTTGTCGATCGTATCCTGTTCCGAGATCGTGCAGATGAAGGAGCCATCGGCCTGCGCCTCTCCCACACCTTCCTCGCACGGGTCTTCGCCCGACTGGGCCATCATCCCGTAAAACTCCGGCCCCATGGTCATCACCGCATTCATCTCGGCGTTTTCATTGTCCAGGAAGCTGATGGAAATGGAGGCATCGAAACAGGCGGCCAGGGGCAGCATGAAAAGGGCGGCTAGAAATTTGCGCATGGGCATATCCTCAAGGTTTGTTTGCCTCGAAGGTACGCCCACGCGCGCGGCGCGTCCAGCCCGGCTAACCTGACCTGTTTACCAAAACCCTACCGCGCGCCGGTGCCAAACCACTTCACCCGCAGAGCCTCAATCGTGCCGTCTTCGCGCAGGGCCAGCAGGGCGCGGTTCAAGGGTTCGGCCAGGTCCGAGCCGGACTGCAGGGCAATGCCGTAGTTTTCACGCAGGAAGACCGGGCCGACCAGTTGGCCAAGCCCCGCACCGGAGGTGTTGACGTAATGGGCCAGGATCGGTGCATCGAACACGACCCCGTCCAGCTCGCCCGCCTCGAAAGCGTCGATCAGCGCGTCGAGGTCGGCGAATTCCTGATGCGGCAGGTCGCGGCGGTTCAGGAAGGCCGAGGCGGTGGAGCCGCGCGTGGTGCCGACCCGCTTGCCATAGAGGTCGTTGATCGAATTTACCGACCCCTGGATCGCATCAATGGTCATTGCGGCTGTGATATGGGCGACGAAGACCGAGACGATGAACAGGGATGAGACCACCAGGGTCACGCCGAACAGGCGCCCCATCGGCGTGCGCGGCACGCGTTCCTCGAACCCGCCGTTCACCACCAGGTTCAGTGCCCACCAGAAGGCCGGGAACATCGCCCCCTTGGCGTCGTGGTCGAAATAGGGCTGCGCGCGGCGCTCGAATCGCCACATCAACATGCCGACGCCCAGAAGCGCGGCAAAGGCCAGGGCGATGGCAATCATCAGGTCGCGGTTGAACAGCGCCCGCATCAGCGGGCTGCCGGAGCTACCATCCGCCGGGACCATGATCTGCAAACCGCCTTCGAAGATCGGTTGCGAGAAATCCAGCACCGCCTCACGCCCGGCGGTGATCGAGATATTGGCCACCGCCGCATCGGCATTGCCCGCCTGCACCTCGGTCAGCATCTGCGCAAAGGCGTCGACACGCATGATTTCATAGTCGCGCCCGATGGCCTCCATCAGCGCAGCCCAGAGGTCGAGGCTGTAGCCGGTCTGCGCCCCGTCCTGCTCCAGCGAAAACGGTGGGCGGGTCACCGTGGTTACCCGCAGCGTCTCGGCGGTCTGGGTGTCCTGGGCCAGCACCGGGCCGGCCACGAACAGGCTCGTTCCCGCCGCAACAAGCAGGCAAAGCGTCAGAATCAGTCGGTTCATTGTCCCTATCCCCTTGCCGCCCCTTTGCCACAAGGGCGCTGCGGGCGCAAACCTCAGGTTGCATCGGGGGCGGGTTCCGCAGGGGAAGAGGCGTTCAGGCCACCAGAGAGGCGGCCAGGGTCCGTGCCTCGTAGCTGGACAGTGGCAGGCGGGCGAAGCTGCGGTGGCGCGGGATTGCATTCAGCGGCATCGCGGCCAGGGCAGTGGTGGCGATCAGATCGGCATCGCGCCCCATCGCGCCGACGAACAGGCTTTCGCCCTGCAGCCCGGCGAAACTCAGGCAGGTGTGCTCATCCAGCAGGATGTGGTGATAGCGCATCAGCCCGCCACCATGGGCGCGGTGCGTGGTGCGCCCGTCCACCAGGTGGCACGCCTCGACCAGCACGGCGTCTTCGCCGAACAGGTATTCGGTCTCGCCGCCCGAGACCAGCAGCCGGTGATCCGGCGCGACCAGGATGTCGCTGGTGAGCCCATGGTAGGGCGCACGCAGATGGATCGGGCGGAACGCGCCCAGCGCAGGCACCTCGCGACGGGTCAACCAGCGGATCGGGCGCGGCCCGTCCGATGTGGACACAAGGTCGCCCACGCGCAGGTGATCAACAGGGCACAGCCCGCCTGGTGTCTCAACCGGCGTACCCGCGGCGACGCCCAACGGCAGGCCGACCGGCTCGACCCGATCCGACAGCGCAATCCAGCGCAGACCCGGGTCGCGCTGCACACCACGTCCGCCGCGAATGAGCGCGTCGAGATCGTCCAGCGGCAGGGGCAAGGGGTTGGGAAGTTCGACCTGGTGCAGCGTCTCCTGATCCAGATCCTCGACCGAAATCACCGCGTGGCGCGCCGGTGCATCCCAGGCATAGGTTACGCGCAGGCGGGCCTCGCGCGCAGGGACCGGCAGGGTCAGCTGGGCGGCGCGGCGCGAGGCGCCCTGCTGCAAATCAACGCTCAACCGGCCATCTTCGGCCAGAAGCACTGCCAGATGGCGGGTCCATCCGCGTGAGCGGTGCAGATGGATCAAGCGCTGCGTGCCGGAGTATTGCGCCGCGACCTGCGCTTCGAACATCAAAGAGCCGGTGGGCAGGATCTCGTCAGAGCCGGGTTCGGTCACAAGGCCGGTCAACAGGCCGGACTGACCCAGCCCCCGCGCATCAAACCCCGCGCGATCCTGCGTGCCCATGCCGATCCAAGCCATGCGCTGCCCTCGCCCCCTGCCCGCTCAGGCCGCCTGGCCCGCGGACATCAGCACTTTCGCCTCATGCGCGCGCAGGGTGCGTCGCGCTGAGGGGGAATATCCCAGGCCGGTATCGGGGTCGATTTCGGGAAACAGGGTGCAGATCTCGCGCACCAGATCGGCTTCGAAACTGCGGGTTGTCTGGGGACCGGGCAGGAAGCTTTCGGTCGCCAGCCCTTCGGAGAAGATCACCTCGTGCTGGTCGAACAGCAGGTGCACATATTCCACCTCGCCCCCCTCGATGCGCCGCACCGACCGGTCATTGACCAGATCTTTTGCAGCGACCAGCACCTCGGTCTCGCCGAACAGAAGCTCGGCCAAAGCGTCACGGATCAACACCCGGTGCTGCGGCGACAAAAGCAGCTCTCCATGTCGGCCGAACGTGTCCGCCGCGATGCGAATGGGGGCAAAACTGCCCTCGGCCGGCACCGTGCGTCGCCCGATCCAGCGCAGGGGCTGCGGGCCGTTGTCATGGGTCAGCACCATGTCGCCCGGCTCCAGGCTTTCGACCCGCTTGTCGCCATGGGGCGTGGCAATCAGCGTGCCCGCCACGAAACAGGGGATCGAGTCCACCAGAACAAAGCCGGTGTCGACATTGTTTCCGTCGTCGATCGTGTAGGTGAAGTTGAAGTATTCGCCATCGGCCTCGGCCACCATGGTCAGGGTGCCATCGGCGTTCAACGTCACCGTCTGGCCGGTGGCCAGCGTCACCGTATCCCCCACCGACACGGGCACGCCGTTGATATGCGTGATCGTCAGCGTACCGCCATCGGCGTCATAGTCGTTGGCCAGCACATCAATCGTCTTGGTCGCGCCGCCCGGCAGATGCACAACATCATCATTTGCGATCAGAACCGTCTGGACGGAATCCCCGGCGATAAGAAGGTTCGAGTCATATCTGCTGTCACCGACATCCGCGATGCCGATCCGGATCGAGTTCACCACGTTCGGGACCACCGGGAAGGTCAGGGTCATGGTCACCGTGAACCCGTCCATTTCGGTGTTGTACTGGTCCGACGTATTATCGACATAGAGGTTCTGGTTGATGCCGCCGACAAGGTTGCCCGGGTTGGCATCCCCGATCGCCATGGTGGCCTGTGCCCCGTTCACCCAGACCCCGACGAAATCCTGATAGGACGAGTTGGCATATTCGGGAAACTCATCGGACGAGAAAACGAACTGCATCGTCATCGTGTCGCCGGTCGGGATGAAGTCCACATCCATATAGGACGCGTCATAGGTGCGCGCGCCCGCAGCCGCGTTGAAATCCGGGTTGTTGTTCTGCCCCCCGGTGTTGGTCGACGTATTGGTGTCCTGGTTCGCCTGCCCGGACGAGTTGGTAAAGTCGCGCGCGCGACCGGTTGACAGGATGACACCGGTATCGCTGGGAGTCACACCCGGCGAGGTCGTATCCCCGCCACTGTAGGTGCCAGAGGAATAGCCTGACCCCGAATAGGTTGCCGATACCACCGTGACACCGTCCCCGAAAATGGTCTGTGCCATCTCGGTCGCCGATGCACCCGTGTCGATGTTCAGCTCGCTCGCCTGAACCATGTCGCTCTGCCTCCTGCCCCTTGCTTGAGGCACGCGCAGAACGGCAGACAGCGGCGCGTTGGCCGCATGTGTTCGTCAAACCGCTCGTGTCCGGACCGCGCTTTTCGCGTCTATGGTGGTCCGTTGCCCTGCCTCGGGTCATTCATTGGCACCGACTATGCCGCAGAAGCGCCCTATTGTTAACCCATTGATAACACATTTGTCAGCGTCGCCCGCCCCTGTGCCATCGGCGACACATTTGCGGGTCGGGCCGGGCTGCGCTAACAGGGGCGAAAGGAGTGCCCCATGACCACCACGCCCACCGACCCTATCGAGTTGACCCGCCGCCTGATCCAGTGCCCTTCTGTCACCCCGGTCGAGGGCGGCGCGCTGGTGTTGCTGGAGGATATCCTGACCAAGGCGGGCTTTACCTGCACCCGGGTCGACCGCGGCGAGGTGTCGAACCTGTTTGCCCGCTGGGGGTCAAAGAACGCGCGCACGCTGGGCTTCAACGGCCACACGGATGTGGTGCCCCTGGGCGACGAGGCCGCCTGGACCATGCCGCCCTTTGGTGCGGAGATCAAAGACGGGTTCATGTACGGGCGCGGGGCCACGGACATGAAATCCGGCGTCGCCGCCTGGGTCGCGGCCGCTGTGGATTTCGTGCAGGAGGCGCCGGAAGATGCGTCGCTGGTCATCACCATTACCGGCGATGAAGAAGGCGACGCGGTGGACGGCACCACGGCGATCCTGGACTGGATGGCCGAAAACGGCGAGGCGATGACGGCCTGCGTGGTGGGTGAACCCACCTGCCCCAACACGATGGGCGAGATGATGAAGATCGGCAGGCGCGGCTCGATGACCGCCTGGTTCACCGCACGGGGCGTACAGGGCCATTCCGCCTACCCGCACCGCGCCAAGAACCCGGTGCCCGCGATGGCCCGGCTGATGGCCGACCTGGACGCCCATGTGTTGGACGAAGGGACCGATCACTTCGACGCTTCCACCCTGGCGGTCACCACGATCGACACCGGCAATGCGGCTACCAACGTGATCCCCGCCGAGTGCCGCGCCACGGTGAACATTCGCTTCAATGACGACCACACGTCGGCCGAGTTGACCACCTGGCTGAAGGCGGAAATGGCGCGGGTGGCGGCAGACACGGGGATCGAATTCGAGGTAACGGTCAAGGTCTCGGGCGAGAGCTTCATCACCCCGCCGGGCGAGCTGTCGGCGCTGGTGGCGAAATCGGTCGAGGCGGAAACCGGGGTCAGCCCGGAGCTGTCCACCACCGGCGGCACCTCGGACGCGCGGTTCGTGAAACACCACTGCCCGGTGGTCGAGTTTGGCCTGGTCGGCAAGACCATGCATTCGGTCGACGAGCGGGTGGAGGTGGCGCAGATCCCGCAACTCAAGGCGATCTATACCCGGATCATGCGAGATTTCTTTGCGTAAACAGCTGGTTGTCATGGTGAAGGAGCCCCACCCGGGCCGCGTGAAAACGCGCTTGGGAAAGGGCATCGGCATGGTGCGCGCTGCCTGGTGGTTTCGTCACCAAACCTGCGCCCTGCTGCGCCGCCTCCGTGATCCGCGCTGGCAAGTGACCCTGGCCGTCGCGCCGGATGTGGAAGGGCTGACCAGCCGCATCTGGCCCGAAGACCTGCCCCGTGTGGCGCAGGGGTCGGGCGATCTGGGCGACCGGATGGGGCGACTCTTTCGCACCCTGCCGCCCGGCCCGGTGGTGATCATCGGCGCGGACATTCCCGGCGTGACCCGCGCCCATATTGCCCGCGCCTTTGCCGCTTTGGGCGATCATGACGCGGTCTTCGGGCCGGCGCCGGACGGTGGATATTGGCTCATTGGCTTGAAACGCGTGCGCGCCGTGCCCAAGTCCCTGTTCAACCAGGTGCGCTGGTCCTCTGAGTTTGCGCTGGCCGATACCACCGCCAGCATCCCGGACCTGACGCACGCCATTATCGACACGCTGGACGATGTGGACACGGTGGAAGACCTGCGCCGCTTGCAGTGACGCAGGACGCCCCGGCGAACTTCCCGTGACCCCTCCGGCCCCTCATGTTAGGACCATTTCATGACACGCATTCCTTCCAAGGACGAAATCCTTCAGTGGATCTCCGACAACCCGACCCAGACCTCGAAACGCGACATCTCGCGCGCCTTTGGCATCAAGGGCGCCGACCGGATCGACCTCAAACGCATCCTGCGCGAGCTGGAGGCGGACGGGCATTTGCAGAAACGCAAGAAGACCTATCGCGACCCGGACAAGCTGCCCCCCGTCGCCGTGGCGCAGGTGCTGAGACCGGACGCGGATGGCGACCTGTTCGCCCGCCCGCTGGAGTGGCAGGGCGAGGGCGAGGAACCCCGTATCCTGCTGATCCAGAAGGCGGGCGACCCGGCGCTGAAGCAGGATGACCGCATCCTCGCGCGCCTGACCGAGGTCACGGGCGAGGACCACCAGTACGAAGGCCGCCTGATCCGCCGCATCGGCACCAACCCGCAGCGCGTGCTGGGCGTCTTCCGCAAGGGTGCCGAGGGCGGGCGCATCGTGCCCGTCGACAAGGGCGCGGACAAGGAATGGATCGTCGGCACTGCGGATGTAAACGGCGCCAAGGATGGCGAGCTGGTCGAAGCCCAGCGCGCCGGGCCCAAGGGCCGCATGGGCCTACCCCGTGCCCGCATCGTCGCCCGCCTGGGTGACCCGGCCGCGCCCAAGGCCGTGAGCCTGATCGCGATCCATCAGCACGGCATCCCCGACGCTTTCCCGGACGAGGTGATTGCCGAGGCGGATGCGGCCAAGCCCGCCCCTCTGGGCGAGCGCGAAGACCTGCGTCACCTGCCCCTGGTCACCATCGACCCGGCGGATGCGCGCGACCATGACGACGCGGTCTATGCCAAGCCCGACGACAACCCGAAGAACCCCGGCGGCTTCGTCGTCTGGGTCGCCATCGCCGACGTGGCCCATTACGTGACGCCCGGCTCCGCTCTGGACCGTGAAGCGCGACACCGGGGCAATTCCAGCTACTTCCCTGACCGGGTGGTGCCGATGCTGCCCGACCGGCTGTCGGGCGACCTGTGCAGCCTGCACGAAGGCGTGCCGCGTGCTTGTATGGCGGTGCGGCTGGTGCTGAACGCACGCGGCGAGAAGATCGGGCATCGGTTCACCCGTGGCCTGATGAAGTCCCATGCGTCGCTGAACTACACCGAGGTGCAAGAGGCGCAGGATGGCAAGCCGAACGAGAAATGCGCGCCACTGCTGGATGAAGTGATCAAACCGCTCTACGCCGCATGGGCTGCCACGCAGCTGGCCCGCAAGGACCGTGCGCCGCTGGAGCTGGACCTGCCCGAACGCAAGATCGTGCTGGGGGATGATGGCAAGGTCGCGTCGGTCAATTTCTATGAACGCTTCGACGCCCATAAGGTGATCGAGGAGTTCATGATCATCGCCAATGTCGCTGCCGCCGAGGAGCTGAACCGCCTGGGCCGACCGCTGCTTTACCGCGTGCACGAGGAACCCAGCCCCGAGAAGCTGGAGGCGCTCCGCGAAGTGGCCCAGGCGTCTGGCTTTACGCTGGCCAAGGGGCAGGTCTTGCAGACCCGGCACCTGAACAGCCTGTTGGGTCAGGCCGAGGGGACGGAGTTCGACGAGCTGATGAACATCACCACGCTGCGCTCGATGACCCAGGCCTATTACACGCCGAAGAACTTCGGCCATTTCGGGTTGGCGCTGAAGAACTACGCCCATTTCACCAGCCCGATCCGGCGCTATAGCGACCTGATCGTGCACCGCGCGCTGATCTCGGGACATGGCTGGGGCGACGACGGGCTCAACCCCGCCGACATCGACCGGCTGGAGGCGACGGCGCAACATATCTCGGACACCGAGCGGCGCTCGATGATGGCCGAACGGGATACCACCGATCGCTACCTGGCCGCCTACCTGTCGGAGCGGGTCGGCAACGAGTTCACCGGGCGCATCAACGGCATCCAGCGCTTCGGTGCTTTCGTCAAGCTGGACGATACGGGTGCGGATGGTCTGATTCCCGTCGGATCCATCGGCGCGGAGTATTTCCTCTACGATCGCGACGCACAAACGCTGACCGGGGAACGGTCTGGCCTGGTGCTGGGCATTGGCCAGCGCGTGACCATTCGCCTGTCCGAGGCGATCCCCGTCACGGGCGGATTGATGCTTGAATTGCTGGAGGTTGAGGGGCGTTCCCTCCCCCGTCCCAGCCGTGGGAAATCGGGGCGTTCGGCCCCGCGAAAGACCCAGCGTGCGCGACGCAAGGCCGCGAAGGTGAAGAAAAAGGTGTCCAGAACGCGACGTTAGGTTAAGTTTGCGCAAACAACGCAAATCGACCAACGGGGACAACGGTGAGTGACGATTTCGAAACCTGGGTAACGGGGTTGCGGGAACGGGCATTGGAACGCCAGATCAGGGGCGGCGTGTTCGACCAGGTGATGGGCACGGTGCAACCCTTGCCGGAGGTGTTGGAGAAACAGGCACACCAGCCAGAGTTCCGCCTGTCCGTGCGTGATTACCTGGACGTGACCGTGTCCGAGGAACGCATTCGCAACGGTCGGCAGAAGATGCGCCAGAACCGTACGCTCCTGAATGGTATCGAAGCCGAGTTCGGCGTCGAGGCCGAGATGATCATGGCGTTCTGGGGCCTGGAAACCGGCTTCGGCGTGAACCGTGGTGCCTTTCCGACAATCCCGGCCCTGGCCACGCTGGCCCATGGCGGGCGGCGGTGCGGCTTCTTCGAGGAGGAGCTGATCGCGGCACTGCGCATCGTGCAGATGGGCGACGCCCGGGCCGATCAGCTGGTCGGCTCATGGGCCGGGGCGATGGGGCATGGGCAGTTCATGCCGACAAGTTTTCAGGATTTCGCGATAGATTTCGACGGTGACGGGCGGCGCGACATCTGGGGGGAAGATCCCTGCGATGCGCTGGCCTCGATCGGGAATTATGTCTCGAAACACGGCTGGCGCCTGGGCCAGCCATGGGGGATCGAGGTCACCCTGCCCGAGGGGTTCGATCATGCGTTGACCGGGCTCGGGCGCAACAAGAGCGTGGCCGAATGGACCGCACTGGGCGTGCGGCCCGCGCGCCAGATGCCGATCGCGGAATACGGCGCAGCTTCGATCCTGTTGCCCGCAGGGGCGCGGGGTGCGGCACTGATGGTGTTTCGCAATTTCCACGTCATTTTGCGATACAACCGCGCCGAGACCTATGCGGTCGCCATCGGTCACCTGGCAGACCGCTTTGCGGGTGGGAAATCCTTCGCGCAGGGCTTTCCGGAAGGCCAGCGTGTGCTGAGCCGTGAGGAACTGCGCGAGGTTCAGATGCGCCTGACCAACATGGGGCTGGACACGCAGGGGATCGACGGGCTGATGGGGCCCAACACCGCCGAGGCCATTCGCGCCTTTCAGAAGACCCAAGGGGCATTTGCCGACGGCTTCCCGGGCATCTGCGTGCTGGACCGACTGCGGGAGATCGACCAGGAGGGGTAAAGCGACCCGCGATGAATGTGCCCGGTTTTGCGTGCTGCAAAACCGAAAGCCGAGCGAAGCGAGGCCCCCCTCAAGCAAAATTATTCAAATAATTTTCGCCAACGCCGTTAGCCGGTTTTCTTCGAAAACCGGCAGTTTCCCGTCGCCTAGCGGGCTACTCCCAGTCCAGCTCCGAACGTTCCACCGGGCCACCCTGCGCTTCCCAGGTCGAAAACCCCTCACGCAGGTGGGCGCAGGGAAAGCCCATGTCATTGAGCTGCGCCACGGTGATCGCAGAGCGCCAGCCGGAGGCGCAGTGGAAGACATACCTTTTGCCCTCTTGGCCGAAGACCTCCTTGAAATAGGGACTTTCGGGGTCGACCCAGAACTCGGCCATACCACGCGGGCAGTGGAAGGACCCCGGGATGAAACCGGACCGCTGGCGCTCGCGAATGTCGCGCAGATCGACGATGACCACGTCGGGGTCATGCATCATGTCGATCAGATCCTGCGTCTCAACCTCATCAATGCGCGCCCGCGAGGCGGCGACCAGATCGGCGGCGGATGTTTTGAGTTTGCGCATTTTGCTCCTCCCTGAACCGTCAGGGTGGGTCATTCAGCGGGAACCTGCAAGCCCCGACGGGCCGCAAGGGCCAATGCCAGCGCCGGGAGCAGGCAGAGCGCGGCGGCCACTGCGCTGCCCGCATGGCCCCAGGTCAGGAAGATCGGCTTGAACCCCGCCGTGCCCGCGAACATCGCCACATAGGTGACCGAGCTGTTCAGCCCCATGATCGCCGCGCGGCGGGTCGGGTCGATCGCAGCCAGACGCCCGACCAGCAGGTTCAGCCCCAGATGCTGGAACACGCCCCAGATGGCGGCCACCGCCAGGATGCCCAAGGCGCTTGCATGAACCCCGCCCAGCAGCAGATAGAGCCCGACCAACACTGCCAGCACCGTCGGCGTCGCCCGCGCGGGCCCGTAGCGGTCTGCCAGAGCATCCAGCGGCGCGGCCAGGCCGAAACCGATGCCGTAGCTCAGCGTCACCAACCCGGTCAACGCGGTCGAGACGCCCAACACCTGGGTCATATGCGTGCCCAGATAGGCGTAGACGCCGTAGAAGGCGATCATGAACAACGCGACCGAGGTCAGGCCGGAGGTCACACCGGGAATGCGCAGCACCGTCCAGGGGGCGGGCGGGCGACCAACGGCGCGGGGGCGTGTCTCGGTGGTCAGGATCGTCAGGGCCAGGCTGATGGCCACGCCGAACCCGCCCAACACGGCGAAGACCACCCGCCAGTGGGTCGCATCCGCCAGGATCGCCGACAGGGTCACGCCCGCGACCATCGAGATGGTCCAGCCCAGGATCACGCGACCCAAGGTCGCAGCCTCGCGCCCCTTGGGGGCCAGTTCGGCGGCCAGGCCATAGCAGGCGGGCAGCACCACGCCTGCGGCAACTCCGGCCAGGGCCTGGGCCCCCGCCAACATCCAAAGATTTGGTGCAACGGCCGACAGGCCCAGCGCCGCTGTCAGCGCCCAAAGCGCCCAGATCAGCGCATTGCGCAGCCCCACCCGGTCGCCATGCGGCGCCACGATCAACGCGGAGACCGCCACCGCTCCACCATAGATGGCGGAGGCGATCATCACCTCCTCGGGGCTGCGCGGCGCAAAGCTGCCCGCCACCTCGGCGGCCAGCGGCGACAGCACCAGGGAATTGGAGCCCACCAGCCCCACGGCCAGCATCAAGAGCCAGATCGGATTCATGACCACACCATTGTTCTGTTCGTCATAGTGGCTAGAATGCCGAATGATCTTCGGCAATATCCCGGTATCCCCATGGTGAAAGAAACGAATGACATTCGGCGGGGCGGGGCGGCGCAACGTCCCCTCGACCCGATGGACCGAAAAATCTTAAGCGCGCTTGCACGGGACGCGGACCGGTCCTTCCAGGCCCTGGGCGAGGAGGTCGGCCTGTCGGCCCCCGCCGTGCACGAGCGGGTCAAACGCCTGAAAGCCTCGGGCCGGATCAAGGGCACGGTGGCGCGGGTCGACCCGCAGGCCTTGGGCAAGAACTTCCTCGCCTTCGTGCATGTGGACGTGAAGGGCTATGGCAAGACCGAACCCGTGATGGCGCTGAAACGCTTTCCCGAGATCGAGGAGATCCACGGCGTGGCCGGCGACACCTGCCTGCTGCTCAAGGTGCGCGTGGGTGATGGAAACGAGATGGAGCGGCTGCTGGAACGCATCTACCAGGTGCCCACGGTGATCACCACGCGCAGTTATGTGGTGCTGTCGACTTATCTGGAGCGGCCGGTGCAGGGCGACACATCACCCGAGATCGCCTCTGGCACTGCCCCGCAGAATCCGTAAATTGACCTCAAAACGGAGGCCCAGATGACACCGGACGAGATCGCCAAACTGCCCTACCGCCCCTGCGTGGGCATCATGCTGGCCCATGCGGACGGGCGCGTCTTCGTCGGCCAGCGCATCGACGCGCCGAAACTGGGCACGGCGGCGGCCTGGCAGATGCCCCAGGGCGGGGTGGACGAGGGCGAGGATCCGCGTACAGCTGCCCTGCGCGAGCTGTGGGAGGAAACCGGCGTGCCCGCCGAGTTGGTCGAGGTCGAGGCCCAGACCGAGGACTGGCTGCCCTATGACCTGCCCCATGACATCGTGCCGAAGATCTGGAAGGGGCGTTATCGCGGTCAGAAACAGCTGTGGTTCCTTCTGCGCTTCAAGGGCACGGACAAGGACGTGAACATCGCCACGGACCATCCGGAGTTTTCTGAATGGCGCTGGCTCGAGGCCGACCAGCTGGTCGCCAATATCGTGCCCTTCAAACGCGAGATCTACGCCCAGGTGGTCGAGGCCTTCCGCGACCGGCTGTGATCGCCCCCGTCGGCAAGGCGTCGCTTGCGGTGGGGTTTTCCCCTTGTTGCTTCCCTCCACTAGGCGCAGGCTGCTTGCATGTTCTTGCGTAGCCTGATCGCCGCCCTTCTGCTCTCCACCCCCGCCCTTGCCCTGTCCTGCCTGCCCTATGGACCGGTCGAAGTCTACAAGGATGCCGAGGCTTCCGAAGACGCCTATATCGTTGTGTTGGGCACGTTGCAGTTCGACGAAAGCAAGCTGCCCAAGGTGGATTGGGAACACCAGGATCAGACGCCCGAATATACGTTCTTTACCGGCCATTTCACGGGGCATTCCCTGGGCGGGGACGGGTTCGTGCATCCGTTCGATCAGCAGATCGAGGTGAATGTGCAATGTTTCGGCCCCTGGTGCGGCGGGCTGACCAGCGGCTATGAATATCTCGCCTATCTGAGGCAGACGGACGACGGCTATCTTCTGACCACCGATCCTTGCGGCGGCATGGCCTTCGGGCATCCCGACGAATCGGTTGTGCGCCAGGTGGTGCGCTGCGGACGGGGCGGGCGCTGCGTTCCGCGCCGCTAAAAATTCTTTCAGAAAGAATTTTCCAAGACTTTTCAGAAAAGTCTTGGTTCCGTCCGGGATCACCCGGGCGACTCCACAACAAGAACAAAACGTGAATATAATGAGGCATGTTTGCCGAGCTGTCGATCACCTCGAACTTTACCTTCCTCACCGGGGGCTCCCACCCCGAGGAGTATGTCAGGCGTGCCGCCGCCATGGGCATGGGAGCGCTGGCGATTGCCGATGTGAACTCGGTCGCGGGGATCGTGCGCGCCCATGTGGAATGTCGCGAGGTGGCGCGACTGGTGGCGCTGCGCCAGGCATTTGATGCCGAACACGGGCTGATCGGCCCGCCCCGGCCCGCACATATCCCCGCCCCGCCTTCCGCCGATATCTTTACCGTGCCGCGCCTGCTCCCCGCCGCGCGCATCGTGTTGGCGGACGGATTCTCTGCAACGCTGCTGCCCCGCGACCGCGCTGCCTGGGGGCGGCTCTGCCGCCTGCTGACGCTGGGGCGACGGCGCGCGCCCAAGGGCGACTGCCTCTTGCGCATGGAGGATCTACTGGAGTGGGGCAAGGGTTGCGAGATGCTCCTGCACCCGCCGCAACAGGCGCCCGGGCCCGACGGCGGCGCGGACGGGTGGGGGAAACAGGCGCAACGGCTGACGCGCCGCTTCCCCGCGCAAGTCCACCTGGTGCTGGCCCCACGCTACGACGGTCAGGATGGTGCGCGTTTCACCGCCCTCTCCGCCCTGGCCAAACAGCTGGACATCCCCACCGTCGCCAGCGCCGCACCGCTCATGCACCATTCCAGACGCCGCCGTATGCTGGATGTACTGACCGCCATCCGCGAGGGCCTGCGCGTCGACGCCCTGGGCCGCCGCGCCCAGCCCAATGCCGAACAGCGTCTACGGTCGGAGGCCGAAATGCACCGCCTCTTCGCCGGACACGAAGACGCCATCGCACGCACCGCAGAGATCGCCGCGCGCTGCACATTTTCCCTCGACGAGCTGCGCTATGAATACCCGTCCGAGATCGCCGAGGGCGAAAGCCCCACCGACCGCCTGTCACGCCTCGCCCACGAGGGTCTGGCGGACCGCTACCCAGAGGGCATTCCCCCCCGCGTTTCCCGCCTGATGGCCCATGAGCTCACCCTGATCGCCAAGCTGAAATACGAGCCCTATTTCCTGACCGTGCGCGACGTGGTGGCCTTCGCGCGGTCCCGCGGCATCCTCTGCCAGGGGCGCGGCTCGGCGGCCAATTCGGTGACCTGCTACGCGCTTGGCGTCACTTCCGTCAGCCCGGAAATCGGCACGATGGTCTTCGAACGTTTCGTGTCCGAGGCGCGCAACGAGCCCCCCGACATTGACGTTGATTTCGAACATGAACGGCGCGAGGAGGTGATCCAGCACATCTATAACCGCTACGGCCGCCACCGCGCCGGGCTCTGCGCGACCGTGATCCACTACCGCGGCAAACGCGCCATCCGCGAGGTGGGCCACGCCATGGGCCTGTCCGAGGATACGATATCCGCCATGTCCAGCCAGGTCTGGGGCTGGGGCGGCGGGGGCTTGCGCGACGAGCGGCTGCGCGAGATCGGGTTGGACCCGCGCGACCGCCGCCTGGCCCAGGTGCTGGAGCTCTGCGACGAGATCCAGGGCTTTCCCCGCCACCTGTCCCAGCACGTTGGCGGCTTCATCATGACCGAAGGGCGACTGGACGAGCTGGTTCCGGTCGAAAACGCCACGATGGAGGACCGCACGGTCATCTGCTGGGACAAGGATGATATCGACGCGCTGGGCATCCTCAAGGTCGACGTACTGGCCCTGGGCATGCTGACCTGCATCCGCAAGGCGCTGGGGCTGTTGGATCAGCATCTGCAGATCGACCACAACCTGGCGTCCATCCCCGCCGAAGATTCGCGCGTCTACGACATGCTCTGCCGCGCCGACAGCCTGGGAGTCTTCCAGGTCGAAAGCCGCGCGCAGATGAATTTCCTGCCACGCATGAAACCGCGCAGTTTCTATGATCTTGTGATCCAGGTCGCGATCATTCGTCCCGGGCCCATTCAGGGCGACATGGTGCATCCCTTCATCCGGCGGCGAAACGGCGAGGAGGCCGTGACCTTCCCCTCCGACGAGCTGGGCGAGGTCTTGGGCAAGACCCTGGGCGTGCCGCTGTTTCAGGAACAGGCGATGCAGATCGCCATCATCGGCGCGGGGTTTACGCCTGACGAGGCGGACAGGCTCAGACGCTCGCTCGCCACCTTCAAGAAACATGGCAATGTCAGCGACTTTCACGGGCGGTTCGTGAAGGGCATGCTGGACAAGGGCTATGACCGCGACTTCGCCGAGCGCTGTTTCTCGCAGATCGAGGGGTTCGGCAGCTACGGTTTTCCGGAAAGCCACGCCGCCAGTTTTGCCCTGCTGGTCTATGCGTCCTCCTGGCTGAAATGCCACCACCCGGGCATCTTCGCCTGCGCGCTTCTGAACGCGCAGCCGATGGGCTTCTACGCCCCCGCCCAGATCGTGCGCGATGCGCGTGAACATGGAGTCGAGGTGCGCCCGGTCTGCGTGAACGCCAGTTTCTGGGACAATACGATGGAGCCCGACGGCCGGGGCGGCCTGGCCCTGCGCCTGGGCTTTCGCCAGATCAAGGGGTTCGGCGAGGAGGAAGCGGGCTGGCTCACCGCCGCGCGCGGCAATGGCTACCGCGCGGTCGAGGATATCTGGCGCCGCGCCGGCACGCCGCCGAAGCTGATCGTGAAACTGGCCGAGGCCGATGCCTTTGCCAGCATCGGCCTGCCGCGTCGCCAGGCGCTCTGGGCAGCCAAGGCGATCACCGCGGACAAGCCCCTACCGCTCTTTGCGAATGACATGGATGGCGAGGCCATTTACGAAGCCCCGGTCACCCTGCCCGAGATGAGCCTGGGCGAAGAGGTGGTCGAGGACTACGTCGCCCTGCGCCTTTCCTTACGCGCCCACCCGATGGCACTCTTGCGTCACAAGCTCACCCCGCTTGCCCCGTCCGAACAGACGGGCTAGGGCGAGGCATGGAAATCCGCGCCGCCACCCCTGCCGATTACCCGGCCATCGCCCGCCTGCACGCCGCCAGCTGGGCCACGACCTATCGCGGCATGTTGCCGGATGCCTACCTGGATGGGCCGATGGCCGAGGATTTGGCCCGGCAATGGGCCGAACCGATGCCGGAGGGCGCCTTTCGCCTGGTTGCCCTGACCAATGGCACCCTCACCGGTTTCGCCGCCACCCTACCCCAGGGCAACACCGCCTATCTCGACAATCTTCACGTCGATCCCACACAGAAAGGCCAGGGCACCGGCACCCGGCTTCTGCGCACCATGGCCGAGGAAGCACAAAAGCGCGGTTTCACCACGCTCGACCTGACCGTACTGATGGAGAACCACGCCGCCCGCCGCTTCTACACCCGCCTGGGCGGCGTGGAAGGCCCACCCTATGACGACGAGATCTTCGGCCAGAAAACCCGCTCCTGCCACATCACCTGGACCGACCTGATCGGACTCGCGCGGGACTGACCTCTTTTCTTGCTAGAAATACCTTGGGGAGTTTGAGGGGCCAGCCCCTCAAACTCCCCACCGGACACAACCACCAAGGCATCAGACAGAGCCCCTTCGCATCCCCGCCGCCCCATGCTAAGAGGCGCGCGAACAGCCATTCCCGGAGCCCTGCCATGACCTTCGACCGTTCCATCAAGATCGCCCCGTCGATCCTTTCCGCCGACTTCGCCAACTTCGGCCAGGAAATCCGCGCCATCGAGGATCAGGGCGCAGATTGGGTGCATGTGGACGTGATGGACGGACATTTCGTGCCGAACCTGACCTTCGGCCCGCCCGCCGTGAAAGCCTTCCGCCCGCATGTGAAAACCTTCATGGACGTGCACCTGATGATCGCCCCGGTGGACCCCTATATCCAGGCCTATGCGGACGCGGGCGCCGACATGATCGTCGCCCATTACGAGGCCGGCCCGCACCCGCACCGCACCCTGCAGGCGATCAAGGCGACCGGCGCCAAGGCCGGGATCAGCCTGAACCCGGGCACGCCCGCGGGCGTGATCGAACACCTGCTGCCGCTCTGCGACATGGTGCTCGTGATGAGCGTGAACCCCGGCTTCGGCGGGCAGAAATTCATCCCCTCCTCGGTCGAAAAGGTGCGCCAGGTGCGCGAGATGATCGGGGATCGTGACATTCACATCCAGGTCGATGGCGGCGTGGATCCGACCACCATCGGCCCGCTGGTTGCCGCAGGCGCCGACTGTTTCGTCGCAGGCTCCGCCGTGTTCAAGGGCGGTTCGGTCGACACGCCCGAGGTTTACGGCGAAAACATCCGTGCCCTGCGCGAGGCGGCTGCCAAGGCGCAGGGGTAAGACCCCAAGCGCAACGCCCTTCGAGCGTCAGCGAAGAAGTCGTCATCGGAGCCGCGCAGCGGTGACGCGCCTGACCCTCCCCACGGGAGGGCGCATTGCGACGTTGCAGCATGCACGTGCGTTTCGGGTGTTTCGAAGCATTCGCCCAGTAAAACTGTTGCGCAAGCGCCCACCCAGGGTCAGGCGCGTCACCGCCGTCTACGTCGCGAACCATCTCCCGCTGGCAATACATATGCGAATGCGTTTATGTATTGCCAAATGACCTGAGGAGGACCCCATGATCCGCACCGCCCTGCTGGCCGCAGCCCTGCTGGCCGCCCCTGCCGCCAACCCCGCTTTCGCCTTCGAAGACGTGGCCGACATGTACCCGCAGTCGGTGCTCTATTCAAAACCCTATGAGGTGATCCCGAACGTCTGGTCGGCGATCGGCGCCACCGCGCCGCCCACCTACGAAAACGCGGGTCATAACAACAACCTGTCCTTCCTGATCACCGGCGACGGCGTGGTCGTTATCAACGGCGGCGCCAACTACAAGCTGGCCGAGGCGCTGCATGCCGAGATCAAGGCGATCACCGACCAACCGGTCAAGCTGGTGATCAACGAGAACGGCCAGGGCCATGCCATGCTGGGCAACTCCTATTGGGCTGAACAGGGCGTCGAGATCCTGGCCCATGAGGACGCCGCCCATGAGTTCGAAGAATACGGTCCGCAGATCCTTGAAGGCATGAAACGCTATGCCCAGGAAAACAGCGACGGCACCACCCTGGTCCAGCCCACCCGCACCTTCTCCGACAAGGAGGTGATCGAGATGGGCGACATGCGCATCGAAGTGCTGCATTCCGGCCCCGCCCATGGGCCCGGTGACACCCAGGTCTGGCTGCCGGAGCTGGGCATGATGATCGCTGGCGATATCGCTTTCAACAACCGCATGACACCGATCTTTGTCGAGACCTGCACCTCGTGCTGGATCGAGACTTGGGAGACGGCGTTTGCGCCCCTGAACGCCACCTATGTCATTCCCGGCCACGGCAACCCGACCAACATGGCGCAGGTGGAAAAGGACACGATCGGATACCTCAAACATCTGCGCGGCGTCGTCGGGGAACATCTGGACAATGGCGGCTCTCTGGACGACGCTTACTACGTCGATCAGGAGCCCTATCGCTACCTGGATACCTTTGACGAGCTGGCCACCAAGAACGCGGGCCAGGTCTTTGCGGAGATGGAGTTCGAATAATGCCCGCCCTGGTGCCCCCTGTCTGTGAGTTTGACACTCCCGTGGTGGATTTTGATCTGCCGGGCACGGACGGGCGGCGCCACACGCTGGCAGATGTGCGCGGAGAACGCGGCACCCTGGTCATGTTCATCTGCAACCACTGCCCCTATGTTCTGGCGGTGCTGGACCGGATCATCCGCGACGCGCGCGACTTGCAGGCGCTTGGCGTGGGCGTGGTGGCGATCAGCGCAAACGATGCCGTGGCCTATCCGCAGGACGGGCCCGGCAAGATGGCGGAGATGGCCCGGGAGCACGGCTTTCCCTTCCCCTATCTCTACGACGAAAGCCAGGAGGTGGCGCGCGCCTATGGCGCTGTCTGCACGCCGGATTTCTTCGGCTACAACGCCGAGGGCGGGTTGCAATATCGCGGGCGGCTGGATGCCTCGCGCAATGCGGCGGGGCCTTCGGACCTGCGCCGCGACCTCTATGAGGCAATGAAACAGGTGGCCGAGACCGGCCTGGGGCCGCGCGACCAGGTGGCCTCCATCGGTTGCTCGATCAAGTGGACAGCCTGATGCGCATTGTTTTCGACCTGGATGGCACGTTGGTGGACAGCGTGCCGGACCTTTCAGCTGCGGTGAACGTGATGCTGGCGGGCGAGGGCATGGGGCCGCTGGACCAGGCCACGGTGACCGGCTTTGTGGGCAACGGGCTGCCCAAGCTGGTGGAACGCGCCATGGCGCATGTCGGGTTGCATCCGAACGATCACGCGAGGCTGACCCAGGTCACGCTGGAGGCCTACAAGGCCGAACCCGCCGCGCGCACGCGGGTCTATCCGGGGGTCGAGGAAGCGTTGGCGCGGCTCAAGGCGGCGGGGCATCGGCTGGGGCTTTGCACCAACAAGCCGCATGACCCGGCGGTGGATGTGATGGATCACTTTGGTCTGACCCAGTATTTCGAGGTGGTAATCGGTGGCGACAGCCTGGCCGTGAAGAAACCGGACCCGGAACCCCTGCTGCACGCGCTGGTGGCTTTGGGAGATGGGCCATCTCTTTTCGTGGGTGACAGCGAGGTGGACGCGGAAACCGCCCTGCGCGCAGGTGTGGATTTCGCTTTGTTTACTGAAGGTTACCGCAAGGGTCCCGTGGAGAGCCTACCGCACAAATACGCCTTCACCCACTTCCGCGAGCTGCGCGGGTTGGTGGGTTAGGGCAGCTCTTCTCCATCCCGCAAGGCCGATTGGATGAACCCCTCCGGGTCTGCCGCAAAGGCGCGGTAGAGCTTGAAATGCGCGGTCTCGGTATAGCTGCGTTCGAGGAAGCCGAAACGCGTCGCCTCGAGCAGCCGCGCACCGGGCACGGCCATCAAGAGTGGCGAATGGGTGGCCAGGACCACCTGGGCGCGGGCCGAGGTCTGGATGTTCGACAGCAGGCGCAGCAGGTCCAGCTGTCGTTTCGGCGACAGGGCGCTTTCCGGTTCGTCCATCAGATAGAAACCCTGCTGGGACATGCGTTCGTGAAACACGCGGACAAAGCCTTCCCCATGGGACCAGGACAGGAAATCCGGCGCAATCCCATCATACGTCAACGCCATCTCGTCCAGGTAGCGCGCGACCGAAAAGAAGCTTTCCGCCTTGAAGAACCATCCTCTTGTCAGTTTCGGCAGCCAGGCGGCACGGAAACCGTCCGCCAGGGCGACACCGCTACGATCCAGCGCCATGCTGTGATCGACCGGCATGTAACCCTTGCCGCCGCCCGCCTCGTCATATCCCGCCAGCCCGGCCAGCGCCTCAATCAAGGTGGATTTGCCCGAGCCGTTCTCACCGACGATGATGGTCACCGGAGTGGTAAATTCCAGCGTGAAATCCCTGTCCCGCAGCCAGGGCAGGTCGAACGGATACCCGGCGCTGGCATCAGGTGCGTCAGGTTTCAGGCTGATCCGGGTCAGGAAGGGGGCGGGCAATTTCGTACCCTGTTTGCGCCGGGCCATCCGGGGTCTCCAATTTGCCGTGCTGGCAAATTGAAGCCGAGCGAAGCGAGGCCACCAGCATCAAAATTATTCAATAATTTTACCGCTTGCAGGCAAAAACCGCAGTCGGTTGTGACCTGCGGGGTGCGAACCCACCCCGCAGGCCGATTGTCTCATTCCACCAGCGCGATGGTCGACAGGCCCTTCAACAGGTCGACCGCGTAGGAGAGCTGGAAGTCGTCCTCGCGCAGCTTGGCGGCCTCTTCGGCGGCCTCGCGCTCTTCCTCGATCTGGCGGATCTCGTCCTCGGTCAGGCTGTCATTGTTCAGGCTGCCGCGCAGGTCGGCCTCGGTGCGCTGACGGCGGGCTTCCTCTTCGCCCTCTTCACCGGCCGGGGTGCGTGGGGGCTGTTCGACCACAATGTCCGGGCTGACGCCCAGCGCCTGGATCGACCGGCCCGACGGGGTGTAATAGCGCGCGGTGGTCAGGCGCATGGCGCCGTCGCCACGCAGAGGCATCACGGTCTGGACCGAGCCCTTGCCGAAACTCTTGGTGCCCACGACGATGGCGCGGCGGTGATCCTGCAGGGCGCCTGCGACGATTTCGGAGGCCGAAGCCGAGCCGCCATTGATCAGCACCACCAGCGGTTTGCCCATTGCCAGATCGCCCGGACGGGCATTGGCGCGGTCGCTTTCCATCGGATCACGGCCACGGGTTGAGACGATCTCGCCCTCTTCCAGGAAGGCATCGGACACGGCGATGGCCTGGTTCAGGAGCCCGCCGGGGTTGTTGCGCAGGTCAAGCACGAAGCCTTCGACATTCTCCATGCCGCCCAGTTCACCGACCACACGTTCCAAGCCTTCGGACATGTTCGAATAGGTCTGGTCATTGAAGGTGGTCACCCGCAGCACCACGGTGTTGCCAACGGCGCGGGCGGTGGCGGCGGTCAGCTTGATCGTGTCACGGATGATCGAGATATCGAACGGCTCTTCCTGGCCTTCACGTACCACGGTGATGATGATTTCCGATCCGACCGGTCCGCGCATCAGATCCACCGCTTCGTCCAGGGTCATGCCCAAGAGGCTTTCGCCATCCACATGGGTGACGAAATCGCCCGCCTCGACACCGGCCTCGTCAGCGGGCGTGCCATCCATCGGCGAGACGACCTTGACGAAACCTTCTTCCTGCGTGACCTCGATCCCCAGACCGCCGAAGCTGCCCCGGGTCTGCACGCGCATGTCGGCGGCATCATCCGGCGCCAGGTAGCTGGAATGCGGGTCGAGCGACGACAGCATGCCGTTGATCGCGGCTTCGATCAGGTCGGCCTCGTCCACCTCCGACACATATTGCGCACGGATGCGTTCGAACACGTCACCGAACAGGTCCAGCTGTTCATAGACCGAGGTGTTGCGCTCGGCGCTTTGGGCCACGAGCGGTCCTGCCACCTGCGTGGTCAGAACGGCCCCTGCCAGGGTGCCACCGATGGCGGCCATCACGAATTTCTTCATCTCGATCTCAATCCTTGCCTGCCGCGAACCAGCCCTTCGGGTCCACGGGCTCCGAGTTCCATCTCAGTTCCATATAAAGCGTTTCCGAGCGTTCTGCGCCAGATGCTTGCGCAGATGACATCAAAATCGCTTGAGAATCCAGTTCCGCCCCGCCCATCAGACCCACTGCGCCCCCTTTCGGCAGGACTTCGCCCAGCTGGCCGTAAAGCTGGTCCAGACCGGCCAGCACCAGCAGATACCCCTCACCGGGCTCCAGGACCATGACATTGCCATAATCCAGCAGCGGGCCGAGGTAGCGGATCGTGGCAGGCCAGGGCGTGGTGACTATCGCCTTGGGACGGGTGGCGATCACCCAGCCGGGGCGGCGAATGCCTGCCGCATCTGCCTGATCGAACCGGCGCAGCACCGTGCCCAGGACCGGCATGTCCAGATCGCCGCGTGCCGCGGTGAAATCGGGGGCCGAAATGACCTCCTCGACCCCGTCCAGCTCGACCGTCATGAGGCCGCTGGCAAACGCTTCCAGCGTTTCGGACGAGGTGATCAGGGTCTGCATCGCCTCCGGGTTGGCGGTAAAGCGACGCGGCAGGTCGGTGCGGTCCGAGATCGCCTGGCTGAGCCTCGTGCGTGCCTCCTGTGCGCCGGTCAGCCCCTCTTCCAGCACGCCCACTGCGCTTTCCTGCAGGGCGCGCAGCACGGCGACCTCCTGCAGGGCGGATTTCAAGGCCATCGCCTCCTTTTGGAGGGCGGGCGCCACATCCGACAGGATCATGCCCGACCGCGCGGTGCCGGTCGGGCCGTCGGGGTGCAGTAGCAGCGAGGGTTCCGGCGCGGCCTCGATACGTTGCAACACGGCCAAGAGCTGCGCCAGACGTCCGCTTTCGGCCTCGAAGACGCCGCGAATGCTGGCCTCGCGAATGGTGGCGCGCCTGAGCCCCTCGCGCATGGCGGCAAGGCCGGTTTCGTAGGCCTGCACCGTCTCGGTCAAGGCGGCGACCCTATCGCGGGATTTCTCGGCCTCGCGCAGTTTCAGCGCGGCGGTGTCCAGCGCCTCCATCGCCGCGCGGGCGTTTTCGGCCGGATCGCTTTGCGCGGCTGCCGGGGCAACCGCCTGTGTGGCCCAGAGAACCCCGGCCAGGAGGAGCGCGCGCACCCTCACCGGCGGATCAGGCTCTCGCCGGTCATCTCACCCGGTTTGGGCAGGTCCATCAGCTCCAACAGCGTGGGGGCCAGGTCCGCCAGCCGCCCGTCGCTCAGGCGGGCGCCTTCGGGGCCGCCAAACAGGATCACCGGCACCAGGTTGGTGGTGTGGGCGGTGTGCGGGCCGTTGGTGGTCTCGTCCCACATGGTCTCGCAATTGCCGTGGTCGGCGGTGACGATCATCGCGCCGCCGACCTCTTCCAACGCGGCAAGCACCTTGCCCAGGCCTTCGTCCACCGCAGCGCAGGCAGCCTTGGCGGCCTCCAGGTCGCCGGTGTGGCCGACCATGTCCGGGTTGGCATAGTTGGTGACGATCAGGTCGAACCCATCCTTGATGGCGCCGACGAAATGCTCGGTCACATCCGGCGCGGACATTTCCGGTTGCAGGTCGTAGGTCGCGACCTTGGGCGAGGCGGCCATGTAGCGTTCCTCGCCCTTGACCGGGTCCTCCTTGCCGCCGTTCAGGAAGAAGGTGACATGGGGGTATTTCTCGGTCTCGGCGGTGTGGAACTGGGTCTTGCCCTGTTTCGACACCCATTCGGCGAGCGTATTGACGATGTCCTGTTTCGGGAAACAGGTGGTCATGTAGGTGTTGTGGGCGTCGGAGTATTCGACCATGCCCAGCAGCGCGGCCAATGCGGGGCGGGTACCGGTTTCGAATTCGGCAAAGCCCGGCTCCGCAATCGCGCGCAGGATCTCACGCGCGCGGTCGGCGCGGAAGTTGATGAAGAACAGCCCGTCGCCATCCTGCATCCCTGCATAATCGCCAACGGTGGCCGGGCGAATGAACTCATCAGTGGTTTCGTTGTTGTAGCCCGCTGACAACACCGCATCCGCGGTGCTAAACGCCGTGCCCTTGCCATGCACGATGGCCTCATAGGCAAGCGAAACACGCTCCCACCGGTTGTCGCGGTCCATGGCAAAGTAGCGGCCCGAGACCGACACGATCTCGGCCCCGTCCGGCAGCGCGGCGATAAAGTCGGCCAGCTGCGCGCGGGCTGATTGAGGCGGCACGTCGCGCCCGTCGGTAATGGCGTGGATCGCGACTGGAATGCCTGCACCGGCAATGGTCTTGGCGGCGGCAATGATGTGGTTCTGGTGGCTGTGCACCCCGCCCGGGCTGGTCAGTCCGGCCAGATGCGCAGTGCCACCCGAGGCTTGCATCTTGGCGATGAATTCGCCCAGCGCTGCGTTGGTGGCAAAGGAGCCATCCTCGATCGCCAGGTCGATCTGCCCCAGGTCCATCGCCACCACCCGGCCTGCACCGATATTGGTGTGCCCGACCTCGGAATTGCCCATCTGCCCGGTCGGCAGGCCCACATCCGGCCCGTGGGTGATCAGGGTCGCGTTCGGGCAGGTCGCCATCAGGCGGTCGAAGTTCGGTGTATCGGCCAGGGCGGGGGCGTTGAAGGCGGTCTCTTCACGCAGGCCCCAACCGTCGAGGATACACAGAACAACGGGTTTGGGAGTGGTCATCGGGGGATCCTTGCAATGCTTGCCTCCCTATCTATTGAGGCCGGAGGAGGGGCGCAACCTTGGCGGTTGTCGGATCAGGCGCGCGGCGGTGTGCTTTCGCCGCTGACCGGGTCGAAGTGCCCGCCTCCCAGGTGGCCGTGTCCCCAGTCCATCAACCCCAACAGCACCGGTTCCAGGCTGTGCCCTACCTCCGTCAGGTCATAGCGATGGCGCAGGGGGCGGCGCTGATAGGGCGTCTTTGCAATCAGCCCCAACGCCTCCAACCGCTTCAGTCTGGCGGCCAGGATATTCGTGGGCATTTGTTCTTCACTACGCGCCAGCGCCTGAAAGGTATGTTTGCCGTGCCACATCAGGTCACGCACGACCAAAAGGGTCCATTTGTCCCCCAGGATCTCAAGCGTGCGCGCGATGGAACAGCGGGAACGGAAGTCTGGTTCGGATTGGGCCATGGGGGCAGTTTAGCCAGTCACTTGCAATATGCAAGCGACTCACGTCATAGTCACTTTTGATTTGAAACTTACTGTGGAGAGCGCCATGCACGCCATCGGCAACACACCCCTGATTCAGCTCACCACCCTGCCCGGGCCAAACAGCGCGGAGGTCTTCGTGAAATGGGAAGGGGCCAACCCCACCGGGTCGATGAAGGACCGCATGGCGCTGGCGATGATCGAAGGCGCGGAACGGCGCTGCGCGCTGCGCCCTGGCGGACGTGTGGTGGAGTATACTGGCGGCAGCACCGGCAGCAGCCTCGCCATGGTCTGTGCGCAGCGGGGATACAGGGCGCATTTCGTCTCCTCCGACGGGTTCTCCGAAGAAAAGCTCGCCACCATGCGCGCCTTCGGCGCGGAGGTCGAGGTCATCCCGGCCGAGGGCGGCCGCCTGACCGCCGGTGTGATCGACCGCATGATCGCACGGACCCGGCAGCTGGCCGACCAGCCCGGCACCTTCTGGCCCGATCAGGTCAACAACCCGAACAACAAGGCGGGCTATCATCCAATGGGGCACGAGATCCTGACACAACTGGATGGCCCGGTGGATGCCTTCATCTGCGCTGCGGGCGGGGGCGGCTGTATCTCAGGCAATGCCGAGATTTTGACCGCTGCCAACCCGGACACGAGCATCATCGTGGTGGAGCCCGACCGGGTGCGCAATATCTCGGGCGGGGACATCTCGGGCACGCATATGTTGGAGGGGATCGGCTTGTCCTTCGTGCCGACCATCCTGCGCCGCGACCTGCTGGATGAGGTCATTCCGGTGACGGACGAAAACGCCATTACGACAATGCGCGCACTGGCCCGGCAGGAGGGCATTTTCGGCGGCATAACCTCCGGCGCCAATGTCTGGGCCGCGCTGGAACGCGCCCGCGCGCTTGGTCCCGGCAAGCGGGTGGTCACGGTGATCATCGACAGCGGGCTGCGCTACCTGAACGCGGGTGTGTTCAAGGGCTGACGCCCCCGGTTAGCGCACCGGGTCCAGCAGCGCGCGGTCCATGGTACAGTCGCGGATCACATCCGCCCCACAGCGGCGCAGCTCCAGGTCGCGGGTCAGGCAGATCCGTGCCTCCTGGATGCGGCCGTCGCGGCAGGTGATGGTGATCATGTCGCGCTCCAGCCCCGGGTTGGCTTGCAGGAAGGCCTCCTCGATCACCGAGGCGGGCAGGCGCACCGGATCGGTCAGCTTGCGAAGCACCGGCGGGCGGGTCACGCGCTCATAGGCCAGCCGGGACAGGGTATAGAAATCCTCGGGTGAGAGGCCGGAACAAACCCCGTGTTTCTTCCACTGGTGCCAGGCCGAGCCGCCCGAGCCCATGATATCCGCCATCGCCCCGGTCTGCGCGCGCGAGGGCGCGCGAAAATCCGACCGACAATAGCTGGGCCAGCCGCGTTCATACTGCGGCCAGAGCCCGTGTAGCACCCAGCCGAAATCCTTGTCACCATCACATTGCTCCGCCCCCCGGGCATCGCCTTCAATGGCGCACCAGGTGGGTGACCAGCTGAGCGCGAGCACGTAATAGTCGAAGTCGCCGGGGCGCTCACCCTCGGCCCGCGCCATGGTCGCACTCATTACCAGTACCAACAGCCAACGCATTTCCTCTTCCCCTTTTGACTGTCCGGCACTATATAGGCCTCAAGTTCCCCGACAACGGAAACCCGCCCGACAGGCCAGATGGCCGGGGCCGCCCCAGCCGGGGCGTGGGGAAGATGTATGCATTAAGGAGTTGGGCCGATGGCTGACAACAAACCGATCATGGCGAAGGCCACCGCCGTCTGGCTGGTGGACAACACGACCATTACCTTCAAGCAGGTTGCCGATTTCTGCGGGCTGCACGAGCTGGAAGTTCAGGGCATTGCCGATGGCGACGTGGCCACCGGCGTGAAGGGCTTCGACCCGATTGCCAACAACCAGCTGACCCAGGAAGAGATCGACAAGGCCGAGGCGAACCCGCTGCACAAGCTGAAGCTGAAGTTCTACGCCGCCGCCGTGGGTGAAGAGAAACGCCGCGGCCCGCGCTACACCCCGCTGTCGAAACGTCAGGACCGCCCGAACTCGATCCTGTGGCTGGTCAAGTTCCACCCGGAACTGTCGGACGGTCAGATCGCCAAGCTGGTCGGTACCACCAAGCCGACGATCCAGTCGATCCGCGAGCGCACGCACTGGAACATCTCGAACATGGAGCCGATCGACCCGGTTGCCCTGGGCCTGTGTAAACAGACCGAGCTGGACCTGGCCGTGCAGAAGGCGAACGAGAAGGCGGCGCGCGAAGGCAGCGCCATGTCGGACGACGAGCGCCGCAAGCTGGTGTCGACCGAAACCTCGCTGGGCATGGCCGCCGAGCCGAAGATGCCGACCGCAATCGAGGGGCTGGAAACCTTCAGCCTGACCGACGATCCGCGCCCCGAGGAAGACGAGAAGGAAGAGATCATCGACGCCGACAGCTTCTTCAACCTGCCGGACAATGGGGATGACGACGAGGATTGATCCTTGCCAAACCCCGATGAGACAGACGAACCCCGGCCACCGCGCCGGGGTTTCTTTTTTGGGTGCCTATGACTAGCCGAGGCACCTCCTACATTTCTCTCAAAACTCTGAAACCAGCTCTACCGGAACGACTATCCTCTGGTCTGCGACCACGGTTGGCGGGGCGGGCATAATCTGCACCACTTCCGTACCTCCCACCTTTCCCCACCCGCCGACAGGTTGCGTGCCGTTGGGCTTCTGCCAGGTAGGCGCTGGAGCTTGGCAGACCCAGTAACCGCTCGCTCCAACAACTCATTGTGCGTTCCAGAAGATTGCCCGCCATATGGCGCAACCCCCAGGCATTGGCGGCGTCCAGCTCATCAACAGTAACCGGCATCGTGCGGTTGTCAGGATCGGCCACATAGCGCTCCCCTTCCCAATAAAACAAACCGATGTTGGCTTGATCCGTGGTCAGGCTGTCGCCCTGCGCAAAGCGCGTGTCTGTGCCCGCCCGCGCGGCATAGGCCCATTCCGCCTCGGTTGGCAGGCGATAGACTTCGACCCCGACCTTGCGGTTCAGCCAGGCAACATACTCCAGCATGTCGAGATACCTCACGTCAAAGACCGGGTGGCGCGGATCATCGGCGACGTAGTAGCCGCTGGGGAATTTCACGATGCGCGGGTCCGGGGTGTGGGAACAGCCGCCGTCAGCCACGCAGGCCATCCATTCTTCGCGCGTGACCTCGTTGCGGCCCATGGCGATGGGGATGTCGATCTCGACCTCATGCATGGGGCCTTCGTGAGGCCAGCCGGGGGTGATGCCTTCCCGCGGTTTGTTCCAGAGTGACCAGAGATGCGCGGATTGTTCCAAGGGGGCCCCCATGGTGAAGCGGCCCAGGGGCAGGACGATCATCTCGGGGCAGGCGTCGCATTCTTGAAAGATGTCGAGAGGGGTGACCTCGGTGCCGTCGGTAATCGTATAGCGTTCTTGAGCAAGCCCTGTGGTGGGCAGGCAAACGAGCGCGCAGGCGACAAGCGCCGACAGATGGCGAAACACAAAGCATACGAACACAGAAAACACCTTACTCCAACTCAACCTGTACCCGCGCGGCACGGCCTTCTGCGTCGATCACCGACAGCTGCACATGGCCCGGACCGGGCAGGTCCAGCTCGGCCTGCCGACTGCCTGCCCCGACCAGAACAGGCGTGCCATTGGCCAGCCAGGTAAAGGGCGGAACGCCATTAGCCACGCGGGCAAACAGCGGGGCGCCACCAGTGTTCACCACCGCCCCGTCGGGTGGAAAGACCAGTTCAGGCGCGTCGACGGGGGCGGCGAAGATGGCGCCGCGCGGGCGGAACTCGCGCAGAGGTGTCGGCAGGGCGGCGTTGGACAGCAGCAGCACAGAGGCGGGGGGCGTGGGCAGCGGGCTCAGCTCGGGTTTCACGCGGGAGAAGACCTCGAACAGGACCGGGGCGGCGACATCCGCGCCAAACGCCCCCGGCACGGGTGTGCCATCCGGACGGCCCATCCAAACCGTGACAACGTGGCGCCCGTCGAACCCCACGGCCCAGGCATCGCGGTGGCCGTAACTGGTGCCGGTCTTGTAGGCCAGCCGGTTGCGCGGCGCGTTCGGCGGCGGCGGCATGCCCGACAGGATATGGCCAACCTGCCAGGCGGCCTCGGGACTGAGTACCATGGTCGCAGCCAATGGCGCGACACCCATCCGGTGGCGCAGAGGCACCGCCGAACCATTGTTCCCGAAAGCGGCATAGAGCGCGGTCAGTTCCTCGACCGTGACCCCGACGCCCCCCAGAGCCACGGCCAGGCCCGGCGCCGCTTGACCCGGCAGGCGGGGGCGCATCCCGGCGCGTTCCATAGCCGCCATCAGGCGGGGGGCACCCAGCCCGTCCAGGACAGCAACCACTGGCAGATTCAGGGACAGACGCAGGGCTTCGGCTACGGTGACAGTGCCACGATAGGCGCCGTCGAAGTTCTCGGGCGCATAAGCCCCGAACCGCATCGGACGGTCCTCGATCAGGGTTTGCGGATGCACCAGCCCCTCGTCGAAACCCAGCCCATAGACCAACGGTTTCAGCGTGGATCCCGGCGAGCGCGGGGCGCGGGTCATGTCAACGAAGCCCTGCCGCCCATCCGCGCGGTATCCGGCCGAGCCGACCGAGGCCAGCACCTCCCCGGTTCCATGATCCGCCACCAGCACGGCGATTGACAGGGCCTCGGCGCCGTGGTCCGCGACGGCGCGGGAGGCGAGCGCCTCCAGCCGTGTCTGCAGGTCGGCATTGACGGTCAGCCGATGCGTGGCCAGGCCGGGTTCTTCACGCAGGGCGCGGTCAGCCAGGTGGGCGGCGCGGGCGGGCATTGCGGCCCGCCGGGTGGGCACCGGATCACGCAGGGCGGCTGCGGCGGTCTCGGCGGTGATCACCCCGGCCTCCACAGCGCGGTCCAGCACACGGGCGCGGGCCTTGCGGGCGGCGTTCGGAAAGCGATCCGGTCGTCGGGTTTCAGGCGACTGCGGCAAGGCAACCAGCAGCGCGGCCTCGGCGGGCGTCAACCGCGCGGGCGGCTTGCCGAACCAGATCCGCGCCGCGGCCCGCACCCCTTCGACATTGCCGCCATAGGGCGCGCGGTTCAGGTAGAGCTCCAGGATGCGCGCCTTCGACACCCGACGCTCCAGCGCCAGGGCCACGCGCAGCTGACGCAGTTTGCCGTCCCAGCGCCCGGTCGGTCCGTCCTCCAAAAGGCGCGCCACCTGCATGGTCAATGTGGACCCGCCGGAGACCACCTGACCATTCCAGACCGCCTGGGCCAGCGCTCGCCCCATGGCAATTCCGTCCACGCCCGGGTGGTCGTGAAAGCGCTTGTCCTCATAGGCCAGGAGCATCTCGACCAGCAGGGGATCAACGCCCGCGCGCTCCACGGCCAGACGCCAACGCCCGTCCTCGACCGTGTAGGCGCGCAGCAGCTCGCCGTTGCGATCCAGAACCTCGGTTGACCGCGCGACCTCCAAAGCGGGCAATTCTGTCGCCTCGATCCAATGGTCCAAGCCAGCGGCCCCGGCGATACACATCGCCAGGGCCAGGGTCATGGCGCCAATGCGCCGCCTCATTCGACCACCCGGACCTGCCCGGCATCGCCATGGGCGCGGTAGGTCGGGCGGTACATGTCCTCGACCGAGGCGGCGGCGTGGTGGAACACGCCAGGCGTGACCGCGCGCACCACATAGGCCAGGCGGAAGGGCGTGCGGCTGGACCAATCCACGGCAGCCAAGAAGCGGTCCTGCCGGAACTGGGCGATCTGCACCTCATCCTCGATCACCTCCAGCCAATCCAGCGCGCGAATGTCACCGCCGCGCAGCAGGTGCGGGTTGTCGATCTCGAACCCGGCGGGCAGAGGGTCGGCGACCATCAGGCGCCCGCCGCCATTGGCCCAGGGGGTCACGGTCAGCACCGCGACCAGGCGGGTGCCTTGGATGACCTCGTCGGGGTCAACAGGTGCCCCTTCCATGGTGAAATAGCGCCGTTCGATCGTGTAGCCCTTGCCGCCCGCGGGTTCCGGGACCTCGGAGACGCCGGTGGTGGTCAGGGTCAGGGTCACGGGGGCCTCGCCCGTGTTCACGATGCGGGTGGCCCCGGCCAGGTTGCCCTCGAGCACCGTCGCGAGCGGCCCGGTCAGCGGCGCGCCGTTCAGGGTCAGGCCCTGGGCGGCGGCATCGCCGATCAGCGCATTGGTTGCCATCAAGGACCAGGTCGCCTCCTGAGTGGACAGGTGCCCGTCGCCTTCGGCCACCCGGGCCACCAGGACCTCGCGATCCACCGCTTGGCTGCCAGCCTCGGTCGCAAGCGCCAGTACGGCGGCGGCATCGCGCAGCGAGGTGCCGTAGTCCACCCGCCAAAGCTGACCTGCGTCCCGCGCGCCGCTCACCTGGTTCATCGCCTGAGCAAACATGCGATCCGCACGGGTCTGGTCGCCATAGGCCGCCAGGGCCGCACCCATCTGGGCGGACGCCAGCGGGGTCGAAAACGCGCCGCCCTTCACATCCGCATAGTAGCGCAGGTCACCCATCGCCGCCGCACCCTCGCGCGCAAGCACGTAGAGCGCATAGGCAATCGCCTCGCCGCCCTCGTCAAAGTCCGACGCGTAGTTCACCCGGTTGCGCAGGTTGTCCATGGCGCGGCGGAAGGCGCCATCCGGCATCGTATGGCCGGTCGCCCGCGCCCGTGACAGGAAGTCCGAGACATAAGCGTCGAGCCACAGGTCGCCGCTGTCAGGTCGCCAGAGGCCGAAGCTGCCTGAGCTGGCCTGGTTCGCCAAGACGCGGGCAATGGCATCGGTGATGCGATCCGGCACGTCCTCGCGATCCGCCAGACCCATCGCCTCGGCCACCGGACCGAAATACAGAAGCGGCAGCGCGCGCGAGGTGGTCTGTTCCGTGCAGCCATAGGGATACCGATCCAGCCGCGTCAGCAGCGCTGGCACGTTGATGCGCCCCAATGGGCCGGAGGCCAGCGTCGCCCGCCCGCTGCCCGGGATCAGCCCGGCAAAGGCGTTATGATCCAGGGTAAAGGTCGCGCCCGCCGCCAGCTCGAAGCGCGAGGTGCGGCTGGTTTCAGGGTCCAGCGCCTCGACCGGCAACATGAGCGTCTTGGTCAAGCGGCTGCCATCGGGCGCATGCAGGACCAGGTTGATCTGGTGCAGCCCCGCAGCAGTGGCCGTGACAGGTAGCGAGAGCGCCAGTTTGCCGCCCTCCCCGAGGCTCAACCGGTCAGGCACGGCAGAGGCATCCACGGTGACCCCGTGCCCATCCACGGACAGTTGCACGTCACCCGCAGGGCCATCGGCGTGAACCAGCTCCAACAGCAGCCGCGCGCTATCACCCGGTTGCAGGAACCGCGGCAGGGAGGCCGTCATGACCACCGGATCGCGCACTTGCATCTCACCGGAGGCATTGCCCACGCCCTCGGCGGACCAGGCCACGGCCATCAGCCGCACGGAGCCGTTGAACTCCGGCAGGTCCAGCGTGACGGTGGCCTTGCCATCCTCGACCGGGATCGGGCCAAAGAATTGCGCCATCAGCTCTTCCGTGGGGGGCGGAGCCTGCATGCGCAGGGTCGCCATGGCATCCCCACCGGAGCGGACGCGGCCCATCACCCCGGCCTGCCCGTCGATCAGACGGCCATAGAGGTCTCGCAGGCCCAGCCCCAGGCGGCGCTGGCCGAAGTAGTGGTCCGCCGGGTCGGGATCGACGAAGGATGTCAGGTTCAGGATGCCCTGATCCACGGCGGCGAGGGTGACGAAGGCCGGGCCCTCGCTGTCCACGTTCACGGTCACATCCAACGGGCCGCGCGGGCGGGCCTCGGTCGGCGCGTCCAGCGTCACGGCAAGGTGCCGCGCGCCGGGATCAACAGTCGCATGGGCCAGGCCCAACGCGCGGGTCGGCGTGCGGGGTTTGGCCCCGTCCAACGGCTGAATCAGCGTGGCGGTGACATAGGCACCCGCGCCCCAATCGTCGGTCACGGGCAGGGTCACGGTGTTCTCACCTTCCACGAAATCGACCGGCTGCATGTGGATCAGCCGGTTCGACATGACGGTCACCACACCCTTGCCTGCCGAGCGGGGCACGACGCGCAGGGTGGCGGTGTCGCCGGGCGCATAGGCTTCACGGTCCAACGCGACCTGCAACATGTCGGGGGTTGAGCTGGCATCGGCCACGCCGTACCAACCGGCGTAGAAGCCAGTGGTGGTACGCACGGGGGCGCCATCGGCGGTTTCGACCACCAGCTCATAGCGGCCCCAATCGACCCGGGCCTCCAGCGTGACCGGGTCTGTGGCAGAGGTCAGATCACCACTCGCGACCGCGGTGCGGCTGTGCACCGCGTCCCAGCGCCAATAGCCATCCAGGCGATACCATTGATAGCGCGTCTCAACCCGGTTCAGGGTCCAGGAGAGCGGGGCCTCGGACGGGGATTGCGTGGCGTCCAGGGCGATCACGTTGAAGGCGGCGGTACTGCCTTCCGGAAGGTCACCGTCGAACAGTGGGCGCAGCCCGATCACCGGTCCCGCCGCCTGCACCGACTGGCTCACACGCCGTTCAACCGGGCGGCCAGAACCCTCGCTCACGCGGGTCACCACGGTCAGCTCAAGCGGGCTGCCGGGCGCGGTCATCTCGGGCAGGTCAATCGGGAGCATGGCCAAGCCATTTGCATCCGTCACCCCATCGCCAAGACTGCGGCGGGCGGGGGTCGGGCGGTCCTCTTCCGGGCCGAAGACATAGCCGGGGAAAGCGTCCAAGCTGCGCGCGGCGCGCAGGATCACGTCGCCCTCGATGGGCAGATCGCCGCCCGGTGCGCCAAACAGGTAGCGCGCGGCGATGTCCAACCGCGGGCGGTCACCCGTGCGGATCACCTCCGGCAGGGTCAGGTCAAAATCGATGCGCTCGGGCAGGAAATCCTCGACCAGCAGCGTGGTTGCGGCCAGGGCGGGCGCCTCGGGATCGGCGAACATCTCCAACCGCCAGGTGCCGCGCGGGGCGGTGGCACCGACGGGCATGGCAAAGACATGGCCACCCGCGCCTGCGCCCTGGCTGAGCTGGCGGGAGTATTCCACCCCGTCGGGGCGAGTCAGCACGGCGGTGATGGGCAACCCGTCAAAGGCGCGGGCTTCACCGGTGCGGGCAAGGGCGGTGGCGTTGATCACCTCACCCGCGCGGTAGGCACCACGATCGGTGGTCAGGAACAGGTCGATGGCGCCGGGGGCGGCGTGGCCTTCGACGCCCCGGTCCGACAGGTCGAAGGCGGGATCGGTCAGCGACAGGAAGGCGATGTCATCGCCATGGGCACGCGCGACGATCAAAGCCGGCGCTGCCCCACCCCTTCCGGCAACCTGAGCCCTCGAAAAACTCGCATATCCATTCGCATCCGTATGGGCCGTGCCCAGAACCTCGTTGGCGCGTGAGATCACATCAATGCGCGCGCCTTCAAGCGCCTCCGCTGTGCCCAGTGCGCGGGCAAAAACATGCAGCCCGTCCGCGCCCATCATTGTGGCGAGCCCGGTGTCCGAGATCACAAACCACTGTGTGGCGGGCGGATAGTCATAAGGGTCCTGCCCCGGCACCTTGGCCACCAGCACGAAGACGCCCGGGGGCTGGTCGGCAATGGCCTCGCCCATCGGCAGGCGGGTGGTGACCTCGCGGTTTTGTTCGACCTGCAACTCACCCGTGCCGGTCCAGATCTCCTGCGCGGTGTTCTCGGCAAAACCCTCCTCTTCCCAGGGCGACAGCGATCGGCCAATCAACCGCTCCTGCATCGAGCGCACCAGGTTGCGGTCGGAGACACGGTAGAGCGTCAGCTCGACCTCCGGCGCGTTCACGCCGACCAGGGGCAGACCCGCGTCGGGGCTGGGCGGCAGAACATAGGCGCGCCCCGGGAAATGTACCGACGGCGCGCGGTCAGCGACGTAGGAGGTCAGGGTGACCGGTTTCACCGTGACCTCGCCACTGGCCGCAGGCAGACCCGCGCGGAAGGTCAGGCGGGCACGGGTGCCGTGGGGAATGCCCTCGACACAGAGCTGCCGACCGGAGGCGACCACGGCCAACCCGGGCTGATCCATCTGCACGTAGGGGGCATAATCGACATTGCTGGCCAGATCCTCGGAGAAGGTGGCGCAGATGCGGGGGCTGGTCAGATCGCTCTGCACCTCGTCATCGGTGATGCGAAAGCCATATTTGCCCACTGCCGTGTCCAGCGCACGGGCAATGTCGTCGCGCGGCGCAAGGCTTTGCGCCAGACGCAGGGCGCTGATCATGTCGCGGCCGCGGTCATTGGCCTCCAGTCCCTCAGCCAGCACGGCGAGGACCGAGGCCCGCTCGGCAGCGCTCCCCGCCCGAAGATAGGCGTTGATCGCCGCTGATAGCCCCTGCTCACGATACCGGCGCCGGTCAGAATAATTGTTCGTGCGGATGGCCAGAGACAGGCGGGCGTAGTCCATCCACGCTCCCGCGGTGTCCCCCAAGGCGACAGCGGCCGCCATGTTGCGCATCGCGCCCAGCAGGTTGGCATTCGCCTCCGCCTCGGCGGCGCGGGTGAGGAGATCGTCGAGCAACCACTCCCCCACCGCATATTGGTGCGGTAGATCCAGCGCCTGTTGCCGGGCACGCTCCAGGTCCTGAGCGGAGGTGAAACCCAGCTCGGCTGCACGTTCTTCAGCCTGCGCCACCGCCCGCGCGCTCAGGGTCACCACACGGGCGGAAAAGGCCCCGCCATAGGTCTCGGACGCGGACATCTGCGACTTCAGAAAACAGGCACCGGAACGGGAGTTGAAGGTAAAGGCATGGCAGTCGCGACTCGCCAGACAGGCGGTTTCACAGGCCGCCTGGGTGGTGTCAAAGATCGACCGCAGGTCGGCGCCCGGGAAGTCCACATCGTTGTGATAAATCACCCGACGTTCGGGAATCGGTGCCTCTGCCCAGGCCGGAAAGGCAAAACTCAAGACAAAAGTGATAAAAATCAGAATGTTCCGCATGGTGTCCTCCTGCGTTGAAATCATGCTGGCACGGGCGGGGTGAGTCGGGCAACGGCGGGTTTTCCGGACATTCACTTCGTTTTCGCACCCGTTAACCGCGTATTCACCTTGCCTGTTCATTCTCTCAACCAACGGTGGCGCAGAACGCCCACCTACGGACGGAGACACGGGATGAGCCTGGACGACACACTGGCCAAGGAACGACGCGCTCGAATGGCGGCGGAACGGCTTCTGGAACAGAAGCAGGCCGAATTGCATGAGGCCAATCGCAAACTGTCCCGTCACGCCCGCGCCCTGTCCGACGAAATCGTCGAGAAACGCGAAGAGGTCGAAGAGGTCAAGGGCGAGAACCAGCAGGTGCGCGCGGACCTCGAACGGGTCAGCCACGAGGTGGTAATCGCCAAGCGGCGGCTGTGGGATTCGGTCGAAACGATTCAGGACGGCTTTGCGGTTTTTGACACCGACGGGCGGATGATCGCGGCAAACTCGGCCTATCTGGCTCCCTTCGACGGGCTCGAATGTATCGGGCCCGGCGTACATTACGAGGAAATGGTCCAGATGCTGCTGGAGGAAGGCATTGCCGATATCGGTGAGATGACTCCCGGCAGCTGGAAGGACGAAATGCTGACCCGCTGGGCAGAGCCGGAGATTCCGGACAAGGTGGTCAAGCTCTTCGATGGCACCTTTGTGCGGCTGGTGGATCAGCGCGGCGCCACCGGGGACGTCGTCAGCCTGGGGCTGAACATCACCGAAACGATCAAGCGCGAGGAAGACCTGGAAGATGCCCGCAACCGGGCCGAGGCCGCCAACCGCGCCAAATCCGCCTTCCTTGCCAACATGTCACACGAGATCCGCACACCGATGAACGGCGTGGTGGCCATGGCCGATCTGATGGCCGATGGCGACCTGGACGAGGAACAGCAGCTTTACGTCGAAACCATCCGCAACTCGGGCAACGCGCTTCTGACCATCATCAACGATGTGCTGGATTACTCGAAGATCGAGGCGGCCAAGATGGTCCTGCACACCGAACCCTTCGATCTGGAACGCACCATCGTCGATATCGTGACCCTTCTGGGGCCGAGCATCCAGGAGAAGGGGCTGCAGGTCTCGATCGACTACGACCTGTTCCAGCCGACGCAATACGAAGGCGACCCGATCCGCATTCGCCAGGTTCTGACCAACCTGATCGGCAATGCGGTGAAATTTACTGCCGAGGGCCAGGTGCTGATCCGCGTGGTCGGCCTGCCGGTCGAACCGGGCCCACGTCAGCGTATCCATGTCACGGTCGAAGACAGCGGCATCGGTATTCCCGAGGAGATGCAGGCGCATATCTTCGGCGAGTTCAACCAGGTCGAGGATGAACGCAACCGCAAGTTCGAAGGCACCGGGCTGGGCCTGGCCATCACCAAGCAGCTGGTTGAGCTGATGGGCGGCGAGATCTGGGTCGAAAGCGAGGAAGGCCAGGGATCCTGTTTCGGTATCCATGTGACGCTACCGGTGCTCGAAGACGGGCCGGAACCGGTGCTGCCCGTCGGTCTGAAACATGCAGTGGTGGCGATGGACGACAACCTGCACCGCTCGATCCTGGAAAAGCGTCTGATTGCGCTTGGACTCTCCGTCTCCATGGTCGCCACTCGCGAAGCTCTGGACGCGGAGGTTGTGCGGGCCGATGTACTGTTCATCGACCAGGATCTGACCGAAATGGACGGCAAGTCCCTGCCATCCGAGTTGGTGCAGGGCGGGTTGCGCGCACCAATCCTTATGCTTGCGCCCTTTACCGGGGGGGTCGCGAAGGCGGCCAGGGATCTGGTCGCCGGCATCCTCGCCAAACCGCTGACCCGCCCCGATCTTACCTCGGCCCTGTCCGGGCTGATTCTGCCAGAACCTGAAACCGAACCAGCGCCCGAACCGGAGCCGGAGCAGGAACCGATTGCCGAAGAGCCAGCCCTGCCCCGCACCATGCGCATCCTGGCGGCAGAGGACAACAAGACCAACCAGCTGGTCTTCTCGAAACTGGTCAAGGCGCTGGATATCGACCTGAGGTTCGCCAATAACGGACATGAGGCCGTTGCCGCTTGGGAGGAATTCCAGCCCGACCTTGTGTTCATGGACATCTCGATGCCGATGATGGATGGCAAAGAGGCGACCCGGACAATTCGCGCCGCCGAACAGGCCAAGGGCCTGCCGCCCACCCGCATTGTCGCGCTGACCGCCCACGCGATGACCGGTGATGGCGAGGAAATCATGTCGCACGGGCTGGACGCCCACCTGACCAAGCCCCTGCGCAAACCCGCCATCCTGGGCGAGATTGCTGGCGCCTGCCCCGAAGGGGTGCGCCCGCCTTTGCCGGACGAGGCTGCCGCCGGTTAGCTCACGCCGCTTCGTCGCGCAGGAAGACCAGGCTGTCCCCCAGGGATCGGTCCGGCTGGAACCGGTACCCGCCCAGGTCAAAATCTTTCAAGGCCTCGGGGTCACGCAACCGGTTCTGGATCATGAACCGCGCCATCGACCCGCGTGCTTTCTTGGCAAAGAAACTGACCACCTTGGGCTGACCCGCCCGCATCTCCAGGAATGTCGGGGTGATCACGCGCAGCCCCAGGGCCGCCGGGTCAACGGCCGAGAAATACTCGACCGAGGCGCAGTTCACCAAGACATCCGTGCCCGAAGCCTCCGCCCGCGCGTTCAGTTCCTGCGCAATGCGATCCCCCCAGAAGGCATAGAGGTTCTTGCCCCGTTCATTCGCCAGTCGCGAGCCCATCTCAAGCCTGTGCGGCGCGATCCGGTCCTGCGGACGCAACAGCCCGTAAAGCCCCGACAGGATACACAGGTGCGACTGGGCGTAGGTCAGTTCCTCGTCGTCAAGCGACGCAGCTTCCAGCCCGGCATATGTGTCGCCCGCGAACATCTCGATCGCCTGTTTCTCGCCCTTGCCCGAGCCGAATTCGGCAAAGCGATCTGCATTCAGCGCGCCCAGTTTGGGCGAGATATGCATGAGCTTCTCCAGCTCTGCGCCGGTCAGCTGCCCGGCAGTTTCGGCCAGGATCCCAGCCTGGTCCAGAAAGGCGGGCAAGGTGCCGCCATCAGCACGGGCAGGCTTTTCGTCCAGCCGCTTGGCCGGGGAGACGGTGACGAGCATGCTCAGTCCTCTTCTTGGATGATGGCCAGGAACGCCGCGCCGAAGCGGTCGGCCTTGGCCTCGTTCATGCCCTGGATGCGGGCCAGATCCTTCAGCGAACCGGGGCGGCGTTCGGCGATGTGGCGCAGGGTGGTGTTGGTGCAGGACATGTATTTTCCGGTGCCTTCAGGACCGCGGATCAGGTCGGCCTGGGCCTCCTCCAGACGGTCATAGAGCCCGCCCGCAGACCGCCCCGCCAGGCGGCGGCGGGTCGGGTGCATCTCGGGCACATCACCGGCAATGACCTCAAGGAAGGTCTGACCGAAGCTCTCCAGCTTTTTCGCGCCGACACCGGACACCTGCGCCATGTCGTCCAGGGTCTGCGGCCGGGTTTCGGCCATTTCGATCAGAGTGCGGTCGGTAAAGATGACATAGGCCGGCACGCGGGCAGCCTCGGCCAACGCGCGGCGCTTGGCCTTGAGGGCGGAAAGCAGCGGTTCATCCTCGTCCGAGACCAGGCGTTTCACCTCGGGTCGGCGCGGGCCCTTCTTCAACGTGTCGCGGCGCAGCTGCACGGGTTCCTCACCACGCAGAACCGGATGGGCCTTTTCAGTGATGCGCAAGGCGCCGTGACGTTCCGGATCCGGGCGCACCAGATCCAGCCCCATCATCTGGCGAAAGATCGCCTGCCAGAGCCGTTTGTCATGGTCGCGCCCGACGCCGAAGGTCGGCAGGTCATCATGGCCGCGTTCGCGAATACGGTCGGTCACGGTGCCGCGCAGGATGTCGATCAAATGACCCGATCCGAAACTTTCCCCGGTGCGCAGCGCCGCCGAGAGCGCCTTCATCACATCCACGGTGCCATCGAAAAGGTCGGGCGGGGTGTCGCAGAGGTCGCAGTTGCCGCAAGGTTCGGCCACCTCGCCGAAGTAACCCAACAGCTGCACACGGCGGCAGCCATGCGCCTCGGCCAGACCCAAGAGAGCGTTCAGCCGCCCGTGATCCGCCGCCCGGCGTTCAGGCGGCGCGAGGCCCTCGTCGATCTGCGAGCGGCGCAGGCGAATGTCCTCGGCACCGAACAGGGTCAGGGTCTCGGCTGGCGCGCCATCACGCCCGGCGCGGCCGATCTCCTGGTAGTATGCCTCGATCGACTTGGGCAGGTCGGCATGGGCGACCCAGCGGATGTCCGGTTTGTCGATCCCCATGCCGAAGGCCACTGTGGCGACGACGATCAGCCCATCCTGCTGCTGAAACTGGCGTTCGACGTTGCGCCGGTCATCAGGCTCCATGCCCGCGTGATAGTTCACCGCCTGATGCCCGGCCTCGCGCAGGGCCTGGGCGAGGTTTTCGGTCTTCGAGCGGGTGGCGCAATAGACGATGCCAGACTGGCCCTTGCGCGCGGCGGCAAAGCGCAGGATCTGCTGGCGCGGGCCATCCTTGGCGGCGAAGGCCAGGTGGATGTTGGGTCGGTCGAAACCGCGCAGGAAGGCGCGCGGGGCCTCGCCGTCAAAGAGTTTCTGCACGATCTCGGCGCGGGTTTCTTCATCCGCCGTGGCGGTAAAGGCGGCCAGCGGCACATCCAAGGCGCGGCGCAACTCGCCGATGCGCAGGTAATCCGGGCGGAAATCATGACCCCATTGGGACACGCAATGCGCTTCATCGACGGCGATCAGACCGACGCCGATCCGACGCAGCATGTTCATCGCCCCACCGGAGGCCAGCCGTTCCGGCGCGATATACAAAAGCTTCAGGCGGCCTTCGTTCAGGGCGGCAAAGACCTCGTCGGTTTCTTCCTCGGTGTTGCCGGAGGTTAGCGCACCCGCCTCGACCCCCGCCGCCTTCAACGCGCGCACCTGGTCGCGCATCAGCGCAATCAGCGGCGAGATGACCACCGTTACCCCGTCACGCAGCAGGGCCGGCAGTTGGAAACACAGGGATTTCCCGCCACCCGTCGGCATGATTGCCAGGGTGTTTTCGCCCGCGGTCACGGCCTCGACGATCTCCTCCTGGCCGGGCCGGAAGGCATCGAAGCCGAAAACAGATTTCAACAGGTCAAGGTCGCGGGGCATAGGTGTCAGGATTGTCTGCTCGTTCTCGGGTCAGACAATCCCACGCGCGCGCGCCGGGGGCAAGCCTCAGGCGAAGCCGAAAATGACCGGCAGGATGTATGTACGCAGCGAGATCACGATCAGGATCGCCACCAGCGGGGCCAGGTCGATACCGCCCAGGTCCGGCAGGAAACGACGGATCGGGCCGTAGATCGGCTCCATCAACCGGTTGAGGCTGTACCAGATTTGCGAAACCACGGGCTGCCGCAGGTTCAACACTTGAAAGGTAATCAGCCAGGACATGATGAAATGCACGATGATGAAGAAATACACCACGCCGAGGATCAGTTGCAGGGGGCCGTAAATCGCAAGCATTGATGCTCTCCTATCCGTCGTTCTGCGCTGAGGTAATCACCATGAGCGAAAAGCACAAGCCTGACGCGATGTCGTGGTTGACGCGCACGTCAAGTTAAACCATGGCCGGAGTAGAGGAGCGCGCGCCATGTACCCCATCTTTCGTCTTGCCAAGGATCTGTTCAAACATCGTAAACCCGATGGAATGAGCATCTTCGATACCCATGTCAGCCACCACATCTGCTGGCCCTGGGATCTGGACCTGTGGATGGAGCTGAACAACGGGCGCACTCTGACGCTCTATGACCTGGGACGGGTGCCAATGGGCGGGCGCGTGGGCTTTTCGAAGGCCGTGTTGGACAACAAATGGGGCATCGCCGTCGCGGGCGGTTCGATCCGGTACCGCAAACGGGTGACGGCATTTCAGCGGATCGAGATGAAGACGCGGTTACTGGGCTGGGACGAACGGTTCTTCTACATCGAACAGAGCATGTGGGTGAAAGGTGCCTGCACCAGCCATGTGCTCTTGCGCACTGCGGTGACGTCCAAAGGCGGCGCAGTGCCGACGGCCGAGGTCGCGGGCGCCATGAACCTGGACCCGACCAGCCCCACTCTGCCCGACTGGGCAGAAGCCTGGATCGCGGCCGACTCCCAGCGCCCTTGGCCACCCGAGATGTAAATCCTTGCCCCGGCGCCCATTCCCCTGTCATATCGGGCAAAACAGGGGGCAGCAGGCATGGCCGAGATTTCCGCAAAGAAACGTATTTGGGGCTGGTTCTTCTTCGACTGGGCCAGCCAGCCTTATAATACGCTGGTGCTGACCTTCGTCTTCGGCCCCTATATCAAATCGCTGATCGGCGACGGGGCCGAGGCGCAGGCGACCTGGGGGTTTACCGTGGGGTTTGCCGGGCTCTGCATTGCCGTGCTGGCCCCGATTCTGGGCGCCATCGCGGACAATTCGGGCAATCGCCTGCGCTGGATCTGGCTGTTTTCGCTGATGTATGTGGTCGGCGGCTTCGGTATCTGGTTCGCCGCGCCCGATCTGCCCAGCCTGACCTGGATTTTCGTGCTTTTCGCCATAGGCCTCATCGGTATGGAGTTCGCGACGATCTTTACCAACTCGATGCTGCCCGACCTTGGCACGAAGGAAGAGATTGGTCGGCTGTCCGGAAATGGCTGGGCCTTCGGCTATGTCGGCGGGCTGATTGCTCTTGTGATCATGCTGACGCTGTTTGCCGAAAGCCCTGAGGGCAAGACGCTGATCGGGATAAAGCCTCTGCTGGGCCTGGACCCGGAGGCACGGGAGGGCACGCGGTTCGTCGGGCCGCTGACGGCAATCTGGTTCATCGTCTTCATGGTGCCCTTCTTCCTCTGGGTGCGGGATCCGAAACACACCAACCCCGACCCGCTCCTGATCCGTCATGCAATGAGCGAGCTGGGCCGCACCATCAAGCGCCTACCGCAGACGCCCAGCCTCTTTGCCTATCTGAGCAGTTCGATGTTCTACCGCGACGCGCTGAACGGCATTTACACCTTCGGCGGCATCTACGCGGCCGGGGTGCTGAACTGGAGCGTTGTCAACGTCGGCATCTTCGGCATCGTCGCGATCATCACCGGCGCGATCTTTGCCTGGCTCGGCGGCAAGGCGGACCATGCCTTCGGACCGAAACCGGTCATTACCTTCTGCATTGCGGTTCTGACGGCGGTGGCGATCTGCTTCGTCTTCATCTCACGCGAGAGCGTCTTCGGCATGGCCGTGGGTGCGGACAGCAGCCTACCCGACATTGCGTTCTACGTGCTGGGGGCCGTGATCGGCGCGGGCGGCGGGGCGCTGCAATCGGCCAGCCGCACGATGATGGTGCGCCAGGCCAACCCCGAACGCATGACCGAGGCCTTCGGGCTCTATGCCCTGGCAGGCAAGGCGACCAGCTTCATCGCACCCTTTGCGATCGGCGTGGTGACCGCGCTGACCGGCAGCCAGCAGCTGGGCGTCATTCCGCTGATCGTGCTTTTCGTGATCGGACTTGTTCTGCTACGCTGGGTGCAACCCAACGGGCAGGCCAGTTCTTCATGATCAAACGCATTCTTTTTGCCGTCCTTATTGCCGTCTTTCCTGCCTCTGCCATTGCGGAAGAGGCGGTGAAATACCGGTTCGGCGCGGCGAGGGCTGGGTCGGATCAACGCGCGCGCGCCTTTGGGTTCTACAGCAAGGGCTGCCTGGCGGGCGGCGTGCAGCTGCCGGAAACCGGGCCGACCTGGCAGGCGATGCGGCTGAGCCGCAACCGCAATTGGGGTCACCCGGTGACGATTGATTACATCAAGGACCTGTCGCGCAAGGCCGCCCAGCAGCCTGGCTGGAACGGGTTGTACATCGGCGATATCTCGCAGCCGCGCGGCGGGCCGATGGTCTCGGGCCATCGCAGCCACCAGCTCGGGTTGGATGTCGACATCTGGCTGCGCCCGCCGCGCAACCTGACCCTCAGCCCGTCGGAGCGAGAGCATATCAGCGCGATTTCGATGCGGCGGGCGAACGGCGCCTATGTGAACGACAAATGGACCCGCGCCCATCACGAGATCCTGAAAGCCGCCGCGCAAGACCCGCGCGTGGCGCGTATTTTCATCTTTGGCGGCGCGAAGGTGCAGATGTGTGCGGATGAAAAAGGCGACCGCGCTTGGCTACGCAAAATCCGGCCCTGGTGGGGGCATCATTACCATTTCCACGTGCGGCTGAACTGCCCGCGCGGATCGGGAAAATGCGAGGACCAGGCCCCGCCCCCGCCCGGCGACGGCTGCGACGAAGCCCGGACCTGGGTGGGCATGCATATCCTCAGGACCATCCCCCTGCCCCCGCCCGACCCGAACGCGCCACCGCCGAAACCACGCCGTGAACTCACCCTGTCGGACCTGCCCCGCCAATGCGCCGCCGTCTTGTCCTCGCGATAGGGGCCGTGGCGGCCCTGGCCGTTGGCCTGACCCTGCGCGCCGCCCCCTCCGGGCGGGCGCAGCTGCTGTCTGACGTGACCTGGCGCCACGACCATAAGTTCTTCGGCGGCTTGTCCGGGCTGGAGCTGACCGCGGACGGCACGCGCTTCGTGGCCATTTCAGACCGTGGGTTCATCCTGGAAGGGCGTCTGGAGCGCGCGGATGAACAGATCAGCCAGATCACCGTCAGCCGCTACAAACCGCTGCGCCACACGAATGGCAAACGTCTGCCGCAGTATCACGGCGACAGCGAGGGGCTGGCGATGGCGCCGGACGGCACGCTGTTCATCTCCTACGAGGGCATTGCCCGGGTAAATCGCCAGACTGACGCCCGTGCCATCCCGACCGAGTTGCCGCGCCACCCGGATTTCGAGGGCATGCAGCTCAACTCCTCCTTCGAGGCGCTGGCAATTGGCCCCGACGGGGCGCTCTATACCCTGCCGGAACGGTCTGGCACGACCACCCGCCCCTTCCCCGTCTACCGGTTCAAGAACGGACGCTGGTCGCAGCCCTTTACAATCCCACGCCGCGCACCCTTCCTGCCGGTCGGAGCGGACATCGGGCCGGATGGCAAATTCTATCTGCTCGAGAGAAACCTGGCGGGCATCTTTGGCTTTACCAGCCGCGTGCGTCGCTTCGACATCACCCCCCAGGGCCTGGTCAATGAAGAGCAACTGTTGCAGAGCCCAGTTGGCAAGCATGACAACCTTGAGGGCCTGTCCGTCTGGCGCGATCGCAAGGGGCGGATCCGGCTGACCATGGTCTCGGACGACAATTTCAAGTCGTTCCAGCGCACCGAGCTGGTGGAATACGTCATTCCGGAATGACTTGACGCGGCAGGGGCGCCGGGTATAGACCCCGTCCGTTCCCGCGTGAGGCGGGCACCAAGTCGCCGCTACCTTGTCAAAACGGATCAAAGCTATGACACGACTTCTTCCTGGCGTTCTCGCCATGGCCGCCATCGTGGTGGCCTCCAACATCCTGGTGCAGTTCCTGCTGCTGGACGGTCTTTTGACCTGGGGTGCCTTTACCTATCCTTTCGCTTTCCTCGTCACCGACGTGATGAACCGCATCTATGGCGCAGGCCCCGCCCGCAAGGTGGTGCTGGCCGGTTTCGTGACCGGGGTGGTCTGCTCGCTGATCGGCAGCCAGATCATGCTGCAGGGCGACGGGTTCACCTATGCCGCCGTTCCGCTGCGGGTCGCCGTTGCCTCGGGCATCGCTTTCCTCTGCGCGCAGATGCTGGACGTGGCGGTGTTCAACCGCCTGCGCGAAGGCAGCTGGTGGCGCGCACCGCTGGCCTCGACCCTTGTTGGTTCGGTGGTCGACACCGCGCTGTTCTTCACGATTGCGTTTTCGGCTTCCATCACCTTCTTCGGCGAAAATGCCGATGCGGCGATCAACTGGGCCTGGGGCGCTGCGCCCTTCCTGACAACGGGTCCCGAGGCCCCGCTGTGGGTGTCTCTGGCGGTTGCCGACTGGCTGGTGAAACTGTCGATCGCACTGATCGCACTGGTGCCGTTCCGCCTGTTGGTCACAAAACTTTCACCAAGTGTTGCGTGAAAAGTTTTGACAAACGCAAAATATGTGGCACGCTCCTAGTATCGAAACAGCGAGAAAGGAGGTGTCCATGTCAAGAGATGCAACGGAGCGAGGTGCCGGGACAGTCTAGGACGCTGTTTGTCGGGGCAGCCCCCGACAAGATAAGCGGGCCGGACTGGCGAGCAGTCTAACCGGCCCACACCTCCAAATTCTCGGAAGGGTCGTCCCAACGTGGGCGGCCCTTTTGGTTTGTAAAGAAACCTGTTGATTTGCTTCACGTGTTAAATATAGTCATTTCAAGCTTGGAGCGTTAAACCTGCCCCATGATCCGAATAACCGACGATATCATCCTGCAGGACTGGGAACTGACGGAGCAGTTCAGCCGCTCGTCGGGCCCGGGCGGGCAGAACGTCAACAAGGTCTCGACCGCCGTCGAGCTACGGTTTGAGGCCGCGCGCAGCCCCGCGCTGACGGAAGCGGTCAAGCGGCGGCTGAAACGCATCGCCGGGCGTAAATGGACCCAGGAGGGCGCCATCATCCTCAGGGTCGAGGACACGCGCAGCCAGGCTCGAAACCGCGAGATTGCCGCCGAACGGCTGGCCGAGATGATCCGCAAGGCGCTGGTCGCGCCGAAACGGCGCATCCCTACCAAACCGACCCTCGGGTCGAAACGCCGCCGCATGGACGCCAAGACCAAACGCGGCCAGGTCAAGGCCCTGAGGGGCCGCGTGCAGGAGGACTGAATGACCGATACCAAGGCGATGCTGGAGCGGCGCGAGCGCTTGCTCGGCCCGAACATGACCACCTTCTACCGCGATCCGGTGCACCTGGTGCGCGGCGAAGGTGCCTGGGTCTGGGATGCGGGTGGAAACCGGTTCCTGGATTGCTACAACAATGTGCCCCATGTCGGACATTGCCACCCGAAGGTGGTCGAGGCGATTACCAAACAGGCCTCGACCCTGAACACCCACACGCGGTATTTGCACGAGGGTATCCTGGACTATGCCGAACGCCTGACCGCCACCCTGCGCCATGATCTGGACGCGATGATCATGGTCTGCACCGGGTCCGAGGCGAATGACATCGCCCTGCGCATGGCCCGGGCGGTGACGGGCAAGATGGGCATCATCGGCACCGACAACACCTATCACGGCAACACCGACCTGGTCAGTCACCTGTCGTCGAAACGTACGCCGATTGGCGGTCCGGTGGGCTATGTGAAGAAGGTGCCATCGCCGGACAAGCTGCGCCCTCTGGGTGGCTCGCTGGAGGCACAGGCGGAGGCCTTTGCCGCCGAGGTCGCGAAGGCGATTGCCGAATTGGACGCCGAAGGCCACGGTTTTGCCGGGCTGATCCTGGACCCGTTCTTTGCCAACGAAGGCGTGCCGATGCTGGAGCGCGGCTTTCTGGATCCGGTATCCAAGGTCGTGCGCGCGGCCGGCGGGCTGATCATCGCCGACGAGGTGCAGCCGGGCTTTGGCCGCACGGGGTCAGATTTCTGGGGACATGAACGTATCGGGCTGGTGCCGGACGTCGTGACAATGGGCAAACCGATGGGCAATGGCCACCCGGTGGCCGCGGTGGTGGCACGGCCTGAGGTGCTGGCAGAGTTCCGCAATACCTTCAGCTATTTCAACACGTTCGGCGGAAACCCGGTTTCAGCGGCGGCGGCCTCAGCTGTGCTGGACGTGTTGGAGGAAGAAGGTCTGCAGCAGCAGGCCCATGAGGTGGGCACCCACGCGTTGAAGCAGCTAGACCAACTGGATCATCCGCTCATCGCCGATGTGCGTGGGGCAGGCATGTTCCTGGCGGTCGAATTCGCCGAAGGGCCGGAGCTGACGCCCGCGACCGGCTTCGTAAAGGATCTGGTGGAAGACCTGCGCACGCGCGGGATCCTGACCAGCTCGATGGGCCGCGACCGGCATATCCTGAAGATCCGCCCACCGATGTGTTTCTCGCATGACCAGGCCGACCTGTTGGTCGGGACCCTGGACACCGCCCTGAAGGCCCTGCCCGCATGAGCGAGCTTAAAGAAGCCCTGCGCGCCTGGGGTGCGCGCCATGTCCGCCTGATCAAGGATCGCGAAAACGTCGTCCATGAGGTGCGCATCGGCAGCGACCGCGCCGCCCTGCGCCTGCACCGCCCGGGTTATCAGTCCGAGCCCGCCATCCGGTCCGAGATCACCTGGATGGGCGAACTGGCCCGCGCTGGCATGTCCGTGCCCGCCCCGGTATCGACCCCGGACGGTCGGCAGGTCATGACCCTGTCGACCGGGCGGCTCGCCACGGTGGTCACCTGGGTCGAAGGTGAACCCATTGGCGAAGGCGGCGTGCCGCTGGACGGGACCGAAGCCGAACAGGCCGCGCTGTTTCACGCTCTTGGACGGGAAGTGGCGCGCATGCACAACCTGACCGACGCGATGGAGCTGCCCGACGGGTTTCACCGCCATGCCTGGGATCTGGACGGGCTGTTGGGCGAGGCCCCGTTCTGGGGCCGGTTCTGGGAATGCCCCGCGCTGACGGCCGAGGAGCGTCCCCTGATCAACCGCGCCCGCGCCGTGGCCCGCGACCGCGCCCAGGCCTTTGCCGAAAACGGCGCCGATTTCGGTCTGATCCACGCCGATGTGCTGCGCGAGAATGCTTTCGTGAAGGATGGCGCGATCACCCTGATCGACTTCGACGACGCGGGCTTCGGCTTCCGGCTCTATGATCTTGCGGTGATGATGAGCCAGAACGTGGATGAACCCGCCTACCCCGCCATCCGGGCGGCGGCACTTGCCGGGTATCGGGAGCTGCGCGATCTGTCCGACGAGGCGGAGGAGCTGCTCGACATGTTCCTCATGCTGCGCCGTTTTGCCTCTATGGGATGGGCGGTGCCGCGCTACGCTCAGACCCCTGAAACCCTGCAGCTCTACACGGATCGCGCGGTGAAAGCAGCGCGGGCCTTCCTGGCCGACTAAGATAAGCCTGCCCCGGCGGGGCGGGGTGGGTTGGCAACACGTAGCCAAGCGCGCGCGGCCAGCCAGGGCGGGAGCCGCGCCGGGGTGGGCGGGGGTCAGACGAACACATCCATCTCGGTCTGCGCGCCCACGCCGAAGACGCGTTTGTAGCGGTCGATTTCTTCCGCCGGGCCCATCGCCTTGTTCGGATTGTCCGACAGTTTCACCGTGGGCCGCCCATTGGCGGACACCGCCTTGCAGACCAGTGAAAACGGTGCCAGCCGATCCTCGGGCACCAGCCCCCGGAAGTCATTGGTCAAAAGCGTGCCCCAGCCGAAGCTCGGCTTGACGCGGCCTGCGAATTGCCGCTGCAACTCGACAATCTTTTCCACGTCCAGACCGTCCGAGAAGATCACCATCTTCTTGCGCGGGTTCTCGCCACGCTCTTCCCACCAGCGGATCGCGGTTTCCGCGCCTTCAGCCGGATCGCCGCTGTCGACGCGAATGCCCGTCCAGCCCGCCAGCCAGTCCGGCGCGCCGTCCAGGAACCCCTTGGTGCCATAGGTGTCGGGCAGGATGATACGCAGGTTGCCCTCGTGTTCCTCGTGCCAATCGGCCAGCACCTCATAGGGCGCTTGGCGCAGCGCGTCATCTCCCTCGGCCAGGGCCGCGTAGACCATCGGCAGTTCATGCGCATTGGTGCCGATCGCCTCGATATCGCGCTTCATCGCGATCCGGCAGTTCGATGTGCCGACGAATTTCTCACCCAACCCCTCGATCATCGCCTGCACACACCAGTCCTGCCACAGGAAACTGTGACGTCTGCGCGTGCCGAAATCGGCGATACGCACGCGGTCCACGCTGCGCAGCACTTCGATCTTTTCCCACAGTTTGGTCATCGCCCGGGCATAGAGCACCTGCAGCTCGAACTTGCCCATATCGCGGAGCACCGCGCGGCTCCGCAGCTCCATCAGCACCGACAGGGCCGGGATTTCCCACAGCATGACCTCGGGCCAGGAGCCTTCGAAGGTCAGTTCATACTGATCGCCCACGCGCTCCAGGTGATAGGCGGGCAGGCGCAGCGCTTCGAACCATTCCATGAAATCCGGGCGGAACATCTGACGTTTTCCATAGAAGGTGTTGCCGCGCAGCCAGGTGCTTTCCCCGCGCGACAGGCTGAGCGAACGGATGTGATCCAACTGCTCACGCAATTCGCCTTCGTCAATCAGCTTGGCCAGCGGCACCGAAGACGTGCGGTTGATCAGACTGAAGGTCACCTGCGTGTCCGCACGGTTGCGGAACACAGATTGGCACATCAGAAGCTTGTAGAAATCCGTGTCGATGAGCGACCGTACGATCGGGTCGATCTTCCAATGGTGGTTATAGACGCGGGTGGCGATATCGACCATGGGCGTGTTCCTTTGTTCCGGCCATGGGTAGCGCAAGTTTCAGGGCTTGTGTAGGGGCCGGGTGGAATGCTCCCTCAAAGGAGGGTGACGCCGGCCTCTTCCATCTGCTGCGTGGCAGCCGCCAGAGACCCGTCCAGATCAATCGCGCGGCACAAGTCCCGGCGCACTGTGACGTCAAAGCCCAGGTTGGCACCGTCAATGGCGGAATAGGCCACGCAGAAATCGGTGGCGAGGCCGACCATGGTCAGGCGCGTAATGCCCCGCGTGCGGAGGTAGCCTTCCAGCCCGGTGGGCGTGGTCTTGTCGTTCTCGAAGAAGGCGGAATAGCTGTCGACACCGGGGCGAAACCCCTTGCGGATCACCAGATCGGCAGGGTCCGTGACAAGCCCATCATGAAACGCCGCGCCGTGGCTGCCCTGCACGCAGTGATCGGGCCAGAGCACCTGGGTGCCGTAGGGCATCTCGATCATGCCGAACGGATCTTGCCCCGGGTGCGATGAGGCAAATGAGCTGTGCCCTGCCGGGTGCCAATCCTGGGTCAGAACCACCGCGTCGAACTCTGCCATCAAGCCATTCACACCGGGCACGATTGCGTCCCCATCCACAACGGCCAGCGCACCACCGGGGCAGAAATCATTCTGGATGTCGATGACGATCAGGGCTTCGGTCGCGTCGCGCATGGGGGCCTCCGGTTTTGGTTGCAAACAGGGGTATGTGGCACAGGCGCATCGGTCAAGCGCTTGACCTGTGCGTTGTACCCGCCAAACTGTCCCCATGGAGATCCTACGTTATCCCTACCGCGCCGATCCGGGGCTGATGCTGCTGATCCTGGGCTTTTTTGGCGCGCTGACGGCGGTGCTTGGCTGGGTGCTGTTGACCGGCGGCGGCGCGTGGTATGCGCAAGCGCTGTTCCTGGCCAGCCTGGTGTTCACGACCATGGGCTATCTGGGTCTGACCCGGCGCGGCGAGGTGGTTTTGCACACTGATGCAATCTCGGCGCCGAAGAGCCTGTTTCGGCGGGAGGTGGTGCGCCTTGCACGGGCCGATCTGACCTCGGTCGAGCTGCGCGGGCGGCGCAAGGACCGTTACCTGTGGCTGCGCGCGGGCGAGGCGAAACTGGTGATCTCGGAACGCGGGCTGCCGGGGGCGGAGGCCTTTGACGCATTGGTCGCGGCCCTTGATCCGGGGCTTGGCTCGGCGTAGACGGGCGCCATGTACACGATCGCCGCGCTCTATCACTTCACCCGTTTCGACGACCCCGACGCCATCCGCGGGCCGCTTTATGACCTTGCCGTTGCGCAGGGTGTGACCGGCTCGCTGCTGCTGGCGCATGAAGGGATCAACGGCACCATTGCGGGCCCGCGCGCGGGCATCGACGCGGTGCTGGCCCATGTGCGCGCCCTGCCCGGCTGCGCCGATCTGCATTGGAAGGAAGCCAGCGCCGCCGACCAGCCCTTCGGCCGCATGAAGGTTCGCCTGAAAAAGGAGATCGTGACCATGGGCGTGCCGGATGTCGACCCGCGCGCCAGCGTCGGGCATTACGTCTTGCCGCAGGACTGGAACGAGCTGATCCGTCAGGACGACGTGGTGGTGATCGACACGCGCAATGATTACGAGGTCGCCATTGGAACATTCGAGGGCGCGATTGATCCCGAAACGGCCACCTTCCGCGAGTTTCCCGCCTGGTGGGAGGCCAATAGGGAGCGCTTTCACAACAAACGTGTGGCGATGTTCTGCACCGGCGGCATTCGCTGCGAGAAATCGACCAACTACCTGATCAGCCAGGGGGTCGAGGATGTCTATCACCTGAAGGGTGGCATCCTGGAGTACCTGGAACAGGTCCCGGCCGAGGACAGCAGCTGGGAAGGCGAATGTTTCGTCTTTGATGGGCGGGTCTCGGTGGGCCACGGGCTGGTCGAGGGGCCGCATGTCATGTGCCACGCCTGCCGCCGTCCGATCCGCCCCGAGGACAAGGTGCGACCCGAGTATGAGGACGGGGTCAGCTGCCACCTCTGCATCGACGAGTTCGACGAGGCGCGGCGCGAGCGCTTCCGCGAACGTCAGCGGCAGGTCGCCCTGGCCGCAGCGCGGGGCGCGCGACACATGGGGCCGCGCGGCTGATCGTCAGAAGTCGAGGCCGTCGGCGTCGTTTGCGATATCGAGCACCTTGGCCACAAGACCCAGGATCGTGGTCGCACCGGAGATCGGGCTCTCGCTGACCATGACCGTATCCTTCGGTTCGATCCGAAACTGCCCGGCCGAGAACAGGCCATCCGCCGAGGTCAGGTCGATCACGAAGACGCTGCGCTCATGCTCCGGGCCGGAAATGCCGTCCTTGACCGCACTTTCCGGATATTCGCGCAGGATCAGGATGCCCTTGGGGTCGGCGCGGGTGTCGGCCAGACCACCGATCAGGGACATGGCGTCCAGCGCCGTTACTTCGTCCTGCGGGAAGGGCACGATGGTTTCCTTCTGCGCTGCACCAAGCGAGCGGAAGTAGCGCGGGTCGGCCTCAACCACCAGCTTGTCGCCGCCACGCAGGATCGTATCCAGCGACGGATCGCGATAGAGCCGTTCAAGCGAGGTCGCGTAGCTGTTTCCAGCGCGGATCAGGCGCACCTGCGGGTTCTCGATCGACGCCGAAGCGCCGCCAGCCGCAGCAACCGCGTTCAGAACCGTATAATGCGTGTCCGACAGCGGATAGGCGCCGGGCTTGGACACTCCCGCAACAACGCTGACCGACCCACGTGCGCCGGGCTTCACGTTCAGCTGCACCTGGGCGGAGGGGACGATTTCCTCCATCTTGCGCTGGATGCGTGCGCGGGCCTGGGTGCGGCTGAGACCGGCCACCTGCACGGTCGAGACGAAGGGCAGGAAGATCGTACCACCAGCCGAAACCTGCATGTCCTCCATATCAACCATCTTCTGGGTCTCGGTGGTGATCAACGAGGTTTCCTCGCTGTCCCAGACGACGATGTCCAGAATGTCATAGGGTTGTATCGCGCGATCCGCGGGCGCCGCGCTATGCGCAATCCAGCCATCGCTGTCCTGTCCCGCGCGCGAGGCAGGCCAGGCGGCCGCGATGGGCAGGAAGTCACGCGTCACCATATGCACGGCAAACTGCGGCGCTTCATCACCAGAGGGGGCGGACAGGATTTCCGATTGCACCCCGGCGCCACGGGGCAGGCTGCATGCGGTCAATGCCAGAACGGCCAGCATCGTCAGAAACGAACGGATCACATGTCCCCCCATGGATTCGAAAAACGGCGGTGGCAGCCGCCCGGCCACCATAGGGTGAGCACCGGCCCGCGGCAAGCCTCAGGACAGGTTGTTCTGATGGTGATCGATACCTTCCTGCACATCGTCGAAGAAGGTCAGATGCCCATCTTCCAACACCGCCACCCGATCGCAGATACGTTCCACCAGGGGCAGGGAATGGGTGACAACGATGGCGCTGGAGCTTTCCATACGCTCGCTGAACAGGGCTTCGCTCTTGCGCCGGAAACTCGCATCGCCCACGGCAGTGACCTCGTCGACAAGATAGGTGTCAAAGCGGATACCCATCGACACGCCGAACGCCAGACGACTCTTCATGCCCGAGGAATAGCTGCGCACCGGCTGGTGGAAATGCTGGCCCAGCTCGGCAAACTCCTCGACGAAATCACGTAGCTCGGCGGTGTCGACACCATAGACCCGGGCGATAAAGGTGGTGTTCTGCGCGCCGGTCAGATCCGGGTGGAAACTGCCGGAAAACCCTACGGGCCAGGAGATCGTGCCGGTCGACAGGATGTCGCCTTGATCCGGGTCCATCGTTCCCGCGATCATACGCAGAAGGCTCGACTTGCCCGCGCCATTGCGCCCCAGCAAGGCAACCGCGCTGCCGGTCTCGAACGTCGCATTCATGCCGCGCGCCACATGGGTCTCGCGGCCACGCAGGCGATAGGTCTTCCACAAGTCCACCAGCTGGATCATGGCATGTTCCCCGGCTTACCTGCGGTCCCGTACGGAGTAATAGATCATCGTCAGCGTGGCCCAGATGCCAAACAGGAAACCGCCCAGGATCAAGAGGGTCAGCAGGCGCTGCGGGTATTCGGCGGTTTCGGCCAGGGTCGGTTCGACATAGGCCGCCAGGTAACGCGACTTGCGCAGCGCCTCGGCGCGGGCGGCTTCGAATGCGGTCAGCGCCGAAAGATAGGAGGTCTGGGCAAACTGAAGGTCAACCGCCAGGCCTTCATATTCGCCGACCAGATTGGCATAGGCGCCATGTTCGTTGCCTTCGTCGGTCGAGAAACGCGCACGTTCCTGGGTGATGCGTTCCTCGATCACCATCACGCGCCGTTCCGCCCGTTCGACCCGCGGATCGCTTTCCGAGGTGGTCTGGTTCACGATGTCCAGCTCGATTTGCGCCGAGGCAAGCTGTTCCTGCAGGCTATTGAGCAGCCCCATACGGCCCAGGATATCGGCCTCGGGATCCAGGATCTGGGTGCGCAGGCGGAACTCGGCCACCGCTTGGCGTGCCACGCGCAGACGTTCCACCGCAAGCTCCAGCTCATCCGCCGCATAGCGGGTCGCATCCTCTCGCGCGATGGCAGAGAGATCGTTGATCAGCAGGGAGCTTTCCTCGAAGATCACCCGGCCCAACGCCTGGGCCTGTTCCGGTTCGAACGCATGGATACGCAGCTCGATCAGCCCGGAACTGCTATCGTAGAAGACCTTGACCATGCGCTGCCAGTAGGAAAGCAAATCCTCAACCGACGCATCCTCGGCCACGCCGAAGACCGGATCGCCAGGTGCCGACCAGATGGTGCGCAGCCCCATGCGCTGATCCACCGCACGAACCATACGCTGACTGCGAATGAACTCGAACAACACATCCGTATCCGACCCCGAGGAGTTGCCGGACAACGAGACGATGCCGCCCAGAAGATCGGCTGGCGCGGCGGCCTCTTCGCTGCGCACTGCGAAACCCATGGTCGAGGCGAACTGCGGCTGCGCAACGAAATAGAGATATCCCGCCGCCACGATCAGTGGCAGGCAGACGACCAGGTAGAAGCTGCGCAACAGGCCGACGTGCCGCCGCCGCATCCGCGACGGACCGGCAGGCTGGGCACGCATGACCGGCGTGGCTTTGCCACCACCCTCCGGTGTGGCTTTCATTGCGTCCGGGTTTGCTTTATCCATGTGATCAGCCTAGGGTTGCCCGCAATATCTTGTGGGCTCAGACCTAACAGAGGCCCGTCAGGAATTCCAGTTCGCAGGGACACGAACGGATGGAGCAGACACAGAGTGCAACACGCGCCGTGCCGATCCGCACGGGTCGGACCATCATGGCCTTGATGCTGCGCGAAATGTCCTCAACCTATGGAAGAAACGCCGCTGGTTATTTCTGGGCCATTGCCGAACCGATCGGCGGAGTCGTTCTGCTGACCGTCGTCTTTTCCATAGCCCTGCGCTCCCCCTCATTGGGCGACAATTTCGCCCTTTTCTACGCCTCGGGAATGCTGCCGTTCTCGATGTACAATGAATTGTCCAGCAAGGTTGGCCGGTCGATTGGCTTCTCCAAGCAACTGCTGTTCTATCCAGGGGTGACCTTCGTGGACGCAATCCTGGCGCGGGTACTGCTGAACACGCTGACCCAGGCGATGGTCTTCACGATCATCCTGAGCGGGATCATCGGGTTCTATGATGTCAATGTCATTCTGGACTTCCCGGCCATCCTGCTGGCCCTGGGCATGGCCATTCTTCTGGCCACCGGCGTCGGCACGTTGAACTGCTATCTTTACTGGCGCCTGCCCGCCTGGAGCCGCATCTGGGTGATCCTGAACCGGCCGATGTTCATCATGTCCTGCATTTTCTTCCGCTTCGAGGACGTGCCCCAACCGTTCCAGGATTATCTTTGGTTTAACCCTATTGTGCATATCGTGGGGCAGATGAGACGCGGGATTTACGCGACCTATGAACCGGACTATGTTTCTTTCAGCTACTGTTATGGGTTCGGCCTTGCGTGCCTGTTCCTGGGCCTCATGTTCCTGGGCCGACACCATCGGGATATCGTGAACGAGTAACCCCATGAACATGCACCCGCTCCATCCCAAGCAGACCCTGGATGTCGCCCTGCGCGGCCCCACGCTGCGTGCGCGGACCCATGTGCGCATCTTGCTGTGCACCTTCAACGGCGCGGCGCATCTGCGGGAACAGCTCGACAGTTTTCTGGCGCAGGATCACGATGACTGGTCGCTCTGGGTCAGCGATGATCATTCCACCGATGCAACCCGCCGCATCCTGCAGGAGTTCATCCTGGCCAATCCGGAACGCGAAGTGCGCCTGTTCGACGGTGTCGGGCGCGGGCATGCTGCAAACTATCTGTCACTGCTGTGCCGCCCGGAACTGCCAGCCGATTGTTTCGTGGCCCTGTCCGACCAGGATGACGTCTGGCTGGCAGATCGGCTGAGCCGCGGCCTGGCCCGCGTCGCGACGTGCGAAGCTGCGCATGGCGAGGTGCCGGTGCTGTATGGCAGCCGCACACGCCTGGTCGACGATGGGTTGGCCCCCATGGGCCTGTCGCGCGGGCTGCGACGCCCGCCCTCCTTCGGCAATGCGCTGGTGCAGAACGTGATGGCGGGCAACACCTTGCTGTTGAACCCGGAGGCCTTGGAGCTGGTGCGCCATGCCGGGCCTGGACCGGATGTGCCCTTTCACGACTGGTGGCTCTACCTTCTGCTCAGCGGGGCTGGCGCCCAGGTTGAGTTCGACGAACAGCCGACGGTTCTCTATCGCCAGCACGGGCGCAACGCGCTTGGCACGCCGAACACGCTGCGTGGCTCGATCAAGCGGCTCGACATGGTGCGCAAATCGGTGTTTCAGCAGTCGATCAACCGCAATCTGGCAGCGCTGGAGCAAAACGGCAGGTTGCTGACACCGCAGCATCGCGAGAACGTTGCGATCATGGCCCGGCGCAGCCAGGGCAATCGCCTGCGCGCCCTGCATGATGTCTGGCGTGCCGGGGTGCGCCGCCAGGGGCGGTTCCAGTCCCTGTTTGTCTTCTGGGCGATGATGCGCCGCAAGATCTGACCGCCATCACAGCGCCAAACAGAAAACGCCGCCCCGGACCGGAGCGGCGTTCTGAATCTGTCCCGGTTCAGATCGATCAAACGATCGCCATCTGCCCCTCCAACTCGCTCTCATCGGTCACCCCGGTCAGGGTCAGCGTGTGGCCATTGCCGAAGTCGAACACCAGGTTGCCATCCACCACCGTGGCATAGGCCAGCAGCTCCGCATCGGTCTTGTGGCCACCGCCCCAGCGGTAATCGTCGAAGGCGACCATATCCCCTTCGGAGGCATCGAAATCGGTGATCGTATCGGCGTGCTGGTGGAACACGAACGTGTCCGCCCCGGCCCCGCCGGTATAGGTGTCGTTGTAATGGCCGCCGTTCAGATAGTCATTGCCGTTGCCACCATCCAGCACATCGTGACCCCAGCCGCCATAGATCACGTCATTGCCACCCCGGCCCTCGACATTGTCATGGCCGCCGCCGCCGATCAGGAAGTTGCGGTCATCGGTGCCGACGATCTTGTCACTGTAGAGTGAGCCCCAGACGTTCTCGATCGAGGTAAACGTGTCGCCCGCGGATTTCCCCCAGGACGAGCCCGCGATCATGTTGATCCCGATCCCGCCGCCGTCGATGTCGCGATAGTCGATGTAATCCGACCCGGCGCCACCGTCGTGATGGTCCGCGCCCGTGCCGCCGGAGAGGATGTCGTTGCCGTCGCCGCCTTCCAGCGTGTCGTTACCTTCGCCGCCGACAAGGGTATCGTTGCCCGCCCCCCAGCCACCGCGCAACGTGTCATTGCCCTCGCCGCCTTCCAGCGTGTCATCCCCCTGGCGCCCGTCGAGCACATCATTGCCGTCGCCGCCCTGGATCGTGTTGGCGCCGGTGTCACCGATCAGCGTGTCGCCGAAATCAGTGCCGGTGAGGTTCTCGATCGAAGTAAACGTGTCACCCGAAGCCGCGCCCCAGGCCGTGTTTGCGCCCAGATTCACGCCGATGCCGCCCGAGGTGATGTCATCATAGCTTGCGGTATCCGTCCCGGTGCCGCCGTCCATGTCATCCGCCCCGGCCCCGCCGCGCAGCGTGTCGTCGCCTGCGCCACCGTTCAGATCGTCCGACCCGTTGCCGCCCGACAGCTCGTTGTTCAGCGCGTTGCCGGTCAAGGTGTCATTGCCTGAGCCGCCGATCGCATTTTCGATCTCGACCCCGCGGGCGATGAACAGGTTGCCAATGCCACCGGCCACATCCGAGGCGGTCTCGTCCTCCAGCGTGATATTCTGGTTCGCGCCGGAAAAGCTCATATCAATCGTATCGGTGCCACCATTGTCGTAGACCGTCATGGCAATCGAGTTGGTCGAGCTGCTCAGGTCGTCCAGGTACCCCCCCGCCGTCGAATTGGCACCGTAGACCGTATCGCCCGTATTCACCGTGGAGGGCGCGCCATACAGGTCATGCACCGCCAGGATATCGGCAATCATGGGCGTAACGACATAGGAGTAACTTCCTGTAACAGAAGTATTTTCCGTCTGACTGAAATAGGACATGACAGTCGCCTGCCAGCTATCGTTCAGGTAGACATTGTCGCCGGAACCGCTCTGGGAATAGCTCGCACTGCCATTGTAGGGGCCCGCATGGCCCAGGCCCAGCGCATGGCCGACTTCGTGGATGTAGGTCTGGAACGAATAGCTGTCGAGCTCATACTCGTCGCCAGAAATCCACCAGGTCGGAATATTCACCGTCGAGCTGGTGATAAAGCCGCCGATTGACGACCAGTTGGCATAGGCGCCGCCAGTATCATCATTCACAAAGGTAATATCGGCGCTGGCCGACGAGGTTTCGACCATATTGATGCCAGTGACATTGGCCCAGGATTCCATTGCCGCGCGGGCAAAATACTTCTCGGCCGCTGGCAGGTCGGTCACGTTGAAATACAGCGTACCGCCCGGGGATACATTGAAACGCGCGCCGGAATACCCCTGCGAGGCCCAGTAGCCCGTGTGCAGGTAATCCGCGATCTGGTCATAGCTATAGGTGGGCAGGGAGGCCGAGCCATCAAACGTCTCGCTCCCTGCAATATCATCCGAATTGAAAGTCTTGTCTGCAACACAAAGCTGGCACATGTCTGTTTGTCCTACTCGGTCCTGTTTAGCGGCAGTGTAGCCGCGTTTCGGGCAATTCTATGGCGACCTTGTGCAATCTCCGGACAGTTTGAGGCACCCTTGCCGAACTGCCACAGCAGATCGGGTTCCCGATGTGAGATCGTCTTTCGGAATGAGTACCGCTCGAAGGTATGAACATCCGCCAAGTTTCAGGTTCAATCTATCGCGGCAAGGGAGTCGGGCAAGCCGAAAGGTCAATGCCGCAAGGGGATCGGCGCGCATTCGCCGTACCCGGCACCAACCTATCCAATCGCATTGTAACGAACCGCCCAATTCCCACCACATTCCGCAAAGCGCGCGTTAACGAATTGGCAGCATTCTCGATCTCGCAGACATGGCACGGGTGAGCCGGATCTGCCGGACGCGGCACGGGTGAGCCAGGTCCGCATGAGTGAATTGTTCGAGGGAAAGGGTTTCGGGGTGGCCAAGATTACGCATGTGACGACCCATGACGGGGCCGAGTTGAACCACGCTATCGGCGTGACGGACATGACCGTGCGCCACGAGGGCGGAAAAACCTACCTTTATACGACCACGGGCGCGGAAGGCGGCGCCATGGTGATGGAGATCGGCACCGGTGGCCAGACCACCATGGTCGATCAGATCGCCTATACCAACAGCCAACTGCAATCCGGTGACGCTCGGGTCGAGCTGGTCACCGATGGCAGTGCGACCTATCTCGTCTCCTATGGGCAAATGGACGAAGAACTTACCGGTCACCGTCTTCTGGGTGGCGACAACCTGGGGAATGCCCAGGCCCTGAGCTGGAGCGGCACGGGCGCGGGCGGGCAGGTCAACTCGTTGCATACGGTGAGAGTGGACGGCACCGACTATGTCTATACCGCCAATGTCGGCACGACGGGGCTTGCGCAATATCAATTGACGAACCAGCAGCAAATGCAGCTGCGCAGCGATCAGACCACTCAGGCGGAGTTGCCCGAGGGGATCGATATCGTCGATTTCGCCTCGGTCGAGGCGCATGGCAACAGCTACCTCGTGGCCGCCACCAACCTGCACCAGGGCGTCGCGATCTATCAGCTGGATGCCAATGGCACGCCGACGCTGATCGACATCGCGGGGGCGGCGGACGGGATCGGCATTTCGAACCCGACTGCCATCGAATGTCTCTGCATCGCCGACCAATCCTATGTGATCGTCGCCTCGGCGGGCAGCTCGTCACTGACCGTGATGAAGATCCAGCCCGACGGCAGCCTGACCGCGGTCGACCATGTGATCGACAATCTCAACACCCGTTTCGACGCGGTGACCGAGCTGGAGGTGGTCGACGTCAATGGCCACACATTCGTCCTGGTGGGCGGCGGTGATGACGGGATTTCGATCTTTACCGTTCTGCCCGACGGGCAGCTGGTGTTGCTGGACAGCATCGAAGACACCATGGCCACGGCGCTGCAGAACGTCGCTGCGCTGACGGTGCAGGACGTGAACGGCCAGCTGCAGATCTACGCTTCCTCGGAAAGCGAGTCGGGGGTTACGCAGCTGTCCTTTGACACCGGCAATCTGGGCGATGTGACCTACGGAGACGCGGGCGACAATACGCTGACCGGCACCGCAGCCGACGACATGGTTGCAGGCGGTGGTGGCGATGACGTGCTGTACGGTGGCGCGGGCGATGACATCCTGAATGACGGCGCGGGCGAGGATGACATGAACGGCGGGGCAGGCAATGACCTGTTTGTGCTGACCGCGGATGGCGAACGCGACATCATTCGCGACTTTGACCCAGCCCGCGACAGCCTGGACCTGACCGGGTTCAACTTCCTCTATGACACGTCGCAACTGAACATTACCCCGACCGGCTATGGCTGTATCATCAGCTTCCGAGGTGAAGAGATCGAGATTCACTCGACCAACGGCCAGCCGCTGACGGCGACTGATTTCCCCACCAGCCAGATCCTGGTGCTGGATCGCCCGCCGGTGGTCTACGACTACATGCCGACGACGCTGGTCGGCACCGGCTCCTCGGACGAGCTTGTCGGCAAGCTGGGCGATGACACGCTGATCGGCAATGGCGGCAGCGACACTCTGATCGGCGGTGAGGGTGGCGACGACATGGACGGCGGGGCGGGCAATGACACGGCCAGTTACGAAGGGGCCTGGGCCGGTGTCGGTGTCTCCCTGGCCACCGGCCAGGGATGGGATGGCGCGCAAGGCGACACCCTGACCAATATCGAGAACCTGACTGGCTCGCAGTTCGGCGACACGCTTCTTGGCGATGACAGTTCCAACCGGTTGGACGGCGCCGAGGGCAACGACCAGCTCAGCGGAAACGGTGGGAACGACACGCTGATCGGCGGCGAAGGCGATGATACGCTCAACGGCGGCGAAGGTTCGGACATATTGGATGGCGGCGAAGGTGTGGACACGGCCTCCTACGACGGCATGACCTCCGGGATCGGCCTGGTCCTGGACAGCGGCGTTGTCTGGGGCAGCGCCACCGGGGACGTCCTGAGTTCGATCGAGAACGTGATCGGCACCGATTTTTCGGACGCGATCAGCGGCAGTCTGGGCGACAATACGCTGACCGGCGATGGCGGCGATGACACGCTGGACGGACGCCAGGGCGATGACATCCTTTATGGCGGCAGCGGCAATGATGTTCTGATTGGCGGCTGGGGCTCCTATGACGACGCGCTATATGGTGGGGAAGGCAACGACACGCTGAATGGCGGCGCCGGGCTGGATCACATGGACGGCGGCGACGGGATCGACACCGTGACATACGAAGACGACCCACTGGGCGCGGTCGGTATCAACCTGACCTCGGGCACGACCTGGGGCGGCGCCTGGGGCGACGTGATCGTCAATGTCGAAAACATCATCGGCTCAACCGGCAATGACACGCTGATTGGCGACAGCGGCGCAAACGACCTGCGTGGCGGGGCCGGTAATGACGTGATCGATGGGCGTGAAGGTGACGACCACCTGGAAGGTGGCGATGGCAATGACACGCTGACCGGTGGCTGGGGCGACGGCAAGGATTTCCTGTCCGGCGGGGCCGGAAATGACACGTTGGACGGCGGTGGCGGCAATGACTGGATGCTGGGCGGCGCGGGCGACAACGTCTATATCGGCGGCGCAGGAAATGACACAGCCTGTTATACGGACAACCTCGAAGGCGGGGTCGTGGTCAACCTGGAAACTGGCCATGCATCTGGCGGCGCGACGGGTGACACCTATGACTCGATTGAGAACCTCTGGGGGTCCTGGTGGGCCGACACCTTGACCGGGGACGCGGGCAAGAACGTGCTCAGCGGCGGCTGGGGGGACGATACGCTGAACGGCCGGGCGGGTCATGACATTTTGTACGGCGGCGGTGGCGACGATGTCATGATCGGCGGCGACGGCGATTACAACGACTTCCTGCATGGCGGCGAAGGTAGCGATACGATGGTCGGCGGCGGCGGGGCGGACAAGTTCGTCTTCAACCCCAACGGCCACGATGTGGTCAGCGACTTCGACGCTTCGGAATGGGACAAGCTGATGTTCGACGACGCAATCTGGGGCGGCGGTTCACGCACCGAAGCCCAGATCCTGGCCTATGCCCAGGTCGTGGGCAGCGATATCGTGTTCGACTTTGGCCCTGATTGCACCGTGACGATCAAGGGCGTGACGGACCTGTCCGATCTCGAAGGCGCGATCTACCTGGTCTGAGGCGGGATAGGTCGGCCGAGCGCGTCAGCGCTCGCGCCCCTCGGCACGACCCCAGCGTACGTAGTGTTCGTAGCCCGAGCTGATCTTGCCGTCGCGCAGCACGCTCGCCACATCCGGGTTGCGCGCCAGATATCCGGCATCATCCCAGCTGGCGGGCACAGGCACCTTCATGCGCAGGCACCGGATCGCCTTGGCGATCTGATCCCAATCCGCCTGCGGATCCAGCGGGGTCTGGCGGCACCAGAACATCCACCAGCGCCGCGCGGCGACCCCATTGACCTGAGCCACCAGGGTCAGGCGCTCCAGCGTTTCGACCGAGGCGCTTTCGACCGGTCCCGCAGGGCGGCCATGAGCAAGGTTGTTCAACCGCCCGCGCGTGTCGATGTTCATGTAGCCCATCGCCAGCGCCAGCGCGGCAACATTGGAATTCGAATGGCGCCGCAGGAACTCGTTGCGGACCACGGCGGCGAATTCCACGTGTTTCGAATGGCCGCCAATGACCGAGTTGGAGTAAAGCCCGGTGCGCCCGAACACCCGGTCACGGTGGTGATAAAGCGCCAGAGGCTCGTGGAGCATGCCGATATCGGCTTCCAGCAGGAACTCGAGGTTGAAGAACCAATCCCCCAACACCGGCAGGCTTTCATTGTAGCCGCCAACCGTATCATAGACGCTGCGACGGAACAGGAAGGCGATGGGCGGGAAGAAGTTGCCGCAGGCCATCTCGGCGAACTCGACGTTGCGCACCCAATCCTGATAGGGGCGGCGTTCGTGAATCACCACCTCGTCATCCAGGATCTCTTCCGAGACGTAGACGCTCTTGGTGATCACCCCGCCATAGCGTGCGCCCATCGGGCCTTCGAGATAGGCAACGGTTTTTTCCAGGAACTCCGGTGTCCAGCTGTCGTCGTCATCGTGGATCACCACATAGTCGCTGTCGACGCTGCGGATGCCAGCGTTCGAGGCCGCCTCCATCCCCAGGCTATCGGAGTTTGACACCAGGCGCACCTTGCGCGGGTCGACGCCGCTGTTTTCGATGACCTTCTCGACCGGGGCACGGTCGCCGCCGTCATTGACCACCACCCAGAGATAGTTGGTCCAGCTCTGCGCCGCGACGCTTTCGGCGGCGCGTTCCAGCAGGATCGGGCGGTCCTTGGTGCGGGTAATGATCGCAACCAGGGGCGGTTCGGACTCGGCCGGTTGCGCCTCGGGATCGGCATCCGCTGCCGGAACCTGACCACTCCCCGTCGCGCGGGTGTGCGGGTTGGGCGGCTCCTGCCCGACCGAGCGCAGCTGCGCATCACGGGCCTGGTTGCCGGAAAGCTCCAGCGCGATCTGGCCGGGTTTCCACAGCGCGTCGGCCTGGCGATGGGCGAAATCGACATGATCGGGGCTGTCAGGATCCACCAGCACCGGGACTTCCAGCGCCTTGCCAAAGTCGGCAGACCGGTCCTTGCAAACCAGCGCCAGAGCCTCATCGCGGCTGGGGGTGATCAGCAGGCGAGCAAGCTCACCTTCCGCCTCGGTGGCGCGGGCCATGACCTGGGCCACGGGGTCACTTGCGCGGGCAGCAATCCAGGCCTCGACTTCCAGCCAGAGCGCATCGGACACCGGGTCGACCGGCGCGGCGCGGTTGGCGTCGATCAGGCCTTGCGCCACGTCGGCAAAGGGACCGTGCGGCAGTTCCTCGACCGAAGGGCCATTAGGCTCCAGCAGGGTTTCGATCACGTGGTGGTGCGCGGTCACGGCGCTGGTCGGTTGGTCGGGGTCGAAACCATTGCGTTCGAACATCAGCCCGACCACATCCTGGGCAATCAGCGGATCATGATGGGGCCCCAACATGCGGCCAAAATACAGCCCCATCCATTCGCGATCTGGGTAGGCCTGATTCAGCAGAGATTGCGCGGTTCCCTGCCAGCCGCTGTCGATCAGCACGACGCGTTTCGCACCCCCTGCGACCTCGGCCAGGGTGCCGTCCAGCGCCGGGCCGCAATCGCGCAGATAGTCGCGTAGCACGTCCTGCGCCGGTCCTTTCTCACGGATCCAATCGACAAAACCTCCCGCGCCGGGCAGCCCATCCAGCTGCAATCCCTTCAGACGATCCGGGTTGTGGCGCAGCAAGCCGCGCACCAGCGCGCCCATGTCGGTGTCGTGATATTCGCGGGCGAAGACAGCACCTGCGCGCTCCGGCTCACGCGCCCAGATGCCCTTGCAGATCGACACGCGCGAGATCCAGAACATGCGGGTGCGCGCCCAATGTGCCTGCTCCTGCCCTTCGAGCCAGAGCTCGTAGAGCCGTTGAATACGCAGGCCCGCACGGGCGCAGAACAGAAAGGCCGTGTCGCCATCGTCGAGCTGGCAAATCTGGTCATGCAGGGCCAGCATCCAGCGGTGCATCACCGGGCCCAGCACCTCGCGCCCGAGGCGTCGCGTCAGGGCCGAGGGGGCCGGCCGGGAGGTCTGGTCGGGGCGAATATCTACGTGGTTCATCATTGCTCCGTCACCCTTTTGGCATGGCGATTTTGGGGGCGAAACCCAGGCGGCTGCTCAAATCCGCCATCGTGGTTTTATGGTCAGCCTGACGCGCGACGACGTCTGTGCGTGACAGGGGCAGGAACTGGGCGGCCCAGCCGCGCAGGCGGGGCTGGCGCACGTCGCCGCGGAAACTGTCGCCCAAGTGTACGAATTGATCGGGCGTGGCGCCCAGCGCCTCTTCGACCAGCGGGAAGATCCCGCCCGATCCCTTGGTCACCTTGGTATCAGCGGAGGAGATCAGCAGGTCCACCTGATCCATGTCCACTCCGGCCCCGGTCAGCAGGGTCAGGATCTGCGCGCGATGCATGTACATGTCGGACACCAACGCCACGCGCCCACCACGCGCCTTGAATTCGGCGACATAGGCGGCCAGTGCAGGGTTCACGGTCAGGCGGCGCTGTTCCGCCGCCAGTTCGGCAGCGATGAAATCAGCGGTCAGACGGTCGTCACCGACCAAAAGGCGCGAGGCGACGCGATGGATCTCACTCAGAGACCCTTCACGGCACCCGTTGACCGCGCGGGTCGTGCGATAGCTCGCGCGCGTGCCACGGTGGCGTGCAAGGAAAGCGGTGTCGGCATCCACATCGACCCCGGCACCCTGCGCAACATCGGCCATCGCCGCGCCGAACTCAACAAACCGCGTCACCTCCGCGCTGTTGTCACGCAACAGCAGGGTGTCGAACACGTCGAGCGAGAGGATCATGTCGGGGCGTTTCAGCAGGTGGTCAAGCCGGTCGGTCAGCATCGCGGCAAAACCGGCATCGGCGTAGAGCGCCACACGATCGGGCGCTTCGGTCAGGCGGTCTTCCAACGCATCGAAGCGGTGGAAGGTTGTGACGGGCGCGTTCATGCCATCGTCGTCCTCTGTGACGCCCCGCCATTCTGGCCGGGCTGTTGTGTCGCTACCTGACCCGACGCTCCGGGCCATTCTGGCCGGGCTGCCGAGCTGGGTGGTTACGCTGAAACTGACTTAAATTTGCTAATAATTGTTAAATTGCGACGGGTCATCTGGGACGAGGAATAGATTTTTCCCCGCAATCTCGGCGGCAACCTGCCCACGCAGCGGGGCGAAGTGCTGTTCCAGCCGCGAACGGATCACGCTTTCATCATAATGGACGTCGGTCTTGGCGCCGCGAAACTCTTCACGGATGACCTTGACGTCCAGCCCCAGCCACCGGAACAGGCGGTTCATCACCAGCTGCGGCTCGCGGGTAAAGGCCTCGAAATTGACCAGGGCAATTTGCTCATGCGGGAAGGTGGCGAACCAGCGTTTGAGACGCGGCAGGTAGGTGCTGTCGATCACCGCATCCAGATTGGCCAGCTCATCGGTGTCATATTGCGCCGTGAAACCGTCCTCTGCCCCGCGAAAATCATGGGCGTGATACTGGCGCAGTTGTGACACGGCGCGCGAGACGGGCTCGCGCAGGGCGATGATGATCTTGCAGTTCGGGTTGAAGGCGTGAATGCGCTCGGGCACGGCAATGTAGCTGGGCGAGGCCTCACCAGTCAGATACCCCTCCTGTGGCACACATCCCGCCAGGCCCAACTGTTCCCCATATTCCAACCCCCAAGCCGCTTGCGGCACCCGCGCGCCAAAGTCACGGGTGAAGAAGTGCAACTCCTTCTCGATCGGCTCAATCACCCGGGGGTGCTCCGCCAGGTGGCGGTGGATCGAGGTGGTGCCAGCCTTCATCATGCCGACGACCAGGAAGTCAGGATAGGCGTGCGCCATGCTGCTTACCTGCCCTTGGCCCGCATCACGATGAACGTGTCCTGATAGACCCGCGCGCCGGGTTTAGAGGCCCAGGAGCCCAGCTCGTGGCTGATGGTGCGCAAACCGGCCTTGGCCAGCATGTCTTCCCACAACTTTCGCGTGTATCCGCCAAAGAAGTCCTGCCCCGCATAGGCTTGGTAGAACCCGCTGTCGCCCTGCTGCTTCACCGCCCGATGCATGCCGGTGCGATCAACGTGACGGAAGAAGAAATCGTCGATAATGAAACAGGTCAGGAAGGCCGCGCCTTCGTCATCCAGGGTGCGCCCGAGCTCGGTCAGGTAATCCTGGCTGTCCTTCGGCGTCAGGTGGGTAAAGACCGAGATCGCGAAGGCGAAGTCCAGTCCCTTGTCCGGGATGAACCCCAGCGTGTACTCGTTTTCGACCGAGGGATCGAATTCATCCGCGTAGTAGTTGTTTGCCGCTTCCATGTGGTGGAATTCGGCATTCGGGTTGGAGGCAGCAATGTGCTCGTTGCACCAGTCCACGCCCTCTTTCCACACATCCACGCCGTAGTACTTGCCGCCCTTGATATACTTCGAAAACGGCATGCCCAGACGTCCGCAGCCCGACCCGATATCCAGAATGCGCGAGTCCGGGGTCAGTTTGAACCGGGTGGCGAACTCGTGGAAGAAGCTCGTCATCGTGCCCTTGAAATGCGACGGTTTGTCCGACCCGATATTGTTGATGTACTCGATCGGCGGCAACTCGTCGTCGGTCAGCGCCCAGCAGGCGTCGGTCACCTCTTTCAGCACTTCCTGCTGCGACTGCGTCTTCTGACGCGTTTCTTCGATCTGGTTCACGAAGCCGGAACGTTGCCGGGTATCGGACGAGGTATCGGACAAGGGGGCCTCCTTCGGCGGACAGCGTGTATGTTGGAAGTCCTAGTGTACACGCGGGGGATGAGCAAGCGTGTCAAGAACGTCGAGCACGGCCTGGGCAGGCGTGCCCGAGGGGTCGAGCGGTACGGGATGGCCGTTTCCTGCCGAACGCAAGGCCTCGCCCTGCCCGCCCAGATCGAAGCCCAGAACCGGCAGACCGGTGGCGAGCGCTTCGTGGGTGGTGAAGGAAAAGGTCTCGGGCCAGATCGACGGGATCAGCCAATGGGTAATGCCGTAGCGCCGGACCAGGTTCGGCAGTTGCGCCGGATCATAGGCGCCGTGCACGGTCAGCCCGGTCGGCATCGGCAGGGACGGGTCCACCCGGCCCAGAACCACCACGCGCACGCCCCGCTTCTTGGCCAGCCGCTGCAGTTTCGCCACCACATCGGCGCCCTTGTGGATGTTCAGGTTGCCCAGGGTCGCAATCGTAACAGGGACATCTTGCGGCGGATCCAACGGGGCAAATGCCACCGGCACATGGTGCGGGAACACGACGGGCTCGACGCCCGGATAGGCGGCGCGCAACAGCTCTGCCGAGGCCTGGCTGAAAACGCGCACCTCATCGGCCCGCGCCACAAGCCGCCCCCAGCTGGCCTGCCATTCCTCAAGGCTGACGGGGGTGCCGTCCAGCCGGTGGGTGCGATGGGCCAGATCATCCCGCCCGGCAGTCACCGGGCCGCGAAAGACGTCATCATGATCAAGCAGCGTGTAGGAGGGGCTGATCGGAAAGAAGTCATGCACCAGCAGCTCGACCCGATCTCCCTTGCCCGCCAAGTCCAACAGGATGTCGGGCAAGGACACCGGATCCGGATCCCCGACACCGCAGGAGTAGACCACCCGACGGCGGCCGATCGGCTCCAGCAACCGCCCGACCAGCGCCGGATCCTCGCAGAGCGCCTCTGTCCGGCCCTCGGCTGTAATCAGCTCCAACCGCCAGCGCAGTGCACCGCCGACCCGCAGGATCACCGCGCCCGGCCCCTCTGCCAAATCTCGGCACAGCTGGCGTTCCAGCCAGTGATCCGCCCCGCCCGCCAGCGAGTGGGCCAGATAGATCGGCACCGGCCAGTCGCCCGCCACCGCACCCAGCCAGGCCAGGCCCAGCGCCATGCGGGTCGAGATCAGCGGATCGCCTTGAATGAACCCCTGCACCTCGCGGTCATAGCCGGGATAGCGGCGGGCAATGATGGTGTTGTTCTCGCGCACCAGGCGCAGCTTCTCGGCGCTGCCGAAGCTGGAGCCGCCGCGATGTTCGACAAACAGGCGTGGTTGGGCCACGTGACGCCCGCCCAGGGTACGGGCCTTCTGGCACCAGTCGACCTCTTCGCCGTAGCCACGTCCGAAGGCACTGTCGAGCGTCGGCAGTTGCGCAACGAAAACCTCGTTCATCGCCATGCAGAACCCTACGCCGGTCGGTGCCGTGCCCTGCGCCGCGCCGCCCAGACCGCGCGCCACCTCGTCGATGGTATCCGCCGCCCCGGCAGGCAGGTCGCGACGCTGACAGATCACAGGGGCGGTAAAGATCTCGGCATCATTGGACATGGGCGTGACCGTTGCCACCCCGGCATCCGCATGGATCGGCGCCAGCAGGCGGCTGGCCCAGCCCACCGGCACGAAAGCGTCCGAGTTCAGCAGGACCGCATGGCCACCCAGCTCCACCGCGCGCGCAAGCCCCCGGTTCACCGAACCGATGAAGCCGAGGTTCTGCTCATTCTCCAGCAGCTCGAACCGGGAATCCTGCAAGGCGGCGGCCCGCAGGAAGGGGCGCACGCGCTCGTCCGGACTGGCGTCCTCGATGATCACCAGGCGGAACGGCAGATCGGTGTGGGTCTGCACCCGCTCCAGCACCTCGGGCAGCAGGTCGAAGGCGTTGTAGACCGGCAAAATGATGGTGATCGGCTCCGGCGCCTGCGGGGCCGGTGGGGGCGGTCCGAACAGGTCCGCATCCAGAATATGCGCCGCATCCAGCCCGTCCAGCCGCAAGGCACGCTTCAGCTCGACCCGCAGCCGCTCATCCCCGCCGATCGCATAGCGCAGGGCCAGGGGCAGCGCCGCCGAGATCGTGACCACCATGTCCTGCAGCAGACGTGCCCGGGCGACAGCACGCCGCCACAGGGCCTGGCGGGGTAAGGACAGCTTGATGCTCTCGCCACCGTCAAGATCAAGGGTCAGAACCAAGCCCGGACCGCGCCCAGAATGACGCAAGGCAAAACCGGTCGCGGCCGCCCCGTCAATCGGCTCTCCCAGTGCTTCGGCGACATCCGGGCGCGGCTTGTCCGGGCTAGCAGAGGAGGAGGCATCGCGACAGACCACCGAAATCCGCTGCGCCTTGGTCCAACCTTCCAGCCAAAGCCCGCCGCGCATCCAGAGCAGCTGCTCGACACGCCCCAGGCGCCGCCCGTCCGGCGCCTTGAGGTCGAACCCCACCCCCTGCAGGCGATAGTGCAGGTCGGAAAACCGGGCGATGATGTTGACGATACGGTTGGGCACACGGTCCTCGGTCTTGGTTCCTCAGCCCTAGCAGCCCCGCAGATATTTTGCCACGGGGGAAAAATGCGCAAAGCGCATCATCGCGTATCAGTCCTCATCGCCGCCCTTCTCGCTGGTTTTTTCAAAGCCGCCCCTTCCGACGGCTGTGTATGCGTGGAAGCCTGCGCGTTTTGCGTCTTTGGGGGAGTAGATGTTGCGCAGGTCGGCCATGCGCGGGGTGGTCATGCGTTTGGCCAGGCGTTTCAGGTCCAGCGCGCGGAACTCGTTCCATTCGGTCAAAAGCACCACCGCATCCGCGTTCTGCACCGCCTTGTAGGCGTCGTCGACCCAATGCACGCCGGGCAGCAGCGCCTCGCCCTCGGAGAGCCCCTGCGGGTCGACCACGCGCACCTTCGCCCCGCCGCCCACCAGCGCCGGGATGATCGTCAGCGAGGGCGCGTCGCGCATGTCATCCGTGTTCGGCTTGAAGGTCGCGCCCAGGACCGCGATCACCTTGCCGTTCACCGAGCCGTCGCAGAGGTCCATGACCTTGTCGATCATGCGCCGCTTCATCTCGTCGTTAACCTTGATGACCGTCTCGGTAATCTGCATCGGCAAGCCCAGCTCCTGGCCGATCCGGGCCAGCGCGCGGGTGTCCTTGGGGAAACAGCTGCCACCATAGCCAGGCCCTGCGTGCAGGAACTTGTTGCCGATCCGCCCGTCCAGCCCGATCCCCTTCGAGACCTGTTTCACATCCGCGCCGGCCCGTTCGCACAGCGCGGCGATCTCGTTAATGAAGGTGATCTTCGTGGCAAGGAAGGCATTGGCCGCGTATTTGATCATCTCGGCCGATTCCAGATCGGTCGTCACGACGGGAAAATCGCGCAGGAACAGCGGGCGGTAGATCTCGTCCATCACCTCACCGGCGCGCGGCGTCTGCACGCCGACGACCACCCGGTCGGGGCGCATGAAATCATCGATCGCCGCGCCCTCGCGCAGGAATTCGGGGTTCGAGGCGACGTCGAAATCAAGCTCCGGTCGGGCCTTGTGAATGATCTGCTTCACGCGCCGGTTGGTGCCGACGGGCACGGTGGATTTGGTCACGACGACGGTGTAATCGGTGATCGCCGCGGCGATTTCTTCAGCGGCGGCAAAGACATAGGTCAGGTCCGCATGACCATCGCCGCGCCGGGTGGGCGTGCCGACGGCAATGAACACCGCCTCGGCGCCATCGACCGCGGCCTTGAGATCACCGGTGAAACTGAGCCGCCCGGCGGCGACATTCTTGGCCATCAGCTCATCCAGCCCGGGCTCATAGATCGGCACCTCGCCCCGCTCCAACATCGCCACCTTCGCCGGATCCTTGTCAACGCAGACAACCTCATGCCCGAAATCCGAAAAACAAACCCCAGAGACAAGCCCAACATAACCCGTCCCGATCATCGCTATCTTCATGATGCTGCCCTCTTGCCTGCTCTTCCGACCGGTTCACTCTCGGCCCGGTTGTCCCGGGCATGCGGCATCCCGCCGACCCTGTCAACGGACTGTTTCCGCATGATCGACAATCTGCCAAAACCCTGCCCAATTCATGTGTAACACAGGCCAATGAGCAGACAAACGGGACAGATTGCCATGAAACGCCAAATGACCAAACTTGGCGCGCTGCTGTTGGGCGCGCTGTTGATGACTGCCGCCTCCGGTGCCGAGGCCCGCTGCAACCGTGCCAACGTGCCCGGCGCAGAGGCGCAGGTGCCCGCAGGCCGGATCAACCAGGCCCTGCTGGACGCCGCAATCCTGTCGGAGGTGAACTACGAGCGCTGCCGCAAGGGCCTGCGCGCCCTGAAACCGGAACCGCGCCTGACCAGAACCGCCGCCGGGCACAGCAAGTGGATGGCCCGCGCCGCCAGGCTGTCGCACAAGGGATCGAACACGCTGACCCAGCGGTTGAAACGGTCGGGTGTCAAGTTCCGCACCGGGGCCGAGAACATCGGCATGGTGCATTATTACCAGATCGACCGGGTGGTGTTTCTGACCAGGGGCAGCTGCCAATTCACCAATCAGGCCGGTCAGCCTTTGCCGCCGCACAGCTATGCCTCGCTGGCCCGCGCGGCGGTCGGCAACTGGATGAACTCCCCCAAGCACCGCGCCAATATCCTGAACCGTCAGGTGAAGTTCATGGGGGCTGGCGCGGGTTACAATGGGCGCGCAGAATACTGTGGCACCGTGTATCTGACCCAGAATTTCGTGGGCTGAACCCTGTGGCCCCTGCACAACAAGGCTCGATTTCAAGTGGCAAACCCTTGCCACTCGGGAACAAACCCTTTGCAGATTTGACAATCTGTGTAATGAAGAAGCTGATGGGACCGCCTGTTGGCATCCTGATAGACCCTGTTATGGAGTATGAACCATGAAAAAAGCGACGACCGTTATCGCCGCCGTCACGCTGGCCCTGTCGGCCTCGACGGCCTTTGCCGGCAGCTACACCGTGCCCGCTGAAGAAGACGAAGTGATCGTCATTTCCGATCCGGGTTCGTCGGTTGGCTCGCTGCCGCTGCTGCTCCTGCTGGGTGGCGCTGCCGTTGCCGTGGCCGCGGCCAGCAGCAGCTCGTCGAGCGGTGGCACCGCCGAATAATCGGCCTCGGCCATGCGATCGCCGTCTGGCGGGCGCAAACAAGAATTCAGAGACGGCAGGCGATTTGCCTGCCGTTTTCTTTTTCGGATCCATCAATGATCAAGAGCGCTCTGCGGCGTTTCAGGGGCGCAATTGCTGGGTCACGATATATCCCAACCCCTGGCTTACCCATTGACGCGAGCGCAGTATCTTGCCGCGCGCATCGACCCAATACTGGTTCTCGACCACAAGCCCGTCGCGCTGACAGGTCTCGGTCAAATGGGTCGTGACCGTGTTGATCTGTCCGACAATCATGCGTTCGCTGGCCCCGCCAGAAATGACGCAGTCCAGCGATAGGGTAGAGCTGTAGCCCAGCCCGCTGAGGTAGTGATTCACCCGCGGAACACGCCCAGTGCGGCGCGTGGTGATCAGTGAAATCGACGGGTCGGCATGTATCGACATCAGGTCTTCGCCGAAGCCACGCGTTCCGGCCAGCACGCCACGCTTGAAGGCAAAGCTGCGCCGATCCGGGGTCTTCCAGGTCACCACCGCGCCATTCGTCGTCACCGGCGCAATGGCAAGCGTGACATTGGAGGATTCGATGCCCAGGATCATGACCTGACCATCCGTTGCGGCCAGAGCCTGGGCAATCAGCGCGTCCAGCCCCGCCTGCGTCGTGCCCTGTGACGCCGTTTGACCCTTACCCCCCGTGACCGACCCGATTGCCCCTTTCATTGCGCCCAGGAAAGCCTGGGTGGGCGCGGTGTTGGACGTGTCGCTCCCACAGGCCGCAAGGGACGCAAAAATCGGCGCGGCGATTAGCGTGGTCAGCCGTGGTGTCATTCGCAAGTTCTTCACCGCCAGAACCTCCCCCAACGATCGGACAGGACATCACCATGCCCTTCGTTCACCCAGTCGAACAGGCGACCGTCAACAGACAGCCGCGCCCCGCCATCGCGTGACAGCGAACGGATCTCGGTATCAACGCTGGCCCGGCTTGGCGTGCCCAGCGCCCATTCCAGCGGAATCGACAGGCGAATACCCTTGTCGAAAGAACCTTCACCGAAGTCTTCCGCGGACACATCCGTCAGGGTCGCATAGGCGCCAACCTTCCAGCCATTGGCAAAGACACGGTCCACCGCCAGAGTCGCGCCCACATCGCCAGCCAGGTAGCGGCCCACATCCAGTTGCGCCTGGAATCCGTTGCCAATGTCGTAGTAGGCGGACACATGCCCGGTCACGACCGAATAGTCCTGCACCCCGAACAGCTGGTCGAAATCGCGCTGATAGACGTAGTTCAGTTCACCGCCTACCGCGAGGCGGCTGTCGACCGGCTTCCACAGGAGCTCACCCGAGACGCCCGCGAACATCGTCTCAAGATACCCTACCGTCACGCGGCTGTAGAGGTCGCGGCCGGGGCGACCATACCAGGACAGGGTCAGATGCTCGATCGAAGGATCGCCATGTCGGTGATATTCACCGACGTCGGAGCGAACATGCGGCAGGACCGAGCTACTGACCCATGGATCGTCATGCAGATTGCCCGCAAAGCGCTTGGTGACCGCGCCTGAAAGGACCAGGCCAGGGGTGAACTCATAGCTCGCCCCAAGGCGCGCGCCAATCTCGCCTGCGAAAGAGGTGTCGGCGCCGAACAGGCCCAACACAGTGTAGGGTGTCAGGGACCAAGAAAATCGTGGGAAGAGCCCTGGGGTTGTCACCGGATCGGGGCCGCCATCGCGCAGCGCGACGGCATCGGCAATCGTCGCGCGGCCATAGATGTCGGACGAGGGTGCGTGCTCCAGCGCTTCAAGGTCAGACCGTTGCAACACCACGGCGGACAATGGCACGCCGTTTTCAACCGGGACGATGACGAAGGTTTCGACCGAGGCGGGCAGACCGCGCGTCAGGATGCGCGCCGTACGGCCGATGGCCTGAGCAGGCGAATTGAACCGTGTGTTCTGCACATGCAGTTCGGCCCGGGTGGCGGTCAGCGACATTGCCTCCAGCACCTGACCTTCGCGGGCCAGCGCCTCGGCCAAGGCCTCCTGTATGCCGGGACGGGCTTCGGGGTCGGCGATCCAATCGGTGCCCCAGGCCTCTGGGTTTGAGGCACGCGACGGGCGTGGTCTGACCGATTGTGGCGCTTCCTCCCAGCCGCTGCGCGCAGCGGGTCTGCGCGGGTTCATCATCAGCGTGACCGAGGCCCCGATCGTGGTGCCGTAGAGGTAGTAGGCCGCAACGTTCAGCCCCTCGGTCACCTGGTAATCCAGCCCGAAGTTGAACGGGCTCTCGCGGGTATAGACGCCTTCGGTTTCTTCCAGCGCATAGGCATCGGAACTGTATTCCGCCTTGAAGGTCAGCTTGTCGTTGATCGCATAGGACACGCCGCCGAATAGCGCAAAATCACCACGGAACCACTGGTCCCAGTTGGGTTTTCCACCCTCACCATAGTCATTGTCGGGCCGCGTCCCGGTCGCGCCGATTGGATCCAGGCTGCCCAAGCGCCCCCAGCCGAGCCCACCGGTCACCCGCAGGCGTGGGCCGATGGATTTGGTGGCCACAATATACTCGCTGGAATAGATCCCGGTGCCCAGGAAATCGTTCAGACCGATGGACACAGCCGGGGTGTATTTCCCCTCGTCAATCAAGCGGAACCGCAGGTCGAAATTGCGGTCACGATAAACGCCATTCACATCCGGTGCGCCCGCGAACAGGTCATCAACCCCCGAATAGCGGAAGCTGCCACTGAGGCGTGGGGTGATCTGAAAGCTCAACGTGGCATGCGACATCGGACCAAAGGTGCCATAGGTCACCGAAAAGGTGCTGTCCGGGGCGACTTCAGCCGTGGGGAGGTCGATCAGGCCCGGCGCGCCATTCAGCGAGAAGGCGGTAGACACCGTGGAGCGTTCCGCCGACACGTGCGCCGGCACCACCAGAGCCATGACAGCAGCCCCGCCCATCAGAATTCGCCTGGAGTGTCTCATGACCATACGCTCTGCCCTCAATTCTCACCGCAATATACCAAGCGGCAGGCTTTGGGCAGTCGTTTTGGCAGGAATGTTGCGAGATTTTGCCGAAAGGTCACGCAGCGCCCGCTGACAGAGCGCAGATGACCTAGCGTCGCGACCCGCGCCCGTAACGTCACGTTACACCGGCGCGGACCCATCGGCGGCCTATAGTCGGGCAAAAGATCTTCCTGGAGGGCGCCATGTCTCTTTTCACCCAATCCGCCGCCTGGGTCAGCGATGAACACCGCATGTTCGCCGACATGGCCAACCGTTTCTATGCCGACGAGCTGACCCCCAATATCGAGCGCTGGGTCGACCAGGGCATTGTTGACCGGTCGTTTTGGCACACCGCCGGACAGGCCGGGATCATGGGCGGCGCCACGCCCGAGGAGTTCGGCGGCGCGGGCGGCGACATGGGGTTCGAGTCGATCACCATCTATGAACAGACCCGTACCGGCGACTGCGGCTGGGGCTATGGCATCCAGTCCATCGTGACCCATTACATCACCGCCTATGGCACCGACGAGCAGAAGGCGCGTTGGCTGCCCGGTCTGGCCTCCGGCGAGATCGTTGGTGCGATTGCCATGACTGAACCGTCGACCGGATCGGATCTGCAAGCGGTGCGCACGCGCGCCGAGAAGGATGGCAATCAGTACAAGATCAACGGATCGAAGATATTCATCACCAACGGCCAGGCCGCCGACCTGATCATTACCGTCGCCAAGACCGGGGATGAGGGTGGCTCGAAGGGCATCTCGCTGATCGTGGTCGAGCCTGACAAATGCGAAGGGTTCAGCCGTGGCAAGAACCTGAAGAAGCTGGGCATGAAGGCCAATGACACCTCAGAGCTGTTCTATGAAGATGTGAAAGTGCCGCTGACCAACCTGTTGGGCGATGAGGAAGGACAGGGCTTCTATCAACTGATGAAACAACTGCCCTGGGAGAGGCTATTGATTGCGATCCAAGCGCTTGGCGCCATCGACTTCGCGCTGGAACAGACCGTGGCCTATACGCAGGACCGCAAGGCCTTCGGCCAGCGGGTGATGGATTTCCAGAACACGAGGTTCAAGCTGGCGGAGTGCAAGACCAAGGCCGAGGTTCTGCGCAGCTTCGTCAACGACTGCATCGCCCGACTGATCGACGGCACGCTGGACGCGCCCACCGCCTCGATGGCGAAATACTATGGCTCCGAGGTCCAGAATGAGATCATGCATGAATGCCTGCAGCTGTTCGGTGGCTATGGCTACATGATGGAATACCCGATTGCCCGGCTCTATGCCGATGCGCGGGTGCAGATGATCTATGGCGGCACGAACGAGATCATGAAGGAGCTGATTGCAAGGTCCATTGATGTCTGAACGGCACGGCCCCCTCTCCGATCTGCGTGTGGTCGAGATCGCCGGCCTCGGCCCCACGCCTTTCGCCGCGATGTGGCTGGCGGATATGGGCGCCGAGGTGGTGCGCATCGAACGGCCCGGGCTGAAACCGCTGATCCCCCAGAAGGTGGACGTGCTGAACCGCGGACGGGGTTTCGTGGCGTTGGACCTGAAGGCGCCCGAGGATCAAGCGAAGGCCCGCGCGCTTATTGACCGAGCCGACATGCTGATCGAAGGCATGCGCCCCGGCGTGATGGAACGCCTGGGCCTGGGGCCGGAGGCGTTCGAGGCCTCTAACCCGCGTCTGGTCTATGGCCGCATGACCGGCTGGGGCCAGACCGGCCCACTGGCGCATTCCGCCGGGCATGACATCAACTACATCGCCCTGTCAGGCGCGCTGCACGCCATCGGCGGCGAGGCGCCCGTGCCACCCCTGAACCTGGTCGGCGACTTCGGCGGTGGGGCAATGTACCTGGTCGCGGGGTTGCTGGCCGCTGTGCACGCGGCGGGGCGCTCGAGCAAGGGTCAGGTGGTCGACTGCGCAATTACCGACGGCGCCGCGCATCTGATGGCGATGATGTACTCAATGTATGGCTCAGGCCTGTGGGTCGATGCGCGCGAGGCAAACCTGCTGGACGGCGGCGCCCCCTTCTACCGCTGCTATGAATGCGCCTGCGGCGGGCATATGGCCGTGGGCGCATTGGAGGCAAAGTTCTATGCGGAACTGGTGCGCCTGCTGGGGCTGGATGGGGCGGACCTGCCCGCGCAGATGGATGTCACCGGCTGGCCACAGCTGCGCGAGGCTTTCGCGGCGCGCTTCTTGGAGAAGAGCCGCGATGATTGGGCCAAGACCTTCGAGGGCACGGATGCCTGCACGATGCCAGTCCTGACCCTAGCCGAGGCCCCGGCCCATCCGCACAACGCGGCGCGCGGGACCTTTGTCACACTCGCCGAGGTGCCCCAACCCGCGCCCGCGCCGGTGTTGAGCGACACGCCGGGCAAGGCCGTGGTCGGGGAGGAAAGACAGCCCGCCGACTACGGCGCGCTGCTGGACAGGTGGTCGCAAATCGCCTGAGGTTGCGCCGTCTCCTCAAGTGCCTTTGGCACTCTCCTCGACGTCGCGGTGCTGGGGGGCCAGACCCCCAGACCCCCGGGATATTTGCGGAAAGATGAAAGCGTGAGGCGCCCCGGCGCGGCGGGGTGGGATACCACCCGGGTACGGTTGGATGTGACGATGCAAAGGGTGGGAGCCGCGCTGGGGCGCCTTATGGCTCGCGAAATGCCTCGCGGCTCTTGTAGAGCGGTTTCAGAAGGTATTGCAGGATGGTCTTTTCACCAGTGTGCAACTCGACCTCGGCCAACATGCCGGGGCGGATGGCGATCTGGCGTTGCCGATCAGTCAAGCTGGACATGTCCAGGCGCACCGAGACGCGGTAATGCGGTTCGGCATTGCGGTCGCGCTCATCCTCGAACGTATCGGCCGAGATGAAGTCCACAGCCCCCTTCAACGAACCATAGATCGTGTAGTCATAGGCGGAGAGTTTCACCGTCGCGTCTTGACCGCGTTGCAGGCTGGCGATGTCTTCGGGTTTCACCCGTGCTTCGATGAACACGTCCTCGCCCAGCGGAATGATCTGGAAAATCTCTTCACCCGGTCGAACGACCCCACCGATGGTCGTCACGGCAAGGTTGTTGACGATGCCGCGCATCGGGCTGGTGATGACGGTACGGTTCAGCTGATCGAGGCTCAGCTTCAGGTTCTGACGCAGGGTGGCTAGCTCCTTCAGCGTGTCCGAATATTCCTGCGCGCGATCAAGCTCGGTCTGCGTGACGATCTCGTTATAGCGGATCTCGGCGTCACCATGGGCCTTGCGGGCGCGGGTCACCTCGATCAGCGCGACGATCTTCTGGTCGAGCATGCGCTCCATCAGTTCCAGTTCCTTGGCGGCCTGGTCCAACACGCCCTTGGCGCCTTCGCGGCGGCTGACATAGTCGGATTGCCGCGCGGCCAGAAGGGCGCGTTCGCTTTGCACGATCTCGGGCACGCGGGCGGCGAGGTCTGGTGGCACCTGGAAGTCGAATGCTCCGGCCAGTTCGGCCTCCAACCGCAACCGGCGAATGTCCAATGCGGCGATCTGGTCGCGCAGGTCGTCGACCGAGGTCTGGAACTCGGTCCCGTGCAGCCGCGCCAGCACGTCGCCGGGGTTCACGATATCGCCTTCGCGCACGGTCAGCTCGGCCAGGATGCCGCCTTCGAGGTTCTGGATAATCTGCGGGCGGGATGCGGAAATCACCGAGCCCGGCGCGCGCACGATCTCGTCGACCCAGGCGAAGGCGGCCCAGAAGACGAACAGGAACACGCTGGCCGCTGCCAGCCAGATCACCATCGAGGGGCCCTTGAGTTCGTCCTCGAACTGCGCGTCCAATGTGGCCATCAGGCGCCCCCTTGGTTCTGTTTCAGATGGGCCAGCACCTGGTCGCGCGGGCCGTCCACCGCGAGGCGGCCCGATTGCAGGATCAGGGTGCGGTCGGTCAGCGACAGGATCGGCAGGCGATGGGTGGCAATGATGGCCGTGCGCCCATCGAGCCATTTTTCCAGGCGACTGACCAGCGTTGTCTCCAACGTCTGGTCCAGCGCGGCGGTGGGTTCGTCGAGCAGAACCACTTTCGGGTCCTGCAACCAGATGCGCGCCCAGCCGATGGACTGGCGCTGGCCAATGGACAGGCCTTCGCCCGCATCGCGGATCTCAAGATCCAGACCTTTCGCATGGCCGCGCACGAAGGGGCCGAGGCCAGCGAAATCCAATGCCTTCAGCAGGCGATCGTCATCGCGTTCCAGCATGTTGAGGTTCAGGTTGTCGCGCAGGCTGCCTGCAAACAGGCGCACGTCCTGGCTGAGGTACCCGATATTGCGGCGCAGGTCGCGCGGGGCGACTTGCCCCATGTCGACCCCATCGATCAGCACGCGACCGGACTTGGGCGCATAAAGGCCGGACAGCACCTTCAGCAGCGTCGATTTGCCCGAGCCGTTCGCACCCAAGACCGCGATCCGCTGGCCCGGCATGACCTTCAGCCCGGGTACGTCCAGGGTCGGGCTGTCCTCGTCATACGCAAAACTGACCTCGCGCAGCTCATAGCCGCCTTCGAAGCTTTCGCGGCGCAGATAGGTGCGGCCCTCGGCCTCGTCCTGTTCCGACCCGGCGATGGCATCCAGCCCGTCCAGGGCGGATTTCACGTTGGACCAGCGGGCCAGCGTGCCGGTCAGTTGGGTCAGAGGCGCGAGGGTGCGGCCGGTCAGGATGCCCACTGCAATGATCGAGCCCACGGTAAATTCGCCCGCGAAGACCATGTAGGTGCCCAGGATCACGGCGGTGACATAGGTGGCCTGTTGCACCCCCGCCGACCAGAAGGTCAGGGCGGCCGACAGCTTACGTTGTTTGGAATTCTGCACCGCCGAGAGCATGGTTAGCTCGGTCCAGAGGCGCCGCACGCGGTCCTCGCCGCGCTGCGCCTTCACCGTGTCCAGCTCAAAGATCACCTCGTGCAGCAGACGGGAGGCCTTGGCCGATGCGCCCTGCGTTTCGGCGGTCAGTTCGATCATACGTTTCTGGAACAGGTAGCCGGGCAGGACCATCAGGATGCCGCCCGCGATCAGCACCCAGACCACGTTGCCCGCGATAGAGGCGACCAGGGCGAGAAAGACGAAGAGGAAGGGAATATCGGTCAGCGCGCCAATCGACGACGCGGTAAAGAACTCCCGCACCGAGCCGAACTCGCGCATGGCCGAAAACAGCCCCGAGGGCGTGGTCGGCCGCTTGTCTGAGCGCATGCCTAAGATACGGTCCATCAGGAGCTTCTGCACGTTCAGCTCAATCGCCCGCCCGGCCCCGTCCATCAGCCGCGCACGGGCGAGTTTGATCAGGCCTTCCATCACCACAGCCAGGAAGGCCCCCGCCGCCAGAACCCAGAGCGTGGCGGTGGACTGGTGTGGGATCACGCGGTCGTAGACCTGCAGGGAAAACAACGCGACGGCGACGGCCAGAAGGTTGGCGACGAAACTGCCCAAGGCGACGTCACCAAAATGGCGGCGAAAGCGCGGCATCTCGCCCCAGAACCAGTGGGGCGGCTTCTTGTCCGGGGCGTGGCGTTTGTTCAGATCGGCCAGGTCGGTTTCAGCGTGCAGGATGGTGCCGGTGAAGACCCCAGTGAACTCGGCGCGCGAGACGTCGCAGCCACCGTTCGCGCCAGCCTCGTAGACCACCAGCGTGTCGCCCGATTGCGACAGGACCAGCACCGCCTGGCCGTTGTTCATCATCGCGATGGCGGGCCAGAGTGTGGGATCGAGCTTATTGACCTGGCGAATGTCGCAGCTGAGGCCCGTCGAGCTCAGCCCCTGCGCAATCACCTCGGCGGGCACGTCGCGGCTGTCGGTGGGGGCGGCGGACTGCATGGCTTCTAGGATGTCGGAAGCGACGGCCTCAACACCCAGCAAACCGGCGTGCACCGCAACCAGATCAGCACGGTTCTTCAGCCGTTCGGGGAACTTGTTGGTGACCGGGATCTGCACCGGCTGGGGCGTCGGCGGTGTGGGGTTCGAGTTCGCCACCGGCGGCACCGTGCGCAGGACCGAGGCGCCGGTGATCGTCGTGGCAACCTTGCGCGGCGTCTCCGTCATATGTCGGCCCCGCTGGCCAGCACCCCGCGTTCGCGAGCAATCTCCACCTGGGTGCGGGCGATTTCGTAACGCAGGGCGACGTGGTCGCGATCCAGGCGGGCCTGGTTTTCCACCACGCCGACCACATCCATGACGGTGCGTGTGCCTGCGTCGAACTGGCGTTGGAAGAGATCGGTATTGGCGCGGGCCTGAGCGGCCACATCGGCGCTGGCCCCGGCACGAGCAGTCAGCGCAGCCAGTTTCTGCTCCAACGCCGCCATGCGGCGGTCGGCGTCTTCCTGCGCCTGGGCGATGCGGCGGGTGGCGGCCTCACGCGCCGCTTCAATGGCGCGCAGGCTATCGCCCGTGCCAAAGCCGAACCCGGCGTCCGAACCGACGATCAACCCCGCGCTGCCGCTTTCCCCGGCGGACGCCCGAGCAGTAACGCCTGGCAGAAGCCCCGCGCGGTCGATGGTCGCCTGGGCCACATCACGATCCTTTTCCGCCGAAGCACGCAGCACGGTCAGGGGTAGGTTGCCGCTGGGCGGTTCGTGTATCTGACTGATCCCGCGGATCGCATCCAACGGCGTGTCAGACATGGCGTTCAGCTCGGCAAGGGCGGTGCGGGCGTCCAGCACCTCCTTGTCGTGGTTCGATTGCAGCTCGGCCAGTTTGGCGCGGATCACATTCTGGTCCGACATATCCGAAATCCCACCACGCACACGGGCCGTCATGATGCGGTCGAACTCGCGCATTTCGGCCAAGGCAGCGGAGGAAACAGCGGCCTTTTCACGCGCTTCCTGCGCGCGCAGATAGAGGTCCAACCCGGTGTAGATACGGTCGTTGGTGTCGATCGACAGGGTCACGGCGGCAGCCTCAACATCCGCCCGCGCGAACTCGCGTTCGGCACGTTTGCGGCCATTGTCATAGATCACCTGGTCGATGACGATGCTCGCCACCAGTTCGCCCATGTCGGACAGGCTGACCGACGGGCCCAGGGTGGGCAGCCAGTTCTTGTCCGCCGCAGCGGCACGTAGGCGAGCGGCTTGCAATTCGGCCTCGGCGGGGCGAGCGGCGCCCGCAAGCACCGCCTGCGCCACCTGGTCATAGGTCGATCCCGGCTCCAACACCGTACGTCGATCCTGAAGGCCCTGGATGATCACCGAAGGCTGCTTGCCGGTCTGGGCGAAGTTGCCGGTCTGAGTGGTCGAGGCGCGGCTTACCTCCGCACCGGACAGATGCGGCACGCCGGACATGCAGCCCGACAGGGCCAGCGCCGCGCATGCGCCGATCATCAAGCCTCTGCGAATGTCCTGCCCCAAAGCCATTCCTTCCCTCTGGCGAAAGTCTGGCGGGCCGCGGTCGTTCGGTGCCGCGGCCTCGTCTTATTCTGGTCAGATGAGAACGTTGATGTCCTCGTGGATGTAGAGCGTGCCGCCCTCATCCCCCAGCGTGTAGATGTCATAGGTCTTGCCAGCAATGTCGACCGTATCGCCGGTGCCATTGGCGCCCGAGATGGTCACCGTATCGTCCGCACCGCCATGGATGGTCAGCTCGTTCGAGTTGCCCGACAGGCCCTCAAGTTGCTCGGCAGTCAGGGTCAACTGGCTGTCCTCGGCAAAGTTCAGGTCGATCGCCTCGATCTCGAAACCGCCCAGACCCGGGTTGGTCACATCGACCACATCGGTGCCGCTTTCTTCCAGCACGAAGAGCGTCGAGGCCTGGTTGCCTGCGTCATCCTCGGCGGTGACCACAAGGTGACTGCCATCGGGGATCGGTGCGCCGAAGGTAAAGTCGACCTCACCGAAGGCGGCGTTCTCGGCCACGGTGTAGTTCAGATCCTGCACCGTGCCGCCCGAGGTGATCTCGGCAATCTCGGGCGTGTTCTCATCGATTACGGTCGAGATGCCGCGCACGCCGGACAGGCCCTTGGTGAAGGCCGAAACCAGAGGCGTTTCCGGCGCCTGGGTGTCGACCTGAACCGTGGTGGTTTCCGTTGCCGTATTGCCCGCCGCATCGGTGGCGGTCACGGTGACGATACCCTGGTATTCGCCCTGCGGCACCTGGTTCGGCGGGAAGTCCACGGCCCAGTTGCCATCGGCATCCACCGCTGCGGTGTGCGTGATACCACGGAAGGTGACAAGAACGGTCGAGCCCGCTTCGACGGAGCCGGTAAAGGTCAGCCCCTGGGCCGCCTCGTCCGCGTTGACGAAGCCGTCCCCGGCAATCGGCGTGTCCGAGAAGGCCAGTTCATTGACCAGCGTGTCCAGTTCGACCGTATCGGTGATCAGCGCGGTATTGCCCGCCACATCGGTGGCGGTCACGGTGATCGGCAGGGTCTGCTCGCCAGCGGGGATGTCGCCCGCAGCGAAGTCGGCGCTCCAATTGCCCTGCGCATCCACGGTGGCGGTCACGGTAGTGCCGCCCAGCTTGACCTGCACGGAGGATCCCGGTTCGACGGTGCCGGTCAGGGTCACGCCCGCCTGCGCCTCGGCGCCGGAGATCAGGTCGTCGCCCGCCACCGGCTGGGTCAGGGCCAGATCTTCGACCAGGGTATCGACCTGCACCGTATCGCTGACGGTCTTGGAGTTGCCGTATTCGTCGCTGATCGAGGCGGTGATCGCCGCCTCGTAGCTGCCGGGCGCGATGCTGCCCTGTGGGTAGAGCGCGTTCCAGTTGCCTGCACCATCCACCACGACCTGCGTCGCGACTCCGTTCAGCGTCACAGTCACGGTCATGCCCGGCGTCGCGGTGCCCGAGATGATCACGCCATCCACGGTTTCGACCGCGTTGATGACATCGTCGACCTCGATCGGCAGGGACGACAGGGCCAGATCACCGGCCACGGTATCCACCTGCACGAGCTGCGAGATCGTCTCGACATTGCCCGCCGCATCCGTCGTGGTCGCGCTGAGCATGGTGGCGTATTCGCCGTCCGCCAGGGCATCCGAGGGGAAGGTCGCGGTCCAGCTGCCATCTGCGCCGACTACGGCCTGCACCGTAGTGCCGCCCAGCGACAAGGAGACAGTCGAGCCCGGTTCAGTGGTGCCGCCCACGGTCAGACCCGCGTCCAGCTCCGGCCCGGTAATCACACCGTCGCCCGCAATCTGCCCGGCATCGAAGCCGAAGTCGCGCACCAGGGTGTCCACGTCCAGTTCGCCCGTGGTGGTGGTCACGTTACCCGCCGCGTCCGTTGCAACGGCAGTGACGGTGGCGTCATATTCACCACTCGGGATTGCGTTGGCGGGGAAATCCACGCTCCAGCTGCCGTCAGCAGCCACGGACGCGGTCAGCGTCGTGCCCGCAAAACTCACCTCAACCGAGGAGCCCGGCTGGGTGGTGCCGGTCAGCTGGATGCCATCGGCAGCCTCGGGGCCGTTCACCACGCCGTCGCCTTCGACCGAGGCGGTGTCGACCGACACCGCGCCGACCGTATCGACATGAACGGTTTCGGAAAGCGTGCTGCTGTTGCCCGCCGCATCCGTCGCGGTCACAGTGACCGGGGCGTCATACTCGCCGGGGGTGATGTCACCCGCGGGGATGTCGAGGCTCCAGGAGCCATCTGTCGCAACAGTGGCGTTGTAGAGGGTGCCATTGAAATTCACCGTCACGGTCGAGCCGACCTCGGCCACCCCGGTCAGGGTCACGCCATCGGCGGCTTCGCCCGCGTTGATCATGCCGTCGCCTTCGACCGGTGTGGTCATGTCGACGGTCGAGACAGTATCGACGTCAAAGTTCATCGTGCTGGACGAGCTGTTGCCCGCCGGGCTGGTCGCCGTGGCGGTCGCGGTCACTTGCACCTCGCCGCTGGGCAGGTGGCCCGCGGGAATGTCCACGCTCCAACTGCCATCGGGGGCAACGGTTGCCACATGGTCATAGCCGTTTACATTGACCACGACGGTCGAACCCGCCTGGGTCGTGCCGGTCAGGATCACGCCGTCAGAAGCCTCGGCGGCATTCACGACATTATCGCCTTCGACCGGCGTGGCCGAGAAATCGACGAAGGACAGCGTATCGACCTCGACCGTGGTCGTGGTGCTGACGCTGTTGCCCGCCGGGTCGGTCGCGGTGACGATGATTTCGGCATCGTACTGGCCTTCAGGCATATCGCCCGGGGCCAGGGTCAGCGACCAGCTGCCGTCTGCGGCCACGGTGGCCGGGTAGGCGGTGCCGTTGAAGCTGACAGAAACCGTCGCGCCAGGTTCTGCCGTGCCGGTCAGAGTCACGCCCTGGCCGTGTTCGATCGCGTTGATCAGATTGTCACCGGCAATGCCGCCGTCCAAGCTGACGACGGTTTCCGTATCAACGGTCACGGTGCGCGTGGTGGTTGCCACGTTGCCCGCCGCGTCCGTGGAGGTCACGGTGATCGTGCTGTCATAGCTACCCGCCGGAATGGCGCCTGCGGGCAGGTCAAGGGTCCAGCTGCCGTCCCCGGCCACGGTGGCGGGGTAATCCACGCCTTCGAAGGTCACGACCACTGTCGATCCCACCTGCGTGGTGCCGGTCAAGGTCATGCCATCGCTGGCCTCGGCCTCGTTCACCACATCGTCGCCTTCGATCAGGTCGCCGGAGATGGTCACCTCACCCACCGTATCCACGCGCAGGGTCGTGGTCTGGGTGGTGATATTGCCCGCAGCATCCTTGGCGACGGCGGTAATGGTCGCGTCATATTCGCCACCCGCCAGCGTGCCCGGAGCCACGCTGATCGCCCAGGCCCCATCGGCGCCCGCCGTGGTTTCCCAAGTCTGACCGTCAATGGTCACGACGATGGTCGCGCCAGGCTCGGCGGAGCCGGTCAGATCGAACCCGGCGCCCGCCTCAGTCCCGTTCACCACATTGTCGCCCACCTGCGTGGCATCAAAACCCAAGTCCGGCGCGATGGTGTCGATAACCAAGGTTTCGGTCACCACAGTGGAATTGCCGAAATCATCGGTCGAGGTCACGGTAACGGAGGTCGAAAGCTCACCCGTCGCGATTTGCGTGCTGTCGAAGGTCACCGACCAGGTGCCATCTTCGCCGACGGTCGTGCTATGGGTCACCCCGTCGATCTCGACCTCAATCGAGGCCCCCGCTTCACCGGTGCCGGTAATGGTCACACCGTCCTCATGGGCCACTGCATTCACGACATTGTCCGTGCCGCCGGTGACCTCAAGTTCCGGCGCGATGGTGTCGATCAACACCATCGGCCCGGTCAAATCGATCACCGTGTCACCGGGTGTGGTCACCTGAACCGCAACCGCGTAATCGCCGTCGGCGGGGAAATCCGAACCGTCGAAAGTACAGGTCCAGCGCCCGTTTTCATCGGCGATAACGGTCACTTCCTCATCGCCGATCATCACAACGACTTCCGATCCCTCGGGTGCCGTACCGGTAATGGTAACGGTCTTGTCGTCGCCGCCGCCGATTTTCAATACCGCATCGGCATCATCCACCGTCGCGCTAACACCGCCGCCGCTGCCGCCGGTCAGCCCACCGATGACGCCTGCCCCGCCAACCAGTGGGCCCAGACCCAGCCCGGCACCGCCCAGACCGCCAAGGCCGAAACCGATCCCTTGCGACGCCACTTCGTTGGTCACGCCCGCATCTGCCACGGCCTCCGCCACGACGGTTGCGTCATCGGGAAAGATCAGCGCATCCAGGTGGCTCCACTTGCCCCATTCGCCCGCTTCGGCAAAAGTCACATGCCCGTTCGCGTCCAACGACGCCTCGATCAGCTTGCCATCCTCGTTCAGGTAAAGCCGGTTCTCCTGCACGCCGTTTTCGGCATAGAAGCCTTCCAGCACGATCTTGCGACCGTCAGCCAGGTACATTTCAAGGTTTTCCCCCGCGCGCAGATATTCGCGAATGCTCGCGCGGCGCAGGTTCAAGGAGACGGCACCATCCGTTCCCAAGGTCAGATTGTCGGAAATTCCGGATTCAATGAGTGTCCCACGCTGCAATACGCCAGCGCCATCACGGACGACATACTCGATCGCCTTCATAGCTTACCGCCTACCTCAATTGTCGCAGCTTGTTTTTTGTTGCTGCGTTGTTTGCTCTGTTAACGGGATAGCTCGTTTAAACCTCCATTTCTAGACAGAAATTTGGGCGTACACACAAAATGGGCATTTGTAGGGCATATGTGGTAATTTCGCCGATACGTTGAATATGCGTCGAAACGTCCAAGAAAACCACGTAGATCAGAGTGTTTTTTGACCCGCGTCAGGTCGATTTCGGACACTGGAAACGAACCGATTCAGGCCAGATCATTTCCCGGATTGGTCTCCAAAACCTCAGCCAGAACCTCCAGCGCCGGGGCCATTTCCTCTTCGTCATGGGCGCAGAAGCCCAGGACCAGCCCGTTCAAATCGCTCTCGGCTCCGGCCCGCGCATAGGCCGACAGGGGCTGCACCGCGACACCGCGGGCGGCGCAGCGCGCCTCTACTTCGCGATCTGACAACCCGCAGGACAGGTGGAACACCACCTGCATCCCGGCGTGGTGATCCTCGAACCAGCCGAAAGGCGCGAGGCGGCCGCTCAGATGTGACAGGAGGAACCGGCGGCGGTCTGCATAGATGCGCCGCACCCGGCGCAGATGGCGGAAGAAATCGCCACCCTGCATGAACTCCGCCAGAGCCTGCTGCGGCATCAGGCTTGCCTTGATCCCACTCATTCCCATGACCTCGCGGAACGGTTCCACCAAGGGGCGAGGCACGATCAGGTAACCAAGGCGCAGGGCATTCGAGAAGATCTTCGAGAAAGAACCGACATAGATCGTGCGGTCCAGACGGTCCACTCCGGCCATGGCCGGGATCGGCCGCCCGGCGTAGCGGAACTCACTGTCATAATCGTCTTCGATGACCCAGCCGTCCTGGGCATGCGCCCAACGGATGAACTCCATGCGCCGGTTGGCGGACATGGCACCGCCAAGCGGGAATTGATGTGAGGGGGTCAGGATGGCCAGACGACACTCCTTGTCCGAGGCAGGCACGCCGGCGCCCTCCTCATCCACCGGCATTTCGGTCATCCGCGCGCCATGCACCTGCAGAAGGTGTTCCAGCGGCGGGTAACCCGGGCTTTCCAAGCCGACACTGTCCCCCGGGCGGGTGAGTGTGCGCAGGCAGAGCTCCAACCCATCACTGGCCCCGGCGGTGATCAGGACTTGGGCGGGCTCTGCCTCGATCCCGCGCCATTCGGCTACGTGATCGGCGATGGCTCGGCACAGGTCCGGATTACCCGCCACCGTTGCGCCGGTCAGCATGCGCTCCGGCGCGGTGCGGCAGATACGAGCAACGGTCTTGGCCCATTGGCGGTGGGGAAACAGCCGCATATCCGGCCGTCCGGCCTGGAAGGCCCGCACAGGCAGCGACCTGGGGGGACGTCCGGGCTTCGCAGCGGGCGTGGGGCGAGACGTGGGCAGCTCCACTCCGCCCAGGTCGCAGACCGTATAGCCCGACCCCTGGCGGCTGGTCAGATACCCTTCGGCCACCAGCTGTTCATAGGCGGTCACGATGGTCGAACGCGAAACACCAACTTCGGTCGCGAAACCGCGTGTGGGCGGAAGTCGCGTCCCGGCAGACAGGCGCCCCGAAACGATCCGCTCGCGAATACCTGAGCAGACCTGCTCGAACACCGGCATCGACTGATCCCGGTCGATTTCAAAGCCAAGCCCTGCGAGAACATCCATATTGGTCTGCCTTTTTCCTCTTTTCGCGAGGATAAACGCCCCACCGATCAGGCACAAGTAGCGGGTGGCAAACGAAAAACGCCCTGACCGATCAGGTCAGGGCGTTCTATCTAAAGTCATCGTTTTGAGAGATGTTGTTGGATTTTTACTAGGTTTGGCGGTGACCTACTCTCCCACGTCTTGAGACGCAGTACCATCGGCGCAACCGTGCTTAACGGCCGAGTTCGGGATGGGATCGGGTGTTTCACTGGCGCTGTGACCACCAAACCGAGTAAAAATCCAATTTCCAAGTCAAGCATATTGGGGTTGTATGCTTTTGAGATCAGTAGGTTTGTCTTCTACTGGATCAAATCAAGCCTATCGGGCAATTAGTACCGGTCAGCTGAACGCATTGCTGCGCTTACACCTCCGGCCTATCGACGAGGTCGTCTACCTCGGCCCTCAGGGATACCTTGTTTTGAGGGGGGCTTCCCGCTTAGATGCCTTCAGCGGTTATCCTGTCCGATCATAGCTACCCTGCACTGCTGCTGGCGCAACAACAGGTCCACCAGTGGATCGTTCACCCCGGTCCTCTCGTACTAGGGGCAACTCCTCTCAAGTATCCTACACCCACGGCAGATAGGGACCGAACTGTCTCACGACGTTCTAAACCCAGCTCACGTACCTCTTTAAACGGCGAACAGCCGTACCCTTGGGACCTGCTCCAGCCCCAGGATGAGATGAGCCGACATCGAGGTGCCAAACACTGCCGTCGATATGGACTCTTGGGCAGTATCAGCCTGTTATCCCCGGCGTACCTTTTATCCGTTGAGCGATGGCCCTTCCACGCGGGACCACCGGATCACTATGGCCGTCTTTCGACTCTGCTCGACTTGTCAGTCTCGCAGTCAGGCTGGCTTCTGCCATTGCACTCAACGAGCGATTTCCGACCGCTCTGAGCCAACCTTCGCGCGCCTCCGTTACTCTTTAGGAGGCGACCGCCCCAGTCAAACTACCCGCCACGCAGGGTCCCGGATCCGGATAACGGACCGCGGTTAGACATCAAGCAGAACAAGGGTGGTATCTCAAAGGAGGCTCCACAGGAACTGGCGTCCCTGCTTCAAAGCCTACCACCTATTCTGCACATGTTGTGCCTGATGCCAGTGCGAAGCTGTAGTAAAGGTGCACGGGGTCTTTCCGTCTAACCGCGGGAAGCCTGCATCTTGACAGGCAATTCAATTTCGCTGAGTCGATGTTGGAGACAGCGGGGAAGTCGTTACGCCATTCGTGCAGGTCGGAACTTACCCGACAAGGAATTTCGCTACCTTAGGACCGTTATAGTTACGGCCGCCGTTTACCGGGGCTTCAATTCGGTGCTTGCACACCTCCTTTTAACCTTCCGGCACCGGGCAGGCGTCAGACCCTATACGTCGTCTTGCGACTTCGCAGAGCCCTGTGTTTTTAGTAAACAGTCGCCACCCCCTGGTTTGTGCCCCCAGCTCCAAGTTGCCTTGGAACCGGGCCTCCTTCTCGCGAACTTACGGAGGTATTTTGCCGAGTTCCTTCAACATCGTTCTCTCAAGCGCCTTGGTATACTCTACCTATCCACCTGTGTCGGTTTAGGGTACGGTCTGATGGAGGGCTATTTCCAGGAACCGATCAGCAGCCCAATCAATCCGATAAGATTGAACTACAGTCTCGATCCGTCACATCCTCCTGGCCCAGGAATATTAACCTGGTTCCCATCGCCTACGCCTTTCGGCCTCGGCTTAGGGGCCGGCTTACCCTGCTCAGATTAGCTTTAAGCAGGAACCCTTGGATTTTCGGCGAGGGGGTCTCTCACCCCCTTTGTCGCTACTCATGTCATCATTCTCGCTAGTGATCTCTCCACCGGATCCCTCACAGGCCGGCTTCACAGAAAGCACTCTACCCTGCGCTACCGCTTCGCTACTTGAGCGCGGTTGCCCGCAACTTTCATATCGAGGCGATAGAAGAGGATGAGTACTATGTCACACTACGCTCTGCTACCGCGTGCTTACGCACACCCAAAGCTTCGGCTCATGGCTTGAGCCCCGGTACATCTTCGCCGCAGGACAACTTAAATTAGACCAGTGAGCTGTTACGCTATCTTTAAAGGATGGCTGCTTCTAAGCCAACCTCCTGGTTGTTTTGGTCGTCCCACCTGCTTTCCCACTTAGCCATGAATTAGGGGCCTTAGCTGTTGGTCAGGGTTGTTTCCCTCTCCACCGCGGACGTTAGCATCCG